>CAWJUR010000001.1:0-365714 GCA_963846125.1 uncultured Acidimicrobiales bacterium
GACGGTGTCCAGGAACGCCCCTCCAGGATCGTCCGACCCTCAGTCTCCAGGCCCAGCCCGACGAAGAAGCCGGTCACCGTGTCGAGGCCCGCGACCGTGATGCCGACCGTGATCGAAGCGCCGAATAGACGACATGGGACGCATCCTCCTGTGTTCCTCCGTCAGGCCAGACTCAGTCTGGCGGTGCGGCGCCCCGAGATGTCCGTCGAAAGCCTGATATCGCTCGAGCTCTCTGGGCCGAGACTAGGCATTTGGATTGACACCCGGCGGTGGGGCTGAGGGCTCAGACTTCCCCCTGCAGGTCGGAGAACGATTCAGGGGGCTGCCCCACCGCTAAATCTGACTCGCGCCCAAAAAGACTGCCCTGTATCGCCGGGTCAGACGATTTGCGCGCGGTTCTGCCCAAATTCTTGACTTCCGGGGTTGACCGCGCAATCCGGCACTATCGGACGCCCGCCGTCGACGAGCAGTCAATCCCCCGCCCAGCACCCGAGGATGACATCGGCGACCGTCACGGCAACGTTGCCCGACTGCGTCGGGGGCTGCCCGAATTGCGCAGGGAGATCGGAGATGTTCACGAGTAGCACCTTCCAGTCCTTTCGAACCACTACCGAGCCGTCCCGTGTCTCGAAGCCACCTTGGCCCAGGCTGGGCACCGGCGAGGACTCACCCAAGGCAGAGCCGAGCCCACGGAAGTACGCGAAAGTCTGTGACCAGCTAGAGAGCTCCTTGACCGAGAGAGCAAATGAGCCGTTCGAATACGTATAGCGGCAGGCGTACAGGTGCCCGGCCCACGTGGGCTTGCTTACGACGGCGTTAACCCCGAGCGCAGCGTTGATGGCGCGTTGTGCCTCCGACGCGCACACCATCCTTGAGATTCCTGAAGGTAACGAGCCAGCCGGCTGCGGCCCTCGCGCACCTGCCACTCTTGACGGTGACATTGATCCACATGCGGCCAGGACTATAAGAGCTACCGAGGCGCCAAAGCCGAACGAAGTACGCACGATTGAAGAATAGCTGAGGGTGCTGCGTGGCTATTGCGGGCCTTGTTTGTGGCCCGTTAGAATTCGGGTTCCGTTGCTGATGTCGCCGTGAACTGCACCCAACGCCCTGCTGAGGTGCCGAACTGAGTTACCTCGGACGCAGACAAAGAGGTCAAAGCGATGATCACCGCGACGGGGTTGGCAGTGCTGGCGGTCCTACTGTTCGGACCGGCTGGCCCTTCTCTCCGCTCGCATCGCAATGTCCACCACGACCGCTCCCCCGCCTGCATGTTTGCCGCGTTCCCACCGCCGTGATGGCACGCGTCCACCTGCTCCTCAATCCCCGTCGCCTATCAACAACAGCGGTCGCAGCGGCCATCGGGGAGTCTGCGCCCGTTGTGGCCCTGCCTCTCACCGTGGCGATGATCTTCTAGCGATGCCCGAATTTGTGAACAAGGAAGGGGCGGATCCCATGTCGAGCTTGCGTCGCAATATGTGTCACGGTCTCGGTTTCATCCTCTCATCGTGTCTTTTGGTGACACTCGTATTGGCCTCACCAGCCTGGGGACACATCACGGTTCACCCCAGCACCCTGCCAGCAGGTTCCAGCGACGTCGAAATTACCTTTCGGGTTCCAAACGAGCGGGACAACGCAAACACGGTCAAGACTCAGGTGTTCTTTCCGCGCAACCTCCCGCTCCTGACTGTTGATGTCTTGCCGATCCCGGGTTGGTCTTCGGTGGTGCAGACGCAGTCGCTCGCCAAACCCATTCAAACCGACGACGGCCCCGTCAGCCAGATCGTCACCGACGTCACCTGGACCGCTACCGGCGCTGGCATAGCGCCGGGACAATACGAGGACTTCGAGGTGGCCGCCGGCTCGGTGCCCGACAAGGCCGCTCAGCTCGTGTTCAAGGCACTGCAGACCTACTCCTCCGGCGAGATCGTCCGGTGGATTCAACTTGCCACGTCCCAGGATCCGAGTCCCGAGACCCCGGCACCTATTCTCTCGTTGACATCGGGAGGAACTGGATTGGCCACACCTCGGACAAGTAGATCGCAGCAAGTGACAGGATCTGGCAGCACTTCAACAGCGGACGCTCTGGCAATCGTTGCCCTGGTCCTCTCCGCTGGGAGCATTGTCGGCTTCGCGGTTCTCGCCACCAGAGGCCGTCGCAAAGCCATGCCACCTGATCTAGCTCAGAGGTGAAAATCGTCTCCCGCGGCTTGAGCGGGGTCTTCGTAGTCCTGATCGCGGTGATAGGCATCGCCGGCCCGGCGAGCGTGCACGCCCAGTTGGAGAGCACGCAACCAGATCCGTCGTCAGTACTTCTGACATCTCCTTCCCAGGTCGTCCTCCATTTCGGCGAGCCAGTCGAAATCGACTTTGGGTCGCTTCGGGTGCTCGGGCCCGATGGCAGGCGGGTCGACCTGGGAGGTACCCATCACCCGCCAGGGGACAGCCATGCCGTCGCCATCGCCCTGCCCGCGCACCTTCCTCATGGGACATACGTGGTGGCCTGGCGGGTCATCTCTGCGGACTCGCATCCCGTGCACGGGGCCTTCATCTTCAGCGTGGGCACGGACAGTGGAGTAGGGAAGGCCAGCTCCTTGGTCAACAGCCTCAGCGCATCAAGCAGCCCGCTTGTAGGGATCATCTTTGGGCTGATTCGCTTCTCCGCCTTCACCAGCCTCGTTCTTCTCGTCGGCATCCCGACGATCATCACATTGGTCTGGCGTGCTGGGGGCACGACCAGGCGGATCGGCTGGCTGCTCTGGACCTCGTGGACGACGCTCATGTTTTGCACAGTGGTTGGGATCGCCATCCAAGGTGTTTACGCGGCCGCCCTTCCTCTGACTGATGTTGTTCGCCCCTCATTATTCAACGAGGTTCTCCACACCCGCTTCGGAGAGATTGAAGCTCTTCGTATGATCCTGCTCCTGATTTTTATCCCTGTTGTGCTCGGGGTTCGCGGTCATATGCGTGCACGAGCGGAACGTTTCGCATGGTGGATTCCATATGGTGTTGTCGTCAGTGTCGGGATCCTGTTCACGCCCGGACTGGCAGGTCACGCCTCCACGGGAAGTGATGTCCCATTCAGCATGGCGCTCGACGTATTCCACCTTGGCGCCGTGGCGGTCTGGTTTGGGGGACTCGCCGTGCTCGCCGCGCTGCTGATCCCCGGACTTCCGCCAAAGGACCATCCCAATGATCTCCGTCGGATTGTTTCGACGTTCTCGGCCTACGCCTTTTTTGCCGTGCTCGTCGTCGTCGCAACCGGAGTAGTGCAGTCTCTGCGCCAAGTAGGGAGCTTCTATGCCCTATTCAACACCGTGTACGGGAGAACGCTGCTCGTAAAGATCGGGTTGGTGGTCATCCTGATCGTGCTTGGGGCGGTAAGCCGCCGAATCGTTCACGGTGGTTGGAAGGTGCCACTGATTGCGCGCCGGGTGCTTCAACGTCCGACTTGGCTCCGACCATCGGTGACGATTGCCTCAGCCACCCAAGGTTCCGGTTTGGCCGCATCCGCAACCACACCTCAAGAGCTGTTTGATCAGCTAGGCGCAGACACAGATCCCGAGGGAGGGAGGGAGAGTCCATCAGTCGATCGGGGATGGGAGACTCGGAATCTCAAGCGATCCGTGTTGGCTGAGATCTCCATCGCCGTAGCCGTCTTGGCGGTAACCGCTCTTCTCGTAAACGCTGCTCCAGCCAAGCAAGCTGCGTCTGAACCGTTCTCTCAAACCTTCAATACTCAGGGCATACAGGTCAATGCCATCGTCGCGCCAGCGAGGGTGGGACCAGGGAATCAATTCCATTTCTACGTCTTAGGACGACTGGGCCAGCCAGTGGCAATCCCAGAACTTGATGCTGCCATCAGCCTGCCAGCAGACGATATCGGTCCCGTAACAATCCCTCTCGTCGTGGCGACGGTGGGGCACTACCGTGCCACTGGCGTCACGATCCCACTGGCTGGCAACTGGGTCCTCAAACTAACCGTCCGGACCACCGCTATCGATGAAGCAGTTTTAACCGCAACGCTCCCTGTCCACTAGCCATCCTTCAGGTGGCTACGAGAGCGCTCGGAGAGTGTCGTTTACATCGCCCCTCGGACTCCCCTCCGAGAAAGGGTAGACCGCCCGACATCGCTCCGGCCGAGCTTCGAAAGTCAGCACTCTCTTGGGAGTTGAGTGGAGGTGAGCGGACTCGAACCGCCGACTTCTACGTTGCGAACGTAGCGCTCTACCAGCTGAGCTACACCCCCAGGGTGGGGAATCAGAATAGCGCCGGGCCAGTTGCGACCCAGTTTCTCCTGATCAGGTTGGGCGTGACCCCGGGGCAGCCCACCATTTCTCCATCGGCCATCTCACAACCGCGTGAGTGCCCCCAGGTCCATGATCTCCGCTTCTCGAGTCGGGGTGCAGCATAGGACGGAGAGGGGCCGTAAAATAACCCGGATGCTCGCGCCCCGCCGTATCCTTCATGGCCCAAGTCAGACCAAGGCCCCGACATGAAGGCAGTCATTTTGGCCGGGGGTCGGGGCACCCGCTTGACCGAAGAGACTGTCGCACGCCCCAAGCCGATGGTCGAGGTCGGCGGTCGCCCGCTGCTTTGGCACATCTGTCGCTCGTATGCGGCTCACGGCATTACCGAATTCGTGATCTGCTGCGGCTACAAGGGCTACATCATCAAGGAGTTCTTCGCCAACTACTTTCTACACACGTCAAATGTCACTTTTGACCTCCGCGAAAACCGAATGGAGGTCCACCAGACCATGGCTGAGCCGTGGCGAATCACTCTGGTCGACACGGGCCTCGACACTCAGACCGGTGGTCGGCTCAAGCGTGTTGCTGACTACGTTTCCGATGAAGACTTCTGTTGCACTTACGGCGATGGATTGGCCAACGTGGATATCACCGCCTTGATTGACTTCCACCGAGCTCAGGGACGTTTGGCGACGGTAACCGCCGTCCAACCACCTGGCCGTTTCGGCGCGCTTCAGATCGAGGGAGACCGGGTCAAGACCTTCCTCGAGAAGCCTCACGGGGACGGCAACTGGATCAATGGCGGATTCTTCGTGCTGTCACCCAAAGTCCTTGACAGCATCGAAGGGGACGAGACCCTCTTCGAACAGGGTCCCCTGGGACGACTCGCCGATGACGGCGAACTCTCGGTCTTCCTCCACCATGGTTTCTGGCAACCCGTCGACACGTTGCGCGAGCTGCACATTCTCGAGGCACTCTGGGCGAGCGGCGACGCACCTTGGAAGGTCGACTGAGATCTGTCTGCGGCGGTTACTGCATCATGAAGTGGGCGGTGTCCTCGATCTGGGTCGACAGAGTCTTCATTGCGATTCCGTACGATCGGGCCAAGGATTGGATCAAGGCGGAGTCTCCGACGTAACGATCCGCTGGTGTGTCGTCGGGAGCCGGTCTTTGAATCTCCATTCCCGATTCGCCCAGGACTGAAGCGACAAGCTTCGCCAGGTCACCCACCTCGATCTCGCCGTCGCCGGCTGTATCGAACGCCTCGCGGGGTGCCCCCTTCTGACCCATCATGATGGCGAAGGCCAATTCGACAAGGTCGCCGACGTGGACGTAGGAGCGCACGACCGCATGGGCGGCCTGGAGCTGGATCGGGCCCCCGCGAGCCACGTCTCGGATGATCGACCCGAGAACGTAGTCCGGCTTGTTGAGGAAGGGCCCGGCCAGATTGAACAAGCGCGGGATGACGGCACGTGCATTCGGGCCCGTACCAGGCGACTCCTCGGCGAGCTTGAGGAACCGCCGCTCATCACGTCGCTTCAAAACACCATAGGGATTCGTATCAATTTCATCACCTGAGTACACGGCCCCCGATGACAAGACAAGCATGCCGATCGGTCGAGACTTGGCCACATGATCTGTTACGAGTTCAGTGATCGCTTCGTTTCGTGCGATGTACTCCGTAATGCCAAGTTGAGACACAAATTCTCGGGTCGCGAATGCAAAGTGGGCCAAGAGGTGGGGGCCAATTTTGAGCCGCGAGAGCTCACGCAGTGGGTAGACATCAAGGCGCGTACCGGTCCGCAGCGTCATGGATCGACGATTCGAGGCAAACACATGGGTCCGCGAGATCATTTGCGATCCAAGGCTCGACTCCAGCATCTCGAGCGTCGCCCGGCCCAACCAACCCCCGGCTCCGGTCACGACCACGTCAAGCCCCGAATCGACCAGGGTTGTCCCGGTGGCCGGTGAGAAGTCCAAGAGCTTCATGCTCGACATGTCGAAAGAATGATGAGGGGGCGGGTCTGCAAGATTGGACGCTTCACCGCCCGCCGAAACCGACGATCCACTAACCGCCCCGCTTCGCCACGCTCACGACTCAATCCTCGAGCATTGGGATCAACATGTTCTGAGCGAGCTCAGTGCGAGACAGGAACGGTGCCAGATCTTCGAGGGGTGATGAAACCATTCGACCATCCTCAAGTTGGCGCGACGCTAACTTTGGCGAGAAGGGCTGCTCGGGGTCGAGCATGACCTCCAGCAGCTGTGGACCGTCACCGGTGAGCAGGTCGTGGATCATCGTCGCCATGTCCCGGTGACTCGTGCAACGACGCACTCCGAAACCAAACGCCGCTCCGAGTTTGACGAAGTCGGGAAACGTGAGTCCTGACTCTGGACCGCACCCAACGACGTTGTCAGGAAAATAGTTCTGCTGGGTCTGTCGAATGGAGCTGTATCCATTGTTGTTGAGGACGATGAGCTTGATAGGCAACCGATTTCCAGCGATCGTTTGCAGCTCCTGCAGGTTCAACATCACGCTGCCATCACCGGCCAGGCAAATCACCCGTTGGTTGTCGGATCCATACTGAGCTCCCACTGCGGCTGGTAGGTCGTAGCCCATCGACGCGCAGCCTGAGTTCGAGTACATCCTTTGACCTGGCTTGATATTGGCGGCCTGAAAGGTCACCACGCATGCCGTGCCGTCCGCAGTAACCACGACATCGTTTTCGGACAACTGTTCGAAGAGAGCCTCGACGAAGCAGTAGGGATTGACCGGTTCGTCATTCTTCCAATACTCAGCCAAGACGACGGGATAGAGAGCCAATCGCTCGCGACACCATGCCAAGTATTCCCCATGTGCACTCTGCTTCTGATAATCCAGTGCTTCCAGCATCCTGAGCGCCTCAGTCAAGTCAGCGTGGATTGGAAGGTCGATCGACAGGGTCGGTTTGGAAAGTTCAGCCTGGTCGATGTCGATCATCACCGTGAAGGCAGCACGGGCGAACGCTCCCCAGTTGTAGCTGATTTGTCGCACATTGAGCCTGCATCCGATGACAAGCAAGAAGTCAGCATTTTGAACGGCGAAATTTCCACCCCGCTCGCCGACAGTTCCTGGACGACCTGCATAGAGAGGGTGGTCATTCCAGAGCAGATCGTGGGCGTTGAAGCCGGTGGCTACCGGCACACCGAGCTTGTCGATGACGCGCATGAACGATTCATAGGCGCCCGACAAGCGAACGCCCGTGCCTACCAAGATGACCGGCCGTTTCGCAGATGTCAGATGCTGCAGAGAGCTTTTCAGGAGCTCGAGCAGGGCATCGCCGGTCTTGAGATCGGATTCGGCCGCGAGTCCCGCCTCCGGACCATCGGTGGACGGGTCGAAGCCGCGCTGCGAGCCAGGATCGATGATCGCGGACTGTACGTCGATCGGAACGTCAATCCATACAGGCCCCGGCCGACCACTGCGAGCCAGCCACAACGCGCGCTCCACAACGAAGCGAGTCTGATCGGGGTCGTCGAGCAATGAAGCGATCTTGCAGACGGGCGACGCCATTGCGACGATGTTGACTTCTTGGTCCCCAAGCTGACGCAACGGCGTCTCGTAGCTCGTGATCAACGTCTCTCGCTTTACTTGCCCCGAGACCACGACCATGGGTAGCGAATCCACGTAGGCGCCAAACACCCCGTTGAGGGCGTTGATACCGCCCGGACCCGTAGTCACATTGACTGCGGCTGGGCGGCCGGACAGTCGCGCATAGCTCTCTGCAGCCATGGCACACGCTTGTTCGTGGTGATTGAACACCGTCGTCAACCTAGGCTCGCGCCCCAATGCGTCGTTGAGGTGCATTGCCCCGCCGCCTGTGACCATGAACACGTGCTCAATCCCATGGTCGGCGAGCAGCTCTGCGATGTACTCCGCGACGCGCAACGTGATCCTCTACGTCTCGGACATCGTCGCGAGCAGAACCATGCCTTGACCTGCTCCCAGACGGCTCGTCTTCTGTTGTTCCGGACGCTTCACTCGTCCTCCTCCTGAGGCTATGGGTGGCGTAAGAATAGTCGAGGCATGCTCGAAGGGTCGATCGAGCGATCTCTTCTGCTCGACTTCGTATGTCTCTGTGGTGTCCAGTGAGTAGGCCCCTCCCACGGCGCACCCGGGGCGCGTTGTCAAACAATCACCTGCATCTAGTCGGCGATCGCATCGGTAGAGTTCGATCTCATGGCTCGCTCCAACCCCGGGATCGGTGGCTTCTCGAGCCGTGCTGTTCGACTTGGACGGGACACTGGTGGATTCCTTTCCGGGAATCGCGATGGCCTATTCCCATGTCATCGCCGAAATGGGGCTCGTCGGCATCAATGATGCCGACCTCCGGCAACTCATCGGCCCACCGATCCAAGTCGCCCTCCACCAACAGTTCGGACTGAGTGGCGACCGCCTCGAAGAGGCCACCCGAGTATTCCGCGAGCACTACGGCGCGCACGGGTTGCTTCGATTTTCGAAGTACGAGGGAGTGGAGGCGATGCTCCTCGGCCTGCGGGATCACGGGTTTGATCTCTATGTCGCGACGAGCAAGCTGCGCACCATGGCAATCGAAATCCTCAGACATGCGGGTTGGATTGACCTTTTCAAGGTTGTCGGGGGTGCAGAGCTCGATGGGAGCCGGTACATCAAGAAAGACGTGATCGAGTGGACCCTTGCCCAGGTCATCGACGGGGGTCGAGGTGGTCGCAATGGTCGGAGATCGAGCGGCGGACATCACGGGCGGGAGGGAACTGGGCCTGCGCAGCATCGGTGTCGCCTGGGGCTACGGCTCGACCGAGGAACTCGATGAGGCCGGAGCGGCGTTCACCGTTGACTCACCGGGCCAACTCCTCGTCGCCCTCGTTGGACTCGAGTGACCAGGTGAAGCACGATGGATCCGCGCCCCGAGCCCGGGGTCCGGATGCGCACCAAGAGGACCGGGTTCGCGTGCTTCGCCTGCGTCCTCCATCGGCCCCTTCGGGATCGGGAACTGCTCGCCCCGCGCACGGACTCCGGTGATGCCTCCCGGAGTTACGAGTTCGTAATTACGCACCTGTGCCCGGCAACGAGATTAGCACTCTAAGAGCAGATCTCGTGACGCTACGTGGCCAAGGACGAATACGACGACGCCTTGGCTAGGATTTATCCACGCTCGGTCGAGGCGGCAGAGCGGGTTTGGACGGGGCTGTGCCCGAGGCTGCGAAGTTCTCCTTCGCAAGGAACGGAGAGCATTCATGAGTCAGATCCCGCAACGGGAGCGTGACCTGTTCGAGAACCTCTTCATCCTCGAGGCGGCGAACAACCACTGGGGTGACGTCGCCCGTGGAAAGCAGATCGTCAAGGAATTCGGCGCAATCGTCAGGTACAACGACATCAAAGCTGCGATCAAGTTCCAATTCCGCGACGTGGACAATTTCATCCACGACGATTTCAAGGAAAACAAGAACATCCGGTATGTCAGCAAGACTGAGGCTACGAAGCTCTCGCGCGACCAGTTTGCAGAACTTGCCAAAGCCGTCATCAGTGTGGGCTGCATCCCGATGGCAACGCCGTTCGACGAGGCCTCCGTCGATCGATGTGTTGAACTGGACTTTCCGATCATCAAGGTAGCGAGCTCTGACATCAACGACTGGCCGCTTCTCGAGAAGATCGCCTCGACGCGGCGCCCCGTCATTGTGTCCTCGGGTGGTGCTTCAGAGAAGTCCCTCGATGACGTCGTCGTGTTCTTCGAGCGCCGCTCGATCATGCTTGCTATCAATCACTGCGTCAGTCTGTATCCCTCCGACGATCACCAACTCGAGCTCAACCAGATCGACTACCTGAAGAGCCGGTACCCCGAGCACATCATCGGTTTGTCGACCCATGAGTACCACGATTGGCATTCCTCGATGTTGATCTCATACGCCAAGGGCGCCCGCACCTGGGAACGTCACATTGATGTCGATCACAACTCGGTTCCGGTTTCACCCTATTGTTCGTTGCCACATCAAATCGACGAATGGTTCAAGGCCTTCCGGAAAGCCGAGGAAATGTGCGGAGGCACCGGGTCGAGTCGACGGGTTCCCTCCGCCGAGGAGATCCAGTACTTGGAGACGCTGGTTCGTGGCGTCTATGCCCGGCGCGATCTGGAAGCGGGCTACGTCTTGGACAACTCGAATTTCAATCGAGACTTCTACCTGGCGATTCCCCTGCAAAAGGGCCAGCTGTCGTGCCAGGAGGTCTTCAACGGCGAGACACTCGTAAAGCCAGTTCCAACAGACTCTCCCTTGACCGTCGACGACGTTGACGGTCCGTACAGCACGATCCCACAACTCCGAGACCAGTTGATGGGACGGGGCCTCTAACCTTGGTCCATCTGCAGGATCTGAAGGCCCAGACCGGTAGACGTCGCCCCCACGCATGCATATTTGCCGGCGGGAAGGATGTACTCGTTTAGGAGCCTTCGTTCGTCAGCGTCAAAAGCCTCGTCGAAGTACAGCAGATCCCCTTGCCGAAGCGAGCCACGCAAGTATTCCCAAGCGGCGAGTGATGGCTCGAAGATGTCAAGATCGAACAAGATCACAAGCTGATGAGTCTCTTCTCGATCCAAGTACGAGATCCTTCAGCTTGTCTTCCACATCACCGACGTGCCAGGTCGCTCTGGAGTCGTCAATGTCGGGCGTTCTTCCATCTGCATCGAACGCACCCTGGTCCAGATCTCGCCACGCCCTCGGGAGTCCCGTGAATCGATCGAATCCGTCCCATCGCAAATCTGCCCTGGGCAGTCTCTTGAGCCACCAGTCGCTCCCATACCCAAAGGCAACGCCGAACTCGATTCCACGGATGGGTCCGGGCGAAACTCTCCGAGCCATCAGCTCCCACAGCTTCTCTCTGGTTGGCAGACGCCGGAGCATTTCCGAATTCTTGCTTCAACCAAGAAGCGTAATTGGCGATCTCGCCCGCATTCATCACTTTCCGACGAAGGCGCGCCGAAAGACGGAACAGTCGAAGCGAGATGTACTGAGGGACCCACACGATCTTCGTGGCGCCCGTGTTTCGAACCAATTGCGGTCTGCGAGCCACCCTTGATGCCTTCCATTTTGCTCGTACGTTTGGGATTCACGACGGGATCAGATGCCGCGATAAGGAGCGATGATAGCAGTGGCCTCGCACGAATCGTCGGGCCGCGCAAACGCTCGGGGTAGTCAAGCGCCGAACACAGATCGCTCGCTTCGCTGTCCGCCGATGGTGATGGACCGCAGCACGCGACTATGCCGCCGTTTCCCCGGTACATGTCATCCGCACGTCGGGTTACGCCGCAATGCCAGGCGAGAGCGAGGTCGGCTGACCAAGGAGTGACGTCGTCACCGGTGCCGCACGTTCGATTCCTCGGGTCGAGCCACCAGGATGGGGCCGGATCTCCCGGCTTTCTCGAGCACGGGGTCATTCGCTGGAGGGGCCAGTCGAGCTTGGCTCACGACCGGAATGAGTAACGGAATTGCTGGTGCTCGAACCGGGCAACTGGGCGCTGTCGGAGGTAGTGGTGGGCGCATCGGTACTTCGGCTGGTGCCGTTGCCGGCGGGGCTGGTAATGAGCCGAGCGACTCGTCCCTGATATTCCCCTAATCGCAGCGAACAGACGACCGCAGCGCACAACGTCACGAACAAGAGCATCGGACTTAACCACCGAGCCACGGGCGTAGTGAAGTGCCCCGACCCTGAGATGGTGAAGACTGAGGGCGTGAGGGTCACCACAAGTGAGGTCAAGAGCAAGACTCGCAAGACGAGCCATTGGGACGTCTCTCGAGCGAACGCCCTCTCACTTCCGTCGATGAGATAGCCCCAGGCAAACCATACCGCCGCGATCGGTGCCCATGCCGTGGTGTAGACAAAGTTCAGCGGTACGCAGAGCTGGATTGTTGCCAGGGCGAGCGGACCCCAACACCACTGCGGGATACGCCCTCGCCGGATCACGAAGAAGACGCCGCACAGGTACAAGAACGACGGCAGCCAATCGACGAGTCCCTTGGGCACGAGGAGATGATTGCCCGCCGCGTGACCGAAGAGCAGCCCGGCGGTGTTCGGGATCACCGAGTAGAGACTCCAGCTCACCTTTGCCACAGAGTGGATCGAGGCTTTGAACGACTCCAGGGCTGACAGTCCCGCCCGGACGTTGCGCCCAGGAGATCCCGGGAAGAACACGACGGGGAAAAGGTTCACGACGAACGCCGATGCTGTGACGAGGAACGTGAACCGATAGCGCCGTAATGCCAGCGGCACCACCAGAACGGTCGCCGGGTACACCTTGAGTGCAATGGCGGCAGCCAGCAGGACGCCACATAGCACCCATCGTTCTTTTCGCCACGCCCAGATCGACCAAGCGATGAGACCCACCGCGATGCCGATGTCGTTCCCTCGATCGAGGAACGATACAAATGGAGTTGTCAACACGGCGATGGGGCCTAGGAAGATCACGCGATACGCACGGCGTAGCGGTGCCAGCATGAGCCAGAGCGGCACGAGGAAGACCGCAGCGGAGACCAGGAGATAGCTCACCGTCGCCCATCGCACCGCCAGGAACGTGAACGGGAGAAAGAGTAGCTGGGCAAAAGGTGGGTATTGCTCGGGGAACCGTCGACCGGGGGCGTGAATCTGCAGTGGGTGCGAGGCTATGTATGGGCGAATCAAGTACGGGCTGACACCGTGTCGCAGATCTCTTGCATAGACCAAGGGCAGCTGGAAGTCGCCGAAAAAATGCTTGCCCACGATGGGGACGAACTTCTCATGGAGGTAGATCCCGCTCGGTCTCGGTAGGTCGAGACCGCTGCTCGACAGCTGAGAGTTCACAAAGACGTGGCGGTAGAAGGCCTCGATCCAGCCCCAACCCAAACAGATTGCAAGCGTGACACTCAGCACCGCAATGAGGCGCACGCCCCACGTCGACCATGCGCCGTCTTCCACCATCCAGAGGTTCCTTCCCCGCCAGGGAGACGGCGCCCACCTTACGCGGTATCCACCACGCCTATCCGAAGATGCCTGCATGCCGGAGTTCGCAATGAGCTGCTCGGGCTGCCGGGCCCGCGGCCCGACCCGAGGTACCGCCCGCGGGGCGATGGTCACAGATTGAGACGCCTGGCCCAACCCATTGAAATGTTCGAGTTGGTCTCGGGTTCGAGAGTCGAAACGCCAGTTCAGGGGAGCACTCGTCTTCCGGACGAGTGATTGTGGGTTCTAAGATGACCGGACAGTGCCTCGCCCCAGCAACCAACCCTCAGACCCACCGGTCGTCGACTCGTCACGAATCGAGATCCCCGTCGTGGTGGCCGGGCTGACTCCGACGAACGGAGCCGCTAAAGATCCTGGTGGCGAGCCAGATATTGATGAAGGCCCGGAATCCGGATCCGACACCGAGCCGTCGGTGGCCGTTCTCAGGGCGGAAATTCTCGAGAAGGTGGGCGCATACGCCCGGAGAAGGTGGACACCGCAGTCCTACGTCCCCGGGAAGACCCCAGCGCCCTATGCGGGTCGGGTCTTCGACGAGGAGGAAGTCATCAGCCTCGTGGATGCCAGCCTCGACTTCTGGCTGACGAGCGGTCGCTTCTGCCGGCAGCTCGAGCAAGGTCTAGCCGAATTCGTCGGTGTCACAGATTGCCGCCTCGTCAACTCGGGGTCGTCCGCCAACCTCTTGGCATTCTCGACTCTGACGTCCCCGCGATTGGGCAATCGACGCATGCGACCTGGAGATGAGCTGATCACCGTTGCCGCCGGTTTCCCTACTACCGTTGCCCCCGCGATTCAGCACGGAGTGGTGCCCGTATTTGTTGATGTGGATCCATTGACCGACAACATTGACACATCGATGCTGAGTCAGGCATTGAGCGCCCGCACGAAAGCCGTGATGGTCGCACACACTCTGGGCAATCCGTTCGACATTGATTCGGTCTTGGACTTCTGCGAATCGAATGGCCTCTGGCTGATCGAAGACAACTGCGACGCCATGGGATCCGAGTACACCACGCAACGTGGAGGGGTAAGCGAAACCCGACGAACTGGTACCTTCGGACATCTCGCCACCAGCAGCTTCTATCCTGCGCACCAGATGACCACCGGTGAAGGCGGAGCCGTATACACAAGTGATGAAGAGCTGGCGAGTATTGCCGAGTCGATTCGAGACTGGGGACGCGATTGCTATTGCCAGCCCGGCCGTTCGAACACGTGCGGGAAGCGGTTCGGCTGGTCGCTGGGTACTCTGCCTGAAGGCTACGACCACAAGTACACGTACTCTCACTTTGGCTACAACCTCAAGATGACAGATATGCAAGCGGCTGTTGGCGTCGCCCAACTGAAGAAGCTGCCATCTTTTGTAGCTGCACGCCGGCAGAACTTTGAGTACCTTCACAAGAGACTTGAACCGCTCAGCGACGTCCTCCGACTACCGGAGGCCACAGCCGCAATCCACACCCAGCTGGTTCGGATTCTTGGCCGTAGTGAAGTCAGGAACTTCGGTCACCAGGGATACGGTCGTCGCAGCCCTCGAGAAGGCACGTGTCCAGACCAGGATGCTCTTTGCCGGGAATCTGGTCCGCCAACCCTGTTTCGACGAGATGCGGTCGACCGGTAAAGGGTTCCGCCAGGTCGGCGAACTGCTCAATACCGACCGCCTTATGAACGATGCCTTTTGGTTCGGGGTCTACCCGGGCATGACCGAGTCACACCTCGACCACATCTGCTCCACAATTGAAACACACGTCTCGGAGCACGGGCTCAGCAAGAAGTGAGCCATCGTTTGACGCCGACTTCAGCGGTTCCCGTCGCACTCCCTTGAGAATGCCTACCCTTCGCACTGAGATCAGCTGTCCGATCTGTGGAAGAGAGGCTCAAGCTATTGCTCACGGCGTGATCGCCCCATTTATTTCGACGCTTTCAAGTCTTCCGCTAGGGCAGCAGACAGTCCTTCGGTGTTGTGAAGCTTGCGATCTGACTTTTTTCGACTCCAGATACGGGGACCAAGAGCTCTCATCTCTCTACGAGCACTACCGGAGCAACGAATACAAGGACATCCGCCACCACTGGGAGCCTTGGTACTCGGGCAATGTCAACGATGCTTATGCCTCGGGAACCGATGTGGTCACACAACGACGTTCGTTCATGATGAAGGTATTGGATGCAGCGCACATAAAGGCCAAGTTGGATTGCGCTGTGGACTTCGGCGGTGACGAGGGACAGTTCTTCCCGGACCTTCCCACGACGCGTCGCATCGTATGCGACGTTTCCAGCCGCGAGCTTCCAGCAGGTGTCGATCATATTGCAACAATGGGGGAGCTTGGTGACGTAAAGCCAGACCTCGTGATCATCTCGCACGTCCTTGAACACCTGCCTGACCCGATTCACCCCTTACGAGCAATCAGACAATCGATCGCCGACGATGGCGTCATTTATGTCGAGATTCCACTCGATCGCTTTCGAGTATCGAAGTTCCACGCAACCGCCCGCTATCAGCGATATCTGGGGCGACTGATCCAGCACAGGCTCCCATTCGTGGGATCAGATTTCCTGAGTGGCGTCGCCCGACAGTTTCGATTGTCGGTGCCGAGACTCGGAGTGATCAAGCAATCCGAACACATCAACTACTTTTCGGGTCGCTCCGTACAGGCGGCGTTGGCGGCTTCGGGGTTCTCCGTTGTCGCCAACCCGCGGATGAAAACGCGAAAATCGGAGGTTTGCGCCTGGGGTGTTACGGGGTAGCCGCAAGGCCAGTGTAGGAACTCCCAAACCCGACCGACGAGGTCAGTGTGGGTTGGCGACAGTGCCGGGAAGGACCTGCGATATCTGCCGTTCGTTATACAATCCGATACCATGAATGATGATGACATGCCGTACGGCCAGTTCGAGGTGAGGTTGACCGCTGAGTCCTGGTCGCAAAATCGGTGGAGCTCGGGGGGCTGATGCGCAAGAAGATCGCGATCGTAACTTCTGCCTACAACGAGGCGGAATGCGTCGATGAGCTAGCGCGACGACTGAGCGCTGTGTTTGATCAGATGCCCGCCTATGACTTCGAGGCAATCGTCGTCGAGAACGGCTCAGAGGATGACACCTTTGAACGGTTGGAAGCAATCCGTCTCCGTGATCCACGGTTCAAGGTAATCCAGTTGGCCCGCAACTTCCGTATGGACGGGGGAATCACTGCGGGTCTTGCATCGGTCGACGCCGACGCTGTCGTCCTGATGACAGCCGACTTGCAGGACCCTCCCGAGATGATTCCGAAGTTTGTGACACAGTGGGAAGAGGGTTACGAGAACGTCTACGGGATTGTGACCGTCCGACGCGGGACCGGAAGAATTCGTACCATGAAATTCTAAACTCTTCTATTGGCTTATTCGCAAGCTTACCGGAAACCTGATCCCGGCAAACGCAAGCGATTTTCGACTACTTGACCGCAGGGTGTACCAAGTCGTTCGCGAGATGGACGAGCGCAACAGATTTGTCCGCGGTCTGGTGGCTTGGGTTGGTTTCCGTTCGGTGGGAGTAGAGCACGAACGGGAAGAACGATATGCCGGAACATCGAAAGCGCACTCGATCGGAGTTCTGCAGCTCGCCGTAAAGGCCATACTCGCCCACTCCCAGGTGCCCCTGGTCATCATTCCGATCGTAGGGGTCGGCTTGTTCGCGGTGTCGATTGTGGCATTGGTGGTCCTGACAATCGACTGGGCGACCCTGGGAGTGCCCTTCCCCGGGTTTGGGACCATTGTGGCTCTGATGGTCATGCTCTTCGGGATTCTCTTCTGCCTGATGGGGATCGTCAGCATCTACATTGGACAAATCTACGAAGAGGTGAAGGGTCGTCCCAATTTCATCGTCCGTCAGACTCTGGGTCTCGGCACTTCTCTTGACCGAGCCCAGCCAAACCGTGACTCAGACAGAGCGATGGCAGCTCCGGAGCGCTCCGTCGAGCACGTGGCCTCCGAGACGAACAACGAGGCGCCGCCAATTGATGTGTCGAGAGCTAGC
Source organism: uncultured Acidimicrobiales bacterium (assembly GCA_963846125.1). Classification (GTDB taxonomy): domain Bacteria; phylum Actinomycetota; class Acidimicrobiia; order Acidimicrobiales; family UBA8190; genus Chersky-840. Next base: position 17,260 of record CAWJUR010000001.1, read on the forward strand.
ACCCCTGACCAACACTCGTGAATCGAATGAGGATGTGCCGGAAAACCTGACCCACTTTCGAGGCAAATCTGTCCTCGTGACGGGACACACGGGTTTCAAGGGCTCGTGGTTGGCGCTTTGGTTGCACCGACTTGGTGCCGATGTCACGGGTTATGCACTCGAACCTCCGACGAGGCCCAGCCACTTCGCAGCGGCTAAGGTCGCGGACGTCCTCGTCGAGGATGTGAGGGGTGACATCCGAGATTTCGAGTTGCTACTCGATGTTGTTCGCCGCCGAGAACCTGACGCAATATTCCACCTGGCGGCACAACCAATTGTTCGAGCCAGCCTCGTTGACCCACGCGAAACATTCGAAATCAACGTGATCGGAACATGCTCTATGTTGGACGCCGTGCGGTCAGCAGGAGCCCCGTGCGCAGTCGTGGTCGTGACTAGCGACAAATGTTACCGCAACGATGGTCAGGTATGGGGATTTCGCGAGACCGATCCTCTCGGAGGTCATGACCCATATAGCGCGAGCAAGGCGGGTTCAGAGCTTGTCGTCGACGCGTATCGGTCGTCGTACTTCCCTGTGGACCGGATCGGATCCCATGGGGTTCGACTCGCGTCAGCTCGGGCCGGAAACGTGATCGGTGGCGGAGACTGGGCGGATGACCGGATCGTTCCCGACGCGGTACGTGCCCTAGCTGCGGGGAAAGACCTCATCGTGCGTAACCCCGGCTCGACGAGGCCTTGGCAGCATGTTCTGGAGCCTCTGTCTGGCTATCTAAGACTCGCTGAGCGGCTCCTTTCTGACGAAAGTCCCGGCACCTGGACAGAAGCATGGAATTTCGGCCCGTCAGTCAACGACGAGGCCAAAGTGGCCGACTTGGCCACTGCAGTCATCGGCGCTTGGGGTTCGGGTCGATGGACGGTGCCTTCGGACATCAGCACCGATGTTGAAGCCAAGGCGCTTCGAATCGCGATCGATAAGGCCGGCTCCACTCTGGGTTGGCAACCGCGGTGGCATCTCGACGAGACCGTGCGTCGAACGGTCGAATGGTATAGGCGCTACTACGGAGATCCCAAAGCGTCCATGCAAGAATACAGTCTCATGGACATCAAGGCTTACGAGGCTGTTGGTCCGTCTTCAAACGTTGCCATGATTCCCTGAAAGCCACATTCGGCCTCGCCTTTCGACTTCTCTGAGGCCGCTAGCGCAGTTGACCGCACTTGGCAATGTGGGGAAGACCCTCGATCTTGTACTCCCGCTCTCCGTCTCGTGCGAAGAGGCTCAGATGGTCTCGCAATGCAAGATGACACGCCGTCTCCAAGGTGGATGCCGGCGGGCCGACCACCACTGACTGAAAATAGCAGGCGCGTTCGGCACGAGGAAGTTCGTCCAGATTGGTCACGACACGGGCAACCATCTCACTCGAGTTCCTGATGGATCGCGCATTGGTGATACCGAATTGTGTCGCCACGACGCATTGAACAACAAGGAACGCAGACAACGCGAAGCCTGCAAGACCTCTGAGCCAAGCGCGTCCATTGATCCGCTCACGAGCTATCCACGGTCTTGGAACGTGCGCCCAAGCATGAACAAGGATGCCAACGAGCAGGATGATATTGGGCATCACGTAACGGCTGAGACCTGCTGCCGGGACACCTTCTCCAAGTCGGGAAAGGGCTAGCATGAGGTCGAACAAGAGCGCGAAGGTAATCAGGACCAAGGGGAGAGGGCTCGTTCGGAGTCGTCGCCGGCGGATCGACTGGACAACGATGACTCCGGCCACGACAAAGATCGCTGCTCCCAAGAGCTCGTGGACGCGGATGTACCGACCCGGATCCGTAGGAACCACGTTCCCGACCAACACCAAGAAGAACTTGGCGAGCTGGATTGGATGCGACAGGCCATAAGTAAGCGAGCAACTCGCCTTGCTTCCCCCTGCCAAGACACATATCCCTGTGTCAGCGAAGAAGAAACCGTGCAGGTAGAACGCCGAAGTCAGTACTGCCGCTGCCACCCAGATTCCCGATTCGTAATACGTCCGGCGGCGTCGCCATGGGCTTGCCCATAGAAGGCAGACGAGGCCCACCGGCCATACGACAAATCCCTGGATCTCAGCGTATGAGGCCGCGACCGCGGCCAGGATCCCCAGACCTAGGCACAAACCCCTGAAACGAGATGGAACCAACAGAAGGTACGTCATTAGGACAAAGGCGAAGACCACGAAGTACCACGGAAATTGGAAGCTCCAAAGAGAGTTCTGCACCTCCGCCAGACTGAACCATACGATGCCGATTGAAAGCGCAGACCAGAAAGTGAGCTGTCGACCAAGGTATGAGCGAAACTGGACGAGCAACAAGGCGAAAGTGACGATGAACATTCCCGCACTGAACAAGATGACGGACTTTTCGTTCAGATGGTCGACTATCCCAAAGACCACGAAAAGCGAGAAGCCAACTAGCAGGCGGGTGTCACCGTACTCTGCCCATAACAGAGAGAAGGTCAGTTGGTGATGGACGCCGGCTGCGGCGAGACCGATGACGTTCCAATCATCGGCTATGGGAACATTGAGCGAATAGTGATAGACGAAGAGCAGATAGAGCAGCGCCGGCACCCCAGCACCCGTCGCGATCAAGAGTCTCCGGCGTCCCGTCGACCCACTAAGAGACCTCCATAGCTTCCGGGTCACATTCTTCGTAGTTACCAACATCCCTCCCGCCTGAGCCGCACCACCATAGGCGAGGATCGGATTGTCATACGCCCTCTTGGAGCCGCAAACACGCGTCAACCGACTTACGGCTCGGACTCGAATACAAGGGTGTCGGGTTGCTCTGACGAGCTATATGGGGGTTGTCAGAGGGCGCCGAGATGCTCCAGTCGGCTCGGCCCGGGCCAGTACGTGTGCTCCGAGATTCCTATGTGGCCCTGTAACCTTGGCGGCGTGTTGCAGGTCGGGATGAAGAGGCGTGGATCCAGCCGAGCCGGCGCGCCCGGTCACGAACTGGACGTCTCGAGTTCCCAGGTCAAGATGCTGTTGCGGCTTCCACATCCGATCGACCCACCCCCCCGACTTTCATGACTGAGACCATCCAAGTGGAGCAACATGATGCTCTTTACGAGAGCCGTTCGGCGACTCGGTTTCGGTCGCCATTGGGACCACTTACTTGGATGATGACCCTAGCGAGCTTCTCTGCGGTCACAGCGCTCTGCGCTTGGCTCGGGTACTACACCACGTTCGACTCCCTGGCCGGGTGGGACGACGAAGGGGAATTGTTGCTCACCGTCAAGACCTTCGCCCACCATGGGGGTCTGTACACCCATATCTACAGTGTGTTTGGGCCGTTTTACTATGAATCCTTCTCAACAATCTTTGCTTGGCTGCCCGTCACGCTCGATCACGGGCGCCTGGTCACGCTGGGTATAACGCTTCTGACCAGTCTCGGCATCGGGATCGCGGTCACCATGTTCACACGGAACTTGCTGGCCGGGATCGTTACACAGGTCGGCAGCTTCGTATTGTTGATCCTCTCTTACGTGGACGAATCCATGCATCCCCTGATCCTCGTGTGGTTGCTCTTCGCGGTGGCACTCATCGCTCTGGCTCTGATCGCACGAGGTCGAAGGACCGTTGGATGCGTCGCTCTCGGAGCCACCGTTGCAGCACTGTTCCTGACAGTGGTGAACGTGGGCGCGTTTGCCGGCATCGCCTTGCTCTTTACTGGGTTGGCACTCGCTCCGCCGATTCGTCAGATGCGACTCCCGCGCGTAGCCGCGGCAGTGCTGTTCGTGGGCACCCCCTTCCTTCTCATTGTTGTCGCCGGAGGACACACCACCGAATCCTGGGCACTGAAGTACTGCTTTATCGTCGCGCTTTCGGCGGCCGGATTCGTCGTGGTGACTCTTGATCGTGGTTTGCAAGGACTCGTCCACCGTACCGACGTCTATCGGTTCCTCCTAGGTGGCGGCGTCCTTGGTGTCGTCGTCCTCGTCATTGCCGTGCTCTCGGGGACACATCCGTTCGACATCGTTCGCGGCATGCTCATCGACCCGGCTCGTTACTCGAGCGCATTTACCATTCCCATTTCTGTGCCTGCGTGGACAGAGGTCTGGGGGGCAGGCTGGCTCGCAGGAGCATTCTTCTATCGGCGATACCGGAGCCGGAACGCCCCAACGGGCCTCTTGGATGCGTGGATGCACGTTGCCGTCGGGTTGTTGATTCTTTACTGCGCCCTGCAAGAAATGCAGTTTGCATTTACCAACACCTTCATCGTGGCAATGCCACTTCTATTTCTCGCCGCCATCCCTCCGAATGGAGCAACCGACTCGCAGCGCATCGCCAGGGTGGCCCTTGTAGCCCTCGCTGTTCTAGAAGGCCTGCTCGCGTATCCGGTTGCGGGAGCCCAGGTCCGTTGGTCCACGCTGCTCATGGTGCCCGCGGGCATGCTCTGCCTCCACGATGGCGTGCGCCAGCTGCGCCTTGCTCTGGGTGTGGCGAACCGACGTGTTCGTCGTGTCTTCACGAGCTTCGTCGCATCGGCCGTCCTTTTGGCTGGGCTCGGGTGGTTCATTTCCGTTTTCGTTGACGACCTCTCCGTGGAGACGAACGTCTTCCGTACCAACACGCCACTCGCGTTACCAGGGTCGGGGAGGATTCGTCTCCCCGCGACTCAGGCAAAGACATTGGTGTCCCTGTCGCACGCCATCCGCACACAGTGCTCCCTTTTCGTCACCTTGCCAGCAATGAACAGTCTTTACTTTTGGACCCAAGAGGAAACCCCGACAAACTGGACGAACACGTGGTTCTACACCCGCAACACCGCGGACCAGGCTCAGATCCTTCAACGAATCGAAGGGGTGGATCGATCTCGGTTCTGCGTTGTCGACAATCCAACCTGGTTGTCGTTCTGGTACCAAGGTCATGTTCTGCCCCAACTCCCGCTTGCACGTACGGTCGAGAAATACAGGCGGGACCACAGTCCTCCCCAAATGTTCGATGATTACCGGCTGTACGCGCCACAGGACGCCCCATCGTGAATGAGGATGCCAGCGCGTCACCGCCTCTTTTCGGTAGGGCTCACTGGAGAAGACACCGAATGGTCGCTGGCGAGAACCCGTGAACAATGAGAGGGGGAACGGGTGAGCAGTGCCATCACAGCTGAGGCGCCGCCGCTTGCTGCGACTTCAGACGAATGGCCAGGCACCTTTGCAAGACCCCGGCTGATCAACGGCTTGGCGATACTCGGCTTCGCGATACCGGTCGCCGCATACCTCTGGTTCATTCAGCACTACGGCGTCAATGTCGTCTGGCGAGATCAATGGTCAGACATCAACGTCGTCAGGCAACTCCACGCCGGGACGCTCACTTTGGGGACACTGTGGGCGCCGCACAACCAGAATCGATTGTTGTTCCCGAATCTCCTTGTCGTCTTATTGGCTCAAACAACGCGCCTAAATCTCTTTGTCGAGATGTACATCAGCGCGTTGATACTGGTCGGTTCCGTGGCGCTGTTGATCTGGACGCATAAGCGCCGCGCCCCAGCCACTCATTGGATCTTCTACTGCCCCGTTGCCATCTTGCTGCTTTCGTTCGTCCAGTACGAAAACACCCTCTCAGGATTCCAGGTGTGCTGGTACTTGGTACTCGGGGCTGTGGCAGCAACCCTGTTCTTCTTGGACAGCCCCAGGTTCGGCTGGCCCGTGATGCTCGGAGCGATGGCGGCGGCGGTCGTCGGGAGCTACTCCGCCATTCAGGGGCTCTTCATCTGGCCCATCGGCTTGCTTCTCCTCTACCAGCGGCGGCGATCGCTCCAGTTCCTCTTCGCGTGGGTGGGCGCCGCCGCAGCGACTGCGATTCTCTTCTTCTATCACCTCGGGTCGTCCTCGTACGGCGAATCGTCGGGGAGCATCTCCGCCGCCCTCTCACACCCCGTCCTCACCTCGAAGTTCTTCTTCCTTGCCATCGGGGATGTCGTCGGCGCATGGATCCCATGGCCACTTCCGTGGCGGGGACCTGAGGCATCGAGGATGGTGAGCGGCGCCGCTCTTGTGCTGGGCGTCGTCATCTTCGTGATCGCCATGTGGGTCGTGGTCAGATTTCTCCGGCGAGATGTTCATGGTCCGAGCCCCATCGGGATCGCGCTGATCGGATTCGGTGTGCTGTTCGCCTTGTCCATCGCCACCGGACGATCCACCTTGATCGGGTTGTGGTACGCAGGATCGTCCCGGTACACGACGTTTGACCTGCTCATCCCCGTTGGCTGTTATCTGGCGCTCCTCGACCGACGATCAACCTCGTCACGAGGTGCGAGCCCGGCGGGCTCCCACGCAGCCGTCGTGGCGACGAGCTGGCTGCACCGCATGGGCACGTCCGCCTGGACCAGCACGCGCCATGGCAAAGCCAGCGGAACCATTGTGCGGGGGATCCTGGTCGCCATCATCTGCGTTCAGGTGGTCTTAGGGCTCCTGAGCGGGCTTGCCGGTGGTCGATCGACGCGCCAAGTCGGGTTGGCAACTGAAGATGTCATCGCCAACATCGGCCAGGCGCCCGATCAGGTGGTCTTCCGGATCTATTTCGGAGGCCCGAACGTATCCTTCGTCAGACAGATGGCGACGGTTGCGGACCGGCTGAGGCTCACGTTCCTGGCCTCGAGCGCGGGTCACCTCACCCACCAGAGAGAGGGGCTCGATGTCGGGGTGTGGGCGGCAGGAACGACCTCCCCGGTGACCCCGTGGCGAGGATTGCGAAACGGCGAGGTGGTGTCGGTGGACTCGCAGCACTTCTCGGACGGGTCCCGGGGGCCACTCATCGTCACGGAATGCAACTCCAACGCCCTCTCGGATCCCCATGCGTGCAAGAAGACCGACACCGTCACCGTGTTTCCCAGTGCCGACGGAAGCGTGCACGCCCGATACACGGTGACCACCGGTGCGGTCGGAAACGGAACGTGTGCTGCCGGCCAAGCCTGCTACATCGGGGTGTCGAGCCCACACGATCCTGCGCTCTTGTCGTTCGCCGAGATCACCTTCTGACCGGGGCGACGACCCCGAATCGGTCGTTCGCGGCGCTGTTCACCCGACGTTCGACCCCCTCCGACCAGGAACTTCTCCTTGAGGAGGGGTCGGTGCATATCTCCGGGCGGTGTGGGAAAAGATGGGGTCAGGAACGTTCACCTACCTGGGCCCGAGGGGCTCGCCGGACAACACCCTCCGCATACGCTGGGTGCTTGATGACACGGGGAAGCCCATGGGCGATCTGACGACGACTTCCGAGCAGTCCACCCGGCTGGCGCCGCGCTACCGCCGGGTGCGGGACATGACCGAGGCGCTGGCCGCTCCCTTGTCGCCGGAGGACCAGACGGTGCAGTCCATGCCCGACGTGAGCCCCACGAAGTGGCACCGGGCCCACACGTCGTGGTTCTTCGAGACGTTCCTTCTCGAAACCGAGCTGCGCGGGTACCGGCCCTTCCACCCCGCCTACGCGTACCTCTTCAACTCGTACTACGAGGGCGTCGGCGCCCGATACCCGAGGCCTCGCCGGGGGGTCGTCTCGCGGCCCGGCGTCGCCGAGGTCGGTGAGTACCGCCGTCATGTCGACGAGTCGATGACGCGCCTCCTGGCCGGGGCCCTGACCCCCGATGTGGCGGACCTGGTCGAACTCGGCCTGCACCATGAGCAACAGCATCAGGAGCTCATGCTCATGGACATCAAGCATGTGCTGTCGTGCAATCCGCTCCAACCCGCCTATACGACCGTCAAATTCGACGAGCCCCGTAACGCCCGCCCCGCCGCCTGGATCGAACACGATGGCGGGTTGGTGGAGATCGGGCATGCCGATGACGCGTTCGCCTTCGACAACGAATTCCCCCGTCACAGCGCTCACCTCCAGCCCTTCGCCCTGGCCGACCGCCCCATCACCTGTGGAGAATGGCTGGCCTTCATGGACGACAACGGCTACGGGCGCCCCGACCTGTGGTTGTCCGATGGCTGGGCCACCGCCCAGGCCGAGGAGTGGGACGCGCCGCTGTACTGGTTCAAGGTCGTAGACGACTGGTGGCTGTTCACACTCGGGGGCCCGCAGCTCGTCGACCTCGCCGAGCCGGTCTGCCACATCAGCTACTACGAAGCCGACGCCTTCGCCCGTTGGGCCGGGGGGCGGATGCCCACCGAGGCCGAGTGGGAGGCGGTCGCCGTCAACCGGGCCCCGGAAGGAGACTTCCTCGACCTGTCGATCCTCCATCCGAGGCCGACGGCGCAAGGCGCGTCGCTCTTCGGCAACGTGTGGCAATGGACCTCGAGCTCCTACAGCCCGTATCCCGGTTTCCGTCCTGCGCCCGGAGCAGTCGGTGAATACAACGGCAAGTTCATGGTGAACCAGTACGTCCTGCGAGGTGGGAGCTGCGTGACGTCGTCGGATCACATCCGTGCCACCTATCGCAATTTCTTCCCACCGTCGGCGCGCTGGCCCTTCACCGGCCTGCGCCTGGCCCGCGACGGCTGAGGCGTCGTGCCCGCCGCAACTCCGTCCATGGACGTCCACCTGAGCGCCGACGACCTGCGCGGCGCTTTGGAGAACGACGTGCGGACCGGTCTTGACCGCGCCGCACAAATGGCTCCCTCCGGTGTGGTTCTACGATGATCGTGGCAGTCAGTTGTTCGACGAGATCACTCGTCTGCCCGAGTACTACCTCACCCGAGCCGAGCGCAAGCTCCTCGAGGACCACTCCCCGGAGATCGCTGCCGCCGCTCAGGCCGACACCTTGGTGGAGCTCGGAGCGGGCACCTGCGACAAGTCACGAGTGCTCCTCGATGCCATGGAGGCGACGGGGAGCCTGCGCCGCTACGTGCCGCTCGACGTCAGCGACGGCACGTTGTGGAGCGCCGCCACGACGCTCGCCGACGAGTACCCCGGGCTCCTCGTCCACGCCGTGGTGGGAGACTTCCACCTCCATATCGACCGGGTGCCGAGCGAAGGACGCCGCCTCGTCGCCTTCCTGGGGAGCACGATCGGGAACCTGACACCCGACCAACGAAGCCGATTCCTCTTCGATCTCGACTGCATGATGGCGCCACGGGGACCGGCTCCTGCTCGGGACGGACCTGGTCAAGGAGCGGTCCCGGCTGCTCGCTGCCTATGACGACGCGCAGGGCGTCACCGCCGCCTTCAATCGAAACGTGCTGCATGTGCTCAACCGCGAGTTGCACGCCTCGTTCGACCCCGACCAGTTCGAACATGTCGCGCTCTGGAACGAGGAGGCGAAGCGGATCGAGATGCGCTTGCGCTCGTTGTCGAACCAGGTCGTCTCGATCGCCGACCTCTCGATCGATGTCACCTTCGCGGCCGGCGAGGACCTCTTGACCGAGATCAGCTCGAAGTTCACCCGCCAGGGCGTCGAGGACGAGCTCTATGCCGCGGGCTTCCTGGTGGACTCGATGTGGGAGGCCACCGGCGGCGAGTTCCTTCTGACCCTGGCGCGGCCCTACTGCTGAGGTCCACGGGCGAAGGTCCAGCATCAGACCCGGTCACCACCCTCGGAGGTCGACGGGCCAGCTCTCGAGCACGTCCTCTCCGTCCACCACGTGCATGTGCTCGTGATACGCCACGGTGGGATCGACGTGGGCCGGGATCACCCGGATTCGCTCACCGACCCGCACGACGTCTCGGGGGGCAAAGGTCAGGTGTTCGTCCGAGCAGAACCACACCTCGGCACCGTCGATGGTCGGATTGCCATGATCCATCGCCAGCGCCTTCGCCCCGCAGTCGGCAACGGCCCAGCCTGGGGAGACCGAAACGACGGTGGCCAGCACGGTCAGGGCCTGGCCGAAGGGCAACGAGAGCTTTCCGTAGGCACTGTCCATGAGTGCGTACGAGCCGGCCTGGATCTCGGTGGCCCACGTGTTGATGTCGTAGGTCCCGGTCCCGCCGGCCGAGATGAGGTCACCCCCGACGTCGTCGGTGCGCCTCGAGCAAGCATCTCCATGGCGACCTCGACCAACTCGACTCGCCGCGCCCTGTCCTCGACGCCCACGACATGACCCTCGTAGCCCATCACCCCTCGGACGATGAGGCCCCGGATCGCGGGCCGACTCGGCCACACGCCCGGCCGCGTCCGGAGCGCAGCCACAGCGCGGCAGCCCGACATTCACATCGACGACGACCTCCTCGACCCCGGCTTCCGCCGCCGCCGCCATCGTCTCCTCCGAGTCGACAGCCACGGTCACCCGCGCTCCCGACCGCGCCAGGCGGGCGAGCCGATGGACGTCCACGACCTCGTTGGCGAGCAGCAGGTCGTCTCCGAGCCCGGCCCGAGCCAGGCCTTCGGCCTCGACGGTCGTGGCACAGGTGAATCGCCGGTGCCCGTGGAGGCCGCTTGTCGGGCTGCCAGCGCCGTGCACTTGTGCGCCTTCACGTGGGGGCGGAGCCGGTCGCCGGGAAGCGCGGCGGCCATCGTGGCCAGGTTGTGCTCGAGCGCCGTGGCCTCCACCACCAGGGCCGGGGTGGTGAGATCCCCGACTCTCACCGTTCGCGGGAGCCGATCGGGCCCAGACGGCCCTCGATCGACCGCTGCAGGGCCCCTTGGAGCACGGTGGTGGTCACGTCGGCTCGACTGCGCTCGACGACGGCCCGCAGGGCGTCGGTGGCCCGCCGCAGCCCGCCCGTGATGGCATCGGGGTACTCGATGGTGACGAGCATGTCGTAGACGTCCTCCATGGCGACGAGCAGTTCCTCGCCCCGGGCCGTCTCGCCCGCCCGGAGACGATCGAGGAGATGGCGTCGCAACTCCGATGCCGCCTCCGCCAGGCCGTTGAGCCAGGCCGCCATCCCGACTCGCAGCTGTTCGGGCCCCGGGAGCGGTGCACCGCCCACGAGGGCGGCCGTCAGCCGGGCCTCGGCGAGCTCTTTCTCGGCGTCGTGGAGGAATCCCGCCGCCGCCAGTCTCGGATGCGGTGCCAGGGCCTCCTGGGCCCGGCGCAGGCTCTGGTCTGCCTCCGCGACGCGGGCGTCGGCCTCGCCGGGCTGCAGGCGGTGCACGGCACGAATGGCGAGCCCGCACGATCGAATGGTCTCGCGACACGATGCCAGCGCCGTCTCCCGGGAGCGGTGCGACGCCTCGAGCGAACCCCGTGCCTCGGCTCCGAGCCTCGCCAGATCAGCGGTGCGCACCTCGAGAGGCACGGCGACAATGTCAGCGAACGGCGCGGCGGATGACAATCGTGGGCTCGTCGTCCACCGGCTCGGGAAGGTACCGCAGCTTGGCCACCCGCTCGGTGGCCCGACTGCCGAGGCGGACGACCATCACGACATAGATCGCGCTGCCCACGAGGGCCACCGCGGTCGAGGACGAGCAAGGGTCGCAGGACCGGGATGGCACCGAGCACCCCCGAGCCGAAGATCACGCACGCCATGGCGCAGAGCACGTCCCGGCGTCGCTTGCGGGCTTCGGGACGGAAGAACCGCTCCGGCCGTTGCGTCGAGGCGCCCCCGGAGCCGAGACCCGGGGAGGCGTCGGGCCTGATCAGGATGAGGCCGCGACTCGACACGCCTGTATGGCGAGCGGTACGGCGAGGGGAGTCCTCGGGCCGAGCGGTCATCAGCCGGAATGCGGGCGGTACCACCGAAGGGCCGGTGCGGCGGAGCACGCGCAGTTGCTGGTGGAACTCACCGATTGAGTCGCCCGACCGCCGGTCGGATCGCCGTCGGAGAAGGCTCGGTCCCAGTACCGCCGCCCACACCACGCCGAGTATCAGGAGGACCACGATCGTCAAGAACCCCTCGATCTACCTTCCGATGTCGTACGACCCTACTGAGTACGGCATCACGATGGGTGGATGGTCGGGAACTGTCCGTGCCCTCCACTTCACCCTCACCCGCACCAACCGCCTCGTCATGAGGCCCGCGCGGCCCACCGGTCCCCGGACCGCTCCACGGTGACGGGGACTTCGAAACAGGCCGAGACCGCGGCCGAGGTGAGCACGGCGCGCGCCGGGCCGGCCCCGACGACCGCCCCGCCACGCAGCAGGGCGACGTGCGTCGTCCCCGGGGGGATCTCCTCGACGTGGTGTGTCACGAGCACCAACGGGGCGGCGTCGGGTGCGGCGGCCAACGCCGCGATGCGCGCCACAAGGCGTTCCCTGGCGCCGAGGTCGAGGCCGGCGGCGGGCTCGTCGAGAAGCAGGAGCTCGGGCTCACCCATGAGGGCGCGGGCCAGGAGCACCTGCTGACGCTCGCCCTCCGACAGGACGCCGAACTCCTGCGACGTGACACGGCTGAGACCGGCGTCGGCGAGCAACCCGTCGGCACGGGCGTGGTCGTCGGGCCCGTAGCGATGCCACCACGGCTCGAGTGCGGCGTAACGGCCCGTGAGCACCACGTCGTGTGCGCTGAGGGTGGGTCGCAGGCTCCGCAGGATCGCCTGGCTGACGAATGCCACCCGAGACCGCAGGGCGCGGGCGTCGGTCCGCCCGTAGCGGGCCCCCAGCACCTCCACGGTCCCCCGGGTGGGAAGCAGCCGCATACCCGCCACGTGCAACAGCGTGGTCTTCCCCGAGCCGTTGGGCCCGAGCACGGCCCAGCGCTCCGTGGGCCACACCTCCCAATCGACGTCGTCGGAGGATGGGGCGGCCGTCCCTGACGACCGACACACCCCGCAGACAGACAGCGGGAATCGGTGGCCGGGAGTCGGGAGCGGACATGGGCTCAGTTTCCGGCGCGCCGGGCGGGAGAGCCAGCCGGTGGCGCCGGGCCGATCAGGAAATGGGCAGGCGCCTCGCCACCCGACCGGCCAGACCGGACACGCACTGGTCCCAGAGGCGCTCCCCCATCAGCCACAGCCAGAGCTCCCGGCGATAGGAGATGATGACGTCGACGAACGCCTCGCGGTCCATGCCGACGGGCTCGAGCGCAGGTCGCCACCGCTCCCACAGCCACACTCCTACACAGACGTCGTCGGAGAAGCCGTCGCGCCAGTCCGTCCCGGCCAAAAGCGCGTCACGCAACGCGTCGCGCATCTCGACGGGCTCGTCGGGGAGATCGAGACGCAGACCCTCGGCGGGCTCGACGACGCTCACGGTGTCGAGCCCATCATGGGTGGCTCACCGGTCCCGCACGACAGGGGCGCGGTCGGTCCCGCGGTAGCTGTCGAGATGCTCGGCGTAGTCGATGAACAGGGGCCCGTCGGGATCCAGCTTGCGCTGGAGGGTCCGCTCGGCGATGCGCTTGTCCAGGTTGTCGAGGCGCACCAGCGCTTCGCGATCGTCGAGGTCGCGCACATCGAGGCGCCCCCGGGCCCGGTCGAAGGCGAGCCGGCCCACTTCGGTCCGCACCAGCACGCTCGACCAGCCCGCCAGTGACCCGACGCTGCCGATCGAGAGGTCGGCGCCCCGGCCAAGGAAGTCGGCGCACTCGTCACAGCCCTTCAGCGCCGAGCCGTGGAAGTCCTTGACGGGCTCGTCGACGGCGACCGAGCCATCGCGGTACTCGACGATCATCCGTCCGTGGATCACGTCGACCTTGCTGACCCGGTCGAGGTCGAGGCCGCGCTTGTCACGCAGCTCACGCAGCATGAGCGCCTCGTAGTCGAAGCTCTTGGTGCACAGCAGGGCGATCGTGAGTGCCACGGCGTCGATCCGGTGGGCGCCGGTCGGCCACCGCCGAGCCTGCATGGCCCGGATGCCCTGAATCTCGCACGGGGTCCCCACCACGGCCAGGCGTGGTTTGGCGGGGAGGTCGTAGCGGCTGAGGTCCAGCTCGGCGAGCGCCATCGTCTGGTTGTAGAAACTGCCTGCCGCGCCGATGATCTCCTTCGCCGTCGTCGCCACCGTCGCGATGCCCTTCCAGGGCTCGTCGGGGTTGTCGCTCGGGCGCGACACCAGGGCACCGTCGATGTCTCCGCCCGCCAGCAACGCCAGCAGCATCGCCGTCACGACGCCGCCGTCCTGGACGTCGTCGGCGGGGACGCCCGCCCGCACCGCGTACTCGCCGATGACGGCGCCGAGCCCGTCTCCGGGGGGCCCACCAGTCAGCTTCCAGTAGGTGTCCGCCGCGTCGGACTTGATGACGACGGGGACTTCACTGGCCTCTGCGTCGGTCGTCGACGGCGGCCACAGCGCCTCGTACCGGAGCCCGCCCCGTGGGCAGAAGTCCCAGCACAGCGAGCAACCCGTGCACATCTTGACCAACTCGGGCAGACCGCTGTCCTTGTTGACGCCGATCGAGTTCGACGGGCACACGGCCACGCAGGTGCCGCATTGGATGCAGCGGTCGGCGAAGATGACCCCGGCCTCGAGCTCCCAGAACCAGGTCTTGCCCGGAGGCTCGACGACCCCGTTCATCTCGTCTCGGATGCGGAAGCCCTTCATCGCTTCCCCACCGGGGCGTGATCGGAGTCGAGCCCGGCCAGCGTGGCGGCCAGCTCTTCGTTGGGGACGCGGCGGGCCCAGTTGTGGAAGGGCTCTCCGTCGCGACGCTCGGACTGGTAGCGACGTACTGTCCGCAGCAACGCGTCGGGAACGTCGTCGACGGGTCGGGCATTCTCGATCCAGTCGATGAAGGCCGAGTCGGGGCCGAGCGACCCACCCATGCCGATGTCGACGGCTTCGACGATCCGCTCCCCCACGTGGGCGACGTCACCCCGGAAGCCGATGTCCGCGATCTGGGGCTGCGCGCACGAGGCCGAGCATCCCGAGAAGTGCATGCGGATGACGCCGGCATCCTCACGGCGAGGCGAGGACTGCCCGGTGCCGGGGCGCCCTTCGAGCGCTCCCCGGCCAGTTGGCTGTCGAGCCAGCGCGCCCAGGTCACGGCGCGTTCTTTGGTCTCGACCACCGCGAACCGACAGAACTCGTTGCCGGTGCAGGCCACCACGCCCCGCTGGAAGGGCCCCGGGAACGGCGAGTACTTCTGGAGCAACTCCTCGTCGAGCAAGGCATCGACCCTGTCCTCGGGCACTCCGGTCAGCACGAAATTCTGATCGGTGCCGAGCCGCACCGTCCCGTCCCCATACGTCTTGGCCAGGCGGGCGGCCTCGACGAGCTCGATCCCCGACATCCGTCCCACCGGCACGGAGCAACCCACGTAGCGCAGCCGCGGATCGAGTTGGGGATGCACCCCGATATGGTCACCCCGATACCGGGTGGTGAGCTCCTCGCCGGCCGGCACGAGATCGAAACGGGCGCGGGCCGACAGCTCGGACCGGAACTGCTCGGGCCCGAGCTCCTGGACCAGGTAGCGCATCCGAGCCAGTCCCCGGCTCTCGCGGTTGCCGAGCTCGCCGAAGAGCTGGGCGATGGCCCGGGTGATCTCGACGGCTTGGTCGGGTCGTACGAAGACGTCGATATCCGAGGCCATGCGCTCACCGTCGGAGAGGCCGCCACCGGCCAAGACGTTGAACCCGAGCGTCCCGTCGCGCAGCCCGTGCCGGCCACATCCCGATGTCTTGGATCTCCGCCTGGGCACAGTCCTCGCGGCATCCGGTCACGCTCATCTTGAACTTGCGGGGCAGGTTGGCGTATTCGCGATTGCCGGTGAAGAAGTCCGAGATCGCCCGGGCCACAGGCAGGGCGTTGAGGACCTCCTCGCCGTCCACGCCCGACACCGGACACGACAACACGTTGCGGGCCGAGTCGCCACACGCCTGGACCGTGGTCAGCCCGACGTCGGCGAAGCGCTCCCAGATGCGCGGGACGTCGGCGATGCGGATCCAGTGGATCTGGATGGTCTGGCGAGTCGTGATGTCGGCGTACCGGTTGCCGAACACGGCGCTGTCGTCGGGTCCCTCACCGAAGGCATCGGCGGTCACGCCGATCTCGCGGGCCTGGTCGGCGGTGAGCACCCCGCCCGGGACCTTGACCCGCATCATGAAGGCGTCGCCCCCTTGGCGCTGGGGGTACAGACCCACCCATTTGAGGCGTTCCTGCTCGCCCGGCACCTTGGCGATGGCGTCGGGGCCCTCCTTGGCGTAGCGCGAGATCACCGCGTCGGCCACCTCCAGGGGGTGCCGCTCGAGCTTCCACCGCTCGATCTGGTTCAGCTCGCCGACATGGCGGTAGGGATGCACGAAGGGCATCCCCCGCTCGTTCCCCCGGATCTGGACGCCTAGGGGGTTGTCCGGATCATGGGCCATCAGACGTGCAGGCCACACTCGGTCTTGCCCATGCCCGCCCAGCGCCCGGCACGAGCGTCCTCGCCGGGAGCAACCGGTCGCGTGGTGGGAGCGCAGCCGATCGACAGGTATCCCTGGGTCATGAGGGGATGAACGGGCAGACCGTGGTCCGCTTCGTAGTGGGCGATATCGGCATCGGTCCACGTGGCAACGGGGTTGATCTTCACCAGGCCACGTGCCTCGTCCCACGACACGATGGGGGCACCGACGCGCGTGGGCGCGTCACTCCGCTTCAGACCGGTCATCCAGGCGGCGCGACCTTGCAGGGCGCGGTGCAAGGGCTCGACCTTGCGGAACTCACAGCAACGCTCGGCTTCCGCAGGGCCAGGCGTCGGCATCGGGGCCGGGCTTCATGACGCGGAGGTTCAGGTCGTACCGGGCCCGGACTTCCTCCACGTAGGCCAATGTCTCGGGGAAATGGAAGCCGGTGTCCAAGAAGAGCACCTCGATGCCGGGATCCACCTCGACGGCGAGGTCGATGATCACGCAGTCCTGGAACGAGCACGCCAGGCTCAGCGATCCGCCGAAGCGTTCGACCGCCCAGCCCATGACCTTGCCCGCCGGCGCCGTCTCGAAATCGGCGGCACGCGAGGCGAGCTCCTCGAGATCGACCTTGGTCTCGATTCCTGCACCCATGGTCCACGCTCCTCGTCCGATGTCGTGCCCCTGCGGTGCCCGTGGCGATCGGCGCCACCGCACTGCGGCCGGTTGCACGACTTGTCCGGCCAGCCAGCCACTACTATATATGACTAATCAGATCGGGTTTTATCCCTTTCCAGATCGGTTTGATTGCTTTCAGATGGCAACGGTCCCCGGCGCCACCCGAAACGACATCGGAGCTGCCCTTATGACCACGATGATCGACGCCCCGGCCGGCGGGAGCGGCCGCCCCAGCGGCTCGGCCGGCCCCGACCACCTCGACCTGCTCGAGGCCCACGCCGTGTTCGTCATGCGGGAGGTGGCGGCCGAATGCGAGCGCCCCGTCCTGCTGTTCAGCGGGGGCAAGGACTCCGCCGTCCTGCTGCGGCTGGCGGAGAAGGCGTTCCGGCCCGGTCGCTTCCCCTTTCCGGTCATGCACGTGGATACGGGGCACAACTTCGACGAGGTCCTGGAATTCCGAGACAAGCGGATGGCCGAGCTGGGTGAGGAACTGCTCGTCGCATCGGTACAGGACTCCATCGACCGTGGGCGCGTCCCGGACCCCGGGGCCGTCGGGTCGCGCAACCGGCTGCAGAGCGTGACGCTCCTCGACGCCATCGCCGCGCACGGATTCGACGCCTGCATCGGCGGTGCCCGACGCGACGAGGACAAGGCCAGGGCCAAAGAGCGCGTGCTCTCGTTTCGCGACGCATTCGGTCAATGGGATCCGCGTCAGCAGCGGCCGGAGCTTTGGCACCTCTACCACGGCCGGGTCCGCACCGGTGAGCACCTGCGCGCCTTCCCCCTTTCGGACTGGACCGAGCTCGATGTCTGGCAGTACATCCGGCGCGAGCACTTCACCCTTCCCTCGATCTACTTCGCCCATCAACGCTCTGTCGTCGAGCGAGACAAGATGCTCCTGGCGGTATCGGAGTGGGTCGTCCCGACCCCCGACGAGATCGTCGAGGATCTCACCGTCCGATTCCGGACGGTTGGCGACGCCACGGGCACCGGGGCGGTGCGCTCACAAGCTCTGACCGTCGACGACGTGATCGCCGAGACCGCCTCTTCGCGCGTGAGCGAGCGGGGTGCGACCCGAGCCGACGACCGCTTCTCGGACACCTCCATGGAGGACCGGAAGCGAGAGGGCTACTTCTGAGATGACCCCGACCCCCGGCGCCGAGCCGGCGTCGGGCTCGACCCTCCTACGGTTCGCCACGATCGGGTCGGTCGACGACGGCAAATCGACGCTCATCGGCCGCCTCCTCCACGACACCAAGCAGCTCTTCGACGACCAGCTGGAAGCAGTGACCTCGGCCAGCCGGCGACACGGTGTGGACGGCGTGGACCTTGCTTTTGTCACCGACGGGCTACGCGCCGAACGCGAGCAGGGCATCACCATCGACGTCGCCTATCGATACGCATCGACGCCGCGTCGCAAGTTCGTCATCGCCGATTGCCCCGGGCACGTGCAGTACACGCGGAACATGGCCACCGGGGCTTCCACCGCCGACCTGGCCGTGGTCGTCGTCGACGCCACCGCCGGGCTGCGGGAACAGACTCGTCGTCACACCTGCATCGCCGCCCTCCTGGGGGTCCGCCACCTCTTGGTGGCCGCCAACAAGATGGACCTGGCCGGCTGGGACGAGGGGGCCTACCGGGCGGTCGCCGAGGACATCGAGACACTGGCTCGACTCCTGAGCATGGAGACGGTGACGATCGTGCCCGTGTCGGCGCTCACCGGGGACAACGTGGTCGTCGCATCCACCCGAATGCCGTGGTACGACGGGCCGACGCTGCTGCGCGCCCTCGAGGAGGCCCCGGCAGGGACGTGGGCGCAGGATGGTGACGGTGGTGCGCGCCTGCCCGTGCAGTGGGTGGTGCGCCATCCGGGGGGAGGACGGAGCTACGCGGGCATGGTCAGCGGAGGCACGTTCCGGCCCGGCGATGACATCGTGGTGCTCCCCGGGGGCCAGCGCAGCCGGCTTACCTCGGTGGAGACCTTTGACGGACCTCTTGACGAGGCTCCGGCGTCGCTCTCGGTGACGGTGCGCATCGACGACGAGCTCGACATCTCACGTGGCGACCTCATCGCCTCGGCAAGCGGCTCCCCCGAGGTCGTGCGCGAGTTCGATGCCACGCTGTGCTGGTTCGCCGAACCGCCGGTGGAAGCGGGACGTCGCTACCGCGTGAAACACACGACCCGACTCACTCCTGCGCACACGGTGTCTGTCCTCTCCCGGCTGGACGTGGGGTCGCTCGAGTTCGAGCCGACGAGCACGCTCCGACCCAACGAGATCGGCGTCGTGAGACTTGCCGTGGGAACTCCCCTCGCCGTCGATCCCTATCGAGCCAACCGCGTAACGGGGAGCTTTGTGATGATCGACGAACAGACCAACGCGACGGTGGCGGCGGGCATGGTAGGCGTTCCCGAATTCGCCACCGTGCCTCAGAGGTGACGGTGAGCATCGACGCACAGATCTATCCCGTTGGCCTCGTCGTCAAGGGTCGACGCTGTCTCGTCGTCGGAGGTGGTCGGGTGGCGGCCCGGAAGATCGGCGGCCTGCTGGCGTGTGGCGCCGCGGTGACGGTGGTGGCGCCCGAGGTCCACGTGGCCATCGGCGAGTTGACCGACTCCGGAGCCATCGCCGCCATCGACGATTCACCACTCGAGGTCCACATCCGGCCTTACGCCTCGGGCGAGGCCGCCGACTACGTGTTGGTGGTCTCCGCCACCGGGGACCCTGCTGTGGACGAGGCCGTCCAACAGGACGCGCAGTCAGCAGGGGTGTGGGTGAACGTCGCCGACGACCCGGCTCGGTGCAGCTTCGTGCTGCCCGCAGTGGCACGAGACGGCACCGTCTCCATAGCGGTGTCCACCGCCGGGGCCAGTCCCGCCCTGGCGGGATGGCTGCGCGACCTCATCGTCCGCTCTCTGGGACCCGGGGTCGGCGATCTGGCCGCACTCATCGAGGACGGCCGGCGGCGCGTCCACGAGCAGGGCAAAAGCACCGAGACCATCGATTGGCGCAGGTTGCTCGACGGGCCTCTGCCGGACATCGTCCGCCGCGGCGACATGGACCGAGCACGGTCGGAGCTCGATGCGTTCCTGGCGGAGCAGAGCGCGCCACCATCGTGAACCCCGACACCGCCCGAGACCGTCACCCGGGCGCGAAATGCGCTGATCGGCAATACTCTGCCCGTGGCTCCCGCCGAAACCGCAGCGCCCACCCGGCCCCGGAAGCGACCGGTCCCTGAGACATCGGTTCCCGATGCACCGCCGTCGGCGGTTCCCAACGACGAGGAGGTGATCGGAGCGATCCTCCTCGCCAGCCGGGTCATGGTCGCCATCGCCGTCCGGTCACTGGCCGGGAACCCCGACGACGTCACCCTGCCGCAGTACCGGACGTTGGTCGAGCTCACCTTCGGAGGACCGAGACGACTGGCCGACCTGGCCGAGGCACTCTGTGTTAGCCCGTCGACCGCCACGCGGATGTGTGACCGTCTGGTGCGCAAGGAACTCGTGTCGCGCACCGCGCGACGAGCTCGACCGACGCGAGGTGAAGCTGGCCATCACGGTCCTGGGGCGCAGCGTCGTGTCCGACGTGATCGAGCGTCGCCGGGCCGAGGTGCGCGACCTGTTGCAGGCGATCCCGGTCCCTCTGCGAGGTCAGTTGGTGAGCTCGCTCACCCTGCTCGCGACCGCGGCGGGTGAAGCACCCGAGCTCCACTGGGGACCGGGCTGGTACTAGGCGAAGCCAGACGTGCTCCGCGCCTCGGCGGTGGCCTCACGCTCGCTCACAACATAGGTTGACGGTGCGTGGGCGCCCTCGCCCATGAACTGCTGGCGCTTGAGCACTTCCAGGGTGTCTTCGAGCAGCGACCTGTTGACCCGAATGAGGTTTGCCACAATTCCCAGTGTCACCGAGACGAACGAAGCATTGAGCAGCACCGCCCCGATCACAAGCGATTGCAGGTGATGGGCTCCGTTGGGATTGTTCACGGTGAGCACCAGATAGAGATAATGGATGAAGGGGATCAATCCGAGGACGAAGAAGAATCCCCCGATGCTGAGGAACACCGTGTAGGGCTTGTACATCGTGAAGGCATTGAGCATCGCCACCATGCTCTTGCGGACGTGCTCCCACGAAGACTTGAAGAGGCGCGACTCGCGGGTCTTGGGATTGGTCTCGATGGTGATGGTGGCCAGCGCCAGTCGCTTGTTCGCCGCCTGAATGGTCGTCTCCGCCGCGAAATTGAAGCGGCCGATCAGGTTGAGTTTGATGGCAGCCTCTTTCGAGTAAGCCCGAAAACCACTCGTGCCGTCCGGCAGGTTCGTTCCCGCCGCCAGATTCATCACTCCGGTCCCGACCTTTTGCAAGACCTTCTTCGTGGGTGAGAAGTGCTCGATCGTCTGAACCTGTCGATCGGCGATGACCGTGTCCGCTTTTCCCTCGAGAATGGGGCGGATCAGATCTGGGATCCGCTCTTGCGGATACTGATTGTCTCCGTCGGTCAGGACCAGAATGTCCGCACCGAGCTCCAACGCCCGCTGAATCCCGTCGCGAAGAGAGTGGGCGAGACCCCGGTTCCCCGGATGGTGCACGAACTCGGTGACACCGAGGGACCGGGCGACTTCGACCGTCTTGTCCGTTGACCCGTCGTCAATGATGAGCACCTCCACGCTGTCGATGCCGTCGATCCTGTCCGGGATCGTGCTCAGAACCAGCGGAAGGGTCGCCTCCTCGTTGAGGCACGGAATCATGATGACGAGTTTCATGGGGTCGAGGCTATCCCAGGGCCTTTCGGCCACGGTTGACCGGGTGAGCCCCACCGGCTCCTCGGTCGAGCTCCCGATGATCGCACCGAGTCGACCCGAGGATCGGGGTCGCACACCGACGTCACCATGTCGGGGGTATCGGACGTGTGTCGCCACCGGACTTCTGAGGCGAACTCCGGTCGGAGGTGGCTGACGGGTCATCCCCAGTCCCACTGCTCCGTCTCGGAGCAGACGCTGACGTCATGTGCTCGACCGCGCTGCCACGTTCCCGGGCGAGCGCTCAACAACGCGAACCTCCGAAGGCACGACTCGATCGAGCTGTGTCGTAATTGGAGAGCTCGTAACTACACCTTTCATAACTACGGAGTCGGTGCGGCCATCGACCCTGGCGCCCTGGAGCGAGCCGCGAGCCGCTGCGACTCAGCTCATTCTCAGGAAATCCCCCTGTTCGACTCAGTCAATCCCCAGTCGCCAGTTGTACCTTGCACAGGACTACTCGGCTTCCCGGCGATTTGGGGACTCCAGGCGCCGCAGTGGGTTTCGATGCAGAGGGGGGCCGCTCGATTTGATGGCGGAGGAGTTCACCACGAGTAGGGACACCCAATCCCGACCCCAATCGTTGTCGGGGATGAGATTGGGCCACCCCGAACGATCCTGGTCCGAGGTCGCGCTCGTTCGGGCGACCGTGGTCTATGTGTGGTGCGGCGTTTCACTATTTCTCTTACTGAGCGCTCCGACCATCTTTGCAGGGGACAGCTTCAGCTACAAAGACGACACCCATCGGAATCTCGAGTTTGCGTGGCGCGCGCTGCAAGGAAAGTGGGTACGTTCGCCGACGATCGTTGTCCCTTTTGCGCTCCTGGGTAGTAACACGACGATCGAGTACGGACAGACCATCTTGCTCGGTCTTGCATTCACGTTCTTGATCCTGACCGTGTACCGGATCGACTGCATCGGTCTGGTAACCAAAGCGGTGCTCGGATTCCTTGTAGCGACTATGCTGCTTTCGCCGGCCATGCTCTCGTGGAACGTGCAGATAGCCAGTGAGTCGCTATCGGTCTCCTATGCGGTGTTTTCATTCACCGCCTCCTTACGCTTTCTCATTCGATGGGAACCCAAGTGGCTGCTCTTGTCCAGCGGGGCTGCGATGTTGGCTATTTCCGCCAAGGCGACACTCGGGTTCATCTTCGTTCCTCTGATCGGGGCAGAGCTTTTCGCGTTCGGTCGGCGCGTCATCGTGCAACAAAAGGACAGAACTTCACCATCTCCTCGCCGGGGCGCGCTTCGCCCAATAGGCGTAGTCGTCGGCGTGTGCGTGATGATAGGTACCGGCGTTCTCTACGTCTCCTGGCAAGATCAAACAAGTCTGAATTTCGGGGCGGGGAAGGAAAAGGATGCGATCCTCCACCTGATCAGTGTTGAAGATCCCATCAATGCCTCGATCCGGCATTCGTTGCGGGCAACAGATATCCCTCGGTGTGTACCACTCGACCGGCCGGTGCCTTACGTCAAGATAAGCACGCTCGAGAACGGCCTTACCATATCGTGTCCGAGTCTTACGTCATGGTCCGTACATAAGTACCCGATGTGGTACGCAAAATTCCTCGTCAGTCATCCGAGCAAGGTACGAAAGCTCCTGGCCGACATCCTCCCGTACTCCGTCACGTACACGCTTCGTGAACAGGGGGTTTTCGCCGTCCTCCCGCCTGTGTCCGACATCATTTGGGGCAACTACACGGTCCCGACGGCACAGGTGCACGCGAGTAGCCGCTTCCTGCCACCACTCGGTTTCGAAGACCTTGTCTATCCCGCCTTTCTGGCTGTGAACGGAACGGGCATATGGCTGCTCTTTGCCCGTCGACGCCGGCGACAGGTCGGAGCTCAGCGGCTTCGGCTCTTTTGGTGCTTCCTGTTCACGATCGACGCGGCCGTCTTTGTGATCGTCACGCAGGTGCTCTTTCTGACCAACACCGGTCTCGGAGCTGAGCGCATCGCGCTCGAGGCCAACGTCTTGATACGCATCAGCCTGTTACTCGCTTTCGGCTTGGCCATTCCGTGGCTGTGGGCCCAATGGCGTTCGATGGCGAGGTCCACGGACGGCACGTCCCCGCCTCCCGCCGATCGCGATCTGGAGCCTTCGCGACCGTAAGGCCTTCCATCTTCGTCAGGCCACCCAGACGGTCTTGGCCTCGCAGAATTCCTTGATCCCCAGAGTCGACAGCTCTCGGCCGTACCCCGAGCGTTTCGTCCCCCCGAAGGGCAGCTCGACCGTCGACGCCACCATGGCGTTCACGAAGACCATTCCGGCCTCGAGGCCGTCGACGAACATCGCCCGCTCGTCGAGGTCGCCCGTCCACACGCTGGCACCGAGCCCGAAGGTGGAGTCATTGGCCATGCGCAACGCATCGGCGGCGTCTTGCGCCTCGTAGAGCAGGGCCACCGGCGCGAACACCTCCTCGGTGGCCACTCGCATGGACGGCGTGATGCCGGCGAGCACCGTCGGAAGATAGAAGAACCCGGCTCCTTCGCCGGGCCGGCCTCCGCACAACACGGCCGCACCCTGGGCCCGGGCGTCCTCGACCTGCTCGTGGACATCGTCACGACCCTGCGCGGTGGCCAGTGGCCCGACATCGGTGCCCGGCTCCATCGGGTCCCCGACGACCAGGCCCCCCATCGCTTGGGCGAATGCCGCCTCGAACTCGTCGTAGACGGCATGGTGCACGATGAACCGTTTGGCGGCGATGCAGCTCTGGCCGTTGTTCTGCACCCGGGCCTGGACACCGACTGCCACCGCTCGATCGAGATCGGCCGACGGGAGCACGATGAAAGGGTCACTTCCCCCGAGCTCCAACACGGACTTCTTGATGGCCCGTCCTGCCACCTCTGCCACCGACCGACCAGCGCCTTCGGACCCGGTGAGTGTCACGGCTCGCACGCGATCATCCTCGATCAGCGCCGCCACACGTTGAGAGGGGACGAGCAGGGTCTGGAATGCGCCGGCCGGATACCCGGCTCGGCGGAAGACGTCCTCGATGAGCAGCGCCGTCTGCGGCACGTTCGACGAATGCTTCAGCAGACCCACGTTGCCCGCCATGAGGCCGGGGGCCGCGAACCGCATGACCTGCCACATCGGGAAATTCCAGGGCATGACCGCCAAGACCGGGCCCATCGGCTCGTAGCGAACGCTGCTCTCGCTGGCGCTCGTGCTGACGGGCTCTTCGGCGAGCAAGACCTCGGCATGGGCGGAAAACCAGCGCAACGCCGCC
The DNA here is from genome assembly GCA_963846125.1 of uncultured Acidimicrobiales bacterium. Lineage (GTDB taxonomy): Bacteria > Actinomycetota > Acidimicrobiia > Acidimicrobiales > UBA8190 > Chersky-840. The sequence goes on from CAWJUR010000001.1 coordinate 42,091, forward strand.
GCGCACTTGGCCACCTCGCCCTTGGCCGACGCGAACGTCTTTCCCATCTCGGTGGTGAGGATTCGGGCGATGTCGGGAAGCTCGCCCTCGAGGAGGTCGGCGGCGCTGATCGCGAGTCGGGCGCGTTCCTCGAACGACGTCCGTCGATAGGTGGCAAAAGCCCGCTCGGCGAGATCCAGCTTGGCCTCCACCTGCTTATCAGAGTCGGCCTCGAAGACCTTCTCGGTCTCGCCTGTGGTGGGGTTGACGGTGGCGATAGGCATGACCAGATCATCGCCCACGGTCGAGGGTGTCGGCACACCGCCGCTGGTCACGACCGCTGCGGCCTGGCTCCGCCACGCCTGCGGGAAGGTCAACTCCCGGTGACGGGCGGCGGGGAGGCCCGTCCCAACGTGACGGCGAGGTCGCGCCGGCGGAGCTTGCCCGTCGCCGTATGGGGCAGGTCGTCGACGGCGAAGTACTCCTTCGGGCGCTTGTAGGGCGCCAGATGCTGTGCGGCATACCGGCGCAGAGAGTCCTCGTCGGGCGCGCCCACAACCGCCGCGCACACACGCTCTCCCCATTCTTCGTCATCGGCACCGAAGACGGCTACCGCGATGACACCGGGTGCCTCGGCGAGCACCGACTCGACCTCGGCGGGATACACATTGACACCACCGCTGATGATGAGGTCGTCGCGACGGCCATCTAAGAAGAGGTAGCCGTCGTCGTCGAGACGGCCGATGTCTCCGACGGTAAAGGCGTCTCCCCTCCAGGCCCGTTCTGTGGCCTCGGGGTCACGCCAGTACTCGAACCGGGCGAAGCTCGGAGCGTGGCACCACACCAAGCCGTCCTCATCGGCCTCGAGGCGTCTCCCCGGCCGCGCCCGGCCCACGGTCCCGGGACGTTCCAACCATTCCTGGGGCGAGCACACCGTGAACTGCCCTTCGGTCGAGCCGTAGAACTCCCAGAGAACGCCCTGCCCGACCCGCTCCAGGACAGCCCGCTTCAACGCACCAGGACACGGCGAGCCGGCGTGCACCAGAAGGCGCAACGAGGCGAAAATCCCCGAGCGGCCCGACTCCGCCAGGACGCGCTGCAGGGCCGTCGGGGCCATGAACGTGGTCGTCGGCTCGAAATGGTCGAGCGCCGCCACCGCCACAGCCGCGTCGAACCGCGGCACCACGACGACTCGGCCACCGCGCAAAAGGGCGGTTCCGGCGAGGCGGATGGAGACGGAGTGGTACATCGGGGAGCACACGAGGTGGGTATCAAGGTCGCTGAAGCCCCACAGGTCCGCCTCGTCTTCGAACAAGGCCCGGGCATCGGCCCCGGCGAGCACGCCGGACCACACCCCCTTAGGACGTCCGGTGGTGCCCGAGGTGTAGTGCATCGGACGCACCAGCGGATACGGCGCCAGATCGACGGCCGGCCCCGAGAGCAGAGGGGTCAACGCGCTGGGCTCGGTGACGACGAGGGCCGGCTCGGCATCGGCGATCAGCGCGTCGCGCTCGGCCGGGAGCAGAGTGGCATTGAGCAGGACCGGGACCACACCCCGGCGGGCCGCGGCCAGGACACACAGAAGGAGGTTCGCCGACGACGGCAGGCTGAACACCACCCGGTCGCCCGGTCCGACTCCGTAACGCTCGAGCGCGCCGGCCATCCGTCGTTGGGCGTCCTCGGCTGGCCCCGGCTCGACCGTCTCGACACCGGCGGGAGGGGCGTTCACCGCGAGGGCGGAGCGGTCTGGTCCAACAACGCCGGGCCATCGTCGCCCCCGGCGCCGAAGGTCCCGACGGCGGACGGTGTGACGGGATCGCCGAGGTCGGCGAAGAGCTGCCCGCGCCACAGCCCGATCGCCGCCATGACGGCGAAGAGCATGACTCCCGACACGACGGTCACGGCGCGGATGCCGGCGACGTGGGCGATGGCTCCTTCGATCACGGCACCCACGGGGTAGACCACACCCAGGACCATCATGTAGAGCCCCAGCACCCGGCCTCGAACGGCTGTCGGGGCGCGCCGCTGCACGACGGTGTTGAGGCCGGTGAGCACGCCTATGTAGCACGCCCCCACGACCAGGATGGCCGGCGCCGCCGACCACAGCGACGGCGCCAACCCGTAGCAGACGAGGGCCAGCGGGAACGCCACCAGGGCGCCGACGACGAGGCGACGACCCAGGGCCCGTGCCAGGGGGGCGAGCACCAGGGCCGCGCCCACGGCTCCGATGCCATGGGCCGCCACCAGCACCGTGTAGCCGCCCGCGCCGCGCCCGAGGCCGTTGATGGCCATGGCGGGAACGAGCGCGATGAAGGGCGAGCCGATGAGGGCGACGATGCCGATAAGGATGATGGCGCTCCGACATCCGGGCTCGGCCGCCGCCACCCGAACGCCTTCGGCGATGCGACGCAACGTCGTCTCACCCCGGTCGATCATCGATTCTCGGGCCGGGAGCCGCACGACCGCCAGAGCCGCCACGACGGCGCCGAAGGAGACGGCGTTCACGGCGAAGACCCACGCCGCCGAGCCCGCCACGAGCACGATGCCGGCGAGCGCAGGCCCGATGACACGGCCCAGGTTGAACTGCGCGGAGGACAACGACACCGCCCCCAGCAGATCGTCGGCCGGCACCAGGTCGGGAATCATGGCTTGGTACGTCGGGAAGCCCACTGCGGCAGCCACCCCGCCGAGGAAGGCCATCGCCAGCAGCGCCCACGAAGGGGCGTGCCCGGTGCCGGACAACACCGCCAACAACGCCGCGAACAGCGTCTCCGCCAAGGTCGTGATGATCAGCCACCGCCGCCGATCGAGCCGATCGGCGAGTGCGCCACCCAGAGGCGAGAGCACACCGATGGGGATGAACGCCGCCGCCGCCACAGCGCCGGCCCACAACGGATCGTGTGAGCGATGGGTCACGACGTAGCCCAGCGCGACCGTCTGCATCCAGGAGCCGACGTTGGACACCAGCGCCGAGGTCCAGACCAGGGCGAAGTTCTTCGAACGCAGCGGCCGTAGCGAGGTCAGCACCGTCCGCCGAGGCTACCGCCGTGCCGTCCGCCTCGAACTCGGCCGTGCACGTTCGCGTCGACACGGCCCTTCCCTGAGGCGCGAAACTGCACCGATGGACGAAGACCTCGACAGGGCGCGCCTGGTACTGGCACAGGCCACACGCGTCGTCGTCCTCACCGGCGCGGGTATCTCCACGGATTCGGGAATCCCCGACTTCCGTGGGCCCAATGGAGTGTGGACCAAGGACCCCGGCGCAGAGAAGATGGCCACCCTCCAGACGTACATGTCGGAGCCCGACGTCCGGCGACGGGCGTGGCGCAACCGTCTGGAGTCACCGACGTGGCAGGCGAAGCCCAATGCGGGGCACCGTGCCCTCGTGGACCTCGAGCGCCGCGGCGTGTTGCACACCCTGGTCACCCAGAACGTCGACGGCCTTCACCAGGCGGCAGGCAGCGACCCTGATCTCGTGGTGGAGATCCACGGCACGATGAGAGAAGTGACGTGCATGTCCTGCGGACAGCGCCGTCCCATGTCCGATGTGCTCGACCGGGTGCGTGCCGGCGACGAAGACCCAGCCTGTACCGAAACCGTGGCGGGCGCACCATGCCGGGGAATCTTGAAGTCGGCCACGATCAGCTTCGGCCAGGACCTCGTGGTCGAGGACCTGATGAGGGCCGAGCAGGCGGCGCGGGGTTCCGACCTGTTGCTGGCCATCGGTTCGACCTTGTCGGTCTACCCGGCCGCCGGGCTCGTCCCCGGTGCGCATCTCGCCGGTGCCCGAGTCGTCATCGTCAACGCCGATCCCACCGAATACGACTCGATCGCCGACGTGGTGGTGCGCGGTCAGATCAGCGTCGCGTTACCGGCCATCGTCGGACCCTGAACCTCAGAGAGACGGTGCGTTGGAAGTCGAGATGTAGTTGATGAGTGCCAGGCACATCTCGTCCGACGAGCCGTCCCCCCACGTGACGTAGCGGGGTGCGAGCTTCCGCAACTGCGGGAGCTGTTGCCGGAGCGTCGGATCGTAGGTGCAGGTGACCTGGATGGTGTCACCAGCCTTGGTGGTGACCGGTGTGGCCAGGTTGTAGGAGCGCTGATAGTCGAAGTTGTAATTTGTCACGTCGAGCAGCGTCTTCTCATTCGGGGTGCCCGCGTCGAGCACGATTTTCATCCCCCGCCCGAGCAGGTGCATATGGGCGGTTAGTCGGACGATCGTCCCCGTCGGGGCCGGCCACGTGCACGACGTGGTGTCGCCTCCGGGCGGGTCGGCCATGTTGCGCCCGCAGAACCGCTCCAGGAAGTCCACGAACTGGATGGCGCTCTGACCGAACCGCTGGCCCGTGTCGGCGAGCGATGCGTTGCGGTCACAGAGCGGTCCGGTCACTCCCGTCGGGCACGGGATGTCCGGCGGTGCCGGCAGGAGGTCGAGGTGCAGCGGCGTCAGGTCGGTGGTGGCGGGCACGGTGTTCAGGACGAGCTTGCTCCGCACCGGCTTGTCCCCGACGAGCAGGTTGTAATGGATCTGCATCACGACCAGGCTGCCGGCCGGGAAAGGAACGCCGGTTCCGGCTGGGACGGTGTCGAGTCCGTGCCCGGGGGCCCAGGCCGACAGCCACGGGGTGTCGGAGACCTGGGCGAACGAGGTCCCCGGCAACGGCGACTCTCCGAAGCACGTCCAGCCCTTGCCGACGTCATCGGCCACGTTGGCCTGGCTGGCGAGAGCCGGGGGCACCAGGAAGAGGATGGCGTGGTGGACTTCGGGGCTCTCGGGGAAGAACTGGCTCGAGACGATGGTCGAGTCCGTGGTGACGTGGGGATCGACGAGCGTGCAGTGATAGTCGTCGGTGCCTCCCGCCGGCGCCGACGGCGTGTACGAGGTCGGGGACTGCAAGGAGATGGTCTTCACCGCAGGATTCGCCGCACTCGCCGTGGTGGCCGCTTTGGCCACATGGCTAGGGCTGGAGCCACACGCAGCAAGTCCCATGGCAATAGTTGCGGAGACAAAGAGTACGCGCGCTGTGGCCGGAATGGCGATCCGTCGACGTTTCACGTCGCAACGGTAGCCCATCGGAGCTGGGAACGACCGGCGTCGTCCCGGCTCTCCCGAAGGCTCTTGCCACGGTTCGGACCCATTTCCCCGACAGTCACACCGCAAGAGCAATGTCGTCGGCACGACTCTCCGGAGCACGACCGGCAATTCGCCAGACGCCAGCCGACTGGCAACGGTGGGTACCCCCAGCGAGACTCCGCTCCCGTGACCAGCCGAGGGCCGCGTCGAAGGCGATTGCGCGTCGGCTGGCGCGCTGGAGCCCTTGGGAGCGTCCTAGCGCTCATCGTGTCGGCGTGCGGTTCGGGCCTACCCGGGGCCCCGGCGGCGAGCGTGGGCATCGTCCAGCACCGGGTGATCCCGGAGTCGATCAGTGGCATGGCCTTCACGGACCAGCGCGGTCGAGCCGTCGAACTGGATGGGTTCCGGGGCAAGACGGTCTTGGTCGTGCCGTTCCTCACCCTGTGCACCGATATCTGTCCCCTTGACACCGGGAACCTGCTCCAGGTCGAGCGTTCCCTCGTGAGCGACGGGAGCGCGTCGAAGGTGCAATTGGTCGAGTTGAGCGTGGACCCCGCTCGCGACACGCCCGCTCGCCTGGCCGCCTACGCGCGCCTCACAGGCGCATCGTGGGAGCTGCTGACCGAAACGCCCGCCCAAGCCACCCAGGTCGAGCAATTCTTCGGTTGGGACGTCCAGCGAGTCCCCGAGGATTCACCGCCGTCGGTGGACTGGTGGACAGGCAAGCCGCTCACCTACGACATCAACCACTCGGACGGGTTCGTGATCATCGACAGCGGCGGCACGGAACGGTTCTCGACGGGGGCGGCACCCGACTTCCACGGAGCCTTGAACCCCACGCTGCACCGCTTCCTCACCGCGGAAGGTCGTGACCATCTCACGCATCCGCTGACGCCAGGATGGAACCCGACGACCGCGCTCGACACGCTCGGCTGGATGCTGCAGCGACCGTTGCCCCTTGTGGGGACCTGATCGAGCCCGCCCCTCGACGAGGGCGGGACGGCGCCTCACTCCGCCGCAGGGGGCTCCGACGACCGCATCCCGGCGCGTTTGCGACGGGGCTTGAGGGCGAACCACCACACACTGGCGATGGTGCCGGCGAGTCCCACCGCCGCCACCAAAGGCTTCACGAACTTCCGACCGCTGCTCACGGGGGGAACGTTACCGGGTTGCCGTCGATCCCGGAGATGTGAGCGCCGGTCTTGCCCGGCACGGTCGAGCCTCAAATAACCTACGACTCCGATGAAGGACCGGGGCAGTGAGAAGAAGCTGACCCCCGACGTTTCCAACATGGCCGTGGCCCCGGGAGTGCGCCTGGTGCACCTCGTGACGCTGGCGGCGGCGGGCATCTATCTCGTCTTTCTGGCCACGAAGCAGTCGTTCTACCTCGACGAGTGGGACTTTCTCGCCTACCGGGGCATTCACTTTTCGGGTGCCGAGGGACTCTTCGTCCCCCACAACGAGCATTGGACGACCATTCCGATCCTGATCTGGCGGGGATTGTTCAACGTGGTGGGCGTCCGTCACTACTGGCTCTACGCGCTGCCCATGATCGTCGCCCACCTTGTGGTCGTGTCCTTGCTGTGGCGGCTCATGCTGCGCCACCGCGTCGAGCCCTGGGTGGCGACGCTGTTGGCGGCGGCGTTTGCCGTACTCGGTGCGGGGTCGGGAAACCTCACCAGCGCATTCCAAATCGCATTCGTTGGTTCGGTCGCCTTCGGCTTCCTTGCCATCGAGGCCATCGAGCACGACCGGTTCTGGCTGGCGTCGCTTTGGGGCATCGCTGCGCTCATGTGCTCCAACATCGGAGTGCCCATGGTCTTCGGGTGTGCGCTCGTCGCGCTGGTGCGGCGACGATTCACAGGAGCCGCAGTGGCGGTCGTCCCCCCCGCCCTGACCTTTGTGATGTGGTACGTCCTCATCGGTCACGTCGGCACCTACGCCTCCACCGACATCGCCAGCCTGAGTCTCAACGGACTGGCGTCATACGTCTACACCGGATTGACGACCAGCATGTCGGGCCTCATCGACGGCTCACCAAATGCCAGCGCGGTGCTCGTGCACGTGCTCGGGACCCTGATCGTGATCGTGCTCGCCGTCGCCGCCACACTACGCCGCAACGTGCCCGCCGCCCTGGCGCTGACGACGGTTGCGTTCTACGTCTTCGTGGGCTTCGGGAGACTGCAGTACGGGACGGGTCAGGCCGCCGCCTCACGCTATTCATATATCGCCCTGGCGCTTTGCCTGCCCTTGATCGGGCAACTCATCACGACGCTGGTGCGGAACCGGATGGCTCGACCAGTCGTCTTGGCTGGACTCACGGCGCTGGTGGGAGTCAACGCCGCGGTCCTTTTGTCCCAGGCGAACCTCACGGCCTCATCGAGAAGCCAGGAGACCGCCCAGATCGAGGCGGCGGCATTCCTCATTCACAGCGGGGCAAGGATTCTCGGTCAGCGCACGACCAGCGACGCCATCGGCCCCCCGAACATGCCGGGCGTGACGGCGTTGACGGGATTGGTCAGAGACGGTCAGTACCCCGTCCCCGCCGCGGTGGCGCCGGCCGAGCTGCGAGCCGAACGAGCCGTCACGGGGGTGTTCCAGTCGGCCACACCTGGCTACCCGAATGACCTCACGATCACCGGCGTCGGCCCCTCGGCCTGCGTCAAGATCAGTGCGGGAAAGTCCGCAGCAGTCCCGCTCCCGGGGTCAGGCTCGTTGCGTTTGGAGAACCGCCCCGGTGCCGTCCCCAACGTGACCGTGTCGTACCCCCCCGTGCCGAACACACCGGGCACGCTCGTGGTCATTCCCATTCCGCCTGGAGACTCGTGGTTGAACGTGCCGGCCAGCGCCTACCGGACCGCGGTGGTCAGGGCCTCCATCCCTGTTCGCCTGTGCGACACCGTGGACAGCTCGTCGGCACCTTGAGGCGCCTCGATGGCGGTGCGACGGCGAGGAGTCAGCCCTCGGTGGAGAGGAAGACGTTCTTGATGTCGGAGAACGACGCCATCGCCTCCATGCCCAGCTCGCGCCCGAAGCCCGACTGCTTCATCCCGCCGAACGGAGCGTTCACGCGCACCGATGTGTTGGAGTTCACCGAGAGCACCCCCGCCTGCACGGCTTTCGCCATGCGCAGGGCGCGACTCGAGTCACGGGTCCAGATCGAGCCCGACAGCCCGTAGGGGGTGTCGTTGGCCAGTGCCACGGCGTGGGCCTCGTCATCGAACGGTGTCACCGCCACCACCGGGCCGAAGATCTCCTCGCGCCACACCCGCTCTCGGGGATCGACCGGCGCCAGGACGGTGGCCGGGAACCACCATCCGGGCCCCGCCGGCACCTGACTGGTGCCGGCGACAGCGGGCCCGCTCCCGACAGCGTCGACATACCCTTTGACCCGGGCCCGGTGATCGTCGGACACGAGCGGCCCCATCTGGGTGGCCGGATCTTCGGGATCGCCCACCACCAGCGCCTCGGTGGCGGCCACGAGGAGTGCCACGAACGGCTCGAATGCGGCCCGCTCCACGAGGATGCGGCTGCGGGCGCAGCAATCCTGGCCGGCGTTGCCGAACACGGCGAAGGGCGCACTGGCGGCGGCGCGCTCGAGATCAGCGTCGGCGAAGACGACGTTGGCGGACTTCCCCCCGAGCTCCAAGGTCACGCGCTTGATCGTTCCCGACGCCCGGGCCATGACGTCTCGCCCGGCCTCGGTCGAGCCGGTGAACGCCACCTTGGCGACGTCGGGGTGCTCGACCAGGACGGTGCCCACGGTGGTGCCCCGCCCCACCACGACCTGGAGCACGCCTTCAGCGATGCCGGCTTCGAGGGCGAGCTCGGCCAACCGGAGCGCGGTGAGGGGCGTGAGCTCGGCCGGTTTCACCACGACGGTGTTGCCGCAAGCCAGGGCAGGCGCGATCTTCCACGAGGTGATGGCGATCGGGAAGTTCCACGGCACGATCGCCGCCACCACGCCCAACGGCTCGGGCCAGGTGACGTCGACACCTCCGGCCACCGGGATGGTGGCGCCCCGGTGCTTGTCGACCGCGCCGGAGTAGAAATGCAGGACGTCGGCGACCATGGCCACCTCACCCCGGCTGTCGGTGATGGGCTTGCCCACGTTGCGCGTCTCGAGCAAGGCCAGCTCGTCGGCATGCGCCTCGACCTGCTCGGCGAAGCGCCGCAACAGCCGCGTCCGATCCGCCGGCGCCACGTCGCGCCAGGCGGGAAAGGCCCGGACGGCGCGGGCCACAGCGGCGTCGGCCGCCTCCTTGCCCTGCCGGTCGATCTCGGCGACCGGGAGCTCGGTCGCCGGGTTCACGACCCGCACGGTTCCCGCCGGGGACGGCGCGGTCGAGGGCGGAGTCACTCGACCGCCTCCACCAGGGCCGCGAAGAGACGCCGATCGCCGTGCTCCTCCGGATGCCACTGCACACCGACGACAAAACGCGCCCCCGACAGCTCGACGGCTTCCACGAGCCCGTCCGCCGACCTCGCCGTGACGGTGAGCCCGTCGCCCAGCCGGTCGATGGCCTGGTGGTGAGAGCAGGCCACCGTCGTCTTGTCCCCCAGGATCTTCGCCACGGCGGATCCCGCCGAGGTGGTGACCTCGACGTCCGCGAAACAACCTCGGGCCGGCTGGTGCCCGTCGTGGCCCACGACATCGGGCACGTGCTGGAAGAGCGAGCCCCCCAGAGCCACGTCGAGCAGCTGCATGCCCCGGCAGACGGCGAGCACCGGGAGGTCGACAGCCAGGGCGGCGCGCGAGCAGCGCGAGCTCGCTGGCGTCGCGTTGTGGATCGACCCCCGCCGTGGCGGGGTTCGGCGACTGGCCGTACCGGGCCGGGTCGATGTCCCCGCCACCGACGAGCACGAGCGCGTCGATGGCCCCGATGACGCTGGAGGCGATTTCGTCCACGCCGACCCCGCTTTCCGATGGAGGGAGCAACACCGGACAAGCGCCGGCGGCCGCCACCGTGTCGACGTACGAGGCCGGCAGGACGGCGGCAATTCGGTCCCACGGTCCCCACGAGGCTTCCTGGTGGTAGGTCGTGACCCCGACGATGGGCGCGGCGCGCATGGCCATACGACCAGTATCACACCGGCGCCACCGTCGTCGGCCCCGGTCGTGGCGCGGGCGGGGATCGAAGGCTCAGGCCACGGACACCGGAGCCCTGCCAGGTATGGTCGTGCCGTGACGGCGCGACTGGCGGGGAAGGTGGCTGTGATCACCGGCGCCGGGAGCGGGATCGGGCGGGTCGCCGCCGCGCTGTTCGCCTCGGAGGGCGCAGCCGTGGTCGTCGCCGACGTCGTGGCCCAGGCCGCCCGCGACACCGTCGAGCAGATTGTCGATGCAGGCGGGCGCGCCGTCGCCGTCGCCGCCGACGTCTCCGACGAGTCCCAGGTGGCCGATGTCGTGACCGCGGCCACACGGCAGCTCGGCGGACTGCACGTGCTGTTCAACAACGCCGGGATCTTCCCCGGTGACGATGGCGGGGTTCTCGACACTCCCCCGTCGACCTGGGACCACGTCATGAACGTGAACCTCAAGGGCGTGTGGCTGTGCTGTCGCGGTGCCATCCCCGCCATGGTCGATTCCGGCGGAGGATCGATCGTGAACGTGGCTTCGTTCGTGGCGCTCATGGGAGCGGCCACCGCGCAGGTCGCCTACACGGCGTCGAAGGGCGGGGTGCTCGCCTTCACCCGTGAGCTGGCCGTGGAGTACGCCCGCAAGGGGATCCGGGCCAATGCATTGTGCCCCGGCCCCATCGAGACCCCGCTCCTCGAGGAGCTGCTCGCCGACCCCGAGCGCCGGAACCGACGGCTGGTGCACATCCCCATGGGCCGGCTGGGACGGCCCGAGGAAGTGGCCCGCGCCGCGCTCTTCTTGGCGTCCGACGAGTCCTCGTTCATGACGGGCTCGGCTCTGGTCGTCGACGGCGGGATCACCGCCGCCTACGTCACCCCGGAATAGGCGGGGCGCAGCCGCGGGACCGGCATGCTGGACGCGGACGTTCCTCCGTGCCATGGTGCGAGCATGCTGGACCGAGGCGAGCTGACCAAACGCATCACCGATGGGTCGATCGACACCGTGGTGGTGGCATTCCCGGACATGCAAGGACGCCCGGTCGGAAAACGCGTCACCGGGAGGTTCTTCCTCGACCACGTGCTCGAGCACGGCATCGAGGCGTGTGACTACCTTCTCGCCGTCGACGTCGAGATGGAGCCGCTCCCCGGATACCGCTTCGCCAACTGGGAAATCGGGTACGGCGACGTGGTGGCGCTTCCCGACCTCGCCACCTTGCGGCTCCTGCCCTGGCTCGAGGGCTCGGCCATGGTGGTGTGCGACGTGGTCGACACCAAGGGCGATCCCGTCGAGGTGTCGCCGAGACGGATCCTGGGCCGGCAGGTGGAGCGGGCAAGACAACTCGGCCTCGACATCCGATGCGCCACCGAGCTCGAGTTCTACTTGTTCCAAGAGACCTTCGAGGAGGCGTCGGCACAGGGGTGGCGTGAACTGCACCCCCATGTCTCGACCATCGAGGACTACCAGCTCCTCCAGACGTCGCGCGAGGAGTACGTCCTGCGACGGATCCGCAACGAGATGGTGGCCGCCGACATCCCCGTCGAATTCTCGAAGGGCGAGGCCGGCCGTGGCCAACACGAGGTGAACGTGACCTATGGGCGAGCCATCGAGGTCGCCGATCGACACCTCGTCTTCAAGAACGGCGTCAAGGAGATCGCGGACCAGTGCGGACGTTCGGCATCGTTCATGGCCAAGTGGTCGATGGACGAGGTGGGCTCGTCATGTCACATCCACGCCAGCATCTGGGACGCCGCGTCCGGCGCTCCGCTCATGTGGGGCGACGAAGGGCCCTCGAACCTGTCGGAGGTGGGCCGACAATTCCTCGCCGGACTGCTCGTGGGTGCCCGTCAGCTCACGTGGCTGTGGGCGCCGTATATCAACTCGTACAAGCGCTATGTCCCGGGATCGTGGGCACCGACCGCTGCGGTGTGGGGTGTCGACAACCGCACCTGCGGTTTCCGCCTCGTCGGGCACGGCGAGGGGCGCCGGGTCGAATGCCGGATTCCCGGGGCCGACGTCAACCCGTACGTGGCGCTGGCGGGCATCTTCGCGGCGGGATTGTGGGGTGTCGAGCACGGTCTCGAGCTCGACACCCCCTTCGAGGGAAACGCCTACAACGCCACCGACGTGCCGCGCGGTTCCGACGACTCTGGTGGAAGCCATCGAGGAGCTCGAGTCGTCGCCGATCGCCCGCCATGCATTCGGCGACGACGTCCATCACCATCTCCTCAACACCGCCCGCCAGGAATGGGCCCGAGCGAACCAGGTGGTCACCGACTGGGAGCTGCGCAGGAACTTCGAGCGCATCTGATCGCCCCGGGTGCCCGCGTTCGTCGGGGCGTGTCGTCAGTGCCGGTTGAGTCGACGGTGGATGTCCTTGGTCTGTTTGTAGAGATTCACGAATTCGCTGTAGAGCTCGTCGTAGACCTGGCCGGCGACGGGGTCGGGATCGAACGTCCGGCCCATCTCGACCATGCCGGGAATGTCCTCCACGCCGATGCGCCCGAGCGCCAACAGTGTCAAGAGCCCCGCCCCCCGGACGTTGGCGAGCACGGGGTCCACGACCTGGCGGATAGGCCGGTCCATGGCATCGGCGTGGATCTGGGCCCAGATATCGGAGTTGGCCCCACCCCCGATGAATGCCAGGGTCTCGAATTTTCGACCCACGAAGCGTTCGACCGCTCCGAGCAACCATCGGCTGTTGAGTGCCACCCCTTCGTACACGGCCCGCACGAGGTCGTCGCGTGAGGTCGACAGCGACAGGTTGTGGAATCCGCCGCGAATGGTGTGGTCGTCCACCGGCGAGCGCTCACCGTTGAGCCACGGTGTGAACATGGCCCCGTGCGACCCCGGCGGCACCGTCGCCGCCACCTCGTCGAAGTGCCGGTACACGTTGGGGATGCCGGGGTGGGGGCCTTTGCCGTCGAACAACACGTTCTCGGCCAGGAACGTCAGGCATGCCCCTGCGGTCTCGTGCTCGTCGGCGACCATGTAGCGACCGGGGATGGCGGCCGGGATGGCCGCCACATTGCGAATGGCGTCGGTCTTCTTGAACGGCACGTGGCACGAGATCCACGACGACGTCCCGATGTAGAGGTGACCGTCGTAGTCGGCGACCGCGCCTGATCCCACCGCGGCGGAATGCACGTCGCCCGTCCCGGTCACGACCGGCACGCCCACGGGAAGTCCGAGCTCGTCGGCTGCCTCGGCCCGCAGTTCGCCCATGACCGTGGCCGACGGGAGCGAGGTCGGGCAGCTTGGAGCGCTCGAGCCCCGACATGCGCAACAACGACTCGTCGTAGTCGATCGAGCGTAGATGTTCCGGTTGTCGGTGACCCAATGGGCGGCGATCGAGTCGTATGAAGCCGAGAAGCGCCCGGTCAGGCGTTGGTTCAACCAGTCCACGGGCTCGAGGAACTTGAACGTGGCGTCGTAGACGTCGGGTTCGGCCTCGCGGATCCACAGGATGTGAGCGGTGGGGTCCTTCCCGGATTGGCTCGGGGCACCACCGGTGAGTCGGATCCAACGCTGGATCTTCCGCACGTCGTACCCGAGCACGCTGACCTTGCCTCCCATCTGGCGTCTCATGGCCGTGCTGCCTCGGGAGTCCATCCAGATCACCGCCGGCCGCAACGGCGTCCCCGTCCGCGTCGACGGCCACCGTGCCCGACCACTGCGCGGTGCATCCCACACCGATCACGCTCGACGGACTGACCGCGGACTCCTCGAGGGCGCGACGGGCGGCGGTCACGATGGCGTCCCACCACGCCGCAGGGATCCTGCTCAGCCCCGCCTCCCGGCAGGAGGTGCAAAGCAACGGGCTCCGATGCGCTGGCGGCGATCCTTCCCGTCGGGGAGACCACCGCCACTTTGGGCCCGCCCGTGCCCAGGTCGACGGCGAGCACGAAGACGTCCTCGGATCCCTGCCCTCCTGATGCGCCACTTTCGGTGCCATCGGCCGGCATTGACGCAGCCTAACGCCGCCCTGCGGGCAGACTGTGGCCCGTGCGACTCACGCCCCGCCTGCTTCGCACCATCGTGCTCGTCGTCACGGCAGGGTTCTTGAGCTCGTGCGCGACGACGTCCAAGAACGCGGCCGCGCCCCAGCTGCCGTCGCTGTCCGTCGGTGGTGGGCGGACGCTTCGTGTCCCGGGTCGAGCTCGACCACGGGAACCTGGTGGTGGCGCCGGCACCGAAGATGAGGCCGCGCCTGTCGGCCGCCAATGCCGAGGCGTTGTTCCGCGCCGCCGACGTCGTCAACGGCGCCTACCGGTTCGCCGTGCTCGGTCTCGGCCTGGCCACGGTCTCACCCGACGTTGCGGCTGCCACGACCAGCCCACCGGGTACGACGACCACGTCGGGTGCGGGCACCACCAGCACGAGCATCAGCACCACGACGACGCACCCACCGGCAGCGGCGCCCACGACGACCACCGCCGCGACCAGCTCGACCACAGCCGCCATCGGTACCGGACCGGGCTCGACGGCGTCGACGAGCTCGACGACGACGACGCCGGTGGCCCCACCGACCACTGCCGCCTCGCTGGCCGCGCTACGACAACCGACTGGCGTGGGTCGGGATCGCCTGGGGGGCAGACTGCCCGGCACCGGCCCGGAGGCGCTCGGCTCGCCACGCGCTACGTGGTGGTGGTCATCGACGCCGACACGGGACGAAGCGTCCTGGCCTACATCAGCCGGAGCCCCGTGGCCTGCACGGGGCCGGTGCTCGCCGCCGAGCACCAGCACTCCCGACGAACTCGTCTCGGTCCCCTGGGTACCCTTGGGCCCGACCAGCACTGCGGTGCATGTCACGCATGCCGGCGTGCGGCACCTACTTCGGATGGACGGAGGTGCCGAGCCAGGGCGCGGCGTCGGTGCAGGTTGTGGCGCGCAAGCCCTTCGATCTCGAACTGTGGGTCAGACGCCGCCGGCACCCTGACCGTCGATGACGTCGTCCCGTCTGGGCGCGGCCCAGACCCACGTCCACACGCCCCGCTCGGACCGGTCGCCAGGCCTGCGCACGCTTCCCGGAGGCTGACCCGACCTCCGAGATCGGCGCCTCGCGGCGATGCGAGACGTCCTAGACGGAGGTGGCGGGATGGCGGGGCTCGGTGATGAGCGCCACCTCGGGCGGGAGCCCCGTCACCTCGACGTCGTCGCCGTCGACTTCGACGGTGACCCGCGATCCGGCCAGCGGGATGCCTGCCACCTTCAGATACTTCATGCCCTCGGGAAGGATCGGCGACAACCAGGTCTTGCCGTAGGGGACCCAGGGGTCGAGACGGAGCATCGTGCGCAGGCACAGCAGCGGCGACGCCGCCGCCCAGGCCTGGGGTGAGCACGACGTCGGGATAGGCGACCGGGGACGAGAACTCGGATCGGTCCAGGCCGCAGTAGAGCTCGGGGAGGCGACCGCCGAGGCTCAGCGCCGCATCCAGCAACGAACGGATGAGCCGCAGCGAGTCGTCCATGAACCCGTACCGTGCCAGACCCGCCGCCACGATGGCCGTGTCATGGGGCCACACCGATCCGCAGTGGTAGCTCATGGGGTTGTAGCCGCCCATCGAGGACGCCAGGGTGCGGATGCCCCACCCGCTGTTCAGCTCGGGGGACATCAGCTTGTCGGCGACGATGCGGGCCTTGTCCTGGTCGACGATGCCGGTCCACAGGCAGTGGCCGATGTTGGACGTGAGTGAGTCGATGGGTCGCTTGTCGGCGTCGAGGCCGACCGCGAACCAGCCCGCGATCCTCGAGCCAGAAGTCCCGGTTGAACTCCGTCTTCAATCTGGTCGCCTTGGAGCGGAAGCGTTCGAAGGTGGTCTCGTCCCCGGCCTCGCGGGCGAAGTGGGCCCGGGCCAGGTACGCGCTGTAGACGTAGGCCTGGACCTCGCACAAGGCGATGGGCGCATGTGCGACGGTCCCGTCGCGGTAACGGATGCCGTCGGCGGAGTCCTTCCACCCTTGATTGGCGAGCCCCCGGTCGGTCATGCGCTGGTACTCGACGTACCCGTCACCGTCGAGGTCGCCGTAGTTCTCGATCCACTCGAGGGCCCGCTCCGCGTTGGGCAGGAGCTCGTCCACCACTTCGCGCGCCAGACCCCACCGCCGCAGCTCACCGAGCAACATGACGAAGAGCGGTGTGGCGTCGGCGGTTCCGTAGTAGATGCTCCCGCCCCCGAGCGACAGCGACGGCGCATCGCCGAAACGCATCTCGTGAAGGATGCGCCCCGGCTGCTCTTCGCTTCTCGGGTCGATGTTCTTGCCCTGGAAGCGGGCCAGGGTCTGGAGCACACCGAGCGCGAGGTCGGGGTCGACGAGCAACGCCATCCACGACGTGATGAGCGAGTCGCGGCCGAAGACGGTCATGAACCACGGCGCGCCCGCGGCCAGGACCACACGCTCGGGGTAGTCGGGGTCGAAGATCCGCAGCGCGCCCAGGTCCTCGGCACTCGAGGCGATGACCGTCCGCAGGCCGTCGTGATCGGTCTCGATCTGCGGCACCTGGCGACGCCATTTGGCGAGTCGCTCGGCGGGCGCGGCCCGGTCGACCGGCTGCCCGCACAGATAGCGCGGGTCGACGGCTTTGCCCTCGATCACGGGATGGAACTCCAGGCACCCGGTCCACTCCCCGTGAGCGGGGACGATGGCCTCGAAGCTGATGAGGTCGTCGGAGACGAGGGCGGGTGTCGGGAACAGGTGGATGACCAGTCCTCGGCTGACGGTGCCCCGCCGGTAGGAGAACTCGAGCTGCCGTCGCGGTGCTCGCGGGTGATCTCCCCGTCGGAGTTCCCGAACCGACCTTCTTTCACGGCGAAGAGGTCGGCGAAGTCCGAGTCGATGAACAGCTCCACCGAACAGAACGTGGGCTCGTCGCCGAAGTTGCGGATCACAAGGTCCTCACGCATCCCCTGGCCCACGTAGCGGCGGCGGAACACCATCGAGCGTGGAGTCGGCGAGACCCGGCCCGAGGCGGGCAACGGGACACGAAGATCGCCGAGAAGGGGTCGTCGGACACCACGGCCAGCCACTCGGGCCTCGCCCCGTTCACCCGCAGCTCGAAGCGGGACAGGATCCGGGTGTCGCGGACGAACAGGCCCTCGGCCGACGGGGTGACCACGTCGCCCTCGCGGCCGCTGATGGTGAAGGTGGACTCGTCGACCAGGGTGACGGCGCCTCCGGACCTGCCCCAGGCCCGCCACCTTGCCGCTGAAGGTCCACGGGTCGCTCACCGAGGGGACGCTACCGGACCGAAGTGGACAACCGAATGACCTGGTCGAGAGCGTTCCGCGGGCCACCGGGCGGCGCGACGGCGGGGCCGGTGGGCGCTCCGGGATTGCCACTATGGCCGTAGTGAAAATCTCGCCGCGACGGTAGACTGCCGCCGTGACCCCGCTTCTGGAGATCGAGGGCCTGCACGTGGCCGTGGACGGGACCGAGATCCTGCGCGGGGTGGACCTGGCCGTGGGCGAGGGCGAGCTCCACGCCCTGATGGGCCCGAACGGCTCGGGCAAGTCGACGCTGGCGAGCACGCTCCTCGGGAATCCCGTCGTACCAGGTCACCTCGGGCGCCATCCGCTTCCGGGGCGAGGACGTCACGGCGTGGCCCACCGACGTGCGGGCCAAGGCGGGATGTTCCTGGCGTTCCAGTACCCCGAGGAGATCCCCGGCGTCCCGGTGATCCAGTTCCTGCGCCAAGCCGTGTCCGGGCGCGTCGGTGACGACCGCTCGGTGCTCGAGGTCCGGATGTCGATGCTCGAATGGATGAAGCGCCTCGGCATGGACCCGGCCTTCGGCGAGCGCCACCTGAACGAGGGCTTCTCCGGTGGCGAGAAGAAGCGCAACGAGATCCTGCAGATGGCGATGCTCGACCCGGAGCTGGCCGTGCTCGACGAGACCGACTCCGGCCTCGACATCGACGCGTTGCGCATCGTGGCCGACGGCGTGCAGGCCGTGCGGGGCGAGCGGCCCTCGCTCGGGGTGCTTCTCGTGACCCACTACACGCGCATCCTGGAGCTCCTGCGTCCCGACGCCGTGCACGTGCTGGTGGACGGCAGGATCGTGGAGAGCGGCGGCCCGAAGCTCTGGCCGAGCGCCTCGAGGCCGAAGGCTACGAGCCGTGGCGGAGGTGACGGTGACGAACTCTCGCGTCGACCGCAAGACGTGCGCCGACGATGCGCACCGATCCGTGCACGCTCGGACGTCGACTTCTCCAAGCTCAAGGGCGACTTCCCGGTGCTCGGCCGCACCGTGCACGGGCACCGTGTCGTCTACCTCGACTCGGCGTCCTCCGCCCAGCGACCCCAGTGCGTCCTCGACGCCATGGACGCGTACTACCAGACGACCCACGCCAATGTGCACCGCGGGGTCTACACGATCGCCGAGGAGGCGGACCGCCTCTACGAAGCGGCCCGGGTGGCGGTGGGACGGCTCATCGGGGCCCCCGACCCCGAGCACGAGGTGATCTTCACCAAGAACGCCACCGAGTCCATCAACCTCGTGGCGGCCACGTGGGCCCGTGTCGAATCTCGGGCCCGGGTGACGTGGTGCTGCTCACCGACATGGAGCACCACGCCAACATCGTGCCGTGGCTGATGCTGGCCGAGGAACGGGGCATCGAGCTGCGTTGGATCGGCATCGACGAGGAGTACCGACTCGACCTCTCCGACCTCGATCGGCTCCTCGACGGGCGTGAAGCTCGTGGCCTGCACGACGATGTCGAACGTGCTCGGGACGATCACGCCGTTCGCCCGCATCGCCGAGGCCGCCCATCGCGCCGGAGCGGTGGTGCTCGCCGACGGTGCCCAGTCCGTACCCCACATCCCCACCGATGTGGGCGGGCTCGGCTGTGACTTCCTGGCCTTCAGCGCCCACAAGATGCTCGGCCCCACCGGGATCGGGGTGCTGTGGGGCCGTCGCGAACTGCTCGAGGCGATGCCCCCGTTCCTGGGTGGCGGGGGAATGATCCGAGACGTCCGCCACGACGGGTTCACGGCCAACGTGCTGCCCTGGAAGTTCGAGGCCGGCACGCCCCCGATCGCCGAGGCGGTGGGGTTCGGTGCCGCCGTCTCCTACCTCGAAGACGCTCGGTCTCGACGCCATTCACGCCCACGAGGTCGAGCTGACGGCCTACGCCCAGTCGGTCCTGGCGGAGCGCTTCGGTGACGACCTCACGATCTTCGGTCCGCCGGGCACCGTCGAACGAGGCGGGCGTCCTGTCACTGGCGTACCGCGACGTCCATCCCCACGACCTCGCCCAGGTCCTCGACCAGGCCGGGGTGTGCGTCCGGGCCGGCCACCACTGTGCCAAGCCCCTCATGCGCCGACTGGGCGTCAACGCCACGGCCCGGGCGTCTCTCTACCTCTACAACGACGAGTCCGACGTGGACGTGCTGGCCGACGCGATCGCCGAGGCCGGTACCCTGTTCGCGTAGTGAAGCGACACCGGATCGCCCCGTCCGGCGAGGCCGACGATCGAGTCCCGAACAACGAGGAGCCCATGACCGGTCTGGAAGACCTCTACCGCGAGATCATCCTCGACCACTACCGCAGCCCCCGCAACCGGGGCGAGCTGCCCGCGCCCCCGGCACAGCGTGTCGAGGGGTTCAATCCGCTGTGCGGTGACGAGGTCGTCGTCTACGTGCAGGTGCAGGACGGCACGGTCACCGACATCCGCTTCGCCGGCCAGGGCTGCTCGATCAGCCAGTCATCGGCGTCGCTCATGTCCGCGGCGGTGAAGGGGAAGACCGTGGCCGAGACCCGCAGCCTGATCCGGACCTTCAAGGCGATGATGTCGGTCCACGAGGCCCGCCTCGGCGACGGGTCCGACGGCGCCGGGTCCAGCAACGGCTCGAGCGACGACGTCGACGCCGTCGGCGACCGATCCCGAGTCCCTGGGGAGCTGGCCGCCCTCCAGGGGGTCGTCAAGTTCCCGGTGCGCATCAAGTGCGCCACGCTGTCGTGGAACACCTTGGCGCAGGGTCTCGACGAGGCCGAGCAGGAGCACCACCACCCGCGACAGCCTGAGCGGCCGGCTCGCCTCAACAGGGCGTGGGATTGAACGGCCCCGTGCCCGGCACCGTCGTCGTGGTGGTGGCCTGGCCTGCGCCGCTCCGCTCGAGGTGGCGTGGGCGGTCGTGGTGGTGGACGGCACGGTCACCGGCGACCCGTAGGCGTCGAGCGGCGGCGTCACGATCGGTCTCGGGGAGGTGCCCAGGAACTGGCTGATCATCTGCGTTGGCCGCGGGCTCCTGGACGACTTCGACCGACCCGGCCACGTCCGAGCTCGCCCCGAGGGTCGGAAGCGTGAGGTCTGGAGCGCCGACCCGGAAAAGGCGTGGTACCGCTGGGCCAGCGAGATCATCATGCTCGTCGACATGGCGTCGTCCTTGGTGATGTCGTGGACGATCGAACCGAGGAAGGCGTTGACGCTCAGGGGGTTGTAGCTCGACTTCGCCTTGTCGATCACGGCCTCGATGATGGCGTTCTGGCGCTGGATGCGTCCCAGGTCGCCGCTGCCGTCGTACTCCCAGTACCCGGGTCGGACCTCGTACTCGTAGTAGCGCGAGCGGGCCAACGCCAGCGCCATGTTGCCGTTCAGGGTCTGGCAGCCCGCAGTGGGTGATGTCGAGGCCCGAGTTGTTGTTCCCGTCGTCGTTGTCGCGCACCGGGTAGGGAAAGTCCAGGTTGATCCCACCCACCGCCTTGACCAGGTCGATCACCCCGTTGAAGCTGGTGATCACGAAATGGTTGATGGGAATGCCGAAGGTGTTCTCGATGGTCTGGATGAGCGGGATCCGGTCCACTGTTGAACGCCGTGTTGATCTTGTTGTCGGTCGCCAACCCGGTGCCCGACGGCATGCCCGACAACGTGACGTAGGTGTCTCGCGGGATCGACAACAGTCGGGCCGAGCTCGAGGCCGGGTCGACGTGCAGGATCTTGATCGTGTCGCTGCGCTGGCCCCCCACCTGCGAGGCGCTGCCGAACGCCTTGGCGGCGGCGCCGGTGTCCCCGGCACGCGAGTCCGATCCCACGATCAGCACGTTGTAGGGCGCCGCCGGGCGCCTCGACCGCGCACGCCGAGCACTTGACCGACTTGATCTGCCCCAGGCGGTACCACAGGTAGCCGTAGACCGAGCCCGCCGGCACCAGCACGAGCGCCACGACCAGCGCCGCCCACCGGAGCACCCGTTCCCCCGTGCTGCGCCGGCGACGCCGGGCCCGGCGCCCGGGCGGCGACCGCCGGGGGCGGCGTCGACCGCCGGGGCGCTCCCCGGGTGCCGTCCGCCGGGCGCCTCCGCCCGCTCGTCCGCGCGGGCGTCTCGACCGGGACTGCCTGCGACGCATCCGCCGGAGGCCGGGCCGGTGCATCGCCAGTGGCGTCGCCGAGACGCTCGAGTCCGACGCGGCCCGCCGGTTGTCGCCGGACCCGGTCCCGACTCCGGATCGAGGCGCGCGTGGCCGATCAGCTTGCCTTTCCCCGCGTCCGTACCACGACGAGGACGACGGGCCATGGCGAAAGACGGTACCAGCGGCCTGTCCCCCGGTCGCCAGGTCGCGCCGTCGGTGTCGCCACGGCTGTGTCGACAGGTGCGCGACGGTGTCGGAGTCAGTCCCCCAGGTGTTCGAGGACGAGCTTGGCCACCTCGTCGGGTCGTTCGAGGGCGGCCAGGTGGGCGGCGCCGTCGAGGTCGACGAGCTGGGCGTCGGGAATCGCGGACGCGTACGCCTCGGCGTGCGCCCGGGGAACGATGCCGTCCTGGCGGGCATGGACGATCAGCGTCGGGGCCGTGACACGGCGCAGGCGACCCGGCAACTTGGGGTCGTGGAGATAGGGGTTCCACCCCACCTTGGCCGTGGCCGCCTGGGACTGCAGGATCGGCCGCACGAGCTCGAAGGGGATCTGCGACGGATCGGCTTCCATGGCGTCCATGGCCCGCATCAGCTGGGCGATGGGATAGTCGGGATCGGCGAAGAGCTCGCCGGCGAGCTCCGACGGCTTGCGGCCGAAGATCTCGGTGATGGGCGCCCCTGGCACGTACAGGCCCACCGGGTTGACGAGCACCATCCGGCGCACCCGCTCGGGCCATCGCACGGCCAGCTCGGCGGCCATCCAGCCCCCGAGCGACAGGCCGACGAGGTCGCACTGCGGCAGCTCGAGCGGTCGAGGACGTCGAGGACGTGGAAGGCGGCGTCCTCGATGTCGTCGATGTGTGGCAGCCCCTCGGAGTCCCCGAAGCCCGGGAACAACGGGGCCACCACCAGTCGCGTCGTCGGCCAGCTCCTCCAACAGGGCCATGCGCCGGGCCCTTCGCCTTGGGCCGAGTGCAGGTAGACGAGCGGCGCCGGCCCGCCGCTGACCTCCCCGGTGGACCTCGATCGGCCCGACCGCGCTGTCGAGCGTGGTCGCGCGCGAGCGTCGTCACGACGGCGCCCCGTGGCCGCCGCCGGCGGCGCGGCAGCTCGGTGCCGGGAAACGAGGCGCGCAGCTTCGGCATGACCTCGGTGGCGAAGAGCTCCAGGCTCTGCTTGGTGTCGGCGGCCGGGAAGCGTGCCCAGCTGGAACAGGCCGAGGAGATTGCCCACCCCCAGCCGCTCGATGTTGGCGGCGAGCAGCTCGGTGACCGTCTCGGGGGATCCGACGATGGCGTACTGACCCGTCGACGACCTCGTCCCACGTGTCGAGGTTGAGGGCGAAGGTCCCCGCGTTCTTCATGATGTTCTCCGCCGAACGAACCGAGGTGTAGCCCGGAGGCGAGATGTTGATGCCCGGGCAGGAGGCGGCGGACGAAGTACCAGAAGTGCTCCTCGTAACGCCGCCGGGCCTCGGCGTCGGTGTCGGCGACGAAGATCGGCACGAGCCATCCGAGCTGCAGAGGATCGGCGTCGTACCCCTCCTTCTGGCACGCCTCGCGCATCATGGTGAACATGCGCTCGAACACGCTGATGTGGAAGTACGGGATGCCCATGTAGGCGTAGTGGTGCTTGGCCACGAACTCCAGCGTCTCGAGCGACCCGACGCCGGGGATCCAGATCTCGGGATGGGGCTGTTGGATCGGGCGGGGCCACGAGTTCACGTAGCGGAGCTTGTAGTGCTTGCCGGTGAACTCGAACGGGCCCGGCTCGGTCCATACCTTGAGGATGAGGTCATGCGCTTCGGCGAACCGCTCGCGGGCATGGGCCGGGTTCAACGAGAACGAGTAGTACTCGGGTCCCCCACCCACGACCATCCCGGCGATGAGGCGTCCACCGCTGATGCAGTCGATCATGGCGAACTCCTCCGCCACCCGTGTGGGCGGGTCGTACAGGGGCAGGGCGTTGCCCACCACCGCGATGCGGACACGTGATGGTCAGGCGGGCGAGAATCGACGCGATCAGGTTGGGGGACGGCATGATGCCGTAGGCGTTCTGATGGTGCTCGTTGACGCACACGCCGTCGAATCCGAGCTCCTCGGCGTACACGAGCTCGTCGATGTACCGGTTGTAGAGATCGCCTCCGAGCCGGGGGTCGAACAACTCGTTCGGACACGTGATCCACGCCGGCCCGTCGTAGTCAGGAGGGAGATCCGGGTACGGCATGAGGTGGAAGCTGAAGAAACGCACGGTCGGCCTCCTGCGTCGAACCACTGGACAGCGCCGCGGTCATGGTACCGCCGGCGGTTACTGACTGACGAATCAGTTTGGTGGCGCCACCGATTCCGTCGTCGTCGGCCGGGCTGCGGTCTCGAAGGCCGCATAGCCGGTGCGCTCGAGCTCACCGGCCAACTCGGGGCCGCCACTCGCCACGATGCGACCGCGCACGAGCACGTGCACCACGTCGGGTTGCAGGACCGACAGCAGGCGGCGGTAGTGGGTGATGGCGAGCACGCCGAGACCCCATTCCTCCACGCCGTCGCGTACGCGCCGGGCCACGTCGCGCAGACCGTCGATGTCGATGCCCGAGTCGAGCTCGTCGAGAACGGCGATGCTCGGGCTGCAGCAGCGCCATCTGCAACGTCTCACTGCGCTTGCGCTCGCCCCCTGACAGATCGACGTTGAGCGGGCGCTCGAGCAGGCGCGTCTCGAGCCCTACCCGCTGCGGCTTCGACGAGCGGCCCGCGCCGCCAAGCGATCCCTCGGCGTCGTCGGGCGCTCATGCCCGCCGCCCGGCCAGGGCCTCGGTGAGCGTCTGGTGCAGCCCCACCCCGGGCACCTCGATGGGGTCCTGGGGGGCGAGGAAGAGCCCCCGCCGGGCACGCTCGAAGGGCGCCAGGCGCAGAAGATCCTCACCGTCGAGGGTCACGCGTGCCGCCGAGCACCTGGTAGCCGGGCTTGCCCATGAGGACGTGCGCCAGGGTGCTCTTGCCCGAGCCGTTGGGGCCCATGACGGCGTGAACCTCGCCGCTGCTCACCACCAGGTCCACGCCGGTGAGCACCTCCAACCCGGCGACGCCGGCCCGGAGCCCGTCGATGGCGAGCTCGTGGCCGGTGCCCGCCGTCGCGGTCCGTCGGGCTGGCCGCCGTCACGGGAGCTCCACGAGCACGTCGTCACCGTCGACGCGCACGGCGTAGACCGGAACCGGCTTGGTGGCCGGCAACGATCTGGGCTCGCCCGTCACGCAGGTCGAACATCGAGCCGTGCTTCCAGCATTCGATCTCGCACGCGTCGACGAGCACCTCGCCTTCGGAGAGGGAGTAGTCCTCGTGGCTGCAGACGTCACCGATGGCGTAGAAGTCGTCCTCGATCCGTACCAGCGCGATCCGGCGACTCCGACGTCGAAGCGCCGGGCCGTCCCCGGTCGACATCTCGTCGCGCCACACAGACGCACCGACTCACCCATCGGTGCCACCCTGGACCGACAGACGTCCGGCCATGCGCCGGTGCACGGCTTCTTCCACCCAGCGTCCCACTCCCGGGAACGGCGCTCGCCCGGCGAGGTCCGAGAAGAAACCCAACACGATGAGCCGCTCGGCGACCGCCGGTGCGATTCCCCGGGTCTCGAGGTAGTACCGCTGCTCCTCGTCGATGGGCCCCACCGTCGACGCGTGGCTGCAGCGCACGTCGTTCTCGTCGATGTCGAGATTGGGAACCGAGTCGGCATGCGCGCCTTCGGACAGCACGAGGTTGTGATTCGTCTGGAAGGCGTTCGCCCCCCGTGCCCCTTTGCGGATCCGGATCAGGCCGCTGTAGACCGAGCGCGCCGTGTCGGCCACGGCTCCTTTGAACAGGAGCTGGCTCTCGGTACGAGGCGCGTGATGATCCTGAAGGGTCCGGAAGTCGTGGACCTGCTCGCCCGTCCCCAGATACGCGGCCAGGAGCGAGGTGCGCCCGGCCTGGCCCACGAGGTCGGAGTCGGTGCGTACCCGTGCGTAGCGACCGCCCAGACCGGCGGTGAACGACTGCAGGCTGGCGTCACGCCCGACCCGGCTCGCCTGCACGCGCGATGGAAGTCGCACCCTGGCCCGAAGACCTGCAGGTTGCCGTAACGGAGGTGCGCGTCATCGGCGACGCGCAGCTCGGTCACCGGAACGAGGAGCATGGAGCTCGGCACCGCGTCGGACTCGTCACCGGCGGGAAGGGGGCCGTCGCCGACGATGGGTGCGGTGAGCTCGATGACGCCCGCTTCTGACGAGGTGCCCAGATCGACGAGGGTATGGGGGAATGCCGAGACGCCGGGTCCGTCGTGGGCGCCGGGATCGAGAAGGTGCACGACGACGACAGGGTCGGGGACGACGGTCTTGCCTGCCACGCCGACGAGCACGACATCAGCGACGAAGGCATCGTGCAGTTCGCCGAAGGCGTCGCGTCCGGGAGCCAGCTCCCCCAAGGTCTCGGGTGCGGTGTCGGGCCGCAGGGTGGTACGGGTATTTGTGACCGAGAGGGTTTCGGGAGCCGAGGCGTCCATCTCGATGGCCTCGATCATGCCGTTGCGGGTGACGACCAACCCGGCGCGGGGCCCGAGGGAGTCGGCGAGGCGACGCGCCACCGCCACTATCGACTCGGAATTCGCGGCCGGAGGAGGTGCGGGAGCGTAGGCATCGAGGTCGAAACTGTCGATGCCGCTGTATCGCCACACCTCTTCGGATTCGGTGGGAACGCTCGTGGCGGAGAATCGCTCCCAGGCCGCGGCACGACGACGCACCAGCCAGGCAGGGCCGCCGAGTGCCGAGGACGCCTCGGCGGTGAACGTGGTCAGGGGTTTGCCTCTCTGCAGACGGCTAGGGACATGGGTGGCTCGGGGACAGCCGACCTCCTCAGATCCTACCGGCCCGGACCACCCCCTCCTTCGCCGTGACGGGTTGTCCGGCACCCGGATCAGGCCCAAACCGAGAAGGCCCATCGAGGGTCGTAATGTGGCGTCCATGCCCGACTACGACGTGCTCTCGATCGAACGCGACGGCAACGTCGCCACGCTGTGGCTCGACCGTGCCGAGGCCCGCAACGCCATGGGGCCGGCCTTTTGGAACGACCTGCCTTTGGCCATGCGCGAGCTGTCCGAGGACCGCACCGTTCGTGCCATCGTCATCGCCGCTCGAGGGCCGCATTTCAGCGTAGGCCTCGACCTCAAAGCGATGGCGGGGATGCTCACGGGCGGTGACGAGGGCGGGGGTGAAGTGCCGGGCGGGGGCAACGGGAAAGCCAAACACCACTCGCCCTCGATGGCGTCTCGCGCCGTGACAGCGCGCCAGGGCGTCCTTCGCATGCAGGCCTCGGTGACTTCGGTGGCCGAGTGTCCCAAACCCGTGATCGCCGCCATCCACGGCTACTGCATCGGGGGTGGCGTCGATGTCGTGTCGGCCTGCGACATCAGGGTGGCGAGTGCTGACGCCGTTTTCTCGGTTCGAGAGACCAAGGTGGCCATCGTGGCCGACCTGGGGAGCCTGCAACGTCTGCCCCGTATCATCGGCAAGGGACACGTGGCCGAGCTGGCGCTGACCGGCAAGGACATCACCGCCGGGCGCGCCAAGGAGATCGGCCTGGTGAACGATGTCCTCCCCGACGCCGAGGGCGCCCTGTCGGCAGCGCGCCAGCTCGCTCGACGAGATCGCCGCCAACTCGCCTCTGGCGGTCGAGGGCACCAAAGCCGTTCTCAGCCGCGTGCGAGGACAAGTCCGTGGCGGAAGGACTCGACTACGTGGCGACGTGGAACGCCGGGTTCCTCGCCTCCGACGACCTCGTCGAGGCCATGACCGCATTCATGGAGAAGCGCGCCCCGGAGTTCAAGGGCCGCTGACGAGCGTCCTCACCTGACACCGGGCGTCCTGTCGCCCTGAGGAGTCAGCGACGCTTCCACCACCGCCGGCCGCGCTCTTTGCCGCGCTCTTCCTTCTCCACCTCGGCCAGCGTCTCGGGAACGACGGCGTCGACGATGTCGGCGGCCTCTTCGAGCAGTCGCACGACGTCGGGGCCGCCCGGGCCGGGCTCGTCTTCTACCGGTGGTCGCACCAGGGTCCCGGGCTGCCACGCCAGGTCCACCATGCGAGGTGCGAAGGAGGGGCAAGGATCCGGACACCGCCAGGGCGCCTCGGGAGCGAGATCGAGCTCGCAGAAGCGTACGACCTCACCGGTGTCGTACGAGCGGCTCTGGAAGTGCTTGCACCCCTCACGCATGGGCACAGCACCAGCCTCCTCTCCCTGTGCGGGCTGAGCAGAGGCTCCGGGAAAATCCGGACCCGATCAGCCGACTGCGCCTTCCATCTGCAACTCGATGAGACGGCTCCACTCGACCGCGTACTCCATCGGCAGCGTGCGGACCACCGGCTCGATGAAACCGTTGACGATCATACTCATGGCCTGGCTCTCAGACAGCCCTCGACTCATCAGGTAGAAGAGCTGGTCCTCTCCCACCTTGGACACCGTGGCCTCGTGGCCGATCTGGGCGTCACGCTCCTCGACCTCCATGTAGGGCTTGGTCTCGGACGTCGACTCCTCGTCAAGGATGAGCGCGTCGCAGCGAACGAAGCTCTTGGCGTGCTTCGCCCCCTCCTCCACTCGGACCAGGCCACGGTAGGTCGACAGGCCGCCGTCCTTGGAGATCGACTTCGAGACGATCGTCGACGTCGTCTCGGGGGCGGCGTGGACCATCTTCGCCCCGGCATCCTGATGTTGGCCGGCGCCGGCATAGGCCACCGACAGCACCTCGCCCGAGGCCTTTGGCCCCATGAGGTACACCGACGGGTACTTCATGGTGAGGCGCGACCCGATGTTGCCGTCGATCCACGCCACATGGGCTTCTGCTTCGGCGCGCGCCCGCTTGGTCACCAGGTTGTACACGTTGTTCGACCAGTTCTGAATCGTCGTGTACGTGATGCGCGAGCCTTGCAGCGCAACCAGCTCGACCACCGCCGAATGGAGCGAGTCCGTGGTGTACACGGGCGCGGAGCACCCTTCGACGTAGTGAACCTCTGATCCCTCGTCCGCGATGATCAGGGTGCGCTCGAACTGGCCCATGTTCTCGGTGTTGATCCGGAAGTACGCCTGGAGCGGCATGTCGACCTTCACCCCGGGCGGGACGTAGATGAACGAGCCGCCCGACCACACCGCCGAGTTGAGGGCGGCGAACTTGTTGTCGTTGGGAGGGATGATCGTCCCGAACCAACGCTTCACGAGCTCGGGATAGTCGCGCACGGCGGTGTCCATGTCGCAGAACAGCACGCCCTGGGTCTCGAGGTCGGCCCGGTTGCGGTGAAAGACGACTTCGGATTCATATTGTGCCGTCACGCCGGCGAGGTACTTCCGCTCGGCCTCGGGGATGCCCAGCTTCTCGTAGGTCGACTTGATGGACTCGGGCAGCGCGTCCCAGTCCTTCACCTGACCTTCGGTCGGCTTCACGTAGTAATAGATGTTGTCGAAATCGAGGTCGGGCATGTTGACCGCGAACCACGGAGCCATGGGCCTGGCCATGAACCGCTTCAGGGCCTTGAGCCGGAAGTTGCGCATCCACTCGGGCTCGCCCTTCATGGCCGACATCTCACGGACGATCTCTTCGGAGAGGCCCTTCTTGGGTTTGAAGACGTAGTCCTCTGCGTCACTCCAGCCGAGCTTGTACCGGCCGAGATCGAGATCCGCTGTCGTCATGGATTCCCATCACCTCTGGCCCTGACCTTGCCGGGGCCGCACATCGCCTGGCCCGGCTCGAGAGCCGCCCAGGGGGGATTTCCCCTATCTAGATAGTAACAACCCCGGTCCCGTGCTGCGACCAGTGGAGCCGAGATCTGGGATCATCCTGCGATGAGCCAACCTCGGGGCGCCCACGCCCCCCGGCAGGGTGCGCCGGTGGCCCCCCGTCGTCCCACCGTGCTCGAGGCCCACGGAGACCGCCGGGTCGACGAGTGGTTCTGGCTGCGAGACCGGGAGGACCCCGAGGTCCAATCGCTCCTGCGCGGCGAGAACGCCTACACCGAGCAGGAGACGGCGCCTCTCGCCGATCTGCGCGAGGCCCTTTTCACCGAGATGAAGGCCCGTATCGTCGAGACCGACCTGAGCGTGCCGGTGCGCAAGGGGCCGTGGTGGTACTACGTGCGCACCGTCGAGGGTGCCGACTATGTGATCCACTGCCGTCTCCCCATCGTCGGGCCCGAGCGCGACACCACTCCCCCGTCGGTGTCCGAGGAATACCTCGTCGACGAGCAGGTGCTCCTCGACGAGAACCTCCTCGCCGCCACACACGGATATCTCGACGTCGCCAACCTGGCGGTGAGCCCAGGGCATGGCCGACTTGCCTACGCCGCCGACACCACCGGCGACGAGCGCTTCACCCTGCGCGTGCGCGACCTCGAGAGCGGGGACGACCTGGCCGACACCATCGAGGGAACGTCGTACGGCGTGGCCTGGGCCAACGACAACGCCACGCTCTTCTACACGCGCCCCGACGCGGCCAATCGTCCCTACCAGCTCTGGCGCCACCTCGTGGGCACCTCTTCCGATGCCGACGTCCTCGTGGTGGAGGAGCCCGACGAACGGTTCCATCTCGGTGTGGGGCGGACCAAGGACGGCGAGTACGTCGTCGTGGAGATGCACTCGAGGATCACCTCCGAGGTCCACGTCATCCCGGCCGGCCAGCCGGAAGAAGTGCCCAGGGTCGTCGAAGCGCGCCGGCAAGGAGTCGAGTACGGCGTCGAGCACCACGGCGGAGCGTTCCTCCTACTCACCAACGACGAGGCGGAGAACTTCAGGGTCGTGGCCACACCGGCCGACGACCCGTCGCGACAGAACTGGAGCGAGTTGATCCCCCATCGCGCCGAGGTGCGGCTCGAGGGTCTCGACGTCTTCGCCGACCACGTCGTCAGCTACGAGCGGCGCGAGGGCATGCCGCGCATCAGGGTGATCGGACTGGCCCGTGAAGGCCGCAACTGGGAACGGCCCCTGTCCGAGGGGTACCTGGTGCCGTGCCCCGAAACCCCCTCGGCGTCATGGGGAGGGCCCAACCCGGAGTTCACGAGCCGATCGCTGCGCTACGAGTACTCGTCTCTGGTCACACCCCGGTCGGTCTACGACCTCGACCTCGACACCGGCGACGCCGTGCTGCGCAAGCGACAGCCGGTGCTCGGCGACTACGACCCCGGCCGCTACGTGACGGAACGTCATTGGGCGCTCGCGCCCGATGGGACCAAGGTGCCCATGTCGATCGTCGTTCGCCGCGACGTGGCTCGTGACGGCACCGCCCCGTGCTTGTTGTACGGCTACGGCTCCTACGAGATACTCCATCGATCCCGTGTTCTCGTCTCTGCGCCTCAGTCTCCTCGACCGCGGCTTCGTCTTCGCCATCGCCCATGTGCGCGGCGGCGGCGAGCTCGGGCGTCGCTGGTACGAGGACGGCAAGCTGCTCGCCAAGCCCAACACGTTCACCGACTTCGTGGCCTGCGCCGCGCCAGCTCGTCGACGATCGATGGACCACGCCGGAACGATTGGTGGCGCGAGGGGGATCGGCCGGCGGCCTGCTGGTGGGAGCGGTCGCCAACCTGGCGCCCGAGCTCTTCCGGGCCATGGTGGCGGAGGTGCCTTTCGTCGACTGCCTGAGCACGATGCTCGACGACACCCTCCCGCTGACGGTGATCGAGTGGGAGGAGTGGGGGAATCCCGTTGCCGATCCCGAGGTGTACTCGGTTATGAAGTCCTACACCCCGTACGAGAACGTCCGACAGACGCGTTACCCGGACCTGCTCGTCACCGCCGGGCTGGAGGACCCTCGTGTCGGCTACTGGGAGCCAGCCAAGTGGGTGCAGAAACTGCGGGCGGCGGATCCCGAGGGGCGCATCCTCTTCAAGGTCGAGCTCGACTCGGGTCACGCCGGGCCGTCGGGACGCTACGAGGCCTGGCGCGACGAGGCCTTCGTCGTTGCCTTCGTTCTCGACGCCGTCGGGCTCGCCTCCTGAGGGCTCGGTCCCCTGAGGGCTCGGTCCCCTGAGGGCTCGGCCCCGCCCTATGGGGTGGGTACGAATTCCAAGGTGAACGGGGAGCGGAAGTTGGCCGGCAGCGGGACCGGCCGTCCGTCCAACGTCACGTTGGCATCGGTGGGCGCGCCGAGCTGGACGTGGAGACCGCCCGAGACATCAACCGAGTGCGATGCCCCAGGGGCGATGGTGCCCGTCCACACGACCTTGCCCGTCGACGGGTCGGTCGCCATCACCCAGCACTGGGCCGAGGCGTGGATGGCGACGGTATACACCGACGACGGGGCCGCGTAGTGCGCGCTGAACGCGGTGACGCCTGCCGCGGATGAGGTCGGACGAGACGGCGGTGGTGGTCGGTGACGCGCGCCCGGCCGCCGTCAGCGGTCGCGCCCGATGCGTGGGGACCCGGGACGCGGCGCGTGCCGGATGGTGGGATCCGCCGAGCGCCAACGCCCCCCCGACGACAGCGAAGACGACGATCACCACCGCCCCGGCGACGAACCTGGTTCGACGCACGCCGGGCCCGTCCGTCACGACGGGCTCGTTCGGCCGCCCCGGGCAATCTCGCACCCATGCGACGAGACAGCGATCCTTCGCCGCCACGCCCTTCGCCTCCCGGGGCGCGGACGACGTCGTCGGTGAACGCCACCGTGGCGCGTCGACTGGCGTCGACCTTGGCCGATTCCCTGATGGGGTTGCGCGCGACCCCCGCAGCCGCGCCCGCGCCGACGGTGCCCG
Organism: uncultured Acidimicrobiales bacterium; assembly: GCA_963846125.1. GTDB lineage: Bacteria > Actinomycetota > Acidimicrobiia > Acidimicrobiales > UBA8190 > Chersky-840. The sequence continues at coordinate 74,332 of CAWJUR010000001.1, forward strand.
CGTTGCGACGCGAAATCGGTCGATCCTTGGTCGCCGAGCTCCGCCGCCCCGGTGCGGTCCACACCGAGGGTGGGCGACGATCCGCCACGTGCCTGAGGGTCTCCAGGGTGTGCTGGTGATGCTGCACCGAGTGGCGCTCGTCGGCGCCGCGATGCCACGTCACCCACGCCACGATGGCCGCGATGAGGGCGATCACACCGAGGACCACGACCGCCGCCATCGCCTCCATTCAACCGAACATGGAGGCGCTTGGGTATTTCGGGGCGTTCACGCTGGATTCCTGGACCATTTGCCAGCCTGGGGGCCCTGCGGGCGTCAGAACTGGGGCATGGCCGGGAACGCGTAGTCGGCGGGCGCGGGACGCGGCGGGTCCCGGCGGGCCAGGGCGGCTTCGATCGACAGGGGGCGAGGCGTTGCTTCTTCGGCGTACTCGATCTCCTCGGCGCGTTCATGGAACTCGGGCATGACCTCGCGGGCGAAGAGCTCGAGCGACTCGCAGATGTCCTCGTGACGGTTCCGGCCCGCCTGGCTGACGAAGATGAGCTGGTCGACGCCCGGCGTCTTCGTACTGGCGCACGAGCGCCCTGATCTGCGACGGGGTACCCACCGCACCGCGCAAGGACCCGAGGCCCTGCTCCATGAGCTGGGCGCCCAACTGCTGGCCGGTCTGGGCGGCCACGGCACGGCTGAAGCCGAAGCGATCGCGGTTCTCCAGGAACTCCTGCCACACGTCGGTCACACCCGGCTTGTGCATGCCGAACACGTAGTAGTGCCCGAGCGAGTACCCGAAGAAGTGGCTGCCGTCGAGCCCACGGTCGATGGCCGTGGCCTCGTCGGCGTGACACATGAGCGGAAGGACGCACGCCAGGTTGGGGTTCACCGCGAACCCGGCGGGGACGCAGTCCTCCGACGCGATCGTGGCGTAGTAGTCGTCCACCCAGGCCTTGGCCTCGTCGGCCTCGACGAACGAGAAGGTGAGGGCCCCGATCCCCAGCGTGGCCGCCAGATGGATCGTGTCGCGGCGGCTGCACGCCACCCACAGGGGAGGATGGGGTCGTTGCAGAGGCTTGGGCACCAGGTTCCTCGGCGGCATGTGCACGAACCGACCGTCGTAGCCCGCAAAGGGTTCTTCGACCATGAGCCGGGTCACGACATCGAGCGGCCTCGCGCCACTGGTCGCGCTTGGTGGCCCGGTCCACGCCGTAGCCACCCAGCTCCGCCTCCGAGCTCGACTCCCCCGTGCCGAACTCGACCCGGCCGTCGGACACGAGGTCGAGGGTGGCGATGCGCTCGGCCACACGGGCGGGGTGGTTGAACCCCATGGGCAACTGCACGATGCCGTGCCCGAGCCGGATGCGACTGGTGCGCTGGCTCGCGGCGGCCAGGAAGACCTCGGGCGCCGAGGAGTGGGAGTACTCCTCGAGGAAGTGGTGCTCGACCTCCCAGACGTAGTCGAAGCCCAGCCGGTCGGCCAACTCGACCTGCTCGAGGGCTTCTTTGAGGAGGCGGTGCTCGTCGTCCTGGCCCCCAGGGGCGGGGCAGTTGGAACTCGTAGAAGATGCCGAAACGCACCGGGACGCCTAGCCGCGGTGCGTGCTCGTGCTCGAGCATGGCGTCGACGAGGCGTTCGACCAGCGGCCGGTCGCGATCGGAGAGCCGGCGCAGCTTCACTGCCAGGAGCGACCCGTCGTCCTCGGTGCGGGCGTTGCCGGACGCCGAGTCCCGTCGACGGGCGTGGCGGACGGGTCGGTCGGCCGATCCGGGCCAGGACGTCCTCCACGGGGAGCTCCAGGCACCGGCGACTCGCTCGAGGACGTCCGCGCTCGGATTGGGAAGGAGGCGGATGGCGCCGATGGCCTCTTTGCGGCCCGTCTCGAGATCCCGCCACAGGGTCTCGGAGACCTTGGCTCGTCGGGCGGCGTCGCGGCGGCGCAGTCCGCGCTGCTCGCGCTGCTCGGCGAGCCAGCGCCCGAACTCCACCCACTGCTGCGATTCGTCCACGCCGCCAGCGTGCCGGTTCCCGGCGCCTGAGTCCAGCCGGTCGACACGCGTCAACGCGCGACGCGTGCCGATGCGGGTGCAGGCCCCGGTCGTCGATGTCCCGTCCTCGTTAGGTGCGGAGGCCGTATCGAGGCTGCAGCGACGGGTCGAGCTCGGCCCGACGGGGATTGGACTGGTCCCGCGCCGAGAGGACGGGCGCCTCGATGCCCCACGGCGACGCGCGATCTCGGGATCGTCCCAGGCCACACCCAGCTCGTCGTTGGGGTTGTAGTAGTTGTCGACCAGGTACCACAGACAGGACGTCGGTGAGGGACGCGAACCCGTGGGCGACGCCCGGGGGGGATGAACACGCCGTGGTCGTCGTTCGCCTTCGAGGTCGAGCGCCAGCGTGGCGCCTTCGGTCGGCGACCCGACCCGGAGATCGTGGAGGACGACCCGGGCCGTGCCGCGCAGCACGTACCAGTAGTCGGCCTGGTGGAGGTGGTAATGCAGACCGACGACGGCGCCGGCCTGCTTCTCGGAGCGGTTCCCCTGCACCATCTCGCGCCCGAGAGGGAACCACGACCGGCGGTAGGTCTCGACGAATCGGCCTCGCTCGTCGCCGTGGACGTCGGCTTCGACGACGACGACGTCGGCAATCGTCGTCCGAAGGGCGTGATCGGGGCATCCGGGGAGGCTAACCGCCCGCGACCCGGCGGATCGATGTCGGGCTCGAAGGAGCCCGGCGCAGGGCTACGGCTCGAAACGCCCGAAACCGCCCCGGTAGTAGACGAGGGGCTCGACCCCGGCTCACGCCCATGTCCCGCACCCGGCCCACGACGAGCTCGTGGTCGCCGGCGTCGTGGGCCATCTCGAACTCGCATTCCACCCAGGCCAGGAGCGCCCTCGAGCACGGGGGCGCCGTTGCGCGGCCGGGCGCCATCCCACCCCGGTGAATTTGTCGCCACCGGAGACGGCGAAGTCCCGGCTGAGCGCCTCCTGGTCGTCGGCGAGGATGTTGACGCAGAACGACCCCGCGGCGGCGATGCGGGGCCAGCTCGTGGAGTTCTTCCCCGGGGCCAGCGCCACCAGGGGCGGGTCGAGCGACAGCGACGTGAAGGCCTGGCAGGTGAAACCGACGGGCTCGTCGCCTTCCATGGCGGTGACGATCGTGACGCCGGTGGCGAAATGGCCGAGGACCTCGCGAAAGCGCGCCGAGTCGAACGGCGTCGTGCTCGTCGGGCCCGGATCGTCCCCGTCCGCCATCGGCGGCATCCGATCCCACCGCCTGTCACCTCACCCATCACGTCCCCTCGTCATCCTCCGGCCGTCTCGCTGTCGTCCCGCGGGTCGGCGGCCTGAGAGGTCAGGGACGGCCGAGGTCGATCGCCAATCCTTCCCTGGCGGCGAGCACGCCGTCGAGACGGCGGGCGTCGTCGGTCGCCTGAGCCTCGCGCGAGCATGCCGGTCGATGTCGTCGTCGGTGTGGCGGGGATCGTGGTGGAACAGCGCCAACCGACGGGCCCCGGCCTCGGCCGCGACGTGCACGGCGTAGCCGACGGTGGAGTGACCCCACGTGGCCTTGGCCCGGAACTCCTCCTCGGTGTACTGGGCGTCGTGGATGACCAGGTCGGCTCGGTCGCACAACTCGAGCACGGCCGCGTCGACCTCGGCGCGGTCTTCGGGCGCCTGGTGATCGCTCACGAACGCCACCGATGTGTCGCCGGCCTCGATGCGGAAGCCGAGCGTGGTCCCGACATGGGGGACCTGGCGCACCAGGACCTTCGCCGATCCCACCGCGATGACGTCGTCGGTCACCTCGTAGAACTCGATCTTGCCTTGGAGCTCCTTCACCTCCACCGGGAAGAACGGGGGCTTGACGACCCGGTCGATGATGTCGTGGAGAGAGCCACCGTCCTGAGGTGGGCCGTACACGTCCATCCGGCCGCCCTCGCGCAGCAGGGGCGTGCAGAACGGAAGGCCGATGATGTGGTCCCAGTGCAGGTGCGTGAGGAAGGCCGTGACCTCGATCGGATTGCCCGAGGCCGTAGCGCTCCTCGAGGGCGTGGCCGAGCGGACGCAGGCCCGTCCCCAGGTCGAGGACGATGGGCGGCTCGTCGCCGATCTCCACGGCCACACAGGCCGTGTTGCCGCCGTAGCGCATGTACTGCTCGCCCGAACACGGACACGAGCCCCTCACGCCGAAGAATGTGACTCGCAGCGGACGACCCCCTCCCCCTCAGTCTCCCTCCACCAGCACCGGTCGATCCCGCCGCCGACATGATCCGGGTCGGCCTGGAACCGAGGAGGGCCCTGCGGGGGCGACACTACTCTGCGTCAATGCGACAGAGGGCAGTACATGTCAACGGCATCGAGTTCTCATACCTTGAGTCGGGGCCGCCCCATGGCCCCCTGGCGCTGTGTCTGCACGGGTTCCCCGACACCGCCCACACCTGGCGCCACCTCATGCCGGCCCTGGCCGAGGCCGGGTACCACGCCGTGGCGCCGTGGATGAGGGGCATACGCCCCCACGGCGGATACCCGGGGACGGGATCTACCAGGTGGGCGCCCTGGCCGCGGACGCGTCCGGCGCTGCACGACGCCCTGGGGGGAGACGAGCCGGGCCGTGCTGGTGGGCCACGACTGGGGCGCCTTCGCCAGCTACGGGGCAGCGTCGCTGCATCCGGAGCGTTGGCGGCGCATCGTCACCATGGCCGTCCCTCCCCTGGCCGCCTCGGCGCCGTCGTTCTTCACCTACCGGCAGATGAAACGCAGCTTCTACATCTTCCTCTTCCAGACGCCCCTCGCCGAGATGGCGGTGAGCGCCGAGGCCACGAGTTCCTCGACCACCTGTGGGCGGACTGGTCACCGGGCTACGACGCGGTCGTGGGACATGGCCAGGGTGAAGGAGTCTCTGCGGGACCCGGCCAACCTCTCCGCCGCCATCGGCTACTACCGCGCCCTGTTCGACCCGGCGCGGCACAGTCCCCGCCTACGAGGAGGCGCAGGAGGCCTGCGCGTCAACTCCCGCGCAGCCCACCCTGTACCTGCACGGTGCCGACGACGGATGCCATGGGCCTCGATGCCATCGGCGACGTGCGGTCGGTGTTGTCCGACGGCTCGGAAGAGGTGATCGTCGAGCACAGGCCGGACACTTCCTTCACCTCGAACAGCCCGACGTCGTCGGTGCCCACGTCACGCGCTTTCTCGACGCCTGAGCGCTGACTACGGTCAGGGAGGACGAGGACACGTTCCCCGGTGCACGCCGGGCCAGGCCGTCGGCGACGAGGCCGTCGGCGACTCGTCGGGCACGCTCGGGGTCCTCGGGCCAGCCGCACACGGCGCGCAACCGGCTCGGCGGGACCGGGCCCGACCGCAGCGCGTCGACAAGGCGTCCCCGGCCCTGGCGGTCAGAGCCCTCGAAGCGGGTCTGGCGCGGCGCCACCGGTGCGGGGTCGGGCGTCGGTCGCCGGCATTGCGCCACGCGCAGCGGCGCGCCAAGGGCACCGACCGCAGGCCGGGAGGCCGGGCCGTGCACACAACGGCCCCGATCTCCATGAGCGCCTGGTTCCAGTCCCAGGCCGCAGCCCGGGGCACCAGCGCGTCCGCCAGTGCCTGCGCCTCGCCCGGAGCGAGCGGCTCCCCGGCCACGGCACGGGCGTCAGCACCCGCGCCACGTTGACGTCCACCACCGCCTCGATGGTGCTCGAAGGCGAATACGAGGACTGCTCGGGCGGTGTACTCGCCGACGCCCGGCAACGACCGCAGGGCCGCCAAGTCGCGAGGGCACGACCCCGCCGTGGTGGTCCACGATGGCGTCGAGCGGCCTGGTGCAGGGAACGGGCGCGGCGGTTGTAGCCCAGCCCCGCCCACGCCTCGAGCACCGGCGCCGAGGCCGGCCTCGGCGCAGGCCGAGACGGTGGGGAACCGAGCCGAGGAAGCGGAGCGTAGGGGGCGACGACGCGCTGCGCCTGGGTCTGCTGGAGCATCACCTCGCTGACGAGCACCGCCCACGGGATCACGGGTCTCTCGCCACGGGAAGGGGCGGAGCCCGGACCGGCCCACGCCGAGCACGGCGCGGCGCGATGCGCCGCAGCTCCGGGCCCTGGGCGTGAGGCGCTCAATCCCAGACGTCGTCCCCGTAGGGACGGCGGCGAGCCGGAGCAGATTCGCGCTTCCACACCATCAACTTCCGGCGGAAGAAGCACACCTCCTCGCCGCGCTGGTTGAAGCCCTTGGACTCCACCGTGACGATGCCCCGGTCGGGCTTGGAAGAGGACGCCACCTTGTCGATGACGCGTGTCTCGGCGTAGATGGTGTCGCCGTGAAAGGTCGGGTTCCGGTGCACGAGTGACTCGACCTCGAGATTGGCGATGCACGATCCGCTCACGTCGGGCACGCTCATCCCCAGCACGAGCGAGTACACGAGGTTGCCGACGACCACGTTCTTGCCGTGCACCGTCTCGTGTCTGGGCGAACCACTCGTTGATGTGGAGCGGGTGGTGGTTCATGGTGATCATGCAGAAGAGATGGTCGTCGTACTCCGTCACGGTCTTGCCCGGCCAATGGCGGTAGACATCGCCCGGCTCGAAGTCCTCGAAGTACCGCCCGAAGGGCCGGTCGTAGGTGGTCATGGCACGGCCCGCGGACGGGTGGTGAACCCCAGTGCCCAGTCCGCCTCGGACTCGCCACCGATCGACAGGCGCCACGTGTAGCGGTTGCCGGGCTCGAGCGGCAGGGGGCCCAGGTTGACTGCCAACGCCACATCGATCGGCGTCCCCAGAGGGACGGTGGTGGGCCGAACGACGTTGAATTCGCCGCGCACCTCGACCGGATGGGTCCCGTCGGGCGTGTCGACCATCACCGGCCGGCCGTCGGCGTCTTCGAGGTAGAGCTCCCAGTGGTGCACCTGATCGGCTTCGTGCCAGCCGACGTCGATCTTCAGTGCGATGCCCGACGGCATGGGGTCGGGTCCCGTCAGGGACCAACCGCCGCCCAGCACGAAGAGCTTCCCGTCGGCGACCTGCGCCGCGTCACACAAGAGCATCGTGACCTTCACGCTCGGCAGGCTACAGCCAGTAGCGTCTTGGCCCGTGCCGAACGCCCTGCGCGACGACGTCTATCGGCGCCCCCTGGCAACGGCGCTCGAGCGTCTCGCCGTGGCACCCGGGTGGCGGTGCGTCGACGTCGGCGCCGGTGGCGGGGACGTGTCGGTGGCACTCGCCGAGATCGTGGGCCACGAAGGACGCGTCTACGCAGTCGACAGCGATCCGCGCGCTCGGGACGAGGTCGCCTCGGCAGCGGCCACGTTCAGTCAGGTGCTCGCCATCACCCAGGCCGGAGAGGATCTGCTCCTTCCCGAAGCCGTCGATCTGGCGTTCTGCCGCTTCCTGCTGATGCACGTCGTCGATCCAGCCGTCGTGCTCTCCCGCATGCGCCAGGCCGTGCGACCGGGAGGGTGGGTGGTGGCCCAGGAGCCCATCACATCCGCCGGTCGGGTCGGGGGCAGGGCGCTGTCCATGCCCGCGCGCGCCGCATCCCGATATCGGGGCACTCCTGCCCGCGCTCGATTCGAGACGCCGGCCTCGACATCGTCGATGCCTGGGCGGAGGCGCCCGCCGGAGTCGGCCCCGGCCCGGTCACCGAGTACCTGGGCTCGCTCACCGAGGTGGATCCCGGGGACGATCCCGTCGTGCTGCCTCCGCTCGTCACCGTGCTCGGTCGCGTTCCGGACCATCTCGACGGGGAGCGATGAGCCCGAGCCCTGGGACGGGTTCCCCCCGCCCGGATCTCGGCGCCGCCGCCGCCGCGGTGGCAGTGGCGTCGTCGGTGGTGGGCTGCGCCGCCACGCGGTTGGCGGCGGTGGGTGGGCCCGAAGCCGATCAGGTGGTGGCCTACGACCTCGCCCACGTGGCGGCGGGCGTGCGAGCTGCCGAAGCAGCCCTCGCCTACGGCACCACGGGCAACGACGAGGCGCACATCGCCTGTGCTTTCGTGGCCGACGCCCTTGCCGATCTGTCGGCTCGCATTGTGGGGAGGGAGGCCGCCTTCGGGACCACACCGGATTGGCTCGATCCGGCCCGGGAATTCCTGACCGCCTTCCGCGACCCCGGCTACCTCGCCTCGCTCGTCGGGCGCGAAGGAGACCGCCGTCTCGATCCCGACTTCGAGCTGGTGCGCGAGACATTCCACCGCTTCGCCCTCGAGCAGATCCGTCCCCATGCCGAGCACATCCACCGCGCCAACGCGGACATCCCCGAGGAGATCATCACCGGGCTGGGGGAGATGGGCGCGCTGGGGTTGTCGATCCCCGAGGAATACGGAGGTTTCGCCACCGGGGGGGCGAGCGACTACATGGGCATGGTGGTGGCCACCGAGGAATTGTCCGTGGGGCTCCCTCGGCGCCGGAGGCTCGCTGATCACCCGTCCTGAGATCCTGAGCCGTGCTCTGGTGGCCGGTGGCACCGACGAACAGAAGCAGACCTGGCTGCCCAGGCTGGCATCGGGAGACGTGATGAACGCGGTCGCCGTGACCGAGCCGGACTTCGGGTCCGACGTGGCCGCCATCGTCACGGCCGCGACACGGACAACAGGGGGATGGTTGGTCAACGGGGTCAAGACGTGGTGCACGTTCGCGGCCCGAGCCGACGTGCTCATGCTTCTGGCCCGTACCGACCCTGACCGCTCCAAGGCCCATCGGGGCCTGTCATTGTTCATCGTGGAGAAGCCGCGCGGCGACGGCGAGGGCTTCCTCTTCACCCAGGACCCCGCCTCCGACGCCCGCCGTCGACCCTCCGGGGCGGATGGAGGGTCGGCCCATCGACACCCTCGGATACCGGGGCATGCACTCCTACGAGATCGCCTTCGAGAACTGGTTCGTCCCCGCCGCCAACCTCGTGGGCGGTGACGACGGGGTGGGCCGCGGCTTCTACTCCCAGATGGCGGGCTTCGAGAACGGCCGTCTCCAGACCGCGGCCCGCGCCCTCGGCGTCATGCAGGCTGCCTACGAGGCGGCCTCGGCGTACGCCACCAACCGCGTCGTCTTCGGCCAGCCCATCGCCCGGTACCAACTCACGCAGGCCAAGTTGACACGCATGGCGGTGCTCATCCAGGTTGCCCGCCAGTTTGCGTACCAGGTGGCTCGGCTCATGGCCGAGGGCGAAGGAACCCTCGAGGCGTCGATGCTCAAGGCGTACGTGTGTCGCGCCGCGGAGTGGGTGACGCGCGAGGCCATGCAGATCCACGGTGGCATGGGCTACGCCGAGGAATTCCCCGTGAGTCGGTACTTCGTCGACGCCCGCGTGCTGTCGATCTTCGAGGGTGCCGACGAGACCTTGGCCCTCAAGGTGGTCGCCCGCCGGCTGGTGGAGCAGGCCGCGGGCGCTTAGTTCTTCGAGCGACTCAGCCCGGCCCGCTCGCCCCGGAAGACGAACTTGGTCGCCATCTTCCGGCTGGCTTCGTCGATCATTTCGTCACCGAACATCACCGCACCCTTGCGGTCGTCTTCGGTCGCCTTCTGATAGGCGTCGAGGATGTCCCAGGCATGGTCGAATTGCTCCTGTGTGGGTGAGTACAGCTCGTTGAGCACGGCGACCTGGTCGGGGGTGAGCGCCCACTTGCCGTCGTAGCCGAGGACGCGCGTGCGTTGGGCGAAGTCGCGCAGCCCGTCCATGTCCTTCACCCGCAGGTACGGGCCGTCGATGACCTGGAGGCCATTCGCCCTCCCCGCCATCAGGATCCGACTGAACACGTAGTGGAAGTGGTCGCCGGGGTACTCGGGGATCTGGACACCCCCGGTCAGCACGGGCATCTCCATCGAGGCCGCGAAGTCGGCGGGCCCGAAGATGATGGTCTCGAGACGAGGTGACGCGGCACAGATCTCGTCCACGTTGATGAGCCCGCGTGTGGTCTCGATCTGGGCCTCGATGCCGATGTGGCCGACGGGGAGGCCACTTCTCTTCTCGACCTGGGTGAGCAACAGGTCGAGAGCCACGACCTCGGCGGCGGACTGCACCTTGGGCAGCATGACCTCGTCGAGACGCTCACCGGAGTTGCCCACCACCTCGATGACGTCGCCGTAGGTCCACTCGGTGTCCCAGGCGTTGATGCGAACACACAGCACGCGGTCGTCCCAGGGCTGCTTGCGGATGGCGTCGACGACCTTGGCTCGAGCCGAGTCCTTTTCGAGGGGCGCCACGGAGTCCTCGAGGTCGAGGAACGACATGTCGGCCGGCACGGTCGGCGCCTTCTCGAGGAAGCGCTCGTTCGAGCCCGGGGTGGAGAAGCAGGATCGGCGGGGAAGGTTCCGGCTGCGTTGTGACATGCGTCGCATGTTACCGGTGCCCTCTCCCTAACCTCCTCCTCGCCGCCCACGGTGATCGGCTCCGTTCGGCGAGCGCTCGGCCGGGCGCCGCGACGGTTGCCCTAGGCGGCCAGATCGGCGGGGACGAGCTGCTCGCTCAGGAGCTCGCCGAAGCGCGTGGGGTCTCCGGCCACGAAGCGACGGCACAAGCGCAGACCGTCGACGTAGCAGGTGATGTAGGCGCGCCAGGTGGGATGGAGCAGGAACTCCACCGCCTTGGCGGCTCGAGCTCGAGGGAGCAGAGCCCAACGCGCCACTTCGTCCACGACCGTGTCGGGGTCGGCCCCTTCGGCATGGAGCCGCCAGGCCGCGTTGGCACGGACCGCACCGAGCGCCTCGCTGGCCTCGGACACCGCCGCGATGACCTCGGCGTCGTAGCGGATGCCGAGAGGACGCAAATGCTCCGCCACGACCGCTTCGGGTCTCGGGCCCAGAAGGACCTCGAGCCCGAGATCGGCGAGGCCTTCGGCGACGAGGCATTGGGGGGTGCCCACGAGGAAGATCGTCTCTTCGAGCCATTGTCGGCGGCGGACCAGCCCCACCTCCTTGCGGCAGTGCTCGGTGTGATGCCCCGGATAAGCCTCGTGCGCGACGAGGTGGGCCAACGACGTCGACAGGACGGGTAGGTCGACGTTGACCGAGACCCGGGAGCGCAACCCGCCGAGATAGGTGTTGAAGCCCGACCACGGCTTGTCGGTGACGAGCTCGAACTCGATGTGCTCACCTTCGGGCAACCCGAACAGCCGTTGCGTCCGCTCGCGCAGGTCCTCGGCCAACGAGTCGATGGCGGCGCGCAGCCGGTCGGCCGGCACGGCGTGCGACTCTCGCCACGCGATCAGCCGTTCTCCGACGGGCCCCGACCCGGGGACCGCCTCTTCGAGTCGCCGGTGGGCGGCCGCCAGCTCCTCGTCGGGCACCGGTCGGGGGCGTACCCCGTAACACAGCTCCACTTCCTCCTCGTATCCGATGGGCTCACCCGCCAGGCGGCGCGCCGTCGTGAGCAGGCCCACGGTCTGGGCCCGCAGCCACCGTCGCCGACGTTCGCTCCCTGACTCGGGGACCGACTCGGTTCCGATGTCACCTCCAAGGGCCGCTCCGCCGTCCAAGGCGCGCGATCAGGGCGCGGCCGTCTTCGACGAGTCGGCCGCGGATCCAGCAGTGGCGACGAGGCGACACGCTCGGCGAGCCCGGGAGGGCCGTAGTACGCGTCGACCAATCCCTCGATGTGGCGCCCCGTCCCCAAGCCCAACACGAGGTAGCGGCCGACGGCACCGCCTTCGTCGTCAGAGACCGGAGTCACCCGAGGCGGGCGTGAAAGAAGTCGATCGTCCGTGTCCACGCCGTCGCGGACGCCGCCGGCGTCGTAGACCTCGGGCCGGGTGTCATTGAAGAAGGCGTGGTCGGCGCCGTCATAGACGTGGAACTCGGCCTCCTTGCCCAACCCGTGCAACTGCTCCTCGAGTGCGTGCGCCGCTTGCGGCGAGAAGTACTCGTCGTTGCCTGCCACATGGGCGAGCACCGCCGCGGAGAGCTTCGAGAAGTCGGGTTGGGCGTCAGGCCATGGGATCAGCCCGTAGAACGACACGCATGCGTCGACGACGTCGGGGCGTTGTGTGGCGAGCACGAGCGCAAGGCCTCCACCCATGCAGAACCCGACCACGCCGACCTTGGCGACCTGACGACCGCTTCACCACCTCGTCGACTGCCCCGGACATGTCCTGGGCAGCCCGGTCGAGCTGCAAGGCCATCATCTCCTTGCCCGCTTCGTCGGGCTCGGTGACCTTGGTCCCCCGGTACAGGTCAGGTGCGAGAGCGACGAAGCCCGCCGCCGCAAACCGCTCGCACACGTCTTCGATGTGAGGCACGAGGCCCCACCATTCCTGGATCACGACGACACCGGGGCCTTCGCCCGACGGCGGCACCGCCAGATACCCCTGACCTTCGGACCCGTTGCTCGGAAAATTGATCATCTCGCCCATGTTCGCCGACCCTATCCACGACCGAGGTCGAGCGTCGATCGACATCTCACCAGCGAGCCAGCAGCTCTCCGGGCTCGGGACAGTCGGTGGAGGCGAGAGCCACGGGCAGGGGCTGCACCCCGACCGGGCCCGCCACGCGGACGATCCCGTCGAGATCAATGACCGACGCCGGACCGCGCCACGTGAGCCCCTTCGAGGCGACGGACGAGCGGCATCCCAGAGCTTGGGCGGCATCACCCGTCCAACCCCGCCCTCGACCCACACCGGCACTCCCACGGCACGGGCCGCCTCGATCAGGCCGATGTCATCGGCATCGAGAACTGCTCCCCCGGGGCCGATGGCGTCGACCTCGACGACGACGACGTCAGCACTGGCGACGTCACCCACGCCCCCGTGGCGGACGGGACGTCGTCTCGCCGTGCAGCTCCTCGCGCAGGAGGTCGGGCGTCGGATCGGACTCGAGCAGGTCGACACAGCGCTCGGCCTCCTCCGCCGGGTCTCCGGCGGTGAGCATGCGGGCCGCCACCCACCACAGCGGCCCGCAGCCCGGATGGCGGTCGAGCAGGCGCCGACAGGCGGGCAGCACAGCCGAACTCTCGTGCAGCGCCAGGTCGCCGAGGGCCCACGCCGCTTCCGCGGCCAGCACCGCCGGAGGCGCCCATCCCGCACGCGCCACGTAACGCAGTCTCTCGATGGGATGCACCTTCGCGACGCTAATGGCGCTCCCGGGAGCGACATGACACCACCTTTTCGCGTCGATTCGCGCCTGGCGACCGCGCCAAGTGCGCAAATGCTTGCTCCGCCTTTCTGCAATTGATAGACACGAGGCTGTTGTGACATGCCTCGAGCAGTACTCGCAGGCACGGCCGGGTCGGCGGCCCCGGCGGTTCTCCCGACTCAGTCGACTCGTCTCGGCGGTCGTCGCCGTCGCTTTCATCGCGGGACCGGCCCTGGCGACGACACGGTCCCGCTTCGGCCGATCAGCTGGGGAGCGCTCAGGCACAGGCGGCCCAGATCGCGGCACAGATCCAAGCCCAAGGTGCGCAACTCGCCGCGCTGTCCGAGCAATACGACCAGGACCAGATCCACGTGCAGCAACTCGAGCAGCAGGTGAGCCAGACCCAGGCGCAGATCGCCCAGACCAAGACACAGGTCGGCTCGGCTCGCGCCGACCTGCAGCAACTGGCCATCCAGAACTACACGTCGGGGAACTCGAACGATGACCTCGAGCAGCTGTTCGCGCCGGGCGGAGAGCGAGCAGCCGCCGTACAGGAATACCAACAGGTCGCCAGCGAGAGCGTGTCAGGGGCGATCGACCGTCTGAATCAGTCCGAGAGCGAGCTCAGCGCCCAGCAGAGCGCGCTCGAGACAACGCAGTCCCAGGCTCGAAGCCACCCTCGCCGCCGCGCAGAGCGCCAAGCAGGGCGCGCAGTCCGAGCTCGCCAACCAGCAGGCGACGCTTTCGAAGCTCAAAGGGCACATCGCCACATTGGTGGCTCAACGCCAGGCGGCGCAGGCGGCCGCGCAGGCTGCGGCCTTCCAGGCACGCCTCGCCGCGTCGCGCCGATCCACTGACAACGGTGGCCTTCGTTCCGTTCCCGCCGTGCCCGGCGGTGGTGGGGGCGAAGCCGTCGCCGCGGCCGAATCGCAGATCGGCATCCCCTACGTCTGGGCCGGTGCCTCACCCGGGGTCGGTTTCGACTGCTCGGGCCTGACCATGTGGGCGTGGGCACACGCCGGCGTCTCGCTGTCTCACTCCGCCGCCGACCAGTACGCCGAGTTGACCCACGTCCCGTTGTCAGACCTCCAACCGGGCGACCTGCTCTTCTACCGCGAAGGCAACACCATCGGGCACGTGACGATGTACGTCGGCCCCGGCGAGATGGTCCAGGCCATGGAGACGGGCACCAACATCCAGGTCACCGGGATCTGGACGAGCGGGCTCGTCGGCGCCGGGCGACCCTGATCCCAAGCCGACAGGCACATCGTCGGGCGGAGATCCCCGCCTTCAGCTCGCGGGCTTCGACGCCCCCGGGCCGGTATCGGCCAGCCACTCGGGCGGGATCCGGCCCTCCACCCCCGGAGCACGAGGGCCGGGTGGACGACCGAAGCGATACGCCACCGCCTCGCGTCCGAGCTGCACGACGACCGCCTGACCGGTCTCTGTTCCGACGACACAGCCGAAGACTGCCTCGGCCACGTCCTCGGGCGCGATGAGTGGGAAGCCGGCCCCGGCCAGGCTGTCGCGAATTTGGCCGTCGATGAGCGGCGTGTCCACGAGCCCCGGACAGATGGCGTTGATGGTGATGTGCTGCTCGATGAGCCGAGGCGCAATCGCACGCACGAAGCCCACCACCGCATGCTTGGTCAGCGTGTACATCGGATCGCCCGCGAAAGCGACGATGCCCGCCAACGACGACGTCGCCACCACCGCTCCACCGCCACGGGCCACGAGCTCGGGCACCACGGCCCGGGTGCCGAAGACGATGCCGTCGACGTTGACGGACATGATCCGCCGGTACTGCTCGTCGGTGACCTTGGTGATGTCCTCTTCGCCGGTGGTGACACCGGCGTTGAGATAGGCGATGTCGATCACCTCCCAACGGGCGTGTCGCCTCGAGGATGCGCGACCAGTCGCCCGACGTTGCCGACGTCGGCCTGCACCGCCACGCCGCCGAGCTCCGCGCCGCCTTCTGCGCTCCCGTCGCCGTTGGCGTCGACCACGACCACGGTGGCGCCCTCGGCGGTGAGCCTCCTGCTGCTGGCGAGGCCGATCCCCGAGGCACCCCCCGTCACGATGGCGATCTTGCCGTCAAGCGCTCCCATCGCACCCTCCCGTACGCACACCCGCCGTCCACGACGGGCGCGGCGCCGACGCTAATAGGGGGTAATCGAGCGCGTCGAACAGGGATGGACGGTCCGGTGACGGCGCCCCGACGAGGGAACCGGAACCGGCGGCGCTACGCTGACAGGCGGGCCCGCGGGGCCCGCCCATCCCGCACGAGGACTGCCGTGAAGCCCATCCCCGTCGCCTTCCACCTCGGGCCGCTGCCCATCGTCATCCACACCTACGGCATCGGGCTGGCCGTCACGTTCTGGTTCGCGTACCGGTACTTCGAGCGACGCCTGCGTTCGAACGGATACCCCACGGAGTGGTTCACGGGGGTCTTCATCTGGATCGTGGTCGCTTCGATCGTGGGCGCGCGCCTTCTGCACGTGTTGGCCAACTTCTCGACCTACAAGGCGAACCCGGGCCAGATCCTCCAGGTGTGGCAGGGCGGGCTCTCCTCGTTCGGAGGGCTCCTGGGCGGCGTGCCCACCGGTTTGATCCTGGCCCGCCGTCGCTGTCCCGAGCTCACCGTCATGCGTGCCCTGGACATCGTGGCCCCCGTGCTCATGGCGGCATGGGGTGTCGGTCGTCTGCTCGGTCCCCAGCTCATGGTGGCGGGAGGCGGACATCCCACCAACGAGTGGTTCGGCATGTACTACGCGGGCCAGGTCGGCAAGCGCCTGCCGGTTCCCATCTTGCAGGCCATCGACAGCTTCATCATCTTCGGGGTCCTCTTGCTCATCGAGCGCTACTACCGCGACCGGCCTGTCGGCTTCGTCCTCGCCGCCACGATGGCACTGTGGGGACTCACCCGCTTCTACGAAGAGCGCCTCTGGCTCGGCGAGATCGGACACCTGGGCTCGGTGCTCGTCCAGATCGCCGGACTTGGCGTTGTTCGTGGCCGGCCTCGCCGTGATGTTCTTCCTGCATCGCCGCCAACGCTCGGGGGTGTCGCCACCTGAGCACCCCCAAGGCACCGAAGGCACCGAAGGCACCGAAGGCACCGAAGACACCGAAGACACCGTGCTCACCGGAAGCGGCGCCGGCAGCGAGATCCCGCCTCCGAGCTGACCGTTCCTAACGGGAAGCCGGCCTCGGCCCGTCGACACGCCGCCGCGGTCGTCCCGGGCCCGGGAGGCCCGGCGAACGCCTGGGCGATGGAGAGCCACTGCGTGGCCACCGGCCCCTGCACGGTCAGTTCCGTGTCCGCCAGGTGGCGGCGCTGGGTCACGACCAGACAGAAATCGAGCGCCGAGCCCGAGACGAGCTCGGACGCCGACGCCGTCCCATTCCCAGCGTTCTCCCGCCGGCCCCGTCAACTCGACGTGCACCGGCTCGGCGGGGACGTCGAGACCGCGCACGACGTAGGAGAACGGTCGGGCCCGCACCCCGAGGTGGGCGATGTGGCGCAGTCGCGCCGTCGGCACGCGAATGACGCCCAGGGCGTCGGCCACGTCCTGGCCATGAGCCCACGTCTCCATGAGACGCGCCGAGACGAACGACAGCGCCCCCATGGGAGGGCCGAACCATGGGACCCGATCCCGAGCGTCGAGCCCACGAGCCGCGCTCGTCCATGGCCCGTCGAGCGCCCTGCCACCACGCCAGCACGGCGCGGCCCTCCAGGGCGCGTCCCCGGACGCAGGTGCTCCTCCATCGGATCGCCTACGGCCGCCATGGCGGCCTCGGCCACGGCGATGAAGGCGGTCGGATCGAGGATGGCCATGGTGGCGGCGTCGTCGAAGAAGGCCAGATGGCTCACCTGGTCCCGCACCGCCCACCCCTCTGCCGGCGTGAGGGTTCCCCACGACGGCTCGTCGAGGGGCTCGAGCAGGCCCTCGAGATCGGCGTGCTCGGCGCTCAGGTCGTCGAGCAGACCGGGGAGGGTGGTCGGATCCGGCGCCATCGGCCCCTCACGCTACGAGGGCGCAGTGGGCGTCGCCCTCGGATTTCCCGGGATTCCTAGGTAATTGCGAGCGCAATCACTGGTTGGTCCGGTACGCTGGGCTTATGTCCACGACACGTGCCACACCTTGGCTCGATGACGTCGAGCAGCATGCGTGGCGGTCGCTGCTGCGGGCCCACGCCCGCCTGATCGCCAGGCTCGACGCCGAGCTCCAGGCATCCCAGGGCATGTCGGTGACGGACTACGGAGTCCTCGTCGAGCTTTCCGAGGAAGAGGGCGGCCGCATGCGCATGAGCGAGCTGGCCGACCGACTCCTGTTGTCGCCCAGTGGACTCACCCGGCGCCTCGACGGTCTGGTGGCTGCGGGCCTGGTCGAACGTCATCGCTGCCCAACGGATCGCCGCGGCGCCTTCGCGGTGCTCACGCCCGCCGGCCAAGCTCGGCTGCAGACGGCTGCTCCTGACCACGTCGAGCAGGTACGTCGGCATTTCGTGGACCGCTTGAGCCGCAAGCAACTCGAAGCGCTGGCCGACGCGCTCGACAAGGTGACCGTCGAAGGCGCGGCGACGGAGTCGCTCTGTCCGTAGCCCTCCACGAGGGCTGACCGGTCAAGGGCACTTCGTGGGGGCGGAGGGACTCGAACCCTCACTGGGGACGTTTTAAGCGTCCTGCCTCTGCCGATTGGGCTACACCCCCGGGGCGACTCCCGCCACGGCGTGCGACTGCGACGAGTGTGATTCGAAGTCGCAGCGGCGTTCTGTCACGAGTTGCGGCATGCTGCAAAGGTGTTCAAGCCGAACTTGTGCCGGTAGCAGCGGATGCCATGAGGCAGGAAGCCGGCTTGCACGAGTAACGGCCACAGGTCACGCGGGTCGAAGTACCTCTTGTGATCATCCATCTCCTCGACCGGGCTCAGCCCGAGGCGAAATGCCGAGAGCTCCAGGAACCGTTTGCCTCGCCAACTGGGGACGTTGACCACACAGACTCCCCCCGGCGCCAAGATGCGGTGAAACTCGGCCAGCGCGACCTCGGGATGCCACAGGTGTTCGAGCACCGAGACGCACATGACCACGTCGAGGGAGTCGGTGGCGATGTCGCGCAACGCCTCGGGAAGCTTTCCCTCGATGGCCCGGACCTTCGGGTTCTCCCCCAGGTCGCTGGCGAGGGCCACGTCGACGAGGGTGGCCGCCGCCACGTCACCAAGGACCGTGCGTGAGAACCGGGCCTGGTACCCACATCCGAAGTCGCCGATGGCCTTGCCCGAGAAGTCACCCACCTCCTTGCGGACCCGGTAGCCCGAAAGCCAGATGCCGAGCCGGTCCGCCGCAGACAGGTCGCCACTCTGACCGAATGCCGTCGACCTCGCCGCGTCAGCTGAGGTCACGTTCTTTGGTCCGTGGTACCTGCGGTGTTCCGTAGCGCACACCGGTGGCATAGAGAAGGAGCGTGAAACAGAATCCCGTGAAACCGATGATCATGAGCAGTGATCCGGTGACGGCGAGATGGTCGAGCAAGGCGGACGGCGGTGGCAGGGCGAAGTCGTGGGTGACGTAGTGCACGACGAGCGCGTCGGCGAGTCCCAGGCCGATGAGGAACAGCACGATGCTGGCGATGACGGTGGGTGTGTAGCGAAAGATCCTGGTCCACCGGGCCCGCGACTCACCGCTGTAGTCGCACAGGACCTGGGCGAGCACCCCGAAACAGAAGCTCTGCAAGCCGAGGACGGCCAGCGTGACGCCCAGAAGCATCCAATACAAACTGAAGGTGACCGACCCGATGGAAAATGATCCAAAGCTCAGCGGAAGCGTGAGCACGAGACCGACGATCAAGAAGAAGAGCCCGGGCTTCAGAGCGAAGAACTCGGCGCGGTAGATGAACATGGCCCGCAGGTTGATCCAGGCGGCCTGGAACGGCGAGAACCATCCCGAGCGCTTGTGGTGTGAGACCCGGCCCTCCCGGTCCTTGTAGAACGTGACCGGGACCTCACTGGTCCGGAGTTTCATCAGCACCGACTTGAGCACCATCTCCGACGCGTACTCCCACGACTGCGAGGCGAGCCCCATGCGCTCGAGTGCGTCGCGACTGATGCCGCGCATGCCGCAGTGGATGTCGGTGAACCGGCTCCCGTAGAGCCGGTTCAAGATCCACGTCGTGACCGGGGTCCCGAGGTAGCGGTGCAGGCCCGGCATGGAGCCCGGCTCGATCGACCCCAGCCAGCGCGAACCCATGGCGAAGTCGTCGCCTTGACGGAGCTTGTCGACGAATCGTCCCAGGAGTCGGAAGTCATAGGTGCAGTCCGCATCGCCCATGACGACGTACTTCCCGCGGATGAAGGGAAGGGCGTCGATATAGGCGCGACCGAGGCCCCGCTTGGGCGTGCGGAGCACCCGGGCCCCACCGGCCAGCGCCAGTTCGGCGGTCCGGTCGGTTGAACTGTCGATGATGAGGATCTCGCCCCGGGCCCCGGCGTCCACCAGTCCCTGGCGACACCACGCCACGAAGTCCGAGATCGTCAGCTCCTCGTTGACGGCGGGGATCACGATGGAGACCTCGGGATCCTCGACGTCGTCGTCTGGACACAGAAGCTCCACGTCGGGGTCTCCCGGCATCGTCACCGGGGGGCGTGACAGGCGCGTGCCCACCGAGGAGCTTCCGTTGGCTCCGAGGGGTCCACGAGGTTCCAGATCTCGACGACTCACGACCCTATTGTGGCTCGCCGGGTGACCGTTACCGACATTGGTCTCACATCAGTCGTGGTGATGGCCCACCATCGGTGCCGTACCGGTGTCCTCCCAAATGAGCCGTTCCGAGCGGCGCGGGTCGTCTTCGACCCCACCATCGGGACCCAGGACCATGGTGGGGCGGCGGACGGGGTCATAAGCCGGCCACGATCCCACCGCGTCACAAGACGGGTCGCCGGAGCGGGCGAACGCGACCCAGGAATCTTGCATCTTCTCTGAGAGAGCGAGCGCCTGCGGGCCCCCGCCGGTGAAGACCTGCACGCCGGGGTCGCCCACGGTTCCGAACACGAATGGGATCTCGAGCCCGTGGCACGACCCGAACATCCCGCTCAGGAAGGGGGACTCCCACGTGAAGATGTACGAAAAGGTGTTCGGCTGGTATTTGGCGTGGGCCGCGGCCAGCGCCATCAGGGGGAGTCTGAACACATAGTCGGTGGTGACCGCGGTCCACAGATCACGACCGGTCACGGGCTCGCCACGGGCGCCACGCGCGCATCCGATACGCGTCGACGACATCGGCGCCAGCCGGTCCCACCAGACCCGCCAGGCGATGTGCGACGCGGGTCTCGTCGACTTCGGGGTTGCCGTGGTCGGCCGTGGTGAACAGCGCGCACTCGTCGCGAGTGGTGCCGAGAAGGACCGGGACCGCAGCCGCGGCACCTTCGGCGATCATCTCTCCGGGCGGACGTTCGAGGAAAACGCCATCGACAACGGGAAGCAGGGCCAGGGGCAGGCCCCCGTCGGCGGGCGCTTCGACCGCCAGCCGCTGCGTGGCCTCGACCAACCGCTCGACCGGGACGTCGCGCAGTGTGGCCATGGCCTCGATGGGAATGCCCAGGTGACCGGCCAGCCGCTCGGCGCGCCTCGTGGCCCAGCGCGGGCTCGCGGTGGCGGGGGGTCCGCTCTGGATAACGGCGCGATGGAAGAGACCGGACGCATCGGGCGCGGCTGAGAAGGTTCGAGATGCTCATGGCGCCCGCCGATTCGCCGAACAGCGTGACGTTGCCGGGATCGCCACCGAACCCACCGATGTTGTCTTGGACCCAGCGCAGGGCGGCGATCTGGTCGCGCAGACTCCAATTCCCCCACCCCGGGGCGCCCTCGCTGACCAGATCGGCATGGGCGAGGAGGCCGAGGGCGCCCAAGCGGTAGTTGATGGTCACGACGACGACGCCCTTGGCGGCCAGACGGTCACCGGCGAACAGCGCGCTCGACCCGGTTCCGGTGGTGAACCCGCCCCCGTGCAGCCACACCAGGACCGGCCGCCGGACGTCGTCGACGCCCGGCGTCCAGATGTTGAGATTGAGGCAGTCTTCGTCCGATTCGGTGGGGTCGTGGGGAAAGCTGAAGCCAGGCACGGGAGGAGTCTGGGGCGCGATCGGCCCCCACGAAGACGCCTCTCGGGTCCCGGTCCACGACTCGGGGGGCTGGGCCGGCCGCCACCGCCCTTGTGGCCCCGTGACCTGGGCATAAGCGACGCCGCGGAACACCCAGAGGCCTGCTTCTGCCTGCCCCTGGAGCACGCCGGCCGTCGTGCGGGTCACGCCTTCCAAGGTCCCCCCCACGCCTGAAATGCCCGGATTCTGTGAACCCGCCCCTAAAGGCAAGGTAGAGGTAACCCCCGAGAAGGTCAAGGAATCGCCAAATGGCCGACCGGCCCTTCCTCCCGGAGGGTGCCCTGGCTACTGTGGTCAAAGTGACTGTTGTGACTGGTCTGTTTCGGCGCGCCCGGACGCAGACCGTCGCCCGAGGGGCGGCCCTCCTCGTGTCGACGATCATCGTCGTGGGGTCGCTCGCGACCCCGGTGGCGGTGGCGTCGCCGGGGTCGTCGAGCTCCGCCTCAGGGCAGTCGGGGACAGGCGCAGCCATCAACGCCACCCAGGCCCAGGTGGACGCGGTCGAGGCGGAATTCGCCACACAACAGCAGTCGTTGGCACAACTGTCCGAGCAGTACGACCAGGCCACCGTCCACCTGGCGCAGATCAATGCGCAGTTGTCGGTCACCGACGCGCGCCTCGCCGTCGCCAAGAAGAAACACGCTGCGGCGCGCCACGCCCTCCAGACCGCAGCGGTCAACGCCTACATGTTCGACACCCCGTCGGGCCAGCTGACGTCGATGTTCTCGACGCCGTCGGACGGCAGCGCACTTCACGACGAGTACCAGCAGACAGCCATCGGCAATATCGACAGTGCGGTGAGACAACTCGAGCTCAGCGAGCGACAGCTCAACGCCACCGAGTCGGACCTGCATGCACAGCAGCAACAAGCGGTCGGGCGTGTCGACGCAAGTCGGCACCGCACAACACGAGGCCGAGGCGCTCGCCAACGCCACCCAGGCGACCCTCACGCAGGTGAAGGGGCACCTCGCTCAGCTCGTGGCGCAACGCGCCGCCCAGCAGGCCGCGGCCGCGGCCGCGGCTGCAGCGGCGGCCGCCAGTCAAGCTGCCAAGCAACGGGCCGCTGCTGCTGCCGCCCAAGCGGCGCAGGTTGCAGAGACGTTCGGGGCGGGGACGGCCGCAGCCGTCCAGGCCGCCAACGCCGCGAATCAGGCCTCCGCCAGCGCAGGGGCGACCGGCGTCATCGGGACCGGGGCGGTCCAGGCGGCAGCAGGGGCGGGAGCGGCCGCCGTGCTGGGAGCGGAGAGGTATCTGGGAGTCCCGTACCAATGGGGAGGAGCGAGCACCAGCGGCCTGGACTGCTCGGGGCTGACCATGCTCGCCTGGAGCGCCGCAGGCGTGAGCCTGCTGCACTCGGCCGAGATCCAGTACGAGGAGTCCACCCACATCCAACTCAGCCAGGTGCGGCCGGGCGACCTGCTGTTCTACGACCTCGAGGGTGACGGCATCGACCATGTCGTGATGTACGTGGGCTCGGGCCCGTACGGGGCCAACACCGTCATCCAGGCCGCCCACTCCGGGCACGGTGGTGGAGTTCGACCCGGTCTGGTACCTGGGACTGGTCGGAGCGGCCCGGCCCTAACGACGAAGGGCACGCGTGGCGTCTTGTCGAGCGGGCCCCGCTCGGGCCGACGGGTACCATGACCTCGTGACGGCCGGCAAAGAAGCGATCCCAGCGCGAGCAACGCGCCGCGCTCGTGCCCCTCCCCCGCACCGACGAGACCCCGACACCCGGAGCAGCGGTTGTCAGACGTCGACGAGTGGGGTCGTTCCGAGCACACCCGGACCATCGCCCGCCGCATCTTCGCCCCGCTCTACGACAACTGGTTCCGGGTCGAGTGGGAAGGCCTCGAGAAGATCCC
Source organism: uncultured Acidimicrobiales bacterium (assembly GCA_963846125.1). GTDB lineage: Bacteria > Actinomycetota > Acidimicrobiia > Acidimicrobiales > UBA8190 > Chersky-840. The sequence goes on from CAWJUR010000001.1 coordinate 97,386, forward strand.
GAAGACCGGCGGCGCTCTGCTCGTCGCCAATCATGCCGGGGCCATCCCGTCGGACGCGCCGACCATCATGCACGGCATCGAGGTGGAGCGCGGTCGCCCTGTCTACGGCATGGCCGACTTCTTCTTCCGGGAGGTCCCTTGGATCGGGACGGTGTGGGCCCGCGTCGGCGGCGTGCCGGCCCATCCCGACAACGCCCTGCGTCTGCTTCGTGATCAGGGCCAGCTCGCACTGGTGTTCCCGGAAGGCACCAAGGGCCCTTCGAAGACCTATGCCGACCGCTACCGGTTGCGACGGTTCGGCCGGGGCGGGTTCGTCGAGATCGCCATGCGAGCCGGTGTCCCGGTGATCCCCATCGCCGTGGTCGGGGCCGAGGAGTCGATGCCGATCGTCTTCCGCATCCCCGCCCTGGCGCGAGCTCCTCGGGGTGCCCTACTTCCCGGTGACCGCCAACATGCTCCTGTTCGGGCCACTGGGCCTGGCGATGTACTTCCCGGCCAAGTTCAAGCTTCGTGTCCTCGACCCCGTGACGTTCAACGTGCCGAGCGGCCAGGAGCGCTACTCCAAGAGCCGCGTCATGGAGGAGGCCGAGAAGATCCGCATCAACATGCAGGAGACGATCTACGAGATGCTGCGTGAGCGGCGCAGCGTCTGGTTCGGGTGAGCCGGATGGGCCGACGCGTCCTGATCACCGGTCTGGACTCGTTCTGGGGCGGTCGCATGGCGCAGGCCCTGGAGTCGGACCCCGAAGTGGAGATGATCCTCGGCATGGGGACCCGCGAGCCCACGGTCCCTCTCGAGAGGACGGAGTTCGTCAAGGCCGACCAGACCTACTCGATCCTGTCGCGCATCGTGGGCGCCACCCAGGTCGACACCATCGTCCACACCTTCTTGGTGGTGGACTCGACACGGGTGTCGAGCCGCGCCCTCCACGAGATCAACGTGATCGGGACCATGAACCTCCTGGCCGCCGCCGGCCAGTCCGGATCGCCGGTGCGTCAGGTGGTCGTGAAGTCGTCGACGCTCGTCTACGGCTCGGCGTCGACAGACCCCACGTGGTTCCGTGAGGAGATGGCGCGCACCTCTCCGGCCCGGACGAGGGTGGAGCGGTCGTTGCTCGAGGTCGAAGGGTTCGTGCGGGACTTCGCCGAGGACAACCCCGCCACGGTCGTCTCGGTCCTGCGATTTGCCAACGTTCTCGGGAACCGACATCGTCACACCCATCAGCACGAACCTGTCCCGGCCGATCTGTCCGGCGATCGCCGGCTATGACCCCCTCTTGCAGTTCGTGGAAGAGGACGACGTCGTCCGCTGTCTCGAGCACGTCACCCGCCAGCGAATCCCGGGCCTCTACAACGTCGCCGGCACCGGCAAGCTCCCGTGGAGCGAGGTGACCGGAATCTGCGGCACCCGGCTCCTGCCCATCTCCCCGATCGGGAACGCACGCGGCCGCAGCCCCCCTGGTGCGGCTCGGCTTGATCGAGTTCCCTCCCGAGCTCGAGAGCCTGCTGCGCTACGGTAGGGGCGTCGACACCACGCGTATCGGCAAGACCGGCTTCTCCTGCCGCTACACCACGGCCGGCGCCGTCGAGAGCTTCATCCGTGCCGTGCGTCTCCGGCGCAGCGTCGGCGACGCGCCACCCTCGTACACCTACTCTCAGGACATCGAGCAGTTCTTCCGCCATTCACCGGCGGTCGTGCGCTCAGAGGGGTGACGATCCGTCAGGGCCGCGGTGAGCCACTGGCGGACGAGGACCTCGGCCCGGACGGTCCACTCCTCGGCGGTCATCGCATAGCGGACGTGGTCCTCCCAATGCCCGTCGATCTCCAGGTACCGGACCGCAACCCCCTCCTCGCGCAGGTCCAACTTCTCGACCACCCTCCGGCTGGCCCGATTGCGCGGCACGATGGCGATCTCGACCCGGTGCAGAGCCGAGCTCTTCGAAGGCAAAGCGCAGGACCGCCACCGTCGCCTCGGGAGCGAGCCCCTGGCCGGCCATGGCCTCGTCCACCCAGTAGCCGACGAAGGCATTCTGGAACGGGCCCCGCTGGATCGACGACAGCGTGATCTCGCCCACGAACCGATCGGCCACGAAGATCCCGAATCCGTACCCACTTCCCATCTGACGCTCGCGCTCGCGTGCCGCGCACCGGGCCGAGAAGCTGGCGCGGTCCTCCGGTGTCAGTGGCGCACCTGCGGGACGGGGCTCCCAGGGGATGAGCCACCGTCGACATCGGGCCCGTACCTCGAACCATCCCTCGTAGTCGTCCTCGCCCAGGGTCCGAAGTCGGATCCGTCCCCCCGTGAGCTCGAGCGGCGTGGCCCGAGCCGTGCGGCCGATCACCTCCCCAGCACCTCCCCCAGTGCGCCCAGGAGCAGCTCGACGTTGCGCATCCGAGCGGTGTGGCCCATGCAGCCGATCCGCCACGCCCGGCCGGCCATCACCCCCACTCCCGCTCCGATCTCGATCCCGTAGCGGCGCAACAGCGCGGCCTCGAACGTCCGCCTCCGTGGCTCCGCCGAGGTCGTCGGGAACCCACACCGTGGTGAGCTGGGGAAGACGATGCTCTGCGGGCGCGACGAGCTCGAAGCCGAGCTTCTCGAGACCCACCTGAAGGGCGTGGCCGCACGCGGCGTGCCGTCCCCAGGCATTCTCGAGTCCCTCCTCGAGCAGCAACGCCCAACCCGGCATGCAGAGCGAACACCATCGACACCGGGGCCGTGTGGTGATAGGTGCGGCCGCCCTCACCTTCGACGTAGCGGGCGATCAGCCCGAGGTCGAAGTACCACGAGGGTGGTCGGTCTTTGAGCCGGGCCCGGGCCCTGGCGCTCACCGTCAGACGGCGAGAGCCCGGGGGGGACTCCCGAGACACTTCTGGGTCCCGCTGTAGGCCAGGTCGACTCCCCACCGGTCTGCGTCGAAGGGGATGCCCCCGAACGACGTGACGGCGTCCACGAGGAGCAGGGCGTCGCCCTTGCCCCGTGCCACCGCCTCGACGTCGTTGCGCACACCGGTCGACGTCTCGGCATGGACGAGGGCGATCACCGCCGGGGCCCGATGGGCGCCGATCACGAGCGTCGGGGTCGAGTGGCTCCCCCCAGGGTGCGTCCACGCGCACCACGTCCGCCCCGAGACGGCCGGCGACCTCGCACATGCGCTCCCCGAACAAGCCGTTGACGCCCACGACGACGACGTCGCCCGGTCCCGCCACGTTGACGAACGCCGCCTCCATGCCCGCCGAGCCGGTCCCGCTGACCGGCAAGCGTCAGAGCGTTCTCGGTGCGGTACACGGCACGGAGCCGGTCGCAGGTCTCGTCGAGGACCTCGAGGAACTCGGGATCCAGGTGACCGAGCAGCGGGCGCGTGAAAGCCGAGATGACCTCGGGATAGAGATTGGAGGGTCCGGGCCCCATCAGGACGCGGTCGCTGAGCACCACCCCAGGATGCTAGGCACGTCGGCGGTACCCCCCGCCACCTGGGGTGTCACCCCAATCCGGCGAGGCGCCGCCCTTCGATGGTCAGCGGTACGAGGCGCGAGGCGGTCTCGCCAAGGAGAAATCCTCGGCGTCGAGCGAAAGATTGGGGTTGTAGTACGGGTCGTGGCAGCAGGACCTCGGGACCCCACCGGCTCTGCATGTACGTGAATTCGCCCGCGGGCTCCCCCCTTCCAGGACCCCTGTCGCCCGCTTCCGGCCTGATCGAGCTTGTGATGGAACAGCTCGGCATAGGGGCTCCAGACCACTCCCCAGCCGCGGTCGCGGAGCCGCAGGCAGAAGTCCACGTCGTTGAAGGCGCCCGGCAGATGTCTGCTCGTCGAGACCGCCCGACCTGGTCCCACGCCTCGCGTCGAACCACCATGCACGCCGCCGTGACGGCCGACATGTGCTGGGCCAGTTGGAGGCGCCCGCAGTAGCCCGGCGAGAGACGTCCCGAGAAACGGTACGAATGGGCCGCCACCCCATGCATGCCGAGAACGATCCCTCCGTGTTGGATGCGGCCGTCGTCGTAATAGAGCTTGGCCCCCACGACGCCCGACCCCGGGCTGCAGCACATGGCTGACCATCTCGGTGAGCCAGTCCTCGGAGATGACCTCGGTGTCGTCGTTCAAGAGGCAGACGATCTCGCCGGACGTCCGTCGCACGGCGAGGTTGTTGATGGCAGAGAAATTGAACGGACGTTCGTCGCGCAGCACGGTCACCCGACCCTGTGTCGCCCGGAGGTATTCCAAGGTGGGCACGGAGCGACTTGCGTTGTCCACCACGACGACTTCGAAGTTGCCGTACGTGGTCATGGCCAGCACGCTCTCGATGCACCGTCTGAGCGCATCTCCACCGTCCCTGGTGGGAATGATGATGCTCACCAGAGGCTGCAGGTCAGGACGGACCACGACACGCGGTTGAACCCCGAGCTCCCGATCCGCGCCGGAGTCACCCGGCCGGAGCGGCCGGTCCTGGCCAGGTGGTCGATCACGGCCCGTCGGCCCGCATCGACGGCATACGGCTTGGCGGCCAGCCCCGACGCCGTCGAACCGGCGTGGACCCGCCAGTGGTACAGCACGTGGGGAATGTGGGCGACCTGCTCAGCGGTCACGAGCTCGGAGACTCGCAGCGTCAGGTCCCAATCCTGGCTTCCCTCGTACCCCACTCGGTACCCACCGACCTCGGTCACGAGGTCGCGACGGAACAGGCACAGATGGCTGAGGTAGTTCTGCCCGAGGAGCAACAGCGGATCGAAATCAGGTTTGAAGTACGGGCCGTGACGGATCCCGGCCTCGTCGAGCTTGTCCTCGTCGCTGTAGACGATCCCCACCTCAGGGTGATCGGCGATGGCGAGCGGCCACCAGCGCCAAGGCGTGCTCGGCGAGGATGTCGTCGTGGTCCAGACACCCGATCCACTCGCCCGTCGCCATCGACAAGGCGGTATTGGAAGCGGCGGAGATGTGCCCGTTGGTCTCTCGACGTCGTCACCTTGATGCGGGCGTCCGTCGCTGCGTACTCGGTGAGGATCTCCGTCACGCGGGCGTCCGACGAGCAGTCGTCGGCGATGCAGAGCTCCCAATTCGTGTAGAGCTGCGCCCTCACGGAGTCGATCGCCGCACGCAACAGGTCGGGTGGTGGGTTGTAGACCGGCATGATGACGCTCATCAGGGGCTGGCGAGCCAACCGCGCGCAACGTTCCCGGATCCTGTCCCGTGTGGGGTCATCGAGGGTGTCGAACTCCCCGACCCACGAGGCATAGGTGGCGTCGAAAGGGGATGCGGGCGAATCGGAGGGCTCGGAGGGTGCGGCGAGCTCCCGAGAACGTTGGATCCGGCCGTAGACCTTGCGTAACAAGGCCGTGTACCTGAAGACCTTCGTCTGGTGAATGGCATCGATCTCGGCGTCGCGGAGACTGAGGAGCTCGGCCATGCGACGCTCGCTGACCTGATGCTGCCGTACCAACTCGAACGCGGCCTGAGCTTCGGCCAGACTGCGGCGCTCCAAGTCAGCGATGGCCTCTCGAAGTTGCTCGGTCTCGCGTGCCAGCGGGACGAGCTCGTTGTTCAGCTCCGTCAATTGCCCATTCGTGCCCGTCAGCTCCTGGAGATCGGCCCCCATCGTGGTGGTGACATTCCACAGGCCGCGCTCGTAGTCCTCGATCAACGTCGTCGATAGTCGACCTCGTCATCCCGACGCCGGAACAACACGGCATGAGGGGCGAGGAATGACGCGTCGAAGTCGACGTCGCGCACGAAGCCCTGGAGAAAGAACAGCTGGGCCCAGTACCCACCGGACTCCACGTTGAGGTGGGTCGGCTCGTCGAAGTCATCCGGAGTCGACGAGAAGAAGATGGCGTCGGAGTGCCGGCACAGGTTGGCGACGGCCTCAGCGGCGAGCGACGGAGGGAGGTGCTCGAGGACTTCAAAGCACGTGATCAGGTCGTAGCGGCCCTCGAGCTCATCGGTGATCGAGCCGACACGTGCAGAACGGCCGCAGCGTCTCGGGAACCTGGTCGATCGCCCAGGCGGAGACGTCGATGCCCCGGGCGTCGACTCCCCGATCCCGCAGCGCCTCCACCAGCATTCCCGTGGCACACCCCACGTCCAAAGCGGTCCGGGGACCGAGGGTGGCGACGATGGAGTCGGCCAAGCGGGCGAACAGGTCCTCCCAGAGCTTCTCGCCCCGTCGATAGGGCACGCCGCTCTGGTCGTAGGAGGATCCGTAGTAGTCCTCCCCGTAGAAGCTCGAGACGGCCTCGAGCAGCGCCTTCGGGTCGTCCCGCTGGGCCTGGTCACCGTCAACGTGGATCCCATCGAGCTGCCCGAGCACGTCGGCCGAGCACCCGGTACTGCGCGCTCACGGCCGGGGTCCTCGGCACGCCGACACCTCGCCCGGGGACAGCCCATCGACGAGCTCGATCGCCTCCGCCGCATCGTGTGTGACCGTCAACCCACAACCCTCGACGAATTCCCCCAGTTCGAAGACGATCTCCTTCGGGTCGCGATACCAACTCCTCGTGGCTCAACACCAACGACGGCCATTCGTGAGCACTGCACGATGGCGGCGCGGTTATGCCGGTCCCACTGATCGAGGATCTCGGCTTCACTCATGTTCAGAGACTCGTGCACCGAAGACGACGTCCTCCGGTCTGCCGGTGCACGAGGATGATGGCAACCGAACACCGAGGGTGCGGGCCCAGAACGGGATCAGGAAGCTGTTGGCGGGGTCAGCCCACACCCAGGGCCGGTCTCCTGTCGCTCCTCGAACGTCTCGAAAAGCAGCGACTGAGCCTCGTCGGCAAACCGGCCGAGTATTCGGGCGACCTCGCCGCGGCGCGACCTCCGGCAGCTCCTGCCTCGAACCTCCGGCCGCTTCGAGCAGCCGGCCGTTGAGGGCGACGAGAGGATCGACGTCGCCGTCGGCTCGGGAACCCACGGGGTGAAGACCCATGCGGTCCAGCAGCATTGCACGAGTTCACTGCCACTGCCGTACATTCCCAGGACGAACACACCGTCGACACGGTCCTGGTCGGGCGCGTGCTGCCGCGTCCCGCTCATCCGGCGCGGTCCTTGAGCACGGTGGCAGGATATCACCGTCGTGCGTCTGCCCGACGACAACAACATCGACGTCAGGACCCGACGAGACCGACGATGGACAACCGCACCACCATGGCGCCGCCGCATAGCCAGCACCCCTCGGGCCCCCGGTGCATGAAGGGCAGCTTCCTGTGACCGATCAGGCCACCGCCGACGCGTCACGAGAGGACTCCGGCAGATCGCAACGAGCCGGGCGAGGCGCGGCCATCCGCAAGTGGGCGCCCGTCGCGTTGCTCGTCGTCGTTCCCGTGTTGTTGGTGTCGCTCCACGTCCGCGCCTACACCAAGCTCTCGCCGATCGACGAGCTCGAACACATCGACTACATGTTTCGATCTCCCGGACTCCACCGGTGATCGCGGGCACAACGCTCATCGCTCCGGCCATGCGCGAAGAGGCGTGCAGAGGCCTCGACTCGGTCTACCCGACGCCACCTTGCTCCACCAAGAAGCTCTCGATCTCTGTTTTCCAGGATCAGGGCTACGACACCGCCTACATTCATCCCCCGACCTATTACGACATCACCTGGGCGGCGGGTGAGGTCGTCAAGACGGCAACGGGGACCAAGAGCTGGGTCACCGCGTGGAGAATGGTGGGCGCCCTGTGGTTGGCGGCCGGTTTGTTGGTGACGTACGCAGCCGGACGCAGGATGGGCGCCAAGTCCCTGCCCCTTGTCGGCCTGCTCATCCTGTTCGCCTCGGCTCCCTCGATCCTCCAGACCAACTCGACCGTCACCCCCGATGCCGCCTCGACCTTCATCGGGGGGGCCGTGCTGTACCTGATGTCCCGATGGGAAGAAGGCGGAAGGTGGCGCTGGATCGCGTTGGTCGGCATCGGGTTTCGTGGGGGCAGGCATCAAGCTCCAAGACAGCATCATCGTGATGATGGCAGTCCTGTACTTCCTCCTTCGGGTCAGGCGCCCAGCACCGGTAGCTGTGGCCGGCGGGCCCGCCTCGACGAATGAACCGATCACGACAACCAAGGCGGGCCCACGGGTTCTGGTGAAACAGGGAGCCCTCGTCCCCCTTCGCCTCTATCGGAACGCGTACACCCGGGCCGTCGGCATCATCGTGGCGACGACGTTGGCGATCGCGGCGGCGTGGACGATCCTGCAGCGCGTCACCGAGACGATCGACCCCAACAAGACGATCCTGGTCATCAAGCAATTCGTGGTGCTCGTCGATATCGCTGCAGCAGGTCGCATCGACCTTCGGCGCCTTCGTGGCACCACTTCCCGGCGTCGTACGTCCCTCCTCTCGACCGAGAGCGTGTGGACGATGGACAGTGGTGTACCTGCTGTCATGGCTCTTGGTCGCAGGCATCGTGGCGGGGGCGATCTTCGTGGCCCGCACGCACGAAATGGCGTCATTGGCGAGGGCGACACTGACCTTCGCCATCCTGGGCGGCCCGATCGTCACCGATCCTGAACTACGTCTCCATGAGCCAGTACATCCCCTTGCCGCCCCGCTACGGGTTTACGCTTCTCCCGGCCATGGTGGTGTGCACCGCTGACGCCATTCGGACGCGATGGGCAGGAATCTGCACGCTGGCCGCGGGGCTGCTGAGCGTCGCGTTCGTGGCGTATCAATTGGCCTGACGGGACCATCCAGTCGGCTGACCCGTGTCCGACGATCCTCGTGGGCGCGGGCCGCTACAGTGACCTCGGCTTACAAGGACGCAGTGTGAGCACGGAAATGGTGCCCGAGCAGCAACGATTCGAGCCAGGGGCGATGGACTACCGAAGACTCTACGAATTCCGCTTTCGGGACTACGACCAGGGTGAGCGCGAGGCGGTGTGGATCCGCCATCACCGAGGATCTGTTCGTCCGCATGGGCAAGCCCGAGGTCGTCCTGGACCCTGCCGCGGGACGGGGGGAGTTCATCAGCGCCGTTCCCGCCCGGGAACGTTGGGCGATCGACCAGATGCCCTCGGTCACCGATCTCGAGAGCAAGGGCATTCACACCATCGTCTCGGACATGTTCGACGTGGAGCTTCCTCAGGGACACTTCGACGGCGTCTTGCTCTCGAACCTGCTCGAGCACCTCATGACCTACGAGGACATCCAACGTTGTCTGCGGAAGATGCACGACGCCATCCGACCCGGTGGGGTGGTCGCTGTCCTCGGGCCGAACTTCAAGTACTGCGCCGATGAGTACTTCGACTGTGCCGACCACGTCTTGGCGCTGACGCACATCTCGGTTCAGGAGCATCTCTACGCGGCCGGATTCGAGATCCGATCCGTATTGCCGCGTTATCTTCCCTACTCCTTTCGGGGCCGCCTACCGCCATCGAAGGTCCTGACGCGCCTCTACCTGCGCAATCCATGGGCATTTCGCCTCTTGGGCAAGCAGTTCCTCGTCATCGCCGCGGCCTGAACGCGGCCGACCCCAAAGGAACATCCTTGGACGGATCGGATGCCGACGCGAGCAGCGTGACCGATCCCGATGTCACCGAGTCGGTTCCCACTCCCCCGGGGCCGAGGCGGGCGGGTCGTCACTCCCGTTGGCACAACTCGTCACGCTGGAAGCCGCTGCTGACGTCGAATGTGTTTCTGGGCCTGGTCCTCGCCGTTCTGGCCTGGCCGACATCCACGGGGCGACTGATCGTTGCCAGTGGCATCGGATCGTCGTGGCGGGCTGCCATCACGATGGCCGCCCACTACCACCTCGAGTTCGGATCGCGGGTCGTGTTCACCTTCGGCCCGCTCGGGTTCCTGGTTTCCCCTCAGCTCTTCTTCATCTCGAACACGGTCCTCGCCTTCCTCTTCACCTTGGTGTTCTCGGCGACCCTGTTCGGCGCTCTGACGTGGGCGCTTCGGCACACCCTTTCGGTGCCGGTGGCGGTGGCGGTGGCGTACTTCGTCGGCGGCATCTCACTTCTGAGTGCCCGGTACTTCGGTACCAACGTGGCCGTGGAAGACGTCCTGGCGCTCGTGCTCGTCGTGTGTGTGTCTGTGCTCAGCCGAAAGCACGACGATCCACCTCCTCTGTGGATCTGGGTCTGCCTGGGTGGCGCTCTGAGCGTTCTCGCCTTGGTGAAGTTGAGTCTCGGCATCGGCATCGGTGTCGCCCTCATCGTCACGATTGTCTGCCTTCCTTTTGCACGGTGGAGGCCGGTCGGCGCCATCGTGGTGGGCGCGGTACCGCTGTTCTGCTTGGGATGGTTCGGGACGGGAAACGGACTGGGGAATCTGATCGCCTTCGGCCGCACTTCGGTCGACGTCATCGGAGGGTACGGGGCGGCCATGTCGCTCGAGGATCCCAGCCGCTCGTACTCGTACTGGTTGGCGGCCGTGGCCGTGATACTGATCGCCGCCTTCGCCACCGTCTACGCCCGTGGGCTGCCGCGTCGATCCCAGATCGGAATCGGGCTCATCACTTTCACCACGCTGTGGTTCTTGTTCAAAGAAGGCTTCGTCCGGCACGACGAACACGATCTGGTCTTCTTCGTGGCGGCCCCTGTCGTCCTGGCGGCCTTCGCACCCCGATGGCGCTCATCGGCGTGGCTGGTCACGGCCATGCTCGGATTGACCATCGTGGCCATCAGCGTCTCGGGAACCGTTCCCACACTGGTCGTCCAGCCCGAGCAGGCTGCTCGGAATTTCTTCGGCGAAGCGGTGACGATGGTCTCGTCGCACAAACAGAGCGCGGTCATCACCCAGTCCCGGACAGAGCTGAACGATCACTTCGAAGTGCCCATAAAGATGCTGAAGCTCATGCGCGGGAATACCGTCGACGTCAGTCCCTGGCAGCAAACGGCGATCTGGGCTCGTCCCGGTATCCGTTTCGATCCCCTTCCCGTACTCCAGGACTACAGCGCCTTCACGCCGTCACTGGACCGCCTCGACACCACGTTCCTGGCATCGTCCGAAGCTCCCCGGTACATCCTCCGTCAACCTCTGTCCGAGATCGACGGGCGGAACCCCGCCTTCGACCCGCCCGCCACCCAGTTGGCGATCGAGTGCCGGTACCACGAGGTGGCCGCCGACGCGCTGTGGCAGCTCCTCGAGCGCGGGCCCGACCGCTGCGGACAGGCCCGGTTGTTGAGCACGGTCACCACCGGAACCGGTCATTGGGTGACGGTGCCTCGGGCGCCCGGCGGTGACGACATCGTGGCCAGCTTCCAACTCCCCGACGGTTTGTGGTCGAAAGTGGAGTCGCTCGTCTACAAACCCCCGAACGTCTACCTGGCCGCCAACAACGGGCGCCAGACGTGGCGGTTCATCTCGGCCACCGGGCCCGAATTCCACGTCCTGCGAGGGTCTTCGAACCTCGGCTATTCCTCGGCCTTCGTCCCCGTGCACGCCCGAAACCTGCGGTTCTCGATCAGCGCAGAGGGCCCGAGTCCGTCAGGGATCACGATCTCGTTCTACGCGCTCCCGGTGGGCAAGGCCTAGATGTAGTGCCCTGACACTTTGCCGACACGGGCCACCGGTGGTCCCCCGATGGCGGTGTGGTGCCGGTGATGGTTGTAGACGTGAAGCCAGTGAGCAAGCCGTCGGTTCCGCTGGCCTTCTGATGTCCAGGTTCGGACGTAGGCCCATTCGGCGAGGAGGGTGCGATTGAAGCGCTCAACTTTGCCATTGGTCTGAGGCCGATAGGCCCGGGTGAAGCTGTGTCGGGCCAGCTGGAGAGCATGGGCGAACTCATTGGACCGGTAGCACGAGCCGTTGTCCGTGAGGACGCGGTCGACCGTGATGCCGTTGTCGGAGAAGAACCGCCGAGCTCGTCGCCAGAAGTCGGCGGCGGTTGTTCCGAGCTCGTTGTCGAGCACCTCGGAGTAGGCCAGGCGGGAGTACCCATCGATGGCCGAGTGGACGTAGGCGTAGCCGACCTTCGTATGGCGGTAGCGACCGCGCACCGCCGGCCGTCCATGAGCGCGCCAACCACCACCCTTCGGGATCCGGCCCAGCTTCTTGATGTCGACGTGGACGAGCTCGCCGGGACGGCTCATCTCGTAGCGGCGGATCGGTTCCCTGGTCGTCCGGTCGAGATCGGCGAGCCGGCTGACCCCGTGCCGCTCGAGAACACGGTGCACGGTCGAGGCGTGCATGCCCACGATGCCGGCGATGCGAGCGGGCCCGAGCCCTCGACGTTGCCGCAGCGTCACGATCCGGCGCTCCACGCTGGCCTTGGTCTGGCGGGGACAGCGCCGGGGTCGACAGGGGCGATCTTCGAGTCCAGCGACACCTTCTTCCTGGTAACGGCGCCACCAGACATACGCCCGGTCACGGGAGATCCCCATCGACTCGGCCGCATGGGACACGGGCCAGCCCCCTGCGATGCGCTCACAGAGGCGGAGTCGACCTTCGGGAGTGAGCGGGGCGTTACGGTGCATCTTGAAGCCTCCTTGGAGAGCGTGGCTGTGGTAGCTACACACTCGCCTCGGAGGCTTCAGCTATTGGTGGACCCTGTCAGCAAGGTCTGTGGGCACTACACCTAGATCACGCCGTCGACGAGCGCCTTCTCGATCCACGGGATCACTTCGTCGAGCATCTGATCCAGTGACCAGGTCGTCTCGAAACCGAGGACCCGCTTGGCCTTCTCCGTCGAGGGCACCCGCCGGGCGACATCGTGTTCGAAGGGCTCGTCCGAGACGTACCGGAGCGGCTCGTCGCCTCGGATCTTTCGCCAGATGACCTCGGCAAGCTCGAGGACCGTGGTCGAGACGTCGGTCGACAGGTTGAAGTCGTCGTTGCGGGCGGCGGGGTGCTCCATGGCGATGGCGATGCCTCTGGCCAAGTCTCCGCCGTAGGTGTAGTGCCGTGTCTGGGTCCCGTCGCCGAGAATGTGGAGCGGGTCCTGGCCCTTGAGCACCTTTTGCACCAGGTCGGGGACGACGTGGCTCATCGCCAACTTCACGTTCCCCGACAGCACCTCGACGTCGCCGAGTGCCCGTCCCTCGCCGATCCCGACACAGTTGAACGGCCGGATGATGGTGAAGGGCAGCTCGTACTGGTCCCAAGCCGCTCGGGCAAAGTACTCGACGGCGAGCTTCTGGAACCCGTACGAGGACAAGGGCGGCGGGACCTTCCGCTCCTGGCCTTCGTAGGACGGCCACGTGTCGGTGGACTCGAACACCATCGACGAGGACAGGTAGGTGACCTTCTCGAGTCGACCGCTGCCATGCGCCTTGATCGCGGCGTCACACGAGGCGGCGATGATCCGCTCGTTCGTGGCCAGCAGGTCATAGGGATAGGAGTGGAAATACGAGATGCCGCCGATCATCGCCGCCCCGGCGATGAAGTGGTCACAGTCCGCCAGCAGATCAGCCAGCAGGTCAACGTCACGAGCATCGGCCTCGACGAACCGGTAGCCGACGTGATCGTCGTAGGACCGTCGGATGGGCCCGTACTTGGAGTAGTTGTCGACGCCGATCACCTGGTGGCCGCGGTCCAACAGCTCCTTCACGACGTACCCGCCGATGAACCCCGCAGAACCCGTCACCAGAACTGTGCTCATGACCTTCTTCCTCGGTTGGCGGCTTCTCGGACCTGCTCGACAGGGAGGCGGGGGCCGAAGGCGAACAGCCACCAACGCACATAGCGCGGGATCCAGGATGCGAGCTTGAAGTTGGACATGCCCTGGTCGCGCTCCAGCCAGATGGTGGGCAGCTCGGCCACGGGCAGTCGGGCCCGCCGGGCCTTGGCGACCAACTCGATTCCGATCTCGAAGCCTGCGTCGGAGTCGATGCCGACGGACCGGATGAAGTCCATGTCGTAGGCCTTGAACGAGTTGGTGGCGTCTCGGGTTCCCACCCGCGCCATCCAGGCCAACGACAGCCCGGCGAGACGTGACAGCGAGCCTTTGAGAAAGGGGCCGCCCACCTGCTGGCCACCGCGCGAGTACCGGGACGCGGCCGCCACCACGACGCCGCGCTCGATGAGTCGCACCAACTGGTCGATCTGCCGGGGGTCGTCGGAGCCGTCCGCCATCGTGACCACGACGACGTCAGCCAGTGAGTGCTCGATCCCGAACCGGATCGCCTGCGCCGGCCCCGGGCCCAGGGTGTTCAGAAGGGCCCGGGCCCGCGGGTCCTGGCGTGCGTACTTCTCGACATAGGGCAAGGTCGTGTCGTCAGGCGTTGTCGACCACGACCAGCAACTCGCAGGGGAGCTCGACGGCTTCGAGGACCCGTCCGAGGAACTCTTCGATGGACGGCCCCTTCGTTGTAGGCAGGGACGACGATCGACACGCGAGGCTTCATATGCAGACGCCGCCACCGCGGAGGTTCCAGATGTCGACGACGGGTTGCGGGATGTCGATGTCGGCGTACACCTTGTGGGGCGCCCCGATGACGATCAGGTCCGAACGGGCCAGGACGTCTTCGAGCGGCCACAGGTCGCTCGTCCACGGTGACGTAGGGGTCGGCGGTGAGGACCCCCGCCGCCCGCACGCCCAGGATCCGCTTGAGCTTGTAGGACAGGCTCGACCGGTTGTCATCGGACTCACCCTTGAACGCCATGCCCAAGATGCCGACGGTCATCGACGCCAGGTCGTAGCGCGCTGCCATCCGAGCCGTGAGATACAGGGGAAGGCCCTCGTTGATCTGCATGCTGGCCTGACCCAGGGCGAAGTTGTTGTTGTTGAAGGCGGCCAGCTGCATGGTGTCCTTCAAGAGACACGGTCCTGCGGCGAACCCGGGCCCGGGAAGATCGGCGGCTCGAGGGTAGTCCTCGATCACCGCGGCGCGGATCCGCTCGAAGTCGAGCCCGAAGTCATTCGCCATCATGAACAGCTGGTTGGCGGCCGCGAACTTGATGTAGCGATACGAGTTCGTGAACAGCTTGGCCAGCTCCGCCTCTTCGGGGGCGACCCGGACGATCTTGTCCGTCAGGTGCCGGAACAGCGATGCGGCCCGCTCGAAGGATCGGTTGGTCCGGGCCGACACGATCTGCGGCAGGGTGAAGAGCTCCTCCATGGCCCGTCCCTCGGCAATGCGCTCGGGACAGAACGCCACGTCGACGGCCTTGCCCAGGCGTTGCATGAGGCGCTCGACCATGCGGGTGACGCCGGGGAAGACCGTGCTGCGCAGGACGAGCAACTGGCCGTCGTTGAGTTGGTCGGCGACGCTCTCGAGGGCGCGGATGAGGGCTTGGGGGTCGGGGTTGAAGTACTCGTCGATCGGCGTTCCGAGGACGACGACCACGTGCTCGGCGTCTCGGACCGTGGACGCGTCCGGCCGATACCGACAACTTGCCCTCGGCCAGGACCCGGGCCAGGACCTCGGGTGCACCCGGCTCCAGATGCGGCATCTTGCCCGAGCTCACCCGGTCGACCGCGGCCAGGTCGACGTCGTACAGGGTGACTTTGAGGCCCGACTGCGCCAGGGCGATCCCCAGGGGCAGGCCCACGTGCCCGCAGCCACCCATCACCGCGACGTCGACCGGCCAGCTCTCGTTGGGCATTGCCACAATGCTAAGTGAACGGCACCACCAACCGGAAATGATTCGGAAACTCCTGTCAATATTGGGGAGGTATTCCACCAGGTCGCAGGCGTGCGGAGCGGGGTGGGTCGGGCGGCGGGCCATGTTGTCGGAGGCGTCGGAGGCCACAGCTCGACAGGCCACGCGCTCGGGGAGATGCGGTCCCGGCAACCCTCGTGGGGCCCGAATGCGCTCGACGGAGACTGCGCTCGACGAAGACCGGCCTCGAGGTCCACGGCACCGGCGCGGCGTCGACCCGAGTGCGCGGTGCCCGGTCAGACTCGGGTCTCGAGGTGACGACTACCCTTGCTCGCGAGTCCCCCCGCTCCGAGGAATGCAATGCAACACGGTGAGAACGACACCTTGGATAGCTCCACCATGCCCGCGTCGGCTCGGCCGTCGGGGCCTGTCCGACCCGCACTGCGCACCCGCCGGACCGATGAGAGCGGGCCCGGGGCCGGCACTGGCCCTGCTCGTGGGCCGCGCCACGCGCCTTCGCCGGCCGAGCGTCACGATCCTCCCGCCGAAGCCGTGGGTGTGGCCGGGGCATCGTCCGAGGGCGTCGGGGCGTCGCGGATCTGTGTCGTCATCCCCGCTTTCAACGAGGCGGGCTCCGTCGCCCGGGTCATCGAGCGCGCCCACCGGTCGATTCCCGAAGCCCATGTCGTGGTGGTCAACGACGGCTCGAAAGACGACACCGCGGTGCGGGCCCTGCGGGCGGGCGCCACCGTGATCTCGCTCCCCGTCAACCTCGGCATCGGGGGCGCGGTCCAAGCCGGATACCTCTATGCCCTGCGCCACGGGTTCGACATCGCCATCCAGGTCGACGGTGACGACCAGCACGACCCCGCCGAGATCGAGCGGCTCCTCGAACCCATCCGGACGGGCCGGGCCGAGATGACGGTGGGGTCACGGTGGCTCGGGCGCGGCGACTACATGGCCCCGGCCGGTCGCCGGTTCGCCATGCGTCTCCTCGCCACCTTGGTTCGGTGGCGGACCGGGGGGACCTTCACCGACACCACATCGGGCTTCCGCGCCGTCGGCGCCCGGGGAATCGCCCTCTTCGCTAGGACCTACCCCACCGACTTCCCTGAGGTCGAATCATTGGTGCTGGCCAGCCGCAACGGATTGAAAGTCGAGGAGGTGCCGGTCCGGATGACGCCGAGGAGCCACGGAACGTCCAGCATCGCCGGCGTCCGGTCCGCCTATTACATGGCACGCGTCACCGTCGCGCTGGTCATCGGCAGCTTGAACCGCAAGGACACGGCAACGGACAAGGAGGGCTCATGAAGGCGATCGTTCTGTCATTGGTCTTGAGTGTGGGCTTCCTCGTCGTGTCGGTGGTGGCCATGCGGCGCCAGCAGCTGCGTGAGCAAGCCGCCCTGCTGTGGCTGTCGGTGAGCCTGGTCATGGTCGTCGTCAGCGCCACGCTCCCGATCCACCTCCTCGACCGGGTGTCGCACTTCGTCGGGATCGCCTACGCACCGGACCTCGTCCTGCTCCTGGCCGTGCTGTTTCTCATGGTCCTCGTGTTCCATCTGTCTCTCAGCCTGGCCCGGCTGTCGGCGAAACAGACGGCGCTGGTCCAGGAGATCGGGCTCATGACCACCCTGTCCCCCACCGATCTGGGGTCACCCACGGACATGGGGACCGAGGCGGGCGATGGCGACGACGCGACCTCGTCTCGACAAGGTGAGGCTCCGCACCGCGGGGCCGCGCCCACCCCGTAGGGGCCGGCGCCTCCCCGGTCACAAGAGGCTGGTCGCCAGACCGTCGAGAATGTCGTCCTCGGATACCAGGCACTCGTCGCGGTCGAACACGTCCATGACGACGTCGAGGATGAGCACCCCACCCACGATCACGTCGGCGCGCCCTTCGACCATCCCCGGGCGCGCCAGTCGGGCCGCACTGTCTTCTGTCGCCAGGATTCCCAGCCACTGTCGGACGTTGCGCCGACCGAGCACGGCGTGGTGGACGGCGGACCGGTCGTAGTCCCGCAACCGCAGGTCGAGCGCAGCGATCGTCGACACGGTGCCGGCCAGCCCGATGAGCAGGCCCCCTCGGACCAACCCGGGGAGTACGTCACGAGCGCCGAGCACCATCGTCTCGACCGTGCGTCTCGCCTCGGCCACCTGGTCAGCACCGGGCGGGTCGTCAGGGAAGAACCGTTCCGAGACGCGGACGCAACCGACGTCGAGCGAGACCGCGGCCACCGCGGCTCGCGGCTCGGGCCGAGACCCGCCCCGCCCGAGCTCTTCCACCACGAGCTCGGTCGAGCCTCCGCCGATGTCGACCACGAGCACGGGCCCGGGGCCGACGCGCTCGTCGGGGACGTGTGCGGTGGCGCCGGCGAAGGAGAGGGCACCCTCTTCGAGCCCGCTCAGGATCTCGGGGGAGACACCGGTGACGTCGTGCGCGGCAGAGAGGAACTCCGCCGCGTTGGTGGCGTCTCGGGCCGCCGAGGTGGCCACCAGTCGGGCCCGCACCACACCGTGACGGTCCATGACGGCTCGGTAGTCCCGCAGAACCGACACCGTGCGGGCTATGGCGTCAGCCGACAGCCGGTGCGTGGCGTCCACGCCTTCGCCCAGGCGCGTGATGCGCATGAGCCGCTCGCGCACGGTCCCGTCGCCGTCCACGACGAGCAGTCGCGTCGAGTTCGTGCCGCAGTCGAGAGCGGCGACGGGGCCCGAGGCGGTGCTCACGGATCGGTGGGCTCGACCACGAACTCCGAGACGTCGAGGCCGAGCGCATCGACGGTCCAGCGGCCGACAGGGTCGTCCCCTCCCGCCAGATGCCAGGCCAGGTGGGCATGCAGGCACTTGACCCCTTGCCGTGTCCCTCCCACACCCCCCGAGGGGCGGGGACCGTGGTGCCCGGCGGGGATGCGACGGTCGCGGGCCGCGCCGTGTCGGGCGTGCGCGTCGGCGAGCGCCCCGGGGTCGACAGCGGCCTCGGCCCGCCGCACACCGCCGGCGGCCTCGAGCCTGCTCACCGCATCACGAACTTCTGCATCGACAAGCCAGAACATCGTGGGCATGGGCCGTCCGTCGTCGAGGAGCGGTGCGTTCTCGATGACAGCCGGCGTCCCGTCGCGGCGCCGCACGACCACGGTGAACCCCCCTGCCGGCGAGCGCCCGAGCAGACGGGCCACCGCCTCCCGATCGGACTCGCCGAACGGGCGCGGGGGCGTGGTCAGTTCCAGAACTCCAGGCTCCGCACGACCCGTCCCCAGTAGCTGTGGGGCTCGGGCGGAGCGGGGCGATTGCTCGACACCGAGCCGCCGCTGGTGGCGCTGTGGGCGCTACCCGGGGCGTGCGAAGAGTTCGCCGTGGAGGCGGGAGCAACCACCCCGATCAGGGCCTGGGACCGGGCCGAGCCGGGCACCACGGGCGGCCCGTCGAGCGGAACCTGTCCCGACGCCGCCAGGGCCGACCGGGACGGGCTCGAAGCGGGAAGGATGTCGTAGACGCGCTGGCCCTTGGGGACGAATCCGTAGTCCTTCCGGGCGAGATCGTTGACGGTGGCGGGGTTGGACAGATCGGCGACCTGGCGGGCGAGGATCTCGTTCTCGGCCTTGACCGTGGTGAGCTCGTGGGCGGTGCCCGACAGCGCCGAGCGCTGCGAGAAAAGGCCTCCGATGGGGAAGCTCGTCAGGAGCACAACGCACGCGAACACGATCGCCCCCATCAGCATGGTCCGGGCCCGTCGCCGCTCCAGCGACATCGTGGCCCGACCCCCTCTCCACCGGGCCACGAACGCGACCACGGCCGGGATCGGCGACGACGGCACGGCCAGGCGCGGGCGGGGAACGTGAAGATGGGGGCGGGGAATGTGGAGATTCGGTCGCGGCACGTGCACATGCGGCCGGGGCACCCGCAGGTGGGCGTGGAACTGCACACGGCGCCGCCGTGCCCGCTTGGCGGCGTGCAGGGGCTGACGCCTGACCCGGCTGAGCATCACGGGGCGGAGCCGCTCCGGCGCGAGGCCACCGACAGCGCGCCGCGCCCGAGATAGGACGCCGACTCGCCGAGCTCCTCTTCGATACGCAACAGCTGGTTGTACTTCGCCACCCGGTCCGAACGGGCCGGAGCGCCCGCCTTGATCTGTCCACAGTTGGTGGCAACGGCGAGATCGGCGATGGTGGTGTCCTCGGTCTCGCCCGAGCGATGCGACATCACGCACCCGTACGACGAACGCGTCGCCAGTGCCATGGTGTCGAGCGTCTCGGTCAAGGTGCCGATCTGGTTGACCTTGATGAGGATGGCGTTGGCCGCCGCCCGGTCGATGCCGAGCTCGAGCCTTTCCTGGTTGGTGACGAAGATGTCGTCTCCCACGAGCTGCACCCTCTGTCCGAGCGCTTTCGTCAGCGCCACCCAGCCGTCCCAGTCGTCCTCGGCCATGCCGTCCTCGATGGAGACGATGGGGTAGCGATCGCACAGCTCCACCCAGTACGCGACCATCTCGTCGGGGGACAGCCGGCGACCCTCGCCCGACAACTGGTACGCCCCGTCCTTGAAGAACTCACTGGTGGCCGGGTCGAGCGCGATGGCCACCTCGTCGCCCGGGACACGGCCCGCTGCTTCGATGGCCTCCATCAAGATGGCGACGGCCTCGGCGTTGGACGGAAGGTTGGGGGCGAAACCCCCTTCATCTCCCACCGACGTCGACAGCCCGCGTGCCCGCAACACCTTGGCGAGGCAGTGATAGGTCTCGACCCCCCAGCGCAGCCCTTCGGAGTACGAAGCCGCTCCCACCGGCATGATCATGAATTCCTGGAAGTCGATGGTGTTGTCGGCATGGGCGCCACCGTTGAGGACGTTCATCATCGGCACCGGCAGCACGTGCGCGTTGGCGCCACCGACGTAGCGGAACAACGGCAGCTCGGCGTCGACCGCGGCCGCCCGGGCCACGGCCAGCGACACTCCCAGCACGGCGTTGGCGCCCAGCCGGCCCTTCGACGGCGTCCCGTCGAGGTCGATCAGCGCCATGTCGATGCCGCGCTGGTCGTAGGGGTCGAAGGCGGCGAGCACCTCGGCGATCTCGCCGTTGACGTGCTCGACGGCACCGAGGACTCCTTTGCCTCCGTAGCGCTCCCCGCCGTCGCGCCATTCCGTCGCCTCGTGGACCCCGGTCGAGGCGCCCGACGGGACCATGGCGCGGCCTCCGGCGCCGGAGTCGAGGACGACCTCGACCTCGACGGTGGGGTTGCCGCGCGAGTCGAGGACCTCTCGCGCCGCGATCTTTTCGATGGCAGTCATTTGTCCCTGTTGTCCCTGTTGTAAGTGTTGTAGAAGTTACTCGCTGGGCATGCGGCGGCGGCGGAGGCGCCGCGATGGGGCGCAGCGCGGTGAGCCCTGTTTCCGGAACGATTTTTCCGGTCGCACCCCCGCCCACCAGGGCGGGCTCGCCCGGGCTCAGCCCGCGGGCTCCCCGTCGGGGCGTGACTCGGCGGCCTCGATGCGTCGGCGGAACCCTCCCGCGTAGCCCCGCAGCGCCGTCTCGGGGTCGACCCCCAGCCGCCGGGCCGCGTCGGACACGGCGAACAGCATCGCCCCGACCGCCTCGATGGTCTGCGCCGAGGCCTCGAGGGTCTCTCCCGACGCCTCTGCCTCTGGCACCGGGGCGGGCCCGGCACCCCGAGGGGGGACCCCGAGAACCTCGACACCGGCGGCGAGCTGCCGGCGCCGGTCGGCCAGGGTCCCCATGTCGATGCCGAGTGATTCGGCCTTGCGCTGGAGCTTGGCCACCAGGGCCAGGGCGGGCAGGGCCCGGGGGATGCCGTCGGTGACACTCGCCCGGCCCTTCTCGGCCTTCTTCAGCACCTCCCAGCGCGCGGCGACGTCCTCGGGGGTGTCGGCCACGGCGTCGCCGAAGACATGGGGATGGCGGCTGACCAGCTTGTCGTGCAAGGTGCGGGCCACATCGGCCAGGGTGAAGTGGCCCTCCTCGGTCGCCAGCAGCGCGTGGAAGTACACCTGGAACAAGAGGTCGCCGAGCTCCTCCTCGAGATGGTCGAGGTCGCGGGGCGCCACGTCGGGCTCGGTGGCGGCGACCGCCTCGATGGCGTCGAGCGCCTCGTAGGCCTCTTCGAGGAGATGGCGCGCCAGCGACCCGTGGGTCTGGCGCTGGTCCCACGGGCACCTGGCCCGCAAGGTACGCACCAGCTCGTCCAGCGCCACGAGCTCGCCCGCCACCGGGGGCGCCAGTCGGGGCACCCACAGGGCGGTGAGGTGGTCGGGGTCGAGGGTGCGGTCGATCTCGGCCCACGGCACCTCGACGACGATCTCGTCGGGAAGCCCGAGATGGTGCAGGAGCACGGCGCGGCGCGCCGGATCGTGCCCCGACGCGTCGTCGGCGGCCAGCTTGACCTCGCCGAGCACGGCGCGGCTGTGGCACTGCGCCACCAGGAGCGGGCCCCGCTCCCCCGCGGCGGCGACGGCGAAGGCGGTCCCGTCGACGATGCGCACCCCGACGTCGACGGGATCCACGCCCAGGCGGTCCCAGGCCAGGTCGAGGAACGAGGGTGCGGGCACGACGTCGACCGACACCCGGGGATCGGCGCGCAACAGGACCACGGTGCGCTCGGCCACCAGCGGCGAGCCCGGCACTGCGTAGGCGACATACCCCGGGGGGGCGACACCCAGGGCGCGCCCCACGACCGCCTCGACGATGGCCGCGTAGACGTCGTCGAAGGTGTCCGCCTCGTCATAGAGACGGTCGAGGGACTCCACGGGCCCGGTGGCGACGTCGCCGACGGCCGCCGCCGAGGGATGGCG
This sequence comes from uncultured Acidimicrobiales bacterium, assembly GCA_963846125.1. Lineage (GTDB taxonomy): Bacteria > Actinomycetota > Acidimicrobiia > Acidimicrobiales > UBA8190 > Chersky-840. The sequence goes on from CAWJUR010000001.1 coordinate 119,663, forward strand.
CGCCGTGCGCAAGAAGCAATGGCTGGCACCGCGCACCACTTCGAGGGTGGCTACCGGCACCAGCTCGGCACCGGCGGGGCCGAGCCCGACCACCGTCACGCGGGGACGGCCGGCTGTCCGGAGGTCGGACATGCCCGGGGACGACGGCAACGGGCGGACTAGCCGCTTGGACCCAGAATCGACGAGCCCGACGTCGGCCCGCTATCGGAGGTGTTGAGGACGAACGCCGGTTTGGGCGGGGTGGGGGCCGCCACCCCGTGGGTGGGGCTCCACGTCCCGTAGCGAGGATCGAGCTCGACCCGGGCGTTGCGCACGACGCGCCCCAGGGCGGCACTGAAGCTCGGACCACCCTTGGCGAGGATCTCCTGGCGGAGTCCCGACTCGGTGAGGGCGAAGGGCACGACCTGATGCGCCCGCACCGAGATCACGATCCAGATGGTCTGGTTGACCCCAGTGATCTGGTTCGGGACCGAAACTGCCTGGGGCGGAGCCAGCTGACCGTCGGCCAGTCCCTCGACGACGGTGGCGGTGGCCGATCCGAGCTGTGCGGCGACGTCATTGGGGAACACACACGGGCCCGCCCCGTTGGGAGGGCTGTTGGCGTCGGCGCCGGGGCCCTTCGACGCCGCGGCGAAGGTCGTCCCCGCCGCGATGGCGTCGTGGATGGTCTGGGCCGTGGCCTGGCTGGTGGCGATGATGAAGTTGAGGCACAGCTGGGTGACCTCGGACAGATGGGAGTTGTAATAGGCGCGCACGGCGCCCGGGCTCACGTCGACGTGGCCGACGACCTCCTCGAGCTTCTCCTGCGCGGCGAGCGCCACGGCCTGGCTGTCGACGAAGGACTTCGGCAGCCGGTTCACGAGGGCGGTGCCGGTCAGATTGCACGGCGAGGCGACCTGGGTCGACGCCACCTCGAGCTGGGCCAGGTAGTCCTTGCGGGCCGCGGCGACGTCGGCGGCGGTCACCGGGACGTGGCGCTGGGCCAGCGCGCCTTGCTCGAGGGTCTGGGCCACCAGCCCGTTGAGCGAGAAGGCGGCGAACCGGGTGGTCACCGTGGCCTGGCCGGTGCCCTTCATCGTCGGCAGCGTGCCCCCGCTCTGCGCGTCCTCGATGGACAAGGCGCATCGCGCCACCGAGCTCCCCGAGATCGCGGCGAGCTGGTCCTGAAGCTCGGACTGGCTGATGGTGGTGCCGTTCACGGTGGCGGCGTCGGGCGACAGGTCGCAACCCGCCGCGCCGCGCACAGCGCTCCCAGCGACGACAAAGACGAGGAGGCGCTTCACGGAACGGGCACTCTATCGGCGCCCCCCGGGCCAGACGATTCGGCCCCGCCCAGGACCCCCGACACGGGAACGAGCTCGCCGAGCAGCGCCGTCAACGCCTCGACGGGTGGCTCGTCGGGCCCGAGGGGGACCACTACCAGGTGCGCCTCTTCTTTGACCAGGGACTCCGGACGGAGCCGACGCAGGCGCACCCGCGCCGAGGCCGGCAGCTCGAGCGGTGCGATGCGGGCCACGAAGCCGCGCCGGCCGGGCCGGCCCGTCCCCTGTCCGGGACGGGCCGGGGTGGCCGACACCTCGCGCACGCCGGTGCGCAGGCACTCGACGCGCAGGCGGGCCACGGCCAGCAGCCCCTCGGCGGGGGCGGGCAGCGGGCCGAAGCGGTCCAGCCACTCGGCGCGGATGTCGTCGACCTCGGACTGGCGCGGTGACCGACGCCAGGCGCCGGTAGGCCTCGAGGCGCAGGTCCTCGCGCGACACGTAGTCGGCGGGGAGATGGGCGTCGGAGGGGACGTCGATCTTGACCTCGACGGCGGGCCGCAGGGGCTCGCCCTTCATCTCGGCCACGGCCTCGGCCACGAGCTGCACATAGAGGTCGTAGCCCACCGCGGCGATGTGGCCGGACTGGTCCTGGCCCAGCAGGTTGCCCGCCCCCCGGATCTCGAGGTCGCGCATGGCGATCTTGAACCCGGCCCCGAGCTCGGTCTGCTCGCCGATGGTCCGCAACCGCTCATAGGCGGCCTCGGACAGCACCTTGTCGGCGGGATGGAAGAGATAGGCGTAGGCGCGCTGGCCCGAGCGCCCCACCCGGCCCCGGAGCTGGTGGAGCTGGCCCAGCCCGAGGCGGTCGGCGCGATCGACCACGAGGGTGTTCACGGTGGGCATGTCGATCCCCGACTCGATGATGGTGGTGCACACCAAGACGTCGAAGCGTTTCTCCCAGAAGTCGAGCACGACCTGCTCGAGTGTGCCCTCGTCCATCTGCCCGTGCGCCACGGCCACGCGCGCCTCGGGGACGAGCACGCGCAGGCGCGCCGCGACGGCTTCGATGTTCTGCACCCAGTTGTGCACGAAGAAGGCCTGGCCTTCGCGCAGCAACTCCCGGCGCAACGCTTCGACGACGGCGGCTTCCTCGAACTCGCCCACGTAGGTGAGGATCGGTTGGCGCGCCGCAGGCGGTGTGTTGATGAGCGAGAGGTCGCGGATGCCGGTGAGGGCCATCTCGAGGGTACGGGGGATGGGGTTGGCCGTGAGGGTCAGCACGTCGACACCCGACTGCCATCTGCTTCATGGTCTCTTTGTGGCTGACGCCGAAGCGTTGCTCCTCGTCCACCACCAGCAGGCCGAGGTCCTTGAACTTGACGTCCCCGGCCAACATCCGGTGCGTGCCCACCACCACGTCGACCGCACCCGAGGCGAGGCCGGCCACGACCTCGCGCGCCTGGGCCGGGGTGAGAAAACGCGACAGCATCTCGACGCTGCACGGGATACCCGGCGTAGCGCTCGGAGAACGTCTGGGCGTGCTGCTGGGCGAGCAGCGTGGTGGGGACGAGCACCGCCGCCTGCTTGCCGTCCTGGACGGCCTTGAACACGGCGCGCACCGCCACCTCGGTCTTGCCGAACCCGACGTCGCCGCACACCAGGCGGTCCATGGGCACGTCGGACTCCATGTCGCCCTTCACCTCCTCGATGGCGCGCAGCCTGGTCGACGGTCTCGGTGAAGGAGAAGGAGTCCTCGAGCTCGCGCTGCCACGGCGTGTCGGGCGCGAAGGCGTGGCCCCGCATGTGCAGGCGCAGGCGGTAGAGCTCGACGAGCTCCTGGGCGATCTCGTGCACCGCGGCGCGCGCCTTGGCCCGGGTGCGCTGCCACTCCGACCCGCCCAGGCGGTTGAGGGTGGGTGACTCGCCCCCGCTGTAGGGGGTGAGCGCCTCGATCTGGTCCGAGGGCAGGTAGAGCTTGTCGTCGCCGCGGTACTCGAGCAGCAGGTAGTCGCGCGACGCGCCGTTGACGGTGCGCGTCACCATCCCGGCGTAGCGGGCCACCCCGTGCTGGCGATGCACGACGTAGTCGCCCGGGGCGAGGTCGTCGAAGAACCCGTCGGTGGGCCGGGCCCGGGCCCGGGCGGGGCGATGGGCCCGGCGGCGTCCGGTGAAGTCGGCCTCGGCCAGGATCGCCACCTTGGCGCCCGGCACCACGACGCCCCGCTCGAGCGGGGCCACCACGATGCGCAGCCCGGGACGGGCCAGGCCTCCGTCGTCCTCGGCTGTGCCCACGGGGGCGGCTGTGCCGGCGGGGGCGGCTGTCCCGACGGGGCGGCGGCGACGATCGGGACGACCATGCCCTCCTCGGCCAGCACGGCGGCCAGGCGCGTGGCCGAGCCCGGCCTTCGGCGCACACCGTCACCGAGTAGCCCCCCGCCACCAGCTCCGACAGGCGCGCCGCCAGCAGGGCCCGGTCGCCGTGCACGGGCTCGATGCCGCGCGCCACCACGGCCGGGGTCGACGGTGACTCGGCCACCGGCACCATCGACAGCACCGGAGCCGCCGACCGGCCGAGCAGGCGCTCGTAGGCGACGTTCAGGCGGGGGAACCGCTCGGCGGGATCGCCGTCCGGGCTCATCACCGACGTCGGCACTCTCGACGACGCCCCACGTGACGGCGAGGGCTCCCGCCAGGGCCGCCTCCTCGTCGTTGAGCTCGACGGCGCGGTCCCGGATGCGGCGGGGATCGACGAGCACGATGCGCCCCGCCGGGCCCACGAGGTCGGGCAGGACCCGCTCGTCGTCGACGAGCCACGGCAGCCACGACTCCATCCCGTCGAAGACCTGGCCCTCGGACAGGCGCTCCCACTGCGAGCGTCCCCACGGCTCGGCGCCCACCAGCGCGGCGGCGCGGGCGCGCACGGCATCGGTGGGAAGGACCTCGCGACACCCGAAGAGCTCGATCGGTCTCGAGGTCGGTCACCGAGCGTTGGTCGCCGGGGTCGAACTCGGTGAGGCGGTCGACCTCGTCGCCCCACAGGTCGATCCGCACCGGCAGCTCCGCCGTCGAGGGGTACACGTCGACGATCCCGCCCCGCACGGCGAGCTCGCCGCGGTGCTCGACCTGGTACTCGCGTCGGTACCCGAGCGCCACGAGCCGGCTCACGAACTCCTGTCTGGTCGAGACGGTCGCGGCGCGACACCACCACGGGGACCGCCGCCTCTTCGACGGGGCCCAACCGTTGCAGCAGGGCGCGCACGGGGGCGACGATGACGTCGGGAGAGGTCTTGGGGTCGCTGCAGTCGCCACAGCAGGCGCAGCCGCCGTCCCATCGTCGACAACTCGGGGCTGCACGCGCTCGAAGGGGAGCGTGTCCCACGCCGGGAACAGCTCCACGACGTCGTCCCCGAGGAAGGCCCCGATGTCGTGACTGAGCCGCTCGGCATCGCCCACCGTCGGGGTCACCACGAGCAGGGGCCGTCGCTCGCCGAGCCGGCCCATGCCGGCCACGACGTAGGCGACCGCCGCGTCGGGCACCGCCAGCGCGCTCGATCCCACCGCCATGGCGTCGACCATGGCGGGCTCGTGGCGCAGGAGAGAGGGAAGCGAGCGGAGGCTCACCCCTGCAGGCTACCGACGGCGCTGCACCCCGGCGCCGGCGCCGCCCGGCCGAGTCTGCTCAGCCCGGGGCGTCGCCGTTGAACCGCAACATGGCGGCGTCGACTCCCTCGCGGGCGATCACGTCGACGGCGTCGGCGGCGACCTCGACGGCCACGTCGAGAGCGCCGCGCTCGGCGCGCGACGGGCGGTGCAGCACGTAGTCGGCACCGGGCTCGCGCCCGGGCGGCTTGCCGATGCCGATCCGGACCCGCACGTAGCCCGGGTCATGGAGATGGGCGTGGATGGACTTGAGCCCGTTGTTGCCGGCCGTGCCCCCGCCGACCTTCACCTTGACCCGCCCCGAGGGCAGGTCGAGCTCGTCGTGCACGACGACCAGCCGATCGGTGCCCGGGACGCGGAAGCGGCGCATCAGGGCCGAGACGGCCAGGCCCGACTCGTTCATGTACGTCTGGGGCACGGCCAGCACGACGAGCTGGTCGTCGAGACGTGACTGGCCGACAACGGCTCGAGTTCCCTTCTCGGGCCGCAGCCGGTGACCGCCGACGCGTCGCCAACAGCTCGACGACCTCGGCGCCGAGGTTGTGACGGGTCCGCTCGAATTCCGCCCCCGGGTTGCCGAGGCCCACCACCAGCAGGTCGGCCGCCGCCCCCCTGCCGGACGTGGGCAGCAGGCGCCGCAGGGGTTAGCTCTCCCCGCCCGACTCGCCCCCGGCGTCGGCCGACGCGTCTCCGGCCCCGGCCGCACCGGCCTCGCCTTCGGCGGCCTCGCCTTCGACACCTTCGCCCTCGACAGCCTCGCCCTCTTCGACGGCCTGGACACGCGGAGGCTGGCCGGCGGCGACGATCGACTCGGGGTCGACCTCGGTGATGACGTTGGCGGGCAGCGTGATGTCCGACACTCGCACCGCGGAGCCGATCACGAGGTCGCTGATGTCGACCTCGAGGTGGGCCGGGATGTCGGCGGGGCGGGACTTGATCGTGAGCGAGAACATCTGCTGCTCGAGGACCCCGTCGGCCCGGTGCAGCTCGAGTGCCTCCCCGGTGAGGGTGATGGTGACCTCGGCGGTGACCTCCCGGTTGGGGTCGACCACCTGGAAGTCGACGTGCGTCACGCTGCCGCGCACGGGATGGCGCTGCAGCTCGCGCGCCATGGTGAGGAACTTCTTGCCCTCGACCTGGAGCGACAGCACGGCGTTGAGCCCGGCGTCGGTGCTCAGCGCGGCCCGCAGCTCGCGCGCCACCACCGACACGGGAATGGGGTCGACGCCGGGGCCGTACACCACGGCCGGGATGCGGCCGTCATGGCGCAGCCGGCGTGCCGAGCTGGAGCCGGAGGGACGGCCGGCTTCGGCCTCCAGGATGAATTCGGCCATGGGTGAAGAGCTCCTCGGATGCGACGAACGGGCGACCCAGCATAGAAGGCGTGGGACCGGGGAGAGAAGCCCGGTCCGGGGCCTCGCTCAGGTGAGGTTGTCGCCCCCGAAGATCTCCGACACCGACGTGTCCTCGAATACGGCGTCGATGGCATCGGCGATGAGCTTGGCCACCGACAGGACCTGCAGCTTCTCGATGCGCTTCTCGTCGGAGATGGGCAGGGTGTTGGTGACCACCACCCGGGCTGAGCGGGCGACTTCTCCAGGCGCTGGATGGCGGGGTCGGACAGGACCCCGTGGGTGGCCATGGCCGAGATGTCCGCCGCGCCCCGCTCGGCCAGGAGCTCGGCGGCGGCGCAGATGGTGCCGGCGGTGTCGATCATGTCGTCGATCAGCACGCAGTGGCGCCCCTGGACCTCACCGACGACGTCGAGGGCCTCGACCTGGTTGTGGGTTCCCCGGGGCCGGCGCTTGTGCACGAAGGCGAGGTCGGCGCCGAGGTGCTGGCTGAAGCGCTCGGCCACCCGCACCCGGCCGGCGTCGGGCGCCACGATCACCAGATCGCTCGTGCCCAGGCGGTGCAGCTCCTCCACGAGCACGGGCGTGGCGGTGAGGTGGTCGAAGGGGACGTCGAAGAAGCCCTGGATCTGTCCGGAGTGCAGGTCGACGCTGACCACACGGTCGGCGCCGGCCACCTGGAACATGTCGGCGACGAGCTTGGCGGTGATGGGCTCACGACCCGTCGCCTTGCGGTCCTGGCGCGAGTACCCGTAGTAGGGGCATACGGCCGTGATGCGCTTGGCCGACGCCCGCTTGGCGGCGTCGATCATGATGAGCTGCTCCATGATCGAGTCGTTCACGGGGCCCGAGTGGGTCTGGACGATGAAGACGTCACTACCGCGCAGCGAGCCGTCGTAGCGACAGTGGATCTCGCCGTTGGCGAACTCGCGCAGATTGGCCCCACCGAGCTCGACCCCGAGGTGCTCGGCGATCTCCTCGGTGAGCGCCGGGTGCGATCTCCCCGACACGAGCTCGAGACGCCGCTTCGGAACCAGCTCCATGGCCCGACGCTACAACGCCGGTGGGGTCGTCGGGCACCGAAATTCTCGGGCCCGCCCGGATCGAGACGGCGACGCCCCCACCAGGAAGAGGGCGCGCCAGGTGTCGGCCACCGGGGCCCGCCCGGCGGCGGGGCGAGGCCGCCCGGCCATAGATAGAGTGCGCGGGAAGGCGCGGGGAGGCTCAGGATCGATGCCCATATTCTCGTCGGTCGTCGTCGGCACAGACGGTTCGGACACCGCCACCGAAGCGGTGCGCCACGCCATCGAGCTCGCCAAGCTGTGCGGCGCCTAGCTGCACATCGTGACCGCCTACAAGGCGCGCCCGGTCCGGGCCGCGGGGGTCCCCGACGAGTTCCGCGACCAACTCGCGTCGGGGAAGCAGGCCGACTCGTTGCTCGAAGAACAGTGCGCCTGGGCGCGCACCGAGGGGATAGCGGTGCAGGGCCACACCGGGACCGGTGGCCCCACCGAGGCCATCGTGCGGGTGGCCGAGCAGGAAGGCGCCGATGTGATCGTGATCGGCAACAAGGGCATGGCCGGGGTACGGCGCGTGCTCGGCAGCGTCCCGAACTCGGTCGCCCATCAGGCGCCGTGCTCGGTGTTCATCGTCCAGACGACCTGACGCCCGGCGCCCCGGGCTCCGAGGCCGCGCCCGCCTCGTGTGGCCGCGGGCAGCGCGTCAGGAAGGGTGCGGGCGGCGTCAGTCCAGGGCGGGGAAGTCCGCCCCCAAGTGGGAGAACGGTCCCACCACGACGCCGCCGGCGACATGCGCCCCGGGCCCGAGCACCGCGAACGGCCCCACCCGGGCGTCTTCGCCGATCTCGGCCCGCAACACGGTGCTCTTGGTCACCTTGGCGCCCGCCCCCACCACACTGTCGACGATGTGGCAGTCGGGCCCGACCTCGGCTCCTGCCCCCAGGCGGCATTCGCCCTGGATGACCACACCGGGAAGGAGCACGACGTCGGCTTCCAGGCTGGCGTTGGCGTCGATGTAGGTGTTCTCGGGGTCCCACATCGTCACGCCGCGCCGCATCCACCGCTCGTTGATGCGGTCGCGCAGCTCGGCGTCGGCCACGGCCAGCTGGGCCCGGTCGTTGACCCCGGCCGCCTCCATGGGGTCGCCCACCACGAGCGACTCGACGCCGTACCCGGCGTCATGGAGCACGGCGTAGATGCCGGTGAGGCAGTGCTCGCCGGTGCGCACCACGGGACGCAGCCGGCGCAGCGCCGGTGCCAGCACGGCGTGGCGGAAGCAGTGGATGGTCGTGGCGACCTCGTCGACGAAGGCGTCATCGGCGCGCACATCGGCGGCCTCGACGACGCGCACCACGGCGTCGTCCTTGCCCCGCACCACACGGTCGTACCCGGTGGGGTCGGGCAGCACGGCGGTGAGCAGCGTGGCCGCGGCGCCGGTGGTGCGGTGGTGGCGCACCAGCGCGGCCAGCGTGGGAGGGCGCACCAGCGGCGTGTCGCCGGGGAGCACCACGACGTCCCCGTCGGCGTCGACGAGCCCGTCGGGGAGGGCGGTGAGCCCGACGGCCAGCGCGTCGCCGGTCCCGAGTTGCGTGGACTGCTCGACGAACTCGATGGCGAGCGAGCGCGGCGCGTGGTCGACGAGGGTCTTGGTCACCCAGTCACCTCGATGCCCCACCACCACGACCACCTTGTGCACGGGAAGCTCGGCCAGCGCGTCGAGCACGTGCAGGATCATGGGGCGGCCGCACAACCGGTGCAGGGGCTTGGGGCGCGACGAGCGCATCCGTGTCCCCTCGCCGGCGGCGAGCACGACGGCAGAGAGCGGCCTCATCTCCATGCGGTTTAGTCTGTCACCCGATGACGGGGGGGACAGTGCAGTCCACGACGACCTGGAGTGCCCCCGACGCGCCTCCGAGCACGCCCTCCCCCGCCCGATGCCCCTCCTGACCTCGACGATCGACCCCGGCACCGACACATACCGCCAGAACCGGGCGGCCATGGAGTCGGCCCTGGCCGAGGTGGAGGAGCAGCTGGCCGTGGCCCGGGGAGGCGGGGGCCAGCGCTACGTCGAGCGCCACCGGAGCCGGGGCAAGATGCTCGCCCACGAGCGGGTCGAGATGGTGCTCGACCGCGACTCCCCCTTCCTCGAGATCGCTCCCTTGGCGGCGTGGGGGACGGACTACGCCGTGGGGGCGAGCCTGGTCTCGGGTATCGGCGTGGTGAGTGGCGTCGAGTGCCTCGTGTCGGCCAACGACCCCACGGTGCGGGGCGGGGCCACCAATCCCTTCACCATGCGCAAGTCGTCGCGCCTGGCCGACATCGCGCTCGAGAACCGGCTGCCGTCGATCAGCCTCGTCGAGTCTGGAGGCGCGGACCTTCCCACCCAGTCCGAGATCTTCATCCCCGGAGGGCGCGGCTTTCGCGACCTCACCCAGCGCTCGGCCGCGGCCGTGCCCACCATCGCCCTGGTGTTCGGCAACTCCACCGCGGGCGGGGCCTATGTGCCGGGCATGAGTGACCACATCGTGATGATCGACGGGCGCTCCAAGGTGTTCCTGGGGGGACCGCCCCTCGTCAAGATGGCGACCGGCGAGGAGTCCGACGACGAGGAGCTCGGCGGCGCGTCGATGCACGCCCGCGTGAGCGGCCTCGCCGACTACCTGGCCACCGACGAGGTCGACGCCATCCGCATCGGGCGCGCCATCGTGTCTCGGCTCAACCACCACAAGCACGGCCCGGCTCCGTCGATGCCGGCCGACGACCCCGTGCACGACCCCGACGAGCTGTTGGGCATCGCGTCGGCCGACCTGCGCGTCCCCTTCGACCCGCGCGACGTCCTGGCGCGGGTGGTCGACGGGTCGCGTTTCGACGAGTTCAAGCCGCTGTACGGACCGAGCCTCGTCACCGGCTGGGCGTCCATCTTCGGGTATCCCATCGGGGTGCTCGCCAACCACCGCGGCGTGTTGTTCAGCGAAGAGGCCAACAAGGCCACGCAATTCATCCAGCTGTGCAACCAGACCGACGTCCCGCTGCTCTTCCTGCAGAACACGACGGGCTACATGGTGGGCAAGGAGTACGAGCAGCGCGGCATCATCAAAGACGGCGCCAAGATGATCAATGCCGTGTCGAACTCGAAGGTCCCCCACCTCACGGTCAACATCGGGGCGTCGTACGGAGCCGGCAACTACGGCATGTGCGGCCGGGCCTACAACCCGCGCTTTCTGTTCTCGTGGCCCAACGCCCGCTCCGCGGTCATGGGCCCGGCCCAGCTGGCCGGGGTGCTGTCCATCGTGGCCCGCCAGGGAGCGGCGTCACGCGGCGAGGACTTCGACGAGGAGGCCGACGCGGCCATGCGGGCCATGGTCGAGTCCCAGATCGAGCGCGAGTCCCTGCCGCTGTTCCTCACCGGCCGGCTCTACGACGACGGCATCATCGACCCCCGCGACACCCGGCACGTGCTCGGCATGTGCCTCTCGGTGATCCACAACACCCCCATCCACGGCACGCGCGGCTACGGCGTGTTCCGCATGTGACGGTGTTCGCTGAAGTGACTGTCGCGAGTGCGTTCGCTGAAGTGACGGTGGCCCCATGATCGAGAAGCTGCTCGTCGCCAACCGGGGCGAGATCGCCCGGCGCGTCATGGGCGGAGCGCACGCGCTCGGCATCAGCTGTGTGGCGGTGTGCTCGGACCCCGACCTCGACGCGCCCTACGTGTCCGAAGCCGACGAGTTCGTGCGCCTGCCCGGCGCCACCCCGACCGACACCTATCTCGACGTCGACGCCGTCGTCGGTGCCGCCCTGCGCAGCGGAGCCGATGCCGTGCACCCCGGCTACGGGTTCCTGTCCGAAGACGCCGGGTTCGCCCGGGCCTGTGTGGCGGCGGGGCTCGTCTTCGTGGGCCCCCCACCCGAGGTCATCGAGGCCATGGGCTCGAAGCTCAACGCCAAGGCCACCATGGCGGCCGCGGGCGTGCCTGTGCTCCCCACCGTGGAGATCCCCCCTGGGAGCGAGCTGGCGAGTGCGGTCACCGACGCCACCGCCGCGCTGGGTTGGCCCGTCCTCGTGAAGGCCTCCGCGGGCGGGGGTGGCCGGGGCATGCGCGTGGTGGAGGGCCCCGACGCGCTCGCCGACGCCGTGGCGTCCGCCCAACGCGAAGCGAGCTCCGCCTTCGGTGACGGGACCGTGTTCGTCGAGCCCTACGTGGCTCGCCCCCGCCACATCGAAGTGCAGATCCTCGGTGACACGCACGGCACCGTGGTGCATCTCTTCGAGCGCGAGTGCTCGATCCAGCGCCGCCACCAGAAGATCATCGAGGAGAGCCCGTCCCCGGTCATCACCCCGGAGCGGCGCGCCGAGCTGGGGGCGGCGGCGGTGACCGCGGCGCGCACCATCGGCTACGTCAACGCCGGCACCGTCGAGTTCCTCGTCCTCCCCGACGGGCGCTTCGCCTTCTTGGAGGTCAACACCCGGCTCCAGGTCGAGCATCCCGTCACCGAGCTCGTCACCGGCCTCGACCTGGTGCGGCTCCAGCTCCTGGTGGCCGACGGCATGGCGCTTCCTCCCGAGGTCCTCGCGCGCCACCATCAGCGGGCACGCCATCGAGGCCCGTCTCTACGCCGAGGACGCCACCCAGGGGTACCGGCCCTCGGCCGGGCACCTGCACCGTTTCCGGTTCCCGGTCTCGTCCGGGGTGCGCATCGACAGCGGTGTCGAGGACGGGTCGGAGGTCTCGGTCCACTACGACCCCATGCTGGCCAAGGTGATCGCGCACGCCCCCACCCGCACCGAGGCGGCACGCGCCCTGGCGGGCGCGCTCGAGCGGGCCCAGGTCCACGGCGTCACCACCAACCGCGACCTTCTGGTGCGCATCCTGCGCCACCCCGAGTTCCTCGCCGGTGACATCGACACCGGCTTCCTCGTGCGCCACGACCCCGCCGTGCTCGGCGCCCCCTTGGCCGACGCACCGTCACGACAGCGCCACGCCGTGGCCGCCGCGCTGGCGGGCCAGGCCGAGCGGCGCGCCCAGGCGCCGGTGCTGGGGGCGATGCCGTCGGGCTGGCGCAACAACCCCTCGGACCCGCAGTCGACGGCGTTCACCGGGCCCGACGGTGACGTCAGAGTCGACTACCGCTTCGACCGCGCCGGGTCGTGCACCTTCGTCACCGTCGACGGCACCACGCCCGAGGGCCTCTCGGTCCTGTCGTGCACGCCCGAGGCGGTGGTCCTGGGCGCGCAGGGCGTGGCCCGGCGCTACGACGTGGCGCGGGCCGGGCTCACCACCTTCGTCGACGGCCCCGACGGGTCCTCGACGTTCGTCGAGATCGAGCGCTTCCCGCTGCCGGGGAGCCAGTTGGCCGCCGGTGCCCTGGTCGCCCCGTTGCCGGGCACCGTCGTCAAGGTGGCGGTGGCGGCCGGTGACGCCGTGCGCGCCGGGCGACACCCTGGTCGCCATCGAAGCCATGAAGATGGAGCACGAGGTGCGCGCCCCCAACGACGGCACCGTGACCGAGGTGCACGTGGCCGCAGGCGAACAGGTCGAGGCGGGGCGCCTGCTGGTGGTCGTGGACGGGCCCGACCCCGACGCGGCCGGCGACGGCTGATGCTCGACGCGGTGCCCGACGCGGTGCGGTCACCGGGCGTGCTGCGCATCGCCAACTGCTCGGGCTTCTTCGGTGACCGGCTGGCGGCGCCGCGCGAGCTGCTCGAGGGCGGGCCCATCGACGTCCTCACCGGCGACTACCTGGCCGAGCTCACCATGCTCATCTTGTGGAAGTCGCGCCAGCGCGACCCGGCGCTCGGCTACGCCCGCACCTTCTACCGGCAGATGGAAGACGTCCTCGGCACCTGCGTCGAGCGCGGCGTCAAGGTGGTGGCGAACGCGGGCGGGCTCAACCCCGCCGGCCTGGCCCAGAGCCTGCGCGAGCTGGCCGGGAAGCTCGGCATCGACGTCGAACGTCGCCCACGTCGAGGGAGACGACATCCTCGGCGCGCCTGGCCTCGCTGCAGGCCGGCGGCGACCCGCTGGCGCATCTCGACACGGGCCGCCCCCTGGCCGAGGCGGGGAGCGATCCCGTGAGCGCCAACGCCTATCTGGGTGGGTTCGGGATCGCCGAGGCCCTGAGCGGCGGCGCCGATGTGGTCGTGACCGGACGCGTCACCGACGCCTCGCTCGTCGTGGGTCCGGCGGCGTGGCACTTCGGATGGCAGCGCACCGACTGGGACCGCCTGGCCGGCGCGGTGGTGGTGGGACATGTCATCGAGTGCGGCACCCAGACCACGGGCGGCAACTACGCCTTCTTCCGCGAGGTGCCCGGGCTCGAGCACCCCGGCTTCCCCATCGCCGAGATGGCCGAAGACGGGTCGGCGGTCATCACCAAGCACGAGGGCACGGGGGGACTGGTGTCGGTCGGGACCGTCACCGCCCAGCTCCTCTACGAGATCGGTGGCGCCGCTCTATGCCAATCCCGACGTGGTGGCGGACTTCTCGACCATCCGCGTCGAGGACGTGGGCGCCGACCGGGTACGTGTCTCGGGGGTGCGGGGCCAGCCTGCGCCGGAGAAGCTCAAGGTGTCGATCAACCTGCTGGGCGGCTACCGCAACACCATGACCTTCGTGCTCACCGGCCTCGACATCGACGACAAGGCGGCGCTCGTGCGCCGCACCATGGACGAGATCGTGGGCGGCGCGGCGCGCTTCGCCGACTACGACGTCCGCCTCCTCCGGACCGACGTCCCCGACGCGCCGACCAACGAGCAGGCGAGCGCCCAGCTCCGCGTGACGGTCAAGGACCCCGATCCCGAAGTGGTGGGCCGGCGCTTCTCCAACGCGGCGACGGAGCTGGCGTTGGCGAGCTACCCGGGCTTCTACCTGACGTCTCCCCCCGGCGAAGGCACGGCCTACGGCGTGTTCTGGCCGACGCTCGTGCCCCGACACGCCGTCGAGGAGACCGTCGTCCACCACGACGGCCGGCGCGTGGCCATCGCCGCCGGGCCGGCGGCCGGTTCCACCGAGGCACCCGCGCCGGGACCGACGCCCGGGAACGGTGCCGCCGACATCCCGTCGCCGCCCACCGGCGGGACGCGGCGCGATGGCGCTCGGGACCGTGATCGGGGCGCGCTCGGGCGACAAGGGGGGCAACGCCAATGTGGGCCTGTGGGCCCGCAGCTGCGGCCGGGTTCGCGTGGTTGTCCGCCGAGCTCACGGTGGACGCGGTTCCGGCAGCTGCTCCCCGAAGCGGCGGCGCTCGAGGTCGACCGCTACGAGTTGCCGAACCTCTTCGCCCTCAACTTCGTGGTGCACGGGCTCCTGGGCGAAGGCGTGGCCTCGTCGACGCGGCCCGACCCCCAAGCCAAGAGCCTGGGCGAGTTCCTGCGCGCCCGCCTGGTCGACGTGCCCGCGGCGCTCCTCGCCGACATCCCCGCGCCGACGACCCGAGGTGAGCAATGGACTTCACTGAGACCGACGAGCAACGGATGCTGCGCGAGGCGGTGGACGGCATCGCCTCGAAGTACGGCCACAGCTACTTCGCCGAGCGGGCCCGCAGCGGCGGCAACACCGACGAGCTGTGGAACGAGCTGGCCGAAGCGCGGGTTCCTCGGGGTCAACGTCCCCGCCGAGTACGGCGGAGGCGGGATGGGCATCGCCGAGCTCGCCATCGTCCTCGAAGAGCTCGCCACCAACGGCTGTCCTCTTCTTCTGCTGGTCGTCTCCCCCGCCATCTGCGCCACGATCATCGCCCACTTCGGCTCCCAGGCGCAGAAGGAGTCGTGGCTGCCGCGCTTCGGGTCGGGCCAGTTGAAGATGGCCTTCGCCATCACCGAGCCCGACGCCGGGTCCAACAGCCACAAGATCGCCACCACCGCTGCCCGCGACGGCGACATGTGGCGGCTCAACGGGACGAAGTACTACATCTCGGGCGCGGACGAGTCCGACGCCGTCCTGGTGGTGACGCGCACCGGCGTCGACGAGGAAACGGGCCGGGGACGCCTGTCGCTGTTCATCGTCGACCTCGACAGCGCCGGGTCTCGACAAGACGCTCATCCCCGTCGAGATCGTGGCCCCGGAGAAGCAGTTCACGTTGTTCTTCGACAACGTGGAGGTTCCCGCCGACCGACTGCTCGGCACCGAGGGCGACGGACTGCGCCAGGTCTTCGTGGGGCTCAATCCCGAGCGCATCATGACCGCCGCGATGGCCAGTGGCATCGGGCGCTACGCGCTCGGAGAAGGCGGCCGCCTACGCCCGGGACCGGTCGGTGTGGGGCACCCCCATCGCGCGCCACCAGGGCATCTCCCACCCGCTGGCCAAGGCGAAGATCGAAGTGGAGCTGGCCCGGCTCATGTGCCAGAAAGCGGCGTGGGCCTGTGACGCCGGTGCCGACGCCGGCGTGGCCGGCGAAGCCGCCAACATGGCGAAGTACGCCGCGGCCGAGGCGGCGCTGGGAGCACTCGACCAGGCCATCCAGACGCACGGGGGAAACGGGATGTCGTCGGAATACGGGCTGGCCGACATGTGGGGCATGGCCCGGCTGATGCGCACCGCGCCGGTGAGCCGCGAGATGATCCTCAACTTCGTGGCCCAGCACTCCCTCCACCTGCCCAAGTCCTACTGATCCCGGCCCAGCCCCAGGGCTCTCCTCCGCCGACGGCTTGACATGCAACCCGTCGGTTGCTTATCGTAAGGCAACCAACCAGCTGCATGTCCAGGGCTGACCGAGAGGAGAACCTGATGCCTGATATCCGCCACCGGGTGGGAACCACCGCACCTCGCGCCCGGGTCTACGAGGCGTTCGCCACCACCGACGGCCTCCGGGGCTTCTGGACCCGGGACATAAAGGGCGAGGCCACCGTCGGGAGCAACCTGGAGTTCTTCTTCGGGACACCGGAGCCCAGTGCGGTCATGGAGGTCGTCGAGGCCGTCCCCGACACCCGCGTGGCGTGGCGCTGTGTGCAGGGGCCCGAGGAGTGGGTCGGCACCAACCTGACCTTCGATCTGAGCACCGTGGGCGACGAGACCGTGGTGCTGTTCACCCACGCCGGCTGGAGGCAACCGAGCGAGTTCATGCACCACTGCAGCACCAAGTGGGGCTACTTCTTCTTCGGCCTCAAGGGGTGGCTCGAAGGCGCGGACTCGGTCGCCTACCCCGACGACGCCGCCATCAGCACCTGGGGTTGAGCGGTCCATGCCGGTTCCGCCCCGTATGCCGGTTCAGCCCCCGCCCGGCGACGACGCGCCGAGAAACGAGGGTGCGGGCGGGCTCGACCAGGTGTTCCGCGCCTTGGCCGACCCCAGCCGCCGCACCCTGCTCGACAGCCTGAACCACACCAGCGGCCAAAGCCTGCAGCAGCTCTGTGAAGGGCTGCACATGACCCGCCAATCGGTCAGCAAGCACCTGGCCATCTTGGAGGCGGCCAACCTCTTGACCACGGTCCGCCGGGGCCGGGAGAAGTTGCACTACCTCAACCCCATGCCCATCAACGAGATCGCGGAGCGCTGGATACAGCACTACGACCGAGCACGGGTCCGCGCCCTCGCCGACCTGAAACGATCACTGGAGGACACCACCATGGACAAGCCGACGTTCGTCTACACGACATACATCATCACCACGCCCGAGCAACTGTGGCAGGCGTTGACCGACCCCGCCTTCACCCGGCGGTACTGGAACGTCACCTTCGAAACGGATTGGAAGGTCGGGTCGCCGATCACGTGGAGGTTCGGCGACGTGACCGTCGCCCATCCCGAACAGGTCGTCTTGGAATCCGACCCGTTCCGACGACTGGCCTACACGTGGCACACCTTCAGCCCCGAGCACGCGGAGCACCACGGCCTCAGCGACGAGCTCCTGGCCCGGGTCTCGAGCGAGAAGCGGTCCCGCGCCACGTTCGAGCTCGAGCCGGTCGGCGACATGGTGAAGCTGACGGTGGTCCACGACGGATTCGAGCCCGGGAGTGCGGTCATCACCATGATCAGCCGAGGGTGGCCACAGGTGCTCTCGAGCCTCAAGTCGTACCTCGAGACCGGAGACCCTCTTCCCATCGGGTCCGAGGCGGCACGCCGGGCGCGGAAAGTCCCTGCTTCCTGACGCCGATACGTCGCTCGATCGGCTCAGGACCAGAGGTCGGTGATGGCGAGGTCGAGCAGCCGCAACATGCGCCGGAACAACGGCAGGGACAACCCGAGGACGTTGCTCGGGTCCCCGTCGATGCCGTCGACGAAGGGGGCTCCGTAGCCCTCGATGCTGAAACCGCCGGCGAGCCTCAGCGGCTCACCCGTCGCTACATAGGCGTCGATCTCCGGCGGGCTGGGGGTGCCGAAGCGAACCGTCGTCGACGCCACCTCGGCCACGGTGGTGCCGCGGCGCGTGTCGGCCAGCCAGTGCCCGGTCCACAAAACCGCAACCTGGCCGCTCAGGCGGCGCCAATAGTCGACCGCCTCGGCCACCGATGCGGGCTTGCCCAAGGCGCGGCCGTGGAGGTCGAGCATGGAGTCACACGCGATCACGACGCTGTCCGGGGCGCTGTCCGACCACCGCCGTGCCCTTGCGCCGGGCCAACTCGGCGGTGGCGGACGCGGTGTCGGGGGCGTCGACGGCTTCGTCGACGCCGCTCACGATCACCTCGGGCGTGAAGCCGGCGTCACGCAGGACGCGCAGGCGCGTCGTCGAGGCCGACGCCAACACCAACCGGATGGGGTGCCGCCCCTCAGGAGGCAGAAGCGAAGCGCCGGGCGTCGTCGGCCGCGTACTTGGCCACCACCGTGTCGATCGCCGCGGTGCGCTGCACAGCCTCGGTCACCTCGGCCAGCCGGCTGCCGGGCAGGGCCAAGGTCATCTCGTCGGGCCGCATGCCGGTGCGGGCCCGGCTCAGCGCGCACCCCACGCTGGCCGCGACCTCGCCGTGCTCCTTGGCGAGCGCCACGATGTGGCACTGGGGCTTGCCCTCGATCTTCAGCCCCGGCAGCGCGTCGGACAGCACCATCATCTGGCGGCCGTTGACGCGCAGCAGCACGACGTCGGGCGTCGTCGCCGCCTCGGCGACGGGGCCGTAGGTGATCACCCCGGAACGCTCCGAGATCGACGGGATGGCGCCCACCGCCTCGGCGTCGACCCATCCCGACTCGAGCAGTGCGGCCACGTCGTCGTTGCCGCCGACGTCCTCGAGGCTGGCGAGCCCGTGGGTGAAGCGACCCACCGAGCAGTTGCCGTGGTCCTCGGGGGCGGTGGTGAAGCTGCTCTCGGCGGCGCGCACCCAGAAGACACATCCCGCCGGCACCCGCCCGGCCGACCGTCGGCGGCGGGCTCGGACATGGGCTCGGCGAACGCCGGCACCCCGGCGGGCGCCTCGGTGCCGAAGGAGATGCCGATGGGCGCCACCGCCAGGTGCAGCGCCTTGGCTGAGGGAGTCGGCCAGGGATCGGTGATCGGTCATGGCCGCCATCTTCGGCGCCCGATCCCGCCGGCACAAACCCGCACCGGGTGCGGGGGGATCAGGCCAGCTGGGCCGAGGAGTCGGCCACGAAGCTGAGCCGGACCTGGCGCTCGGGGATTGTCGGCATTGGTGTCGACCAGCACGACGCGCTGCCACGTGCCCAGGGCGGGTGCCCGCCGAGCACGGGCAGCGACCAGCGACGGGGACACGAGCGCGGGGAGCAGGTGATCGGCGCCGTGGCCGACGGCACCGTGGCGGTGGCGGTAGCGGTCGTCGCGTGGCAAGAGCCGCTCGAGGGCGTCGACGAGGTCGGGCTCGGATCCCGACCCCGTCTCCATGAGCGCCACCCCGGCGGTGGCATGGGGGACGAACACCGAGCACAGCCCGTCGCCGCGCCCCAGGCAGAACGTCTCGACGTGGTCGGTGATATCGACGACCTGCCGACGCGACGTGTCGAGGGCGATGACGCGTGCTGTCCACGGCTATGGCCCGTTACCGACGCCGGTCGGGCAGGGCCCCTTCGACCGCGCGCGACCAGGGCCGGGTCCTCGGGCTCGACGCCGGGCCGGAACCGGCCCACGATCTTCGCCCTCGGGCGACGACGAGGAACTTCTCGAAGTTCCACTGGATGTCGCCGGCCGCACCCTCGGCGTCGGCGCACGGCGGTGAGCTCGTCGTAGAGGTGGTGGCGTCCGGGACCGTTCACCTCGATCTTCTCGAACAGCGGGAACGTCACGCCGTAGTTGACCGAGCAGAACTCGGCGATCTCGTCGGCGGTGCCGGGCTCCTGCTCGAGGAACTGGTTGCACGGGAAGCCGAGCACGCTGAACCCCTTGTCGCCGTAGGTGTCCTGGAGCTTCTGCAGCCCGGTGTACTGCGGGGTGAGCCCACAGCGCGACGCCACGTTCACGAGGAGCAGGGCCTTGCCCTTGTAGGGCGCCAGCGAGGACGGCGCGCCCTGCAGGGTGTGGATGGGGATGTCGTAGAGATCGGACACGGTTCCTCCTGGAGCGGGTCGTGGCGCGGGCTTTTTCACACTACCGTCGGCGCCGTGCGCACGATCCGCGCCACCCCGGCCAAGGACGGCTCCTTCGACGTCGAGGTGCGTGATGGTGCCATCACCACCTCCCACACGGTGACCGTGCCCCCCCATCTCCCCCAAGCCCTGGGATGGGCCCCGGGGCGCGAGTCCGGCGCTCGTGCGAACAGTCGTTCGAGTTCCTGCTCGAACGCGAGCCGGCCACGTCGATCCTGCGCCGCTTCAGCCTGGACGTGATCGGCGACTACTTCCCCGACTACGAAGCGGAGATGACCCGCCGGGCCGCGTCGGGCCCTGGCTGACTGCTCAGGCCGGCCGGGCCGCCGAGACCCGGTCCCACACGGCGTCGTCGAGCTCGAGCAGCGAGCCGAGCACCACATCGGCGCGCGTCAACACGTCGTGCAGCGTCTCGACCTCCCCCTCCGGCACCGGGCAGTCGCCGACGCCGGCGGTGGGGTCGGCCTCGGGCACGGCCACGCACGCCATGCCCGCGCCTTGGCGGCACCCAGCACGCCGGCGGCGGAGTCCTCGAACACCACGCACGCGCCCGGGGCGCACCCCGAGGAGCCGGGCCGTGGTGAGGAAGATGGCCGGGGTCGGGCTTTCCGATCGCCTCGTCCTCGCCCGAGTGGACCACGGCGAAGCGCTCGGCGAGGCCGAACCGGCGCACCACGGCGTCGATGAGCCGGCGCGGCGACGACGACGCCAGCGCCAGCACCGCGCTCCGGGCGCGACAGAAGTCGAGGGCGTGGCATGGCGCCCGGCTTGAGCTCCACCGCCGCTTCGAGGCGACGGGCCATGGCTTCGACGATCTCGACCGCCACCTCGTCCCGGGTCGCCCCGCTCCAGGGGTAGCGCGCGTACCAGTGCTCGACGGCGTCGCCGAGGTACATCCCCTTGGTCTCGAGGCAGCGCTCGCACGGTCAGCGGCACGCCGTGGCGACCGAAGACGTCGATCTCGACGTCGTGCCAGATGGGCTCGCTGTCGACCAGCAACCCGTCCATGTCGAAGATCGCCGCGTCGATCAACTGCGGTCGATCAATTCGAGGATGTTCACGGCGCGCGACACCACCAGGGCGACGGTCAACAGCGACGCCAGGGACTGGATCATCATGAGGATCTTGGCCCACGGCGTGAGCGGCATGGTGTCGGTGGGGCTGAAGGCGGTGGCATTGGTGAACGACGTGAAGAGGTAGTCGATGAAGGTCGGCGACCAGTCCGGCACGGTGGCGTCGGGCGCGGTCATCTGCGGGAACAGGAAGTCGGGCTGGCGCCGAGCGGAGCTCGAGCCGGGCCACGGGGCCGCCCCGGTCGAGCTCCCAGTACCACAAGCGCGAACACGAGCACGTTGGTGACCCAGATCGGCACCGAGGCGTAGATGAGGTCGCGCCCGCCGGACCGCGCCGTGCACCAGGAACAGCAGCTCGTGGACGAGCTCGCCCAGCGACACCACGTTGGCCAGGTTCACGAAGGCGATGAGCGTGATGGCGACGGGCCGCAGCCGTCGCGACTCGCGGCGACAAGCGCGGATTGGCGATCAACAGCGACGGCGGCGAGGACACCCTCGAGGGCGGGGATCGAGCACCGCGGCCCGAGGCCCGCTGATCAGCTTGTCGGGCAGCGCGAAGTACAGGGCCACGGCTCTGGCCACCGCCAGCGTGGCCGGCCAGCGAGGCTCGCTCTTCGCCCGTTCGCCCCACTCGGCCCCGTCCCGGCGGGCCTCGTCCGAACTCTCGCCGCCGGCAGGGCTCCCGCCGGCTCCGCTCCCCGAGGGGGCGTTTCGCTCCTCGGCCATCGCAAGCCACGGTACCCAGGGGACCTCCATCGCAGCGTGACCCTCCGTGACACGGTCTCGGTCATGAACGTACCCCCTCGTCCGTATCCTTGGGTGAGGACCGCACCGGCCGAGCGCCGGCCAGGTCACCGATCCAATCAAGGGAGCATCGCAATGACCCACCACGCTGACGCCGCAACCCCGACCGGGCGTCGCGGACGGCTCGCCCCGACCGCCTTCAAGCGCCTCGCCCGCCCCGGCACCGCCGTGGCGCGTCCTGGCCGTCGATCGGACTGACCCTCGCCGCGTGCGGGTCATCGACCCCGAACCGCGGCGACCACCACGTCGCCGCCCAGCACCGGCACCGGCACGGGCACGGGCGGCAGCACCACCGCGCGCCAGCGCGACCGCCACGGTGAAGTCCGCAGTCACCAACAAGGGGACCATTCTCGAGAACAGCTCCGGGATGGCCCTGTACACACTCGGCGGCAAGCGGAACGAGCTGTACCGGCGCGTGTCCCAGGCGTGGCCCCCGCTCACCGTTCCGGCCGGGACGACTCCCAAGGCCGGCCCCGGCGTGACCGGGACGCTGGCGACGACCAAGCCGGCTGGCGCCCTCCAGGTGACTTACAACGGCAAGGCGCTGTACACGTTCTTGTCGGACTCCGCCGGCCAGGTCACCGGGGACGGCGTGGCGGGGTTCACCGTCGCCAAGGTCGCCGCGGCATCGGGTTCGGGCGCATCGAGCAACACGACGCCCCCGACCACCAAGGCTTCGTCCGGTGGGGGCTATATTGATCCGGTACGCGGTCGAGGCCCACGACGGTCAGAGAGACACGTCTGACATGGTGACGCCCGGAGGACCGACGGACCCCGCTGTTGTCGACGCGGCCCCGACGGCAGGCCAGCAGGATCCCGTGTCGGAGTCCGCCGACGCGGCGGGCCTGCGCGTGGCCTTCCTGGCCCATGGCGGTGAGCTCTACGGCTACGCCCGACGCTCGCTCGGCGACCCCAAGGCCGCCGAGGACGTCGTCCAGGAGACCTTCATCCGCGCCTGGCGGGCCCGGGACCGCTTCGACACCAACCTCGGGACGCTGCGCACGTGGTTGTTCACCATCGCCCGGCGCGTGGTCATCGACCACGCCCGGGCCCGCGCCATCCGCCAGACCGAGCCGCTGCCACCCGACATCGCCGGTGTCAACGACGACGTCGAGAACGCCATGGTGGGATGGCAGATGGAAGAGGCCCTCAGCCGGCTGCGCCCCGACCACCGCCAGGTCCTCATCGAGACCTACTACCGGGGCCGGTCGGGACGCGAGGTGGCCGACGAGCTCGGGATCCCCGAGGGAACCGTCCGCAGCCGCCTCTTCTACGGGCTGCGCACCCTGCGCCTCGCCCTCGAAGAGATGGGGTGGGACCGGTGATGACCGACCCCTGCGAGCACTTCCAGGGCCTCATCGCCATGGAGGTCATCGGCCAGCTGTCGGTCAACGAACGCGTGGCGCTCTCCGCCCACACCGAAGGCTGCGCGTCGTGTCGCGACGAGCGCCAGGACCTCATGATGCTGTCGATGGTCCTCGGTGCGGCCGACCCGGACCGCTTCAACGAGCACGAGCTCCCCTTCGAGTTGCAGACCGCGGTGCTCGACCGCCTGCGGGCCGAGGAACGCCGCGAGCGCCGCGCCCACCGTTCCCGTTACATCGTGGGGTCGGCGGCGGCCGCCGTGGCGGTGGCGGTCGTCCTGGTGCTGAGCCTGGCCTGGCCCTCGGGCCCGACGGCGACGACGGTGGCCCTGGTGGGACTGCCCACGGTGCACGCCACGGCGCGCCTGACCGCCGGAGCCGTGGGGGACGGCCATGGACCTGCGCGAGTCGGGACAGCCCTCGGGCGAGGTGCTGTCGGTCTTCGTGCGCACCGTGTCGGGCTCGTGGTGGCAGACCGGCACCTACCGCACCGACGGCTCGTCGGTCCGGGTCACCATGGCGTGCGCGCTCACGATGTCGAAGATCAAGAGCGTGTGGATCCGCGCGAGCTCGGGACACACCGTCCTGCACGGATACCTGGACGGGGCCAAGACGCCCGACCCGAGCTGACGAGGTCGGCATCACGGCCTGACGGCGGTCTGACTACGGCCTGAGCGCCGGGCCCCAGCCCCTACGCTCCGCACCGTGTCCGAGCACCCTGTCGCCGCGGCCGCGCACCGTCGCCGAGCTCCTCGGCGCCCGGGAACGACGACGATCGACCCGGACTGCACTTCGACGACACCACGTGGTAGCTGGCGCCACGTCGTGACCGAGAGCCGCCACCGGGCCGTGGTGGCGCGCGAGCTGCGCCAACCCGGCCCGTTCCATCTCGGCGTCCTTTTGGACAACGTCCCGGAATACCTGTTGTGGCTGGGAGCCGCCGCGCTGGCCGGGGCGACGGTGGTCGGGATCAATCCCACCCGACGCGGGGAGGAGCTGGCCCGCGACATCCGCTTCACCGATTGCCAGCTCCTCGTCACCGACGCACGCGGGCGCCGGGCTCCTCGCCGGGCCTCGACCTCGACGTCCCCGCGCGATCGCATCCTGCGCGTCGACTCCGCCGGGTACCGAGCCCGCCTCGACTGCGGTGCCGCTTCGGCGCACGGTCAGCCACACCTGCCGGGGAGGACGTGTCGCCCGACGACCTCCTCCTTCTGCTCTTCACGTCGGGCACGACCGGTGACCCCAAGGCCGTGCGCTGCACCCAGGGCCGCCTGGCGGCCATCGCCGGTCGTGCCGCGGAGATCTACGGATTCGAACGCGACGACATCTGTTACTGCCCCATGCCGCTCTTCCACGGCAACGCCATCATGGCCCTGTGGGCCCCGGCGCTGGCCGTGGGCGCGTCGGTGGCGCTGGCGGGCCGGTTCAGCGCGTCGCGCTTTCTCGCCGATGTGCGGCACTTCGGCGCCACCCGGTTCACCTACGTCGGCAAGGCGCTCGCCTACGTCCTGGCCACCCCCGCAGGCGCCGACGACGCCGACAACCCGCTGCGCCAGGGGTTCGGCACCGAGGCCTCGGGCGCCCGACCGGGCCATCTTCGAACGGCGCTTCGCCTGTCGCCTCGTCGAGGGCTACGGATCGAGCGAGGGCGGCACCTCCATCAACGTCACCCCCGACACCCCGCCGGGCTCGCTCGGCGTCCCCCCGCCGATCGACGACGTGGCCGTGATCGACCCCGACACGTTGCGCGAGTGCGCCCGGGCCCGCTTCGACGAGGGCGGCGGGCTCGTCAACGCCGGCGACGCCATCGGCGAGATCGTGAACCGCACCGGAGGGCGGGGCTTCGAGGGCTACTACAAGAACCCCGACGGCAACGCCGAACGGGTCCACGACGACTGGTACTGGTCCGGCGACCTCGGCTACCGCGACGAGGCCGGCTACTTCTACTTCGCGGGACGGGGCGGGGACTGGCTCCGGGTCGACTCCGAGAACTTCGCCGCCGCCCCAATCGAACGCGTCGTCGAGCGCCACCCCGACGTCGCCGCCGCCGCGGTCTACGCCGTGCCCGACCCCCGCTCCGGGGACCAGGTCATGGCGACGGTCGAGCTGCGTCCCGGCGCGATGTTCGACCCCGACGGCTTCGCCGCCTTCCTCGGCGCCCAGCCCGACCTCGGGACCAAGTGGCCGCCGCGCTTCGTCCGGGTGTCGCCGGGGCTCCCCCTCACCGCCACGGGCAAGATCACCAAGGCGTCGCTGCGGGCCGAGGGCTGGCAGTGCGCCGACCCCGTCTTCTGGAGCCCAGGGCGCGGCGAGCTGCGTTACCGCCTGCTCACCGAGGAGGACCGGCGCGCCCAGCGCGGCCGAATTCGAGGACCACGGCGCGCTCGCACCTGCTCGCCGTCGGTGCAACGCCCCGCTCTCGACGAGGCGAGTCCCGACGTGCTCTGATCGTAATGAGCACAACCAGGAGAAAGGCCAGACCAGCATGAGCGTCATGAAGAGGTTGTCCGGGATCGTCCAGGCCAAGGCGAACAAGGCCCTCGACAAGGCCGAGAACCCCGCCGACATGCTCGACCTCTCCTACGAGAAGCAGCAGGAGAACCTCACCAAGGTGCGCCGCGCCCTCGCCGACGTGGCCACGGCCCGCAAGCGCCTCGAGCTCCAGGCGACCCAGCTCCAGGCCCAGGCGCAGAAGCTCCAGGACCAGGCCAAGCAGGCGCTCGGCCAGGGCCAGGAGGACCTGGCCCGCGAGGCCCTGGCGCGTCGGGCCACGCTCGCCGACCAACTCGAGAGCCTCGGGACCCAGCACCAGCAGGTCGAGGCCCAGCAGCAGCAGCTCGAGACGACGGCCAGCCGCCTCCAGGCCCAGGTGGACGCCTTCCGCACCAAGAAGGAGACGCTGAAGGCGAGCTACACGGCGTCGAAGGCCCAGGCCAGCATCGGCGAGGCCGTCTCGGGCATCTCGGAGTCGATGACCGACGCCGGCATGACCCTCGACCGGGCCCAGGACAAGATCGCCCAGATGCAGGCCCGGGCGGGCGCCATCGACGAGCTCCTCGACACCGGCGCGCTCCCCGACGCCCTCGGAGGCGGGGGCGACGACATCCAGAAGCAGCTCGACGCCACTTCCAAGGCGGGACAGGTCGACGCCGAGCTCGCCGCGCTCAAGGCGCAGATCGGCTCCGGCGCCCCTGACCCCAGTGCCAGCCTGCCCCCGGGGGCGCGCCGGGGACCAACGGCGGGGCGAGCGCGGTGCCGCCGTCGGGCAACGGGACCTCGACGCCCGGAGGGGGGAACGGCTGATGATCGTCCGCATCCTCGGCGAAGGGCGCTACGACGTGCCCGACGCCGACATGCCCGCCATCGAGCAACTCGACGCGCAGCTCGTCGACGCCATGGACCGGGGCGACGAAGTCGAATTCGCCAGCACGCTGGCCGATCTCATCGGCCAGGTCCGCCACACCGGGACACTGGTGGCTCCCGACGACCTCCGGACCTCGTCGCTGGCCGTGCCCCACGAGGGCTCGACGCTGGAGGAAGTGCGCTCCCTGCTGGCCGAAGGAGCCTGACCGGCCAGCTTGCTCAGGTAACGCCTTTGTGCGCGGCGCCGGCCAGGTCGACGAGCTCGGAGAGCTCGCCGGCGTCGAGGACCGAATAGGCGCGGGCCATGATGCGGTTGGTGGCCACCTCGGCCTGCTCCCACTGGTCGTGGCGCGACTCCACCTCGGGATAGGGCTCGGCCCAGCCGAAGACCTCCGGCCATGAACGGGGTCTTGATGAGCACCGCCTCGAGCGGCTCGAGGCCGGCGCCGAGCACCGACGCGCCGTGCACCGCGCCGCGCAGCTCGCGCAGCACGTTCAGCCGTTGCAGCGCCAGCTCTTTGGGATCCTCTGGGCTCGGGCATGGCCTTCCACGCCGCGAACAGCGGGGCACCCGACGGTGAGGCGGCGCCGTTGACCCGTCCCAGCAGCTCCGCCAGGCGCTCGTAGTCCACCTCGTCGGGGAGATGGCGTTGCGCCCAGGTGTCGAGACAACCGGCGAAGGCCTCGGCCGCCTGCCGGCGCGACATCAAGCGGCCGGGTGCGTTCCCAGGCCGCGACGATCGAGTCGGGATTGAAGAACACGAAGGCGGCCGCCACCACCGTGCCGTCGACATCGCCGAGCGCACCGCCGCGTCCGGCGGTGTAGAAGTCGACGCCGTCGAAACCGAGCTCGCCGCCGCGTTTGTACGTGGCCCGGCCAGCATGAACCCGGCAGGCAGATAGGCGACGGCGTCGGTCGGTGGCGCGGGCGGCCTCTTCGGCGATTCATGGTCACGCTCCTCGTGTGCGGGGACGGTCCAGGCGGCGACGCTACCAGCGGCACGCAGGTCGACCGACGTGACACCTTCGGCCTTGACGTGAAGGTCCGCATCGGGATCGGCACCGGAACCTCGGTCATGTCGGGCGACGAGCTCGGCCAGCTCGTCGACGACCTCGAATCGAACGGATTCGACTCGTTGTGGTGGTCCGACGTCCTCACCGTCCCCGGCGACGACCCCCTGGCGGCCATGGCGTACGCGGCGGGGCACGCGCCGCGTCTGAAGATCGGGACCACCATGGTGCTGCCCGGGCGCAATCCGGTGCGGCTGGCGAAGCAGCTCGCCACCCTCGACCGTCTGTCGGGAGGCCGGCTGCTCGTCACCTTCGTCCTCGGACTGCGGCGTGCCGCCGAGCTCGACGCCATGGGGGTCGGGGCCGGGCGACCGGGGTCGGCAGCTCGACGAGCTCCTCCCCCTGCTGCGCCGGTTGTGGACCGAGGACGACGTCGACCACGACGGTGCCGTCGTGGAAACTGCACGGCGTCACCGTCGAGCCCAAGCCGCTGCAACGGCCCTTCGACATCTGGCTGGGGGGCAGCGTTCCCGGCGCGCTGCGTCGGGCCGGCCTGCTCGGCGACGGATGGCTGCCCGCGCTGTGCACACCCGAGGAGGCCGCCGCCGGGCGAGTCGTCATCGAGGACGTCGCCGCCGAGGCGGGGCGGCGCATCGACCCCGAGCACTTCGGCGTGAGCATCGGCTACACGCGCCGGGACCCACCCGAGCAGCTCCTGCGCGCGCGTGGCCGCCCGGCACGCCACCGCCCGGGCAAGGGGGCCGGGACGGAAGCCGGCACGGACACGACCGATGTCCGTGACCTCGTGCCTGACGGTGTGGACGGGCTGCGCCGACTGATCGGGAGATTCGTCGACGTCGGGTTCTCCAAGTTCGTCCTACGGCCCTTGGTCCCCCCCGTCTCGTTCGGCGACGAGCTGAAGAGCTCGCCGACGGTGTGCTCGACCTCCAGACCTGAGAGGACCGCCGGCGTCGCCCGCCGTGGCATGCTGCTGCACTGCCGAGTGATGGAGGGGCAATGGGCAAGGCGCGTGCAGAGATCGACATCGACCGGCCGGCCGACGAGGTGTGGGCCGTGGTCGGGGACTTCGGAGGCATCGGCAACTGGATGCCGGGGATCGAGTCGTGTGCCGTCGACGGCGACGACCGCGTGCTCAAGATGGGCGGCATGGAGATCATCGAGCGGCTCGAACGACGCGACGAGGAGGAGCGCGAGCTCGTCTACGGCATCGTCGGCGGCGTCCCCGTCATCAACCACAAGGCCACCATCACGGTGATACCCGAAGGCAAGCAGATCCCATGTCACGTGGGACGTCGACGTCGACGACGAGATGGTCGACATGATGCACCAGGTCTACCAACAGAGCCTGCAGGCGCTGAAGGACCACCTGGCGGGCTGAGATGGCCCATCGCTACGAATTCGAGGGCTCGGCACGGTCGACGGCGCGGGCAGAGACGATCTGGCCCTTGATCGGAGACGTCTACGCGCTGGAAGGAATGGACGTGGATGACCCGGACCTATCTCCTGCGCGAGGGTGACCCTGCACCCGACGGCGTGGGGGCGCTGCGACGCTTCGCCTTCGGCCCCGGAGGCAGCAGCGAGGAAGTCGTGGCCTGGGAGCCACCGCGTCACCTGGGCTACGTGGCGGTGAAGGGGCTCCCGGTCCGGCACTACCGGGCGGATGTGTACCTCGACGAGCAGCCCACCGGCACCGTCGTCACGTGGCGCTGCAGCGTGGAGCCGCTCATCCCCGGCACCGGTGCCCTGTTGCGACTGGGACTGCGCGCCATGGTGCGCGGCTTCGCGCGCGGGGTGTGCCGGTACGCGGACCGGCTGGCACTCAACGAGACCTGACGCGCCGCCGACCGGTCGATTGGCGGCGGTGCCGGGTCAGGGCTTGTCGTCGTCGGCGTGCCGTACCACCACCACGGGACAGGGCGCATGCGCGGCGCAGTATTCGCTCACCGAACCCAGCAGCATGCCCGCGAACGCACCGTGGCCTCGGCTGCCGACGACCAGAAGAGCAGCGCCCCGGGCGGCCTCGGTGAGCACGAAGGCGGGGTGGCCCTCGGTCACCTTGAGGTGCACCACCACGGCGGGGTCGGCACCGAGCACGGCGTCGACGGTCTCGCGTAGCGCCTTGCGCGGCATCCGCGTTGGGGTCGAAGTCCGACGGATAGGGCGGAGCCCATCCGAGCGTGGGGGGTACTCCCACGTCGTCACGACCTTGAGCTCGGCGCCGGTGAGCTTGGCCTGGTCGGCGGCCCAGCGCAGGGCGCGCCTCGAGGGATCAGACCCGTCCACGCCCACCACGATCATCGGTGCTGTTCCCGCTGCCGCAATCATGTCACTCCATCTCTCGTCGGGGCGAGCGTCTCGTGCGAGCTCGCCATCATGCCGGACCTCTGCCGAGCCCATCGAGCGGGTCACCGCGGCACCGCTCAGGCGCCGAGCTGCTGGCGCAGGTCGTCGAGGGCCCGGCGCAGCGCATCCACCTCGGCACGCAAGCTCCGCCAACTCGGCACGCAGCGCCGCCAGCTCGTGCGAAGGTGCCGCGCCTCGTCCATCACCGCCCTCGGGCACCGGGCCCGCGCCCGGGCTCGCCGGAGCCGCCCGGCCGTGACGCGGCGTCGGCGTCGGCTTCGGACCGCGACGGATGTGACTGGTCCGGTGACCGGGCCGCCCAGAAGCTGGCCGTAGCGGTCCTCTTTCTGCCCCGGGCCCCGGGCCAAGCGCAGCACCAGGGGCTCGGCGCGGGCGGCCAGCGCGTCGAGCTCGGCCTGGACCTCGGAGAGATCGGAGAAGCGGACCATGCGCTCGGTGCGGGTCCGCAGCTCCCCCAGGGTCTGCGGGCCCCGCAGCATCAGCACCGCCAACAGCGCCAAGGGGCGGGTGTCGAGTCCCAACGCCTCGTCGAGGGTGTGGCCGTAGCGAAGTGCCGAGCGTCCGTGCGACGGGTGGACGAACCGCGCCAGCCCCGGGTCTTGACGCTGGTCACGGCCGCCTCGGTGGTGCGCTCGTCGTAGGCGACGACCGGATCGCGATTCGACGACTGGCTGCACGCCAGGGTCAGGGCGTTGAGCGTGAGCGGGTACTGCTGGGGGGTGGTGAGCTGCTTCTCCACCAGGCTCCCGAGAACCCGGATCTCGGCGGCGGAGAGGTCCATGGCGACCGAGCATATGGGCCGACCTGGGGGAATAGTCGGCGGCTCGGGGCCGGTTGTGCACCGTGGTCCGGCGGCGTGGAGGAGGAAGCATGGAAGTCAAAGAGCTCGGGCATCTGGTGCTGTACGTGCGCAATGTCAAGCGCTCGGCCGCCTTCTACCGCGACGTCCTGGGATGGCGGCAGCTGCGCCGACCGAGGACGCTCGGGTTCCCGGCCGCCGCCTTCTCGGCGCCGTCGAACCGGACCCATCACGAGCTCCTGCTGATCGAGGTGGGCGAGGACGCCCGGCGTCACCGCCGGGCCGGCGCGTGGGGCTCTACCACTTCGGCCTCAAGGTGGGCGACACCGACGACGAACTGCGCGACGCGCTGCGCACGCGTGCAGGAGGCGGGCGCGACCGTGGTCGGGGACGAGCGACCACACCGTGACCCACAGCCTCTACATCCTCGACCCCGACGGCAACGAGATCGAGCTCTACGTCGACGTGCCCGGCGTGGACTGGAAGACCGACCCGCGTTGATCTTCAGCCCCATCCGCCCGCTGGCGCTGTAACGGTCGACTGCGGCCGGCACCACGGTTGGCTGACGCCCTCAGCGGCCAGTGCGCGCCCGTGCGAGTCGCGGCATAGCCCATCTCACCTGCGGATCCTTGACACCAAGACGGCGAACTGTTCTAGTGACGCCAGCTACCGATCGTTTGTCTGGCGCTCACTGACCGGACGTTCCGGCCGGATTGTGACCGACACCAATCGCCAGTGGTCGGGCGCTCGAGAGTGCCGGCCGGGGGTGGGTGCGAGGGGCCCACCGTCGACCCTGACGATGGGGGTAGTCATGTCGATCGAGTGCCGACGCCGCAAGCCAGTTGGACGCGGACACCAAGAAGCTCCACGAGCTCGGCTACGCCCAGGAGCTCCGGCGGCGAATGAGCGGGTTCTCGAACTTCGCCGTGTCCTTCACCATCATCTCGATCCTCTCGGGATGCCTGACGGCCTACGGCATCGCCATGACCAACGGCGGCCCCGTGGACATGACCTGGGGTTGGATCCTCGTCGGATTGATGACGCTGGTGGTCGGGCTCGGGATGGCCGAGGTGTGCTCGGCCTATCCCACCGCCGGCGGCCTCTACTACTGGTCGGCCAAGCTGGCCAAGCGCAACGGGGCCGCATGGAGCTGGTTCACGGGATGGTTCAACCTGCTCGGCCAGGTGGCCGTCACCGCCGGCATCGACTACGGGTTCTCCCTGTTCTTCAACGCCTTCCTCAACCTGACCACCGGATGGGCGGCCACACCGGGGCACACCCTGATCATCTACGCCGGCATCCTCATCGTCCACGCCGCCCTGAACATCTTCGGGCGTCCGGGTGGTGGCCTTCCTCTCCGACGTGAGCGTGTGGTGGCACATCCTCGGCGTCCTGCTTATCGTGATCGTCCTGCTCGTCGTCCCGGCCCATCACGCCTCGACCTCGTTCGTGTTCACCAAGCTCGTCAACGAGACCGGGTTCCACAACAGCTTCTACGTCTTCATGATCGGCCTGCTCCTGGCCCAGTACACCTTCACCGGGCTACGACGCCTCGGCCCACATGACCGAGGAGACCCACAACGCGGCGGTGGCCGGGCCCAAGGGAATCGTCCGCTCCATCTGGGTCTCGCTGATCGCCGGATTCGTCCTGCTCGTCGGGATCACCTACGCCATCCCCACCACGGCCGAGTACACCAAGGCCCTGACCTCGGCCACGGGCGTCCCGCCCGTGCAGATCTGGATCGACGCCATCGGACGACACGGGGGTGAGTGGCTCCTGGTGGTGGCCATGGTGGCCCAGGCCTACTGCGGCATGGCCTCGGTCACGGCCAACTCGCGCATGATCTACGCCTTCTCGCGAGACGGCGCCATCCCGGGATCGAAGTTCTGGCACCACATCAACCCCCGCACCCGCACGCCAAGCCGGGCGATCTACTTCGCGGTGGTCTTCGCCTTCATCCTGGCCATCCCGTCGATGTGGAGCTCGGTCGCCTACGGCGCCGTGATCTCGATCGCCGTCATCGGCCTCTACATCGCCTACGTCATCCCGACCCTGTTGCGCCGCCTGGCCGGCGACAGCTTCAAGCCGGGCCCGTGGAACCTCGGCAAGTGGAGCGCCGTCGTGGGTTGGGTCGGCATCATCTGGGTCGGGATCATCACCATCCTCTTCGTGCTCCCGACGGCCAGCCCGATCACCTGGCACAACTTCAACTACACGATCGTCGCCGTCGGGGTCGTCCTGCTCTACGCCAGCGATCTTCTGGTTCGTGAGCGCCCGCAAGTGGTTCACCGGGCCGCGCGCCCAGGGCGACGAGGCCGCCCTCGAGGCCATCGAGAGCAACCTCAAGCACCGCCGAGCAGCTCGAGTCCACCTTCTGAGTCGCCGGTGACGACCCGGCCGGAGCCGGACGAGCGCACGGATCGTGACCGTGTTCCGGTCGCGGCTCCGGCCCGAGTCGGTCGACGAGTACCACGAGACGGCCCAGCGCATCTTGGAGCTGGCCCGGACGATGCCGGGCTTCGTGGACTTCAAGAGCTTCGAGGCCGACGACGGGGAGCGGGTGTCGATCGTCACCTTCGCCAGTCGATGGAGACCCACCGGGCCTGGCGCGACCATCCCGAGCACCGCGCCGCCCAGCAGATGGGCCGCGACCGTTTCTATGCCTCCTACGACATCACGGTGTGCGAGGTGATCGGCGAGAGCCACTTCCCCGGCCGTTAGCCGGCGGGTCTCCGACGTCACTCGTTCACTCGTTGCGCATGACGAGCGGCCGGCGCCACCCGTCGCCGCCACCCAACCCGGCCAGGCGGCGATGCCATTGGTCACCACCAAGGCGGCGGGGACGACGACAACGATCGCCAGCGCCGGCACCACCGGCGGGGAGACCGATCCGATGCCCGAGGCCACGAGATTCCAGGCCCAGCGGCCCCCGCCACGCCGAAGGGGATGCCGAGCACGAGCGCCACGAGCACAGAACGACGTGGCCTGCCAGGCGACGACGGCGGCCACCTGACGGCGGACGAACCCGATCGTCTTCAAGATGGCGAGCTCCCGGCGCCGCTGACGGACCGACGCCACCAAGGTGTTACCGACGGTCGCCACCCCCAAGAACACGACCAGGGCGGCGAGCACGGGCGGTAAGCGGTCGACGCTCTGGAGGTTGAGGACGTCCTCGGACGGCAGTGGCCGCAGGACGGTGGCCCCGAAATCTCGGCGCAGGCTCGCGTACGCAACCGCCGGCGACACCCCGTGGGCGTAACGCACCGCGAAGAGCGTGAACACCGTGGGCGGGGTGCCGCCGGTGGGCCGGAGGCCGTGTCCACCAGCTGTCGGCGGACGGCCGGCCCGTACACCCAGCCACCGTCGCCCAAGCCGTTGGTGAAGAGGTCGCCCACCGACGGCGAGATCATGCTCCCGACGATGTGGAGGATGCGGGGTTTCCCGGCGGGGCCGGCCAACGTCGATGGACTGACCGATGCTTCGATGCAGCTCTGGAGCGTCTTGCTCGCCAACACCACCTCGTCCCCGGCCCGCGGGACATGGCCCTGGACAAGAGGCGGATACACCGATCCTTTGAGCGGGTCGAAGGCGAGCAGGAGGTCGACCACCTTGCCGTCGATCACGACGTTTCCCTGTTGGGCGCCGGCCAGGATGGCGATGGCCGAATAGGAGGCCACGACGGGGTTGCGCGCCAGCAGCGCCGACCCCTGGGCTACTTGGTCGGTGGTGCTGTTGGGATTACCCACCAGGACGTCCCAATTCCATCCCTGCTGGCGGGGGCTGCCGAGCAGATGGTCGAGACTCGTCCCGAAGGTGAAGGCGGCGGCGAGCGCGGTGACCGCCACCACCGCGCCGACAGGGCACTGACCAGCGGCACGGCCCGGCGTCCGCGACCCGGTTCCAGCCCGTAGCGCAAGCCGATGCTGGGCCACCGGCGACAGCGAGGTGCGGGCCACGGCCTCGGCCAGACGCGACAACCGGGCATCGCGCATGGCGTCCGCCCCGGAGGTGCAGGGCGTCGGCGGCTGACCCGCCACGCCGGCGACAGCGACCGAGCCACGATGAGCACGGTCATGATGAGGAACCCGGGGATCAAGACGGTGAGATCGACGTCGAAACCCGGGTGGATCTCGGCTTGGCGGGCCAGGCCGAGGGGCATGAGCGGTGAACCCACCACCGCCACCGCGAAGGCGAGGATCGCCACCCCCCAGCGCCGATGGCCGTCGCCCGCAAGGCGACGATGGCGACCAGCTGGGCGCGACGTGGCACCGAGACTGCGCAACGTGGCGTGGTCGTCGCCTTCGAGCAGCACCTGCCGGGCGACGGACTGGCCGACGAGAAGCAGCGTCACCAAGGCGGCAAAGGCGCCGAAGAGGAGAAGGGCCACGACTTCGAGGTGGATGCCACGCTCGGCGCTCGACGCTGCGGTGCGGATGTTGTAGACGTTGCCGGCGCTCGTGAAGACCTGGCTGTGCCCGATGGCATGCGCGCCCGCTTCGAACGCTTTCCAGTCGGCCGCGCCGTGGCGGAGGCGGACGCCGACGAGGTTGATGTCTCGGACATGTGATTGGACAGGGACATCCGCAAGCCCGCGGCCAGGTGCGGCAAGAAGGCCGGTGTCACATAGATGTTCTGGTCACCCTCGTAGGACACGTGCTCGTGGGCGAGGAGCGGCACAACGGCGTTGACTTCCTGGGGAGACCGGACGATCGCCGCCACCCGAACCGTGAAGCGTGGCCCGGCCGGAGCCTGGGACTGGAGCTCGACTCCCCCCGTGAAGGCGCCGTTTTGGAACTGCGCCGCCGAGTACGCGTACAGGTGGACGAGGCTGCCGACATGGAGATGGTCCTGTCGGCGGCCACCTCGTTGATCGCCGCGTCGAAGGGCGCCCCGGGTTCAGGCAGATGCCCCGCCACCACGAGCGGCCGGTCGACACGGTGGTAAGAGATCGGCGTCGGCCACCCCGATGACGGCGGTGCTCCCGTTGTGTCGACCGTGGGATCGGTCGTCACGAAGAGGTACGGGGCCCGGAAATAGGCGACCACCTGGGGGAGATCGACGATCCGCTGCGCCAGCGGGGGCAGGGCGAGCGATCGGAGCCCGCCGGCCGGGGATCGAGGGCGGCGAGAGGTCAGGCTCCCATAGAGAAAGCCACCGTCGTCGGGCAGGCTGTAGGCCACGAATTGGGGCATGGCCGTGGCGCTGCGGCGGGCGCCCGCCAGTGCGGCCAGCGCACGCCCCGGCGCCGATCGGCGACGACGAGGACAAGCACGAGGGTCGAGCGCCACCGGGCCCGCACTCGGCGCGCCACCGGAACCAGACGAGGCCCATCGACGGCTACGGCTCGGGTACGGACTTCGTCACGAGCACCATTTATTCAGGTCCCGAGGTCCCTGCCAATGGTGGTACCCCGGGATTCGCAGTGGTGCTGGCCGCACCGGGCCCAGGCGTCGTCAGGTGGAGAAATCGGGCAGGGAGGCCCGGACGTCGGCGGCACGCACCCTTGGGCTCCTCCCACTCCTCCTGGCGACCGAGCGCGGTCAGTCGAGGAAGTAGTAGGCGCCGCCGAGCATCTCGGTTCCCCGCGCGTACACGGAGTAGGTGTGAAAGATGCCGCCGCCGTCGCGAAGGAACATGCTGTAGCCGGGTTGCTCGGACGATCCCTCCCCGAGCCAGCCCATGTCGTACCTGCTCGAGCTCGTCGCATGGTCCGGTAGTTCCACATCACCGGGGCGACCGAGGCGTCGATGGTCACATTGAAGTCGTAGTTGAAGTCGCTGCCGAACGACGAGTACCAAGGAAACGTCCAACCCCGTTTGCGCCTTGTACCGCTCGATCTTGTCGAGCGGGGCCCGGGACACGACGACGAAGTTCGTGTCCCGGGCGCGCAGGTGCGCGAGCAGTCCGGCGGAGAGCTCGTCGGCCGCCCCCGTGCAGCTGGGACAGCCTTCGTCCCAACCCGGGTCGAACATGAAGTGCTGGACGATGAGCTGGCGACGACCGTCGAACAGTCTCGGCAAGGCGCACGTCTCCGCCCGGGTCCTGCGAAGACGTAGTCCTTGTCGACCTTGACCATCGGCAACTGGCGCCGCGTGGTGCTCAGCACATCGCGCGCCTGGGTCATCGCCTTCTCCTGCGGTCGAGCAGCGCCTTGCGCTCGTCCAGCCACGTCGTCTCGCGACACGACCTCGGGGAAGACTCATCGTGCGTTCCTTCCACTCGCCCCACTCGCCACTCCCAGTCGGGTCGAGCGTCGGGCTCAAGCCCCACTCTCCCACGGCGCGGGACGTCGGCGCTCAGGCCGGTGGTGCTCTCCGCCACCGGGTCGTGCATGGAGCGGACCACCCCGCCGGCCACCTCGTCGGTGACGGCGAAGACCTTCACGGGGGCGGAGGGATTGACCGTGAAGGCCACGTCGCGGGGTTGGCTCCCGAGCAGGCCCAACGACACCGTCTGGCCGTTGACCACGCCCCAGAGCTGGTACGTGCGGTCCGAGCCGCCAGGCGGGGAAGGCCGGTGTTGAGCATGAAGGCCGAGCCGTCGGGGAGGACCACCACCACCGCGGCTCGGGCACCCTTGACCAGCGGCGTCTCACCCACCGTCGAGGTGGAGCTCGTGGCGGCCAGGGTCACCTTCTGCGCGCTCGGGTCGAGCAGGGCGGCCTGGACCGCCTGGTGAGCCCGCTGTGTCGGCTGGCGGTCGCCAACTGCCCCGACCCGCTGGTCGAGCCGACCCACCTGCACGCCCAAGAGCGACGGCCACACGGCCGCGGCGGCCGCCGCGACGGTCCCCACCGCCGACCACGCCAGCCGTCGGCGCACGGTGGCGGGCCGGCGACGCGCCGAGGACGACGAGGACGCCAGGTGCAGCGGGGCGGGGCGACGGGTCGCGGGCCTCGGTGTCGATCTGCGCCGCGATGCGGTCCCAGATCTCGGCCGGCGCGTCCACGCCGACGTTGGCGATGAGACCCGTCACCTCCCAGTGCTCGGCCACCTCGGCCGAGCACCGAGGGCACTCGGCCAGATGGGCGCGGATCGCCTCCGCCTCGTCGGGATCGACGGCGTCGAGGGCGAATGCGCCCAGCAGCGCGGCGATCTCGTCGTGGTTCATGGTTCTGTCCATGCCGTCTCCACGCCGTGTTGCGCCAGTGCGGACCGGAGCCGGCGAAGCCCGCTGCGGATCCGGCTCTTCACCGTTCCCTCCGGTTGGCCCAGGATCGAAGCCACCTCGCGGTAGGTGTGGCCGTCGAAGTAGGCCATCTCGATGGCGGTGCGCTCCTCGGCGGGCAGGCTCGTCACCGCCGCCTTCACCTGCTCGGCGATGGCCAGGTCCCAGGCCTGGTGCTCGATGTCGTAGCCCGAGACCGCCGTCTCGCGCACGGTGCGCTCCTCGCGCTGTCGGCGGGCGGATCTCGGAGCGGACGATGTCGACGGCCCGGCCGTGGGCCTTGGTCATGAGGAAGGTCCGCAGTGCCCCCCGACCGGGGTCGAAGCGCTCGGGCGAGTCCCACAGGTCGACGAAGACCTCCTGGGTGACCTCCTCGGCCAGGTCGGCGGAGCCCAGGACGCGACGGGCCAGGGCGAGCACCGCTCCCCCG
Source organism: uncultured Acidimicrobiales bacterium (assembly GCA_963846125.1). Classification (GTDB taxonomy): domain Bacteria; phylum Actinomycetota; class Acidimicrobiia; order Acidimicrobiales; family UBA8190; genus Chersky-840. The sequence goes on from CAWJUR010000001.1 coordinate 157,820, forward strand.
TGACGCCGGTACGCCTCGGCCAGCGCCGGCTCGTGCATCCGAGCGATCGCCACCATCAAGGCGGCGTCGCTGGCCGTCTCGAGCTTGAGCATGTCGAAGGGTTCTTCGGAGCCGCCCATCGACCCGGATGAGCGGCGCGCCACAGGCGAGGGTAGCGCCGCTCGCAGCCACGGCCCCGGCCACCACCCTGGCCACCATGGAAATGGGCTCGGGTCCGGAGCCCGCGTCGACACATCCGTGGAGCGGTCGTGTGTCGAAGAGGAGCCGTGACGACCGATATCGACTCCCTGATCCAGCGGTCGGGCCGCCTGGAGGTGGACGACATCGACTTCGAGGCCTTCCGCCAGCCACCCGCTCGACCCCGCCACCCTGCGCTGCCTGCGCTACATGCACGACGTGGAGGGCCACACCGCCTGCTACCTGCGGGACCTGCTCGCCACCCGGGCCCACCGGGACCCCCAGGTCACGGCCTTCCTGGCGTGCTGGTGCTACGAGGAGCACTGGCACGGCGAGGCGATCGCCCAAGTCCTGCGGGCCCACGACGAGCCCGCGGGCGGGAGCCGCCTGGCGGCGTCGCGCCGCCGCCTGCCCCGCCGCGACGCCCTCAAGCCGGTGGCGTTCACCACTGGCCTCGGCGCTGACCCCCCACATCGTCGCCGTGCACATGACGTGGGGTGCGGTCAACGAGTGGACCACCCAGGCCGGCTACGGACGCCTCGCCGCCAAGGCCGAAGCACCCGGTGCTGTCCGAGCTGCTGCGCAGGATCATGCGCCAAGAAGGCAGGCACATCGACTTCTACTCCTCGGCGCCCGCCAACGCCTCGCCGAGAGCGCCACGGCGCGGCGCATCACCCGCTTCGCCCTGCGTCGCTACTGGGCGCCGGTCGGCGCCGGGGTCATGCCCGAACCCGAGGTGAAGTTCCTCGTGCGACCATCTCTTCGGCGACGACGAGGGGCATCGTGGCCGCACGACGCATCGACCGCGCTCGTCGGGCGGCTCCCGGGGCTCGAGGGGCTCCGCCTCGTCGAGACGGCGGTCGACGACCTGAGCTCGTCGCCCACCCGAGGACATCGCCGTGCGAGCGGCGATCGCGACGATCCGCACCAGCAACACCAAACCAGGAAAAGGAGCAACGCCATGCTTGCTGAAATCTTCTGGATGGACGGGATGGTCGTCATCATCGTCGTCGTGGCCGTGCTGTTCGGGAGCACCCAGATCCCGAAGCTGGCCCGCTCGCTCGGGTCGGCCCGGTCCGAATTCAAGAAGGGACTGGCCGAAGTCCACGACCCGTCGCCGCGACACCGAGGCCACGACGACGGAGCACGCCATCGGCGGTCAGGCCTAGGCCCGAATCCGAGCGGAGGGATCGTCATGATCCTCCTCAGCCCACCCAAGCTGCTCATGATCCTGGTGATCGCGCTCATCGTGCTCGGTCCGGACAAGTTGCCGTCGGCGGCACGTCGGGTCGGAGCGATGTGGAGCGACTTCACCCGGTGGCGGGCGCAGCTCGAGTCCGAGGTGCGCGCCACGTTCCCCGATCTCCCGTCGACGACGGAGATCGCCCGGGCGGTGCGCTCCCCCTCTCGATGCTCGACCGGCTGGCCGATGAGCACGGCGCCGCGCCGAACGGGGGCCCGGCGCCGAGCACGGCCGGAACGACGCCATGGCGTCGGTGTCGGGAACAGCCGCGGGCGCGCCCCGACGCCGGCGCGCCCCGGTCAGACGCCACCCCGGGCCGACGTCCCGTGACCCTGCGGGTGGACGTCGCAGCGGAACCCGACGTCTCGTCGATGAACTGACAGCCGTCGTCGCCGTCGTCGCCCATGTCCATCACCTTGCATCGCGCCCGGCACCGCGTGCCCGAGCCCATGTCCGTGGGCGGGCACCTCGCCGAGCTCCGGCGCCGGGTGCTCGTGATCGGCGTCGCCCTGGTCGGCACCTGCACGTGGCGTTCGTGGCCTATCCGCAGATCCTGCACTGGCTCCAGGCGCCGTACTGCCGTGTCAGCCCCCACTGCAGCCTGTACGTGACCGGCCCGCTCGACGGCTTGACCCTGCGGATCCACGTCGGCCATGTACGCCGGTGCCTTCCTGGCCTCCCCCGTGATCCTGTGGCAGGTATGGCGGTTCGTCACACCCGGGACTGCACCGGAACGAGAAGCGCTACGTCGTGCCGTTCGTGGCCGCCTCGCTCGTCCTCTTCGCGGCCGGGGCGTGGCTGGCCCTGTGAGCCTGCCCCACGCCCTTCGCTTCCTCGGGAGCGTGGGGGGGCCGACGCTGCAGCAGATCTACGACCCCAACAAGTACGTGGGTCTGGTCATGGCCCTCATGGCGGTGTTCGGCATCACCTTCGAGTTCCCCGTGGTCCTCGTGGCATTGGAGCTCGTCGGGGTGGTGAGCCCGGCGAAACTGGCGTCGTGGCGACGGTGGGCCCTGGTCGGATCGTGACGGTGGCGGCGGTCATCACCCCGAGCGGGGACCCCTTCTCGATGCTGGCCCTGGCGGTGCCGCTCTATGTCTTCTACGAGATCTCGATCGTCATCGGCAAGCTGCGTCGCGTCGCCGCAGACCTGAGACCGATAACGGTCTCGACCACCTGCATCCCGGTCCAGCAGCCGGGGACCGGCGAAGGGTCCATCATGAGCACTCGATCTGGATGCGTCGGCCGAAGCGGCCCGTGACACGCCTTGCGGTCGCACCGGCGCCGTCATGCGTCTGTCTCGTGACTCGGCCTGGCGCTGGGTGCAGCAGCCCGAAGGCGACCGGTTCGTCCCCGAGCGACGAGCGCCACCGTCGCCGCCGGCGCCCGAAGACCGTGCGCCGACGACGTGGGCGCCACGGGCATCCCCGCCTTCTACACCCCGCCCAACCCACTTCCGGCCGGGAGCACCGGGCGCCATCATCCGCACCGAGAAGGTCATGGGCGTGCCCGGGCGTGCCCGCCCACGGCGACGGTGTGGCGGATCCTCTACCATTCGCGGTCGATCTACGGCCAGGACATCGCCGATCCGGGTACATCGTGGTCCCCGGCGGCACCGCACCCACGGGCGGGTATCCGATCCTGTCGTGGGCGCACGGCACCACCGGATTCGCGGGGATCTGCGCTCCGTCACTGTTCACGTCCCAAGGTGGCGTGGGGCCCTATCTGGTGCCAGGCCTGAGCGACTATCTGAAGGCCGGGTTCGTGGTGGCTGCCACGGATTACGAAGGCCTCGGCACGCCCGGCATCCATCCCTATCTCCTGGGCGCGAGCGAAGGCCGGGGCGTCCTCGACGCGGCACGCGCCGCACGTCGGTTGCCCGGTCTGCACACGTCGAGCACGGTCATGATCTACGGACACTCCCAAGGAGGACAGGCCGCGTTGTTCGCAGGCGAGCTGGCGCCGACCTACGCGCCCGACCTCCACATCGCCGGTGTGGTGGCGGCCGCGCCGGCCACGGGGCTGAGCACGATCCTCGGAGTGGTGACGACGTCGGTCGGCCAGTCATCCTGGAGTTCACCATCCCCGTCGCCTACACCTGGGCCCAGACCTATCACGACCTCCCCCTGTCGGACATGTTCACTCCTGCCGGTGAGAGTGCGGCGCAGTCGATCGTCCCCCAAGGATGTCTCGGCGCGCTCGATCTCGGCGATCGGGACCCGGCACCTGACCGCCACCTCGGTCTTCCAGCCGGGCGCGGCGACCAACCCGGTCGTGATCGCGCACGCCAAGATGAACGATCCGGGGCGGACCAAGACGACCGGCCCCGATGTTGGTCGTCCAGGGCACGGCCGACACCACCGTGCCGCCGGCGCTCACCGACGCCTATGTCACCCAGATGGCTTGTCCGATCGGAGACACGGTCGACTATCTCCACGTCACCGGCGCCACGCACGGCACCGTCGTGAACGTGTCGGTGCCGACCATCGCCCAGTGGATGACCGCTCGCCTCGCAGGGCAGCCCCGCCCCGACGACGTGCGGTCGAAGCGGGGATGTGGCCACCTTGACATCCCTGAGACCCGGCGTCACCGACGTCGAGGCCCCAGAGCACCGAATCCTCGCCGGACGACGGCGAGGTATCGTCGGGTCAGTGCCCGGGGTTGGATCGACCGTGGTTTTCCCGCCGCGGACCTTTCCGGTCCGCCTCCGGGCGCCCTATAGCGAAATCGGGGCCACGGCGGGGAATGGGACCGGTGGTCCTCACTCCCCGAGATCGTCCCAGTCGTCTTCTTCGTCAGTCGGGCGACGGCGCGCCCGCACCCTGCCGGGCCCGGAGCCAGGCACTGATCTGATCGGCGACACGTTGCACGCCGCCGCCCATCCGGTCGACCATGGCGACGAACCGGTCGCCGTAGTGCGAGACGGCGGCGTCGAACTCGGCTGAGGCGGGAGGCTCCTGGCCCCGGCGCACGTAGTGCCCGGACCGGATGGGGTCGAACTCCCCTTCACTCACCCACTGCACCAGTTGGCGCACACGACGGACCGCGAAGGGATGCGGTCGACCGACCTCCTCCCAGAACCGGGCGTGACGGGAGTAGATGTCGTCCTCGTCCTCGTACTCGGTGGCCTGGGCGCATGAAGGCGTCGAGGCTCATGCCGGGCAGTGCCCCGCCGGCGGTGCGCATGAGCATCTGGCAAACCGGCAAGGGGTCGCCGAGCACGAGCGCGGCGGCGCGGTCACTCGACAGCTCCGCCATCCTCGACCACTCCAGCAGCGCCAGGTACAGGGCGCGGATGGGCAGCCCGGCGAACAGCGACCGGGGCAGGGCACCCTGGACGACCTGGGAGATGATCAACAGCGCGGTGGTGTAGGCGTAGTGCTCCGACAGCACGTGCCCGAGCTCGTGGGCGAGCACGGCGCGCACCTCGAGCGGCTCGTAGGACCCCACCAGTGACGAGTAGACGATGACGACCGGGTTCTGGGCGCCGACCGTCATGGCGTTGACGAGCGGGGTCTGGGTCACGTACAGGTCGGGCGTGCGTTCGAGGTCGAGCACCCAGGCGCAGTTGGCGTAGCTGGCCCACAGGTCGGGAACCTGGTCCTCGCCGATGCGCACGGCGTTGCCGAGCAGCACCTGGCGGAGCCGTCGCTCGTGGCCGAAGTCACACAGACGCCGCACGAACTGGTCCATCAAGGGGATGGACCGCAGTGCGGCCGTGGCGGCCCGGTCGGCGGGATGCTCGTAGGCCTTGGGGCTCATGCCCTCGTAGCGAAAGGCGGGATCGATCGTCATGGACGCTTCCTCATCGCGGCCGGCACCGTCGGCTCGGACCGAGCCCGAGCTCGTGCGGCCCGATGTGCCGGCTACGACGCCTTGCGGCGCTTGGCGGGCTTGGCGGCTGCCGGCCACGGCGGCCTCGAGCTCGTCCCGGGTCATCTTCGATCGCCCCGGGATGCCGAGCTCGGTGGCCCGGGACTGCAGCTCCGACTTTGCTCAGACCCGACAGCACTCTGGGTGCGGTCCCGGCGCCGCGCGGCGGCGCCGCGTTTGGCCGCCCGCTTGGCGGGAGCGCTGGTCCGTTGCCCGGCGGCGGCGATGTGCGCGCCGGGCCGATGCGGACCGCGCCGCCTCCACGCTGGCCTGCAGTGCCTCCATGAGGTCCACGACCTTGGTCGGCTGCGGTCTCGGGGTCGTTCGGTGACGATCACCTTGCCCTGACGCTTCTCGTCGATGAGCCCCTCGACCCGCTTGCGGTACTCGTCCTCGTAGATGGCTCGGGTCCCACTCGGTCACCATCGAGTCGATGAGCAGCTTGGCAGTGCTCAGCTCACGGCTCGAGAAGTCGACCTCGGACGAGACGCCGGGGATCTCGGTCGTCGGATCGCGGATCTCGTCGGCGAAGTACATGGTCTCGAGTGCCAGCACCGACTCGGTGGGCCTGATCGTGACGAGGTGTTCCTTGGTGCGAAACACGAGAGATGCGACCGCCACCTTGTTGCTCTGCGCCATCGCCTCGCGCAGCAGCGCGTAGGGACGGACGGCCTGCTCCCCTTGCGGGCCCAGGTAGTACGTCGACTTGTAGTAGATCGGGTCGATGGCGTCGAGGTCGACGAAGTCGGTGATCTCGATGGTGCGGGACCGGCCCGGCTCGACGGACTCGAGCTCTTCGGGCGTGACGATGACGTACTCGCCTCCGCCGAGGTCGTATCCCTTCACGACATCGGCGTACTCGACCTCTTCCCCGGTGCGCTCGTTGACCCGCTTCTGACGGATGCGGTCGGGCGTCCCGGCTTGGAACTGGTTGAAGTGGATCGCCTTGTCGTCCGTGGCGGAGAACAACCCGACCGGCACGTTGACCAAGCCGAAGCTCAGCGACCCCGTCCAGATCGCTCTGGGCATGTCGACTCCTTTCGCCGGAAGGGGGGGTATCCAGTCAACCACGGTCCCTACCCCTCTGACCAGGATATGTACCCCGGTCCACCATCCTGTTACACCCCGAGACCACACTGGCTCGTAGGACAAACGGATGCGCTGACCAGGAGGTTCCGGTGTCAGGAGTGCGGCTCGAGGTCGTAGAGGAGGAGTCCGTCGAACGCTTCGCCCACGAGGCGATGCTCGGGCTCGCCGACCTCGAATCCGAGGACCTGGCCATGGGAACCTCACCGTCCCCTCGGACTGAGCCTGTGGATGCGGCGGGGCAGGATCCGTGTGGAGACGGCCCGCGACGCCATGCTCGTGTTGCGCACGCGCACTCCTGCGGGCGTCGGGACTCGATGAGCGCACCGAGCCGGTGCCCCTGCTGGTGGCCGACCCGGTGGCCGCCACCATCAGCCTCGCCGTGTACATGGACGGCCTGTTGCAACGGGCCGCCCGGATGACCGCGACCTCGCGCGTCGACGTGGCCACACGTGCACTCGCGCTCGTGTCTGACTGATCGCCCGGGAAAGGGCTCTCCGACGCGCGGGTAGGTTGAGATGTCGTGCCCCCGCCCGGTACGTCCCGACTGGCCGGACCCGCGCCCGACCACGCGTCGGAGCCGTTGGTGGTGGCGCGTGGGCTCACCAAGCGCTTCGGCGACTTCGTCGCCGTCGACGGCATCGACTTCGAGATCGGCCGGGGCGAGTCCTACGGGCTCCTGGGCCCCAACGGCGCCGGAAAGACGTCCACCATGCGGATGATCGCGTGCATGTCCCCGGTGTCGGACGGGACCTTGCGGGTCCTCGGGATGGACCCGGCCCACGACGGGTCGAAGATCCGGAGCCGGATCGGCATCGTGCCCCAAGAGGACACCCTCGACCTCGAGCTGACCGTCCTCGACAACCTGATGGTCTACGGCCGTTACTTCGACCTGCCCCGGCGGGTCATCCGCGAGCGCGCCGAGCAGCTGCTCGATTTCACCCAGCTCACGGAGCGGGCCCACGACAAGGTGGACCCCCTGTCAGGAGGGATGAAGCGGCGGCTCACCATCGCGCGGTCGCTCATCTCGGACCCCGAGATCCTGATCCTCGACGAGCCCACCACCGGCCTCGACCCCCAGGCTCGTCACCTCCTGTGGGACCGCCTCTACCGCTTGAAGCAACAAGGCGTCACCCAGGTCATCACGACCCACTACATGGACGAGGCCGAGCAGCTCTGTGACCGACTCGCGGTCATGGACGGCGGACGATTCGCCGCCGAAGGCGCACCCGAGCGAGCTCATCGCCCACTACTCGACGCGTGAGGTCCTCGAGCTCCGCTTCCGCGACCCCGACGCCGACACCGGGAGCCGTGGCCACGCCGCCTCGAAGGGCTGGCCGAACGCTTCGAGGCCCTCCCCGACCGTCTGCTCCTCTACACCGACGACGGCGAGATCGACTCTCGCCGAGGTGCACCGCCTCGGGCTCAATCCCGACAGCACCCTGATCCGACGATCGACGCTCGAGGACGTCTTTCTCCGCCTGACCGGCCGCTCCCTGGTCGACTGAGCACGCCGGGCCATGACCGTGACGACGAAACCGGACGCGCGCCGGCAACCGGAGCACGGCCCGACGCCACCGGGGGTCGCCCACGTGGGTGCGGTCCATGCGCTACTGGATGTACCAGTACAAACGCACGTGGCGGGGGTCGATCACCACCAGCTTCCTGTACCCGGTGCTCTACCTCGCCGCTATGGGCCTCGGCCTCGGGTCGTTGGTCAAACAGCCCGTGGGCGGAGTGCGGTATCTCGACTTCATCGCACCCGGGCTGCTGGCCTCGACGGCCATGCAGATCGGCGGGAACGAGCCATGTACCCGGTCATGGCGGCCATCAAATGGCTCCGCACCTACTTCGCCATGCTGGCCACCCCGCTCACGGTCATCGACGTGCTCGTCGGCCACCTGGCCTGGATCGCCCTGCGCCTGCTCATGGTTACCTCGATCTACCTGGCGATCATGGCCGCCTTCGGGACTGTGCATTCCGCGCTGGCCGTCCTCGCCATTCCTGTCGGGGTCCTGACGGGCCTCGCCTTCGCGGCGCCGATCGCGGCCTTCGCCGCCGCGCAGCAGAACGACACCGGCTTCTCGGCCATCTACCGCTTCGGGCTGATCCCGCTCTTTCTCTTCTCGGGGACCTTCTTCCCCATCGGGCTGCTTCCGGGTTGGTTGCAGCCCGTGGCCCAGGCGACGCCGCTGTACCACGGGGTGGCGCTGTGCCGAGGCCTGGTGCTCGGCCATCTCGGCACGCGGCCGCGGCCGTCGCGCACCTCGCCTACCTGGTCGGACTGACGCTGGTGGGCTTCGCGCTGGCCCAGCGCACCTACCGACGCAGGCTCGTGACATGACCGACACCGCATCCCCGGGGGGCGTGGCCCTGCGGATCGCTCCCCTCTCGCTGCTGGGGACGCGCCGCGCCCGTCGCCTCGTCGAGCGCAACATCCTCGTGTACCGGCGCTCGTGGATCTTCTTCGTGTCGGGGTTCTTCGAGCCCTTCTTCTACCTGTTGTCGATCGGGGTCGGGCTGAGCAAGCTCGTCCACCCCATCCACGTCGGCCACGGGGTCGTCACCTACACGTTGTACGTGGCCCCGGGGCTCCTGGCGTCCTCCGCCATGAACGGCGCCACGCTCGACTCGACGTTCAACGTCTTCTTCAAGCTGAAGATCGCCAAGACCTACGACGCCGTGCTGTCGACCCCCCTGGGCCCGGGGGACGTGGCCCTCGGCGAGCTGACGTGGGCGCTCATGCGGGCCACGATCTACTCGACCGCCTTTCTCGTGGTGATGGCCGGCCTCGGCTACGTGGCTTCGCCGTGGGCCATCTTGTGTCTTCCCGCCGCGATGATCGAGAGCTTCGCCTTCGCCGCGGTGGGGATGGCGGGCACGACGTACATGCGCAGCTGGCAGGACTTCGACAAGGTCTCTCTCGCCCTCATCCCGCTGTTTCTGTTCTCCGCCACCTTCTATCCGCTGTCGGTGTACCCCGGTTGGCTGCAAGCCGTGGTGCGTTGCACCCCGCTGTACCAGGGTGTCGCCCTGCTGCGTGGCCTCGACCTCGGGGTCGTGTCGTGGTCGCTGGCCGGCCACGCCGCCTACCTGGTGGTGGCGGGATGCGTCGGCCTGGCCGTGGCCACCCGGCGGATGGCGGCGCTGCTTCTGCCCTGAGCTCACCGCTCGCGCTGACGGCAGAGGGGCGGGCTCGAGCGGATCCCGACCGGGTCTCCTCCCTTGCCCGATAGTATCCGTGTACTAGTACGGATATACGGAGAAATATGCCCGGCCTCCCCCACGACCACCCCGTCGACGCCGCCGCCGTCGAAGCGGCCCAACAGAGCCTGATCACCTCCGATGACGCCGGGCCGCCTGGCCGGGTTGCTCGGCCTGATCGCCGATCCCGTGCGCTCGCGCCTGCTGTTCGCGCTCTCCACCGTGGAACGGCTGTGTGTGGGCGACCTGGCCCTGGCCCTGGAGGTGACCGACGACGCCGTGTCCTACGCCCTGCGGATGTTGCGCACCGCGGGGCTCGTGACCTTTCGCAAAGAAGGCCGGGTCGTCTACTACTCGCTCGCCGCCTCGTTCCCCCACCCGCTCCTCGAACACTGTCTGCGCCAGCTGTTGAGGGTCGCCGCCCCCGAGGACGACCGGTGAGAGCGCTTCGGGCCCTGGGCCATGCGCTGCTCGTGACGGGATCGATGACATGGGAGATCCTGTGGGCGCTGATCCTCGGCTTCGTCCTGGCATCGGTCATCCAGGCTGTGGTGCGCCGGTCCACGGTCGAGCGCCTTTTGGGTGACGACAGGCCCCGCACCCTCGTCATCGCCACCGGGCTCGGCGCGGCATCGTCGTCCTGTTCCTACGCGGCGGTGGCCCTGGCCCGGGCGTTGTTTCGCAAAGGTGCGAGCTTCTCCGCCGCCATGGTGTTCGAGATCTCGTCCACGAACCTCGTCGTCGAGCTCGGCATCATCCTCGCCCTGTTGCTCGGGTGGCAGTTCACCCTGGCCGAGTTCATCGGCGGCCCGGTGATGATCGTCTTCCTGGCGCTGTGGTTCCGGCTCTTCCTGCGCGCCCGGATCCTCGAGGCGGCCCGGACCCAGGCCGCCAAGGGGGTGGCGGGGAGCATGGAAGGACACGCGGCCATGGACATGAGCATCCACGGCCAGGGAAGTGTCTGGCGCCGGCTCCGGTCCGGCGAGGGGTTGACCTCGATCTCGCACATCTTCGTCATGGAATGCGCGGCCGTGATCCGCGACATCGTCATCGGCCTGGTCGTGGCCGGAGCCCTGGCGGCGTGGGTGCCTTCAAGCTTCTGGCAGCGCTTCTTCTTCGCCGGCCATCCGCTTCTGTCGAAGGTGTGGGGCCCACTGATCGGGCCGGTCGTCAGCCTGCTCAGCTTCGTGTGCTCGATCGGCAACGTCCCGCTGGCGGCGGTGCTGTGGAACGGCGGGATCAGCTTCGGCGGTGTGGTGGCGTTCATCTTCGCCGACCTCATCATCGTGCCCATCCTCTTCATCTACCGGAAGTACTACGGCACGCGCATGATGCTGTTCGTCCTCGGCAGCTTCTACCTCACCATGGTGAGCGCCGGCTACGTCGTCGAGCTCCTCTTCGGCGCCCTGGGCCTCGTTCCAACCACCCGCCACGCCAAAGTGGGTGAGATGGCGATCCGCCTCGACTACACCACCGTGCTGAACATCGTGTTCCTGCTCGTCGGCGCCGCTCTGGTGATCCGCTTCGTGCGGACCGGTGGTGGGCCCATGTTGAAGATGATGGGCGGGAACCCGAGTGAAGACGACGCGCACGGTCACTCACCAGCGACACCCACCCGTATCGCACCGGAGATCCCGACCACGCCGTGACCGGTTTCTGATGTGCCAATCACAGCCTGTACTGTCTCGCTCGTGAGCGACCCAACCCCACTGTTGCCGCCTTCGGTCATCGAATTGCTCGACGTCGCCCTCGTCGGAGAGCTGACGGTGATCGACGAGACCGGCCTCCCCATCACCTATCCCCTCATCCCACTCTCTGACGGCAACGTCATCTACCTGACGTCGTCGGTGTTGTTCTCACGCAAGCTCCGCCACATCAAGGCGAACCCCAAGGTGTGCCTGTCGCTCACCGATCCCGTGGCCGTCCCCGTGGAGCCGTTTCACCGGGCCACGATCCAAGGCGATGCCCGCGTGGTGGAGGAGGACGTGCACGAGGGTTGGGAACGACTGCTGCCGATGTGGCGGGCCAAGGAGCCCGCCATCGACTTCTTCTTGAAGAAGCGCTTCGGGATCCCGCTGTTCTTCGAGCGTTCGGTGATCGAGATCGCACCGCACCGGGTGCTGTGGTGGAAGGACGGCCGGGCCAGCGAGCCCGCCCGCGTGTACGAGCTGGCGGGGGTGTCCTGATGGCCAAGCTCGAGGTCGCCGACGCCATTTCCCGAGCCCAGGCGTATCCCCACGCCGTGTTGGCCTACGTCGGTCCCGACGGCTACCCCGTCAACATCGCCGTCGACTTCACCGGGTCGGCGACCGGTGCCGTGGTCGACCTCGGCGCGCTCGACCCGGATCTCCGCCCCACCGACGGCCAGGAGGTGGAGCTCACCTTCAGCCACATCCGGCCCCAACCCGGGGTGGGCTACGACGAGCGTCGGTACGTGAACCTCTGGGGCCCGGCCACGCCGACCGGCGCCGGCCTGCGCGTGTCGGTACGCCGGGCCAGCGGCTGGGACGAGGCTGAAACCCCGTTCTTCGAGTACGCCGAGCGCGGTGTGCCTGCCGGGCGCGACTATCTCGACGAGTTGGGGGCGCGTCCCCGGCTGAGCGGACTGTGGACCGTCTTCCTCGCCACCCGACTGCCGTTCCTCACCGCCACCCTCATTCCCGTCGGCCTCGGCGGGGTCGTTGCGGCACGCGACAACGCCTTCCACGCTCTGTGGTTCGTGCTGGCGCTCGTCGCCGCCATCGCCGTCCATCTCGGCCTCAACATGGCCAACGACCTCTTCGACGACGCCAACGGCGCCGACGCCGCCAACATGACCCCGACACCGTTCAGCGGTGGATCTCGCGTACTCCAGTACGGGCTCGTGACCCGACGCGCCATGGTGACGGGATGCGCCGCTCTGTACGCGGTGGCGATAGGCCTGGGACTGCTTCTCGCTGCGGAGCGCGGCTGGGGTCTGCTCGGGATCGGTGCGGTGGGCATCGCACTCAGCCTGGCGTACTCGGCGCCGCCGTTGCGGCTCGTGCACCGTGGCCTCGGCGAGCCCGTCACCGCGCTCGGATTCGGCCCGGTCATGGCGGTGGGAACCTACTTCGCGTGCACGGGCCGGTGGAGCTGGCAACCGGTGCTCGCTTCGCTGCCGGTGGCCCTGCTCATCGCCCTGGTGCTGTACGTCAACCAGATCCCGGATCGGACCGGTGACGCCGCCGCGGGGAAGCGGACGTTGATCGTGCGCTTCAGCGCCGGCTCAGGTGCAGACCGGGTACGCCGCTGACCGTCGCCGCCGCCTACGTGTGCATCGTCGCCGAGGTGGTGGCAGGCGTCACCCCCGCGTGGACCCTGCTGGCCCTGGCCACGCTCCCGCTGGCGTGGCGGGTGTGGAACGGGTTGCGCGCCCACTACGGGGACCCCTACGCGCTCATGCCCACCATGCAGTCCAACATCCTCCTGCACTTGCTGACCGGGCTCCTGTTCGTGATCGGCTACGTCATCGCGGTGGTGTCCTGACACCGTCTTGCTGACCGGGGCGCCCTGATGGGCATGCCGGAGTCCCACCAGGATTAGTCTGCGGCCATGGAACCACGGGTCCAGTTGCGCAGCGGCGTCGACGCCGTCCTGCAGCGGCGCGGCTGGCCCCGGACCGGCAGTGCCGAATGGGGATTCCTGGACAGAAGCGGTTTCCTCGTCGACGCCGAAGCCGAGGACGACCCCGCCGCCTTCCTGGCCGAGGAGATCCGGGAACTGCGCCACGAGGTCGACGCCATGGCGGCCGAGCGGGCCATGCCCCCGATCAGCATCTCCCGATCCCCCGTCGACCTGGCGTCGCGGATCCAAGCCGACCTCGAGGCGTCGGAACCCGCCGGCGACGACGACCGACCCGGCCTGTGGGAGCGGGCCCGTGCCGCGGCGATGCTCTTCTATCTCGAGCGCACGGGCCGGACCGTGTCCGACGGGCGCCGGCCGACTTCGGGAAGCGCTCCCTCGGACGAGGCGGCCGCCTTCGAGATCGCCCACCCGGTACGGGTGCTCGGCATCACCACCGTCGGCGAGTGGCAGGCGACGACCAAGGTGACGCTCGCCCTCGACCCCACCCTCAGCGCCGCGCAGGTGGCGGCGATGTGGCAGAAGGTCCGATCCGGCGTCCTCCGGCAAGGGGCGCGGGGCCGGACCGTCAGTCGCAAATCCCTGGCGCTGGCGCTGTTCGTGGCCCATCACCCCGGTCGGACCTGGGCCGATCTGCGACGGATGTGGAACCAGCTCTACGCGCACTGGGCCTTCAAGTCGCCGGATCTGCGCGTCTTCCGCAACGCCGCGGTCAGGGCACGCCGGTATCTCCTCGAACCTCCCGAGCTCGACGACGTCGGTGCCGGGCACGTGGCAGTGGGTCCAGCGCCGGGCCGCCCGCCTGGCGTCGAGCGCCAACAACAACTGACCATCGGCTGACACCGAGCACCCGTCGGGCGCCCATGCCCACCCGGCATCGCGGATCACGGCGGCGCTCCGAGCACGGCCGACTCGTCGCTATGGTTTTTCCATGGACCTCCGGGTGCGAACCGTCAGAAGCGTCCGAGATCGACGCGTGGACGCGGTGCATGGGGGTCGGGTTCCTCTACACCGTTCCCGAGGGCTATGGCGAGTACTTCCTGGGCGACGTCGACCTCACCGGACGTGGGGCGGCTTCGACGGTAAGCGTGTCGTGGGGACGCTTCGCTCTTTCGCCACGCCGTTCACGGTCCCGGGCCCGTCCGAGGTGGAGGTGGCCGCGCTCACCAACGTCACGGTGGCACCCACGCACCGCCGCCGGGGCCTGTTGACCGAGATGATCACGTCGGAGCTGCGTGCCAGTGCCGAGCGGGGAGAGGCCGCCGGGATCCTCATCGCCTCGGAGTACCCCATCTACGGACGCTTCGGCTACGGCGCCGCCATCGAGGCGGCGTCGTACTCGGTGGACCTGGCCACGACCCGCTTCGTCGGCCCGCGGTCCGGCAGCGTCGAGCTCGTCGACCTCGTCACCCTGCGCCAGGAGGCGCCCGGCCTCTACGAGCGCTTCCGCGCCCGGCAGCCCGGGCTCCATCGGGCGCAACGCCCGATGGTGGGACCGGGCCCTGCACCAGGTGGAGGTGCCCGGGGCCAAGAAGCCCGAGGGATATCAGGCGCTGTACCGCTCACCGCCGGGTGTGTTCGAGGGATACGTGCGCTACCGGGCCAAGCAGACCACCGACCACATGCGCCCGACCGGGGAGCTCACCGTGGACGAGCTCGTGGCCACGACGCCGGCCGCCTACGAGCGGCTGTGGCGCTACTGCTGCGAGGTGGACCTGGTGGCACGCTGCGAGCCGGCGACCGCAGCGTCGACGAGCCCCTCGGATGGCTGCTCGAAGACGCCCGGACCCTGCGGCAGATCGGTCGCTACGACTTCGTGTGGGTGCGCGTGCTCGACGTCGCCGTGGCGCCTTGTCGGCGCGTCGCTACGCCGTCGACGGACACCTCGTCATCGAGGTGAGCCGACGCTCTCGGCTTCGCCGGGGGCCGCTACGCGTTGGACGGCGGGCCCGTCCGGGGCGACGTGCACGCGCAGCGACGAGAGCCGCGGACCTGTCGATGCCGGTCGACGCCCTGGGCTCGCTGTACGCCGGGGGCGTCTCGGCGCACATGCTGCGCGACATCGGGAGGATCGACGAACACCGGGCCGGTGCCGTCGACCGAGCCGCGGTGATGTTCAGCTCCTCGACCGCCGCCGTGGTGCTCGACCTGGTTCTGAGCGTGAGCCCAAACCGCCCGCGGCGGGGGCTCGCGGGCCACGGTTGGGTCTCGGCGTGCACATCTCGTCCGGCACAACTCGGTCGTGAACATCTCGACGCCCTGCGTGCGTATCCGACGCTATGCGGTCTGTCCGGACCGAGCAGGAGGTGCTCACCCATGAGCGATAGCCCTGACCGTCACGCCCTCGACCTGGCCGCGAACCCTCATTGTTCGTTCGCCAATACAAAGATGCACAGGCGATGGTTGAACCGACGCTCCGCTATTGCTCTGGGGGTGGTGTCACTGGCCGGCACCACACTCGGCGTCGCCATCACCACAGGGAATGCCCAGGCCGACCGCACCGGCGTTCCTGTCGCAGTTCTCCAACGTGGTCCCGGGGCCATCGACGGTGCCCACCAACGGCGACGTCAATCCCTACGGGATCGTGGTCGTGCCGCAGAGCACCGGAAACCTCGTCCAAGGTGGCGTGCTCGTGAGCAACTTCAACAACGCCGCCAACGCCCAGGGGACGGGAACGACCATCGTCCAGGAGATGCCCGACGGGACGGTCACCCAGTTCGCCCAGATCGACCAGGCGTCCACGACGGGGCCCTGTCCCGGGCGGCATCGGGTTGACCACAGCCCTGTCGGTCCTCCCCGGTGGCTGGGTCGTCGTCGGAAGCCTTCCCACCACCGCCAACGGGCCCGACAACGTGGGGACCCCGCAGGGCATCGGAGCGGGTTGTCTTCTCGTGCTCAACTCGACGGGCCAACTCGTCGAGACGTGGGCCGGCGGTGCCATCAACGGACCGTGGGACATGACGTCGACGAGCTTCGGCAACACCGCCTATCTGTTCGTGACCAACGTGCTCAACGGCACGGTGGCGGCCGACAGCGGGATCGCGTCGGACCAGCCCGGCAACGTCGTCAACGGCGGGACCGTGCTGCGCATCAAGGTCGGGCTCTTCCACGGCCAGAACCCCAAGATCGAATCACAGACGGTGGTGGCCTCGGGATTCGCCGAGCGCACCGACCCCGGCGCGCTCGTGATCGGGCCGACCGGCGTGGCGCTGAGCTGGAACGGCACGCTCTACGTGGCCGACTCGGTGAACAACCGCATCGCGGCCGTGCCCAACGCGTTGTGGCGCAACAACACCTTCGGGTTGCCCGGTGGCATCACCGTGTCTGACGCCTCGGTGCTCGACGATCCGCTCGGGATGGTCCTGGCCCCCAACGGCAACATGCTGACCGTGAACGGCAACAACGGCCTCATCGTCGAGACCTCTCCGTGGGGACAGGACCGTCGACACGGCCACGCTCGACGACTCCGGTGACGCCCCCGGGTGGTGCCGGTGACCTCTTCGGGCTGGCCCTCGTGCCCGGTGACCGTGGCATCTGGTTCGTCGACGACGGGACGAACACGCTCAACGTGTTCTTCTGATCGGCGCTGCGCCCGGCCGGTGGGAGAGGGTCGACCATCGGCGCTCTCCCACTGCCGGGCGGTCTGCGGTCGCAGGTGCGACGCTCACCGCCGTCGAGCCGGTCGGCGTCGGGTAGAACATACTTCGCCACCCGCCCGAAGAGATCGAGAGCACGACCCATGGCCGTCATCGAAGTCGTCACGTTCCGGCTCGTCCCGGGCGTCGACGAGGACGCAGTTCCTCGATGCCGACCACCGGGCTCCAGACGAGTTCCTCTACCCCAGCGCGGCCTGCTGCGACGCACCACGGCACGCGGAGCCGGTGACGAATGGCTGGTGATCACGTCGTGGGGATCAAGCGGCGACGCCGACGCGTCGGCGGCGGCGTGTCGCGACGACCCTGCGGCGTGAGCCGGTGGGCTGCGCCTCGTCGATCCCCCCAGCCTCACCACCCGGCGCTACCAGACCCTCGACTGATCGTCGTGGTGCCCGGCGACTGGTCGGCGGCGCTACTGCTGGACCAACATCACCGGATTTCCCTCGGGGTCGGTGATCGGTGCCAGGGTCGGGCCACCGGGGATGTCGAAGGGCTCGGAGATGACGGTGCCACCCGAGCTCGGCAGCCCGGGCCAGCGACGCCCGGATGTCACGAACCTGGATGTAGAGGGCGACCCCGCTGCGTTCGCCCTGCCGGACGTGACCCGCCGGACCCGGCTCGGGGCCACCCAGGCCGGCTGCGATGGGCATGATCGGGCCCGTCGCCGATCTCCCAGTTGAACAGCTCCCCGTAGAAGGCGCGTTGCCGCTCGGCGTCGAGTGCCTCGATCTCCCAGTGCACGACGGGCCGCGCCCAATCGTCGCCCATTGCGCCTCCCTCCGACCGTCGTCGGCCAGGTTACCCACGATCGATGCATCACGGCGCCAGGCGCGTTGAGCTTGAGCCGCTCGAGATGCGACACGAACAGCTCCGGTTCCTGGAACATCCAGTCGTGGTCGATCGGCCTCCCGTCGGGAGCCGATGCCACGGTGAACGACGCGTCGAGCTCACGCGCGAATCGCTCCCCGTCACGGCGCGCCAGGATCGAATCACGATTCGCCCACAGGACATGGGACAACAGTCCGGCCTGGGCGCACGCTTCGCGCTTATCCGTCCCGGTCACTGGTGAAGCCCCACCACCCGGCGTCGACGAGCTGGCGGGGGTGCGTGAGCCACGAGTGCGCGCGAACGCGGCAGCGGCCAGCGGCGTGGCCAGACCCAGCAACCCCAGCGGGATGGCGCAACGCCTCGTCGGCCAAACCCCACTCGCGCGACACCGCCAGGGTGTCGGAGAACACGAGCTCCACGACACGACCGGGGAATCGCGACGCGAAGCCGAGCTCGATGCCGCCCCCGAAGGAGTGACCGATCAGCGTCACCTGGTCGAGGCCCAGGCGGTCGAGGGTGGCGGTGAATGCGTCGAGCACCGCCGGGTAGCGCCACGGTCCCCGGAAGCCGAAGAGGTCCGGGATGATCACCCGGCACCGTGGCGCCAGGAGAGTCGGCCAGGCTCCGGTAGGTATCGGGGCGCATGGCGTATCCGTGCAGCAGGACGACGGGCGGGCCGCTTCCGATGTCGATGGGGACCTCGAGCTGCTTCACGGATCCCGAGTCAATCAGAGCCAGGCGACGTGCAGCCATCCGGAACGGAGCCCCCCGGACAAGAAAAGGGGAACCTTTCTCGTCCCCGATGTCTCTTAGAGGTAGACCCGTGACGTGACGGAGATACACGGTGAGCTCCCGGTAGGAGGTCGAAGCCATGGCGCACGTACAACTCTCGGACAAAGCGGACCGACTGATCCCCAAGGTCGCACTTCGCTACTCGCGCCGCCGCTTCGGGCGCGTCGTCGAGCCGGTGGCGGCGGCAGCCCATCATTCGGGCGTGCTCCTGGCCATGGGCGCGCTCGAGACGGCCGCCGAGCGGGGTTGGCGACGCCTGGACCAGGACCTGCGATGGCTGGTCATCCAGGCGGCGGCCATGGAGATCGGTTGCTCGTGGTGCACCGACTACGGCTACTACGAGGGCCTGCAGCAAGGGACCGACCCCAACAAGGTCCGCGAGGTCCTGCACTGGCGAACGAGTGGCGTCTTCGACGAGCCGCGAGCGAGCCGTGCTCGAGTACGCCGAAGCGGCGACCGCCACTCCGGCGATGATCTCCGACGAGCTCATGGCGCGGCTGCACCGTCACTTCAGCGAGCCCGAGATCGTGGAACTGGCTGCCTGGGTGGCGATGGAGAACTTCCGGTCGCGCTTCAACGCCGGTCTCGGCCTTCGGAGTCAGGGGTTCTCGGACAACTGCGATGTTCCGACACGGTCAGCCTGCTCCATGGGCGGACGAAATCTCGACGCCGATCGTTGTCGGCGCGCCGTGTTCTCGCGCGCGAGCTGGGGCGCCACGGCGGCGGTTGGAACACGAGCCCGTCGCACTCCTGATGCCGGACCATGCTCGGGAGCGAGGAGGGCGACGGCTACCGTGACAGGCACCAGGCAGCAACCGGCGAGGTGTGATCCGATCTGCCCCACGACGCTGGAGGACCCAGTCACGATGACGCAGGCGACCGCTGGCGTCGATCTGGGAGGCACGAAGATCCAGACGGTGGTGGTGTCGGCCGGTGACGTCGTGGGCCAGTCTCGCCACCCGACCCCGAACACCAACGCCGGCGGACGTGGTGGCGGAGATCGTGGCCAGCATCCACAGCGCCGCTGGACGACGCCGGGTTGGGACCCTCGGAGCTCGCGCGCCATCGCCATCGGGTCACCGGGCTCGGTCGACGTGGCCACCGGCCACGTGTCCAAGGCCCGCAACGTCCCGGGCTTTCTCGACGACGTCGCCCTCGGGCCCGACGTGAGCGCCGCCTTCGGAGGGCACGGCGGTCCTCGTCGACAACGACGTGCGAGCCGCGGTCATGGGCGAGTTCCGGCAAGGTGCGGGGCGGCCCTTCCGGAACTTCCTCGGCGTGTTCGTCGGGACCGGCGTCGGGGGCGGGCTCATCCTCGAGGGTGAGCTCCGTCACGGCCGCGGCAATGCCGGCGAGATCGGCCACACCACGGTCAAACCGGGGGGCCGCCGGTGCGGGTGCACGACGACTGGGCTGCCTCGAGGCCTATGCCGGACGCCAGTCGATCGAGCAGACGGCTCGTCTGCGCGTCGACAAGGGCCAGAAGACCAAGCTGTTCGAGATCATGGAGCGCAAAGGACGCGACCGGGTCACGAGCTCGGTCATCGCCGACGCCCTGGAGCAGAAGGACCGCCTCACCATCGAGCTCATCGACGAGGCCGTCGACGCACTCGGCGTGGCGCTCTCGAACGCGCAGAACCTGCTCGACCTCGAAGCCATCATCGTCGGCGGCGGTCTCGGGGACCGTCTCGGAGAGCCGTTCGTCCGCCGCGTCGAGCAGGCCATGGCGGCCAACCTGCGCTTCCCCGAACGACCTCCCGTGGTGCTCGGCACCGAGCTCGGCGACCTGTCCGGTGCGGTCGGTGCCACCGTGTTGCATCGAGGAGCGGTCATGACCGAGGACCGGTCGTGACCGACGACCCCCAGCTCTACGCCGTCTATCTCGGGGGCGACCCGGCGCCGGGCCGTCTGACCGAGGACCACGAGGTGGTGCTGGTGGTGGCGGGCGATGTGGCCGAGGCCCGCCGGCGGGCCCGGGCCAAATGGGGAGCGAGCACCCGACCCCACGTCGACGGCGTACGGCTGGTGGACGTCGTCGACGGCTTCGCCATCAGCGCTCAGCCCCGACGAACCGCCACGAGTCCGTCGACGTCGACCTCACCTACGAGCCCGACGACGGCACCGCCCCGGACGCGACTGAACCCGTCGCCGTCGCGCTACGACGTCTTCCTCGGGCACGTGAGGCTGCCGCGCCTCCGCGGCGGCGAGGCTGACGCCTCGGGTCGATGGGACGCGAACACCTTGCCGCCGGGGCTTCGTTGCGGCGGTCGCCGAGGAGCCACGGGACCCGAGTGCAGGTGGCTGCGCGGTCCCGACCACGGGGCCGGAGGAGCCACCACACGGTCGGCCAGCCGGTAGGCGTTGGTCTCGTAGTTCACCCGCCAGCCGCGGAAGTTCGGCCACGCCTCCTCGGCGGTCAGCTCCATCGGGTATCCGATCTCCTCCAGCATGTGCACGGCCTGCTGCGAATTCCTCGAACGTCAAGACGATGGGGCCTTCGGGGTTCGGATCCAGATCGACGGGCCATCCGAGCGTCTTGGCGATCCGGTTGAAGGTGGTGAACCCCATGCGCAAGCACAACCGGGCTTGCGACGAGGAGGCGTCGGGCGAGAGCGCCAGGTCCATCGCCGCCGCGTCGAGCACGGCGAGCAGGCCCACCACCCACGAGTACCACGGCTCGGGCGAACGGAACAGGAGCAGCACGGGGTAGGTGGTATGGCTCTCGGCCAGATCCGCGGCCAAGCGCTCCCAGTCGGAGTACAGACCCGGCAGGGCGTCGATGATGCCGACCAGCTGGTGGCGGGCCAGGACCTCGGGACCCCACGCCGGCAGGCCGGCGCGACTCTCGAGCATCGCCACCAACGCCTCGCGTCGGTTAAAGGCGTCATAGAGCGAGGGGAGATAGGCGATCTGCAACGTCACCACGATGGCCCACGTGGCGCCGGCGGCGATGTCGACCGTCTGGTTGGGCGGCCCCCCGGCGTGCCCGGTCCCGACGCTGAACAGTGACACCGCCGCTTGGGTGAACGCCCCGGAGAACCCGTGGGTGGTGGGCTCGAGCATGCACGCGTAGCCGACGACGAAGAACCCGAGCCACACCGCCAGCTGCGCCAGGAGCGCCACCGGGGCCGCCGGCGCCAACAAGGCGTCTTTGACCTCGAAGCTCTTGGCAGCGCGCGAGACGACGAGAAAGACGAACCGGACGCTCCGGTTGACGACGATCGACAGTCGCTCGATCCCGGCGGGTCGTCGCGGCAGCACGAGCGTGAAGATGACATTGGCTGCCGTGATCAACACGATCAGCGACCCGAGCGCGAAGACGAGCCCGCTCACCGGGGCCTGCCCGGCACCATCGGGACGGTCGTCGTCATCACAGGCCAGATCCTTTCACGATGTCCCCGGATCCCCGCTCGGCCCCGACCGTGGCGTCCCGCACCGCCAGCCCCACGCCGAGGCAGCGTAGGGCCCGCTCGGGAAGCCCGGCACGGGGGTGGAGGCGGGAATACGCTCTGGGCGTGCGATGGGCGGGGAGGGCCGGGCGGGCCCCGGGTGTGGTCGTGGCCGCAGTGGTGCTGGGCGCCTCGTTGCTCGTCATCGTCCCCGGGGCGAGCGCGAAGAGCATGTGGATCCCGACCCAGGGGCTGCGCTGGCAGTACCAGCTGCAGGGCAAGCTCAAGACCAACCTGTGCGCGGTGCCCAAGAGTGGCGGTGCGTGCGTGCGACCCAACGTCTACGACGTCGACCTGTACGCACCCAACGGCGTCACGCCCAACACCGCCTCGGTGGCGGCGATCCATGCCATCGGTGCCCACGCCATCTGTTACGTCGACGCCGGCACATGGGAGAACTTCCGCCCCGATGCGGGGCAGTACCCGGCGTCGGTCAAAGGCCTGTCCAACGGGTGGCCCGGAGAACGCTGGCTCGACATCAGAGCCACCGGGGTGCTGCTTCCCATCATCACCAACCGCGTGGCGAAGTGCGCGGCGGCGGGCTTCGACGCCGTGGACTTCGACAACGTCGACGGGTACACCAACACGACGGGGTTCCCGCTCACCGCCGCCGACCAGCTCACCTTCAACCAGGATCTCGCCGCCATCGCCCACGCCGACGGCATGTCGGTGGGCCTCAAGAACGACCTGGGCCAGTTGGGACAACTCCAGGGCACGTTCGATTTCGCCGTCAACGAGCAGTGTGCGCAGTTCAACGAGTGTGACGCCTACGACGGATGGACGGCCGCGGGCAAGGCGGTGGTCGAGATCGAATACCGGGCCAAACCGGCGCGCTACTGCCCGAGCGCCACGCTGCACCGACGCGACGCCATGCAGAAGAGCCTGGCCCTGACGGCCAAACCATGGAAGCCCTGCCGCTGACGACGGCCCGCCCTCACGACGTGCCGGTGCCGACGCCGATCAACGCAGCGCCACGGGCACCGGTGGTGGCGGCGCCCTCCTGACCTCGGCCAGCCCGAGCCCGATCGGGACCAGCGCGGCCAGGAGGTACAAGGCTGCGGTCAGCGACAGGGCCACGTGCGGTGCCAGGGGGGTGAGGACGAAGCGCGTGGCCACGATCCATCCCACCGACCACACCGGCAGTCGCAGTCGGATGGCGTCGAGGAGTAACAAGGCCACCCCCACGGCCAAGAAGTAGTAGTTGAGAAGCGAGATCTCGAACACGAGCCGCGTGGCCAGGCACGCCAGGACGAGGCCGACGAGGGGTACCGGCGACAGCAGGGCGCCGCGGGCTCGCCACCGGGCCCACACGACCAGCACGGCGGCGAGGACGATCGGGGCGTCACGCGCGATCTGGAGCTTGGTCTTCTCCAGGATGTCGAGCAGCCCGACGACCGACGGCGTCTTCTCCAGCCGGACACCGGCCACGAACACGGCGGTCATGGCCCGCACCGTGTCGACGGGGGCGACGAGGTAGAAGGGGACGACGCCGGCGGCCACAACGGGGACGACGGGGACCACGACCCGCGCCCGCGCCCGCCAGTCCGGCGCGGCGGCCAACACCGCCAGCAGGGGCAGGAGGGCGAATTGCTTGCACAGAAAGGCCACGCCGAACAGCACGCCCACCGCCACCCATCGTCGTCGCAGCGCCTGGGCCATACCGGCGCAGCTGAACCCCACGCTCATGAGATCTTGGGGGTGGAAGGTCTGCGCGATGGCGTCGGACGCGCTGGGCAGCATCGCCAACGCGATCAGGAGAAGCGCTTCGGTCAACACTGCGCCCCCGCTCGCCCGCAGGAGCATCCCTGCTCCCACGCGCGAGCACGATCCAACCGAGGAAGGCCAGGACCGCCTGGGACCGGTACCAGATCGGATACGGCTTGCCGTGATCGGGGCCGTGGCGCGCCGTGCACGGCCCCAGTATCGACAAGAAGCCCCGGTCCGCCGGCGTGTCCAGGATGGCGGGAACCGGCTTGTCGTCACACCACCGGGGCGATCCGATCCAGGGACGAAACACGAGCACGAGAGGTGACATCAGGAGCGGGTATCCCGGCGGGTTCGGCACCAGGGTCTGGCGTTCGGCGGTGCGCAGGTCGCCGTGGGAGATGGCGGTGGCGGGAAGGGTCACGGCGTGGGCGTCGGTCTCAGCGGGATTGGGGCCACCTCGGATGAAGATGATGGCCACGAACACGGCACACGCACCGACGTACATGGCGAGGCGCACGGGAGTCACCACGGGCTTGGCCCCGGACCCCTGCGCCCACAGCGACACGACCGACCCCCTGTGCTCGATCAGAACTCCGGCGGCATCGTGTCAGACCACTCTTCGAGGTTGTACCGCGGCCACGCAGAATGCATGTTCTCATCCCGGACCCGAGGCACCAGGGACACCCGGTGACATGTCAAGTTCGCCGCCTCCCAGGTCGATGCAATGCAAGGCGGGGAAGTGGAGGCCTGTGATGTCCGGATCAATGTCGGCAGCGGTGAGGTTCGAAGACCATTTCGGCCCCATCGTGCCCGAACTGGTACCGCCCCCCGTGTCGTCGATGGCTGTTTCGTCGACGGCGGCACCGACATACGGCCAGACCCACGCCGTGGAGTTGCGCGACCTGGTCGAGCAGATGCACCGCAGCGTCGTGGCGGCCACCACGGCCCCGGACCGCGCCGCCAAGGTCGAGTCTTGGGAGTCGTACCGCACGGCTCGCGCCGAGGCCCTCGGCATCCTGGCCTCGACGTCGGACACCTCGAGCACCCCTCGACTCCGCAGCGTCTGACCCACACCAACTCCGCCCCGTCTGACCCACACCAACGTGGCGTCGTTAGGACGTCACGACCTCGGCAGGGACATCGGGCTCCGCCCCGCGTTCGTGCGCGTCCTTCCCGTTCCCGTTCCCGTTCGCGTTCGAATCGGGTGACGTCGGCCTGAACGCGGTGGTCCGCAACGGAATCTCCTTCATCAACCACGCCAGGACGAACGCCAGCACGGCGAAGGGAACGGCGACCAGGAAGACCGCCTGCAGCGAGTGGCTGAAGGCCACTCTGATCGGAGCTCTGACGGCGGGGGGAAGGTGGTCGATGGCGGCGGGGTTCACCACGATGCTCGAACCGTTCAAGATCTTGCGCAGTGCCGAGGGCGGTACATGCGACTTGGCCAGCTCGGCAAAGAGCCGGTTGTTGAACACGGCATTGAGCACCGACACGCCGAAGGCGCCGCCGATGGTGCGGAAGAACGTGGCGGTAGAGGTGGCGACCCCGAGCAGCTCGTAGGGGACCGAGTTCTGGACCGCCACCACGAGCACCTGCATGACCAGTCCCACGCCGAGGCCCACCACGACCATGTAGATCGATGTGATCCCGAACGACGTCGTCACCCCCATCCGCGACAAGAGGAAGAGGCCGAACGCCAGCACGACGGATCCCACGATGGGGAAGACCTTGTACCTCCCCGTCCTCGTCACGAGCTGGCCACTCAGGATGAACGTGGACAGCATGCCGGCCACCAGGGGCAGCAGCTCCAGTCCTGCCGCGGTCGGCGTGGCGCCGTGGACGGTCTGCAGATAGAAGGGCAGATAGATGATGGCCCCGAACATCGAGAAGCCGATGATGAACCCGACGCCCGAGGCGGCGTTGAAGGTGCGGTTCTTGAACAGGACGAGCGGGATCAGCGGCTCGACCGCCTTCGACTCCACCACGCAGAAGGCGACCAGCAACGCCACGCCAACCACACCGAGACCGATGATCAAACCCGAGCCCCAGGCGTACTGAGTCCCGCCCCAGGTGGTGAGCAAGATGATGGCGGTCACGCCCGACGACATGAGGGCGGTGCCGAGCCAGTCGATCTTGTGCGGAACGCGCGTGGCCGGGATATGGAGCACGGCGGCCACGGTGAACAGGGCGATGATGCCGATAGGCACGTTGATGTAGAAGATCCATCGCCACGACAGGTGTTGGGTGAACAGACCGCCCGCCAATGGGCCGGCGACGCTCGTGATTCCGAACACCGCACCGAAGTACCCCATGTACTTGCCGCGCTGGCGAGCCGGGATGACGTCACCGGTGATCGCCTGTGCCCCCACCATCAGCCCGCCGGCGCCGATGCCTTGCAGCGACCGTGACGCGATGAGCTCGATCATGTTCTGAGCCAGGCCGGACAGGATCGAGCCCACCAGGAAGATCACGATCGACAGCTGGAAGAGGTTCTTCCGACCGTAGAGGTCGCCGAGCTTCCCCCACAACGGGGTGGAGATCGTCGAGGCCAGCAGATAGGCGGTCACCACCCACG
Source organism: uncultured Acidimicrobiales bacterium (assembly GCA_963846125.1). Taxonomy (GTDB): domain Bacteria; phylum Actinomycetota; class Acidimicrobiia; order Acidimicrobiales; family UBA8190; genus Chersky-840. The sequence continues at coordinate 184,013 of CAWJUR010000001.1, forward strand.
ACAGGTGGTTCAACCCGTGCAGGTCGCCGGCGATGGTGGGCAGTGCGGTCGACACGATGGTCTGGTCGAGGGAGGCCAGGAACATGCCGAGCATGAGCGCCCCCAGGATCACGAGGATCCGGCGGTGCTCGGCCCGGTCGAAGTCGTGTTCGACCGGTGGCGTCGGCGACGCCACGGCGGTGTCAGGAGCCACGGGCGTCCTCCATGTCGCGCTCCAACGAGGTCGAGAACCGACCGAGGAGCGCTCCGAAACGAGCCAGGTCGTCGTCGTCCCAGCCCTCGAGCAGCCGGTCGAGCCAGGCCCGCCGGGCCTTCAGCACCCGCTCGAGGGTGCGCCGCCCGGCCGCCGTCAGCGCGGATGCGCGAGGCCCGGCCGTCGTCGGGATCGGCGTGGCGGATCACGAGCCCGTCCCGCTCGAGCTGCTGGATCTTGCGCGTCACCGTCGGGGCGTCGACATCGAGCATCTCGGCCAACGCCGTGACCCGGATGGCGTCTCCATGGAGATGGAGCTTGTACAGCGCGGCGGCCCCGGCCCGGTCGAGGCGGACCCCGGCCGACTGCAGAAGGCGCTCATGCATGCGCACCTGGGTGATGGACCGGGCCACCACCTGCAGGCTGGCCTGGATCTGATCGACGGCGACGTCGCCGGCGGGCGACCCCGGGGCCCGGGTCGGCGCCGATCCCTTCGACGGCAACGTATTTGCTTGCGGCATGTAACTATTATGCCATGGGGGACACCGACGGCCAAACGACCCGGGCACAACGTTGGGCCGCGCCCGGTCACCCTCACGGGGCGTGCCCACTCGGCCGCCTCGTCCCCGCACCGGCCGTGCCGCCCGCAGGGCTCCAAAGTCCCGCGCCAGAAGCGGCCTGGTGGTCATGAACCGGGGGTCGAACGGCGCCCCCGGCCGTCCTCCCCCCGACTCCCGTCGGAGAATCGAGAACCGGTGGGCCCAATCCGACACCGACGCTCTTCCGGTGGCCCCGGTCGCGACCCTACGACGAGGGCTGGGGCCGGCCCAGTGCCGAAAGTAAGTTATCCAGGGCCGATGCGGGTCCGGACCGAGGCCGGAGCGGCGAGCCACGCTCAATTCCGCCGCCGATCCACCGCCGACGGGGCGTCGCGGCCGCCGCAGACCCGGGAAGGACCGGTGACCGGAGCCCGACCAAGGTAGGTGGTATGGCGTTTTTCGATAGAATGGCGGGGAGCCGTCACACCGGGAGCCTTTTGGGGATCGTTCCTCGGTCTGCACCCGGCGTGAACTGCCTGGAGTTCCAAGCGAAACCAACAGAGAAACACACAACCTGGGTGATCGGGATGGGCCGATTGTCCCGAAAAAATACTGATCGAACCGAGCGCGCAGATGCTGGGCTTCGCGTGACCGCAGTATCGGGTTCGACCACCGCCGCAGCGCACATGCATGGCCGCAGTGACCGTCCCAACCCCCGGGGGACTGCGGCGAAATGACAGGACAGGGCGCCCACATCCGGGTGCCGAATCGCCGGCGTGATGCGACGGTGACCAGAAGGAGACGTCGATGGCGATGAAGCGTGGGGATGGCGACGATGCCGACCTCGTCAAGCTCTACCTGAGGGACATCGGGCGGTATCCACTGCTCACCAAGGACGACGAGGCCCGATTGGCGCAAGCCATCGAAGCCGGCCATGAGGCCGCAGCCGCCCTCGCCGACCCCAACACCAAGCCCACGCCGGCCAAGAAGCGCGAGCTGAAGCGGATCCAGTACGCGGCGGCCGCCGCCCAGCAGACCTTCGTCTCGTCGAACCTCCGCCTCGTGGTGTCGATCGCCAAGAAATACCAAGCCTCAGGACTGCCTCTGCTCGACCTGGTCCAGGAAGGCAACCTGGGCCTGATCCACGCCGTGGAGAAGTTCGACTGGCGCAAGGGCTTCAAGTTCTCGACCTATGCCACGTGGTGGATCCGCCAGGCCATCACCCGCGGCATCGCCAACACGGGGCGCACCATCCGCCTTCCCGTGCACGCCGGCGACATGCTCAGCGCGGTCCAAAAGGCCCAGGGCTTCTTGGAGTCGAAGCTGGGCCGCCAACCCACCGTGGACGAGCTCGCCATCGAGACCACCCTGTCCTACGAGACGCTGACCGACGTCCTGCGGTGGCGCTCTGAGCCCCTGTCACTGTCCGAGCCGCTGCGCGAGGACGGCGACGCCGATCTCGGGGACGTCGTCGCCGACGTCAACGCCACCTCGCCCTTCGACCACGCCGCCGAGGCGTTGCTGGTGGACGAGATCAACGAGCTCCTCGCCCCCCTCGACGACCGCGAGGCGAGCATCTTGCGCCTGCGCTTCGGCCTCGATCGCGGCGAGCCCCGCACCCTCGAAGAAGTCGGCCAGCACTTCAACCTGACCCGGGAGCGGATCCGCCAGATCGAGGCCCGGGCCATGTCGAAGCTGCGCCACCCCTCGTCGGACACCGGCGCGCGCGACCTTCTCACCGGCTGACACCTCACCGGCTGAAGCCCCACCCACCCCCCGTCGGCCCCGTGTCGCTGCGCAGCCGCCACGCCACGAGCCCGGCCAAACCGGGCCCGGGCCGGGACCGTCCCCCCGCTCCCGCCCCACCCCCGCCGCCCCGGTGGCGGACCTGGCTGCTGCCTCTCGGGCTGGTGCTCACGGTCCTGCTCCTGTTCGCGCCCCACATGTCGTCGACGCCCACCCACGACTACACCTACACCAAGTTCCTCTCCGAGGTGCACGCCAAGAACATCCGCACGGCCTCGATCAACCCCAGTGGCGCCGTCAGCGGAGCGCTCAAAAAAGGCGGCAACTACACGAGCCAGATACCCCGTCGCCATCAACGACACCTCGCTGGCGCCCACGCTCAAGGCCGAGGGGGTGGCCGTCACCGGGGTCGGATCCACGTCGAGTCTCGTCGAGACCCTGTTGTCGTTCCTGCCCTTCTTGTTCCTCATCGGCGTGTTCTTGTACATCGGGCGCAGCCTCGCGCCGGCAACTGGCGGGCGGCCTCATGGGCATCGGGGGATCGAAGGCCAAGGTCTACGACGAGTCCCGTCCCTCGACCCGGTTCTCCGACGTGGCCGGGTACGACGGGGCCAAGCGCGAGGTCGCCGAGGTCGTCGACTTCCTGAAGAACCCCGAGCGCTACGCCAAGGCCGGCGCCGTGGGCCCGCGCGGTGTCCTCATGGTCGGGCCCCCCGGCACGGGCAAGACCCTCATGGCCAGAGCCGTGGCCGGCGAAGCCGAGGTCCCCTTCCTCGCCCTCACCGGGTCGAGCTTCGTGGAGCTGTTCGTCGGGGTGGGGGCGTCGCGGGTCCGCGACCTCTTCGCCGATGCCCGCAAGCGGGCCCCGTCGATCATCTTCATCGACGAGATCGACGCCATCGGCCAGCGCCGGGGTGGGTCGATCGTGTCCAACGACGAGCGCGAGCAGACCCTCAACCAGCTCCTGGCCGAGATGGACGGCTTCGAACCGGGCACCGGCGTCGTCGTCATCGCGGCGACCAACCGGCCCGAGGTCCTCGACCCGGCGCTGCTCCGCCCGGGACGCTTCGACCGCGAGGTGGAGATCCCCCTCCCCAACCAGGCCGAGCGCACCGCCATCCTCTCGGTCCACAGCAAGGGAAAGCAGCTCGCCAAGGACGTCGACCTCGGCGCGGTGGCCCGGGCCACGCCGGGATTCTCCGGAGCCGATCTCGCCAACCTCATCAACGAGGGCGCCATCGTGGCGGTGCGACACGACCGTAACGTCATCAGCGCCCAGGACATCGACGAAGCCCGCGACCGCATCACCCTGGGCCGGCGCGACGCGTCCAACGCGCTGCTCCCCGCCGAGAAGCACGCCGTGGCGGTCCACGAGTCGGGCCACGCCTTGGTGGCGCTGCTGTCCGAGCACGCCGACCCTGTGGCCAAGGTCACGATCCTGCCCTCGGGCCGCGCCCTCGGTGTCACCGAGCAGCTGCCCGTGGACGAACGCCACCTCTACACCGAGAGCTACCTCCACGACTCGCTCGCCATCCGCCTGGGCGGCCGGGCCGCCGAGGTCATCGTGCTCGGCGAGGCCTCCACGGGGGCGGCCAACGACCTGGCGGGAGCGACCGACCTCGCCCTGCGCATGGTGCGGGAGTGGGGACTGTCGGACCGCCTCGGCCCCATCGGCTACGGCGCCGACGGACCGGGCTACCTCGGGGGCGGGCCCTTGGGCCAGTCCCGTCCCTACGCCGAGGCCACCCAGCGCGCCATCGACGAAGAGGTGAGCCGCCTGCTGGCCGAGGCCGAAGCGCGCGCCACCACGGTGCTGACCGCGAACCGCGCCGCGCTCGACTGGGTGGTCGGGGTCCTGCTCGAGAAGGAGACCATCACCGGCCAGGAGCTCACCGACGCCGTCCGGGCGTCGCGCACACCCCGTCCCGACACCGCGTCCAAGCCGGCCTGAGCGCCGAGCTAGACCCGACGCTGCATCGAGCGACCGTCGCCTCAGGGTCGGCGATGATCAGGGTCGGGGATGATCAGGTCGGCGATGATCAGGGTCGGCGACCGAGAAAAGCAGCCAGTCGAGTGGTCGCCGATGCGTCGGGATCGACGGTGACGATCTCGCCGAAGGCCATGTCGGCCCCTCGGTACTCGGGCGGCAGGGTGCGCTGCGCCCTCGCCAAGGTGTCACTCGACTCTTCTTCGGTGAACGGGATCTCCTGCCCGGTGGCCACCGCGAGATCCCACCCGTGAACCAGGTATTCCATGACCGTCATGTTGAAGACCATCTCGCCGGGCATCTCACCGCTCGTGATGCGCACCGGGCGGTCCAGTCCGTACTCCTCCCAGCCCGCCACGAGGCTCCGGGCCGAGGTGCGAAACTCCTCGGCCGGATCGGAGCCGAACTGATACGCCGAAGCGTCGCCTTCGAACGTGCGACCGTGACACCCCGCGTCGAACACCTGGATCCAACCGATGATGTGATTGGTCAGTGCCCGCACGTCGAACTCCGTGCAGGGCGTGGGACGCTCCCACTGGTCGTCCCCGACGCCGTCGATGACGTTCCCGGTTTTCGTGAGGATCCCGGCCAGAAGTGCGTTCTCGTCCATCGCCGAGAGGGTACCGGAGTCCGTCTCCGCCCTCCCCGCCATCGAAGGCCGCCGGTACAATGCGCGCCATGTCCGAGACCGAGACCGAGACCGAGACCGAGACCGAGACCGAGACGACGACGACGACGACGACGGATGTTGGCCCCGAGGAGTCGGTGTTCTCACCCGACGACGACCTCGGCACCTTGTTGGTCAAGGCGTACCAGGGGGAGGTGTCAGGCGAGAGGCTCTTCGGGCGCCTGGCCGAACGGGTCGACGACGCCGATCACGGGCGCAAGCTCGACGTGCTCCGAGAGCTAGAAGCCCGAACCCGAAACGCCCTCGTCCCGGCCATGGAGCACCACGGCCTGTCGACAGACCCCGACCCCGAAGTCGAGCACGACGCCGAGTCCCTGGCCGATGGTGCCGCCTCCCTGGCCTGGTCGGATCTGTTGGCGGCGTTCGAGCCGATCACCACGCAATTCATCGCCCTCTACGAGCGCATCGGCGAGCTGGCGCGTCCCGAGGACCAGCCTGTGGCCCGACTGTTGGTGGCCCACGAGGAGGCACTGCGCGAGTTCGCCCGCCGCGAGCTCGCGGGCCGGAACGAAGACTCGCTGGACCTGATCACCGCACTCCCCCACATGCACTGAATGGATCCGTCGCCCCTGTCCGAGCGTGGCGGAACCTCGGGTTGAAGGAGGTCGGACGCGGCAAAGGAGCCGACACCCCAGGGGGCCCTGTGGATGTCGACTCCTTCACCTCACCAAGGTCGGACAAGGACAAGGAGCGAACCTCGTCCTCCCTCGCGGCGACCCGTCAGGTGGGCCGGAACGGTCGGAGGGCCCATCGTGTGATCGCCAGCGACACGCCGATCCGTCGGATGAGGTCTCGCATGTTGCCCACGTCTCTCCTTCCCGTCTCTGGAGTTGCCACTCCTTGAAGGATACGGATGGGACGTGAACGGCAGGGGTCCGCGACATGACGGCCGCGTGAACGAGTTCGCTACCTGTTGATGCGGTCCTTCGCCCCCGCGATCCGCAGGATGCGCGCTTGGGTGTCGAGCCATTGGGTGGTGCGAGCCAGCTCACGTTCGCGGGGGGCGTGATCACCCTCGGGTCCGTCGGTGATGACCCCACATCGACGGCAGACCGACATCCGTCCGTTGGTCTCGGGACGATGGTGCTCATCGAGGCGGCTGCCTAACTGCTGTTGCTCAGATGACGCCATGATCTCTCCCGGTCCGACCGACCGTCGCCGGTCACCGAACCATGAGGGCCGCAATGCGCTCGAGGTGAGCGGGCCGGCTCTCAAGCCCCACTTTAGGGCGCGGATCGCCGCTACCACCCCGATCCCCCGGGTCGGCCCGGCCCCCGTGGCCCTGACACGGCCCGCGGCGATCGGCCATACTGGGCCCGAGGAGGCGGGCGAGTGACGGTCATCATCGACTCGGACCAGCACCTGTACGAGAGCCGGACGCTGTGGGCGGACCACATCGATCCCGCCTACACCGACGACGCTCTGGCCATCGTCGACGACGAGATCGGCTACCCATGGCTGACATGGCGGGGCCAGCGCCTCGACATGGCCGACGTGCAGATCCCGGGCGACACCGCCGTGCTCGGTCGCTATCGCCAGCGGTGTCGGGACCACCTCCCCCCTGAGTACAACTACGACGAAGAGCTTCCCGCGCACTACTGGGACCCGTCGGCCCGGGCCAAACACCTCGACGTCATGGGCCTCGACGAGGCGGTGCTGTTCCCGAACTTCGGCTTGCTGTGGGAGCGCAGGCTGTCGAAGGCGTTGCCCGCGCTGACCGCCAACATGGCGGCGTGGAACCGTTGGTGTGCAACCGTTGTGGCCGAAGGAAAGGGCCGGCTGCATCCCGTCGCGCACCTGACCTTGCGGGACCCGGAATGGCTCGAAGCCCAACTGGCGGCGCTGGCGTCGAGTGGGGTTCGCCTCGCCATGATCGCCCCGGCCGCCATCGACGGGCGTCCCCTGTCACATCCCGACCACGACCGGATGTGGGCGGCCTTCGTCCACCACGGGATCACACCGGTGTTCCACGTGGCCGACCAACCCCGCGTCCTCGACGAAGCGTTCTACACCGACCCCGACGACAGCTTCGTGCCCGTGATCGAATCCATCTTCTTGTGGGTGCAGCCCGCCATCGCCGTCACCGACCTCATCGTCAACGGCACGCTGGCCCGCCATCCTGGATTGCGCATCGGGATCGTGGAGCTGTCCTCGATCTGGGTGCCTCAGTACCTGATGATGCTCGACGGCGGTTGGGACTTCACGACCTCGCTGAACGGGCGGCCCCTGGCTCCCCTGGAGCTGAGGCCCAGTGACTACTTCCACCGCCAGGTACGCGTGTCCTCGTTCTCCTACGAACAGCCGGCCCGGCTCACGGCCAAATCCGGAGACCTGTTCATGTGTTGCAGCGACTTCCCCCACTCCGAGGGGACGTCCACCCCCATCGAGGACTACGCCCGCACCGGCTGCCTCCCCGACGACGCCGACGGGCTGTTCCACAGCAACGTCGCCACTCTCTTGGCTAACTGACCTTCTCCACCCTGCGGGCCGGGGATGACAGCGGGGCTGGGTGGCGGGCTGGCGGCGGCGGACCGGGTGACAGCGGGGCTGGGTGGCGGCGGCGAAGCAGACGCGCATGGCCCGGGATTACGGTGCAACCCGAATGCCCGAACGGATCGACGCCGATGTGTGTGTGGTGGGTGCCGGCTACGCCGGGCTGTCGGCAGCGCTGCGGCTGCACCAGGGCGGCAAGTCGGTGGTCGTCCTCGAAGCGCGTCGCCCGGGTCGGCGGCCGAATCTGGACCGAGCACCTGTCCGACGGCACGGCGGTGGACCGTGGCGGAGCGTGGCTCGCGCCGAGACACGAGGCGATGTTCGGGCTCGCCCGCGACTTCGGCGTGTCCACCTACAAGACCTGGGTCAACGGTGCCCACCTCCTCGTCGACGACGGTCGGCTGCTGCGCTACCGGGGGCTCATCCCGAAGATCAGCCCCCTCGCCGTCGCCACCATCGCGCTCGCCCAGGCTCGGCTGGACTGGACCTCCAAGCTCGTTCCCCTCGACGCCCCGTGGACGGCGAAACGAGCGCAGGCATGGGACTCGCGCTCGGTGGCCTCGTGGATGGAGCGATCCGGCATTCGGACCGCCATCGCCCGTGACCTCTTCGACATGGCGGTGCGCGGCCTGTTCACGGGGAGCCTGGCCGAGACGTCCTACCTCCATCTGCTCTTCCTCATCCGAGCCCACGGAAGCATCAACACGCTCTTCTCGATAAAAGGTGGTGCTCAGGAGAACATGATGGAAGGCGGCGCCGGGTTGATCGCGGCACGCATCGCCGAGTCCCTGGGTGATGCCGTGCGCCTGGCTCAGCCCGTCCGTTCCATCACCCAACACCAAGACCACGTCGAGGTCACCGCCACCGACGTCACGGTGTCGGCACGTCACGCCGTGGTATGCGTCCCTCCGGTGCTCGCCCTCGAGATCGCCTTCGACCCGGCACTATCCCCGGACCGGCGCTCCCTCTACAGCAGCGCCATCGCAGGACCGGAATCGAAGACCCTCGTCGTGTACGACGAGCCGTTCTGGCGGGCCGAGGGTTTCAGCGGCCAGAGCGCCGATCCCGGATCGGCCGCCGAGGTCACCCTCGACGCCTCGCCGGCGGCAGGGAAACCCGGAGTGATCGCCTCGTTCACCTTCGCCCATGTGGCGGAGCGACTCGCCACGCTCGACGAGGGCGAGCGGCGGGGCGCCGTACTCGACGCGCTCGACGGCCAGGTTCGGAGCCGCGCGCCGCATCACCGGTCGATTTCATCGAGACAGCGTGGTGGACCGAACCGTGGACGCGGGGGTGCTCGATGGCACACTTCCCCCCGGGCTCCTCACCCGGTACGGGCCGCTGCTGCGCGAGCCCTTCGGACGGGTCCACTGGGCCGGCACCGAGACCTCGACCCGCTCCCACGGTGCCATCGACGGCGCCGTGCTGTCCGGGCAGCGGGCCGCGGGCGAGATCCTCGATCGCACCTAGGAGACGCACCGGCCCCGACCTGCGCTCATCCGCCCCGAGCCCCGTCAGGAACCGGGCGGCGGGACACGGCGACCGAGCCAGACCGACCCTGGCCGGGACCTGGGGCGCGCCCGACCCAGGCCAGGCCGGCGCTATCCTGGCGGCGCGTCGTGACAGCGCACCCTGTCAGCACGTCATGGTAGGGTGACAACCCGCTGGTCATCCCCCGTTTTCACGCACAACTCGTCTGGCGACTCGTGGGGGATGCGGGGGCAGCTGCGCGACGGGGCGTGGGGACCGCCCGCCAAGGTCCCTACGCCCCGGTCGCGCTCGAGAACGACATCGCACCGAGCCCCGTCGCCAGCGCTCAACGATTGCTCGGTTGCGTCGTGGGCGGCCCGTGCAGGGTGTCAGCGTCCGACGTGGGAGCCGCCAGGCCTTGTGACCTTGGGGGGCAGGGCCTGGCGGTTCCCGCATCGCACTGCGCAGCCCCCGTTGGAGAGCTGCACAGGCATCCTGACGGGGACGATCATGACGCGAGTGTCCCCCAAGCGGCATCGTCAACAATGATGAGCACGACGGACTGTCGCAACGGCACAAGCCACTGACACCCTGCCAGTCCAATCCGTCATTTGGTGTCGTCGGCGCTACGGTATGACGCCCGCGAGATGAGGATCGGACCTCCACCACTAGGGCTCCGATGCCACGGTTCACGCGTACTCGCCGGGCGGACAACGAGGCAGGCGGTCCTTTGAAAGAAGTCTTCAATGGATAAGGCACCCGAGGAGAGCCCTCCCTCATTGGCGGAGGACCAACAACGGCTGACGCGGGCTCGCATCAGACGAGCCGCCATGGATGTCGTGGCACGACGCGGCTTCGACGCCACCGTCGACGAGATCGCCAAAGCCTCGGGGGTGAGCCCCCGGACCATCTTCCGCCACTACTCGACGCACGACCTCTTGATCGTGACGACGGTCAAGGACATGTATGACGCCTGCGGGCGCAGCCCCATCGAGGGTCTGCCCACTCCTGAGGAGAACCTGGACGGCTGGATCGAGGGCCTGGCCGTGACCATCCACACCAGAAACGCCGAGATCCTGGGAGACGCATTCTGGGACATCCACGCTCCCCGCCACAACGCCTCCGACGCGTTACAAGCGTTGGACACCTTCCGGCGTGACTACCGCATCCGGGGGGTCAGACACCTGGTCGGCCGGGCGTGGGCTACAGCGGGTGGAACGGGCGGGCCTCCCGAGGACCTGGTACTGACCTTCGCCCTCAACTTCTCCGCCTTCACCACCCAAGCGCTCATGGTCGACTTCGACTGCACGCCGAGCCAGATCGGGGCCCTGACCGCCGACCTCCTGAAGATGCGCCTCCGTCAAGCCGTGGAGCGACAGCGATCGTCCCGGGGAGATCATGCGCACGACACAGGCGGATCCGAGCGCTGACCGTACGCGGCGATCGACCTGATCCGGAGAGTGTCTCGCGCCGCCGGTCTCCCACTCAACCGCTGGTGCTGAGCACGACGCCGGCAAGCAGGTCGGCGACCAGATCGGGACGGCTCAGGAACGGGGAATGTCCGGTCGGCCATTCCACCGAGGTGGTCGCCCGCTGCGCCAGGATGCGCTGCAGGGCAGGGTGCACGATGTTGTCGACGGCGCAGATCGCATAGGTCGAGGGTCGGTCACGCCAGGCGACGGCACGCGGCGCTTGTGACAAGGTTTCCATGGGGTGGGGCCCGAGCCGCGACAGCGCCCAATCGGCGGTCGCATCCGAACAGTCGTTGTAGAAGAGGATGCGGGCGCCTTCGTCGTCGACCGTACTGGTCCCGTCGTCGGCGACGTGGATACAGCCGAGCACGTCGGGACGATCCGAATGGTCGATTGCAGCCGCCTCGGATTCCATCACGGCGGCGCTCATCGCTGACTCTCCCTCACCGACGTTGAACGACGCGATGTAGACGAGATGTGACACCTGGGGGTGCACTCCGGCCTCGGTGATGACCACGCCGCCATAGGAGTGCCCGACGAGGACGATGGGCCCTCGGCAGGTGTCCAGGGCCTGTCGAACCCGGTCGGCATCCCCGTGAAGATCGACCAGGGCGCCGGGGTCGTCGCCGTGCCCGGGGAGGTCGATGGCCACAGCTTCGATGTCACGCTCGCTGAGTGCGGACATGACCGGGCCCCAGCACCATGCGCCGTGCCAGGCGCCATGGACGAGGACGACGGAGGCCGGCAGGGAGGCCACGGCTCGGGCGTCAGTCACCCTGACAGTCGCGGACGGCCTTGTGGTCGAGCTTGGTCAACTCCACGATTCCCGATTTCGAAGGATGAATGCCGTCGGAGGCCATCCACTGCGGCTTACGGAACTCGATGTCCCCCCAGTCGAGGGAGTGGAAGTTGGCGTGCGTGGCGACGGCGTCTTCGATGGCTCCATTGATCCCCGTCGCCACAGGGCCGAAGCGGGGGTTGACAGTCACGAACACGACACATCGCTGCGCCTGGAGGGCGGCAACTTCGTTGTTGAAGTCCGCAGCCCAATTGGCGTTCGGCGGCGTGAGGAATGCGTCGTTCGTGCCGAGCTCGATGACCCAGTCCCGAGGTTGCCCGTCGCTCGCGATCTGCTCGATCTTCTGCAGGTGTTCGGCCATGGTCGTGCTCGGCTTCGCATCGAAGATGAGCTTGTACCCGTGCAGGACATGGGCCAGATCGGACGCGACCAGCACCGTGATCGAGTCACCGACGAAGGCCACGTTGCGGTCGGGATTGGGAGGCTCGGGGGTGCTCACGGGCGGGGACGCCGTGCCCGGGCCCGTGACGGCGGTGGTCGGGGAACCGCCAGCACCGCCAGGACTCGTACTCACCGACGACGACGTCGTTGTCGTGTCGAACGGCGAGGTAGTGATCTCCGATGGCAGCGTCGGGAAATCCGCGTCTGACGGCAGAGAGGGTGGCACCGTCGCGGCCGTCGTCGAGACGGGAGCGTTCCCCCATTTGTACAGACTGATACCCAACAGGGTTGCCGCCACGAGCAAGGCGGCGACGACGACTGATCCGATCAGTTCGGACCGCCGCGCGAACCTCTTGCGGAGGCCCGACGGCGGAATCTGGGCCGTTGCCGGTGTCGTCGGGGGCGCCGGCGGGACGGAGAAGGGAGTGATGGCGTCGGAGAGCTCGGCCCAGGCGACGCCGTTCCAGAAGCGCCGCTGCCCCGTCTTGCGGTCCCGGTACCAACCGGCTTTGCGGTTGACCGGATCGGCGGTCGGTCCCCCTGTGGCCCCCCCGTCAGTCATCGAGATGATTCCCCTGGGCGCCGCTAGCCCCATGTGCAACAGCCCCGGGCGCGGCCTTGGGACAGGCAGCAGATTTCAGGAACAAGGCGACCAAAGAAGGCGGCCATCCCCGCCCGACACCTCGTCTTGGAGTCCCCAAAGGGTCGGGACGCCAGTCATCTGGGACCATCGTGCCCCCACCGAATTGAAGGGCTGCAACACCAGAGAGCAACCCGACTTCAAAAGCAATGTACTCACATTTTCTAGGGGCCGAAAGCGATCCCGGCGAACCCGCTACCGCGCATCACGACACCGCAACGACCCAGGACCAGCCTTTTCCCGACACGGGCGCGATGTCCAGCCGACGAATCCCGCCCTCGGCGATTGATCGTCAACCTCCCGGGCACTTGGCCCGTGAGAGAGAGATGCGGTGGACGGCTGATCAGTGAGCGCGTCAATCCCCTCGGCTTCCCCACGGTGGATGGTGCGACCGCGACCTCTGATGGTCGCCACCGTCGTCGTGGTCGTCTTTGCCGCCGTGATCACGATGGTGGCCATCGTCTCGGGCCCGAGGGCCGGTGCGCGACGATCGGAGGGCGCTTTCGTCGCTCTTCCCACCACGCATGCGACTCGCAGCCGATCGGCCTCGACTCCCACCCGGCAGGAAAGGGGTCCGGCTCCGCTCCTGCCCACGACGGCCACGCCCCTGCGCGTGCTCGAGATCGGTGACTCACTCGGGATCGACCTCGGCTACCAGCTCCAGTCCCAACTCGACGCCAACGGCATGGCCCGCACCACGGTCGCTTCTGTCGGTGACTCCGGTCTGTCGAACGTCACCTACCTCGATTGGCCGGCGCACCTCATCGGCCTGTTGGCCACCGACCGTCCCCAGATCGTCGTGGTCTTCATCGGGGCCAACGACGACCAGGGGTTGACGGTCAACGGAATCGCCGCCGCCCCGGGCACCCCGACCTGGGTCGAAGGTTATGCCGGGCGGGTCGACGAGGTCTTGCGGGAGGCCACAAGCGCAGGAGCGCGGGTGGCGTGGATCGGGATGCCTCCGATGGCGAACCCCATGCTCGACGGGGCCATGCAACGTCAGAACGCGATCTACGAACGCGAGAGTGCGAGCTTCTCAGCGACGCTCTACGTCTCGTCGACCTCGGTGTTCAACGCGGCCGGCGTCTATGGCACCGACGGCGACGACCTCTCAGGTCGACAGGTCGCGCTCCGCACGCCCGACGGCGTACACCTGACACCGGCCGGAGCCGCCGTGCTGGCGCGCACCGTGATCGATGCCTTCACGCAGCATTGGCATCTGTCGCTCGCCGCCCCCACATCGTCTACCACCGCCTTCTCGGCCGGCTCCGGTCTTCCTCTCCAGGGGTGGTGACTGCTCACGTTTGCGTGTGTTCGGTCCATCGACCTCCGTCCCACCACCGCAAGGGGTACTCACGACCGGGGTCCGGATACCAACCCGGTGGGGCCGGGCCCGGAGCAGGGCCGGGCACCCAGCCCGAGACAGTCATCTGTCCTGGTCCGTATTGGCCGGCGACGGCGGCCGCCTCGACGGCGATGAGCCTCTTACGAATATTGAACCAATAGATCAGCGCGGGAATGGCCAAGATGTTGACCAGGATGACCAAAAGCAGCCACAGGATCTTCTCTTGTCCGGCCAGCTTCCACTGCCAATCCGGTCGCTTGACGATGTCCACGATGGCAACGATGAACATCACCAAGGAACCAATGCCCAGCACAAACCAGACGATGAACAACAGGACCAGGGCACCCCCGAATGCCCCGGAGCTGCTCACGGTCTGCTCACGGTCTGCTCACGGTCTGCACCATGGGCCAATGCTAGGCAACGCGAATCGCCACGGGTGCTTCAGGAAACAGTGATCGAGAGTGCCTTCGTCGTGACATCTTGGGTGCGGGGCTTGGTGGTCGTCTTCTTGTCCAGAACCTCCACCGTGAAGGTGAAGGTCCCGGCATCACGGTGGTTGGGCATTCCCATGATGACGCCGGCGCGTCGGTTGAGCTTGAGTCCCTGAGGGAGCTTGGCCGAACCCGGCGCCAGCTTCCAGATGTACGGGGGGTTGCCACCCACGGCCGTCATGGTTGCCGAATACTCCTGCCCGACCGTGGCGTCGTGTAGGCCGGTCGTGGTGATGATCAACGGAGTCGTGGCCACGGCAATCACGGGAGCGATGGGCGGGGTGTACGGGGCCGATCGCACGATGCCGGTCGGCTCGCTGTGATTGCGGTGGGCCGTGCAGTTCAAGACGAGCGCACTGCCAGACACCTCCAGAGTCAAGCGAGTCCGCTTGTCCTGGGTGAGCGTGATGTTCTCGCCTGATGCCGTGAAGGGCCCGACGGTTGCAGACGAGGTCGGCACGTGGATCACGATCCCTTGGTCGGGAACCGGCGAGGGGATGGGAACGTCGAAGGACCCCGTGGACTGCGGCGCTGCCGACGGTGACGCCCCCGTGGCGTGGACCTGGGTGATCGACGTCCCACTCATGTCGGTATCGCCCAAGGCGGCGGCCGCGCCAACCAGTGACGAGGGAAGAACCAGGGTGGTCTGGTAGTCGGTCAACTGGAAGGTCCCACCCGCTCCTGGGTCGGGGGGTGTCATCGTCCCCGATGTGACCACGTCGTTGAACACGAAGTTCCCGACGGGGGTATGGGGGCAGTAGAGCTCGTACGGCGTGCTGTCGGCGTAGGCAGGAGATCCCAGGCCTGGAGCCGACACGATGGCCAGCATCGAAAGGCCCAGAGCGAGGACACTCACCGTACGCCGGAGACGGAACGCCCGTTGAGCGCCTCGCGCCTTGGACCTCATCGTCCGATGCACCCCAACCCCCTCGTCGAGGCACCCGCCGCCCCGGCGCGTCTCAAGGCTAAGGGAGCTCTGATCCGGTGTCCACCGGATCAAACGCCATGTCGGGACCGACCGCTCTACGCGTGCATCCTCGTCATTCCCGGAAGCGTCTTGGCCACCCCCGGCGAATTATCGAGGATTGTCACCAGAGTCATGATGTCGCCAATCCCCACACAGTCCGTGGCCTCTCAGGCTGGACGATGCCACCAAGACTCACAGAACGTGGCCGGCTATTCCTCGTACACAGCGGGTGGTTGACTCCTACGCTCTAAAGCTGGCGATCAGCGAGTCCGATCTATGCGGGGGGACTCGTACGACCAACCCGGGGGTTGCGCCATGGCCCTGCTGCGTGGCAGGAAGCTGAAGCAAGGAATCGACGGGTCCAGGATGCCCCTGGACTGGCGGCAACGCGCCATGATCGTCGGCGTTCCGAAGAGCGCAAGGATCCTCCTGGAGCAACTCGAAACCCGCGCTACCTCAGAGCCGGGGTTCGTGGAGCACGTGGCCGAGATCGTCAGAGAGCTGGAAGACGATCCCGCCATGGTGACCTTCGGGCTGTTCCACACGCCGGAGCACACGATGACGGGCGTGGTCATCGTGGTCGGGAAGGTTGGTCTCGTACTTCTCGATGCCAAAGACAGACATCCTTTTGCGGAGTTCCGGTGGCAGACACTGTGTCGCTTCGATCTGAAGCATGATCGCAACTACCAGATCGTCGGCCTCGCCTGGTACGAGGGGGAGCAAGACATCACGGAGCGAATCGCGGAAGAAAAGCCACTCGAGCTGTCAGAGATGCGCTTCGCCTACATGTACATGCACGCCGACGACGAGCTCCTCAACTTTGTCCAAGAAGCGTTTGACGGGGCGGCGATACCAGAAGCACTGCATCGCAGACCACCGTTGCTCTGACAAGGTCGCCCGCCGGGCCGCCGGGCCGCCGGTCAAGGCCTAGAGCCTTCGGCATTTGATCGCCGTGCCATAGGCGCAGATCTCGGTCCAGTTTCCGCCCATCTCCGACGTGTCGAACCGCATGGCTAAGATCGCGTCGGCGCCCTTCGCCTCGGCTTCCTGCACCATGCGTTCAGTGACCTCAGTGCGACTGGCGATGAGGTTCTTGGTCATTCCCTTGAGCTCGCCACCGGCTAGCGACTTGAAGGACGCTCCGATCTGCGAGCCGACGTTTCTACTTCGCACCGTCAGACCGAATACCTCGCCGAGGACTTCAGTCACTTCGTAGCCGGGCAGGTCGTTCATGGTGGAGATCAGCACTTCAGCCTCCGTTCGTCGCTGCGACGAAGAGTCAGGCTAGTCACCGGGTCACAATTCCCAAGCGCGGCTGCGACCGCTGGTCTCGAAGGCCTTGCGCAAGGCTTCTTCATCATCTGAGGTGAATACCCGATAGACGTCGTGTTGTCGGGTGCGCACATACACCGGATCATCGCCTACAAGGTCGGAGCGAAACCTCTCTTGGACGAGGGTGCGAGTGAGAACTTTGTTGGTCGGTGTGGTGGGAAGTGCTTTGCACTGGCGCACGAAGCGCGGCCACCACTTTGGGCTGAGATCGGATTGTTCGACCAGCCAGGCCGCGAACGATCTGCCGTCGAAGGTGGCGCCCTCTCGAAGCACCAGCGCCACCATCACCTGATCGCCGGCTTCGGCGTCAGGCACGCCGTAGACCGACGCCATCATCACATCGGGGTGACGCGCCACGATGGCCTCGATCGGCGCAGCCGGAAAATTCTCTCCATCCACACGGAGCCAGTCAGATGTCCGGCCGGCGAAGAACACCCATCCGTCTTCGTCCACGTAGGCGAGGTCACCGCTCCAGTACCAGCCGTTGCGGGTGGTGCGACGCATCGCTTCTTCGTTTCGGTAGTAGCCCTCGAACGGTCCTACTCCGAGGGTGTTGACGATCTCGCCGACACACTTCTCGGCGTTGACCAGCCGTCCTTCACCGTCGAAGCGCGCTCTCGGGACCTCGACACCATCGGAGTCAACGACGAGGATCCCTTGGCGCAGACGTCCGACCGAACCACGCGGCGGACCGCCAGAGCGGTCCAAAGCGATGGCGCCCTCCGTCGATCCGAAGACGTCGACGATGGTGATGCCGAAACGCTGTGGCGGCGGCCTCCACGACATGCGGCGAGCCCTCGTTGCCGAAGGCGATTCTCAAGGTGTTGTCGGCATCGTCGTCCCGCTCGGGCGTGGCCAACAGGTAGGCAAGCAGCTTGCCGGTGTAGTTGAACCAGGTTGCGCCGTAGCGCCGCACATCGGGGAGAAACCGCGAGGCACTGAAGCGCCGGGCCAGGGAGAGAGATGCGCCTGCCACCAGGGCGGGAGCCAGACCCGACATCAACGAATTGGCATGAAACAGGGGCATGGCCGCGTAGCCGACGTCGTCAGGGCCGACGCCGAGCATGGTGGCCATCCGCTGGCCCGTCGTGAGAAGCCTGCGCTGGGTGCATCGCACTGCCTTGGGCGCGGCTGAGGTCCCGGACGTGAACAGCAGTGCCCACAATGCTTCGGGTTCGCACTCGACGTCAGGCCGACCTTCGAAACCGTCGCTGGCCCGGTCGCCGCTCGAGTTCGCCTCGAGTGCTCGGTCGAGCGACTCTCCCATCGACCGAGGTGGATCGTCGACATCGGCAAACCGCTCGGAGACGAAGATGCCGCCCGGCAGGTCTAATCCCTCAAGGGCGGGTCGGAGCAACGCTTGATGGCGAGGCTCGGTGATCAGGAGCTGCACATCGGTGTGGGTGATGTCGCGCGCCAGGTGCTCGTCGCGCCGGGTGTGGTTCAGCCCGACCACCACTGCCCCGACAAGCCCCGCGCCGCACAGCGCGAAGACATAGTCCGGAGTGTTGTCCAGGAGCATGGCGACATGGGGAGGTCGATCGGGGTCGAGCCGCGCGCGATACAACGCGGCGAATCGTTCGGCCTCGAGGAGGAGCTCTGCATGGGTCCAGATCTGGTCGCCAAAGTGAAGTGCCGGCCGGGTGGAGTATTCCCGCATCGAGACCGTTGCGTCTCAGAAGGGCGGCGACGTTCCGAGCGGGGAGGGGCACCTCGCTAGGGAGGGGCGAGTGGTCGGCACGTCAGCGGATCCCGAGCCAGCGGTCTCGCACCACCTCCAGTCGCCGCTGCTGCGGGCCTGCGGATCAGATCCGCTCCAGGATGGTCCCGGTGGCCAGGCCACCGCCGCAACACATCGAAACCAGAGCCAGATTCCCGTCGCGCCGTTCGAGCTCATGCAGGGCAGTGGTGATGAGCCGGCTGCCGGTCGCGCCCACGGGATGGCCCAGCGCGATGGCACCGCCGTTGACGTTGACCTTGTCCCAGTCGACGCCGTGGACCTTCTGCCACGAACAGACGACCGACGCGAACGCCTCGTTCACCTCGAAGATGTCGATGTCACCGACCGTCATTCCGGCCTTGGCCAGAACCTTGGCCGTGGCGGCGATCGGCCCGTCGAGCTGGTAATAGGGGTCGGACCCCACCAGGACCTGTGCGACCACTCTCGCTCGGGGCCGGAAGCCGGCCGCCTTCGCCCGTTCTTCGGACATCCACAGGACCGCGGCAGCGCCATCGGAGATCTGCGACGAGGTGCCGGCGGTGTGGATGCCGTCGGGGAGCACGGCCTTGAGACCAGCCAGGCCCGTCTCCGTCGTGTCACGCAGGCCTTGGTCCCGGTCGACGACCTGGACTTCGCCGGAGGCACCATCGGGGCCCATGACGGGCGCCTCGAGAGCGAACACCTCACGCTCGAAGCGGCCCTCTGCCCAGGCCTGGGCCGCGTTGTGCTGCGAGGCAAGCCCAAGCGCATCGGCGTCGGAACGGCTGACGGAGTACTTCTCGGCGATGCGCTCCGCGGCACGGAATTGATCCGGAGTGTCCCACGGGAATCCGGCAGGAAAGGGCCGACCGGGACCATTGACGACATTCAGCCCCAGACCGACCCTGCTCATCGCCTCGACGCCGCACGCGATGGCGACCTCCACGGTTCCGCTGGCGATGAGACTCGCCACGAGGTGATTGGCCTGCTGAGACGAACCGCACTGGCAGTCGATGGTCGTGGCGGCGACTTCGTAGGGAAGGCCCTGACTGAGCCACGCCGTGCGGGTGATGTTGAACGACTGCTCGCCCGCCTGAGTGACGCAACCTCCGAAGATCTGCTCGACCTCGGAGGGATCCAAACCGGTCCGCTTGATGAGCTCGACCTGGGTAGCTCCGAGCAATTCGGCGGCGTGCACTCCCGACAGCGCCCCGTTGCGCTTGCCGATCGGCGTCCGCACTGCCTCGACGATCACGGGCTGTGTCATGGTCATTCCCCTGGACGTGGTCTTGGCCCGGTCTCGATGAGTGTCGAGCCCCGACGAGTATAGGTTCTCGAATTCGTTCACACCCGGGGAGCACCGGACGACGGCTCGCGAGCAGGTAACCCGGTTCTGCTCGGCTCTGTCGGCGCGGCGACCAGATCGAGACGACCGCCTCCATCCAATGTCCGAGACGTAGCATTGTGCGAGAAGGCAGACAGGTACCCGGCGGGGTGAAAGCCACCCGTGAGAAGAAAGGGATGGGAACAGGCCTGCCCAGGCCCCGCTCCTCGACGACCCGTGAGTGATTTCGATCTCAAGAGCGTTCTCATCGGCGACGACGACGTCGTGCCGCGTGCCCGCTATACGAGTGCCCAGTTCGGGGCATTGGAATTCGAGCGCCTCTGGGCTCGCGTCTGGCAAGTGGCGTGCCGTGAGGAGGAGATCGCCGAGGTAGGGGACTTCTGTGAATATCTGATCGGCGACCAATCGATCCTCGTCGTCAGATCTGCTCCCGACGTCGTCGGTGCGTACCACAACACCTGCCTCCACCGGGGAACTCGCCTCGCCGAAGGCAGCGGTCATTTCGACGACGACGTGCATCCGGTGTCGATATCACGCCTGGCGCTACGACCTCGACGGCAAGCTCATCGAAGTCGTCGACCCCGAGGAGTTCGCGCCGATGCCGAACGACCTTCACCTGGGTCAGGTCCGTGTCGACCGGTGGGGTGGTTTCGTGTGGGTGAGTCTGGACCCGGCGGCACCACCCCTGCTGGAGTACCTTGACCCGCTACCCGCCTTGCTGGCCCCGTACCACCTCGACCGGATGCGCATGCGGTCCTATCGGGCGACGATCCTGCCCGCCAACTGGAAGGTCGTCGGTCGACGCGTTCAACGAGGGCTACCACGTCCAAGGCACGCATCCGCAGATCCTGCCGTGGACCGACGATGTCAGCCTCGAATACGAGCCATTGGGCATCCACTCCCACTACGGGCGTCTGCCCAACGCACGACGGACGCTGCGTCCCAGCCCCCGCCTCGGGCTGGCCCCGGGTGACTACGACGAAGGTGAGATCCTGGCATCCTTCGTAGCAGGCCTCGGTGGCCTCTTCTACGACGACGAGCTCGCCCTCATCGACAAGATCCGTTCCACACCTCAAGACGGCGAGACGATGTTGAGTCGCTACCAGAAGGGCCGACGCGAACTGTTGGCGGCACGCGGGGCGTCGCAGTCGAGGAGTTCGCCGACGACCAGCTGACAAGTGCCGACGACGTCTTCTTCTTTCCCGAACATGGTCGGGCCGATCTATCCGGGCTCGGCCATCATCTTCCGAGTCCGTCCCAACGGGCTCGATCCGGACAGCTCGATCAAGGACACGTGGTTCCTCGAATGGCCGCGTGAGGGAGAGGTCCCCAAACGCGTCCAGAGACGCTTCTACCCGGATTGGACCGAGCGAGACTGGGGCCTCATCACCAATCAGGACTATGCCAACATGGAGCACGTGCAGATCGGGATGAAGTCCCGCGGCGGCCAGGGGCTACGCCTCAACACCGGCAGGAGAGCAACATCCTCCACATGCACCGAATGATCGACCGCTACCTGATCGATTCCTGAACGCGTCGCGCGTCCACCGAGGCGCAGCGCACTCGGGTCCAGGGCGGAACTCTCGGAGAGGTCATGGCCAGCGAACAGTCATCTTCCGCAGGACACGAGGGACCCTCGCGTGACCGACGGCCAGCAGGGCCACTGGCCGGGCTCCGCGTCATCGAACTGGCCGGACTCGGGCCCGGGCCGTTCTGCGCCATGGTGCTCGCCGACCTGGGGGCCGAGGTCATCCGAGTGGAACGAGTCGGGATGCCCAAGGCCGATCCGGGCTCAGTGGATCGTCGCCAGGTCCTCACGAGAGGACGGCCCGGCGATAGGAGTCGACCTCAAGCACGACGAGGGAATCGAGCTGGTCCTCCGGATGGTCGAACATGCCGACGTTCTGCTGGAGGGCTTCCGACCCGGTGTCCTCGAGAGGATCGGGCTCGGTCCCGACGTTTGCCTCGACCGCAATCCCCGCCTGATCTACGGACGGATCACGGGATACGGACGAGAGGGACCGCTCGCCGCTGAGGCCGGCCACGACATCAACTACATCTCCATCGCCGGTGCCCTGGCCCCCATCGGACGCCGAGGGGAAGCCCCTCTCCCCCCGCTGAACCTGATCGCCGACTTCGGCGGTGGCGGGATGCTCCTCGCCATGGGAATTCTCGCTGCCATCTTCGAACGGACCCGATCCGATCGTGGCCAGGTCGTCGATGCAGCCATGGTGGACGGCGCCGCCCTGCTCACCACGATGTTCCACGAGATCCGGGCGTTGTCACTCTGGCACGACGAGCGGGGCACCAATTCCATGGACACCGGTGCCCACTATTACAACGTGTACGAGACATCTGACGGAGCGTTTGTGTCGGTCGGGGCCATGGAGCCCCAGTTCTACCGCTCATTCATGACGGGACTCGGCTTCGCCGACGAGGACATCCCTCCGAAGGACGACCAATCCCAATGGGAGTCCCTCAAGCAGCGCGTCGCCGAGATCTTCCGCACCCGGACTCGAGACGAGTGGTTGCAGACGTTCGACGGCACCGACGCGTGCGTGACGCCGGTGTTGTCACTCGGCGAAGCCCCCGACCATCCCCAAAACCGCCAGCGTGCGACGTTCGTCGACGTCGGGGGGATCGTAGAACCGGCGCCGGCGCCACGATTCAGCCGCACCCCGCCCCCGACTCCTTCGCCGTCGCCCGGCCCGGGCATCCATGCCACCGAAGCCCTCCTTGGCTGGGGGCTCACGCCAGACCAGATCGACCACCTTGTCGACGATGGGGTCATCGACTGATCGGACACGGCGTCGCAGGTCGCACGTCGCACATCGCAAGAAGCAAATGGGGAGCAAATCGGTGAACGACACGGTGCTCACAAGAAGGATCGTGGCCACGACGCTGGCCGTGGCTGTATTGGGTGCGGCGTGTGCACTCTTTGTGAGCGATCAACGAGGGCGTTCCGAGGTCCGCCGGACCTCCAGCGCCTTGGCGGCGGCCGAGAATCACCAGGAAGGCCACCAGGCGCACCTCCAGAGCACACAAGCGCAGGTACAAGGGAGTGTGTCCGAGGCGCAGGCACTGCAAAAGTCCACGGCGCGGACCCAAACATCGCTCACCACCACCAATGCCTCGATCTCGTCGACGGAAAGCGGCCTTGAGTTCGGGGGATTCGACATCTCCGAGCTCAACACCTGTCTCGGCGGCGTGACCCAGGCACTCGACCAGGTCGCGGTCGGGCAGACGAAGGGCGCGCTTTCGTCACTAGGAGCTGCCTCGGCGAGCTGCGAAGCAGCCAAGCCAGGCGGAGGATAGTCGTGGCTATGCAGTTGTCGACCACGGGCGGACGGGCGCCAAAGCGCCGTGGCCCGGGGCGAACCGTCGGATACGTGGCGATTCTCATCCTGCTTTGCATTGGTTTGGTCGACGATCTTCTGACCCAGGTTCGACTTCACCACGTACAAGTCAGCCTGGCATCCACCCGAAGGACACTCGATCGGACCTCGCGAGAACTGTCCTCGGCGCAACAGACGTTGGCAGTCACCAACGCCACGAACGAGGCCAACCAGGCGACGTTGAACCAACTCTCAAGCGAGCTCGAGTCGGCTCAACAACATCTCGCTCAGACCAAACAGGGTCTGACTTTGGAGAATTACGACATCTCCACGCTCAACAACTGCGTGTCCGGCGTACTCCAAGCGGTCAAGGATCTTCAAGCGGGTCAGTCCCAGGCGGCGATCAATGCCATCAGCGGTGTGGCCCGGCCGTGCCAGAACCTCCAAGGGACCAATCCGGGCGGGCCCGCCTACCCGTTCGACTTCCCGGACCCTGACGTGCTCGACGTCGCAGGGACCTATTACGCGTATGCCACCAATTCGGCGGGCGGAAACATCCAGATCATCAGATCGAGTGATCTCTCGCACTGGAAGACGGTTGGGGATGCCCTTCCGAAGCCCGCCTCATGGGCTACGACCGGATTCACATGGGCGCCGGGGGTTCTCCGTCACCGCCGGCGGTTCCTCCTCTACTACTCGACCGTTCGCCATCACGGCCTGGGCTCTGAGCAGTGCATTTCTGTCGCGACGGCGCGTCACCCCGGGGGGCCGTTCCACGACGAGTCCACTGGACCGCTCATTTGTCAGCCCACCCTCGGCGGGTCCATCGACCCCGCCCCGTACACAGATGCGTCGGGCAAGCCCTACCTGACCTGGAAGTCGAACGGAGGAGCAACACAGCCGCCAACGATCTGGGCCGAGGCGCTTTCCCCCTCGGGCGTCACCATGGCACCACACAGTGCACCGTCCACACTGCTCCGACCCAGTCAATCCTGGGAGGGCTCGGTCGTCGAAGGCCCCTTCATGTGGTCCGCCGGGGGCTCCTACTACCTCTTCTATTCGGGCAACAATTGGAACAGTGCGTCGTATGCCATCGGGGTCGCGACCTGCAACGGACCACTTGGACCCTGCACGAAGCCGCTTTCGGGCCCCTTCTACAGATCGAATGCAAACCTGGCGGGCCCCGGTGGAGCCTCCTTGTTTCGGGATCCTGAGGGCAACCCGTCGGTGGCCTTCCACGCTTGGCTCCCCGGTATCGTCGGATACCCGAACGCTCGCCTGCTCTTTGTAAGGCCCTTGGCTTCCTTGGGCAATCTGCCTCGGCCGTAAATCAAGTCCGGCATCGCTCGTTGCGCCGGGACTGTCGACCAGACTGCACGCTATGGCATTCGGTCAACAGTCAGGCCCTCCTGCCTCGGCGAGCCAGGTGCGAGAGCTACTCGGCCTCCTCAACAACGCAGGGCACAGCACCTTTCGTGAGGCGCGGGGCCCGATGGGGTTGACCCAACGGCAGGCCTCAGGCAACTTCACCCGGGACGAGGCAACTGAGTTCATCGACCGGCTCCAAGATGCAGAGTTCGCCGACACACCCGTTGCTGTCCTCCCAAAATCTCGGCTGTCTGCGGCAGAGCAGTTGCTGCAGCGCATGCCCGCCGAGCAGCTCGCCGCCGAGCTTCATCGTCGAGGTTGGACGGCGTCCAAGCCCTGATCCGGGCCTGGAGCGGTGAGGCCCCATGGACTACGTTCGTCCGATGTGCGCAGGGTGAGCCCGGGGCTTGTCGTCGGTGTGTTCGCGGCGCTCAGAGTGGTGATCGGCGCGGTGTTCATGATCGCCCCGGATCGCGCAACCGGCCCGTCTGAGAGAACGGCCGGCGCCACACTCATGACGCGCAGCTTCGCAGTGCGCGAGGCAGTCCTCGGCGTCGGTGGACTTGTCGCCGTCGCCAGACAGGGCGAATCTCTCCCTGCCATCCGCACGTGGGCCGGTCTGGGAGCGCTGACCGACTTCGGCGACCTCGTCGCATCCTTGATTGAGGCCAAAAAGAGTGACACATCCGTGCGGGTGCCGGCGCTGGTGGCAGCGGCGGGTTTTCTCGGTGAGCTGTGGGCTCTGACTGCTGCGGACCGGGACTCGAAAAAGGCTCAGGTGATCTGACGTGGGACGTCTGGACGGCAAAGTGGCCATCGTGACGGGTGGAGGCGGGGGCATCGGTGGCGCGACGGCTCGGGCCTTGGCGAAGGAAGGCGCATCTGTCGTCGTCGTCGACATCGACAGCGCCCGAGCCGAGGGGGTCGTACGGGCGATCGCCGCCTCCGACGGGAACGCCGTCAGCGTACCGGCTGACCTTTCAGAGGAAGCTGATGTGGCGGCGGCGATCACTGCGACGATGACCCGCTATGGACGTCTCGACATACTCCACAACAATGCCGCCCTCACAGAGTCCGACTTCTTGTCACGTGATACCGAGGTGACCGGTCTCTCTCTCGATGTCTGGGAGAGGACCATGGCGGTCAACCTGCGCAGCCAGATGTTGATGTGCAAGCACGTGATCCCCGAGATGATCCGGGATGGTGGCGGCTCGATCATCAACATGTCCTCAGGCGCATCGCTCAAAGGAGACCGGACGCGTACCGCTTATGGGGTCTCCAAGGCGGGAGTCAACACGCTGACCATGTACGTGGCGACCTCGCACGGCAAACAGGGTGTGCGCGTCAACACGATCGTTCCCGGGCTCATAATCACCGACGCCGTCCGGGCCCATCTGACCGACCGGATGTTGGCGGGGCTGGGTCGGGCCACCCTCACGCCGTATGTCGGCGAGCCCGATGACGTCGCCAACCTGGTCGTCTTCCTGGCCTCAGACGAGTCGCGCTACATCACCGGGCAGATGATCGCCATCGACGGTGGCATGTCCGCACACGTGGGCTCGGTCGGGCAGGATGACAAATGATTCGGCCCGGAGCCCGTCAGGACGGCCCGAGGACGTAGGACCCGTTCTCGGGATTGTGATACCACCCACTCGAGGCCTGGGTCCCGCCGTCGACGTGAATGGTCTGGCCCGTCACGTAGCTCGACAACGAGCCGGCCAGGAAGACCGCCGCTCCTGCCATCTCGTCGACGTGACCGGGGCGTCCCATGGGAACGGTGAGGCCGAAACGCGCTTCGGCTCCCGGCGGCGCCACCGACGCCATTCCCTCGGTGAGGGTGATGTCGGGGGCTAACGCGTTCACGCGGATGCCGTGGGGCGCGAATTCCAGTGCGGCGGTCTTCGTAAAGTTGATGACGCCGGCTTTCGCCGCCGCGTACGCCGCGTAACCGGGCGCGGCCCGCACCCCCTCGATGGAGGTCACGCTGATGATGCTGCCCCCGGTGCCGTGCTCAACCATCGTTCGAGCCACACGTTGCGTGCACAGGATCACGTGTTTCAGGTTGGCCCGGTAGAGGGCGTCCCAGCCGTTCTCGGAGGTCTCGAGGATCGGGGACGAGAAGACGCCTCCGGCGTTGTTGACGAGGATGGTCACCGGCCCCAGCTCTGCGAGCGTGCGGGCGAGGGCGGCATCGACCTCCGCCGAGTCCCGGACGTCGGTGACGAGCCCGAGCCCGCCCACTTCCTCCGCGGCCGACGCCGTTGTCTCGGGATCGCGCTCCCAGATCGCCACCGAGGCGCCGAACGCAGCGAGACCGCGGGCGATGCCCCGCCCGATTCCGGCGCCTCCGCCCGTGACGACGGCTACCCGATCGGTGAGCAGCACTGATGAAGGCTCCATGGACACGACAATCACCGCCTAATAGGTTCGAGAGGACATCGCACAGATCCGCTGCACACCCGAGAGTAGGGATGCCATGCCCAGGATAGAACCGATCCCCTTGGACCAGCTCGCCGACGAGCCTCGTCGGATCATCGAAGAGGGCGTGGCCGACGGGACCTACGCCACGCCGATCCCGCTGCAGATCTTCGCCTACAAGTCTTCGCAGATCCTGATGACCCATGCGGCCCGAAGTGTCATGGGGAAGGGGAGCCTCCTCGGGGCACGGATCGTCGAGCTCATCCGGATCCGCAGTGCCCAACTCGGTGAATGCCAGCCCTGCATGCAGTCCCGCAAGCACGACTCGATCACCGACGAGGACGTCGCCTGTCTGATCACCCCGGGCGGATCCCAGCTCACCGAGCAGGAGCGCCTGGCGGTGGCGTTCCTCGACCTCCTCTCCGCCGACCACCACGCCATCGATGACGAGGTCTACCGGGAGCTCGGAGAGGTCTTCACCGCCGCCCAGATCGTCGAGCTCGGCATCACCTGTGCGAGCACCATGGGTCTCCATCGCTTCATCCACACCCTCGATGTGTACGGGACCACCCCTCCGGTCATCGCCTACAACCAGGACCAGGTCGACACCGCCTATCCCGAGGTGTCCGAACAGGCGCCGGCATGACCGAGACGGTCCTCGTCACCGGGGCCACCGGCCTGGCCGGAGCCAACATCTGCAGGCTCCTGACCGAGCGGGGCGACCCTGTCCGAGCCTTGGCTCGACCCTCGGCCGACACGCAACCTCTCGTTGGTCTGGGGGTCGAGGTCATCAGTGGCGACATCACGATCGCCGACGACGTCCGCCGTGCCGCAACCGGCGCTGACTCGGTGATCCACTGTGCCGCGCTCCTGGGTGGCGCAAGCCAGAACCTGCCCGACTTCGAGGCTGTGAACATCCAGGGCACGAAGCACGTCCTCGACGCCGCCGAGGCTCTCGGGATGCGCCGCGTGGTCGCCGTCAGCACCGGCACCTTCTTCGACACCGCCGGTGGTCTCGAGCGCGAGGACGCGCCGGTGATGAAGGAGCCGAGCCCGGATCCGTACACGATCACCAAGATGGCGGCCTTCCAGGATGCCATGGCCCGAGCGGCGGCTGGTCAAGACGTCGTCACCACCCACCCGGGCGCGATCTTCGGTCCTTCTCCGGTGGCGAGCAATGCGCTGGGTCGAACAAGCTTCAACCGCGTGCTTCTCTCCGCCCTTCGTCAACGCATCACGCAGTATCTGACCTTTCCCGTCAGTTGGGTCTTCGCCGACGACATCGCCGCGGGATGCCTTCTGGCCCTCGATCGCGGCGTGTCGGGTGAGCGCTACATGCTCGACGGTCGTCCCGAAGACGTGGTGAGCACGGCCGATGCCTGCAACCGTATCTGTGCCTTGGCGGGCATCGACCACCGCGTACTGGACGTGGAGCCTTCCGACGATCCCGAGCTGCTCGCAGTATTCGGACCGACACTGCTGGCGATCGCCTACAAGCTGGCGTCAGTCAACACGCCCCGCCGCGCTCTTACCGAATCGAAGACCTACAAGAGACTCGGGTATGACCCCATCAGTCTCGACGAAGGCCTGGGGCGCACCGCCGAGTGGCTCCGAGACATCGGCCGCCTCGACGGCAGTCATCACTGAGCTTTCCTGAGCGAGCCCCGCGCGGAGCAGAACGATCCCGTTCAGTCGTGTCGGCGGGATCGCCACACGTCGGCGCGGAATGCCACATCGACGGTCACATCTCCCTCGACGCCGAGGAGGTCCTTGAGGAGTCGCCGCGCTTCGGCGACCACGCGCTGGCGTGTCTCCTCGGGCATGGTGATGATCCAGCTGAGGGTGCCCAGCAGCCCGACGATGTCGTCGGCGTTGAGCGCCACGTCCCACGTGAACGCCTCGTGGTCGGGTTGGTCGAAGGGAACGCCGGGTGGGATCTCGAGACTCGACATCGGTCGAAGGGCGTCACCCAGGATGAGACCGCCGAGCTCGTCGCTCGCGGGGCCCCCCGTCGCGTCACGGGACGCTCCTTCGGTTCCGTCCGACCGGCCCGCCAGCATGGCCCTCGCCTGGACGATGAAAGGGCCCTCAGGGTCGGGTCCTGACCACAAGGCCCCGAGGAGCCCGCCGGGAACGAGGATGCGGCCCACTTCGTGGAGGGCGGGGACCTGGTCCATCCAATGCCATGACGAAGAGGCCAGCACCGCGTCCACGGAGCTATCCGGGAGGGGCATCGACTCCCCCCGACCCGACACGGCCCGGACGCCGGGGATCTCTTCGGTGAGCACGCTGCGCATGCGGTCGTCAGGCTCGACGGCGACGACCTCGTCGGCCCTGTCGATCAGGAGTCGGGTCAGTGCTCCGGTGCCGGCCCCGAGATCAACCACCCTGCCGATGTGCGTCGGCAAGAGCCACTCCACGGCGGCGACAGGTGGCCCGGGACGGTAGCGCTCGTAGTGTGACGCCACTCCCCCGAAGCTCCCGGCTCGCCTCGACTTCTCGTCCGAGGGGAGGTGAGAGAGCGGCACGTCGAGGTTCGGTTGATCAGAACCGGTCACAGACCGGACTCTACGCGCCGAAGGGCTCGCCCTTCAACGCTTGCGGGCATGCAGTCCTCACACCGGCGTCGGACGCTCGCAGAACCCCTTGAGGCGAGCCATCGACGACACGACATTGGCCCGTGTGAGTCGGACCGCGAGCCAATGCAACCCCGCGATGTGGGAATGTACCTCGTCGTCGGTCTCGAGCATCGTGTCACCGTCCGCGAGTGAGGTGAGACGGTATTCCTCCTCGACGTGCACGAAGGCAAGGTCGATCGTCGCCGTCATGCGCCGGGGTTCCTCGACCACACGGATGCGATCATGCAGTGTGAGCCTCAGAGGTCCGAACGCACTGCGCCAACGGGCATGCTGGCCGACCTTCGGGTAGTCCACGGGCACGTCGAGCGGGACAACGCCGTCCCAGACACGTACCTCATCGGGAACAGTCAAGGCCCGCCACACCGTCTCGACGGGTGCCGAGATCTGCGTGGAAACACCCACATGCACGTATGCACATTATCGATGGGCACCCCGGAACAGGCGCGTGATCGCAGGTCAGGGGAAGGGTTGGTGACGGGATGATGCGCCCCCAATCCCGCACCAAATGGGTGGGATTTCATCAGTATTGACGAGGTAGGTACACCGTCGTCTGAACCAGGCTAGAGGTGGCGGTGGTATGCCATCCGCTCGATCAGCCTGGGGGGGCTTCAGGCGCCGGCCTGACGCTCAATGCCGAGATGAAATGAGTCTCAATGCGTCGCCTGCAAGCCATAGCCAAACGACTCGTACTCGCCGGACTCGCCGCGCTGTCGCTCGGCATTGTCATGGTTGTTGCATCGTTGGCGCACAGCTCGGGTACGCCCGCCTTCGCCGACTCCGCCCCCTACGAGCTCTACTGTCCGGGAACGCCCGTCGGCAATATCGCGTTGAACGACGTCACGACGGCGGGGACGGTCTCCCCGGCGACACCGGCCACCGGAGAGCCGTTCAACCTGACCGGATTCCAAACCACGGTGCCGCTCCCCAATGCGATCGTCTCGGCCGCTGCGGCGTTGGGGAACTCTGCGATCTTGGGAACCGCCAACGTCGAAGTCGATGCCACCGGCGCCACCCCTGCGACGGTTGCCTCCGCTCCGATCTCCATCGACGCGCCCATTCCGAGCCCAGTGCCGTCGACGGGCCTCTCGCTGGTGCTGCCCTCCACGCCAGGAACGGTGGGCCCGTTCACCGCCTCGGGCGGCGCCATCTCGCTGACCGTGGATCCGGCCATCTCGCTGGTGCTCGTCATCTCGGGCAGCAACCTCAGCCTGACGTGTACGCCCTATCCGAACAACAGTGAGACGACTGGCATCGTCACCTCGGCGCCGACAGCAGCGAAAGCATCTCCGGTCATTGCGACAGCCACTACCGGATCGACCACAACGACAACCGCTTCCGGTTCGACCACCACGACCGTCAGTGCCACGACCACGACGACGGCGCCGGCGACGGCACTCACGGGCCCCTACGAGCTGTACTGTCCCGGCACCCCGGTCGGGACCGTGGTGCTCAACGACGCCGTGACCACGGCGTCGCTCTCGCCGGCAGCTCCGACCGCCAGCCAGTCCTTCAGCCTGACGGGATACCAGACGACCGTGAACCTCCCGTCGGCGCTCGCCAGCGCGGCGGCTGCCGTCAACGGGCCGCAGTTGACCGGATCGGCCACGACCCAGATCGACGCCAGTGGGGCGACTCCCGCCACAGTGGCCCAGGGCCCATTGACCTTCAACGTCACCATCCCGAGCCCCGTTCCCGACGCCGGGGTGTCGTTGTCCCTACCTTCCGCCCCAGCCACCATCGGCGGGTTCACGGCCACATCCGGTCCGATCACCATCAAGCAGGACTCTTCGGCCAGCCTGTCGTTGACCGTGGCGGGCAATGCGCTCGTGCTCACGTGCACTGCGTACCCCAACAATTCCGTGACGCCCTCGGGCATCACCACGGCGGTCCCCACGGCAAGCCCGGTCGCGCCGGTGATCGCGAGCGCTGCGGGAGGTCCCACCACGACGACGACCACCGCAACGGGCCCCACGACCACCACGACCGGTCCCACCACGACGACAGGTCCCACGACGACGACCTCGGCGCCGTCGATCACCACCACGACGTCGTCAGGTGCCGGCACATCGAGCTCGACGTCAACATCGACGCCCGCCGCGACGACCACCACGCAGGCGGGCTCGGGGAGCACGACGTCGTCATCTCCGAAGTCGACGACCTCAACGGCGCCGGCAACCAAGTCCGCCTCGTCAACGTCCTCCACCGCTCAGGTCGTCACCGCCCCGTCGAGCTCTCTTGCATTCACCGGTCCGGGGCCAGGCCTCAAGACGATGACATTGATCGGAGCCCTCGTCATCCTCCTCGGACTCCTCATGCTGCTCCTCGCAGACCTTCCTCGGCGGGTGATCAGCCAACTCGCCTACGCGAGCCCCCGATACAGGAAGGCTCGAACGGCTGAGGGCACGAGACGAACCGTCGCGACATCCGACGGAGCCTCGCGCCAGACGATGTTCAGGCGCTCCGAGCCGCTCTTCGAACATGAAGAGCTGTTCTTTTCCCCAGGTGTGGTCACCGCACCGGTCGTGGAGCGTCACCGCGTTCAATTGCCATCTGATCCGGCGATGTTGCCGGTTCCAGAGGTTCCAACGGAGGCTGACGAGGATTCATCGTCTCCACTGAGCTCGCTCGAGCGACTCTCGGACCTGTTGGGTAGGGCCGAAGACATCAGCCGTCTCCTGGCTGACAACGACCGCGACAGGCTGGGCTCGATGGTGGTCTCCGAGTCGGTCCATTCATCGGAAGGTGGCAGCGATGCGGCCATCACCTCTTCTGAAAGCCCACCGGCGGCTTGGTACGACAACCCGCTCGGCGAGGGTCTGCGTTACTGGGACGGCACAAGCTGGACCGAGCACATCGCATGCCGCAAATACGACACCGCGACGCCGTCCGAGACCGGGTCCCGCACCGACTCCCCCGACGCTGTCGATCAGGGCATGGAGATTCCCGGTTGGTGGTTGACAACAGACCCGATCTGACGCACACGCATTGGTGAATCACGGGACCGGGAGCCTCGGACCCCTACCGACGTCGGAGCGAACCGAGAGTTAGGTCGGCGTCAGGCTTCGGGCAGCGCCCAGTTGCGATCGGGGTGCTGTGGGGGCACATTCATGGGCTCTCGAGGCACCCACCCGCTTGCTTCCAGGTCTTCGAGAACGTGGACCATGTTGTAGGTGTCTTCCTCGTAACAGAACTTTCCGTCGCCGGCGTAACGCAGCCGGGAGTAGGCGGACTGCGTGTAGGGAGTCCCATCGGCTCGGGCGCCAGGAATGACCTGGGTCCATTTCACGATGACGTCGTCCCCCTCGATGGCCGTGAACTCCACCGGGAACTTCCAGTCGCCCAAGCCCACCATGGAGTGCTCCAGCCAGTGGGCGATGGCCTTCTTGCCTTCGATCCGACCCCACGCCCCATCGACGTATACGGCGTCGTCGGTGTAGAAATCGGCCAGGGCTCCGAAGCCCTTTGGCTCGTGACCGTCGTCGATCCGACGACGCAACTCGTGATAGCGGTCCACAACGGCCTGGATCTCTTCACGCGGATGGGGTTGGGAATTGGAAGTCATCCGGAGACGGTAGCCTGGGACCGGTGAAGCTGTCGGAGGGAACGTGGAACGGTCCCCTTGCCCGCTACCGCGGCATGAACAGAACCGCCTGCCATGGGCGAGTTACCAGTTAGGCCACCGATCTTCCTTCTGCAGGGTGGCTTTCTAGTTGTGCGTCGCCCTGAGCACCTCGAACGGTCGGCCAGAGTGGCGCGGAAGGCCTCCCTCCGAACGCCCCAGTGTCGAAGCTACGGTCTGCAAAAGTCGCTCGGGAGGGACCGGCTTTTCAAGGTACGTCACGACCTTGCCTTCCACACGTGCGCGTGTGACCTCATCGAGGGAGTGAGCGGAGACGAGCACCACGAGCTGGGGTGCGGTGAGAGCTTCAAGTACCGAGAGGCCATCCACGCGCGGCATTCTCAAATCGAGGAGCACCACGCCGACCGATTGTTGACCAAGAAATCGGAGTGCCACATCCCCATCCGAAGCCACCGCCACGGAGTAGCCAGAACCCCGAAGGATCTCGGCCGCGGTGGACCGAATCGCCTCGTCGTCGTCGACCACCAGCACATCGACGCTGCGGAGTTGATCACGAGACTCTGGTCGCACGCTCATCGCGGCCCCTTTGACGTCTTCTGGGGAGGCGCGCTCTGCACCCACATCATCGATTATCGACCTCCGTCGTGCCTGGTGAGACGGGGAGATCACCTGCGTCGCCCCGAGTGATACCACCGGACCCCGGGCTGCGCCCTGACCGCGACCCTGGCGTTGTCGTCAGCGCACCCCTGAGAATCCCGAGGCACGGGGCCGGGGGCGCCCATGACGCCCACGCCGGCAAATCAGCGAATTGACGTCTCACCTCGATCTGAGTCGACGAAGGCCAGACCCCCTTCCCTGCCGGCGCGTGGTCAGTCGGTCGGCGCTCCCGGGTTCGGGGGTGCTCGTATCTCGCCTGGTCCAGCCGCCACTCGTTAGGGTGACGGCGTCCTGACCTGGTGCCACAAGGAGGCCCGATGCGCCGGATCGCGGAGTTCGTACTTCATCACCGCAGACTGGTGCTCGTCGGTTGGCTCTTGATCGTGATCGCCGGAATCGCACTGACGCCGCAGACCAACAAACGCCTGGTCATCGACTTCTCGATCCCCGGTCAGCCGGGAACCCAGACTGCGAACACGATTGACGCCGAATTCAAATCGGGAGGCAAGACAGCCCCCTATCTCCTCTCATTGACGCTGCCGCCCGGACAGACTGTGACCGGTCATCAGCAAGAGGCCGCCCATGCGTTCACCTCGGTAGCCCAGGAGGTGCCACAGACGCGCGTGGTCGATGAAGCGAACACCGGCGACAGGTTCTTTCGGACGAAGGACGACCAGACCGCCTTCGCGCTGCTCTACTACCGGTTCCAGCACGACCCGACCGCCAAATTGCCCACCGATGCCATCAAGGCTGCTCTGACAACAGCTGCGCCACCGGGAGCCACGATCGGAGTTACCGGCGAGGATGCACTCGCCACGGGAAATTCCTCGAGCGGGGGGCCCGGGGTGCTGGCTGAAGTTGCTCTCGGCGCCGTTGGCGCCTTGGCAGTTTTGGCGTTCGTGTTCGCCTCGTTCCTGGCCTTCCTGCCATTGGTAGTCGCGGCCGCTTCGATCCTGACGACATTCATTCTGCTGTTTCCCTTGACCTATCTCACCGATGTGTCGTTCATCGTCGAATTTCTGGTGGCACTCATCGGTCTGGGCGTGGCGATCGACTACTCGCTGATCCTCGTCACTCGTTGGCGCGAAGAACGAGATCACGGTCGCGAGAATCACGATGCCATCGTCATCGCCATGGAGAGTGCAGGGCGGGCGGTTGTATTCAGCGGCATCACGGTGGCAATCGGACTTCTGGCGCTTGTGGTCCTTCCGGTGCCTTTCATGCGAAGCATTGGGATCGGTGGGGCGCTCATTCCGCTGGCCAGCGTGCTCACGACCCTCACGCTCACTCCTGCCATCCTGGGCGGGATCGGCCCGAAGGTCGACTGGCCCAAGATCAGACACGAGAACCGCGCCAGCCGGGCCTGGAGCGGATGGGCACGTGGCGTCGTGCGCCATCGGTTCATCGCGGCCGGGGTCGCACTGCTGGCTCTCGGACTGTTGTTTGCCTCCTTCCTCGGCATCAAGATCGGACTGGCCTCGTCGGAGTCCTTGGCAAAGAACGGGCCGGCGTTCACAGCCCTGCATGCCCTGGAGAGCAAGGGGGCTCCGACGGGTGCACTTACGCCGATGGAAGTCTTGGTTGACACCCCGCGTGCCCAGTCGGTGGCAGCGGTCATTCGACACGTCTCGGGAGTCGATCAAGTTGTGGTCGCCTCCGGCCAGACGGCAGACGGGCACAGCATCGTCGTGGCAATCCCGAATTCTGAGACCGTCAACTCCTCGTCGATCGAGCCTGTCCGTAGGGTGAAGGACGCGACGACAGGCCTGCCCGGGGTCATCGGCGTGGCCGGGGTGGGGGCGGACCAGATCGACTTCCTGAAGGCCGTTTACGGGAACTTCCCCATCATGTTGGCCGTAATCGCCGTCTTGACCCTCTTGCTCCTCGCACGCGCCTTCCGGTCGATCGTGTTGCCGATCAAGGCCGTGGTTCTCAATCTCGTGACCTTGTCAGCGACATTGGGCTTCATGGTCTTGTTCTGGCAATACGGTCATGGGTCGACCGCGATCTTCGGCGTGCACGCCACTGGAGCCGTGACCTTCTGGATACCGCTGATGGTTTTTGCGTTCCTCTTCGGGCTGTCGATGGACTACGAAGTGTTCATCCTCTCGCGCATCCGAGAGGAGTACGACCGATCAGGCTCCACCGACGGAGCTGTCGTCGAGGGTATCGGGCGCACTGGTCGTCTGGTCACGAGCGCCGCCTTGATCCTGTTCCTGGCATTTGTGGCTCTTGCCTCGGGTCCCGGGACTGACCTGAAAACGTTTGCCACCGCACTCGGCTTCGGAATTCTCTTGGATGCGACCATCGTACGATCGATGCTCGTCCCCGCCCTCGTGTCGATGCTCGGCAACTGGAACTGGTGGCTCCCCCGGTGGGCGGCTCGCCTGCTGCGGATTCCCGCTTCAAGTCGCCAACTGGAAACGGTGCCGTGAGGGACCAAGTCGAGAGTGCCTGATCGGGCGCCGAAGCACGAGTTGGTCTCGTCGGGTCGGGGGCTGCACGCGAGATGTCCACGCACCATTCATTCGACGGTTCCCATTTCGTTCCACGGCGTTCAACTCCATCCTTTACCGTGCCCATGTGGTCATCGAACACCAGCCAGTCCAGATGCGAGTTATCCCCGGCTCGGGGTCGAGGGTCCACTCGTCACGCAGAACAGGCCGAAGGTACCCGCTGGCCCGGACTCCCCGACGAACCATTCTCTACATCGGTTCCGACCAAGAATGCCGAATCATGCTCTCTCGAATCGTTCGACGCATGGAGAATGTCCAACTGGTCGTAGCCGACAGCGGGCGCGAGGGTCGGCTCGCTGCTTTCGCCCGAACTCCGATGCTCATCTTGCTCGACACCCGCTTGCCTGATTGCGACGCTCAGGACCTGATGGCATTCTTCAGTCGTGCCGCTCTCAGGGCCCCAGCACCAGTGGCAGTCCTGTCAGGCGACGAGAACGAGAGATTGCGGTTCATTCGAGCTGGCGCGGTGGCTTGGATGACCAAACCTCTGAGAATCAATGACGTCGAACGATCGCTGCTGCGATTGCTCGACCTCTTCTCTGTACGGTAAGCAACAAGATCCGGGTCTCAAACGGTGCGAGCTACCCAGAATCCAGGAGCCGTCTCGCGCCATGCGGCGCGTGGCGTGAGCTCCTCGACGACACTCATGGCTTCCTGGAGCGAATG
The DNA here is from genome assembly GCA_963846125.1 of uncultured Acidimicrobiales bacterium. Lineage (GTDB taxonomy): Bacteria > Actinomycetota > Acidimicrobiia > Acidimicrobiales > UBA8190 > Chersky-840. Next base: position 220,839 of record CAWJUR010000001.1, read on the forward strand.
ACAGCCAAGAGTGAAATTGCTTCCCACGACCGTGCAAGTCTTGTCGACACACTCGATGACGACTGCGGTGATTCCATCCCGAGCTTTGCTCGGCTTTCGAGCAATCCGCACATTTCGAGACCGAATCGTCTCAATCGTGACGTCGGAGTCTTGTCCCATGGAGGAATCGTCGGCAACAACCATGAAGCCGCTTGAATGGTTTCACTCCTTGTAAAGACCAACTTCGGTCAGTGGTCATGTCCGTCACGCGCTTGTCACACTTCGTTCACAAGATTCAAGCTTGGCGGTCCTTCTTGCGTGAGTCGGGCGATCGCCATTCTGGGCCGATCGTCCGGGGAGCGGTCTCGGTTCCCGGCGAAGAGTCTTTCGATTCGTCGCTTCATCCCCTCACAACTCATCGGTTCCTCTCTTCGTTCTCGCCCAGGGTTGTTCTCGGGACGTGCTTCGCCCTCATCCGGATGAGGGATATTGGAAGGAGACGCCGTAGTCCCGGTGTCGAGGTCGCTTCGAAACAGATCCGCCGGCTGACAACGAGGCGTGGTGTCGTCGTGGACAAGCCTGCAGTAAGTGCTGAAGACCAGACCGAGTACCGACCCTCGGGAGCAACGGCACCTGTCTGCGGATGACAGCCGTCACAGCCACCTGGCCGAATGGGCCCAATGGGCCGCAATGGGCCCGCGGCAGGCTCGCCGAGCGAGCGGCACCGACATCATCTTCGGGGTTGGAAATGAGCCCTTTTGGCTTCAGTTGACGCAAAGTTGGTCAGGTGAGGACCCAGAAATTGATCCGCTGGGGCCAGGATCAGAGACTCGAGCGCGTATTACAAGCCAGGGTCTTGTGGCCAGGACGCAGGGAGGAGGGAACCATGCGGCTCTTCAAAGGCGAGAAGTCTGACGATTCGGTCTCGGAGAACAAGGGGGAGAACCCCAGCGAAGGTCGCGAGGAAACGCGGCCGCAGCCTCAGACAACGACTCCCACCGCTTCCCTGGCTGACTACAACGCCTCCATGCCGGCGGCGTGGTATCCCGACCCAGACGATCCTTCGGCACTCCGATACTGGGACGGCGCGAGATGGGCCGAGCGAACCCAACCTCTCCCGCCCCCTCCCCCTCCGCCAGTCGCCGATGTGGTCACTGCTCCGTCCCCTGAGGTTGCCGGATCGGCGATTGCGCATAGCACCACCCCCGAGGCAACCCCGAATGGCGACAAAGTCGCCGCGGCCGCCGAGGCGACCGGAGACTCTCAAGACGAGGCTCCGAGGGACGTGAATCTTTGGGTCGGTGCGACCAAAACGGCGGTGGCAAATGCACTGGCCGTCGGCACTCCCGAAGCGTGGCTGAATGCGGCGCAAGCCGCCGTCGTGGTCGCCGAAATGGCTCACACCATGCAGATGGCAGCTCACGCCCGGCAGATCGCCGAGCAAGCGACGCAGGGCGCCCAGGTGGCAAGGCAAGAAGCTCAGCTGCTGACCGAAGCTGTCACTCAGGCGATCCGGACCGCCGAGCAGACGGCGCAGGCCGCTGAAGTGGCTGCTCGAGAAGACGCGTGACGCTGCCAATGCAGCTACCAGCGCGAAGCAAAAGGCTGAACAAATGGCTGAGGCAGCCCCGAAAGCTATCGATGGAGCCCAGGTTGCGTCGGAGGCGGCCGCCACCGCCAGAGCCAAGGCAGAACAGCTGGAAAAGGAAGTTGCGCGGGCGGGTCAAGCCAATACGCCAGAAGCCTGGAATCAAGCCTTGCGAAGCGTGACCGCAGCATGGGGGAAAAAGACCGGCCAACCCTAGCTGTCGTTCCTACCTCGTGATCCGAGGTTCGACACGACACATCGGGAAGCGCACCGTTCGTCGCAACGCTGCACGGCCTGGATCATCGCATTGAACGGCAGTGGCCTCCGAAGCGGATCCCTACGTACAGGGGCCTTTCGACGAGAGATTGTTGTCTTGAATGTCGTCTGGTTTCGTACGAATGGTCTTGAAGCCACATTTGCATTTGTACCGTTTGACGGGAGCTCGCCTCCCCTGGTCGTCCTCGGAAAAGAAGTGATGGTAACCAAGTTTGATTTCCCGCCGCATATCCTTGGCCGGGAGTAGCCTCCCCATGCCGCCGGTCACGGGACGAACGAATGCCTGATAGATGTGGCTGTGCTGTGGGTCACCGCCACTGGCACGGTCGACACATTTCACCAAGTAGTCAGTCATCGAAGTCCTGAGTTGAGGGCGCTCGCTGCGACGAATTTTACTTGCTCATTCCTCCGAACTTCGGGCCAGAACGACGCTGTTTTCTGGTGGTGAGCGGGCGAGTCCTGCGACTGGGTCATTGCACATGACCGGAGCAGAAGGCTCGAGCTGACCGCTGACTACCGAGGGTCGTCGGTGTCATCGTGGCGAGGCCCCTCAGGAGTCAGGGCGATCATCGAGCCATGGTGGCGGCCACGCTGTCCGAACTACGCCTTGGTCTCGGGTTGTGTCCAGATCAACTCGATGTGACTAACGAAAGACCCGGCAACACGAGGTCGATCGGGCCGCCACCGAACACCCGGTAGGCGCGGCCGTCTGGGCCACGAGCTGAGAATAGGTCAGAGCCCTGAGCCCGTGGCACAATCGGTGCAACCGACAGAGGGAGACCTACGTGGCCTCGGTAACGGTCTTTGTTGACGATGCGGTCCTTGGACGACTTCCACCCGTCTGCGTTAAGGACGGGATATGGACCGATGATCGGCTCACCTTCACGCAGGACGTCGGCGGACGTACCGGCTTGGGCGTGGCCTGGCTGCTCGTGTTAGCAGGTCCCCTGGGATGGATCGGCCTCTTTATCATTGCGGCGACCAGACAGAATACAGAGCTACTCACGGTGACGTTGCCGTACGGCGAAGCTGCGCACCTTCGATTGAGCCAGGCGCAGCGGACACGCTCGCAGACGACGGTCCTCATGTTGGGCGCCTTGGTGGCAGCGTTCGTGGCACTCCTGTTTCGGACAACAGATTCGAGATTGCTGGCTTTAGCCTTGGCCATCGTGGTGGTCGGGGCCCTGATCAAGGCGATCATCGAGACGCGCACCGTCAACAAGGCGATGGTTCGTCTGTCATTGGATGCGTCTCGTCGATGGGTCACGTTGTCGGGCGTTCACCCGGACTTCGAAGCAGCGATCCACCGCGACGGACATCAGGTATCCAGAACTCCCCTGACCTGAGCCCTCGATCAAGGGCGAAGCAGGGCAACGGGTGCGTTGCGCCCGGAATGCCGGGGACGACCCAACGTTGACGACGGGTGTGAGACCCCCAGGCAAGACCCTCATTCTCCATAGGCCTCGGCTGCACGAACCTTCCATCCGCCATGGCCGGCACCAAGGGTGGCATGGGACGCTATAGGCCATGTTCGAGCGTTTTACCGACCGTGCCCGCCGGGTCCTGGTGCTGGCCCAAGAGGAAGCACGCCAGATGAACCACGCTTTCATCGGTACCGAACACCTCCTCCTCGGCCTCATCCACGAGAGCGACGGAGTTGCCGCCCTGGCTCTTGAACAACTCGGCCTCTCGCTAGAAGCCGCGCTGTGGGACATCCCTCTTGGCGTCCCACGCGCATCGCCTGACCCCTGGTCGTTCACAAGCCGCGGAAATGCGGATTGAGCACCAGGGAATCTAGAGTGACGCAGGGCGCCGGCGAGGCGACCCCGCCGCCAGCGTGACGGTGGCAGTGAGTGGGTATCGGAAAGGAACGAGGAATGAGCGAGCCGCTTTTGGCAGTGGAACGAGAGGCTGTCGCGAGAGCGAGCCGCCATCTCGCCGAGACAGGGCTCGTTATCGGCACAGCTGGCAACATCTCTGCCCGTCAGGGGGACCTGATCGCGGTGACCCCTACAGGGGCGGACCTCGGCACTGTGACGGCGGAAATGGTCACGATTATCGATCTGGATGGGAATGTCGTGGACGGTGCCCTTGCCCCCACGTCAGAGGTACCGCTTCACACCGGCATCTATGCAGCGACGAATGCCTTGGCCATAACCCACGCTCATGCGATGGCGTCTACCGCGCTGTCGTGCTGCCACGACGAGTTGCCCGCACTGCACTACAGCTGCTTGGGATTAGGAGGCGCTCCGCGCACGGCACCCTACGCCACCTTTGGCTCGCAGGAGCTGGCGGAGAATGTGATCAAAGCCCTCGAGGGACGGAATGCTGCCATGATGCAGAACCACGGCTCGATCGCGTACGGCGCAACAATGGATCAAGCAGTCGAACGGCTCGAGCTTCTTGAATGGCTGGCCGAGTTGTACTGGCGGGCGTCCTCCATGGGGACTCCAAGAGTGCTGACCGACAAGGACTTCGAAGCCATTATCACTGCAGCCATCGAGCGTGGATACGGGGCCCTGAAGAAAGTCGACAAGACTAAGGCGTAAATCACTCGAGTCCTCTTCACCGGCCGATACCCAACGGGCGCGCGCGACTACTTCCCTGCGATCGACTCCGAAGCTAACTCTGGAGACGACCCGGTGGGGGCGAGGGCTCGGTGGGAGGCGGTACCCAGAGCCCGACAGGCTCCGGCGTCGGGGTATCGACACTTCGCGCTCGCGGCGGCCGTTCGTGCGACCCTCCACGGAGATGGCGAATACGCCAAAGGGCTCGTCGTGGGGCGTCGACAAGGGCGAGCAAGACGGCGCCTACAACGACCAGAGCTACACCGACTAGGAATGTCCATCCGATACCTCGAGTGTACGCGGAGGTTCCACGGGCCGCTTTGAGCGGACGTTCGGACGAGCTTGGGCACCTCGCTGACCGCTCATTTCACCGGCGTCGCTGCAAGAGATGACGTCTCGCTGTCGGCAGGAACTACCGGGTGCATCCCCGTCGGCGGAGGGTCACCAACGATCGGATGGGGCACATTCGCTCAAGCGCGTCGATCCCGGCTGGATTCGGGAATGGCACCCTCGACGTGGAGTCCATCCTTGCTGATCTGGATAGGTAACACCCTGTAGCTGGGGTCGAACCCGGCGACTCGATGTTCGAGTGCTTCTTTGGCCTCCGGGGTGGCGCTCAAGAATGTGACCGAGCCGCCTTCTCCGCCGGCGCCATTGACCTTCCACCCGATTGCCCCCTGCGCCGTCGCGACTTCGATCGCCCGCGATGCGTCAACGCCCACAAGCTCCGGATGGAGGCCCTTCTGGGCTTCGGTGTTGGCGATCAATGCTTGACCGAAGGCGTCGAGATCCCGGGCGAGAAGGGCGTCGCGCGCCGCAATCGCCGCATCACGTAACGGCGAGAACGACCGCGGGCCCCGACGCCGAACATTCTCGATGACCCGGCGGTGCACGTCAGATGAGTTGTGGGCTCGGCCCAGGAAGAGCAGCGTCAGACGGGGGCTGAGCTCATCCCACACGGGCAGCGTGTGAACCGTCGCCTCCGGGTACGGCTCAATTTCGATGTAGTTGATCCCACCGAACGCGGCGCTCAGCTGATCTTGGATCCCGCTCTCGGCACCCAAGACGTCGACCTCGAGGCGATGTGCGGCGTAGGCGATCTCACGTCGGGACGGCTGCTCGGACCGCAGTGCTGCCAGCGCGCCCAGCATCGCCACCGCGACCGACGCGGATGTACCGGTACCGCAACCAGCCGGTACGTGGGAGCTGACGCTCACCTCCACAGCGAAGGCTTTCGGAGGTGGAAGTGAGTCGATGGCAGCTTCCAGCAGCGGGTGACGAGCGACCCGAGACTCGCCAGGCACGATGGAGTACCGATCTGCGAAGGTCTCGACGTCCAACACCACCAGGTCTGGTCCCGTGGTCGTGCGGATCGAGACCTCCACCCCCGGGGTCACTGCGATATTCAAGACCCGTCCCGGCCCGCCGAACCACGTATCGGTCCACCCACCGTTGTCACAGATCCGGACGGGAGCCGACGCCGTGATCACCAGGGGAGCTCTTCAATAGCGGTCATTGGCGCATACCCTCCTCCGAGACGTTGCGTTCGCAGTGCGAACCAATCCCACACCTACCGGTTGGCGTCGAGTGGCTATGTGCACCTCACACAAAGACCGAGATCAGATGACGGCCAGAAGCATCTCTTGGGCGACCGACATGACGATGTGACCATCGGGATTGCGCATCACCCCTCGCAGGAGCCCACGTCCTCCGACATTGACCAGCGAGTGAACATCGTAGGAGAGCCACGCGTCGACGCGAGCAGGACGGTGGAACCACACCGCGTGGTCGAGGCTCACCATCCCCTGCGTGTCACCGTCCAAGTGGAGTGGCCGGCCGCCAACTCCGGTCCAGTCGCTGGCAAAGCCGAGTAGAGCCGTGTGGAGATGCGGGTCGACAGGCAGTTCGCCAGGAATACGGCACCACATGCGGTGGGTGGACTCCCGGGTGCCATTTTCCGATGCACGGCTCGGCCCCAAGTGGACGGCCTCCCATGGACCAGGTCCTGGCTCCACAGACCCGTCGTCGAGGGACGGAAATGTGCTTGGTGCCGGCAGGTCGTAGACATAGCCCTGGGCATCCGAGGTGAATGAGCACGTCATGTCGAGCACCGCCTTGTCCCCTTGCGTTGCCTGAAGACGCCGAGTTGTGAAGTTGCGCCCCTGGCGCAGATCGGTGACCAGATAGTCGACGCTGGCATTCGATCTGACCGGCCGCAAGAAGTACGCATGCATCGAATGGATGCGCGTGCCCACCGGAGCATTCCGGCTCGCAGCCATCAGGGCTTGGGCTACGACGAACCCGCCAAAGAGGTATTCGCCGGGCCATTCCGGCGGTTGCCCGGTCCACCCGCCCGGCGCTGGTTCGAGCGTGAGGAAACGAACGGTCTGATCGAGTAGTTCCGTGAAATCCGAGCCGGGGCTGTCCACCATTGACCACGGAGACTACGAGTCGGTAGATCCCTGCTTCCAGTGTTGAGCCTGGGGTGGCGTTCGCATGTCAGTTGTCGGACAGAGCGACCCGGGCAAGAGCCTCGACCGGGGCAATGGCTCCGGGCCCTTGAGCCGCCACTATGGTTCGGCTCGCATTCGAATACGCATTCACGATCGAGCGGCCGGCGATGGTCGAGCCAAATGCCCCATCACCAACGCCGGAGATCTTCGGCATCGCAGGCGCCCCGGGGGCATTGGTGACCTGCCCAGCGAAGACCGTTGCGCTCTGGTGCGCAAAGATCGCGACGGCGGCAATTCCGGCGGCACTGGTATATCTGCAGACGACACCGCCGCCCGCCGTTGGGGTCGCAACGGGGCCGCTGTAGGAGGCAGCGAGCGCAGCATTGGCTTGAGCCAGCGTTGGGCACGTTGCGGCGCCCGTCGTTGCCGCCGCTGTAGTTGGCGTGCTCCCCGGTGACGCGGTGGTCGCTGACGGAGTGGTCGTTGACGGGGTGGTCGTGGGCGCGGACGTTTGGCTCGCGCTTGGGGTGCTGCCCCCTGAGCTGCAGCCCGCCAGAACCAGGCCGACTATCAAGACGCCAGTCACCAAACAGCCTCGATTGTTCATGATTCGAGCATACGCCGCCCCCATGACACGGTGGATTGGGCCCAAGCGCCCCGAACATTCGGGCTCCCGACATCGATCGAAGGACACGAGCGGAAGATGCCATGGGCGCGACTCGATCGCCTCGATGGGGATGACAACGTCCCTGCCAGACTTCGAGCCAAGTCCTTCGCGTGGACGACCGGGTCAAGCGGCGGGAAGCTCAGCCCATCGCCGATTGAGCGCCTGCCCACCCATCGGAACTGCCAGGTCTGATCGGTGCCCGGAGGACTCCGCTAGATAGGAACCCCAAGATCGCTCCGAGGCGTGATTTGTGGGCGGGTTGTCATCGAGGGGCGAAATGCCATCTCCGAAAGGGCAATCGGTGCGCCCGAGGGATATTGCCGGTAAGAGGCCGCGGGCGCACCCGTTCAAGAAGATTGTCGGTTGCGCCGATTATCCAGGCATGGGCCTTCCCCGGACGGAGAAAGAGCGGTGACGCACGAACGCCCTCGGCAGCGGCTCGTGGTCGTCGGGTTGCTCGCTTGCATTGTGCTCGGGTTGGTGGGTGTGAACGCTTGGGCCTTCGTCGGACACGACACGCCCCGGGTCGTCGCCTTGCCGACCGCTGCGCAACCCCCCGCTGACCCCACCGCACACACGTCAACTCCGACAACGACCGTCGAGCCGGTCTCGCCGACGGTGATCATGGCGACAACAGTGCCATCCGAAACGACGATTTCGCCTCGTTACGTGCCGTCGCCCACTGTGCCCACGACTCCTCTCACCACGAAGCCTCCGACTACCGTGGCCCCGACCACCACCACGGTCGCGAGAACGGTCAGCTTGCACATCTCGCCGTCTACGGGGACCTTTCCTGCGCTTCCTCCCCCGTATTGGCCCATGCCGATCGTGCCCGTCACCATCACCAACACCGGTGGAGTGGCGGTCACTTCCATCGTCGTCCATCCAGTCGGCGTCTACAGCATTCCGTCAAACACCTGTACATCGACGCTGATGCCAGGGCAGAGCTGCGGCGCCCAGGTCCAATTCTGCCCAACCTCGCCGGGCCACTATCTCAACACTCTGCTGGTCACTGGCCACCAAGCCGTCACCGGTTCGCCCTTGCAAGCCAGCATCACGTTGGACGGGACCGCAACCTAAGATCCAGGATCCGGGCACAGGCTCAAAGGCTCACGAGCGCCCTCATCATCGCTGGCCAGCTCCCAAATGGGTCTCGCTTTGTTACTCTGCCGTTGTGACTGAGCACGTGGTAGTCCTCGGAGCTGGGTTCGGTGGTCTCGAGCTGATATCGGGGCTGTCCGAGGCGATTCCCGACAAGCTACGGATCACGCTCATCGACAAGAACGATGCTTTCATGTTCGGGTTCTCGAAGCTCGATGTCATGTTCGGTCGCCGCCAGGCCCACGAGGTCTGGAACCCGTATCGAACGATCGATAAGCCTGGCGTGGAGTTCCGGCAAGAGACGGTCATCTCGATTGATCCGGAGCATCGCAGAGTCGTCACGAACGCAGGGACCTACGACGCCGATATCCTCGTGGTCGCGCTCGGTGCCGACTATGACATGGCGGCCACACCAGGGCTGGCGGAGGATGGGCACGAATTCTATTCCTTTGCCGGCGCCGAGCGAGCCCGAGACGCGCTTGCCGCGTTCAACGGTGGCGGCGTCATCGTGGGCGTGCTCGGTCCGTTCTTCAAGTGCCCTGGAGCGCCGATCGAGACCGCCCTATTGGTGGACCACTATCTGTCCAACCGCGGACTACGAGAATCGTCGACGATTCATCTTGTCAGTCCGATGCCGGCACCCATTCCGATCTCGCAGAGAACATCGTCGGCACTGAGGGCGATCCTCGAGGAACACGGCGTCGAGTACTGGCCCGGGTCGAAGGTGGTCCGTCTTGATCCCGAGCAGCATGTCGCTCATACCGACGATGGGCGTGTGTTGCCCTATGACCTCTTCTTGGGTATCCCGGTGCACTGTGCTCCCGAAGTCGTTGCAACGTCGGAGCTCGTCGAGGATGGTTGGATCCCGGTTGATCCGGCCACCTTCGCCACGAGGTTCCCCAACGTCTTTGCCATCGGCGACGTGACGAGCGCGCCGGTTCCACGCGCCGGGGGGATCGCCGAGGGCGAGGCGGCCACCCTCGCCAAGGTGCTCATTTCGAAGCTCACCAACACCGACGACCCGCTCCCATACGACGGTGCCGCCGGGTGCTATGTAGAGCTGGGCGATGACATGGTGGGGCGCATAGACGTCAACTTCCTGTCGTACGACACCCCGGTCGCAAAATTTACTGCTCCGAATCCTGCGCTCTCGGAGGAGAAGCGCCAATGGGAATCCACGCGTGTGCATCGGTGGTTCGGACCAAAGGTCCTCTGACCTCGGACCTCCGAGCATCACGGTCGCTCGTCGGCACGGCTGACGCCGGCGAGCCCGCCTAGAAGACAAAGGGTACGAGCATCTTGGTCGAGCGCCGATACGCCGGGTAGGTCTCGGGGAACTGCTTGGCCATGTTGCGCTCTTCGACGGTTGCGCTGTAGATGAAGTAGACGCCCGCTAGAACCACGACAATCAACGACAGCCAGCTAAGGGCCACAGCCGTGCCGATCCCCGCGCAGAGGATGCCCGAATAGATGGGGTGTCGGACAAGGTGGTACGGACCACTGGTCACGAGCTCTGGGTCGTCCTTTTGCGACATCGGTGAGCCCCAGTTGCGCCCGATGTGCACTCGCGCCCAGATCGCGAAACCCAACCCGAGCGCGAAAAGGACAAGTCCGACGCTGGCGCGCCATGGATCTGTGTTCAGCCCGCCGCCCCGGAAGGCCCCAAAGCGGACCAAGACGATCGCAAGGACGGCTACGAGCGCCCTGATTCGCAACTCGCGGGCCCACGGGACATGCCCTCTCTTCGAAGAGAAGGCCGCCACGAGCCAGTAGATCCAGAACGCCGCCCACCCTATGGCGAAGACAAGCTCCACTGCTTGCATGTGACTCAGGCTTCCACCAGTGCGTGGCTGCGCGCAACGGGGAGCCGCAGACTGCGTCCCAGGTACAAACCCACTTTTAGCATGCGCACCTGGCCAATGTCGTTGGGATGGCCGCTACCCCTGATGTCTGGTGGCATGCTCAAGAGGACCCAAGGAGGACAGGAAGATGATTGACAATCCCATAGCGAATCCAGTCAAGACACGTCACCACATAGGTCAAGCAATCAGTATTCGCGGGCTGCGAGCCGAGGTCACTCGGGCAGATGGATTGAACGCAAAAATCGCGGTCTTCCTCACCAACATTGTCGGATCAATGTGGTGTGCCTACGTGTTTGCGGGCATCGCTCTGATTGGACTACCACCAGCACTTAGGCCCGGAGGCGAAGGCATCATCGCATGGATCGCACAAACCTTCCTTCAACTTGTCTTGCTCTCAGTCATCATGGTTGGTCAGAACGTGCAGAGCGTGGCCAGTGATCTCCGGTCTCAGCACACCTATGACGACACGGTGCAAATTCTTGACAGGCTCGATATACACACCGATGGTGGCATCAAGGATTTGGCTGACCGGATCGACGGCCTGGAAGCAAGCATCACCAGTTAATGCGACGACGTTCTTACCACCTGGCCCCTCGTGTCGATCGAACTGTTGCCGTTCACATTTCACCCTCTCGGTCATCTCCTGTGGATGGACAAGAGAAGTGTGTCACCCGCTCTTGTCCCAGCGGGACACAGGATCCGCGCCTCGATCACTTGGGAGAGCCGGATCGAGGCCCTCAACCGACTCCCTGAGCACGGTGGCAACGCCAGGCGATGAGGAGAAAGAGGTGTCAGACACCTCGTTCCGCGAGCCACCCCCCGGTGCTAAGCGTCACTATTCGCGCCCCGATCCAGACATGACCGACGAGGAAATAGACGAGTGGGCGGAACAGTCTGTGGATGCAATTTTGGGTGATGCCGCCGAGCAAGTAGATCAACCGGGATGACTCCTGCGGTCAAGCCGCTCCCAGAATTTCGTGCCTCAGGTCCCAGGAGTGCCAGGCCGAGGTGAAATGAGAGTAGTGCTGTTGGGGCCAAAACAGACAAAGACTTCGTGGGTGCCCGGGACCACTCTCGGTACGAACTCGCCGTTGACCACCTGGACTCCCGCCGCGCAATACGGGGGCTGGCCGGATTTAGTGGTCGAGTGAGCCGTGGTCCAGTTGACTGGCGAGTTCAAGCCGCCACCGGTGAAGTTCGTAATTCGGTTGAGAGCCGCCACGAGCTTCTTCTGCGTCAGGTTCCGTCCCACCGACTTCAAGCCAGACACGAATAGGGCCGCTGAGAGCCAACCGTCGAGGGCCACCTCGTCATAGATCGCCTCAACTCATGAATTGGACCTTGCTGTCGGGGTCAAGCTACAAGATCAGACCTGATCACGCCCGCCCCCTCCAGTACCAGATCGGAAGGAGAGAAGACACATGGACTTGACGAATCGTGATGGTGGCGCGACTCCGCAGCGGTCCAGTCGGGAGGATGCGGACGGTCTGCGAGAGGCGATCAAGGCCAGGCGGCGGGGTGACACTTGAGGCTGATGTTTTGAGGGTGGCCGGAAGATGCGGGCCAGTGACTCGGACTCGGCTTATGCTGCTCGAAGGCGTAGTAGAACAACCTGCAAGGAGTAAGCGCACTGCAAGGGTAGCGGTAGGGTGGTCGGGCTCGCCTTTTGATGCGTGGTTGGGCCTTAGGTATTCGTTGATCGCCAGTTGCACAGGGGTATGCGAGTGAAGGGGCGGTCACCACTCGGCTCAGGATGGTAGTACCCCGATGAAGACACATGGCTGCTTCATTGGTGGGAGCACGAATCGCGATCACCATAGAGAAATTGGATGTTGGACGAACCACATCCAGATTGAAGGAGCATCGTGGGAGCACTTCGCAAATCGACCATTGTGGCAGCAGCAGTCATCGGCCTGCTCGCCGTACCGCTTGTCACTCCTACGTTGGCCGCTGCCGCCACGACCCCGAGCGCCACCACAATCTCGACAACGAACAGCCCATTCGGCAAGATCCTCGTCGTCGGCTCAGGTAAATACCAGGGATATACCGTCTATCTCCTCACTTCGGACAATCCACCATCGTTTGCCTGCACGACCACTGTCCACCAGCTTCCTCCTGGCCCCATCGCGTGCACCGGGCCTGAGGGCAGCCAATCTGAATGGCCCGCCGTCACCACCACGGGAACGCCGGTCGCGGGCAACGGCGTGAAGCAAAGTCTTCTCGGGACCGTGTTCCGCTCCGACCTCGGGTCCGATCAAGTGACTTATGCCGGGCACCCCCTGTACCTCTTCGACATGGGCGCAGGGCAGATCACCGGCGAGGGTTGGGATGAGCCGGGTCTGCCGCCATGGCATGGGGTGTGGTACGTGGTGTCGCCGAAGGGATCACCAGTACCCTGGGCGGGAACTCTGACGACCAGCACCATCCGAGGAAAGACCGTTCTTAGCGCCCAAATGGAGACGCTCGCCGGATGGATCTCGTTCCCGGTCTACAGCTACAACAAGAGCACGTGCAGCGGTGCGTGTGCCCGGGCATGGCCACCGCTCCTCACCGCTGGAACACCCGGGACGTCCGGTCAAGTCAAAGCGAGCGCCCTCGGATCCCGAAAGACAGCCAGTGGAATGAGCCAAGTCACCTACCACGGACACGCGCTGTACCTCTACGGCGATGAAACGCCAAGCCTCGACAGTGGGCAAATCGTGCCGGTGGGTAACGGCAACGGTAAGAAAGTGGCAGGAGGATCCTTCAATCTAGTCTCTCCCTAGTGCCCTCACGATGTGAGCGCGACAACAAAGTGTGCGGTGGCCTGAGGCCATCGATCTTTACCGTCGCATCATGGAGTGTTGTAGCGACGGAGGTGCCAACGTGGAACCGCATAGCTAGTGTTTGAGCGATTCACCGACAGTGCTCTCGAGTTCTGGTCCTCGCTCAGGAGGTAGCGCTACATAGCGCGCAGCGGCGGATCAGCAAGACCGGGTTCAGTTCATAAACCAATCAGCAGTTCGTTCAGCCCCACTCTTACGTCGCCGGTGACGACGTTTGTGGCAGTCCCGACAAATCGCCCTGATGTCGTTGGGATGCTCTCGGCCAAAACGTCCGTACGTAAGGTGATGCACATCGAAACGTGTCGTCGGCTTGCCACAGTCACGGCAGCGTCCGGCGGCTTTAGCGATGGCAAACAGGCTCCAGCCCCCAAAGGACCTTTGGCTCTATCAGCCTTCCGGCGGGCGGAGTAGCACAGTATGGAGGGAGATTCGACAGGAAGGGGGCCGCGATGCAGAAGACAATGAGTCGCGCTGAAGAAGCGGGTCAGCTCAGTGACGCCGAGTTTGATGACATCGAACGCGAGCTGAGTTGCTCGACTCGGGAGGCTGGTGTGGGGTTCGCTCCATTCACGAATCTCGACTTCATGCGGGCAGCGATGGAGTACGCCCAGATTCGAGCCGGAAAGGACAAGGAAGCGAACCAGGTCAACACGCATCGTTGATCCGCGATCGGGCTGCGGGCTGGCATTTCGTAACCAACGCGAATACCGGTTGGTCAGACCGTCAGGTGGATGGAACTGGAGCGCATATCTGGCATGTGCGAGTTGCTACCTCACTGTCGAGGCTCTGCTCGAAACTACTGCTTGATATATCGGCCAGGGCGACCACTCCAACTCCAGTTGTGGAGCGAGATCAACTGGCACCCGCGGCTGATCGAACTCTCGCCCTTTTGATGACGAGGTTGCGACGCTAGGGCGTGGCTAGGGGCAGCGCTCGGCGACAATGGGGGCCACATACCGTGCTGCCACAACCCCCTCTGGGCTCCCTTCGGGCGCCGCCAGGGCGAACTCGACCGAGTCCAGAAGCGTTCGTTTTGTGACGGGCATTCGGGTGGCCCCCCAGCGGCCCTCAAACACGGGAGCAAACAGTGTTAGTGCCTCCGCTGGAGCCTCGATGATAAACGGGGTTTCAGGGTGTTCGTAACGGTGCGCGTAGACGACTTCCCGCGAGCGCTTACTGTCAAGAGCGAGCGAGGTCACCACAACGTCGGCATACAAGACCAGATCACATAGCCCGCATTCAACGAGCGGACACCGCCGTGGTCGTAAGCCTTCGGGACCGGGGCACCACGACACCTCGTACCCGCTTTCTTCAAGAACCCGCCAGGACGCATGGGCCTTGACCACGTCCGGCTCCTCGATGAGTACGTGGGGTCGGGGGTGTTCAGTTCCGATGGCGCGACATCGGGGATGCCAATGGCGGGCAAAATCCCTCCCGAGCCACTTGTGATTCCACATGGCCACCCTCCTTGCCACCGCCCGACCTAGTCTCCTCTGGCATCATCAACCCAGACCTTGGTACGCAGTAGAGGCTTTCGTCCCAGACTCCTGATCGACTCGCGAGACCTCATCCTCGCTCGGGAACTCCACCGCCAGCCACCACATCGAGCTGCCATAGACCGTCTTATGCACGTTGCTCGACACCGGCACAGGGCGTTCGGTCATTCCGGGCGGCAAAGCTGGTGCGTAGCCGTCCACATTGACGGCATTGTGCTTCCTCGCCCAAATCGCCAACCTGGCCAAGTACTCCGTTGCCTCCTGGTTCACCGGTTCCGACTCCACATTCTGAGGCCACGGTTCGGTCCGTCTTGGAGCGTCGAGGCCTAGGAACTCCCCCTTGGCATTGAGGAACTTCCCCCACTGCGCCCACAAGTCTTTCGTCAGTGGCGGAGGTCTTCACCGGGAACAGTTTCACCCATGACCCAAGGTCGCAGGATGTCCGAAGAGTCGTCGACGTCATCGAGAACATCTCGACGGTGTTGTTCGAGGTCGCAGTCACCTCGTCGACGCTCCCGGGCAGCCTCAAAGACCCTTTGACACTGACTGATCGACAGACCCACTTGTGCTGCGATCTCCCGATAGGGACGCCCGTCGACGCGAAGACGAACGACATCACCATCACGCGTCTGCCGGTCAATCTCGTTCTGAGTTAGGGCAAGCGTCATAAGATCATTGTGGTGTCCATTGAGACCTTCGTGTGGGAATGGATTTCCCGCGGGTGAGCACGGTTTCCCGCGAGGTGACGCAGTCGGGAGTTGCACCGAGGGCCGCGACGGGATAACGGGATAACGGGATAACGGGATAACGGGATAACGGGATAACGGGATAACGGATAAGTACGGGTTCCTGTCCGCGTCTTTCAGCTTTGATATCCCCCCGTTCGTCAAGAGCGCGACCGCCGCTCTCCGCTATTAGCACGCCACCGAGGATCGTGACCGAGCCCTCGCCGATGCTCTCGGGAAACTGGCCAAGCGCACGAAGGTTGTTCCGCTGAGACGGACACAGGACGGACGAAGTCCGAAGGTGGCAGCGTCTGGTCTTGCGAACTAGCCCAGCCACCTGCGGATACGCGAGCAGCCCCAACGGGATTCGAACCCGTGTCTCCACCTTGAGAGGGGCACCGAGGACGAGTCTCCCACCAGCGACGATCTGTGAAAGTCCTGATAGACAGCCGTTTTGACCTCTCAGCGTTTCTGGTCATTTTGCGTCATTTGTCAGCAGATGGGGCACGGAAGGGGCACGGAAGGGGCACGGAAGTGTCGGTCCGGCGGGCGGAGAACCTCTTGCATCCCGCCGATATCGAACGTATGTTCCCCTCCGTGGACCGGCTGTCAGAACTCGAATCCATGCGTCGATCCATCGCCATGCTCAACCCTCGCACGGCGAGGGTTCTCGACCGGGAAGAGGCCATGGCACTGCTCCAGGAGCTTCAGGACGTGCAACGCAGACTGTGGAGGCTGAGACACGAGATACGGAAGCTGTTGGATGATGCAAGTCCGGTACAGTGATCGGACACAAGATCACGTGGGGCCACCGGAGCGAATTCTGAGTTGGGATTGACGAGCCGGATTAACGTGTCGTGACGATGAGAGTGCAGCATGTCGGTTCGACTCGTCTGAAGCCCTTGGTATGGGGGCTGTCCGCTCTCGTGGCCGTGACCACTCTCTTCGCCCTCCCCGGTGCGGGTCTGCCCCGAGCCTCGGCTGCGACGCCCAGTGTTCAGAACGCCTACGCCTTTCTCAACCAGATGATGGACCGCTACACCCACGGATCAACGCCCCGATTGGTACAGAGCTTCACCGGAGGAGCGCTCGGCAACGAGGGCTTCACCGACTCAGAAACCTACGACGACGCCCTCATTATCGACGCGTACCTAGCTGAGGGAACTCCCGATGGCCGCACGAGGGCATTAATCCTCGGGAACTCTTTGCTCATCGCACAGAGATACGACCCGGATCACGACGGTCGTATTCGAGCCGCGTACTCCCCGACTCCCCTCGTCACGATGAGGGGACACGGGCGCACGCGAACGAAAGTACGAATCAGAGACAAGACCAGTGATGTCGGCGACATGGCCTGGGCGGGAATGGCACTGACCCGCCTGTACGCGACAACCCACATCGCTTCCTATCTGACCGGTGCCGAAACCATCGGTGCATGGGTGGTACGGAACTCCTCCGATCAGCGTGGCGGGGGGATACACCGGTGGGAAGACCGCCAATGGGACCAGAATCCAGTGGAAGTCCACCGAGCACAACATCGACCTCTACGGGCTGTTCACGATGTTGGCAGTCGAGTCCGGCAACCCTCAATGGTCAAGCGATGCGGCGCGAGCCAGGGCTTTAGTTGTGGCCATGTGGCATGCCAGTACGGGATCGTTCTACGTGGGGACGACGACAAATGGGGTGACGCCTAACGCCGCCGAGCAACCCGAGGACGTGAATAGCTGGTCATACCTGGCTCTGCGGGACCCGAGCTACAGCGCCTCCATCGACTGGGATATGCAGCACCTGTCGGTGTCGGCCAGTGGCTTCAGCGGGGTGAGCTTCTGCCAGGGTGACAAGAGTGGGGTGTGGTTCGAGGGGACGGCTCACCTCGCCGATGCCCTTGCAGTCCGCCAAGCCAGCGGAGATGTGGCCCGAGCGACCCAGTACCTTTCCGACATCCAGTTTGCTCAAACGAGCGGGCCGAATGGCGATGGACTTGGTGTTATCGCAGCGTCCAAGAATGGACTCAGCGACTGTGATGGTGACTTTTACTACTCGTCACTCCACACCGGAGCCACATCCTGGTACATCCTCGCCTCACAAGAGGTGAATCCCTTTGTAATCTGACTCGTCTCGGACGGCCTCTCACGGTGGGGACGGCTTGGGGGTGGATGGGATGACGCGATTTGCCAGGAATGACCCTGCACTGGGCCGAACACTCCTTCTCGTGGTGGCGTTGGTAACTGCGGCTTGCACCGACACAGGCAGTCACCCGAAGCCTGCGGCATCATCGGTTGCGTCCATGACCACCACCACCACCACCATCATCATCACCACACCTACGACGAATATCGCAGCAACCCAAGTGGTCATATTCAACCCTTTCATTGCCAGCGGTCCAGGCCCGGGAGTGGTTGTCGCATTGCGTACGACCGCGCAATGCCACCCGGGGTCAGAGGGAGACAGCAGTCGCACCGATGCCTACCGATGCTTTCTTGACAAGACTGAGCCCAATGGCGGGAACATCGCAGACCCCTGTTTCACCAACCCGTTCAACTTCTCTGCTCCCTTGCTATGTTTCGTCAGCCCTGTGGACCTGCATGCCGTCCAGGTGGTTCCCGACGGCCCTCTACAGCAGAACACGGTCAGTCCAAACCCCGATCCCTGGACCTTGGTGCTCGCCGACGGTCAGACATGTGTGTTTACCCAGGGTGCGACGGCGGCGCTTGGAGGAAGACGCTTGAACTACGTGTGTCCACAAGGTGTCATCTATGGAGACCCAGACCGTGGTTCCCAACCGTGGACCGACTTTTATCAGGCCAAGGGCTCCAACAACCTTGTCCAAGTGGCAGTAAAGGTCGCGTACACGTAAACCAACGCGCTCGTCCCCCGCCGTGGAGGTGGGACCAGGCAGCGCTGTGTGCGACAGGACGTGTCGGAGAGGGGTTTACCCCATAGACACACGGACAGGTTGGGTCACCGAATGGGCGACCTAGCTGCTAGGTGGTCCGCAGTCTCCTTGGAGCATGCAGCACCATGCCCACCTGCCGTCGCCAGCCATCCCACGCCCAGCTGTCAAGACCGCAATAGCTCACCGCTCGACCGAAAGCTGTCACGTGCCCCCCGAGCGCCGCTCTCATCAGGTACTCGATGGACTCAGCCGATACTGGCCCAGATGCTCTGGGTCCTGAGGTGGAGTGATACATCTTGCCCGCAAGGCTACGACCTTCATTGAGGCTCGGCGGTGAACATCTCGACAGTGTCAGGCCACTGTGTGGCTCATCGAGAAGAGAACGACCGCCGGACACCGGGTTGCAGATTCACGCTTCGCTGGGTTTCGGGCATCCTCTGATCGGCGCAGTATCTTTCGAGCTTCTTCGACACGCCCTCGCTTGTCACGTTCGGTAGCAGATCCGCCGAGACTCCAGCACACCAGTTCTTGAAATCACTCCCCGCCACAACGCTCACGTTTCCGACTCGTCTGACCGCATTCTTCGGAGCCGTGAGCCGCCATCCCCACCACACGACCACTGGGGACACGTCGACACCGGGAAAGTCGCGCAACAAGAGCCCCGCACTCAACGCTCCCGCCAACATTCGAGGAACCACTGGTCATTCATCGGCAAATGTAGAGTGTTTGATCCGGTCCAACGACGACATCGGCCCCATCGCCCAGCGCCGCCCTCCATTTGCGAACGTACACAGCCCACGGCTACTCGTCCGTGGCGATGTGCCAGGTGTCGGGGTCCTTCACCCATTTGGTTAGGTGGTCTGGAGTAGGCACAAGGCCAAAACCCTCGTCCTCGGCCATCTCTTCAGCTTGCGCCCGGTTTCCGGGGACTCTCTCAAGGGGTCCGCTGGCATAGATTCGCTGGATCACTCGGGGAGCATTCCGGTGCCAGACGATGCTGACGAGTTCGCGCTCAGTCACCGACGCCCTGCTCCGCAGTCTGATCCCCGCCTCGACCCGGGCACGCCAAGGCCTCACGGTTGGGAGTTTCGCTAACCGAAACGCCGATGCCCCCCAGGGCCTTTGCCCGAAGCTCAATGATCTTCCTTCTCCGCATACGAGGGACCACAGCAGGTGCATGCAGTGTGCAGAAGTAGCCATCGTTGAAAATCGAAAGCTGCGACCCGCAATCGTTGTTCCCGCACACCCGGCCAGGTGCAAACCTCCGTGGGGGCCGGTCGTGGTCGTTGAACGCCTCTACGTCGACGGTGCTTGTGGTCTGCGAGCGCTGTTGCACCTACTTCACCTTCTGATCCCACGAACGTCTGAGCCCGTTCAGTCCAAGGACGACAACGGACTCGACGTTGAGCGAGGAACTCGGGGCAAACGAGAGATTGGAGGTTCCAATCAGATCGCAACTTGCCACAGGAGTTGTCCACTCCGAGCGAGCCTTACCCCCCACGCCGCCCCATCGGAGGCATGACACTTCGACTGTGACATGAGATGATCGCTACGCATAGAGGAGAACGACACAACGAGCGAATGAAGTGGAGCAGGATGAGGGGCCGACGTTGCAGCACAAAGTGAGGACGACCTCACTGAATCCTGGCTAATGCAGCGTAAGCAAGAACGTGTTGCACGTCCTCCACAATGATTTCGCGAATACGAAATGGTTGTGTCTTCCGGCCCTACTGCATCCATGACATTGAGTGAAAGCCTGTGCAGTGCGGGGGCATGAGCACTCCGACGTTGCCGGGGAAGCCGTCGTGAATGCCCGGCTGTTCTGGTCGGTGTGGGGCTTGCAGCTTCGTGCCGCTCGGGACAGCCGTCCCCTTGCCGTGAAGTAGCTGGTTTCAGGGGGAACTATGCGAAGTACATCATTATTGGAGTGTTCGGGGAGCGTCGTGGTCCACCGGGACCAGTCTGTGTCCTGCACCGACGACACTTGCCCGAGGGACCTGCCCAAGGCGCTGTGGTTCAGTCTCCACAGGTCGTTCGTGAGGTGCAGCACCGCGCTCGGGGGTGAAGGGTGTCTGTATTGCGAGTTCGACGCACCTGTCCGAGCAGAGACACGACGGTGGCAGCCAGAGTGATCAGGGCCGAGCGTCAAACTCCGTCGCTTGTACCTTGCCCTCCGAGAAGAGCACGCGCCTTGGCACGAGTGTCGCCCCGGCGACCTGAGGGGGGGCCATCAGGTCGCCGGGGACAACACCCTCACGCGGTATGGCCCCGTTGGGTTCTCCCATCGCTGCCAACACCCGTTCCCGCTCCAACGCCTGTTGAGCGGCGTCGGTAGAACTCCTCCCCTGTCCTTGCTCGAAGGGTGGTCGAAGTACGGCACTCGGACTTCCCGCCATCGGCCCGGGTCGTACACACGCCCGTGACCAACGAGACACTTTCGTGCCTTCGCCTTGGGGATAACAAGAGGATGACGCTGTGGATTCTGTGAGTCCTGGTCGGGCCAGAAGTTGCACCTGACGCTACGCTCAGCCCGCCTTGGCGAGCGCATTTCCCCTCTGCATTGGCCTCATCAGATCGGCATCTGATCCTTGATCAAACCAAGCTGATCATCCTCAAAGACGCGCCGTTGAGCGATACGGTCGGCCTCGAAGCCGACGAAGTTCTGACCCGCCTCTCCGTCAGCGCGCATGTCGTCCCCAGTCACATTCAGTTCCATCGTTCAGCACCCTTAGTGCGCGTGATCGAAGTAGACCGGGCTGAAAACCACAGGGCATAAAGAACGCGATAACGAGTCCACCAGCTATTTCTAGGTAAGGCCATAAGCACCCTCAACAATCGTCAAGCGGGGCAATCCCACGGGGTCCGGTTCCTCTCCGCATCGAGGGCTGCGCCATTGCGGGGGGCATGGCACGGGTCAATCGCATGCGGAAAGGAACCGGAGAAGTGTCGGTCAACGCTCACTCTCGCGATGGGACCGGATGACTGCTGAGATGTGTGCGGTCGCCCTTGGGCCGAGCGGAGACAATGGGTGGCTGGAATCGCCCCGGTGTTACACATCCCGCTTCCCCCTGACCGCCGTCACAATGCTCGACGCTTTGCATCGCCAGGGTCCGGGGCAACGATCACGCTGGCAGGACCCACTGGGTCTCAGCCGCACTTGGTGGCTATTCCTATCACCAGCAGCAGCGCACTGCACGGGCGACGCGAGATCGGTGGAGGACACTTCGGCCTAGCATTTACAGTGAATCTGAGGCATCCAGGCATGGTCCAAACCCCAGGTCTGCTTCGGAACGTAAACCTCTAGGGGCACACAAAGTGGCGTCTGTGCTACCGTAAGAAGGCTGAAGGGTCCCAGACCCCGCCTCTTTCGCTCCCTGGCCGATGGCCGGGCAACGAGATGGAGGCACAAGAAATGGGTTTAGCAGGAATGGTCTTCAGCATGATCTCAATCGCGGCGGGTGCCGTGATGTATTGGGCGGTGACCTCTCAGGGTCACGGCTTCCGGCTGTCCACGGTGGGCGTCATCCTCATGGTCGTCGGAGCGGTGGGTCTGGTCATCTCGACGGTCATCTTCGCCACGTCCCGTCGACCGGTCGGCGGTCGGGATCGCACCTACGACAAGCAAGTGACCGACACTGCCGGTCGCACCTCCGAGGTGCATGAGGAAGTTCACTAACCCGCTTCGGTCACGACCCGTTTCGCGACGTTGAGAACCGGAGCGCGCGGGCATTCCAATCCCAGAACAAACCAAGGAGCACACGAGCGTCATGAGAAACGTCTGGAAAGGTCTCATCGTCGGTGCATTGACGGGGATGGTCGGTGGCTCAGCCATGGATATGGCGTCTGCGGCCCGGCGCAGGACGGCTGAGGTAGCTCATGACGTGATTGACAAGGCCCCATCGGTAGCAAAGGCGGCGACTCACAAGGCTGCCGACATGCTCCATGACGCCGATGTCCCTGCAAAGGTGCGGGATGCGGCGGTGCAGGTCGGTGACTCCGACATAGCGAAGAAGACCAAGAGAGTGGCGAGACAGGCAGCGGCGGGCTGAGGACACTGGCGTAGAAAGACGAAGCATAACTAACACGTGGTTCGGGAGGCTCCATGATCATGCTCGGCGTCGTTCTTCTAATCATTGGGTTCGTGGCGATGATTCCCATTGTTTGGTCCATCGGAGTCATTGTGCTCGTCATTGGACTGGCCCTCTGGCTCCTCGGGGCAGTGGGTCACGCAGTGGGAGGTCGACGACACTATTACTAACGGTGGGCCTTTGAGCGACCCATGGAAGAAGCCACTAATAACGAGACGATTCGGCGTATCCCTTCGTTCATGCTTGTGCCCGTCGACTAGCTCTTCGAGTCGCCTGAGTTGAAGAATGTCGCGAAGCTGCCCGCCACCACTGTGATGACGAAGACGGCCCACACCTCTAGTCCGATATCGACGATCCTGCCAGGCCACGTCAGCGGGTTCTTGATCTGGGACGAAACGGTCAGCATTTGCACGACAGCGAAAAAGGCAGCATCACCGAAGCCGTTGATGTCACCGCCCTTGTGCCCGCTCTCAAACGCCCAAGTCAGCACCGTGCCGCCGACGAAAACCACGATGGACAGCCCGAGAGCCAGTAACAGGCGAGCCAGCAGGCGTCGGTGGCGCTCTTCAATCGTGAGCAGTCTCGACATTTCTTCTCGTATCACGACGCAGTCTCCTTTCGCCCTGCGGGGCTCGGCAAGAGGGCGTCTGATGATGCCTCGGCGGACCATGGGAGGCAAGGGCTCTGTCCCAGAGTGCGAGACTGCGGCACGATGTGGTCTTCATGTGAGTGGTTCACCGATGCGAGATTGCCTGGGGACGGTGAGACCTATCGTTGGAGTCCTACACTTTCACGACCTCAGGCACACGGGGTTGACTCTGGTCGCCATTACTGGAGCCACCACCGCCGAGATCATGGCCGCAGGAGGCCACGACAGCCCGGCTGCCGCTATCCGGCATCAGCACGCCAGCCGGGAGCGCAGGACCGCTATCGCTGATGCTCTGGCGGCGATGGCAGATGGCCGCATCGAGCCTTTGTCGCCAAAGAAGGGGCACGCGGGGGGCACGGCACCTGTCGAGGACGTCCGCGACGCGGACGTGAAGGAGTCATCGACGAGTGTGTCGAACCACCCAAACCGGACGCATCGTGCGAGACGGCATCGTCAAAGAAGGCGTAGCTCTCCTGGTCAGGGCACCAGTACTGAGGAACGCACACGTTCACCCTCGACTCAAGACAGCGGCTTAGAAGAGACGACATCTAACCCGAGAAATGAGCAGCCCCAACGGGATTCGAACCCGTGTCTCCACCTTGAGAGGGTGGTGTCCTCGGCCACTAGACGATGGGGCCCGGCACCCTTTCGGGTCGAGTCAGACTATCCGATCAGTCGAGATCCCCAACCGGCTCCGCGTCTCACCGTGACGTCCAGCCATGCCGCACCCGAGCTCCACCGCAGTGGAGATCCGAGAGGAAAATTGGCTCGGAGGGAGGACTCGAACCCCCGTCGCCGCTGTCCGACCCCGTCCAGGTGGTGCCTCGGAGGCCCAGGTCAGGCCCGGATTCCGTGGTGCGTTCCGAAGGTGCGCTTGTCAGCGCCCCCGCGGCGGGCGCCCCACTGAGTGACGACACCCCGTAGACCGCCACGACGGGGTCTCGAGCCGGGTTGACGCGACCGACAGTCAGGAGCGCAACTACTCGGAACGCCACCGCCGATAGAGATCAGTCAGGTCTGCTCTTGCCTCGGGGGTCAGATCCTCTGGCTCGATCTGGCCGGCCAACCGAATGGTCATCTTGATTTGTTCCAGGTAGGCAGCACAGTTGGGACACGCCTTGAGATGGGCCTCGAATCGGCGTCGATCTCGACGCGACAGAGCTCCTTCCAGATAGTCGGTCACCAGTTCAACCGCTTGCTGACACACGATGTCTCTCCGGCGCAGCGACAACACCGTCAGCTCTTTTCCATCTGGGCGTCGAGGATCTCTCGTAGGCGCGATCGTCCTCGGTGCAGCAATATCCGTTGGTTACCCACACCGATCCCGAGCACTGCGCAGGCTTCGTCGTTGGAGAGCCCTTCGACATCGCGCAGGATGACTACCTGGCGCTGCCGGGGGGGCAGTTCATCGAGGGCGGACCTGAGGACCGGCACCCAGGCGGCCGCGTCGAGACGGTCGTCGCTCTCCTCGGTCCAGTGGTCGAGAGGATCGGCCCATTGGCCCTGCGAGTCGAAACGGGCCGGGTCGACGGCCTGGAGTGTCTCGATCGAGACGTCGACGGGTTCCCGGGAACCAGCGGAGCGCGCTCGGTTGACCAGGATCCGAAACAGCCAGGTCTTCAATGAAGAGCGGCCCTCAAACCGCTCGATGCCGCGGACCACACCCAGCCACGTGTCCTGGACGGCCTCTTCAGCCACGGCCAGATTGGACACCATTGAACAGGCTAGGCGCAGCATGGGCTGCTGGTAGCGAGCCACCAGCATCACGAACGCCTCCTCATCACCGGTGAGGACCCTGCTGAGCAGCTCGCCGTCCATCTCCACGGCGCGAAGCGTAGGACGCCACACTGCGGTGCGGGGGGCGCCCAGGAGTCACGGCTTGGTGTCTCGGATTGCGGCGGTCGCCGGGCGTCTGGACATGGTCTTTCAGTCCTCAGTCACCTCGGAGGCGTTACATGACGTCGGAGTCGCCGGCGGATCAGGCACAAACGTAACGCCTGCCTGCATCCCGAGACTGTATTTCGACACCATGAATCGTCGACAAAGGAGACCCAATGATGAGACTCACTCGTGTGGCCGCAGGCGTCGGAGCGGTGCTGGCGTTATCCGCCTGGGTTGCACCTGTCGCCGGAGCTGAAGGGCCTCCGCCTGGCTCCCACTTCGGAGGTGGTGGCGATCACGCTGTCTTCGTCCAGACCGACAACATTGCCGGCAACCAGATCGTCGCCTATCACCGGGATCACGGCGGCTCCTTGGATCTAGCCAACACCTATGCCACCGGAGGGCTTGGGGGCGTGTTGAACGGCTCGGCGGTCGACCATCTGGGCTCGCAGGGCTCGCTGGCCTCCGATCCGACGCACGGCCTGCTCTACGCGGTGAATGCCGGCAGCAATACGGTGTCGGTGTTCTCGGTAAATGGCGACCACCTCAGCCTGCGCCAGGTGGTGGACTCGGGCGGCACCTTTCCAGTCAGCATCGCCGTCCACGACGATCTGGTGTACGTCCTCAACGCCGAAAACGGTGGGAGCTTGTCGGGTTACCGTGTGGACGACGGTCGGCTCCACCGAATCTGGGGCTCGACTCGTTCTCTGGGCCTCACTATCCCCACCGACACCACCCAGTTCACGCACACGCCTGGACAAGTGACCTTCTCGCCCAACGGTTCCCAGCTCATTGTGACAACGAAGGCCAATGTCATCGGCAATGACATCGACGTCTTTGGCGTCAGCCCTGACGGCCGACTCTCAGGATCCCCCGTGGTCAACTCCGAGCCGGGCACGGTTCCCTTCGCCGCCACCTTCGACCAAGCTGGTCACCTGGTGATCGGTGAGGCCGGGCCCAGCGCGTTGGTGACCTTCAGACTCCACCGAGACGGTACGGTCACCCAGCTCGACTCTGTGGCCAACGGACAGCCAGGCCTGTGCTGGGTCACCCCGGCGAGCGACTTCTTCTTCACCGGCAACACCGCCAGCAACTCCACGAGTGGATACGTGTCCAGCGGAAACGGTCAGCTCACCTTGCTCGGATTCGCTCCCACCGACCCGGGCACAGTTGACGCCTCGGCCTCGGACAATGGACGGTTCCTCTACGTTCAGACTGGAGGGAAGGGCATCGTCGACGAGTTTCAGGTCAACGCCGATGGCAGCCTGACCGAAGTCGGATCAGTGACCGTGGCCGGCGCGGTGGGCGGGGAGGGCATCGTCGCCTTCTAAGAAGAAGACCCAAACAGCGGCGGCGCCCACCGGTCGAACGGGCGCCGCCGCTGGCGTCGGGGGATGTGTCGGGTCGCTCGGCGATTGCCGGCGAGGTCGACACGCAGCTGCCGGCCGCGCCGCCGTGTTGGCGAGCTGCAGCGAGACTTCGTAACGTCCCCTGCCTGGAGAGATTGAGCTCATGACTCGTATCGGAGGATCTGTGACCCTCAATACCATGCAAGAAGAACTGGGCCGGCAAAGCCAGTGGGACCTCTCGGACCTGAGGGCAATGTTCATCAACTGCACTCTGAAGCGATCACCCGAGATCTCCAATACGGAGGGCCTCGCGTCGATCTCGATGGAGATCATGCGACATCAGGGGGTGAGCGTCGACGCCGTCCGAGCGATCGACCACGAGATCGCCACCGGAGTCTGGCCCGATATGACGGAGCATGGATGGGACCGTGACGAATGGCCGACCATCTCGGCCCAAGTCATGGAGGCTGACATCCTGGTGCTCTGCACGCCGATCTGGCTCGGCGAGAAGTCCTCGGTATGCACCAAGATCATCGAGCGCCTCTACGGAAACTCCCATCTCCTGAACGATCGTGGGCAGTACGCCTACTACGGCCGCGTAGGTGGATGCCTGGTTACGGGCAACGAGGACGGCGTCAAACACTGTGCCATGAACATCCTCTACTCCCTTCAACACCTCGGGTACGTGATCCCGCCTCAGGCGGACGCCGGGTGGATCGGTGAAGCCGGGCCTGGACCCTCCTATCTCGACCCCGGATCAGGCGGCCCAGAGAACGACTTCACGAACCGCAACACCACCTTCATGACGTGGAACCTTCTTCATCTGGCTCGGATGCTCAAGGATTCCGGCGGCGTCCCCGCCCATGGGAATCAGCGTTCGGCGTGGGATGCTGGGTGCCATTTCGACTTTGCCAACCCGGACTATCGCTGAGCAGCAGGACAGCTTTGGCGGGGTTCCGCTCGCGAAAAAGTGACGCCTTCCGGGGTCGTCTGTGCTGATTGTACGATCTGAGCCGGAGACATTCCCTCGACAAGGAGACCAATGGCGGTCGATGTCACGACTGAGGTAACAATCGGACGGTCCGTCGATGACGTCGCCTCGTATGCTGGTGATCCGTCCAATGCGCCGACGTGGTACGAGAACATCAAATCAGTCGAGTGGATGACGGAGCCGCCCCTGCGTGTGGGTTCAAGAGTGGCATTTGTCGCCAGCTTCCTCGGACGTACGCTCGCTTACACCTACGAGGTTGTCGAGTTGGAGGCCGGAAACCGCCTCGTCATGCGGACCGTTCAAGGCCCGTTTCCGATGGAGACCACTTATACGTGGACTGCCACGGGAGACTCCACTCGGATGACGCTGCGCAACCGCGGAGAGCCGTCTGGGTTCTCGAAGCTCGCGGCACCCTTCATGGTCTCGGCGATGAGGCGCGCCAATCGCAAAGACCTCACACGACTTCGGTCCCATCTCGAAGCGATGTGATTGGCAAGGCCGCTCGGACGCCATCCGCAGCCTTTCGCTTGTCAGCGTCTCGTGCGAGGGCACTTGAGGTGAGGCGCAAGGGCGGGCCCTCGACGAGGAGTCCGTCAATCCGGTCCGAGTCCAGGTCGAGGCACCATTCCTGGAGGCTGTCTCCGCCCCGTGACGACTCGTCCGGGGTAGTCCGAGGGAATCTGTGACCTGTCGTGTGACACACGGTCACTATCGTCCTGAACGTATCCCGAAACCGGAGGTCAGCTTCCATGACATCACTGGGCCTGCCTCAGGCACCGCTCTACACGCCCCGGGCCAAGAATTTCGCACTGCTGCTCTTGGCGATGACGCAATTCGTGATCGTGATCGACGCCTCGATCGTGAACGTCGCCCTGCCGTCGATCGGTACGCATCTCCACTTCGCGCGCACTGACCTGTCCTGGGTCGTGAACGCCTACACGCTCACCTTCGGCGGCTTCCTGCTGCTTGGCGGCCGGCTCGCCGACCTGCTCGGGCGCAGGCGGATGTTCATGATCGGCCTGGTGCTGTTCTCGGTGGCGTCGTTCGCCGGCGGGATCGCCCAGTCCGAAGCATGGCTGCTCGCGGCGCGGGCAGTTCAAGGCCTCGGCGCGGCGATCGTTTCACCGGCGGCGCTTTCGATCATCACCACGACATTCGCCGAGGGTGCCGAGCGCAACCGAGCGTTGGGGATCTGGGCGCGGTTGCCGGCGCCGGCGGCGCCGCCGGCGTGCTACTCGGGGGGATCCTGACCAGCGGTCTGAGCTGGCGGTGGGTGCTCTTCGTGAACGTCCCGATCGGGATCGTGGCGGCAGCGCTGGCGCCCCGTGTCCTGCATGAGAGCCGGTCCACGGACGGCGCGACCACCCTTGATCTGCCCGGTGCGGTGACCGTCACGGCGGGCCTCTCGCTACTGGTCTACGCGATTGTGGACGCCGTCAATAGTGGGTGGGGCTCGGCGACGACGCTGTTGAAGATCGCTGGGGCCGTTGTCCTCCTGATGGCGTTCCTGGTCATCGAGCGACGCCAGCGCCTTCCGTTGATGCCCTTCTCGATCTTCCGCTTGAGAACGCTACGCGGCGCCAACATCGTCGGGCTGTTGATCGGGATGTCGCTGTTCTCGATGTTCTTCTTCATCTCGCTGTACCTCCAGAACGTGCTGCACTACTCGCCGATCAAGACCGGGGTCTCGTACCTCCCGCTCGCGTTTGGGATCATCGTGGCGGCGGGCGTCGCCTCGCAGCTGGTCACCCGCGTCGGCTTCAAGCCCCCACTGATCGTCGGATTGCTACTGATCGCCGGCGGGTTGTTTTGGTTCTCCCGGGTGCCGGGCACAGGGGGATCCTTTGTGGCCGACGTGCTTGGCCCATCGATACTGGCTGCGATCGGGCTCGGGTTTTCGTTCGTCCCGGTGACGATCGCCGCCGTCACCGGGACCGAGCCGCAGGAGGCTGGACTGGCGTCTGGTCTGATCAATACCACTCAGCAAGTTGGTGGCGCGCTCGGGCTGGCGATACTGGCGACTATCGCTAACAGCCGAACCCAGAGCCTCTTGCACTCTGGGGTTCACAACACCTCGGTTGCGTTGACGAAAGGATTCGATCAGGCCTTCCTCGTGGGCGTCGGCTTCGCGCTTGGCGGGGCCATCCTGGCCGCATTTCTGATCTCCTCGCGGGACAGCCGCGACCACTCGAACGCGGCCCGCAGCCAGGGCGCTGCTGCTGCGCCGGTTGGCGCCGGCCTCGCAGGGCGGTCCACCGACTAGCGCAGGCACTGAGCGGCGACGGTCCGGCTTTCAGAGTACGGCGGGGCGACTGGGCGGAGATGGACGACGCCTCGTGTCATGGCGCGCAGCACCCCGAGGCCGTGACCAGGGAGGGAGTGCTGCGAACGTGGCTCGGGGGGAGGACTCGAACCCCCAATAACAGGGCCAGAACCTGCCGTGTTGCCGATTACACCACCCCCGAATGGGTGACTTCGCAGGCTAGCCCAGCCGGTGGAGTCGCGAGTACCCGATGATCCGCCCCAGGGCCACCCCGACCGTCTCCTTGGCGTAGTACGGAACCGTCGCCCACCCCTTGATCGGCGAATTGGTGGTCGGCGCCGGCCACGCCTGGAGCCCGACGTTGGAGGCGATGGCGAGACTCCGGTCCTCGTGGAACCCGTCGGTCACGATGGCGACCTTGGTCAGACCTCGGGTGTGCAGGGCCGCCGCCGCCAACGACAGGTTCGTCCACGAGTCGTCCCCGCCGACCTCGATGATGTCGGCCGGTGGCACCCCGTGTTGGGCCAGCCACGTCGCCGACGCGTGGGCCTCGGTGAATTTGTCGCCGATCTTCTTCGAGCCCGTCACCACCATGGTGGTGGCGAGATGGCGCTGCCACAGTGCATTCGCCTGCTCCAGCCGCGCCACCAGGTCGGGCGACGGGACCCCGTCGTACTGGGCCGCTCCCATCACCACGATGGCCTGCACCGGGCGGGCATCGTGATGGCGCGACGTGAGCCACACCTGGGCGGCAGTGACGGCGAAGTACCCGCCGACCACGATGGCCAGCAGCACGAGCCGTTTGAGGACCCACCGGATGGCGCACGCGCCACGCACCATCGCGTCCCCGAGTACTGCCACCGGTTCAGTCCCCCGATCCCTCCGGCCCGGGCTGTGCCGGACCGCGTCTCAACCTGGGTCGCCCCCGAGGCGTTCCCGGGCGGCACGCAGGCGTTCCAGTACAGCCTCGCGCCCGAGCACCTCCAGAGACTGGAATAGGGGCGGCCCGACCCCGCGGCCGGTGACCGCCACCCGGATGGGTGCCTGGACCTTGTTGAGCTTGCGGCCCATGTCGTCGGCCAGCGCCTGGGTGGCGATATGCAGGGCTTCTGCGTTCCAGGGGCACTCCCTGTAGATGTCCATGGCACGGTCGAGGACCGCCGGGGCGGTGTCGTCCTTGGACAGCGCCTCCCACGACCCCTCGTCGATCAGGGGCCGCTCCAAGAAGAGGAAGCCCACCATGTCGGGGACCTCGCCGAGCACCCCGATCCGCCCCTGGATGAGCGGAGCCATGGTACGGAACACCGCCTCGTCGAAGCGCTCGGAGGGCCAGGGGGCGCGCTCGGGGGCCAACCACGGCCCCGCCGCATCGACGAAGTCGTCGACCGACAGGGCCCGCAGGTACTCCTTGTTCATCCACTCCAGCTTCTTCAGGTCGAAGAACGCCGGCGCATGGTTCACCTCCGCCAGTTCGAAGCCCGCCACCATCTCCTCGACCGAGAGGATCTCGCGACCCTCCGGGTCGCTCCACCCCAGCAGGGCCAGGTAGTTGCGCATCGCCGCGGCCAGGTAGCCGCGCTCCTGGTACGACTCGACGGCCACATCGTCGCGGCGCTTCGACAGCTTCTGGCGACGCTCGTTCACGAGAAGCGGCAGGTGCGCGAAGACCGGCAGCGTGGCGTCGTCACCCTCCAGCGCGGACCAGATGAGCAGTCCCTTGGGGGTCGAGGGCAGGAGGTCCTCGCCCCGGATGACATGGGTGATGCGCATGTCGATGTCGTCGACCACGTTGGCGAGCACGAACAGGGGCGCCCCCGACGACTTCACCACCACGAAGTCCTCGATGGCCTCGTGGGCGAAGACCACGTCGCCGCGGATGAGGTCGTGGACCACCGTCGTCCCGTCCTCGGGGACCCGGAAGCGCAGCGCCCGCCCCTCGCGATCCAAGCCCCGGTCGCGACAGAAGCCGTCATAGCCGGGGGTGGCGTTGGCCTTGGTCCGGGCGTCGATCTCGTCGCGCCTGCACTCGCACGCGTAGACGACGCCGGCCGCCCACAGGGCGTCGATGGCGCGGTGGTAGGCCTCGGTGCGCGCCGACTGGCGGAACGGCCCCTCGTCGTAGTCCATGCCGAGCCACGACATCGACGACAGGATGCCGTCGACCCATTCCTCGCGGTTACGCTCGGCGTCGGTGTCCTCGATGCGCAGGACGAAGACGCCGCCCGTGTGGCGGGCGTAGAGCCAGTTGTAGAGGGCGGTGCGGGCGCTGCCGACGTGGAGGAACCCCGTGGGTGACGGGGCGAAGCGCACCCGCGTCCCGCCGAACGCGGCGGCGGCCGGAGCGGCCCCGCCGGTCCCGCCGGCGCCTGCTGCCACGGGCGCTACTCGTCCTCGACGAGCGTGATCGCCCCCGTCGGGCAGTTGTTGGCGGCCATGCGGACCTTGTCCATCACCTCGGCCGGGGGGTTCTCGTTGAGGACGTAGAGGTACCCGTCGTCGCGCACCTCGAACACCTCGGGCGCGATGCCCATGCACACGGCGTTGGACGCGCACACGTCGTAGTCAACGACGACCTTCATGGGATGGACCTCCGTCTCGACCCGACCCGCATTTCGTCCCGCAGTGTAGTGGCGGGCATCCCGGGCACTTGGCCCGGCCGGTCGGCCCGATCAGGGCTTGTCGGTGCCCAGCACCCACATGGCGAAGAACTGCGAGCCGCCGCCATAGGCGTGGCCGAGCGCCCGACGGACGTTCTCGACCTGGTGTGCTCCGGCTTGGCCCCGCACCTGCATGGCCACCTCGAGGAAGCGCAGCATGCCCGAGGCGCCGATGGGGTTGGACGACAGCACGCCGCCCGAGCAGTTCCACGGGATGTCGCCGCCGTCGAGGGCCGTCGCCCCGGACTCGGTGAGCTTCCAGCCCTCTCCTTCGGCGGCGAACCCGAGGCTCTCGAGCCACATGGGCTCGTACCACGAGAAGGGCACGTACACCTCGGCCACGTCGATCTCGCGCCGCGGCTCGGTGATGCCGGCCTGGTGGTAGACGTCGGCCGCGCAGTCGAGGCTCGCCTGAGGGTTGACCTGGTCGCGCCCGGCGAACATGGTCGGCTCCGAGCGCATGGCCATGCCGTGGATCCACGCCGGCGGGGCGGCCCGAGCTCGAGGACTCCGCCACGCGCTCTGACGCCAGCACCATCGCCGCGGCGCCGTCGGAAGACGGGCACGTCTCGAGATAGCGGATGGGGTCCCACAACATGATCGAGTCCTTCACCATGTCGAAGGAGATGTCCTCAATGTGCAAGTGGGCGTAGGGGTTCTTGAGGGCCTGGAGGCGGTCCTTCACCGCCACCAGGATCCCGATGTGGTCGGGTGCGCCCGAGCGCCGCATGTAGGAGCGGATGATGGGGGCGAAGAACCCGCCCGCACCCGCCAGCAGAGGAGCCGAGAACGGTTGGGGAACCGACAGTGCCCACATGGCGTCGGAGTCGGACTGCTTCTCGAAGGCGACGGTGAGGACCCGCTCGTGACGACCGGAAGCGACGAGATGGGCGGCCACGATGGCCGTGGACCCGCCTACCGACCCCGCCGTGTGGACACGCAGCATGGGCTTGCCCACCGCGCCCAGGGCCGAAGCCAGGTACAGCTCGGGCATCATGACGCCCTCGAACATGTCGGGGGCCTTGCCGATCACCACGGCGTCGATGTCACCCCAGTCGAGCCCGGCGTCCTCGAGGGCGCGTGCCGCCGCCTCGCGCACGAGCCCCGCGATCGAGACGTCCTCTCGCTTCGCGGCGTGCTTGGTCTGGCCCACCCCGATCACCGCGCAGCGCTCGGCCATCACGCCCCCTTTCCGGCCGGCCCCGAGGGCTCGGCGGCGAGGGCGCACACCAGGTTCTGCTGGAGGCACGGGCCCGAAGTGGCATGCGCGATGGCGGTGCGAGCGCTTCCGTCCATGATGCGCGCCGCCGCCTCGCCGATGCGGACGAGCCCCGCCACCATCGAGCGCGTTGGCGGCCAGCGCGCCCCCCGAAGGGTTCACCGCCACCGAGTCGGCCAGGCCGAGCGCGTCGCGCAGGATGAGCTCCTGATGGGCGAAGGGGGCGTGCAGCTCGGCCACGTCGACGTGCACGGCGCCCGGGGCGTCGCCCGAGGCGTCGAAGACGCCCGCGCCCTGCGCCGCCAGCCGGGTCGAGGGGGACGTGGCCAGGTCGCGCGCGCCCGAGGGCATGCGCCTCGATGCGGTGGTCGATGCCGGTGATCCACGCCGGGCGCTCGCACAGGTCACGGGCCCGGTCTTCGGCCGCCAGCACGACGGCGACCACCCCGTCGGTGATGGGGGGAAGCGCATGGCGACGCAGCGGCGCCACCACGTAGTCGTCGGCCAGGAGGTCGTCGGCGGACTGGTCCTTGGCCACCTGGGCGTTGGGGTTGTTCAGCGCGTCGCGCCGGCTGCGGGCCGCCACCGCCGCGAAGTCCTTCTCGGTGGCCGCGCCGCTGTCGATGAGCGTCTGGGCCTGCAGGGCGGCCAGCGCCACCGGGTCGGGCCACATCGGCGCCATGTAATAGGGGTCGAGCTGGAGGGCCAGGATGCGGTCGAGCTGGGCTCGGCGACGAGCGGCCGAAGCTGTAGATGAGGGCGGTGTCGATCTCGCCTTCTTGGAGCAGCGTCCACGCCTCGTACAGCGCCCAGGCGCCGTCCATCTCCACGTGGCTCTCGCGCATCGGCGGCCACACGCCCACGGCGTCGAGCGCCATGACGAAGCTGAACGGCGCGCCCACCAGGTAGTCGGTGCTCCCCGAGCACACGAACCCCATGTCGGCCTTGGTGACGCCGATGTTGGCGAACACCTCGGTCACGATGGGCATGAGCATCTCGACCTCGTTGCGGTGGTCCTCGCGCCGCACCGACTTCGTCTGTGCCACCGACACCACCCCGACCGGACGCACCGCGGCGCGCGCCGCCGCCGCCGCGCTCACAGGTACTCCTTGAACGTCTCGTAGTCGGCGTCGGGCTCGCCGTTGGGCCGGAAGTACTTGACCGACGCCATCGTCAGGCCCCACTCGTCCTTCGGCAGCCACACCGCCTCGACCCGCATGCCCATGCGCACGTCGGTGGCCGACATCTCCTGGATGAGGCCCATGAAGGCGATGTTGGCCCCGTCGAGCAGGATCTGGGCGCAGATGTAGGGGATCTCGATCGACTGGCCCTGGAAGGGGACGTTCACCACGCAGTAGGTGGTGACCGTCCCGCTGTTGGCCAGCTCGACCGGGTCGGTGGTGGCGACGCCGTCGGTCGGGCACGACCCGCGCGGCGGCACGTAGACCTTGTGACAGGCCGGGCAACGCTGGCCGATGAACTTGCCCTGCGGCGATGCCCTGGAGGAAGCGCGATTGCGACAGGCCGGCGGTGTACTGGTAGTCGAGGCGCATCGGCGTGGCGAGCATCGTGACGGGGGCCTCGCCCGACGCGCCGGAGTCGGTGATGGTGCCTGCGTCGCTCATCAGTTGGCCCCCTCGGGCACGAAGC
The DNA here is from genome assembly GCA_963846125.1 of uncultured Acidimicrobiales bacterium. GTDB lineage: Bacteria > Actinomycetota > Acidimicrobiia > Acidimicrobiales > UBA8190 > Chersky-840. The sequence continues at coordinate 256,021 of CAWJUR010000001.1, forward strand.
ATTCGATGTCCTGGACGCGACCCACGCGCTCGCCGGCCGGACGCCAGCGCGCCGTGACGCGCATGCCGCTCGACATGGCGTCGGGCGAGCCCGCGTCCACGACGTGCAACATGGCCGTGGTCGCTCCGTCGAGTTGCACGAGCGCCCACGCGAAGGGACGGTCGAGCGGCTGGTCCCGCTTGGGCTCCGATGCCCACGACCACGTCGTGACCACGCCCGACTGGCCCACCTCCACCAGCGGCCCTACATCGGCACTGGTGACGGGGTCGTACTCGGTGGGAGGCACGATCACCGTGGCCGCACCCTGCGCGTCGTGCGACTGGGCACCCAGGATGCGGCCGTCGCGCAGGCCCGTGAGGAACGCCCCGATGATCGGGCCCACCGATCGGGCGTAGGGGTACTCGAGGACGTGCGGCGCCCGCAGGACTTCGCCGTCGGCCATCACACCTCCCCTCGGTTGGCGTACGACGGCGCAAACTAGAACACATTGCAGTTCAGTGCCAGCCCGCCCGCCGTGCCGTGGGGGCCGGCGAGGTGGGGCTCACCCCCACATGAGCGATCCCGGGGTGGTGAGCAGCTCACCGGACTCGAGCCAGGTCTTGAGACCCGACAGGATCATGGGCCATCCGCCGTAGAGCTGGCCGTTGGCACCCTCGCGGAGCTGGTCGTGGGTGAGCGTCAGACGACACGAGTCACCGATGGGCTCGATGTCCCAGGTCACCCGCGAGGTGCCCTCGGCCCTGGCCTCCTCGCTGAAGTACGCCGCCATGGTGTGCACGAGGCGACGGGGCGGGTCGACTTCCAGGATCTCGCCTTCGCCCAGGATGGCGTCGGCCTTGGGAGCGGTCATCTCGTAGTGGGCGCCGGGCTTGAGATCGGCGACGACCATCGCCGCGCCGAAGTTGTACTTGCTCCTGATGTCGGGGTCGATGATCGCCTCCCACAGGCGCTCGGGGGTGGTGCGGATGTAGATCTCGAACACTTTTTCCATCGGACTCTCCAGTCTCTGTTTGAGTTCACTGAGCCCTGCGGCCCAGGGCTCGGCGTACTTGCTCACCCACCGGTCGTGGACGAGCCGGATCGGGACCGGGTTCAGGAAGTGGAGCTTCTCGCGGCCTCGTCGCTTGGTGACCACGAGACCCGCCTCCTCCAGCTGCTTCAGGTGCTTCATCACGCCGAATCGCGTGATGTCGAACCTGGCCTCGAGCGCGCTCAGCGTCTGGCCGTCTTCACGGAACAGCTCGTCGAGCAGGCTCCGCCGAGTGGGATCGGCGAGGGCCCTGAACACTTCGTCCACACCCAGGACAATACGTGACCATTTGGTCACATGTCAAGGCCGGGTCCTTCAGGTGACGTCCGAGCGCATGACGTCACTCAGGTGACGTCCGAGCGCAGCGTCGTGAACGCTCCCGCTGCGGCCAGGACGATCCCGTAGCCGAGCAGGGCCAGGCCGCCCTGCCACCACGGCACCAGGTGGGTGATGCCGTTGTTGAGCCCGTTGGCGTTGGCCGTCACCGACTCCAGGGCCTGGGCCACCTGGCCGGGCAGCCACCTCCCCACCGACGGCACCACCGCCACGATGATGGGCTCGAGGATGGCGGTCACCCCCAGGCCGACCACGATGGCCACCACCTGGTTCTTGAGCAGCGCACCGAGGCCCACGCCGTAGACGGCGTACAGGACGGCCGCAGCCAGCACACCGGGAAAGACATGGCGGTACTCGGTGAGCATCCTGTTGACGTCGCCGATGCCGGCCCCGACCACGCTGAAGCCGAACACCAGCGCCACCGCGCCCGCCACCACGGCCACCGCCACACCGCCGAGCGCCGATGCCAGCAACTTCGACGCCACGACCCGCCCCCGTCGGGGCTGGGCCAGATAGGTGGGCGTGATGGTCTTGTGCCGGTACTCCCCCGTCATGCACAAGATGCCGAGAACGAGCGCCAGGGTCAGGGAGACGGTGAGGCTCGAGAAGATCTCGTCGAACCAGCGCACCGTGCCCCGCATGGGAAAGAGCAACGCCCGCCGCCCCCGGTCATGAGGCGCGAAGGCGATCACGGCCGTGAGCGCGGCCACCAGGAAGGCGGTGATGCCGAGGAGGAGCCAGGTCGACCAGATGGTCCAGAACTTCTTGAGCTCGGCCGCGACCTGTCGCCTCACGGGCTGGTCCCCGGCTCGGGGCCACCGGGCGCCTCGACGGGGCCCGGCTTTCCCATGGGGCCTGGCTGTCCCATGGGTCGGGCCCCTCGCTCCAAACCCTCGGTGAGCTCGAAGAAGAGTTGCTCGAGCGATTCTCCCGAGGAGGTCATCTCGTAGACGACGACGCCGGCGCGCGCCATGAGGGGGCCGACCGTCTCGGCCGTCGTTCCCTCCGCCATCACGACGTCGGGTCCGGCCCGCCGCACCGCGGTCGGCGCATGTTCGACGGTCCCCGACGCGGCCGCGTCCTCGAGGGTCCGGACCAGACGCTCGGCGTCGGGGGTCCGCACCCGCACCGTGGTCGTGGCGCCCGCCAGGAGCTGGTCGAGGGGGCCATCGGCGACGAGGCGCCCCCCGGCCAGGATGATGACGCGGTCGACGGTCTGGGCCGCTTCGGCGAGCAGGTGCGACGACACCAGCACGACGCGGCCCTGCGATGCGTACCAGCGCAGGAACCCGCGCATCCAGGCGATGCCCTGAGGGTCGAGGCCGTTGGCGGGCTCGTCGAGGATGAGCACCTGCGGGTCACCGAGCAACGCCCGGGCCAGCTCGAGCCGCTGGCGCATCCCGAGGGAGAACCCGCCCACCTTGCGATCGCCGTCGCTCGCCAGGCCGACGAGCTCCAAGACCTCGTCCACGCGCCCCCGGCCGATCCCGGCCACCGTGCCCACGATGCGCAGGTGGTTGCGGGCCGTGCGCGCCGGGTGGAACCCCGACGCCTCGAGCACCCCGCCCACGGCGCGGGTGGGGTCGGCAAGGCTGTGGTAGCTGCGACCGTTCACCAGCGCGCTGCCCGCTGTCGGCGCCACGAGGCCGAGCAGCATGCGCAGGGTCGTCGTCTTCCCCGCGCCGTTGGGGCCGAGGAACCCGGTCACCGTGCCGGGTTCGACCACGAAGCTCAGGTCATCGACGGCGAGGACGTCGCCGAAGCGTTTGGTGAGCCCCCGGGCGACGACGTTGGTCTCGACGCCCGCCCGAGCTTCGAGCGTTGTCGCGACGACCGTCCTAGAAGGTCAGGATCTGGCGGATGATCTCGCCCTTCTTCATGGCGTCGAAGGCGTCCTGGGCCTTGGAGAGGTCCATGCGCGACGAGATCATGCCCTCGAGGTCGAGGCGACCGGCCTTCCAGAGCCGGATGAGCCGGGAGAACTCGGTGCGCACGTCGGCCGAGCCGTAGTACGAGCCCAGCAGCTTCTTCTCCATGAAGAACAGCTCGAAGCAGTTGAACTCCACGTTCTTCTCGGCACTGCCTGCCCCCACGATCACGGCCGTGCCGCCGCGCCGCACCGCGTCGTAGGCGCCCCGGATGGTCTGGGGCAGGCCGATGCACTCGAAGGCGTAGTCGAACCCGCCGGCCGGGCCGTTGATCTCGGCGTTGGCGGCGCCGAGCTCGTCGGGCTTCACGCCCATGGTCGCCCCGAAGCGCAGGGCGTCCTTGAGCTTGGAGTCGACCATGTCCACGGCAACGATCTCCGCCGCCCCCGCGATGCGCGCCCCCTGGATCGCCGCGATGCCCACGCCGCCGGCGCCGAACACGACCACGCTCGACCCAGGCTTCACCTTGGCGGTGTTGAGCGCGGCCCCGACGCCGGTCGTGACACCACAGCCGATGAGGGCGCCGATCTCGTAGGGCACGTCATCGGGGATCTTCACCACACCTTGCTGGGGGAGCACCATCTCCTCGGCGAAGGTCCCCGTGCCGGCGAACCCGAAAATCGGCTGCCCGCCCCGCGAGAACTTGGCCGACCCGGCGATGTTGAAGAAGATCTCGACACACAGGTTGGCCTCGCCCCGCAGGCACGCCGCACACTTTCCGCACGGAGGGGTCCAGGCCACGATCACGTGGTCGCCCACCGCCACCTGGTCCACACCCTCACCGATCTGGATGATCTCGCCGGCGCCCTCGTGGCCGAGGACGGCGGGGGCAGGCTGGGGAAGCGTCCCGTTCATGGCGGACAGGTCGGAGTGGCACACGCCGGCGGCGTGGAGCTTCAGCCGGACCTCACCGGGCCCGGGATCGGCGACCTCGACGTCGTCGTAGATGTCGATGACCTCTTTGCCGACCTCGTTGAAAATCGCTGCGCGCATCCGAACTCCCTCCCTGGGTGTCGACCGTGCCTGAATGCCGTCGACCCTGCCTGCGCATTCGACCATGCGCCGCGGCGCGCCGCAACATCCCCCCGGGCGGCGACACCTCGCCGGTGCGGTGCCACCCACCGGGCGTGAGACCACCTCGAGAGGGCCGCTTAGCGGTCGGCGCGTCTCACGAGGGCGAGGCCGACTGGCCGTTGGGGGTCAGTCCGGTGGGGAGGAGGAGGCGCACCGCCACCGCCAGCTCGTCGCGGACGCGGTCCATGTCGCTCCAACCGTTCACCCAGCCCACCAGCGACGAGTACCAGACGTGGCCGATGATCCGGGTGCGCTCGGCATGGTCCGGAGGCTGGGGCTCACCGATGGCCCGGATGATGATGCCGTCCATCACCGCCCCCATCTGCTGCTGGCACTCGATGGCCGCCATGTCCGGCGAGGCCAGCGACGCGAACACCGCCGCCACCAGCTGGGGTTGGCGACCCATGGCCCGCAGGGCCCGCTCCAAGACGTCGAGGACCCGCTCCGACGCCACCTCTCCCCGGGCCGGCACCTGGGCCAGGCGGGCGTCGAGCTGCTCCACCCAGAAGACGAGCGCCGCCGCCAACAGGTGGTCCTTGGACGAGAAGTACCGGTAGACGGTGCCCATGGCCACATGCGCCTGAGCGGCCACGTCGCGCATCTGGACAGCCTCGTAGCCGCCCTCGAGGCCCAGCTCCATGGCGGCGTCGATCACCCGTTGCCGCCGCGCTTCCTGAGCGCGTGTCAGAGACCGGGGAAGCACCCTCTGTTGCACGGAGTTTCACGCTACTCCTGGTCCTGCCTGGAACGGAACCCGTTCTATTCCTGAGCCATACCACTCCCGAGCTGGTCAAATCTGACACGGCGTCAGCCAATGAGGGCTAGCCTTCGCGCCGATGGCTCCCGACTCGGCCGACGCGGCCCTGGAGACGATCCTCGACGACATCGACGACTCGGGCGCGATCGCCGCTACCGACGGCCGGGTCCCGGGGCGGCGCGGCCTGGCCACCCGGACGCGCTTGCTCGAGTGCACCGCCGAGCTTCTCGCCTCCACGGCGTGGCGCTCGATCAAGGTCATCGACATCGCCCGCCAGGCGGGGACGTCGCCGGCCACCTTCTACCAGTACTTCGAGAACGTCGAGCAGGCCATTCTCGTGATGGCCGAGGAGCTCATGCAGGGCGCGGGCACGCTCGCCGAGCTCGTCGACGGCGACTGGTCCGAGGAGGCCAGCTGGGCCACGGCCCGACACGTGGTCGAGGGCTTTATGGCCTACTGGGACGCCAACCGGGCCGTGTTCCGCGTGGTCGAGCTCGCCACCGAGGAGGGCGACCTGCGCTTCCAGGGCCTGCGGGTACGCGCCCTGAACGCGGTGACTGTCACCTTGGCACGCGTCATCGCCTCGGGTACCCCCAGCCGCAGCCCGGCGGGGACCGACGCCATGGCGGTGGCGGCCACGCTCATCTCGATGCTGGCGCATGTGGCCGCGCACCGCTACGGGTTCGAGTTCTGGGGGATCCGCACCACCGCCATGGTCGAGACCCAGGCGCGCGTGCTGCACTGGGCCGTCACGGGTCGACCCGCACCGCCGAGTGCGGACGGCGGAACGGTGCCCGCCCCGCGCACCGGCCCGGTGGTGGGCGGGGGCGCGGCGCAGACCCGGGTCGGCCAGGCCCGACAGCGGCCGGGACCCGACGCCCCGCCGCGACGCGCTACTTGACCGCCACGGGGTTGAGCGGCGAGCCGCACCCGTTGGTGAACGGCAGCGGTGTGGCGTCGAGGAGGAAGGTGTACTGGCCGTCGGCGGCGCAGTCGGCAGCCAGCTCGTCGAGCATCCAGTTCTGGCCCTGGGTCATGCCCATCTCGACGATGTGCAGGAGATGGACCGGCAGATAGACCTCGGCGTCCTCGCACGGGATCACCTCGAGCGCCATGGTGTCGGTGGCCACCGCAGCCACGTCGCGCGCATGGAACCACTCGGCTGTCGCCATGGACAGGCCTGACGACAGCCCCATGTAGTGCACCACGTCGCCGAAGCGCAGCATGTTGGCGAGAGGGACCGTGCTCCCACCCGCCGGGAAGCGTTGCGGCATGCGCAGATGGGTCATCTGTCCGGTGCGGACCAACACCACGTCGCCGGCTTCGATGGTCACCCCTGCCAACGCACACGCCGCGTCGAGGTCGGCGGGCGTGATGGCGTAGCCCCCGTCGAGCACCTCGGTCTCCTTGGCCCGGGCCACGTCGAGGAGCACACCCCGGCTGACGAGGGAGTCCACCAGGTGGATTCCGAGACGGCTCGCGCCCGCCGAGTTCACCGCCGTGGCCGGGTACCCGTTGTAGAGCGTGCCCCCGTAGCTCACGTGCGCCAGGCCGTCCCAGTGCGTGGCGCATTGCAGCGGCATCACGACGACGTCCTCGTTGGCACAGATCCAATCGGTGTCGTCCGACAGCGGGACGTTCACGTACGACATGGTGCGCACCGGGTTGAAACGGCCCGGCACCACGCCCTTCTGGATGCCCTCGGCTTCCGACAGGGCCAGGCCCATGGGGAACACCCGGCCGGTGCGGACGCAGCCGGCGGCGCGGCGGCGCACCTCGTCGGTGATGAAATTGAGGGTCCCGAGCTGGTCGTCGTCACCCCAGCGACCCCAGTTCCTCACCTTGCCGGCGATCGTCGAGAACTGCGCTGAGGCACCCATCGTGGCCGCACGATAGTGCCTCTCGCCCTGCCTGAGAGTCGGCGGTGGCCCGGGCCCAGGCACGGAAAACCCCTGGTTGCCACGCCCCCACGGTCGTAGACTGAATTCGTCTCAGGACTCACGAGACGGCGTCACGACGCACGAGGAGGTGTGCCGGTGCGGATCTCAACCCTCCTGGCTGGCAAGGGACACGAGGTAGCCACCATCACCGCGGAGATGACGGTGACCGAGGCCGTAGATGCACTGCGCGCGCACGGAGTCGGGGCGCTGGTGGTGTCCTCCGACGGCCGGCACATCGACGGGATTGTCTCCGAGCGCGACATCGTGCGCGGGCTGAGCGGCCAACTGGGGGCCCTGTTGACCGAGCCCGTCCGCTCGATCATGACCCCGACGGTCTTCACCGTCTCGCCCGATGACGACGTCGAGTCCCTCATGGCGGTCATGACCCAGCGCCGCATCCGGCACGTCCCCGTCGTGCGAGACGGGATCCTGTGCGGGATCATCAGCATCGGCGACGTGGTGAAGAGCCGGATCGACGAGCTCGAGAAGGACCGCAAGGAGCTCGTGGAGTACATCAACGCCCGCTGAGGGCCACCTGCGTACACTGGCGCGTTGCCCGTCTCGTTCCGACCTCTCCAGCGCGCCGACTTCACACTCCTGGCAGGGTGGCTGGCGCTGCCCCATGTGTCGCCGTGGTGGTCCGACGAACCGACGGTCACCGCCCTCGAGGCGAGCTACGGGCCCTCGGTCGACGGCACAGACCCCACTGAGGCGTTCATCGTCGAGCTCGAAGGGCGACCGGTCGGGTTCATCCAGCGGTACCGACTGGACGACTACCCGGCCTGGTGCGACGCACTGGGGATCGAGCGGGCGGCGGGGATCGACTACATGATCGGCGTGGCCGAGCTGACCGGTGTCGGCCTCGGACCCGTCATCGTCGACTCGTTCACGGCCCTGACCTTTGAGCGCTACGCGGATATCGATCGGATGGGCGTGGCGGTCCAGCAGGCGAACCACCGATCATGGCGTGCGCTCGAGAAGGCCGGCTACGACCGGGTGTTCGAGGGCATGATCGAGTCCGACGACCCCAGTGATGACGGGCCGAGCTATGTCTATGTCCGGGCCCGCTGAGCGGACCTCAGGGAGATAGGCGCGCCCACGCCGCTGTAGACCCCAGCGAGATTCTGACGGGTGTCACCCGGCGAGCGCCTCCGGCTCGCGGTGCGCGGCCCCGGATTCGACGTCATCGAGATTCGGATCGGGAGTTCCCGGTGCAAACGGGGCGGCCTGCCAATACGCCTCGGGGTTCACCGTCGACGTTGGCGGCGTCGGCACGAGTGGGTCGTCGCGCTCGGCGGTGGGGGCGGGGCCGCTCATCGGGCGCCTTGCGACGCATTGCATGTCCTCGGTCCCATGGTGAACACCTCATGCACGACGCACCACGCACGACGCACCACGCACGACGGCGAGCACCGTGCCGATGGATCAGGAAACTGACGTGCTGCTCATGTCCCGGGAAGTATCGACAAGGTGGCCCCCGGGCTTGACCCGGTCACGTGGTCACGACGTCTGCGACGCCTTGGACAATGAGGTTGGCTAGGAGCCGCCCAGGACCATCCGCAGCATGGCCAACCGCCCGGGGGCGACGCGCCACCACGTCCACTTCCCGCGCTTCTCGCCCACGATGAGCCCCGCCTCGGCGAGGACCCGGGTGTGATGCGAGATCGTGGGTTGGCTCTTGGCCAGCGGACCTTCGAGGTTGCAGCTGCACACCTCTCCTTCGGCCGCCACGATCGACAAGAGCCTGAGCCGCACGGGATCTCCGAGCGCGGCCAGGACCGGGGCGAGGTCCGCCGCCTCGGCGTCAGACAGCACCGCGTCGGTGATGGGTGCGCAGCACAAGTCGTCCTCGCTGTGCACCAAGTTCGGAGTTCGGCTGCTCATGAAGCGCCTCCGTCACCAGGCCGTGAACCATCAGGGCCGTCTCATTGACAAGTATCGATGTGACGATCATACTCTCATATCGACAGTGGTCAATGCGTTAACAGACCGAACCAGTAACCAGATCAACCCGAAGGAGCGTCCATGTCGCGCCTCCAGCTCGCCCTCAACGTCTCGGATCTCGACTCGGCGATCGACTTCTACTCGAAGTTGTTCGACACTCCGCCCGCCAAGGTCCGCCCCGGCTACGCCAACTTCGCCATCGTCGAGCCCCCTCTCAAGCTCGTCCTCATCGAGAGCGGCGGCACCCCCGGCACGGTGAATCACCTCGGTGTCGAGGTCGACGAACGCGAAGACGTCGCGGCCGCGCAGAGGCGGCTGGCCGGGCGCGACCTGGCGACGACGGTCGAGAACGAGGTGTCGTGCTGCTACGCGGTGCAGGACAAGGTGTGGGTGCAGTCTCCCGACGGCTCGCCGTGGGAGATCTACACAGTGCTCGCCGACACCGAGATGCCCACCAGCGAATCGGCGGTCTGCTGCACATGAACCGGGCCCTGGCGCGCCAGGCGCTGGCGGAATTCGTGGGAACCGCGTTCTTGGTGGCTGCCGTCGTGGGCTCGGGGATCGCCGCGCAACGCTTGTCTCCGCACGACGTTGGCCTCGAGCTTCTCGAGAACACCGTGGCCACCGCGGCGGCGCTGGTGGCCATCATCTTCGCCGTCGGCCCCGTGTCGGGTGCCCATCTGAATCCGGTCGTCACCCTCGTCGACCGCGCCTTCGGCGGGCTGCGCACTCGGGCCGCGGTGCTCTACATCGCGGCCCAGTTTGCGGGCGGCACCGCCGGCGCGGTAGTCGCCAACACCATGTTCGACCTCCCCACCGTGGCGTTGTCGGTTCACCACCGGGCCACCGGACCGCATCTCTTCGGCGAGGCCGTCGCCACCTTCGGGCTCGTGCTCGTGATCTTCGGAGTGGTTCGGGCCGGGCGCGGCTCGGTGGTGCCCTTCGCCGTCGGCGCCTATATCGCGGCGGCCTATTGGTTCACGTCCTCCACGAGCTTCGCCAACCCGGCCGTGACCTTCGCCCGCATGCTGTCGAACTCCTTCGCCGGGATCGCGCCGACGTCGGTGCCGGGCTTCGTGGCCCTCGAGCTCGTCGGAGGCGCGCTCGGGGCCGGCTGCATCGCCGTGCTCTACCCCCGGATGCGCGACGACGCCGGTGACGTCCTGCTCCACCACGAGGAAGCAGCATGAGCCGCGCCGGTGGTCCTCTTCTTGTGTGTGCACAACGCGGGCCGTTCCCAGATGGCCGCCGCGCTCATGGCCCGTCATGCCGAGGGGCGCGTGGTCGTCCTCTCGGCGGGCACCGAACCCGCCGAGCACCTCAACCCGGCGGTGGTCCAGGCCATGGCCGAGCTCGACATCGACATCTCTGCACGACGACCCCGTGTTCTCACCGACGAGGACGCGCAGCGCGCCCAGACCATCATCACCATGGGTTGCGGCGACAGCTGCCCGGTGTATCCGGGCAAGCGTTACCTGGACTGGCCCCTCACCGATCCTGCCGGCAAGAGCATCGAAGAGGTGCGTCTCATCCGCGACGAGATCGACGGCCTCGTCCGGGGACTGGTGGCCGAGCTGGCCCCGTGACGGGACGCTCCCGGGGCCGGGCGCGAGCGGGCACGGTGACGGGTGGGGTCAGGCCACCCCCGGTCGCACCACCTGTCCGGGCAGGTTCTTGCTGAGCACCTCGCCGTCGCGCACGATCGGCACGCCGTTCACGATCGTCCACGAGATCCCGCGGGGCCGGGCCGAATAGCGCGCCTCGCCACCGGGGAAGTCGTTCACCTGCTTCTTGGACTCGAGCTCGATGGTGTCGGGGTCGAAGATGAAGGCATCGGCCCAGTAGCCGGGCAGGAGCATGCCGCGGGCCTCGAATCCGAGCAGTGCGGCGGGCACCTGGGTCAGCTGTCGGATCCCTTCCTCGAGGCTCCACAGCTTGCGGTCGCGCACCCAGAAGGCAAGGAACGCCGTCGACCAGTCCGATCCGTCGTCCCGATCGAGATGTGCGCCGCCGTCGGACACGCCGATGATCATGGCGGGATGGCTCTGGCCATGCGCCACGGCCTCCTCCCACGCCCGGCTCTTGTTCACATACCGGAAGACGGTGTGCAGGTCCTCGTCGAGCGCCAGGTCGAGCAGCACATCGGCCGGCTCCTTGCCGAGCTCGGTGGCGATGTCGGCGATGGTGCGGCGCACGAACTTCTCGTTGTGCGCATTGGCCACCTCGTCCACCTCGACCACGCTCCACCGCGGAGGCGGCAGCGTGGACCCCTTGGCCCCGTCGGTGTTGGGATGCTCGACGGCGTGGCGCATCTCGTCTCGCGCCGCATCGTTTCGGAGTAGGGCGAGACGATCGTCGCGCCCCACGCCGGGACCGACCGCCCTGTGCCATGACGGCACGCCTTCGTAGAGGTTGGTGCCGGTCTCGATGCGGAAGTCACGGTCGAAGGGATGGTTGCGCAACAACGAGAAGATCCCCACGCCCTGGCGGCCGACCTCTTCGATCCACTGCGACACCTGTTCCCATTCCGCCCCCGGGACGTCCACCTTGGAGCGGCCCCCGAGCCCCTGGAGGATGATGGGCAGCCGGCTGAGCGTTCCCAGGCGCAGGAGCAGGTCCTTGTCGGGCTGGTCGAGCCCGCCGATGGCGCTGCGATGCAGGTAGCTGATCGAACCGCCGTTGTGTCGACCCGCCTCTGCGCACAGCACCTCGAGCTCAGCCATCGACGCGAAGCGGCTGGGGACGGGGCGCTCGTCGCCGTCGAGCTGGGTGGGCCCGTGCGAGGACGAGAATCCCGCCGCGCCTGCCTCCATGGCCTCGGCCACGATGCGGCGCATGGACTCGACCTCGTCGTCGTTGGCTTCGCGCTCGGACCCTGCTTCACCCATGACCGTGCGTCGCACCGCGGAGTGCCCGACGTAACAGGCCATGTTCACGCCGAGCTTCCCGCGCCGCGAGGTGAGGAACTCGGGGAAGGACTCGAAGTCCCATTGCACAGCCGACAACGCCACAGGTGACATGCCCTCGACCTTGGCGAACATCCGGGCCAGGTAGTCGCGCTGGTCGGGGCGGTTGGGAGCCACCGAGAACCCGCAGTTCCCGGCGAGCACGGTGGTGACGCCGTGGTAACACGACGAGGTAGCGTGCGGCTCGAAGGTGAGCTGCGGGTCGTAGTGCGTGTGGGCGTCAACGATCCCCGGCGCCACGTGCAGCCCGTCAGCGTCGATGACCTGCTCGGCCTCGGACGGATCGACGAACCCGACCTTGGCGATCCGTCCGTCCTTCACCCCGATGTCGCCGCGCCTGCGGGCGAGCCCGGTGCCGTCGACCACGATGCCGCCCATGATGGCGAGGTCGTAGGTGCTCACGTGCCGCTCCTTGCGCCGGCCTTTCGACCGGTCCTCATCCCGGCGTGTGCCGGTGGTGGTCGAATCTCAGCCGGTCCACACGATCGACTGCAGCTCCGAGTACGCCTCCAGGCCGTAGTCGCCCCCGTCGCGCCCGACACCCGACATCTTGAACCCGCCGAAGGGCGCCTCGTGGTTGCGCTGGGCGGTGTTGATCCCGACGTGCCCGGCTCGCAGCTGCTGGGCCACCGCGAAGGCCCGGGCGGTGTCACCCGAGAAGACGTAGTCGTAGAGCCCGAAGTCGCTGTCGTTGGCGATGGCGATCGCCTCGGCGTCGTCGTCGAAGGGGATGACCACGAGGACGGGGCCGAAGATCTCCTGGCGGGCCACGGCCATGTCGTTGTCGGCGACGAACAGGGTGGGCTCGATGTAAAAGCCGCGATCCATGTGGGCGGGACGACCGCCCCCGGTCACGAGCCGAGCGCCCTCGTCGCGTCCGGTGGCGATGTGGCCCTCCACCCGGTCTCGCTGGGCGGCAGAGATGAGCGGCCCCACGATGGTGTCGAGCTCGGTGGGGTCACCGATCTTGAGGGCGCCCGCATACCCGCTCAACATCTCGAGAACGCGGTCGAACACCCCGCGCTGGACGATGGCCCGGGTCGGGGCGGTGCAGATCTGCCCGGAATGAAAGCTCCACGTGGACCCGATGCATCCCACCGCGGCGTCGAGTTTGGCGTCGTCGAACACGATGCACGCGCCCTTGCCGCCCAGCTCGAGCAGGAGGCGCTTCATCGTCCGCCCCCCGGCGGACGCGATGCGCATGCCGACCTCGGTGGACCCGGTGAAACTGATCATGTCCACGTCAGTCGAGTCGACCAGGGCGGCGGCGGGCCCGGCGTCGGCCGAGTTCACGAGATTGATGACGCCGGGCGGGAACCCCACCTCCTCGAGGATGCGGACCAGCTCCACCACAGTCAGCGGATCCTGGGCGGCCGGCTTCACGACGACGGTGTTGCCCATGGCGAGAGCGGGAGCCACCTTGCCCGCCATGTTGACGAGCGGGAAGTTGTACGACGTGATGCACGCCACCACGCCGACGGGTTGGCGCAGCGCCAACGCGCTGATGAGGCCCCCGGGAGCGAGCGGTGTGGCCACCGCCACTTGCGGAGGAAGGGCCCGCTGAGCCACGGGACGGAGGTCGAGCGAGTACCGCTCGAAGCGACTGACGGCGATGGGCACCTGCAGGCTCGAACCCACCGCGGCGGTGGCACCGGTCTCGGCGATCACCAGCGGCAACAGCTCCTCGGCGCGCGCCGAGATGGCCTGCGCGGCACGGGCCATGAGCGCCGCCCGCTCGGCGGGAGGAGTCGCCGACCACCCCGGCAAGGCGTCGCGCGCCGCGGCTGCGGCCGCTTCGGCGTCGGCGACGGTGGCGTTGGGCGCCTTGCCGACGATCTCCTCGGTGGCGGGGTTCACGACGTCGTAGGAGCCACCGGAGGCGTCGACCCATTTTCCGCCGATGAAGAGCTGGCTCTCGTCTCTGAAGCCAGTCACAGGCGTCCGGGCCATGGACGCTGATGGTACCGGGTATCTGACATGCCGTCAGGTCCGCGGGGGCTCGGCTCCCCGTCCAACAAGGGGTCACAGACCGGTCAGGGTTCCCCCTGATGGCGGCGTGGTCCCTCACGGTGCAAGATCGTGCTCGTGGGCATCTACCAGGATCACGTGCTGCCCCGCTTTCAGGACAAGGTGATGGGCAGCAAGCGGCTGCGCGAGGCGCGTGGCCGCGTCTGCGAGGGTCTGGAAGGTGCAGTCGTGGAGATCGGTTTCGGAACCGGCCTCAACGCGTACTACTACTCCTCGAAGATCACGAAGATCGTGGCCATCGAACCATCGCGGGTGTGCATGAAGATCGCCGAAGAGCGCATCGCCCGAGCGCCGGTCCCGGTCGAGTACGGCGGCCTCACGGGCGAACATCTCGACCTTCCCACCGGGGAGTTCGATGCGGTGCTCTCGACGTGGACGTTGTGCACGATTCCGAACATGGACGCTGCGCTCGCGGAGATCAAACGTGTCCTGAAGCCTGGTGGGTCGTTCCACTTCATCGAACACGGCCACGCTCCCGACGAGAAGGTCGCGCGCACTCAGGCCCGATTGGAACCCTTGAACAAGCGACTTGCGGGCGGATGCCACCTGACTCGGCGCATCCCCGACGACATCGAGCGCGCTGGCTTCGACATCCAGAAGATCGACAGCTACTACTTCAAGGGCGAGCCCAAGCCGATGGGCTTCACCTACGAAGGCCGCGCCATCAGCCGGTGACCCCGAGGACGCGTCACACCGGAGGCCCGCTGCTTGACAGTCCCCGCAAAATGCTGTGCGCAGTGCGGCAGTGGGCGCCGTCAGAGGCGTTTCGGGCGTTGCGGGCGCGACCAGAACGAGTCTGACTGGTCGGCGTCCGGCGCCGCCGAGATGCCCCCGATCTCAGGCGACGGGTGGTGCTCCGCGTACTCCACCTCGGGCTCGTATTCGATCTCGGGCGCGATCCCTGAGGCGACTTCGAAGTTGACCGCGGGCGCGACGTACGGCACATCCCCCAGGTCGGCGAGTGGTCGGATCGCACCTCGTGAGCCGATGGCATGTCGTCCCGGTCCTTTGGACCGCTGCGTGGCCAGACGATCGAGGGCCGCCGCAGCCAGGACGACGAGGATGACGTCGAGCGGTGTTCGGTACCGGGTCTGCCCGAAGATGGCCACGGCCACGACGGCCACCTCACCGAGGATGATCGCCACGGGGAACAGCGTCACCTTGCGGCGACGCAGGACGACGCCTCCGCCCAGGGCCGTCACGGCGATCAGGTAGTAACTGAACAATCCGATGGTGGCGGGCAGGCGGGGTCGGCCGATGCGGGCCCATTCGAGGTCGATCTCCTGCCACGGCACGAACACGCCGAAGGCGCGCCCGAAACGCGCCGCCATGACGACCGGGACCTGATCGAGGTGGTGCTCCACGTAGTGGATGGCGCTCGATCGAAGGACCTTGTCGGCCGCCGACGCGTCCTCACCCGGCTTGACGGGCCCCTTGGCGCACGAGAACGACCAGTATCCGAGCAGTCGCCCGTGATAGGTCTGGTTGCAGTTGGCCGAGGCGAGCGTGACACCCAATTGGTCCGACAGGAACTCAGGGTGAGAGAAACGCGGCAGCGTGTAAGCCCACCACGGGGCGAAGATGCACAGCGCCGCGATCAATGACGCCGCGCACAGCCCCAGCCGTGTGCGCCACGACCGCTCCCGGAACAACAGCCCGGCGGGAAGAGCCAGGAACCCCACGAGCAGCACGAGCTCGGAGCGGGTGAGCGCGCACAGCGCACAGAGGCCGCCCAGCAAGGCGGCGCGCGCCAGGGTGGGGCGGTGCCAGAGGCGGTAGAAGGCCCACACCACGAGGGCCGTGAGTGGAACGACCAGCGTCTCGGCCAGCAGCGATCCGTCGTCGATGAGGAACACGGGGTAGACAGCGGTGATCCCCGCCGCGATGAGCCCGGCCCGAGGCCCCGCCACCTCGCGCCCCGCCATCCCCACCAGCGCCACCGATATCGCCCCTATCGAGGCGCTGTAGAGCAGCTGGCCGAAGAACGTCTTGATCCCCGCCACGGCGGCGAGGGTCAGCACCAGGGTCCACAGGGGAGGGTGGCTGGCGCCGGGGACGACCTTCAGTGCGTAGTACAGCGAATAGGGGTTGATGAACCCCTTCCCCGAGGCCAGGAGATTTGCCTGGTAGTGGTAGTAGAAGGCATCGCCGGTCAGAGGGACGTGATGCCGGTAGAGATAGACGTACCCCACCCGCAGGGCGAGCCCCGCCATCACCATGATCAGCAACGGGGTACGCCACACCACTCGACGGCGCTCGGTGTTCGGGGCCGTCGCCCGGGGGCCCGCCGAGATCGCCAGACTCATCTCGACAGTCTCGCTTACCGCCGTCGGCCCCATCGTGCTCATCGCCGCACCCACCCCTATTGGGCCAATGGCGCATCTGAGCTGGACATTTCCTTCGAGCGGGTCGCGATACGAATCTGACCTGCCGTCAGGTCGCTGCTACCGTGCCCACCACGCCCGAAGCTCCGCGGAGCCGAGCCTCGGGCCCGGACCAAGGAGGAACGTGCGATGAGCCCGGCAGTCGGCTTCCAGGACGCCACCGCCATCGCCGGCATCGCCCAGACGGCGTTTTCCAAGCACCTCGAGCCCACAGAAGCAGAGCTGGCGTGCACGGTCATCGTCGACGCGTGCGCGGACGCCGGCATCGACCCATCCGAG
This sequence comes from uncultured Acidimicrobiales bacterium, assembly GCA_963846125.1. Taxonomy (GTDB): domain Bacteria; phylum Actinomycetota; class Acidimicrobiia; order Acidimicrobiales; family UBA8190; genus Chersky-840. The sequence goes on from CAWJUR010000001.1 coordinate 272,687, forward strand.
ATCGACGCACTGTGCTCGTACACGATGGAGGCCACCGAAGAGGTCGACATCGTCCGCAACATCGGGTGCGGGGAGATCACCTACTTCAGCCAGGTCGGCTACGGCGGCGGGGCGGGCTGCGGTGTCGTCGGGCAGGCCGCCATGGCCGTCGCCACCGGGCAGGCCGAGGTCGCCGTGGCATGGCGGTCGCGCAAACGTGGCTCGGGGCCGCGCCCGTGGACGAGCACCTCGGTCCAACTGCGTGTCCCCGGCGCCTGGACGCGGCCGTTCGGCATGCTGCGGCCCGTCGACGAGATCGCCATGCTCACCCGTCGCTACATGCACGAGTACGGCGCCACCCGCGACCACCTCGCCAACGTGGCCATGGCCGTACGCAAGCACGCCAACATGAACCCCGCCGCCATCATGCACGACAAGCCCATGAGCCGTGAGGACTACATGGCGTCGCGATGGGTATCGGAGCCCTTGTGCCTGTTCGACAACTGCCTGGAGACTGACGGTGCTCTGGCGTGCGTCATCGTGTCGGCCGAGCGAGCCCGCGACCTCAGGCACCCACCGGCGTACATCCATGCCTTCGCCCAGGGGTTGCCGCCCGAACACCAGACCATGGTCAACTTCTTCAACGACGACCCGCTCACCGGACCGGCGTGGGCTTGTGCCCGGCGGTTGTGGGCGAACGCAGCCTTCGGGCCCGAGGACGTGGCCGTGGCGCAGATCTATGACGCCTTCTCGCCGCTCATCTTGTTGTCGCTCGAAGGCTACGGATTCTGCAAGCGCGGTGAGGCCGGGCCGATGACCGAGAACGGCAACCTCGAGTGGGAGAAGGGGTCGCTCCCGGTGAACACCGCCGGCGGTGGCCTCTCCGAGGCGTACGTGCACGGCTTCAACCTCATCAACGAAGGCGTCCGGCAGATGCGCGGCACCTCAACGGCACAGGTGGACGGGGCCGAGACGTGTCTCGTGACGTCGGGGGAAGGCGTACCGACGAGCGCGCTTCTCCTGCGGCGCTGAGCCCGAAAGCCAGAGAGCCCGAAAGCCCCGAGAAAAGGAAGACGAGCAGATGAGCAACGCAGCGGCTTTCTCCGGAGGGTACGTGGCCAACCTCGGCCCGTCCGAAGAGGGATATCTCATGCCGGCGGTCGACGAGGAGGGTGGCTTCTTCTGGGAGGGCACACTGGCGGGTGAGTTGCGCATCCAGGTGTGCAATTCCTGCGGGAAGCTCCGCCATCCCCCGCGTCCAATGTGCCCGTCGTGCCGGTCGACGGATCGAGGCTGGAAGCAGGTCGGAACCAAGGGCACGATCTGGTCCTTCGTTGTCCCCCACCCGCCGCTGCTCGAGCCGTACTCGAGCCTGGCTCCTTACAACGTCATCGTGGTGGCCCTCGACGAGCACCCCACCATCCGATTCGTGGGCAACCTCGTGTCGGGGCCCGAGGGCGAGCTGAACGAGATCGACCCCAACTCGATCCGCATCGGTGAGCCCGTCGAGGTCGTCTTCAAACACTTCCGCCGCGCCGACGGCAGCCAGGAAGCACTCCCGTTCTGGGTGCGGGCCTGAGGGTATCCGCCCCGCATCGAATCACGGCCGATGCGACAAATACACTGACTCGGTCACAGGAAGGCACAGGCCCCGATGGCGGCATCGGCGGCGGCCTCGGTGGCGAGCATGGCCCCTTCAGCGAGTTTGGCCATGGCTTCCAGACGTTCGGGGTGCTCGGCGAAGAACCGGTCGATGGCCTCGATGTTGGGTGACCCGTCCATGTTGGAAAGCCGGAACACCTCCTCGTCGATGCTCCCGTCGTTGGCGCGGTCGCTGATGACCCGGAACACCGACCAAGGGATGCCCCGTCGCTCGCACAGCTCGGCGATGGCCGCTGTCTCCATGTCGAGCGACACGACACCCCGGGCGCGCAGGCCGGCGATCTCGTCGGGGTCGGTGATGAGGGTATCGGTGGTCCACATCGCTCCGGCCGGGGAGCCCTCCCCCAGTGGTACCGGGCGGTACTCGCCTCCCGTCGCACCGTTCACGACGACCTCGGGGAGCACGAGCGTCCCGATCGGCGTCTCGCTCTCGACTGCACCGGTGATTCCGACGACCAAGACGCGCTCGACCGGCACGGCGTCGAGGAGCCGGATCGTCCCCGCGGTCGCCAACTCGGTGCCCATCCCGGTGACGATGCCGACCACGCTGCGGTCCCCCAGGGTCCCGACGTGGGCGGGGGCGCCACCGATCGATGTCTCGGTCAGCTCCAGCTTGGTGATGAGCGGTTCGAGCTCCATGGGCATGGCGCAGATGAACGCGATCTGCGCCGTTGAATTGGGTGCGGCATCAGAAGTCATGACCACAGCCTGCCCTATGGGTCGGCGCCGCACCTACCCGCCCGTCCCGAAAGGCGTTAGTGCACGAGCGAGAGGACCAGTCCGGCTTGTCCCAGGTGATACGTCACCATGATGCCGAGGTCGGCGGCCCGGAAAGGCCGCACGAACCGATTCCAGGCGATCATGGTGTCCGACCCCACGAACAGCACCGCTCCGACGCCGGCGAGCACATTGCCGGTCGCCAACGCGGTGGCAAGCATGGCCGAGATCACGACGATGTAGAGCGCCACAGGGAGCCTCAGCTCGCGGCGATCCCCGAGCGCTCCCAGGATGCTGCGGGCGACTGGCGCCACGATGACCACCACCGCGGCCGCGGCGATGGCGAGGGGGATACCGGTCGGGCCCTTGGTCCAGAATCCGGTCACGTAGCAGAGGTGGCCGACGAGGAACGCGGCCAGACCGGCCACGAACATGTCGGTGGGGAGCATGAGAAAGACGTCTCCGGCGAGCGAGAAGACCAGTGCCGCCACGAACCAGACGCGCCGGGCTCCGGCATCGTGCATCGGGGTCAGGACCAGCGCGGTGGCAATGAGCGCCACCAGGGTGGCCGGCTTGCACGCATATTCGAGGACGGCGTTCTCGCGAGCACGTGCCACCCAGTCGCCGACGGCGAACAACCCGGCCACGGCGAGGCAGACGATCGCCGGCGTGGTCATGGTGCCAAACGCCCCACGGGCCCGGTGCTCAACGCGGCGCCGACCAACCGATGGGGCCGAGCTTCTGGGCCATGGTCGCCATCGCCGCCTTCTCCCGCTTCCACACCTCCGCGACGCGGGTCTCGTAACCCACTCGCAAGAGCGCCTTGTTCGCCATCAGGGCGTCGACGTTGTGCGCCGCCAGTGCCCCGGCGATCGTCAAGGCTCGGACCAGGGCGTGGCCGACCGGGGCGCGGGCGAAGGCGAAGCCCGTGGCGACGGCGTCTTCGGCACTGAGCGCCGAGCCCGAGAGCATCATCCACGACGCTTGTTGGGGACCGACGCGCCGGGGAAGGAGCCAACTGCTCCCCGCTTCGGCGCAAGTTCCCAAGGAAACGAAGGGCATGCGAATCTCGGCCGCCTCGTCGACCACCACGAGGTCGCAGTGCAGCAGCAGCGTGGCGCCGAATCCCACCGCCAACCCGTTCACGGCCGCCACAAGCGGTTTGGGGAACCGCACCAGACAATCAAGGAGCGGGTCGAAGTCGGCGCCGAGCTCGGCACTGCCACCGGGGCGGCTCATCTCGTTGAGATCCACCCCGGCCGAGAAGGCCCGACCCCTCCCGGTGAGCACGCACACCGCGACATCGGGATCGGTGGCGGCGGCTTCGAGTTGTGCTTTCAAGACGCGGTACCCCTCGGCCGTGAAAGCGTTGAGCTTGGTAGGTCGGTCCAAGACGAGCACACGTATCCTGTCGTGATCCTCGACAGACACCGCATATGGCGAGGTCGACTCGTTCACTTGTCACTCTCCTGGCCGTTCGTCGCCTGCATAAGCTAGAGCGTCCCGGCTCTCGAGATGCCAGGAGAAGCATGGGAACACCGGATCCGTCGAGGGAACGAAGGACATGACCGCAGACGAGAGTGCCGCTGCCGGAGCCGACGACGTGCTCGTGGACCGTCCCCGGCCCGAGGTGGCGCTCGTCACGCTCAACCGTCCCGATCGGCTCAATGCCCTCACCTCGGAGATGCTGGCCCACATCTACGCGGTGCTCGAGGTGCTCGGCCGTGATGCGACGTGTCGGGTGATCATCGTCACCGGCGCCGGTCGCGGCTTCTGTGCCGGCGATGACCTGCGCGACTACCACGCCCCGGACTGGGTGCCGACCGACGTCGGCCCGTTCCATTCCCACATGTACCAGCAGAAGTACGTGGCCGAGCTCGTCCCCCGTATACGCGCCCTCCCCCAACCCGTCATCGCCGCGGTCAACGGGCCGGCGGCCGGCGCCGGCTACGCCCTCGCCCTGGGCGCAGATCTCCGATTGGCATCGGCATCGGCGGTGTTCGTCGACGCCTTCGTGAAAATCGGCGCATCAGGCGCGGAGATGGGCCTGAGTTGGTTGTTGCAGCGGATCGTGGGTGCGACGCGAGCTGCCGAACTCGTCCTGACGGGGCGGCGCGTGGACGGTGACGAGGCCGCTCGAATCGGTCTCGTACTCGAGACCGTCCCCGACGGCGAGGTGGTCGACGCCGCGCTGGCGCTCGCCGAACAGATCATCGTGAACACGCCCATGGGAACGTGGATGGGCAAGGCCACACTGTGGTCGAACCTCGAGATCTCGAGCCTCGAGGCCGCCATCGACCTCGAAGCGCGCACGCAGATCCTGACTCTCGGCACCGAAGATGCCCGTGAGCAACTGTCGGCGTACCGAGAGGGACGACCGGCTCGTTACACGAACCACTAGGACCAGCGACCCAATCATTTTCGGCCTTACCTCGTGCTGAGGCGCTCCACCATCAACAAACACGCAACGAGCTCGATATGAGCTCGGCCAATGAGGGGCAGGGCTAGGCTCGATCGGTGTGAGCGACACCTCGCAAGGCGAGGGTTGGTGGTTGGCATCTGACGGGAAGTGGTATCCACCGCACGATCACCCTTCGGTGACCCAAGCTCCGCCCCCACCGCACGCGGCACCACCATTGGGCGCGTCCGTGCCTTCATATGGCGCCGCCCCTCCTCATAATGTCGCTCCCGGATCTTCCGGCGCCGGCCCGTCCAGCGCTCCGGCACCCGGCTACCCCGCTGCAACGGAGTACGCGGCGCCCCCGGGATACGGCGCGCCCCCGGGATACGGCGCGCCCCCGGGATACGGCGCGCCGCCGGGATACACACCGCCTCCCGGATACACACCGCCGCCGGGATACACACCGTCTTCCGGATACGCGACACAGCCTGGTTACGGCGCCCCCGCGGGATACGGCGCGCCCCCGGGGTTCGGTGCCCCTCCCGGCTACCCGCCACCCGGCTACCCCATGCCCGGATACGGACCACCTCCGGGGTATGTCACGTCGGGGGGGAACGTCCGCATCGACCCCGTCCTGAACGTGGTGCTCGCGCCGTGGTGGAAACGGCTGATCGCCATCCTCATCGACGGCGTCATCTTGAACCTGACCAGTTTCATCGTCTTCCTCGTCATCGCGGCCGCACTGGCGAACCACGACACCACCACCACGAACCAACCCGCCACGGCCGGATCGGTCCTGGGCGCATACTTCGGCCTGATGGTGCTCGGGTCGATCCCCGGTGCCTTTTACTACTCGATCATGAACGGGTCCCGGCGGGGCCAGACCGTCGGGAAGATCGCAATCGGCATCGCAGTGAGAGACGCTCGCACGGGTGGCCCGATCGGGGTCTGGCGAGCGCTGGGACGAGACCTCATCACCGTCGTCTTCCGGGTCTTGCTCTTCATCCCCTACATCCTCGACTCACTGGCACCGCTCTGGGACGCGCGCCGACAGGCCTGGCACGACAAGGTCGCGCACTCGGTCGTCGTCGACCTCAAGCCGTAGTCCCTGAGCCGGCCCGCAGGTGCGAGCAGCCCGCGCATGATTCACGACGTACCCCAGACACAGCTGTGGCAGCCCATCGGACCCCCGCCGGGATGGTACGCAGACCCGTGGCGCCTGGCGTGGTGGCGGTGGTGGGACGGCTACCAGTGGACGCCCTATCTCTACGGCCACTACGGGACCGGCGCCGGGGCACCGGCATTGGCGCCGGCGGAGTTCGTCCCCAAGGGACCGGGAATCAAGGGCGGCGGCATCGCCGGCATCGGCATCGGCATCGGCTTCATCGCCTCCTTGGCCGTCGCCATCGGCTTCTTGGCCGCCGGCTCGGGCCATCTCGACGCGCAGAATCCCTGGGTCATGTTGTGGAGTCAACTGGCGCTGTGGGCCGGATTCCTCGGCGCCGTGGTGGTGGCGTCGCGCCGCAACGGGACACGCAGCCTGGTGCGCGACTACGGGCTGTCGTGGCCGAAGCTCCACGACGTCACCGCCGGCATCACCGGTGGGGCCCTCGGTCGGGTGCCGTCGACGATCGTCCTCGTCCTCATCGTGCTCGCCACCACCGGGTTCAACGCCCCGAACTCGGCGGGCCGCGAGATCAACGGGACCTCTCCGGAAGGGACGGCGGGGTGGGTCATCACGGTCCTGTTCCTGGTGGTGGGGGCGCCCATCGTGGAAGAACTCCTCTTCCGGGGCCTCATCCAAGGGGCCTTCACCCGACGCTTGGGTGCCACGCCGGCCATCTTCGTGACGGCGTTGATCTTCTGCTTCGCCCACGTCCTCAACGAAGGCCCGGTCGCACCGTTCGTCCTCTTCCCGCCCGCGCTCATCCTCGGGTACCTGAAGAATCGCTACGGACGACTGGCTCCGGGCATGGTCGCCCATGCGACGTTCAACGCCCTCGCCTTCGCCCTCCTCCTGGTTCCGGCCTTCCGGTAGTAGGAGCCGGGGCCGCGCCCGAGCGACCCGCACCTCATATCGCTAGCGTGGTAGCCATGGCCCTGTTCCTCGATCGCCATGAGGCGCCCGGCGCCACCGGCACCGACATCGCCGCCGCGCACGAGCTCGATCTCGCCGTGCAAGAGCAGTACGGCGTCCGCTACGTCACCTACTGGTTCGACGACGCGAACGGGATCGTGTGCTGTCTCGCCGAAGGCCCTGACCGTGAAGCGCTCGAAGCCGTGCACCGGGATGCACACGGTCTGCTGGCCACCAACGTCATCGAAGTGGGTGAGGGCCCCATGAACGCCTTTCTCGGTGCTCCTCCCGCGCACCCACCTGGTGTCGCCTACGTCGACTCTCCGGTCCGAGCCATTCTCTTCACCGATCTCTGCGACTCGACACAACAGACCCAAGAGCTCGGGGACGAGGCGTTCATGGTCCTCCTTCGGGAGCACGACGAGATCGTGCGCGCCGCATTGGCAGATCGAGGCGGGCGCGAGGTGAAACACACCGGGGACGGGATCATGGCGTCCTTCGTCTCGGCGTCGTCGGCGGTGGAGTCCAGCATCGACATCCAGCGTTCGCTCCAGCGACGCAACGAAAAGGCCGACCTGCCGTTCCATGTCCGTATCGGCATCAGCGTCGGGGAGCCGGTGACCGAAGCCGGAGACCTGTTCGGAGCGGCGGTGCAACTGTCGGCTCGACTGTGCGCCATCGCGTCTCAGGGTGGCATCGCCGTCTCCCATGCCGTTCGTGACCTGTGTGTCGGCAAACGCCTGGACTTCGACTCCAAGGGCACCCACGACCTCAAGGGGTTCCCCGAGCCCGTGCCGGTGTACGAGGTCCTCATTCCGTTTGCGTAATTCGCCGAGATCGGAGCTGTGGTCGACCAAACTCCGCTAATGATGAGCCACTAGGCTTTTTCCGGGAAGGAGCTCTATGGGCACCTTGCGGATCGCCGTCCTGGACAGCGTGTTCGTCGTTCACCCGCGCCCATGAAGAGCTCGACGCCGCGCCGCGAGCCTCACCACGAGCCCCACGACGACGCCGGCGATCCGAATTGGCCCTCGGTGAGCGAGAAGTTGGCGGCTCTGCACGGCCGGCCTCTGCGGACGAGAAAGCGTTGGGCCTTCACTCGATGGGTCATCGCGACGCTGGTGCTCATGGCCACGTTCTTCGTGTTCGAGGCCGTGCGCTACAACCACAACGTCCTGGATGCCAAGGGCTGTCCGACAACTGCGAGCGTGAACGCGCTGCTCGGCACCACGTTGGACACGGTCTCAGGCCTGCAACTGTCGGACCTTCATTCTTGTACCTACTCGGCAGGCCCCGACACCAGGGCACTGTCCATCGACGCGGCGGTGCCCAATCCGGCCCATCACCGGGCCGATGGTGACCAATGCCGCCACCAGCAACCTCTGACCGTGGCCGGCCACGAAGCATGCTCGATGTCCGGAACACCCGGCACCACACCCGGTCGGCCGTCGCTGCTGGTGATGACAAGCACGTTCGACTGGCAACTCACCACCAACCTGGCGTCGGTGTCGATGGTGAAACTGCAGTCCCTGGCCCGGGAACTCGTCGATCCCGCCCATCGAAGCTTCACCTGAGCGCGAGAACGGGTACTCCGACTAGAACCAGTGGAGCCAGGGGTGCCCGCTCCTCCACATGACCAGGTCGACCTTGCCGATGATGTAGGAGTTGGGAACCGTGCCCCAGTACCGGCTGTCGCCGGAGTCGCCCCGGCAGTCGCCCATCATGAAGTAGTTCCCGGGGGCGATCGTGATCGCCTTGATGTGCTCGCTGTCCTCGGCGCAGATGCCGGTGAGCTTGGGTAGCCACGGCTCGGGCAGGGGCTTGCCGTTGATCAACACCGTGGCGCCCACCGACGAGATCCTCTCGCCGGGGAGGCCGATGACGCGCTTGACGAGCACGGCCGGCCCTCCCTTGTCGGCCGGCACGTCGTGGAACACCACGATGTCGCCCCGGTGGATGGTCGAAGCCAGCTTGTCCACCAGGATGCGGTCGCCGGGCATCAGCGTCGGCGTCATCGACGGCGTGGGCACGAAGTAGGTCTGGACCGCATAGGCGCGTGACACGGTGGAGATGAGCACGACGGCGAGGACGAAGACGATCCACCCGATCACCGTCCGGGTACGGGGATGTATCCGACCCGACTGCGCCGATGTCCGGGCGAGCCTGGTGGGCGTCGGAGCCGGGTCGGTTCCAGTCGTCACACGCCTATCATCGCTCACCACGGCTCCCCCCGACCGTCAGGTGGTCCCCAGGCCTCGTTCGGGATCGACCGGGGCATCGGGTGAACCGCCTGGTGGAGTGGCGACTGCCGGCCCTCTGCCTCAGCCCACCGATGCGAGGAAGCGCTCCCGGTGGGCCGCGAACCAGGCCCGACGCCGGTCGTAGCGGGCCATGCCTCCCATCTGGTCGCGCATGGCGAGGAAGGCCTGCTCGCCCCGGTCGATGCGACGCTGGAGGAAGACACCCCCGCTGGCGACGTTGCGCTCGATGGCGTCGACGAGCCCGGCCCGGTCGGGGGCGAGGCCGTAGGCGTCGGCGGCCACGCGCACGCGCACGAAGGGATCGAGCCCGAGGCGCCCCGTGCGGGCGGCGTCCTCGGGGGTGTCGATGGGGACCGTCATGAGCAGCAGGCGGGCCAGGTCGAACAACCTGCTCCCGGGGGCGGCGAAGTCGAAGTCGAGAAGCGCCACGGCCCGTCCGGCGCGGAACACAACGTTCTCGGGACAGACGTCGTTGTGACAGATCACCGCATCCGCACCGCGACCGGGAGCACCGGCACCCGCCACGCCCGTACCTTGGCTCGCATCGGGGTCGGCCATCTCCGAGCTCCATGTGGCGTCGGCCGGAACGACAAAACCGACGGTGGCGTCGTGGAACCGTCGCAGCAGCTTCACCGTCGACGCCAGAACGTCATCGGTCTGGGACCACGTCGGAAAGGGCGGGCACGGCACGTCCCCCGCGATGTACGCCAATCGCTCGTCACCGACGGGGTCGAGCGACAGAGGCTCGGGCACACCGTCGAAGCCGGCCCCGCGGACATGACGGAGCAGCGCGTGGATCGTGGGCGAATGCTCGTGAGCGGGCCGCAGCACGACATGGCCGACGCGCCGCACCGCGCCTGCGTTCGCCACCCCGCCCCGCAGCACCTCCTCGTCGCTCACCACCCCAGCGTGCCATCACCACACCTCGGAGCCCACCGGCGGCTCCCCCCCGGTCACGTGACGAGAATTTCTGCGATCTTCCTGGGAAATCGAGGCGCGTAACCTCGCTGGGTGTTCGGCTCCACGCTGCCTGCGGGCACGTTCCTGGGCTGACGGCACCGTGAAACCCGCTGTAGCGATCGTCCCGGGACGGGCGTAGTCTGCGGGCGTACGCAGGTGGGCTTGCCACTGGCGCTCGCTCGTACATGTGCTGAACCCGCTCAAAGGAGATAGCCCATGTCCAACCACCGGTATGCGCGCACGGCCCGACATGTAGCCGGACGCGTCGCCTGCGCCGCTGCACTGGCGGGCGCAGCGTTCACCATCGCAGCAGTGGGCGGGGCGAGCCCCGCCGGCGCGGCCGTCTGCACGGCCGCAGGGTCGACCGGGCTGACCGCGGCCATGATCGCCAGCGGCGCGCCCATCACCGGGGCAACGGTCAACGCCACCGGTTGCGACATCGGCATCTACGTGGGGTCCGCCGTCAACGGCGAGACCATCACCGGGACCACCGTCACCGGTGCCGGCAGCGAGGGCATCCTGGCCGAGGGCAACACGGGCCTGACCATCACCGGCAGCACCATCTCCGGCAACTCGGTGGCCATCAACGCGAAAATCCCCGACGGCCACGCCGTGATGCTCGACGGTGTCGTGGGCGCGACCATCACCAACAACACGATCTCCAACAACAACAGCGGTGGCATCGGCCTGGCCGACAACGGCCCCGTCGACCCGGGCACGCCCAATGCCGGCCCCGGCACGGCGGTACCGTCGACGGGGAACACCATCAGCGGCAACACGCTGACGGGCAACACCGGCGGCTGCGGCATCATCGTCGAGGCGTGGGACCCCGGGGGCGGCGTCAACACCACGACGGTCCAGAACAACACCGTCACCGGGACGGTCGGCAAGTTCGGCCCCAACGGGCCCGACATCGGCCAGATCGTCCTCGCCGATGACGCACCCGGCGCCAGCGTCACCAACACCACCATCAACGGCAACACCGTGACGCAGTCCTTCGTCACCGGGATCACGCTGCACGCCAATGCGCCCCATGACGTCATCTCCAACACGACGATCACCAACAACTCCCTGAGCCTGAACAACTGGGGCGACGCCAACGCGGCACCGTCGACGACGGCCATCGCCTTGATCGTGGAGCCCTTCCCCGGCGCGCTGGCGGCGTCGATCAGCGGCACGTCGATCTCGGGGAACACCATCACGAACCAGGTGGTGGGAATCTGGATCAGAGGCGCCACCACCACCACGGTGGGGGCCAACTCCATCACCCTCCTTCCGGGTGGGACCGCCGTCTACAACGTGCCCACCCCGGGAGGCGGGTACTGGATGGCGGGATCGGACGGGGGCGTCTTCTCCTTCGGCAACGCCATGTACTACGGCTCGGCTCCGGGCCTGAAGCTCAAGCTGGCCCAGCCCATCGTGGCCATGGCACCGAGCCGTGACCGGGGCGGGTACTGGATGATCGGTGCCGACGGGGGCGTGCTCGGCTTCGGTGACTCCTACTACTACGGGTCACTGCCGGGCCTGGGCGTCAAGGTCAGCAACATCGTGGCCATGGCCCCGACCCCCACCACCAACCAGGGCGCGACCAACGGCGTCGGCTACTGGATGGTGGGCTCGGACGGCGGGGTGTTCTCATTCGGTGACGCCGTCTACGACGGCTCGGTTCCCGGGGTCGGCGTCCACGTCAAGAACGTGGTGGGCATCGCCCCCACGCCCGACGGCGGCGGTTACTGGATGGTCGGATCGGACGGCGGCGTGTTCTCCTTCGGTGACGCCACCTACGGCGGCTCGCTGCCGGGCAAGGGCGTCCACGTCAACAACATCAAGAGCATCGTGGCCACACCCGACGGGGGCGGCTACTGGTTGGTGGCGTCCGACGGCGGCGTGTTCGCCTTCGGTGACGCCACCTACGCCGGATCGGTGCCCGGGGTCGGCGTCCACGTGAAGAACGTCGTGAGCCTCACCCCGACCGCCGATGGCGCGGGCTACTGGCTCTTCGGCTCCGACGGCGGCGTCTTCTCCTTCGGCGACGCCAAGTTCCTGGGCTCGGTGCCCGGGGTCGGTGCCAAGGTCACCAACGTCGTGGGGGGCTCCAGCACCTGAGGTCCTCACTGGCTTCGGGCGCAGGTGTCCGAGGCCCACAGAAGCATGCGGGTACAGCGCTCCCGTCTCTGACGACATGTCGGAGGCGGGAGCGTTCCCGTTGGAGCACCCGCGGTCTCGATCTCCGGCCTGTCGGGCCCATCGGCCAATCGACACGGCCTCACGCCGCACCTAACATCCGCGCACCTGTCTCCAAGCACCGGTGGTGTGATGTCGTTACGGCTCGTGTTGCTGACGCTGGTCCTGATGGCCGGGGTGGTGATCATCGCCATCCCCCTGATCGGTGCCTACAAACACCGCGCCGCACGACCTCGAACCGGGATGCAAAGCGGGCGGACGAGGCCCTTCACACCGCGTCAGGTCCCGAGGCCCACCGCCCCGCCGGTCCAGAGACGCGCTCCGGCTGCCCCTGTTGCACATCGGCAGGCTCCGTGGGCTCGAGCTCCGCAAGCGAAGACGACGAAGAGATCGACGGCCCGGACGCCCCAGGCGACCCGGCCCCGACGACCACAGAAGACGAGGTAGCGAGGATGACGTCGGTGAATCCAATGAGACTTTGGGACGAAGAGATCGAGGCGGCCCGGGAACAGATCCGCGCCGAGGCAAAGTCGTTCGTCGCCGGCTTCCCCGACGACGGCCCTGACACCGGCTCGCCCGTGGAGCGTGCGCAGGCCCGACGCGTGGCGGAGTCGGCGATGATCCTGCGGTCCGAGAAAGGGGTCGACCGGACGATTGCGGGCCCGGCGGGGCCACTTCGCCTCCGGGAATTCCGTCCCTCCGCACCGGTCGAGGGAGCCATGCTGCACATCCACGGCGGAGGGTGGATGACCGGCGAGCCCGAGCTGACCGACCTGCTCAACGAAGCCCTCGAGCGCGAGCCTGAATCTCGCCATCGTGAGCGTCGAGTACCGGCTGAGCCCTGAGCATCCCTATCCAGCCGGGCCCGACGATTGTGAGGCGGCCGCGCTGTGGCTGATCGAGAACGCGGGCAAGGAGTACGGGACCGACCGCCTGCTCATCGGCGGGGAGTCCGCCGGTGCGCACCTGTCGGCGGTGACCCTGCTGCGCCTTCGTGATCGTCACGGTGCCGGTGGCCGGTTCTGTGGTGCCAACCTGGTCTTCGGTGTCTACGACCTGGGGGCAACGCCCAGTGCGATGGGGATCGGGATGGAACCTGGTACCGACATCCTCGACCCTGACGACATGCGCTTCATGGCCGAGCAGTTCGCTCCGGGTATGTCGGTGGAGCAGCGACGCCAGCCCGACCTCTCCCCGCTGTATGCGGAGCTGGGAGGCATGCCACCGGCGATCTTCATGGTCGGAACGGCCGACCATCTCCTGGACGACACCCTGTTCTTCGCCGATCGGTGGGTGGTCGCCGGGAACCAGGCCGAGCTGCTGGTCTACCCCCATGCTCCCCACGGGGGCATCGGGCTACCCACGGTGCTGACGCACTGGTGGCCACGGGTCGAAGGCTTCCTGCGGAACTGCTTGGAGAATTCTCCCGTGCGCGCCTAACGCAGAGCCGCCCTCGGGTCAGTGCTTGACGTTCCACACGAAGCTGACCGAGGCCGAGTCGACCGAGTCGCTGACCGTCACCGTGACGTGGCGCTTGCCCCGCAGTGTGGGCCGGCCCGAGACCACGCCCGAGCTGCCATTGATCCCCAGACCGGCGGGAAGGCCGGTGGCGTGGTACGCCAGGGTCTCGGTCGCCGAGGCGTCGACGGCATGGATGGGCACGCTCACCGCTCCACCGACCGACGACGTCTGCTTGCCGGGATTGGTCACCGCGACGGGTGTCCAGCACCGGGTCGGCCCCGAGAAGATGGGCGTCGTCGTCACGGGCAGGCCTGATGGCGGGTCGACGATGATGGTCGGATTGGCGGGATCACTGATCGAGTTGGCCCGCGTCCACGTGCTCTCGCAGGCGCGCAACGCCTTCTTCTCGGGTGCCTTTCGCGAGTTGGCGTCACCGCCCGCCCACATGTCGAAGCGGTAGAGATGGGAAGCGGTCCAGTCGCGGTCACATTCCGAGCACTCGTCCTCGTGGATGAAGTAGCGCTTCATGTACGAGACGTAGATGACCTGGCACCAACCCAACTCGCTCACGTCGGTGGCGAAGGTGACGGGATTGGAGAACGTCCCGATCCCGCCGGCGGTGCTGTGCAGGCAGGGGTGGGCGATGACCGGGCCGGGTGGGGAGTTGTCCGCCCATCCGTAGAGCGTCATGAACGCCTTGACGTTGGTGGGATTGGCGCTCGCCGCGGTGGGTGCGCCGAAGACGCTGAGGGCGATGGCCAACGCGCCCAGGACGAGAAGGCTCTTCGGCGACCGCCGCCGCGACGTCCGGGTCACGGGGCGAGCGTATCCGACCCGATCCGGAACCGCCCGGGTCGGTCCCCGGGGTCGGTGCGGCTCAGTCCTGCTCAGTTCCGGGGTCAGTACCGGGTTGTCCCGAGTCAGTCGCGGGTCAGTCGCGGGTCAGTAGAGAGGTGACCAGCTGCTCGTGCGCAGGAGCCGGCTGTCCCACTGGTCGCGATAGGCCAGCGCGTCGTGCATGAACTGGCCGGGCTGGCGGTGCACGGCGTCGGTGTCGTGGGTCAGCAGGTGCATGAGCACCTGGTGGTTGACGATCTTCTGCATGAGGATCGCCTCCTTGCGCAGGCCGGTGCCGAAGGCGACCTGGAAGACGGCCTGGATGTCCAAGAGGTTCGCAGCCCGTTCCTTCATCGGCCCGTAGTACCCCGTCCCCCAGAACTCGACGTAGTCGTCGATGGGAGCGTGCGGGTGGCCGGTGTCCTCCATGTACAGCGACAGCTCATGGGTGGCGCCGTCGGTGGGCACCGTGGCGAGGTCGAGGTCGGCCATGGGCGACCAGTGGACCCCGAAGAGGAGTTTGCCGGTGACGCCGTGGCGCAGCTGGTCGACGTTGCGGGCCCACTCCTTCAGGTCCCCGCGTTGGATGCGCCGGGCCAGGTCCTCCCAGGCCGCGCCGTCTTGCAGGGCGGTGATGGTGACCACGTTGTAGGCGGGCCCGCTCCCGTGCGCATGGTGGCAGAACCACAGCAACCGGGCGTCGGAGGACTTGGCCAGGGTCGGCATCCACTCGTCGCGGAAGGCCGATTCGAATTCCTCCTCGACCGCGCCTTTGACCTGATGAACCTCGTGCAGAAAGAGCATGGTCGGTCACTGTAGGACCTCCGGCGGCTTCGTGCCGTGGTGGGTGGGCCTCAGGGAACGTATTTGCTGAGTACCGACACGGTGGGCGCCGTCGCCGTGGAGCTGCCGGGAATCTCTCCGGAGGCGGAGGGGTCGAAGGTCAGCGTGAACGAGTTGGAACCGGTGAAGCCACCGTAGGCGACAATCTGGCCGGTCATGGAGGGCGCGTTGGCGTAACTCACCGCTCCGGTTGAATAGATGAACACACTCAGACTCGACGCGAAGCTGCTCGAGTTCGAAATGTTCACGTAGGTGGTGGTGGTAGTAGTGGGCAGCTGCGTGGCGCTCGCCAGGATCGAGAGGTCGTGGTGTGTCGCTATTGATGTCGACTGGTAGGTGTCGGATCCGACGGTGGTGAGCGACTGCACCTCGAGGACGGTGTCGGCGCTGAAGCTGAATGATTGGGCATTGGCGTACGAAAGCGCACAGGTGGGCGCGTAGAAGACGGTCTTCGTCGCGAGCGCGGCGATGTCGGTCTGGAACGGGTCGGCAGCGCCGCTGCTGTTGCTCTTGAAGTACGAGGCGCATGTCTGGGCCACACCGTTGATCGTTCCCGGTACCTGCACCACGTTCCAGCCCTGACCCTGCCAGGTGGCGACGCTGGGATTGAGCTGCGGGAAGCTCACCGCGGCCGGCATGGTCTGCGAACTAAGGGCGGCGTCATTGGGAGTCTTGGTACCACCGATGGAGGCTCCCCCCGCGAGGGAAATAGCCCCCGACGCCAAGGCATTCCCCACGATCTTCCCCGAGCCCGACAGGTTGATGGCGCCACTGGTCTCGGTGGCGGTCCCGGTGACCTTGGCGGATCCGCTCATGGCGATCGGGCCCGCGTAGGAGGTGAGGTTGCCGTTGACGGTGGCGCTGTTCCCGAGCGTCACGGCACCCGAGGCAGTGAGGCCTCCGATCGTGCAGGACCCTGTGAAGTTCACTGTTCCGTAGGTCGTGACCGCACCGGGAACCACGTCGCCATTCCCGCACGTCATCGTCCCACCCGAGTAGACGTTGGCGGTGTTCGCACCGGAGTTGTTCAGCGTGGCCGCGCCCGTGAGGTTGAGCGCTTTCGTGGTGAACGAGCGCGTACCCGAGCGCCTGGGCCGGTGTGCTCGTGGTGGCGATGGCGATCTGCTCCTTCATGGTCGCCGGCGATCCTTGCGGAGCGGTGCCCGTGGCCACGATGGTGGCCGTCGCCGGAGCCGTGCTCCCCCCGAGCGTCGAACCACTACAGGTCAGGGCGCTGGGGTTGGAACCCGACGGGTAGTAGGTCACCGTTCCCGAGTAGGAGGAGGTGGCGCCGGTGGCGGTCAACGAGCCACTGAAGGCCCCGCACGGGAGGCTGGTGTAGAGGGCGGCGGCGCGCATGGCGCTGAGCTCGACGGCCAGCCCGCTCTGCGCCGCCAGCGAGGACTGGGTCGTGCCGCCATACCGTGTCGACAGCGTGCCGGCGTAGTTGCTCGTACTGACGGCCACGGCGAGGATGCTCATCAGGAGCATCGCCAGCACGAGGACGAGGACGATCACGCCCCCTCGATCGTCCGAACGGCACCGGAGCACGACCGGGTCATGTCCAGCTCTCTTGCGTGGGAGCGGTGGCGCACGCCACGGGGGGATTGGACGTGTAGGGCGTATTGAAGGCGGAGATGGTGGTCTTGAGCTCGAGTGATTTGCGACTTGTTCCCGTAGCTCTCCGTTACCTGGAAGTCGACGGAGAGGGTTTGCGGCGAGCCCGCGGTGACAGTGGGAAGGACGAAGGGCGCCGTCGACGAGTTCACGATGGTCGTGGCGATGGTGTTCCACGACGGGACGGCGTTGCCCGTGACCCACGTCGTCGACCATTCCTGTTCCTGGAGCACGTGGGTCGTGGTGTTCAACATCCACTGGTCCCACAGGGACTTGCTGAAGGCTTGGGTCTGCACCCGGACGGCAAACCCGGCGCTGACCGTCGGGCCCACGGTGGTCATCGAGGTCGGCAAGCAGATCTGGCTGGCCGACTGCACCCGGTACTCCAGGTCCTGGACTGCCGTCCTCGCCTGGACCGAGCCCACCGTCGTTCCCTTGGCGTAGGAATTGGCGTCTGACACCGCGGAGATGACGCTCGGGACCACGGTCAGGAGGATCATGGTGATCAACAGGGCGACCGCGAGTTCGATCAGGGTGAAACCCTCGTCGCCGGGCCCCATCCTCTGATCGACAGGTCGTCTCGGCCTCAGCGCCGGGGTCATGGAGCGGCAACCTGTGTTTGGCCGACGACTTGACCAGTGCCACCCAAAGCGGAATGCCACGTCACGATGACCACCACGGTCACGGTGCCGGAGGAAATGGCCTGCGGGTACGTCGCCACCTTGTACGTGGCTCCGAGCGTGGTCGTCGATATGTGCGGGACAAGCGGGCTCTCCGAGGTGTTGGCGTTCGAGGTGGCCAGGGTCGCTCCGGTCAGTCGCAAGACGTAGGTAGCGCCCACGGTCTGGATGTTGGGGTCGCTCCCCAGCGAGTCAGTGGTGTGGTTCAGACCCGCCGTCAGATCTGCGAAGGGGAGAGCGGTCACGTTTGCGATGTCAGCGGAGACAAGGCTGTAGGCGACTGAGCGCTGTTGGGCGGCCGACGCTGCCACCGTCGTGAACATCGTGCCGGTGCCGGTCGCCAAGACGACGACCGCGAACAGCGTGAAGCCGATGAGGACCTCGAGCAGCATGGAACCTTCGTCCTCCCGAGACCGGGAGCGTCCGGGGTGACGGTGTGACGCGCTGAAATAGCGCTTCCTCGACCACGGGCTCATAGGTGACCATCGACACCGCGGACACGCCCCTTGAATTGTGCGAAGGTTGTCCCGATCACCCTTTCGTCTCTGCAATGAGGTCATGCGCCCGCCTGACCTGGGATATCGCTCGGCGGTTGAGGGAGAACGTCCGCCTTCGAAGCCCCCGCCCCGACGGTCCTCCATCCAACAGTCCGTTGCCCAGGAGCGAACCCCGCCGGGTGAGAGCACTTCGACTCGGGCCGAGGGTGCCGGCGCGGCCTCGCCAGGTCCGAAATCCTCCCGCCCGGGTAGTGTCCGGGCTGTGGACAAGTCGATCCGGTCGATCCTGGCCGAATACGGGCGCCTGGCGGTCGATGCCACAGAGCTCGGAGATGATGACGACCTCTACCGGGTCGGGCTTGACGTCGCACAGCACCGTGAACGTGATGCTCGCTCTCGAAGATGAGTTCGAGATCGAGATACCCGACACCATGCTGCGCAAGAGCACGTTCCAGTCGGTGGCGAACATCAGAGCTGCAATCCTCGAGGTATCGAGCAACGCGCAAAGCGCATGACCACCGGCCGTCGGCCCCGGCTCGCCCTCGTACACGGTGAGGGCCTGGGGATGCCGATGGTCCTGGCGGAGTCGGCGGATGCCGCCGGGTGCGAACTCGTCTGGGTCATCGACTCGAGCAAGGTCACGTCCGACTGGTTGATGCGGCTCCTGCGCAAGCTGGGCACGACCGTCGACATCGGCGGGATGTCCGACGACGAAGCCGCCGAAGCGTTGCGCGTGTGCGAGCCGGACGGGATCATCGCCTACGCCGACCCACTCATCCCCGTCGCCTCGGCTCTGGCGGTACGACTCGGGCTCGACTACCACGACGAGCTCACCACGCAACGGCTGACCGACAAGTTCGCCCAGCGCCAGGCCTTGCAAGACGCGGGGCTGCCCGTGCCACGATTCGTCGTCGTCCCCGCCGACCCGAGTGCCGAAGAGATCGACACCCTGATGGCGGCAGTCGACTTCCCCGTCGTGCTCAAGCCGCGGCGAGGGGCGGCCGGCCGCGACACCGTCCTCGCCCATGACGCCGACGAGCTCCGACGCTTGATCGCCGAGCATGCGACGCCGCCCGACGACACCCCGGGCTCGTCGATGATCGTCGAGGAGTACCTCGTGGGAGCGTCGCCCCCACCGAGCGCGCTCTTCGCCGACTACGTGTCGGTCGAGAGCGTGGTCAGTGCCGGCACGATCAGCCACGTGGCGGTCACGGGACGGTTCCCACTCGCCCCGCCGTTTCGCGAGTCGGGATTCGTCATCCCGAGCGACCTCGGCCCGTCAGACACACGTGCCGTCCTCGACGTCGCGTCGCGGGCCATCGCCGCATTGGGGGTACGCGTCGGCTTTCTCCACACCGAGATCAAGCTCACGCCCGACGGCCCGAGGATCATCGAGGTGAACGGCAGGCTGGGCGGGGCCATTCCCGCGCTCGATGACCCAGGCCACCGGCGTCGACCTCATGGCCATGTCCAAACGGGTGGCCCTGGGTGACGACGTCGTGTTCGACGACTTCATCCCGGCTTCTCGTATCGGCTACCTCTTCTACGTCCAGGCTCCCCAGACGGCGCGTCGCGTGGTGGGTGTCGATGGGCTCGACGAGCTCAGCGAGCTCCCGGGCGTGGATTCGGTCTTCCTGGCCCGGCAACCCGGTGACGACGTCGACTGGCGCAAGGGCAGTCACCAGTACATCTTCTCGGTGATCGGCGCGGCCGACGACTACGAAGGTGTGCTGGCCATGAAGCGGTTCGTCGACGAGGAAGTCACGATGACCTTCGAGTGACACCCCCATTGCCTCAGTGACACACCGTTGACCCCGTTTGACCCGGGTGCCAGGATGCGACCGGGTTCTCGATTCCCGGGAGTCTGGAGTCTAGGGAGGGACGATGGGACGACTCGAGGGACGCCGTGCGGTCATCACCGGTGCTGCCAGTGGCATCGGTGAAGCCACAGCACGGCTGTTCGCCGCAGAGGGGGCCGCTGTCGTCGTGGCCGACCTCGATGACGACCGGGGCAAGCGCGTGGCGGACGAGCTCGGCGAGCACGCGCGCTTCGTCCACACCGACGTCACCCAGGAGCACGACGTGGACGCCGCAGTCGCCATGGCCGTCGACACCTTCGGCGGTCTCGACTGCATGTTCAACAACGCCGGCAATCCGGGCTCCGTCGCCGGGATCGCGGACGTCGACATGGCGATGTTCGACCTCACCGTCGCCATCCATCTGCGCGGGGTCTTCCTCGGCATCCGCGCCGCGGCTCGGGTCATGAAGCCCCAGGGGCATGGCAGCATCATCAACACTTCGAGCGTGGCGGGCCTCGCCGCCAACTACGCGGGCCATGAATACAGCGCCTCCAAAGCAGCCATCGCCCATCTGACCCGGACCACAGCCAACGAGCTCGGCGAGCACGGCATCCGGGTCAACGCCATCTGCCCGGGTGGCATCGCCACCTCGATCTTCGCCCGGGGGGCGGGGCTCGAGGGCGACGCCGCTCAGGCCACGGTCGAGCTCATGTCCAGTGCGCTCGGCGACATGGCGCCCATCCGGCGGGCGGGACAGCCCATCGACATCGCCGAAGCCGTGTTGTGGCTGGCGAGCGACGCTTCGAGCTTCGTGAACGGGCAGGCCATCGCCGTCGACGGCGGCCTCACGACGGGCCCTCTGTACCGGGAGCAGCACGCCCGCATCGACGGGCTCATGGAGCTCCTCCAAGCACCTCCGTCCTGAGTCGCTGCGGTCAGGCCCGGGTGTGGGGCTGCTCCAACGCGTAGACGAGGGTGATCTGCGCCGACTCCTGTTGGGTCCCAGGCTGCAGCGGCACCGCGCTCGCCGCCGAGCTGGCGATCTTGTCGGCGCCGTAGCCCGCCGGGAGGTAGTTCGATGACGAGTTGTCACTGAGCGAGCACACCGGGCCGAGCCGCTCCCCCGCGGCCTGGGCCATCGAGCGGGCGTGGCTCACGGCCTGGTGGACGGCGTCGGTACGCGCCGTGTCCTCGATCTTCCTCGGGTCTTCGATCGAGAAGGTCACCGAGTCGATCCGCGTCGAGTTCCCTGCCGCCGTCGTCAGGGCGTCGAGCACCGGGCCCGCCGTGGCGAAGTTGTGGAGCTGGGCTGTCAGGGTGTTCGTCATCTCGTAGCCGGTGATCGCACCCGCCAGGTTGTAGTGAGGCTGGATCGAGACGTTCGAGGTCTGGATGTCCTTGGGGGCGACACCGCCTTGCTTGAGCACGGCTGTCACCGCAGAGGCCTTGGTGTTGTCGTCGACGAGCGAGGCCTGGGCGTTGGGATCGGTGACGTCGATGTCCACCGCCACTGTCAGCACGTCCGGCGTCGCCGAGGCGTTCCCGGTTCCCTGCACCGTCAGTTTGGGCGCCGAGCCTGCGCATGGTGCCGATGGCGGCCCCGATGCACTCGACGTCCCGCTCGTGGCCGCCAATCCGAGGGCCACCCCCCCGACGGCAAGCGCCACGGTGACTCCGACCACGCCCGCAACTCGCACGGTCCTTGGCTGCATCTTCCCCGCACCTCCCGACAGCGCCGCGCATCCGGCGGATGCGCCCACGGCACTGCCACGGGTTCAGACGCACGGGAGGGCCGAAACGTTCCCGATGTTCAACCCCTCGGCACCTCCGGCGCCCTCACGACTGGGGAACGGGTGCCCAGCGGTAGGTCACCGGAGGGAAGAGCTGTCTGTACGAGAACCCGCTCGGCACCGATCCCCGGCCCGTGTAGAACGTCACGTATCCCCGGACGCATTTGTGGGACCCCGGACCCTCGAGGTATTCGAGGTCGGGCTGCTTCGCATGGAACGACGTCGCAATGATGGCGGTGTCCGGCGCGAACAGCAGGTTGAAGTCGGTGGCGTCCAGCGAGTCGCTGAATGGTATCCCTCCCGAACAGACAGTTACTCCAAAGGAGGTCAGCTCGCCGCTGACCGGCGCACCGTCGACGCCCACCGACACCAGGACCGGTTGGCCCGGCGCCGACACCGTCATTTGACCCAGCCCGTCGGAGAGGCGGACCGTTGTGCCATATGTCGCGCTCACCGTCGTCGGTTTGATCGACGGCAGCAGCCCTTTCCATGCCGGACCGCGACCCCAATTCTGGAAGGCCACGAAGAACCCAATGCCGATAAACAACAGCGTCACCATCAAAAACGCGACCAGTACCAAGCCAACTCGCCGGTCATGGCGCCACGTGGGAGTACGACCTGCCGGCGGGGGTCCGGGAACGAAGTATCCGTCGGCACGATCCTGGACACCGGACCTTGCACCACCCATGTCGGAACCCCCTCGGGGCGGGGCGTCCTCGGATCCTGCTCAGGGCGCCGCCTGTAACACAACCGCAATATATCGGCGGCGGGTCCGAGATGCCGGAGAGGGGTGCCGGCGTGAGGCGCCCAGAGGCGCCGTCAGCGCGAAAGAAGGGGCCCCACCTGGTCTCCGAAGGCGGAGATCTGGTCGCATAGCTCCTCCAGGGAACGGCTCGGGAACCGCATCTGGATGTGCGACACACCCATGTCGATCAGCTCGGCCAGGTTCTCGGCGATGCGTTCGGCGCTCCCTGACACCGTCCCCCGGGGCAGCTCTCGGTCGGGCTCGCCCATGTGGAACACCCCCGCCAAGGCGCCGATCTCGATGGGCGCTCCCCCGCGCAGGTCCTGACGCAACTCCTTGAGCTGGGCCACCTGGTCGCGCATGTCGCTCCGGCGCACGGTCTGGGGGAGCCAGCCGTCCCCGCGCTGCGCGGCTCGGCGCAACGCGGCCCGAGAAGAACCCCCCACCCAGATCGGGGGCCGGGGCCGTTGCACAGGCCGGGGCGACACGCTGAGATCGCTCGCCGGCCAATGCGGGCCGGGCAGTGTCGGGTACTCGTCGGTGAGCGCGGCCGTCATGGCGTCGATGGCTTCGTCGAGCCCGGCACCGCGCTCGTCGAAGGGCGGCCCGAAGAGGTCGAACTCCTCGTTCACGTGCCCGGCTCCCACACCGATGATCACCCGGCCACCGGACAGGACATCCAGGGTCGAGAATTCCTTGGCGGCCCGAAGAGGGTGGCGCTGGGCGGCGATGTAGACGTGGCTCATGAGCCGGATCCGGGTGGTGATGCCCGCCAACCAGCCCAGCGTCGCGATCGTGTCGTACCAGGTCGTGCTCATGGCTCCCGCCAGGCGGCGCGGGATGGCGGTGTGGTCGCAGACCGCCACGTAGAAGAAGCCGCTGTCCTCGGCCTGGCGCGCCACCCGGGCGAGCTCGGCGGGACCGGATTTGAGCTCCCAGTCCTCTACGTAGATCGTCGACTGTGACTGGATAGGCAGCTGGATGCCGAAGACGACTTTCCCGGCGGGGATGATCTGCACCGGCGCCGCCCGCGTCTGCTCTGCAACTTCTGTCACGATCCCGTCCCCTCTGTCGCTGTCGATCAGTAGCGCTCGGCCACGAGCTCGGCCAGCGCGTCGGCACCCTCGAGCTCGCCCGCAAGCACGCGGGCCCGCATGAGATAGAGATGCGCGGGCACTTCCCAGGTGAAGCCCATGCCCCCGTGCACCTGGATGCACGTCTTGCCGTTGGCGATGGCGGCCTCGACGGCCAACAGGCCAGCCCCGGCTGCAGCTCGCACGGCGTCGCCGACGTCGGGCTGGTCGATCGTCACCGCCGCGGCGTGCACGGCGGCGCGAGCCACCTCCGAACGCACCAGCATGTCGGCACACAGGTGCTTCACGGCCTGGAACGACCCGATGGGCTTGCCGAATTGCTGGCGCTCCTTGGCGTACGCCACGGCCAGGTCGACCGTGGCGGCGGCCAGGCCCACGAGAAGCGCGCCCCCGAGGACCGACGCGTCTCGGCGCCACACGGCGGCGTCTTCGGGGCCACCCACCGCGTCGCCGGCGGGCAGATGGTCGACGCGCCACAGCGGGGTCAGCGGGTCGAGCGAACGGTCGACGGCCACGGCGTCGAGGGTGGTGGGGTCGACCACGGCCAGGCCCTCGTCGCCCACCACCACCAGCGCGCCCAGCGAACCGAGGTGCTCGATCACCACCGGCGTGGCCGCACGGGCGCGGGCGCGACGCACCGCGCCCACCCTGACCTTGCCGTCGGCGACGCCCTCGACCAACCCGGCCGCCAGGTGCGAAGCGAGGATCGGCCCCGGCACCAGCGCCCGGCCCAGCTCCTCGAACACCACTGCGGCCGCGGCGGTGCCCAGGCCGAGGCCTCCCACGTCCTCGGCCAGTCGCAGTGAGAACACGCCGGCATCGGCGAGCTCGGACCACCTCGACGCGTCGATGACGACGCGCTCGCCCTCGGCGGCGCGGACCCTCTCCAGCGGGAACCTCCCCGCGCACAACCGACGCATCCCGTCGGCCAGCGCGACCTCGTCCTCGGACAGCTCGAAGTCCATGCTGCTCTAGCCCTTGGGCAGGCCGAGGATCCGCTCGGCGATGATGTTGCGCTGGATCTGCGAGGTCCCCGCCGCGATGGTGCGCGAGAAGCTGTGCACCCAGGTGCTCACGATCTCGAGGTTCCCGACGCCACCGTGGCGGGCGCCGGGCACGTCACCGAAGATCAACCCCGACTGGCCCGACGAGGTCCATGCCGAGATCAGCGATGCGCTGGCGCAGCTCCGACAGCGCCAGCTTGTAGACGCTGCCGCCGATCCCCGGCACCCCCGTGCGCGCCGCCTGGGAGACATTGCGCCGAGCCAGGGCCCACAACGCGTCGAGCTCGGCGCCGAGATGGCCGACCCGGCGGCGCACCGACACCTCGTCCCACGCACCGGTGCTCTGCGCGATCGCTCGCAACCCCCGCAACAACTCCATGGACTGGAGCACTTCACCGACGAAAGCCGTGCCGCGCTCGAAGCTCAACGTCGTCATGGTGACGCGCCAGCCGTCGTTCTCGTCGCCGAGCCGGTTGGCGACAGGGACGCGCACCGCGTCCAGGAAGAGCTCGCCGAACTCGGTGGACCCGGCGATGGTGCGCAGGGGCCGGAAGTCGATGCCGGGCCGGTCCATGGGCAGGATCAGCCACGTGATGCCGCGGTGCCGGCTGTCCTCGGGCCCGGTGCGCACGAGCAGCTCGCAGAAGTCCGCCACCTCGGCGTGCGACGTCCAGATCTTCTGCCCCGTGACGACGTACTCGTCGCCGTCGCGCTCGGCCCGGGTGCGTAGCGAGGCCAGGTCGCTGCCCGCCCCGGGCTCGGAGAACCCCTGGCACCACACTTCGTCACCGCGCAGGATGGGCGGGAGGAACCGGGCCCGTTGCTCAGGGGTGCCCTCCACGATCACCGTCGGGCCCGGCATGGAGCAGGCCCACGAAATTCACGCCGACATAGGGAGCGTGGGCACGCTCGAGCTCCTCGAGGTAGATGAGCTGCTCGACCGGGCTCGCTCCCCGGCCCCCTCCTTCGACCGGCCAGTCGATGCCGGCGTAGCCGGCGTCGAAGAGCATGCGCTGCCACGTGGTGTCGTAGACGCGCCGGCCGGGCCAGTCGAGATGCGACGGCTTCGGCGGGGAGCTTGGGCAGGACCTCGGCGAGCCACGCCCGCAACCCGGAGCGAAAGGACTCCTCGCTCTCCGAGTAGCGCAGGTCCACGGGCGAGGCCTAGGGAGCCAGGTAGTCGAGCCCGAAGAGCCGGATGGCGTTGCCCCGGACGATCTTGCGGCGCGTGTCGTCGTCGAGATGCGCCATCTGGCGCTCGGCGATCTCCTTGGTGTGCGGCCAGGTCGAGTCCGAGTGCGGGTAGTCGGACTCGTAGGTGATGTTGTCGGCACCGATCTCCTCGACCGAGTGCAGGCCGTGGGCGTCGTCGAAGAAGCAGCCGTAGATCTGGCGGCGGAAGTAGGTCGACGGCGGCTCGGGAACCTTGTCGGCCACCCCGCCCCAGCCCCGGTTCTCCTCCCACACCTTGTCGGCGCGCTCGAGGATGTAGGGGATCCAGCCGATCTGGCCCTCGGAGTACGCCAGCATCAGGGTCGGGAACCGCACGAGGACCCCCGAGAACAAGAAGTCCACCAGCGAGAAGGTGGCGTTGGTGTGCGTCAGCGTCGACCCCACCGCGGGCGGGGCGTCGGCCGAGGTCGACGGCATCTTCGACGACGAGCCGATGTGCATGTTGACCACGGTGTCGGTCTCGGCGCAGGCCGCGAAGAACGGGTCCCAGTAGTTGTCGGGGTCGTGCACCGACGGCAGCCCGAGGAAGGGCGGGATCTCGCTGAAGCACACCGCCTTCACGCCCCGGGCCGCGTTGCGCCGTACCTCGAGGGCGGCGAGCTCGGCGTCCCACAGCGGGATGAGGCACAGCGGGATGAGCCGGCCGGCCGACTCCGCACACCACTCGTCGACCATCCAGTCGTTGTAGGCCTGCACGCACAGCAGCGCCAGCTCTTTGTCGGCGGCCTCGGTGAAGGTCTGGCCGCAAAAGCGCGGGAAGGTCGGGAAGCACAGCGACGCCTCGAGGTGGTTGATGTCCATGTCCTCGAGGCGGGGCTTGACCTGATAGGCGCCGGGCCGCATGTCGTCGTAGGTGACCCCGGTGATGGTCACCTCGTCGCGCGGCACACCCACGGCGGCGTCGAGACGCAGCAGGGGTCGACGGAGCTCCTCGTAGTACCACCAGTCGGTGGGGACACCCTCGGTGCCGGGCTGTACCGTCAGCTTGCCGCCCACGAAAGTGATCTCGCCCATGGGGGCCCGCACGATGCGGGGGCCGACGTCCTGGTACTTGGCGGGGAGGCGGTCCTGCCAGACGTTGGCGGGCTCCACGACATGGTCGTCGACGGAGATGATCAACGGCAGTTCACCCACGCGAGCGAGCATAGCCATCGATCTGACGGCGTGTCAGCTTGCGCGACCGCCTCGGCTTTTCACCGCAAGAGCGCCAAACTCGAGCTAATACTTCAGTCGCGCCGTGTGCCGCGAACAGAAGTCGCGGTCATGATCATCGGTCGTCCAGCCCTGGACCCAAGCTCGGTGCTGAATGATGTCGTCCACGGGTGGGGTGGTTCTCTCGGAGGGACTGGACACCACCAACGAGGTCCAGCAGCCGTCGAAGTCGCACACGATCGCACCTCGACGCAAGCCCACGTTCGACAACCGTAGGTCCCCCACCGATACAGGGCCAGGTAGGGAAGATGAACTTTTGTTGCAGAACCCCGGTCTCTCGAGACCACCATTACCCTGGCCTCGATGTGCTTGCTGGTGGTGATGTCGCGCCTCGACCCCGGAGCACCGCTCGTGATCGGGGCCAATCGCGACGAGCAACTGGTGCGGCCCGCCACGGCCATGACGGTCCTGCGCGACGCCGATCCGCGCATCCTGGGCGGACGCGACGAAGAAGCAGGGGGGACGTGGTTGGCGGTCAACGAGCACGGCGTGGTGGCGGGCCTCACCAACCGTCCGTCGCCCGAAGGACGCGACCCGGCCAAGCGGTCGCGCGGGGAGCTCCCCCTGGCGCTCGCCGCCCATCGTGACGCGGCCACGGCCGTAGACGAATTCGTCACGCGGTTTCGTGCCGCGGAATTCAACCCGGCGTGGCTTCTCGTGGGAGACCGGACGTCGCTCTACTCCGTGGACATGACCGGCTCGGGCCCGGACCAGCCGCGGGTCGAATCTCTCGGCCCCGGCGTCCACATCCTCGAGAACAACCCGTTGCACGCGGCGTCCCCGAAGGCGGACCGCGTGCGGGCGCTCCTGGGAGACGTGGGCGCGCTCGAGGGCGAAACCTTGATCGAGCGGTTGCGGGCCGTGCTCGCCGACCACAGCGTTCCCGACATGAGCGTTCCCGACATCAGCGTTCCGACCGTCGGGGGGCCGGGACACGACGACGCTGCGACACGGCGCGTCCGGCCGCCCGAGACCCTGGCGGCGTGCGTGCACACCGACACCTACGGCACGCGGTCGTCGACGATCGTGAGCGTTCCGGCCGGGGCCGGGCCCGCAACCCACCCGCGGGTGCTCGTGGCCGACGGACACCCGTGCACGGAGCCGTTCGCCGACGTCACGGACCTCTTCGGGCCCTGAGCGCCGGTCGAAACTCCGCGTCGGCTCGCCGGCGCAGTCCACAACGGTGAAGCGGGACTCCCAGGTGTTACTTGGCGTCCCAGCCCTTCCGGGCCTGCTTCTGCTCGGCCTGCTTCTGGTGCTTGGCCGCCCGCTTCTCTTTGACGCTGCGGCCCGGCTTCTTCGATTCAGCGGTTGGTCGTGACTTCTCTGCCATGCCCTGCAGCCTACGACCCGAGGAGGCCCCCAGGTGTCACCAACCCGCCGGCGGGCGCTACCTTCTGCCCGAGCATGCACTCTTCCCAGCCGGACCTGCGCAGTCGCCGGGAGGCGGTGGTGCGCGAGCACATGGCGTCGGAGAACGAGAGCCGGTTCGACGACACCCTGGCCACCTTCACCCACCCCCGCTACGAGCTCATCGGCACCGGCCAGGTCTACGACGGCGCCGACGAGGTGAAGGAGTACTACGCCCGATCCCGAGCCGTGTTCCCCGACCAGCGCAACGAGGTCCGCTCACTGCTCGAGCGCGCAGGACACCGTCGTGGTCGAGTTCGACCTGCTCGGCACCCACCTCGGCTCGCTGTCGGGAGAGGAGCCGAGCGGGAAGTCCTTCCGGTGCCCCATGGTGGCCCTGTTCGAATTCGAGAGCGACGGGGAGGGCATCGTGTGCGAGCGCGTCTACTTCGACTCCGAGACCATCTACGGCCAGCTGCGCGCCGACTGACTGATCCGAAGCGGCTGGTCCGAAGCGGCCGGTCAGGAGCGGCGGGCGAGCAGGATCTCGAGCACCCGGGCGCGGTGCGTGGCGGCGTCACCCCAGGCCGCCGCCAACGACCAGGCCCGCTTCATCCACAGATGCAGGTCGTGCTCCCAGGTGTAGCCGATGGCCCCGTGCACCTGGAGGGCGGTGCGCGCCGCCAGGGTGGCGGCATCTGACGCCATGGCCTTCGCCATCGACGCGTGCAGCCCGGCCTCGCGGTCGCCGTCGCTCAACGACAGTGCGGCCCGGTACACCATGGGCCGGGCGAACTCGACCCGCACCAGCGCATCGGCGAGATGGTGCTTCACGGCCTGGAACGACCCGATGGGCTTTCCGAACTGGGACCCGCTCCTTGGCGTACTGCGCGGCCATGGCGATGAGCCGATCGGCCACGCCCACCAACACCGCCCCGATGGCCATCGCCGCCCGGTCGCCCAGCGGCGGCGAGGACCTCCTCGGCTTCGAAACCCGACACGACGAGCGTCGACGGGGAGGGCTCCCAGTCGACCTGGGCCAATCTCCTCGACCCGTCGAGCGCGGGGCGGGGCGTGAGCGCCACCGCGGCGGCGGGCACGGCGTGGAGCTCACCGTCGCGCTCGAGCAGGAGGAGGTCGGCCCCCTCGGCGCCGGGAACCGCCGGCATCGACGACATCCCGATGGCGATCGTCACCCCGCCGTCGGCGACCGATCCGAGCCAGCGCGACCGCAGCACGCTGCCCTGCTGGCCGGGCGCGTCGGCCAGCACCGGGACCCCGAGCGCGACCGTCTCCACGAGGGGCTCGGGCAGCCCGGCCCGACCGGCCTCCTCCAGCAGCAACACGGCGTCGACCAGGCCCAGGCCCATTCCGCCGAACTCCTCGGGAACGGTGATCCCCGCCACGCCCATCTCGGCCAGTGCCACCCAGCGGGGCCGCGACCAACCCAGCTTCGAAGCCCACGCCTCACGCATGTCTGCCGGCGTGCACTGCTTCTCGGCGAACGCCCGCAGCTGGGCGCGGAATTCGAGCTGGTCCTCGTCGAAGGCGAAGTGCATGGCTCAGGCCCGGGGCAACCCGAGCACGCGCTCGGCCACCACGTTGCGCTGGATCTCGTTGGTGCCGGCGTAGATCGGCCCCGCCAGGGCGAAGAGAAACCCGTCGAGCCACGTCGGCGGCCGGGAGTCGTCGCCGAGCAGGTCGGCTTCCTCGCCGAGCAGCGCCAGCGCCGTGCTGTGGATGGCGAGGTCGGTCTCGGACCAGAACAGCTTGTTCATCGACGCCTCGGGGCCGACACCGCCGCCGTCGAGGACCCGCGTGACGGTCCAGTACGTCTGCAGGCGATACGCCTCGGCGTCGATCACGGCGCGCGCCACGTCGTCGGCGTGACGGGCGGCGCGCACGGGGTCAGCCTCTGCTTGCCGGCGGTACAGCTCGACCAGGCGCGCCGCGGCCTCGGTGTAGCGAGCCGGGCTGCGCAACGACAGGCCGCGCTCGGAGCCGGCCGTCGCCATGGCCACCTTCCAGCCCTCGCCCACGCCGCCGAGCACCTGCGCGTCGGGGACCTCCACGTCCTCGAAGAAGACCTCGGCGAACCCGGTCTCCCCGTCGAGCTGGGCGATGGGCCGGACCGTCACCCCGGAGCTGTCCATCGGCACCAGGAAGTAGGTGAGGCCCCGGTGTCGCTCGGCGTCGGGATCGGAACGGAACAGGCCGAAGATCCAGTCCGCGAAGGCGCCGCGCGAGCACCATGTCTTCTGTCCGTTGAGGACCCAGGTCGTCGACCGTGTTCGGGTGGCCCGGCTGCGGATGGCGGCGAGGTCGCTCCCGGCGTCGGGCTCGGACCATCCCTGGCACCAGATCTCCTCCCCCGAGGCCATGGCGGGGAGATAGCGCGCCTTCTGCTCGGGCGTGCCGAACTCGAAGAGCGTGGGGGCGAGGAGGAAGATCCCGTTCTGCCCGACCCGGGTGGGGGCCCCGGCCCGGTAGTACTCCTCTTCGAAGATGATCCACTCCAACAACCCCGCCCCGCGACCCCCGAACTCCTCGGGCCACGACACCACCGACCAGCGCGGCGTCGTACAGGACCCGCTCCCAGGCCCGATGGGCCTCGAACCCCTCGGCGGTGTCGAGCGACGGCAGCGGGCCGGTCCCCCGCGACGCGTTGGGGACGTGGGCCTCGAGCCAAGACCGGACCTCGGCGCGGAAGCGCTCCTGCTCAGAGGTGAAGCGGAGGTCCATGAAACGGGAATCTGACACACCGCCAGATATTGGGCAACAATCGAAGAGCCGGGAAGCTCGGCTGGAGGTCCCCACATGCCCAATGCCGTGATCGTCGACGCAGTGCGCACCCCGGTGGGACGCCGCAACGGCAAGCTGTCGGGCTGGCACGCCGTGGACCTCGCCGCCGCACCGCTCAAGGCCCTGGTGCAGCGCAACGACCTCGACCCCGCGCTGGTCGAGGACGTCGTCATGGGATGCACCATGACGGTGGGCGAGCAGGCCATGAACATCGGGCGCAACGCCGCGCTCGCCGCCGGGTTCCCCGACACGGTGCCGGGGACGACCGTCGACCGCCAGTGCGGGTCGGCCCAACAGGCCATCCACTTCGCGGCCCAGGCGGTGATGTCCGGCGCCATGGACATCGTCATCGGGGCCGGCGTCGAGTCGATGAGCCGGGTGCCGATCGGCTCCACCACCGACCCCGGGCCCGGCGAGGCCTACGGCCCGACGGTGCACGCCCGCTTCGAGTTCATCCACCAGGGCCTGTCCGCCGAGGAGATCGCCCAGCGCTGGCAGATCGGGCGCGACGAGATGGACGCCTTCGCCCTGGAGTCACACCGGCGCGCCGCCCAGGCCCAGGACGAGGGGCGTTTCGCCCACGAGCTCGTGCTCCTCCGCTCGCCGGGCCCCGACGGCGACACCACCATCGAGGCCGACGAGGGCGTGCGCCGCGACACCAGCATCGAAAAGCTCGGCAAGCTGGTCCCCGCCTTCGCCGAGGCAGGCTCGGTCACAGCGGGGACGTCGTCGCAGATCTCGGACGGGGCTGCTGCTGTTCTCGTCATGAGCGAGGAGCGCGCCGAGTCTCTGGGACTCCGACCCCGCGCCCGCTTCCACACCTTCGCGGTGGCCGCCAACGATCCCGTGATCATGCTCACCGCGCCCATCCCCGCCACCCGTCTCGTCCTCGAGAAGGCCAAGTTGCGCCTCGAGGACATGGACGTCGTCGAGATCAACGAGGCCTTTGCCTCGGTCGTCCTGGCATGGGAACGCGAGCTACATCCCGACATGGCCCGCGTCAACCCCAACGGGGGCGCCATCGCCATCGGCCACCCCACGGGGTGCTCGGGAGCGCGTCTCATGGCGACGATGCTCAACGAGCTCGAGCGCACGGGCGGCCGTTACGGACTTCAGACCATGTGCGAAGGCGGCGGCCAGGCCAACGCCACCATCATCGAGCGCCTCGGCTAGCACGCGTGTCGGCGACATTGAAGCTGATGCATAAGGCGATCGGCGTCGAGGTCCGTCGGGGCACCTACGAGGCGGTGGTCGACGGTGCGCGTGTCGGGTCGCTCGAGATGAACGACACGATCGAGATGCCCGTCGAAGCAGGTCGTCACACCCTGCAAGTCCGCAGTGGCCGAAACTCGAGCCGCACGGCGACCTTCCACGCGGTCGAGGGCCAGGTGATCGCCTTCCGCTGCACCGGGAAGAGGTTCTTGCCGATCTTTCTCGTGTCGTTCCTCGTGCCACGTCTGGCGCTCTCGCTCCGTCCGGAGTAGCAGTAGCTCGGCGCGCTCGGGAGGGCGAACTGTCAGATGCGTCATGACTCGTGGGGCCGAGTCTCGAAGATCGGCCAGCCGATCTCGGTTCTCCACGCCGTCTCGTCGTCGGTGTCGGGCGGCCCGACCACGTAGTACTCGCGGATCAGACCCTCCACCGCGATGGCGTGATCGCTCACGTACGCCGCCAGCGCGCCGTAGGAGCGGTCCACGTCGTCGTGGGAGCCGTTGTGGACGATGACGGCCAGCTCGGCCCCCGGCACCCAGACCGGTCCGACCCGCCCCACCGGCCGGACCTCCCCCGTCACGGGGAAGAACAGCGTGGCGTCACCGCGCTCCTCGGTGAACAGCTCGTCGGCGTAGATCCCGCCGGGAGGCCCCGAGGCATCGATGCCCTGCGCCGAGAGCGTCCCCTGAATCTCACCCATTGCCCCCTGATACCAGGCCGGCAGATCCCCGACCTCCACCGTGGCTGTGATTGCGGCAGTTGGGGTCGGGGGTATCCGACGGTGCTCGATCACCGCAGGCAGGGAAGGGTGTTCGAGCAGCTCGCGCAGGGAGGCCACGGCGTGCTGGGTCTCGGCCAGGGTCTCCTCTAAGCGGGTGAGGTGGGCGGCGATCAGCTGGGACCGGGTCGTCTGATCGGGCGCACCGAGCACGGCGCGGATGTCGTCGAGCGGCATGTCGAGATCCCGGAACCGTCGGATCACCTGCGCGATCGGGATCTGATTGCTCGTGTAGCGGCGGTAGCCGGTGATCGAGTCGACGGCGGCGGGCTCGAGCAAACCGACCCGGTGGTAGTGGCGCAGGGTCTTGACGCTGAAGAAGGTGACCCGGGAGAAGTCCCCAATCGTCAACGAGCCAGGCATGTCCCCCAGTCTCGACCCTCCCCTAGGAGGAGAGTCAACCCGGCCGGGACCCCTTGACTCTCCCACGACGGCATCGTCCACGGTGCAGGCATCGACCACGGGGGCCGATCAGAAGAAAGGGAGAAACCCATGCCTGTTGCCACCGAGCTCCGAGGTGTCGTCGCCGAGTTCGTCGCGGCGGTCAACGCCTTCGACCTCGACCGGGTCGTCGCCACGTTCACCTCCGACGCCTACGTCAACGACATCAGTCGAGAGATGTGGGGCACTAATGCGATCCGTGCCTTCATGGCCAAGGAGATGGTCGGTGACCACGTCACGATGGAGGTCCGCGAGGTCCTCGACCACTACGGCGACATCATCGTCCGTGCCCGGATCGACGGGACCTACGACAAGACCAACCTGCCCGACGAGCTCATCCTGACCAGCTACTTCGGGGTCTGTGACGACAAGATCACGAGCCTCACGATCATCGCCAATCAGCCCAGTCCGTACTGAGTCGCCCCGGCAGGGTCTTTGGACCCTATTCCCTCCAGCTACGGCTCAGGCAGGACGACATCAAGGGCGAGCACTGATCGTCGACTGGACGCCCACGCCGGATCGCCATGGGGTCTGGGCTGGGAATGAAATCGTGAATCAAGAGGCGTTCGGGTTCGAGGATCCGAGGCGCACCTGGAGCCTCCGACGAGAATGGTCGAGGGCGTTCAGCGTCATGCTGGTCCTCCTGCTCGTGGCGGCGGCGGCTTCGATCGTCGGCGTGTGGGGCCTCGTCGACGGAGTCCGGGGAACCGCCAGCCAACTCAACCGGGAGTCGGTGACGGTCACGGCGCTCAGCAAAGACCTGGTCGCCCACGAAGAGGTCGCCCACAAAATCCTGAGCGGCGAGACCGTGGACCGCACCGCATTCGTCAGGCAACAAGCGGCACTCGCCGGGGAATTCAACACCGCCGCGGTGATATTCCCGACCACCAACGGCATGAGGGCCATCGTCGAAGAAGCGCACCGCTCGTGGCAGAAGGGCCTCACCACGTTCGGCTTGTGGGGGGCCGCGGTGCAGGCACTGCACGGAAACCATGCGTCGGAGAACCCGACCTACGGCGCGTCGAGCGATGCCACCAATGCACTGTTGGGGAGTCTCGAGGGGCCATCGCTCGACGGCATGAACCGGGGCCTTTCGCACGGGGCCGACCTCGAACGAGTGCTCATCTCGGTCCTGGCCGGGCTGTTCGTGCTGGCGTCGACCGTGACCGTGTACTTCCGCCGGCGCATGGCCAAGGACCTGGTGCGGCCCGTCGCCACCATGCATCAGGGCGTCCTGAAGCTCCAAGCCGGTGACTACGACCATCGCATCGCAATCGCCCGGCGCGACGAGCTCGGTGAGCTGGCCACGGCGTTCAACACCATGGCCGGCGCCCTGCACGAGAGCCATGTGGCACTGACCCGCCGGGCCAGCCATGACTCGCTCACCGGGCTCCCCAACCGAGACTCGTTGACGCAGCGCTTGACGGCGTCGTTCAGCCCGGGCGGCAACCGCCGGGCATCGCACGAGTGCGTGCTCTTCGTGGACATCGACGACTTCAAGGACGTCAACGACTCCCTGGGCCACGAGCAGGGCGACGCCCTTCTCGTCCAACTGAGCGCGCGCCTCAACGAATGCGTCCGACCCCAGGACCTGGTCGCACGCCTCGGAGGTGACGAGTTCGCCGTCGTCGTCGTCGAAGACGAGGGCGAGACGACCGCCATCGGGGTGGCCGAGCGGATCCTGGACTCCCTGCGCGAGCCGTTCATCGTCAACGGAGCCCGTGTCCTGGTCTCGGTGAGCATCGGGGTGGCCCAGCGCCACCCCGGGACCGAGGACGCCGCCGAGCTGCTCCGGCACGCCGACTTCGCCATGTACATGGCCAAGGGAGCCGGCAAGGGCCGCTACCAGCTCTTCGACGCCAAGATGCACGACAACATGCTCGACCGCTCCGCGCTCAAGGCCGATCTGGCCGTTGCCGTCGATGCGGGTGAGCTGCGGCTCGAGTACCAGCCCATCGTCGACCTGCGCACCCACGACGTCCTGGGCGTCGAGGCGCTGGTGAGATGGCAGCACCCGACCCTCGGGCTCCTCTACCCGGCCGACTTCATCGCCCTCGCCGAAGAGACCGGCGACATCGACGCCATCGGCAATTGGGTTCTCGACCGGGCAACTCGGCAAGTGGGCGCCTGGCGCCGATCGACCGACCACTGCGCCCGACTGTGGGTGGCGGTGAACATCTCCCCGGTCCAGCTCGCCAGCCAGCTCAACCTGACCGTCATCCGCGACATCTTGACGAGCTCCGACGTGCCCGCCGACAACGTGGTCCTCGAGGTCACCGAGTCGGCCTTCGCCGCCGACGGCGACGGGGGCGTGGCGTCCCTGGAGTCCCTCAAGCGCTTGGGCGTGCGCATCGCCATCGACGACTTCGGGACCGGGTTCTCCTCGCTGAGCACCCTCGCCAAGCTCCCCGTCGACATCTTGAAGATCGACCGCTCCTTCGTGTCGGGCCACGCCGCGGGCCCGGCCTTCACCCACATGCTCGAGGGCATCCTCGGCCTCGCCGGCAAGCTCTCGCTCGCCGTGATCGCGGAGGGCATCGAGGAGCCCGAACAACTCGACCTCCTCGTCACCTTGGGCTGCTCCATGGGACAGGGGTTTCTCCTCTGCCTCCCCATGCCCGCCGAAGCGCTCGACCCGTTGTTGGCATCGGGAGAGCTCCTCTTCGTCACCGAGCCGGCCTGAGCCTTCGACGCGGGGGTTTGCCCGGAGGCGGCGTCTCCCGGACAGACGCTCTCAGTTCGGGACCAGGACCGCTCGAGCCCTGACCTCTCCTCGCTTGAGCCGACCGAGCGCCTCGACGGCGTCGTCGAGGGCGTAGGTCTCACAGTGCGCCCTGACTTTGCCCGCCGCGGCCAGGGCCAGGACCTCGCGCATCTGTTGCCGGGACCCGATGACCGATCCCACCAATCGCTTCTCGTCCGCGAAGGGGAGCTCGCCGACCTGCGCGTGGATACCGAGCACGATGGTGCCTCCGGGCTTGACGGCCTCGATGGCTTGGCGAAGCACGAGGTCCGACGGTGCGAACACCACGGCGGCGTCGACACCCCCCAGAGAAGCGAAGACCGATGCCGGGTCACCGCCGGTGGCGTCGACGGGGTGGGCCCCGAGCTCCTCGGCGAGCTGCAGATGTTCGGCGGCACGCGCCACTGCGTAGACGTCGGCTCCGGCCAGACCCGCGAACTGGATGACCATGTGGCCCACTCCGCCGACACCGAAGACCGCCAGTGTGGAACCGGGATGGGGGGCGGCCTTGGTCACGGCGTTGTAGGCGGTGATGCCGGGACAGAACAGCGGTGCCGCTTCGACGTCGTCGATCGAATCGGGCACGGGGTGGGCGTGGGCGGCGGTGGCCAACATGAGCTCGGCGTAGCCGCCGTGCACGGTCTCCCCCGTGATCTGCTTCGTGGCGCACAGCTGGTCGCGCCCGGTGAGGCAGAAGGCGCAATGCCCGCAGGTGGACCACAGCGGCTGGACCCCGACACGATCGCCGGGGCGGAGCCAGTCGACCTCGCTCCCCACCTCGACGATCCGACCGATGACCTCGTGCCCGGGGATGATGGGCGTGAAGGCGGGAACGCCGTAGCGCACCCAATCGCCTTCGATCATGTGGAGGTTCGACCGGCACACCCCGCATGCCACGACCGTCACCACGATCTGCCCCGGGCCAGGGTGGGGATCAGCGACCTCCTCACCGTGGACGACGTTGCTCTCGAGCGGTCCGGGGGTATCGAGGATCATGGCGTGCACGACGACTCCTCTCGTTCTCTGGGCGGGCGCAGGACGGGCGCATTCGAAGGTCGCGCGACCGTGTCGTGCCGTGACAGAGGCGAGGTTTCGGCACGCCGTACGGAGGGAAGGCCGATGTCAAAACCCGCTCCAGGGCTTGTACCCTCGAACCGTGAAGCTGTGGCGTTGCCTGGGAATGGCGATGGGAGCTGGTCTTCTCGTCCTGGTCGCCTGTGCGCCGTTGGTGAGCGCGGCGGCGCCCATCCCCCAGGCCGCCGCGCTCACCACGCTCGGCGTGCCCAGCACGCCCAGCACGCTCGGCACGCCGCGCTCGCCTGCTCCCGCCCCAGGTCCCTGTGTCCAGAACGCGGCACGGTGCAGTCAGCGCGGGCTCGCTCGTCTCGACCGGCGCCACGCTGGCCTTGGCTCTGGTGCTGATCGGTGGCGCCGTGATCGTGCCGGCCGCCCTGCTGCGCCAGGCCCGCCGCCTGCGTGGCGCTTTCGGATCACTCCCCTCGGGAAGGCCGATTCTGATCATGCGCCCTCCTCGTTCTCTTCCGGCATTCGCCTGAGTCTCTGATCACGGCGGCATCGCCGCCGTCGATACACGAGACACGGCCTCACCGCCTCGTCGCAGGCACTCGGCGCGCCCGCGCCGGGCCCGACGCGCTCCCGAGGCCTTCGGTCAACCCGACCGAGCAGTCCGAACCTTCGACTCGTGCGCCTCAGGGCGCGCCCGCCATGCCCAGGAGATCGACATGACCAATCGCAACCAGCCCACCTCGCGCCGTGGCGCGAACTCCAAGTCCCCACAACGAAGCCCACAACCGGGTCGCAAGCTCCGCTGGAGCTGGTGGACCACGGCCCCGATCGCCGTCGTCGTCCTGGTGGTGGTGACGCTCGTCGCCATCGCCGCCGGCTCGGGCTCGGCGCCGCGAGTCTCGAGCCTCACGGTCGGCTCTGGGTCCGGCACCGCACTGGGAACCGGAGCGGTCCCAGCCTCGGCGTCGCTGCAGGCGGCGGTGACGTCGGTGAGCCAGGCGACACTGCGCGCCGTAGGGGCCCCCGCCGGGTTGGCGGGCCCGACCAAGATCTCCGGACGACAGCCGCCCCTCGTCGGTGCCGACGGTAAACCGGAGGTCTTGTACGTGGGGGCGGAGTACTGCCCGTTCTGTGCGGCGCAGCGCTGGGCCCTCACGGTGGCATTGTCGCATTTCGGTTCGTTCACCGGGCTCGAGACCACGCACTCGTCATCGAGTGACGTCGACCCCGACACGCCGACCTTGTCGTTCTACGGATCGACGTACACGAGCACGGCCCTCGACTTCGTCCCCGTGGAGCTGTCGACGAATCAGGTTGTCGGGGGTGGGTACCCGACCCTGCAGCGGCTGACGCCGGCCCAGCAGTCGCTGCTCGACGCCTACGACCGGGCCCCGTACACGTCCCAGCCGGGGGCGATCCCCTTCATCGACATAGGCAACCGCTTCGTCATCATCGGCGCCAGCTACGACCCGGCCGTGCTCCGGGGCAAGTCCTTTCCACAGATCGCCGATGCGCTGTCGCATCCGGCGTCGGCGATCGCCCAGGCCGTCGACGGCACCGCCAACCTGTTCGTCACCGCCATCTCGGACGCCACCGGCCTGCGACCGAGCTCATGACGGGTCATCAGGGTCGCCGGCCAGACCGCCGGGGAGCGGTCAACCGCGGCCGAGGCGCTCCAGGGTGGCGTTGGCCTCGGTCACGATGGCGCCGATGAGCTCGGCGACGGTGGGGAGCTCCTCGATGACCCCCACGACCTGCCCGGTGGGGAGCACGCCCACGTCGGTGCGACCGTCGACCAGCGCGGCCTTGGTCATCATGGGCGCGTTGGCGGCCATGACCACCTGAGCCCACGACAGCTCGTTGCCCTCTTTCATGGCGCGCCCTTCCGACAGCAGGGCGCGCAGTGAGGTGCGCGTCTGGCGGCGGAAGGCGAGCGCATTGCGAAGAGCGCGCGGCAACGCCGCCACGCGACCCGCGCCTTCCAGGTGGTCCACCACGTCGGTGCGGATCACGCGTTGGGGGGCGCCGTCGACGCGGGTGGTGACGACGGTGCCGGTGACGGGGGTGCCCAGGTAGATCTTCTTCACTTCGTCGGGGACCGTGCTCTCGCGGGTCAGGAGGAAGCGCGTCCCCATGGCGATGCCGGCCGCGCCGTAGGCCAGAGCGGCCACGAGACCGCGGCCAGCTGGAGAATCCCCCCGCGCCGATCACCGCCACCCGGTCGCCAACGGCGTCACAGACCTGGGGCAACAACAGCGACGTCGGCACCTGGCCGGTGTGGCCACCCCCTTCCGCCCCCTGGGCGATGACGCCGTGGACTCCCCATTCGGCCACCTTCTCGGCGTGGCGCCGGGCCCCGACGGTGGGGATGACGACCACGCCCGCGTCGCGCAGGCTGGCCACCATGTCGGGCCTCGGTGCCTGGGCGAAGCTCGCCACCTTCACCCCGGCCGCGACGAGCAGTGCGATCCGTTCGGCGGAGTCGGGCGCGTCGGAGCGCAGGTTGACCCCGAAAGGAGCGTCGGTGCGCGCCTTCACCTCGCCGACCGCAGCGCGTAGCTCGTCGACCGTCATCGTCGCCGAGGCCAGGATCCCGAGCGCCCCGGCATTGGCGGTGGCGGCCACCAGCCGAGGACCGGCCACCCATCCCATCCCCGTCTGCACGATGGGGTAGCGCACGCCGACCAATTCACAGAGGCGGGTGCGCAGCGCGGGGTGCGGGTCGGGCAACCCGGCGTCGGGCAACCCGGCGTCGGGCGTCAGGAGGGGATCTCCTTGTCCCGGAGCCGTGTCGGGATCGAGGACCTCGCGGATCAACTCGAGCTCATCGGCACTCGGCAGCGGCGTGGTGGGCACCGGGTCGGGCACCACGAGCTCGAAACCCGTGGCGTCGACGACGTCCTCGACGCTCACTCCCGGATGCACCGAGCGGATGCGCATGGCGTGATCGGGAGTGTCGAAGTCGAAGACGCCGAGGTTCGACACCACCAGGCGCAAGTCGTGAAAGCGCGTGGCCGCCGGCCCCGCCGCTGCGGCCCGGTCGTACCCGACGCCGCACACCATGTCCACGTGCTCGACGAAGCTGCGCGCCGTGTGGGCGGGGACCCAGTAGCTCGTGGTGTGGTTGAGGCTGTTGCCGGGAGCGCCCCGCACGCCGATGAGCTGCGCCTTGGGCCGGGCCCAGTCGCCGATGGCGCTCAGGTTCTGGTTGCCGAAGCGGTCCACCTGCGACGCCATCATCATGATGTGGCGCCGTCCCGACCACACCACGTCGAAGACCCGGCGATAGGGCATCCAGGCCTCGAGGACGAACTCGTCGCGCGTCGAGGACACCGACGGCGTGTTGGCCATGAGCGCGGCTTCGCCGTCGGTGAGGACGAGGTCGGGCTCGAACGTGAGCCGGGCCAGGCGGGCACCGATCTGCGGCACGGTGCCGAAGGGGCTCGCCATCACCTCGCCGTCGCCACGCCACGCCTGGGCACACGCCACCGCGCACACCTCGGCCCGCGTGACCTCGAGGTCAGCCATCACGGCACGCTTCCGGCGGACGACTCCTGCACCGCGGCGCGGTAGCCGGCCTCGTCGACGCTGGAGGTAGCGGGCGTCGAAGGCGGCCCACGCCTCGGGATCGGCGGCCGCCGACGCGTACGCCTTCTGGAACGCCTCGTCGCGGTCGTAGTCGGGAGGACACGACGTGAAGTGCGCGCCCCCGGGCACCTCGGCCACGGCGTCGGTCATCAATCGGCTGATGGTGACGGTCTGGATGGGGCCTTCGTCGGTGAGCCGGCCGGGCTCGACCACCTTCTCGGCGGTGACGAAGCGCCGGGCGGCGGCCCCCAGGAAGAGCTCGTCGAAGAACGGGTCGGGGCCGAGCATCTGGCCGTTGCCGTGGGTGTCGGCCCGGTTCACGTGCACGAAAGCGGCGTCGAGCGCCAGCGCCGGCATGGCGACCAACTCCTCGCCGTCGTCATAGGGCGAGCGCACGGTGCGCAGTCCGGGGTTCACGCGCAGGACGTCGGAGCCCAGTCCCGCTCTGGTGGGCAGGAAGGGAAGGCGCTGCGACGCCGCCAACAGCCCCAGGTAGAACATGCCCTCGTCGATCTCCATGGCCTCGATGGCCCCGGCCTGGCGGGCTTTGCGGAAATGAGGGTCGAGGGCGATGGAGTCCAGGGTCACGAAGGCGTAGACGGCTTTGCGGACCCGTCCCGCCGCGCACAGCACGCCGACGTCGGGGCCCCCGTACGACACGACGGTCAGGTCGCGGAGCCCGGCCCTCAAGATGGACCGCACCACCGCCATGGGCTTACGGCGTGACCCCCATCCCCCGAAGCCGATGGTCATGCCGTCGCGCAGCTCGCCGACCATGTCGTCGACCGTGGAGCGCTTGTCGCTCATGTAGAGGTGTCCGCGTCGCGCTTGTCGACGAAGGCCTGGCGCTGCTCGTCGGCCACGCCCGAGACGTGAAGCTCGTAGGTGAACCCCTGCTCGAAGCGGTAACTGCGCTTCACGTCGACGGGGTCGATGCCGTTGAGCGACTCCTTGGCGCGGCGGATGATGGTGGGGCTCTTCGAGGCGATGGACTCCGCCACCTCGTAGGCGGTGTCGACCAACTGGTCCTTGGGCACCACGCGCAGCACCGACCCGTAGTGGTGCAGCTCCGCCGCGGTGGCGGGCTGGGCCGTGTACACCATCGAGCGCATGCGGTGCTGGGGGACGAGCCGGGCCAGATGGGTGGCGGCACCGAGCGCGCCCCGGTCCACCTCGGGCAGGCCGAAGGTGGCGTCCTCGGAAGCCACCACGATGTCGGCGTTCCCGGCGATGCCGATGCCGCCCCCGAGACAGAAGCCCTGCACGGCCACGATGACCGGGACCTCGCAGTCGTAGACCGCCGCGAAGGCAGCCGCGCAGCCCCGGTTCACCCCTACCAGGGCCTCGTCTCCTTTGGCCTGGATCTCCTTGATGTCGACGCCGGCACAGAACCCTCGTCCCTCGGCTCGCACCACGACCACCCGCACCGACGGGATGGATCCCGCCGCCAGCACGGCGTCAGCGAACGCGAACCACGAGGCCACGTCGAGCGCGTTGACCGGTGGGACGTCGATGACCACCTCGGCTGTGCCCGGCTGCGCGCTCGTGTGTCTCGATACCCATGGACGGCTCCAGATCGGTTCGCGGCGACCCGTCGGGATCGTCGAGCCGGCCGGGCTGTGATCAGCCGCGCCGGTCCGAGCAGGGTATTCGGTCCTCTGCGCCGGGTGCGAACGGGCTCCCTCACCCCGCCGGTGCGGTGCAGGGCAGTTCCGAGTACCACGCCGGTGGCGTGAGGGCGACGGCCCCCGTCCACGAGCCCGAGGGCGAGGTGCTCTGGTGGGCCTGGCCCAGCAACGAGATGACCGGCAGGATCCGCTTGGCCAGCCACTCACCCCCCGCCACGGTGAAGTGGACGCCGTCTCCGCACCGGGCCTGCACGCCGTCGACCGTGACGGAGTAGTGGCCGCCCGGCGACAGCCATGCGCCGGCGTCGATCACCGTCACGTTGCCGGTCCCCGTGATCCCCGAGAACAGGCCGGTCTTGGGGGCCGACGGCGAACGACCCGCGTGACCCGAGCGCCCCGACGACCGCGACGTCGATGACCCCGAGGCGGCCATGGCCATCGACTGGATGATCTGGTTGTCGGTCGTCACACGGGCGGGGTCGTCCTCGGGCCATGGCAAGCCGCTGGGTTGCACGCCGGTGTCGTAGAACGGGGAGGTCGAGCAGGACCACGTGCGCGCCGCGTGAGCCGAGCACACCGATGGCGTCGTGGAACCGGTTCGTGAGATAGGAGTCGAAGCCGGGCTCGCCGATGTTCGTCCAGTTCGAGTCCACCTCCTGGTTCAGCACGTCGCTGCGGGC
Organism: uncultured Acidimicrobiales bacterium; assembly: GCA_963846125.1. GTDB lineage: Bacteria > Actinomycetota > Acidimicrobiia > Acidimicrobiales > UBA8190 > Chersky-840. The sequence continues at coordinate 315,988 of CAWJUR010000001.1, forward strand.
CATGTAGATGACGACGTCGGGATTGAACTCGTCCACCCAGGCGCGCCACTGCCCGAACAAGGCACTCGGGGTCGTCGTTCACACACGGCTTCCCGGGGGGATCGGTGAACCACAGCACCTTCACCAATTGGTCCATCGACACCGAGCAGCCCGGGCTGCCTTCGTTGACGGCCTCGACGCCGTACTGCGACATCACCTGGCCGAGCCCGACCCCGAGCGTTCCCGCCACCGAATCGCCGACGATGAGCACCTTCACGGGCTCGGGGCTCGTCGTCGTGGTCCCGGACCCGGCGCCCGACGCGGCCCCCGACCCGGTGTCCGACGCCACGCCCGACCCGGTGTCCGACCCGGCGGCACTGGCGGTGGCGGGCGCATTGCCGTTGGCACTCACCGAGGCGGCGGCGACGTCGCTCACTCCCACCGTGGCCGTGAAGGTCGTGAGCACGGCCAGGCTGGCCGCGATGGGCATGGCCAGAGGCGCCCACCATCCCGGGAGATGGCCCCGACGGATGGGCAGCTCGACGAGGTAGGCCGAGGCGGTCGCCACCGAGATGATGGCCACCATGCGCACCCCCAGCAGTGGATAGCCCTCCAGATGGGTGCGGGTACTCGAGAACACGAGCACGAGCGGCCAGTACCAGAGGTACATCCCGTACGAGATGCGACCGATGTAACGAAGCGGTCCGAAGCACAGGACGGTGGCGAGGCGGCTGGTGGGAAGGTTGGCGACACAGGCGATGATCCCGGCCGTGCACAGCGCGGCGACGAAGAACCCACCCCGGAACACCAGCAGCGAGTTCGGGGGGACGAGCGACCACAACAGGGCTGTCCCCGCCACGCCGGCCACGCCCCAGCCCCACACCGCGGCGCGCGCCCGGCGCGAGCGGGCCGGGCCCCACAGCACGCTGCCGACGGCGAGCGCGGCGCCGACCAGGATGGCCTGGGCCCGGGTGTCACTGGCGTAGAAGCTGCGCGTCGTGTCGCCCCCGGCTGGGTCAGCACCGCCATCCACACCGCCGAGGCCAATGCACCGGTGACGGCGATGAAGAAGAGCACGTGAAGACGGCGTCGGTGATGAGTCCCGGCAGAAGCGCCCTCGGAGCCCGCCACCGTCGTCGCGACCCGCGGCGCGGCGCCAGGGTCGACGCAGCTTGAACACGGCCAGGACCACGATGGGCCACACCAGGTAGAACTGCTCCTCGATGGCCAGGGACCACGTATGCAGCAGGGGCGAGGCCTGGCCCGCGGCCAGGAAGTAATTGGTGTGGTCGGCGATGAAGTGCCAGTTGGCGACGTAGAACACCGTCGCCAAGGTGTCGCCGCGCAACGAGGGGCTGTCGAAGATCTGCGGCCACAGGGCCGCCCCCGCGCCCACCGCGGTGAGCATCAGGAACAGGGCGGGGAGCAGGCGCCGGGCTCGACGTGACCAGAACCGGCCCAGCGAGATGCCGTCGCTCTGGCGCCATTCCGCCACCAGCAGCGACGTGATGAGGTAGCCCGACAGGGCGAAGAAGACGTCGACGCTCAGAAAGCCACCCGGGATGGTGGCCACGGTGTGGGTGGCGATGACCGCCACCACGGCCACCCCTCGGATCCCGTCCAAGCCGGGCAGGTACGCCAACGAGACCGGTGACGCAGGGCGCGTCGTCGCTCTCATCGCACCTCCGCCATCCCCCCCGAAGGACGCCCCCCCGACGCCCTTACCCTCCTGCGAGTCTCCTTCCTGGCTCTTCGAAGCGTCAAGGGGGGCCGGACGGCCCCGTCGGCACCGCCTGCCTGCGAAGACGTTGGCTAGGTTCTCAGCGTGAGCGAGGACGCGACCATCGACTTCACCGGCAAAGTCGTCGTCGTCACGGGCGGGGGCCGGGGGGTGGGTCGCGGCATCACCGAGGCCTTCCTCGGGGCCGGGGCCGAGGTGGCCATCTGCGGGCGCAACGAGCCGGTCGTGGACGAGCTGCCCGAGGGCAACGGCCGCCGGGCCGTGTTCTTCACCGCCGACGTCCGCGACGCGCGAGCAGGCCGCCTCGGTGGTGCACGCCACTGCGGAGCGCTTCGGGCGCGTCGACGTGCTCGTCAACAACGCCGGCGGCTCCCCCGCCGTGCCGGCCGCCGACGCTTCGCCCCGATTCGTGTCGCAGGTGATCGCTCTCAATCTGCTGGCCCCCATGTACTGCGCCCAGGCCGCTAACGCCGTGATGCAGGGGGCCGGCGGTTCGGGAGCGGGCGGTTCGGGAGCGGGCGGGTCGATCATCAACATCGGGAGCGTGTCGGGATTGCGCCCGTCCCCGGGGACGGCCGCCTACGGTGCGGCCAAGGCGGGGCTCATCAACCTGACCCGCACGCTGGCGATCGAATGGGCACCGAGAGGTCCGCGTCAATTGCATCGTGGCCGGGATGATCGCCACCGAGGCGGCCGAGGACCACTACGGAGGGGCGGCCGGCCTCGCCGCGGTGGCAGCCACCGTTCCCCTGGGCCGCATGGGCACACCCGACGACGTGGCCGGCGCCTGCCTGTTCCTGGCCTCGCCGCTGGCGTCGTACGTGTCGGGGGCGGCGCTCGAGGTGCACGGCGGGGGCGAGGGCCCAGCCTTCCTGGCGGCGCTCCAGGGTGCCTGACTGAACCCTGACGGAACCAGAAGGCGGGCATGAAGTGGAGCGGCGTGCTCCCGACGTGCTCTGATAGCCCCCCGTGAAACTCGCCGTCCCTACCGAAACGCGCACCGGCGAGCAGCGGGTGGCCATCATTCCCGACGTGGCCGGGCGCCTGGCCGGCACCGGGGTCGAGGTCTTCGTGCAGCAAGGCGCCGGCGTCGACGCCCACTTCCCCGACGCCGCCTACGCGGACAAGGGCGCCACCCTGCGTCCTGGTGCCGCCGACGCCATGGCCGGCGCCGAGCTCGTCGCCAAGGTCCAGGCGCCGACGCCCGAGGAGGTGGCCCTGCTCCCCGAGGGCATCACCGTCGTCAGCTTCTTCCAGCCCGGCGCGCAGCTCGACACGGTGCGGGCCCTCGTGCAGCGCAAGGCCACGGCGTTCAGCCTCGATCTCGTGCCGCGGATCAGCCGGGCCCAGTCGATGGACGCGCTGTCGTCGCAGGCGACGGTGTCGGGCTATCTGTCCACGCTGGCCGCGGCGGAGCGCCTCCCCAAGTTCTTCCCCATGTTCATGACCGCGGCGGGCACCATCCCGCCCGCCAAGGTGCTCGTGCTCGGGGCCGGGGTGGCCGGGCTCCAGGCCATCGCCACCGCCCGCCGACTCGGAGCCCAGGTGCGCGCCTACGACGTGCGGGCCGCCGCCAAAGAAGAGGTGCAGTCCCTCGGGCGCCAACTTCGTGGAGCTCGAGCTCGAGTCCCAGGAGGGCGCGGGCGGCTACGCCCGGGTGCAGTCCGAGGAGTTCCTGGCCCGCCAGCGCGAGCTGATCAGCAACGAGGTGGCCGCCGCCGACGTGGTCATCACCACCGCGGCCGTCCCCGGCCGCCAGGCCCCGGTCCTCGTGACCACGGCCATGGTCGAGCGCATGGTCGAGGGGTCGGTCATCGTCGACATGGCCGCCGACAGCGGCGGCAACTGCGAGGTCTCGGAGCCGGGCCAGGACATCGTCCACCACGGCGTGACGGTGTGCGGGCTCTCCAACCCGCCCTCGGCCATGCCCACCCACGCCAGCTTCCTGTACTCGCGCAACGTCGCCAACTTCCTGGCCCTCATCGTGGTGGACGGCGCGTTGCAGCCCGACTTCGACGACGAGATCGTGGCCGGCAGCTGCGTGGTGCGGGCCGGCGAGGTCGTCCACGCGCCCACCGCCGAGTTGCTGGCCGGACCCAAGGAGACGATGCACCGTGATCGCCGCCGATCCCGGCCTCATGACCTTCATCACGGTGTTCGTCCTGGCCGCCTTCGTGGGCTACGAGGTCGTCTCCAAGGTGCCGAGCATCCTGCACACCCCGCTCATGTCGGGCAGCAACGCCATCCACGGCATCATCCTCGTCGGCACCATGCTCGTCCTGGGCCAGGCGCACGGTCCCGCCCAGCTCACCCTGGGCTTCCTCGCCGTCGTCCTCGCCACCTTGAACGTCGTGGGCGGCTTCGTCGTCACCGACCGGATGCTCCACATGTTCAAGCCCAAGCCCGATCGCAAGCCGCGCCAAGCCGGTGCCGACGCCGGTGCCAAGGGCGACGGTCAGGCCGGCTTCGGGCAGGGCCGGCTTCGGGGTCGGGGCCGGCCACCGGCACCGGGACGGGGACGCCGTCGTGAGCCGGGCCACGGCCACCGACCTCGTCTACCTGGTCGCCATCGTCGGGTTCATCTTCGCCCTCAAGGGTCTGAGCTCGCCCAAGCACGCCCGGCTCGGGAACCTGGTCGGGGCGGGCGGCATGCTCGTGGCGGTGGCGTGGACGTTCTCGCTGCCCGCGGTGTACTCCCACACCCGGAACCTGGTCCTCATCATCATCGCCATCGCCATCGGGGCCGTCATCGGCGTCCCCGCGGCCCGGCTCGTGAAGATGACGGCCATGCCGCAGATGGTGGCCATCTTCAACGGCGTGGGCGGTGGGGCCGCCGCGCTGGTGTCGGTCACCGAGTTCATCTCGGTGCCGGGCAAGTCGCTGGCCATCTACAAGATCTGCGAGATCCTCTTCGGCGTGCTGGTGGGGTCGGTCTCCCTGGCCGGCAGCGCCATCGCCTTCGCCAAGCTCCAGGAGCTGATGACGGGGCGGCCCATCACCTACCCGGCCCAGCAGCCGATCAACGCCGTCATCGGGATCGCCATCGTGGCGCTGCTGGTCGTCACCGTGGTGACGGCCAGCACCACCGTGCTCGTGATCGTGTTGGTGCTGTCGCTGGTCCTGGGAGCGATCTTCGTCCTGCCCATCGGCGGGGCCGACACCCCCGTGCTCATCTCGTTGTTGAACGCCTTCACCGGCCTGGCCGTGGCCGCGTCGGGGTTCACCCTCAACAGCACCCTGCTCATCGTGGCCGGGACGTTGGTGGGCGCCTCGGGCACCCTGCTGACGCGGATGATGAGCCAGGCCATGGGCCGCTCGCTCCCCAACATCCTGTTCAGCGCCTTCGGTTCGGTCGTGACGGCGTCGGGGGAGGGGCCCGATGCCGAGGGTCGGTCGGTGCGGGCCGGGACCGCCGATGACATCGGCGTGCTGCTCGCCTACGCCCGCAAGGTGGCCATCATCCCCGGCTACGGCCTGGCCGTGGCCCAGGCCCAGCACACCGCACGCGAGCTCGCCGACGCCCTGGCGGCGCGCGGGCGTCGAGGTCTACTACGCCATCCACCCGGTGGCGGGCCGGATGCCCGGGCACATGAACGTGCTCCTGGCCGAGGCCAACGTCCCCTACGACCAGCTCGAGGAGATGGACGACGCCAACCAGGACATGGCCACCACCGACGTGGCGCTCGTGGTGGGGGCGAACGACACCGTGAACCCGGCGGCCAAGAACACGCCGGGCAGTCCCATCTTCGGCATGCCCATCATCAACGCCGACCAGGCCACCAACATCGTGTTCCTCAAGCGGTCGATGCGGCCCGGGTTCGCCGGCATCGACAACGAGCTGCTCTACGACCCGAAGACGACCATGCTCTTCGGCGACGCCAAGGACTCGTTGTCGAAGTTGGTGGCGGCGGTCAAGACCGCCTGACCAGTACCGCCTGACCAGTACCGCCTGACCGGTACCGCCTGACGGGTCCGGAACTCCTCCCGGATCAGCCCGTGTTGGCCCGCTGCTGCGCCAGTGACGGACCACCCTCGATAGAGCTGGGCGAAGACCAGGAGCCCCTGGCTCGTCTGCCGGGCCGACGACACCACGACTTCGATGCTGGCGTGGCCGACCAGGTGCGAGGCGTCGTTCACGACCACCATGTCGCCTTCGGGCAGGTAGCCGACGGCCTGGCGGGGCTGGCGGCCCTCCTTCACGAGATCGACGACCAGGCGCTCCCCGGCAGGGTGGTCGGGCGAGAGCTCGGCGGCGAGGTGACGGAGGTCGACGACGTCGATGTCTTGGGCCGTCGGCCCGCGACGCCAGCTCGGCCGAGCACGTGCCCAGGCGGACGTGGAGGCGGTGGGCCAGCGCCAGGGCGCGGTCGCCGCTGTCGTCGAGCTCGGGGACCTCGTCCTCGTTCATCCACACCTGGACGCCGGCGGCCCGCAGCGCCTCGATCGCCTCGAGGCCGCGGTGGGCGCGGCGCGACGACACCGGGTCGGGGCTGTGGGACAGGGCCCGGACCTCGTCGACCACGAAACGCGGCAGCACGACGCCCCCGGCGAGGAGGCCGGACGCGGCCGAGCACCATGAGGTAGCGGTCCATCACCGCGGAGCTGTCGACGAGCAGGGCGGTGCCCGGGGGTGGTTCGGCGGGACGGTCGAGCAGATGGGACATCCCCGCCGCCCGGACGATCTCCTGGCCCTTGGCCACCCCGATGCGCACACCCGCCGCGCACAGCACCCAGGCGAAGGCGGACACGAGCGGGTAGTCGATGCTCGAGTGGACGAGCGCCACCACGGGGAGGCCGGCCACGAGCCCGAGGAGCAGGCCCGTGGTCCCCACCACCGATCCCGCGAAGACCGAGCTGGCCGGCATGGTGCGCAGCTGAGAGACCGCACCGCGCAGGCCGCGGTCGATGAGCCGCCCGATGATCCCGCCCAGGAGGTAGGAAGCCAGCGCGCCCAGCGTGATCCCGACGACCGGCGCGGTCGTGTTGCGGCCGATTTCGTTGCCGACCGTCAGACCGCCGATGGTCCCGGCGATCACGAGAAGAAGCCTGAAGACTTCGACGAAGATCACGCTCTGTCGCCTCACTCTCACGTACTGCAAAGCCAATCCCAGGCTACCCAACCGGATGCCCGCCTTCTGTGGGCACTGCGCATCCGCACGACGCTCTTTTTTGGGGAGGAATCGCCCCTCTGCACACCCGTCCGGTGAAAACACTCGCTTTGTGAACGCACAGAGGAGGCATTACGACCACAGAACGCGGGCACCGTGGTCGGCGTGGGTCGAAACCCAACGGACCCACATTTCTCGTCGGACGTACCATCGCGTGCATGCGCGGCGTGCAGGCACCGGGAGGTCACCGACGGTGAGGGTGTTCGTCGCCGGTGCCAGCGGTGTGCTCGGCCGGCGGGTGGTGCCGCTGCTCGTCGCCGCCGGACACGAGGTCAGCGCGCTGGCACGCACCGACGGGCGCGCCACCCTGCTCGCCGGCCTCGGCGCCAACCCGGTGCGCGCCGATCTGTTCGACCCCGAGGCGGTGGCCCGGGCCGTGGCCGGCCACGAGGTCGTGTGCAACCTGGCCACGCACATCCCGGGCACGAACCGCATGGCGATGCCCGGAGCGTGGGCCGAGAACGACCGCATCCGCACCGAGGCGTCGAAGAACCTCGTCGACGCGGCCCTCGGCGGCGGGCGCGACGCGCTACGTCCAGGAGTCGATCGCCTTCCTCTACCGCGACGGAGGGGAGCGCTGGATCGACGAGTCCTCCCCCGTCGACCCGGTGGCGAACCTCCGCTCCGCCACCGTGGCCGAGGCCAACGCCTCCCGCTTCACTGCGTCGGGCGCCAGCGCGGGTGCCAGTGGGGTGGTCCTGCGCTTCGCCGCCTTCTACGGCCCCGACAGTGGCACCACTCTCGCCATGATCAGGCTGGCCAAACGACGGATCGCCCTGGGGGCGGGGCCGGACGCTTACATGTCGTCGATCACCACCGACGATGCCGCCGCCGCGGTGGTGTCCTCGCTGTCGGCACCGGCGGGGCTCTACAACGTCGGTGACGACGACCCCGTGACGCGCCGCGACTTCTTCGCCGCGCTGGCCGGCGCGCTCGGCGTGCGGGCCGCCGCTTCATCGCGCCGGCCGGCCTCGCCCGGATCGGTGGGGCCAAGGCGTCGGTGCTGGTGCGGTCCCAGACGCGTCGCCAACGGCGCCTTCGAACAAGCCACGGGGTGGAAGCCCGCGCACCGCAGCGTGCGCGAGGGTTGGCCGGTGGTGGTCGCCGCCGCGGCCGCCGCCGCGGCCCGGGCGCAGACCTGACAATCACGACAATCACGACAACCGGACAACATCGGACGCATCGGGACGCGACGACACACACGCGACACGACAGTGCCGCGGTCCTTCAGGCCCTTCAGATTGCCGCGTTTCTGCCGACGATTTGACGGTGGCGCGAACCGAGCAGCACGATGCTCGCGCGCTCGTCTCGTCGAACCGCTCTCACAGGATCGCATCGCACGGATTGTCACGGACACGACGATCCCGAGCCCGCGAGGCACTGACCTCACTCTTCGTTCTCGTCGCGATCTCTGTCACCTCACTCGGCGCGTTCGTCGCCGTCGTCGCGCTCCCGACGCGCCCCGCTGCCGCCGCCTCGGCCGCGCCGCGACGGCCGCCACGCCGACGCATCCCTATGCCGGCGGCGGGATCATCCCCTTCGGCGACGCCGGGAGCTACGGCACGCTCGACCACCACCTTGTCCTCCGCCATCACGGGCATGGCGGCGACGCCCGACGGCAAGGGGTACTGGCTCGTGGGCGCGGACGGCGGGGTCTTCGCCTTCGGCGACGCCGCCTTCTACGGGTCCCTGGGGGCGATCACGCTCAACGGGCCCATCGTGGCCATCACCCCGACCCCCGACGGCAAGGGGTACTGGCTCGCCGCCCTCGACGGCGGGGTGTTCGCCTTCGGTGACGCCGGCTTCTACGGGTCGATGGGCGCCGATCACCCTCGCCCGACCCATCGTGGGCATGGCGGCGACGCCCGACGGCAAGGGGTACTGGCTCGTGGCCGGCGACGGCGGGGTCTTCTCCTTCGGCGACGCCACCTTCTACGGGTCGATGGGGGCCACGCACCTCGCGGCCGGGGTCACCGGCATGGCCGCGCACGCACGACGGCAAGGGCTACTGGATGGTCGCCGGCGACGGCGGCGTGTTCTCCTTCGGCGACGCCACCTTCTACGGGTCGCTCGGCAAGAAGCCGCCGCCCGACTCGATCGCGGGGATGGCCACCACGCCCGACGGCGCCGGGTACTGGATGGTGGGCAACGACGGCAGCGTCTACCAGTTCGGTGACGCCCAGGGCTTCGGGTCGACGGCGACGACCAAGCCCATCGCCCCCGTCGTCCGCCATCGTCCCGACGTCCGACGGCAAGGGCTACTGGTTGTTGGAGCCCGACGACTGGTCCTATTCGTTCTCGGCCCCGTCGCCCTACGACGCTGGCGCCGTCCGCCGCGATCACCGCGCTGGCCACCAGCCAGGTCGGCCCCGACCCCGACACCGCCCAGGGCCCTACTGCAACCCCTACGGGCCGTGCGAACAGTGGTGCGCGCTGTTCGTCACGTGGGTGTGGGCGCACGCGGGCGATACCGGTGCCCTCCATACCCTTCACCGGCAACATCTACGCGTGGGCCGCCGCGCACGGCCGGATCGTCCCGGCTTCAACGTGCTGCCCGCCCCCGGCGACGCCGTGCTGCTTCGGCACCGGCCCGCAGAGCACCGCCACCTCGGTCCATACCGGGCTCGTCGTCGAGGCGTGGCCCGACGGTGCGGTGCTCACCGTCGAGGGCGACGCCGGCCCGGCCCCGTCGGGGCAGCTGAGCCGCGATCATCAACGGGCCGTTCCTCCTCCGGGACTCAGCGTCCTACAACGGCGTTCCCGTCTACGCCGTCGCCCAGCCCGTGCGCTGACCGTCTCGTCCGGGAGCTGTCTCGTCAGGGAGCCGTCTCACCGGGAAGCCGCCTGACCTGCAAGGCAGTCTCAATATCGTTGGAATCGGTTTCGCAATGTCGCCGCGGTGTCGTCTGAGGGGATGGGCACCTAGGCTCCTCGCCATGGCAACGTCCGCAGAGGACGCGGGGATCGTGCGCGCATCTGAGTGACACCATGGCCGCCGGCAGTGACGGGGCGGCGGCAACTTCGGCATCGGTGAAGGATCTCCCCGGCCCGTCCGTTGTTCCCGGTATCGCCATCCCGAGACTTCCCGGCTCCGCCGGTCCTGCCCGTCGTCGCGCCCGAGGCCGCAGCCCGACGGCGCGGCGCGCCTGGCCCGCGACCTTCGACGCCGTCGTGGCCAACGTGCGCAGCGCCTATGTGGGCCGGGACAGCACCGTGCGCCTGGCGCTGTGCTGTCTCATGGCCGAGGGCCATCTCCTGGTCGAAGACCATCCCGGGGTGGGCAAGACGACACTGGCCAAGGCCCTGGCCCGGTCCCTCGACCTCACCTTCGGGCGGGTGCAGTTCACCGCCGACCTCCTCCCCGCCGATGTCACCGGGGCCATGGTCTTCGACCGCGACAGCGGGCAGATCGCGTTCCGGCCCGGGCCGGTGTTCACCAACATCCTGTCTGGCCGACGAGCTCAACCGCGCCTCGCCCAAGGCACAGTCGGCGCTGTTGGAGTCGATGGAGGAGCACCAGGTCAGCGCGGACGGGATCAGCCATCCGCTGCCGAAGCCGTTCATGGTGATCGCCACCCAGAACCCCTACGACGCGGCGGGGACGTTCCCGCTCCCCCACAGCCAACGCGACCGTTTCCTGCTCCGGCTCAGTCTCGGGTACCCCGACCGCGCCGCCGAGGACGAGCTGCTGGCCGGCACGCTCACGCGTCCCTCGCCCGACTCGTTGTCGGGAGTGGGCGGCGCCGAGTTCCTGCACACCTTCGCCGGTGCCGTGCTTCGCAGCCCACGTGGCACCCGAGGTGCGCGGCTACGTCCTCGACCTCATCGGCGAGACGCGGTCGCACCCCGACCTCACCGTGGGTGCCTCGCCCCGGGCCGCGCTGGCCGTGCTCCGGGCCGCCGGGGCGGTGGCGGTGTCCACGGGCCGCGACTACGTGACGCCCGACGACGTCAAGCTCGTGGCCGAGCCCGCCCTCGGGCACCGCGTCGTGGTCCATCCCGCCGCCGAGCTGGCCGGCGTCACGGCGTCGTCGACGATCGAGGAGATCATGTCGCGCATCGTCGTCCCCGTCGGCGGCGCCCGGTAGCGCCGGTGCCGGCGGGCCCGAGCCGCCGCCGCGGCACCTGAGCCGAGCCGAGCCGTGCTGTCGACCCGGGGAATGGTGCTGGCCGCCGGGGCCTTCTTTTCCGCCATGGCGGGCCTCGTCTACGGCGTCGAGGAGTTCGTGTTCGTGGCCATCGTGGTCGCCGTGCTGCTCGCCTTCGGCGCCGTGTCGGTGTGGGCGCGCCAGGTCCTGTCCCGTCGGTCGCTGCACCTGGTGATGAAGGTCCCCGTGGCCGAGGTCACCTCCGGGCAGTCCGCCCTCGTCGAGCTGACCGTGACCAACGGCGGGCGGCGGCGACTTCCCCCTGTGCTCGTCGAGGACTGCTCGGGGCACTGGTCGGTGTCGCACCCGGGCCTGGGCCAGCACTCGGTGGGCGGGACGAGCGGCCGCGACACCGCTGAGGCGCCGGTCACGCGGGCCTTCACCGCCCTCGGCGACCGGTCATCAGGGGCGGGATGGCTCGGCAGCCCCGGGCCGCGCCCCGATCGCCGGGCAGCGGGCGCGCGACCGCCGGTCGGTGTCGGGATCACGAGGGCTCCCCGACCTCGGGCCCGGTGAAGCGGTCACGTTCTCGATCCTCGTGCCCACCCACACCCGCGGCCTGCTGACCCTGTCGGGGCTCGGCGTGTGGTGCGAGGACCCGTTCGGCCTCGTGGCCCGGCGCGTGACGTTGGCTCCCCCCGCCCATGTGGTCGTGTACCCGGTGCCCGCCGGCGTCAGTCGCCAGGAACGTCCCCTCCCCACCCACGCCGGAGCGCGGGCGCGGTCGTCGAAGTCGGCGGCGACCAACGGGCTGTCGGGGGACGAGCTCAGCGGCCTGCGGCCGTATCAACCGGGGGACCGCCTCACGCGCCTGCACTGGCCCTCCCTGGCGCGCTCGGGCGAGCTCGTCGTGCGCGAGTTCCTCGAGCCCCAAGCGGGATCGGTGGCACTGCTCGTGGACCTCCGTCCTTCCGCGCACAGCGGTGACTCGATCGAAAGGACCATCGCGCGCGCCGCCGGCTTCGGCATCGCCGCACTCGAGCGAGGCCTGAGCCTCGAGCTGTGCACGAGCACGGGCGACCGCATGGTGATCACCCCCGACGCGGCGGGGCGCCGGTCCATGTTGCGCGCCCTCGCCCTGCTCGGAGCCGCCAGCGCGCCCCCCGCCGTCGTCCGGCGCTGGGGAAGCCGGCCCACCGGCGGTGCGGTGTGGGCGACCGGGAGCGTGGTCGGCGATGACGTCGTGCTCGTCACCACCGCCGCCGGTGCCGCCGAGCGCACCCTGCCCGACTCCATCGGCCGCAACGCCGAGACGGTCCTCGTGCCATGACGACTCCCGGGTCCTCGACAACACCCGGTCCTCGCGACCCGGCTGCCATCGCTCCGGACTTCTGGCTCCTGGCCGTGTCGTTGGCGGCGGGGCTGGGCACGGCGCGCCTCACCCAGGCACCGGGCGCCGCCCATGTCGTCGGGCCCATCACCGCCACCGTCGTGGCCGGTCACCTGGGAGCGTCGGTGACGCGACGGTGGCGCGTCTCGGGGGGAATCGTCCTGGCCGCGGGTGTGCTGTCGGTGGCTCTCGCCACGGTCTGGGGCCAGCTGTTGTCCGCCACCAGCCACGGCATCCCCACCGTCACGACATGGAGAGCACTGGTGTCGAGATTCGACGCGGCCGGTGCGATCATCCGGTCCCATCCCACGCCCGTGCCCGCCACCCCCGGGGTCGTGCTGTGCGTCGCCACCGGAGCCGGGCTCGTGGCCGTGATGGCGCGGGCGCTGTGGGCGCGCCAGGAAGCCCGGGGGTCGGGAGCGATGGTGGCCCTGCTGCCGAGTTTCGGGCTGTTCTGTTACACGGCGCTGTTGAGCTCGCAGATCGACAGGCTCCCCGGCGTGCTCACCTACGTCACCTTCTCGCTGCTCTTCGTCATCGTCGCCGACCGCGCCACCCGGGTCCCCCTGGCATCCGCGCCCCCGCCCGGCCCCGCTCGCCAGTCAGCGCCGAGCCCCGCCCCCGCCGCCCGGCGGGCGGCAGCAGGCTTGGCGGCCGCGCTTCCCGCCGTGGTGGGCGTGGCGTTGGCCGTCTTCATCCCCCTCGCCGCCAGCCCCGCCCTCGCCACGCTGAAAGTGGACGCGCTGCCCTTCCCCCCACCTCCGGGGGGCACCAAGGGCCTGGGTTTCGCCACGGGGACCGACACGGGCGGGAGCGGAGGTGGTGGTGGCGGCGCCAACGCGAACCTGGGGGTCTCGGGAGTGCGCGCCATCGACCTCGTCGACAACCTGAAGGCGGTCCTGGTCAACCGGACCACCGAGGTCATGTTCAGCGCCCAGTCCCCGCTGCCGACGTACTGGCAGGTGGCGGTGCTCACCGACTTCGACGGGACGCAGTGGCTTCCCGACGCCACCACCGAGGCCGCCGCCCAGAGCTTCGCCCTCTCCCCCCAGAGCCAGGAGGTGGCCGGCCTCCCCGCCCTCCCCGAGCCCACCCCCACCAAGACATTTCGGGCCCAGGTCACCATCGGCGACCTCGAGAGCACGTTGCTGCCCCTGCCCCCCACCGCGTACTCGGTCGACACCGCCGCCGACCTGGTGCCGGGGTTCGGGGCGGTGCAGCCCTTCGAGGCCGCGCCCGGCCTGACCTACTCCGCCCTGGCCCGGGTGCCGGTGAACCCGGGCAAGCCGGCCAAACCCAACACGACGTCGCCGCCCGCCCCGACGGCGGGCCCGAGTCCGACCGAGGCCGTGGCGGAGTCGAAGTTGGCGCCGTACCTGAAGCTGCCCGCCGAGCCTGCCCCCGTGGTGGCGCTGGCCCACCAGATCGTGGCCGGCGCCAAGGGGCCCGCCGCCCAGGCCGCCGCCTTGGCCCGGTGGTTCGACGGCGGGCGGTTCCACTACACGCTGTCTCCCCCCGCCCCGTCGGGCCCCAATGCGCTGGAGTCGTTCCTCCTCACCACCAAGGCCGGCTTCTGTCAGCAGTTCGCCGCCGCCTACGGCGTCCTGGCCCGCATCGACGGCCTGCCCACCCGGGTGGCGGTCGGGTTCACGACCGGTGACAGCCAGGGCCGTCAGCGCTACCGCATCACGGGGGCCGACGCCCATGTCTGGCCCGAGGTCTATCTCGGCCCGTCCACGGGCTGGACCTCGTACGAGCCCACCCCCGCCTCGTCGGGTGAGGCCACCGGCGTGGGCGTGAACTCGGGCTCGAAGTCGAGCGTGCAGAACCCCGGGGCGCGGTCCTCGGCCACCACCGCCTCCACCGTGGCCAACATCCGCCGTCCCCTGGGGTCCCACGTGACGGTCCCCTCGACGCTTCCCTATTCGGTGCGGGCCAAGGCGGCCACCACCTTCACGCCCGAGGGGTCGTCGGGGAACGCACTCAAGGTGACGGGAATCGTGGTGGCGGTGGTGGCCCTCCTCGCCCTTGCGGGCCTGTGGGTGCGGCGCCGGAAGCGAAACGGGTGGGACCCCATCGGGGTGATGCGCGACCGACGTCGTCGCAAGCGACGTCGCCCCGGCCCCGATCCGAACGTCGAGGTCATCGCCCAGTGGCGCGACGCCGCGTCGGTCCTCGACCGGGCCCGGCTGGGGCGTCGGCCGGCCGAAACCCTGCACGAGCACGCCGCGCGCCTGCAGTCGTTGGCCGGGGCGAAGTGGTTGACGCCGTACCGGCCCATGACCGACGACCCGGCCGACGTCACCATCGACGCCGGCATCGACGCCTACGCCGCCCTGGCGGAGCTGGCCGCCCGGGCCAGCTACGGGTCGGGGCGCTGCACGGCCGCCGACGCCAACCACGCCGAGCAGCTCGGCGCGACGGTCCGTGCCGGCCTGGCGAGCTCCTCGGGCCGACGCGGCGTGCTCGTCAGGTCCTGAGGCCAGGTCCCGAGATGGGCGCGGGGCCCAGCGCGGCGCGAGGATGACGGTGGAGCACTGCCGACATCGGAGGGGCACGACGTGACGATCCCGCAGACACTGGGCGTAGACGAAATCGAGCTGTCGAACCTCGACTTCTGGGCGGAGCCGTGGTCCCTGCGCGAGCAGGCGTTCGCCACGCTGCGCGCCGAGCGCCCCATCGCCTTCTTCGAGGAGCCCGAGATCGAGGTGGAGACCATCGTCCCCATCCCCCGGGGCCCGGGCTACTTCGCCATCACCCGGCACGCCGATGTCGTCGAGATGAGCCGGCACCCCGAGCTGTTCTGCTCGGGCAAGTCGGCGACCAACATCGTCGACATGCCGCCCGAGCTCCTCGAGTTCTTCGGCTCGATGATCAACATGGACGACCCCCGCCACGCCCGGCTGCGGCGCATCGTGTCAGCCGCGTTCAACCCGCGCATGGTGCGCGCCATCGAGGACAACATCCAGCAGGTGGCCGACGACCTCATCGCCACGGTCCGGGACAAAGGTGAGTGCGACTTCGTCACCGAGGTGGCGGCCCGGCTGCCGCTCAAGATCATCTGCGACATGATGGGCGTGCCCGAGAGCGACTACGACACCGTGTTCAACCGGTCCAACATCATCTTGTCCTTCGGCGACCCCGAGTACGTCGACGAGGGCGAGGACCCCGTGATGGCGTTCATGACCGCCGGCAATGACCTCGCCGAGCTCATGCGGGGGCTGGCCGCGTACCGCCTCGACCACCCCACCGACGACCTGACCTCGGCGCTCGTGAAGGGCAACGTGGACGGCGAGTCGCTCACCGACGCCGAGCTGGCGTCGTTCTTCATCTTGCTGGTGGTGGCCGGCAACGAGACGACCCGCAACGCCATCAGCCACGCCCTGTGGGCCTTCACCGAGCACCCCGACCAGCGCGCCCTGTGGGCGGCGGACTTCGACGCCGTGGCCCCCACCGCCGTCGACGAGATCGTGCGCTGGGCCACCCCGGTCATCTTCATGCGCCGCACCGCCACCCAGGAGACGACCCTGTCGGGCCACACCTTCGCCGAGGGCGACAAGTGCATCCTCTTCTACAACTCGGCCAACCGCGACGAGGACGTCTTCGAGGACCCCCAGCGCTTCGACGTGTTGCGCCACCCCAACCCCCACGTCGGCTTCGGCGCGGCGGGCCCCCACTTCTGTCTCGGCGCCCATCTGGCCCGGCGCGAGATCACGGTCATGTACCGCGAGCTCTTCCGCCACCTCCCCACCATCCGCGCCACGGCCGAGCCGGACCGCCTCCGGTCGAACTTCATCAACGGCATCAAGCACCTGCCCTGCGCCTACTGACCCGGGGACATCCCGGACCGTCGGGGGACGCGTCAGCGTGCTCGAGCGGGAGTGCTCGCCGCGACCCGACCGCGGCCGACTCGACGAATCCGACCGGACGCCAGACCCGACCGCGGCCGACTCGGGATCGACCTAATGCGGTCATACCCGATGAGCGTCACCGCCACTCCCATTGACCTTTCAGGTGTCCGATACCGATCTTTCGTCCAAACCGATGAGGAGAACCGCGCTGCGCCACGCGTTGCTCTCCTATCTTTTCGGTGCCGTCATCGTGGCCTGACGATCAACGTCGTCGCCAGTCCGTTGAGCAGCAGCGGTCACTAGCCACAAGGTCGTTTGGCTCACGCATCGGGTGGGCATCAAGGGCGGAGACGATTGTTCACCGAGCCCACAGGAGCACTGGACCATGGATGCGACAAAGCTGCTGATCGCTGACCACAACCGGGTCAAGGGACTGTTCGCTCGTTACAAGACGGCGAGCAAGGAAAAGCATGTCGAGGAAGCCAACCAGCTCGCTGCGAAGATCCAGGAGGAACTCACGGTCCACACGACGATCGAAGAAGAGATCTTCTACCCGGCAGTCCACGAGATGTCCGACACTTTGGCAGATGCGGTCGACGAGGGGGTCGTGGAGCATCACGTCGTCAAGATCCTGTTGGAAGAGATTGCGGGCGCCGAGCCCGGCAGTGACGAGTGGACCGCCAAGATGACCGTCGTCATCGAGAGCGTGGAACACCACGTCGAGGAAGAGGAGAACGAGATGTTCCCCAAGGTTCGCTCGAGCAGCGACGCATCTCGGCGCGAGGAGCTGGGGGACCTGATGGAGGCGCGAAAGGCGGATCTCGGTGCACCGACGTTTTCCGACAAGGCCGACATGTCCACCGAGGAGCTTGCGGAAAAAGCGAGGGAGCAGGAGATTCCGGGCCGTTCGACGATGAACCACGATGAGCTCGCCGCCACCGTCGCGCCCGAGTAGCGATCGCGAGCAAACTCAGGGCGCTTCCAGATCTCGCTCCTGGCCGGACTCCTTGCCGTCTCCGGAAGGATTGGCCACGGCCTAGCCGGGGGCGCTCCGGTACGCTCGCCCGATGAGCGACGCGCAGCCACAGGGACAGATGGGGCACGGGGTCAACCAGCGGGCCCAGATCAAGATGACGCCCGAGGAGATCGACGCCTTCCTGGCTGAACGACGCCCGGTGTCGCTGTGCTCGATCAACCACGACGGCTCGATTCACGCCGTGGCCATGTGGTACGGGTTCCTCGACGGGATGCTCGCCTTCGAGACCAAGGCCAAGTCGCAAAAGGCACAGAACCTGCGGCGCAGTCCGCGCATGACGTGCATGGCCGAAGACGGCGAGTACTACGAGGAACTGCGCGGCGTCGAGCTCGTCGGCACCGCCGAATTCATCGACGACCCCGACCGCATGTTCGAGCTGGGCATCAACCTCTTCGAGCGCTACTACGGGACCTATACCGAGGAGCTGCGTCCCTTCGTGGAGACCATGCTCAACAAGCGCGTCGTCATCGCCCTGCACGTGGAGCGCACCGTGTCGTGGGATCACCGCAAGCTCGGGCTGCCCTCCACCCGCCCCACCTGATTCCCGCCCTACCTGAATCCCGCCCCGCCTGATTCCCGCCCCGCCGGGCCGGCCCAGCACTGGAACACGTTTCACTTTGGCGGGTGCCTGAGCTAGGGTCGGCGCCGATGATCCTGGACCGTTTCCGCCTCACCGACCGCGCCGCCATCGTCACCGGAGCCGGAAGGGGCATCGGTGCCGCCACCGCCGTCGCCCTGGCCGAGGCGGGCGCGGATGTCGTCATCGCGGCACGCACCGAGGAACAACTGCTCGAGGTGGCGAAGAGGATCGAGGCGGCGGGCCGCAAGGCCGTGGTGGTGCCCGCCGATCTCAACGACCTCGAGATCATGGTGCAGCTCGTCGACAAGGCCACCGACGCCTTCGGGCGACTCGACATCATCGTGAACAACCACGGGGGCTGGATGCCGCGCCCTCTGCTCGATGTCTCCCCCGGTCATCTCGAGCGGGCCTTCCGCTACAACGTGAGCAGCGCCCACGCCCTGGTGCGCGCCGCGGTGCCCGCCATGATGCGGGGAGACGGAGGGGCGGTCGTCAACATCTCGTCGATGGCGGGACGCGTCGCCCCGCGCGGATTCACCGCCTACGCCACGGCCAAGGCGGCGCTGTCGCACTACACGCGCCTGGCCGCGGCCGAGCTGGCCCCCCGCATCCGGGTCAACGCCATCGCGGTGGGCACCATCGCCACTTCCGCGGTCGACATCGTGGTGCAGGACGCGGCCATGCTCGCCTTCGTCGAGGAGACGGCCCTGGTGGGGCGCATCGGGCAACCCGAGGACATCGCCGCCTGTGTCGTCTACCTGTCCTCGCCGGCCGGCGACTTCGTGACCGGCAAGATATTCGAGATCGACGGAGGCGCCGAGCGCCCCCAGGTCGACCTGGGCTGAACCGGCTCGTGCGCCGGTTGCGGCGGGTGACTGAGCGCGCCCTTGGAAGAGGGCCATCGGCAAGGAGCGTGCCATGACCTATCGCGTCGTGTTGTGGGGGACCGGGAACGTGGGCCGCCATGCGCTGGCCGGCATCGACGCCCGGCCCGACCTCGAGCTCGTGGGGGTGTGGGTGTCGAACCCCGACAAGGTGGGGCGTGACGCCGGGGACCTGGCCGGCCTGGGACGCTCGCTGGGCGTGGCCGCCACCGACGACGCTGACGCCCTGTTCGCGCTGCGCCCGGACTGCGTCGTGCACACCGCCATGGCGGACCACCGTCTGCCCGAGGCGCTCGCCGATCTCGAGAAGATCCTGCGCTCGGGGACCAACGTGGTGTCGAGCGGGCCGGTGTTCCTGCAGTATCCCGAAGGGGTGGTGCCGGCGGAGATGACCGACCCCCTGCGCGACGCCGCGCTCGGGGCGGGCGTGTCGCTGTGGGTGAACGGCATCGACCCCGGCTTCGCCAACGACTGGCTGCCGCTCGTGATCACCGGCATCAGCGAGCGCATCGAAGAGGTGCGCTGCCTCGAGATCCTCAACTACGCCACCTACGACCAGCCCATGGTCATGTTCGACATCATGGGATTCGGCCGCGCCCTCGACGACATCCCCATGTTGCTGCTTCCAGGTGTGCTCACCATGGCGTGGGGCAGCGTGGTCCGCCAGATCGCAGCCGGGCTCGACGTCGAGCTCGATGCGGTGGAGGAGCACTACGAACGCCTTCCCGCGCCGCGCCAGATCGACATCGCCTCGGGAACCGTGGACAAGGGCACCGCGGCCGGGTTGCGCTTCGAGGTGCGGGGCATGCGGGCCGGGCGGGCGGTCATCGTCCTCGAACACGTCACCCGGCTGGCCGATGACATCGGACCGGACTGGCCGCAGCCGGCGGGCCAGGGCGGCTACCGGGTGGTCGTGCGGGGCGAGCCCAACTACACCGTCGACCTCCAGCTCATGGGGACCGACGGCGACCACAACACCGGCGGCCTCAAGGCCACGGCCATGCGACTGGTGAACGCCGTGCCGGCGGTGATCGAGGCCTCTCCCGGGTTGCTCACCGCCCTCGACCTGCCGCTGGTGACGGGACGGGGTCTCGTCGTCTGATCGACGGGCGCGCCCGTCCCAGGCGCCAGAACTGCGCCAGCCCGAGCGCGGTCATGAGGGGCACCACCGCCATGGCGGGGCGATAGCCCAGCGCGTCCCGGCCCCCGTGGCCGACGCCGGTGAGCACCCACCCGATGACGAGATCGGCGAACACCGCGCACGCGAACCCGCCGATGTTCACCACGCCGGTGGCAGCTCCCCCGCGTTCGGGCGGGTTGGCCTCACGGGCCAGGTCGAAGGCGATGACGGCGATGGACCCGCAGGCGCCGGTGGTGACCGCCAGGATCAAAACCACCGCCAGGGGCGCTCTGTGCCCTCCCCAGCTCAGCACGAGGGCCCACGCCCCCATCAGGGCCAGCGCACTCACCTTGACCGCCCCATACCGGAGGCGCGGGACGCGCACGGTGAGCATGCCCACGAAGGGCGCGGTGGCGATTGCGCTCACGACGACGAGGCCGAGGATGAAGCTCGCCTCCTGACCTGAGTAGTGCTGGGCACGCACCAGGAAGGGATACCCCCACAGGGCCGTGAACACGACGAAGGGGCCTGTCAGGGCGAAATGCGCCCACATTGCCTGCCACGTTCCCGGCGTCGACATGGCATGGCGCACATCGCGGCGCATGCTGGGGCGCTCGCGCCAGGGAAGGCGCGCCGCGGCGTCGGGCCGATCGCGCACGACCAGGGCGATGCCCAGCGCCACCGCGCCGGTGAGCGCCGCCGACCCCGTGAAGGTGGTCACCCAACCCAGATGCGAGAGGCTGAGCCGCAACGGCTCGGTGGCGACCAATTGGCCCAGGCCGCCGATCAACGAGGTCAGCGCGGTGAGCAGCCCGTAGCGCGAGGCGGGGAACCAGTTCTGGACCAGCCGCAGGACGTTCAAGAACGTGAGGCCGTCACCCAGTCCCACCAGAGCCCGTCCGGCCAGCGCAGTGGCGACGCTGGTGCCCCAGCCGAACAGCGCCTCACCCAAGGCCAGGAACGCCAACGCGGCGGTGAGCATGCGGCGGGGCCCGAAACGGTCCGCCATGGCCCCGGCGGGGATCTGCAGCCCCGCATACACCGCCAGCTGCGCGGCCACGAACGTGGCCAGGACCGACGGGCCGGTGTGGAACCGACGTTCGGCCTCGAGCGACGCCACGCCCAGGCTGGTGCGGTGGAAGACGGCCACGAAGTACGCGGTGACCGCCAGTCCCCACGCCGCCCACGCCCCCCGTCGTACGACGGGTCCGGCCAGGGGCGGGCTCGAGCCGGCCCCGGCTTCTGACGACAGGCCGGGCCCCCCGGGCACCGTCACCGTTGCCTCGAGCGGTCCCGCATCCCCCGATTGTGACCGACCGCCGCGGTCGGCCCCGCCGGCTGGGGCCGCCCTCCGGGTGGGCGCTACGTTGAGTACGTCGGGCGGCCCGGCCCGCGTGAGCCGGGGTGACGCCGGTGCCGACACGACCAGGGGGAAGCCGACCACATGCCCGTCCCGCTCGACGAGTATCCCGTGCATCAGGTGCCGCTCTCGATGCGCCACGTGGGGACGAGCGATCGCAACGCCTATGACCGTTGCTACTTCAACGCCCATGACCGCACCGGAGAGGTGTTCCTCGTCACCGGCATGGGCGTCTACCCGAACCTCGGGGTCATCGACGCCTATGCCACGGTCCGGCGCGGTGACGAGCAGTACACGGTGCGAACGTCGGACGCGCTGGGCGACGACCGCATGGACCAGCGCGTCGGGCCCTACCGGATCGAGGTGATCGAGCCTCTGGAGCGGGTGCGCGTGGTGTGCGACGGCGCTGACCACGGGGTGGCCTTCGATCTCATGTGGACGGGGTCGTTCCCGACCGTGGAGGAGCCCGCGCATGTGATGCGCCAGGGTGGGCGCGTCATCCTGGACGCCTCGCGCTTCGCCCAGGTGGGGACGTGGTCGGGCACCCTCCAGGTCGGTGGCGAGGACCTCGTGGTGAGCGACGACCGCTGGGTCGGCACCCGCGACCGCTCGTGGGGCATCCGGCCCGTCGGCGATCCCGAGCCACCGGGGCGCGCCGCATCGGAGCCCGACGAGAGCTTCGGGTTCTGGTGGTTGTACGTGCCCTTGCGCTTCGAAGACTTCGCCGTCGTGGTGATCGCCCAGGAAGACGGAGACGGCAACCGCCTGCTCAACGAGGCGGTGCGGGTGTTCCCGGCCTCGTCGGGCCGAGGTGTCGAGCAGCTGGGTTGGCCCGAGGTGGAGATCCGCTACCGCGCCGGGACGCGCCACCCCGAGTCGGCCGTTCTCCACATGCGCACCCGGGCGGGGAAGCCGCTCACCGTCGAGATCGAGACGCTCGGGTTCGTCGGCCTCAACTGCGGCCCCGGCTACGGCGGGGACCCCGACTGGACCCATGGGCAATGGCGCGGGCGCGGCTTCACCGAGGGCGTGGTCGTCGACATGCGCGACCCCGCCATCACCGGTCGGATCCCCTTCGGCGTGGTCGACCATGTGGCCCGGGCGACGTGCGAAGGGGCCGAGGGCTGGGGCATGTTCGAACACGGCACCTTCGGCCGCCACGAGCCCACGGGATTCACCGGTTGGGAGTCCGTCGCTCCGGCGGCGCCGTGACCGCTCCCGAAGACGCCGGTGCCGGTGCCGCCGAGGCGGCGCCGCGACCTCGCACCTCGACACGCGACCGCGACGAGCTGCACCGGCGTCTCGTGCGATGGTTGGCGACCCAGGTGCGCGACCCCGAGGTCTCCGAGCTGGTGGTGCCCGAGTCCAACGGCATGTCGAGCGAGACACTGCTCTTCGAGTGCACTTGGCGCGATCCCGACGCCTTGTCGACCGGACCCAATTCCTCGTCGACGGGGGCCAGGGTGACCCAGGCCTGCGCGGCGCGTCTCATCCCCGACCCCGAGGCTGTGCCGGTCTTCCCCGTCTACGACCTCGAGCGCCAGTTCCGGGTCCTGCGCCTGGTGGGAGAGCGAACCAGGGTGCCCGTGCCGCGCACCCTGTGGTTGGAGCTCGACCCCGAGGCGATCGGCACGCCGTTCTTCGTGATGGAGCGCGTGGAGGGCGTGGTGCCGCCCGACATCATGCCGTACCCGTTCGGATCGTGGCTCTCCGATGCGCCGCGCGCCGATCAGGACCGGCTCCAGGACGCGTCGGTGCGCGTCCTCGCCGAGCTCCACGGCGCCGACGTCAGCGCCCAGGACATCGCCTTCCTCGAGCTCGACCGGCCCGGGGACACCGCATTGCGACGGCACCTGGCCGAGCAACGCTCCTACTACGAGTGGGTCGTGGCCGACGGAGCGCGCTCACCGCTCATCGAGCGCACCTTCGCCTGGCTCGAGGACCACTGGCCCGCATCCGAGGGCGCGCCCGTCATCAGCTGGGGCGACGCCCGCATCGGGAACATGATGTTCCGGGACTTCGAGCCGGTGGCGGTGCTCGACTGGGAGATGGCGGCGGTGGGCCCCCGCGAGATCGACATCGGCTGGATGGTCTATCTCCACCGTTTCCTCGACGACATCGCCATCCAGGCGGGACTGCCCGGCATGCCACATTTCATGCGGCTCGACGACGTGGTCGCGGCCTATGCGCGTTACTCCGGCCACCCGCCGCGAGATCTCGACTTCTTCACCATGTACGCGGCGCTCCGCCACGCCATCGTGATGAGCCGGGTGGCGCGGCGACAGGTGCTCTTCGGCGAGATCGACATGCCCGATGATCCCGACGACATGATCATGCACCGGCCCACTCTCGAGCAGATGCTCGAGGGCACCTACTGGGACAAGCTGTGACCGATTCACCACGAGTGACGAGCCGGCGCCGATCGTGACGAATCCGATCGGACCGCTCGTTCCCGCCGACGAGGGCCTGTGCCACCAGATCACCGACACCTTTGCGGTGGTGGCGACGAGCGACCTGTCGTGGACCGAGAAGATCTGCGCCATGGCCGCCGCCAAAGACGGCAGCCTGCAACTCGGTTTCGGGCTCGGCAAGTACCCCAACCGCAATGTCATGGACGGGTACGCCGGGACCTCACAGGGGGTCGAGCAGCGCACCGTGCGGGCCAGTCGACGCCTCGACAGCGCCCCGGCCCTCACCACGGTCGGGCCCATCCGCTACGAAGTCGTCGAACCCTTGCGGTCGGTCCGCTTCGTCCTCGAGGCCAACGACGAGCAGCCCATCGCCTTCGACTGGCTGTTCGAAGCCATCGTGCCAGCCCGCGCTCGAGGACCGGACCCACATGCGCCAGGGATACCGGGTGGGATCCGACCTCATCCGCTACCACCAGATCGGTCTCGCATCGGGTTGGGTCGAGGTCGAGGGCAGGCGCCAGGACATCTCCCCCGACACCTGGGTCTCGACCCGCGACCACTCCTGGGGTGTGCGCTACGACGTCGGCCTGCCGCCACGGGATCTCGAGCCCCGCGACCCGTTGGCGGGGCTTTCGTTCCGGATGATCTGGAGCCCGATCGCCATGCAGCGTCCCGACGGCACCCGCTACGGGCTGTTCCTGCACTACCAGATCGTGCAGGGAACGGGCTTCACCTACAAACAGGTCGTCATGGGCGGGGTCGAGCACCCCGAAGGGACCGTCGAGCGCTTCGTGGACCTCGAGCCCGCCCTGTCGTTCGACCCCGGCAACCGCCGACTGCGAGGCGGACGCATCGAGGCTCGCACCGCCGACGGTGCCGTGCGCACACTCGAGCTCGAGGCCGTGTCGGACACGGGGTTCCATCTCGGCGCGGGGCTCTACTTCGGCCTCGACGGCCATCATCACGGTGAATGGCGTGGCGATCTGCATGTCGAGGGCGAGCACATCCCTGACTGCGCGGACCCCGTGGTGGCTCGGCGGCTGCATCAGATCCGAGACACCGTCGTGCACGTCGTCGACCCGGTCGGCGGCGGTGAGGGGTGGGGCAATTGCCAACCCATCATCACCGGCGGCGACGACGCGCTCGGCCTGTCGGCCGAGGACAGCTTCATGTGAGCTCGGACGGCCTCTCGGGAGACCCGTTCACCCACCTGAACAGTGCGCCGGACCACCACGGAGCGCAACGTCCGATCCCTGGGGGCAGTTGTGAGGGGACGAGGCCTCGGGGTCGGTTTTCGGGGTCTGATCAGGGTCATACCCGATGTTCGCGTCATGCCGGCGTGCGACACACTGACGGGGTGGAGGCCACCGCCGCCACAGAACGCCGCATCCGAGCCGAAGGCACCGTGCCCGGTGCACAGCCCCGTCTCCCGGTGCGGGAGACTGGCTCGGAGATCCACCGCAACCGCTCACGCCGAGCCCGGCCGCCTGCCGCAGGGCACTTCCCCTGGGGCCGGACCGGGCATGAAGGACCGACATCCATGACGATCACCGACCACGCCTCGACCGCTGTCCCCCCGTCGTCGGGACCTCCGGCGGCGCGGGCCGTCGACCTCGTGAAGATCTACGGCAAGGGCGACGCCGCGGTCCACGCGCTGGCCGGCGTGAACGTCGAATTCCTCCACGGGCAATTCACCGCCGTCATGGGCCCCTCGGGGTCGGGCAAGTCCACCCTGATGCACTGCATGGCGGGGTTGGACACAGCCACATCGGGACAGACCTATGTCGGAGACCAGGACATCGGGATCCTCGACGACGCCGGGTTGACCCAGATGCGCCGTGACCGCGTCGGCTTCGTCTTCCAATCCTTCAACCTGGTACCCACCCTCACCGCACGAGAGAACATCACGCTCCCGTCGGATCTCGCCGGAAGGAAGATCGACCCCGAATGGTTCGACTATCTCATCGGCCAGCTGGGCATCGGCGACCGGCTCACACACCGTCCCCTGGAGATGTCGGGGGGCCAGCAGCAGCGGGCCGCGTGCGCCCGGGCGCTCATCGGCCGACCTGACCTCATCTTCGCCGACGAACCGACCGGGAACCTCGACTCGAACTCGTCCTCGGAGATGCTGGGTTTCCTGCGACGCTCGGTGAAGGAGTTCAACCAGTCCATCGTCATGGTCACCCACGACCCCCGTGGTGCCGCCTACGCCGATCGGGTGGTCTTCCTCGCCGACGGCAAGGTCGTCGGTGAGCTCGCCTCACCGACAGCCGACTCGGTGCTCGAGCACATGAAGCAGTTGGGGAGCTGACATGTGGAAGGTAACCATCAAGGGACTCCTCGCGCACAAATTGCGGCTGGTGCTCACCGGCATCGCCATCGTGCTCGGGGTGACCTTCATCTCGGGGACCTTCGTCCTCACCGACACATTGCACAACACCTTCAACACATTGTTCAGCCACATCTACCAGAACATCGACTTCGAGGTCCGTGGCACGGCGGCGTTCACCGACAATTCAGGCGGGGGGAGCGGCGCGGCGCGCAAACCGATCCCGTCCTCGATCATCAACGACGTCCGCCACGTTCCCGGCGTCTCGTATGCCCAGGGAACGGTCAGCGGCTACGCCCAGTTCGTCGCGCCCGACGGAAAGGCGGTGAGCACAGGGGGGGCACCGACGTTGGGCCTGTCCTTCGACCCCAACCCGCAGCTGTCTTCGCTGCATCTGGACCACGGCCGGGCCCCCACCACGCCCAACGAGGTCGTGATGGACGAGGGCACGGCTCGGAAGTACCACTTCGGCGTGGGCGACCACGTGCGCATCCTGCTCGCCGGGCCCCCGCAGACGTTCACGATCTCCGGTCTGGTCAAGTTCGGGACGGCCGACAATCTGGCGGGAGCGACGATCGCCGCCTTCAACCTACCCACGGCACAGCAGCTCTTCGACGAGACGGGACACTTCGACGCCATCGACGTCCTGGCCCAGTCCGGAGTCGACAAGGCGACAGTCCAGCACGCCATCGCGGCGGTCCTGCCGCGCGGCGTGGAGGTCGTGACGGGTCAGACCGTGGCGAACGAGCAGACCAACAACGTCAACCAGGCTCTGGGATTCTTCTCGACGGCGCTCCTGGTGTTCGCATTCATCTCGTTGTTCGTGGGAGGCTTCACGATCTTCAACACCTTCTCGATCATCGTCGGCCAGCGGACACGCGAGTTGGCGCTGCTGCGCATCGTCGGGGCGAGCCGCCGTCAGGTGTTCCGGTCGGTGCTCGTCGAGGCCGCCATCCTCGGGCTTCGTCGCCTCGGTGGTCGGCCTGGGGCTGGGCGTGCTGGCCGCATTGGGCCTCGTGGCCCTGCTCAAGGGCTTCGGCATCTCGTTGCCGTCGGGCTCGCTCGTGTTCGAGGCGCGCACCGTGATCGCGGCGATCGTGGTGGGTCTCGGAGTGACCGTGGTCTCGGCCATCAGCCCGGCCCGGCGCGCCGTGCGGA
Organism: uncultured Acidimicrobiales bacterium; assembly: GCA_963846125.1. Lineage (GTDB taxonomy): Bacteria > Actinomycetota > Acidimicrobiia > Acidimicrobiales > UBA8190 > Chersky-840. The sequence continues at coordinate 343,083 of CAWJUR010000001.1, forward strand.
TCCCGCCCGTGGCCGCGCTCGTCGACTACCGCGGCGAGCAGGGCGAGTCGTCACGACGTCGCATCGTCATCGGCACCGTCATCGCGGTGCTCGGTGTCGCCGCCCTCACCTTCGGACTGACCAAGCCGGCGATCCAGCTCGTCGGTTTGGGCGCCGTCGCCATCTTCATCGGGATCGGCATGCTGGCCCCGACCGTGGCCCGACCGATGGCGAGCGTGATCGGGCGCCCGCTGGCCCGCGCCTTTCGGATCTCGGGAAAGCTGGGACGCGAGAACTCCATGCGCAGCCCTCGCCGCACCGCCCAAACGGCGTCGGCGCTGATGGTGGGCCTGGCGCTCGTGTCGACGATCACCGTGTTCGGCGCCTCGCTGTCGAAATCGGCGACCAGCAGCGTCGACAACGCCGTCAGCGCGCGAGTACATCGTGAGCAACTCCAGCAATGGCGCCCAAGCGATCAGCAACTCGGTGCCCGTGGCCGCTTCTCGTGTGCCCGGTGTCCGCACCGTGGCGACCGTCTACAGCGGAGATTTCCTATTCCGGCACTCGGTGTCCGGCCTGACCGCGGTCTCGGCCGAGCACCTGTCCGACACGGTCATCTTGCAGATGGACTCGGGAACCGGGCCTCCCGCGCTGCGCTCGGGGCAGCTCCTGATCGACACGACGACAGCCAACAGCGACCATCTCACGGTGGGGTCGGTCGTGCCCGTCAAGTTCGCCCAGACCGGGAATTCGACCATGCGCGATCGGCGGAATCTTCAAGCCCAACGCGCTGCTGGGCAGCTTCCTGGTGAGTGACGGCTTCTTCTTGTCCCATTTCGACACCCCGCTTCCGGTCGCCGTCCTCCTCAGCACGAGGAGCGGCACCCCCGATGTGACCTCGGCTGTCACGAGTGCACTCAAGCCCTATCCGACCCTCCAGATCCAGACCAAGGCCCAGTTCGAGAAGTCCCAGCAGCAAGCGGTCAACAAACTTCTGGGGCTCGTCTACGCGTTGCTGGCACTGGCGGTCATCATCGCTCTCATCGGTATCGTCAACACGCTCATGCTGTCGGTGTTCGAACGCACCCACGAGATCGGGCTGCTGCGGGCCGTGGGGATGAAACGCCGTCAGGTCAGGGCGATGATCCGCTCCGAGGCGGTGATCCTGGCGCTGTTCGGTGCCATCATCGGCATCGTCGTCGGGACCGCACTCGGGACTGCCTTCGCCGCCTCCTTGAAACAACAGGGGATCACCGACATCGTCATCCCCTACGGCAAGCTGGTGGTCTTCCTCGTCATCGCCGCGCTCCTCGGGCTCGGGGCCGCCTCGTGGCCGTCGCGCCGGGCCGCGAAGCTCGACGTCCTGGCCGCCATCGCCGCGGACTGAACTGCGAAGGGCACCTCGGCGCCGACGAATGCCGGGCGGGCGGCACCGGGTCTCAAGGCATCACGGCAAGGCACATCCGGGGCGCGGGGCCGAACCGGGTCTCGACGTCGTGGTCGTACACGAAGCCGGCGTGGCGGTAGAAGGCGAGGGCGTGCTCGTTGGCGGTCACCTCGACCCGCCCGATGGCGTCGCGCCGGGCACGCGCCACGACGTCGCCCACCAGCGCGGCTCCGACGCCGCCGCGCATCGAGTCGGGGTCGACGAACAGGTCTTCGAGCTCAAGGAATCCCGGCCCCTCGGCGACGGTGACGAAGCCCAGGATCCGACCGTCGCCGTCGGCGGCGACCCGGGTCCGGCGCTGCGCAACCGCATCGCCGGACAGCTCGAGCGCGTCCGGATGCGCCAACAGGCTCGCCCGGTCGCCGGCATTGGAAAGCGACGATCGGCGGAAAAGACTCCGCAAATGCTCCAGATCGGCTGCTTCGGCATGCCGGATGGCGACCGTGCCCACCTCCCCACACTGCCCGACAGGATGGACCTGTGCCGGACGCGGCGGCTCGTCGCGTCCGTGGTCGCTCACGGGGCAGACTCTCGAGATGGCCGAACTGATCTCGCAACCCACGGTCCTGCGTGCCGCCGGGGCGCCCCCGAAGACGATCTCGGAGTTCGTGGGGCGACTCACCACCGGGACAGACCGGGTCTCCATCGCCGTCATGGACAGCCCGTCGGGATGGGCGGAGCCGGGCCAACGCCCCGATTTCGACGAGTACATGGTCGTGATCGAGGGAGAGCTCGTGCTCGACACCGAGCACGGTTCGATCACCGTCCACGCCGGGCAGGCGGCGCGCGCCCCGGCCGGGGAATGGGTGCGGTACTCCACGCCGAACCCGGCGGGGGCCCGGTATGTCGCGGTGTGTGTGCCCGCCTTCTCGCCCGAGGCGGTCCATCGCGACGATGGCTGATCCTCCGGAGTAACCGATCTGCGCGTGGGACCGTCCGCCGTCTCAGATGTCGATGGTGCGGATGGGGTCGGTGCCGTCCCACGCCGCGCTCTGGGCCCGCATGTGCTCGAAGAACCCGCCGAACCCGCTCGTCTCGACGACCTCGTTCACCGTCCCGCCGTGGGACGGGGAGTCGAAGTAGGCGAACCGCTGATCGGCGGTGAGCCCTCGGCCTTGGTAGTACGGGGTGCGTCCCCGGGCGCGGTACGCCGCCATGGCGGCGTCGTACTCGTTGGTGAAATGGGCGATGTGGTGCAGCCCGCTCCCGAAGACGCGCTGGAAGTCGCGGTACGGCGAGGGATGGTCGTCGAGGGGCTGGATGAGCTCGACCTGGAGATCGCCGGAATAGGTGATGGCCACGGCGATGCGGGCCGTGGTGGGCTCACCCCGGTAGACGAGGTCGTTGAGCGGCGGCGACGGCAGGTAGAAGAACGGGCCCACGTCGAGCGCCTCGATCCAGTGCTCCATGGCGGCGTTGACGTCGTCGACCACATATCCCAACTGCGCGATCGGCCCCAGGGCCGTGACCGAGACGGGCGCTTCCATGGTGCTCCTCCCCTGGCGTGGCGTTGACGCGGGCTCGACCGAGATGGCGTCGGCCGAGGTCACTACAGTGGCACGGCACCGAGACAGGCGCGGCCTCTGGAGCCCAGGTCCGGCCCGAGATGACAGGAGACCAACGGAGGACCAGGCAGCTCCGATCGCGGTGACGGGCTTCAGCCATGTCGCCATCGCGGTGACCGATCTCGATGCGGCGCGCGACTTCTACTGCGGAGTGCTCGGCTTCGAGGAGCTCCCCCGCCCCGACCTGGGGATCCCGGGGATGTGGCTCAAGGTGGGGGCGCTGCAGCTCCACTTCATCGAGACCGACGAGATGCCGACCCCGGGACGGGGCTTCCCCCACTACGCGCTCCACGTCCCCACCGACGAGTTCGAGGCCACCATCGAAGACATTGCGTGCCGCCGGCGTGCCGTTCCTGGGTGAGCCGAGCTCGCGCGTCGATTTCGGCACGACGGTCCTGGCTGCCTTCGTCCACGACCCGGCCGGCAACTTCATCGAGCTCACCAACGTCGGCCCGGCTGACGAGCGCTGACGGCGTCGACCGGCGCGACCGACGGCGTCAGACGGGTAAGGCTCGAGCCGACATGCGCGCGCGCCGCGGCCGACGGCGGCCGATGCGAACCATGGCCACCCCGCCGACCAGGAGCACGGCGGCGAAGCCGACGCTCTGCTCGATATCCGCACCGGTGACGGGCAGGCCCCCCGGGGTCGGACACGGACTCCGTCGGAGGCGGCAGGTCGCGGACGGCGCACTCGGGGCACCGACGGCCCGCCCCCACGATGCTGATCGGGACCGGGCGCACATCCCGTGTAACACGCCGGGTCGGCGAAGGCTGGGACCGACAGCCCGAGTCGTGACCACGCTCGCCGTGACACACTCCCACGATGAACTTTCTGATCACTGGCGTCACACGCTAACCGTCGCGACCCTCGAGAATCGCGGCATTCGCCTCGACGCGGTCGGCGCACGCGCACCGCCCTGGGCACGGACGTCAGGCACGACCGGCGCCCGGCTCAGCCCAGGGCCACGACCGGGGCGTTCAGGAGATCGTTCGCCGTCGAACCGTGGAAATTGGCCCCCCCGAAGGTGAAGACCCCGCCGTCGGCCCCGACCAACCAGTACCCGCCCCCGCCGGGCAGGGGGCGCATGCCCACGACCGGCTTCGACAGGACGAGGGCACCGGTCGACCCGTAGAACGGGGCACCGAAGGAGAACACCCCGCCGTCCGACGCCACCAGCCAGTAGCCCCCCGCCCGGATCGGCCGCCATGCCGACCACGGGCTTGTGCAGCTTGACCGCGCCCATCGACCCGAGGAACCGGCGCGTCGCCGTAGGCGAAGACGCCGCCGTCCGACGCCACGAGCCAGTACCCGTTGCCGTCGGGCGTCGCCGCCATGCCCACGATGGGGGCGTTGAGGTGCTTGCCCCCCATGGACCCGAGGAAGCGGGCGTCGCCGTAGGAGAACACCCCGCCGTCCGACGCCACCAGCCAGTAGCCGTTGCCGTCGGGCGTCGCCGCCATGCCCACGATGGGGGCGTCGAGGTGCTTGCCCCCCATGGAGCCCGAGGAACCGGGCGTCGCCGTAGGAGAACACGCCGCCGTCCGACGCCACCAGCCAGTACCCGTTGCCCGACGGCGGTGTCGGCGATGCCCACCACCGGTGCCTGTGAGCGGCAGTCCCCCGGCCGAGCCGTAGAAGCCGTCGCCGAAGGCGAACACCCCGCCGTCCGACGGCCACCAGCCGGTAGCCGGGACCGGCCACGTCGAGCACCCCCGCCTGGCCCGAGTTCGGGACTGACCATGAGCGACGACTCGTCCACCGCCTCGAAGGCACTGGCGGGGATGTTCTTCAGCTCGTCGACGAGCGCCTGCGGCCACGCCGGGTCGGCGGTCCCGCCGAAGTACCAGTTGCTGCCGTTGTCGGCGAGGATCAGCCCGTAGTGCTGCATGGCCCGCAGGACGACCTGGGCCTGGGCCGAGTACCCGGAGATGTTGAAGCTCGCCTTGAGCCGGAACCGAGCCCCCATGGGAGGAAGGGTGGGGTCGCTCCGGCTGCCCGCCTCGTGCCGAGCGGGCCACAGGTAGCTCGTGTCCGTGGTCTGCGCCGTCATGCGGATGGCGTGGGTGATCTGTCCCGACTGCACCTCGTCGTAGCGGAGGAGCCCGGCATGATCGGAAGGCCGGCCGCGTCGGCCGATGTCCACCCCGCCGGGCGCAGGGCGTTGGAGCGGAGATTCCAGATGGCGCCCGATCCCGCCGTCGAGCCCCCCGCGCTGTAGTGGGCGTCGTAGAGCTCGTAGAGCGTGCACGTGGTGGGGTCGATCATGATGGCGTGCCGGTCACCGGTCGCGCCCTTGGCCCCCTTCGATGGGGGTGTCGGCGCCGAAGGGATACGGCCCGGGGTCGCTCTCACTGGCGTACTGGAACGACACGTTCACGAAGGGATGGCCGGGCGGCACCACGGTGTAGGGCATGCCGTAGGGGTTGGTCGGGTCACCCGACGGCCCGAAGTCGGGGTGCAGGAACGTCGAGGACGAGTTCATGCTGGCCAGCCACTGCGGCGCTGTGGATGTCGACGGGCAGCGACGAGATGTCGGTGTTCCAGATGTTGTCGGACGGGAACATCGGGCATCCGGCGGCTCCCGGGACCGGCGTCCCGGCCCGGGCGGGGCCGGCGTCCGACTGCCACCGTGGCCGAGAACACCGCTGGCGGCACGCAGGGCGAGGGCCCCCGATGACGGGCCAGTCGTGTCCGGCGCCCGACATGGCGCCACAGCCTTCCCCGCATGGTCTGGGTCATCGGCACTCCGGCTGCCCGGCACTGACCCCGGTGCCCGAATCTTGGGCACCCGTTGGTGCCCGCTGCTGCCCGCGGACATTGAAGTTTTCGGGCCGGCGGTGCCGACAACCTGGCGAGAGAAATCGGCGGAATCGGTCGTGCTCTTGTCAACTGATGCCACACCCACAGCATTGGGTCGCCACCCGGCCCCGGAGCCCCTCCGGGCCCCGTCGCTTCCACCCGTGCGACACGAGCCGAGCGAGAGCCCGTGAGCCGACGAGGTGCCCACGCGGCACGAGCTCGCCTGGTTCCGCACCGCGTCTCGGTGGCCCGCTGCCGCACGCCTCACTCGCGGCGCACGGTCGCCTCGGCCGCGGCCCCGGCCCCGGTCGCCGGCCCCGGCACGCCGCTCCGCCCCGCCTGCGCGTCAACCCCCTCGTCGCCTGCCTGGGGACGCTCTCCCTGGTGGTGGGGGGTGCGGCCGCTGGGGTCGATGAGCACCGGCGGTGCCCTCGGCCGCCACTGTCATCCACCCCGGGAAGGGCGGGGGAAGCGTCTCGATCATGAACGGGATGGACCAAGGCCTTCGCCAGCGCACCGAGCGCCGCCGCCCTGCCCGCGGCCACGCGCCCCGCCGGCGCCGGCGCCGCCGTCGCTCGCGGGCGCCCCGGCCCTGCGTCCGCACGAGATCTTCGGGTTCGCCCCCTACTGGACGCTTCCCATCTCGTCGGGGTTCAACCTGAGCCGGGCTCACGACCCTGGCGTACTTCAGCGTCGGGCGTCGGGGGCGACGCCACCGTGCAGCAGAGCGGCCCGGGATGGGTCGGCTACCAGAGCCAGGCGCTCGCCGATCTCGTCACCCGGGCCCATGGGGCCGGCGACCGGGTGGTGCTGACGGCGTCGTGCTTCGGCCAGTCGGCACTGGACAAGATGGCGGCCGACCCCACCGCCGGAGCGCGCCTGGGGGCTTCGCTGGTGCAGCTCGTGGCGGCGAAGAACCTCGACGGGGTGAACCTCGACTTCGAGGGCAGGGGGAGCAAGGACCAGGCCGGCCTGGACACGCTCGTCGCCGCGGTGTCGAGCGCCATGCACCAGGCCAACCCGCACTGGCAGGTGACCATGGACACCTACGCCTCGTCGGCGGGTGACCCGGCCGGCTTCTACGACATCCCGGGCTCGCTCCGAGCGTCGACGGGTTCTTCGTGATGGCCTACGACATGAACGACCGCAAGACCCCGTCGCCCACCGCGCCGCTCACCGGGGCCGGGTTCACCGATCTCGACGCCGTGCAGCAGTACACGGCGGTGGTCTCGCCCTCCAAGGTGATCCTGGGCGTCCCGTACTACGGCTACGACTGGCCCACCGCCGGGCCCGGTCTGGGCGACCCCGCCACGGGCCCGCCCACGCCGCTGAGCTACGCCCAGATCGCGGCCACGGGGGGCCCGTGTACTGGGACCCCACCACCCAGACGCGCCTGGACCTCGTACCAGGTGGGGTCCCAATGGCACCAGACGTTCTTCGACAACCCCACGTCGCTGGCGCTCAAGGCGCAACTGGCGAACACGTACCACATCGCCGGGATCGGCATCTGGGCGCTCGGCATGGAGGGCGACGCCCCGGCCATGCAGGCGGCACTGGAGGGAAACGCCGCCATCGTGAAGGGCCTGCGACCGGGCCGCCGGTGGCAGCCGCCACGACGACCACGACCACTGTCCCCGCCCCCTACAGCTACTCCGGGACCTGGAACGGTGCGGCGGTGACGCTCGTCCTCGTGGACCCGGCGTCATTGCAGGCGTGGCCTCGACACCGGAGTCGACGCCGCTCACCGGTTTCGCCACCAACGACCCGACGCGTCTGTGCCTCGAATCCGAACCGGCGCTGCCGGTCTCCGTCGCTGGCGGGCTCGCCGGGCGTCTACGTCGTGACCGCGGCGCCGCCCAACGACTGCGCGGCGGGGACGTGGGAGTTCACCGTGACCGCCGGCTCTCCGGGAGGGCACACCGCGACCACGACCACGTCCACTACCCCAGCGGATCCGACCTCGACCACATCGACGACCGCTGCGGATCCGACCTCGACCACGTCGACGAGCCCGACCACCACACCGGGACATTGACGGGGCTGCACAGCCCACCTCGCCTGCACCGTCCACCTGGCCCGCACCGCCATCACACCACCCGCGTGTCGTGGCCCTCCCAGTACCGCTCCTTCAGCAGACGCTTGTAGAGCTTGCCGTTGGGGTCGCGGGGAAGCTCGGTCCACGAAGTCCACGGTGCGAGGGCACTTGTAGGCGGCGAGCTGCTCCCGGCACGTGGCGATGAGCTCGGCTTCGACGTCGGGCCCCGCCGATGGCGGGGTCGACGAGCTCGACGACCGCCTTCACCGCTTCGCCCATCTCGGGGTCGGGAACGCCGATGACGGCGACGTCGGCCACCCGCCGGTCGCCGGCGAGGACGTTCTCGGCTTCCTGGGGGTAGATGTTCACCCCCCGGAGATGATCATGTGGGCCTGGCGGTCGGTGAGATACAGGTAGCCGTCTTCGTCGAGCATCCCGATGTCCCCGAGGGTCCGCCACCCTCGGTCGTTGACCATCGAGGCCGTGGCCGAGGGGTCGTTGTGGTACTCGAAGGGCCTGCCGCCCTCGAAGTAGACGACACCCTCGTGGCCCGGTCCCAGCTCCTCGCCGTCGGGGCCCACCACGTGCGCGGGCGACAGGGGTCGACCGACCGACCCCGGATGCGCCAGCCACTCCGCGGCGGTGATCCAGGTCGACCCGATGTCCTCGGTCCCGGCGTAGTACTCGTCGATGATCGGACCCCACCACTCGAGCATCTGGCGTTTGACCGGGACCGGGCACGGCGCGGCGGCGTGCACGACGGATCGCAGGCTGGAGAGGTCGTAGCGGCGCGCGCTCGGCCTCGGGCAGGCGCAGCATCCGAACGAACATGGTGGGGACGAACTGGGCGTGGGTGACGCGATGGCGCTCGATGAGCTCGAGGCACTGGGCCGGGTCGAAGTGCTCCATGACCACGACGGTCGCCCCGAGGCGGAGCATCGACATGCAGTAGACGAGCGGAGCCGAGTGATACAGCGGCGCGGGCGAGAGGTACACCGAATCGGCTCCGGCGCCGCGCCGTGCCAGTGCCAGCGCGATCTGGACGGGCGCGGCGGAGGCGTCGCCCATGGCGGTGCCCGGGAGCTCTTTGCGCACACCCTTGGGCCGGCCCGTGGTCCCCGACGAGTAGAGCATCTCGCGCCCCTCGGACTCGTCGGCGACGGGCCGAGTCGCGAACGCCGCCACGGCGCCGGCGTAGTCGTCGAACCCGGGGAGCCCGCCCCCGACCGACAGCCGCACCGTGACACGGGACAGGTCGAGCTTCGAGACCACGTCGGCCATGGCCGGAGTGGTCACGAGCGCGGTGGCGCCGCAGTCGTCGAGGATGTACTGCACCTCGGCGCTGCGCAGGTGACTGTTGAGCGCCGTGTAGTAGAGACCCGAGCGCTGGGCCGCCCACGCCACCTCGAGGAAGGTGGGGCAGTTCTCCATGAGGATGGCGATGTGGTCGCCGGCACCGAGGCCTTCGTGGCGCAGCAACCCCGCCAGGCGGTTGGAGCCTTCGTCGAGCTCCCGGTACGAAAGCATCTCGCCGCTCCCCATGACGACAGCGGGGGCATCAGGGTGCTCCCCGGCGCGCGTCGCCAGGTCCAGCGGGAATGCGGCTCAGGAGCCGGGCTCATGGTGGGGAGGACTCTCGGAGTCCAGAGCGCGCTGCTGTTGGGTCACGGCGAGATTCTTGCCGATCCCGTCGCGTCGTCATGCACAGTGAACGGCGAGGAGGGCCCATGGGTGAACTGGTGCAGGTGTCGGAGGTCCACGAGGGTGTCGTCTCGGTCGTGATCGACAGACCTCAGAAGAAGAACGCCCTCTCGATCGCGGTGCGTGACGAGGTGAGCGATGCCCTGGACCGCATCGCCGCCGACGAGGACGTGCGGGCCGTGGTGCTCGCATCACGAGGAGACACCTTCTGCGCCGGGTTCGACCTGTCGGAGTTCTCGGTGGACGAGCCCGGATTCCAAGAGGAGTTGTGGCGCTCGGCCGATCGCTTCCATCGCACAGTCTTGCTGTTCCCCCTGCCGCTCATAGCCGCCGTCCAGGGAGCGGCGCTTGGCGGGCGGGTTGGATCTGGCCGTGATGTGCGACATCCGGGTGGCAGCGGCGAATGCGACCTTCGGCCATCCCGAGCAACGGTGGTCCGACGTGGTCTTCACTCCCCTGGCGGATCTCGTCGGGTCCGGGCCGGCGCGCGATCTCTGCCTCACCGGTCGCACCATCGACGCCGCCACGGCGTTGCGGATCGGACTGGTGTCGAGCGTGGTCGAGATCGACGCGCTCACCAACGAGGCGCAACTGACCGCGGCCATGGTGGCGCGCGGGCCCCGCGACGCGCTCATGCGCACCAAGGCCAAGGCGCTGCACCGCGCCGGGCATCGGCCCGAGACCACCACCCTGGAGTTGTGACCGACAGACCCATGTGCCAACTCCGGGGCCGACCGCATTGTCCGATTCCCGCCAGACCGCCCCGGGGCAATCGGGCATCGTGGCGCCATGGACGAAGCGACGGCGTTTCTCGCCACCCTGGACCGCACCGCGCCCCGCGCCCCCACCGCCTGCGCGGGGTGGACCGCACACGAGCTCGTCGCCCACCTGACGGCGGGAGCGGCCGAGATGGCAGAGCTCACCGAGGCGGTGACGAACGGACATGCCGAGCGCGCCACGAGGGACTTCTCGGCGCGCGAGGCTCCGTATCGCGGCCATGGCCGACGACGACCTGCGCAACCGTTGGTCGTCGAGGCCATCCGCCTGAGCACCGCCATCGACGCGCTCGACGTCGGAGGGACGCCACGCACGGTCCCGTTTGCGGGACGAAGGCTGGGCGCCGATGAGCTCGCCATGCACGGGCGGAGCGAGGCGGCGCTGCACCGCTGGGACCTCGCCGGTGACGACGACGTCAGTGCGGAGCTCCTGGCTCAGCCCGAGCTGACGGCGCACGCCGTCGAGGTGCTCAACACCATGCTCGACGCTTCACCCGAAGCCGTGAGCGACACGCACCACAGCAGCTGCCATCACCAAGTTGCGAGCACGGTTCGCTGCCCCCGGGCACATGGACGTCGTGCTCGTGGTCGACGACGCGGGCGCGCGTCTCGAGCTCGATGAGCCTCGGGCCCCGTGGTGCGCGAGCGCGGACCCTGCCACCCGGCTGCTGGCGCTGTGGGGCCGGCGATCGCCGACCCGCGCCGTGCGGTGGAGCGGGGACGATCCCACATCGGCGGCGCTGGACAGCTTCTTGTGGGGAGCCGGCGAGACCACCCTGTCCGAAACCCGCTAGCCAGTCGTCGCCGCCTCGGGCAGGATGCCCTCATGGTCGAGGACTTCGAGCGCTGTTACCGGGCGGTGTCGGCCCGCGACGCGCGCTTCGACGGCTGGTTCGTCACCGCGGTGACGTCCACGCACATCTACTGCCGCCCGAGTTGCCCGGCCCGGACGCCGGGGCGTCGCAACGTCCGCTTCTATCCGAGCTCGGCCGCCGCGCAACAGGCCGGGTTCCGCGCCTGCAAACGCTGCCGCCCCGACGCCTCTCCAGGGTCGCCGGAGTGGAACGTGCGCCAGGACGTCGTGGCCCGGGCCATGCGCATGATCGGCGAGGGCGTCGTGGATCGCGGCGGTGTGGCGGGATTGGCCCGACGACTCGCCTATAGCCCGAGACAGCTCAATCGTCTTCTCGTGAGCGAGGTCGGAGCCGGTCCGTTGGCGCTGGCCCGCGCCCAGCGGGCCCAGACGGCACGCGTGTTGATCGAGACCACCGAGCTCCCCGTGTCGTCGGTGGCGTTCGCGGCCGGGTTCGCCAGCGTGCGCCAATTCAACGACACCATCCGGGCGGTCTTCGCCTCCACGCCCACGGAATTGCGCCGGCGTCGCGCCCGTGGAACGAAGCCCTCACCTTCACCTTCACCCTCGCCCGACGCGTTGAGCCTGCGCCTGGCCCACCGGCTCCCCTACGACGGGACCGGTACCTTGGCGTTCCTGGCCCAACGGGCCGTCCCCGGAGTGGAAGCGGGATCGAGCACACACTTCGCCCGGACGCTCACCCTCCCCCACGGATGCGGCACCGTGGAGCTCGTCCCCGACGACGGCCACGTGCGTGCCCGGCTTCGCCTCGACGACCTCCGGGACCTGACCCCCGCCGTGCAGCGTTGCCGCCGGCTCCTCGACCTCGACGCGGATCCCGTCGCGGTGGCCGATCATCTCGGACGGCGACCCCGTCATCGGGGCGCCATGGCCCGACGCGTGCCGGGGCTCCGGGTGCCGGGCACCGTGGACCCCCACGAGCTGGCGTTACGCGCCGTCGTCGGCCAGCAGGTGTCGGTGGCGAGCGCCCGCGCCGTGCTCGGCCGGCTGGTGGCCGAGCACGGCGACGGCTCTGTCTACGGCGCACTGCTCGGGCTCGGAGACCGGACCGAAGGCCTCACGCATCGATTCCCCGACATGGCGACGATCGCGGCGCTCGACCCCGAGCGCCTTCCCCTGCCTCGTCGCCGGGCCCGCACCTTGGTCACCATGGCCGAGGCACTGGCCGGAGGAGCCCTCGCCTCGACGTGGGCGCCGACGCCGAAGCAGCCCGGTGGTCGTTGCGCACCCTCCCGGGCATCGGGGCCTGGACCGCCGACTACATCGCCGTGCGGGGGCTCGGCCACCCCGACGTCATGCTGTCGGGAGACCTGGGCGTGCAACACGCCTTCGCCCGGCTGGGCCTGGCGCACACGCCAAAGGCCGTCGGCCGAGCTGGCGCGCTCGTGGCGACCATGGCGCTCCTACGCCACCCTGCACCTGTGGGGCTACCGCCCCGACGAGCAGGCGCGGGCGTCGTGACGGTGTGCCCACCGTGTCGTCGACAGCCCCGTGGGCCCGCTGTCGCTGCGCGCCGATGTCTCGGGTCGATTGACCGAAGTCCACCTCGGCGAGATATCGGGGCCCGGTTGCGAGCCGTGGCACGCACCCCGGCGCCGACGGGAGCGGAGAGACAGCGCCGAGTTTTGGACGAGGCGGCCGCACAACTCGAGGAGTACTTCAAGGGTAGGCGGCGGTCCTTCGACCTTCCCTTGGCGATGGAGGGCTCCCCGTTCCAGCGCCAGGTGTGGGCCGAGCTGCTCAAGATCCCGTTCGGCACCACGGTGAGCTACGGCCAGTTGGCGGCGCGACTGGGAAGGACGCGGGGCGGCTCGAGCCGTCGGCCACGCCAATGCCCGGAATCCGATCGCCATCATCGTCCCGTGCCACCGGGTCATCGGGTCGTCGGGTCGGCTGACCGGCTACGGAGGGGGCCTGCCCGCCAAGCAACACCTTCTGGACCTCGAGGCCCGGCGGACCCCGTCGATCGTCCCGGCCGATCAGTCCTCGGGTCGAGCGCCGAGGTCGTGGGTCTCTCTGACCGCCATGGCCGTGCCCCACACGCCCACGGCGGTGGCCGCGATGGCAAGGCCAGGAGCGCGGTCACGACGGCCCCACTCGGCACCGTCTCTCATGGTCATCGTCGGTCACCGCGGCGATGAACACGAGCAGGATGGCGGAGCCGTAGACGAAGGGCCTGAGGTTGCGACGTTCGCTCTTGGACGCGGCTTCGACGGCCTCGCATCGACCATCGACATTGCCATTGCTATCGGCGGCCTCGGTCGACAGCTGAATAGCCGTCCCGGCATTCGTGCCTGGCGCCGATGCCCCAGGCGAGGCCCCCGGCCACGTCGAGGACTCTTGGTGCCCAAGTCCTCACCCACAGTGACATTCGAGAGAACGAGCAACAGAGCCGCCGCGACGGCGCAGGACGGGCCGGACGGGGCGGGAATGCGTCACGGCTTCGAACGGGTGTGCGCGACGTCGACGGCAATGGCAGTATGCGTGACGGTGGAGTACCTCGCCGTAGCCCAGATGCCACGCCGGTGGTCGAGGAAGCTGCAAGGCACGCTTCTGCGGCGCGGGTACCGGCTCCCGAGGGCCTGGCACGCCGTGCCGGCCTATCGGATCGGCCTCGGTCGCGCTGTGCGGATTCCGCTACACACGCGAACCACACCGGACATGGCGCAGACCATGATCCCGAGGCGCTGTCCCAAGTGCCAGCATCTCGTCGAAGAAGCGAAGTCCACGCCACGGATCCTTCGATGAACCCGCTGTGGGCGGTGGCCGCGCCCGACGTCGCACCGCTTCCTTCGGTGGCACCGCTTCCTTCGGTGGCACCGCTTCCTTCCGTGGCACCGCTTCCCCCCGTCACACCGTTTCCTGCCGTGGCACCGATACCCCGTGGACCCGTGACGCCGCCTCGAGGACCGTCCGAAGACGCCCAGAGGAACGGAGTGGTTCCCGCTACCTGAAGTTCGTTGCCATTGGCGTGGCGCGGGCCGGTGCAGGCGTTTTCTCGAGTCGATCGACGTGCACAAACGCGTGCAACACCACTGTGCTCGAGTTGCATCGCGCTGTCGGATCGATCGAGCAATCGATCGAGGAATTGCACACGCTTGTTGATGTCCACGACATGAGACCGGAGGGTGAGCGTGGCACCGTTTCGCTGCCTGCGTCGTGCCGGCGTGACGCTCTCTCATGCACCAATGACGCTGTGAGCGTTCATATCACGCGCGTTCCGTGCTGCGATCAAGGAAAGGCAAAAGAGCCGACACCTATGTATGGCCAATTCTCAGTTGAAGACACGTCCCGCAACGTTTCCTACCGCACCGACCGCCAGCGTCCCGAGGCAGAAGCACACCGAGGCGAGATCGCCGCAGTCGTCGTCGAGCGCACCGACGGCACCTGCACGGTGCTGTGGGCGGGAATCTGGCGCACCTTCAACAGCCGGCCCGAGGAGTGGCGAGACGCGGCCCAGGCCATGAAGGCGGTCGACTCCGTTGTCGGCGAGATCCTCATCTGGAACGAGATGGCCCCTCACACGTGGGCGGCCCGGGCGGCCTGACCCGACGGCGTCATCCACACCGCTGAGACTGATTGCGGCAACGAGGCGGACAGCGCCCGTCGAGCACACACGACAAGCTCGCGTGGCCCGCGAGCACGGTGACCCTCTGCTGTCTCGCAGCGAATCGGAGATACATCGTCGCATCGTGGGCGTGCGTCGATGGGACGGGGCGGTCTGGTCGCGTTGAGTCGTCTCCTCACGCTGGCAGGGTGTGGGGCACCGTCGTTCCCCACGGGCTCGGGCACGGCCACCTTCACGTGGCACTCGGTCGCCGCTGGCAACGACCTCACAACCGACCGCAGCCCTATCGCCGGGACGATCGCTGGTATCCCGGTGCAGGGCAGGGCCCTGGCCCCACCCGCCCTCAAGTCCGGAGGGACCACCAGGCTTCCGGCGCGATTGAAGTGGCGCGATGGACAGGAACCTTCGAGGGCCACTCCTTCGCCCTCGCCGTGACGCTACCCACCTCGGAGTCTCGCCACCAATCCCACCGTCGACGTCGACGGGACGTTCGGATCGCAAGACGTCCGCTTCATCGTCGGGCCCGCGCGGGCCAACTCGAACGACGGTCGCCTTCCACGGCACCGTCGGACGATCACCACGTGACGGGACGGTCCGACCGTCCCAGCGCCGCGGTGCCAGAACCGGGCCACGGCCACGTTCACCGTCGCCGACTGAATCGGCCCGGCCCGCCCGTACGGCTGGCTTCCCGCCGTGTGCGCCGGCCTGACCCGAAGTGCCCACTCGTTCGTTT
The DNA here is from genome assembly GCA_963846125.1 of uncultured Acidimicrobiales bacterium. GTDB lineage: Bacteria > Actinomycetota > Acidimicrobiia > Acidimicrobiales > UBA8190 > Chersky-840. Next base: position 358,561 of record CAWJUR010000001.1, read on the forward strand.
TCGTTGCTCCGCTCGCCGTTGCACTCACGACGATGTCCCGGTAGGCTTTGAGCAGTTGCTCAATGTCGATTGCTCAGGACGGGGCCATGGCCAGATCAGGAGCGAAGCGGACGGCGGGCCCGGGGCCCTCGACGGGATCCGAGGAGACCCGGCGGGCCCTGGTCGCAGCCACCATCGAGGCGCTGCGCGAAGAGGGGTTCTCGGGCACGAGCGCCCGGGAGATCGCCCGGCGGGCCGGCTGCAACCAGGGTCTGGTCTTCTACCACTTCGGCTCGGTCACGAACCTCCTCCTGGCTGCGCTGGACGAGGTCAGTGCGCTCCGCCTGACGCGCTACCGAGGTGCGGTCGACGAGGCGCACGACCTGAACGAGCTCGTCGCCACGGCGGAGTCGATCTTCGAGGAGGACCTCGACGCCGGATACATCGCCGTGCTGGCCGAGATGATCGCCGGCTCGTCGTCGACCCCCGGACTCGGGGCCGAGGTCGCCGCCCGCATCGCTCCCTGGCGCACGTTCGCCGCCGACGCCGTGCGCGACTCGCTGGCGGACACCCCCTTTGCGTCGCTGGTCGCGCCCGAGGAGCTCGCCCACGGGATCGTGGCGCTCTATCTCGGCCTCGAGATGCTCGCCCACCTCGACGGCGATCGTGCGCCCGCCATGGCCCTGTTCGAGCGAGCGAGACAGATGGCCGGCCTGCTGGGTGCGTGGGCGCAGTCTCGGCGACCACAGGAGTTTCGGTGACCAAGGAGGAACCATGACCCAGGTGACGGCGACGACGACAGGCCGGTCCGAGGGGGCGTCTCAGGACGGATTCGACGTGGTGACCGGCGCCTTCAGCTACTCGGGCGCGGCCATCGCCAGAGAGCTCCTGGCCGCGGGCCGCCAGGTGCGCACACTCACCGGGCATCCCGAGCGAGCCGGACGGCGATCACGGCATCGACGTCCGCCCCCTCGACTTCGACGATCCCGTGGGCCTGGTCGCAGTCGCTGCGCGGCGCCACCACCCTCTACAACACCTATTGGGTCCGATTCCCCCACGGGCGCATCGACCACGAAGCGGCCGTCGCCAACTCGTCGCACCCTCTTCTACGCCGCTCGCGACGCCGGGGTGCAACGCATCGTCCACGTCTCGATCACCCATCCGAGCATCACCTCCCCCTACCCCTATTTCCGGGGAAAGGCCGAGGTGGAGACGGGTGCTCGCCGAAGTCGGCGTCTCCTACGCCGTGCTCCGCCCCGCCATCCTCTTCGGCGGGGACGGCGTCCTTCTCAACAACATCGCCTGGCTCCTGCGCCGCCTGCCGGTGTTCGCCGTGGGCGGTCGGGGCGACTACCGCATCCGACCCATCCACGTCGACGACCTGGCCCGCCTGAGCGTGACGCTCGGCTCGCAGCGCGCCACCGCGGTGATCGATGCGGTGGGGCCCGAGCGTCCGACGTTCATGGAACTGGTCTCACTGATCAAGGAGACCGTCGGCAGCCACGCACGCATCGTGCAGACTGCCGGGGGCGATCATGCCGGTCCTGTCGTCGGCTCTCGGGCTCGTGCTGCGCGACGTCCTGCTGTCACGCGAGGAATACCTCGCCATGGCGGCGGGCCTCGCCGACACCGATGGCGCCGCCACCGGGACGGTGGCGCTGTCGCAGTGGCTGGACGGGCACGCCGAGACGCTCGGCCGGACGCTACGCCAACGAGATCCAGCGCCACTTCCGCTGAGCGATCCTTGCTCTCAGTCGCTCTCTCTGGGTCTAAATCTCGGGTGACGTTTCATTTTTCTGGCGTGTCATCGCTTCCCACTCCGCTCGTGACAGTCGGTACACGCGCAATGCCAAGCCACGCGTCGGGTGCACCGTGTCACGATCGAAGTGCATTCCCAGCCGCACCATGACCCGCCCCGATGCCGCATTCTGCGGTTCGAAGATGCTCACGACCTCGTGGAGATCGGGATTCGAAAATCCGTGGGCGAGCGCCGCTCGTGCCCCCTCGGTCGCCAGTCCCCGACCCCAGACGTCGGGATCGAGCCGCCAGCCGACCTCGACCGTCGGCAACACCTCGGGCAGAAAGTGCGGCACCGACAGACCGATGTAGCCGATGAGCCGACCACTGTCGCGGAGCTCGGTCGCCCATTCGGCCCAGCCCCCGATGACCTGCTCGGCGATCCGGTGGGCGAGAAAGGCCCGGGTCTCCTCGATGCTGAACCCCCGCCCGAAGGGGAATTCCCATACCTCGGGCTTGGCGAACACCTCGGCTAAGGGATCGCTGTCTTCGGGGGTCCAACGCCGCAGTCGCAAGCGCGCCGTCAGAAGCTCATCGACCACGGACGAGACCTCGCCCCTTATGTCGCCGGCTCGAATTTCTCGACGACCCGCCACATGGCGCGCTGTTCCGCCTCGCTCATGTTGGGGTCGCGGACCTTGAATCCCACCACCTCGCGCAGCTTGCGCTTCCAGGGCGTCCCGATCCGACTCCACGTGGGCCAGGAACCCGTTGATCAGCGCCGCCCTCCCCCGTCCGAGTATCGCCCCGATCAACGGGTTCGACGGAATCTCCCCAGCCGCCATCAAGACCCACGCCAGTCCCAGATCGACGAGCGGATCCCCTCGTGCCGCGTTGGGCCAGTCGATGACCACCGGCCCCTGGGCGCCGATCATGACGTTGAGGGGATGGAGGTCCATGTGGAGAAAGCGGTCTCCGGCTCCGACCGGTGCGGCGGGGAGGAAGTCAGGGGCGACGATGGCGTGCAGCCGGCGGTGCAGGGTGGCGAGCACCGTGCCCTGACGACGGATCGTCCACGGCCGCCGGCTCATGTAGTCCACCATCGACGGCCCGTCGATGCGCTCCATGACGAGGTCGGTCCCGTCGTCGCTCATCTCTTCGACGGCCGGGACCGGATAGCCGTGGCTGCGCAGGTACTCCATGGTCCGGGCCTCACCGGCCATCGACCGACCTCGCCGGGACCGACGCAGGACGAGGCCGGGGCCGTACTCGAAGATGTCGGCGTCTCGCCCCGACGCGAGCAGAGGTCCCGGGGACGCCACGGCGCAAACGGTAGTTGACGATGGCTGCCGGCCCGCTCCGACTGACAGGGGGGCGGCTCGGTACGCTGCTTCGGTGCCCGTTCTGCCCGACGAGCTGGAGGAGACGAAGGTGGCGGTCACGGCGATGGCGAACCTCGCGGTGAAGGTGAGCGATCTCGACGCCGCCGTGTCGTTCTACGAGGCGGCCGGAGCCGAGGTGCGCGACCGCATGCACTGGAACAACGGGGAGCGAGCCGATGTGTTCCTGGGCCCCGTCATGATCACGCTCTTCACCCAGGCCATCTACGAGGAGTCCGTGGAACTCCCCGCCGATGGTTTCTTGCACCCCGCCCTCTTCACCGACGACCTGGACTCCGAGCTCGAAGGCCACGACGTCATCTGGGGTCCCGCCGTCGTGGAAGGTGCCTTCGGGAAACGCCGCATCGCCTTCGTGAACGCCCCGGGGGGCATCCGGCTGGAGTTCATGGAGCAGCTCGAGCCACCTCCCGAGCAAAGGCCGGGACCAGCGGGACCAGCGAGACCACAAGGAGGGCCCACGTGAAGGTGACGCGCTTTCACCACGTGTCGATCAACACCAACGGGGCATCACTCGAGGACATGGCGACGTTCTATCGAGACGTGCTCGGTCTCGACGACAAGCCCCGTCCCGACATCCCGGGCGATACCCGGGCACTGGCACATCGTCGGCGATCAGGAGCTCCACCTCGTCGGCGCTCCGCCCCGCGGGACCCCGATCGACTCCACGGGCCATCACTACTGCGTCGCCGTCGCCGATCTCGACGGGGCCGTGGCCGAGCTCGAGGAGCGTGGCATCGAATACCAGCGTGCCGTCCAAGGCGAGGGCACGGTGCAGATCTGGATCAGCGATCCGGCCGGGAACACCATCGAGCTGCAGCAACAGACCAGCGAAGATTGACCTCGCACTGCGGCGTAGCACCCGGCGTGGTGCTCGGGTGTCGACTCCACAAGGCGCCGCGTCAACGGCCCAGGGCGGCGCCGTCGGGACTGCGGGGATCCGAAGCACCCGGTGAAGATGAGGTGGTCGTCGGAGGCCTCCACGGCAGATGATCTGCGAACAACCGACATCGACAGGGTTGAGCGCACCGACCACCCGGACCCGGTGACCGCGGGACTCGAGGCCGTCCTGCCAGGTCTCGGGGGCGTCGGACTCCATGAGCAGAGACTGCGCCGGGGACTGCCACAGTCGGAAGGGCGGGGCCCCGGGTGCTTCGTGCACGACACGTGCCGCGGAGATCGCGGCGGCGGGGTCTTCTCCGCTGTGCAGCAGCCGCGACGAGCAGCTGCACGAGGATCTGCGGCTGGACGTCGCCACCCATCGTCCCGACGACCTGGGCCAGCGTGCCGTCGGGACGAGTGACGACCGCCGGCGACAACGTGTGGGTGGGCCGGCGCCGCGGCCCGTATTCGGCGGGGTGTCCGGGCTCGAGGGAGAAGCCGACACCGCGATTGTGGAGGAAGACCCCAGTGTCACCGGCGACCAGATGCGCGCCGAAATCGAGCGCGTTGGACTGGGTGAGGGAGATCCCGAGACCGTCGGCGTCGACCGCGCACAGGTGAGTGGTGTCTCCGTCCGAAAGCACGCCGGTCCTGGTGCGGGGCCCTTCTTCGTGGGGCTCGGTCGGGATTGTCTTCGCAGGATCGATGGACGCCGCTCGGGCCTCGAGCCGCTCGGGTGAGAGCAGCCCAGCGCCGTCGGCGCCGTCGAAGAGCACGGAGGGACGATCGAAGCTGGCGGCGCGACCCGCCTCGGCGATGAGGTGGGGCCACAGCGGGTCGGTGGTGTCGACGGGGATGCCGACCTTCTCCGCGATCCAGGCCCCGGCCAGCGTCAGATAACCCTGGGAAGGGGGAGGGACCGTCCACAGGTCGTGTCCGAAGGCGCCGCAGTACGAGCGGTTCGGCCCACTGGGCGAGAGGTCGGGCCAGGTCGTCGGGCGTGTACTCCCCGTCGCCCAGCGCGAGGAGGGCGCGGCCGAACTCGCCGCCGTAGAAGCCGTCTCGTCCCCCCGAGGCGAGATGCCGAAGCGTCCGAGCGACCCCGGGAAGACGGACGAGCTGACCCGGCTGGAGCGGCCCGTCGGGGCGCAACTGCGACGCGCCGTCAACGTCGGCGACGAGATCACTCGCAAAGGCGAGGAGGAGCGAAGCCGCAAAGCCGTCTTCGGCGAGCGCAATGGCCGGTTCGAGCACCGTCTCCCACGAGAGTCGCCCATAGCGCTCGTGGAGTGCCAGCCATCCGTCGACGGCGCCGGGAACGGGCACGCTCCGGATGTCACCACGCAACGGCATGTCGGCATGCCCGTCGGCGCGCAACCGATCCGGATCGGCTCCGGATCCGGCTCTCCCCACCGAGAGAAGGGCACGGGGCATTTCGCCGGGAGCTTTGACCATCGCCAGCGCATCGCCACCCAGGCCGCACAGATGCGGTCCGACCACGGCCATCACCGCCGCTGCGGCCACCATGGCGTCAGCGGCAGAGCCCGCCGCGCTCGAGCATGGCGAGTCCGGCCGAACTGGCCAGCTGATCAGCCGAGGAGACCATGCCCCGCACCGCCACACGGGGATGGAACGGGATCGTTCTGGCCACGGCCGCCAGGCTAACCACGCCGCGGCTTCCAGCTTGGTGGGATCGAAGAGGGTCGAAGCCGCCTCTGAAGTCGGCGCGGGCCCTCGTTTCGGGGCGCCGGCGGGCCCGCATGCTGGGTCCCGACACCCCTCCCCACCAGGGACGATCCGTGTCCGAGGCCCATCGGAGCCCAGGGTCTCGACACCTAATGTCGGGCAGTCGGAGATGCCGATTAGGCAGGGTGGAGCTGTACCTGAGTGACCGGGCACGGGGTCGGGCGGGAACCACGCGGGCAAGACACGAATGTCGGCAGGGACATGGACCGACGGCGACGCGTCGGCGCGCTGATCGACGGGCTCGGCCTCCCTCGCTGGATGTACGCGCCCGCAACATCCGGGTCGGCGGGGTCATTCGGCAATGGCCGCCGCCACCGCCTCCCATGCGCACACGTGGTGACGACCCATCTACCGGGTGTGGTGGGCCTGGGTGGTATTGGGGTCGGTCGTCGTGCTCTTGGCGTCGATCACCTTCGTGGCGAGCATCGGAGAGCGCGCCCGCGGTGACGCCGAGGGTCCATACCCTGGCGTCCACTACGACGACCGCCGTGGCCGGCGCTTCGCCGTCAGCCACCGACCACCCCGGGGTCAGGCACGTCCACTACCGCCGGCCCATGGCGTCGCGCACGGCATTCGGTTGGGTGACTACGCCGGGCGCGAACAATCCCTTCGGCGTCGCCACCTTCGGCCTGGCGACGGGAACAACCCCGTCCTTCGCCACCGATTATCTCGTCAAAGACGGACGGCTGGGCCGCCATGGACGTGCCGCCAACATCAAGGCCTGGAGCCCGACGCACTATCACCTCGTGCTCGGCGTTCCCATCCTTCCCGGGGTGGGGACCTTGGCGGAGGGCGCCACCGGTGCCTACAACCAGTACTTCACCACGCTCGGGGAGAACCTCGTCAGCGACAAGGAGGCCGGTGCCATCTTGCGGCTGGGGTGGGAGTTCAACGGCAACTGGTTTTCCTGGTCGGTGGCATCGACGACAGATGCTGCGAACTTCGTCGCCTACTGGCGTCAGATCGTCACCACCATGCGGGCCGTGCCCGGTGAGAAATTCAAGTTCCTCTGGAACCCCAACGCCCCGAGCCCAACGAAGTACACCCCTACCCAGGCCTATCCCGGGAACGCGTACGTGGACTACGTCGGGACCGACGTCTACGACAACTTCTGGGGCAAACCCTTCACGCCGGCAACGGCATGGATCCACCAACTGACCGAGCAGTGGGGTCTCGACTGGTTGGCCGCCTTCGCGGTCGAACACAACAAGCCCATCGCCATCCCCGAGTGGTCCGACGAGTTCCGCAGCGACGGTCATGGCCTCGGAGACGACCCCTCGTTCATCGACAACATGGCCGGTTGGTTCGTCTCGAACAACGTGGCCTTCGCCGACGTCTGGTCGTACGACACCTCGCTCACCTACCGGAACAACCTCCTCGACGGCACCTTCCCCAAGGCGCTGGCAAGGTTCC
>CAWJUR010000002.1:0-2056075 GCA_963846125.1 uncultured Acidimicrobiales bacterium
GCGCCGACTTCAGCTGACATCCGGAGCAGCGGCCGGCCACCTCATGGGGACCCCTGAGCTGAGTCGCCCACGGCTGCCACAAACCTGGGAATTGGCTGAGTCCAAACAGGGAAAGCAGTGAGTTCACGTCGTTCCCGATAAGTCCGGGCGAGACAACGCAGACTTCATGTCACGAGAGAACACACCGTTCGGGTCCAAACGCGGGGTTCTCGCGACGGACGGCGTCGTTGACAACACTGGACACGTTCGCGTGCCGCGTCTGAGTTGAAAAACTGATCAATACCGGGATTTTCACGAGATGTGAACAAAGTGTGATGGGTTGGACGATCTCTCTTTGATCTCTGGACACTCGCTACAGAGAGGGTGAAGATGATCACGTCACCTAGGGGGAGGTTCCAATGTTGCGCAAGTTTGTACTCAGCGCTGCTGTCGTCCTTTTGCCTGCTGGACTTGTGCTCGGGGTTGCACCCGGTGCGGCGAGTGCAGCGAGCAATCCACCGGTCGTCCGGCACCTGGCACCGCATCACGGTCCGGCCAACGGGGGTACCGCGATCGCCATCACCGGCGGGAATTTTGCAGGTGCAACGGCGGTGGACTTCGGCGCGGCGCCGGCTCGGAGCTTCTCCATCGTGTCGCACAAGGTCATCATCGCTCACTCACCGGCCGGCTCCGGGGTCGTCGACGTCACGGTAACGACGCCCGCGGGTACGAGCGCCCTTAGTTCGAAGGACCAGTTCACGTATAACGGCACACGGGTGCCGGTCGTGACCCATCTCGTCCCCAGCCATGGCCGCCCCACAGGAGGCACGGTGGTGACCATCATCGGCAACGACCTGGAGGGGGCAGTTGCGGTGCACTTCGGCACCAACGCTGCGACCGACGTCACGGTCTTCTCCCACCACCTGGTCACGGCGAAGTCCCCGGCAGGCTCAGGGACCGTTGATGTCACCGTGACGACGCCGCTGGGCACCAGCGCGGTGAGCCGGAAGGACCAATTCAGCTACAACACCGATCTTCCGGTCGTCACCCACGTCGATCCCCATCGTGGTTCGCCCAGCGGTGGGACCTCGGTCACCATTCGCGGGTCCGGATTCTCGGGCGCCACGGCGGTGGACTTCGGGACCAACGCCGCCACCGACGTGACCGTGATCACCAAGCATCTGATCAGTGCAACGTCTCCGGCCGGTACCGGCACCGTTGACGTGACGGTCACCACACCTCTGGGCACGAGCGGCCTCAGCACCGGTGACCAGTACACGTACGCAACGGTCACCCCGACGGTCACCCACGTCGCACCTCACAAGGGTGCGGCTGCGGGCGGGACGACGGTAGCGATCACAGGCCACAACCTCGGCGGAGCCACCGCCGTGAGCTTCGGGGGTAACGCCGCCACCAACGTCAGGGTGGTCTCAGGGAAGATCGTCCTGGCCAAGTCCCCGGCTGGGACCGGCACGGTCGACATCACGGTGACCACGCCGCTGGGTACCACGGCGACGAGCTCCAAGGACCAATTCACCTACAAGTAGTGCTCGAGAGTCGAATCTGACTCTGGACGCATTGGCTAGCGGTCCCGGGTAGGCCGGGGGCAAGAGCGCCTACCCGGGACGGCTGTCAATAGGAAACGGTCGGCCGGTTGGTGTGGCGTTTCCGCCCGTCGACTGGCGCCAAGACTCCTGAGGCCGTCAGCCAGCTACGTAGCGGGCAGCGGGAGTCCCCGGCGGATTCGTTACTCCGTGGACCGCGTCGGGGTTGGCCACGCAGACCTCGCCTTCGAGCCCGTCGGGATCGCGGAAGAACACGCTGAGGATCGGGCCAAAGTCGGTGACAAAGGCATCTGCGGATCCCCGCGCCATCAGGCGATCGCGGATCTCCTCAAAGGCTTGCAAGGACGCCGCTTGGAAACCAAGGTGGTCGATGCGACCCCGCCCGAACATCGGGGTCTGACGATCGGCTTCCGTATTGCCTGTCACCTCGAACACATTGAGTTCGGCTGCCTCCCCGACTCGAATGAACGTCAGGTGCACCTGTTCATTCTCCTGCTGCGTCCCGTCCACCGTGGCATCGAACACGTCACGGTAAAACGAGATGAGCCGCTCGGTGTCGTTCGTGAGCAGCGCGACATGGTTGAACCCGTTGAGCAACATTGATCCTCCCTCAGCACCGAATGATCGAAGGCAGCAGGTCCCCCGGACGCTTCCCCCTGTCGATCAACCTTTGACTCACGTTCGGGCCTGGTTGCGCAGAGTCTTTCAGAATTTGGGATCGTCTTGAACACCGGGCGGCGGCCTCCTTCAAGAAGGACAGTCATGTTGGTCGGCATGCAGATACCCCTACGGACCAGGAGGCTGGGTTGAATCCCTTCGATGGCAGGGGGCAGAAACAGCCGACCCCGCCGAAGCTAACCCGCTCAGATCCTTAGGCACCGAGACGCAGCTCTGGAGGGCCAAAGGCGAGATAGACGAGGCCAAGCGGGATTCCTTGGTCGAGCAGGCTCAACCGTGTCTCTTGCACGGCCTGACCAAGTGGCTGCCGCTCGGTGACAAAGCGGCGGAGGCACTCTTCCGCGAAGGTTGTGGCTAAGGCTTCGAACACGGCGATCTCGGCACCAACTACCCCCGACGCGTGGGCAGTCTGGAGGAATCCAGTCGCGTACGAGAAGGCACCATCTGGCGCCAGCGCAGCCGACCCGCAGCCATTCAGGAATACCAATGGCCGGGTTGCCCGCCAGTTTGTCCGATCCCGCAAGGACGCGCGAATGATCGGTCCATCATTGGGTGTGCCCACCTCAAAGAAGAGGGTGTCATTCACTCGCCCGCCGTGGCCGTAAAGGTAGACGATGGCGGGCGCGGTCGACTTGAACAGCTCAAACAGCTGGGTCCGGCTCCAAGCAAATCGCCACTCGTTGCCGGCGAGACGGTGGACCTTGTCCAGATGAGCATCCCGAAGGGTGAGGTCGGGGATCTGTCGATGCCCCGCCGGTGAAGAGCGGTAGGGTTCCGCCGGAGATCACTAACGCTTGGTCCTTGGCGTCGGTGTTCGTTCCACCGGTAAGGGATGCGGAGTAGCCGATCTGGTGTCGGAATCCCCAGAAGCCGCTTGGGCAGACCACGCTGTCGTATCCATAACTCGGGCACTCACCGTGAAAGCATGCCGTGGTTGCCAACGGCGTTACTCCTCGGGCGGACAGGAAAGCGGGACAAATCGTCAGATCCCATTGTTCGACCTTCAACGGATGGTCGTATATGTATGCCGCGGGAACAAGGAGGTCTAGTGACTCCTTGTTCTTGAACTCGATCACGCCGGGCTTTCTCATTAGCTGGCGCATATTCTCGACGTCGCCTTGGGACAGCGGATCGATCAGGCTGTCCCAGATAATGAAGCCGCTTCGGGCCAGCCGTTTCAAGTCCTCATACAATCGATCAGGAGTTGGGGTCGAATAACAGTAGGAGAGAGTCCGGAACTCCTCCAAGGTTGGTTCTGTCTTCTTGTTCCAAGAGGCTTCGCGCAACGCCTCCCGTCCCTTGTCCAGCATCTCCTTGAGGGTCTGGCCCGCCAACCTCACGTCATGTTTGATCTCCGTGCCGCCGAAGAAACGGAAGCAATGAGTTCCGTACCCCTCGTCGTTGACGAGCACGCTCAACGTGCGGGGGTGAAGGGACTCGAGTTCCTGGGAGCGAAGTGTCGAAATGACGGCGAAATCTAGCAACGAGCGGAGCGCCGGTTCGTCGGCTGTCGTTTCCTCGTTGGTTACTTCCACCTCGACCAGCCTGGACTGGAGGAGAACCTGACGACAGTAAATGTTGCATCGCATCCTGTTCGCACCCGGGAGATCGGGTGTTGTGACCGGCAAGTAGAGTCGGCGTTGACCCGGCTCGACACCACCTGGCTGGGTCAGCACAATCGCGGTACCGTCGCCGACCAGTTGCAGTTCGCCAACGTCGGCGCCCGGTTGGGGTGCTAACTCACCCTCAAACCCATAAAGCGCAACCTGGAGGACGGCGCCCACGGGCAAATCAGGTAGCGCGATATCACCCGTGTCGATGGCGTCCTCGGTGAGCTCCGGCGCGATTTCGACGAAGAACTGGTACGTTCGTCCCTTGGCGAGCGTTCGCTCGGGTGGAAGTCCTTCGGTTCCCCTTTCGGTGGCGAAGCCCGTACTAACTACAGCGTGCGGTTCGCCTTGGGGCGCACTGCCCACTGGCTCCATGATACGGCGTGTTCTTAAGGGGCTGGGCAGTCTCCGCAGCACATAGAAGACCGATCCGACTAGGCCAACGGCCCGACTCAGTCCTTCCCGAGCTATGGGTCGAACTCGTCGGGTTTGCGGTGGACCCGGCATTGCTGCCCATGTAGGTACGGCGTCCGGTGGGGGTCGTTGGTACTCCCCGGCCACCTCGTGCACGATCTGCATGGGTAAACCTGGTACCTCACCGGCATCCTGGGTGGCCGCCTCAAGGAAATCGAGGACTAATTCCGGCTCATGGGTCAACGAATCGGCAAGTGGCTCCACCAACGCTTCGGCACCGCGGTACGCGCCTAGTCGTGCCACGGCTGACCGAAAGTCTCGGTCCTCGGCAGGGCTCTGCTGGAATATGCGGAACAGAATGCGGGGCGAAGGCTGGAAGTCGTCGCCCAGCGCACTAGCCAGTTCGATGGCGGCACGCGCCACCTCCATGCGCGACACAAAGTCCCGATCGGAAATTTCATCCAGGGCTACATGCACCATTTCGGACAGGAGAACTGGGTCGCCGAGATCCTCAAGCGCGTATGTGTCCAATATTTGCAGCGATCGTAGGTTTTGAACGGCCGAGTGGACTTGGTTCCAAGACGGGGGTCGAACGTCAGAACCGAGCTGGCCGAGGGCGCCAATCAGCGGTTCGACTCGGCCTGCAAGCCGTGGCTCTCCCTCTACTACTGCTCGCAGAACGTCAAACTCGTCTGGCACTGAAGAGTCAGATTCCTGGCGGGAGACGTGTGTCGCCCGCTGCCATAGGCCGATCGACGCCGGGGCCGTATCCCTTTGAACCATCCGGCAGGGTGCGGCGACCGTCGATCAAGTAATCGAGTCCGAAGTTTTTTGAGAAGAGGACCATGATCAATAGGACGACGAAGTACCCGAAAAAGCCCACGGCCAAGCCTGCACCGTAAGCCCCAAACAGATCGGTCTTAGCGGGAAACAGGGCAAGGATCCCGCCCCCGCCAATGGCTCCAATGACGGTCGTGACATCCGTGAGCGTGACCTGCTTGCGGTAGCGATTGAGGAAATACAGGAACCAACCAACGACCATCCCGAAACCAAACGCGCCCCAACGCTGAAGGCCGGAAGCCTTTTCTACAGCGGCTAGTAAGAGCATTAGCGAGGGGTGTGTTGCCTGCATCCCACCTCAACAAGCATTCGAAGGACGAAGCCAGCGATCATGCTGGCGAAGCACCACCAAGCAGTGTAGCCATCAGTCAAGAGACTAGTCTCTCCCAAGGTGCCGCCAAGGGCGACGAGCACGATCACCACCGCACGGGCAGCGCGGGGCCGATTCGTCGCCACAATCCAGCCAGCCACGAGCCCCAGCCCGATTCCACCTGTTAGCGGTGACACCACGCGTAGGTTATCTCCGGTCACGTCCAAGACGGTGTTCCAGACGCAAAGGCTGCCACTTGGTGCCTGGTCCCTCAGCGGGTACCCGCGCAGCTCTTGGGATTGACCTGATTCTTTTCTGGACGAGATCGGCGAGCGCTCCATCGGTGACGACTTGATCGCCCCGACCTGCTTCATGAGCAGACCGCGAAGCGCGTCTTCGGCGAACCGCCTAGTCCCGTGGATGGTGTGAGTTTGTTAGCGGCGTCGGCCGTCAGTTTTGCGACCGAGGTACACGTTAGCTCGGCAGACGTTCTTGCCACGTTGTTTGAGATGTCCTCACACCGTTCCCTGAGGGCCGTTCCCTAGGATTTTATCGCCACCGAACTGGAGACTGTGCTGGGAATTATTTGGCGCCCCCGGCAGGACTCGAACCTGCGACGCACGGTTTAGGAAACCGACGCTCTATCCTCTGAGCTACGGGGGCTAGTGGAGTTCATCTCGACGACAAGTCGTTGGCATCCATACTTCCATAGCGACATGCACACCCCGGGCCGGTGTCAGATCGATTCAGGACGAGCAGTGGGCAAACGAGGCGAGCTCCCCGACCTTCGAGATCTTGTTCATTGGTACTTCATGTGGAACCCCTCGCCACGGGCCCAGTTTTCGAGGCGCCACTCAGGGCCTGGGCATTCCTGACGATGATGACCACGCTGAATCTCTCCGCTCCGGCGAGGTCAGAACAATTGCAACTCTCTTTACAACAAGTGTTCTGCGTCCTAATCTCACGCCGTTTCGTAAGGATCGTAGACACCTTTCACTCAGCAATGATCGTCTTGGTCAATCACTAGAAGGTGAACCTACAAGCACAGTTCGCTGCCGCTGCCTCGGAAGTCGCTAACGGGCTGTCGGCGAGGACTCTCTAGCCGGGGGAGACTGCAATGCAAAGCTCGATCACCCGCATAACCAACAACGAGATCTACGCAATCGCGGCCGCTGCTTTGGCACTACTACTCGTGGCTCTGTGGATCCTCACGAAGACATCTGGAAAGGGGCATCTCAGTAGCATTGTCATTGGCAAAGACAATCGAACATCCACTTCAAAAGTTGGAATCGCATTGTGGACGCTCCTGATCGTATGGGCGATTCTTGCCTTCGTAATTGCGGGCGAGTTTGTCAAGATTCACAGCTGTGCGGCCGCTTCAACGGACGCAGTTACAAAATGCAAGGCAGATCCCCTCGGTCTGATGCAATTGAGCTGGAGAAAATTTCTCGCCGGCGGCCTTGCCCAGGGCTATCTGGTTCTATTGGGTCTTCCGGCAACTGCAGCGGTCGCTGCTAAAGGCATCACGCAATCAAAGGATGCCAGCAAGACTTCGCCAAAGACTCAGGCCAAAGCGGCTTCGAGCAACCAGCCCGCAAAGCGGATCGCCCAGATTTTCAGTGACGACGATGGGAATACCGACATTGGTGACCTTCAGTACATGATGTTCACAACGGTTCTTGCAATCTACTTCGTCGCTGAATTCGTACAGCCGAACGGCCTCGGTTTGCCTGCTATTCCATCAACTCTCCTTGGCTTGACGAGTGTCTCGGGAGCTCTCTACGTGGCGAAGAAGGCGGTAGCGCAAGATCAGCCCGCGATCACGAGTGTCTCTCCAGAAGCTCTGGCCGCTGGGGACACATTCACGATAAGCGGCACAAATCTCACTGCAACCTCCGACCAATACGAAGAACTTGACGGGCTTGTTGTGCCAAAGGTCGAAGTAAATGGGGTTGCGGCGATCGACGTGAACGCGGATGCAGACACAGGTCAGATCACAGCGAAAGTTCCGCCCTCAGTTGAGAAAGCCACGAAGGTCCGAGTCGAGACCGCGTTCCAGGTCAAGACGCCGGCGTATGCCCTTTCAGGGCAATAGATCCACGCCGACCGAGCGCGTCGCCCTCACGCTCAGGCAAGCCCCACTGTTTCTGTCGTCTCCCTGACCAGAGAGTTCATTTGGGGGGTTGTCACAATGGGCCCGTGACGTTGTTGGCGCAGCCACACCTACGGGTTGCGGAACTGGCCGTTCCCTTTAACAGAACTGAATGAATCGGGCGAGCACCCGGCGAGGGGCACAGTCAGCGCCATTACCGCACACCAGCGGTAACACCGGACCCACACTCCGTGGGCGGGTCATATTCACGGTTGAATCCCTTCGCTGATAGGGGTAGAGAAGGGTTGGGGAAAGCACCCTTGTCCGGGTCCAAACACTTGGGCAGAGGGACCGCAGAGTGGGAGGCCTGTCCATGGCAGCACTCGGTCCTTGGCCGGTATGGCGCTCAGGAGTCATCAAGCTCGTCACGACGGTGGGCGCCGTTGCAGTGCTGGCCGGGGGGACCCTGTTGGCCACGAGCGTCGTCCAAGTAAGCGCTGCCGCGACGACGACGCTGCATCTGAGCACCACCGCGGCGGGCGCGTCCTGCAACAACACCAATCCGGCTGCTCCTGTCTGCAGCGGCCTGGCGGGGGGAGAAACCGTTGCCGTCGCGGGAACCGGTTTCTCTCCCGGCGCACTGGCGTCGATCGTGCAGTGCAACTCCGAGCTTTCGCAGCCGGTGATCTTCTTCCTGGGTAATGACATCCCCGTCAGCTGCTCGCCCCTCGCCATCGTCACGATCCCGAGCTCGGGCGCGAATAAGGGCAAACTCTCCGGGAACCACGTCCTCACCACCGGAACGGTGGGTCCGCCTATAACCGGACAGCCGGACGTCTGCACCCAGGTCACCCCCACGAGCTCGACCATCGCCAACTGCACGACGACGGGAAACCCGACCACCGACGCCGCCAAGTTACCCGTGCCCGCCGACGCCGACCCAGCAGGCGGCCGGCGACACATGCGTCCTCGCCATCGGGGACCAGGCCGGCGACCGGGCCATCGGCGTGATCCTGTTCGGGACCGAGACCTTGCCGACCTCCACCACGGCGACGACGGGCGGGGGAACAACAACCACGTCGGGCGGCACCACGACGACCGGCGGCGCCACCACGACCACCGGCGCCACGACCACGACCACTGGCACTACCACGACGACGACGTCTCCCACCAGCACGTCCACGGCCACCCAGGTCAGTGCCAGCGCCGTGACGTTGGGGCCATCGGGCTCAGTGAGCGACACCGTGACGGTGCACGGCACCCCCACGCACGGCAGCCCGACGGGGAACGTGAACTTCTACGTGTGTCAGACCGGCACCTCGAGCACCTTGATACGAGGTCCTTGTGCCGCGACGACCGGCTCACACCTGTCCATCGCACACCTGACCGCCGGGACCGGCAACACCGCGACGGCACCGTCAGGGTCCTTCACTCCGACATCAGCAGGCACGTGGTGCTTCTCGGCCGTGTACGGCGGTGACTCGACCTACACGGGCTCGACGGACAACACGAGCTCGGCCAACCTCGATGCCAACGAGTGCGTGTTGGTGAACCCATCGCCTTCGACCACGTCGACCTTCATCTCGTCGGCCAAGCTGACGTTGGGGCCGTTGAACTCCGCCACCGACACGGTGACCGTCCTCGGGAACGTGGTCGGAGGAGCGCCCACCGGTGGCGTCAACTTCTACGCCTGTCATACGAGCATCACCTCCACCTTCGCTCCTGGCCCGTGTGCCGCCTCAGGCACACCGCAGGACGCCGGGGTGGGTCTGTTGACCGGCGCCGGGAGCGACCTCCGCCGCCACATCGAAGGTCTTCGTACCGACCTCGGTGGGCACATGGTGCTTCTCCGCTGTCTATACGGGCAGTTCGACGTACTCCGGGTCGTCGGACAACACGAGCCCGGCCAACCTCGACGCCAACGAGTGCCTCCTCGTCGTGCCCCCCTCCGCCGACGCCATCACGAGCGACCCCAACGCCTCGGCCAAGGCGGGCTTCTCCTCCTCGTTCCTGATCACGACGTCGGGGAGCCCGACACCGGCGGTCCATAAGAAGGGCAAGCTGCCCAAGGGCGTGCACTTCATGAACAACCACAACGGCACGGCCACCATCTCGGGCATCCCCAACATCAACAAGGGCATCGGCGTCTGGCACCTGACCATCGAGGCCATATTCGGCCACGGCAAGAGCAAACACATCGTCACCCAGGCGTTCATCTACACCGTCACCTGAACGACGGTCTCCTGAACGATCGTTACCTGAGCGACACTAACCTGAGGCTGAGTGACCTCAATTCAGCGACGTGACCGCCCTGACAAGGTCGCAAGTAGGTCCTCCGACCCATCGCCCGCCAGACGAGCAGGGCGTTGCCGGATTGTTGAGAACCCCTTGGATGGGAGTTGATGGTCGAAGCTCACTCTGACCCGTCGCGTGAATTACGTAAATCAGTCGCGGGCCAGAGGGCAGGGGGACAAGTGGGAAGAAGGTCTGAGCACGACGTCGAGGAAACCTCGGAGGTCGAGCCTGTCGAGGAAGCGATGATCGCTCCGCTGCAGGTCGGCGGGCCCGACATCTTCGTCCTGCCCCGGGCGCCGCGCCGTGATCTGTTGCCGGCGTCGCTGCGCCGAGGCCGCCACGGCTCCAAGGACGCACGTCGGGCTCAGGCCCGGGCCAACCATCCCTGTACGGGATTGCCCCACATGCACCTCGTCGACGGTGACGGAGCCGGTGTGGTGGAGGAGTCGCGCATCGCTCTGCGACGCAGGTTCGAGGACGTGCCCGTCACCGACACCACCAAGACCCAGGAGTCTGTCGCCGGCTGACCGCAGCCCCTCAGGTGCGCTCGAACTCCCAGTACTGCAGCTCGCACAGCATCGGAAGCACGTACCCGACGTAGATCGAGTGGATCTTGATCGGTCCCTGGTCGTCGACCTTGAGATCGATGAGATCGACCCGCGGGTCCTTGGTGCGGAACTCCACGGCACGGTCGCGAGCAGCCACCAATTCGTCGAGGGTTCCGACGGCGAATCCGAAGTGGTCCATGCGCGGGCAACGCATCGGGTCGTCCTCGGCGATGAGGAAGATGAACTGGTCCCAGTGCACGCACGACAGGATCAGGCGCTTGCGGTCGAGGGTCATGGTCGGCATCTCGTCGAAGCCGAGCACCTGGCCCCAGAAGCCGGTGATGTCGGCCCGGTTCTTCTCGTCGAGAAGGTCCGCGGGCACGCTCAGCGCCACATGGTTGAAATGGGGATTGCCCGACGGGTAGTAGGGATGTGGCATCAGTCGCCCTCCACTCCAGATGCGGGACCGCTCCGGCCCGGGACCACCATGACCTTCCCCGCGATGCGACCCTCGGCCAGGCTCTGCATGGCCTCGCCCAGACCGTCGAGCGAGACGTCGTCGGGATCGATCAGCACGTCGACGGGCAACCGACCCGAACCCAGCATCTCCAGGGCCCGTTCGAAGCCGTCCGCGTCGTAGACGAACGAGCCGGTCACGGTCAGCTCGTTGAGGATCATGCGGTTGGGGTCGAAGCTCGGAGCTTCGATGCCCGCCCCCACCAGCACCAGGTGTCCCCCTCGCCGCAGCTGGTGGAAGCCGCACTCCATGGCCGCCTTCTTGCCCGAGCACTCGAGCACGACGTGGACGGCGTGCGGTGATTGGCGTTCGGGCTCCCAGGACGGATACGTCTCGAGCTCGCTGGGATCGAGCACCTCGGCCGCCCCGAGATCGGTGGCGAGGCGCCGGCGGCGCGCAGCAGGCTCGACCACGACGACCGGGCCCAGGTCCATGGCCGCCAACGCCGCGATGGTGAGCGCGCCGATGGGCCCGGCCCCGAACACCATGGCCGTGTCGCCGCGCACCATGCCCGAGCGGGTGATGCCGTGCAGCGCCACCGCCAAGGGCTCGGCCAGCGCCGCAACCCGGGGCGACATGCCGTCGGGAAGGCGCAACAGCGAGCGGGCGTCGGCGACCACGTACCCGGCGAAGGCGCCACCCGTGTTGGTGTCCATGGGTGCCGCCCCGACGCTCGCACTGCGACGGCTGGCCTTCTCGGCAGCGACGGCACTCCCCGCACCGGGGCGATGGGCCGCACACCACGGCGTCGCCGGGCACCCAGTCCGTCACGCCCTCGCCCACGGCGGCCACGATCCCGGAGTACTCGTGACCGCCCACGCTCCCGGGCTTGCCCCAACCTTCGATCATGATGTGGAGGTCGGACCCGCAGATACCGCAGTAGGCCACCTCGACGAGCACGTCGCCCGGACCGGGATCAGGCACGGGGCGCTCCTCCACGCCGATGTCGCCGGGTCGGCGGTAGATCGCCGAGCGCATGACACGGGGATGGGTGCTGGCCGTCATGAGGACACCACTCTCTCAGCCCACGGCTTCGGGCACGAGGTCACGCTCGGGGCGGACCGGGGGCCGGTAGCCGTCACGGCGGCGAGAGTAGAAGTCCTTGCGCCGGACGAGCATGGCGAACACTGCCCCCACCGCCACCGTGACCGCCCCCACCATCACGACCCCGTTCATCCCGGTCACAAAGGCGTGGTGCGGCGGCCATCACCACCGTAGGCCCGGTCCCCCGAGAGCCTGGCCGCCGCCTGGGTCCCACCGGCGGCGACGGCACGGGCCAGGGCCGGGGCCTCGTGGCTGCCCGACGAGCCCCGTGCAGAGTCGACTGGAGACGGTGCTGGAACACGGCCCCGAGCGCGGCCACGCCGGTGGCCACGCCGCCGATGCGGAAGGTGTTGGAGATCCCCGATGCCATGCCGGCCCGCTGGGGCGGCACGACGCCGAGGGCGATCTTGGCGATGGCGGGATTGGCGAGGCCGATGCCCACGCCCCCGACGAGGAGCCCGGGCAGCAGCGCCTTCCAACCCGAGGCCACGGTGAGGCCGGTGAACAGCCAGATGCCCACGGCCGAGGTCGCCAGCCCCACGAACAGGGTCATGCCGGCGGGAACGCGTTCGGTCAGGGGCCGTGACGCCAGGGGCACCACGAACGACAGCGTGGTCAGGGGCAGGAGGCGCTCACCGCCTTGGAGCGGGGACAATCCGAGGTCGTTCTGGAGATAGAGGGTGAGATAGGGAAGCAGGGCGAACATCCCGGCGCCGATGCCGAAGGTGGCGATCGACACCCCCGTGAAGGCGGGCTTGCGGAAGAGCGACAGGTCGAACATGGGCCGCTCCTGGCGCAGCTCCACGAACACGAACACGACGAGCAGCACCGCCGCGGCGCCGAGGGTGACGACGATTCGGTGGCTCGACCATCCGTCGTCGTTGCCCTTGGTGAGCCCGAGGACGAGCAGGAACAGCCCACCCGAGAAGGTGATCAGGCCGCATCCAGTCGAGCCGCTTGGCCCCCGGGTCCACCATGTTCACCATGCGCCGGCTCACGAGGAGCGTCAGCACCCCGATGGGGATGTTCACGTAGAAGATCCACTGCCATCCAAAAGCAGCTCGTGAGGGCTCCGCCCACGAGGGGGCCGATGGCCACGGCCCCTCCCACGGTGGCTCCCCACACCGCCATGGCGGCTGACCGGGCCGAGCCCTGGAAGTCCTGGCCAATCAGCGCCAGCGAGGTGGCGAACATCCCCGCCCCCCCGATGCCCTGCACGGCCCTCGCCGCGATGAGCTCGGCCGGGGTGTGCGCCAGCCCGCACGCCAGCGAGGCCAGCGTGAACACCGTCACGCCGATGATGAAGATGCGCTTGCGGCCGAAGCGGTCGGCCAGCGAGCCCTGGGTGAGGATGACGGCCGAGAGGCTCAGGGCGTAGGCCGAGATGACCCATTGCAGATCGCTGAAGCTGGCATGGAGCGAGCGCTGCATGGTGGGCAGGGCCACCTGCACGATCGTGATGTCCACCAGCAGCATGAACGTCGCCCCGCACACGGCAATGAGGGTCCACCATTGACGCTCGGTGCCGCCGGCCCGACCTTGGTCGGAGCTGGGGAGCGATCCGTTCGCGGCCACCTACCCTCCTCCCGCCCGGCGGGGCGCCCTCCCCCGGCGCCGGCCAGCGACTCGAAGAAAGAGTCTCCTTCGTGGTGCGCCTGGTGTCCAGGACCAGGGAGGGGACCGCGAGCAGGTCGGTAGCCTGGCCGCAGTGCGAAGCATGTGGAGCTCCGGGCGGGCCGTCTCTCTGCACGTGGCCCTGATCGTCTTCGTGCCCGCCTGCGTGGCCCTCACGTGGTGGCAGGCGTCGCGGGCCCTGGGCGGCAACCCCTTGAGCTGGGTCTACACCTTCGAATGGCCGATCTTCGCCGCCTACGCCACCTACATGTGGTGGAAGCTCGTCCACGACGAGCCCGCCCCCGCGGCTCGTCCCGGGGGCGACCCGCAGGGCCACGCGGAAGGCGACGCGGGCGCTCCCGGGTCCCGGCCTGAAGAGCCCGACGAGGAGTCGACGCCTACAACCGGTACCTGGCCGACCTCAACGCCAGCGGGAGGCAGAAGCGGTGGTGATCCCCGCCACCGTGCCGGCGCGGTCGCGCTGACCCGAAGCCCCGGCCCGACCGGAGCGATGTTGCAGAAAATTAACACGCAGGGTCTTGCGCAGCGGCTCCGCGTCGGCATGTATTAGGAACATGGAGTTCGTGGGGGGCAGTTCACCGAGACAAACACGTCCACTTCGGCACGCCCGCGTTGGCCACACCGCTGGCCTCAGCGTCGGCCGGGGCCGGCCATGAGCGAGCGACGTCCGGCCCGGCCGCCGGTCGAAGTGCGCGCCAGCCCGCGCCGGCGCAAGACCGCCAGCGGCTTCTGGCAGGACGGCCGGGTGGTGATCCTCGTGCCCGCCCGGCTCAGCAAGGCCGAGCGGGTGGAACTGGTCGAAGGCCTCGTCGAGCGCGTCCTCGCCCAGCGCCCCAACGTCTCCACCTCGGACCGGGACCTCGAGCGCCGAGCCGGCCGCCCTGGCCGACGAGTACCTGGGCGGGGTCCGGCCCGGGTCGATCCGCTGGGTCGGCAACCAGCGCCACCGCTGGGGCTCGTGCACGTCAGGGACCCGCGAGATCCGGATCTCCGAGCGTCTGCGCTTCGTGCCGGGCTGGGTGCTCGACGCCGTCCTCGTCCACGAGCTCGCCCATCTGATCGAGCCCACGCACTCGGCTCGCTTTCGCCGGCTGGCCAACCGCTATCCCCGGACCGAAGAGGCCGACACCTTCCTGGCCGGCTACACCCTGGGCCAGGAGACCGCCACCGCCTGACCCGGGAGCGCTCAGCGGCGCGAGTCGAGCACGGCCGAGGCCACCAGCTCCTCGAGGTAGCGGGTGTCCCACCACGACACCTGGAGCTGCTTGGCCCGGCGGAAGTACAGCTGGATGTCGAAGTCGACGGTGAAGCCGATGCCGCCGAAGACCTGCTGGGCCATGGCCGTCACGTCGCGGTAGGTACGGCACGCGAAGAGCTTGGCCATGGGCGCCAGCGTGTCGACGGGCCGGCCTTCGGCGCGCGGCCCACGCCGCTTCGTGGACGAGGGTCGTGCCTCCGTCGACAGCGGTAACGGCGTCGGCGAGGTAGTGGGCGATGGCCTGGAAGGCCCCGAGTGGCTTGTCGAACTGTTCGCGGTCCTTGGCGTACTGCACCGTGATGTCGAGAGCGTGTTGGGCCCCTCCCATGGCCTGCGCCGCCAAGAGGATGCAGCCGTCGTGCATCACAGCGTCCCAGGTTCCCCACCCCGATCGGGGTGCGCCGATGCGGGCGTCCTCGGCCCCACGCGCACGGCGTCGAAGGTCACCTGGAACTGGGTGTCGGACGCCACCGTCAGCTGCTGGTGCAAGCGACACCCCGTCCGAGGACGGGTCCACCAGGAAGAGGTCGACGTCGTCCACCGCGTCTCCGGTGCGGGCCAGCACCACGAAGGCGTTGGCCGAGGACGCGAAGGGGACGTGGCGCTTGGTCCCGGTGAGGCGGTAGCCCGCTCCCGTCGGGCTCGGCCCGCATCATGGATGCCCGTCGGCCCGCAGCTGTTCTCGGGCTCGAACCACGCCGGGGTGACGATGGCCTCGCCGGTGGCGATCGGCCCCAGCCACTGGTCCTGCTGCTCGGCCGATCCCGACCGGGCCAGGGCCCCGCCGCACAGCACCGCGCTGGCGAAGTGCGGCGTGGGCGCCAGGGCGCGGCCCAGCTCCTCGTAGAGCACGACGCCCTCGAGCGCGCTCATCTCCGACCCGCCGTGCTCCTCGGGGAGGAGCAGCCCGATCAGGTCGAGCTCGGCCATCTGCTTCCACAGGTCGGTGGCGTATCCGACCGGGTCGTCCTCGAGCTCGCGCACCACCGACAGGGGGCTGTGCGTGGCGCACACCTTGCGCACCGTCTCGCGCAGCATGTCCTGCTCCGCACTGAATTCGAGGTCGAGCACGTCCCAGCTCCTCTCAGGGCTTCCAGCGGTCGGCGCCGCGCTGCCAAGGGTTGTCGTCGTCGTCCACGGGCAACGCCACGCGGGCGTTGCAGGTGCTCTTCACGTCTCCGTCGACCGACAACGTGATGTCGAGGCCCACCCACCCGCACCCGGTGTCGTCGAGTGTCGACTGGCGGAGACGGCCCCGTCGAAAACCATGGTGTCGCCGGGGAACACCGAGTCGCGCATGCGGAAGGTGACCCGGCCCATCCGGCCCTGCGGGGCCGGTCCAGTCCGTGATGTAGCGCTCGAACCATGCCGCCTGGTTGGGGGTGTTCAGGAAGATGTCGCGTGTGCCGTTGCGCTCGACGGCGAAATCCTTGTCGTGGTGCATGGGACGCCAGTCACGTGTGGCGAGCGCGCCCGAGCACCACCGTGGTGGCCGTCACGTCGTGGTGCAGCGACGGCAGGAGGTCGCCCTCGGCCACGTCTCCGAACACGACGAGCGGCGCCGGCGCGCTCATGACCCGCCCGCCTTGCCGTCGGGACTGTCGGGACCGTCGGGCCCGCGCCGGTAGCCGAAGCCGGTGTAGCTCTCGACGCCGACGGTCTCACCCTTCTGGTTGGTGTACTCGACGTCGATGACCCAGAAGCGTCCCGTGCCGAGCTTGGTCGTCTTCTCGTCGCTCACCGAGCGCAGGATCTGGCGCGTGGTCAGCACGTCACCGGGTCGGACGGGCTCGTAGAACACGATGGTGTTGTCGGTCATCACCGCCTCGGGCAGCCCGAGCCGCTCCTTCAGGTCGAAATGGACCTTCAGGGGCAGGTGCTCCTCGGTGCGCCCCGGCGCCCAGTGATGCGGGCGGAACCACACCGACAGCATGGTCGGGGGGGCGATCGAGCCCACCGGTGAGCTCCTGGGCCACGGCGTCGTCCCAGAACAACGGGTTGCCGTTCTCCACCGCCGCGCACATGGTCCACACGTAGCTGCGCTCCACGGGGAACTCGCCGGTCTCCTCGTACTGGGGAACCCCGATGAGGATACGGACGTCGTCGATCACCGTGCTCGCGCTCATGCGACTACCTTCCGGGCCCGCAGCTCGGCCACGCGCTCGGCGGGGATGCCGGCGGCGGCGAGCAGTTCGTCGGTGTCGGTCACGTCGGTGTCGGGCACGCACACGGGCTCGGCCAACTCGTCCATGCCGGCCAGCACGGCGCCCACCTGACGGAACGTCCCGCCGTCCGGCGTCCTTGGCCTCCACCACCGCGCCCCGGAACGCGTACTGCGGGTCGGCGCCGATCTCGGACACGGCCTGGACCGGGGCGACACAGGTGTCGGCGCCCGAGAGCTGCGCCACCCAGTCGTCGCGGTCGCGCCGGGCGAAGGCGGCGGCCAGGTCGGCGCGCACTGCGTCCTGCACCTCGTCGTCGTACTGGTGATCGGTCCACTGCTCACATCCCAGCGCCCGGCACAGGTTGGCGAAGAACTTGGCCTCGATGGCGGCCACCGCCAACCACCCGCCGTCGGCGGCGCGGTAGGTGTCGTAACAGGCGTAGCGCCCGGTGAGCACGTCGTGTCCCGGCCCGGGCTCGGTCCCGGTGGCGAGGTGCTCGTCGGCGGCCAGCGACATGAGCCAGAGGACCCCGTCGGCCACCGACACGTCGAGGAAGGTGCCCTCACCGGTGGTGTCTCGGCCCACGAGCGCGGCGCAGACGGCCAGTGCCGCGTGCATGCCGCCGCCGGCGGCGTCGGCGATGGTGGCTCCCGGGATGGGCGGGCCGCCGTCGGCGCGTGGTCCGGTGGCGGCCAGATAGCCCCCCACCGCCAGGTAGTTGAGGTCGTGGCCGGCCCACCCCGAGCGGGGCCCGTCCTGGCCGAAGCCGCTCGTCGAGCAGTACACGACGGCGTTGTTCACGGCCCGCACCGCGTCGTAGCCGATGCCGAGGCGGTCGACCACACCGGGACGGAAGCTCTCCACCACCACGTCCGCCCCCGCCGCCAGGGCCAGAAAGGCCTCACGTCCCTCGGGGTCGCGGACGTCCAGCTGCACGCGCCGCATGCCCCGCTGCGCGCTGTAGGCGAAGAAGGGCGGGGTCACCGGGGCGGGGCCCTTGCCGGGCACGGGCCCGATCTTCACCACCGTGGCGCCGTAGTCGGCCAGCAGCCGGGTGCAGCGCGCCGCGGGCCCGACACTCGAGAGGTCGAGCACGACGATGCCCTCCAGGGGACCGTGCGAAGCGCTGCGCGGAGCCGCCACCATCAGAAGTTCTTGGGGAGCCCGAGGCGTCGGCGGGCGATGATGTTCTTCTGGATCTCCGAGGTCCCGCCGCCGATGGTGTCGATGACCGTGTAGCGGTACGTCGACTCGGCCCGGCCCTCCATGGGCGCCTCGGCGTGTCTTCACCCGCAGCTGCGAGCCGGGACCGGCGATGTCCATCGACGCATCGGCCAGTCGGCGCGACAGCTCGGTGGCGTACAGCTTGTACTCCGACGCGTGCGTGGTGGGCGCGGCGCCGCCTTTCTGGGACTCGTTGACGAAGCGAAGCCCGAGCACGCGCGCCACTTCGGCCTGGGTGGCGAGCTCGGCGATGCGGTGCCGGACGACGGGGTCGTCCTTGAGCGGGCGCCCGTCGCGCGTCGCCCCGGCCACGTATTCGCACAGGACATCGAGGCGCTGCCCGATGGGAGAGAAGGTGAACATGGTGAAGCGCTCGAGGTCGAGGGCCTCGGAGATGTACTGGAAGCCGTGGTTGAGCTCACCCACCACGTAGTCGTCGGGCACGAACACGTTGTCGAGGTGGACCTCGTTGGTGCGCTCGTCCCCCATGGTCCAGATGGCATTGATCGTGATGCCGGGTTGGTCGAGGGGCACGAGGAACAGCGTGATCCCCGAGTGCTTGGAGCTCGGGTCGGTCCGCGCCCCCACCCAGTACCACTCGGCGAAGTGCGCCGAGGTGGTCCAGGTCTTTTGCCCGTTGAGCCGCCAGCCGTCACCGTCGCGGGTTGCCTTCAGCTGCATCGAGGCCGCGTCGGACCCGGAGTTGGGCTCGGAGTACCCGACCGCGAACTCGACTTCGTTGCGCAGGATCTTGGGCAGGAACTCGTCCTTGAGCCGCTCGCTGCCGTGGCGGATGATCGTCTTGCCCACGATCCCGACGCCCTTGCCGATCTGCGGGCCTCCCCGGCGGGCCAGGGACTCGTTCAAGAGGTACTCGTAGACGCCGTCGCCCTCCTGGCCCCCGTACTCCTTGGGCCAGGTGATCCCGAGCCAGCCTTGCTCTCCCATCTCGGCCATGAAGGTGCGCCGGGCCGGGGTGTCGACGATCTGGGCCATGTTCTCCCGGGTGACGTCGAAGACCTCGGGGTCGTCGTGCTCGTCGAGGAAGCGCTCTACCTCGGCGACGAAGGAGAGCTGCTCAGGCGAGAACTCGAAGTCCATACCGCTGCCTTTCCCTGGAGCTGACCATTTCCCTGACTGGCCGTGTGCCTGGCCCTGTAACTGACCCTGTAACTGACCATGTAACTGTCTGGCGGGGGCGGATCTCGTGCCTGGCCGACCCCATTCCTGACTGGTCGTCAGATCGTATCGGCTACCATCGCCGCCGTGCCGGGTGCGCCGGGGTCGGGTGGGCAGGTCCGAGGGATCGTGAGCGCCGGGGGCTACGTGCCACGAGCCCGGCTGCAGCGCTCCGAGGTCACCGAATTCCTGGGCTCGGGGGGCGGCAAAGGGTCCCGGGCCGTCGCCTCGCACGACGAGGACACCACCACCATGGGGGTCGAAGCGGCCCGGACCGCCCTGCGCGGTGCCCCTGCGGTCGCCCTCGGCGCCCTGTGGTTCGCCACCGCCTCGCCCGCCTATCTCGACAAGACCAATGCCACCGCCTGCACGCCGCCTTGCGCCTGTCGGCCGAGGTCCCCGCCCTCGACTTCGGCGGCGCCCTGCGATCGGGGGTCGGTGCGCTGCTGAGCGCCCTTACTGGCACCACCACCACGCTCGTGGTCATGGCCGACCAGCGCGACGGGTTGCCCGGAGGGGCCGACGAGTCGGCCGGGGGTGACGCCGCCGCCGCGCTGGTGGTGGGCGAGGACAGCCCCGGCGCCCCCGTCGTGGCGCGCTATCTGGGCGGCGCCTCGGCCACCGACGAGATCCTGGACCGCTGGCGCGCCCCGGGCGAGCGCCGGTCCAAGGTGTGGGAGGAGCGCTTCGGCGAGACCCGCTACCTCGCCCTCGGCCTCGACGCGTGGGGGCGCGCCCTCAAGGCCGCCGGCATCGACGCCGCCGAAGTCGACCACGTGGTGGTGACCGGCATGCACGCCCGCGCCACCAAGGCGCTCACGGCCAAGCTCGGCATGCGTCCCGACGTGGCCGCCGACGACCTCTCCGCGTCGGTGGGCCAGTCCGGCACGGCCCATCCCGGCCTGGTGCTGACGTCGGTCCTCGAGACGGCGGGCCCCGGCGAGACCGTGGCCCTTCTGCATCTGGCCGACGGCGCCGACGGCCTCGTGTTCCGCACCACCGACGCCATCGCAGAGTGGTCGCCGGCCCGGCCGGTGGCGACCCAGGTCGAGGCGGGCGCGGTCCTGCGTTACGGGAAGTTCCTGTCGTGGCGGGGCATGCTGAGCCCCGAGCCGCCGCGTCGACCCGAACCGCAGCGGGTGTCCGCCCCCGCCGCCTGGCGCAGCGAATCGTGGAAGTTCGGATTCGTGGGATCACGGGACCGCACCAGCGGGGCCGTGCACATGCCCCCGGCGCGCGTGTCGATGGTCGGCGGTGCCGTGGACGACATGGAGCCGATCGCGATGGCCGACCTCGTCGGCACCGTCGTGACCTTCACCGTGGACCGTCTGGCGTATTCCCCGAGCCCACCCATCGTCTTCGCGGTGGTGGACTTCGACGGCGGCGGCCGCTTCCCGGTGGAACTCACCGACGTCGACGCCGACGCCGTGCACATCGGGGACCGAGTGGAGATGACCTTCCGCCGCCTCTACAGCGCGGACGGCATCCACGACTACTTCTGGAAGGCGCGCCCCGCGGCGTCACCCGCCGCGGCTCCGGCCGCGCCGGCAGCTGAACCGACGAGGCGAGGAGGAGACCATGGCATCGCACGGGATCCGTGACCGGGTGGCCATCGTCGGCATGGGCTGCACGGCCTTCGGCGAGCACTGGGACCGGGGCCTCGACGACCTCATCGTCGACGCGTCCACCGACGCCTTCTCGTCGGCCGGCGTGACCAAGGAGGAGGTCGACGCCTACTGGTTCGGCACCGCCCAGTCGGGTATGAGCGGCATCACCCTGGCCCGGCCGCTGCAGCTCGACAACAAGCCCGTCACCCGGGTCGAGAATTACTGCACCACGGGGTCCGAGGCCCTGCGGGCGGCCGCCTACGCCGTGGCCTCGGGCGCGTACGACATCGCCATGGCCGTCGGCGCCGAGAAGGTGAAGGACAGCGGGTACCAGGGGCTCAACGCGGCCGGCGCGCCCAACGACGGCACGGCCCGCACGCTCACCGCCGCGGCGATGTTCTCCATGGTGGCTCCGGCCTACGCCGAGAAGTACGGCGTCGACGAGGACCAGATGACCGACGTGCTCGCCACCATCTCGGTCAAGAACCACTACAACGGGGCCCGCAATCCTCGGGCCCAGTTCCGGCGCGAGATCACGAAGGAGACCGTCCTGAAGTCGCCGCGCGTGGCGGGACAGCTGGGCGTGTTCGACTGCGCCGGGGTGGCCGACGGCGCCGCCGCCGCCATCGTGGTCCGGGCCGAGGACGCCTTGCGCTACACCGACAAGCCCTTGTACATCAAGGCCCTGTCCTTCGCGGCCGGCAACGGCTCGGGGCTCATCGACCCCGGCTACGACTACACCCACTTCCCCGAGTGCGAGGCGGCGGCCGCCGACGCCTATCTCCAGGCCGGCATCACCGACCCGCGCCGGCAACTGGCCATGGCCGAGGTGCACGACTGCTTCACGCCCACCGAGCTCGTTCTCATGGAGGACCTCGGGTTCGCGGGGCGGGGCACGGCGTGGAAGGAGGTGCTCGCCGGCACCTTCGACCTCCACGGCGAGCTGCCCGTCAATCCCGACGGGGGCCTCAAGAGCTTCGGGCATCCGGTGGGGGCCTCGGGACTGCGCATGTTCTTCGAATGTTGGCTCCAGTTGCGACATGAGGCCACGCCCGAGCGCCAGATCGACAACGGGCGCACCCTGGCGCTCACCCACAACCTGGGCGGCTATCCGGGAGAAATGGTGTCGTTCGTGTCCGTGGTCGGCACCGAGCGCGACTGAGACCGGCCGAGACCGTTGTCGTTCCTCGACGAGCGGGCCGGCCTGGCCGGCAAGGTCGCCGTGGTGGCGGGAGGGGGTGGCGGCCTCGGTCGCGCCAGCGCCCTTGACCTGGCCCGGGCCGGGGTGGCACTGGCCCTCGCCGACATCGACGGGGAGTCGCTCCACGACACCGCCACCGAGGCCCGATCGCACGGTGTGGAGGTCGTGGAGTCCGTCTCCGACGTGCGCGACCCTGACGCGTTGGGGGCGATGTTCGACGCGTGTGACCGATCCTTCGGACGCCTCGACATCCTCGTCAACGTGGTGGGGGGAACGTTCCGGTCCGCCTTCACCGATGTCAGTGCCAAAGGCCGCGACGCGCTGGTTCGCACCAACTTCACGTGGGTCGTCGACGCCACCCAGCGCGCCGCCGTGCGCATGACCGCCGCCGGGAACGGTGGGAGCATCATCACGATCACCTCCATCGAAGCGCACCGGGCCGCGCCGGGTTACGCCGTCTACGCGGCCATGAAGGCGGCGGTGACCCACCTCACCCGCACCCTGGCGGTCGAGCTCGGAGGGGCGGGGATCCGCATCAATTGCGTGGCCCCGGACTTCGTCCCCACCGCCGGGCTCGCCGGCGTGGCCGGTCGGGCCGGATCGGCGGGACAGCGCGCCGCCGCCGCGGGCGACGGCACCGACCCCGGCGACTTCCTCACCATTCCCCTGCGCCGCAAGGGTGAGGTCAGCGACGTGGGCAACTGCGTGCTGTTCCTCGCCTCGAACCTGTCGTCCTACATCACGGGCACGACCCTGCATCCTGACGGCGGGGCGCTCGCCGCGTCGGGGTGGATGGACTGGCCCGACGAGGGCTTCACGGCCCGGCCCCCGGCGTGGGTGCTCGACCGGCTCGAGCCCCCCGACCCGTGACGGCACCCCCACCGGCACCCGAACCGGCACGGGCATCGGACGACGCGCTCTTCCACCTCGACGGGGAGCACGCCGACGGGGAGCACGTCGTCCCCACCGAATTCTCCCGCGGGCCGTGGAGCCCCGACGCGCTGCACGGTGGCCCGGTGGCGGCGCTGCTGGCGCGCGCCGTCGAGTCGATCCCCACCGACGAGCCCATGCACGTCATCCGGCTCACCGTCGAGCTCCTCCGGCCCGTGCCGCTGGCGCGACTCACCGTCTCCGCCTCGGTGTCACGACCGGGCCGCAAGGTCCAGCTCGTCGACGCCCGCATCTCGAGCGGCGACCGCGACGTGGCGTGGGGGCGGGCGCTGCGCGTTCGTCTGCAACCGTCGACCGAAGACGACTTCCCGGGAGCGAACTCCTCGCAGGCTGGTCCCGTCCCCGGCGTCGATGCGGGCGCGCCGGAAACCCATCACGGCGGCCAAAGCTCACCTTCACTCGTCGCCGCCTACCGGGCCTTCCACAACGCCGGGGCGGAGCTGCGCTACGTGGCCGGGGACTTCGACCAGCGCGGACCGGCGACGGTGTGGGTGCGCCTGGCCGTGCCGGTGGTGGCGGGTGAGGAAGTCACCGCACTCCAGCGGGTCGTGGCTGCCGCCGACTTCGGCAACGGGGTGAGCTCGGAGCTCGACTTCGCGCGCTACGTCTTCATCAATCCGGACCTCACCGTGTACCTGCATCGACCCGCCATCGGGGAGTGGGTGTGCCTCGACGCCTCCACCACCATCGGTGTCCCCGGGGCCGGCCTGGCCCAATCCATGCTGTGGGACGCGCACGGTTCCATCGGACGGTCACTGCAGGGACTGCTCGTCGAGAAACGCGGGTAGGGCACATAACCCCAGTCCCGCCGCTCCCAACGGCCCACCCGCAATTGGGCTCCCATCTCCGGCGACATCTAGCTCCCCCACATTCGCGACATGGGCGGGAGGCCCCAAAGGGAACCTCCCGCCCATGTCAAAGAACAACTCGGCAAGGTGATCTCAAATCAAGGTCACGTGTGTCAAAAGACGTATGCCAAGCTGCTCACAGCGCCACACCACGACACTGCCGCTGCGCGGGCAGCTTCGAACTCAGGGGGCCATCCTGCCGTCGTCTCCTCACAGGCCGCGGCGCCTTCACCAGCCGCTCCGAGGACATCCCAGTGCCATCCCCAGTCGTAGTAGTTCGTCAACTGAATCAGCTCATGAGTATTCACATCGATGCCGGCCTGGTCACTTATCTTGTAGACGCAGTGCCCTCCCGAATACCCGAAGGTGTATGAACGAGGCACCTGAATTCTGTTGGGCTGAGTCGACGGATCAGACGCCATAGTCGGGCTGAGGATCTGGAACAGGTGGCCGCAGACGAGGTCCTCGGTCTGGACGAAAGGATACTGCGTACCGTTTGGACCCAACCATTGCTGATTCGTACCGCCCCAGCAGGACCACAGCTGAACGGTGCCGCCGTTGTTTCCATCATTCTGCGCCGCCGCATCGAGGCACAGGCCATGAGCCTGGTTCACGAGCTCGCCACCGGATCGGACCCACTGTTGGTTGGCGCCGCCCCAGCAGGGCCATAGCTCGACTGTGCCGCCGTTGTTACCATCGGTCTGGGCGGCCGCGTCAAGGCAAAGTCCGTGGGCTTGGTTCACCAGTTCGTTGTTGTTGAGGACCCACTGCTGGTTTGAATCGTTCACACAGGACCACATCTGCACAATGCCGCCGTAGTTTCCGTCGGTCTGCGCTGCCGCGTCGAGGCAGAGCCCATGGGCCTGGTTGAGAATTTCGTCGTGCTGCGGGGTAACCCAATTCTGGTTGGCGCCGCCCCAGCAGGACCACAACTCAACTGTTCCGCCATTGTTTCCATCGGTCTGCGCTGCCGCGTCGAGGCAGAGACTGTGGGCTTGATTCACGAGTTCGGTGCCGTACTGAATCCACTGCTGGTTCGCATCATTCACACAGGACCACAGCTGGACCGCCCCTCCATTGTTTCCGTCGGTCTGGGCGGCCGCGTCGAGACAGAGCCCATGGGCTTGGTTCACGAGCTCGTTGCCCTGGCGCACCCAATTCTGATTCGTACCATTCAGACATGACCAAAGTTGGATTTTGCCACCGTTGCTTGCGTCAGTCTGCGCAGCCGCATCGAGGCACTGGCCGTGAGCCTGGTTCACAAACTCATCTGCACCCACATTCACCGATCCCCCCGGAGCCGGTGGCGGGGTTTGCGACGAAGGGGGATTCGCGCCACATGTCGCGATTCCCGGGCTGAATGAGCCCACGCTCGGCGTACTAACCCAGTAGTCGGCCACGTAGCCGCCCGAGGTGAGCTGGTCCCATATGGCGTCGGTGGCTGGCGAACCTCCGGTGGCGTACGCTCCTCCTGACACCTGGCACGCGATGTAGATCGCCGTACCATTCTTGAGGTTCCCCAAAACTCCACCTGAGGTCGAGGGCGCTGAGCGATCATTCAGACCGTTCGATCCCGTACCGACAACGGAGTAGGGCCCGTAGCCCGTGACGGCCCGAGCAGGGCCTGACGTAAGTGTAACCATCGCGCTAACGACTAGCGGCAAGACAACCGCACATGTAAGCAATGAGCCAAGATGATGTCTGCGTTTCAAGGAAAGCCGCGTCGTAACGCGCCCGGTGTCAAATAACAATCGGCGGATGGGATTGTTAGTGATGCGGCGCATGATTCCTCCTCGGGGGTCCAGGTTCTATCCACTCGATCGTGCGCCTTATGGAAGGCGACAACCAGGGGTGGACGTGCCCCTTGAGTGTGGGTCTTTGTGCCCCGCACCCACGTCCAATGGCGAACAGTCGAGGCCAAACGAAATCGAATACGGCCGACTGAATAGAAAGCTGGATAGGTGGCCGGACCTGGCAAAGGCAGGATCCACACGAACTGCAATGGGTAGAACTACCCACACGGTTGGGGTAGGAAACCCTCTGCCCAGATACATCCCTTTGTTCAATCCTTAGTAGGAGACGTTCAGCAAAGAACCTCAGTCCAATTCGCACCCCTTTGCCAAGACTCAGAGATGAGGATGCAGATGTCAAAGCGCCGTGACTCAGTACTGCCACCACAGGTGCGCGATTCGCTCATCGCGGCGAATCGGCTTTCTTCATTCCTAAGACGAGGTGGAAGCCCAGAGCCAATTCTGGCGTCCATTCCTCTCTTTGAATCGGAACAGGTCTACTCGGCCCAAACATTCAGCCTGTATGAGTTCGCTGGCCGGAATGTAACTTACAATCGAACCTTGTTCGGGATCGGCTCGCCGATGATGTTTGCTGCGACCCTGGCTGGAAGCGCTCTCTTCAACTATTCCAGGAAGCAGCGTGCGATCGCGGAAGCAGCAGCACAATGGCGGGTCGTTTCGCAGGGAACTGCTTTTGTTACCAATCTCAGATTTGGATTGCAAGGACTGTCCGGGTGGTTCGACGTTCCATTCGATGCCATCCGGAACAGCGACCTGGCTCCCTATGAGGGCATCCTGTTCTTTCTTGACGGTGCCAATCCAATGAAATTGGTACTCCCCTGGCCCGAATATCACTTCTTGCTATTTCAATTCTTGGCATACCGGCGTGTCATTCCATTCGAGTTGCCAGTCGACCTCTTGGAGTCCGATATGGCAGTGGCTCCTCAACAGACGGAACTCAATCCCCATGCCTGATTGCGATAGTGCCGAATCCCCGGTGCTAGTCGTGGGACAAACATCTTACCGGGTGCAACGGACACACCGTTCCACGCCTCATGCTTTGTACAGAGGCCCGTAGCCGTCACACAGCAACGACACACTTACTTCTACGCGTTCGAATGTCGGGTGTTTGACCGGAAGCCTGCCTCCATTCTCAACCTTGGCGCGTACTTGATCTAGAGCCTTCCGCACTCCCTGGATGTCCAAAGAGAGCTGCCTCCCGATCGCAACGTCTGTCTCTCCCTGCGCAATCAGCGACAAGAGTTCGCGTTCCCGATCATTCAGATCAAACTCTGGAGGTCCAGAGATCTCTCGTGAATTGAGGAGTAGGTGTGCAGCCAACATCGGGGAAACGTAGGCACCTCCTTGAGCTACCGTGTTTACCGCCTTGAAGATCTCACCGGCGTCGGCTCCCTTGGATACGTACCCGTTAGCACCAGCACCAATGGCTTCGATGATGCTCCGGTGGTCGCTCGAAGCTGAGAGGACCAGGACAGCCGGCCCGTGGGCCTTGATCCTTCTCACAGCCTTTGCACCATGCGCGTCGGGCAAATGCAAATCCAAAAGGACAACCTGAACGTGTTCGAATCCGGACTCCTCGATCTCCCCGATAGTCGAAGCTGTTGTGACAAGTTCCATTTCACTCGAGCGATCAATGATCTGCACGATGCTCTGCCGTGAGAGAGGATGATCTTCGACGACGGCCACTCCGATCAAAGTGGAGTCCAAAGCTCTACCCGTGTTCCTTGGCCGGGCTCCGACCAGAATTCGGCTCGGCCACCAAATTCGGCCAGTCGAGAAACGATCGATCCGGCGATGCCGAAGCCGTATTGACTCGAGGAGAGTTCGAAACCTCGACCCTGATCCCGGATGGTGATCTTCGTGCCATCCACTTCCGTTGAAGCCCGAACCACAGCGTTTGTCACTCCAGAGTGCTTGAGAACGTTCATTAGTGCCTCCCGGGTGGCGTCGCAAAGTGCGGCACCGACGAGGGGGGCAAGATGTCCTTCAGTGAGTTCAACCAACACAGTCTCAACACGCAGACCTCGTTCGGAGAATTCCGCAGCCAGGTACTCAAGAGCCCCTTTGAGTTCACCGGGTTGAATAGGTTCGCCAGAAATCGCGCGACGTAGCGCGGCTGCCTCCCTACCCGCCTGCCGCCGGATGGCTTCAGGATCCACGTCGTATCGACCAGCAACGGCCTCCAAGGTCTGAAGTGCAGAATCATGCAATAGACGGTGCTGGCGATTGCGCTCCTGCTCGGCCGCGAGCCGTTCACGCTCGCGAACTGTTTCTTGACGTGCCATTTCAAGCGTGTGAGCGTCACGTCGTAGCCGACGAACGAACCTGTCCGCAGCGAAGAAATAGTTCACGTAGCTAGTGGTGTTTGCCACGGCGGTTGCGACTTGGCTTCCACCTGTTCTCATGCTCGGCCATACGGTTGCGATGTACGTCCCTGTGAGAAGCGCGGGCCACGCGACGGCGGTTGGACTCTCCATGGCGATTGCGACTCCGGCGGCAGTCCCGAATGTTAATGGACACATCCAATTGAGCCACGTCGTGCGGTCTTCTGGAGTTGTTGCCGCCGCCATAGAAATTAAACCCATCAACCCGAATCCCGTGTCCACGACGGCCGGGAACGCCTCGTCGTATGCTTGGCGACTCCAGCAGCGACGCGCGAGCCACACCGATTCCAGCAAGCTCGCGAGCAACGTTGCTAAAACCAGTCGTGGCCGCGTGTAGGCGCGCCAACCTGTGGCAACGCATACCGAGCCCTGTAGGAGATGCATCAACCGGACGGTGAAGAACGCGATCAGCGTGGCCCGCTCGTTTGCCGACTGTTGATCGGTAGTTGAGGCTCTGGTGCGAGTGTTGTCTTTGCGAAACTCTTCGCTCAAGCTTGGGCCCATTGAGGTCTTAGGAAGGTCGGCTGTAGCCCAGAATGGTAGCCAGCGACGCCGGTCTCCGCTGGTTGTCATTGGCTGGGCTCTTAGGCAACTCGGTGAGGCAGAACTGATCAGCGATGCCAACAACGATAGTGCATAGCCAGGCCAAAATGGACAGGCCGGGCAACAGTACGGACCTCGATGGTGGAAGAGCCGCGGTAATTCATGCCGGTGCCATCGGGTGGACTAGGCGTCGATTGATATGTGACAAGTCATCAAAAGCCTGTCAAAGCGTGGTCGGGTCATAACCTAAATGCGGACTGCTCAACACAGTGCCTTGTTATTCACTCCTGGGCCACTGGGGTCTCATTCGAATCGACGTCGCACGATACGGTTCCCGCCAGGTGACCTATAAGCCGGTAAATTGCCCCCCAGGTCGAGGGTGGGGGCTGCTGCCTCACCGAGATAATGATGCGGTCGATGTCGATGGCGATATCGACCCGGGGATGCGATAGCCCCGACCCCGCACTTCGCAGTGAGAGCACGGCCGCTTCCCTTTGGGCCACCACCTGGATATTGGCGAGTTCGGCCGCCCGCTCCAGCCCAGCTAGCAACAATGGATTGTCTGCTTCGAGATTCGCCGTGGTCACGGGAATATGAGTCCGATACATTACAGCCAAGTATGAAAGCTGGGGCGGAATCGGGCGAGGGTAGTACTACCCCTTTTCAGAGCGCCCGGCCCGGCATCGAGCGGGTCTTGATGTCGACGATGCTCGCAGTACGGTCTGTGCACGTAGTTCAGGGCTTTACGTGTGTAATCACCGCCCGTTCCGCGTATCGCCGCCCGAAGGTAGCGATAGTGGCGGCCGCAGCCTCCCTCGCCGAGTTGGTCTGGATGGCCAAGCGCGACTTTTCCCGAGGTAGTCACGACAGCTCAACAGCCAGATTGGACGCCGCTTTTGGCGCCGCTGGCCTCCTGGCTCTTGGCATGGCCACGCACCCCGCTGATCGGACCTCTTCCCTCAACTGGATGCTGCCGCTGACTGTAGGTAGCTGCCTGGGAGCCTCGATGGGCTTGGATCGTATGGAGGGCGCCTCCATTTCCGCATCTCTCGGGGCGTCATATGCGGCAATCACTCGTGAGTCTCTCATCACTGGCTCTGGAAAAGCGGCCGGCGCAATCGCCAATACGCTCAGCTATCCCGGCTTTTTCATCGTGGGGTCTTCGATCATTCGACTTGTTCGACGGCTGGCGCGTGACGTGGACGATGCCCGCTTGAAAGCTGTCGAACAAGGCGCACGAGCGGCGGCACAGGAGGCTCGCAACCACGAACATCGGCTCTTACACGATTCTGCCCTACAGACGCTCGAAGCAATGGCCTCTTACGACCTCGACCCGAACGAACTCCGGCGTCAAGCCCGCAAGGAGGCGGCAGCCTTGCGTCGCGCCATCGAGGGAGAAGGACGCGAATCGACGGGTCTCGTCGCGCGGCTCCAGGAGCTTACTGAGGAGTCTGCGGCACGGGGACTCAAGGTTGAGCTGATTACGATCGAGGTTGACGACGATCCTGAACCATTGGTCGCCGAAGCACTTTGTGATGCCGCACGAGAAGCATTGACGAATGCAGCCAAGCACGCAGGGGTATCTCGAGTAGTGATGCGGGCCGTGTCCGGCCGCGACGGTGTCGAATTAACAGTGAGAGACCAGGGCATAGGATTCGACTCTTCGGAAGGAAAGAAGGGTTTTGGGGTCGAGAACTCAATTGTCGAACGCATGGCGAGTGTTGGCGGTAGAGCTGAGATTTTTTCGGCTCCGGGCCGAGGGACAAGGATTGCGCTATGGGCGCCAAGGTAGTCCGCGTTGCGATTATCGAGGACCATCCTCTATATCGCCAGGGCCTGATCCAAGTCGTTGAAACAGGCCAAGGCCTCGATCTGGTGGCCTCCGTCGACAGCGTCGGGGAGATGGAGGAAGTCGGCTACGAAAATGTCGATGTTGTTGTCCTCGACCTTCATCTTCCAGACTGTGAAGGAGCCGAAGCTGTAAGTCGCGTCAAGGCAGCAAGGGAGACCATTCTGGTAATTTCGGCCTCCGAAGATCGAAAGCATGTCGTCGATGCGATCGCGGCCGGTGCAGCTGGCTATCTGACGAAGTCTTCTGATGCGGACGAGGTTGTGAGGGCGATTCTTACCGTCGCTGCAGGTGGGACATATGTGTCTCCTGTGCTAGCTGCGTATCTTTTGCGAGATACGCGTGACCAGGATCGGTCAGCTTCGTACGCCATAACTGCAAGAGAACGCCAAGTTCTATCGTTGCTCGCGGACGGTGAGACAGACGCAGACATTGCAGAGCGACTCTTCATAAGCATCCGAACCGTACGTTCTCATCTCGACCGCATTCGCGACAAGACCGGGCATCGGCGACGCGCCGAACTCGCACGCCTTGCTTTTGAGCATCGCAACACAGAGTAACTATCACTCGATACACATTGGATCGTCCGTAGTTGTGCTCACACTCCGTCGGCGTGCTGAAAATGTCTTCTTCACCGAAGACATTCGGGCATCTCAGCACCGCGTCCAGGTTACGATCGGAATCGGGCTGGGTGGTGCCTATTGGATCTTCGGAATGAAAATGGCTCACCTCAACGAGACATGACCTTGGCCTGACTCGCTTCGAGCTGGACCAAGGGTTGCGTTGTATGCCTTCCTACGGTTCCATCTCACTCTTGAGCGATTCAAGAACCGAGTCGTCAAAACTACCTACAAGGAAGGGGTACGCCTCCCTCTTCCGACTCCCCTTCGCGACCTTCATGATGACTCCCATCGCCACCCAGGAGGAGCCATGAATAAGCAGCTGCGTCGCCCAGCTCGAGCCACAAACCGAAGCGTTTCGCCCAGGCGAGTCTCATCGTTCGTCAGAGCGGGACTGTGTCTGATCATCGTCGCAGTGATGATGAGCTTGTTCACGACTGTTCAGTCGG
This sequence comes from uncultured Acidimicrobiales bacterium, assembly GCA_963846125.1. Lineage (GTDB taxonomy): Bacteria > Actinomycetota > Acidimicrobiia > Acidimicrobiales > UBA8190 > Chersky-840. The sequence goes on from CAWJUR010000002.1 coordinate 31,617, forward strand.
CATCTGCCGCCACGGCCAATGGTTACTTGCCGTTTCCGGCGGGTACAACTGTCCATGTCTTCCAGGGAAACGGTCCTGGGAATGGGTGCACCACTCATTGCACCCAGCCAGATCTCTACGCTTGGGACTTTGGTGCCTCGAGTGGCTCCTCCGCTGGTATGGCAATTGTGTCCGCGACATCAGGAACCGTCATTGGGTTGCGAAACAGCTACCAGGGTACCTGCAACAATTTCTTTAGCTCTTGCGCATTCGGCAACTACGTGTTCGTTCACAACGATGATGGGACATATTTGGAATACCTTCACCTGCAGCCCGGAAGCGTCGTAGTTTCGCAAAATCAACACATCGTGGTTGGTCAACCCGTTGGTCAAATCGGAGCTACCGGGTATACCGGGGGCTTTGCCCATCTGCATTTCAGCTGGCTCTCAAGTGCCTCGGGGACAGGAAATTCCCCCTCGGTTGGCAACAGCATTCCGGGTAGCTTCACTGGAATCGGGAATCCAACAATCGGTCAGAATCTCGTCTCCAACAATTTGGGCGGTACCCCTCCAACATCTCCGGCAGCGCGTGCGGGTATGTTCGTCGGCGACGGCAAAGCCGATCTGATCGCGGTCAACGACAGCAGCAGCTGGGTGATGCCGTCGACAGGGACGGGGTTCGCCGCCCCTGTGGCGTGGTCTAGCTCTGCGTTCTACGGGACGAAAGCCACCCTGGTGGCCGACGTCAACGGCGACGGAAAAGCCGATCTGATCGCCGTCAATGACAACAACACGTTCGTGATGCTGTCGACAGGGACGGGGTTCGCCGCCCCTGTGGCGTGGTCGAGCTCTGCGTTCTACGGGACGAAAGCCACCCTGGTGGCCGACGTCAACGGCGACGGAAAAGCCGATCTGATCGCCGTCAATGACAACAACACGTTCGTGATGCTGTCGACAGGGACCGGGTTCGCCGCCCCTGTGGCGTGGTCGAGCTCTGCGTTCTACGGGACGAAAGCCACCCTGGTGGCCGACGTCAACGGCGACGGAAAAGCCGATCTGATCGCCGTCAATGACAACAACACGTTCGTGATGCTGTCGACAGGGACCGGGTTCGCCGCCCCTGTGGCGTGGTCGAGCTCTGCGTTCTACGGGACGAAAGCCACCCTGGTGGCCGACGTCAACGGCGACGGAAAAGCCGATCTGATCGCCGTCAATGACAACAACACGTTCGTGATGCTGTCGACAGGGACCGGGTTCGCCGCCCCTGTGGCGTGGTCGAGCTCTGCGTTCTACGGGACGAAAGTCACCCTGGTGGCCGACGTCAACGGCGACGGAAAAGCCGATCTGATCGCCGTCAATGACAACAACACGTTCGTGATGCTGTCGACAGGGACCGGGTTCGCCGCCCCTGTGGCGTGGTCGAGCTCTGCGTTCTACGGGACCAGGTGATCTGAGAGACAGGAAGTCGACGAAGGTCAGGCGCCGACAATGCAATCACGACATTGGCGGGCTGTTGATGAAAAGAGGGTCGCCATACGGCGACCCTCTTTTCGCGACTATCAGCCCGGCTTCATTCTCGGGTCGGCTCCGACAACGCCGTTTTGACCGAAGTTTGACCGGCGTTCAGGATTGGTGTGGTTGGTCGGCAACTACGGCCACGCCCGCGAGCACCTCGGGCACATCCAGCTCACCAAGCAGCTCTACCGCGCCGGTCAATCGGGGACGGAGTGATCGGCGGCCTTCTGGCGCGGCCGCTTGCCCCCCAGTGACGCCATGTAGCTGCGGACGTCGCTCGCCCCCGTGCACAGTGCCACCAGGTCGGTGGACTGTTGGAGGTGCATCCGCATGCCCATCATTTCCCACGCCCGGGTGAGCCCCTGCTTGGTGGCGAGAATGGTGGTGAGCGGCATCTTGGCGATGGTGGCCGCGATCTCCTCCACGGTCTCGTCGAGGTCGGCACGCGGCACGATCCGGTTGACCATCCCCCAATCGAGCGCCTGGGTGGCGCTGATGGTGGGCGCCAGGAACAGGTACTCCGCGGCGCGCTTGAAGTTCATGAGGACCCAGGGCTCGATCATGGTCTGGGCGCCCGGGAGCCCGAAGCCCTGCGGCAGCGGCATCTGGAAGTAGGCGTCCTCGGAGACGATGGTGAGGTCGGTGAGCAGTCCGTACACAGTGCCGCCCCCGACGCAGTAGCCGTGCACCTGGGCGATGGTCGCCTTCGGGAACTCCCACAGCCGCAGCGGCGGCCACAGGAACAGCCCCTGGTGGTGCCGCCTCCACGTCCGCTCGGGTGTGGGGCCCGTGGTCGGGTAGACCTCGGGCATCTCGTCGATGCCCACGATGGCGTGCCCGGCGCAGAATCCGTCCCCGTTGGCCTTCAACACCAGCACCTTGACGTCGTCGTCGTCATCGGCGAGAACGAGGGCCTTGTCCATGTCCCACACCTGCTGTGCGGTCTGGATGTTGGCCTTGTCGGGAGTGTTGAGGACGATGCGGGCCACCCCCCCGTCCTTCTCGTAGACGATCGTCTCGAACTCCACTCGCTCCACAACGCCTCCCGTCGGCTCGGCCTCGAATGCCCCGGTGATGACCGACGCGGGCCCGACTCTACAAACGCCGGGCCATGAGACTGAAGCTGAGGGGAATCCGGGGCCGGCCGGCGGGGAGCACGTAGCGCTTATCCACCTGTCGCACCAGCCACGAGAAGCGGGGGAACGACGTCCAGTCGTGCTCCTCGAGACCCTCGAGGACGAAGTCGTGGTCGACGACGGCGGAGACGATCTCCCCCAGACTGTGGTTCCAGGAGTAGTCCCGTTCCATCGGCACCGGGAATGTCCCGTCGGTGTAGGTGAAGCCCGAGTCGTCGACGTAGGGCTCGGGCTCCTCGAAGTAGGTGTCTTCGAGGACGAGCTCGTCATTGCCGAGCGCGTTCGACAGCGGGTGCACATCGTGGAGGAAGAGCCGGCCTCCCGGTCGCACCAGCTCGGCCGCAACGGCGGCCCACCGGTCGACGCTCGGCAACCAGCTCAACGAGCCCAGGCTCACGTACACCACGTCGAAGACCCGATGGGCGAGGGCGTCGACGGCGTCGTAGACGTTGGCGCACACGAAGCCGGCTCGGTCCTCGAGCCCGGCCCGCGCCGCCAACACGCGGGCCTGCTCGATGGCGGGCTGGGAGAAGTCGAGGCCCGTGACGCGCGCCCCCGCCCGGGCCCACGCCAAGGTGTCGAGCCCGAAGTGGCACTGCAGGTGCACGAGGTCGAGCCCCGAGACGTCTCCCAGCGCGGCCGCCTCGTGCGGGCGCGGCCCTCGACCCTTGCGCAGCCATCCTTCGACGTCGTAGAACTCCGACGCCACGTGCACGGGGACCCGTTGGTCCCAACTCGCCCTGTTGTGGGCGAAGGCCTCGTCGTCGGGTTGGCCCCCCGGAGCGTCGCTCACGAAGGCGACTCTACGGGGAGGTTCAAGGACCGCCCGGCGCCCGCCGATACCTCTGATCGCAACCAGTACCCGGACCCGCCTGGGGCGACACAGGTACGGGCGCGGGCGGAACGGCCTCCCCCGGCACCCGCCCGCGCCGTCCCCACTCCGCTGCGGTCCGCTGCCAAGGCCATCGCCGCCGTCCGACGCACGGCTCCGGCTGTCGTTAACGTTGGCGCATGCCTCTCACCGACACGCTGACAACCGACGAGGACCTCGTCCGCACCCGTCTCCAGGACCTGCTGGCGGAGCACGATCCCGCTTCCACGCCGGCGGTGGAGTTTCTCGGCGCCCGCTTCGACGCCGGCCTCGCCTGGGTGTCGTTCCCGGTCGGTCTGGGGGGCCTCGGGGTGAGCCCCGATCTGCAGGGCATCGTCGAGCGCGAACTGCGTGACGTCGGCGCGCCCAACGAGGCGGACCGCAACGTCATCGGCTACGGCATGGCCGCACCCACGGTCCTGACGCACGGGACCGAGGAGCAGCGGGCCCGCTATCTCCGCCCGCTGTTCACGTGCGAGGAGGTCTGGTGTCAGCTCTTCAGTGAGCCCGGCGCGGGCTCCGACGTGGCCGGGCTCGCCACCCGGGCCGTGCGCGACGGCGACGAATGGGTGGTCAACGGCCAGAAGGTGTGGACCACCTTGGCCCACACCGCCAAGTGGGGACTGCTCGTGGCCCGCACCGACCCCGACGTCCCCAAGCACCGCGGCCTCACCTACTTCATCGTGGACATGCACGGGCCGGGGGTCGAGGTCCGTCCTCTGCGCCAGATCACCGGTGAAGCCGAGTTCAACGAGGTCTTCTTCACCGACGTGCACATCCCCGACAGCAACCGGCTCGACGCTGTCGGCGCGGGGTGGCGCGTGGCCACCACCACGTTGATGAACGAGCGCGTCGCCATCGGAGGCGGCGTCGTGGCGCGCAGCTCGGGGCCCATTCACGAGGCCCTGCGCATCTGGAAGGAAAAGAGCGACAAGACGAGCACCCAGCGCGACCGCCTCATGGAGCTGTGGGTCCAGTCCGAGGTGGCCCGCCTCACCAACATGCGGGCCCGCGCCCTGCGCACGGCGGGAACGCCGGGACCCGAGGGGTCGGTGGCCAAGCTCGTCGGGGCCGAGCTCAACAAGCACGTCTACGAGTTCTGCGTCGACCTCATGGGCATGACGGGCACGCTCTTCCCCACGCACTACGAGATGCGCCGGCCCGACCGGGCCGTGTTCTCGGGAGGGGCCGACCCCCGCCACACGTTCCTGCGCTCGCGCGCCAACTCCATCGAAGGCGGGACGTCGGAGATCATGCGCAACATCCTGGGCGAGCGCGTGCTCGGCCTCCCCGGCGAGCCCCGGTTGGACAAGGACGTGGCGTGGTCGGAGGTGCCGCGCAGTTGACCGGGACCCTGGCCCCCATGCAGTTCGGCACCGACGTCGCCGCCAAGGGCGTGCGGGAGCGGGCCTTCGAGATCGAGCCGCGGCGATCGACACATCCCGGGGGTGTTGTGGACGGCTGCTGACGACGACCAACCTCGGCCCGTCGTCATGCTCGGTCACGGGGCGTCGGGATCGAAGCGCGAGGACTACATCGTGGCCCTGGCGCGGGGGCTCGTGCGCCGTCACGGGCTCAGCGCGGTCGCCATCGACGGCCCCGTCCACGGGGACCGGCGCGCCGACAAGGGTGCGGTCGCGGGCCTTCCCTTCGCCGACTTCGTGCAACGGTGGTCGGCGGACCCCGCGCTCATCGACGACATGGTGGACGACTGGCGCACCACCCTCGACGCCGTGCAGACCCTGCCCGAGGTGACCCCCGGGCCGTGCGGGTACTGGGGGCTGTCGATGGGGACGATCTTCGGCCTCCCGGCCGTCGCCGCCGAGCCGCGCGTGTCGGTCGCCGTCCTCGGCCTCATGGGGATCGCCGGGCCCACCAAGGACCGCTTCGCCGCCGATGCCGCGCAGCGTCTCGTGCCCCCTGCTCTTCCTGGTGCAGTGGCACGACGAGCTGTTTCCCCGTGATCTCGCCTTCGACCTCTTCGAGGCCTTCGGCAGCACCGACAAGCGCATGCACGTGAGCCCGGGCATGCACGGCGAAGTCCCCGCCGAGGAGTTCGAGGCAAGCGGGAAGCTGCTGGCCTCACATCTGCTCGACTAAGGCGCTGTTCTTCGACGGCGCAGCCAAGCCCGGCTCAGCCCGGTGCGGTCCTCCCCACCATCGCCGCCGCGGCCCGTGCCGCCAGGGCCACGAGGGTGAGGGTGGGCCCGTATCCCGCTGAGGTCACGAACACCGACGAGTCGGCGACCACGACGTTCTCGAGGCCGTGCATGCGGCCGAAGGCGTCGACCACCGACGTCTTCGGATCGTCGCCCATGCGGGTCGTGCCCATGACGTGGCGGCTCATGGGGATCGCCGACAACGCGCCCCGGCGGTCCTCACCTTCGACCAGCGGCGAGGTCGACGTCATCGTCCACGTGGCGCCCATGTCCTCGAGGACGCGCACCAGGCGCGGGGCGTGATGGGCCGAAGCCACGATCTCGTGGCGATGGGGCCGGTAGGTGACGCGGGCCACGGGGAAGCCGCGCACGTCGCGCACGGTGGGGTCGAGGTCGACGCGGTTGGTGAGCTGGGGGAGGTCCTCGCCCTGCATGGTGAAGGCCCACATGCGGTCGCGCATCGGTGAGGCGCGCATGAGCGACTTGTGCTTCGCCCCCCACGGGTAGATCTTCGCCTCCATGACCGGCAGGCTGGGACCGCCGTGCTCGACGAGCCCGCCCCGGATCCACGGCAAACCGGCTTCGGCCGCGGCGGCGCGAGCGTCGTCGTCGACGATCACGGCGTCGTCGTGCACGTGGGTCACGGCCCGGCCCTTGTGGCCGTGCACCCGCTCGGGGAGGATCCCGATGACGAAGGTCTGGAAGTGCACCATGAAGTTCCGGCCCACGAGAGGATGGTCGATCCCCGACAACAGCAGCAGGCGGGGCGTCTCGACCGCACCGGCGGCGATGACCACGTGGCGGGCGTCGATGCGACGCGTGGCACCGTCGGGACCGATGACCTCGACCCCGGTGGCGCGGCGCCCGTCGGTCACGCACTCGCGACACGAAGGTCTCGGACAACAACTCGGCCCGGCCCGACGCCATGGCCCGCAGCAGCAAGGCGACGGGGTCGCCCTTGGCGTGGATGGGACAGCCGAAGAAGGCGCAGAACCCGCAGTTGTTGCACGCCGGCCGCCCGTCGTAGGGCACCGAGTTCGCGGCGGTGGGCGCGGCGTAGGGATGCAGGCCCAACGCCTCGGCCGCCGCGCTCGAGCGCACCGCGCCGTACATGGGCGCTCCCGACGGCATGGGATAGGGGCCCGACCGCCACGCCGCGAAGGGATTGGCCCCCGCCGTGCCGGCCACACCGATGGAACGCTCGACCTCGGCGTAGAAAGGCTCGAGGTCGTCGTAGGAGAGGGGCCAGTCCGCCACCTCGGCGCCGTCGATGGGACCGTGGGTGCTCAGGAGGCCGAAGTCCTCCTCCCGAAAACGCGGCACCTTGCCGTCGGCGTGGGTCCCGCCTCCGCCCACCGTGGTCGGAATGGAGTTCACCTCCCCGACGTAGGTGTGCTCGCCCTCCTCCTCGCCGCGGCGGAAGGTGCGGGGCTCGATCAGGGGGTCGGGGCCCAGGAAATGCCGGTAGATGAACTTGAGCTCGTCATTGGAGTAGTCCGCGGCCGGGCTGCGTCAGGTCGTCGGGATCGAGAAGATGGTTGCGGCCCTTCTCGATGATGACCACGTTCCAGCCCGCCCGCGTGAGCACGTCGGCCGCGGTCGATCCCCCGGGCCCCGACCCCACAATGACGGCGTCGACGGTCACGGATCCGCCACCTCGGCGTCGCTCCATCCCCGGGGCTGGATGTCACCGGGGAACTCGATGGCCTCCCATCCCATGCCGTCGCGATTCCCGCCGTACTCCGGGTGCGCCGTACATGCCCTCGCAGCAGTGCTCGTAGACGAGGGCGGTGAAGGCGCGATTGCTCCGGCTCCGCAGCCGCTCGTCCTGGTCCTCAGGGGCGAGCTCGCAGAAGTCCGGCCCGAGTGCGGCGAGCCCGGTCCGGTAACGCTGCTGGAGACCCTCGACCGGGCCGTTGAACTCGCGCTCAGGCATGCCGAGGGAACCTTCGATGCGCGTCCGCCATGCCAACTCGTCGAGCGCACTCAGCCGGTGGAAACGGGCGAACGCGGCCTCGCCGCCGTGACGCCCCGACGTCGGACCTCCGGCCCAGATGCGCGGCGGGTCGACGAGGAAGGCGCCTAGCAGCCCGTCGATGTAGTCAGGGACCCCGGTACTCGTCGCGCCCGGCGTCTCGTCTTCGGGGACGAGGCGGTCGCACGCGGCGCACAGGACCGCGAACTCCTCGTCAGTCAACCAGAGAGGCATCAGCGTGTTCGAGGAACGGTCGTCGTCAAGCCGCGCCGCGTCGGCTTCGACTTCGACTTCGGATTCGCCCCCCGCGCTGACATCGGCGTCACCGTACCATCGGCGCCTCGACGCGCACCCCACAAACATTCGCAACAGTCGCCACTTCGCATCACCGGCCCTGCGGGCCCCAATGGGGCCCGGTCTACGCAGCTGGAGGTGGTCTGGCGCTCCGCTGACGGTTGTGGAACCCGCACAACAGCCGTCCGTTCTCCTCGATGGTGGGGCCACCGGCGGTATAGGGGACGATGTGGTCGACCTGGCACGACGACGCCGGGACGTCGCAGTAGGGATGGGTGCACTCTCGATCCCGGAGTTCGATGGCACGACGCGTTGCGCCTGAGAACAGTCGGGCGGTGGCGCTCACCTCGACACGACGCCCGGGTGCGAACACCACCCGCTCCAGGTACGCCTCGTCCAACCAGGGTAGGAGCGAGCCCGGGGCGATGACCGTGCCCCCCGCCAGCTCACACACCCGACCACGCAGTGTCTCGTAGTCGATCAGGACGCTGAACAACGGGGTGGGGCGGCGCCCGTCGCTCGGAGCCATCTGACTCCTCGTCGCCATCTCGACCAGGGCGTCGGCTCGACGTTGGCCCGGGGTCCGGGCGCAGGTCCAGGTAGGTGGGCTCGCGTCCGAGGTCCTCGCGTGCCGCCGCCCATTCCGCCTCGAACAGGCGCTTTCTCGAGGCGTTCGAGCTCGGTCCCCACGATGGACCCGGAGATGGGGTCGAGGGTCATCTTGCCCAGCCACATTCCCCCGAAACTGCTCTCGAGATAGACGTCACGAGCCTTGCGACGCTTTTCGTCGTCGGCTTCGACGCCGTCGGGGTCGGCGAAGTGCTTCCAGTAGGCCGCCGCCCGGGTGAAGGAGCTGTAACGCATCGTGCTCGCCTGGCCGACGAGCATCTCCTCGTCGCGGGCGAGCGCCTCCGCGGTCGCATCGCTGCGCAGACCGGCGATGACGTCCACCTGGGCGGCGGTGATGTCGCCCCCGGCCCACGCCCGGGCGCACTCAGGCAGATGACGCAAGGAGCGCCCCCGGCGCAGCATGGCCCGGGCCCGGGACTTCGGGAGTCGACACCGGACCGCCAGCCACCCCGCCGGGCCTTGCGCGCCATCGGGCACCCAGTTCTCCGCCGCATCGAAGGCCGCCGTGGCGTTGGTCACGAAGGATTCGAGACGAGCGAGCTGACGATGCAGGATCTCGATCGACTCCCCGTCGGCGCACGCCAACGGATCTGATCCGCACAATCGATCGATCGCATCGGTGAGGACATCGAGATCCACGGGGACAGTGAAGCAGTCGGCTGTAACAGCGCTCGCCGAAAGTGAACGGACCAGCGTTACAGCCTGGTGCGACCATTTCTATCTATGAAGATGATCGACTTAAGAGGATTGCCCCGGGTGGCTGTGTGTTCATTTTGCAAAAGAGACATGATGGGAGGAGTCAGCTGCAACCTCGATCCCAAACCCATCGCCGGCAAGGCCTACGAGCCGCTGCCGTGGGGCAAGGAGATTCGATATGGGCGGCGGCGGCCAGCCAGTTTTTCGTGCCGCTTCTGTCTCACCCCGCCGGGGGTATCCATCATCATGGATGTGAAGTCGAGGAGTGCCCCGCCTGTCGTAGGCAACAGATCAGTTGCGGATGCTTTCAGGAAGATGAGGACGAGGAGCGGGATCAACCCCAACCCCCACCGCAACCCCGGCTACGCGTTGTTCGCTGACGCCCACATCCACACTGTCCCGAAGTGTTTGAAGGATCCCCGGTAGCCTCGGCGGGTCGTGAGCACCATGCACGTCGCCGCGCAGCGAGATGGAGCTCCATATCGGGGCGAGTGACTCCCTCAAGGCCAAGCGGGCGGTCGTGCGCCACCTCGTCGAGACGGCGCGGCGCCGCTATCGGGGTCTCCGCATCGGAGGTCGCCCACCACGACCTGTGGCAACGCACCAGCATCGGATTCACCACCGTCGCCCCCGACGTCCACCACGTGGAGGAGATCCTCGACAAGGTGGAACGGTTCGTGTGGTCGCATCCCGAGGTCACCGTCGTCTCCAGCGTGCGACACTGGCTCGATCTCGACCCGTGACCACCGCTCCGGCGGACCCGACGAACCATGACCGCGGCCAATGACGGTGACGCGGTGACGCCGTGACGGCCACTCCCGCCCCGGGCAGGCGGCTGCAGATGCCCGCCCTCATGAGCTCGCTGCACGGGTACAAGCGGCAATGGCTGGCTCCCGACCTCCTGGCCGGGCTCACGTTGTTGGCGATCGCCGTCCCCGAGCAGCTGGCGACGTCGCGCCTGGCCGGGATGCCCCCCATCACGGGGCTCTACGTCTTCATCGCCGGGTACCGTCGCGTTCGCCGTTCTGGGCTCGGCCCCCCAGCTGTCGGTCGGGGCCGACTCCACCATCGCACCGCTGTTCGCGGCCGGGATCGCCCACATCTCGCCGACCGGCTCGACGCACTACATGGCTCTCGTGTCGCTGCTGGCGGTCGTCGTGGGTGTGCTCGTGGCGGTCGTGGGCCTGATGCGACTGGGCTGGATCGCCGACTTCCTCTCCGCCCCCATCATCACGGGATTCCTGGGCGGTGTGGCGGTGATCATCGTGGTGCACCAACTTCCCGATCTCTTTGCTCTCCCCCCGGTGTCGGGGTCGACCGTCCACCGCGTCGCCAACGTCATCGACCACCTCGGTCGGGCCAACGGATGGGCGGTCGCAATCGGGGTGGCGGTCTTCGCCGTGGTCACGGCCGCCGAGCGCATCGATCGCAAGCTACCCGCCGCGCTGTTCGGCCTGGTGGGCTCGACGCTCGTCGTCGCCGGGGCGGGACTGCGCGGCCACGGCGTGCCCGTTCTCGGGACCGTCGCCCACGGTGCGCCGAACTATCGGGCTCAACGACCTGTCGTGGACGTCACTCGGCCAGGTGTTGCCCATCGCGGCGGTGGTGGCCCTGGTCGTGCTCAGCCAGACCGCCGCCACCACGCGCGCCTTTGCGGACCAAGGTGGCTACGACGTCGACGTCAACCGCGACTTCGTCGGCGTGGGGGCGGGCAGCATCCTGGCCGGGCTGGCCGGAGCGTTCGCCACCAACGCCAGCCCGGCCCGCACCGGGGCGGTGACTTCGGCGGGAGGCCGAACCCAGGGCGCGGGCTTGGCCGCCGCGGCCGGGGTCGTGCTCGTCATTCCCGCCGCCGGCCTGCTCACCGACGTGCCCCTGGCCACGCTGGCCGCCATCCTCATCTTCGTGGCCACGCGTCTCTTCCACGTGGGCCAGCTGATGTCGGTGTTCCGCTTCGACAAGTGGGAGTTCGGCCTGGCCATCGTGACGCTGCTCACGGTGGCCTTCGTCGGCGTCGAGCAGGGCATCGGCGTCGCCGTCGGCCTCGCCATCCTCGACCGCACCCGGCGCTCGGCGCGTCCCCAGAGCTACCTGCTCGGCAAGATCCCCGGCACCACGAGCTGGGCGCCGCTGGGCCACCCCGGCCACCCGGTCCCGGTGCCCGGCGTGGTGGTGGTGCAGTGGCTAGCGCCGGTGTATTACGCCAACGCGGCGGTGTTCCGTGCCGAGATCCTCAAAGCCGTGTCGGGTGCACCGACCAAGCCGACTGTCCTCGTCATCGACGCCGATGCCATCACCGACATCGACTACACCGGGACGAGAACGGTGCGCGCCCTCGTGGACGAGCTCCAGCGTGCCCACATCATCGTGGCGCTGGCGCGGGCAGTGGGTGGTGCGCCGCAGAACCTCGCCCGCAGCGGGCTGGCCAACCGCATCGGCCGGGACCACATCTTCTCGACGGTGGACGAGGCCGTGACGGCGTTACGTCCGGGCGGAAGCGCGTAGGCCGAGGCCGAGGCCGGGGCCGTTACGTCCGGGCCGGTATGAAGGACAAGACGTAGCGGCGCCTGGGCCGGTCCCCCGGCGCCGGCGCCGGCGCAAACGTCAGTGCAAACTCACGCAAGACTCACTCAGCGCGCAGTACGTGCGCGGTCGACGTCCTCGCCGCGATGCGCCCGGGGATGGCCGCCACCGCATTGGCCAGAACGAGCGCGCCGAGAGCGACCAGGACGATTTCGACGACGGGCACCGACGGCTGGGGCACCGCATAGATGGCTCGGGCGAAGAGGCTCCACAGCCACCGCCCCAGCGCGATCCCGGCCGGGACGCCGACGATGATGCCCACGGTGGCGGCGACCGACGCCTGCCAGGCCACGGCGGTAGCCAATTGTCCTTGGGTGAAGCCGAGGGTCTTCAGCAGTGCCAGGTCACGTCGGCGCCGCCGGACCGATGCCGTCAGGGTGAGACCGAGGGCCACGACAGCTCCGGCCGCCAGGCCCGCCGCCAGTGTGGCGGGGGTGGCGCCGGTCGATTGGTAGTTCACGATCTCGGCCGGTCGCTGGACACCGAGCACGTTGTAGGTGTCACCGGTGGTCATGGGATCGGCGGCCATCACCTTGGTGGCGCTGTCCGCGATGCGTTGCACCGACGCACGGCCCGCAGCGGCGGTCACGCCGGAGCGGAGCTGGACCACGGCGATGTTCGGCCCGTTCTGGTTGGGGTCGGGGCTGTGCAGCGCCCGTTGCATCGCCGCCGGTTCGACACTCGTCGGGAGTTCCACTCCGGTGCCCATGGACACATGGAGGGTTCCCGCCGTCCCGATGGCGGGCATGGTGGCGATCCCCACGACCTTGAGAGGGGTGGGCGGGACGTAGACGGGGGCGTCGCTGGGGCTGCCATAGCTGACCGTCACGGTGGAGCCGAGCTTCTTGTGCAGGACGGCAAGGGTGGACGCACCGACCACGATCTCGTGCTTGGTGTCGATCTCGTGGCCCGACAAGAGGGGTGGATCCACAGGACCGGGCTTTGTCGTCAGCAGCGCCGGAACGGTCTGCCCGTCGACCTGGACGCTGGCGAAGCTGAACCCGGTCCAGGCAGCAACGTCGGGATCGTGGTCGAGGAGCTTGCCGGCGGCAGGAGGGATGTTGTTGCCACCGGGCGAGTTGATGGCATAGCTCCAATTCCACCCGTACAAAGCGGGGTGCGAGTCGAGCGTGTGGAGGCTGCCCGCGAACGTGAGCGTCGCCACCACGACCGTCACGGCCAACGCGGCGCCGATCAGGGCCGAGCGCACCGGCACGGCGGTGCGACCGTGGCCTCGCTCGAGCGAGAAGCGCAGGCCGGCGATCGCCGGCGGCGGGAGCCCCACCCGGGCCGCCGCGTTGACGAGGCGTGATCGCCTCTCCACAGGCTCGGCCCGTTCGCCGAAGGGGCGGGTGGCCCGGCGGTAGGCAAGCACCGCAGTCAGCGCGGCCAGGCCCACCGTCAGGACCGCCAGCCCGATCCCGAGCACCGTCCAGTCAAAGGCGATCCCCGGGGCGCGATCGACTTGGCGTATCGGCCCTATCAGTGCCAACGGTGACAGGGCCACGGCGAGACCCACCGCCACGACAGCTCCGACGATGACCGCCACGACCAGACCGAGCGCGGCGTCCGCCGTCGTCGTCCTGGGATCGGCCCCGAGGGCGCGCAGGACGTCGAGCTCCTCGCCGTACTCCCACAGGGCGCGGCTGATGGCCAGGCCGGCGATCAGTAGCGCGGCGATGCCGGCGATGACACCGAAGGCGCCCAGCGCGATCGCCTCAGGCTTGCTGGCCCTCTCGACTTGTCCCTCCACCACGGACGTGACGTGAAAGGTATAAGGAGTGCCCGGAGGCAGGGACGCGATGATGTGGCGCTCCACGGCGGCGACGTCGCGACTTCCGTGATCGAGACGCAGTGCGTAGGTCGGGTACGCCCCGCTGTGGCTCAACCGCCGGGTGAGGGCGGGGGACATGAGCACGTCGGCCGGGAAGGTATCGACATCGTCGTGGACGACCTGGCTCGACAGCACCACGAGCCCGACGAGTTTCGCCGAGAAACGCACGGCGGGCTTGGTGGTCTGGAAGCCGAAGGTCGGCGAGTTCGCCTGAGCAAGTGTGAAGGCGCCGAAGGAGAAAGTCTGGCCCAGGTGCCAGCCGGCGAGGCGCGCCGCCTCCGCCGTGGCCACCATCTCGTCGGCCCGTCGCGGATCCGCCATGCGGCCCTCGGCCACCGTCACCCGGTCCTGGGTGTAGTACATCCCTCCCTCACTCCCGAGCGCCTGGATATCTTGATTGTTGCCCCCACCGGAGGCCGCCTTTCCGTTACTCCCGAGCTGCTCCACGAGGAGAAAGGGAGAGTTCCCCACGCTTTTGACGTCGGGGACGCGCTCGAGTTGTGCGCCGAGGTTCGTGGTGGGGATATTCGCCAGTCCGTAGGCGATGAATTGCAGGTCCGAGGTTTTCGTGGTGGCCAGATAGGCGGGGAAGGCGGACTGGGTGCGGCGGGCACCGGCGATGGCGCCCATGGCCACCCCGCCGAGGAGCGCGACCAGCAGGATCACGGTCAGGTATCCGCCCCGTCGCCGGGGCAATGTGGCCCGGAAGCGGTACCAGGCGACGGCCAAGACGCCCCCGGTCAACGGGGACTACCGGTCAATCGTCGCATTGCACCCCGATCGTCCTCCGCCGCCACCGGATCCTCCCCCTCATTGTGGCCCGGGTGCGCTCCACGACGAAGGTGGGCAGCAGGTGGACCGGTCGGCGTGCCAACACCACCCACGTGGCCCGCCGGCGGTCTCCAATGGAACTCCAATGGAACTCCACTGGAAGATGCCCATTCAGGCGTGGCTCTCTTCCCTCTCCACCCCGAATTGCTCGATGTAGGACTCCAGTGCAGCGTGACGCTCGGCGCGGTCGATGCCGACCTGCTCGGGCCGGTACACGACGGTGCCGTGGCGGCCGCGGGGGTGATGCACCATGAACGTCTCCATGGCCCGGCGCGTCTGGGCGGTGAAGGGCTGGTCGGCCACGGCGTAGATCTTCTCGACGGTGGCGATGTCCGCCGCCATGAACTCGTGGAACACGATGTCGATCGAATGCTCCGCGGGGAGCAGGCCGCGATCGGTGGCACACGCTCGGAACAGGTCCTCGCAACGCGCCGACCAGTAGTGGCCGATGGCCATGGGATCGATGTGTTCGATCGCCATGCGGGCCGTGTAGGCGATCATGGTGGCGAGCGACACCGTGACCGATGCCGGGTCGCGATGGGTGACCACGAAGGTGGCGTCGGGGAACGTCGACACGAGCGGCGCGAACTGCTCGAGGTGCTGCGGTGACTTGAGCACCCACCGGGTGCCGCCCCGCAGCCACTGCAGGACTTGCAACACTGTGCGGAGATACTCGTAGACCGGAGTCTGGTCCTCGGCTTTGAAGTGGTCGCGCCACGACGGC
The DNA here is from genome assembly GCA_963846125.1 of uncultured Acidimicrobiales bacterium. Taxonomy (GTDB): domain Bacteria; phylum Actinomycetota; class Acidimicrobiia; order Acidimicrobiales; family UBA8190; genus Chersky-840. The sequence continues at coordinate 46,843 of CAWJUR010000002.1, forward strand.
ATGAGCGCCTGGGTCTCGAAGAACATGGTGGAGAGGTCCATGGCCAGAAGTTGGATCTCCTCGTGGACGTGGTCGACGGTCATCTCGTGCATGCGGTTGAAGTACGGCAGGGCTTGGTTGACCACCTCCAGCCCGAAGGCGGTGCGGGCCAGGCGCGGGTCGGGCTCGCCGGCCCCGGGACGCTCGGCGTCGGGCAGGACGGGCTCGAGACTCTCCCAGTACGGCAGCGACCGCAGGGCGGGGTCGGCACTGATGAGGTTGTGGAGGTGCGTGGTGCCGGTGCGGGGCAGCCCGCAGATGATGATGGGCCGCTCGATGCGCACCTCGCGGATCTCGGGGTGACGCGTCAACAGGTCCTCGACGAGGAGCCGGTTCTTGAGCAGCTGGACGAGCTGGGTGTGCCAGCTCACGATGCCCGAGGGGGCCAGACCGGCCTCGTCGTGCAACGCCGAGCACAGGACCTCCAGGCGCGTGCGGAAGGCGTTGTCGCCGAAGTCGACGAGCCCGGTCTGCTCCGTCGCGGCCGCGCACAGCGCGTCGGGCTCGATCGGACACGACGGCGCCATGTCCACCAGGCCGGCGCGCAACAGCTCGATCTCGGGAGGGAAACGCGGGTCGGCGAGGTCGTCGATGACGACCGGCGCCGGGCGCGCACTCACAACCGCGTCACCTCGGTGACGGGCACATCCGTCACGGGCACGACGCGCGTCGTCGGTCGCGACGGCGTCGCCTCGGGAAGGAACCAACGGAACCAGATCCGGCCCCGGGAATGCCCGGCGGTCGAGATCCAGTTGGGGTGACCCGGGTCCCGGCGCGCCACGACGACACGCCACGACCCGTCGGGTTCGTAGACGGCCTGATGACCGTTGAGGGTGACGCGCTCGTAGGCGTAGTCGTAGGTGTGGAGGAACTGGTTCCACAGACAGACGTTCCAGAACGCACAGGCCGGTGAGCGCCCCTCGATGACAAGAGCCTCGTCCTCGCCGAGCTCGTAGGAGCCCATGGCGTACGCCGCGTCGCCGGCCGCCCACCCGAAGGTCTGGCTGGGCACCCCGTAGGGCTCGTCAACGGTGTTGGGCGTGCCGAGCGGGATAGGCACGATGGCGGCCTGGTCTCGGAGCCAGGTGAGCGTGGCCCGGAACCGGCGGGCGAGATCAGCGTCGTCTTCGCGCCGGGTGGCGGGCGGGTCGACGGACTCGATGTGCCACTGGGCGCGCCGTGCATGGACCGGGTCGGCGAGATAGTCGCGGGTGATGGCGCACACGGCGTCGGGCTCGAGCTTCAACCACGCGCCGTCGTGGGGCTCGGGGCTGAGCACGAGGGAGAACGCCCCGTCGCCGGAGAACTCGAGGGCGCGGTGGTTGATGGTGCCGACGATGCGCTCGGAGTACCGCCCGTCCGACGGGCCGCCGTACACCGACAGCGAGAGGTAGTCGGCATCACCCTTGCGCCCGGTGACCACGTAGGTCCGGGCCGGGTCGATCGGCGCGTACTGGTAATAGGCATCGGCGTTGTCGCCGCCCCACTTGCGGTACGGCCCCACGATGTCGACGAAACGCGGACGGGCCGGATCGGCCCACACGTGTGCGTCGAGGCCCACCGCCAAGATGGAGAAGATCCACTTGTAGCCCTCGAGGACACTCAGCTCGTCGAGGGGGACGTCGGGGAGGAAGAGACGGCCTTCGAGGGCGCGCAGCTCGTCGAGAATCTCGTGGAACACCGCCGCGGTGAGTGGAGCCGGGATCGAGCGCTCCGGACCGGCGGGATCGGACATCGGCTCAATCTACGGTCCGGAAGGCGCGACGCGCAGGGGACGTGCCTCCCATTCACGGCGGTACATCACCCAGATCAACCGGGTTCCCACCTCGCCCGGTGCCTCGGGCTCGTGCTCGATGCGTCCCGTGAGCCGGTACCCGAGCTTGGGAGGGACCGAGGCGCTGGCGATGTTGGATTCGTCGCAGTGGATCTCCATGCGTTCGATGCCCCGCAACCCGAACCCCACCGCCGTCAGCGCGCCGGCACACGCGGTGGCGATGCCGCGTCGGGTGTGGTCGACGTGCACCCAGTACCCGATCTCGAGCGCACTGGGGCCGATGCGGCGGTGCAGCCCGCACCCGCCCACCAGGGTCCCGTCGGGGAGGAAGATGCCGTACTCGTAGCCGCTGCCCGAGTTCCACAACGTGGCGGGGCCGAGCAGCCGTTCGCGCTGGGTCTCGAGTGACGTGCCTTCGGGTGTCGCCCACGGCATCCACGGCCGGAGGTGCTCGAGGCTCTCGGTGGCCGCCCTCGACACGGCGAGGGCGTGGTCCGCGGTCAGGCGGCGCAGGATCACGCCGTCGCGTTCGACCTCTTCCGGCGCGATCAACCCACGACCGCTGTCCCCGTTGCGCCGGGCGCGCAGTCGCACGAGTCTCCTCAGACTCCGAGCGGGGTCGCCGGCCGCAACCCCTGCAGGGTGAGCTCGGAGAAGGCCGCGCACTCGAGGACGCCCCCCGACACCGGGACCTCGACACCGTCGGCGACGGCACGCTCCACGGTGAGGCCGTGCACCACCACGCGCAGCGCCGCCGGTGGCGCGAAGTCGCCCGAGCGTTCCCACGTCATCGTCGCCGTGGATCCAGGGCGCGCCCCCTCGACGCGCAACGTGTCGCGCCGCACCGGGCCCGATCCGTCGCCGGCGTCGTCGATGCACGTCCCCGCGGCGGCACCGTCGTCGTCGGCCCAGCAGTGAAAGGCGAGATGGCGCGGCGCGTGGTCGAGCGCCAACCGTCCCGACGCCGCACCCGACACCCCACCTTCGGCATCACCGTCGAGCCGGCACAGCCCGCCCGGGTCCGACCAGCCGTCGTCGAGGGGCACGATCGATCCCGCCCGGGCCAGCACCGGGATGCGCTCCAGCGGGGTCACGAGCGGAACGTTGTCGTGATCGTCGCCGTCGCCGGCCCAGACACTCGTCCAACGCCCCGGCGGAAGCGGCACGCCAGCGCGCCCGCCGCCGGGCTCGGTGACCGGTGCCACCAGCAGAGCGTCACCGAGAAGGAAGGCGTCATCGACATCGGGCCCGGTGACCGCGGTGGCGGTATCGGTGGCCGTGTCAGGGTCGCTGTCGTCGCCGGTTCCCGGCCACCACAGCGGGCGGATGAGCGGCGCGCCAGTCTCAGTGGCCAAGTGCGCCAACGTGTAGAGATACGGAAGGAGCCGGTACCGGAACCGGATCCACGCCGCTACGAGCTGCCGGGTGGGCTCGGCGAAGCACCACGGCTCTCGGGGCGGCACACCGCGCACCGAGTGGGTGCGGCAGTAGGGCATGAAGACGCTCATCTGCAGCCAGCGCACATACAGCTCGTCGTCGGGCACGCCGCTGAAGCCGCCGATGTCCGATCCCGAATACGGGACTCCCGAAAGTCCCAGCCCGACGACCGTGGCCACCTGTTGACGCATCGACTCCCACGTCGAGGCGACATCGCCCGTCCAGTTCCACGCCCAGCGCTGCATCCCCGCCCATCCCGAGCGCGACACGATGAAGGGCCGGCGCTCGGGCATCGCACGTTCGAGACCCTCGTACCCGGCGCGGTTCATGAGCAGTCCGTACAGGTTGTGGCCCTCGGCGTGGTCTCCGCCGCGGCCGTCGAAGTGATGGCGCGTGGAGGGGGGAAGGGTCGGGTCGCCCAGCAACGCGATCGACGTGGGCTCGTTCATGTCGTGCCAGATGCCGGCCACTCCGGCGTCGGTGAGCGTGCGGTACTTGCCGGCCCACCACGACCGCGTGCCGGGGTCGGTGAAGTCGGGGAAGGCGCTGCGCCCCGGCCAGACGATCCCGACCGCGAGGTGCCCGTGGGCGTCGGTGCAGAAGCGGTGCTGGTCGCGGCCTTCCCGGAACACGTCGTAGTCGGGGTCGATCTTCACCCCCGCGTCGACGATCGTCACGAGGCGCGCCCCGCTGCCGCCGGCCTCGACCGCCAGGCGCCGGAGATCGGGAAACCGATCGGGGTCTACCGTGAACACCCGGAAGCCGCGCATGTAGTCGATGTCGAGGTGCACGGCACTGAGGGGGAGGCCGAGCTGTGTGAAACCGTCGGTGATGGCACGAACGTCGGCTTCGTTGCGGTATCCCCACCGACTCTGGTGATAGCCGAGCGCCCAGCGCGGCGGCAGCGCCGGGCGTCCGGTGAGCTCGCTGTAGCGGTCCATGAGGTGTGGCACCGGTCCCGCCACCAGATAGCGGCGCAGCACGCCACCGGCGAAGCGCACCGTGGCCGTTGCGGTCTCGCTCCGCGCATCGGCCGCACCCAACTCGAACGACGCATGTGTCGAGTTCTCGTAGAAGGTGAGCACGTCACCGTCTTCATGGGTGGCCACCATGACCGGGATGCCGAGATACAGCGGGCTCTTCCCCGGGCCCCATGAACCACCCGGGTCGGTGTTCCACAAGGTGACCGTCGCACCGCGCCGGTCGATGCCCAAGGCTTGTTCGCCGAGCCCGCACACGCGTTCCCCGGCGCGCATCGAGAACGACTGCTCCCACGCCGCGCCCCGCCTCGCCGGGGCCGATTCGGTGCGGAGCAAGGTGCCGTCGGGTCGTGCCGTGCGCAGCGACCCGTCCGGTGACACCGTGACCTCGAGCGCTTCGCTGCGAAGCACCCAGGCGCCATCGGCGCGCAAGACGTCGATGGGATGGGCCTGGACGACCGGGGCCGGGCCGGCGATGTCCCCGGCGATGGCATAGGGGACCGGCTCGGGGCCGGGCCCCCACGACACGCGCACCGTGTCGGCGGCGAGGAAAGACAGCTCGAGCCGGGCTCGTTCGAAGTGGAATTGCGCCGTGCCCGGCTGTGGGCTCCACACCTCGACGCGTTCGAGACGACCCGGTGACACCGCCGCGGCGTCGCGGCGCGGGACGGGCCCGAGCGCGCTCGTTGCATCTGGCGTCGCGCCGAGTTGGCCAGGATGAGGCCCACGGTGGGCAGTCCGAGGTGGTGCACGGCGTGGGCCGTGACCCGAGCCTGGGCGGCGGCGCGTGCGCAACGTCGAGCGGGGCGGGGCCACGGATGGCGAGGCTACGTGCCCGACGGGCTCACGCTGGCGTCCCGAGATATCTGAACGACGGTGCGTGCCCGATACACCACGTACCGCGGGTAGCGGCCCGTGCTGAGGTAGGGTCGACGCAGTCGCTATGCAAGCTCCCGCGCTTCCTTCGCGTCGTCACACCGATCGGGACCGAGCCGCGCCCGCGCCCGTGCCGGGCCCTGCCCTGGGGTCGCGACGTTCGGTACGCATGATCCCCAACAAGCTCATGGTGGACGGCCGGCGCGTGCGCTATTCCATTTCTGACAACGAGGCCGCACACGGGCCCGAAGGGCCGGGGAGCGAGCCCATCTGGGCGGTCAACCTGCACGGCTACTTCGCCGGCGGGGGGATGTACTGGCGGGAGAGCAGCAACCTCGCCGAGGCGCTCGGCTGGCGTGTGCTCAACCCCAGCCTGCCCGGATTCGCCGGCAGTGACCCGCTGCCGTGGGAGCGCGTCACCATCGCCGAGATCTCGGACGTGGTCGGCCATCTGCTCGACGAGGTCGGGGCCCGCCGCGCCGTGCTGCTCGGACACTCCATGGGTGGCGCGGTCGCCGTGCAGTTCGCCGACACCCATCCCGAGCGCGTCCTGGGGATCATCTACCGCGACGGCGCCGCCACTCCGGGCTGGAAGCACCGGCGCGGATTGCTGGTGTCGGTGCTGTCGCCGGTGCTGCCGGACATGGCCGGTGTGGCCGACCTTCTCATGGCCGCCGTCCTCGACACCCCCGACCTGTTCATCGGACGCCGTCTGGCGTCGACACTGCGCGGCCTGTGGCCCGACGCGCACCGCAACATTCGCTCCATGGGTCGGACCCTGCCCGTGGGGTCGATGCTCATGGCCATGGACCTCCGCCCCGAGGTCGAGCGCGTCGTCGCCGGCGGGGTGCCCATCCTCCCCGTGTGGGGCTGTTTCGACCGCATCGTCAGCCCCGACACGGCTCGCGAATTCGCCGAGCTCACCGGCATCGACATCGTGTGGGTCCCCGGTGGCCACTCGTGGATGTTGCCGCGCCCCCAGGGCCAGGTCGACATCCTGCGCCACCTCAAGCGGGGTCGTGAATTCGTCGCCGAGATACTCGATCGGCGCCAGGTGCTGCTCGCCGCCGACGGGCCCCACGCCACACGCCCGCCCGTGGCCGGCACCGCCGAGGCTTCACCGATCCATCTCGTGCGGTAGGGGTCCTTCGTCCCCGCCACAGCGCAGGCCCGGTACGACATTGTGACGGATGGCCGTTGGTGAGGATCGCCTCCCCGGCCGTACACTGCACGGGGCCCACTGACTGACAAATCAGTTGACACAGCAGGGAGGCACGGCCGATGCGCTGGACGAACGAGGACACTCCCGAGCAGCAGGAGTTCCGCGCCGGATTCCGTTCGTGGTTGTCCGACAACCTCCCGGCGGGATGGATGGAGGCGGCCGACAGCGGCGCCGACGACAAACTCGAGAAGCTGAAGGCCGACAGCGGCTTCAACCCCTTCACGTGGCAGGGCACCATCGGACGCAGTCCCTACGCGGCGCCGTTGTGGCCCGAGGAATTCGGTGGGCTCTCGGGCGAAGTGTGGATGCAGACGGTGATCCGGTCCGAACTGGTCCACTACCGGCTGCCCACCGTCTCGATCAACCTCCTCGGGGTGGGGCTCGCCGGCCCCACGCTCATCGCCCACGGGACCCAGGAGCAAAAGGAGCGGTACCTGCGCAAGATCCTCTCCGCCGAAGAGGTCTGGTGCCAGCTCTTCAGCGAACCGGGCTCCGGGTCGGACCTGGCGTCGCTGTCGACGCGGGCGGTGCGTGACGGCGACGAGTGGGTCGTGAACGGGCAGAAGGTGTGGACCACCATCGCCCAGTTCTCCAAGTTCGGGATGCTGCTCGCCCGCACGAACCCCGACGTCCCCAAGCACGAGGGGCTCAGCTACTTCATCCTGGACATGAAATCGCCCGGGGTCGACGTCCGCCCCTTGAAGCAGATGACGGGCTCCTCGGAGTTCAACGAGGTGTTCCTGTCCGATGTGCGCATTCCCGACGCCAACCGCGTCGGCGACGTGGGGGACGGCTGGCGCTGCGCCCGCACGACGCTCATGAACGAGCGCGTGGCGTTGGCCGGCATCTCGCTCGACCCCGTGTCGTTCACCGGCGGAGTGCGGCGCGACCCGTGGCAGACCTACCTCGAGGGGATCCCCGGCCGCGCCGACCCCGGTGTCCGACAGCGACTGGCGCAGTTCTACATCGAGTCCGAGGTGAAGGAGATCACCGCCTTCCGCGCCAACTCGGCGCGTCTTCGGGGCCAGCAGCCGGGCCCCGAGGGCTCGGTCAACAAGGTCTTCAACGCCGAGTACAACCAGCGGCGGTCGAGCTTTGCGGTGGACGCCAACGGCATCGCCGCCACGGCGTGGATGGCCGGAGACACTCGGGCAGAGGGGCGCGCCATGACCTTCCTGCGGGCTCGGGCCAACACCATCGAAGGCGGGACCTCGGAAGTCCTGCGCAATCAGATGGCGGAACGGATCCTGGGACTGCCCCGTGACGTCGAGGTCGACAAGGACGTCGCCTGGGCAGACGTGAAGCACAGTTGACCGCCGTCGACGCGCCACGCTCCGGCGACGCGCCCGACGAATCGGCGGGCTCTTCCCGCCCGGCGCAAGGTGACGGGCCGGCCTCCGCCGCTCGCCTCGAGGCCGCCGGTGTCCTGCGGGAGCTCGGTCACGCCATCGTCGCCCACGAGGTCGACGACGAGATGTTCGAAAGGATCACGACCGACGCCCGAGGCCTCCTGGCCGCCGTGGAGGCGACACCGGACCGGGTCCGCACCCCTCTCGACATGGTCCACGCCGTCTTCGTGGTCCCACCTCCCGACGGACGGGGCCGCACCAACTTCCCCGATGACATCGTCACCGGAAAGGCCAACCCGCTGGGCATGGCGGCCGACATCACGCGCGAAGGCGACGTCGCCGTGCTCCGCACCACGCTCGGCCCCGCCTTCGAAGGCGCGCCCGGCCGCGCCCATGGTGGGGCCGTGGCCGCGCTCATGGACGAGGTCATGGGATTCGTGCTCTCGATCAACGCCACCCCCGCCTACACCGGCCGCCTGACCATCACCTACCGGGCACCCACACCGCTGGGCGTAGAGGTCGAGATGCGGGCCAAGTTGCGTGCCCGCCACGGACGCAAGCTCCACATCGAGGCCGATGCGCGCCACGGCACCACCCTCATCGCCCACGGCGAGGGTCTGTTCATCACCGTCGACCCCGAGAGCTTCGCGGCCGGATAGGGCACCGCCGCTCCCGGCCATATCGGTCAGGGAGGGTCAGGAGGGCTCGACGAGCACCGATCGGTCGCCGGCCCTGAGCCCCTCGATGATGCGCCGATAGGCGCCCGCGGCGTCGTGTCCCATGGCGTCGGTGTCGAGGATCCGCAGGCCGCGCTCGCGGTCGATGCCGTGGATGCCGAAGCGCGGCTCGTAGCTTCCCCACTCGTAGTTGTCCATGAGGGACCAGTGGTAGTAGGCACCGACGGGAACGCCCGCGTCGAGAGCGTCCACGAGCGCACCGAGCATGGCGCGCAGGTAGCGACCGCGGTCCCACCCGTCGAGCCGTGGGAAGCTCCGCCCCCGCCGCACGCGATTGCACAATCCGTTCTCGACGATCCACACACCGCGGCCGGGCGACACGTTGGCACGGGCGTACTCGACGAGGCCCCGAGGATCGACCCGGTCGTCCCACAGGTCGTTGCCGGGCTGCCACGTCCTACCACCCGCTGTGCGCCGGCCCGGCAGTCGCGCGAATTGCGAGGCCACGGGGGCGTAGTAGTCGATGCCCACCACATCGAGCGTGGACTCGTGGGGGCTGGCCCACACCGCGTCGAGAGCGCAGGGAAGGCTCTGGGGGCACTCCCATTGCGAGGCGGTGATCCGACGCAGTGCGCGCTCGAGCCCTCCCGGTGGCGCGATGGCTCCGTACCACTCGGATCGTCGTTGTCCGGTCCACGGGCCGACGTCATCTCGCGATACTCCCTGCGACCGCGCCGTGAGCACGTCGATCACCATGCGGTCGAGCTCGTAGGGGCTGAGCGACACGTTGTTGGTGGTGACCGTGGCGTGGGGTTGGATGCGGTGGATGACGTCGTAGCCCTTCACGTGGGCGGCGGCGAGATGGTCGAGGGCCACGGCCATGTCGACGAACGCCAGCGTGCGACCCGGAGGGAACAGGCCGAGCAGATACGACCCCACCGCCAGCGCGTTGATCTCGTTGAGCGTCACCCACGTCGAGCACAACGGGCCTAGCCGCGCCGTCACGGTCTCGACCCACGACGCGTACCGGTCAGGAGACTCACCCGACAGCCAGAAGTCCTCGCCCAGCCAGGCGGGATGCGTGAAGTGGTGCAGCGTGACGAGCGGCTCCATACCCCGTTCCCGACATGCCTCGAGGATCGCGGCGTAGCGATCGAGGGCACCGTCGTCGATCTGCCCCGGCCGCGGCTCGACGCGGGCCCACTCGACTCCCAGACGGAATGCGTCGCACCCCATCGCCGCGGCGCGATCGAGGTGCTCCTCGGAGCGGTTCCAGAAGTCCACGGCCAGGCCCGAGGGCTCGACGCGTCCGGCCCGCTCCCACCGGACCCAGTTGTTGGCGGGCTCGCCGGGACCGTTGTAGCCGCCTTCGATCTGAAATCCCGCCGTCGCCACCCCGAACCGGAACCCGGCAGGAAGGATGCCGGTCGCGCTGGCGGGCTCCGACGCAGTGTGAGCAGGGGTGGCCGTGGGGTCGGGCACGGCGCCCAGCATGGCACGGGCCCGGAAGCCGAACGTAGGGTGACCCATGCGCGTTCGCCTGCCGGGCGGGCCTCGACCAGGGCCGCGGCCCGATGCCCCCGACGCGCTCGCACAACGCTGGCGGGGCCAGCGTCCCCGCCTGGAGGTGTGGTACGTCACGCTCACCGACCCGCGCACCGAGATGGGGTGTTGGATCCATCACGAGCTCGTCTCCCCCGTTTCCGGCGATCCCTACGCGCACGGGTGGGCGGCGGTGTTCCGCCCCGGTGCGGCCCCCGTGCTCGAGCGCTTCGGTCCCGCGCTCGTCAGTCCCGACGGCGCGGGCAAGGCGCCGTTGCTCGGTGGAGGGGCGGTGCTCGACCCGCCGAGCCTGCGCGCCGAGACGAGCCGACTGGCGTGGGACCTGCGCTGGCGCGACGACACCGAGCACCCCAGCCGACCCCTGTTCACGTTCCCGGCATGGGCGTGGGAGCGCGAGACGCTTCCGGCCGCGCAGGTCGTGGTCGTCCCCAGTGCGCCGTTCGAAGGAACGATCCGAGTCGGGCGCGAGGTGCTGACCTTGTCCCCCCACACCCGCGGTGCGGTCAGCCATATCTTCGGACACGGCAACGCCGAGCGGTGGGGGTGGTTGCACGCCGAGCTCGGCGGCGGGGACGTGCTCGAGATCGTGAGCGCGGTGAGCCGGCGTCCCGGTCTCAACCACCTGCCCCCACTCGCCTTCGTGGCTCTGCGCCTCGGTGATCGTGACTGGCCTCGCGACCCGCTGGCGGCCGCGCCGCTGTTCCGAACCCGGCTCGGACTTCCGAGCTGGGAGGTGCGCGGCACGGTGGGACGCTGGCGGCTGCGGGCCGAGATCACCATTCCCGATGACAGGTGCGTGTCGGTTGGCTACGTCGACCCCGACGGGGACAGCGCCACCTGCGTCAACAGCGAGATCGCCGACGCCGAGATCGTGCTCGAGCACCGCAGAGCCGCCTGGGAGGTCGAGGCGCGCTGGGACCTGCGCGCCAGCGCCCACGCCGAGATCGGCTCGAGGCCGTGACCAACCGCCGCCCTATTGACTGATTGATCAGTTTGGTAGCCTGCGCGCATGTCGGGCACTTCCTCGGTACCCACCCAGGAATCCATCCCGGCGCGTCCCGTGCGGCGCGCCATGAGCGACACCGAAAAAGCGGGACGCCGGACCGACATCCTGGCGGCAGCCAAGAAGGTGTTCGCCCGCAAGGGGTACCACGCCACCACGATCGCCGACATCGCCAAAGCGGCGAAGCTCTCGTACGGGTCGATCTACTGGTACTTCGACTCCAAGGACGCGCTCTTCCACGCGCTCATGGAAGCCGAGGGCCAGGCGCTGCGAGACCATGTCACCGAAGCGCTGCTCACCACACCCGGCGCGCGGATCGCCCGACGCCCCCTTCCGCGCCGCGGTGCAGACCACGTTCGAGTTCTTCGAGGCCGATCGCGCCCTCGTGAAGCTGTTGTTCCGCGACTCCTATGCGCTCGGGGACCGCTTCGAGAAGCACCTCTTCGGCATCTTCGAGGCCTTCATCAGCGACATCGAGAAGATCGTCGCCGACGCCCAGGAGCGGGGCCTGATCATCGAGGCACCGCCGCGCATGGTGGCGTGCTCGGTGGCGGCACTGGTCGGGCAGATCGCACACCGCCGGCTCGTCACCGACGACGGGCTGTCAGCCGAGGTCACCGCCGACTTCGTGGTGTCGCTGCTGCTCAACGGCCTGCTCCCGCGCTGAACATCCTCGGGGTGCCGCTCGACGAGACCAGGGTTCCCGTGGTGGTCGCCACCGGACAATGCGTCGACCGCGACCCGACGGCTTCGGCGCTCGTGCTGGCGGCCCGCGCCGCGCAGGAAGCGCTGGACGAAGCCCCGAGCCTGCGGGCCAGAGTCCAACTGGTGTCTGTGGTCAACATCATGTCGAACGCCGGGCCGGCCCCTGCCACGCAGTTGAGCCGCACCCTGGGACTGACACCGGCACGGACCGAGGTCACCACCATCGGCGGGAACGCTCCGCAGTGGCTGATCAGTCGCGCCGCGGCCGCCATCTCGGCCGGGGAGCTCGAAGTCGCACTCGTGGCGGGGGCCGAGGCGCAGCATTCCGCCAAAGCCCGCGCCGGTGGGGTGGCGCCGCATCCCGAGCACACCGGTGACACCGTCGAAGACGGCGCGCTGGCGCCCGACCCGGTGGTGGGCGACGACCGCGTCGGAATCAGCGGCGGCGAGATGAGCGTCGGTCTCGTCGCCCCCGTGCACGTGTACGCCCTCTTCGAGAGCGCCATCGCACACCGCGCCGGCCGGACCGGGGCGCAACAGCGGACGGTGCTGGGCGAGCTCATGGCCCCCTTCACCGAAGTGGCCGCGACCCAACCCGTGGCCTGGTTCCGAGACGTCCGGACCCCGAGCGAACTGGCCACCGTCACCGCCGACAACCGCCTGGTGGCCGAGCCGTATCCGAAGCGCATGTGCGCCTTTTTGCACGTGAACCAGGGCGCCGCCGTGTTGGTGACGTCGCTGGCGGCGGCGCGCGCCGCCGGGGTCGCCGACATGGCCGTGTTCTGCTGGTCCGGAGCAGACGCCGCCGAGGTCTGGTTCCCCTCGGCCCGGCCCGACCTCGCCACCTCGGCGGGCCTGCACGCCGCGACATCGGCGGCGCTGTCCGCCGCCGATCTCGACGTGGACGACATCGGCGCCTTCGACCTGTACTCGTGCTTCCCGTGCGCGGTCGAGATGGCCGTCGAGGCGCTCGGGATCGCGCCCGACGACACCCGGGGGCTCACCACCACCGGCGGCCTTCCCTATTTCGGCGGTCCCGGGAACAACTACTCGCTGCACGGTGTGGCCTCCACCGTCTACCGCATCCGCGCCCACGGCGGAACGGGGCTCGTCAGCGCCATGGGGTGGTACGCCACCAAGCACGCCGTCGGCATCTACGGCGCCACACCCCCGCCGAAGGGATGGCGCCACGGCGACACCGACACGGCCCAGCGCGTCATCGACGCCTCCGCCGTCCCCGTCGCAGCCGAGGCCGAGAGCGATGCCGTCGTCGTGGCCGCCACCGCCGTGACCGGGCGCGGCGGCACGGTCACCGCCGCCCCCGTGATCGCCCGGCTCCCCGATGGACGCCAGATCGCCGCCGCCGCGGTCCCCGACGAGCTCGCGGGACTGGCCGGGGACGAGCTGGTCGGACGTCGCATCGAGATATCGGGCACCCCGCCCCGGTACCGGCTGGCGCCCTGAGGCCCATACCGCCCCGCGCTCCCGCGGGGTGGCGGGGCCGGGCCGGCCCGGTCAAACTCGGTCGCAACCAGAGCAAGGAGCAGCGATGTCCGCAGTCGAACGCGAGCGCCGAGGACACGTCGAGATCCTCACCATCAACCGTCCCGAGGCCCGCAACGCCATCAACGGCGACGTCAGCGTGGGCATGGCAGCAGCGCTCGACGAGCTCGTGTCCGACGACGGGTGCGCGGTCGTCGTCGTCACCGGCGCCGGCGACAAGGCCTTCTCGGCCGGCATGGACCTCAAGGCCTTCGCCTCGGGCGAAGGCGGGGCCATCATGGGCGGCTCGGGAGGATTCGCCGGCATCACCCAGCGTCACTTCCCCAAGCCGATCATCGCCGCGGTCAACGGGGCCGCCCTGGCCGGCGGGTGCGAGATCATGCTCTCGTGTGACCTCGTGGTGGCCGCGGAGCACGCCACCTTCGGCATCCCCGAGGCCAAGCGCGGGCTCGTCGCCGGCGCGGGTGGCCTCATCCGCCTCCCCAAGCGGCTCCCCATCGCCATCGCCCTGGAGCTCGCGCTCACCGGCGAGTCGATCGACGCGGCGCGGGCGCTGCAGTTGGGCCTCATCAACCGTGTCGTCCCCGCCGCGCAGCTCATGGAAGAGACCCTGGCGCTGGCGGGAGTGATCGCCGACAACGCGCCCCTGGCGGTGCGGTGGTCGAAGCACGTCATGGTGCGGGCCGCGGGCGTCTCGGAGGAAGAAGGCTGGAAGCTCAATGCCGAGGCGGTGGGGGCGGTGTTCTCCTCGGCCGACGCCATGGAGGGCCCGGTCGCCTTCGCCGAGAAGCGCAAGCCGAATTGGCAGGGCAAGTAGTACCGGCGGTCAGGACACGACCATGAACACGGTCGGCCACCTGCACGGCGGCCTCGCGTCCGCGCTGGACGGCATCCGGCTCACGCTGCACGTGCTGGCCGCCACGGTGTGGGTGGGTGGTCAGATCACCATCGCCGGGCTCGTCCCCACGGCGCGCGGCCTCGGGGAGGGCGCGCCCAAGGCGCTGGCCCGGGCCTTCGGGCGCCTGCAGTGGCCGGCCTACGCCGTGCTCGTGGTCACCGGGATGTGGAACATCTCGGCCGTCCATGCCGGACAACCCCGGTCGTGGGTCGTCGTGCTCGTCGTCAAGATCGTCGTCGTGGCCCTGGCCGGGCTGGCGGCCTTTCTCCATTCCCGCTCGTCGACGATGCGTGGCCTCGCCATCTGGGGGGCCCTCACCGCGGTGTCGTCGATCGCCGCCCTGGTCATGGGGGTGTTCCTCGCCGGCTGAGGGTGCCGCCGGACTGGTCCGCCGGTGTCGTCAACCGGATTCGGGTCTAACCTGTCAGGTAGGTCCCCGCCTACCGGCGGGAACCGGAGAAGGGAAGGCGTCCGTGCACCCAATTCTCGCCGAGATCTTCGGGGTCGATGGGGTCATCGTCCTGATCGTGGTCGTCGCCGTCCTCTTCGGAGGCACTCAGATCCCCAAGCTCGCCCGCTCACTCGGCTCGGCTCAATCCGAGTTCAAGAAGGGCCTCGCCGACGGGGCCAAGGGTGGCGCCGAAGGAGAGAAGGCCACGAGCACCGGTGACGATGCCTCTGCCAAGGACAGCGACAAGCCGTCTGCCTCGGGGTAGCACACCCATCTCCGCCGGAGCCCCCAGTCCTGACCCCGGCGGTCGGCCACCACCACATCCGCGCCCGATCCCGTTCGTCGCGCACCAGCTGCTCGAGTACCTCCTGGCCGGTGCCCTGGCCGAGTTGTCCATCCACATCGGCCACAGCGGCCTGCTCCTCGTCGCCGCCGGCGCCTTCGCCCTCCTGGCCGTCACGGCCCGCGGTCCCCTCGGGCTGGCCCGACTGTGCGGCCCGAGACTCCACGCCACGCTCGACATCGTCGTCGCCCTCGCCGTGGCGGTGGCACCCGTCGTCCCGCGCCTTCGACCCGACGCCTCGGGGATCGTGGTGGTGGAGCTGTCGCCGCGCTGGCCTGGGTACGCCTGGCCACGCTGACCCGGTACCCACCGCTCCCGGCCGTCGCCGATGTCACCACCGTCGTGGCTGCCAACACCGACCTCGCCACCGCCCCGGCGGCTCGCCCCCAGCGACTCGACCGAGTCCGACGGTGGCGCGCGGGCTCGGCGTGTGGGCCGGTCGCTCGGCGCGGCGGCTCCCCGAGGCCGAACGAGAAGCTGCGCGTCGGGGCGCGCCAGGCGGGACGGCACGCGGCGCGGCTCCAGCGGACCTGGCGCAAGCCGCCCTCGTGAGCACCGCCCCGTAGGCTCTCGACCCATGGCCGACGACGTTCTCGAGCTCGCCGACAAACTGTGGCGCGGCGACATCGACATCGTCGAGATCCACCCCGTGGGCGGCTACATGGGCGGCGTGGCCGAGGTCGCCGACGGCGTCTCCTTCGTCCCCAGCTTCGCCAACGTGTCGGCCATCGCCACCGACGACGGGCTCGTCCTGGTCGACACGGGCTCGAGCTTCGTGGCCGAAGCCGTGCACGACGCGCTGCGGGGCTGGTCGGCGCAACGGCTCAACACCGCCATCTATTCCCACGGTCACATCGACCACGTCTTCGGCGTGGGCGTGTGGGAGGAGGAGTCGACCGGCACAGGGTTGGCCGGCCCCGGTGGTCGTGGCCCACGACGCCGTACCGGCGCGCTTCGACCGCTACATCGTGACCGCCGGCTACAACGAGATCATCAACCAACGCCAGTTCGGCGTGCCCGGGCTGCGGTGGCCCACCGAGTACCGCTATCCCGACCGGACCTACGCGCAGAACCTCGCCCTCGACGTCGGGGGCATCGCCCTCGAGCTCCATCACGCCCGGGGCGAGACCGACGACCACACCTGGACCTGGCTGCCCGGGCCGCGCGTGCTGTGCTGCGGCGACCTCTTCATCTGGGCGTCGCCCAACGCCGGCAACCCCCAGAAGGTGCAGCGCTATCCCCGCGAGTGGGCCGTCGCCCTGCGCGAGATGATCGGCCTCGAGCCCGAGGTCCTGCTGCCGGGCCACGGCTTCCCCGTCGATGGGCGCGGCGCGGGTCCGCCAGGCGCTCACCGACACCGCCGATCTCCTCGACTCCCTCGTCGACCAGACCCTCGAGCTCATGAACGCCGGCGCCCGGCTCGACGAGGTGCTCCACACCGTGGCGGCGCCCGCCCACCTCGCCGAGCGGCCCTATCTCCGCCCCGTCTACGACGAGCCCGAGTTCGTGGTGCGCAACGTGTGGCGCCTCTACGGCGGCTGGTGGGACGGCAACCCGGCGTCGCTCAAGCCGGCACCCGAGTCGGCCCTGGCCGGCGAGCTGGCCGCCCTGGCGGGCGGGGCCGGGGTCCTGGCCGACCGGGCCCTGGCCCTGGTGGAGTCGCCCGGCCGAGGGCGCCGAGCCGAGCGCTGTCTCTGCGGCTGGCGGGCCATCTGGCCGAGCTGGCCGCCCTGGCGGCGCCGTCGGACCCGGCGGTCCACCGGGCCCGCGCCGAGGTGTTCGCCCGGCTGTCGAAGGCGGCCACCTCGACCATGGCCAAAGGGGTCTTCACCTGGACGGCCCGGGACTCCGAGGGACGGGCCGGACACGCCCACTGAGGCGGCGCGCGCCAACTACTACTCCCGGATCACCGTTGGCTAGTGTCGTCGCCGTGAGCCCCCGCGACGGCGAATCGAGCAGCACGGTCGCGTCACGGTGGCGTCGCCGGGCACTCGGTCTGGTCGCCGCGACGGCCCTGCCGGTCATCCTCGGCGGCTGTCAGCTCCCCACGTTCTACGGCATACCGCGGGTCGACCAAACAGGGCCACGACGAGTCCGTGTTGTGGAGCGGAACGATGATCGCGTCGATCGTCGTCCTGGCCTTCGTGGGCGGCCTCATCGTGTGGTCGGTCATCCGGTACCGCAAAAGGTCCGACGAGATGCCGCGCCAGTTCCAGTACCACCTCGGCATCGAGATCACCTACATCGTGATCCCGGTGGTCATGGTGCTCATCCTGTTCGGCTTCACCGTCTACACCGAGAACCAGGTCGACGCCGTGACCCCCAGCCCGGCGGTGAAGGTGCACGTCACCGCGTTCCAGTGGGGCTGGCGCTACCAGTACCCCGGCAAGGTCACCATCACCGGGGTGACCACCGAGGACCCCGACCCGATCGGGCTCAACGGGGCCCCATGCGCCCCGGCCGTGGACTGCCTGGGCCCGGGCCTGGTGGTGCCGGCGGGCCAGACCACCGGATCATCGCTCGACTCCCAGGACACCATCCACGGCTTCTACGTGCCCGAGTTCAACTTCAGCCGCTACGCCCAGCCCGGGGTCACCAACGTTTCGACCTCACCGTCCAACACTCGGGCATCTACCGGGCCCAGTGCACCCAGCTGTGCGGGCTCTACCACTCGCTCATGTTCTTCCACGTGGTGGCGCTCCCCCCCAACCAGTTCCGGGCCTGGCTGAGCTCCCAGCAGACACCTGGCCCAGGCGGCCTCGACGGTCTCGTCGTCCTCGTCCCACTCGACCACGAAGGCGGCCGCATGACCGTTCTCGCCGATCGCCCGGTCGCCCACGAGCACGAGCACGAGCACCACGAGGGGCCCACCGGCCTCCTGAAGTGGATGACGAGCACCGATCACAAGCTGATCGGCATGAACTACATGGTGACGTCGCTCGTCATGTTCTTCCTGGCCGGGCTCATGGCGCTGGCGCTGCGGACCCAGCTGGCCACCCCCAACAGCTCGTTCCTCAGCTTCCAGCAGTACAACGCGCTGTTCACCATGCACGGCAGCCTGATGCTGTACCTGTTCGCCGGGCCCCTTCGCCTTCGGCGGCCTGGCCAACTACATCCTGCCGCTGCAGATCGGCGCGCCGGACATGGCGTTCCCCCGGCTGAACGCCCTGTCGTACTGGCTGTACCTCAGTGGCTCGATCACGATGCTCCTCGGCTTCCTCGTGGCCGGGGGGGCCGCCGCCTACGGATGGGTGGCCTACGCGCCGCTGTCGACGGTGCAGTTCTCGCCGGGGTCGGCACCCGACCTGTGGATCCTCGGGCATCGCCCTGACCGGCTTCTCGGCCATCTTCACCGGCGTGAACCTGGTGACGACGACGTTCTATCTGCGGGCCCCGGGCATGACCATGTTCCGGCTCCCCATCTTCACCTGGAACATGCTCGTCACCGCCATCCTGATCCTCATCGCCTTCCCCATCCTCACCGCGGCCATGGTGCTGCTCTTCGCCGACCGGCACTTCGGGACCCATATCTATTCCACCGCGGGCGGGGGGTCGCCGATCCTCTATCAGAACCTCTTCTGGTTCTTCGGCCATCCCGAGGTCTACATCCTGGCCCTGCCCTATTTCGGCATCGTCACCGACGTCATCCCGGTCTTCTCCAAGAAGCCGCTCTTCGGCTACAAGGGCATGGTCTTCGCCACCATGGCCATCGCGGCGCTGTCCACCGGGGTGTGGGCGCACCACATGTTCACCACCGGCGTGGTGCTCCTCCCCTTCTTCTCGCTGCTGTCCCTGCTCATCGCCGTGCCGACCGGCATCAAGTTCTTCAACTGGATCGGAACCATGTGGCGTGGGCAGCTGACGTTCACCACGCCCATGCTGTTCTGCATCGGGTTCCTGTTCGCCTTCTTGATGGGCGGCCTCACCGGCGTCATGTTGGCGTCGCCACCCATCGACTTCGCCACCCACGACACCTACTTCGTGGTCGCCCACTTCCACCAGGTGCTGTTCGGGACCGCCGTGTACGCGGGCTTCGCGGGGCTCTACTACTGGTATCCCGAAGTTCTTCGGCCGGACGTACCGGGAATGGATGGGCAAGACCCATTTCTGGTTGCTCACCATCGGCTTCTGGGTGACGTTCATGCCGCAGTACATCCTGGGCCTGTGGGGCATGCCCCGACGGGTGGCGTCGTACCCGGCCAACCTGGGATGGCAGACACTGAACGTCATGTCGACGATCGGCGCCTTCGTCATCGGCATCTCGTTCGTCTTCCTGCTCGTGAACTTCTGGGTGTCGTGGCGCAAGCCCGATCCCCGCCGGTGACAACCCGTGGGACGCCCACACCCTGGAATGGTTCGCCACGTCGCCGCCCGTGCACCACAACTTCGAGAAGCTGCCCCCGATCCGTTCCGAGCGGCCGGTGTGGGACTACCACCACCCCGACGCCCGCACGATCACCCACGGCGGTGCCGGCGTCGACGGCAACGGGCACGGCCGCCTGACCGGCACGGGCAGCGGCGCCGGTGCCGATACCGGCGACAAGGCATAGGAGCCGTCGTGCGCGTCGAAGCACTGTTCCTCCTCGGGGTGGCCGCCTTCTTCGGCGTGGTCGGGCTCATCTACTGGTTCTGGGCCTACGAGCAGGGGGGCTTCGTCATGCTCGTGGGCACCACCATTCTCGGGTTCCTGCCCGGGAGCTACTACCTGTGGTGGTCGCGCCGCATGAAGCCACGTCCCGAGGACCGGCCCGACGCCACGTTGGCCGACGGTGCCGGCGTCATCGGCTCGTTCCCCTCCTCGAGCATCTGGCCCTTCGTGCTCGGCATGGGCCTGTTCCTGATGGTGCTCTCGATGGTGTTCGGGCTGTGGCTCATCGCCCCGGGCGCCGCCCTCGTGCTCTCGGCGGTCATCGGCGTGACCGTGGAGAGCCGCCGCGGCGGAACCATCTGAGTCGCACTCCGGCGACGCGTCAGCGAGACGGACGCGTCTGGAGACGAGGTAAGCCCGGGCAGGTTCGGCACCGGGCCGCATACCCGGTGCCGAACCTGAGCCCGCGGATCACGGGTGCGTCGCCCGGATCCTGCCCCCCTCGGGCAATCCGGTCAGCGTGCTCCTGAGGGATCAACCGGCATCCACCTGATTCCCAACATCGGGTCAACTGTCACGCCCTCCTGAAACGGCCACACCCTCGCGTGGCGCGCCACGGCAGCCGCAGACAACCAGTAGGCAGCTCCCCCCGCCACCACGATGAGGATCGCCCCCGCCACGACGACGTCCGGAGCGTGGACGGGCACGTGGGAGGGCACCGTGGCGAAACAGGCCACCGTGCAGAGCACGAGGACGACGCGTCGGGACCACACGTCGGCCGCCACCGCCAAGAAGACGAGGCCCCACGTCTCGTACCAGGGCCACACGATGGGCCCGAGGAAGACCACGGCCAGCAGGCTCCAGCCCAGAGCCCTCGCCATGCCGTAGCGCTCGGTCCGGACCACGAGGACAGCCACGATCACCGCCGCCACGGCCAGTGCGACGGCGCGCCCCGCCTCGACCAGCGCGTGGGTGTGCAGGCCGCCTCCCAGGCCTTGGACGGCGTGGGAGATCGCCAGGCCGACGGCAGTGGCGGGGTCGAGCCACGAGTTCACCTTTCCCGGGTCCGACAGGTTCCAGAGCCAGTTCCAACCGAGGCCCGACACCTCCGAGATCACCGCCATCACGGCCACGCCGATGACGACCGACCCCACGACGTACCGAACACGCCGGCGCGCCGAAGCGCCGGGCCCGGCCCAGTCCCATCCGATGAAGACGACGCCGAGGAAGC
Organism: uncultured Acidimicrobiales bacterium; assembly: GCA_963846125.1. Classification (GTDB taxonomy): domain Bacteria; phylum Actinomycetota; class Acidimicrobiia; order Acidimicrobiales; family UBA8190; genus Chersky-840. The sequence goes on from CAWJUR010000002.1 coordinate 67,482, forward strand.
ACGGGACCTTGACCAGAGCCCCGAGCGCGCACAGCGCGATGCCGAGCAAAGGATGGCCGCGTCGGGCCACGGCCACGCCCGCCACGAGCAGGCCCACCATGAGGGCGTCGTTGTGCATGGCGCCGACGAGCGACAGCAACACGAGGGGATTGAGCGCGGCGAGCGCGAAAGCGGGCACCGGGTCGCGGCCCAGTGACCGTGCCAGGAAAGGCACCGACAAAGCCATGAGCACGACGCCGAGGAGGGCGACGAGCCGGTATCCCTCGAGGGTGGCGAAGACGCTGCGCGACAGGTGCGCGTTGACCCGGGCGATGTCGAAGAAGACGGGGCCGTACGGAGCATGGGCGTGTCGCCACAGGGGATCGGCCAGCTCGTAGAACGTGGACCCCCGCACCGACTGCAACCCGTGGGTGTAGGGATTGATACCTCGGGACACGAGCTCGCCCTCGGCCCCGTAGGTGTAGACGTCGCGGCTGAACAACGGCGGGGCGACGACGAGGGGCGACACCCACAGGGCGAAGACCCCCCACAGCCGGGGCAGCGCCCGGCTGTCTTCGGCAACGGGCTCGCGCACGATCCAGTACCACGCGCTCAACACGATGAGGAGCCCGCTGTAGACGGCGGCAATGCCGATCAAGGCGTGGCGCGCCGGGTCCGAGCCGGGACCGGGGACGCCGAAGATCCACGACCGCGGGAGCTTGGAGGTGAAGGGTGAGCCCGGCTGGGACGCGCCCAGCACCACCAGGGCAAGACCCAAGAACCCGGCGACAGCGGCGCCGGCGGTGCGGCGCATCCCGGGAGTGGGGGCGGCGCTAGCCGCGTACGGTGCTCGGGGGCTGCGACACCGTCGTGGCGGCGGTCTCGCGCACGTCCCGGAGACGCCGGCGCGCCTCGGCGGCGGCGTCGGGTCGCAGCGGTGGCAGACGGAACCCCGTGTACATGACACGCCGCTCACGGTCCACCGGAGGCTGGGCCATGTGCAGCGTGCAACTGAGGTGCACGGTCACGTCGCCGGTGCCGGTGGGCAGGTCGAGCACGGGGAGGGGGTTGTCACGCCGCAAGAAGGCCGGCCACACCAGAGCCCGGTGGCTCCCCGCCACCACCCGGAGCTGGCCCGAGGTGTCATCGGCGCCCGTGACCGAGATGCCGACGGTGAGGGAGCAGCATTCGTAGCTGTGACGACCGAGGGAGCAGTCCTTGTGCCAGGGGACATCGGAGATGCCCTCCACCACACCGATCGGCTTCACGAGCGCCTCGAGGGCATTGGACTCCATCGAGCCCCACTGATGTCCGTCGCCAGTGAGCGCGCCGAGACGGGCCAGGCGCCCATCAGAGACGAGCGACGCGGCGGTGCCGGACATGCCGTCGAAGCCCTGCATCCGGACCAGGCGCTCCGAGCCGTCGTCGGTCCGGGCCCACCACGACCGCCCGTCGCCCGGGCTGTAGGTCGGGGCGGCCCGGTCCATGTCGAGTGAGACCGCCGCCATCTCGTCCTCGGTGAACACCCCGGCGACGTGCAAGAAGCCGGCCTGGCCGAGGAACCGGTCCATCTCCTCGTCGTCGTCGTCCCACCCGAATCGTCGGGCCAGGTCCAACGGCTCCCCCGCGGCGTCGTCGAAGGGCATCGCCCCCGACACATGGGGCGCGACGCCGTCGAGGGCGCTGCGCAGCACCAGCCACCAGTCGAGGAGGCGCTCGAGCCGGCCCGAAAGCACCAGGGCACCGCTCGAGAACCAACCCATCGGGGTGACCTGGTCGGCCACGAGATCCGACAGCTGCGACGGGTCCAGGCGTAGGCGCATGGCGTCGTCCCGCCCGCTCGCACCGGAAACGACGTGGGCCACGCCGTCGTCGACCAGCAACGTCCAGCTGTCCCCGTCGACGTCGATGACGAGGGGCGGGAGCCGCAACACGGCGGTGGCCTCGGCCAGCAACGGGGCGGCCGCACCGAGGGCGGCGGGCAGGTCGTCGTCGAAGAACCGGGCAGGGTCGACCGGCGCCTGCTCGCCGTCCACCCGCGTGCGCACGTCCACGCTCATGGCCTGCCACCGTACTGTGCTCGCCCCGCGCCGTGCCGCCGAGGCGTCCCGAGGCCGGCGCGCCGCTCCTTGCGCCACACGAAGCGCAGCCCCGACCAGTCCGCCCCCACCGCGGCCACCTTGACGTCCACGAGCCCGGTGCGGAGCACCACCTCGCGGACGAGGTTGTCGGTGACGTCGCTGTCGTGGCCGGCGGCACGGCGCGGCCACACGAGCCACAAGGCGTCCTCGGGGCCGAGCACGGCGCGGACCTTCTCGACGACCTCCTCGAGATCGGCGCCACGGCGCACGAAGGCGATCACGACATCGGCCCCCGTGCCCAACGACCGCCGGGCCCGGGCCCCGTCGGGCAGGTCCGGCACCGTCCAGCCCCGGGGGGCGCCCACCAGAGCCACCACGGCACCGGGGCGGATCTGAAGCTTCTTGGCGAGCGGGGTGCCCGAATAGCCGCCCGGGCTGGTCGAAGGGCTCACGGGCCCGGAGGCGGGTCCCAGGGGCGCCGGCGCATGGCGAGCCCGGTGCTCCCCTCCCAGAATCCCTCGGACCGGTACAGCTGGTTCCCGTCGGGCGATGCGTGCAGCTCGACGTTGTCGACGCCCTGGGTCTCGAACCACTCGAGCAACCCCTGGAGCACGGCCCTGGCGAAACCGCGCCGGCGGAAGGCGGGCTCGGTCGACATCCACTGGATGTATCCCACCCGGGCCCGGTCATGGGACGGGTTGGGGAGGCGCTCGGAGATCACGCCCGCCCCGCACGCCACCAGCCGGCCCGGCGCGCCGGGGTCGTCGACGACGACCACCGTGAGGTCGGAGCCGAGGCGTGCCCGCACCGACGCCTCGGCGGTCGAGCGCCAATTCCCCCACACGTCGTCGTCGAAGGACAGGCCCAACGACCGGTACATGAGCTCGGCGAGCCGGGCGACCTCACCGGCGTCGTCGGGACGCGCCGAGCGGACCACGGGTGTGGCTAGGGACGCGGGATGCGGCGCACGCCGGAGCCGGCGGCCTCGACCGGCTCGAGCTCGCCGTTGAGCTCGATGCGCGCCGGCACCGGGGTGGGAAGGAGCTCCTCGTGGTCGCTCTCGTCCCCGGGCCTCGGCGCGGTCGAGACGCTCTCGTACTCGCCCTGGGCGGTGCGGGTGATGATCACGGCGCGCTTGCGGCGGCCGATGCCGGGCACACCCGACATCTCCAGGCACAGGTAGTAGGCGAAGATGCCGGCCGCGCTCGGGATGACGAACACCGCGAAGCGGAAGAACCACAGGACCTCGTTGAGCGAGACCTTGAAGTAGTTGGCCAACACGTCGGTGGAGCTCGCCGCGAACAGCGTGAAGAAGAACGTCAGCGACGCCACGCCGATGGCGGTGCGCCGCGGCTTGTCGCGGGGCCGGTCGAGGAGATTGTGCTCGGCCCGGTCACCGGTCACCTTGGCCTCGACCATGGGCCACACGTAGAAGAGGTTGAAGCAGATGCCCGGGAACAGCACGGCCGGGAAGAACACCACCAACGGGATGGTGTGGCCCCACAGGGTCCAGGAGATGGGCGGCATGATCCGAAGCGCCCCGTCGAGCCAGCCCATGTACCAGTCCGGTTGCACGGCGTAGCTGATCTTGGTGGGCTCGTACTGGCCGAATTGCCAGATGGGGTTGATCTGGGCCAGACCGCCGAGCGCCCACAGCACGCCCGTGATCACGAACAGGAAACCCGTCGTCTTGGCGATGAACGTGGGGTACATGGGTGAGCCCACGACGTTCTTCTCGGTGCGGCCGTGCCCGGGGAACTGCGTGTGCTTCTGGCGCACGAGCAACCCCAGATGGGCGGCGAGCAGTCCCAGGATGATCAGCGGCACCACCAGCACGTGGATGATGAACAGCCGGGGGATGATCGTGCCGTCGCCGGGGAAGTTCCCGCCGAAGAGGAACGTGGCCAGGTACGAGCCCACGATCGGGATCGACAGCACGATCGAGAACATGATGCGCAGGCCCGTCCCCGACACCAGGTCGTCGGGCAGCGAGTACCCGATGAACCCGTTGGTGAGAGCCAGGATCAGCAACGTGATCCCGATCATCCAGTTGAGCTCGCGAGGCTTGCGGAACGCCCCGGTGAAGAAGATCCGGCACATGTGCACGGCGATGGAGCCCACGAACACATCGGCGGCCCAGTGGTGCATCTGGCGGATGACGAGCCCGCTGCGCACGCCGAAGGAGAGGTTCACCGTCGACTCGAAAGCGGCGGACACCTTCGCCCCCCGCAGCGGCAGGTAGGGGCCGTGGTAGATGAGCTCCTTGGCCGACGGGATGAAGTACAGGCTGACGAATATGCCCGTGGCGATGAGCACCACGAAGGAGTAGAGCGCGATCTCCCCGAGGAGGAACGACCAGTGGTCGGGGAAGATCTTGTCGAGCAGGGTGCGGCCACCCTTGGCGACACCGAGGCGCTCGTCGAGCCACCGCACCCCGGCGACGACAGGGTCGGGCTTGGAGCCGTTCTTGCCGTGCCGGCCCCGGACGCGACCGGCCGACCGTGACGTGAGTGCGCTCATGACCGCTCCCAGAACCCGGGGCCGACAGGCTGGTCATAGCCCGCCTGTGCCACCAGGAACCCACTGTTGTCGATCCGCAGCGGCAGCTGCGGCAACGGACGGGGCGCAGGGCCGAACACCGGGTTGGCACCGGTCAGCACGTCGAACAACGACTGGTGACACGGGCACAACAGCTGCTGGGCAGCCTGCTGATAGAGGCCGACCGGGCATCCGGCGTGGGTGCACATCTTGGAGTACGCCAGGTACCCCTTGGGGCCCCAGGTGTCACGACCGGGCAGGGTCTTGATGTCCTTGGTGTCGGCCCGGATGAGCATGGTCTGGTCCACCGACGAACCCCCGTGGCCTTCGGGGAATACCGTCAACGACCCACCCACCTCGAGGTCGGCGCGGTGGATCCGCCTGCCGTCGATGTCCACGACGAACGAGCCCGTCCGCCAGTTGGTGGTGTCGAAGGTCTTCTTGGGCTGAGGCCCCAGCGAACGCAGGAGAGGGAAGGTGATCACGACGCCCATCACCGCGGCCCCGGCGCCGAGGATCGTTCCCAGGAACCCGCGCCGGCGGAACACCATCTTGCCCCGGTCCTCGATGGCCGCCGCCATGGCCTCGATCTCGGAGTCGGTCGACTTGAGGTCGTGGCGCTCCTCCACGAACGGGCCCTGGGGGAGCAGGTACTTGCCCCACGCCGAGAGGCCGAACCCGAAGGCGAAGAACCCGACACCACCGAACACCCCTTCCCACTGGGTCTGGCCCCCGACCCAGTACAACCCGCCGTACGCGCAGAACCCGGCCAGGCCCAGGAGGAGGATGGCGCCGATGAGCATCTCGGCGCGACGCGGGTTCTTGGCGTAGGGCTGGAGATGGGGGTCGTCGAACTTCGTGATGGGCACCCCGGCGGGCGCGCCGTTGCCCGCCACGAGGCTGCCCGACGCGTGGTCGGTCGAGGTGGTGTCGGTGCCGTCGCTCATTTGCGGTCCCCGAGCCAGAACGCCACCAGCATGATGCCACCCACACCGAACAGGAGCCCGATGAAGCCCTCGGCCACGGGCCCGATACCGCCGAGGCCGAGGCCGCCCTGGTTGGTGGGGTGCTGGATGGAGGTCGTGACGTACTTGACGATATCGGCCACTTGTTTGTCGGAGATGTTGCCCGGGCCGAAGTGCGGCATCTGCGTGGGGCCGGTGCGGATGGCCTCGGCGATCTGGCGCGGGTAGATCTTGTGCAACGACGGTGCGAAGAACCCGTTGGACAACGCGTCGCCGGCGCCGGTGATGGTGTGGCAACCCGCGCAATTGAGCACGAACAGGGAGTTGCCCTCCACGACGTCACCGGCCGACAGGTTGACCGTGGGGATGCCGGCGGGATAGTCGGGAGCGGCCGGAGCCAGTGAGTTCACGAAGGCCACGATCTCGAGCGTCTCTTTGCGATCGAACCGGGCCGGCTTCTGCACCGGTTGGGCGGTGGCCACCGCCAGGGGCATCCGGCCCGTCGACACCCAGAAGTCGACGGTGGCGGGCCCGAGGCCCTGCAGGTTCGGGGCCCGGTCCGATCCCGAGGCGTCGATGCCGTGACAGCTCGAGCAGTTCAGCTCGAACAGGCTCTGGCCCGGCGCGATGTACGAGCTCGGGGGCAAGTGGTACCTGATGATGTTGCCCGCCGCGCGGGTCGCTGACTTGAGCGCCACCGTCCCGGCCGGCTTGGCCGCGGAAGTGGTGACCGTCGATGACGGGGTCGTCGATGACGGGGTCGTCGATGACGGGGTCGTCGATGAAGGGGCCGCCGGTGGGGTGGCCGCCTGGGAGACCGAAGCGCCCGAGGTGAGCAGGCCTGCGACCGCGACACCTCCGACCAGCAATCCGGGCAACAAGTAACGCACACGGAGCTTCTTTTGCATGTCCTCGCAGTCCCGGGAGCTCAGCCGGTCTTCAACAGGAACAGGCAACTGAAGATGCCCACCCACATGAAGTCGACGAAGTGCCAGTAATACCCGACGGCCTGAAAGACATTGGTCTCGCCGGGATCACCGCCCTTTCCACCCATTCGGCCCAAGAGGAAGATCATGGCCACCAGGCCCAGCGCCACGTGCAGGCCGTGGATGCCGGTCATGATGAAGAACAGCGACCAGTACGCATTCAGTCCCGGGCCGTGGTGCGAGCCTGCGAAGTCGTGCCACTCGTAGAGCGTGTTGCCGAGGAACGCCGCGCCTAGCAGGAAGCTGGTGATGATCCACGCCACGGCCTTGCGCCGTTCGCCGCGCTCTTGGGCCCACACGCCGATCTGGAACGTCGGGCTCGACACCAGCAGGATCACGCTGAAGATCCCGGCCTGGATGTAGTCGAGGTGCACTCCCGCCAGCGGCGGCCAGTGCGCGGCGTGGGCGCGGATGGTGAAATACGCGGCAAAGAGGCCACTGAAGAACATGACCTCGGAGCCCAGCCAGATCATGACCCCGACGGCGAGCAACGGGGGACGTTCGGGGACGTGGCGTGGGGCGCGGCGCCGCTCGCTCCACCGACAGGGCCTGCGTCACAGGGTCTTTCCTAGTTGACGGCGACCGTCGCGCGCCAACACCGTCGGTACCCCCATTTCCCCTCTCCCCGGGGTAAGGGGACCCCACGTCACCCGGCGCGCACGCGGCGCGCCCGGGCGTCGCGTTCAGCCCCGGAGTGCGCTCGGCAGCGGTCGCGTGTGGATGACGGTCAGGCGGCGGGTGGGGCGGGTCAGAGCCACGTACAGGGCGCGCAGACCCTGGGGTGACTCCTCGACGATGGCGGCCGGCTCGACCACGACCACGGCGTCGAACTCGAGACCGTTGGCCAGGTCGACGGGCAACAGGCTGAGGGGCGCGCCCAGGCCGTCGCGCCGGGGGTCGGTGGCCTCGACCCCGGCGGCATCGAGCGCGACGGCCAGGTCCGCCACGAGCGAGCCCGGTGCCAGCACCGCGGCGGTCCCTGGAGCGACGTCCCGACAGGCTTGGGTCGACAGCGCCGCGACCCGCTCGGCGAGCCGGCCCGCCTCGACCTGCTCGAAGTGGGGGGCGACCCCGGTCCGTCGCACCGGCGTGGGGGGGCGCAGGCCGGGCGCCGTCTCGGCGAGCACCCGGGCGGCCACCTCGACGACCTCGGCGGGCGTGCGGTAGCTCACGGTCAGCTCGACCAGGCGCGGCGCCCGCTGGCCCGGGAGGTGGGCGGTGACCTCGTCCCAGCTGGCGGGCGCCCACGGCCCGGTGGCCTGGCCGATGTCGCCGACGATGGTGATCGACCCCGACAAGGAACGACGCGACACCGAGCGCAGTTGCATGGGCGACAGATCCTGGGCCTCGTCGACGACGATGTGCCCGTAGGTACGGGGCTCGTCGTGCTCGCCCCCGCCCCCCGCCCCGGCCCGGGGCCGGCGGGGACCGAGCAGGACGCGCGCCTTCGTCGATCAGGGCCAGGTCCGCCACCGTCCACGGGATCTCGGCCAGGGTGGCGCTGCGGGGACGCAACAGCAGGTGCTGCTCTGCCGCGCTGAGCACGCCCTTGGCGGCCAGGGCGAGCAGGGGCCGCGAGCCGAAGAGGTCGTGGAGCAGCTCCTCGGCGTTGAGCCGGGGCCACATCCGGTCCAGGGCTTCGGACACCTCCGGGATGCGCCGGACCTGCCGGGAGAATTCTCCCAGGTCAAAGCCACTTTCCTCGTCCAATTCGTCGCCCGTGGAGCGGCGGTCGCCGCCGGCGGAAGCCACCTGGCCGTGGCCGTTGCCGTGCGGACCGTCGCGATGCCCGTTGCCGTTGTGCCCGGCCCCGCCCGACGGGTCGGTGGCGGACGGGCCCACCGGGGCTGCGCTCGGGGCGGGCTGGCTCGGCACGGGAGGGGCGGCGGGGTCGAAATCGACCAGGCCGGGGTCGTCGGCGCCCCGGGGGGTGATCCCGTGGATGCTCAGGGCACGGAGGTAGTCGTCGGCCAGCCGGCGCACCACGAGCTGCTCCAAGAAGCGGCGCCGAGCATTGTGGGAGCCGGGACGGCGCCGAGCCGCGGAGACGATGCCGGCGGAATCTTCGGCGGTGAGGCGCAGCACGGTGGCACCGAAGGGCACCTGGGCGTCGCGCCGCAAGGGGCGCTGGCGGCTGCGCACGGCCCGGCCCACCACGATCGACATGCGGGCCTCGCCCTTGAGGCGGGCCACGCCGGGGCCGTCGCCGGCCTTGACCTGCACGCCGTGGACGAGCCCTTCGATCGTGGACAGGGTGACCCCGCTCTCGCCCAGGGAGGGCAGCACATGCTCGATGTAGCGCAGGAACAAGGGATTCGGCCCGATCACCAGGACCCCCTGGCGCTCCAGCGGGAAGCGGTGCGTATAGAGAAGGTATGCGGCCCGGTGCAGCGCCACCGCCGTCTTGCCGGTGCCGGGACCGCCCTGGACGACCATGACGCCGAGGAGCGCAGAGCGAATGATCTCGTCCTGCTCCCGCTGGATGGTGGCCACGATGTCGCGCATGGCCCCGGTCCGGGCCCCTTCCAGCGCGGCCAGGAGGGCGCCGGGACCACCGAGCTCGAGCTCACCGTCCCCGCCGTCGTCGGAAGCCTGGTCGTCCCAGCCCGGGCGCCCGTCCCCGTCGCCGGCATCGGTCGAAGGGCCGGTGGGGTGGGTGGAACCGTTGACGGCCGGAGAGGCGCCGAAGCGCTCGTCCTCGACCCCCACGATGCGCCGGCCCTGAGCGGCCAGATGGCGCCGCAGGACCAGTCCCATGGGGTCGCGCCCCGTGGCCCGGTAGAACGGCTCCGCCACCGGCGCCCGCCAGTCGACGACCAGGGGCTCGAGGTCCTCGCCCGAGATCCCGAGCCGGCCGATGTGGAAGCTCTCGGTTTCCCCGGCACCGGGAGACGAGCCACCATCCTCGCGACGGTCGATCCGGCCGAAGCACAGCGCCTGCTCCCCGATGTCGAGTTGGTCGAGGCGGGCGAGGCTCGTCCGGACGATGACGTCGCGCTCCTCGCGGAATTGGTGCGTCCCGCCGCGACCCTGATCGATCACGGAACGGATGAGCTCCTCTGTGTCCGATCGCAACTGGTCGAGGCGCTCATAGGCCCGGTCCACATGGGCCTGTTCCGCCTCGAGCTCAGGATGCGTTGCCACAGGCGCTCCCCTCCACCCCGCTGCGCAGTGAACCATCGATCATATCGTCCGGGTGGGGCCTATCGGCCGGCCGGCAACGGGCCTGGAGTCGATGAAAAGGGAGAAGGAGTGGTGCTCGAAGGCAAGATCCCCACGTGAGCGCTTCAGGTAGCGTCGCTTGCGTGGCAGTCGCCGACTCGGCGTTCGTACGAGCCTGCCGGTGCCAGCCGGTGGAGAGGGTCCCGGTCTGGTTCATGCGCCAGGCAGGACGCTCACTGCCCGAGTACCGGGCGGCGCGTGGCGAGGGGAGCGTGCTCGACGCCATCCGAAAGCCCGAGCTCGCCGCGGAGCTGACCCTGCAGCCCGTGCGCCGCTATGGCGTCGACGCCGCGATCCTCTTCAGCGACATCGTGGTGCCGGCCGCGGCGGTGGGCTTCGGGGTCGAGGTGGAACAGGGCCGGGGCCCGGTCGTCGATCGGCCCTTCCGAGCAGCCGAAGACCTGGCCCGGCTGCGCCCCCTCGAGCCCGAGGCCGACACCGGCTACGTGCTCGAAGCCGTCCGCCTGGTCACCGCGGAGCTCGACCCCCTCGGCATCCCCCTCATCGGGTTCGCCGGGGCTCCGTTCACGGTGGCGAGTTACCTGGTCGAAGGGGGGCCGTCTCGCGTCTACGCCCATACCAAGGCCCTCATGCGGGGGGATCCCGACCTCTTCGCCCGGCTCCTCGACGCGCTGGCCGACATGGCCCTGGCGTCGCTGCGCGCCCAGGTGGAGGCGGGGGCATCCGCGGTGCAGCTCTTCGACAGCTGGGTCGGCGCGCTCTCCCCCGCCGACTACGAACGGCATGTCCTGCCCGCCACCTCCAAGGTCTTCGCCGGTCTGGCCGACCTCGGGGTGCCGCGCATCCACTTCGGCGTCGGGACCGGAGAGCTCCTGGCCCTGATGGCGGGAGCGGGAACCGAGGTCGTCGGGGTCGACTGGAGGGTGCCGCTCGACGAGGCACGGCGACGCGTCGGGACCGGGTTCACGCCCTGCAGGGGAATCTCGACCCCACGGTGTGCCTGGCGCCGTGGGACGTCGTCGAGGCCCACACCCGCGACGTGCTCGAGCGCGGGGGCGGGATCGGGCACGTGTTCAACCTCGGCCACGGTGTGCTGCCCGAAACCGATCCCGACGTCTTGGCACGCGTCGTGGACCTCGTGCACGCGACGGTCCCCGCCGAGATCACGACACTCTCGAGACGGTCGTGAAGCCCGTCGGTGTGCTCGTGATGGCCCACGGCACGCCGCACTCGCTCGACGAGCTCGGCGCGTTCTACACCGAGATCCGTCGTGGCAGCCCACCTCCCGACGACCTGCTTGCCGATCTCGAACGCCGGTACAGGGCCATCGGAGGGACATCGCCTCTCAACGAGCGCACGAGCGCGCAGGTCGACGGGATCCGTCGAGCACTCGAACAACGAGCACCGGGGCGCTTCGTCGTCGCCGTCGGCGCCAAGTTCGCATCCCCACGGATGGCCGACGGGCTGGGGGTGTTGGGGCGAGCAGGCGTGAGTCGCGTCGTGGGCCTCGTGCTCGCCCCCCACTACTCCGAAGCCAGCGTGGGCGACTACACGCGCCGGGCCCGGGACGCGGCCGCGGCCCTGGGCCCCGACGAGGGCGGGCCCCTCGACGTCGAGATGATCGATCACTGGCACACCGCTCCCGGACTGGTCTCGCTCGTGGCGACACGGGTGCGCGACGCCCTGGACCGGCTCCCCGCCGAGGCGCGTGGCGACGCCACGGTCCTGTTCACGGCGCACAGCATTCCGGCCCGACTCGTCGACAGCGGCGACCCCTACCCTGCACAGTTACTCGAGTCGGCGGCGTCGATCGCCGAGTCGGCGGGGCTCCGCCGATGGTCGGTGGCATGGCAGAGCGCGGGCCGCACCGCCGACGCCTGGCTCGGGCCCGACATGCGCGACGTGATCGCGGCGTTGCCCGGATCGGGATCCTCGGCCGTGGTGGTGTGCCCGGTGGGATTCGTGTCGGACCACCTCGAGGTCCTCTACGACGTCGACATCGAAGCACGCGCCGTGGCTGACGACGTGGGAATCGCCTTCACCCGCACCGCGTCGCTCAACGACGACCCGCAATTCTGCGACGTCCTGGCCGGCGTCGTGCTCGACGTGGTCGAGCCCGCTCGCACCTGACGATGACGTGCCCTGCGACCGACGGCGACGCAGCCGGTGCGCCGCCCGGCCTCACCGTGGCCGTCGTGGGCGGGGGCATCGCCGGCCTGAGTGCGGCATGGGAGATCACCGAAACTGCGCCGGGAACCCGCGTCGTCGTGCTCGAGTCCGACGACCGCCTCGGGGGCAAGCTGCATACCGGGCAGATCGGTGGACGCGCCGTCGACCTCGGGCCCGACGCGTTCCTGGCCCGACGCCCCGAAGCCGTGGCGCTGTGTGGCGAGCTCGGCCTCGACGACGAGCTCGTCGTGCCGGGCAGCCGGAGCGCGTACGTGTGGGCCCGCGGCGAGCTCCGCCACCTTCCAGTCGGGTTGGCTCTGGGCGTGCCCACCCGACTGGGCCCTTTGGCGCGCTCGGGCATCTTGTCGCCGCTCGGAGTAGGTCGCGCCGCGGTCGACCTGTTGGGGTGGCGCTCACCGCGCGGCCCGCGAGGCACGACACCGCGGATCGACCCGTCGCCGAGATCACCCGGCGACGCCTCGGACGCGAGGTCACGACACGACTCGTCGATCCTCTCATCGGCGGGATCCACGCCGGTGACACCTCCCAGATGAGTGCCGCGGCGGTGTTCCCGGCCCTGCTCGAAGCGGCCGCGCAACGGTGGAGCCTGATGCGCGCCCTGCGGGCCGCCGCGCCGCCGGCACCGTCCGGCCTGGTGGGCACCGACGAGCCGGGATCCGAACCCCCGGTCTTCTTCACCGTGCGGGGCGGATTGACACGACTGGTCGACGCCCTGGCCGCCGCGCTCGAAGCCCGGGGCGTCGAGGTCCGCCTGCGGTGCCCGGTCGACCACCTCGAGCGCCGCACCTCCCCCGAACGCACCTCCTCCGATCGCACCACCTCCTCCGACCCCACCTCCCACGACGTGGACAGCCCGCCCGGCGATCGAGACGCGACACGCTGGGCCCTGCACAGCGCCCAGGGCACCGTCGAGGCCGACGCCGTCGTCATCGCCACCCCGGCTCCCTCGACGGCCGCGCTGCTCGCACCCGTCGACGCTGTCGTCGCGGCCGTGGTGCAAGGGATCGACTACTCGGACGTCACCCTCGTCACGCTGCAGATGCCCGAGGAAGGTGTGGGCCGGCGCCTCGAGGGCACCGGCTTCCTGGTGCCGGCGAGCGCGGGCCGTCTCATCACGGCGTGCACGTGGCTCACGTCCAAATGGCCCCACCTACAACGCCCCGAAGACGTCTTGCTCCGCGCCTCGATGGGCCGTTTCGGCGACAACCGTCCCGGCCACATGTCCGACGACGAGATCGTCAGGCGCGTCCTCGATGACCTCGGGCCGATGATGCGGTTGCGGTCGCAGCCGACCGACGCGGTGGTGACGCGCTGGCCCGCGGCGTTCCCCCAGTACGCCCCGGGTCACCTCGAGCGCGTGTCGTCGATCGAGCGCGCCGTGGCCCAATTGCCGGGGTTGGCGTTGGCGGGCGCCGCGTATCGCGGTGTCGGCATCCCGGCCTGCATCGCGAGCGGGCGACGGGCGGCACGCGCCGTGCTCGGACACCCGGTCGGCGCCGGACTCACATACCGGTGAGCGACGTGATCGTCGACGAGGCCGCGCCTCGACACCGTCGAACCCATTCCCGGCGCCGGACCGGCTGGAACCGGCGGTGGGGCCGTGTCGTGGTGCCCTCGTTCGGGGCGGGTGTGGCGCTGGCGTTGTCGCTTCCCCCGTGGGGTTTCTGGGTTCTCGCCTTCCCCGCCGCCGGCCTCCTGTGGTGGCGACTCGCCGACCTGCGCCTCCGGGCCCGCGTGTTGGCGGGGTGGATCACGGGACTCGGCCTGTTCATCCCGGGACTGTGGTGGGTGACGACGTTCAACACCTACGGGGGCTTCGTACTCATGGCCGCGGAGTCGCTGGCCCCCGCCCTGGCTTGCGCGGTGGTGCCGCGCGGGCCGTGGGGACGCACCGCCACACTCACCGGGGCGATGGTGCTCACCGAAGCGCTGCGTTCGACGTGGCCGTTCGGTGGCCTTCCCATGGGCGGTGTGGCCCTGAGCCAGGCGTCGGGGCCACTGGCCGGCGCAGCCCGGCTCGGCGGCCCCCTGGTGCTGGTGGGCCTCGTCTGGCTCGGCGGTGCGGCGCTTTCCATGGTGGCGACGTCGGTGTTACGCCCGCGCCGCGCCCACGCCGGTGTCGACCGATCAGCTCGCCCGAGACGAAGTCGGCTCCGAGGTGTGGGGGCGGGCGTGTCGGTGGTGGTGGCCGTCGTCGGCATCGGCTCGTGGGGGACGCTCGCACCTGACGGCGGCCCGGCCGTCCACACCCTTCGGATCGCGTCGGTACAGGGCGGAGGTGTGCGCGGCCTGCGCAAGTCCGAGGTCGACCCCGCCACCGTGACCGCTGCGCAATTCGCGGCCACCACCGAGATCGGCGCGCACGACGGTGGCCGGGCCCCGTCGTTGGTGGTGTGGCCCGAGGATGTGGTGTCACTCGACACGCGCATCGACGGGACCCGGATCGAGCGGCAACTGGGCGCACTGGCGGCGAGCCTCCACGCCACTCTCCTGGTGGGAGTCACCGAGACGGTGTCGACCCAGAGCTTCCGTAACGAGATCGTCGCCTTCTCACCACAAGGCAAGTTGGTGTCGCGCTTCGAGAAGGTGCACCGCGTGCCCTTCGGCGAGTACATCCCGTTCCGGGGATTCTTCAAGCATCTCGCCGATCTCTCGAGCGTCCCTCTCGACGCCATCCCCGGACACGGCGACGGTGTCCTGTACACCCCGGCTGGCCCGCTCGGGACGCTCGTGTCCTACGAAGTCTTCTACGCGGAGCGGGGATGGATCACCACGCGTGCCGGAGCACAACTCCTCGTCGACCCCACCAACACCTCGTCGTACCTCACGAGCCAGGTCCCGACCCAGGAGATCGCCGCGGCCCGGCTCCAGGCCATCTCCGAAGGTCGCGACGTCGTCCAGGCGGCACCGACGGGCTTCAGCGCCGTGATCGACCACAAGGGCCGGGTCGTGGCTCGCTCCGATCTGGGAAGGCGCGCCGTCATCGTCCGCAATGTGGAGCTCCGAAGCGGTCGCACCCTCTACGAGCGGGTGGGGGATGCTCCGGTGCTCGTCCTTTCGGGTCTGCTCGTCGTGGGGGGCTGGCTCAGCGTGCTCGGCACCGGGGCAGATCCCGAGCACACCGATCGGGCCCGACGGGAGCGACGCGCCGTCAAAGAGCGACGGGCGCTTCGAACGCGGCCCTGAATCCGGAGGACTCAGCGCGACAGCAGCTCGCTGTGACGCGACCGCACCATCTCCCGCATCCCGTCCTTCCACTCCACCACGGTCTGCCCGGCGATCTCGTGCATGCGGGTCAGATCGAGTTGCACGCTGTCGATGGTGTGCTCGGTCGGCTCGAAGCGTGCTTCGAGCCCGGTGAGCTCGGCCAGATACGTACACCATTCTTCGATGCTGACCGCGGTGCTCCCACCCCAGTTGACGACGGTGGCCGGCACCGACGCCGACGCCAGGAATGCCGGAAGCATCCGGAGGATGTCGCGTTCGTGGAGGGGGTGATAGACGCTGGGGGCGTCGAGATGCACGGGGATCGCCGATCCGTTGTTCATCATGTGCACGTGCACCGAAGGCCATCCGCCCCGGTCTCCGTAGGGAACCGAGAGGCGAGTGATGACGGTCGGGAGCTCGAAGCGTTGTGCGGCCCAACGCGCCGTCGCCTCGGCTGCGATCTTGCAGATGCTGTAGGTCCGGAGGAACGGCCATACCCCGTGGTTGTCGCCGAGCGGGTCCCCCTCGGCGAACACATGATGTCCCATCGGCTTGTACACCGCCGTCGTCGAGCAATGCAGAAAGGCACGCGCCTCTCGATGGTGCTCCATCAGCCACGCCAACCCCCCGCTGTTGGCCTGGAGGTCGATGTCCCAGTCGTTGGTCTTGGTGACGGCGAAGTTCAGGACGTAGTCGGCATCAGCGGGGAGCCCGTCAGGCTCGCCGTCCAGCAGGTCCACCACGACACAGCGGACCCCGGCGGCTTCCAGGCGCCCCCGTGCCGCCGCGTCGTTGAAGCGAGCTGCGCCGTACACCTCGTTGTCACGCGCCAGCGCGCACGCCAGGGGTTCGGCCACTTGACCGGTGACACCGGTGACAACGATCTTCGCCCCCTGCAGCGGTGCCATGTCCATGGGTGTGTCTCCCTGTGGTCGTCTGGTCCAGACCCGATGCCGGACCAGGCCTCCGGCCTGAGGCTACGACGCCACGGGAGGGGCAGCGCCAATCACGTGCGCCGGCGACCAGCACGTCACCGCGAAGGCGCGGTTGCTAAGTTCCCGGCATCGCCGCGCAACGGACGCTGCCATGCGGGGTCGGCGGAAGCTGGAGGTCAGTGACGTGGTTCGAAGGCCAAGGCGGCGAAGCCCGTTGTCCATCTCCCTCCTGGGGACGGTCCTGTTAGGGACGGCCTTGGCGGCGTGCAGCTCTGGTGCGGGGACGGCCAAGGGGACGGGGTCGGGAACAACCAGCGCCGGCACGGGCCACGTGCTGACGGTGGGCACCTTCAACGGCCACGCCGGGAAGTACCGGAGCATCCAAAGTGCCGTCGACGCGGCGCGGCCCGGCGACTGGATCCTGGTGGGACCGGGTGACTACCACGAAGCAGCCGACGAAACGAGTCCTTCGACCAGCACCGACCATGGCCATTTTGGAGGCGTCCTCATCGCGAAGTCCGACATCCACGTACGGGGAATGGACCGAAGCACGGTGATCGTGGATGGCACCAAGGCGGGTGCCGCCACCCCGTGCAGCCCGGCGTCAACACAACAGAACCTCGGGGTCGTGGGGTCGGACGGCAAGGCCCTCGGACGCAACGGCATCGTCGTCTGGAAGGCCGACAACGTGAGCATCGAGAACCTCACGGTGTGCAACTTCCTCAGTGGGACCGGTGACGCCGGCAACGAGATCTGGTGGAACGGCGGCGCTGACACGGGCCTCCTCGGCATGCAGGGGTACTCGGGTCGGTATCTCACAGCCACCTCGACCTATTACCAGGGCGAAGCCACGGCGGCGCAGTACGGGATCTTCTCGTCCAACGCCCAAGGCCCCGGCTCGTGGGACCAGATCTACGCCAGCAACTTCAACGACTCGGGGATGTACGTGGGGGCGTGCCGCCAGGCCTGTGGGATGACCATCAACCACGCCTGGATGCAGTACAGCGCCCTCGGGTATTCGGGAACGAACTCGGGCGGAACGATCGTCATCGAGAACTCCCAGTTCGACAACAACAAGGACGGGGTCGACACCAACACCCAGATCGACGGCGATGCTCCCGCCCCTCAGAACGGCGCTTGCCCCGCCAACGCAAAGAGCCCGATCACCCACACCCACTCGTGCTGGGTGTTCATGCACAACTCGGTGCATGACAACAACAACCCCGACGTTCCCCAGGCGGGCAGCGCCAGCGCGGGGCCCACCGGCACCGGCATGACCGTCTCGGGGGGGACCAACGACACCATCATGGACAACACGTTCTCGAACAACGGTGCCTGGGGGATCCTGTTCGTCCCCTACCCCGACAGCAACCCGCCCGTGCTCGGCCAGACCTGTGCCGGAACGGGAGGAGCGCAGCTCGCAGGCTTCGGGTGCGTCTACGACCCCAAAGGTGACGCCCTCCTCGACAACACCTTCACCCACAACGGGTACTTCGGGAACCAGTCCAATGCCGACTTCGGCCAGATCGTGATCAACGGGAACGGGGCTCGCAATTGCTATGCGGGCAACACCGCTCCGAAGGGGAGCGCACCGACGGGTCTCGAACAGAGCCAACCCACCTGCAACGGAGCCCTGGCTGTCGCCAACACCGGCGGTGCGCTGCTCGGACAGGTCCTGTGTGACACCGGGTTCGGGACCTGTCCGGCGGGGTCCCAGTATCCGCAGCTCACGGTCATCACGATGCACCCGCTCCCCGCCACCCTGCCGTCGATGCCCAACCCCTGCCAAGGGGTGCCCGACAACGCATGGTGCCCCGGGGGTCGGCCCGCCTGAGCTCGGCAGGACAATGCCGGGTCAGTTCATCGCTGGATACGACTGCTTGATCTCGAGCACGAGGTGGTCGATGACGTCGTAGGCAGCCCGCAGATCCTTGGTCCCGGTGGCGCGGATCAGTTCCCGTGCCGCCTCGTGGACCTCGATCACCAGGTCTGCGGGAGGGATGTCATCGCCATCACATTCGATCGCCGTCGTCCAGGCCGACCAAAAGCGTCCCGCTGCCGCGATCACCGCTTCGAGGTCATGCACCCACAGCCGCCCGCGCCGACGGAGCCGGTGACGCCGAGGCCTCGTCGTCACGGCACTCCGGGCAACCACGGAGGAAGGTCAGCCCACACGACCGGAAGATCCGGTGCCGTTCGTAGCTGAGCTCGATACAGGACCGCCCGGCGAGCTCTTCGGAGCAGAGAACGGGGGTCCCGTCTTTGTGGACAACGAGGCTGCCTCTACAGACGTTCACCGATCCACCCTTCGGTCGTCTTGTCCTGGATCTGTGTCGCTAACTCGCTGTGAGAGGAAAAGGGTGGTGGGGCATGGGCAGTGCCAACACGTCACAAACGCTGCCCATGCCCCACGACGACCCGATCGTGTGGGGGTACCACACATGCCATGCTCCAGGTCGGCGACCGGGCACAGGGAGCTACCGTGCCCAACCGCTTTCCCGTGTCGCGACCCTGTCAGGTTGGGGATGCGGGGTTCCCCGGGGTCGCCAGATGAACGCTACGCCCAGCGGTGTCCGGTGCCTAGCGGGGTACTACCTGGGAGCAACCGCGAGAATTCACCTAGGGACGAGCATGGAGGGCATCACCGGCGCCCGTCCCACCCATTCGGGAGCGCCCGCCCGAGGGCCGGCGCGGCAGACCCGTTCAGGGCTCGAGGTCAGCAGCAGACTGTGTCGACGAGATCAAGCCCTGGGTCAGCACGTAGCGGACGAGCTCGGTGCGTGACTCCACTCCGAGCTTGGTGAAGACGTGGTTCAGGTGGCCCTCGACCGTCCGGACACTGACGCCGAGGCGCGCCGCGATCGCCTTGTTGGACAGCCCCTCGGCCACCAGCTCGACCGCTTCGCGCTCGCGCCACGTCAGGCGGGGCCCTGTGCTCGGTCCCCACGTACTGTGGGCTCCTGCCAAGCGCGGCGACAGCACCGGGTCGAGCACCGTGGTTCCCTGGGCGGCCACCCGTACGGCGGCAACGAGCTCGTCACGGGCCATCGTCTTCAAGAGATATCCCGTCGCGCCGGCTTCGAGCGCGGCGCGGACGAAGTCGTCATCGTCGTAGGCGGAGAGGATCACCACGCGAACGTCGGGGTGGGTAAGCGTCAAGTGGCGGGTGACATCGATGCCACTTCGGTCGGGAAGTCGAATGTCGATGAGGACGACGTTGGGGTCGAGTTCGTCGATCAGAGCGAGGGCAGCCTTTCCGTCGTCGGCCTCACCCACGACCACGATGTCGCCCGATGCCTCGAGGACCTGGCGAGTTCCCGTTCGCAGTACCTCATGATCATCAACGATGAGCACCCGAAGGACCCCACCGTTCCGACCAGCATCCGCCCCCACGGCGCCGTCACTCACCTTGACAATGATAGCCGTGGTCAGGAAGGGGCCCCCAGGGGGAATCCTGGGATTTAGCTGAGACGGGTATCGCTGAGACGTCGTCGCAGGACACCGCGACGCGGTTCAATCTCCGGCCTCGAGGACAGCTTCGACCGCCCGGAGGAGCTTCTGAGGCGAGACCGGCTTGTGCAGATAGTCCACGACCCTCGAACCGAGGCGTTCGAGGTCGGAGGCATCGAGCGAGTATGCCGAGTGCACGATGACCGGAGGCACCGTTCCCACGGCTTCGATCAGCGACACGCCGTCACGTCGGGGCATCCTCATGTCGAGCAGGACCATACGGTAAGTGCCGGTGCTCAACATGACGCGAGCGACTTCGCCGTCCTCCGCCTCGGCCACACTGAAGCCTGCCGATCGCAAGACTTCGGCCACCGTCCACCGGACATCGGCATCGTCATCGACAACGAGCACATCGGCGCTCATCTGCTTCGTCTCACCAGACAGCGTCACCATGTGGTCCTCGGTGCCATCATGAATATTGGAACCGGGCCCCTCGGGCGGGCGCGACGTCGACGACCCGAGCTTGGTTCCCCCACCTCCGGGGTCGCCCCTCTTGCACCTCGTTGCGTGTCGGACAGGAACGTGGGCGACAGACGAGCGGGGTTTGGTGTCTAACGCCATGCCAGCTCCCGGGTAGGTTCAATGGGGAGGCGCACCGTCACGATGGCGCCACCCGATTCCCCGTTCTGGATCGAGATCTCCCCGCCGTGGCCCTCGGTGAGGCGCCGCACGATGGCCAGTCCGAGGCCGGTCCCTTCCGACCTCGTCGTGAAGAAGGGCTCGAAGAACCGCTCGACGAGCTCCTGGTCGACTCCTTCGCCACTGTCCTCGACGGTGATGATCGCCGCATTCCCCTCTGTGCGTGCCGCGATACGGAGGGAACCGCCATTGGGCATGGCCTGATAGGCGTTGTCCACGAGATTCGTGAGGATCTGAGCGATCTGGGCGGAGTCGGCGTTCAACTCGAGCTCGCCCACGTCTTCGACGACGACGACGTTGTCCGGTTTGGGCGTCACCTCGAGGACATCGCTCAGCACTTCACGCAAGACCATGGGCGCGAGCTCCGGGTCTCTTTCGCGCATGTAAGCGGTGAGGTCCTGAGCGAGGTTGACCGCCCGCGCCGTCTGGCGCTCGGCGACGGCAAGATGCGGTTCTGCCGCGGCGGGATCGCCGAGCGACCGGCGCAGCATGTACAGCGCGTTCATGACTGCACCCAACGGATTGCGCAGTTCGTGGCCGACCACCGTGGTCATCTGCCCCACCGCCGACAACCGCTCGCTGCGCACGAGCGCCTCTTCGAGACGCGAGCAACTCCGTGGTGCGCTGGTCGACAAGAGCAGAGGCGTAGCGCTGACGACGCACCACGACCTCGATCACACTGCCCACGGCGAGAGCAAGCAGCAGGACGAAGACGAGTACGACATACGGCGCCGCATTCGGGAACCGTCCCGCCAGCGGGCTCTTGGCCTCTGAGACCAGCCACCAGGAGCCCGCCCCCACGGCCACCGGAGCCCCGAACGTGGCACCCGTCAACGGCAACGCACGCGTGTTGGCCAGGACCAACTGGTTCGGAGTCGAGGCACGGGTGCCGTAGACCGCCGCCTTGAGCACATGGAACGGTGCGGCCTGGGTGGCCGTCGTGGCGACGAAGGGGTCGAGGCTGACCATTTCGTAGATGGCAAAGCCGGCCGGAACCAACGGGGGGCCCAGGCCCAAGCCAAATGTCGACGTCTTGCCGTCGTAGGACACCGGTCCGGGCACGACGTCCGAGGTCGCCTTGTCCAACACCGCCGTCAGCTGGGGGTCGAGGACCTGGCCTGTCTTGAACCCGGTCCCCGCCACCGCGGAAGCCACGAAGGTGGCTCCGCTCTTTTTGGCCAAGACCAGCGTGAAGGGGCCGCCCGAAAGTGGTTTGGCTTGGGCAATGAAAGCGGCTGGTGAGCCATTGTTCGACGTGACCCCGGGGGCGAGGGCGTCGAGGGTCGAGCTGAGCGTGGATATCAGCGAGGAGACGTAGCCGGCTGCCTGGGTGGCGTCCTCTCTGAGC
This sequence comes from uncultured Acidimicrobiales bacterium, assembly GCA_963846125.1. Taxonomy (GTDB): domain Bacteria; phylum Actinomycetota; class Acidimicrobiia; order Acidimicrobiales; family UBA8190; genus Chersky-840. The sequence continues at coordinate 89,043 of CAWJUR010000002.1, forward strand.
AGCGCCTGATTCTGGCTCTCGACACTGTGTTTGGCCAGGAAAAAGCCCAGAATCGCGGCGGCGGCGATGACCAGCGCACTGACGACGGCGAGCGGCGACGCCCGCCAGGTGCCGTTCTTCATCGCGCCTCCCCCTGGATCAAGGGTGCTCCAGGCCCTGGAGGGAGATTGTAGCTGGCCAAGGGTCGAATCCGCTGGGGCCCACCGAGGGGCCTCGAGGCTGCGGCCCAGGTCGGAACTCCCTGCCACCGAGTCGTGGTGGGGGAAATCACTGGGTGCGTCGCGTGCAACCACCGATGACGGCCGCGTGGCAACACCTTAGGTGGAATCACCCGGTGACAACCGAGTGATCACTCGCTTCTCAGCGGTTCGATGCCCGATCAAGACTGAGACAGGTTCCACCGCGGTGACGCCGCCATGGCGTCAGTGCGTGCGAGTGGACTTGGGGGTTGGGGAGATGTTGGGAGGCCGTGTCCTACGAGTGACTGTGCGCGTGCTGCCGTTGGCGCTCGTTCTCGGGTTGTTCGGTGCCAGCCAGTCCGATTCCGCCGGAGCACTCGGACCGACCCTTCCGACCATCCCCACGCCGACCCTGCCCACCATCGGGGGGACCGCCACCCTCGTCTCGGTGACGGTGACCCCACCGGTGGCCAACGTGGCCGTGGGTGCCACCGAGCAATTCTCGGCCACAGGCCTCTACTCGGACCTGAGCACACGCGACCTCACCGATTCCGTGACGTGGTCCTCGTCGTCGTCGAGCACCGCCACGATCTCGAACACACCGGGGTCCCAGGGACTCGCCACCGGGGTCGCTGACGGGGCGGCGACGATCACGGCCACCGATCCGACGCGGCGCTCCCGGGCACGGCTGCACTCACGGTGACGCCTCTCCCCCCGCTGCCGGCCACTCTGGTGTCGATCGCCGTGGCGCCACCGGCGGCCAATGTGGCGGTGGGCGCCGGTGAACAGTTCACCGCCACAGGCCTCTACTCGGACCTGAGCACGCAGAACCTCACCGATGCGGTCGTCTGGTCCTCGTCGTCGTCGAGCACCGCCACGATCTCGAACACACCGGGGTCCCAGGGACTCGCCACCGGGGTCGCTGACGGGGCGGCGACGATCACGGCCACCGATGCCGCCTCGCCGCTCCCAGGCACGGCAGTGCTCACGGTGACCCCGTTGACGTTGCCGGTGTCACCCGCGCCTCCGGTCCCGCAACTGGCATTGACGCCGGCTTCGGGGAAGAGAAAGGTGCCGGTCCTGGCCCGGGGTTCGGGGTTCACTCCGGGGAACGCCATCACGATCACGTACCTGAGCGGGCTCAAGGCGCACAAGCGGGCCAGCACCGTGTTGTGTCGGACCGTCGCCGCCTCCAACGGCACCTTCAGCTGTCACGGCACCATCCCCCGCCCGCGTCGGTCGGGGAAGAAGGGCAACCACACGATCGAGGCCACTGACACTTCGGGCGGAATGAGCACCTCGAACTTCACCCTCGTCCGCCGCTGATCCACACCTCGTCCAAGACACGTTCTCAACCCCCAAAGCGGAAGGAGCAGACCATGGACACACGGACCGATGCGGTCGCCGAATCACCGAGGTCTCGTGAGGCTGGTCCTCGCGTGCGCAAGACACGACGACACCTGGCGCTGCGAGCCCTGGGGGCGTGGTGCGTCGCGCTCGTGACCTGTGCCACGGTCGTGGCCGGCACAGGCGGCTCAACGGTGGCCGGGGCGGCGGCGGCTCCTTCCTGTGTGTTCAACGGCCCGGCCATCGGGCAGCTGGTGCTGGCCGTGAGCTACGGGGAGAAGATCAACATCGAATTGCAAGAACTTCCCGGCCAACCATCCCTACCTCCTCGTGGAGGCGAGTCTCCTCGTCGCCGTCGACCCCGCCGCCAAACCCCTACTGCAGGGACAGGCCACGTCGGTCCCGGGGCTCCTCGCCATCATCGCCGCGCTTCCCGAGCTGAACGCCTTGTCGGTGGCCTTCCCCACGTCGAACTCGAATGGGGTCCTGAATTACCACCTACACGATGCCGTCGTCACAGCCCCCCGACCCCAATGCCAAGTGCCCACCCACGACCGTCCAGATCAACTCAGGGCTGATCGGGTGCGCCGTGGCCATGATCGACCTCGAGTCCTTCAAGCCGGTCGTGGCCGGGACCATGGTGCTCACATTCAGGGGGCAGTCCCTGTTCGCGACCAACCCCACCTTGTTCCTCACCCCCAATCCCGCCACGGTGGGCCAGCACGTGGCCGTGAGTGACTTCCCCGGCGCCCAGACCTACTGGTGGCTGTCGACGTTGGTGTCGCTCTGAACCGGTCTCTCGGGTGGGGGCGGAAGCGGACCGATCCCCGTGGTCGTGAAGACCGGAGGCCGGAAGAAGCGATCCAAGGCGGTGGTGGCGCCGGCCACCTACAACGGCGTGACGTTCACGCCCCCGAAGTTGTCCGGCTATTTCGTCGCCAAGACGAAAGGCCGGCACAAGGTAAACGTCATCCTCAGCGCCAACCTGCTCCCGGGATCGGCCTGTCGAACTCCGCATCGGCGAACATCAAGGTGGCCGGGTAAAGGGACCTGGCCGGCACCGGGCTCAGGTGCCGGCCAGGCGGGAGACGACGGGAGCGAGCGACTCCCAGACGTCGGCCTCGACCGAGAAGTACGAGATCCCGTACTCCTCTCGCCGCCATTGCAGCTCCTCGACCATCTCGTCGAGGGTCCCGATGAGCGTCACCGGCACGTGCAGCGCATCGGCGGGATCGATGCCGAACGTCGGCCCCATGGCTTTCGCGATGCTGGGCGCGTCGTCGGTGATCATGACGAAGCCGATCAGGCAGTTGAGCTCGATGTCGTCGAACCGGGACCCGGCTGCGTCGCGCACCCACGCCACCTTCTGACGGGTGGCGTCGGGGGAGGCGTTGGGAGCGGTTTCGGGGCCTCCTGTCCCGGCCCTGAGATCGACGTTGATGCTGACGATGTCGCCCAACTGTCCCGGCCAGGGTCAGGACCCGGCGCCCACCGCCGCCCAGGATGAGCGGCGGACGGGGACGCTGCACCGGCCGCGGCAACAGGGTGTGCTCTGTCACGGTGTAGTGCTTGCCCGAGAACGAAAAGGGCCCTTCTGACTCGAGCAGGCCGGCGATGACGGCCACCCCCTCGGCGAAGCGGTCCACCCGGACCGCCGGCGCGTCGTAGGCGATGCCCGACTCCTCGTAGTCGGTGCGCATCCAGCCGGCGCCGAGACCGAGCTCGAGACGGCCCCCCGACAACAGGTCCAGAGTGGCCGCCTCCTTCGCCAACACGACGGGATGTCGGTAGTCGTTGTCGAAGACGAGAGTGCCGAGACGTAGCGTCGACGTGGCGTCGGCGCCGGCCATCAGCGCGGGGACGGGGGCCAACTGGTCCCCGAAATGGTCGGGCATGAGCAGCGTCGAATAGCCGAGGTCCTCGGCCTTCTTGGCCTGCGCCGCCCACGAGCGGGCCGTGCCGTCAGGAGCCTTCGAGAGCTGGACGGCGAAGCGGAATTTCCGTGGGTGTGTCATCACGCCTCATTCGTAGTAGCCGGAGTGGATGTAGATGCAGGGGATGCCTTCACTGTGGAACATGTCTCGATTGCGGGGGTCGTCCTCGAAGGCGAGCCGCGGATCGAATCCGAAGGCGCGCAGCTCGGCCACCGCGGCCCGTTTGAACCGCGACGCCTGCGCATAGTCACCCCGGTCTCGCATCACGAGCGCGTCCCACCGCAGCTGGTTGTGGGCCAACCAGGCCAGGGTCTGGGGTTGGACGCGCAGCGGGCGGCCCGTGAGCAGCACGATGCGCAAATCGGCGTCGAGCAGCTCGAGCAGCCGGGCCACCTCGCCTACGAGAGGATCCTCCCCGCAGGCATCGAAGAACGCGTCCCAGTCACGCCGTCCCCATTCGAGGAAACGTTGTCGTCCCGCCGCGTCGGAGAGCACGCCGTCGATGTCGAAGATGACCGCCGGTCCCGGCTCGGTGGCCGAAACACGCCAGCACCAATTGGGAGGCACCGACAACGGTGGTACCGCCGCACCCTCTGTCACGTCTTCACCGTCAGCTCGACCCGTCCTCAATCCTCGGTGGGCTGGGCGGCGGACAGGCGCCTGATCTCGTCGACGACGCGCGGATCGGCGAGCGTTGTCGTATCCCCGAGGTCTCTGCCTTCGGCCACGTCGCGTAGCAGCCTGCGCATGATCTTCCCCGAACGCGTCTTGGGCAGCTCGTCGGTGAAGATCACGGTCTTGGGCCGGGCGATGGAGCCGATGTGACGAGCCACATGGCCTCGGAGCTCCTCGCCCCGTTCGGCGCTTTCGTCCTGGCCCGCCTTGAGCGTGACGAAGGCGATGATGGCCTGGCCGGTGGTCGGGTCCTTGGCTCCCACCACGGCCGCCTCCGCCACCGAAGGATGGTTCACCAACGACGACTCCACCTCGGCGGTCGAGATGCGGTGACCCGAGATGTTCATGACGTCGTCGACGCGTCCGAGGAGCCAGAAATAGCCGTCGTCGTCGATCTTGGCCCCGTCACCGGCGAAGTAACGCCCCTCGAAACGGCTCCAATAGGTCTCCTGGTAGCGCTCGGGGTCTCCGTACAGGCCGCGCAGCATGGCGGGCCACGGCCGCGTCAGCGTCAGGTACCCACCCCCGCGGTCGATCGACTTCCCGGCGTCGTCGACGACCTCGGCCGCGATCCCCGGAAGCGGGAAGGTGGCCGAGCCGGGCTTGCAGGTGGTCACCCCCGGGAGCGGGGAGATCATGATGGCGCCGGTCTCGGTCTGCCACCACGTGTCGACCACCGGACAGTGACCGCCCCCGATGTGGGTCCAGTACCACACCCACGCCTCGGGATTGATGGGCTCACCCACCGACCCCAGCACCCGGAGCGACGACATGTCGTGGCGCTCGGGGAACTCGGTGCCCCATTTCATGAAGGTCCTGATGGCTGTGGGCGCGCAGTACAGGATCGTGACGCCGTAGCGCTCGATGATGTCCCACCACCGGTCCTTGTCGGGAAAGTCGGGGGTGCCCTCGTACATGACACTGGTGGCCCCGTTGGCGAGGGGCCCGTACACGATGTAGCTGTGGCCGGTCACCCAGCCGATGTCGGCCGCGCACCAGTAGACATCGCGCTCGGGATGCAGGTCGAAGACGCTGCGATGCGTGAAAGCGACCTGGGTGAGGTACCCGCCCGTGCTGTGCATGATCCCTTTGGGCTTGGCGGTGGTCCCCGACGTGTAGAGGAGGTACAGCAGGTCCTCGGCATCCATGTGCTCGGGCGGGCACGACCCCGGGGCGCGCTCCATCAACTCGTCCCACCACTGGTCACGACCCTGGGTCATGGGGGTGGTGCCACCCGCCTCACCGGTGCGACGCGCCACCACGACGTGCTCGATCGAGGCCGCGTCGGCGACCGCGGCGTCGGCGTTCTCCTTGAGCGGCACCACGGCTCCGCGCCGCCATCCGCCGTCGGCCGTCACCAGGACCTTGGCCTGTGCGTCGTTGATCCGGTCGCGTAACGCGTCGGGAGAGAACCCCCCGAACACCACCGAGTGAGGAGCTCCGATGCGCGTGCAGGCCAGCATGGCCACGGGCAGCTCGGGGATCATGGGCATGTAGATCGCCACCCGGTCACCGCGGGCGACGCCGAGGCCCTTCAAGACATTGGCGAACCGTTCCACATCGGCGAGCAGCTCGGCGTAGGTGATGGTCCGGGTGTCGCCGGGCTCTCCCTCCCAATGGATGGCGACGCGCCCACCGAGGCCGGCGGCGACGTGGCGGTCCAGACAGTTGTGCGAGACGTTCAACGTCCCCCCGACGAACCACCGTGCGAAGGGCAGGTCCCATTCGAGCACCGTGTGCCACTCGTCGAACCAGTCAAGCGCACGAGCCTGATCGGCCCAGAACCCCTCGAAATCGTGCTCGGCGCGCGCCGCGATGGAGCGGTCGGAGACGACAGCCTGCTCGGCGAAGCCCTCGGGGGGAGGGAACAGGCGCTCCTCGAGGTAGTAGTCCTCGATGGCGGCCGCAGCGTCGTCCGACATGCTTGGCGATCCCTTCTGGCCCGGATGGGCGGCACCGTCACCGTGGCGCCCGTCCGCGGCCGAGCCTATACAAGCGACCCACCAGCCAACCCTCTGCGCGGAGCGGTCCGAGGGCGCGGGGCTGGGCCTCGAAGCGCCCCCAGCCTGCCAAGATGGAACGGCATGGCCGACGGCGCCTCCGAGGCCCCCACCCGTGTGCCCGGTCCCTCGGCCGGACCCGGGCACGACATCCTGACCGTCCCCGTCGACGTGGGCCGGCGGGCGCTGATCGTCGCCAATCTCGGTCTCAAACCGGACGCCTCCTCGGCGACGACCTGGGCCTCGACGGGCCTGGCCCGCACCCTCGACACCTGGGAGGGGCCCGGGCTCGTCGTCATCGCCGGCAACCTCTTCGATGTCTCCGTGCAGCCCGATGCGGCCGCGGCGACCGCGGCGGCGCTCGCCGCCCATCCCCGGCTGGCGAGGGCGCTCGAGACCTTCGCCGGCGGCGACGACCGTCGCGTCATCTTCCTCCCCGGCACGACCGACCCTGCCGTCGGCTCCGGCGGCGCGGCCGTGCTCGAGGGCCTCGGAGTCGAAGTCGCGCCCGGCGCCGCATTGCACATGGCCACCGCCGCCGGCACCCGGGTGGTGCGCGTCGATCGCCGGCGTGCCCTCGGCCACCACAGACAGCGCCGGCGACCGCGTAGCGCTCCCGATACCTCGCTCGAGGTGCCCACTCGCGGTCGACTGACCAAACGCATCAGCTTCACCCTGGCCCCCGACCCCGCCGCCGAGTGGCAGGACGGTCTCGAGCGGCTGGCGGACCCGGCGAGCACCCCCCGCTTTCTCACGTCGCGCCTGCTGTACCGACGCTTCGCCCGCTTGGCGTGGTGGTTGCTCGTGCCCTTCGCCATCGCCATCGCGCTCCGGCTCCCGTTCGTGTCGTCGGCATTGGACCATCTCGTCTTCGGACACCCCACCCCGTCGCGCGCCATCCAACGGGCCCACGCCGCGCCGTGGGGGGCGCGGCTGCTCTTCGCCGCGCTGGTGTGCATCGCCGAGCTCGTGATCCTCGCCGTGGTGCTCGGATTCGTGGCCAGAAAGGCGTGGCGGACCCTCGGGGGAGGAGACCTCGACGGCCCCTTCGACGACGCGCTCGGCGGCGGGAGGTGCCACTGCCAACGACGACGTGCGCGACGCGGCGCGGATGCTGTGTGGGGAAGGGGCAGCCGGGCTCGTGAGCGGGGCGACCCTGCAGGCCGAGCTCACGCACCTCGGCCCCGGGTTCTTCGCGTGCCCGGGCGCGGCCGGGGAAGTGGTCGAAGAGCACCGACGGGCGCCTGGGCCTGCTCCCGGTCTTCCTGGCCTGCCAGCAACTGGCGTGGGTGGAGCTCGAGACCGGTGCCGAGCTCCACGCCCGCCTCTTGCTCACGAGATCCGAGCTCCCCGGAGCCACGTTGCTCGAGCGCATGGCGGCGCGTGAGCGCAAGGTGCACGACACCCATCCTGTGGTCGTGGCCGCGTACCCCCGCGGGGCCTCGTGGCCCCCCGCCCCGGACCTGGGCGCGGTCCGCAACCGGTCCCGGCGGGTGCGGCGTTGGGCGGCAGGCGCCATCGCCGTGGCGGGTGTGATCGACGTGCTCACCGCCGTGACGCCTCCGTTCCGGGGACGTCTCCACCTCGTGCTCGAACTGCTCCCCTACGTCGCCAGTCAGACGGCGGGCGCCCTGGTGGCCTTGGTGGGGATCGGGCTCCTGGCCCTGGCCCGGGGGGTGCGACGGGGCCAGCGCCGGGCCTTCGTGATCGCGGTGTGGGCGCTCGCCATCAGCGTCGTGCTGCACCTGGCACGCGGCGGGCGACATCGGGGGGTCACTGTTCTCGTTGGCCGTCGTCGCCTTCTTGGTCATGAACCGCAAGGAGTTCCCGGCCGCGTCGGACCGACCGTCGCTGCGCTCGGCCGCTCATCGCGCTGGTCGTCGGCGTGGTCGCCATCACCGTCGTCACCACCGCCCTGGTCGAGGTGACACTGCGCTTCGACCTCGACCGCCCCCGCCTGCCGCTGTGGCGCGCCGGCCAGGCCGTGCTCGAACGGCTCGTCGGGACTGCGCGGCGTGCAAGCTCCCCGACCGGCTCGACGACTTCCTGTCTCCGAGCCTCCTCGCCATCGGCGTGACACTCGCGGCGGTGGCGGTGCTCCTGGCCACGCGCCCGATCGTCGACCGCCGGCGCTCGGCGGGGCGCGCCGCGGAGGCGCGCGCCCGGGACATCGTGCGGCGCCACGGCGAGGGAACCCTGGACTACTTCGCCCTGCGCAGCGACAAGCAGTGGTTCTTCCACCGTGACTCGATGGTGGCCTACGCCATCTACAGCGGCATCTGCCTGGTGTCGCCCGATCCCATCGGGCCCCTGGCCGAGCAGGAGCAGGTGTGGGCGGCGTTCCGTCGTTTCGCCGACAACCGCGGCTGGGTGGTCACCGTGATGGGCGCCGGCGAGCACTGGCTGCCCATCTACCGGGCCACGGGGATGCACGACATCTACATCGGCGACGAGGCCGTGGTCGACGTGCAGGAGTTCTCGTTGGCCGGGGGCCAGATGAAGGGGCTGCGCCAGGCCTACAACCGCATCGCCAAGTACGGGTACACGGTGTCGTTCCACGACCCGGCCCGACTCGATCGCGACACCGCCCTGCAGCTGGCGGGTCTCATGGCCCAGGGCCGGCGCGGGGAGTTCGAGCGCGGGTTCTCGATGGTGCTGGGCCGGATCTTCGACCCGCGCGACGAGAACCTCATCCTGTGCATGGTGACCGGGCCCGACGGCAACCCCGCGGCGATGTGCCAGTTCGTGCCGGCCCGGGGGATCGGCGGGTACTCCCTCGACCTCATGCGTCGCGACCGGGGCGAGCACCCCAACGGGCTCATCGACTTCGCGCTCGTGTCCACGATCGAGCACCTCCGCAATCTCGGTTGTCGAAGGAATCAGCCTCAACTTCGCGGCCCTGCGGTCGGTGCTCGAGGGAGCCGGCGGTGACGGGCCCACCCAACGCGTCGAGCGCTGGGCCCTCAAGAAGATGTCGAGCTTCCTCCAGATCGAGACGCTGTGGCGGTTCAACGCCAAGTACGGGCCGCGAGTGGCTGCCCCGCTACGTCGTGTACGACGCCGCGGAACACCTCGTGCCCGTGGTGCTCGCCATCTTGCGGGCGGAGTCGCTCTCCGAGGTCCCGGTCATCGGCCGCATGATCGCGGCATCAGAACGCCGCGCCCATGCCGCCGGGGACTCCCCCGACGCCGACAGACGGGAGTCGGGGCATCACTGCTCCCCTTGGAGGACACCTGTCACCGAGCGCGACGAGCTCGACCCCCGCACCGCGCCCGCGCTGGCCCCGCACTCGTCCGAACGCTGACATCACGGGCACTAGAAATGGTGCGTGCGGATCCGACGCGCCGGCCCTGACGACGCCTCGTCCATCGCCGGCGTCTACGTCCGGTCGTGGAAGGGCGCGTACCCGGGGCTGATCCCGCAGCCCTACCTCGACGCCCTGCACGCCGACGAGCGCGTCAGTGTGTGGGAGGAAACGCTCGCCAACGCGCCTGGCCCCAGCGCGGCGTCATCGTCCTGCTCGGCCCGGCCGCGCCCGACGGTGAGTCGAGGGCCCCATCACCGGGTTCGTGTCGTTCGGCCCGACGCGCGACGACGACCCCGGTACCGGGCCCGACGCCGAGACCGTGCGACGGTGCCGAGACCGTGGGTGAGATCGTGACGTTCTACCTCGACCCCGAGCGCCTTCGGGTCAGGGGGTGCCGACCTGCTCATGAGCGCGGCCCTCGTGGCGCTGCGTGCGGCCGGCTTCACCACCGCCATGCTGTGGGTCCTCGGGACCAACGCCCGGGCCCGACGCTTCTACGAACGCTGGGGGTTGGCGACCCGACGGCGCCAGCAAGGTGCACGACTGGGGTGCGTTCGTGGCCACCGACGTGCGCTACGTCATCGACCTGCCCTCCGGCCCGGGTGTGCCGACATAAGGTTGGAATCGTGACGAGCTCGCCTTCACCGGGGTGGACACCGCTGTCCCCGACCCTGATGAAGATGCGCCTCACCGAGATCGTCGTGGTGGCGGCGGTGTTCGCCGTGATCGCCGGGAGCGTGGCGTGGGCGGCGGCGAGCGCGGCGGCCGCCCTGGGCGCGGTGGCCGCCGTCGCGTTGTGCGGCTGCGGCTGCATGGTGGTTCGTCCACAATCGGTTCCGCGCCTGGGGCTACCTGGAACGAGCCGAGGACCTCGAGGTCCGGCGCGGGGTGATGGTGCAGCGGCTGTCGGTGGTGCCCTACGGCAGGATGCAGTTCGTCGAGATCACGACGGGCCCCGTGGAGCGCCTGTTCGGACTGGCGACGGTGAAGCTCCACACCGCGGCGGCCGCCAGTGATGCTCGGATCCCGGGCCTCGACCCCGACGAGGCCGCCCGACTGCGCGACCGCCTGGCCGCCCTGGGCGAGGCCAAAGCCGCAGGTCTGTGAGCGGCGGCGGGACCGTCGTCGCCGGGTGGCAACGCCTGCACCCGCTGTCCCCGGTGGTGCGCGTGGGCACGCGGCCTCCTGCCCCTGATCGTGCTGGCCGCCTTCTCGACCATCGGGAACGGGGACGCGTCGCCACGGCGTCGGCACGCAGGACGTCGTGTGGCTGGTGCTGGTGGCGCGTGGGTGTGGTGTTCGGCGTCATCCACTGGTTGGTGACCCGATGGGCATTCGACGGCGCCACCTTGCGGATCGAGACCGGGCTCATCCGCCGCGACTCCCAACAGCTGCCCGTGGGCCGGATCCAGGCCGTGGACCTCGTGGCGCCCTTCCTGGCCCGCATCTTCGGCCTGGCCGAGCTGCGCATCCGCGTGGCCGGTGCCAAATCGGCGCACCACCTGTCCTATCTGTCGCTGCCGGTGGCGACGGACCTGCGGGCCCGGCTCCTCGCCACCCACCACGGGCTCGACCAGTCCGTCCCCGAGCCCGGTGAGCATCCCGTCGCCGTCGTCCCTCCCGCCCGACTGCTCGGATCGGTGCTCGTGTCGGGGCGCACGTTGGGCGCGGTGGTCTACGTGGCCGCGCTCATCGCTGTCACCACGGTGTCGACGCGCCGCGGCCGCCGCTTTGGCGGGGTCGCTGTTGATCTACCTGGTGGGGATCGGCCAGGGGATCTGGCGCCGATTCAACGATCAGTACCGCTTCACCGTGGCCGTGGCACCGGACGGCATCCGGGTACGCCGTGGCCTGTTCAGCACGGTGTCAGAGACCATCCCGATCCGCCGCGTGCAGGCCGTCCGCCAGATCGAGCCGTTGTTGTGGAGGCTGTTCGGCTGGTGCCGGCTCGAGGTCGATCTGGCCGGGGTGCCAGGGCACGGCCGCTCCGGGTGGCACGGGACGGATCACCAAGGCCCTGCTCCCGGTGGGCTCGCATGACACCGCGGACTATCTGCGCCACGTCGTGATCGGCCCGATCGAGCCTCCCCGGTCGCCGCGCCTCGAGCCGAGCGCGCTTCAAGGCGCCGTTGAGCTACCACTTCCTCGCCGCGGGCCACGACGACACCTTGGCCGTGGCGGTGACGGGCCGGGTGCAGAAGGTCACGTGCTGGGTGCCACTCGAGAAAGCGCAGAGCATCCGGCGCGTGCAAGGGCCCGTGCAGCGGGCCCTGGGGCTCGCCACGGTGCACGTCGACGTTCCCGGGCGACAGGTGGGGGCGAAGTTCCGGGACCGGCCCATCGACGAGGCCGACCGTCTGGTGCAAGAGCTGGCCTCGCGCAGCCGCGGCGCACGTGAGCGCGTGTCGGTGGCGAGCGCGCTCGGCGCCGCGGTCACGAGCACGGGCCCACCGCCGACGTTCGCCACGCCCGTCGCAGCACGGTGACGCTCCACCCCCGACGACGGCGCCGGCGCCAGCGGCGATGGGGCCGGGGTGGTTCGCCGACCCGACCGGACGCCACCAGGTGCGCTATTGGAACGGGATGGCGTGGACCGAAAGCGTCTCCGACGACGGCGTCACCGGCGTCGATCCGTCTGTAGCGCGGTTCAGGAAGACTTGCCCTTGCGGAACGAGGCCAGGAGGCGGCCGCGCTTGGAGACGAGGGAAAGGTCGGCAGCCTCGACGTGCATGTCGTCGCTCAGCGACGAACTCACGGCTGTCGTCGCCGGCTTCGCGTCTCCGCCACTTCGTCGAGCGCACCGATGACCTCGGCCGCCATGCCGGACCGGCCATAGCGCGACCCGTCCGACCGTCGTCGAAGGACTCGGGCCCGTCCTCGTCACGCCCGTCGTCGTCGCCGCTGTCGTCGCCGGCCCTGACATCGACACGCCCGAGGTTTTCGCGTCCGGCTTCGTCACGCCCCGCCGCGTCTCCGGCGTCGCCATGGGGGGAATCGACGAGATCGGTGAGGGGGAAGACCGGGAGCGGGTCCATCGTGGTGAGCATGAGCGCGTCTTCGACGGCCAGAGGCTTGGCGAAGAAGTAGCCCTGGCCGACATCGGCACCGAGCTCGCGCAGGATCTTCACCTGCTGGGCGGTCTCCACGCTCTCGGCCACGGTGCAGATGCCGAGCGAGTGGCTCACGTGCACGATGGTCTCGACCATGGCCCGGCTGACCCCGCCGCTGTCGGCCAGGCCCTGGATGAGCGACCCGTCGATCTTCATGGTGTTGATGGAGAACTGCTGCAGGCTGTCGATGGTCGACCAGTCCGACCCGATGTCGTCCACGGTCAACTGGATCCCCAGTCGCGACATGGCGTGCAGGTCGGCGGCGGCCCCCGCGTCGGTCACGCTGGTCTCGGTGATCTCGATGGTGAGGCGGTCGGGGTTGATGCCGGACTCCTCGATGGCGGCGGCGGCGGCCGAAGCGGCCTCACGCTGGCGCAGCTGGAAGACCGAGCAGTTGACGGCGAGCTGCAGGTCCGACTGCCAGCTGGCGGCCGCGGCACAGGCCTCGGACAGCACCCAGGCATTGAGCTCCACCATGTGGCCGTTGGCCTCGGCCCAGGGGATGAGCACGCTGGGCGGGATGGGGCCCAGGTCGGGGTCGTTCCAGCGCAGGAAGGCCTCGAAGCCGAGCAACCGGCCCGTGGCCAGATCGACGGCAGGCTGGAAGACGAGCTCGGGCTCGCCGTCGAGGCCAAGCTCAGGTTTTGCTCTCATGACGCCCGCGGGGTCTGCGCCTTCACACAAATGACATCGGCGGCCTGCCTGCGGTCCTTGAGCGCGGGCCTCTCCGGGACCCGGCCCGGGGGCGATGCCCTATCTGAACAGGAGCGTCGCCTTGTGGGCGAAGTCCACCACCGGGGCCGGCCACAGGCCGAAGACCACGGTCACGGCCAGGCACAGGGCGATGGCCGCCACGGTGGTGGCGCTGACCGGGGCCTGGGACGGGTCGTCTGAGGCCTCGACCAGGGTGAGGGTCCCGGCGGCCTCGGCCCCAGCGTCGGAACCGGCTCCGGGCCCGGACAGCTCAGCCGAGGCCGCAAGGGCAGGATCGGCGGCTCCGGGGGTGGCTGCCGACGGCGTCGCCGGCGAGTACATGAGCAGGATGACCCGCAGGTAGAAGAAGGCCGCGATGGCGGCGGAGACCATGGCGATGACCGCCAGGGCCGTCGACCGGCCGCCCACCGACGCCGAGACCACCTCCAACTTGGCCAGGAACCCCGTGGTGAAGGGGATGCCGGCCTGGGCCATGAGCAGGACCCCCAGCGAGCCCGCCAGCCACGGCCGCCGGGCGCCCAGGCCCCGGTAGTGGTCGAGGTCATGGGCCTTGTCGCCGGCGCCGCCGATCACCGTGATCACGGCGAAGCTGCCGATGACCATGAAGGTGTAGGTGAAGAGGTAGTACAGCGAGCCCGCCACGCCCCGCGCCGTGGCCACCTGGAGCCCGAGCAGCACGAAGCCGGCGTGGTTGATCGACGAATAGGCGAGCATCCGCTTGATGTCGCGCTGGGCCAGGGCGACCGACCGCCCCGAGCAGCAACGTGATGGCGGCCAGCACCCACACCGCCGGCTGCCAGTCACTGCGCAAGGTCCCGAACGACGAGACGAACACCCGCAGCAGGGCCGCGAACCCGCCCGCCTTGGCCACCGCCGCCATGAAGCCCGTGGCCGGGCTCGGGGAGCCCTGATAGACGTCGGGCGTCCACAGATGGAACGGCACGGCCGCCACCTTGAAGCCGAAGCCGACCAGCAGCAGCGCCATCCCGGCCAGCAGGAGCCCGTTGTGCAACAGCACGTTGCGGGCCAGGTAGTCGGCGATCTGCGCCAGGTTGGTCGAACCGGTGGCGCCGTAGACGAGGGCGATCCCGTACAGGAACACCGCCGAGGAGAACGCCCCCAGGACGAAGTACTTGAGGGCGGCCTCGCCGGACTCGGCCCGGCGGGCGTTCATCGCCGCCAGCACGTAGAGGGCGATGGACAGGATCTCGAGGCCCAGGAAGACCACGATGAGGTCGTTGGCCTCCCCCATGATCATCGCCCCCGACGCGGAGAGGAGCATGAGCGCCTGGAACTCGGGCCCTGTCGCCTTCTCGCGCCGCATCCAGCCGTCGCCCACCAGCGCGGAGAGCAGGGCCGCGCACGACACGAGCACGGCCACGAAGGAGCTGAAGCCGTCCTCGACCACCGCGGCGTCGATGGAGACGTGCGCCCCGTGGTTGGCGACGTCGAACCACTGCACGAGCGAGAGCGAGAGCGCGGCCAGGGTCGTGAGCACGGCCATGGCCGTGGCCACGGTGGGGTCCATGCGCCGGCGCTGTAGGGACGAGACGGCCAGGATGGCGACGGCCCCGCCCAGCATGACGAGCACGGGGAGGATCGACAGGTAGGCGATCTTGGGTGCGGTCAGACCGAGCATGGCCACGGGTGCGGTCACGGCGCACCTCCCGCGCCGGCTGCGCCGACCTGGGAGATCGGCGAGTACCGGGCCGGCCCGCCGGTGGCCACCACAGGCTGGTGGGTGCCCGTGCCCGCTTCGACGTGCTGTACGAGGCGCGTTACCGACGGGGTGATGCGGTCGAGCACGGGCTTGGGATAGATGCCGAGCACCAGGATGAGCGCGATGAGCGGAGCCACCACGGCGACCTCGCGCCACGACAGGTCGCGCACCGATGCGGTGTCCTGGTCAGGCTCGTGATGGAAGGCCTGCTGGTAGGCCCACAGGAGATAGAGCGCGGCCAACACCACGCCGGCGGTGGCGACCACCGCCCACCACCGGTGCGAGAGGAACGTCCCGCTCAGCACCAGGAACTCGCCCACGAAGCCGTTGAGCCCGGGCAGGCCGATGGCGGCCAGCATGGCCACGGTGAACACCCCCGCCATGATGGGCGCAGCGCGCTGCAACCCCCGGAGCTCGTTGACCTGCCAGGTCTGGCGGCGCTCGTAGATCCAGCCGATCACGATGAACAACACGGCGATGATGAGCCCGTGGTTGACCATCTGCAGCACACCGCCGGTGACCCCCTGGGTGGTGAGCGCGAAGGTCCCGAGCACCACGAACCCGAGGTGGCTGAGCGAGGAGTACGCCACCAGACGCTTCATGTCCCGCGTCACGCAGGCCACGACGGCGCCGTAGAGGATGCCGACCACGCCCAGGGTGAGCAGCAGCGGGGCGAGATCGACCACGGCCCGGGGGAACAGGTTGAGGTCGAAGCGGATGATGCCGTAGGTGCCCATCTTGGCCATCACCGCGGCCAGGATGACCGCTCCCCCGTGGGTGACTCGGCATAGGCGCCGGGTGACCACGTGTGGAAGGGGAAGATGGGCGCCTTCACGGCGAAGGCGGCGGTGAAGGCGAGGAAGAGGAGCACCTGCGACGCCAGGCCCAGATGGGTGGTGGTGAGCGCCACGAGGTCGAAGGTGAGATGGCCGGTCTGGCGCTGGTGGATGAAGGCGACGGCCACGATGCCCACCAACAAGAAGGCCGAGCCCAAGAACGTGTAGACGAAGAACTTGATGGCGGCGTAGGCCCGTCCCGCGAAACCCCACCCCGTCATCACGAAGTACACGGGCACGAGGGTCAGCTCGAAGAACAAGAAGAACATGATGAGGTCGAGCGACACGAAGCTCCCGAGACATCCGGCCTCGAGGAGCAGCATCCACGCCACGAAGGAACGGGGCCGGCGCGGCACCTTGCCGGCCACGATGGCGAGCGGGAACAGGACCGCCGCCATGGCCACGAGGAACACCGAGATGCCGTCGACGCCGAGGTGCCACGAGATCCCGAGGGACTGCGCCCACACGTGCTGGCTCACGAGCCGGTACCCGCCGTTGCCGGCGTGATAGCGCAGCGCGATGGTGACGGCCAGAGCCAAGGTGGCGAGCGACGCACCCAGCCCGACGGTGTACACCACGGCGCGCTGGGCCCGCTCCCCCAGCGACGCGGGCACGAGGGCGGCGACGACGGCCGCGCCCGCGGGCAGCAGGACCAACACGGTGAGGAACGGGAAGGCGGCGTCGTGGGTCATGACACCGCCCTCGAGATCATCCACGCCAGCAGCAGCACCGCGCCCAGCACGATGCCGAGCGCGTACTGCCGCACGTACCCGGTCTGGACCCGGCGCAGGCTCCCCCGGCGGCGCGAGTGAGACGACCCACGCCGTTCACGGCGCCGTCGATGACCCCGACCTCGACCACCGTGGCGCAGAAGCGGGCGAAGGCCTGTCCGGGCCGGGCGATCACGGCGTCGTAGATGTCGTCGAGGTAGTAGGCCCGCTGCAGCACCACGGGCTCGAGCTCGGGGCGCGAGGCGCCGGCGCGTCCACAGGGAGAAGGCGACGCCCAGGCCGACCAGGGCCACCACCGAGTCGACGACGGCGAGGGCCCACTGCGTCCCCGACGACTGATGGGCCTCGTACTGCGCGGCGCCGAACACCGGTCCCAACCACCCCAGCGGGTTCCAACCCGAGTGCTGCCACGGAAGGTGCAGGACGCCGCCGAAGAAGGCCAGCACGGCCAGCACCACCAACGGGAGTGCCATCACCCAGGGCGATTCGTGTGGTTCGGCACCCCCACCGTGTCCGGAGCCGGCACCCGCTCCTTGGCGCCACCGGTCGTCGCCGTAGAACGCCAACGACACCAACCGGGTCATGTAGTAGGCGGTGAGGGCCGCGGTCACGAGGCCGATGGCCCACAGCACCGGGTAGCGGGCATAGGCGTTGTCGAGGATGTCGCCCTTGGCGAAGAAGCCCGACAGCGGGGGGATCCCGGCGATGGCCAGGGTGCCGATGCCGAAGGTGAAGAAGGTGAGCTTCATGTACCGGCGCAGGTTGCCCATGCGCTTGAGGTCCTGCTCGTCGTGCAGTCCGTGGATGACCGACCCGGCGCCGAGGAACAACAGGGCCTTGAAGAAGGCGTGCGCCACCATGAGGAAGATGGCGGCCTCGTAGGCGCCGGTGCCCACGGCCAGGAACATGTAGCCGAGCTGCGAGACCGTGGAGTAGGCGAGCACCTTCTTGATGTCCTGCTGGGCGCAGCCGATCGTGGCGGCCACGAAGGCGGTGGCGGCCCCCACCGACGCCACCACCAGTTGGGCGACATGGTGCTGCGACAACACGGGGCTGATGCGGCACATGAGGTAGACCCCGGCGGTGACCATGGTCGCGGCGTGGATGAGCGCGGAGACCGGGGTCGGGCCTTCCATGGCATCGGCCAGCCAGGGGAACAGCGGGAGCTGCGCGGACTTCCCGACCGCGGCGACGAAGAGCAGAAGGCAGATGGCTGTTCCCGTCCCGCCGCCGATCAGCGACAGGTGGGAGAAGATCCCTTTGTAATTGAGGGTGCCGGTCTTGGAGAACACCAGGAACACGGCGATGAGAAAGCCCACGTCCGCCAGCCGGTTGTAGAGGAAGGCCTTCTTCCCCGCGCTGGCGGCGCTGTCGCGCCCGAACCAGAACGAAACGAGCCAGTACGAGCACACCCCCACGCCCTCCCAGCCCACGAAGGTGAAGAGCAGGTTGTTGGCGAGGACCAGGATCAGCATCGAGGCCACGAACAGGTTCAGGTACAGGAAGAACTTGGCGTAGTCGCGGTCGCCCTTCATGTACCCGATCGAGTAGAGGTGGATGAGCGAGCTCACGCCGGTGACGAAGAGCGCCATCGTCATCGACAAGGGGTCGATGAGCAGCGCGGCGTGCACCTGCAGCCCGCCGACGGGGATCCACGTGAACAGGTCCTGGGTGAACGAACGCTGCGGCGCCGCCTTGGCCAGGAGCCCGGCGTAGACGATGCACGCCACCACGAAGGAGCCCGCCACCGTGGCCGTGCCGAGCCATCCCGCCCACGGGTCGCCGAGCCGGCGCCCGAAGGCGGCCAGCACGACGAAGCCGGCGAGCGGCAACAGCGGCATCAGATAGGCGGCGTGGAGCATGTGGTTTTGGCGTCCCGGATCGTTTGGGTCGTTTGGGCGTCAGGTCGGATGGGCGTCGGGTCGGAGGGGCGTGCTCGTCAGCCCCGCATGATGTGGAAGTCGTCGGCGGTGGCGGTCCGGCGGCGGCGGAAGATCGCCACCACGATGCCGAGGCCCACCACCACCTCGGCGGCGGCGACCACGAGCGTGAAGAACACGAGCGCCTGGCCACCGATGTCGTTGAGCATGCGGGAGAAGGTCACGAAGGTGAGGTTGGCGGCGTTGAGCATGAGCTCGACGCACATGAACATGACGAGCACGTTGCGCCGCACGAGCAGGCCCAGGGCGCCGATCGAGAACACCACCGCGGCCAGGCCCAGGTACCACGCACCGCTGAGGCTCATGGCGACACCTCCTCGCGCATCGGCGTCGGGCCGGCGGCCGTCTCGGACGGCGCGTCCGGTCCCGACGTCGGCGTCCCGGGCCAGTCGAGCGGCGTCGGCGTCGGTCGGGGCGTCAGCGGGTCGGTCCCGGCCACCGAGCACGCCCCCGGGTCGCCGGGCCAGCACCACCGCACCCACGACGGCGATCACGAGCAGGGCCGAGGTGATCTCGAAGGCGAACAGGTACGTCGTGAACACCGACTTGCCCAGGGCGGCCACGTCGCCGCCGGGCTGGTCCCGGGATGGGCCCGGCGACCGACTTCGCCCCCACCGACCAGTGGGCGCCGAATCCCATGAGGAGCAGGCCGGCCAGGCCGAGCACGATGAGGCCGACGGCCAAGGGGCGCTGGGCCCGCAGGGGCTCTTTGTCGAGGCTCTCCTCGCGGTCGACGCCGAGGAACATGATCACGAACAGGAACAGCACGACGATGGCCCCGGCGTACACGATGACCTGGACCGCGGCCAGGAAGTTGGCCTGCTGCTCGACGAAGAGCACGGCCACGCCGAACAGCGTCATGACGAGCATCAGCGCCGAGTGCACGGGATTGCGGGCCACGACGACGCCGACGGCGCCGGTCAGCACGACGGCGCCGGCGATGGCGAAGGTCAGGGCGTCGACGGTCGTGGTGGCGGCGAGCACAGGCGCGAGCATCAGGCTCTCGCTCTTCGTGGTGGGGTTCTCCACCCACACCGTCTTCGCCGCCGCGTCGGTCGGACCCCGTCGCGCCGCGGCGCGCTGGTCCATGCGGGCCCGCACCGGGGGCGGGATGCGCTGCTCCATGCGCGCCCGCATGCGGTTGGCGATGCCCCGCATCCCCTGCTGGTCGGGCAGGCGGTCGATGTCGTCGAGATGCGACGAGAACGTCTCGCGCAGCGGGCTGGCTGCCGGTGCAGGGCGTCGTCACGCTCGCTCGGACTGCCCGCCTTCGGGGGCGCCGCACGCCGTAGCCGAGCTCGCCCGACCACTGCACCCTCCCCTCGTAGGCCGCCACCCCCGACGGGGAGGTGGCCCGCATCCAACCCGAGGTGTGCAGGTCGTCGCCCTCGCGCCAGTCCTCCCACGGGAGCCGCTGGGGCCGACCGTCGTCGTCGACGAGCAACTCGTCCTTGGTGTAGATGGCGTCGGCGCGATTGGTGAAGGAGAACTCGAACAACTTGGTCTCGGTGATGGCCTCGGTGGGACACGCCTCGACGCACAGGTCGCAGTGGATGCAACGCAGGTAGTTGATCTCGTAGACGAACCCGTAGCGCTCGCCGGGCGAGACCGGGTCGGCGGCGGGGTTGTCGGCGCCGCGCACGTAGATGCAGTCGGCGGGACACACCCCGGCGCACAGCTCACAGCCGATGCACTTCTCCATGCCGTCCTCGTAGCGGTTGAGGACGTGCCGGCCGTGGTTGCGGGCCTGCTTGGGCTTCTTCTCGGCGGGTACTGCCGGGTGACGCGCTGTTGCGCCATCTGCTCGAGCGTGACCCGGAACCCCCCGAAGAAGTGCAGGTCGTCGCGGAGACCGTCGAACAGGCCCATCAGCGTCACCACCCCGGGGGCGTCGATGCCGGGCGATTCTGCGTCCGGGGACGTCGAACTCCTCGGCTTCGTCGTCACGCTCCGTCCCGACCAGGACCGACCGCGATCAGGAGGCCGGCGGCGGCGAACAGCGCCACGATGACGCCCAGGCCCCACCACCGTCCGACCAGGAAGGCGGCCAGGACGAGGACCCACCCGAGAGACAGCGGGATGAGGACCTTCCACCCGAGGTCCATGAGCTGGTCGTAGCGGAGCCGGGGCAGCGCGGCACGCAGCCACACGTAGATGAAGAGGAACACGAGGGTCTTGCCCAAGAACCACAGGACCGGGATCACCCACGACAGGATGAACACGTGCGCGGTGGGCCCGTCCGGACCGCCCAGGAACAGGGTCACGACGATGGCCGACATCGTGATCGTGTTCATGAACTCGGCCATGAAGAACAGGGCGAAGCGGATCGACGAGTACTCGGTGTTGAAGCCGCCCACGAGCTCCTGCTCGGCCTCGACGAGGTCGAAGGGCGGGCGGGTGAGCTCGGCGGTGATGGCGATCATGAACAAGAAGAAGGGAAGGATGCCGGTGTGGACGAGGTACCAGCTCCCGATGAAGGTGTGGGACTGGTGCTCGACGATGGCCCGCGTCGACAACGAACCGGCCAGCAGCACCACCATGACCACGGTCAGGCCGAGGGCGGCCTCGTAGGAGATCATCTGCGCCGAGGCCCGCACCGAGCCCAGCAGGGGGTACTTCGATCCCGAGGACCACCCCGCCAGCATCACGCCGTAGACCGAGATCGACGACATGGCCAGCAGGAACAGGATGCCGACCGGCGGGTCGGCCACCTGGAGCTCGAAGGTGTGGCCGAAGACCGTCACCAACCCCCCCACCGGCACGATGGCGAAGGACAGGAAGGCGGGCAGGATCGACAGGTACGGCGCCAGCTTGAAGACGGTCCGGTCGGCGCGCTCGGGAAGGAGGTCCTCTTTGAAGAACAGCTTGATCCCGTCCGCCAGGGTCTGGAGCAATCCCCACGGGCCGGCCCGGTTGGGGCCGATGCGGGCCTGCATGTCGGAGATCACCTTGCGCTCGAACCAGATCATGAGCATGACCGACACCAGCAGCGCGCCGAAGGCGACGAGGACCTTGATGACGACGATGAGGAGCTCCACCCAGTGGACACCGTGCGCGTAGAGGGGGTCGCCGAGACCGAGCAGCGACCCATCACAGCGTCTCCAACCGCACGTCGATGACGGCTTGGCCCGCGTCGATCAGCGCCGACGCGCCGGCCCGTGCCACACCGGAGTCGCCGAGGTCGCCTGCGTCGCCGGAGTGGCCGGAGTCGGTGTGGAGGTTGAAGTCGATGCACACCACGCCGCGGGGCACGCCGTCGTCGGCCACGGCCTCGAGCTCGAGGGCGGCACGCGAGGAGCGGACCCGGACCCGCGCCGACGTCGGTGACCCCGAGGGGCCCGAGGTCATGCGGATTGGCCCGCACCGTCGCCGGAGCGGCCAGCGGGGCGAGGGAACGGCACGCCTCGAGCAGGACGCCGTGGTCGTAGAGCCGACGCGACGACACGAGCCGCAACGAGTAGCTGTCGGGGGCGGGAAGCGCGGGGGCCTCCACGGGCACGGGCCAGCGCAACGGAACGGGGGCGGGCCGGTGCGCCGCCGTTGGACGCACGCGCCGTTGCCGACGGCGAGGAGCTCGTCGCCCCCGGGTGGCTCGGCCAGACCGGCCCGCGGCGGCGCACCCTGGGCCTCGACGGCGTCGATGCCGGGGGTGGCCATGGGGTCGAACGGCGCCAGGGCGCGGCGCGCCGTGATCCGCACCGGGGAGGCCGGCAGCGGGGCGATGACGCCGTCGCGCGCCGCGGGGGTGTCGAGCGCGAGCCGGGTGATCCCGGCGTGCGACGGGGCCAGCCGCTCGATCTCGTCCCAGAGCTCGGCCGCGCTCGAGACACCGAGCCCGGCACCGAGGCGGTCGGCGAGCTCGGCGGCGACCATCCAGTCCGGCCAGCACTGGCCGGGTGACACCAGCTTCTGGGCCAGGCGGGTGACCCGACCCTCGATGTTGGTCGTCGTCCCGGTGCGCTCGTGCGCGATGGCCACGGGGAGCACCACGTCGGCGAGCGCGGCCGAGGCCGAGAGAAAGCCGTCCACCGCCACCACGAACCCGGCGCTCCCGAGGGCCTCCTCGGCCAGGCCGCGGTCGGGGAAGTCGCCGAGGGGATCCGAACCCACGAGCACGACCGCTCCCATCGATCCGTCCACCAGCGCCTGCAGCATGGCGGTGGCGTCGCGACCCCGCGTGGCGGGGACCGATCCCCACGCCGCTTCGTACCAGGCCCGACCCTCGTCGAGGCTCGACGCGTCCCGGGAGCAGCCCCGGGGCGAGGCCCATGTCGAGGGCGCCCATCACGTTGCCCCGTCGCAGGGCGGGGAGGAAGCGCGCCTTGGGCCACGCGTCGGCCATCGCCGCGGCGGCCTCGGCCACCAGCGTTCCGTCCTCGGCCAGCGACGGCCTCCCGATCACGACGACGACGCCTTCTCCACCGGCGCCGGCGCGTGCAAGAGCGTGGCGCGCCGCCGCCCAGGCGTCGTCGTCGACCGAGTCGGGATGGGCGTTGCCGGCACCGTCGGCATCTCCACCGGTAGCGGCGAGGGCGCGGGCCAGGGCGGCGGCCTCACCGGGGCGATAAGGGAGCACCGCGGTGGCGAACTCGCTGAGGGCCCCGGGGCGCGGCGCGAACTCGACGATGGGAACGTCCCCGTCGACAGCGGCACCACGCAGGCGGAGGAACAGGACCGGCAATTCTTCTCGCAGATCGCCGGACAGCACCACCACGCACGACGCCGCGCACGCCTCGTCGATGGTGGCCCGGGGAAGGCCGAGCACGACCTCGGCGGGCAGTCCGTCGCCGAGCTGGGCGTCGACCGAGTCGGTGCCGATCACGGACTTGGCGAGCTTGGCCCACGCGTAGGCGTCCTCGTTGGAGAGCCGGGCCCCGCCGAGCACCCCGATGGCCTCGGGGCCGTGCTCGGCGCGCACGCCGCGCCAGGCGCTCGGCCACCACGGTGAGCGCCTCGCTCCACGACACGGGGACGAGCTCGTCGACACCCGCGTTCGCCCCGGTGCCGCGCCGGCGCACGAGCGGCTCGACGAGTCGGTTCTCGGCGTTGACGGCCTCGAAACCGAAGCGGCCCTTGTCACACAGCCAGCTCTGGTTCAACGGGTCACTGTCGATGCCGAGCAGAGCGCGTGACTCGGTTGGAGGAGGACTGGACCGCGGCGCGACAGCCGAATGCGCACAGGGTGCACGTCGACTCGACCTGGTCGAGGTCCCAGGGCCGCGCCGTAAACCGGTAGGGGGTCGCCGTGAGCGCGCCCACGGGGCAGATCTGCACGGTGTTCCCACTGAAGTACGACGTGAAGACGTGGTCCTCGAACACGTTGACCTCGATGGCGTCACCGCGTCCCAGGAAGTCGATCTGCGCCTCGCCCGCGATCTCGGCCGCGAACCGCACGCAGCGGCCGCATTGGATGCACCGCTCGCGGTCCAGCAGCACGAGCTCGGAGATCGGGATGGGCTTGGCCCAGTGGCGCTTCTCCTCGAGGAACCGGCTCTCGCCGGGCCCGTAGGCGAGCACCTGGTCCTGCAGCGGGCACTCGCCACCCTTGTCACACACGGGGCAGTCCAGGGGGTGGTTCACGAGGAGGAACTCGAGCACCCCATCCTGCGCCTTCTTGACCTTCTCCGAGGTGGTGTCGACCTCCATGCCCTCGGCGATGGGCACGTAGCAGGCGGGCTGCAAGGTGGCGCCGCGCGGTCCGGACACCTCGACGAGGCACATCCGGCACATGCCAACCGGCTTCATGCGGGGGTGGTAGCAGAAGCGCGGGATGAAGGTCCCCGCCTGCTCGGCGGCGGCGATGAGGAACTGGCCGGCCGGTGCGGTCACCTCGCGGCCGTCGAGGGTGAAGGTGACCGAGGCGCCGGCCTCGACCCTGGGGGCGATGCCGTGGTGCGACGTGACGACGGGGTCAGCCATGGGGACATCCCCCGTCCTTGACGTGCACCAGGAAGTCGTCACGGAACATCCGGATGGCCGATGCGATCGACGACGGGATGGACGAGCCCAAGACGCAGATCGTCGTCTGCTGGGGCGGCCACGACACGCCGGGCGCGAGGTTGTCGCAGACGTCCATGAGCAGGTCGACGTCGGCCTCGAGCCCGTCGCCGTCCTCGATGCGGCGCAGGATCTTCTCCAGCCACCCGCTCCCCTCGCGACACGGGGTGCACTGGCCGCACGACTCGCGCCAGAAGAAGCGGGTGATCCTCCACGCGGCGCGCACCACGCAGGTGGTGTCGTCCATCACGACGATCGAGCCCGACCCGAGCATGGACCCGGCCTCGCCCACCTCGTCCTGTCCCAAGGGGAGATCGAGGTGCTCGGGCCCGAACCACGGCGCCGACACGCCCGCCGGGGATGATCGCCTTCAATTCCCGGTCGCCGGGGATCCCACCGCCGTAGACGGGGGCGAACACGAGGTCGCGGAAGGTGGTCTTCACCATCTCCACCTCGTACACACCCGGATTGCGCACGTGGCCGGCCAGGGCGAACAGACGCGTGCCGGTGGAACGGCCCGCGCCCGAACGCGGCGAAGGCTCCGGAGCCGTTGATCATCACCCACGGCAGGTTGGACAGCGTCTCCACGTTGTTGACCACGGTGGGCTCGCCGTAGAGGCCGATGGCGGCGGGGAAGTACGGGGGCTTGATGCGGGGGAAGCCGCGCTTGCCCTCGAGACTCTCGAGCAGGGCGGTCTCCTCCCCGCAGATGTAGGCGCCGGCACCGGGGTGCACCACCACGTCGATCGAGAATCCCGAGCCGAAGATGTCGCGACCCACCGCCCCGTGCTCGTAGGCGTCGTTGAGCGCGCTCTGGACGCGCTCGAGCCCGAGGGCGAACTCGCCTCGCACGTAGATGAAGGCGCGCGTGGCCTGAATGGCATAGGCGGCGATGAGCACGCCCTCGATGAGCTGATGGGGATCGCGCTCGACGAGGAGATGGTCCTTGAAGGTGGCGGGCTCGCTCTCGTCGCCGTTGACCACCAGGTACGTGGTCGACGCCTTGCGCAGCATCGACCACTTCCGCCCGGCGGGGAACCCCGCTCCGCCCCGCCCGAGGAGGCTGACGGCGTCGACCTCGCGGGCGACTTCCTCGGGCGACATGGTGAGCGCCTTGCGCAGCCCGTCGTAGCCACCGGTGGCGAGGTAGCGCTCGAGGGTGTGGGAGTCCTCGTACTCGAGGCGCGACGTCACGATGCGGGGAGCCTCGGTGACCGCCATCACGCCCCCCCGGCAGCCTTCGCCGACGCCGCCTCGCGCTCGGCGCGGATGGTGGCGTCGTCGACGCGCAGCCCGCCTTGGCGGCGCACCCGCACAAGGGTGCCGTGCCGGGGGATGTCGTCGGACAAGGTTCCGGCCCGCAGGCCGTCGACCAGGCTGTCGAACGACTCCGGGGTCACGTCGCCCACGAACCGGTGGTTGACGGCCAGACACGGGGCCCGACCGCAGTCGGCGATGCACTCGGTCTCCTCGAGCGTGAACATCCCGTCGGCCGTCGTGGCCCCGGAGCGCACGCCCAGGGTGTCCTCGATGTGGTCGAGGAGCTCGTAGGCGCCGCGCAGCATGCAGGCGATGTTGGTGCACACCGAGATCACGTAGGTCCCCACCGGCTCGGTGCGGAGCATCTCGTAGAACGAGGCCGTCCCGAGGACCTCGGCCGGCGGTGAGCCCCACCAGCTCGGCGATCTCGTCGATGGCCTCGGGGCGCAGCCAGCCGTCCTGCTCCTGGGCCAGGTGGCAGATGGGGATCAGCGCCGAGCGCGGGTGCGGGTACAGGCCGATGAGCTCACGCGCCCGCGTGACGATGTCGGCCGACAGATGTCCCGACCCTGCCGTCGGCGGTCACCGGTCCACCTCGCCCATGACGGGATCCACCGAGGAGATGGTGGCGACGGCGTCGGCCACGAGGCCCCCGTGCATCATGACGGGGAGGCTCTGGAGGTTCACGAACGACGGGGCCCGGATGTGCATCCGGAACGGCTTCGACGACCCGTCGGACACGAGGTAGCAACCCAGCTCGCCGCGGGGCGACTCGATGGCGACGTAGACCTCGCCCTCGGGGACCTTGAAGCCCTCGGTGAAGATCTTGAAGTGGTGGATGAGCGCTTCCATCGACTCGTCGATGCGGGCGCGCGGCGGCGGGGTGACCTTCTTGTCCTGCACCCGGTAGTCACCGGGGGGCATCTTGTCGAGCACCTGCCACAGGATGCGCACCGACTCGCGGATCTCGTTGATGCGGATGGCGTAGCGATCGAAGTTGTCCCCGTAGGTGCCGATGATGACGTCGAAGTCCACTTCGTCGTAGGCGAGGTACGGCATGGTGCGGCGCAGGTCCCAGGGCATGCCGGTCGAGCGCAGGATCGGGCCCGTGGCCGACAGGGCGAGTGCCTCGGCGGCGCTGAGCGGCCCCGTCCCCTCCATGCGCTCGTGGAAGATGGGTTGTCCGGTGAGCAGGGCGTCGTAGTCAGCGAGCCGGGACGTCACGTTGTCGAGGATCACCTCGACGTCGTCCTCCCATCCGTCGGGAAGATCGGCGGCCGTGCCGCCGGGACGGATGAAGTTGTGGTTCATCCGCAGGCCGGTGGTCTTCTCGAAGAACCCCAGCACGAGCTCGCGCTCCCGGAAGCCGAAGATCATCATGGTGGTCGAGCCGAGGTCCATGCCGTTGGTGGCCAGCCACATGAGATGCGACGACATCCTCTGAAGCTCGGACAAGAGCATGCGGATCCACACGGCGCGAGGCGGAAGCTCGATGCCGAGGAGCTTCTCGGTGGCGAGGGAGAAGACCAGCTCGTTGTTGAGCGGGGACAGGTAGTCCATGCGCGTGACGTTGGTGGAGCCCTGTTGATAGGTGAGCTCCTCCGCCGTCTTCTCCATGCCGGTGTGCAGGTACCCGATGATGGGCTTGGTGCGCAGCGACCGTCTCGCCGTCGAGCTCCATCATGAGGCGCAGCACCCCGTGGGTCGACGGGTGCTGCGGGCCCATGTTGATGATCATGGTCTCGTCGTCGGGCCGCTCGATGTCGATGTCCGACACGTCGACGCCGGCGTGGCTCTCGGGGAGTCGCAGGACCGAGCCCGACCTCGCGCCCGAGCTCCTCGGGCGAAGTGTCGTGGCGCGAGGCGAGCTCCTGCGCGCGCCTTCGAAGGTCTCGCGGACGAACGGCGACGAGGTGTCGGGCTCGGTGCTCATCGGGGCCCCGGAGCGTGCTTGAACTGCACCGGGACGCGCCCCACGCCGAAGTCCTTGCGCAGCGGGATGGCCCTCCCAGTCCTCGGGCATGAGGATCCGGGTGAGGTCGGGGTGCCCGGTGAAGCTGATGCCGTACATGTCGTAGGCCTCGCGCTCCATGGCTTCGGCCCCGCGGTAGAGATCCCACAGCGACGCCACCTCGGCAGCGTCCTCGGGCACCTGCACCCGGAGGCGGACCCGGCGGACCTTCGCCAGCGACAGGAGCATCACCACCAGCTCGAAGCGCTCGGGCGTGACCCCGTCAGGAAGGGCGCGCCCGGGGTGTCCGAGATAGTCCACGGCGGTGAGATCGGCGAGCATCTCGAACCCGGCGTCGCGATGCGCGGCGACCACGTCGTGATAGCGGTCACGGCCGGGGAAGAGCAGGTCATGGCCGTCCATCGACGTCGATCGGGGCACGTCGGGGAGCGGCAGTTCGACCGGTGACGTCTCCGGCGTCACCGCGGGGTTCCCAGCCGGACCGCATCGGGGCGCTCGGGCACCCAACCGGCAAGCTCCTCGGGCTGCTGCGACGTCGGACCGCGCCGGCGGGTGATCTCACCGGTCCGGATCTTCTCGTGCAACGTGAGGATGGCGTGCAGGAGCATCTCGGGGCTGGGCGGGCATCCCGGGGCGTACACGTCCACCGGCACGATCTGGTCGACACCCTGGACGATGGCGTAGTTGTTGAACATGCCACCGGTCGACGCGCACACGCCCATGGAGATGACCCACTTGGGCTCCATCATCTGGTCGTAGACCTGGCGGAGCACCGGGGCCATCTTCTGCGACACCCTGCCGGCGACGATCATGAGGTCGGCCTGGCGCGGCGAGCCGCGGAACACCTCCATCCCGAAGCGGCTGATGTCGAAGTCCGCGGCCCCGACCGACATCATCTCGATGGCGCAGCACGCCAGTCCGAAGGTGACGGGCCAGACGCTGTTGCGGCGCGCCCACTTCACCAGGTCCTCGACGCGCCCGGTCAGAAAGTTGTGCTGGAGGTCCTCGAGCCCCATGACTCCCTCGCCCGCTTACGCAGCCTGTCCGGCGCCCGGCCCCTGACCGGGCCCGACACGGGCGATGGTCGACTCGGTGGTGCGCTCGGGCATGGCCGGGCGGAGACGCTTGGCCGGTCCCCAGTTGAGCGCGCCGTTGCTCACGAGATAGAGGAACGAGAAGAACACGGCCGCGGCGAACACCAACACCTCGATGAGCCCGAAGGTGTGCAGATCGGAGCGGAAGACCACGGCCCAGGGGTAGAGGAACACGATCTCGATGTCGAAGATGATGAAGATCATGGCGACGAGGTAGAAGCGGACGGGGAAACGCTGCGGGGGCTCACGATCGGGGACGATCCCGCACTCGTAGGGCGCGAGCTTGGCCGCCGTCGGTCGCTTCCGGGGGGCCAGCATGCCCGACGCCATGAAGGACAGCCCCGCGAAGAGCACGCCCAGCACGAAGAGCACGACGATCGGCAGGTAGTCGCTCATGACCGAATGCGGTTCTACCACGGCACCCTGCGCACGAGCACATTGAGAATCAGGGCCTCAGCGGCCCTCCGGCGGGGACCCGAGAGGGTGCCGACGCGGCCCCCGTCCCCCTACGATCTAGCCGGTGACCCGCTCCGGAACTCCTGCCTCTTCGACCTCGCCCGGCCGTCCCGAGGCGATCGACGACTCCCGTGTCCACGACGTCGTCGTCGTCGGCGGCGGCCCCTCGGGCTCGGCGTGCGCCTACTGGCTGGCCGACGCGGGCTGGGACGTCGTCGTCGTCGAGAAGAAGCACTTCCCACGCGAGAAGACCTGCGGCGACGGGCTCACCCCCCGGTCGGTGCGCCAACTCAACGACATGGGGCTCTCGGGAGCCCTGGCCGGAGCGCATCGCTACGACGGGCTGCGGGCGTGTGCCTACGGGATGAGCCTGGAGATGGCCTGGCCCGATCACCCGTCGTTCCCGTCGGTGGGGTACGTGATCACCCGCCACGACCTCGACCAGCTGGTCGCGGAGCGGGCCGCCAAGGCGGGCGCCACGGTGTGGGAGGGAGCCGAAGCCATCGGGCCCATTCTCGATCGGGCCACCGCCGGCCACGTCGGGGGGGCCGGGACCAGCGCCGAGGTGCTCCCCAGCTGTTCCGGTGCCAAGGTGCTCGATCGCGACGCCGGGCGCCAGCACGAGGTGCGGGCCCGCTACACGGTGGTGGCCGACGGAGCCAACTCGCGCTTCGGCCGGGCGCTGGGCACGTCGCGGGACCGGGACTACCCCCTCGGCATGGCCCTGCGCGGATACTTCCGCTCGCCGCGCCACGACGAGCCTTTCATCGAGTCGCATCTCGACATCAGAGACGCTTCGGGCACGGTCGTGCCGGGGTACGGCTGGGTGTTCCCCCTTGGAGACGGGCGCGTCAACGCGGGGGTGGGGATCCTCTCGGTCGAGGGGCGGTGGAAAGGGGCCAACACGACCCAGCTCATGGACGCCTTCATCAACTGGGCGCCCGCCTCGTGGGGCCTGTCCGAGAAGTCACTGTGTGCGGCGCCCACGGGGGGGAAGCTTCCCATGGGCCTGTCGGTACGACCCCGCATCGGCCCCAACGTGCTCGCCATCGGGGACGCGGCCGGATCGATCAATCCGTTCAACGGCGAGGGCATCGCCTACGGCTACGAGACGGGGCGGCTGGCGGCGGCGTGCGTCGGCAGAGCCCTGTCAGGCGAGGGGGTCCATGCCCTCGTCGACTACGAGTCGCAGCTCCAGGCCGCCTACGGCCTCTACTACCGCATCGCCCGGGAGTTCGTCCGCCTCATCAGCCGGCCCGAGCTGATGCAGGCGTGTGTGAGCACCGGCATGCATTCGCGCAGCGTCATGGAGTGGCTACTGCGCCTCATGGCCAACCTGGTGCGGCCCGAGGAGATCGGTCCCGCCGAGGCGGCCTATCGGACGCTGTGCGCCATCGGACGCCTCACGCCGGGCTGAGCAAGATGGTGGCGGCGCCTCAGAGCTGACCGACGCCGATCGTCCTGATCTCGAGGCCACGGACGAGCTGGTTCTGGGCATCGATGGGGAAGACCAGATTGCTGACCGTTCCCATGCGTGACCTGCACCCGCCCGACGAACACCGCCGTGGCGGTGGATATGACGGTCTTGGTCTGACCCTTGTCGTTGGCGATGCGCGCGATCTGGAACCCGGCGACGGTGACGGCCCCGGGACCGGCGGGCACCGGGACCACGATGGGCTGCACGGTGGCGGTGGCGAAACCCGCCCCGCCGGCGACCGCCGAGTAGGGCAGCATCGCCTGGACGAAGGGCTGGTAACACGTGGCGAACAGCGCCGGGTCCTGGAAGACGCTGGCGTCAGCCGCCTCGAGCTTGCGTGCTCTTGACCACATCGGCCACCGAGCTCACGCTCCCGTTGCCGCCGGGATCCGCATAGGAAGGCGATGCCACCTCGGCGGTGAGTTGCGAGACGCCATCACCCATGCCGAAGGCGCCGGCGACGGCTGAAACCGGGACGTGCAGACAGCGCGCCATGTCCGTCGAAGCCTGTGCGGCGGTGTTGGCGGCGGCCGTCCCCTGCGTCGCGGCACCTGCGGCGAAGACGTTGCCCGCGGTGGGTGTACTCGCAACCCAACCGGGAAGGTCTCCCGCCTGGATCCCGACACGCCCCGCGATGACGGAGTCGGCCAGGGGAACTCCGGCGATGTGTCCTGTCGTCGACTGCATCTGGAAGTACCGCACGCCGGCGGCGATCGGGATGAGCCCGGCGAGCACCGTGAAGAGCGACGAGCCGCATCGAGGCTCTGCCTCCGTGTCGGTGCCGACCTCCGAGTTTGCTTGGGCTGGCGAGACACGTACTTGAACCACGTGGGGAGTCGCAACGGGGCCGATTCGTCGTCTGCCGACCAGTCGGCATCCTCCGCCTCGAATCCGACGAACGTGTCCTCGATCACACCGACCGACGATGGGGGTTCGACAAAAGCCGACTCGGGTGGCTCGGCCAGAACGGGCGCGGGTGGCACCGCGTAGACAGGTGCAGGCGGCACCGCCAACAGGGCGGCGGGTGGCTCGGCAAACAGGGCGGCGGGTGGCTCGGCCATATGGATCGACGAGCGCGCCACCGGGGGGTCGACGGGCGCGACCTCGGGGATCAGTGGCTCGGCCATATGGATCGACGAGGGCAGCACCGGCGCCGGGCCCTGGTCGACCGGCGCGACCTCGGGGATCAGTGGCTCGGCCATGTGGATCGACGAGGGCGGCACCGGCGCCGGACCTGGTCCACGGGCGCGACCTCGGGGATCAGTGGCTCGGCCATGTGGATCGACGAGGGCGGCACCGGCGTCAGGACCTGGTCCACGGGCGCGACCTCGGGGATCAGTGGCTCGGCCATGTGAATCGACGAGGGCGGCACCGGCGCCGGGACTTGGTCCACCGGCGCGACCGCCTCGTGTGGGCCGTCATGCAGGCCGTGTGGGCCCTTCTGCGAAGGCACGAGAAGCCGCAACGGACGACCGTCGACGACGAACTCCAAGGATGTGGCCTGTTCACCGTCAGGAAGCGCGGCGGGAGCACCGAACTCCAGCGGAGACGTGCGCTCCCATCCCACCGTCCGCCGATCGCCCGGCTCCGGGCCGAGGAACGTGATCCCCGCGGTGTCGACGATCACCGACAGGTGACCGACCACAGCCGGTCCATCGGGGGTGGCACCCTCCAGATAGACGTCGTCCATCCGGAGGCTCCCGTTCCCGAGCCCGAGTGATCCCATCGCTTACCCTCCTCCGAGTGGGCTCTTCAGCCCGCCGCTTGTGCTTCTGATTCCGGTCCGGCGCGCTCAGCCCCGGGGTACATGGCCCACGGCGCCCGGAACCGGTCCCGGCCGGGGATGCCATCCCCAGCCGAGGCGAGATCCGGGACGCGGCCGTTTGGTGGGCTCGAAAATGAGGAATTGCGATGCCGCCAGACCCGATGGGGCCTTCAGGGAGAAGGGGTGAGGGGACGCGTCGGCTCCCACTGTCGCCCCGACCGTGGGCAATATCGCCGGCTTGTTCGACAGCCGACGCAACCGAGCCACAACCACGCTGACCTCCACCGACCACGCGCGATGTTTGGGACCGCTTCCTCTGCTCTTGTGTCGGCAAAAAGGCCTCGCAACATGAGCGACTCCGCGTTCGCCGGCGCGACAGGGAGGGTGCGGACCGGGTGCTGACCGGGTGCGGACCGGGTGCGGGGGAAGGCGAGGCGGATCGTCGGCGGTCAGCCGACGTGGACGAAGCGGACCAACTCCATGCTCTCGTAGGTGATCCAGGAGTCCGACACCTGCTTGTAGGGGAACATCTCGTGCGCTCCGAGGGAGGTGTCGCCGAGCAGGGCGGCCTCGAGCTGTTCGCATTTCGTCCCGAAGGTCTGGTATCCGGGAGCCCAGACGAGCCAGATCTGGTGGGCGGGCGCACTCAGGTGCTCGAGCTCGGTGGCGAAGGTGGCCGGGTGGCCCCGGGCCGAAGCTGTGGCGTAGTCGACCCAATTCACGAACTCCGGGCCGCTCCCCCGCGGAAAGGTGATCTGGCGGTAGCGGCCGGCGGGCAGCAGGCGGTTCACGGAGGGGCCGATCTGGTCCGGGCAGTACGCCACGACGTCGCCGGGGCGACCCAGCTGAGCGAGCGTGGCGGCCACCTGGCCCGCCTGGGTCCGGCTCGTCCATGCGCTCGGCAGGCCGCTGGCGAGGCCGAAGGCGACCGTGGCGGTCAGGACCCCGGCCCTGATCCGGCCGTCGGCGAAGGTGACGAGGCCGAGGGCCACGAGGAGTACCAGCGGCACGAAGACCACCGAGGCGTAGCGCGCCTGGAAGGCGCTGCGGCTGAGCGTAGCCCCCGATCACCGCCGCGGCCAGCGTCCCGGTGAGCACCAGGGCCAGGGCCCGGCCCCGGGGCCGGGTACGCAGGTCGAGGTCGACGTGGAACGAGCCCCGGGCCACGCCGAACAGCCCCAGCCCGACCAGGGCGAAGTAGACGAGGGCCAGGGCGCGCCCTTGGTTCGTGGCCCCCCCGGCGAACGAGGTCACGGCGTTGACCATGGCGGCGAAGTCGGCCGGCTTGGCCCACGGGGTGCCGGTGTGGTGGGCCTGATAGAGGAAGGTCGGCACCCAGGGCAGGAAGGTGACGCAACCGACGAGCACCGCCACCAGCGACGACGCGCGCCCCGGGCCGGCGGGCCTCGGGTCCCCGCCAGGCCTGGAAGGCCAGCCACAGGGCCGTGACCCCGACGAGATAGAGCGCCCAGTAGTGGGTGTAGAGGAGCAGGCCGGTGACCACGCGCCACCGCGACCACGTTGGCGGCGGTGCGCCGGCGAAAGACGTGCTGCAGCGCCACGACGCCCGGCCGCGGTGAGAGACCCACCAGCGCGTACATGCGGTTCTCGGTGGCGTAGCGGACTGGCGAAGGGCGACGTCGCCACGAGGACGAGGGCTCCCGGCCGCCACCGTCCTGCCGCCCAGGCGCCGACCCGGCCAGCCAGATGAACGGCAGGGTGGCGCAGCTGAGCACCCCCGACAGGGCTCGCACGGCCGTGTCGGAGGTCCCGAAGGCGCCGCTCCAGAAGTGGAGGAGGTAGTAGTAGAGAGGCGGCGCGCCGTCGCGGCGCAGGGCCCCGTGGATCTGCCCCAGCGGCAACCGGGAGATGTTGAGGGTCAAGGCCTCGTCGAGCCACATGTCGGAGCTGGCCACGAAGCGCAGGACGATGCCGAACACCACCACGACCACCGCCCCCACGAACAGGAGACGGGAGAGTCGGGGCGACAGCATCCGCGTGTCGTCGAGCAGGCCGGGTCGTCGGGGGCGTCGCCCCCGGCGGAATCCGGGGTGGTCCGGCGCCGTCGGCGGCCGGTGCGAGGTGCAGGGGCGGGCTCGACCGCTCGGGAGTGGTGACGTCACTCGCGAGGTGCGGTGCCGGGCTCCGCCGGTGGCGCTTGCAGCCCGTCCATGAGTCGCATGGTAAACGACCGATCGGCACCGGCTCCGGGACAGGGAACCCCGGAGAAGCGCCGTGACCAGGGATCTTGCCCGTCACGGCGTCGAGAAATCGCACCCGGAGCGAGCGCGAGGCGAGATCAGCCCACCGAAGAGGGAATCACCGAAGACGGGATCAGCCCACCGAAGAGGGCGGCGGGCCGCGTCGGCAGCGGCCCCGGCGGCGGCGTCCACCACGGCGTCGAGGTGGCTGTCGAGGTGGGCGAGGCCCGGGAACATCGCCTCGTAGGGACCGGGGGCGAGGGCCACGCCCCGCTCGAGCATGGCGGAGAAGAACGGCGCGTAGAGGCCGCCTGCCCACCGAGGCGCGCGCCGAGGCGTAGTCGGTGACGGGCTCGGCCCCGAAGAACAGGCCGACGAGGGGCCCCACCACGGGGACCTGGACCGGGATCCCGGCCGCCGGCGATGGCGGCCGCGAGGCCTTCGGCCAGGCGTCGCGGCGCGCTCGGCACAGCGCGTCGTAGTCGGCGGCGGTGACGGTTTCGAGCACGGCGCAGCCCGCCGCGGTGGCGAGCGGGTTCCCCGACAGCGTGCCCGCCTGGTAGACGGGCCCGTCGGGCGCCAGCACGGCCAGGACGTCACGCCTGCCCCCGAACGCGCCCACGGGGAGGCCGCCGCCGATCACCTTGCCGAAGCACCACAGGTCGGGCGCACCCCCGAGCGCGCCGACATGCCGCCCGGCGCCGACCCGGAAGCCGGTGATGACCTCGTCGAAGACGAGGAGGGCGCCGGCGGCCGTCGCAGGCGCGGCGCAACCCGGCGAGGAATCCGGGCGCCGGCGCCACCAGCCCCATGTTGGCGGCCACCGGCTCCACGATCACGCACGCCACACGCTCGTCGAGCTCGGGGACGACGTTGTAGGGCACGACGATGGTGTCGGCGACCGCCGACGACGGCACTCCGGCGGACGCCGGGCAGGCCCAGCGTGGCGACGCCGCTCCCCCCGCCCGCCAGCAGCATGTCGGAGTGCCCGTGGTAGCAACCGTCGAACTTGACCACGCGGTCGCGGCCGGTGAAGCCCGCGCGCCAGGCGCACCGCGCTCATGGCGGCTTCGGTGCCCGACGACACCAGCCTGACCTGCTCGCAACCGGGCACCCGGTCGCAGATGGCTTCGGCCAGGAGCACCTCGCCCGGGGTGGGTGCGCCGAAGGTCGTCCCGAGCTGCCGCGGCCTCGGTGCACCGCGGCGCGTCACCACGGGGTGGGCGTGTCCGAGGAGCACGGCGCCGTAGGACTGGACCATGTCGATGTAGCGACGGCCCTCGACGTCCCACACGTAGGGCCCTTCCCCGCGGTCGACGGTGTACGGGGTCCCGCCGACGGCTGCGAACGAACGCACCGGGGAGTCCACCCCGCCGGGAATCACCCGCCGGGCCCGGTCGAACCATCGCCGCGTTGGAGGACGGCATGTCGGTGCTGGCTCCGTCGCCGCCGCCGGGGGCCCGTGGCGCTCAGTCACGCATCGCCTCGGCGACCTCTCCGGCGAAGTAGGTCAGGATGACGTCGGCGCCCGCCCGCTTGAGCGCGATGAGGTGCTCGAGCGCGACGGCGTCACCGTCGATCCATCCCCGCTCGGCGGCCGCCTTCACCATGGCGTACTCGCCGCTCACGTGATAGGCGGCCACGGGCACGTCGACGCGTGGCCGCCACGGCCGCGATGACGTCGAGGTAGGCGAGAGCGGGCTTCACCATCACCATGTCGGCGCCTTCGGCGATGTCGAGCGCCACCTCGGTCAGCGCTTCGCGCCCGTTGCGGGGGTCTTGTTGGTACCCGCGTCGGTCCCCTCCCCCGGTGATGGTGACGTCGACGGCCTCGCGGAACGGCCCGTAGAGACCCGAGGCGAATTTCGCCGCGTAGGCGAGCACGCCACGTCGATGTGGCCGGCGCCGTCGAGGGCGGCTCGGATGGCGCCGACCTGGCCGTCCATCATCCCGCTGGGCGCCACGATGTCGGCGCCGGCGGCGGCCTGGGCCGACGGCGACGCGCTGGTAGAGCTCGAGCGTGGCGTCGTTGTCCACGGTGCCGTCGGCTGCGCAGCACGCCGCAGTGCCCGTGGTCGGTGTACTCGTCGAGGCACAGATCGGCGATGAGCACCATCGTGTCGCCCAGCGCGCTGCGCAGTTCGGACAGCGCCACCTGCACGATCGCCGTCGGGGTCCCACGCCCCCGACCCCACGGCATCTTTTTCGTCGGGGATCCCGAACAGGACGATGCCGGGGACCCCCAGCGACGCCAGACGCTTGGCCTCGACGACGAGCGACGCCGACGAGTGTTGGAAGTGCCCCGGCAACGACGAGATGGGCGACCGGGTCGCTCACGCCGGCCCGCACGAACAGCGGGGCGACGAGGTCGTCCACGCCGAGGCTCGTCTCTGCCACCAGGCGCCGCAGGGCGGGCGTGCGGCGCAGGCGGCGCATCCGCCGCGCCGGGA
This sequence comes from uncultured Acidimicrobiales bacterium, assembly GCA_963846125.1. Lineage (GTDB taxonomy): Bacteria > Actinomycetota > Acidimicrobiia > Acidimicrobiales > UBA8190 > Chersky-840. Next base: position 126,209 of record CAWJUR010000002.1, read on the forward strand.
AACCGGCGCCTGCGTCCCGAACCCGGCATCGGCGGCGTGGCGCTCTCCATGGCACGCGAGCCTACGTCGGAGGGCGGCACGACACGGCGCCGAGGTGCGCAGACAGCGCGGCCACCAGCCCGTCGACGCTGTGCTCGGCGGCGACCACGTCGACGGAGAAGCCCGCCTTCGCGGGCCGCCTCGGCGGTGACCGGGCCGATGCACGCCACCACAGGAGGTGCGGCGCCGTCGTCCGGCCAGCTCCGCGTAGCAGGTCGACCGTGGACGGCGAGGTGAAGGTGATGACGTCGGCGCGCCGACGCCGCGTCGAGCTCGCGTCCTCGCCGATGCCGTCGGCGACGCCCGCGGCCACGGTGCGGTACGCGTCGACCTCGGTCACCTCCCAGCCCTTGGCCCGGAGCCCGGGGCCGACCACGTCGCGAGCGCCTTCCGGCCCGCGGGAACAGCACGCGCCCGGACCCGGCATCGTCCCGGCGGAGCCGCCATGGCGTGCCACCAGCCCTTCGGCGGTCTCGTCGTCGGGGATCAGGTCGGCCACGAGGTGGTGCGCCGGCAGCGCCCGCGCCGTGGCCGCCCCCACCACGGCCAAGCGGGCGCGCCCGAGCGCCCGCCCGTCGCGCAGGAGCGCCGAGGAAACGGTCTACGGCGTTGGCCGACGTGAGGACGATCCAGTCGTAGGATGTCGGCGCGGGCCGCCTCGGCGCGCAGCGCCGCGCCGCCGTCGAGGGGATCGGCGATGGCGATCACCGGGAGCTCGATCACCTCGGCGCCGGCCTCGGCGAGGGCGCGAGACGAGCGCGGCGGCCTGGGCACGCGCCCGCGTCACGACGACCCTGATGCCGGTGAGCGCCACGGGACGGCCCGTCCGAGCAGGTCGAGGGCGGCGACGGGCCCGATGACGATCGTGCACGGAGGTCCGAGCTCCACCTCGGCCAGGCCGGCCAGGGTCGTGCGCACACTGGCCTGACCCGACGTGGTGCCGCGGTGCACCACCAGCACCGGCGTGTCGGGACGCCGTCCGGCCTCGACGAGTCGGCGGGCGATCTCGGCGCGCGCCGCCATCCCCATCAGGACGACCAGGGTGCCGCCGGTCCGGGCCAGCGCGGCCCAGTCCACCGCGCCGGGCGCGTCGGGGTCGCTCGACGTGCCCGCTCACCACCGTCACCGACGACGACAGTCCCCGGTGGGTGACCGGCACGCCCGCCGCGGCCGGTGCCGCGAAGGCCGACGTGACGCCGGGGACCACCTCGAAGGCGATCCCGGCGCGAGAGCAACAGCTTCGGCTTCCTCGCCACCGCGCCCGAACACGAAGGGGTCTCCTCCTTTGAGCCGGACGACGGTCTCGCCGAGTCGGGCGTGCTCGAGGAGCAGGGCGTTGATCTCGTCCTGGTGGCGAAGCTGGCCGGGCCGCTTGCCGACGTCGATGCGCAGCGCGTCGGCCGGGCGCCAGCTCGAGCAGCCGGGGGTCGACCAACCGGTCGAAGAGGACGACGTCGGCTCTGTCCCAACAGCTCGGCGCCGCGCCGGGTGAGCAGGCCCGGGTCGCCGGGCCCGGCCCCTACGAGGTAGACCGTCACCGCCGCCGCGCCCCGACTCGGGCCGGGTCCGGGAGGCCCGATCCTCGGCATCCGACCCAGTCGTCGAGGGACCGGCCCCCGCAGTCGTCGAGCAGGACGTGCGGTGAGTCGGCGGCCCAGCTCCTCGGGGTCCGACGCCGGCCCGGTCAGGCTCCGGCGCAACAGGATCCGTCCGTCGCGGCTGGCCAGGAACCCGTCGATGGTGAGTTGCGTCGCCACCGTCGTCGAGGACGGCCAGCGCCCCCAGCGGCAACGTGCAGCCCTCCGCCGAGCGCGGCCAGGAAGGCGCGTTCGGCCCGCACGGCGCCGTGGGCGGCGCTGTCGTCGACCGCGGCGAGGAGCTCGAGCACGGCCGTCGTCATCCGGCCGGCACTCCACCGCCAGCGCGCCCTGGCCCACCTGTGGGAGCAGGGTGCGGGTATCGAGCACCTCGGCCACGTGGGCGGTGAGCCCGAGGCGCTCGAGGGCGGCGCAGGGCGAGCACGCCCGCACCCACCTCCGAGCGCCCGCTCCAGCCTGGTCGCCATGTTGCCGCGCAGGTCGCAGAAGGTGAGGTCGGGACGCAGCCACGCCAGCTGGGCCCGGCGACGCACCGAACCCGTTGCCACGGTGGCGCCTGTCGACAGGCCTCGAGGGTGGCAACCGACGAGGGCGTCGCGAGGATCGGCTCGTTCGGGCACGCACGCCAGCACCAGGCCGGGCGGGGTGGCCGACGGCAGGTCCTTGGCGGAGTGCACGGCCAGGTCGGCACGGCCGTCGAGCACGGCCAGCTGTATCTCCTTCACGAACGCGCCTTGCCCACCGAGCTGAGCGATCGGGACATCGGCGAGGGCGTCCCCGTCGTCTGCACGACGACGGGCTCGCACCGCGGCGCGCCCGGGCAGCGCGGCGAGAAGATCGGCCACGCGCCGCGCCTGCCACAGCGCCAGGGGCGATCCCCGCGTGGCGAGCCGCAGGGAACGTCCGTCTCGGTCCCCGCCCGATCGGGGTCACCACCTCGTCAGAGGTCGAACAGCGTGCGCAACGCCTCGACCAGGCGCTCTCCACGCGGGGTGCCCGCCGCCTCTTTCACCGCCACCGTCGGCTGGTGGAGCAACTTGGCCAGCACGTCACGCACGACCGAGTCCACCTCCTGCCATTGCCGCTCGTCGAGCTCCGACAACCGGCCCCGATGGCGCTCGAGCTCGGCGCGGCGCAGCTCCTCGACGCGGGCGCGCAGGGCGGAGACCACCGGGGCGGCTCCCCGCGCCCGCTCCTCGGCGCGGTAGCGCTCGACTTCTTGGGTCACGATCTCCTGCGCGGCGGAGAGCTCGGCCCGGCGCCCCGCCATGGCCCGCTCGGCGTGCTCGGTGAGATCGTCCATGTCCAGCAGGTCGATCCCCGAGATGCCCGCCACGGCCGGGTCGACGTTGCGCGGGCACCCCGAGGTCGACGACGACGAGCGGCGCCCGGCCCCGCAGCCGACGGCGCGCGCCCCGAGCGCCGGGGCCGAGCAGCTCGGCGTCGAGCACGGGCAGCGACGCGCCGGTCGACACGAACACGACGTCGGCCGTGGCCAGCGCCGTCGCCGAGGCCGGCGAGCCCCACGCCGTTGCCCCCCACCCGGGCGGCGAGGGTCGACGCCCGGCCCACGGTGCGGTTGGCCACCACGACCTGGGCCAGGTCACCGTGACCGCCGAGGGCGTCCACCATGCCCTCTCCCATCTCGCCCGCACCCACGACGACAACGTGACGCCCGGCCAGCGATCCCCCGAGCCTCGAGGCGGCCAGCTCGACGGCCACGTGGGACAACGACGTCGAGCCCTGGGCGATGGCGGTCGTCGACCGGACATGGCGCCCGGCCTGCACGGCATGGCGGAACAGGGTCGACAGCACCGGCCCATTGGCGTGCTCGGCCTGGGCCCGCTCGAGGGCGCGTCGCACCTGGCCCAGGACCTCGGTCTCCCCGAGAACGCTCGAACGCAGACCGGCCGCCACCTCGAAGAGGTGCCCGGTCACGGCGTCGTCGAAGAACACGGTCCACCGGTCTTCGAGCGTTTCGACCGGCGTGCCGGCCATGGTGGCGAGGAACTCCTGGAGGTCGGTGACGCCCTCGTGGAAGCGCTCGACCACGGCGTAGACCTCGGTCCGCATGCAGGTCGACAGCACGACGACCTCGGCCAGGTTGGCCCTGTCGCGCAGGCCCGCGACCACCTTGCCGAGGTCGTCCTCGGCGATGGCCACCCTCTCGAGCACGTCGAGCGGGACCTGGTGCTGCTCGAGTCCTACGACGATGACCGACAACGCTCTTGCAGAGCTCCTTGCGCGGGCGGACCACCCGCAGCGGGACATCCGACCCTGGGTGGGCCTGGTCCCTCCCCTACCAGGATGCCGGTCGGCGCAGCCGTATGCCAGACCGGTGCGCCGGGCGGGCTCAGCCGGGCTCGGCCGAGCTCAGACCCACGGCGTGCGGGCAGAGGGGACCAGGCCGGGGCCGTGCCGGGGCTGTCGCGATGCGAGAGGTAGAAGCTCATGACCTGCAACTCGATCGACAGGTCGACGTAGCGCAAAAGGACCTCGGGGGGCACGGTGAGGACCCGGGGGGCGAAGTTGAGCACCGACCCCACGCCGGCCTGCACCATGCGGTTGGCGACGTCCTGGGCGGCGGACGCCGGGGTGGCGATGACGCCGATCGAAGGTGGGTCGGCGGCCGACACCCGCTCGAACTCGTCGACGTGATGGACCGCACGCCGCCGATCTCGCTTCCGAGCAAGGCCGGCTCCACGTCGAACAATCCGGCCACCCGAAACCCCCGCGACGTGAACCCTTGCGAATTGGCCAGCGCCCGACCCAGATTCCCGAGGCCCACGATGGCGACGGGCCAGTCACCATGGAGGCCGAGCTCCCGGTCGATCTGGGTGAGCAGGAATTGGGCTTCGTACCCCGAGCCCCGCGTCCCGAACGACCCCAGGAACGAAAGGTCCTTGCGAACCTTCGATGCGTTCACGCGGGCCATCTCCGCCAGCTGGTCCGAAGACACCGTCGTCGTACCCGCCCGGACCAACTCGAGCAGGATCCGCTGGTACACCGGGAGGCGTGCGACCGTCGCCTCAGGGATACGGCGCGAACTCGGGACCACCATTGGCCGGATCGTACTGAGACAGAGGTGCCGGGCACCAAGTCGGCGGCGCCCACCAGGGGGACACCGACTCCTCAGGCGGGTTGGTCGCGCAGCGCCCTTCGCAACGCCTTGCCCACGAGGCCACGGGGCAGCTCGTCCACGAATCTGATCGTCGTCGGGCACTTGTAGCGCGTCAGGTTGGCGGCGCAGTGCGCGCGCACCTGCTCCTCGGTCACGATCAGCCCCGGGCACCACGACGATCACGGCTTCGACGGTTTCACCCGTGGTCGCGATCGGGACGGCCGATGACCGCCACCTCGGCCACACCGGGCACTGACGACACCACTCGCTCGACCTCGGCGGGGAACACGTTGAATCCCGACACGATGACGAGATCCTTGGACCGCTCGACCACGAAGAGGTCGCCGTCGTCGCCGATCACGCCGATGTCGCCGGTTCGCAACCATCCGTCGTGGGTCCGCACGCTGGTGGTGGCCGTGGCGTCGCGCCAATAGCCCGCGAACACGTTGTCGCCCCGGACCCAGATCTCCCCCGTGTCGCCTTCGAGCACGGGCTCGCCCTCGTCGTCGACCAGCTGCACCTCGACGCCGGGCAAGGGGCCGACCGACCGAGCCCGGACGGTTTCGCCCCGTGCCGAATGACGTCGACACCGCCGGTGCCGCTTCGGTGAGGCCGTATCCCTGCCAGATCTCGATGCCGTAGCGACGGTGGAAGCGAAGAGCGACATCGGCGTCGAGTGCGGCCGCGCCCGAGATCGCCCGACGGACCCCGGCGAGCGGCGGGCGTGCCGCCCGCGCCGGTCTCGGGGACGTCGGCCCACGCCGCGAACATGGTGGGAACGCCGAGCAACGTCGTCACGCCCGAGCTCCTGGACCTGTCGGAGCGACTGCGCGGCGTCGAAACGTGCGTCCAACACGAGCGCGGCGCCCGTGGCCAGCGACAGACCCAGCGCCACGTTCAACCCGAAGACGTGGAACAGCGGCAGGGCCACGAGCCCGACGTCGTCGGCTCGGAGGATCTCGGGGATGCCGAGCATCTGATGCAGGTTGGCCGTCAGGTTGCCGTGGCTGAGCATGGCCGCCTTGGGATCGCCCGCCGTGCCCGACGTGAACAGCAGGACGGCCAGATCGGACTTGGCACGGTCCACCGGGTGCAGCGGGTAGCCATTGTCGGCAGCCGCGGCAGCCGCGCCGGCAGCCGCGCCGGCAGCGACTGGTTCGGGGTCGGCCGGCGCCGGTGGTTCGGGCTCAGGGATGGCGGCGACCGAGAATTCCTCCCAGGTCCGGGGCGGCCCCGGCACCCGCTCGTGAGCGAGCACGGCGGCAGGCAGGACCACGTGGGGCACGTCGGGACGGCACCGACGGGGCCACCGGCGAGAACCACGGCGGGCTCGACCACGCTCGAGCTCGCGTCCCAGCTCGTTGGGGGGGCTGTTGGGGTTGAGGGGGACGGCCACCGCACCCGGCGGCGAGGACTCCGAGATAGGCGACGACGAAGTCGACCGAGGTCGGCCAGACGATCGCCACCCGGTCGTCGGCACCGACACCGAGGTCGTTCAGCGACGCGGCCACCGCCCCGCCCGCCGGCGAACTTCGCCCCAGGTGTGCCAGGCCCCCTCGGCGTACAGGGCGCGGTCGGCGGCCGCGTGCTGGTCGGCGAGGACGGCGAGGTTCATGAGGGCGCACGACCCGACGCGATCGCTCGCAACGTGACGACGTCGCCGGGTTGCACGCCGGAGCACGGTAGCGGCCGACTGCCGGTCACACACAAGAGCGAGACGACCGTTGGCGTCGACGATCAATCCCAACTCGCCTTGCCCCAACATCGGCGAAGGCGCGCGCTGCCTTCGCCCCGATGGGTCGTCGCGCCCTGACGACCTCGAGCTCGGTGCCGAGCTCGGCCGCGGCAGCGTCGTCGGGCCCGGCCGCAAGCTGCACGTTGCCGAAACGGTCCACCCACAGCACCTCGGCCTCGAGCGAGCCCGGGGCCACCGAGACCCGTGGCGGCGCTGAGGCGCGCCAGGTCGGTCGGGTCGATCGGGTCTCCGAGTTCGGCGAGCGGCACCCCCTGCCACAGACCGGGCCGCCGCGGGGGCGAAGACGTCACGACCGTCGAAGGTCGCACCGACGCCCGGCCACGGCGACCCTGGCGACGACTGCGACCGCGCTGGGGACGACGATGACGATGCGGATGCGGATGCGGATGCGGATGCGGATGCGTCCACGGCGAGCTCCACGCCACCGAGGACATCGACCGCCCACGGGAGCAGCCCGTTGTCGGGGCCCACAAGATGATGCGGTCCGTCACGAGCGGTCGCCTGCGGGCACCGACACCGCAATGGCGCGCCTCGACGTGCCCACGCCGGGGTCGACGACAGCCATGACGACACCAGGTCCGAGATGCGGCACGGCGCGTACCAGCGCCAGCGCGCCGGCTCTGCACGTCGAACGGCGTCACACCGTGCGTCAGGTCAATGATCGGAACGCCGGGCGCGTGGCGCAGCACAGATGGCTCGCACCACTCCGGCGAACTCGTCGGCGAGCCCGTAGTCGGTCAGAAGAAAGACCGACCCACCGGCTCGCCCCGCCACCTGCCCCCCGCCTCGCCAAGGCGGCCGGCGGGAGTCAGCCGGCCTGGGTGTACCGGTCCGCCAGGTAGCGGTTCACGTCGTCCTCACGGAGACGGAACGACTTGCCGACGCGTACCGCCGGGAGTTCTCCTGCATTGATCAATCGATACACCGTCATGTTCGACACTCTCAGCGTGCTCGCTACCTCGCGTACTGTCAGGTAGCGAGCGCTGGTGACGTCATCTGCACTCAGTGGAATCACCCCTCTCCCGCCTGAGGCGACTGTACGCCAATGTGGTGAATGTTGGAAAGTGAGCGGCCCAGAAAACGCTGCTCCGCCTGAGCGAGCGGCCCCGAGCCCGGGACTGACTGGTCAGGACCCCGACCCCCGGACGGCTCCCGGACGGCTGACCTCGGCATCTCCACCAGGGTTGGTCATCTCGCCAATTGACGGGAGCGCTCGGTGGCCGCGGCCACCGCGGCGGTGATCGCCACTCGGACTCCTCGATCCTCGAGCACGCGCAGGCCGGCTTCGGTCGTGCCACCCGGGGAGGTCACCGCTTCCCGGAGGCTCTGGGGCGTCTCACCCGACTCGGCCAGGAGCCGCGCCGACCCGGCCAGGGTGTCGGTGACGAGGAGGCGGCTCACCTCTTCCGACAGCCCCACCGCCATGCCCGCCTCGATCAGGGCCTCGACCACGAGGAACACGTAGGCCGGGCCCGAGCCTGACAATCCGGTCACGGCGTCGAGCGACGTCTCGGGGAGCCGGACCACGTGCCCCACCGCCGCCAGGAGTTCCTCGGCCCAGGCCAGGTCGGGCTCCGCCGCCCTCGATCCCGCCGCCACGGCCGAGATCCCCGCCCCCACCGTGGCCGGGGTGTTGGGCATGGCCCGCACCACGGCGGTGGAAGGGGAAAGCCACGATTCGAGCCGGGCCAGGGGCACTCCCGCCATGATCGAAAGGACCCGGGCGACCGGGGTGGCCGCCAGGGCCCGGCATGCGTCCTCGCCCACGGCGGGCTTCACCGCGATGATCGCCGCTGGTGCGGGGATGACCTCGGCCGCGACCTCGACACCCGGAAGCTCGGCGGCCAGCTCGGCGCGGCGATCGGCGGAGGGCTCGACCACGACGATGTCGGATGGCTTCCACCCCGCCCCGAGAAGTCCGTGGACCAGCGCGCCACCCATGCGGCCGCCACCGACGACGAGCAACCTCGGCTTCATCGCCGTCACGCTACCGACGATGCTGACGCGGCGCGGCCCGAGGAACCCTGGACACCGGTCGCACTTCCCCGATCGACCGGCATCACCAGCCCCTCGGGCCGTGCCGCTGGCACCCTAGCCCGTGCGCGCGTCGCGCGCTATGGGCGATTCGCGCGCGGACGTGTCGCACGCGCCGGACGTGCCGTGTGCGCCGTACGCGTCACGTGCGACATGCCGAACCACAGTCGCCGCGACGTGAAAGATCACGCTGGGCGGCGGCGGCGGTACCGACCCGCGAACCCGATGCTCATCGCCGTCGGGAAGGAGTCGTCGACGTAGGCGAGGCTCGAGCCCACGATGCGGTCGAGTTCGTCGTCGGTCACGGCGTTGACCGGTATCTCGCCGACGAGGTACACCGCGTCCTCGGCGCCCAGTGTGAACCGCATCTGGTGCAGATCGGCGTTGCGACGCAAGAGGTACTCGAAGGTGGCTTCGACGTTCACCTCGGGGGCCGGCATGACCTGTGCCTCGTGGTGCAGGGTGCGCTGGCGGATCGTCAGCCACACCGTGACGAAGTCCTTCTCGTCCCCACGCAGGCGCAGATACCAACGATCGGCCTCGGGCTGGTGGTCCACGGCGACCACGGCACCCCCTTCGGCCAGGCGTGCCGCGGTCCACCGCTCGATGACGGCGTCGCAGGCGGCGCGCTCCTCGGGCGAGGCGATGTCGGCTCGGGGCACTCGACCTGGCCCTGGATCTACGACGTCAGCGACACTCGACGAGTCGCTCGGCGGTGAGCTCCTCGTAGGTGGCACGCAGCAGTGCCGCGGCCTGGGCCCACGTGTAGCGGCGGGAACGGACCACCGCCGCCGTGGCCAGGCGCTCGGCCAACAACGGGTCGGCGAGGATCCCCGAGACGGCATCGGCGAAGGCCCGAGGTGTCGAGGGATCGACGACCAGGCCGGTGTGCCCGTCGTCGACAAGGGTGGTGAGGCCTCCCACCGCCGCCGCGACCACCGGCGTCCCGCACGCGGCCGCCTCGAGGGCGACCAGCCCGAAGGACTCGGAACGGCTGGGCACGACACACACGTCGGCGGCGCGGTAGTACGTCGAGAGCAGCTCGTGGGGTTGCGGCGCCACGAAGCGCACCCGCTCGGCCAAGCCCAGGTCGTCGACGAGCTTTTGCAGAGCGGCGAGATGCTCCTCGCCGCGGGGGCCGCTCGGCCCTCCCACGATGAGGAGCGACGCGTCGGGGTGGTCCGTCATCGCCGCCAGGGCCCGCACGGCGACGTCGGCACCCTTGAGGGGCTGGATCCGGCCGACGAACAGCAGCAGTGGAGAGTCCGGCGCCAAGCCCAGGGCGCGACGCGCCTGGGGACGGTGCCCGGGACCGAAGAAGGCATGGTCGACGCCCGGTGCGACGACGCGGATGCGCGCCGGGTCGCTGTCGTAGAGCTGGGCGAGCTGGGCGGCCTCCACCGAGCACGACGCCAGCACGACCTCGGAGCAGCGCATGACCGCCGCCTCGGCCTCGGCCCGGCGGTGGGGCTCGTCGCTCGAAACCTCTTCGGGGCTCGCTTCGGCCTTCACCCGGGCGAGGGTGTGGAACGTCGACACGAGCGGAAGGTCGAGCTCGTGCTTGATGCGATGGCCGGCGATGCCCGACAACCAGTAGTTGGCGTGCACGGCATCGAAGCCGGTCTCTTCGTGCACGAGGGGGTCCACGCCCGCCCCCGAGGTCATGAGGGCCAGGACGTTGTCGCTGAACTCGTCGACGACCGAAGGAAGATCCTCTTTGACCATGGGCCCGAGGGGGCCCGCCGGCACGTGGTGGACCCGCAGCCCGGGCTCGACGGCCACCGTCGCCGGCAATTCGTCGGACCAGGCCCGGGTGTAGACGTCACACTCGACGCCGGCCCTGGCCAGAGCGGTGGAGAGCTCCCGCACATAGACGTTCATCCCCCCGCCGTCCCCGGTCCCGGGTTGGGCCAGCGGAGAGGTGTGTAGGGAGAGCACTGAGAGGCGACGCACCGGCGGTGAGCCTACCTGGACCTTCGTCGCCCCTGTCCTGCGATCCAACGCGCGTGTCGCCGGCCCGGACGCGCCGAGGCGCCCGGAACAAAGCGGAGTTACACGCCTGCTGAGGTCTCTGCGGGGTCGGCCCTCACTTGCGCCATCTCTCCCGACGCCATCTCTCCCGACGCCGACGCCGACACTCCCGACGCCGGCTCTCCCGAGGCTGGCTCTCCCGAGCCGGGGGGCTCCTCGCGACCGGGCTGGTCCTCGTTCTCGTGGCGGAAGGAGAGGTAGATGCGGATGAGCGCCTGCTTCTGCTCCTCGGTGAGGTGGGCGTCGGCGAGGATCTCGCGGGCCAGGTCGGTCTCGCCCGTGCCGGGCTCGAGGATGCCGGCTTGGACGTAGAGGGTCTCGGCCGAGATGCGCAACGCCTTGGCGATCTGCTGGAGGATCTCCGCCGACGGGCGGCGCAGGCCGCGCTCGATCTGGCTCAGGTACGGATTGGAGATCCCGGCCAGCTCCGACAGCCTCCGCAACGAGAGTCGGGCCGTGGAGCGCTGTTCCCGGATGAACGCACCGAGATCACCCCAGCGATCCGGGAGTTGCTTGGGCACGACGTGGACTCCTCGGGATCGAGACGACGATCAGGCCAGCAGGCCGTCGACGGACGCCTCGCCCGTCTTGTACCGACTGACGATCTCCGCCTGCAGGGCGTCGATGCGCTCGTGCAGGGCACGCCGCTGGTCGGAGATGCGTTGCTCGATGACGGTGAGCTGCTCGCCCACGGTGCGGAGCTCGGCTTCGCTCATGGTCGTGAGGGTGGCGGTGTGATCCGCGTCGAGCACGCCGTCGAGCTCTTCGGTCAGGTCTTCCCTGTCGAGATCGGGCGACATCTGCGAGGGCAGCCGGCCGTATCCCTGGGGGCGGGCCGGGCCCGATCCGATGATCGACGGCAGGCGCTCGACGAGCGAGTCGAGATCGCCGCCTTCGTCGTGGTGGTCGAGACAGGCGTGGACGAGGTCCAACCGGCCCTGCGCCATGCGTCGGAGGTACGACACCGCCTCTCGGCCTCTTGGCACTCGGCGCGCATGGCCCGCACATCCTCGAGCGAGCGCTCCCGCAGCCCGTCGAGGTAGTCAGGGGCGAGCAGGCGCTCGAGCTCAGTTTCCAACCAGGCCATCATGGCGAGCGTACTCCGCTCCATGGTGATCCCCGCACTCCCCATATGGAGCCGTGGACGCCCTCCGGAGTCCGGGCCCAGGCGCCACGCACGGCCCGATCCTCCCCCTCAGCGCACCGGGCCGGCCCGCCACGAAGGGGCGTAGCAGCGGACGACCTGGCCGATGACCGCGCTCTTCGGCACGGGCCCGAAGCTGCGACTGTCGGTGGACGCCGCCGGGTTGTCTCCCCGCACCACGACCTCGTCCTCGAGCACGGCGCCGATCCGCTTGACCAGCACCCGCTTCGGGTCCCGGGGATCCCGCACCGCCACGACGTCGAGCGGGTGGAGCCCTCGGGCCCGCACCACGAGGAGCGGTCGCCGGGGGCCAGGGTCGGCTCCATGCTCCTGCCCTCGACCACCACCCGACGGGGGCGCACCACCACCACACCCACCACGACCGCGATCGCCGATGCCCGGGAGAGGACGGCGGCGGCGCCCTGCGCGACCCGGTCGGCGCGCGGCGCGGCCGGGGCCGTCGGGCCCGGCTCCCCGGGTTCACCATTTGCCGTCTGTGGGTAAGGTGAGCGCGACCCCCATCGGTTCACTCTGCACGAAGGAGTCCCTTCCCATGCGCATCGTCGACCGCCTGCTGACGTCCGTCGACCGGATCAGCCCTCCCCGCTCGGTCCACGCCCACTGCGACCTTCCCTGCGGTGTCTATGACCCCGCCCAGGCCCGGATCGAGGCCGAGTCGGTGAAGGCGTGCATGGAGAAGTTCAACGCCTCCGACGACGACGTGTTCAAGGAGCGGGCCGTCGTCATCAAGGAGGAGCGGGCCGACCTCGTCAAGCACCACCTGTGGGTGCTGTGGACCGACTACTTCAAGCCCGAGCACCTCGCCAAGCACCCCCAGCTCCACGACCTCTTCTGGAAGGCCACCAAGGCGGCGGGCGAGTCGAAGAAGACCAACGACCCCAAGGTGGCCCAGGGGCTGCTCGACCAGATCAAGGAGATCGACACCCTGTTCTGGGAGACCAAGAAGGCCTAGACCAGGCGCCGCCACACGGGGCGCAGGCCCCGCGGCGACGTCAGCGCAGAGCGAGGGGCAGGTGCTCGGAGCAGAACCGGGCCGTCGGCGTCGTGACGAGCACGTCGTCGTCGATGGCGCCCGCCGCAGTGCTCGCACTGTCCGTAGGTGCCCTCGTCGAGCAGGGCGAGGGCCCGCTCCACGTCGGCGAGCTCCTGCTCGATCATGTCCAACAGGGATCCGTCGATGTCGAGCTCGGCGGTCGCGATCCACGTCGAGCTCAGTGGTCGCATCGACGTCGAGGTCAGCGGCGTCGTCCAGCTCGGCGACGTCGTCGGCGAGGCTCGCGGCGTCGTCGTAGAGACCCCCGCGGATGGTCGTCGGGCCCCGCCATGATGATCTCGGGAGCACTCGACCGACGGCTCGTCGTCGCGGCTGGCCTCGGGACCGGTGAGCTCGTATTCCACCGCGGCGATGGTACCGGCCGGTGCTTCGGAGGGGCGCGACGGTGCCCCCGTAGACTTCGCCCGTGGCACCCGCCGCTCGGACCCCCCTGCTCAGCTGGTGGGCGACGGCCTGGACGTCCCCTGTGTCGACGGCACCGAGCGCCGCTACGTGAACCTCGACGCCGCCGCCTCGACCAGCGCCTTCCCCTCGGTCATGGCCGCCGTCGAGCAATTCGTCCCCATGTACTCGAGCGTGCACCGCGGTGCGGGGTACAAGTCGCGGCTCGCCACCGCCGCCTACGAGTCGGCCCGGGCCACCGCCCTCGCCTTTGCAGGAAGCGGGCCGTGACGGGCGACATCGCCATCCTGTGCCGGAACACCACCGAAGCCCTCAACCAGCTCGCCTACCGGCTGCGCCTCGAGCCCGACGACGTGGTGCTCACCACGGTGGTCGAGCATCACGCCAACCTGCTGCCCTGGGGCCGGGTCGCGGCGCGGCGCTACGTCGAGTGCGGGCTGGACGGGACCTTCGACACCGACGACGTGATCGCCGGCCTGGAGCAGAGCGCCGCGGCCGCGTGTTCTGACACTCACGGGCGCCTCCAACGTGACGGGATGGTTGCCGCCGCTTTCCTCCATCATCGACGCCGCCCACGACCGCGGCGTCCCGGTGGTCCTCGACGCCGCCCAGCTCGCCCCCCACCGCGCCATCCCCGCGCAGGCCGACTACGTGGCCTTCAGCGGCCACAAGCTGTACGCGCCCTTCGGCGCCGGCGTCCTCGTGGGGCCGGCCGCCACCTTCGCCGACGGTGACCCCTTCCTCGCCGGCGGGGGCGCGGTGGACCTCGTCGACCTCGACGAGGTGTGGTGGACCGAGCCCCCCGAGCGGGAGGAGGCGGGCTCGCCCAACGTGATCGGGGCCGTCGCCCTCGAGGCCGCCCTCGACGAGCTGGGCCGAATCGGCTGGGACGCCATCTCGGCCCACGAGCATGCCCTGGCCCGCCGGCTGCGCCGCGGCCTCGCCGCCATCGACGGCGTGCGGGTGCTCGGGCCCGTCGCTCGACACCGACACCCTCGCCATCGCCGCCTTCGTGGTGCAGGGCGTGGACCACGCGCTGGTGGCGGCCCGGCTGAGCGCGGAATGGGGCATCGGCGTGCGGCACGGATGTTTCTGCGCCCACCCCTATCTCATCCGCCTGCTGGGACTGTCTCCCGCCGACGTCGACGCCTACCGGGAGCAGGTGCGAGCGGGCGACCACCGCTTCATGCCGGGCGCGGTGCGAGCCAGCTGCGGCATCTCGAGCACCGAAGCCGACGTCGACGCCCTGCTCGACGCGGTCGCGGTCATCGCCGCCCAGGCCGGGTCGGGCGAGGCGTCAGCGGTGGACTATGTCCAGGACACCGGCACGGGCGACTTCTGGCCCGTGAGCGACGAGCCGGGATGGCGGGGCCACGAACGCGAGACGGGGGCGTCGTGCGCGCGGGGTTGAGCGGCGCCGCCGACGCGGCAAACGCCGAGGCCGGATCGGCCGGCGCTCAGCCCATCGAGCCGTGGAAGGGGACGCCGAAGCTGAAGATGCCGCCGTCGGAGGCCGCCAGCCAGTAGCCGGCCGTCGTCGACGGGGTCATGGACACGATCGGGGCCTGCAGCGCCACGGACCCCGTCGAGCCCCGGAAGGGAGCGTCGCCGAAGGCGAAGATCCCGCCGTCCGACGCCGTGAGCCAGTAGCCGCGGCCGTCGGGCGTCTTGGCCATGGCGACAACGGGACGGAACAACGCCGTTCCACCCATCGACCCGAGGTAGGGCGCATCCCCGAAGGCGAAGATCCCGCCGTCCGAGGCGACCTCCCAGTAGCCGCGGCCGTCGTGGGTGGGGGCCATGCCCACCACCGCCTTGGTGATGGGGCGGCCTCCCATCGAGCCGTAGAAGCCGGCGTCGCCGAAGGCGAAGAGCCCGCCGTCGGCGGCCACCTCCCAGTAACCGCGCCCGTCGGCCGTCGCGGCGAGGCCCACCACCTTCCGGGCCAGGGCGATGACCACCCATGGAGCCGTAGAAGCCGGCGTCGCCGAAGGCGAAGAGCCCGCCGTCCGAGGCGACCAGCCAGTAGCCGCGCCCGTCGGGCGTCGAGGAGATGCCCACGATGGGCGCGGCGAGGCGGTGACCCCCCATCGAGCCGTAGAAGCCGGCGGTCCCGAAGGCGAACACACCCCCGTCCGCGGCGACGAGCCAGTAACCCTGGCCGTCCGGCGTCGACGCGATGCCCACGGCGGGAGCGGCGAGGGCGACGGTCACCGCTGTGCCGGGCAGGAACGCCTGCACCTGGCTCCACGCGAAGTCGAGGGCCGAGGATCCCGAGGAGTCGACGAGGAGCTCGGTCCAGCTCGGGTTGCCCTGGTAGGCGGTGGCATTGAAGCCTGTGCCCATCAGACAGGGCTGGCAGCGCAGCGGCATCAAGATGTTGTGGCGGTGTCCCCAGCACCCCGAGGTGTTCCCGGTGGTGCAGTCGATGTTGTAGGAGCCCAGGCCGTCGTCGTACATCCAGAAGTAGATGGCCTCGAGGGGGCTGCCCACCGCACCGGCCCAGTTGCCTCCCCACGACGACCACGGGAATCCCGCCGGCGCCGAGGGGTCGGTGTTCTGGGCGGCGGCGGACGCCGACGCCTGGTCCAGCGCCGTCGCCATCGCCGAGAGGGGCGGCAGGCCGCGCGCCGTGCGCTCCAGGTTGGTGGCGGTGAACAGCTGCTGCTGGGGGGAGAGCTGGGTCCAGTCGGTGGGGAGCACCATGCCGGGGAGGCCTTCTTGGTTCCGGGCGTTGGCGATGGCGGCCAGCGTGGCGTTCTCGCACCCGGCGTGTTGTCGAAGGAGCTGCCCGTGCAGCTGTTGAGGAAGTTCGGCGACGGGGCGATGTTGGCGGGTGGGTCGCCCGGGGCCGCCGCCCGAGCCCGATCCGGTGTTGGCCTTGGTGGCCGGCTGCGGTGCGACCGGGACCGACGGGCCCGCGCCCCTGCCGCCAGGCCGGTACCGGCTCGAGCTCCCGGGCGCGAGCGTGCTCGCCAGCGCCACCGTCAGTGCCAGCACGACCAGGAGGCCGACCCGGGCCCGCCGCGCCACGAGGCATGCGGACGCCAGGCGCCAGCGACGTGCGTTTCCCCCAGAGTCAGTCGTCACCCTGTGGGTATCGGAACACTCAGGGCGGTTATTAACTCACGTAGAGGGAAAATCGGGCATACTTTCCGGATCGTGCCTGGTCCCGGTCGACTTCCCACGCTGTGTGGTTTGACCACAAAACGACCACAGCGGGGGCCTCGCCCGAGGCGCACCAGGGGGCGCTTGGGCCTCCTCTCCGTGATGACACGGCGGTGCATCGAGCGAAACCGGGCTCTGTCTCGTACCCGGTCCGACAGTCCTTCGACCCGGCGCCACGGCGACGTCACGGCCACGGTTTCCGGGGTGTGAACAACGCCCCGCGTCACCGGAGCGCTGGTGGCACCCCGATATCCTGAGCCGCGTCGCGCCCACTCCAGGAGCCATGGATGCCGTTCGAGCTGAAAGAAGTCCTCCGGGCCCGACAGGGTGAGAACTTCCGGTTGCAGGCGCAGTACATGAACCCGCAGATGGGCCGGGTGCTCAAGACCATCGGGTTCGACCACTACTACGAGCGCGGCGAGGGCTGTTACCTCTACGACGCCGACGGGCCGGCGCTACCTCGACTTCCTGTCCGGGTTCGGGGTGTTCGCCCTGGGCCGCGGCCATCCCGCGGTCACCCGGGCCCTCCACGACGCCCTCGACGCGGATCTCCCCAACCTCGTGCAGATGGACTGCGCCCTGCTGCCCGGGCTGCTGGCCGAGGACCTCGTGAAGCGGTCGCACGCCGGCATCGAACGGGCCTTCTTCACCAACTCGGGGGCCGAGGCCATCGAGTCGGCCATCAAGTTCGCCCGGGCCGCCACCAAGCGCGACCGGATCGTGTACTGCGACCACGGCTTCCACGGGCTCACCACCGGTGCCTCTGGCGCTCAACGGCGGGCGGGAGTTCCGGGACGGGTTCGGTCCTCTGCTCCCCACCACGTGCGTGGCATTCGGCGACATCGACGCCCTGGAGCAAGAGCTCCGGCGCGGCGACGTGGCCGCCTTCGTGGTCGAGCCCATCCAGGGCAAGGGCGTGAACCTCGCCTCCGAGGAGTACTGGAGCGCGGTCCAGGCGCTGTGCCGGCGCCACAAGACGCTGTTCGTCATGGACGAGGTCCAGGCCGGGCTGGGACGGACGGGCAAGTTCTTCTGCCACGAGCACTGGGGCCTGGAGCCCGACATCATCACCGTCTCCAAGGCGCTGTCGGGTGGGTACATCCCGGTGGGGGCGATGCTGTCGTCGGCCAAGATCTTCGACAGCGTCTTCAGCTCGATGGACCGGGCCGTGGTGCACTCCTCGACCTTCTCCATGAACCAGCTCGCCATGGTGGCGGGGCTGGCCACGCTCCAGGCCTTCGACGAAGAGGACATCGTCGACCGGGCCCGGCGCACCGGGGAGGCCTTCACCAAGGCCCTCGATCCCCTCGTGGAGCGCCACGAGTTCCTCCACGAGGTGCGGGGCAAGGGGCTCATGATCGGGCTCGTGTTCGACAAGCCGCGAGTCGCGGGCCCTGCGGCGGCGGTGGACCGCCCTCGAGACCATGCGCACGGCCTTGTTCTCGCAGCTGGTCGTGGTCCCCCTCTATCACCGCCACGGCATCCTCACCCAGGTCGCGGCCGACAACACCAACGTGGTGAAGCTGCTCCCGCCCCTGGTGGCCGGAGAGGAAGAGGTCGAGTACTTCGCCGACGCGCTCGACGACGTGCTCGGGGCCGCCGCCAACGGGTCGGGGCTGTTCTGGGAGGTCGGCAAGACCATGGCCAAGGGCGCCCTGCGCCGGACGCCCGGGTGAGCGCCACCCCCGAGGACGACACCCGACGCGACCTCGCCCTGGCTCTCGGCCCCGGCGACAGGGTGGGCGTCACCGGTGCCAGCGGGTTCATCGGCTCGGCGGTGGTGCGCGCCCTGCTCGCCCGCGGCGTTCCCGCCGTGGCCCTGGTGGAGCCCGGGGCCGATCCCGCCAACCTCGATGGCCTCGACGTCGAGCGCATCGAGGTCGACGTGCGCGACGCCGAGGGGGTGCGGCGGGCCGTGCGCGGCTGCCGGGCGCTGTTCCACGTCGCCGCGCTGTACCGGTTCTGGGCGCGCGACCCGCGAGTTGTTCTACGACATCAACGTAGGTGGGACCCTGAACGTCATCGACGCCGTGCGGGCCGCCGGTGTCGAGCGCATGGTCTACACGAGCACGGTGGGGACCCTCGGTCTCGACGGCGCCCACGACGGCGGCGCTGCCGACGAGCGCAACTATCCCGACGTGAGCCACCTGTTCGGGTCCTACAAGCGCTCCAAGTACGTCGCCGAGCACGAGGTGCTGCGAGCCGCCGCCCAGGGCCTGCCGGCCACGATCGTAATGCCGACGTTTCCTCTGGGCCCGCGCGACCGGGTGCCCACCCCCACCGGACGGCTCATCCTCGACTACCTGAACGGCCGGGTCCCGGGCTTCGTCGACACCACCTTGAACGTCGCCCATGTCGACGACGTGGCCGGCGGGCACGTCCTCGCCCTCGAGCGCGGGGACATCGGGCGCAGCTACATCCTGGGGGGCGAGAACTACTCGTTGCAGCACCTGCTCCAGGTGCTGGCGGCCTGCACCGGCCTCCCCGAGGCGAAGCTGCGGGTCCCGCGTGCCCTGTCGCTCGGCGTGGCCCACGTCTCGGAATTCGTGGAGGGTCGGCTCATGCGGCGTCATCCCTCGGTTCCCCTCGAGGCGGCCCGGATGTCGACGACCAAGATGGCCTTCGACGACTCCAGGGCGCGCAAGGAGCTCGGGTACTCGCCCCGGCCCGCCGAGCAGGCCGTGTTGGACTCGGCCCGGTGGTTCGTGGAGAACGGCTACGTCAAAAACACCCGGCGTGGCCCGGATCATCTGGACCGACCCCGGCTGACTCAGATCACGTCCACCGAGGAGAACAGTCCCGACGACCGGACGGTGTTCAGGGAGTCGTGGAACTGCGGCGTCGGTCCACTGAACCCGTACTCCACGATCGACGGCGTGTTAGGCCCCTGGACTCCGGCCGCCACATACGAGTCGGCTCCGGTCGGGCGGCCGAACATGGCGAGCAGCTGCTTCCCGAGCGCGAAGACGTCATTTTGCGTGACCCCGGCCTTGACGGTGGCGAAGATCTCGAGAGGCACGTCCGATGGCAGCGAATCGATCCCGACCAAGGCGGGGGCACCCACTGGGTCGATCCACTGGATGGTGGCGTCGTAGTTTCGGATCTGGAGCGGTCCCGGCCCCAGGTATTCGTTCGCCAGCGTCGTGATCGACCCCGAGTCCTCGATATTGCGCGCCTCCAACAGCGTCCCCGTGGCTGGGTCGACGATGATCGTGGTGTCCCCGTTCGAGAACCCCTGACCGAGTTCCCCGTTGTGGGTCGTCACATTCCCCAGGCCCGTGACGCCGGGAAGACGCGACAGCGCCTGGAAGAGCGCTGAGCTGAATGCGGAACTCGCTCCCGTCGTGGGTCCGATCAGGATGACTGCCGCTCGCTCGAAGGCGATGTTCGGGATCGGCTCCCTGCGAGAGATGGTCGAGTGCGGGGATACCGGTTGTCGTCAGCTGCAGATCCTCGGCCAACGAGGAAGGGCTCACGGGCAGGTGCGAGACGTCGATGACTCCTCCGTTGCCGGTGATGGCGTCCGGCGCGACTGCCCCGATCCCCCCACCACCACTGTTCTCATCACTGCAGCCCGTCACCGGCTGCGTAGCGGGGCCGTCGCGCAGGCCCAGGCCGGTCCACGTGGAGTGCACCGCCGGGGACGGGAATTGCGCGGGGTCCGCGGTGATGGACGTACAGGACTGACCGGTGGCGTTCGACCACCTCTTGACGGTGAGTCCCACCGTGGCTTGGGCGGTGACCGTCGAGGAAGCCCCTCCTGACACATGGGCGAGAATCGACATCTGCGTCTGCGTGAAGAGCAGTCGACCCCCGCTCACCGACGGTATCGACTGGGCAGAGGCATTGGTGGCGATCAACCGCAGTTCCGCGGCCGCTCCGAGCTTCGGATGCTGGACAGCCTTCGGATGCTCGACGTGGGATGGGCGGGCCACGAGGCCCACCGCCACCAGCGCGGCGGCGACAACGACGAGAAGGCTCAGCCGACGAGCGCGCCGAGCAAGTGCGGGTGCGCGTCGGTCAAGCGGCGTGCGATGTGGTGAGACGGTCGGCGCCGTCCCGTTCGGTCCCGTCACGACGACGTCGTTCTGGTCCCAGGCCCGGAGCTCTTCGTGCGTGGCTGCTTCGACGAGATCGGCACGCGCCTTGTGGAGCACGGCGCGTGCGGTCGGCTCGACCCTGCTCACCACCGCCAGTTGCTCTAGGACATCCATGGCGTCACCTTTCGATGTGGGAACGGCCTCGATGAGGTTCCCGATGTGTTCACGAGTCCTTCGCCCCGAGCTCTTCGGTCATTTGTTCGCCGAGGACGGCGCGGGCTCGGTGAAGCCGGCTGCGCGCCGTTCCGGGCGGGATCCCGAGGGTCACCGCAGCCTCGGTCGGGCTCAGGTGCTCCCACGCCACAAGGAGAAGGACCTCGCGCTCTTCCTCAGAGAGCGCCAGGACAGCTCGGCGCAGCGAAGACCCGAGGGCCTCGGCGTCGAGGCGGGCGTCGACCTCCGGCCACGGGTCCGTCGAGATCGTGGGGTCCATGCGCCCGCGGCGCGAGCGCTGCTGCCAGTGCGCACGAACGGTATTCCGCGCCACGCCGTAGAGCCAGGGCCGGCCGTCGGGCCAGTCGCCTCGATAGCTGCTGCGGGACGAGAACGCTCGAAGCCACACCTCGGCGAGGAGGTCGTCGGCTTCGTGGCGGCCGACTCGCCGTTCGAGGTACGCGTGGACGGCGTCAGCATGACGGTCGAAGAGCTCGAGGAACGCCACCCGGTCCTCGGCAACCAACCGTGCCCCTTGGGGCGCGCCCGGTCCGCTCATCGACTGTCCCGCACACTCTCTACTTACTCACATCGGCTTCGAGCGTTCGCCGGGCGGCCGGCTCAGCGCCAGACGCAGTGGTCTGCGCACCTCGTCGGAGCCTCCTGACCAGGTCTTCTTCTCCGAGCGCACGGCTCCTGGTCGCGCCCGAACGAGCGGCGTCGGGGCACGATAGGGGTCGATCGCCATGCGAAGATGGCGATCCTGAAGTGAAAGACATTCCCAAGCGGGCCGCTAGCTCATCAGGTAGAGCAGGGGACTTTTAATCCCAAGGTGCCGGGTTCGAGCCCCGGGCGGCCCACCACCACTTGTGTTGTTCCGGGTGAACTCCGTCATTTCGTCGTCGGGTGATCTCCGACGCGTGTTCGGGTGATGCCCGACACGTGTTCGGTTGATGCCCTACACCTTGCCCCACCAATCTGCGTTCATGCGCGGGAGGGAATCGTGCCGACAGGCTCATCAACTTTGACGAGGTGATAGGCCCGGTCGATCGCTACGCTAAAAATCGGACATTTGGGCAGCTCTCGCGCCGGTGCGCAGAGTTGGCTTGGGGGGAGCGCAGAAAGTGCCGCGGCACATCGAGGTCCTCGGACGACGACGCCTGTCTCGGCGTCAGCTCGGCGGATTGATGACAGCGTCGATGGGCTCGATCTGTCTCCTCGTCGGGATCGCACCGCCACCCGCAGTTGCATCGACCGGAAGGCCCGCCGGGTCGTCGGAGGGCCCTCTCGTGGCGCTCTCGAGCCGAACTATGGCGGGATATACGGCTCAAGCGCCTGCTTCCAAGAAGCACCTCGCCACGGTCACCGCGACCTTTGTCATGCCCTCGATCCACTGTCCCGCGACCGGGAACTCGTCAATAGGCGTCAGCGTCGTGATCTCTGATGCGAGCTCGGTCTTCGCCGCCAGCGGGGGCGGGGGATCAGCGGACGCGACCTGCACCAACGGGTTGTCATCCTTTGGACTACAGGCCTATGAAGGACCCAAAGGAGTTGTAGGCGCCCCCGGCATTGTCTCGGCCGGTGACACCGTTCTCATCACGGTTTCACAGACGCGGAGCAGACTCACCGCAACGGTTCGCGACTTGACACGTGGTGGCATCGTGAGCACGGGCGGCAAACCTTCAAAGAACAAGAAGCCGCAGACCGTCGCCGTGATTGCACAAGGAGGAAGTGGCGCCGCCAACAGCGTCGCTTCCTTCGGAGCGGTCGGTCTTTCCGCGTGTCGACTCGACGGCAGCCCCCTCGGGGGAGCCGCGTCGCTTCGGAGCTACAACCTGGTGAACGGCGCCGGTCAAACCGAGATCGCCACGAGCTCATTCGATCTGAACCACACGAGTTTCTCAGTGGCCTTTGTGCGGGCCACCTAAGGCGGGGCCCGCGGTGCTTCGTTAGAGCGCTCGCACCCGCTTGGCCTGGAGACCCTTAGGTCCTTGCTCGGCCTCGAAGTCGACCTTCTGTCCCTCGATCAGCTCACGGTAACCAGAGCCCTCGATCGAGGAGAAGTGTGCGAAGACATCGGCACTTCCGTCGTCAGGGGTGATGAATCCGAATCCCTTGGTGGCGTTGAACCACTTCACTGTTCCTTCAGCCATGATGTTGCCTCGTTTCCCCACGCTCGGATGCTTGCGGGAGACCATGCGGCAACCTGCAGCGGCGAACAGCTCGCGTGAAATCTGACCGTTCGCTGATCTAAGCATAGGCAGATTTTGGGTCGGGGACCCGAATCGTCCCGGCAGGGCGGCTTCGCCGCCGAATCAGCTTCCCCTCACCCTTACCCTCACTCCCCTCCCGGCCACGATGACCCGGGGAGCGGTCTAATCACGTCGGTCAGCGCTTGGTCGTCCATAGGAAGACGATCGTCGTGCTTGCCGTCGAGTCCGCCACGATCACCGTGGTTGCGGAACGACCGCGCGCGGAGGGGATGCCCGAGATCAACCCGGACGACGAGTTGATCGCCAGGCCGGCGGGCAGGCCCGTGGCACCGTAGGCGAGGGCTCTTCCCCGCAGATCCAAAGCGTTGATCTGCAGACCGACCGGAGTTCCGTCCACGCTCTTCTGCTTCCCGGGGTTCAGCGTGAGGATGGGCGCGTGGGCGTTTTCGCAGCCACCCTTCTTCCCGAGGTCGTTGGCCCAGACCCCCTGCATCGCGAAGGTGCCTGTCAAGAAGGTCACATATCTGGATCCACCCGGTTGGCCTCCGGTGAGGTTCTCACATTTGTCGGCGACCTCACTGCCGCGGTCGATCGGTCCATCCCGAAGAGGGAAAGGGGTCGGTGAGGACTTCGGCGTACTCGTGGCTGACGTCTCATCGGCGCCGTCCAGGATGGCGGGGTTGGAGAAGGAGCTGCATTCGCCCCCGACGTCAGGGACATAGGGCATGTTCGTGTAGGGCACGTTTGGCCCGGTCACTCCAGAAGGCGCCGGTGTTGCCGTGGTAGGCGCAGTATCCGTTGCCGGGGCTGAGCCAGTGATCGGGGTCCGTTCTCGTCGGTGAGACGATGACGTACTGCGCGCCGGGAGGATTCGAGAAGTGCACCGCCGCATTGGCGGCCTCTTGCGCTATCTGCGCCGCGGTGGCGGCAGCTAAGGGGGCTGGACGTGTCCTCCCACACACCTGCCAGCACGGTGGCACTCGGGTAGGCGACGTGGTTCGCCGACGGCGCCAGCGGGACACGTCTTCGTTCCGAACGGGACTCCCTGGCAGTACTGAGTGACGATGTTGCTCCACTGTTCGTTGTTCGTACCCAGCCCGGTGAAGAGAGCCTGCAGGTTCGGGGCCAGACCGTCGGGGTCGCCGGAATAGACGTCGTAACCGCCTGCGCCTGTGCTCTGGCTCCCCCACCCCGCACCCCAGAACACGAGGAAGACCTTGGGCGACGCGGTCACGACCGGTCCGCCGCCGAAGCTGAGAGCCTCTCTGAGCACCGGCCCCTGGGTTGTGCCTCGCGTGAGACGTTGACTCGTGGCCCACCTTTCTTGGTCGTGCTGGAGGGAGCAGACGATTCCCGCAGCGGCACAGCACCGTGGCGGTAGGGGTGACCGGCCGTGGGGTTCGAGAAATTCGAGGTCCCTCGGGGAAGGCCCCTCGGAGCGGCCGTGGCGACCCCTCCGATGGTGCCGGTCACGAGCACAACGGCAAGAGCCACCGAGCTGAAAATGAGCCTGGCAAGAACACTTCGGCCCAACTGGACGCGAGCCCGTGAACTTCGGTCGAGCCGTCTCATTCTCCGCCCCTCGAGTCAATGAAGCTTGCCGCGACAGATGAGCACCCTACTTCTCGCCGGTACTCCACGCTCGGGGCCGTGACCTCGGTGTGGTGACACCGACGCCTTGAGGCACACGCCCCAACACTCCTCTTGGGGGTCATCGATCGTAAACGGTCACCGCTTCGATCCGGAACGTCTGCGGGAACAGGTCGACGTGCGTCACCGCGCTGAGCGTGTAACCCACAGATTGGAGGAGCGCCGCGTCGCGTCCGAGGCTCGCCGCGTCGCAACTGATCAAGACGACGCGACGGGCCCCGGTCGCCTTGACGACCTCGACTCCGGTGCTCCCCAATCCGATCCGACTGGGATCAGCCACGACGAGATCAACGTCGGTCGACTTCCACTTTGTAACGTCAGCGTGCACCACGGACGTGTCCGAGTCCCGCAAATTGAACCTAGCGTCGGCGACGGCACTCTGTGAACCCTCGACGGCGGTGACCGACCAACCTCGCGTTGCGAGTATCCCCGCAAAGACACCGACGCCGCAGTAGAGATCGACTGCCGTCGTGGGCGCGCCCAGTTGGTCGGCCGCCGATGCGACCACCTCGGCGAGCGCATCGGCGCCGTCAGGGCGACTCTGGAAGAACGATCGCGCCGAGATCCGCCACGAGCGTCCGGTAACACGCTCGTACAGGTGGTCCGTCTGCACGTCACCCGGCAAGCTGAGGCTCATACCCGAAGGTGTCGTGGCAGCGAGACGTTCTCCTGTCCGATCGCCGCAGCGGAGCAGCACCTGGTGTGCGCCCGGGTACCTGGCGTCGACAAGGAGGTCGACGAGCAGGGGGTGCGCAACCTGACAAGAGTCGACCGGAATCATCTGATGCGATCGGGGGCGAAGGTAGCCGGCGCGTCCATCGGTCACCGCCGCCTTGACCGTGGTGCGGAACGCCCACGGGGCCAGCTCGACAGACGGGTTGGGTTCCGGACACCGCACTCCCGAGCGCTCGAGTGCGTCCACGATGAACTGGAGCTTGAGACGCCGCTGCATCGAGATGGAGACGTACTGCCACTGACAAGCTCCGCATCCGCGCTCGACTTCGGGGCACGGTGGCACGATTCGGTCGGGCGACGGCTCGACCAGCTCGTTGATGGATCCGATGGCGTACCGGGCGTGATCGGCGACGAGCCGCACCCGCACACGCTCACCCGGGAGCGCACCTCTGACGAACACCGCCTTACCCTCAGGGTCTCGAGCGACAGCATCGCCGCCGCTGGCCATGCCGGTGGTGAGCAGTTCCAGGTACTTCTCGTGTCTTGAGTCAGCCCGGGTCATCTCCACACCCGCGGGTCTTCGACTCGCTCGGGCCCAATGACGGGCAGGGTGCGCAAGCTCACGAAGACCTTTTGACCGCACCGGTCATCAGCGCGTCGAGAACCTCGTCGACGGTTGGCGCCGCCGCCATCTCCCGAGCGATGCGTTGGGCCTGTGCCCGGTACGAGATCGTGCTGAGCACCGTCTCGATCCCCTGGGCGAGACGCGGAGCGTCCTCTTCCGCAATGACCCGGCGGACACCACCGGTGCCATGCGGCGGTGGTTCGACCACCAACCCGGCTCCGGCTTCGGCGATGCGTCGCCCGTTGTCGAACTGGTCGGCGAACAAAGGTGCCACCACGACGGGCACACCCGCAGCCATGGCGCCGTACGCCGTGCCCGAACCACCATGGCACATCACCACGTCGGCATGGGGCAGGACATCGGCTTGATCGACCCAGTCCTCGACCCGGACATTGGCAGGGATGGGGCCGAGCATTGAGCGGTCGAATTTCTTGCCCACGGTCAGCAAGGCGCGGACGGGAAGGCAGTCGATGGCACGCAACACGCTGCGATAGACGTCTGTCGCCATCGACATGTACCCGAGCACGGTCCCGAAAGTCACATAGATCAGGGGTGCCTTTGATCCATGCCACCACTCCG
Source organism: uncultured Acidimicrobiales bacterium (assembly GCA_963846125.1). Classification (GTDB taxonomy): domain Bacteria; phylum Actinomycetota; class Acidimicrobiia; order Acidimicrobiales; family UBA8190; genus Chersky-840. Next base: position 152,572 of record CAWJUR010000002.1, read on the forward strand.
GGAGGGGCCTGCGGCACGGACGGGCTCGGCTCCCGGAAACGGGCCGTCGTGGGAAACGAGGATGGATCGAGCGAGGCGGGAAAACGGGTCAAGTAGGGCGAGGCGAAGACCTCCTCGACCAGCCCCTTTCGGTGTTCCTCTGAACGCGGGCGCGGCCACGGCTAACGACGCAGCTTCGACTTGTGCCAATGAGATGGCCACTTGAGCGACCGGGATACCCGTATCGAGCGGCGACGATCGCGGACGCGTACTCACAGGGATCGCGCACCACGACATCGGGGCGCCACCGTCGAAACGTTCGCTCCATGCTGGGGAGCATGGCAGTGGTCGCCAATCGACCGAAGAGCTCTCGATTGCCGAGTAGCGAAGCCTCGAGCGGCGCCACGAGCGCCAGGCGTTCTCGGATGGGCGCCACCTCCTCTTCGGGTGGCTCGTCACCCGATTGGAACGACCACCCGCTGCGCTCGACCATCTCCTTCAGTCCCGGCGGTCCGATGACCAGGGTCTCGTCTCCTCGCCGTTGCGCGGCATTGAGGAACGGAAGCAAGGGATACAGATGCCCTGCGCCTCCGAGAGAGCAAGCAGCCAGCATCCGCATGAGGAGCCAGCTTAGGAGGACCGATGTGACGATCTACCGTGAAGCGATCGAAACTCGAACCGGGCCGGTCTCGGTCAGACCCCAACACGCGGACTAAGAATCAAACGGTGCGGAGCGCTTCGGAGGGCGAGAGCCGCGAAGCACGAAGGGCGGGGTAGACGCCAGCCAGGGCGCCGATCGTCGTGGCGGCCACAACCGCCAGGCTGAGCACCGGGAGCGATATCACGGTGCTCCAATGACGGAACGACGCGAACAGCGTCGTCGCCAACGCCCCGCAGACGGCACCGGCACATCCGCCGAGCAAGGCCAACAGTGCCGCCTCTGCCACGAACTGCATGCCGATGTGCCGTCGCTCGGCCCCCAGGGCGCGTCGCAGTCCGATCTCGCCCCGGCGTTCCAGTACCGCGATCACCATCACATTGGCGATGCCGATCCCGCCCACGAGCAGGGCCACCGCGCCCAGAGCGAGGAAGAGGCTCTGGAACGCGGCCGATGCATCAGCTCGCGCCGTCAACGCGTCAGTTGGATTCGCCACGGCGACGTCTTGCGGCGAAGCTGGATCGACGGTGGCCGCTAAGACTTGCTGCACCGCGTTCACGTTCGTCGGGTCCGTCCTCACGTAGATCTGTACCGGGAGCGCCTCGGCATGCAGGACCTGTTCCGCCACAGGAAAGCCGATCAACGCCGTGCGGTCGAGCTCCGGAGCCAGCGGCAGCGGGTCGAGGACGCCGACGACACTGAATTGGTGGTTTCCCAACCACACCTGTTCCGAGCCGTCACCTCGGTCGATTCCCAGAGCGCTCGCCGCCGCCGCCCCCAGTACCACGGCCGGGAGTCGTGCCGTGGCCCGGTTCAGGAATCGACCGCGGGCGATGTGCCCCTCCAACGTCGCTTCCAAGCCGACATCGGCGGCGTAGACGGTGATGGCTTGGGTGTTGGCTGACGAGATGAAGTTGTTCCGGTACACGTTTGCCGTTACGTCTCCGATGGCGGCCGCCCCGAGCACGGGCCCGATCCGGGCGACCATCTCCGGGGCGATCCTGGGCAACGTGACGGTGTCGCCGCTGAAGGATTGACCCGGCGAAACGGTGAGCAGATTGGTTCCCAAGGCATCGATCTGGGCCACCAGCTGGGCACTGCTCGAGCTCGAGATCCCGAGCACCGCCACCATCGTCGCCACCCCGAGGGCCACGCCCGCGGCTGAAAGCGCCGTCCGGATCGGCCGGTCGCGCAGTCCCACCAAGGCGAGCGAAACCACATCGGCCGTGCGCAGGTGGCTGCGATCCATATTGATCACCTCTCCCGCGATGTCACAGGGATCGCAGTGTCGTGCTCGACCTCGCCATCGCGAAGCCGCACCACTCGGGGCACGGCTTCGGCGATCTCGGGATTGTGCGTGACCACGGCGATCGTGGTGCCGCTGTCGTTCAGCTCGGCCAGCAGGGCCAGGATCTCCCGGCCGGTAGTGGTATCCAGGCTGCCCGTGGGCTCATCGGCGAGGATGATGGCGGGCCCGCCGACGAGGGCCCGGGCGATGGCCACCCGTTGGCACTCCCCGCCCGACAGCTCCCCGGGGCGGTGCTCGGATCTCGATTCCAGACCAACGGCATCGCACCGCTTGGGCCGCCATTCGACGGCGTTGCACCATTGGGATGCCTCGGTAAACCAGGCCACTCGCGACGTTGTCCATTGTCGAGAACGTCGAGATGAGGAAGAACTGCTGAAAGACGAACCCGATCTTCTGCGAGCGCAGACACCGAAAGAGCGCGGTCGGGCAGGTCCTGGACGGTCACCCCGGCAACCCGCACGGTCCCCGATGTCGGACGCTCCAGCGTCCCCGCAACGGAGAGCAAGCGTCGACTTCCCCGACCCCGAGGGCCCCACAATGGCCACGAACTCACCCTCGTCGATGGCAAGCGACAGCGACCGCAACGCCACCACGGGCGTCGCCCCGGCGTGGACCTTGGTCACATCCTCGAGCTCGAGGGCGTTCACTGCGCCACGACCACCTTCGTACCCGCCTCGATTCCGGCCCCGGTCACCTGCACTCGACCGCCGGCGAAGACTCCCGTCCGCACGCCGATCAGGCGTCTGGGGCCCGATGCGGGCACGGTCTCGACGCCGTACCCTCCTCCGGCCAATGCCAACAGGGAAGAGACCGGAGCTGCCAGGACATGACGCACGCTCTGGATCGTGAGTGCCACCTGGACACCGATCCCGGATCCGGTTCCCGTCGCGATCGGATGGTCGGGGGTCACCGTCAAGCACCGTCGACGATTGCGAAGTCGAGCCACTCGAACCTCGATCGCCGGTCGTGCTCGACGCGAGGCCGACGGCCGTGACGTGCCCGGGTGTCGACGCATTCGACGGCAAGACGATGGAGACGGCCTGACCGGCGTTGACGGGAGGGTCATTGGGCGTCAGGGGCACACCGACGGTTCGCGTGGACCCACTCACGGCGTAGGGAAGGTCTCCCGGGAACAGCACCCTGGCCGAGCGCCACGTTCGGTGCGCCCACCATGATCGGTCCCGGGAAGAAGACCACGACTCCCAAGGCGATATCCCCGCTGGCGGGGTACCCGGCCGCGATCTGCCACCGTTTCACCGCCTCGGCCGCCGCCAAGCTGAAGTGATCGCTGGCCACGGAAAGGAGCCCGTGGGCGTCGCCCATCGCGATCAGGTTCGCCTGGAGTTGTCCGACGTCGGGTCCGTCGGACATTCCCGCCGCAAACGGACGCCAGGCGGGAAGTACGCCCGTCATGAAGACGACGGGAAGATCGTCGACCCGGTACAGGTCCTGACCCATGCCGACGGGGGCACCCAGAGGAGGAAGGTCGGTGTAGGTCCCGGCGACCCGGTTGATCAGAGGATTCGTCGCCGAGTACCCCAGGGTTCCTGCCGTCAGGACCGTCGAATCGAGATCTGTGCGAACCACCGTCGCCGTCGACACTGCCGGCGGCCTCGGTGCCGCCGGGGCAGGAGTGCCCCGCACGGCGATGCCGGCCACGACTCCCACGACCACCGCCGTTGCCACGGCGGCGGGCAAAGCGAATCGGTGCCCGCCTCACGGCCCGGTCCCGTCGTCACGCGTGCCGGCCGGGAGCAGGTGCCGGCAGGCCGCGTCGGCGGATCGGAACTGCGGTGAATAGCGGCCAAAGTCACCCGTGAGGCCTGGCACGTCGCCGAGGTTGAGCTGGCCCTGTGGGCCCGGATCCGACATGGAGATGTCATGGCTGCGCATGCAGGTGGCGTAGTGCGTCAGGGCGGGCAGGTGCGCGGCGTTCTGCTGCGCCAATCCGGCATTCTTGGCCTGGATGTCCTTGGCGATGAAGTGGTTGCAGGCGGCGTAGGCGGAGTGGGTGGAAGACGTCTGGGGCGGCAAGTCGATCGAGAGCCCGGTGTGCCCCGGTACGTGGAAGGGGTCCGACATAGACACGCCGTGTTGGCGCATGCAACGGGCGAAGTTGACCATGTCCCGGTCGCTCTGCGCCGAGAGCTCCGCGTTGGACCCGGTGCTCGGTGCAGTGGTCGCGCTCTGTCCGGGCAAGCTGGCCACCTGGGGTGTCGACGATCCTGACGAGCACGCCATGCCCAGGACGCCGGCTGTCATCAGGGTCAGCGTCGCCCATGCTCTTCGTGCCCCCCACCTCCTTGGTTCGCCCACCATGTTCGCTCCCTTCGGTACCGCGGGACCACTGCCCGCATCGGAGTGGTACGCCGGGCCGGGTCACACCGGCGTCACATCCCTCGACCTCGCGCTCGCCGACGTCACCGAGAACGACGCCTGCCCACAGGGCGTGTAGATGCAGGACGGAGGGACCGGCTGTGACGGGGTTGTGACCGGCAGTGGGACAGGATGGAGAGGTGCGAGTCCTAGTGGTCGAAGATCAGATCGACCTCGCCGACGACATCGGCGAAGGTCTGCGGGACCAGGGCATCGGAGCCGACGTGGCATACGACGGCGCCAGCGGGATCGAGAAGGCGCTCATGAACCGCTACGACGTGGTCGTTCTGGACCGTGACCTCCCCAAAGTCCACGGCGACGCGGTGTGCGCGGCGTTGGTGGGGGCTTCGACCGGATCACGAATCTTGATGCTCACGGCCGCAACCGCGGTCGATGACCGGGTGGAGGGCCTCAATCTCGGCGCCGACGACTACTTGACCAAGCCCTTCGCCTTTCAAGAACTGGTCGGCCCGAGTCCACGCCTTGGCACGGCGAAGCCCAGCGGACTCCCCCATCACCGTGCGGGGGGACCTCGTCTTCGATCGCGCCCGTCGCCGGGTGAGCAGAGCGGGGACCCCGATTTCTCTCAACCGCAAGGAATTCGGACTCCTCGAAGTCCTGCTCGTGGCCGATGGCGCCGTCGTCAGCGCCGAGGAGCTTCTCGAACGAGTATGGGACGAGCACGCCGATCCTTTCAGCCGCACGGTCACGGTGACGCTGGCCCGCCTGCGTCGGAAACTCGGGGAGCCCGACCTGATCGAGACCGTGGTTGGAAGTGGATACCGAGTCCCATGAAGCGATTCGTACCCCAAAAGGTGCGTACACGGCTGACCCTTCTCTACGCCCTGCTGTTCCTGGCGGGAGGGACGGCGCTGCTCGCCATCACCTTCGGCCTCGTGTCGAGCAGCCTGAGCGGGGTGGGCAATCCCAACGGTCAGAAGTACGTGAACAGCCGGATCCCCCTCGCGTGCAAGGCGGCGTCAACGACCAAGAGACCTCCGCCCGCCTTGACGCTCCAGTGCAAGAAGGCGTTTGAGGAAGGCGCGGCACTGGCCGCGTCGAGCCAGCGCTCTCGGACACTGCACGATCTCCACCTGTACTCGCTCATCGGGCTGGGAGCCTTAACGCTGGCTTCTGCCGGGTTGGGGTGGGTCGTCTCGGGACGTGTGCTTCGACCGATCCGGACGATCACCGACACGGCCCGCCGGGCATCGGAACAGCATCTCGGCGAGCGCTTGGCGTTGTCTGGCCCTCAGGACGAGCTCAAGGAACTAGCCGACACATTCGACGACATGCTCGACCGCCTGGACGCTGCTTTCACCGGGCAACGCCAATTCGTCGCCAACGCCTCTCATGAACTCCGCACACCCCTCACCGTGATGCGCACCGCCATCGATGTCACGTTGGCCAAGCCGGCGCGATCTCCTGAGCAGCTCGAGGCGATGGCGCACAAGGTCCGTCGACTCGATCGAGCGGGCGGAGCAGATGATCGACGCCCTGCTCGTACTGGCCAGCAGCAACGAGGGCGTGCACACAGAGGAGTACGTCGATCTGGCCACCGCGGCCGAGGACGCCCTCGAGAGCGCCGCCGGGCGCATCGGTGAGATGGAACTCGTCGTCACGACGGATCTCCGGCCAGCCGCAGGCACCGGGGCTCGGGTCCTCCTGGAGCGCATGATCGGAAACCTGATCGACAATGCCGTTCGCCACAACACCGACGGCGGTTGGATCCATCTGCGCTCCGGAGCGGACAACGGACACGCCTTCATCGAGGTGGCCAACAGCGGAGCCCGGCTAACCGACGATCAAGTGCCCTCGCTCTTCGAGCCGTTCCGTCGTCCATTCGGACGCACCGGCGAGGGTGTCGGGCTCGGCCTGTCCATCGTCAAGGCGGTTGCAGACGCACATGACGCCTCGGTCGAGGCGCACTGCCGACCCGAGGGTGGCCTGGTCGTGTCGGTGATCCTGCCTCACCGCCCCCAGGAGCATCCCGCATACGTCTAGTCCAAGGAATCGACCTTGGCCCGACGAGGGGCCGATGGTTCAGGTCTTGGTGACCGCCGCTGGAGGAGGAATGACCCCGGCACCAGTGCTCAAGCATCCCGCCTTGGGCGTGGGATTCGCAGCGGCAGGGAGCTTTGGTGGCTTCAGGAACGCGGGCTTCTTCTGGAGGTCGAGCATGTCGAAGAGGCTGTTGGCATTGGCGTCACGACGCGTGAGGGCAGGCAGATTCCACTTCTCCTCGACAGTTTTGAGGATCGATGTGTGGTCGTAGACCGTGTGCGAGACGAAGTTCTTCTTGGCATACGGACTGATCACTCCGGACGGCACGCGGAACCCGTACCGGTCGAACCCTCCCGGCGGGTCGCCGGCTTTGAGGGCCGGGGGGATGTCGTCGGGGGGTATCGCCGGCGGCGGGGGCACGTGGTCGTAGTAGCCGCCGTGCTCGTCGTAGGTCCAGATCAACATGGTGGAGCGCCAGTTCGGACTCGACATCACGGCATTGACGACCTTGCCCATGAACTGATCGCCGAACTGCACGTCCTGGGGGTCCTCTTCAGACTGTACGGAGTAGTCGGGCTCCACGAGACTGAACGAAGGGAGCCTCCCCGCCGCGGCATCGGCATAGAACTCGTCGGTCTTCACCAGACCATGAGACAGAGTCTGGCTCTCGAGCAGGGGCAAGAAGATTCCGATGCTGGGCAGCGTCGAGTAGTAGTCCTTCCAGGTGATCCCGTGCTTGTCGAACTGCTGGAAGATCACGCCGTTGGGTGGGAGCTCAGAGGGAAAGGTGTCGGTGGTGAGCCCGAGCGATGTCCCGGCCATCATGTACCGACGGTTCGGATATGTCTGCGCCATAGTCGAGCAGAAGTAGCGATCGGCGATGGGAAAAGTCTTTGCCATTCCGCACGTGAAGGGGAGGTCGGCACTGGTGAAGTAGCCCATCGACTCGGCCGAGGTGCTCGTGACGAAGCCCTGACACGTCCCGTTGTCGTACGCCTCGTGGGTGACCTTCCAGTTATTTCCGACGCCCTTGGTCTGGCATTCGGTCGGCATGTGGAAGGCATGCACGAAGTTGCCTTGACCGTCGGGGTTCTTGGCCGTGGGTTGACGGTTGTGGCCGAGAGTGAACCCGTCCCCCCGACCGATGAGCCCGAGGATGTTGTCGAACGAATGGTTCTCCATCATGACGACCACGATGTGCTCGATCTTGGGCACCTGGTCTGTTCCCACGGGCCGATCGGGACGCGGCCTCGACCCCGGTTCTCGCAACACACGTCGGGCCGCGGTGGTGCTCGATCCCGATCCCGAGGTCGAACCACCGCCGCAGGCGCCGAGCATGATTGACGCGCCGGCCAGTCCACCGCCCAGAAGCTGTCGTCGGTTCAGATTCACTACGTGCCCCATTTGTCGACGCCGAGTTGACCGGTGCGCCGAGACTAGACGACGCCCTCGCTGTGATCCGAGTCGCCGCACCACTCCGGTCAGGAGCGGATCGAGTCGCCTGGAGGACTGACCACGGACCAGAGTCCCCCGACGTTTGTTGAACCCCTGACCCGTTGTCTGACCCTGCTCAGGTCACGCCGGACTACTGGCGGGCGAAGGCCACGATGTTGGTGACGTGGACGCCGAGCCCGGGGACCGATCCGACGAACCCGGCGTCACCGAAGGCGAACACCCCGCCATCGTTGCCCACCATCCAGTAGCCCCTGCCGTCGTGAGTGGCGACAACGCCCACGACGTTGTGCACATGCACTCCGAGCCCCGGCAACGACCCGACGAATCCGGCGTCGCCGAAGGCGAAGACCCCGCCGTCGTTGCCCACCATCCAGTAGCCCTTCCCCGAAGCGGTGGGCACCGCCCCGACGATGTTATGGAGCTGGAGGTGGAGGCCGGGTATCGACCCCACGAAACCGGCATCGCCGAATGCGAACACGCCGCCGTCGGATCCGATCATCCAGTAGCCGTTGCCCGAGCCGGTGGGCACGACTGCCACGATGTCATTGACGCGGACGCCGAGGCCGGGAAGCGAACCGACGAATCCCGCGTCGCCGAATGCGAACACGCCGCCGTCGGAGCCCACCATCCAGTAGCCCTTGCCGTCGTGGGTGGGTACGACACCCACGACGTTGTGCACCTGGACGCCGAGCCGAGGAAGCGAACCTACGAAACCCGCGTCGCCGAAGGCGAACACGCCGCCGTCGGACCCGATCAGCCAGTAGCCCTTGCTGTCGGCCGTCGGCACCAGCGCCACGACATTGCCGACGCGGACCCCGAGCCCGGGTAGCGATCCTTCCAACGGCGCACCTCCGAAGGGGAAGATGCTCCCGTCGCTTCCGACCATCCAGTAGCCCGAGCCCTGATAGGTGAATTGGTCGGCACCCCCCGGAGCACTGGCTCCCCCGGCATTCACGACCGTGACGTCCACCGCACCCGTCGCCCCCGGCGGCGACGTGGCCGTGATCGAGTTCGAACTGTTCACCGTGAACGACGCGACGGACGCGCCGAACTGCACCGTCGAGACCGCTATGAAGTTCGCACCCGTGATCGCCACGACCGTGCCCCCCGCCAAGGGCCCTGCGCTCGGGCCCACACTCGTAATTGTCGGTGCGGCCGGGTTGGTGAAGGTGAACTGGTCGGCCGACGACGTGGCCGAGGTGTTCACTGGGTTCGTCACGGTGAGGTCGACGACTCCTGGCGCTTCCGCGGGCGAGGTAGCCGTGATCTGCGTCGGGCTGTCTACCGTGAACGACGCGGCCGCCGAAGAGCCGAACTGCACGGCCGTGACCCCGGTGAGATTGCTCCCGGCGACAACGACCGCCGTCCCTCCGGTGATGATGCCCGAGGCGGGCGCCACACTCGTGACCACAGGACTCGCGTAGTAGGTGAAATGGTCTGCTGAGGTCGTCGGGCTGGTGCCACCGGGATTCGTGACCGTGAGGTCGACGGTGACCGCAGACTCGGCTGGCGACGTGGCGGTGATGGACGTGGCGCTGTTGACGGTGAAGGAGGACGCGTTCACCGGTCCGAACTTCACCGCCGTGACCGAGGTGAACGTGGTCCCGGTGATGATCACCGACGTCCCCCCACGGGTTGGTCCCAGGACAGGTGCGACGCCCGTGACCGTGGGCGTGACGAAATAGGTGAACTGATCGAGCGAGCTCGTGGCGCTAGTGCCCCCTGGGGACGTGACCGTCACATCCACGACGTGCGGTGCGTTGGCGGGGGCGGTGGCCGTGATCGTGGTGTCACTCGTCACGGTGAAGCTCGATGCGGGGGTGGCCCCGAACATCACGGCCGTGGCCCCGGTGAAATTGGAGCCGGTGATGGTGAGCATCGTTCCCCCCGCGGTGGGGCCCGACGTGGGGCTCACACTGGTGACGGTGGGCGTCGTGGGCGAGGGGTTCGACGCCGTGATGAGTACCGCAACCCCGCCCGAGACCCCGGCCGGGCTCTGGGTGGTCGTCGGCTGCACTGCGCCTGAGACGTTGGCGTCGTAGGCCGCCACATCACCGTCGGAGGTGGGGATATAGGTGAAACCCGAGGAGCTCCCCGCCGATCCCGTGTTCGCCACCGTCGCGTATCCGAAGTACAGCTCCCCCGTACCACCGGGCGCGAGCGCAGGGTAGGTCACCGACGTTCCTGACGCGTTGGAGATCCCCGTTCCGGTGTCGATGCCCCACACCGTGCCCGACCCCGACGCCGAGAATTCCTGCGCCGCCAACCCGACGTAGACCGAAGCCACGCTGCTCGAGAAGGTGACGGTGATCGTCGACGCTCCCGTGGTGGTCACGATGCCGGTCCACATCTCGAGGTCGTGACCGCCGTATCCCGTGTATGGCCCCTCGACGCGCGTCCAGGTCCCGACTCCCCCGCCCGACACCGATGCGGCCATGACGCTCGTGGTGTTGTCCTTGATGACCAGGACGAGAAGGTCGCCCTGGTGCTGCGGGGCCACCCCCACGGTGGTGACGGCTGTCCCGGGGTTGTAGCTCAGGGCGCCGACCGCGTTGATGCTCCCCGACGAGCCGGTATAGGTGTAATGGTCCGCGCTGCTCGTGACGCTGGTTCCCCCCGGGGTGACCACCGTGACGTCGACAACGCCCGCCGCCCCGGATGGTGCCGTGGCGGTGATGGACGTCGCACTTGCCACGATGAAGTCGGCCGCCGCCGTCGGGCCGAAGTACACCGCAGAGACACCCGTGAAGCTGGTCCCTGTGATCGTCACCGACGTTCCCCCCGACGCGGAGCCGGCGGTGGGTGCAACGCTCGACACCGTGGGCCTCGCGTAATACGTGAAGTGGTCCTCGGTGCCGGTGCTGTTGGTGCCACTGGGACTGGTCACCGTCACGTCCACGGTCCCCGCCGGCTGAGCCGGTGCAGACGCGGTGACCTGCGTCGCGCTGTCCACCGTGAACGACGATGCTGGCGACGCGCCGAACTGCACCGCGGTGGCCCCTGTGAAATTGATGCCGTTGATGGTGACCGAGGTGGCTCCGGACGTCGTCGAGAACGGACAGACTCCGGTGACCACCGGCGCAGTCGACGAGGGGGTGCCCGACCACGTGACCAGTGACGGGCTCGAGACCGCAGAGAGGGCGCGGTCCCCCCTTGGTCGATGCGGGCGACGAAACGATCGTTGGCGGCTGCCCATTGGCTCACGTCGACGTGGAGACTGGTGCTACCAGTTGACGACGCCACGACGGAGCCGGCCGGGTCGCCCGGAGTCAGCTCCGACCCCAGGTTCCCGTGGACGCTGCTGGTGGCGTCGTTCAAGAGTGGGAGCCCGTACAGCTGCTCGATGGAGCGAAGGATCCCCGCCTGATCGACGGGAGTGGTGTCGTTCGGTTCCCCGAGGAGAGGTTGACTGATGAGGAACCCAGGAATGTGACCGCCGGCTCCGCTTCCGAGACCCGTGGTGTCGGAGGCGGCTCCCTCGTCGAAGGTCAGGATGATCTGGCCGCCTTGCTGGTACCACTGTGTCTGCTGGATGGCCGGGATCCGAGACAGCCACGTGTCACCGTTCGACAACGGGCCATCGTGCATGTCGTCGAGCATGTTGGGCGTGACCCACACGAACGCGGGAGGATCCGCACTGTTGAGGTCCGACACCATGCTCGACACGGGCTTGACGTGCGTGGGCAGATCTCCGGCCAGGTCGGGAAAGTATGCGAACGGGTTGTGGTGCTGCACGTAGAGCGCGTCTCCGAACCCGTCCTGACAACCGGTGTCGCCACCGGAGTAGCCCGACGACGGGATGTTCTCCATATATCCCGACCAGCTGATGCCGGCCGTGTCGAGCTGGTCGGCGAGATTGGCGGTCCCCTGGCAGCCGGTCCCGGGAGCGCAGTCGGTGGTCACGCCCTGGGTCGAGCCGGACAGGAGCTCGAGGTAATTCGGGAGACTGGGATGCGCCACGGCGAAGCTCTGTGTGAGCTGCGGATAGTCGGGGGCCAGCGTGTTGTTGATGTACGGCAGTGAGCTGTTGCCCAGGACCCCGCCCGCCGACTCGTTCTCCATCATGATCACCATCACGTGCGCGGGACGGGGGGTCTCGTTCACGATCGACAGGCTGTTGGGGCTGGTCGGCGCCTGGCTGGCGCCAGCGGTGAGGGTGACGGACTGCCCTGTCGTCGGCGTCGTCGTGCTGGCCGAGATGGTGGTCGAGAAGCCACCGCTCGCGTAGGTGTAGGTGAACTCGTCGGCAGGGCCCGTCGGGCTCGTGCCCATCGGCGTCGTGACCGTGACATCCGCCATGGTGGTCCTCGTAGATCCAGACACGGTAAGTGCTGGGGCGGTTGCGGTGAGCGAGATATCGCTGGTCACGCTGACGCCCGTCGCCGGCGTTGAGCCGAATGTCACCGCCGTGGCCCCGGTGAAGCCCGTTCCCGTCACGGTCACCGAGGTCCCACCCGTCGTCGGGCCCGAGAGCGGGGTCATCCCTGTGACCGAGGGGGTCGTGGTGGCGGCCGCGACAGCGCCCGGATTGCTGCCCACCACGGGCACCACGAGCAGAGCGATGGTGGCCATCGTCGAGGTCAGCCCGACCAGGCAAACGGGTACCCGCGCCCGTGGGCGGGCGGAGTGCGAGTCGTGACGCCGGGAGAGGGCGGAGTCGAGACGAAGCCCGATCCCCGTCACAAGACCTCGGGAACCAGGTGGAAGGCCGGCGAGGGAACCCGGTCAGGCTCGATCGACCTCAACTCGCCTCCCATCACCGTCAGGGCGCACACGAACAGCGCTGGCTTGGCGACCCCTCCGCGCGTGGCCGCAGCCCGCGGGTCGAATGTGTTGGGACTGGGCTGGAATCGGGGACCCGGCGACGCGGAGAAGCCCTCCGTATCATGCGGGCAGTCGGCGGTGAAGTGGTCGATGCCCTCTGGCTAGGGGAGACGCCCGAGCGGGGTCAGGTCGTCGGCACCCGACCGCGGTCGCACTCAGCGTCGCGCCTGGCCGGCCAAGAATCAGGAGAAGGTCAAGGCGCCCGAGACGATAGGCAACGCGCTCAGTCCTGCCGAGCAGGTGACCGCCGTTCGCTTCCAACTCAGTGTGAATGAAGAACTTCTGCCCCCGTTCCCCCCTGTGAAGTCACCGACAACGCTCGGATGGGGAGAGCCCGGCCCGCCCACCTTGATCGTCTGGTTCGTGCGGGCCTTGCGCTGGACCTTGGCGAGTTTGACTCTCTGGGGGGCGAACGAGCTCGTCGGCGAGATCTTGGCTTTATGGGTCTTCCAGTGCGCGGTCAAGGTGCCGACCGACGAGTAGGGGCTTGGCCCTAAGGCCGTCGCACAACTCGTCCCGGTGTTGGCGACGAGCGCGCCCTTGAGTTGGCCGGTGATCGTCATAGGTGGAGGAAGTGCGGGAGAGCTGCATCCGCTAAGGGCAAGGTTCAAGTGCACCGTCTCGAGCCCGCGTGCGGTGCCGGGCGTGCGCAGATGAGGGCTGAACGTCGCCAGACCCGTCACCTCGGTACACATGATCGTCGCATTGGCCACCGAGACGGTCGGTGCGCTCGCGAAGACGGGCTGGTCGGTGACCACGGTGACCGTTCCTACGAGGAACACCACCGAGACCACGGCGATCATGCGCCATTGCGCGTTCCATGCACGTGTTGGGGAAGCCAAGCTCATGAAGCCTCCGCTCAACCTCGCCCGGCCTGCACCGCAGGTCGACACTTAAAACGGTAAGTGCGCGTCGATCGCGTGTCAACGGTGGTTCCCCCTAACGGAAGGCAATCGAGTTAGCCGCGTGGTGAAGTCCGCGCTGGGAGTGGGGGCGCGCGCGCAACGATGTACGCATCGACGGTGTCCTCGAGGGACCGAGATCATCTCCTCAGACACGGTGAGTGTCGGTGGATCTGTGAGTCGACGATTCCTTCCTCGGAGGTCCACCGCGAGCGTCGGATCGTGGAGGGGCGACACCAGTCGATCCCAGAACCGCGCCGCCGATCCTCCGCCATGCACAACACATAGGTCATGGTCGACGACCCAAGGTGTCGAAAGCTTGCGCCGCAGGTGCGTGCACGACCGGACGATTCAACGAGCGAAGATGGCCAAAGCAAAGGGGCGATCGCCGTATCTGGCGGGAGAATGAGGTGTAGCGTCCAAATGGCTCAGTTTGAGCACTAGCACTCCCGCTTACGGGGGGAAGATCGGCGGTCCACCATGGGACCCGACCAGGTAGGACAGATCCTCAACTTTCCCACTTCGCCCGCTCACTCAGAGAGCCCTTCTCGAGTAGGCGGCACGGCTCCGGACCCAGAGGTCGCCGGACCCTCCCCCGACGCGTTGGACGAGATCGACCGAATCTTCGAGATGCGGGCACGAGGTCTGAGCCACACAGACGAGCGTCAGTCTCAGATCGACGGCGAGAAGGCGCGGCTTCAAGAAGAATTCACGGCAGTATGCGCTTCGACAGTTCGACCCGCAATGCAATCGTTCTTGGAACGGCTGCGCGTCAACGGTGGAGGCGGGCTGCTCGAAGAGCGCTCTGGCGTTCACGGGGCCGGTGTCGCGGCACGCATCACGTTGTGGATGTCATTGGCAGGCGAGCTCATCGGCCGCCCCCGCCGCGATCAGCATCCCTTCCTCCAACTCGACTTCGACGCCGATCACCAACAGGTGATTCTCATTGAGGGCGACATGTGGAAGGGCCACGGGACCTCGGGTCCTGTGGGGACATGGACTGCGTCTGAGATCACTGGCGCCCTGGTGACCGAATCACTTCTTGACGTCCTGAGACGAGCGGCTTCTTAGCGCCCAGTTCGGAAACGAGGCTCGCGGGCACACTCCCTTTGGGGTGTCCTAGTGACGGCGCTGGCGACGGGCCGATGTCCATTTCTTGAACCGGCTCCGAGGTGACGATGTGGTGAGCCCCGAGCCGGCGCCCGATCCGTCGGTGGGAATCCGGAGCGAGGGCACCAGGAACGACCCTGGGGGCTGCATCGTTCCTTTGGTGTCCTGCCACCAGCCCACCGGAGCTTGGGAGTAGCTCACGAAGACCACCGCGAACTGGTCCTGGTCTCGTCACCGAGGAGCCGGCTCCGACACGGCGGGCACAGCCACCACTTCGGCGAGTCGCCGGTGCTGATAGACGGATGCCGCACAAAGTTGAGGCGACAGCGCCCGCACATGGTCACGGGGTCGCCGCTCTCGTTCTCCTCCACGTCATCATCAGCGAGCTGAGGAGCGACCGCGATCAGAGGTGGGTGAAGAGGGGAAACAGTCATGACGCACTCCTTTGATGGTGCCTAGAAGAGGCGTCCGGCCTGCACGGGGCGACAACCTGAAAAACGGTCGTCCTGCCCAAACGAGGCGTCACTCCCAAGGGGAATGATGTCAGGCTACTACGGAAGCACGATGCCCATGCCCCGATCTCGTTCTTCGTCTCTCGAGATACGGAGGTTCTCCTTCCCCACGAGTAGCCAGTACGCACGATGAAACGGCGCGAACCGGAACACGTTGCTCCGGGTGGCAACTTGAATCAAAGGTCGCGACCAAAGGGATCAACGCCTTGGACGTCGCGATCGAACCCGACAGGCGCCAGTGATGTGGGGGCCACGAAGATTGTTTTCAACGACTCAGGCCAAAGACTGGGCAAGCATGGGACGATGGATCAAGCATTCTTGTGTTTTCGTGCCCGAAAGGACCGAGGTGCGGGAGCCGCAGACACACGACATTCCCTCGAATGTGCGCTGGTGGCGCAGGGAATTCGGCCTTGAGCCGTTGACCATGAGGGCAGGGTAAGCCCTAGAGTAGGGAGCCTGATTAGGCAGCCAGGCCGAGTCCGGGGGGGCAAGCGACGGCGCCGAGGTACGACGTGCGCGGGTCACGAACCAAACTGAGAAGGGTCAAAAGCATGTCGGGGTCACGGTGCGGCTCGCGCGGCGGTGCTGGGCAGTGAGTTCCCCGAGACGAGCCCGCCATGCACGTACGGGACTTCTCACCGGACGACTCGTCCTCCCGCAGTGGGCGTACGCCACCCACAGCCGCCCGCGCCTGCACGGAGTCGGCCAACAGTGGCCTCCGTCTCCACTCGCCGGGAGCACAAGGCGGCCGCTGTATCGGGCGCGGTGGTCATGGGCGGTCCTCGGCTCGGTGGCGGTGATCCTGGGCTCGGTGACATTTCTCGTCACATCGAACTCGCCCGCATCGACACTGCCGAGAACTGTGGATGCTCCGGGTCCCGAACAGCCGGCTGCTTCGACGGCACCCACAACGCCAAGAAGCACAACCACAACGGTTCGACACAGTGGACAGGTCACGTCGTCACAGTCCAACAATGCCTTCGCACACAGCATCCCCCTCGGGGACTACGCCGGAGAAGCCGATCCGGCCGGAGTCGCCGCCTTCGCGGCGGCCACCGGAACGCACCCGACGTACGCCACCGACTATCTCGACAAGACCAGCGGCTGGGTCGCGATGGACAGCGCTACCAACATCAAGGCGTGGAGCTCGTCTCCGTATCGCTTAGCCATCGGCGTCCCCATCCTTCCGGGGGTGGGTACCTTGGCGCAGGGAGCGACGGGTGCCTACAACCAGTACTTCACCACGCTCGGGACGAACCTCGTCGCCGACAACGAAGCCAACGCCATCTTGCGTCTGGGTTGGGAGTTCAACGGGAACTGGTTCACCTGGTCAGTGGGAAGTTCGACGGACGCCACGAACTTCGTGGCGTTCTGGCGCCAGATCGTGACGACCATGCGGGCTGTACCCGGGGAGAAGTTCAAGTTCCTGTGGAACCCCAACGGGCCCAGCCCCACGACTTACAGCCCTGACCAGGCCTATCCGGGCAACAAATACGTGGACTATGTCGGGACCGACGTCTACGACAACTTCTGGGGAACCCCCTTCACCCCACCCGTGTCCTGGGCTCATCAGCTGGCTCAACAGTGGGGACTGGGGTGGTTGGCCTCATTCGCGGCGCAGCACAACAAACCGATCGCCATTCCGGAGTGGTCCGACGAATACCGCACAGATGGTCATGGCCTCGGGGACGACCCGCTGTTCGTCGACAACATGGCCAACTGGTTCGTGACCAATCAAGTGGCTTTCGCCAATGTGTGGTGTTACGACTCGTCGAGCACCTACCGGAACAATCTGCTTGATGGCACGTTCCCCAAGGCCTTGGCGATGTTCAAAACGGACTTCGGCTGATCAGCTCGCGCTCCGGCGTGGCGCGCTCTGCCGCCGTCGCCGCAGCTACCAGGACAGCAGAGCGTTGAGGTCGCCGTTGCCCGCGTCCGAGGCACTTCCGAGATACGGCACCTGATACAGGTGCTCGATGGAGCGCAGGATCCCCGACGTCGAGACGTTTCCTGAGTATTGGTGCGGACTTGCCTGCAGGTACTTCGAGACGACGATGGTGGGGACGTGGCCCCCGTTGGCGCCGTTGAATCCGGACGTGTCCGTGGGGAGTGCTTCGTCCCACTCGATGATGATCTGTCCGCCCGACTTGTACCACGACGTCGCCTGTACCGATGGGATGAAGCTCGACAGGAACGACTCCGTGCCGGCCAACTCGTTGGCTTCGGTATCGGTCGGTACGCCGGTGTGACCGTCGTCGATCAGATTCGGGGTGTACCAGACGAAGTCAGGAGGCGAAGAGCCGTTGAGGTCAGGAATGAGCGCCGAGCCGTCTTTGACGGTGACGGGAGCACTCGGGAAGTACTCCCAGGGATTGTGGCGCACGACGTAGTTGCCCGAGTCGTTCGTGGGGTCAGCGGGCAGGCTCTCCGCGTAGGCGCCCATGCTGTACCCCGCCGTCGCCAACTGGTCGGCCAGGGTCGGCACGGTGGGAAAGCTGTGCGACGAAGGTGGGCCGTCGTCGGTAACACTCTCGTTTGAGCCCGAGACGATGTCGAGGTAGTTGGAGAGACTGGGATGGGTAAAGGCGAAGGACTCTGTCGCCGACCCGTAACCGTTAGCCAGGCTCGTGACGTAGGGCAGCGCGGGGTTCCCGATGATCTGGGACGCGCCCTGATTCTCCATCATGACGATCATGATCTTGGGTGGGATGAGCATCTGACAGGCGCTGGCGCCAAAACCGGTCGCCAGGCCGAAGACGCCGAGCACACCGATCGTCGCGAATGACCGCCTCGACAACACCCGACGCCCCCCATCGAGAAACAAATGCTGCGGCCCTTGCCGTGCTTGTCGCCCGGAGTGGAGCCAACGATCCGGGAGTACAAGGTCCCGATGCGTCCTTCCCAAGGTACCAAGCGCACCTCAAGGGACGGCCAAGGGCCAGTCAACGCTTGGTCAACCGGCAGGTCGAGTCAGCGGGGAAGATGTGAAGAATCCCTGGTAAGCGCCCCTGAGGCGACACCGAGCGCTCCGGGAACCGGGCCCGATCCGCTCCTGGCGGGACGCTCCGAGCCTCACGGAGAATCGGCCATTGTCTAGGTTTGGCCTTCGTTGCCACGCCCGGGAGAGGTGATGAGCCGAGCACACCATGGACCGTGGCGGGGCGTGACGTCCCGGCGCCACCTGAGGCAGCTGGTGATCGTCGGTCTGGTGTGGACCGGGGCCGGTGTCCTGCTCCTCGGATGCGGGGCCGCGTCCCCCAACTCCACCAACCGCTCTTCCACCGCGTCGACAACGACAACAACGACTTCGATTCCGGCGCGCAAGGGCTCGAGTACCGCGCACGTCATGGTGGTGATGATGGAGAACGAGGATGTCTCGAACATCATCGGCAACCCCGCGCTGCCCTACGTCACGAGCCTGGCCAATGACTACGGGTCGGCGACCAATTCGTACGCCCTCGCCCATCCCAGTCTTCCGAACTACTTGACGATCGTGTCGGGATCAAACCAAGGAATCACCGGAGACCAGCCACCGTCCGCGGGCAAATTCCCCAGAGTGCAAACGTTGGGGGACCAGCTGGCCGCCGCGGGAGTGAGTGAGCGGGCCTACGCCGAGAACCTTCCCGCGCAACCAACCCTCGACGCCGGCGTCTACGCCGTGAGGCACAACCCGTGGGAGTACTTTCCCAATGCGAAGATCGCCGTCGTCGACGCGTCGGCGTTGACCGGAGACCTCAACGCACCGAATCCACCGGACTTCGTGTGGTACACGCCGAACCTGACCGACGACGGACACACCGGGGTCCCGATCGACACCGAGGCTTACCAGCTATCTGACACCGAGACCTTCTTGGCCCGGTTCATCCCGGCCGTGCAGGCGACGTCCTGGTACCGGTCGGGTGGACAGATCATCATCGAATGGGATGAGGCGCTCGACAGCGACACGTCGGGCATCAATGGTGGAAAGGGTGGGCATGTCGCCACCATCGTGGTATCGAACATGCTGAAGGCAAGACCCGTTCGCGACTCCACACCGGTCGACACCGCCGGCATCCTGCGCTCCCTGGAAGACGAATTCAGAGTCCCTCATTTGGCCAACGCGGCGAACGCGGCCAACGGCACCATCGACGCCCTCCTCGGCGTGGCCTCAACTCCACCCTGATCCACTGATCATCGCCCCCTTGATCAGAGACCGAGGACAGTACGCGGCGGGGCGATTGATCTACTTGACGCCCAGACTGCTCTTGGCAGCCGCCTCGAACACCCGATGGGGCAGGAGCCGTTTGGCGAGAATGCCGACGCGCTCCCCTGCCTTGCCCACCGAGACCCGACGGGGCGGGCGGCGGGCGTCCAGGACTTTGTGGATCACGGCGGCGACATCGCCGGGAGGCACGCCGTTCGCCTCGTCGCGCTCCATCACCCCGACCGCCGTAGCGAGCGCACTCCTGTAGACGTCGTCGTCCGCCGAGGCACCGGCCATCTTCCGGTTGGCTGTGAAGTCGGTCCGGACATTGCCGGGCTCTACCAGGGTGACGTCGATGCCGAACGGCGCCACCTCGTAAGCGAGCGCCTCGCCCAAGCCCTCGAGCGCGTACTTGCTGGCGCTGTAAAACGCCTGAAACGGGATGGCTAGGACTCCACCGATCGAGCTGATGAGCACGATGCGACCCCCGCCCTGGGCCCGCATTCCGGGCAGGACGCTTTGCACAACCCGCGTCGCTCCCCAGAAATTGGTCTCGACTTGCGCCTTGGCCTCGTCGATGGCTGTGTGTTCGACCGCCCCGGCGACTCCCCAGCCCGCCGACGCCACGACGGCGTCGATGCGCCCGTGTCGGGCCAGCACCTCGGCCACACCGGCTCGGACTGAATCGTCGCTGTCGACGTCCATGTCCAGGCCCGCCCAGGGTCCCGACGAGGTCCCCCGCCTGCTGGCGCCGACGACGATCCACCCCGCATCGTGCAGGCGGTCAGCGCAGGCGCGACCGATCCCTGCCGACGCCCCGGTGATCAAGACGACTTTGGCCATGAACCCGCCGGTCAGCGCGACCGAGCGTCACCGCGCGGTGACCGTCCGAACTGCCACCGACCGCGGCGCGTGGGACGAACGATGACCGATTGCCTGAACGCCTTCAGCTCCGTCACGAGAGTGCGAGCACCCTCGGCCAGCTCGTGATCGTCGCTCTCCGACGCCATGTTGAACGCGTCCACACACCGGCTGATGGCCACGTCAATGGCAGCGATGAGGCTCTGTTGCGCGGTCTCGTCGAGCACAGATACTCCTAGCGGTCCGCTCTCTGGTCTAGCGCCAAATCGCTCCAGCTGCGCGCACCCGGAGCCTTCGGCCACACGCCACTCGGCCCGGCCGGAATCGCTCGAGACCGGGTAGAACGATGAGGCACGAACGAAGGGAGCCCTGATGCCCGAGTCCGACCCGCCGATACGAGTCACCGACAACCCTGAAAAGCATCGATACGAGGCTTACGTCGGGGAACAACTGGCGGGATTCGTCACGTACCTCTCGCGATCCGGAGCGGTCGTCCTGGTCCACACCGAGGTGGCAAGCGCCTTCGAAGGCCACGGTGTGGGTGGTCACCTCGCCGCCGAGGCGCTCGAGGACATCCGGGCCCGGGGCCTCAAGGTGGTGCCTTTGTGTCCGTTCATCGCCGACTACCTCGATCGCCACCCCGAGCTGTCCGATTTGGTGGCGGACGAGGGCTCCTCGCTGGGGGCCTGAAACAGTCGACGGAAAGACCGTGGGGTGGCCAGCCACGCGAAAGGGACCCTTGAACTGGGGAAATGAGCGCCGCACCGGAGATCACGACGCTGACAGGCTGACTCAGGCAGCGACCGGGGAGTGCCGATACCTCAGCGGTGACCAGCGTCCTCCCTCTGCGGCACCCGACGGATCAGCCCGCCGCCCGTCCGAGTTGGCTGCAGTTCGGCTCCCTACTTGCCGTCGGAGAGATCATCATGCTGGTGCTCGTCATCCTCCACCCCGTGGCCGCCCTCGGCTCGGGTCGCAATCTGGCGACATCGGTGAGACACGCTCAGCCCGATCTCCATGGGAGCGTCCTGGGGCGGTCGACCCCGACGACCGTGCTTCGATCCAGCCTGCCCGCCAGTGCGCCCCCAACCCCGCTGCCAACGGTGACGGCGCCCCCGACCGCACCGCCCACCGTGCCTCCGGCGACTCCGGCTCGGATAGTCAACGCGCCCGGGGCCCTACCTGCGAATATCGCACCGGAACCCAACTTTCTCCAGAGCTGTGCTGGGTCCCAGTACGACGACTCGCTGCCCTGTCTCGCCGCGACCTTGCAGGCAATCGGCAACGGCCGGAGTCACGAGGGCCTCCCCCCCATGGTGCTCCCGACCAATTGGGCCCAGCTGTCGCCCGAGCAACAGATCTTTGTGGCCACCAACCTGGAGCGAACCGTGCGAGGGCTGCCAGCACTCACGGCCATGGCCACGACCCTCGACCAAGCTGCCCGTCAGGGTGCTGCGCAAGACACCGACCCCGGTCCTCCACATGGCTTTCCGTATTCGGAATGGGCGTCGAACTGGGCCGGGGCGGTGGGCAACCCCCTCGAGGCCATGTACTTCTGGATGTACGACGACGGTGCGGGCTCGGCCAACATCGATTGCATCCCGTCGAATGAAACCGGGTGCTGGGGTCACCGGGAGAACATCCTCGTGAGGTTGCCGTGCAGGGAGTGTCTGATGGGGACAGGGTGGGACGAACATGGATACCGGGGCGACCCGAGCATCACCGAACTCCTGGTCGAGAGCTCTGGCAACCCGGTCGTCGATTTCACCTGGCAGCAAGAACTGGTCTCCGTCCGTTAACCACGGCGACCCGCTGTTTTCTCTTCGGGCGCGTTGACACGTTCGTGTGCGTGCGGCACCCTGTTGACACGTTGGTCTGGGTGCAGTGTCCACCTTTGCGGAAGCGACTCCACACTTGGACACGTAGCAAAGGAGGCTCGCATGACACGGCGGGTCTGGGTGTTGCCACCAAGTTGGCCGTCTGAACCCCCCGGAGAGGACGGGCGAGCCTCGGGCGACACGTTCACGCCCGTGGCTGAGATCGTTCCCAGGCGCCGTTTGCCGCGCTGGAGGCCAAAAGCCAAGAAGCCGGACACCACAACGACCTCGACGCATCTCCATCCGCCGGCACCTCACGAAACGGGGCATCACGACGATTAACCCCGCGTGACAAAAGGGTCGACTCGCTCGACCCTCTAAGCCGTTGTCGGTCGCCGTTCGGCGGATGGCGCCCAGTAGGAATCCGGAGCAGGGACAGAGGAAAGCGGGGCCCGGTCAAAGGATTTTGCAGTAGCCGGGTCGCGCCTGGGAGAGCTGAGAGCCGTTGCGAGGGCCCCGCGGTGCGCGTGCAACGGCTTGGTCGAGCTGGGGCCCCGACGGTAAAGGTGCTTGGGCGTCGCCCCGGTGGTAGAGAGCCCCAGGCTCTTCAGGAAACGCTGGAACCGCGTTTCCGGTTTCCTCTTCGAGTGCCGTCCCTTCATGAACCGTTTCGCCCTGCTCAGAATTGCTGGACACTCGACGATACGAACCCATAGCTGCTCAGCGCGCTGTTCCCTGTGTCGAGGATGTTGGTGGACAACGACAGGGTGAGAGCCGAAGACGCCACCACGCCTTCACTTCCGCTACCGCCTACGGAGCCCAACGTGATGGTGAGCACGTGTGTGGTCCCGTTGTAAGCGATCGTCGACCCCGTGAAGGTCACCGCCTTGTGCGAACCACCGGGTGACGTGACGTAGGCGCTGCTTCCGAGATCGAGGCTGCCGAAGTTGAAGGTGCCACAAGCCGTCGGCTTCGTTGAGACGGTCAAGACATCGCTGTTACCGCTGCCGGTGTTGTTGACCGTGACCACTGAACCCGTCGAAGCACTCTGTGCGGTTGTCGATCCGTTTGTCCACGCGGAACACACCGTGTTGGCATTGATCTGTCCCGAGAACGTGATGGAGATGGTGTCGTTCTGATCAACCTGCCCAACCGTTCCTCCACTCCCGTTCGCTGTCACGAGATTTGAGACGGACACCGAGGAGGTGAAGGTGAAGTTCACCGTGGAGCTCGTGCCCACGTTCCCGGCCGAGTCCGTGGCCTGGGCGATGACGGTGTAGGCGTCGGTGGACACGAGATTGCTCGCCGCCAGGGCCAGGCTCCAGCTGGTGGTGCCCGTGGCCGCCACGTTGGTCTGGCTGGTGGCGCTGAAGGCGGTGCCGTTCCACCACTTGCCCGTCGTCGTGTTCTTGACCGCCACCCCGATGCTCGAGATGCTCGTTCCCGCTCCCGCATTCGACGAGGCCGTGCCGGTGATGGTGCCGGTCCAGTTCGCTCCATAGGTGGTGTTGTTCACCGGGAACGTCACCGCCGCCGCCGGCGCGACGGTGTCGTAGGTGAAGTTCACCGTGGAGCTGGTGCCCACATTCCCGGCCGAGTCCGTGGCCTGGGCGATGACGGTGTAGGCGTCGGTGGACACGAGATTGCTCGCCGCCAGGGCCAGGCTCCAGCTGGTGGTGCCCGTGGCCGCCACGTTGGTCTGGCTGGTGGCGCTGAAGGCGGTGCCGTTCCACCACTTGCCCGTCGTCGTGTTCTTGACCGCCACCCCGATGCTCGAGATGCTCGTTCCCGCTCCCGCATTCGACGAGGCCGTGCCCGTGATGGTGCCGGTCCAGTTCGCTCCATAGGTGGTGTTGTTCACCGGGAACGTCACCGCCGCCGCCGGCGCGACGGTGTCGTAAGTGAAGTTCACCGTGGAGCTGGTGCCCACATTCCCGGCCGAGTCCGTGGCCTGGGCGATGACGGTGTAGGCGTCGGTGGACACGAGGTTGCTCGCCGCCAGGGCCAGGCTCCAGCTGGTGGTGCCCGTGGCCGCCACGTTGGTCTGGCTGGTGGCGCTGAAGGCGGTGCCGTTCCACCACTTGCCCGTCGTTGTGTTCTTGACCGCCACCCCGATGCTCGAGACCCCGCTCGTGGCGTCGCTGGCTGAGCCGGTGATAGCCCCGGTCCAGTTGGTGCCATACGTGGTGCCCGTCACTGGTGAAGTGATCGAAACGGTCGGAGCAGTGGTGTCGACCGTGACCGTTGCGCTGTGAGCGCTTTCACTTCCCACCCAGTTCGCGCCCAGCGAAGGGGTGTCGGTGTACTGCCATTTGCCGTCTGGAACGCTCGTCTCCGTGCACACGATCGTGGTCGTGCCCGAACACGAGACGACAGCCGAAACGGCGGCACCACTGGGAACGGGGTAACGCTTCAACGTGTAGGTGGGTATGGCCACACCCCCCGAGGTCGTCTGGGACCGGGTGAACGTCACCGAAACGGTGTTGCCGTTCGGGGCGTTGGTCGTCGGTGTGCCCGGCGTCTGGCCCTGGGGGAGGGCATCGGCGACGGCCTGAGCCGGATGGGAGTGATCGGTCATGACCCAGTACCCAAAAGCCGCGCCGGCCGAACCCAAGATCACGACCCCCATCGTGGACCCGAGGACCGACAACGACATTCCCGCGCGTCGAGCGCGCGAGGAAGGTGCGGCGTGGGCGGGGCGCCGACGCGTGAGACCTAGGGTGAGCGGCCCCACGTTCATCCCTGGTGCACCGTGATGGTGACGGGAATGTTGAACGTCGCCCCTTGACAGCCGGTGGACGACGATGAGCCCATGCTGGCTGCATTGGCCAGGTGCACCGTTGTGGTTCCTGACGGAGCGACGACGATATTGAGACCTGTCTGATCGGTGAACGTGACTCCTGTCGTCGTGCAACCGGGATGCCCGCTGTCCGCCGTGATGCTGCCGGGGCCACCGCTGACGCTGACCAGGGTCACGCTGAAGGCGTTGGGGTTGTGGACACCGAGTACGACATCAGCGGTACCACCCGGAACCAAAGCCGAGGATGGCGAGCCCGTGGTGGTCAGCGTGACAGCCACCAAGGTGCCGGTGCTCACGGACGCGGCGGCCTGACCGGATGCCGTCATGTAGCCGTAGGCGGCCCCCGCGCTCGACGCCCACGAAGAGGGCCGCGACCACAACGACGACGCGGATGTGGGTGCGCCGGGAGCTGTGCTTCCCAGCAACAAACCTCGTTCCCACGCCTCGTCTCATGCGGTCGCGCTTCCTGTGTCGTTATGGGCCAGAGAGGCCCGTTGAATGCATTGGTTGCTTGGTGGTTGACCGGGCCACAGAGCTCTAGCGCTCCGCGGCCCGGTCGTCCCCACCGAGTGGAATCGAGGGATCTTGCGACCCCACGACCGGGTACTAGCTGGCGCTGACCTTCACGGGGATGCTGGTCAGACCTTGGCAAGCGTCCTGGGGAGCACCGGAGTCGTTCATCGACACCGTGATGGTCCCCGAAGCGCTGTGACCAGGCGCCAGGTCGGCCGCAACAGAGCCCGGTACGGGGAGAGCGCCGTTGTCGGTGGCTGTGAACCAGCTACCCAGGCAGGCGTTGGCGAGACCCGAGTTCCCGACACTGACAGCCACGGCATTCAATTCCTGATTGCCGCTGCCATTGTTCGTGATCGTGTAGTTGAGGGTCTCCGAACCGACTCCCGGGAACAGGGCGTTGGTGGCGTCGCTGCTGACCGAAACACCCCAGCTCGTTGCCGAGCCCACCGAGGCATCACCGGTGTTGTTGCCCGTAGACGTGAAGTACGCCAGGGCGACTCCGGAAATGCCGAGGGTCAGCCCGGCGGCGATGCCGATGACCACGGCCTTCTTCTTCATGAAGCGCTTCATTCATTCTCCTTGGGTTTCGTTTGGTTACTCGACGTGGGCGTCGGGTTCGCCACTCGCTCCCCAAAGGCCAGGCGACCACATTCGGCCTGAGGTTCATCACGTTCGCCCTGCTGCTCGAAAACCTCATGCTCGCGAGGCCTTCGTTTTGGTACGGACCAGGTCGAGGACGTCCAGCACCCCCGCTCCCCGGACCCGCAACACCTACAAAAAACGGTCAGATGGTGACCAGATGTGACGTCATGCGATTTTCGGTTCCCCCCCTGAAAACTCTGGGCACTTACATCACCCTGGCTGCGCGTTGATCTCCCTCTCCGCGCTGATGTGCTCACCCTGGAGGATGACTCTCACTGGGCAGCCAACGCCGAGCCAACACCCGCACAATCAGTGGGGTTCTCCGCGCCGTTCGCGACAGTTGATCAACCGTTGGGGGTCCATAGAGGGCCGTGTGACCCTGGCTCGACACCATGGGTCCCGTAGTGACTGCGCGAGGAATTCCCACTGAGGTGGCGCCGATCACGTCAGGCCGAATCGGTGGGAAAATCCCTGCTCAGGGATGGTGTGGGCTCCAGATACTGTTCGCAGAGGGGAGGCGGGGGTTTTCGATGCCCTCGGCTGAGCCCGCGATCAGGGCCTTCGGCCCCGCGACCTGAACGCCAGTCCACGATCGGAGTGGGAATGAAGTTGCGCAAGGAATCGACGACGGATGAAATGACGTCTTCAGACGCCACCCAGTCCGCCCGCTCTCAACCGCCCCTGCGACGCGATCCGTCGAGCCCGCGGATGCTCCTGGGCGAGCTTCTGGTGGGAGCGCAGCTCGTCAACCACGACCAACTCGCCGAGGCGCTGCTCCAGCAATCGTCATCGGGCGAAAGGATCGGCAGCCTTCTCGTCGAGCTCGGGGCGATCGGAGAGCGCGACTTGGCCAAGGCGCTGTCAACGCAGCTCCACGTGCCGCTGGTCGACCTTTCGCAACAGACCCCGACCGCGGAGGCGATCGAGCGGCTACCTGAAACCGTGTGCCGCAGCCACCTGGCCGTGCCGCTCGTTCTCGATGCCAACGGCCTGACCATCGCGGTCTCGGATCCGAATCCAGAGCTCGCCAAGATCCTGGCCAATGCCAGCGGTCTGGTGGTTCGCCTTGTCATCGCCCCGAGATCTGACATTCAGCGGGCCATCGACACGGCGTACCGAGCACTCGGGAACATCCAGGAGCACGTCCGGGCGTTCGAGGAGACAGCCGAGGCCCCTCGGCGTGCCGCCGCGGAGACAGCGGTCCAGATGGCCGTCGCCGACGACGCGCCCGTCGTGCAGGTCGTGAACCTCCTGATCACCCAGGCGATGCGCGACCGGGCGTCGGACATCCACATCGAGCCTCAGAACCAACGCCTCAGGGTCCGTTTCCGAATCGACGGCGCGCTCCACGACGCAGTGGAGTTGCCGATGGCGATCGCCCCCGCACTGGTTAGCCGGCTCAAGATCATGGCCGACATGAACATCGTGGAAAGACGCCGTCCGCAAGACGGACAGATCACGATGGTGGTCGATGACCGGGAGATCGACATCCGAGTCTCCACCGTGGCCACCATCTGGGGTGAGGCCTGCGTACTTCGAGTCCTGGACAAGTCCAGATCCCTGTTCCGGATGGGAGATCTGGGGATGCCACCGGACACCCACGAGGTCTTCACCCGACTCATCCGTTCACCGTTCGGGATGGTGTTGTGCGCGGGGCCGACCGGGAGCGGAAAGACCACAACGCTTTACGCCGCCCTGAGCGAGATCGACGATCCCAGTAGAAACATCATGACGATCGAGGACCCGGTGGAATACACCTTCCCCTCGATCAACCAGATCCAGACCAACGAGCAAGCAGGGATCTCGTTCGCCAACGGACTCAGGTCGATTCTGCGCCAGGACCCCGACGTGATCCTCGTGGGCGAGATCCGAGACGTCGAGACCGCCCGGATCGCCGTCCAATCGGCTCTGACCGGGCACTTTGTGCTCTCCTCGCTCCACGCGACCGACTCTTCGGCGGCGATTCACCGATTCCTCGACATGGGAATCGAGTCGTTTCTGATCGCCTCCTCGGTGGTCGCAGTGGTGAGCCAGCGCCTGGTGCGGCGGATATGCCAAACCTGCAAGACGCCCTACGAACCCAAGGACGAGGAGCTCGCCTTCTACACCGAGAGCGGCGGTCTTCCCAAGGCGCATTTCTTCCGGGGAGAGGGTTGCAACTTTTGCTCGGACACGGGATATCGCGACCGCATCGGCGTCTACGAGCTCATGCGGATCACCCCGGAGATCAAACGACTCATCGTCGGGTGGGCCACCCAAGAGGAACTCCAGCGCATGGCCGTCTCCCAGGGAATGCGGACGCTCCGTGACGAAGCCATCCGACTCATTGCAGACGACGTGACGACGATCTCCGAGGTCGTCCGCTCGATCTACACGGACTGAGGATCGCAATGGGAAAGTACAGGTTTACAGCGATCACCCCTGAGGGATCCACGGTGTCGGGCACCGAGGTCGCGCTCACACTCACCCTGGCTCGCCGCGCTCTCATCGACCGAAATCTGGCTCCGGTCGAGCTCGTCGAGAAGAAGAACGTTCTTCAATTCGAGATCACGCGGGAGAAGGTGCCGCGCAAGGAGCTGATGCACTTCTCGCGTCAGATGGCGGTGTTCATGAAAGCCGGGATCCCAGTGCTCGAGGCCCTCGAGGTCATGAACGAGGAGTCTGGAGACAAGGTCCTCCAACGGGTGATGGCCGAGATGGCCGATTCGCTGCGCGCTCGGTGAGACCTTCGCCGGAGCCGCCTCGCAACATCCTGAGGCCTTCCCGCCCTACTACCTGGGGATCCTCGGGTCCGCAGAATTGACCGGCAACCTGGACATCGTCCTCGACCAGTTGGCCGAATACATCGACCGCGACATCGAAGCTCGTCGCAAGGTCAGCAACGCGCTCATGTACCCGGGGATCGTCTTCGTATTCTCCATCATCGCCGTGGTCGTGATCACGGCATTCGTCCTCCCCCGTTTCAAGACGTTCTTTAGCCAACTCCACGCCAAACTGCCGTTGCCGACACGCATGCTGCTCGCCATCGCCAATTTCTTCACCAACGACTGGTACATCGTGGCCGCAATAGCCATCGCCATTGTCACGGCGGCGGTCCTCGGGACGGTGACAACGAGGGGGCGAGAGGTGCGGGACCAGATGCTGCTCAGGGTCCCAGTGGTAGGGGACCTGATCCGGACTTCCATTCTTGAGCGATTCTGCCGGATCCTCCACTCAATGGTTGGCGCTGGTGTCCCCCTTCCGGAGGCCCTCCAGGTGACTGGGGAAGCAACCACCAACTCGGTGTACCGGGACGGGCTCTTCTCCGCCCGCAGCGCCATGATGCGGGGCGAGGGACTGGCGGTGCCACTGGCGGCTACAGCCCTGTTCCCCGCTGCGGCGCGGCACATGTTCCTCGTTGGCGAGCGCACCGGGACGATGGACGAGCAGTTGCACTCGGCGGCTGTCTATTTCGACCGGGAGCTCGACTACAAGCTCAAGCAATTCACCGCCCTTTTCGAGCCCCTTGTCATCGTCTTTGTGGGTGTGATCGTCGGATTCGTCGCCATCGCCCTCATCTCAGCGATGTACGGGATCTACAGGCAGGTGCACATCTAATGACTCGAGTGCACCGGGAACCGGCTTTGCGTCCAGTCAGCGAGGAGGTAGCGGCGTAGAACACTTACTTCCCCAACGCTTTTACTTCATCAATTTCGATCGTCACCGTGTGGACGCGGCACGATGTTCAGAAAGGAACACAAAAGGAAATGTTGAACAGATTGCAGGAGAAGAGGGACGAGGGGGGCTTCACCCTTATCGAACTCCTCATCGTCATCATCATCTTGGCGATCTTGGCAGCGATCGTCGTGTTCGCAGTAGGAACCACGACAACCAATGCCAAGGCCTCGTCATGCAACGCAGACGCAAAGAGCGTTGAGACGGCCGTTGAGGCTTACAAGGCACAGCAGGGGAGCTACCCCGCCACCATGGCGGACCTCACAACCGCGGGCCCGAACGGGCCGTGGCTGCGGCAAGCTCCGACTGCGACGCTGGCCACCAACGGATACGTGATCAGCCTGCTGGCAGGCGGTGTCGTGGACGTGCAGAACAACACGGCAGGACCGAGCAACTACGACACTACGAACCTCTGTAACTCGATCACCTGAGTTCTCGAGAGGTGGATGGGGGGGACCGCGGGTGCAAATGCCCGCGGTCCTCTTCATTTTGGCAAAGGATGCCCGAAGGGGCGCTTAGCGGATGATCTCCATTCGCAAGCCCAGTCCATCCCACTCCGGATCCTCGGGCAGACGAGTAATTGCTCGTGACATGATCCGACGCGCCGTCCAAAGGCAGGAAGCCGCGTCGATGAGCTGAGGGACTCGGATCCTTGGGAGCTTGGCGTTGAGGATGCGCTCCACCCCCGGGATGTGCTCCATCAGCAACGTCCTGCGCTCGTCGATACCAGCTCGACTGTGCTTCGAGTAGCGGACGGGCCGATCGTCGTTGAGTTGGAACAAGCTGAGTTCCGGGTGAACTTCGAATACCGTTCGCTGCCAGTACGGGGCAATGTGAACATCGACTTCGGCGATCTTGCGAATCTGTCGCCAACTCACGGGGTTCAGATGGCCCCCGTTCATCTGAGCGGCGGCCTCGAAGGTCGGGCACGTGATCGCCGGCCTGGCCGGAGCTGAGACGATAGCGCTCGATCGTGGTCGGCCGAGCAGCCTTCTAGCGTCTCGATCACACCGCCGGCCCCCGGGTGTCGGCTCGTCAAGGAGGCCGATCGGGGCGAAGAGCGAGATCACCTGGTATGCCGGCTTGTAGTCCAGGACCTCGATGAAGGTCGCGAAGATCTGTGGCTCCTCGGGTGACATGGTGATCCCCTGGAGCTTGGCTGTGGCGGCCAGCCAACCCTTGGAGCACGGGACGACTCCCGCAAGCGTCCGGTAGGGCAGGTGCGACGCTCGCTGGGAGGTGCGCATCGACATGGGCTGCCACCGTACCTATGCAGCCCATGCAACGCCACGCTGGCATGCCAACCGCTAGCTGGCCGAGTTCCTCATCAACCAGCTCTGGATGACCTCACCTGTCCCGCACGTCGCCGATCCGGTCGAAGACGAGCAACTATAGATTCCAACCGCTGAATAGTCCTGGAAGACCACCTGGGCTACCAGAGCGGAGTTCCCCGCTGTACACGAACCCAGGCCTTGTTGACAGGCATAGAACGTCACCGTCCGCGTGTTCTGCGCGGGTGGCGTTGCCACAGGGACCCCCGAGCACGTGACGTTCATGGTGATGCCGTTGATCGAAGGCATGGACGCCGAGTCAGGCACGGTCAGCACCGCTCCGTCAGGAACACATCCTGTGTTGTTGTTGACCCCGTCGAAGGCGTAATACGAATACCGAACCGCTTCGACCGCAGCATCGGTGGCGGCGTCGGCGGCATATTCCAACGAGCGCGCACCCTTGAGGTTGGCCGTGTTGCGCAGGGCATCGCCCCCGAGATTCACTACGGCGAGCAACGAGACGGCCATGATGATCACGAAGATGAGGGCGAGGACGAGGACCGCCCCCCCCTCCCCGTCACGTTGGGAGCTCACATCCGCGTCATGACCGGCCATCAGAACTGCTTCCCGGCGGCGAGGGCGAAGGGCGAATTGCTCACCGGATCACCAAAGGAGTCGGTTACCCCCGGGGCACTCGTGTAGACAGGGCTACTCGTGGGGACCGACGCTACTGTTCCAGCCCCTCCCTTCTTCCCCAGTGTCACGGTGAGCGTGTTCGTTGCGCCGGCCGTCCAGGTGATGGTCGTGGCGTTGGCGCCATTGCCCGAGAAGGTGACGTTCCCACCGCTCACGTATGCGTTGGAGCCCAGGTCGATGGACCCCAGGTTCAGGCATCCCGCGGACACGGTAAGCACGTCGTGCGTCGCACCGGTCCCGTCGGTGACCGTGACCGTACCGGTGGTCGATTGGTTCCCGTTTCCTGACCAGGCCGCGCACAGCGTGGACTCGTTCATCGCGGCCGAGAAGACGACGATGAACGAATCTCCCTGGTCGATCTGACCAGCGGTCCCCCCGTTCTTAAGCTGCACGCTCGTGATCGTTAACGGGTTGTGCACGGCCGTTTGAAGCGTTCCCGGGGATGAAGCCAGGTAATTGGGATCGCCGGTGTAGGTGGCCGACACCGTATAGGTGCCGAGAAGCGGAGTCGGAACCACGCAGTCGGGCACAGCGGTGACGGAGTTGCCGGCACCGCCACTCACAGTCGACGCGGCACACGACGGTGGTGACCCTGACGGTGGGGTGATTTGCCAGGTGACGGTTCCGCCATTGGGCGTGATGCCCCCACTTCCTGTCACTTTCGCTTGGTAGTCCAGGGCCGGACCCCCCACGGTGGGATGTGCCGGAGACACGAGGGTCACGGCCACTGTCGAGGTCAACTTGGGCACGGTCACCGAGTCGGTCTGAGTGGCGGGGCTGTAGTTGGTGTCCCCGGAGTAGCTGCCGACAACTTGGTAGACCCCGACCTGTGCCGTTGGGATCGTGCAGGTGGTCGTCGAGACGTTCCCGTTCGACGTGAAACCGGCGAAGCCACAACTGGGATTGCCAGGACTGCCCGTTAGGTCCCAAGTGAAGGGTGGGTTCGGCCCATTTGATGACGGCGCGAATCCCCCCGTCGACCCCGTCAGCGTGGCCGTAAACGTGAGGGATTGGCCAGCCTGGGGACCGGAGTGCGAGATCGTGAAGGTCGGTGCCGGCTTAGGGGGGTTGAAGGCGGGGTTCACGACTACGAGACTCAGGGTGTCGTTGATGTTCGTCGCCGTCGCCGCCGTCAAGTTGACTTCCTGGATCCCGGAGCGGTCGTTAGGTGCGCACGTGGAGGTGTCGAAGACACTCGTGGCGCTGTTCCACCATCCAATCGAGGAGATCACGATCGAGTAGCCGGCGACGGGCGACGGCGTCGAAGCACCGGTTGCGGTGAGGACGTCGAGCGGCTGCACCGCGGACGCTGAGCTCGCGCCCACCGTGACGCTCACTGCCTGCGAACCGACAGTCATGTTCGCTGGCAAGTTGATGGTGGCCGAAAGCGACCCGTTCGCCTTGACCGTCGTGACACTGGAGAACGTTCCGATCTTCACGGTCGCGCTCTGGCTTGGGGGGAAGTTTGTGGCGAAGACCGTGACGCCGGTTCCAGCTGCGGCGGACGTCGGATAGACACTCACGACCTGGTAGTTGGTGGCGCATTCGCTGTAGATACTGGTGGCCACAGGTTGGTACTGCACGTCGTACTTGACGGCCTCGGCAAAATTCTTGAGCACGGTGTCCAATGTCGACAACGAGCGGTGCTCAGCCGAGCTGGTGACGGTCTCGGTGAGTGTCCCCAAAAGAGCCACCACGCTCAGCGAGATGATGACGATGGCGATCAGGATCTCGATCAGAGTGTCGCCGGACTCGCCGCGTTCAGCACTAGTCAAGCGTCGCAGCACGGCCTGAATTCTTTGGGAATGTGCGGGCATCAGGACGGTTGTGCTACCCGATGATGATGCCGGTGCCAGCCGCAGAGATCGACAGTGACTGCGCGGCAAGTGAGCCAATGTTCAGCCCGTTGTTCTGGGCAGAGATCGTCAGTGGTGCGCCTGGTGCGATGATGGCCCCACCATAGGTGTCAGTGGTGTTCCCGCTGGCCGTGATGGCAATGGGGCTCGCATCCGAGGGCAGCTGATAGATGAGGATCCCCGTGTCGATCCCGGTCGACATGGGTGCTAGCGAGATGGTGTTGTTTTGGGTCGACACGTTGAATTGGCCACTGGCGATGTAGAAGAAGAGACCGCTTCCCTGCAATGTGGCTCCACTGCCACTCACCGATAGACCGCTGTCGAAGACGTAGCTGCCGGGGCCGAAGTTGAGCGTGTTGTTCTGAGTAGTGACGGCCAACTGGCCCTGAAAGACATAGCAATACGGGCACGCTTGGTCAGAGTTAGCCGCTCCGGAGAAGTTCACCGTGAGGGCAGATCCCGAGCCCAGGAACGAGAACGCGGCTGCCGTGTACTTGCCCGGGGGGCAGGTGTAGGTCGAGCCCGATTGAGTGCAGCTGGCGGCAGCGAGTCCAGACGTATTGGGCGCGGTCACGATAGGGACCGGAGTCTGGGTGGCTACCGACGTCGGCGCCGGCCCGTTGTATTTGTCACCCGAAGCCGTCTGATTGATCACGCTGCAGGGACTTCCACAGCCGAAGACCTGGAACGGCCCGTTGTTGTTCACGGTCACGGTCTCGTTCTTGGCCGACATCTGGACGAGGCTGCTGTTGCTCGCGTTGAATGCCACCTGACCGTTGATCGTGACCGATGTGTTCTGTGCACTCAGGTTGAGCACACCAGCCCCGGAACCCAGCAGGAGGAGCCGCGGCAGAGGCGGTCCGCCTCCACAACCGGATCCACAGCTGCTGTTGTTGGTGTTGCGGGGGGTGGCCGCCAGCGTGAAGCTGAAGCCACTCAGAGACTCGAGCGTTGAAAAACTGACACCGCTGATGCCGGCCGTCGACATCCACGCAGAGTTGTAATTGCACGAGCCCCCCGGGATCGAGGGTCCACAAGTGACGGTCACCTCGCCAAGAGTGCTGTTGGGAAGGTTGTAAGCGACGGTGTGGGTGGCGGTGACAACCCCCGACTTGCACAGTCGGCGGACCAGCAGGTTCCGGAGGTTTGCACCGGCCCCCTCGGTCACTGAGGAGTACGTGACGACATACGGCACCGCCCCGCTCGTCCACTCAAGCCCGAGGAGCGTGCCGGCCGAGCCACAGGGAGAGGCCGAGACGACCGGCACGGACGTCGTGACTCCGAATGAGCTCTGCACATCGTCGGTGAAGGTCGCCGAAACGGTCTGCGCGTCCTCGGAGTTGGTCAAGCGGTTGGACGCACTGCCCTCGTTCTTCAGGGTCGTCATGATGGCGATGGTCACGCCGCCGACCACGATGGGAAGAATGACGATGACGATCAGCAGCTCGATGAGGGAGAATCCGTCCTCTCCGGCCGCCAGCCCACAATGACGGTATAGCCACGAGGAGTGGTTTGGAGGGGGATGGCATTCCGACTGATGCGGCACTACCCCCTCCTCCCACCCTCGAATACCATTTTCCGTGCAGACGCTTTCACTGAACATGGCCATTATGCCCTACGACGGACGCTCCCGGGCCTCGCTGAGCCTGCACGTCCCTCGATGAATCAGAACGAAGTCACTCGAGGGGGCGGCGAGTGCACGGGACTTACCGACGCTGCATCCCCGCCGGCGTTCAGATACTGCCGGACACCGGCGTATTGGGCCGGCGGCTCGAGCTCCTTCGGGTACAAGCTGACGCGCAGGGCCGCTTCGTATTCGATCAGGTCCTCGGCCATCAGCTGGCTGAGTCCCATCTCCAGGGTCTGCATGCCTTCGCCCTGGTGGGTGGCGATGACGTTGCGCAACTGGCGGGTCTTTCCTTCGCGGACGAGGTTGCGCACGGCATGGTTGGCCATCAACACCTCGTAGGCGGCGACGAGGCCGCCGCCGATGCGCGGGATCAGGCGCTGGTAGATGACCCCTTCGAGCGTCGATGACAGCTGTACCTGGATCTGGTCGCGTCGGTCCGACGGGAAGATGTCGACGATGCGGTCGATGGACTGGGCGCTGTCGTTGGTGTGCAGGGTGGCGAACACCAGGTGCCCGGTTTCGGCGATCGTAAGCGTCGTGGCGATGCTCTCCTGGTCGCGCATCTCACCCACCAGCAGCACGTCGGGGTCCTCGCGCAGAACCGAGCGCAGAGCTCGCTGGAAGGACTCCGTGTCGGTCCCGACTTCGCGTTGGCTGACAGCCGAGCGGTGGTTGGCGTGGACGTACTCGATGGGGTCCTCGATGGTCACGATGTGACACCGGCGGTAGCGGTTGATGTAGTCGATCATCGCGGCGAGCGTCGTCGACTTCCCCGAACCGGTCGGGCCCGTCACGATCACGAGCCCCATCGGGAGCTCGACGAGTGACTCCACGATCGGGGGGAGGCCGAGCTGCGCGAACCCGGGAATCTCGTAGGGGATGATCCGCAAGGCGAGAGCACATGTGTCGCGCTGGTGGAATGCGTTGCAACGAAGACGGGCCCGTTGCTGCCAGGAAAAGGCGAAGTCGATCTCACGCTCGGCCTCATAACGCTGCACCAGGTCGGGACCGACGATGTCCTTGATCACCCGTTCTACCGAGATGGGGCTGAACATCTGGCCGCCGGTCACGGGCCGCATGTCACCATCGACGCGGATGAGAGGCGGGGCGCCTGTGGTGAGCAACAGGTCCGTCCCGCGGAGGTCCCACAGCTCTTCGAGCCAGGGATCGATGTGCGCGGTGCTTCGACTGACGGGCATGAGCGGGGTGTGCGCTATGCGGTGGCGTTACTGGGCATGGCAGACGTCCTCCTGAGGACGATGCGCTCGAGGGCCCGAGGCGATGGCGACGGGCGTCGCGCCCACCACCTTCTCACACGCCGTCACGACGTCCCCGCCCTGCTCGACCGCGAGGGACGCCCACGGCCCGAAGGGCCGCTCCGAGGCGACACCAGCCACGACCAGAGGGATCCCTTGGTGCAGCGCACAGATCACGCCGAGCTCTGCCTGGCAGGGCTCGCTCAGGGGCCGGGCCCGCACCGTCACCACCACGTCGAATCCGATGTCGAGGGGACAGGTCCGTCCCTGGACCAGCGCGTTGCACGGAAAGGCCGGCTCGCCCGGTTCGTGGCAGCGCAGGACCCGGCACCCGCCCGCCTCGAGCTCGGTCGCCGACTGCTCGATGGCCCAATCGTCGGTTCCCACCACGAGGACCGTGGGGGGCGAGGTCTGGGGCTCATCGGCCGAGGATCCACCCAGGCTGTTCGCCAGCCGGGAACCCACCTTCGATTTCAAAGCTGCGGCCACGTCCTGAGTGTGGCCCATCAAGCCCACTACCTGGCCTACAGCCGATCAACCCCCTCCCAACTAGCCCCCTGGAGCCAGTGGGACAGGCGGGCGATAGGGTTCCAAAAGTGGCTCCGTACCCTTCACATAGAAGAGATCGTCCAACTACGCTAAGTGGCAAGGCCGGTGGTAGCAGTGGCGGAGGACGACGATACGGTGGTGACGAACGTGGGAACGGCGGAATCCGTCCGCACCGCAGCGGTGCCTAGTCGATCTGTGGGCAAGCTCCTCGTGGTCGATGACGACCCCGAGGTCAGGGGCATGCTGAGCCGCCTGCTCGAGGTGGAGGGCTACAAGGTCACCGAGGCCATGACCGGCGCCGAGGCCATCGGCAGCCTGAGCAACGGCCAGCCTGACCTGGTGATCCTCGACGTCATGCTCACCACCGAGGACGGGTTCGACGTCCTGGCCGCCATCCGTCGCACCAGCGACGTCCCGGTCATCCTGGTGACGGCCAAGGGCCACGAGACCGACCGGGTCCTGGGCCTCAAGCTCGGAGCCGACGATTACGTGGTGAAGCCCTTCTCCCCGGCCGAGTTGGCCGCTCGAGTGGGCACGGTCCTGCGGCGCAGCGGCGCCAACCGGAACTCGGCCGCTACCACCGGGACCCTCGAATTCGGTGATCTCGTCATCGACACCCTCGCCCGCGAGATCCGGGTGTCGGACCGGCTCGTGGACACCACCGCCAAAGAGTTCGCGCTCCTGGCCTTCCTGGCGGGATCCCCTCGGCAGGTCTTCACCCGTGAGCAGCTCCTGGCCCAGGTGTGGGACTCGTCGTCGGAATGGCAGGACGCCGGCACGGTGACCGAGCACATTCGGCGCATCCGTCGCAAGATCGAGGCCGATCCCGACACGCCCCGGTGGGTCCGCACCGTGCGGGGCGTGGGATACCGCTTCGAGCCCTGATCAGGCCCCGCTCGCCTCGGCCCGCAGCTGCTTGGACACGCGGGTCCGGCGAGTGGACTCGGCACGATCCAGGGCGTGTCGGGCCCGGCGACCCAGTTGGTCGGGCGTGAAGGGCTTGGGCAGAAGGTCGGCATCGGGGTCGAGGGGATGACGTTCCATCGCCCCTTCGTCGAGATGGCCCGACATGAACAGCACCGCCACGGTGGGCCACATGTCGACGAGTGACTCGGCCAGCTCCACGCCGTTCATCTCGGGCATGACCACGTCGGTGACGAGCAAATCGATGGGACGTTCCAGCGAGCGAGCCACCGCCAACGCCTCGACCCCGTTGGCCGCGGCGAGGACGAGATAACCCAGCTCCTCGAGCTCGCGCACCGCCAGGCGTCGCAACTCGTCCTCGTCCTCGACCACGAGCACCAACTCGTCGCCTCCGCTCGAGTCCTCTTCAGCCTCGTCGGACCCGAAGGCGTCCTCGTCCTCTTCCACGCCCGGGAACCACAGCGTGATCGTCGTCCCCCGGCCCGGAGCGGTGTCCAGGCTCACCTGTCCCCCGGCCTGGGTCACCATGGCGTGCACGGCGGCCAGCCCCAGCCCGGTTCCCTTGGCCAGGCCTTTGGTGGTGTAGAAGGGCTCGAAGCAGTGCTCGGCGGTCTCCTCGTCCATCCCCGTGCCGGTATCCGAGACCGCCAGGGCCACGATCCGCTGGGGCGCGGGTAGGTCCGCCCCAACCACGCGGGTGCGGATGACGAGGCGGCCCCCCTTGGGCATGGCGTCACGCGCGTTGATAGCCAGGTTCAGCACGGCCCGCTCGATCTCGGCGGGGTCGACGAGGATGCGGCCCCCGGGCTCGGGCGGGACGAGCTCCAGTTGCACGTCCTCGCCGATCACCCTGATCAACATCTGCTCCATGGACCGCACGATGCTGTCGGGGTCGACGACCCCGGGCTGGCCGACCTGGCGATGACCGATGGCGAGGAGCTGGCTGGTGAGCGCAGCGGCGCGATGGCCGGCGCGCTGGATGGCCTCCACCTCGGTGACGAGCGAGTCGTCGGGGTCGATGCGGCGCAGGAGGATCTCGCTGCAACCCAGGATGACGGTGAGGAGGTTGTTGAAGTCGTGCGCCACGCCGCCCGCCAGGCGGGCCATGGCGCTGAGCCGCTCGGCCTGCTGGAACTGCTCGAGCATGCGCTGGCGCTCGGTCACGTCCTCGGCGACGGCCAGGATCCCCGTCACCGCACTGTTGTGGTCGAGGAGCGGCGCGGTGGACACCGACAGCTGCACCAGCTCATCGCCGCGCAGGACTCCGAGCTGCACACCGACGGTCGCCTCTCCGTGTCGGGTCCGGTCCCACAGCCGTGCCAGCGCCGCGGCAGCCGCCTCGTCCGCCGCCGCGATGCGCACGGCACCGTCGGGCACGGCGTCGTTGTCCGGACTGTCCCAGCCCAACAACGAACCCGCCGCGCCGTTCCACCACTTCGCCGCTCCCGACAGGTCGAGCTCGGCGATGGCCAGCGGGGAGGACTCCACTACGGCCTGGAGCCTCTGCTCGTTGCCCTGCACCGCCTGATACAGCCGGGCGTTGTCGAGCGCTACGGTCGCCATCTGGGCCAGCAGCACGAGGACCGACTCGTCCTCGGCGTTGAACGATCGCTCCCGTCCAAGCACGACGATGGCCCGGTTGCGGATCCCGGTCGAGTCGACGAGGGGGACCGCCATCCACGGCACGGCCCGCGCCCCCGACGACACCAGCTCCGCTGTCATGGCGGGGTCGGCCCCCTCGTCGAGCCCACCCGTGTTGCGCAGAGGTCGGTTCGCTTGGGCGACGAGTCGGGACGCGACTTGGACCACCGGGGACAGGGAGTCAGGGAGTGTCGAGGGAGCGCTCACCTCCACGTCGACCCGGCTTTCTCCTTCCTCGGACCGCCCTGCGTTGGAGGTCAGCGGGGAGGGAAGCTCGCCGGGGGGGAGCACGAGCACGACGGCCTGCTCGGCGTCCAGGACACGTCGGCCGTGCTCTGACAGCACCCGCAACACCTGGGGCTCGGCCAGCGGCGCGTTCACCGCCAGGGCGGCTTCCATGAGGCGGCGCAATTGGGCGGCGTGGCGCGTGGCGGCCTGTTCTGCTTGACGGCTCTCACCCCACAACAGCACGCGTTCGACGGCGATGGCGACGCGCTCGGCCAGGCCCCCCGCCGTCTCGAGGTCGGAACGGCGGTAGCCACGGCGGCCGACCCCGGTGACGAAGCTCAGGGCGCCGAAGGAGAGGCCGCGCAGATGGACGGGCACCACCAACATGGACTCGATGCCCGACTCGGCTTCGATCTCGCTATAGGCACCGGGCGGGGCCGGCTCGCCGCCGTGCGGAGGCCCTTCTCGTCGGGTGCGGATCACGACCTCGGGCCGGCCCCCGGCCAGCACGCGCCGGACCAGGGCCTCACCGTCGGGATGGGGATGGCGCGTCTCGAGGGCGTCCCACCGGCCGTCGGCGCCGTTGGCCACCCGGCGCAGCGTGCCCTGCTCGTCGACGACGTCCACCGCGAACCAGTCGGCGAAGGACGGGACGACCACGTCGACGAGCCGCACCATGGCTTCGTCGTAGGACTCGAGCGCGGTGGCGAGGACGTCACCGGCGCGGGCCAGGATGGCCACGTGCTGTCGGGCGTGCTCGGCCCCCAGCCGGCTGCGGCGTTCGGCCTCGTCCAGCCGGGCCCGCTCGATCGACGCCGCCGAGCGGTCGGCCACGAGCTGGAGGAGCTGGAGGTCGCGCTCTTGGAACCGGTGGCGCACACGCGTGCCCACCTGGACCACCCCGATGACCTGGCCTCCCACCAGGAGAGGGGCCGCCACCAGCGAGGAGACGCGCTGACGCAGGAGCGGGGCGGTCTCGCTGTCCCCGGCGACGTCGTTGACGATGACCGCCTGGGCACGCGACGCCACCTCGCCCACGACCCCCTCGCCCACCCGGACCTCGAGCCCCTCGGTCACACGGGCGTCGAGGCCGTACGAGGCGCGGACCGTCAGGCTGGTGCCGTCGGCAGTCACAAGGAAGATGGTGGCCACGTCCCCGCCCACCACGTGCCCGGTCCGGGCCAGGAGCTCGTCGAGCAGCTCGTCGAGGGGCAGGAAGGACAGGCCGGGGTCGGTGACCGACTGGATGGAGCGCAAGGCCACCCCTGCGTCGTGCAGCCCGAGGCGGATGCGGCGCTCGGCGACGCGCCGGAACACCAGGATGACCAGCACCATGACGGCGCTGGCGAAGACGAACAGCCACGCCAGGGTGCGGTTGACGGTGAGGAAGTGGAAGCTGACGAAGGAGAACAGCGCCCACGCCACCACCAGGGCGGCCTCGCCCAGGAAGGTGTGACGACCGAGCGCCTGGTGCAGGAGGCGGTCTGCCTCGGGCCCGTGGTCGTCGGGGACGATGGCGGTGGGGTCGGGCGGCGTCGAGTCCCAGTTGGGGGCGCCGGCCTCTTCCTCACGCCGGGCGAACAAGCCGGCCAGACGCCCTACGCTCCGTGACTTCGAGCGACTCACAGGGGAACGAGCCTACTCCCGGGGTCCCAGTTGGGCGGGGCCGTTCTCCATGAAGCCGCCTTTCGAGAAGGCGCCCACGACGAGCACCGCCGACCGTCGGATTGTCCCGGCGGTCGGCGGCGGCTCGAGTCCATGCCTGTGTGCTGCGTTGCGAGTGATGCGTTCTAGTGATGGTGCCGGGTACCCGTGTGGGTCCCGGTGGTCGTGGTGGTGGTCGTGCTTCCCACCCCGGTCACGTTCACCGTCACGGCGGTGCTTCCCGTCCCCACGCCCGAGGAGTTGTAGGCCGCCACGTAATAGGTGTGGGAGCCGGCCCCGACCGTGTCCTGGTACGAGGTCACCGGCACGAGGGGCCATCCCGGCCAGGCGATCTCACTCCCGTCCCGGAACACGTCGTCGCCGAGCGTGCCCGCCGCGTTGGTCCACGAGACGGTCACGGTGCTCCCGGTGACCGAGGCGTGGACGCCCGTCGGTGCCCCCGGGGTCCCACTCACCGTCTGGATCGTGGTCGGCCCCGTCGTGGTCGTGGTCGGTCCCGTCGTAGTAGTGGTCGGCCCCGTCGTGGTCGTGGTCGGCCGCGTCGTGGTGGTAGTCGTGGCATGGGTCACGGTGGTGGTCGTCGTCGGCGCCGCGGTGGTGGTCGTCGATCCGATGTTGGTCCCGACCCCCCCGCCGAAGTCCGCCTTGAAGGCCGCCAACGCGTTCGGGAACTGGCCGTTGGTGATGTCGTTGTCCTGTCCGCCCGACGTGTCGTTGAACGAGAAGATGTCGGTGAAGGCCACGTTGTGGGTGGCGATCCAGTTGGCGAACTGGCCGATGAAGTACGGGTCGTCCCCGAGGCCGTGTCCGTCACTGCGGAAGCACACCGACCACTCGGGGAAGCCCATGGGCTTGCCCTGCGCGGCGGCGAAGCTCGACAGCCAGTTCAGGCCCCAGCTCTGGGTCATGATGTTGCTCCACGAGCCCTGCGGAGTCTGGGGGGTGCCCCAGTACTCGTCGTAGACGTCGGAGCCGATGTAATCGACGTAGGCGCTGCCCGGGTAGGCCTGGGTCAGGTCCCAGCTCGTGGGGCCACCCTGGTTGGGGTTCCAGATGAACTGGAACTGCTGGCCGGGCACGGCCCGCATGGTGTTGACGATCTGGCGCCAGAACGATGCGAAGTTCTGGGCGTCGGTGTTGTTGGCCACGCTCCAGGGATACCAGTTCCCGTTGAACTCCCATCCGAGGCGCAAGATGGCGTTGCCCTCACCTTGGGACACGAGGTTCTGAGCGAGGGTGGCGAAGTACTGGTTGTAGGACCCCGTCGCCCCCTGAGCGAGCGTTCCCACGCCGGGGAGGATCGGCACGCCGAGCACGAGGCGAAGCCCCGAGCCCTTCCAGCCGCCCTCGCCGCCGCCGTTGTCCATCGCCGCCCAACCGTCGGTGCGGTCGAGGTAGTCGGTGGCCATGGTGGGGTGCGTGTTGGTCTTGGTCCCGAAGGCGGCGATGCCCGAGGCATTGGTCCACCCCGCGTAGTCACCGAGCGGGATCGCCGATGCCCCCGCGCTGGCCTGGGCCGCCTTGGCCCAGAAGATCCCGCCGACCGAAGTCAGCACCAAGACCATGCAGAGCAGCCCGCCGGAAACGATGCGAGGCAGTCCGGCCAACTTCCCGGCGATGGCGCCGCCCCGAGTGGCCCAACGGATCTGTTGCGTCGTTCTTGCTGTGTCCACGTGTCTTCATCCCTTTCGGGCTCGGAGCAAATGGGCGCGCGGGGCAAAGGCCTTGTCGGTCTTGCTCCCCCCGCCGATTCGACAACCCGGCCGCTGTGCGTCCCCTCCATTCAGAGGGATTGCATTTCTTTCCTGGTTGTTTTCTCTTCGCGCTCTTTGTTCTTTGTCCTTCTTTTCAGTCACACGATGAAGCTGTGTGACCCCGCATGTTGCATGTGGAAACCCATGAAGAGATCATCCGATATCCGCTCTGTACGCCGCTTCGGACGCGGGGAATTGCGTGATGTCGGAGTTGGTGTCACCGGCAAAGTTGAAATACGCCTCGACGGTGATGTCGTTGGCAGGGTTCTTGATGAGGCCGGCCATGACATTGATGAACGTCGGGTCATCAGCTCCGTTCAACCCCCACTCGGGGATCGCCACCGGGAGTCCCTGCGCGTGGGCGAAGGCCACAACCGCCTGGACGTTCGCTGCGTACCCCTGCCAGTCGTACTGGTCGATGCCGACGAGGTTGACGTACGCCTTGCCGGGCCAGGTGTCGGTCCACGCCCGTCCCGCCGCTTCATTGGCTGTCCCGCCGTTGGGGTTCCAGATGAAACTGAACGTCGGGCTCACGGCGCGCATGGCGGCAACGGTGCTCTGGAAGATCGAGACGTACTGGGCTGAGCTGAGAGAGAGTTGATTCCACGATTGGAACCAACCGGCCTGGTTCTGGTTCTGCTCCCACATGATGCGGATGAGGGCGTGGGACTGCCCGGCGTGGACGAGGTTCTGCCCGATGGTCGCGACCTGTGCGGCGGTGCAGTTCCCGATGCCCACCATGAGCGTCATCGATGTGGCCGGTGGCGAGTACGTGCAGTACTGCGAGGACTGGTCGGCGTAGACGGTGTCGATGGAGGGCGTGACACCGAGTGTCCGGCCGAGGGCGAGGACATCGGCGGGAGACTGCGAGCCCACGAAGAGGCCGAGCGCGGACGCGAACGTCGCCGGGTGCGCGGCGACCGGGGCGACGGGCTTGGCCTTCACCGGAGACGGGGCCTTCTTGACCACGGCGTGGCTGGGGATGTGCACCGGCGGGGAGGTGGTGGGGGCGGGGACCGCCGCGGGCGCCGCCGTGGTGGGCGGGGCCGCCGTGGTGGTCGGGGCCGGGGCCGTCGTGGTGGTGGCGAGGGAGCGAGTGGCGCTGAAGCTGATTGTGGGGGCGGGGACCGCGGAGCGTGGTGCTCGGGTCAGGTCGACCGCGAACGTCGCCATGATGGCGACGCCGAGCATGGCGACCACAATCTCCTTGGGCAATCCGGAGAATGCCCTCAGTCCCGCTACCCGCATGTGACTCCCAGTGGTGAAATACAACGAGCCACGTTTTTCGTGGCCCGATAACCACTATCGGCGCTCGGTTTGACCACCTAAAGCACTCGGGTGCCACAACGACATGCCACGGAATGTGACCAAGTGGTGCCTGCAAAGGGTGTTATCCGGACCCCAGGCACGGATTCCGCCACAAAACGGACACGCTGCGTGACAGGGATCACGGCCACAGTTCACGCAATGCGCGATTCGGCACCACAGCCAGGCGTGGTCACCCAGAATCACTCGAAATGACCAAAAGTATTTGGGCAATCCCCCTTCACGCGAAAAGGCTCCGTTGGTACTGTGTTGAGATCACGGTCGAGGCTGCATCCGGCCCGCGCTCGGCCCTCGGGGCCGACGAAAGCGGAGAAAACGACGGGGGGGATGACATCCTCCGGTTGCCGTCGCTGCGCGCCGTCGTGCGCCATGCCCTGCCGGCGCTGCTCGAGAGCACGATCGTGCCCGGGGCCCTCTTCTATCTGGTCCTGTTGCTCGACGGCTT
The DNA here is from genome assembly GCA_963846125.1 of uncultured Acidimicrobiales bacterium. Classification (GTDB taxonomy): domain Bacteria; phylum Actinomycetota; class Acidimicrobiia; order Acidimicrobiales; family UBA8190; genus Chersky-840. Next base: position 197,475 of record CAWJUR010000002.1, read on the forward strand.
CCACGGGGCGCTCATCGCCGCGCTGGCGTGGTCGTTCCTGGCGTTGGGCCGCCGGCTGGTGCGCGGGCACAAGGTCCCGGCCATTCTCGTGTTGAGCGTGGTCCTCGTGAGTGCCCGCACCCTGGTTGCCTATGTCACCGGCAGTGCCTTCCTCTACTTCGTCCAGCCCACGGCGAGCACGTTCCTCGTGGCCATGCTCTTCCTCGTCACCGCCGTGGCGCGCCGCCCCATCATCGAGAAGCTGGCCCGTGACTTCTGCCCGCTCGATCCCGAGATGTTCGCCCGGCCGTTCGTGCGCCGTTTCTTCCTCCGGCTGTCGCTGCTGTGGTTCGTCGTGCTCGCCACCCAAGCCGGGTTCATCATGTGGCTCCTGCTGGAATCGTCGGTGCGCACCTTCGTCGTCGAGCGTTCACTGGTCTCGGCCGTGCTGACGGTGGGTGGGATCGTGCTCTCCACCCTGTGGTTCGTGCGCGTCATGCGCGGTGCCGGGTTGACGGTCCGTTTCAGCGGCGCACTGGCCGCCATCGCCCCGTCGGCACTGATCGCTCCCAGCGATCCAGCAGCATCGATCGCAGCCGCCCCCGTCGACACCGAGCCGCCTGCACCCTGAGCTCCCGGACCCGGTGGCGCGCCCGCCGGGTACCGTGAGGCCGGTGCCCGGGCGCAGGCCCGGCTCGAGAGGGGCGACATGGCAGGCGGACCGGGCCCGGTGGCCCTGGTGGGCAGCGGCGAATTCCTCACCGTCATGGAACCCGTCGACGCCGCGCTCCTCGAAGGCCGTCCCCAGCGCGCCGTGGTCCTGCCCACCGCGGCGTCACGGGAAGGCGATGCCCGCGTGTCGTACTGGCTCGAGCTCGGACGATCGCACTACGAGGCCATGGGCGTCGAGCCCGTGCTGCTCGACGTGCGCACCCGCCCGGACGCGGAGGATCCCGCCACCGCGGCCTTGATCGAAGGAGCCGGGCTCGTCTACCTGTCGGGGGGCGACCCTCACCATCTGTCGGACACCCTGCGCGACACCGCGTTGTGGCACGCCATCGTGGCGGCATGGCACGCCGGGACGGCACTGGGTGGATGCTCAGCCGGTGCGATGGCACTCACCTCGGGTGCTCCGGACAATCTCCTCCCCACCGGAGGTGCATCGCGACGAGCACCGGACCATCCCCGAGTCGCCAACGGGCTCGGCCTGATCGGGAGCCTGGCCGTCATCCCCCACTTCGACCAGATGGAGCGGTTGGGCCCCGGTGCCCTGGAGTGGTTCGCGGCGTGGCAACCGGCGGGGACGACCCTCCTCGGCATCGACGAGAACACCGCCCTGGTGCATGCGGCCGGGGGGTGGCGGGTGCAGGGAGAGGGGGCGGTGTGGGTCCTCGACGCTGCACCCCGGGCCCGGTTCGGGGCCGGTGACGAGGTGCCGCTCCCCGTGCCGGGGCCACAATGACCCTGTGCCGCCGGCCTGATCGGGGCCGGCCGGAATGTTGCGTCCGCAACTAGTGTTGCACCAAGTGATCCGGAAATCGACCCAAGGAGCCACCCCATGCCGGCAGTGACCGTCGACGACATCTCTTCCCTGCCCCGCCTGGCCGTGCCCGACGCCGCCGCCCAGGAACGCCCCGTGGTGTCGGTGACCGACGCCCCGTCGGGCTTCGAGGGCGAGGGCTTCCCGGTACGGCGCGCCTTCGCCGGCGTCGACCTGGCCCAGCTCGACCCCTTCGTGCACATGGACCAGATGGGTGAGGTCGACTACGGGCCGGGCGAGCCCCGGGGCACGGCGTGGCACCCCCACCGCGGCTTCGAGACCGTGACCTACATGATCGACGGGACCTTCCAGCACCAGGACTCGACCGGAGGGGGCGGCCTCATCACCAACGGCGGCACCCAGTGGATGACCGCGGGCGCGGGCATCCTCCACATCGAGCGCCCCCCCGAGGCGCTCGTCACCTCGGGCGGCCTCTTCCACGGCATCCAGCTGTGGGTGAACCTCCCCTCCAAGGACAAGTGGGTCCCCCCGCGCTACCAGGACATCGGGGCGGGTCAGGTGGCGCTGGTGTCGTCGCCCGACGGCGGCGCGCTGGTGCGCGTCATCGCCGGCGAGGTGGACGGGCACGCCGGGCCGGGTGTCACCCACACGCCCATGGCCATGGCGCACCTGACCATCAGCCCCGGGGCACGCGTCACGCTGCCGTGGAGCCGCGACCACAACGCGCTGCTCTACGTGCTGGGGGGTGAGGGATCGGTGGGAAGCGAAGGCCGGCCGGTGCGCAGGGGGCAACTGACGGTGTTCGGCCCCGGTGACAACCTCGTCGTCTCGGCCCGCGACCGCCAGGAGGCACGGACGCCGGAGCTGGACGTGCTCGTGCTCGGGGGCAGGCCCATCGGTGAGCCCGTCGTGACCTACGGCCCCTTCGTGATGAACACGCGCGCCGAGATCGCCCAGGCGCTCGACGACTTCCAACACGGCAAGCTCGGCACCATCCCCGCCGACCACATCGGCTGAGGGGTTCTGCCTACGGCGTGTTCTGGCGCAGGACCTCGAGCGCGCTGTCGGCGTGCTTGGCCATGTTCACTTCGCTGTTGATGACGGCGAGCACCTTGCTGTCGGTGCCGATGACGAAGGTGGCGCGCTTGTTGGGGAGGATGTTGAGGCCCCGCTTCACCCCGAACTGGGTGGCCACGGTGCGGTCGGTGTCCGACAGCAGCGGGTAGTCGAAGGAGTGGGTGTCGGAGAACTGCTTCTGCTTGGCCACGGTGTCGGCGCTGATGCCCAGACGCTGGGCGCCGAGGCCCTCGAACTCCGCCTTGAGGTCCCGGAAGTGACAGCTCTCCCGGGTGCAGCCCATGGTCATGGCGGCCGGATAGAAGAACAGGACCACGGGCCCCTTGGCCAGGAACTCGCTCAGCCGGCGCGGGGCGCCGGTCTCGTCGGGAAGCTCGAAGTCCGCCACTACGTCACCGGTCTGCATGGCTGGTGACGCTAATGGGGATCGTCCCGGCCCGTCCGGTCGGCCCCGACCGGGTCTACCTCCGCTCGGCTCGGCCTCGACCCGGGCGCGCCGTGGTCAGTAGCCGGCGGCGACGTCGACCACGCCCAGCAGGGGCTGGCCCGAGCCCAGGCGAGCCACGTTGTCGCGGATGCGGTCGGTGAGCAGTCGCATGACCGCACCCGAGCTCCCCGCGTTGTGGGGGGTGATGATGCAGTTGGGCAGGCTCCACAGGCGATGCCCGTCGGGCAGGGGCTCGGGATCGGTGACGTCCAGGGCGGCCCCGGCGATGGCGTTGCGTTCCAATGCGTCGACGAGGGCGTCGGTGTCGACGTGGCCCCCGCGCGACACGTTGACGAGCCAGGCCCGCTCGTGCATGGCCTCGAACGCGGCGGCCCCGATGATGTGGCGGGTCTCGGCGGTGAGGGCGAGGGCGAGCACGACCAGCCGGGCATCGTGCAGTGCTTCCTGCAGCGAATCGGTACCGAGGGTGCGCAGCGCGCCGGGCACCGGCTCGGGGCTGCGCCGCACCACCGTGACGCGCGCCTCGAAGGGAGCCAGGAAACCCAGCAACGCGCTGGCGATGCCACCGCCGCCGACGATGGTCACGGGTTGCCCGGCCAGCGCGGTGACCCGGGTGGCCTCCCACGACGACGCCCGGGCCGACGTCGGCAACGAGTGCAGGCCCGCCAGCGCCAGGGCGAGGGCGTGCTCGGCGATGAGCGAGGAGTGCGCACCCTTGGAACACGTCCACGTGCGCCCGTCGGCCATGAGCCCGGCGTCGATGAAGCTCTCGATCCCGGCGCCGGGCAGATGGACCCAGGTGATGTTCGGCGACTCCTCGAGCACCGAGCCCAGACGGCCCGGCCCCGACCAGTCCACCCACACCAGGCCTTCGGCCTCGGAAGTGGGGACGACCCGGCCACCCCCGCTCACGATGGCCTCGGCCGCCTGGGGCCAGTCGGGTACGACGGCGACGTGCGGCTCGGATCGACTCACGAGCGGGGATCCTAGACAGGTGCGCCGCGGTCCGACCGCGGGCGGGAGCGTCGGTGCGGCTGGAGCGTCAGTGCGGCGGGAGCGTCAGTGCGACGGCGGAGTCAATGAGACGACAGCTTCAGGCCGAGGCGGCTTCGAGGATCATGACGCCGTTGTGGCCGCCCATCCCGAGCGACGACTTCACGATGGGGCCCTCGACACACGCGGTGGGCCCGTCGAGCAGACGCGGATGGCCCTTGGCCACGCGGGGCGGGGCCGGGATCACGCCGCGCTCGAACCCGTACAGCGAGGCGATGAGCTCCACCGAGCCCGCCGCGGCCTGGCAGTGGCCGGCCAGCGGCTTCACCGAGAAGATGCCCTCGGCGTTGGGGAACAGGTCGTCGAAGATGGCCGCCTCGGTGGTGTCGCACTGCTTGGTGCCCGGGCCGTGGGCGTTCATGTACACGATCTCCTCGGCGGCCACGCCGGCGTTCTGCAGCGCATCGGTGAAGGCACGCCGCACCTCGTGATGGCCCGGCGCGATCGAGATGGCGTGGTAGCCGTCGTGGGTCATGGCCCCACCGAGCACATTGGCGTAGGCGCCGACGGGTCGGCGTGACAAGACGAAACCGACCGACGCCTCGCCGGCGGTGAAGCCCCGGCTGCCCTCTTGGAAGGGACGGCACACGTCGAGGGACGGGCCGTCCATGATCATGACCCCGACCTGCGCGAAGGCGGCCGCCCCGTCGGGGGTGATCGACATGTCCGACGTCAACACGAGAACGTCGTCGACGATGCCGGCGTCGATCCACATCTTGGCGGTGAGGACCGCGGCGATGCCCGATGCGCACATGGCGGTCACCGACATGGTGGGCCCGTGGAAGTCGAACTCGCGGTTGATGGCCGTCAGCGCGGTGGAGGGCATCAGCTGCAGGATCTGGCGCTTGGAGGTGTGGAACCCCTTGCGGTGGTGAAAGGCACGCCAGGCGGCGACGTCGCCGAGGACCAGCCCGTGGATGACCCCGACGGTGCGGCCCGGACGCCAGCCCCGGTCATACGCGTTGTGGACCGCCTCGCGTGCTGAGTGCCGCACCGCTTGGGAGAACGTGCTCGACCCGTCCGAGGGGTTGCCCTTGTCCTCGATGGGGGCGCCCCACACCACGTCGTTCTCGAAGTACGGCGCGAAGCCCGAGATGGGCCGCACCGCCGACTCGCCCGAGAGCAGACCCTCGATGAGGAGCTTGTGGCCCCAGCCGTAGCCGGTCACGGCCCCGACGCCGACGACCGAGACGGGCTCCTGGACCAGGGCTGCGTAGGCACTTCGATCCTGGCGGGTTGTCACCGACACCGTCTCAACTCCTCTGCTCGACCGGGGAAGGGGCCACACAGTAGGTCTGGGACAGATGTTCGTAAAGAGGCGAAAGTGATTTTCTGGGCAAGTTCGGCGGTCGACCTGCCGATACAAGCGGAACGGTTTTTTTCGCCGCCGAGGGGAAAGCCTAAATCACATTGTTGTTGTTTCGTTGGGAGCAGCGCTGCGACATCAGCACCGTCCGTGGCATTCAGGCCGTGGCCGTCGCACCGGGTGAGCAGGGTCAAGATCGACTCTCCAGGCGCCGATAGGCAGGGTATGGCCGACGCACGTCTCGGGCTTCTTCGGAGCGCGCCCCCGCTCGCCCCCGCCGGAGCCTTCGATCAGATGGCCGACGCGTCGCGTCAGCTCACGGCCATCTCCGATCTCACCAACGTCGTGGTGTGGGAGCTCATCGCCCCCGACGCCGGCATCATCTGGCACGCCCCCTTCGAGCGCCTACTGGCGGGCCAGGACCCGCACGGCACCTACCGCGTGCCGCCCGGGGCCGACGGCAAACCCCTCTACGCCACCGAGCTCGGCGAAGCCGTGCTCGCTCCGCTCGTCCAGACGGTCCGGGCCGGGGTGACGTGGGAGAACTACGAACTGGTCCAGGAATTCGAAGCGCCCGACGGCGAGGTCCACAAGATGCTCGTCCGGGCCGTGGCCGTGCCCGACTCGGTCCCGGCGCGATTTCTCGGCATCGTGGCGGACGTCTCGGATCCCGGCGAGGTGCCGTGGATCACCGCCGATGTCGGTGAGCGACTCACCCTTTTGGTCGAGCACTCCCCCGACGCCATCATCGTCCACCAGGACGGGCTGGTCGTCTACACCAACCCCGCCGGTCTGCGCATGGGTGGCGTGAAATCGCTCGAGGCGGCCATCGGGAGGCCGATCACGTCGTTCATCAGTCCCGACGACCTCACGAGCACGATCGCGCGCCTGGCCCAGCTGAAAGACCCGGGCGACGTGGTGAAGGGCTTCGAGGCCATGATGGTGCGCGACGACGGCAGCGAGCTGCCCGTCGAGGTGGCCAGCGCCCGCACGAGCTGGGGCGGCAAGCCGGCCTTCCAGGTCATCTTCCGCGACGTGTCGGAGCGAAAGCTCGCCGAAGAGGCGGCCGCGGCGCGCGCGGCGATCGAACGGCGTTACGCGGCGGCGGTCGCCGCCCTCGAAGAGGGCGTCGTGGTCATCGACCGTGAAGGCGCGGTGGCGGCCACCAACGACTCGGCGACCAGGATCCTCGGCTCCCGTCTGCACGTAGGCCACGGGGACGAGATCTTCACCGGGGGACGACGGGCCGTGCGCGAAGACGGTGCGCCGTTCCCTCCCGACGCGCTACCTCTGGCGGTGGCCCTGGCCCGGCGCGAGGCGACCACCAACGTCGTCATCGGCGTGCGCGACGAGCACGGCAAGGATCAGTGGCTGTCGGTGAGCTCGCGCCCGCTGGGGGACTCCGAGGGAGCCGACAACGCCACGGTGGTGTGCTCGGTGTCCGACATCACCGACCGCAAGCAGCTGCTCGACCGCCTCGCCTGGGAAGCGCGCAACGACCCGCTGACCGGGCTCGCCAACCGCAGCGGCTTCCTGACCGCGGTGCAGGGGGCCATCGAGAACAGTGACGACGAGGCGTTGCAGTCGCTGGTCATGTTCTTCTTCGACCTCGACCGCTTCAAGCTCGTCAACGACTCTCTGGGCCACGCCGTGGGCGACGAGGTGCTGCTGGCCGTGGCCGAGCGCCTGCGGGCCACCATGCCCGACGTCATCAGCCTGAGCCGGCTCCACGGCGACGAGTTCGCCGCGCTGGAGCCCAACGTCACCGACACCGACGCCGCGTTGCAGCGAGCCGAGGAACTGCGCACCATCCTTTCTCGTCCCGTGCAACTGAGCACCGGCCGCATGTTGTCGGTGACCCCGAGCATCGGGCTCGTGCGTCTCGCCGATGTCGGTCGCGAGGCGTCTGACGTCCTGCAGGACGCGGACATGGCCATGCTCCAGGCCAAGACCAGAGGGCGCGGGCGCGTGGCCATCTTCGACGCCGGGCTGCGGGAAGAGGTGGGGAACCGCCTCGAGCTCGAACACGATCTGCGCACCGCCGTGGAGAACGGCGAGCTGCGTCTGGAGTACCAGCCGCTGGCGTCGCTCTCCAACGGTCGCGTGGTCGGCCTCGAAGCCCTGGTGCGCTGGGAACACCCCCGCCGGGGCCTGCTCCTGCCGGCGCGCTTCGTCGGCCTGGCCGAGGAGTCCGAGCTCATCGTGGCCCTCGGAGGATGGGTGCTCGAAGCCGGCTGCGCGCAGATGGCGCGCTGGCGAGCCATGTACCCCGAGGCCGCCGACTCCTTCCTGGCCGTCAACGTCTCGCCGCGCCAGCTCGACGGCCAGGCACTCATGCCCGCCCTGCGCAGCGCGCTCGAGAAGAGCGGCCTGCCCGCCGAGGCCCTCATGCTCGAGATCACCGAATCGGGCCTCGTCTCGGACGACGGGCACCTCCACGGCATGCTCGAGGAGCTGCGCGAGTTCGGGGTCCGTCTCGCCATCGACGACTTCGGCACCGGTTACTCGTCGCTGAGCTACCTCAAGCGCCTGCCGGTGAGCTACATCAAGGTCGACCGCTCCTTCGTGAGCGGGCTCGGCACCGACACCGAGGACGAGCGCATCGTGGCCGCCATCACCGAGCTCGGGCACGGCCTCGGGTTGCGGGTGATCGCCGAGGGCGTCGAGAACCGCCAGCAACGCCACGTGGCGCGCCAGCTGGGCTGTGACATCTACCAGGGCTACCTGCTCGCCGAGCCCCGCCGACCCCGCGACATCCCCGCCTTCTGGCGTCCCCGCCCCACCGCGGCGCGCGCCGCCAGCTGACTCTCCTGCAGAGCGCTTTCCTTCAGAACACCTGCTTCAGGACGCGGCCCGTCTTCCTGACCCTGTCGGCACCACGGGGGGGCGGCCGCCCGGGGTGAGCACCTCGATGCCGTTGTGCGCCGGGTTGTAGGTGTTGCCGAGCCCGAGAACCGCGGCGTCCCCCACGGTGGCGATGCCCGACCAGTTCGCCTGGGGCAACGCCACCTGGGCGATGAGGCGGCCCGTCCCGGCGTCACGCACGTCGAAGGCCGCCTTGGTCAACGCCAGGCCGCTGAAGGTCATGCCGCCCGCCACCGTGACCGGTGCGAACGACGACGTGTAGCGCGCGTGCCACAGCACCTTGCCGGTGGCGACGTCGAAGGAGACGTCGGTGGGCTCTTGCGACAGCGTGTCGCGCGGGTTGGAGGGGTCGCAGAGCACCTGCTTCGAGCTGTTCCTCTCGAAGCGCCCGAAGTCGCCGACGGCCGTGGCGCCGTACACCTGCTTGCCGTCGTAGGCGGTGGTGGCGATGAACCCGCCCGAGAAGCCACCGAAGACGACGTTGGTCCTCCACCGCAGCGTGCCCGTGCCGGGGTCGAGCGAGTAATAGGAGCCGTCTTTGGAGCCCAGGCCCAAGAAGACGGCCTTGCCCGCGGCGCCGACCCCGGCGTTGGGAGTGGCCCCGAAGTCCCAGTCGCAATTGGGGTCGGGGCGCGCCGGTCGGAACTGCCAGGCCACGGTGCCGTCGCTGATGTGGAGGGCGAGCACGGACTCGGCTGTGGCCTGGGCGTTGGCGAAGTCACAGTCGGCGGTGCCGAACACGACGAGCCCGGGGGCGGGCAGCACCGTGCCCGACGCCCAGACGCTGCCGCACCCGTTGTCGAGCACGTGGCCTTGGGCGTCGGCGTCGGTCTGGTACTCCCACACGGGATCGCCGGTGGCGAGGCTCGCCCCCACGAAATAGCCCCCGTACCCCTTGGCGCCGTCGACGTCCACCCCGAAGAGCACCACCCCGTTGGCGACCACCGGCGACGAGAAGATTCGGGTGCCGTCGGTGTCCGGGCTCGGAGGCCGGTCGGGTCGTCCCGTGTAGTCGTGTTCCCAGTACACCGCGCCCGTGGCCGCGTTCAGCGCGTACAGGGTGTAGCCGCCCCCGAAGATGACGAGGGCTGGACGGCCGGCGGTGGCGGGCTCGAACCACGCCGAGGACGTGACGAGCCCGCCGTCGGAGGTGAGGTTGCGGTGCACCTCGCCCGGATACGGCGTCACCGCGTTCTGGGACTTGAGCCGCACCTTCCACCGCAGCGTCCCGCTCTCGAGGTTCACGGCGTAGAAGTAGTCGTCCCACGACCCGACGTACACGACCCCGTCGACCACCGTCGGGGTCGCCGTCACGGCGTCACCGGTGGGAAAGACCCACGCCTTTCGCAACGTCTTGACCGTCGTGGCGGTCAAGGTGGTGCGGCCGTGAAAGGTGTGTTGGGCGTCGTGGCCGTAGGTGGGCCAGTCCCACGGGCCGGCTGCGGTCGGGACCGCCGGCGCCAGCGCCACCGTGCTCGACGCGCCCGGCGCGGTCGTCGGTGCCGCCGAGGTGGAAGACGCGTCTTTGCTCGCCGGCGCCGAGCCGCCGCATCCGGCCAGCACCGCGCCGAGCATCGAGACCGACGCCATCACGGTCGCCCCGGCCGGCCGGCGCGGGCGACGCAAGACCACACCGCGCCCGGGCCGTCGGCGCCCTGACCCCGACCTCGCCGGGCCGGGGACGTCCCCCCGCGTCTCGGACAAGTGTCGTTACCCGAAGCCCGCCGTGGCCGGAGCGTTGGTGGGCGGGCCCTTGGCGGGAGCGGGGTTCTCGGCCGGCCCGGACAAGGGAGCGACGATGGCTCCCGACGGGTACGGGCACACCGTCTTGGCCGGCACGCATACGGTCACGCTGGTGGGGAAGTCAAAGCCACCGGCGACGGTGACAGGCGCGGCGGGCTGGCCGTTGGTCATCGTCACCTTCATCACGCGACCTTGGTAGCTGCCCGGCCCGCACCCGGTGAGCAGGGCCTTGCACACGACGTGGATGTCGACGAAGTACAGGGTCCCGTCCGGGGCGAAGGCCATGCCGAAGGGGTTGTACTGGCCCGATGCCTTGCCGAGCTCCGCGACCGTGGTGCCCGGCACCGTGCCCCGCCCCGGCTGGGGCTTGCCCTGGTTGGTCACCCAGCGGATCCCGGGAGTGCCGATGTAGCTGCTGACGGCGAAACAGTCACAGGTCGGGTCCTTGGCCACCCCGGCCGGGAAGGCCACGCCCTTCACGAACGGCGATACGTGGAGCTTGCTCCTCTGGTAGATCCCGCCGGGGCAGTCCGCCGCGCTCGACGGCAGTGACGAGGCGGCGAAACGGAGCACACTCTGGGTGCCCACGTTCGGCACCAGCACGTCGCCGTTGTCGGCCAGCGCCATCATCCCCGGCTGGGCCAGGCCGCCCGTCCCGTCGGTGTGGTGTGGCCCCACGCCTCCGCTGTTCGGCCCGTACACGATGCAGTACGTGGTGTAGCTCGGTGCGAACCACTCCACCAGCCGCCCGCTGCTCGGTGGCGGGTAGTCGCCCTGGGCGGTGGCGATGTCGTTGCCGAACACGTTGCCGGCCTTGTCGATGGCGCAGCCGGTGTAGGTCTGGTTGCTGTTGAATGTGCCGTCGGAGGTCGGCGGCGAATCGGAGCCGACGCTCTGGCCCGGGAGCTTGTAGGGGCCGGGCACGTACAGGACCTGGCCGCTGAACGCACCGTTGGGGTCGTTCAACTCCTCGCCGTCGGCGGGCTGCTTGTAGGGCTTGGCACTGCCGAGGTTGTGCTGACCCGGGAGGGTGGGGTCAACCCCCCCGACGAAGCGCCCGTCGGGCAAGACGCACATCTGCCCGTTGAGGTCCCAAGGGGGGAAGAGCTGTCCCTGGGTACCCGACGGCGCCGAGAGGAAGTCGACCTCCTCGTTCTGGTCCCAGTAGACGAGGTAGCCGGGCTTGCCCTTCAACCCCCCGGTGATGGCGGCGATGGGCCCGGTGGAGGCGAGATTCGTGGAAGTTGTGGTCTTGGCCACGGTGGTCGACGAGTGCGATCCCGAGGATCCCGACGAGCACGCCGCGAACACGACGGCGCCCACGAGCACCCCCAATGCGGTGCGGGCCCGGTATCCCGGACGCGCACGCCGACGACCAGCATCGTGACGTGTCATCTCACGCTCCCCGCCCCGCCCCGTCCCCTGAGGCTGACGCGGCCGTCATAGTAGGCGGCGGTCGTCCGCCGCGCCGGGGCCGGCGCGCCCCGATCGGATCAGGCCGGGGACGCGGGTGGCGTCAGGTGCGCCGGGTCAGGTTCCGGGCCCGGCCCACGAGCGGCGACGTGGTGGGCACCGCGCCCTGGCCCGGCACCGCGTCGACGGTCACCGCACCTTCGCAGTGCTCGAGCACGAACCGACACAACTCGGGCATCGCCGCCGCCGTCGCAGGCGGCCACGAATGCAAGAGCACGATGGCATGGGTGGCACCGGCTCGTTCGCGCTCTGCCAGGGCCTCCTCGACAGCGGGGACCAAGGCGTGACTGTCGGTCATGGCGTAGTCGTGTACGTCCACGTCCCAACCGACGTGGCGATAGCCGAGCGAGCCGAGGTGGCGCTTGATCCGCGGGCTCTCGGCGCCCGCTCCATAGGGCAGCCGGTACCACGGGCGGGCGTCGACGCCGAGGGTGTCCTCGATCTCCTTGTGGCCTCGGGTGACGTCCTCGCGGATCCCCTCATTGGTGAGAATGCGCGTGTCGGCGTGGAAGTAGGAGTGGTTTCCCACCAGGTGCCCCGAGGCCCCGATGGCCGTGGCGGCCTCGGGATTGGCGGCCAGCCACCGGCCCTGGATGAAGAAGGTGGCCCGGATGCCGGCGCCGTTCATCGCCTCGACGAGCGTCGCTACCTGGTCGGGGCTCCCGTGGGCGCGCTGATCGGGGTCTTCGACGTCGACGGTGAGCGCGACCAGCATGCGACGGGGACCGGGGTCTCCCGGCTCAGCGTTGCCAGTAGCCGGTCTGACCCGGGTTCTCGGCGGGCCTCGGCGTGCCCGGGGCACCGGGGGTCTCGGCGGGAGAGGACCTGAGCACGGTCGGCTCCGACACCCGCATGGCGTCGGTGCGCTCGGCGGCGGCTCGGCGGCCGTTGGGAACCGGAGCCCCGCGTGCCGAGCGCGATGGTGTCACGCTCGGAGTCACCACCGGCGCGGGAGCGACGACAGGCGGGCCGTCGGCGCGCCGGAAGTGCCCGTACCCGTATGTACCGTCCCGCCGTTTGCGGTTGAAGCGCACCCGGTTGAGCACGATCGCCACGTTGGTGTTGGCGGTGTCGAGACGCAACAGGCACTGCTGGAGCCGCTCGGGGTTGAATCGGCGCGCGTCCACCACCACGATGACGAGGTCGACCATGGTCGCGATGAGGACCGTCTCGGCCACCCCGATGAGCGGCGGACAGTCGATGACGGCGGTGTCGTGGCGCTCGCGCAGCTGCTCGATCAGCAACGGCAGATGAGCGGACACGATGTCGGACGGATGGCGATCGATGATGCCGGCCGGGATCACGTCGAGATAGGGGTTGGGCGTGCGCGAGGCATGCGCCAGCGCGTCCTCGGTACGGCGACTGGTGACCCCCGGGCCGAAGGGCACGCCCATCTGGGTGTGCAGGGCCGGCTTGCGCAGGTCACAGTCGATGGCGGTGACGTGGCGGTCCTGGGCGGCCAGGGCCCAGGCGATGTTCGTCGACACCGACGTCTTACCCTCACCGGGGTCGCACGAGGTCACCGCGATCATCGCCGAGGCACCCGCCGGCAGGCTGATGAGCAGGTTGCTGCGCAGCTCCTGGAACGCCTCCATGGCCATCGGCTCGCTGTGCTTGACGAACAGGTCGGTCGGCCGCAGCCCGGTCACAGCCACGCGTGGGATCTCTCCCAACACCGTGGCGCCGATGCGTTCTTTGACCTCGGTGACGCGGCTGAGGCGGCGCCGGATCCCCGCCGCCCACATCGCCGCGAAGATGCCGAGGATGACACCGAAGGCGGCGGCTCCCAACACGATGGGAAGGCGTGGGTTCGAAGGCGACGACGGCGGCGTGGCCGGCGACAGCTGGGTGAGTTGGTAGCCCGATTCGGCCGGCCGGGGTTGGATGAACTTGAGACGATTGGCGACGGCGTTGGCGAAGTCAGCCGCCGCCACCTTGTTGGAACTGGTGGCCGTGATCGTCACGATGAACGTGCCCGGGTCGACGGTGGCGGTGACCGAAGCACCGATGGATTGATACGGCTCGGGGACGTTGGTGCGGGCGCGCACCAGGTTGGTGTCGCTGGTGGCTTCAGCCGGGAGCTGGGGAGCGACGATGGAGATCAACTCACCCACGTTGCTGATGGTGCCGATGGCGCCCGGCGCGGCCTGGACGGCCACGAGGGTGCTGGCGGTGTAGTGCTTGGCCGGAAGGAACGCGGCGGCACCACCGGCCACGACGCACAGGACGAAGGCCGCCATGGCGACGGCAAGGTTCCGCCGGACGTCTCTGATCAGTTGGCGAATCTCCATGGTGTCAGACCACCTCGTATTGGCGCATTGCCTGATAGGTACGCATGGCGGTGGGGCCGCCCCCTCCTGAAGTCACGGCGCTGCGGAGCATGCCGAGCGAGAGCCCGAACACCGTGGCAAGCCGATAGTTCTCGAAGATCGATTCCACCTGGCCCTTGGCGATCATCCCGATCACCACCGCGAACAGCGCCAGGGCCAGGACCGCCACGGTGGGGTCCGGGTGCAGGCGCCAGGTGGCGAATCCGTTCACGAGTGAGGTCAGCAAGGCCAAAAGGAACAACCCCAACCCGATGAGCCCGGTACGCAGCCAGAGGTCGAGGCCGATGTTCTCGGTGAGGTCGGTCTGGATGAATTGGTTCGGCCCCGCTTGGAAGTAACTGTAGGTGAACCCGAGCCCTTGACCGAGCAACACGTGTTGCTTGGCGTCGGCGAAGGCCACGCTCCATTTGTTGATGCGGTCCTGGGCCGATTGCTGCTTCTCCTGGGAATTCAGCGTGTTGCCGACCGTATTGGCGAAACTGGCGGCCGGGCCGGTCACCGACTTCTGCGCCGTGACGGCGGGGATGACCGACACCGCCAGCACGACACCGACCACGGCGAGGGCGGCGAGGGCGACCTCTCCGGACCGGATGCGGAGCCGCTGGCGGGCCGTGGATCCCAGCGCCACCAGCACCACCACGGTCACGACCGCCCCCAGCGTGAGCAGGACGGCTCGCTGGTAGGCGAAGAAGGTGCCCATCGCCAGCGGCACCGTGCACAACAGGTTGAGCCGGCTGCGGTGGTCCTTGTTGAGCTCCACCAGGAAGCCGATGACCCCGATGGAGACGAAGAGCGTGGCCGCGTCGGTGCCGAGCGAGCCGAAGTTGCTGAGACGCAACAGGGGGACGTGCAGCGCGAACGTCTTGTGGGCGGCGGTGAGGACGAGGAGCAGGCTCGCGGAGAGGGCCGACCACCGCACCAGGCGCTGGAAACCCCGCCCTTCGAGGTAGCGCCGGATCGGCACGCCCGACGCCAGCGCGTAGGCGCCCATGACGTAGATGATGGCCTTGGCCTCATAAGGGAGCTTGACCAGGCTGTTGTGGCGCAGCACTCCTTCAACGGCTTCGAGCGACCACCACGCCGCCACGGTCACCCACAACAATGCGGGGAGACCGATGCGCTGGGGCCTGCCCTTGGTCAACAGGCGCGCCACGATCGCCACCGAGATGATGACCTCGGGCAACCGGAACTCGAGCGAGCCGGTGCCGGGATGGAAGAGGCCCTTCGGGACCGTGGTCTCGTTGTCCCACAGCGTCGACTCGAAGACGAGCAACCCGAAGAGCAAGAACACCACCCAGTGCTCTCGACCCGAGCGCTCCCACCGCAGAAAGAGGTACAGCAGCATCCCCGATGCCAACGCCGCCCCTACCAGCAGGATCATCTTGGCCATTACGGAGCCACGCTGTGGAGAAGAGGGGCGAGGGCCACGTCCCAGGTGTGTCGGGCCGCCACGGCGTCGTGGCCGGCACGGCCGAGCGCAGCGGCCTGCTCGGCATCGGTGAGCAGAGCACTGACGGCCTCGATCATCGACCGGGAGTCGTCAGCAACCACAACGCCCTCCCCGATCAGGTCTTCGAGCCCGTCCACAGCGACAGAGGTGGCCACAACGGGTCGACCCGCATCCAGAGCCTCAAGGATCTTCAGGCGGGTACCTCCTCCGGATCGGAGCGGAGCTACCGCCACTCGCGCCTGGGCAAGGTACGGGCGGACGTCAGAAACGGTACCGGAAACCTCGACGGACGAGGACGCGAGGGCCCGGACCGAGGGAGCAGGGTCCCTGCCCACGAGCAGAAGCCGGGCATCAGGCTGCCGGCGGTGCACCTCGGGCCACACCTCCTCGCCGAACCACGTCGCGGCGTCGACGTTGGGCGCCCAGCCCAAGGTGGCGACGAAGGCGGCGGTCGGCGTCGGTGCCGGGGGCAGAGGCCCCGACGGATCGGGGTCCTTGCCGTTGGGGCACACCAGGACGTGGCGGACCCCGGCGGGCAGGCGCTGGCGTTCGCGTTCGCTCACCACCACCACGGTGTCGAAGGCGGGCATGAGGGCGCGCTCCATGGCACCGAGGGCGGCCGCTTCGACGTGAGCCAGGAGCCCCGCCGGCCCCCGTCCGACACGGGCGTAGCTGCGCACCAGCGCGGACTCCACGTTGTGCAGGTCGAGCACACGCCGAGCCGCGGCGACGCGGCGCGCCACCGGCACCATCTGCAGGTACTCCACCTGGAGCAGGTCGACGGGTCCCTCGCTCGCCGCCCTGCGCACTTCGTCGACGAGCTCGGTGCTGTAGAAGCGGCCTGCAGAAACACTGCGGGTCCGCAGCACCCCGCGCGCGGCACGCCACGCGGTCGGGCGCCACGGAACGCTGCGCACGTCGATGCCGAGGCGCTTGAGCCCGGCCACGTCGCCGTCACCGTCGTCGTAGGCGCACAACACCACATCGGCCCCCTGGGCCAGGCGCGTGGCCACGGCCAGGGCGCGCTGCTTGCCGCCGTCGTTGTCGGGCAGCGGCACGAACTTCGTGACCATGAGCACCCTCATGGCGCCTCACCGGTGCGGAGGTGTCTCTTGTGCACGGCGTCGCGGTACATATCGGCGACAATGTCGGCGCGCGCCTCGATGCCGCGCCCCTGGGCCGTGACCCGTCCGCGCTCGGCGAGCCGGGCGCGCAGGTCGTCGTCGGTGATCAGCCGGTCCAACGCCTTGGCCAAGGCGTCTGCGTCGCCGTGGGGGACGAGCAGCCCGTTGTCGCCGTCGAAGACGAAGTCGGGGATGCCACCGGCCCGGGTCCCGACCACGGCCACTCCCGAGGCCTGGGCTTCCAGGACGCTCAGTCCGAAGGGCTCGGCCACCGACGCGTTCACGAGGATGTCGAGGGCGCGCAGGGTGCCCGGGACGTCGTTGGTACGACCGGCGAAGCGCACCCGGTCACCCAGGGTCTCCTCGGCCTCGGCCCGCACCCGCTCGGGGTAGCCGTCGGGGGCGAGCCCGGCGCTTCCCACCACGACGAGATGGGCCCCGGCCGCGGCGCCGCGCAGCAGACCCATGGCTTTGACGAGGACATCCACGCCTTTTTCGGGGTCGATGCGTCCGACGATCCCCACGAGGGGAGCGGCTTCGTCGGAGGTCAGATGCCGGCGCACCTCAGGAGCGACAGGCCCGGGGCCGAAGCGGTCGAGGTCGACCGACAGCGGCACGATGCGGACGTGGCGAGCCCCGCGGGGCCCGATGATGTCGGCGACAGCCTGGCTGATCGCCACCGCCGTCGTCGACAGCGCGGCCGCCGCAGTCAGCACCTTGCGGCCCAGCCCGGGGCGAACCAGGTCATAGAGCTCGATGATCGACGGGCGCCGGGCCAGACGACCCGCGATCGCACAGTCGAGATGCGCCCACAGGCTGTTGGAGTGCACGAGGTCGAAACCCCGCGCCGCGCCGGCGATCATCTGGACCGATCGCGCCGTGGTGAGGACCTCGCGCCCGAACTGCCCGACCGACGGACGACTCTGGGCGTCCGCGGCGCGCAGCCCGAGATGGTCCGGGAAGGCGAGCGGCACGAACGGCAGGGCGAGTCGCCGCCAATGCTCCTCGAGGTCACCGCCCGGAGGCGAGGCCAAGGTCAGGTCGATGCCGCGCCGTGCCAGGGGGCCGGCCAGGGCCATGGTGGCGAGCTCGGCCCCCCACACCTGGCGGGAGTAGCTCACCTCGAGGACGCGCAGTCGCGTGGGGTCCTTGTCGCGCATCGAAGGGTCTTTCAGCGCCGCACGGTCGTCCAACGCGTCGGCCGGTCGCCGCGCAGGTATCGGACGATCCCACCCAGAGCCACAGCCTGCAGGAAGACGCCTTGACCCAACGCGTGGGCGGCCCGTCGCGCCAAGGTCACTCCCAACGGCGCCGGTGCGTCGCTGCCATCCTGCGAGACGTGGCGCGACGTCTCTACGGCCACGACGCGAGCCGCGCTCGAGGTTGTCGGCAGACACCTTGGCGGGCATCGTCTCGGCCGTGGCCCGTCGCGCCACGGCCCAGACGCCCACGGCGTGGCCGAGGAGAAACAGCTTGGCCAGCCGGCTCGTGCGGGCCCGGCGGGCAGCGACACCCAGCAGTGCCACATGGGCGAGGGGCGAAACCGTGTAGCGCGCCAAACGGTGCCCCCAGATCTCCGCCGCCACCAACCCACCGGCCGGGCCGAGCTGGGACCGACGACGCTGGAAGACATGGAGTGCGGTGGAGACGCTGCGGGTGCGGCGCTCCCACTGCTGGCGAAACGTGTGCACGGGGGGCTCGAAGGCTTTGGCGCTCGGCTCGTAGGCGATGGTGTACCCGCGTTCGGACAGGTCCAGCGCGATCCACAAGTCGTCGGTGGCGATGTCAGCGGGGATGGGCCTCCACGCGTCCGTCCGGATGGCGGCGAGCTCACCCACGAGCCCGATGGTGGTGCCCAAACGCCACTCGCGCTGCTTGAGCCAGGACTCGAATCGCCAATAGAGATCCTCGCCACCGCCGTCGGCTTCCACCTTCTCGCCGGCCACGGCGCCGACGCTGCGGTCGCCGAAGTGCCGGACCATCGCCGCGATGGCTCCGGGGGCGAGGACGTTGTTGGCGTCGGTGACGATCACGATGGGCGATGTGACCTTGGAGAACCCGAGGTTGATCGCCTGGGCCTTGCCAAGGCGATCGTCGGCGGTAACGACGGTGGCGCCGGCGTGCTCGGCACGCGCCGCGGTCTCGACGTCGGCGTCGGCCACCACCATGACGTCGAGCGGACCGGGGTAGCCGTTGGCGAGGACGTCATGCACCTTGGGCCCGATGCATTCGGCTTCGGCGTAGGCGGCGACGAGCACAGTGACTGCGGGCCACGGGGAGGGATCAGCCACCGGTTCGAGGGCGCGGCGCCGCGATGCGACGGCCAACCACGCCGGATAGAGCACGTGTCCAGTGGATGCGGCCGCCACCAAGGCGCCAACGCTGAGGCGGGATCGTCGGACCATGCCTAATAGTTTCGTCTTGTTCGGGACCGCTCTGTAGCCGCCCCAAGCGCCCTGGCCTGCTGAAAACGGCCTCTCATGTCCCGAATCCCGCTCACCGTGGCCGGCGTCATGCCACGCCCCGCGCGCGTCGGTCCAGGACGTCTCGGTAGACCTCCACGGTGCCCCGGGCGGTGCCACGGCCCGTCGGGGCGGTGGGCCGGGCAAGGGGGTGGTCACCCAGGGCCCGCACCAGGGCTTCTGCCCACGCCGCGGGGTCGAGCGGCACCACCGCACCGGCCCCGGTGCGGTGCACCTCTTCGGCCAGGGGCGGCGACGCCAGGACCGGGGTGCCCGCGGCCAGCCCCCGGTGCAGCACCCCCGAATGCGACCCCACCGCGTAGGGGAGCACGAGCACATCGGCGGCCGCCGACCACAGGTCGAGGTCCCCCTCGGGGACGAATCCCCGCCGGAGCTCCACCCCGGGGCAGGACTCCAACCGGGCCAGGTCGGCCGATTCGTAGGCCTCCCCCACGACGAAGAGACGGGACCCGGGGAGGGCCGCCGCGACCTGGGGCCACGCCTGAGCCAACAACCCGATGCCCTTGTACGGGCGTACCTGTCCGAGGAGGAGCGCCATGGGGGCGTCGTCGAGCGCGAGCTGCCTCCTCGCCTCGGCGCGTGGGAGCGCGGGGCCGCCGAGGGGGAGGTCGACCGGAACCACGTGGACCGGCACCCCCGGCGCACTGGCTTCGACGAAGTTGCGGGGTTCCTCGCCGTGGATGATGAGCGCGTCGGCGGCCCGCCAGCGCCGGGCCTGATCGGCCGCGGCGCGCGCCCCGCCCTCGAGGGGCACGGGGTCGTGGATCGTGAGCACGACGGGCACCCGTCGAGAGATGCCGCGCAGCACCAAGGGGTCGAGCCCCGGGACCACCTCGGTCTGGACGTGCACCACGGTGGGACGCGCCCGCGAGACCGAGCGTGCGAACGACAGAGCCGTGGGGCCGAGCTCACCGAGGCGCAGCGCGTAGAGCCGGGCCTTCCCCATGCGGGCGACGGCGGGGCCCCAACGCGGGCCCTTCAGCTCCAGGTCGGGGTCGCCGACCCCCGCCGGCGCGGCCAACGCCACCTCGACGTGCTCCGCCTCGAGGGCGGCGCGAAGACAGCGGGTGTAGCGGGCGATGCCCCCCCGGTCCGAAGCGTCGACGAGCAGGACCCGCAGCGCCGGCTCGGACGCGACCGATGCCGCGGGTGCTGCGGTGAGCGTGATGTCGATGTCGTCGGGGAGGGGGTGGACGGTCATAGGTGAGCGCTACAGAAAGCGGTACAGACAATCGGGTATCGGTGCAACAGCGGTGGGGACAATTGTTCGTCAGATCCCTTGTTCGTCAGGTCCTTCGATCAACTTCAGGCCATTTGATCACTTGATCATGTGGGCTTTCGATCATTTGATCGCATTTGGTCTTCTAAAAGATCATCGCCGGGCCGCCTGAAGGCGACCCGGCGTCACTCCCCCCTTACGGGTGGACGTGCGTGTTCGGTCACCCGATCGATGAGGCCTCTTTGGCGTCTGGTGTCGATGACTGCACCGTTTCGGTCTCGGCGTGCACGGTCTCTTCGACCCGGTGGATACGAAGCACCGGGGCCGCTTCGGACCGGCCGGTCTCCCCGCTCGGCTCGAACGTGTTGCGGATCACGGCGGTGAAGGTCTGGAACAGGATCACGATGTCACGCCACAGGGACCAGTTCTCGATGTACTGGTTGTCGAGCCTGGCACGCTCGTCGATCGAGGTGTCACCACGCAGCCCGTGCACCTGGGCGAGACCCGTGAGCCCGACCGGCACCCGGTGCCGGTCGTCGTAACGGGGCACGTCCACCTTGAACTGCTCGACGAAGAAGGGACGCTCGGGCCGCGGGCCGACGAGGGACATGTCGCCCTTCAAGATGTTCCAGAGCTGCGGAAGCTCGTCCAGTCCGGTCACCCTGAGGATGTGGCCGATCTTCGTCACCGAGTCGTTGGTGGGATTCCACTCCACGTCCGAGCGCGAGTTGACCCGCATGGAACGGAACTTGAGGACATCGACGATGACGCCGCGCTCGCCCACACGCTGCTGACGGAAGTGCACTGGGCCCGGGCTGGTGAGCTTCACCACCGCGGCGATGGCGGCGTAGATCGGAGACACCATGAGCAGAGCGAATGCCGCCACCGTGGCGTCGAAGACGCGTTTGACCATACGGGCGTTGCGTCGTAGCAGGGACCGGCGCAGACGCAGCAGGGGGTAACCCCACACGTCGTCCACGTTGCGGCTGTTCATGGCGGTGGCCAGCTCGAAGAACCGAGGCAGCACGTGGATCTCGACCGAGGCGTCTTCACAAGCCCGGAAGACATCGACCATGTCCGACTCGCGGGTGACGCCGAAGGCGACGACTACACGATCGATCCGCTCCTCGGACAACACCATGCGCAGCATGCCCACCCCACCGAAGAGCGGGAGAGGCAGACCGGCGCTGTCGACCTCGTCGAGGAAGCCGACGGGGCGCAAGCCGTACTCGGGGTGCTCGTCGAGCGTCGCCGCCATCTTGGTGCTGACATCGCCGGCCCCGACGAACAGCGTCCGCTCCGCGAACCAGCCGCGCGTCCGCAACGTCCGCACGACCCAGTACGAAGCGCAGCGGACGATGACGATGGCGCCGGTCACGATGGCACCGGTCACGAGCAACCGGGTCGTCGACGGCCCCGACACCTTGGCGAGCGCGAGGACCACGAATGGCGCCATCGCGCAGGCTGCGATCGAGCCCGCCTCGCGGGCCACGCTCAGCGTGATCCGGGGGCGGTAGTGACCAGTGAGCGCCAGAGCACCGACAACCGTGGCCATCGCTACCCACGCCCACCACGTCGCGAGGGACAGCCCGAGGGCGGCCACCACGACGACGAGGAGGACAGCGTCGGAGAGCGCCACCGTTTTCATAGCGGCGCTCGCCGTCGCCCGGGCCTGGAGAGGGAGTGCCCGGGCTTTGCGCTCGGACGGCCTCGCGTTGACCCAGGACTGGTAGTTCAGTCCAACGGACATGGCGCTATGCGCTTCTGGTCGATCGCTTAAGAATTGGATTGCTGACTACGCCGCGGCCCGACGCACCCGACGACTGCGGCGCACCATGAGACCACCGGCAACCAGGGCACCGCCGCCGATGGCAGCCATTCCCTCGATGTCAGCACCCGTGAAAGGCAGAGAGGCGCCAGCAGCCTTGGGCTCCACCGGAACCACAACCGGTGTCGTCACCAATGGCGTGACGGGCGGGCTCGTCGCCGGTGTCGTGCAGCCCGTGTAACACGTGCTGTCGGCAAAAGCCGCTGTCGCGGGGACCGCTGCCACACCCAGCGTGGTCAGAGTCAGCCCCAGTCCCAGACCGAGAAGTTTGCTTTTCATTTCGCTTTTCAACCCTTCACCCCGCAGCAGCTGTGCTGCCGCATCCTTGATTGCCCGGTCAAAGACTCCAGCCACACTCCGTGACCGAAATCTACTCGCCTGTTCTTGGTTACCGGCGACATGTCCCGCCACCGCCGACCTGCACCTACACCCTGCCCTGCCGGTGTGATACCCAATTTCGGGCTCACCAACAGGTCCCCTTTGCCCACACCACTCCGTGAGCGACTTACAACGGATTGTCACGGATCCGCATCGACAGAGGCCCTATGGAGAGTCAACATTCGGTCAACTGGATACAGGTGATTGGGAACTAATCCCCAGGTCGGGGGGTCGCGGGCCCCGGGGGAGAGGCCCTTTCGGTCCCGGAAACGGCCTGTTTCTCAGGCCGGAACCGTCACCAAGACAGTGTGAAGGGCACGGAGTCGGTGTGGGTTGATCCCCGATAGTGCCAGGTCACAGGTGTCAAACGTGCCGTAGGGACCACTCTGACCTCTCCTGTCACCTGGGGCAGGGTGAAGCGGACGACGATCTTCTGGTCCTGGCCGGCCTTGAGGTCGACCGGCGTGGCGACGACCCATGTGGGGCCCTCGGCACCGAACGCGTCCAGGGTCGGGTTGCCGTCGACACGGGGAGATGAGGCATACCCGGGGAGGTTGACGGCCAGAACCCCCTGGTACTCCCCGTACACGGTCCCGATCCCGGGATAGGGCCCGGCGATGAACTGGGACTGCCCGGTGGGGGTGCCGTTGTGCAGCTTCACCGTCAGGGTGCCCAAGGTGCGTTTGCCCTGGGTGTGGAGGTCGAGGCCCGAGTCGACCGAGAGGTACGGGTCGAGTTTGTTCGCTCCCCGGTTGATCACCGCCGTCATGATCGAGTCCGACGACAGCTGGCCGGCCACCCCGGCCTGGACCCAGTCGGCCTCGGCCTGGGGCTTGGCCGACCACATGAGGAGGTGCCGACCCTGGGTCGCCGTGGTCATTGCATTCGACAAGGATTTGAGGTCGAGTGACTCGTTTTCCAGGGCATCGAGGGCGGCCTTGGCGAGCGACCCCTGCTGGTCCTCCCGCCCCGCCTCGGCCCGGGCCTGCGCGGCCGTGGGCTGGTCGACCAACCCCTCGTACTGGTCGTGGGTCAGAAGCTGGACCACGTTGTCCGCGTTCACCACGGTGCCGCTGCTCAAGGTGACCGGGCCCGTGGCGAGGAGGATCTGGTGCAGCGCTTCGACGTCCACGGCGATCACCCCGTCGACGTGCTGGCCCGTCTCGGCCTCCCACATCTGCGCCGCCAAGGGACCGTTCACGTCGAACTGGGGAGTGAACCCGAGGTTCCGCCAGTCCTGCCCGGGCTTCAGCCAGCCCCAACGGGCGGCAAGGTCACCGGTGACGCTCACCTTGCCTGCGGCCACAGGGATGTTCACGGTCTGGTTCAAGTTGGACAGCTGGAGATGCCCGTCGTGGGCGGCGAGGGCGCCGACTTCGAGGAAGTCACCCGATCCCGCCCGCATCTCGGCGTTGTTGGCCATGAGGAGGAGGTACGTCTGGGGGCCGTTGAGAATGTCGGCCATCGTGCCGGCCACCCCGGCCGCATGTTGCAACCGGGTGCGAACGTCGGTGAGGTCGCGCACGAACGTGTCGTGCTTCGAGGCCAGTGGAGAGACGAGCGCATGGGCCGGGCCCGTGTCGATCCGCCCCAGGGCCCGGTCGGTGTCCGCCGCCAGTTTGGCGAGCCTGCGCAATTCAACGACCCGGTCCGACCCACTGCTGTGGGGTGACTGCAACACGGCGTGGGCCTGGTCGATGGCGCCGGCACCGATCTGGGCCACCCGGCCCGACGCCGACGACAGGTCCTGCACCGAACGCAGCTGCCGGCCGATAACGGGAACGATGTCGAGCGGAGCCAGGAGCGGTGAGTGCAAGAGCCCATCCGCCGAGTTGAATTGCTTGACCGCGGCGTGCAGCGGGGCGGTGGCCGAACGGTCGACCACGTCGGACGCCGTGAGATGTGACTTGGCCTGGGTCACATCTGCCATCCCGTGACTGGCGTCCAGCAGGCCCAGCGCGATGACCACTGCGGCCGACGCCAGCCACAGCACCACCACCACGATGGCGATCCACACCAGCCGACGTCGGCGTCGCCGCCGTGGCGTCCTGGCGCGCCCGGTCGTCGCGGGTCGGTCGCCGTCGGCAGGAGCCTTCGGAGGCTCTGCCGGCTCGGACCGCTCTACCTGATCTGTCTTCGATGACTCCGATTTCTCCGATGTCTCGGAAGGGTTCGACGGGTCTGCTACTTCGGCAGAGTCCGTTGATTCGGCAGAGTCCTTTGATTCGGCAGCGTCGGCTGATGCGGCAGGGTCCGCAGAACCGGCCGGTACCTCCGGGTCGCTCACCCGGGCCGCGACCGGATCTCGCGGGGGACCCACAGCAACGAGGCGGCCGCGTCGACCAGAGTGCCGAGGAGGCGCGCCGTCTTCCGGTACCCGTCGAGGGGCCCACCGATCGGGTCGGCGACGTCGTCGGCCTCCGCGCTGCCCACCAGGTCGGTGCGTTGGCGCCCGTGATGCAACCGCTCGAGCCAGATACCGAGCGCCTCGTCGGGGCGACGGCGCCCCACCATCTCGCCCCGGCGCACGAATTCCTTCAAGGTGAAGGTCCGACCCCAGACTTCGGGTACGAGGAGCACGACTTCGCGCGCGTGACGGCGCGCCATGGTGACGATCACGTCCGAGGAGCCCACGAGCTCCGCCGAGATCTGGGTGCTGCAGTGTCGAGAGAGGTCGATACCTAGCTCGGCCATGGTGGTCACGACTTCCGGAGGTGACGCGTACCCACCAGGGAGCAGACCGGCGGACGCCACCGACACCTCTTCGGTCGCATCGCCTCCCCCCACCAGGGCGAGCCGGCCGAAGAGCGCGGCGGCCATGGGGGACCTGCACATGTTGGCCGTGCACACGAAAAGGACCTGCACCAGCTGAGTGTATCCAAGCCATGCCGATCCAAAGGTGGCACCCGTGGGTAGTGTCGAGTACGTGCGACGGGGGCTCATCACCGGCGTACTGGGCCGGATCCTCCTGGGTGCGGGCGTCCTCATCCTGCTCTTCGTGGCGTATCAGCTGTGGGGAACGGGCATCGCCGAGTCCCACAGCCAGGCCCAGCTCCTGCAGCGACTCGACGCGCAGCTGCACCGCGCCGCGCAGCACCCGTCCACGACATCAACCACATCGAGCGCGTCGACGTCGACCACGACGAAGACCACGGCGTCGACGACCACGACGACGGGTTCGGGCGACCAGCCCACGGTGGGCGCGTCGATCGCGGCTCCCAATGACGGCAACCCCGTCGGCTTGATGCGGATCGCCAAGATCGGCCTGAGCAAGGTCATCGTGCAAGGGACCTCGACCTCGGACCTGCGGTCGGGCCCGGGGCACTACCCCGGCACCCCGTTGCCCGGAGAACAAGGCAACGCGGCCATCGCCGGACACCGCACGACGTACGGTGCACCGTTCTACAACCTCGATGAGCTCGCTCCTGGCGACCTCATCGACATCACCACCGTGCAGGGAGCGTTCACCTACCGCGTGACACAGACGCTCGTGGTGAGCCCGGACGACACCGCCGTGGTCGACAACACCACGACACCCGAGCTCACACTCACCACGTGCAATCCGCGCTTCAGCGCGTCACAACGGCTCGTGGTCCACGCCATGCTCACGACCCGCCCTGCCCCCACCGCGGCCCCGCCCAAGGTGGCACCACACGCGCAGTCGACTGCTACCACCAACGACCTCGCCGGAGGCCAAGGCGATTGGACACCGGCGTTGGAGCAAGGCCTGCTCAGCGCGTTCGTGATCACCGCCGTGTTGGTGGTGGCGCGTCGGCGACGGTCGCGCTCCCAACGCTGGATCGCCTACACCGCGGGCGGTGCGCTGTCGCTGGTGGCGCTCTTCTTCTTCTTCGGCGCAGTGAGCCCGTTGCTCCCCGCCAGTTTCTGAGCAGTGTCGCCATCGGCATGGTCGGTGGCGCGCCAACCATCGTCGGGCGAGTACCGCTTCACGACCTTGGCCGGCGAGCCCACCGCCACGCAGTGATCGGGGAGCACGCCGGTGACCACCGACCCCGCCCCCACCGCCACGTTGCGGCCGATACGGGAGCCGGGTAGGACGACCACTCCGGTTCCGAGCCAGCTACCGGAACCGATGTGCACACTCGACTCGACCGGCCACTGCGCACCGATAGGGACGTCGGGATCGCTGTAGACGTGGTTCTGGTCGGTGATGTACACGTACGGGCCGGTCTGGATGTCGTCGCCGATCTCGACGCAGAAGTGACCGACGATGTGACTGCCTCGTCCGATCAGGGTCCGGTCACCGATGGAGACGACGGGATCGCTCACCATCTCCTGGCCCGGTGCCATCCCCGCCGACAGTGACACGTAGGGCCCGATCATGGTGCGGCTGCCGATCCTGATCCATCGCTCGTTGAAGATGGCACCGGGGGGAAAGGCGATCATGCTGCCGGCCCCGAAGGCGCCGAAGCGCCGGGCCCGGGGATGGTTGGGGCCGATGCCCCCGAGGTCACAGACCCAGCGCCATCCGATGTCGATGGCGGTCGAGGCCAGTCGGCGGGCCCACGGCGGCATCTGGCGGGGCGACGGCACGCGCCGAACGTACCCGGTACTCCCGCGCGCCGCCCATCGACGGTGTCAACCGGCGCGCCGGTAGCAGAAGATCTCCGCCACATACGCAAGCGCGAGCGGAGGCGGGTAGCGCCGGGCCTCGGTCCGAACCTCCTCGAGGAGCCGCTCTCGCTCGGCGCTGTCCATAGCGGCGACGAAGCTCACCGATGCCACCCGGCCCGCCACACCCTCGACATCGATGGGCTGGCTCCACGGCGCGCGCAGCTGCGCTTCGGGTACGAACCGAGGCGCGCTGCTCCCGGTGTCGCGCAGCACCCCTCGCCACTCGCCCGACGCACCCGTCGGGGTGGTGCCCCGCAACGGCGCCATGAGTCGGTGCAACGTCGCCTGCAGCGGATCCGAAAGCACGCGTCGGTTCCACACCACCGCCAGTCGTGACCCCGGACGAAGGACACGGTGCATCTCGTCGACCGCTTCCACCGTGGCGAACCAGTGCAGCGCCTGGGCCACGGTGATGGCGTCGACGGTTTCGCTGCCGAGGGGGATGGCCTGAGCCACTCCGGCCACGACGGGTGCGCCCGGAACCGCATCAACCAACGTCCGACGCATTCCCTCGACCGGCTCCAAAGCGATCACCGAGGCGCCGCTCGCCACGAGGCCCCGGGTGAGCTTGCCCGTTCCCGCCGCGAGGTCGAGGACGCGCCGTCCGGGGCCGAGGGCCAGGTGCTCACCCAGCCACGCCAGCGCGGCGGGGGGGTAGTCGGGTCGGGTCTTCTCGTAGACCGCGGCGGCGTCGGAGAAGGCCGTTGCCGCCCGATGGACTCCCGCCGTGCCCATGACCGTCCGTCATAGTCCGTGGTGCCAGGACCGGACCAGCCCACGCAGTAGCCTCGACCCCGATCCATTTTCGACCGCAGCGCGAGGCCGGTGCGGAACGAATCACCGGCGACGGTCGAGACGGCGACCCCACGCGGGATCGCAGGAGGACTTCATGCCCGACGACATCACCCCCGAGCCAACCGGCGACGTCCCGAGCGGGGACGGCGGCGAGAACACCGAAACGCCCGAGTCCTGGGACACCGCCACCCAGGCGACCCCGGCCGACACCACGCGGTCGGATCTCACCGAGGCGACCCCGGTCACCACCACCCAGTCCATGGCGGCCACCCCGACGCCTCCAGCCGGCACGCCGGCTGCCGCGACCGATGACTTCGCCGTCGGCGGCGCAGCCGGTGCCGGGGCCGCCGGCACCGACGGCCGGGGGCCGAGCTCGTCACAGCGCGCCTGGATCATCGCCCTCGTGGCCGCCGCGGTGCTTCTCGCCGGAGGGGGAATCGCCTTGGCGGTGTCGTCGGGAGGGGGGGCGAAGAACAAGGCCTCGCATTCCGCCGCCAACATCCCGGCCACGTCGACGACGGCGGCGGCGTCGGGCCCGCTGTGTCCTCTCACCGGGCTCGCACCCACCGGTGGTGCAGTCCCCCAGCGTCCAGCTCTGGCCGTGAAGATCGACGACTACCCCGACGCCCGGCCCCAGTCGGGCCTCGACCAGGCCGACATCGTCTTCGACGAGCCCGTCGAGGGTGGCATCACGCGCTTCGCGGCGGTGTTCCAGTGCCAGAGCCCGGCACTGATCGGTCCCATCCGCTCGGCGCGCGCCGTCGACCTGCCGATCATGGACCAATTGAGCAAGCCCATCCTCGTGCACGTCGGGGGCATCAACCCCGTGCTGTCCATGTTGAGCAGCGGCAACCTGAGTGACTTCGACCTCCGTACCCACGGAGCGATCATCAAGCACGTGCCCGGTCGAGTGGCGCCCTACAGCACCTATATCTCCGCCGCCGGGGGCTGGGGTCTCGATCCCGGTGACACCACGCCGCCGACTCCGCTCTTCACTTATTCCCCGACGACAACGTTGGGCGCGGCGACCGGATCCGTCCACATCCCCTTCACCGCCACCAACAACACCTTGTGGACGTGGGACGCGGCGAGCGGGCATTGGCTGTTGTCCTACAGCGGCCGGCCCGCCACCATCGCCGGCGGCTCCCAGATCGCCACGACCAACATCGTCGTGCAGACCGTGCACGTCACGTACGGCCCGTGGCTCGAGAACAGCGAAGGCGGGCTCGAGGTCCAATCGCAGTTGACCGGGAGCGGTCCACTCATGGTGCTGCGCGACGGCGTCGCCATCACCGGGACGTGGAAGCGGGCCGCCTTGGGCGACCCCACCACCCTGACCGCCGCGAACGGATCGACCATCGCGCTCAAGCCCGGGCAGACCTGGGTCGAGATCGTGCCCTCCACGGTGCCGGTGACGACCACGGGGACCACCGCCTCGACCGGTCCCGCCACCACCAAGCCATAGGGCCGAGCCGTAGGACCGACAGACAACGGGCCGGGTCGCCCGACGGCAACCCGGCCCGAGACCACACCGACGGTGCCGGTTAGTCCGTCACGGCAGCGGGAACGCCTTCCTCCTCGATGGCACCGACCGTTGCCCCCGCGGGGAGGACCGTGCCGGCCAGCTGCGAGCGGATGCGCTCGTTGATCTCGATCATCAGCTCGGGCGTCTCGATCAGGAACTGCTTGGCGTTCTCACGCCCCTGTCCGAGTTGCTCACCCTCGTAGGTGAACCAGGCCCCCGACTTCTTGATGAGCCCGAGTTCCACACCCACGTCCAAGAGCGAGCCCTCGCGACTGATGCCCCGGCCGTACATGATGTCGAACTCAGCCTGCTTGAAGGGCGAGCTCACCTTGTTCTTGACGACCTTTACCCGCGTGCGACTGCCGACGACTTCTGCACCGTCCTTGATCTGCTCGATCCGGCGGATGTCGAGTCGCACCGACGAATAGAACTTGAGGGCCCGGCCTCCCGGGGTGACCTCGGGCGATCCGTACATGACGCCGATCTTCTCGCGCAGCTGATTGATGAAGACGGCGATGGTGTTCGACTTCGACAGCGTGCCGGTGAGCTTGCGCAGCGCCTGGGACATGAGCCGGGCCTGCAGCCCGACGTGGCTGTCGCCCATCTCCCCCTCGATCTCGGCGCGAGGCGTCAATGCCGCCACCGAGTCGATGACCAGGACGTCGAGCGCACCCGAGCGGATGAGCATGTCGGCGATCTCGAGGGCCTGCTCCCCGGTGTCGGGTTGGGAGATGAGCAGGTCGTCGACGTTCACGCCGATGGCACCCGCGTACACCGGGTCCATGGCGTGCTCGGCGTCGATGTAGGCGCAGATCCCACCGTTGCGTTGCGCCTCGGCCACCACGTGCATGGCGAGGGTCGACTTGCCCGACGACTCGGGGCCGTAGATCTCGACGATGCGTCCGCGTGGGAGGCCGCCGATCCCGAGCGCCAGGTCGAGCGCCAACGCCCCGGTGGAGATCGATTCGATTCCCAGGTTGAGGTTCTCTCCCATCCGCATGACCGAGCCCTTGCCGAACTGCTTTTCGATCTGGCTCAACGCCATGTCGAGCGCCTTGTCGCGTTCCATATTTCCGATGCCTCTCTTCGCTTGATTGAACCGGCTACGTCGCTCCGACTCGACCGACTGACCCGACCGACCCTACGAACGGGGTGTGACATCCCTCGGTGGTGATCCCCGAATGTCAGCAGTGTAGTTACGAACACCTGTTCGGTGGGGGATTTTTTTCCGGGGCGTCGCCGCGGCCCCGACACGTACCCGCTGACCTGGACACTTGGCGCTCACGACGGCGCTCACGACGGCGATTGCGAGGGCGACGCCTCGTCCAGCGCCACGGTGGCGAGGGTCTTGTAGCGCGACCCGCCGCGGCCGAGCTCCGACGACACCAATTCGAAAGACCGCACGCGCCAGGTCGCGGCGATGGACGCGCCCGCCAACCCGGCGGGGCCCGGGGACCGACCCCGCGCCCGGGCCAGGGTGAGGTGCCCCGAGAAACGCCGGTCGTCGACGCGGTCGTCGAAGGGAGCGGTGGCCTCGTGGACCGCGAGGGCCAGCGCGTCGAGGCCCCCCACGGGAACTTGGAGCACCTGGCGACCGGGGAACCACGCCGAGGTGGGCCCGAGCGACGCTCTGACCTCAGGCCCGGCGCGTGTTGCGCGCAACACCTCGGGCACGGCGTGCAGCGCCTCGGTCACCGGGCCGGGGTCGTCGACGTCGCCCAGGAAGCGCAACGTCACGTGCCACTGCGGCTCGGTCGTCCACCGCAGGTCCGACCCCTCGGGGCGGTCGAGGCCGAGCAGCATCTCGACCACGCTCTCGGGGGGCCACACCGCCACGAACAGACGCACCCGTCCAGTGTCGTCGATGGCGTGACGTTTGATGAGCAAGGATCTGAGGCCGTGGCGATCCCGCGCGTCGAGACGGTGCACGGCGACATCACGATGCAGGACACCGACGCCGTCGTGAACGCCGCCAACCGGCAGCTGGCCGGAGGGGGCGGTGTCGACGGCGCCATCCACCGCGCCGCGGGGGCGGCCGACCTGCACGCCGCGTGCGCCGCGCTCGGGGGGTGCGATCCCGGCGACGCCAAGGCCACGCCCGGCTTCGCGCTCGGCGGCCCGGTGGATCATCCACACCGTGGGCCCGGTGTGGGGCGGAGGGACACGCCACGAGCCCGAGGTCCTGGCGTCGTGTTACCGGCGCTGCCTCGAGGTGGCCGACGGTCTCGGGGCGCGGTCGCTGTCCTTCCCCGCCATCTCGACCGGGGTGTACGGATACCCGATCGATCTCGCTGCCGCCGTGGCGGTGGACAGCGTCACGTCGTGCGACACCGACGTGGAGCTCGTGCGCCTGGTGGCCTTCGACGCCCCCACCCGCGACCTCTACCGCACCCTGCTCCGCGGCTGACTCCAGCGCGGGTCGGATCGTCGGAACCACATTGTCTCAGCGGGCGACGGGGACCTCGGCCAGCAGACGGCGGCGCAACAGGTCGAGCGCCGAGATGGCGGCGTACTGGCGCACCCGCTCGCGATCCCCGGGCAGGTGGAACACGAGCGACTCGGGCTCGGCCCCGGGCAACGCCAGGCCCACGACGACGGTCCCCGGTGGCTGTCCTTCTTGCTCGTCGGGGCCGGCCACGCCCGTGAGGGCGAGGCCGACGTCCGCACCGAGGACGCGGCGCGCCCCCGCCGCCATGGCGCGCGCCGCCGCCTCGGTCACCACGGGACCGTCGGGCACCCCGAGCACGGTGTGCTTGACCTCCGACGCGTAACTCACGACCGAGCCCCGGAACCACTCGCTGGCACCGGACACCCCCACCAACCGCGACGCCACGAGACCACCGGTGAGTGATTCGGCGAGGCCCAACGTGACCGAGCGCTCCACGAGCAGTGCGGCCACGGCCGCTTCCATGGTGGTGTCGTCGACACCGAACACGACCTCACCCACCAGCGCGCGCACCTCGGCCTCCTCGGCGTCGAGCAGCGCCACCGTGGACGTCGCATCGGGGGCCTTGGCGGTGATGCGCACCTTGATGCCTTCGATGCCGCTGGCCAGAAAGGCGATGGTGGCGCCCGCCCCCGACGCGTCGAGGGCCTCGATGCGCGGCGCCAGCAGCTCGGCCAGGCCCGACTCGCTCATCCCCCAGGTCCGCACCACGCGGCTCATGATCACCGCCGCCTCGCCGGCCACATCGGCGCGGCCGCGCAGGTCGGGGAGCACGCCCCGGGTGAACATCTCGACGAGCTCGTAGGGCACGCCGGGCAGGGCGTAGACGACCTTGTGGCCGACGGGACAGATGAGCCCGGGAGCGGTGCCGAGCTGCTGGGGGATGACCGTGGCGCCGGCGGGCACGTCGGCCTGGCGTCCGTTGCTCTCGGGCATGGCCCGACCGCGCGAGCTGAACATCTCGGCGATGCGCGCCACGATCTCGGCGTCGCGCACCAGCGGGACGTTCATGACCTCGGCGATGGCGTCGCGCGTGATGTCGTCGTGGGTGGGCCCGAGCCCGCCGCACACCACCACCCCGTCGCTGCGGGCCAGGGCGGTGCGCAGGGCCAGGACGATGCGGGCCTGGTTGTCGCCGACCACCTGATGGAAGTGCGAGTCGATGCCGGCCAGGGCCAACTGCTCGCCCATCCATGCCGAGTTGGTGTCGACGATCTGGCCCAGGAGCAGTTCGGTCCCGACGGCGAGGACCTCGACCCTCACCCACCCACCGCCTGGGCGGCGTGCCGGCCGTCGAGGAGATACTGCGCGCCGGTGGCCACGGTGAAGGCGACGGCGACCCACACCGCCACCCCGACCACGCCGCGGTGCGGCGCCACCGACGGCGCCAGGCACAGCAGGATGGCGATGCCCTGGACGAGGGTCTTGAGCTTGGCGCTCGAACGCGCCGGGATGGAGACGCCGCGCCGGCCCACGGCGATGCGGTACAGGCTCATCCACACCTCACGCGCCGCGATGATGGCCACGGGGAGCCACGACACCTCTCCCTTCACCGCCACCGCGCACAGCGCGCCCACCACGGCGGCCTTGTCGGCCAAGGGGTCGAGGAACGCGCCCGAGCGCGTCGTGCCCTGGCGGCGCGCCAGCCAACCGTCGACGCCGTCGGTGAGGCCGATGGCCAGGGCCACGCCGAAGGGTGCCCAACCCGGGCCGTGCACGACGATCATCACCACCAGGACGGGCGTGGCCAGCAGGCGCGCCACGGTGATGGCGTTGGCCGGGGTCTTGAGGGCGGAGGGCCCGAACGTCGACACGCGCATGCGCTCGCGCAGGGGCTCGGTCACGACTCGGCCCACAGGTCCGGCCCCGCCGCCCCCGTCACCACCACCTTGTGGAACTCCCCGACACCGAGGGTCGGACCGACATGGACGACGCCGTCGATGTCGGGGGCCTCGCGATGCGAGCGGGCCACGCCGGGCTCGTCGACGAGCACCTCGATCCGTTGGCCCACGAGGTCGGCCCGGCGCTCGGCGGTGAGCGCGTCCTGGAGCTCCGAGCACTCGCGCAAGCGCTCCAGAGCGAGCTCGGCGGGCACCGACCCGTCGAGGCCCTCGGCGAAGGTGCCGGGCTCCTCGGAGAACGTGAAGAAGCCGGCCCAGTCGAGGCGCGCCTCGGCCAGGAACGACAGCAACAGGTCGTGGTCGTCCTCGGTCTCGCCCGGATAGCCGAGGATGAACGACGACCGCAGCGCGGCGTCGGGGGCGCGGTCGCGGATCGAGGCGATGCGCTCGAGGAACTTGTCCGCGTCACCCCAGCGTCGCATGCGCTGTACCAGAGGGCGCGACACGTGTTGCAGCGACAGGTCGAAGTAGGGCACTCCCGTGGCGATCACGGCATCGATGAGCGAGTCGTCGAGTGCCGACGGGTACAGATAGAGCAGCCGGACGCGCGCCATGCGTTGTGACAGCCGGCGCACCAGGCCCACGATGGGGCGAGGCGTCCCCGCCGGACGCGCCACCCGGTCCGTCGCACTGCGATCGAGCCCCCACGACGCCAGGTCCTGTGCGACGAGGACCACCTCGTGCACCGAGTCGCCGAGCTCGTCCACCTCGGCCAGCACCACGTCCTCGGGGCGCGACCGCTGCAAGCCCCGGAACGACGGGATGGCGCAGAAGCCACACCGCCGGTCACACCCCTCGGCCACCTTCACATACGCCCACGGAGCATGGGCGGCGGGACGGGGCAGGTTCAAGAGATCGAAGGACGGGGGGACCTCGCCCCTACTCCGGTCGTCGGTGATGGTGCCAGCGTCGGTGATGGTGCCCTCGACACGCCGGCCCAGAGTGACCGGCACGCCGAAGCCCGCTACCAGGTCGACCTCGGGCAACGCCGCGGTGAGCTGGTCGCCGTGGCGCTCGGCCAGACATCCCGTCACCACCAGGCGCGCCCCGGCGTGGCGCCGCGTCGCGAGCTCGAGAATGGTGTCGATCGATTCCTGGCGCGCCGCCTCGATGAACGCACACGTGTTGACCACCACGAGATCGGCGTCGTCGGGCGAAGGCGGCGGGCTCGTATCCGTCGCGCCGCAGCGTCCCTTCGAGCTTGTCCGAGTCGACCTGGTTCTTCGGACACCCCAGGGTCTCCAACCAGTATCGCTCGGCCACCAGGACAATCTACTTGCGATGCACTCCGGGCCGAAGCGTCGGGACCGTCACCGTGGCGACGCTGCGCTGTGAGCGGAGAGGGAGGGATTTGAACCCTCGGACCCAGTTTCCCAGGTCAACTCATTAGCAGTGAGTCCGATTCGGCCGCTCTCGCACCTCTCCCGAAGGACGTCATCGAAGCTACCAGTCCGAACGACGCCACCCCGGCGTCCCGGGTCGGACGTGAAAGAGAGGGGGCCGAAGCCCCCTCTCTTTCCAAATCAGTCTGCAGAGCAGACCTGGAACGTCTTTCAGATCAGCTGATCTTCAACGGCTTCGCTGCGCTGAAGTTCCCGCCGTGAACTGATGCAGATGTCGCCCTTGTACTTGCCGGGAACCTTGACTCCGGAGTTGTCGGACGGTCACCGCGCCGGAGAACTTGTCGAGCGACGGCTCGGGCCCGCTGTAGGGAGCCTTCTTCGTCGACTTGACGTATCCCGGGCAGTGCGTGGCCTTCTTCGACACCAGTGCCGGCTTTGCGAAGTGTGTGATCGCGCCGCTGACCCAATCTACGTTCCCACCGTTTGCCAACACCGCGATCGAGAGCGGCATCGAGCTCCCACCGGTGCCGGGCACGGCGGTGCCGGAGCACCCGCTGATGGTGATCATGCCGCTGCCGAGTGACCCGTTCATCTGGGTGCAGACGATCTTACCCTTCGGACCACTGGCTCGCCGACGCCGGCATCGCGAACAGCGTCACGACCCCTGAGCTCGCCAGCGCCACGGCAGCGACGGCCATTCCTGTCTTACGGAAACGATGCATATGAATTCCCCCTTTTCCGCTCCCCGGAATGCCCGGCGCAGCGAGACTGACACGATTGTCAGAGAATAGCTTGACGAGGGGCCCGATGAAAGAGCATCGGACCAATCTGCCCATCAAATTCCCCCTCGACCAAATTGTCCCTCGATCGAGGCCGGTCCGGGCTATCGAGGGCTGATCCAGGTCTACTACCAGGTACAACGTGCCTAGAGTAAAGAGGCGTTATGGATGTGCTCGTCGTAGTCGGCACTGAACCGGCCCCCACCCGACTCGAAGACCGGGCCCTGCACGTCCATCGATTTCGCACCGACGAAGCGTTGGCCACGCTCGTCGGCGCGCTGCGGGCCCGCATCCCCCGCCGGGTGGGGGTGTGGGGGCCGGTGGCCGAGTCGGCGCCGGTGGCGGCCGGGCTGCGCCGGGCCGGACTGCCCACCGAGCTGTTCACCGACGAGCGCGTTCCCGACGACGCCGTCGCCACGCTGACCGGTGTCGAGATCCGGCGTGTCACCGACGCCGGGCCGCCCATGGACGTGGCCGACACCCTCGTCGAGCTCATCGGCAACACGCCCATGGTCCGCCTGGACCGCACCGCCCGCGACCTCGAGTGCACGCTCGTCGCCAAGCTCGAGTTGTTCAACCCGGGGGGCTCGTCGAAGGACCGCATCGCGCTCGCCATGATCCGAGGCGGCGGAGGAGGACGGCCGGCTCCAGCCGGGCGGGACCATCGTCGAGCCCACCAGTGGGAACACCGGCGTGGGGCTCGCCATCGTGGCGGCGCGGCGCGGCTACAACTGCATCTTCGTCTGCCCCGACAAGGTGGGGCCCGAGAAGATCGCCCTGCTGCGCGCCTACGGCGCCGAGGTCGTGGTGTGTCCCACCTCTGTGGCACCCGAACACCCCGAGTCGTACTACTCGGTGTCGGACCGCCTGGCCCGCGAGGTGCCGTTGGCGTGGAAGCCCGACCAGTACCACAACCCCCACAATCCCCAGGCCCAGCACGACACGACGGGGGCCGGAGATCTGGGAGCAGACGCGCGGGCGCGTCACACACTTCGTGGCCGGCATCGGCACGGGTGGGACCGTCACCGGCATCGGGCGCTACCTCAAGGAACACAACCCCGCCGTCCAGATCATCGGGGCCGACCCCGACGGCTCGGTGTACTCGGGAGGGTCGGGCCGCCCCTATCTGGTGGAGGGCATCGGCGAGGACTTCTGGCCGTCGACCTACGACCCCTCGGTCGTGGACCGGGTGGTGGCGATCTCCGACGCGCAGAGCTTCGCCACGGCCCGGCGCGTGACACGCGAAGAGGGACTGCTGCTGGGCGGGTCGGGCGGCACCGCCATCGCCGCCGCGCTGGCGGTGGGCCACGACCTCCCCCCCGACGCGGTCGTCGTGGTGCACATCCCCGACTCCGGACGCGGCTACCTGTCGAAGATCTACAACGACGCCTGGATGGCCGACTACGGATTCCTCCAGGCGGCGGGGACGACGGTGGGGGACCTCCTCGCGGCGCGCGACCCGGCGCTGCCGTCGCTCGTCCATACCCATCCCGACGAGACGGTCCGGCAGGCCATCGCCATCCTGCGCGAGTACGGCGTGAGCCAGATGCCGGTGGTCAAGCACGAGCCGCCGGTGGTGCTGGCCGAAGTGGTGGGCGGCGTCACCGAACGCGACCTCATGGACAGCGTCTTCACCGACGCCACCATGCTCGAGCGACCCGTGGGAGAGGTGATGGGCGCTCCCCTGCCCACCATCGGGGCGGGCGAGCAGGTCCACATGGCGGTGGGACGCCTCGAAGGCGCGCTCGGCGCTGGTCGTGCTCGACCGCGGCCATCCCGTCGGGGTCATCACGCGTTCGGACGTGCTCGCCACCCTGGCGGCGGGACCGCGCTGACGTGGCCGGGCCCCGGGACCTGACGCGGGCTCGGGTTCGAGACGCGCGCCGTCCACGGCGGGGGCGGGCCCGACCCCGCCACCGGTGCGGTCACCACGCCGGTGTACCTGGCGTCGACGTTCCAGCAGGACGCCGTGGGCATGGACCGCGGCTTCGACTACGGGCGCTCGGGCAACCCGAGCCGCGCCAGCCTCGAGGCCCACCTGGCCATGCTCGAGGGCGCGGAGTTCGGGTTCGCCTTCGCCAGTGGCATGGCGGCCGAGGACGCCATCTTGCGCCTGCTCGATCCCGGCGACCATCTCGTCATGCCGACCGACAGCTACGGGGGGACGTACCGCCTCGCCACCCAGGTCCATCGGCGCGCCGGCCTGGCCGTGGACGCCACCGACCTGTCCCGGTTGGCCGAGGCCCTGCCGCCCCGAGACGCGCATGGTCTGGATCGAGACACCGACCAACCCCCTCCTCGACATCGTCGACATCGCCGCGGTGGCCACGCTCGCCCACGACCATGGTGCGCTGGTGGTCGTCGACAACACCTTCGCCACCCCCTGGCTCCAGCAGCCGCTCACGCTCGGGGCCGATCTCGTGGTCCACTCGACCACCAAGTACCTGGGCGGGCACTCCGATGTCATCGGTGGGTTCGTGGCCACCAACGACGCGCCGTGCGCCGAGCGGGTGGGGTTCCTCCAGAACGCGGCCGGGGCGGTCCCGGGCCCTTTCGACTGCTACCTGGTCCAGCGCGGCGTCATGACCCTTCCCGTCCGCATGGAACGGCACTGCGCCAACGCCCTCGGGGTGGTCGAGCTGCTACGGGGCCACGGCGCGGTGCGCACCGTCCTGCACCCGTCGCTGGCCGAGCACCGGGGCCACGACGTGGCGCGCCGCGCAGATGCGGGACTTCGGGGGCATGGTCAGCTTCACCCTGCGCGGGGGCGAGCAGGCCGCGCTCGACGTCTGCACCCGCACGCGCCTGTTCACCCTCGCCGAGAGCCTGGGCGGCGTCGAGAGCCTGATCGAGCATCCCGGCAAGATGACCCACGCCAGTGCGGCGGGAACGAGCAACGAGGTCCCCGGTGACCTCATCCGTCTCAGCGTCGGGCTCGAAGCGCTCGACGACCTCGTCGCCGACCTCGCCCAAGCCCTCGACACGGTCCTCTGAGCTGACGCTCTCAGGACTCGGGTTTGCTAGCCGGCGTGGCGGAGCTCGTCGAGCACCAACTCGGCCGTCGCCTGCCCACCGCATTGCGAGCACTGGTGGGTATGGCGCCACGACCGCAGTAACCGTGTCCCCTCGGCGTTGAGCAGGACCACGAACGACTCCGAGCCTGGGTCCAGCTCGAGGCCGAAGTACGGTCGCCATTCGGTGGTGGTGGGCCGACGCCCGACGTCAGCGCCTTTCAACACACGACGGAACCGCATCCGCTCGGTGTCGAAAAGCCATGTGCTGTTGCACGATTCGAGTACGAAGGCGTCCACCTCTCCATCGTGCCTGCTCATCCTGGCAAAAGACTCAACAGGGCGTTGCGATTCTGTGAAGAATGGCGCGCAGAACGCACCAGGAGCGATGGTGTCGTCCATGAGCGACGCGATCCGGGCCGAGACCGTCACCATCGCCGGGCACGGCGGGGACGACATCGAGGCGTATCTGGCCCAACCTTTGGGGGCCGGCGCCTTCGGCGCGGTGGTGGTGATCCACCACTTCCCCGGCTACGACGAGGAAACCAAAGAGATCACCCGCAAGTTCGCCGACCACAGCTATCTGGCGCTGTGCCCGAACCTGTACTCACGCCAGGCCCCGGGCGCCACGCCCGACAAAGCTGCCGAGGTCGTACGGGCGTTGGGCGGCATCCCCGACGAGCAACTGGTGGGCGACGTCGACGGCGCAGCGCGCCATCTGAAGGCCATGGCCTCCTCCAACGCCAAGGTGGGGACGATCGGCTATTGCTCGGGCGGACGCCACTCGTTTCTGGCCGCGTGCAGCTTGGCCCTCGACGCCGCGGTCGACTGCTACGGGGCCTTCGTCGTCACCTCTCCCCCCGAGGGCTCGCCCCTGAAAGCCGGCCCCGTGGCACACCTGGCGGAGCACCTGTCGTGCCCGCTGCTCGGGTTGTTCGGGGCCGAGGACCAGCACCCGTCCCCCCAGGAGACGGACGAGCTCGAGGCCATCCTGTCCGCGCACCACAAGGCCTTCGAGTTCCACACCTTCGAGGGCGCCGGCCACGCCTTCTTCGCCACCAACCGGCCCAACTACCGCCCCGATGTGGCGGGACTGGGGTGGACGAAGGTCTGGGACTTCTTCGGCCGCTACCTGTCGGGGTGAACAGCCCGGGCGGGGTGAACGGCCCGGTCCCGGCGGTCGCCGAGACGGTGGCTCAGCCGGAGGCGGCCAGGTCGACGGTGTCGACGGCGGCGAGCAGCTCCCGGTCGCGCTCGTAGGTCAGGATGCGCGCCGCCACGTCGAGCTCGAGCCACTGCAGTTCGTCGACCTCGTGCGACACGGCGAAAGCTCCGTCGACCACTTCCATCACCCAGTAGCCCACGACCTTGGGGCGTCCCCGGCGGTCCCGGTACTCGGTGAAGCCGACGAAGCTCACCAGCCGGCACTCGTAGCCGGTCTCCTCGAGGACCTCGCGCAGCGCGCAGGTCTCGTAGGACTCGCCGGGGTCGAGCTTGCCCTTGGGCAGTGACCAGTCGCCCCGGGCGGGCCGATGCACCAGGGCGACCTCGTGGCGACCGGGCCGGCCCTCGCGCAACAGGATCCCCCCGGCGCCGCGCACGACGTCGTCGCGTACCTTGCGGGGCCACAGGACCCGCGCCACAGCCCGACCCATATCCACGACGCTACCCACGCGCCGATCGCTATTTGGGGGACCCTCGGCGATTCCGGTTCGAGCGCCGAGGCCTCGAGAACGGCCCGTCAAGAGGTCCGAGTACGACCCCGGCGATGCCTAAGGTGGAGGGGGATATGTTCGTCGGCAGGAGTATCGGCGCGGGCGCGCCCGAGATCGCTCTCGATCCGGGGCCGAAGTGACGGCCTCCCGGCAGCCCACGCCCTCCGAGCTCTCAACCCAGGCACCGTCCGCCGGGCCCCAGCCGCCTTCGGCCGGGCCCCCGGCCACTCCACCCGGTGCCACCAGCGCCCTGCCGCAGCGCTTCGGGCGCAACGTCATCATGAACTACGCGGCCCAGGGAACCGCGGCGCTGTCGGCCATCATCGTCACGCCCCTGCTGCTGCACCACCTGGGCAAATCGGCCTTCGGGGTGTGGGTGCTGGCCAGCAGCGCGGTGCTCTATCTCGAGCTCTTCGAGCTCGGGTTCGGCGGTGCCACCACCAAGCTCGTGGCCGAGGACGCCGAGAAGCGCCCCGAGCAGGCCCTGCAGACCCTCAACACGACC
The DNA here is from genome assembly GCA_963846125.1 of uncultured Acidimicrobiales bacterium. Taxonomy (GTDB): domain Bacteria; phylum Actinomycetota; class Acidimicrobiia; order Acidimicrobiales; family UBA8190; genus Chersky-840. The sequence continues at coordinate 238,387 of CAWJUR010000002.1, forward strand.
TTCTTCGCGCTCATCCCCCTGGCCCTGCTGGCGCTGGGGGTCGGGGTCGGCGTCGCCTTCGTCTTCCCGAGCCTCGTCCACGTGACGCCCGAGCTGCGCCACCAGGTCATCCTCGTCGTCATCATCTTGTCGATCGGACTCGCCATCTCGATCCCGGGTGACACCATCGGCGGGGCGCTGGTGGGCCATCAACGCTTCGACATGCTCGGGCTGTCGAACTCGCTCCTGGTGGCGAGCACGCTGGCGGCCACCATCGTCATCGTCGTGCTCGGCGGCGGTCTGGTGGCGCTGGCCACGGCGCTGACGGTGATCGGGATCCTGTTCCACTTCGTGCGGTTCTGGATGCTGCGCCGCGTCCAGCCCGGGGCGCGCATCTCCTTCCGCCTCGCCGATCGGGGCCGGCTCCGCGAGGTCATGCACGTGTCGGGGTGGTTCCTGCTCAACGCTCTGATCATCGCCATGTACAACGCCTGTGACGTCCTGGTGGTCGGGATCGTGCTCGGGCTGCGCGACGCGGCTGTGTACGCGGTGGCGTCCAAGCTCGCCACCGCCGCGGTCCAGGGGCTCGACTCCCTGGCCCAGGTCTTCTTCCCCTACGCCTCGGCCACGGCTCGCAACAAGGACCGCAGTGCGCTCACCGAGATCGTCGCCGACGGCACCCGCGCCGCGATGCTCGTGGGGATGATCATCTCGGTCATGTACCTGGTCCTGGCCGAGCCCGGCATCAAGGCCTGGGTGGGGCCGGGCTACGCCACCTCGGCGCATGTGCTCATGGTCTTCGCCGCGGTCATCGTGCTGTCCACGCCGGTCCGGGTCATCAACGTCACGCTGAGCGGGTCGGGACGGCTGCCGCTGGTGTGTGGGATCCGGGGCACCGAGGTCGCCATCAACCTGGCGCTGTCGATAGCCCTGGCTCATGTCCTGGGGCCGGTGGGCGTCGCCATCGGGACACTGGGCGGGATCGCGCTGGCCCGGTTCCCGGGCTTTCTGTTCATCGGCGGCCGGGCCGTCGGCATCGCCCCGCTGACCTTGCTGCGCCGGTCGGTCCTCCCCCATCTCCTGCCCCTGGCCGCCGACGCCGCCGTGCTCCTGGCCCTGCGCGGTGTCGCCGACCGCTCGGTCCCCGGCCTCGTACTCGACGCCGTGCTCGGAAGCGTCACCTATGTGGCTGTCTATTTCGCCTTCGGTGCCACCAGCGGCGAGCGCCACCGGGCCCGGACCGCCCTCGCCAAGTACGTCCCCCCGCGCTGGCGCCACAACCTGGGCGGGGCTTTCGCCGACGCCGACGTCCCGACCCAGGGCTAGGGACGACCGAGACCGTGTCGGGCGCCGGCGACACCGATCACGACGCGCACCGGGGAGCCCTGGCGGTGGCCACCGGCCGCCTCTACGGCTTCTTGAAGCGCCACCGCGTGTTCGACGCCGCCGCGGTGTGGATCAGCCGTCGTGTCCGGGAGTCCCCGCCGACGTCGAGGCTCAACGTGGTGCTCGGCCCCCTCCGGGCCCGCTTCCGGGGCGAGATGAAGGCCGCCGACGTCCTCAAGGTGGTCGACGCCCTCGAGGCGCAGCACCTGCGGTTCTGGATCGCGGGTGGGTGGGGAGTGGACCTCCTGGCCGGAGCGCCCACGCGCCGCCACGACGACCTCGACGTGGTGCTCAGCGACTACGAGTCCGACCAGGCCCGGACGTGCGAGACGCTGGCCCCCCTCGGGTATCGCCGGACCGTGGTCCTCGACGGCCTGTGGATGACACCACGGAACCTGATCGACGACGGGGTCGGGCACCAGATCGAGATCCTGGGCATCGACCGGGGGCGACTCGACGCCGCCCTGGGCTTGCCGGGCCACGATCCCGAGGAGCCGATCGAAGTCAGCGCCCCGCAGCTGTTCACGATGGGCACCTTGGAAGGCCGGCCTGTGCCGTGCCTGTCGGCGGAGCTCCAGCTCCTCTTCCACAGCGGCTTCGACCTGCGCGGCGTCGACGAAGGCGACATGGCGCTCCTCCGTACCCGGGCCCGGCCCGGTGAGCAGGGCTCAACCCCGCACTGAGCGCGTTGCTTTCGGTCAGCCGGCCTTGATCAGCACGGCCACCGCGCCCGAGACCCCGGCCGGCGCCTGGGTGGCCGTGGGCTGCAGGGCGGACGAGACGTTGGTGTTCCAGGCGCTCACATCGGCATCGGCGGTGGTCGAGTAGGTGAAGCCCGAGGTGGTCCCGGCCGCACCGGTGTTGGCGACGGCCCCGTAGCCGAAGTAGAGCTCGCCGGTCCCGGTCGGGGTGAGCTTGGGGAGGGTGACCGTGGTCGAGGAGGGGTTGGAGATCCCTGCCGCCGTGTCGACGCTCCAGGTTGTCGACGATCCCGACGAGGACGAGAACTCTTCGGAGGCCAGCCCGGTGTAGATGGCGGTGACGCTGGCCGAATAGGCCACGGTGATCGTCGAGGCGCCGGTGGCGGTGACCACGCCGGTCCAGATCTCGAGGTCGTTGCCGGCGTACCCGGTGTAGGGGCCCTCGGCCCGTGTCCAGGTGCCCACCCCACCGCCGGTGACCGTGGTCGCGGTCACGGTGGTGGAGGCGACCTTCACCACCAAGACGAGCAGGTCGCCGAGGTGCTGGGGCGACACCGCCAGGGTGGTGGTGCCGTTGCCGGCCTTGTTGGCGAGGGTGCCGACGGCGGCGATGGTGGGCGGCGGAACGCCCGTCGTATAGGTGAACCGGTCTGCGCTGCTCGTCGTGCTCGTGCCCCCGGTGGCCGTGACAGTGACGTCGATGGTCCCAGCCGCTCCCGCCGGGGCGGTGGCGGTGATGGACGTGGCGCTGTTGACGGTGAACGTCGACGCCGCGCTGGCACCGAACTTCACGGCCGTGGCCCCGGTGAAGTTGGTGCCGGTGATGCCGACCGAGGTCCCCCCCGCCGTCGGGCCGGACGTGGGACTCACCGCAGTGACGGTGGGCGGCGACACCGAGGTGGTGCCCGATGCGGTGAGGAGAACCGCCGCCGCGCCCGAGACCCCGGCCGGCGCCTGGGTGGCCGTGGGCTGCAGGGCGGACGAGACGTTGGTGTTCCAGGCGCTCACATCGGCATCGGCGGTGGTCGAGTAGGTGAAGCCCGAGGTGGTCCCGGCCGCACCGGTGTTGGCGACGGCCCCGTAGCCGAAGTAGAGCTCGCCGGTCCCGGTCGGGGTGAGCTTGGGGAGGGTGACCGTGGTCGAGGAGGGGTTGGAGATCCCTGCCGCCGTGTCGACGCTCCAGGTTGTCGACGATCCCGACGAGGACGAGAACTCTTCGGAGGCCAGCCCGGTGTAGATGGCGGTGACGCTGGCCGAATAGGCCACGGTGATCGTCGAGGCGCCGGTGGCGGTGACCACGCCGGTCCAGATCTCGAGGTCGTTGCCGGCGTACCCGGTGTAGGGGCCCTCGGCCCGTGTCCAGGTGCCCACCCCACCGCCGGTGACCGTGGTCGCGGTCACGGTGGTGGAGGCGACCTTCACCACCAAGACGAGCAGGTCGCCGAGGTGCTGGGGCGACACCGCCAGGGTGGTGGTGCCGTTGCCGGCCTTGTTGGCGAGGGTGCCGACGGCGGCGATGGTGGGCGGCGGAACGCCCGTCGTATAGGTGAACCGGTCTGCGCTGCTCGTCGTGCTCGTGCCCCCGGTGGCCGTGACAGTGACGTCGATGGTCCCAGCCGCTCCCGCCGGGGCGGTGGCGGTGATGGACGTGGCGCTGTTGACGGTGAACGTCGACGCCGCGCTGGCACCGAACTTCACGGCCGTGGCCCCGGTGAAGTTGGTGCCGGTGATGCCGACCGAGGTCCCCCCCGCCGTCGGGCCGGACGTGGGACTCACCGCAGTGACGGTGGGCGGCGACACCACATAGGCGAAGTGGTCAGAAGCGGTGGTGGCCGAGGTCCCGCCCGGTGTGGTGACGGTGACGTCGACGGTCCCCGCCGCTCCCGCCGGGGCGGTGGCGGTGATGGACGTGGCGCTGTTGACGGTGAACGTCGACGCCGCGCTGGCACCGAACTTCACGGCCGTGGCCCCGGTGAAGTTGGTGCCGGTGATGCCGACCGAGGTCCCCCCCGCCGTCGGGCCGGACGTGGGACTCACCGCAGTGACGGTGGGCGGCGACACCGAGGTGGTGCCCGATGCGGTGAGGAGAACCGCCGCCGCGCCCGAGACCCCGGCCGGCGCCTGGGTGGCCGTGGGCTGCAGGGCGGACGAGACGTTGGTGTTCCAGGCGCTCACATCGGCATCGGCGGTGGTCGAGTAGGTGAAGCCCGAGGTGGTCCCGGCCGCACCGGTGTTGGCGACGGCCCCGTAGCCGAAGTAGAGCTCGCCGGTCCCGGTCGGGGTGAGCTTGGGGAGGGTGACCGTGGTCGAGGAGGGGTTGGAGATCCCTGCCGCCGTGTCGACGCTCCAGGTTGTCGACGATCCCGACGAGGACGAGAACTCTTCGGAGGCCAGCCCGGTGTAGATGGCGGTGACGCTGGCCGAATAGGCCACGGTAATCGTCGAGGCGCCGGTGGCGGTGACCACGCCGGTCCAGATCTCGAGGTCGTTGCCGGCGTACCCGGTGTAGGGGCCCTCGGCCCGTGTCCAGGTGCCCACCCCACCGCCGGTGACCGTGGTCGCGGTCACGGTGGTGGAGGCGACCTTCACCACCAAGACGAGCAGGTCGCCGAGGTGCTGGGGCGACGCCGCCAGGGTGGTTGTGCCGTTGCCGGCCTTGTTGGCGAGGGTGCCGACGGCGGCGATGGTGGGCGGCGGAGCGCCCGATCCGTAGGTGAATGACGTTCTCTGCGTTCCTGAACCCAGGGCGCTCGTGCCCGAGACCGTGACCGTCCCGCTCCCGGTGGGCACCAACACGGTGGCCGAGGTGGCTGTGGCTGAAAGCACCTGGGCCGCGGACGTCCCGAAGCTGACGGTGGCGTGCTCGAGTCCCAGTCCTGACACCGTGACCTGGGAACCGCTGTTTCCCGGCGTGACCGCGGTGACTTCGGGACACGAAAGCCCTGGCGCCTCGGGCGACCCGAGGCCGGTGGCCACGTCATAGCCGGTGGTGGCGGGGTAGAACGCGCCCCGTAGGTGTTGTTGAGGTCGTTATTCCCCGAGGTGATGTCGGTGAGACCGGACCCGTAGAGACCTTGCGAGAAAGCCCCGTAGAGCGTGGGCGCGAGGTCGGCGGTCCCTGTCGCACAGCCGTCGTTGCGGTCGGCGACAAGTCCCGCCACGAAAGGGGCAGCCAAGCTCGTTCCGCCCACGGCGGTCCATACGCCGTTGGCCACGACCACCATGCCCACACCGGCGTTGGCGGAGATGTCGGGGACCTGTCGACACCGTTCGCCACAGGCATTGCCCGGCGTGCTCCAAGACGAGGCGACCGGCTGCCAGCTCGGAACGGGAAAATCGCGTGAGATCCCCCCGCCGCCGGCGGCGCCGTTGGCGTTCCAGGTCACTTCGTTGCCCGGACCGAGCAGAGATGTGCCACCTACGGCGGTGACGTTCGGATCCGACGCCGGGTAGTCGACCTCGAGAGCCGTCGACGCGTTGCTGCTAAAGCAGTCTTCGGCGCCGGAGTCTCCCGAGGCGGCGAGGACGGTCTGTCCCTGTACGGCGGCCTCTGCGAAAAGGGTGGTGAACGAAGAGATAAAGCCGTCGGAGCCCGACAGTGGCTCGCACAACCCCCAACTGGTCGAGACGACCTGGGCTGTGTCGGTCGAGACGATGGCGTTCCAGACGTCGAAGGCACCCGACACCGTGTTGGGCCCTTCGTAGGAGACGATCGACGCGCCGGGTGCCTGGGTGGCAGCCTGTTCGATGTCGACGTCCGCCTCGACCGTGCCGTTTCCCCCGGTCGATCCCCCTCCTCCGTCGATCGCCACGGTGGACACCGGATTGGTGAGGCCGAAACAGCTCTCGTAGGTGGCGACATCGCCGGCCGAGTGGGAGCCCAGCTCGTAGAGCGCGATGGTCTGGCCCTGGCCGTTCTGGTGGTCGGTCAGGAGCGATCCGATCCCGTAGGCCGCACCGAGGGCATCGAGTGTGTAGTAACCCGGCGCGGCTTCGGCCTTCGCCGCCGCGCACGGCGTGAGCCCGTCCACGTTGGGTTGGGACGACGACCCCGAAGTACCGAGAGAGGCCGGTGCCAGGGAATTATGTGGTTCGAACGGGGCGAAGGTGTTGAGCCCGAGGATCCCTTTCACCGTGCTACCTGCCAGCGAGGACGGCACCAGCGGTGTCTGCTGAGCCAGGAAGCCGACCTTCCCCGCTGCTGTCCGGTACCGCTCGAACGAGGTGCCCAGGATGGAGGACAGCTGGCCGGCGGGGGCCGAGGCTTCGACCGTGAAGCGCGACAGCGAGACGCGCACTCCGCCGGCGCCGAGCCAGGACTCGACGGCGGACACCTCGGCAGGCGACGGTCCGAAACGGGCCATGAACTGAGCAGGACTGAGCCATTGGTGGTACTCGGGCGAGGTCGGGTCGTACAGGCCGCGGAGCAGGCTCTGCAACTCGACGCCATTCGAGGGCTCTAGGACCACGCCGATCTGGATCTCCTGCGTCGATGGGACCGACCCGAGCGCCACCGACCCGGGAGGTGCGTTCCCCGGCGCAAGTGCACCGGGGCGCACGCCAGCGAGACCGGACGCCCCAGCCGCCCCGGCCGCTACCGGGATGGCCCACGGCGTGACGGAGAGCCCGATGATCACAATGACCAGCGGGAGGAACCGGCGCGGAGCGCCTTGGCTACTCATGTATCTCTCAATCGGTCAGGGCGACAACAGGTTGAGCCTGATCAGCTTCACGAGGCCTTGATCAGCACGGCCACACCGCCGGAGAGGCCGGCCGGCGTCTGCGTGGCCGTGGGCTGCAGGGCGGACGAGACGTTGGTGTCGTAGGTGACGACATCGGCATCGACGGTGGTGGTGTAGGTGAAGCCCGACGTGGACCCGACCACGCCGGTGTTGGCCACCGCGCCGTAGCCGAAGTAGAGCTCGCCGGTGCCGGTGGGCGTGGGCTTGGGGAAAGTGACCGTCGTCGACGAAGCGTTGGAGATGCCCGCCGCACTGTCGATGGTCCAGGTCGCGGACGCACCCGACGAGGCCGAGAACTCCTGGACGGCCAGCCCGGTGTAGACGGCGCTGACGCTGGCCGAATAGGCCACCGTGATCGTCGAGGCGCCAGTGGCGGTGACCACGCCGGTCCAGATTTCGAGGTCATTGCCGGCGTAGCCGGTATAGGGCCCTTCGGCCCGCGTCCAGGTGCCCACCCCTCCGCCGGTCACCGACGTCGCCGTGATGGTGGCGGAGCTGACCTTGACCACGAGGACGAGCAGGTCGCCGAGATGCTGAGGCGCATCGGCCCGGGTGGTGGTGCCGTTGCCGGCGCCGGTGGCGAGGGTGCCCACCGCGGCGACGGTCACGACCGCATTCGTGTAGGTGAAGTGATCGGCGGTCACCGTGGTGCTCGTGCCGCCAGGCCCGGTGACCGTCACGTCCACCGTCCCCGCCGCGCCGGCCGGGGCCGTGGCGGTGATGGAGGTGGCCGAGTTGACGGTGAAGGTCGTGGCCGCCGTGGTTCCGAACTTCACGCCGGTGGCGCCGGTGAAGTTGGTGCCGGTGATGGTGACCGAGGTGCCCCCTGCCGTCGGGCCCGAGGCCGGGCTGACCCCTGTGACGGTCGGCACTGTGCTCGTGTAGGTGAAGTGGTCGTTGGCGCTGGTGGCCGAGGTGCCTCCGGGCGTCGTGACGGTCACGTCCACGGTCCCCACCACGCCGGCTGGGGCCGTGGCGGTGATGGAGGTGGCGCTGTTGACGGTGAATGTGGTGGCCGCCGTGGTGCCGAACTTCACGCCGGTGGCGCCGGTGAAGTTGGTGCCCGTGATGGTCACCGACGTGCCCCCCGTGGTCGGGCCCGAGTTGGGGCTCACAGTGGTGACGGTGGGCGCGCCGGCATAGGTGTAGTGGTCTGCGCTTCCGGTGGTGCTCGTGCCGCCGGGACCGGTGACCGTGACGTCCACCGTCCCCGCCGCGCCGACCGGGGCCGTGGCGGTGATCGAGGTGGCGCTGTTGACGGTGAAGGTCGTGGCCGCCGTGGTCCCGAACTTCACGCCGGTGGCGCCGGTGAAGTTGGTGCCGGTGATGGTGACCGAGGTGCCCCCTGCCGTCGGGCCCGCACTCGGGCTCACCGAGGTGACGGTGGGGACGCTGGAGACGATGTAGGTGAATTGGTCATTTGCGCTGGTGGCCGAGGTGCCCCCTGCGGCCGTCACTGTGACGTCGACGGCGCCCGCCGCGCCGGCCGGGGCCGTGGCCGTGATCGAAGTGGCGCTATTGACGGTGAAGGTCGAGGCCGCCGTGGTGCCGAAGGTCACGGCCGTGACGCCGGTGAAGTTGGTGCCGGTGATGGTGACCGAGGTGCCCCCTGCGGTCGAGCCCGAGGAGGGGCTCACCGTGGTGACGGTGGGAGCGGCCACGTAGGTGTAGTGATCGGCGTTCCGGGTCGCGCTCGTTCCCCCCGAGGCGGTGACGGTCACGTCGACGGTGCCGACCACGCCGGCCGGGGCCGTGGCCGTGATGGAGGTGGCGCTGTTGACGGTGAAGGTCGTGGCCGCCGTGGTGCCGAAGGTCACGCCGGTGACGCCGGTGAACTTGGTGCCCGTGAGGGTGACCGAGTTGCCTCCCCCCGTCGGGCCCGCACTCGGGCTCACCGCGGTGACGGTCGGGTTGGGCGGTGTCGCCAACAAGGTGCCGATGTTGCCGTTGGAGGCAGTGGCGGCGTCTTGGAGCGGGGCCACGCCGTAGACGCTCTCGATGCTGCCCAGGACGCCGGCGATGTTCACCGGGTTGGCGTCTTGTTGCGGGCTGGCGGCCAGCGCGGCGGAGACGACGATGGTGGCTACGTGCCCGCCCCCACCCTGGCCGGCGGTGCCCACGCCGGAGTTGTCGGTGGGCAGGCCCTCGTCGAACTCGACCACGATCTGGCCTCCGCCCGCGTACCACGACGATGCCTGCACACCCCCGATGAAATTCGCCAGCCAGGCGTCACCGGCGGTGGGCACGGTGTCGCCGTCGGCCATCAATGGGCCGTCATGGCTGTCGTCGACGGCGTTGGGCGTGACCCATACGAAGGCGGGAGCACCGGCGGCGTTGAGGTCGGTGGCGAAGTTGGATCCCAGCGGTACGACGTTGGTGTTGAAGTCCCCCAGTGACGTCACGGCCGGGTAGTAGACGAACGGGTTGTGGTGCTGGATGTAGAAGGGGCCACCGAAGGGGTCGGTCCCCCCGGCGTCCCCGCCGGTGTAGCCCGCCGAGGGCATCGACTCGAAGTACCCCCGCCACGAGATCCCGGCCGAGTCGAGCTGGTTGGCGAAGGTGGTGGTGGAGGCAGGGATGTTCTCGGACTGAGGCGTTCCGTCGTCGGTGACGTTGTTGGTCGAGCCCGACAGCATCTCGAGGTAGTTGGGCAGCGAGGGGTGGCCGACGGCGTAGGACTGGGTGGCCAGGCTGTAGTGCTGGGCGAGCTGGTTGAGGTTGGGAGCGGCTGAGCTGCCGATGATGTCGCTGTAGCCCTGGTTCTCCATCATGACGACCATCACATGGGGGGTGGCGTTCGCGACCGGGGCGGCGGCTACGAAGGTGAACTTGTCGGCGGCACCGGTCACCGAGGTGCCCCCCGCCGCGGTCACCGTGATGTCGGTCTGCCAGGCCGGCTCGGCCGGCGAGGTGGCGGTGATCGAGGTTGCGCTGTTGACGGTGAAGGCCGAGGCCGCCGTGGTGCCGAAGGTCACGGCGGAGACCCCGGTGAAGTTGGTGCCCGTGATTGTCACCGACGTGCCCCCGGCCGTGGAGCCCGAGCCTGGGCTGACGTTCGTGACGGTGGGAGGCGGGGTCGAGACACCCGAGGCTTTGATGAGGACGCCGATCCCTCCCGAGATGCCCGCCGGGCTCTGGGTGGCCGTGGGCTGGACCGCCGCCGACACGTTGGTGTCGTAGGTGGCGACGTCCCCGTCGGTGGTGGTTGCGTAGGTGAACCCGGTCGTGGACCCGGCCGCGGCGGTGTTGGCCACGGCGTCATACCCGAAGTAGGCCTCGCCCGTCCCGGTGGGCGTGAGCCTGGGGAAGGTGACCGTCGCCGACGAGGCGTTGGAGATGCCGACTCCGTTGTCGATGCTCCAGGTGGGGTTGGTCGAGGAGCCGGCGAACTCTTGGCTCACGATCCCGGTAGTGGTAGCCGACACGCTGGCCGAGAAGTTGACGGTGACGGTCGAGGCCCCGATGGCGTTCACCACGCCCGTCCAGATCTCGAGGTCATGGCCGGTGTAGCCGGTATAGGGGGCAACGGCCCGGGTCCAGGTGCCGACCCCGCCGCCCGCCACCGACGACACGGTGATCGTGGTTGAACCGGTCTTCACGGCCAGGACGAGCAGGTCACCGAGGTGCTGGGGTGACACCGCCAGGGTGGTCGTGCCCGTGCCGTGGCTGTTGGCGAGCGTGCCGACGGCGGTGATGGTGACCGTGGTCACCACGACATAGGTGTAGTTGTCGGCGGCGCTCGTCGTGCTGGTGCCTCCGGGGCCCGTGACGGTCACGTCCACCGTGCCCGCCGCTCCGGCCGGAGCCGTGGCGGTGATGGAGGTGGCGCTGTTCACGGTGAAGGTCGTGGCCGCGGTGGCGCCGAACTTCACGGCCGTGGCGCCGGTGAAGTTGGTGCCGGTGATCGTGACCGAGGTTCCCCCCGTGGTGGGGCCCGAGGTCGGGCTCACGGCGGTGACGGTGGGGGCGGGCGGCGCCATGTAGGTGAATTGGTCAGAAGCGCTGGTGGCCGAGGTGCCCCCCGGCGTCGTGACCGTCACGTCCACCGTGCCCGCCGCTCCGGCCGGAGCCGTGGCGGTGATGGAGGTGGCGCTGTTCACGGTGAAGGTCGTGGCCGCGGTGGCGCCGAACTTCACGGCCGTGGCGCCGGTGAAGTTGGTGCCGGTGATCGTGACCGAGGTGCCCCCCGTGGTGGGGCCCGAGGTCGGGCTCACGGCGGTGACGGTGGGGGCGGGCGGCGCCATGTAGGTGAATTGGTCAGAAGCGCTGGTGGCCGAGGTGCCCCCCGGCGTCGTGACCGTCACGTCCACCGTGCCCGCCGCTCCGGCCGGAGCCGTGGCGGTGATGGAGGTGGCGCTGTTCACGGTGAAGGTCGTGGCCGCGGTGGCGCCGAACTTCACGGCCGTGGCGCCGGTGAAGTTGGTGCCGGTGATCGTGACCGAGGTGCCCCCCGTGGTGGGGCCCGAGGTCGGGCTCACGGCGGTGACGGTGGGGGCGGGCGGCGCCATGTAGGTGAATTGGTCAGAAGCGCTGGTGGCCGAGGTACCCCCCGGCGTCGTGACCGTCACGTCCACCGTGCCCGCCGCTCCGGCCGGAGCCGTGGCGGTGATGGAGGTGGCGCTGTTCACGGTGAAGATCGTGGCCGCGGTGGCGCCGAAGGCCACCGCGGTAGCCCCGGTGAAGTTGGTGCCCGTGACCGTGACCGAGGTTCCCCCCGTGGTGGGGCCCGAGGTCGGGCTCACGGCGGTGACCGTGGGCAGGGGCGGAGCCACGTAGGTGAATTGGTCAGAAGCGCTGGTAGCCGAGGTGCCCCCCGGCGTCGTGACCGTCACGTCCACCGTGCCCGCCGCTCCGGCCGGAGCCGTGGCGGTGATGGTGGTGACCGAGTTGACGGTGAAGGTCGTGGCCGCCGTGGTGCCGAACTTTACGGCCGTGGCCCCGGTGAAGTTGGTGCCCGTGAGCGTGACCGAGGTTCCCCCCGCGGTCGAGCCCGAGGTGGGGCTCACGGCGGTCACTGCGGGGGCGGCGACGTAGGTGAAGTGGTCGGCGGCGCCCGTTGTGCTCGTGCCTCCAGGACCGGTGACGGTCACGTCCACCGTGCCCGCCGCGCCGGCCGGAGCCGTGGCGGTGATGGAGGTGGCGCTGTTGACGGTGAAGGTCGTGGCCGCGGTGGCGCCGAAGGCCACTGCGGTGGCCCCGGTGAAGTTGGTTCCCGTGACCGTGACCGAGGTGCCGCCCGCCACCGGGCCCGAGGTCGGGCTCACGGCGGTGATCGTGGGGGTGGTGGAGACGACGTAGGTGAAGTGGTCAGAAGCGCTGGTGGCCGAGGTGCCCCCCGGCGTCGTGACGGTCAGGTCCACCGTGGCCGCCGCGCCGGCCGGGGCCGTGGTGGTGATGGAGGTGGCGCTGTTCACGGTGAAGGTCGTGGCCGCCGTGGCGCCGAACTTCACGGCCGTGGCCCCGGTGAAGTTGGTGCCGGTGACGGTGACCGAGGTGCCCCCCGTGGTCGGGCCCGAGGTCGGGCTCACGGCGGTGACGGTGGGGGGCGGGACCGGGTTCGAGGCCGTGACCAGGATGGCGACCCCGCCCGACACGCCGGCCGGGCTCTGGGTGGCGGTCGGCTGCGTGGCGGCCGAGACACCGGGGTTGTAGGTGGAGATGTCACCGTCGGACGTCGGGCTGTAGGTGAAGCCGGTGGTGGATCCCGCCGCTCCGGTGTTGGCCACGGCGCCGTAGGCAAAGTAGAGCTCGGCCGTCCCGGTCGGCGTGAGCCTCGGGAAGGTCACCGTGGTCGACGAGGCGTTGGAGATCCCGGCCCCGGTGTCGGTAGCCCACACGGTCGAGGCTCCCGACGAGGCCGAGAACTCCTGGGCGGCCAGCCCGGTGTAGACGGCAGTCACGCTGCCCGAGAAGGTCACTGTGATGATGGATGCGCCCGCCGTGGACACCTTGCCCGTCCAGATCTCGAGGTCGTGTCCGGCGTACCCGCTGTAGGGGCCCTCGGCCCTCGTCCAGGTCCCGACCCCGCCCCCGGCCACCGAAGTTGCCGTGACGGTCGTCGAATCAGCCTTGACGACCAGGACAAAGAGGTCTCCGACGTGTTGTGGCGCCACGGCCAGGGTGGTGGTGCCGTTGGCGGCCGAGAAGACCTGGGTGCCGACGGCGGTGATGGTGGCGTTCGTCGTCGTGTAGGTGAAGTGGTCGGCGGCGCCCGTTGTGCTCGTGCCTCCGGGACCGGTGACGGTCACATCCACCGTGCCCGCCGCGCCGGCCGGAGCCGTGGCGGTGATGGAGGTGGCGCTGTTGACGGTGAAGGTCGTGGCCGCGGTGGCGCCGAAGGCCACCGCGGTGGCCCCGGTGAAGTTGGTTCCCGTGACCGTGACCGAGGTGCCGCCCGCCACCGGGCCCGAGGTCGGGCTCACGGCGGTGATCGTGGGGGTGGTGGAGACGACGTAGGTGAAGTGGTCAGAAGCGCTGGTGGCCGAGGTGCCCCCCGGCGTCGTGACGGTCAGGTCCACCGTGGCCGCCGCGCCGGCCGGGGCCGTGGCGGTGATGGAGGTGGCCGAGTTGACGGTGAAGGTCGTGGCCGCCGTGGCGCCGAACTTCACGGCCGTGGCCCCGGTGAAGTTGGTGCCGGTGACGGTGACCGAGGTGCCCCCCGTGGTCGGGCCCGAGGTCGGGCTTACGGCGGTGACGGTGGGCGCGGCGGCGTAGGTGAAGTGGTCGGCGGCGCCCGTCGTGCTGGTGCCTCCGGGACCGGTCACGGTCACGTCCACGGTGCCTGCCGCTCCGGCCGGAGCCGTGGCGGTGATGGAGGTGGCGCTGTTGACGGTGAAGGTCGTGGCCGCCGTGGCGCCGAACTTCACGGCTGTGGCCCCGGTGAAGTTGGTGCCGGTCACTGCGACCGAGGTGCCCCCCGTGGTCGGGCCCGAGGTCGGGCTCACGGCGGTGACAGTGGGGAGCGTCGAACCCGAGCTCGTGGCCGTGATGAGGACGGCAACGGCGCCGGAGAGGCCGGCCGGGCTCTGGGAGGCTGTGGGTTGGACGGCGGCGGTGACACTCGTGTCATAGGGGGCCACGTCGCCATCGTTGGTGGTGGCGTAGGCGAAGCCGGCTGTGGACCCCGCCGCTCCGGAGTTGGCGATGGCTGCGTAGCCGAAGTAGAGCTCACCGGTCCCGGTCGGGGTGAGCCCCGGAAACGTCACCGTGGCCGACGAGGTGTTGGAGATGCCGGCCCCGGTGTCGATCCCCCACACCGTGGACGCGCCCACCCCCGAGAATTCCTGAGCGGCCAGGCCGGTGTAGACGGCGGTCACGCTGCCCGAGAAACCCACGGTGATGGTGGCCGAACCGGCTGTCGTCACCTTGCCCGTCCAGATCTCGAGGTCATGGCCGGAGTAGCCGGTGTAGCCCTGCGCCCGGGACCAGGTGGTGACGCCGCCGCCGGACACCGAGGTGGCGGTGATGGTCGCCGAGTCGGCCTTGACGGCCAGGGCGAAGAGGTCACCGGCGTGCTGCGGCGCCACCGCCAGGGTGGTGGTGCCGTTGCCGGCTCCGTTGGCCAGGTTCCCGACGGCGCTGGGCGAGCTCAGCGAAGCGGTGGTCGTGAAGGCGGCCTGGACCGCGGTCCAGTTCCCCGAGGGCGTCGTGTTCCACGACGGCGATTCGGAGGCCCCCGGCACGTTGGACTGCCACTCCGTGGCGTACGACGACGCCGAGAGCGAGAACGTGGACCAGTCCGGCGTGGGGTGGGCCACCACCGTGGAGGGATTGGTGGTGAGCAGGCCCACCAGGAAGTCTCCCGCACGAGGCGTGATCGACGGAGCCGCCGGGGTGGTGCTCGTGCCGCGGTTCGACGAGGTCGAGTCGATGCCGGCGATGCCCGTGACCTCGGCCACCACCATGTGGCCGTCGACGGCCCCGGCCAGGGTGGCCGTGACCGGCGTCGCGCCCGCCGTCCCGCTGGACCCGAACCCGACCCATACGTCGGCCGTGCCGTTCGACGACTGGATGGACCCGACCACCTGTTGCCAGGTCACGCCGCCGCCCGACACCCCGGTCGCCTCGAAGCCGGCTCCGCTCGAGCCCGAGGCGTCGGTCCCGATCAGGGCGACCAGCGAGTCACCGGCGCTCACACCTTGGGGCAGGGACACCGAGCAGGTGCTCTGGGCGGAGAAGACGCCTTGATTCTCTTGGAGGACGTTCTCGTTGCCCGCGGCCGGGGCGGCCTTGAGCGCCACCATGGTGACCTCGTAGGACGACGACGGCGACCAGCTGAACGAGGCGGTGGGTGTCGAAGCCGTGCCCACCTTCCAGTAGGCGAAGCTCGGGACGGTGGCGGTCTCGGACCCGCTCTGACTCCACCCCGAAGGGGTGTTGGAGGTCGGCGAAGACCCGTAGAACGAGAGCGCGGTGAGCGTGAGCTCGCCCGAGGCTGACGGGGTGACCCCTGTCAGGGAGCCGCTCGACACCGATGACGGGCTCCCGGAGTTCTGGGCGAAGTCCACGGCGAGCGAGGTGGGGAGCCCCGAGTACTCACTCAGCACGACGCTTCCCGAGGTCCCGGCGGTGTCAGCCGGCGAGGTGATCGAGAAGGTGGCGCTCTGGGTCCCCGAGCAGTTGGAAAGGGCGAACCAGCCCTGGTAGGGCGAGATCAGCGTGGGTGGCGCCTGGTCGCTGGGGGCGTGCTCGTAGAGCCGTTGCCAGCCCGCCGGGGTGGCCATGACCTGGCCGGCCACGCCGGCCTGCTCGGCGACGGTGACGAAGGCGATCAACGTGTCGCCCGAGGCACACGGGGAACCGAGGGTGGCGGTGATGGCCACCGTGCTCCCCGAGGTGCTGTTGCTGCCCTGGGCGGCGGCGGACTGCACCAGGGCCGGTGTCGCGGCCGCGGCCGCCGAGGCCTCGAGAAAGCTCAGGACGGGCATCGCCACCAGGAGGGCGACGGCGCCGAAGGCCACCCGGCGACGCGGCGTGGCGCTCCGACCGGGGGGCCCGACGGTCCTCATCGACAGCCCGGACCTCATCGCCAACCCTGGCTGACCGGAAACGGACGGGACATCGACGCTGTGAGGGTCGTCGGTAACATGCGCACATCACGAACGGCGAGGTCGTCCCGCAGAGCATCCTGCTCGTGCCCATGACCCCCGCCGCGGGGGCCATCGACCGCTACCGGTACCGGCTCGACCCGTCGAGCCGGTACCGAGCCCCGGCTCACGTCACGGTTCTCTTTCCCTTCATGGCCCCCGCCCAGATCTCCGACGCGGTGATCGGGCAGCTCAGTGAGCTGTTCGCGAGGTGCGACAGCTTCGAGTTCTCCCTGTCCGAGGTGCGGTGGTTCGACGATCGTGTGGTGTACCTGGCCCCGACCCCGGTGGAGCCCTTCGTCGAGCTCACCTCGGCCGTGACGGCGGCATTCCCCCAGTACCCGCCCTACGAGGGGGCCTTCGACGAGGTGATCCCTCACGTGTGCGTGGGCCGGGAAGCACCCAAGCTGTTGATGCAGGCGGCCGGTTGGCTGGTGAAGCGACGCTTGCCCATCACGGGCACCGTGAACGAGGTCTGGCTGATGACCATCGGCGATCCGCAGCCCTTCTACGGGGTAAGGCACGCGTTCGCCCTGCGAGGGCACCCGGACGCGACCTGACGGCACGACCCGCAGCCCCGAAGGTGCTCCGGGTCTGCAAAGGCGCGCCAAGCGGTTCTCTCGGGACAGTAGGGATCGGCTCATCGTTGGTGGGCCACACGCAATGGCGAAAAGCCACTCGCTGGTCTGCTCAGTGTGGCGGTCCTACCTCAGACCGCCCCCAACGAGTTCCCAACATGCAGCCAACGGGGCCTGTGAGCTGCCGGAGTCTGTGAAAACGGGGAGAAAACGCGGAGCGAGTCGAGCCTGATGTTTCAGGTGGGGACGACGGCGACGATGTTGGTGACTTTGACTCCCAGACCGGGCAGCGAGCCGACGAATCCGGCGTCGCCGAAGCCGAACGCGCCGCCGTCGGACCCGACCATCCAGTAGCCGCCGCTGTCCCTGGTGGGCACGACCCCCACGATGTTCGAAACGTGCACCTTGAGGCCCGGGAGCGAGCCCACGAAGCCGGCGTCCCCGAAGGCGAACACCCCGCCGTCCTTCCCGACCATCCAGTAACCCTTGCCCGAGGCAGTGGGGACGACCCCCACGACGTCGCTCACCTGGACATGCAGGTTGGGAAGCGAACCCACGAAGCCGGCGTCCCCGAAGGCGAACACTCCGCCGTCGGACCCGACCATCCAATATCCTTTGCCGTCGGACGTGGGCACCACGCCGACCACGTCATTGACGTGGACGTTCTTGCCCGGGAGCGATCCGACGAAGCCGGCGTCGCCGAAGGCGAACACGCCGCCGTCGGACCCGACCATCCAGTAGCCCTTGCCGGTCGGGGTGGGCACGACCCCGACGATGTTCGACACGTGCACCTTGAGGCCCGGGAGCGATCCCACGAAGCCGGCGTCCCCGAAGGCGAAGACCCCGCCGTCGGAGCCCACCATCCAATATCCCTTGCGGTCGGAGGTTGGCACGACCCCCACGATGTTCGACACGTGCACCTTGAGGCCCGGGAGCGATCCCACGAAGCCGGCGTCCCCGAAGGCGAAGACCCCGCCGTCGGACCCGACCATCCAATATCCCTGGTAGGTGTACCGGTCGGCTGCGCCGGTGGCGCTGGTCCCGCCCGGAGTCGTCACGGTCACGTCGACGGTTCCTGTCCCCGCCGCGGTGGTGGCCACGAGTGATGTGCCCCCGCCATTGATGCTCTTGATGGTCCCTGGGCTCGACCCGAAGGAAACGCTCGAGGCGTTGAGCAGGTTTGCACCCGTCACCGTGACCTGGGCGCCGCCCTTCCCCGAGCCGAAGGCGGGTGAGAGCCCCGTCACCACCGGCCGTTGGACGTTCACGTACGAGTACTGGTCGTTGGCGGTGGTCGGTGACGTGCCGAAGGTGCCCGTGACTGTGACGTCAATCGTGCCGAGGGGCTCCGCCGGTGCCGTGGCTGTGATGGAAGACGTCGAGTTGACTGAGAACGCTGCGGACGTGGAACCAAATTCCACGTCGCTGACTCCATTGAAGTTGGTGCCGGTGATCGTGACCGACGTCCCCCCCGCCGGGAGCCCCGCATTCGGGCTCACGCTGGTGACCGTGATCACCGAGTCGCTGGCCACGAAGGCGGCCTGGACCGCCACCCAGGGGCCCGAGGGACCGATGTTCCACTGCGGATTGGAGAAGGCGTGGGGCACGTTCGATTGCCACTCCCCGGCATAGGTGTTCTGTGAGAGCGAGAAGGTCGACCAGTTCGGCTGGGGATGGATCCCGACCGCCGAGGAGTTGGCCGTCATCAGGCCGACCAGGAAGTCACCGGAGTGCGGGGTGAACCCCACGGCCTGAGGATTAGAGCTGTTTCCCGAGGTGGTGGAGCTGTTGTCGATGCCAACGATGCCCGAGACCTCCGACACGACGATGTACCCGCTCGTCGAGCTCTTCATCGTGGCGGTGAACCCGGTCGAGCCCGATGTGCCCGTCGAGCCGAACCCCACCCAGAGCTCGGCGGTCCCGTTCCCCGCCTGTCCGAAGCCCGCCACCTGCTCCCAGTTCACCCCTCCTCCGGAGATGGACGACGCCTGGAAGCCCGAACCCGAGCTGGAGGTGGTGGTCCCGATCAGAGCCACCAGGGAGTCGCTGGCGGTGACGGCGTTCGGCAGAGTCACCGAGAACGATGACCCGGAGGCGACAGGGGTTTGGTTCTCTTGGACGACGTTGGGAGCAGGACTGGTCGGTCCCGCCTTGAGCCCCAGCATGGTCAGCTCGAAAGCCGACGGGGAAGACCAGTTGACCGTGACCGACGGAGTGCTCCCCGTCACCTTCGAGTAAACGAAGCCGCCGACCGAGCCGCCGCTGTCCGACCCGGCGGTGGTCCACCCCGAGGAGATGCTGGACGGAGTCTGTCCGTACAGCGACACTCCGGTGAGGACGAGCTCGGACCCGGCGGGCGAGTTGCCACCTAGGGTTCCGGTCGTCTGCGGCGTAGCGTTCCCAGTGTTCGTGGCGAAGTCCTCTGCCACAGGATTGGGAAGCCCCGAGTACTCGCTGAGCACGACGCTGCCCGCTGTGGTGCCACTTCCCGGTGTCGAGATGTTGAAGGTGGCACTCGTCACGCCGGAGCAGTTCGGGAGGGCGAACCAGCCCTGGTAGGGGGAGATCGTCGACGGCGACGTGTCACTGGGAGCGTGCTCGTAGAGCCGCTCCCAGCCTGGGGGTGTGGCGGCGACCGTCCCGGCTATGGCGACCTGCTGCCCCACGGTGACAAAGGCGATGAGCGTGTCGCCGGCAGTGCACGGGCTGCCGAGATTGGCTGTGATCCCGCCACTGCCGTCGCCGGATCCGGACTGCACAAAAGCGGGAGCTGCGGCCGCGGCGACCGTCTCGAGCACCACACTGACGGTGGGCACCGCCACCAGAATGGCGAGGCCGCCGGTGAGGACCAGACGTCGGCTCTTGCCGCGCTGGCGTGAATGTGCACCCCTACGCAATGGAGTCGGCGTCCTCATCCGTCTCGTTGTGTCGTCGCGAACACGAACGACACGTGTTGGTCTGCGCAGTCTGCCAGACCTACCTCAGCCCGCGGTCGACCAATTCCCAATACACAACCAACGTTCTGACCTCGCCGCGAGCCGAGGTGTGGCGGTGTGGCCCTACGACGACGGGACGACGGCCACGATGTTGTTGACGGTGATGCCGAGGCCAGGGATGGAGCCGACGAAGCCGGCGTCACCGAAAGCGAACACCCCACCGTCCTTGCCGACCATCCAGTAGCCCTTGCCGTCGGGCGTAGAGACGACGCCGGTGATGTTGCTCACCTTGATGCCGAGCCCGGGGACAGACCCCACGAAGCCGGCGTCACCGAAAGCGAACACCCCACCGTCCGAGCCCACCATCCAGTAGCCCTTGCCGGTGGAGGTGGAGACAACCCCGACGATGTTGGTGACCTTGACGCCCAGACCGGGCAGCGAGCCGACGAAGCCGGCGTCACCGAAGGCGAACACCCCTCCGTCCGAGCCCACCATCCAGTAGCCCTTGCCGGTGGAGGTGGGAATCACCCCGACGATGTTGCTGACCTTGACGCCCAGACCGGGCAGCGAGCCGACGAAGCCGGCGTCACCGAAGGCGAACACGCCGCCGTCCGATCCGACCATCCAGTAGCCCTTGCCGCTGGAGGTGGGGACCACGCCGACGACGTTGCTCACCTTGACGCCCAGACCAGGCAGCGAGCCGACGAAGCCGGCGTCACCGAAGGCGAACACCCCGCCGTCCTTGCCGACCATCCAGTAGCCACCGTGATCGGAGGTGGGCACGACGCCCACGATGTTGTTCACGTGGACCCCGAGGCCCGGGAGCGAGCCCTTGAACCCGGCCGTACCGAACGCGAAGACGCCGCCGTCCGAGCCGACCATCCAGTACCCGCCCGTGGCGGTGTAGGTGTACTTGTCACCTGCAACGACGGAGCTGGTGCCGTTCGGGGAGGTGACCGTGACATCCACGGTTCCCGCGGCACCGGCAGGAGCCACGGCGCTGATCTGCGTAGCACTGTTGACGGTGAAGCCCGTGGCGGCCTTGGTTCCAAACGCTACGGCTGTGGCTCCTGTGAAGTTGGCGCCCGCGATCGTGACGCTGGTGCCGCCCGTCGTCGAACCCGTGCTCGGACTCAAGCTGGATATTGACGGCGCCGACCCGAAGGTGAACGAGTCCGAGGCGCCGGTGGCGGAAGTGCCCCCTGGAGCCGTGACGGTCACATCAACGGTGCCAGCCACGTGAGCAGGAGAAACGATGGTGATGGTCGTAGCGTTAACGACCGCGAGGCTGGTCCCCGCCGTAGCTCCGAAGTCGACGACCGTGGCCGATGTGAAGTTGGTGCCCGTGACCGTGACCGTGGTCCCACCACCGACCGGACCGGAGTTGGGCGCGACACCCGTGACCGTCACGGGTGGGAGGTTCGCGCTGATGAGAACAGCTGGAACCGAAGAAGTGCCGGAGGTTTCGGGGGCCGTCGGTGATGTCGACGCTGAGACGTTGCCGTTGTAAGCGAAGATGTTGGTGTTAACGGTGGTCAGGTTGTATGTGTACCCGGCGGTCGCTCCCGCGGAGCCGACGTTCTGGACCACCGCGTAGCCCACATAGAGTTCGTTCGTGCCGCCCGGGGCGAGCGTCGGGTAAGCGACGGTCGTGGCAGTCCCATTGTTGTTGAAGCTACCGGAGTCCTTGGCCCATACGGTCGTCGCTCCCAGACCAGAGGAAAACTCCTGGCCGATGAGTTCGACGTCCTCGGCCCCAATCGCTCCTGAATATGTGAGAGTGATCGTCGACGCGCCTGTCGTCGCGATGGTTCCCATCCACAACTCGATGTCGTGAATCCCATCAGTGGAATCGCCCTGGAGCTTCGTCCAGCTAGCCCCGGCTCCTCCGCCTGACACACTGGCGACGGTCACCGTGTCTGGCGTTCCAGATGTACCAATCCTCACTCCGAGCACAAAAGCATCGCCCACGTTTTGCGGATTGACAGCCAATGTCGTGAGTGCGCCATGCTGATCGAACGGGGGAGCAGAACCATTCGAAGTGCCGCCGATCGGCACGATGGTCGGGGTGGCCGCCGCCGCGGTGCCGACGCCAACACCCGCGCCGACCCCGATAACCGTTAGCACGCCAGCGCTCAGGGCGAGCGAGGCGACCAAGGAGACGAACCTTCCTATCGAGATCCGCTTCCCGCCGTTCAGGCGAGGCGACGTGGACTTCGGCATACGCGTGGAAAAGAGACTCACCGGGTTGACTCCTGTCGGGAGAGGGGAACGACGGGGACGTGGAAACCCCGCGTCTGACCGTAATACCCCCGCGCGACCATTTCAATCACCTATCGGGATCGCGCGGACCCGTAAACACTGCGTGTCACAAGACGTCACCGTGCGCGACTTCGACGCCCAATTCGATCTCTCACTAGGGCACGCGCTCGGTACTCGGCGAAGACACTCGAAGACGAAAGCAAGAAACAGGAGTACGGCATCGGGGTTGGCAGACTAGGGCTCCATGGCCGACACCAGCGTGTTCTCCGAGAGCAACCCGGTGCTGAGTGTCGTGGTCTTCGGATATCGCAACGAAGCAACAATTCTCCGCGCCGTCGACTCCTTGATGAACCAGGAGTGCGATGACCGATTCGAGGTGATCGTTGCCACGTCGGGCGGTGATCGTTCTGCCGACCTCGTCCACAGCGCGCACCCCGAGATGAAGGTGGCGGAGTCCAAAACGAGGCTGCTACCGGGTGGTGTGCGCAACCTCGGCGCAGCTTTGGCGACAGGTGGGATCGTCACATTTCTCGAAGCCGACTGCGTGGCCCGTCCCGGTTGGGTGCGGAATCGGATCGCACTTCATCGATCTGGCCACGAGGCCGTGGCGTCGGCTTTGGCGCCAATGCCCTCGGACGGGATCATCGCGAAGGCAGCCCTGTACCTCGTCCATGGCGGTCGCCTGGCCGGCCACCCCGCCGGACCGGCCAAGGACTACCAGGTCTACGGCTTGTCCTTCAGCCGGGACCTCTTCGAAAGGGCGGGGCCCTTCGACGAGATGCTGCGCTCCTACGAAGACACCGCCATGGCAGAGCGGCTGCAATCCCTCGGGGTCGGGGCATGGTTCGAGCCGTCGGTCTGCATCGAGCACGACGGGCCCGAAACCCTCTCAGAGATGCTCCATGACCAATTCACCCGGGCCCAGCGCGACTCGTGGGTCGAGCTGCTGAGGCTCCCGGCCGGGCGCCACCGTCACCGTTGGGACCTCGTCCCCGGCGCCGGCGCCGCGGTCGGTGTTACTCCGGGCCTTCTATCGGCTGATTCGACGGGTCCGGTTCACCGCCGACGTCGTGCGCGAAGGACACACCGGCCCCCGTGCGGGAACTGACCCGACTCGTGATCCCCATGGTGCTCGGCCAGATCGCCTACCAACTCGGCTGGATCGCCGATCAGCTGAAAACCACAAGACGAGGTCGTGACGCCGCAGCCCGTGACCAACTTCCCCCTCCGTCCGGGGTTCGCCGATGGGTGACGACCGACGGCGACAGGGTCGTGGCCCTCACCTTCAACGGGGTCCCCCCGCCGGGACGAACCGACCAGGTGCTCGAGGTTCTCGAGTCCACCGGGGTGCCGGCTGCGTTCTTTGTCGCTGGATCTGACGCTCGGGAACGCCCTGACGAGGTCCGGGCCATCGTTAGCGCCGGCCACACCGTCGGGAGCTCGGGATGGAGCGGCGATCCCTTCACCACCTTTTCCCAGGTGGAGCTGGAGGACGACCTCACGAAGTTGGGGGCCCTCGTCGACGTTCTGGCTGGTCAGACCACTCGCCACGCGCGGCCCCCCGGAGGGGCCTACGACTGGCCGGTGGTGTCGACACTCGATGCCCGCCACCTCGAAACCTGGCTGTGGACGACCCATCCCGCTCCAAGCCCGACCGGGTCCACCGAGGAGATCGTCCAGCAAACCATGGACGACCTGACCCCCGGAGCGGTCATCGTCCTCGACCTTACGGACGACCGGACGGTGAAGCAGACCGTGGCGGCGCTGCCCGGCGTCATCCGGCGAGCCCGGAACCGGGGTTACGAGTTCGTCGACCTGAGTTTTCTCCCCCCGGCAGGGTCCCAGATCGGGCCCTGACGGGCCGAGAGCACCCCGCTTCCGGGGGCCACGCCTTATCTTCTTGCGGCCCCGGAGTGATTCGCGGGGGCAGGTGCCCGGTGTCGCTCGGCATGGGAGGATCAGTGGCTGTGAATGCCGGCGCTCCCACCGACTCCGAGATCGAGTGGCAATTCGACGCGCTCGACTTACGCCCGGTCGAGCGATGGCTCGCCGGCCTCCCCGGTCTCCCCGCCCATGTGAGTTTCGCCCAAAGCGCGCCTGACCTGGTCTCGTCCACAGTGACCGCCCTCCCACGACCGGCCGAGCGACTGGTCGACACCTACGTCGATACCGCTGACTGGAGGATCGGCCGGTCAGGCTTCGTGCTGCGCGGTCCGACACCGCGGTGGCCGCGGCGAGGTGACGCTCAAGGACGTGGTGGAGGCGAAGGCTGGCCTTCGCCGTCGACTCGAGGTGACCGAGCCGCTTCCCTCCGAAGGGGTGGGGACGATTCGGCCCGCAAGGCCCGGTCGGTTGGCGGCTGCGCGCCTTGGCCGGCAAACGGCCCTTGCAGCCCGTGCTGGAGGTACGGACCCGACGCCGCCCCTACGACCTGCGGGTCGGAGACGAACGGGTTGCGGAGGTGGCTCTCGACGAAACCACCATCGTCGTCGGCAACGACAGCCAACCGGTGCGTCTGCAGCGGGTCGAGGTGGAGGTCAGTGCGGCCTGGGTGAAGCGCCTGACACCGCTCGTCGACACCTTGCGGCGCGAGTGCGGCCTGCAACCCGCGGCGTTGTCCAAATTCGAGGCGGGTCTCCTGGCCGCCGGGCTACGCGTACCGCCTCCGCCCGACCTCGGCCCGGTTTCGTTCGATGCGAACCCGTCGGTCGGCGATGTGGCCTTCGCCGTGCTGCGCAAGCACTTCAACAGCGTGCTCGCTCACGAGACCGGCACCCGGCTCGGAGAAGACGCCGAGGAACTGCACGACATGCGGGTGGCCACCCGCAGAACGCGGGCCGCGCTGTCGTTGTTCGAGGACGTGTTGCCCGTGCGCGCCCGGCACGTCCGAACCGAGCTCGGGTGGCTGGCGGGGGTGTTGGGAACCGTGCGCGACCTCGACGTGCAGCTCGAGCGCATGGAGGGATGGATTCAGGGGTTCCCCGACCAGGACCGCGCCGCGCTCTCCGACTTGGCCACCTTGCTCGGCCGCCAACGTGAGGATGCCCGCCGGGCCTTGCTCGCGTGTCTGGACTCCGCCCGCTACGAGCGGCTCGTGGCCGGGTTCGCCACCATGCTCCGCCAAGGCCCGTCCCGGCGCTCGGCCGCGGCTCGTGCGCCGGCCGCAGCGGTGGTCCCCGGTCTCATCGCGGCCCGGCACCGATCCGCCAACAAGGCGGCGCGCCGGGCACAACGCAGTGGCGAGGCCGACGACTTCCACCAGACCCGGATCCGCATCAAGCGACTCCGGTACGCCCTGGAATTCGTTTCGGACATCTATGACAAGCGGACGGCCAAGTACCTGCGCCACGTGGTGAAACTCCAAGACGCCCTGGGCCTCATGCAAGACGCCCGGGTCGCGGCGACGCGGCTGCAACAGCTGGCCACGGCCGAGGGCTCGACGCTCTCGCCCACAACCGTGTTCGTCATGGGTGGTGTGACCGAGCGTTACCGCCACGAGTCGGAACGGCTCGCCCGCAAGGTCCCCGGCCTGCTGCACGAGTTGCGCGGCCCGGAGTGGCGCAAGCTCACCGGGCTCATGGAACGCCGTCGCCTGGAGGTGGGCGCCCAGTACCGCTGGCCCGGTCCGACCACCGCGGCCGCGGTTCAGCGGACTTTGCCGGTGCCTGGTTCCCCAACGACGCCAGCGGCCACGCCGGTTTCGGCGCCACCCGCGGTGGTGCCACCCGCCAGCGCCGTGCCCGATCATCCACCGGTGGCCATCCCCGAGGCCCCGAGCACCACTCCGGCCCCGAACGTCCCGCCGCCCGATCCCACCGCCACCCATCCCGCCGCAGGCCGGCCCGGTCCCGCTCGGCTCGTGCCGACGTCGTGGTCGGCCGACCCGGTGTCAGGCTCCGCCGACACAGCCGATCCGGTCTCGCACCCGACCCCACACTCGTCGACCAACGGAGAGGGCCCGCACTCCGAAAGCCGCTAGCCCGGTTCGCCCTGTGGTCGGGAGCGAGAGCTCTACGACAGAGCGGCGGGCGATGGGCGGCGACCGGGCACGGAGAGAAGCGCCCCCACCCGAGGGGGGGAGGGAAAGTGAGAGCGCACCGCGGGTGCCCTTCCCGGCCGCCGCCCATCGCCCGCCGGCGACGTGTCCACGTATGAAACGGTACGCGCCCTCGATGAACAGGATGCGACGAATGCGGGGCGGGCGGGCGAACTCTCGATGACCATTGCGCGGCGGCGCTCGGAGCGTTTCGGTGTCGCCTGGCGATGGCACAATCACAATTTCGCCTCGCGTTCACGTTGCCGTGACGAGGCGGAAACGCCCGTTTCGTACCCTGGCCAAGGGTCGGCCCCGACGGTGCCGGACCCCATGGGACAGGCAGAAACAGGGAGATGAAGATGCGCACAGTGATGCGGAACCTGATCGACAAGGCCCGCCGGCTGAGCGGAACGGGCGCAGTGCTCAATGCCCGTCGGGAGATCGAGGACACCTCTCGTACGGTGGTGGAACTCGACCGCCGGCTCAAGAGCGTGTGCGACCCCACCCCGCGCCGGGCCGCATAGACCGAACCGACAAACGAGCGTCCCGACTGGCGCCGAGCCCCGGAGGCCGAACAGGGCCACCCGGGTAGGCTCCAGCCCGTGAGCGACGGATTCCACCCCCCCGTCGAGGAGTACCTCGAAACGATCCAATCCCTCACCGAAGAGGGCACGACCGTGATCCAAGCTCGCATCGCCCAACGCCTGGGGCGTTCGGCACCCTCGGTCTCCGAGATGCTCGACCGGCTGACTGCGGACGGCTACATCCACCGCAAGGGCCGGACCATCGCGCTCACCGAGCAAGGCCGGGTCCTGGCCGACAGTGTGATTCGCAAGCATCGCCTGGCGGAACGGTTGCTCGTGGACGTCATCGGCCTGCCCTGGCACAAGGCCCACCTCGAGGCGGGCCGATGGGAACACGTGATCTCCGACGAGGTCGAGGAGCGTCTGGTCGAGCTCTTGGGCAATCCGACGACCTGCCCCCACGGCAACCCCATCCCCGGTGCACCCGGCGGGCCGACCCATTCCAGCCAACTCAGCCTCGCCGACGTCGAGCCTGGTGAGACGGTGCGGCTCGAACGCATCACCGAGGAAGTCGAGCTCGACATGGCATCCCTCGAGTACCTCGACGAGCACGGGCTCATCCCGGGCCGCTCGGCGCGGGTCCGGGACCGGGCGCCCGACGGGACGCTCACCCTCGACGTGGACGGTTTGACGTTCCCTCTCGGGCCCGCCATCTGCCAGCAGATGTTCGTCGCCGCCGTCTGACGCGACCACCACCGCCTCTCCTCCGCCGCAGAAGACAGAGCAACGGGCCACGTCGCTGCGGTGTCCGGGCACCCCGGGGACCACGGACAGGGTGCCGAGTAGGGTCGCCCCTGTGGATGACAGCCGGTCATCGTCTTCCCCGAAGCCCCGCAAGCCGTCAGCCTGGACCAACGAGTTGGTCGACGTGTTCGAGCGATCCGTCACGGCCGAGTACGCCAGCCTCACTCGCGACGGCCGTCCGGTCACCGTCCCGACCACGCCGTACCTGAGCGCCGATGGGCTGACCATCGACGTCTCGACCGGTCTCACCTACCCCGCCAAGGCCGAGCGGGCCCGACGAGACCCCCGGGTGTGTCTCTTGTTCGCCGATCCGGTCGGGTCCGGTCTCCTCGACCCACCCGTCGTGCTCGTCCAGGGCCTCGCCACGGTACGGGACTCCGACCTGCAGGCGAACACCGACCGCTATGTGCGACTGAGCATGGAGAAGCTGCCCGACGCCACCAAGGGCCAACCCCGGTTCGTGCTTCGCCGACTGGCCTGGTACTACGCGCGGATCTGGATCGAGGTCACCCCGTTGCACATCCGATGGTGGCCGCGTCGCAGCCTCGACGAGCCCGCCAAGACTTGGAACGCGCCCGAAGGCACCGCGGCCCCGCTCTCGGATCCTGCACCGAGTGGGAACCAGCCAAGTCCGTGGCTCTCGCCTCCCTCGTCATGGCGGGCCGCCGCGCAGGAGGCTGACCGCCTCGCCGCCCACGATCTCACCGCCATCGACGCCAACGGCTTTCCCCTCTGCCTGCCGGTGCAGCGCACCGAGCTCGTCGACGACGGATTTCGGCTCACCCTCGGTGCCGGCGCCCTCCCGATCACCGCCGGGCCGGCCTGTCTCACCATGCACTCGCATCCCGAGAGGTTCACCGGCCAGGAGAACCGGACGATCATCGGGACGGTGGAGCCCTCCGGAGCGACCGTCCGGTTCCGCGCCGAGCGCGCCCTGGCCGACTGGAGCCTGGCGGGAGGACGGCCGCGCATCGCCGTGTCGTTTCTGACCAAAGGTCGCCGCCTCGCCCCGCGCCTCGCCTCCGAAGCACAGCGCCGCTTTCAAGCGGTCCCAACGGTGCGACTGCCCGACCAGCCCTGATGCGGCTCGGGGCCGGCGCCCCGGTCAGGGAGCCGACACCATCTCCTGGGCCTCGTAGTGCCGGAGGCGCTCGAACAGCTCACGCAGATCGGCGCGTCGGGAGCGGTCGTTGGCCATGTTGACGAGCTCGAGCGGGTCGGAGTCGTGGTCGTACCATTCGTGGTCCTGGTCGTCGAAGTCGCTGTCTACGTCGAAGAGCTTCTTCCCCGGGTCCTTGCCCCACAGGCCGCTCGAGGGCTTTCCTCCCCCTACGCCGTAGTAACGCGCGTACTTGGTGTGCCCGTCGAAGAAGCCGCGCAGCGCGTACCGGACCTGGTTCAGGTTGCGGGTCTGCGCCGAGTCCTGCGCGAACAAGACGTGGTCCCGCACCGACGTGTCCGGCGTGGCCAGCACCGACGAGAAGTCGACGCCCTGCAATCCCGAGCCGCCCCCGTTGGAGCCCGCCACCGCGCCGGGATCGAGCCCGGCCAGGGCGCAGATGGTGGCGGCGAGGTCCACGTGCGTGGCCAGGGCTTCGGTGGTCGAGCCGGGCGTGGTGACTCCGGGAACCCGCATGTACAGCGGTACCCGCATGATCTCGTCGTAGACGAAGGGGCCCTTCGACCGCAGTCCGTGTGACCCGCACATGTCGCCGTGGTCCGAGGTGAAGATCACCACCGTGTCGTCCCACGCACCGGAGTCCTCGAGGGCGCCGAGCACCGTCCCCAGACTCTCATCGGCGAGACGCTGGAGCTCGACGTAGTAGTCGAGGTGACGCAACCACGCTCTGGTGTCGCCGGGGTCGATGTAGCCCCACAGCCCGTGCTGCTGGTCCCAGCGCCATTGCCGGTGCGCTTCGGGCTTGGTGTGGAGGTCGTCGTGGAAGTTGGCCGGGGAGCTCCTCGACGATCTCGTCGTAGTCCTGGCGGTAGATCGGAAGGGGGTCGTCGTCCTTCCACGCCGCCGCGTCGAGCACGCGGCGCACCGACGCGACGTCTTCGGGGTTGCGCTCCTCGTACCCGGGTTGGTCGATGGGGAACCACATGACGTCGTGCGGGTTCACCAGCGCCACGGTCAAGAACCAGGGGTCGGCGGCAACGCCGGGGCGCGGCGGGGCGTTGGTCCTGATCCACTGGGCGGCGTTGGAGGCGATGATGGGGTCGAAGTGGACGCCGGTCCCGGCCCACCCCATGAAGTGCCGGTCGTTGCCGTCCCAATCCGCGAACCCGTACGCCTCCATGTCGGGGTGCTCGGACTGCGACAAATGCCATTTCCCGATGTACGACGACCGGTAGCCCGCGCCGCGCAGCAACGAACCCAGTGTTGCCATAGAGGGATCGAGCTCTTTGTGCTCGGGCATGATCACGTTGTCGATCACGCCATGACCCGGAAGGTAACGACCGGTGAGGAGGCTGGCGCGACTCGGTGAGCACGGCGAGGAGTGCGTGAAGTACCGGGTGAACTCGATGCCCTCGGCCATGAGGCGCTCGCGCCACGGCAATTGGACTGCAGAGGGCAACCACCCCCGCTGGCGCTCCTGATCGGATACGACGAGAAGGATGTTGGGGCGCCGCCCGGGACCGGCGGCGGGTTCGTTCGTCTGCGTCTCGGCCACCTGCGCACCTTAGGCTGGGCCGGACCCCGGTCGGCAAGGAGGTGACGTGGGGAACCCGACCACGCACCGCGCCAACCACGAGCCCGACGGAGCGCCCGCCGGACACCACCAACATCGGCGCGGGTTGATGGGGCTGGTGGCGTCGGTGGTGCTGCCCCATGACCACGAGGCCCACAGCGGGGAGCGTGTGCTCGAGTCCACCGCTGTCGGCATCCGGACCGTGGCGTTGTCGCTCGCGATCTTGGCCGTCACCGCCGTGGTGGAGCTGATCGTGGCGCTGCTGAGTCACTCCGTCGCGCTGCTCGCCGACACCATCCACAACTTCGCCGACGCGCTCACGGCGTTGCCCCTGGCTCTTGCCTTCAAGATGGGGCGACGACGCCCTACCCGGCGCTACACCTACGGGTTCGGCCGGGCCGAGGACCTCGCCGGTGTCGCCATCGTGGCCATCATCGCGGCCTCCACAGTCGTCGCCGCCTTCGAAGCCGTCGACCGGCTGATGCATCCCCGTCCCATCAGCGGGGCCGGGTGGGTGATGGCCGCCGGGGGTGTCGGGTTCCTGGGCAACGAGCTGGTGGCCATGTACCGGGTGCGCGTCGGTCGGCGCATCGGCTCGGCCGCACTGGTCGCCGACGGCCTGCACGCCCGTTCCGACGGCTTCACGTCACTGGCCGTCGTGGTGGGCGCGGGGGCGGTCCTCGCCGGGGCGCCGCGCGCCGACCCCGTCGTGGGGATCGTGATCACCGCTGCGGTCACGTTGGTCCTCCTGGGTGCGACCCGCACGATCTACCGGCGTCTCATGGACAGCGTCGACCCCGAGCTGGTCGACCAGGTCGAAGATGTCTTGGCCCAGGTGCCCGGCGTCGACGGCGTCGACGGCGTCCGCATCCGGTGGGTAGGGCACGAGTTCCGCGCCGAGATCCAGATCTCGTCGGATCCCTCGCTGAGCCTGGTCGACGCGCACTCGATCGCCGAGGAAGCCCATCACCGCCTCCTGCACGAGGTGTCACGCCTCGCCGAGGCCGTGATCCACACCAGCCCGACCGGTCACCTCGGCCACGACGCCCCTGACTATCACGAAGCGGTCGCCCACCATTTCCCTGACCAACATGCTCGTGACCAGGGCCAGCACTGACACGCCGGGCTGACCCAGCGAGGCATGCCGGATCGTTTGGCGGCGGGTGCCCCTCGATACACTCCCGGTTCGATGGGTGCTGACGGGACCGTGACGGCGCCGGACGGGGTTGTCGTCGACGAGGTGTCGAAAGCGACATCCGAGGTCCTCGAGGCGCTCCGTGCGCTCGTCCCGGAACTGTCCTCATCGGCACCGCCCCTCACCCACGCAGCGCTCGAGGAGATCGTGCGCTCGCCGGCGACGGTCTTGTTCGTGGCCCGCGACTCCTCCGACGGCACCATCCTCGGATCACTCACGCTCGTGGTCTTCAGTGCTCCCACCGGCCCGCGGGCGTGGATCGAGGACGTGGTCGTCACCACCGCCACCCGCGGTCGCGGCGTGGGTGCGGCCCTGGTCCATGCTGCCAACGCCCGCGCCGCCGCGGCCGGGTCGCGCACCGTCGACCTGACGTCGCGCCCGTCGCGTGAAGCGGCCAACCGGCTGTACGTGCGCCTCGGGTTCGTCCAGCGACAGACGAACGTGTACCGGAAGAACCTCGAGTAACGGGGGACGTCGGACGTCGCCGCCGCTCGTTGCGGTCGGAGGCGGGCACCGAAGTCGCCCGACGGGAAGAATGGCCGCGATGCGGACTCCGAACATGTACGGACCCGATGCCACCTTCGCGGGCGTCCCCGCCGCCGATCTCGACGAACCTGAGAGCTATGCGACCGCCGGCGCGGTGATCCTGGGAGCGCCCTTCGACGGCGGAACCTCGCACCGGCCCGGATGTCGCTTCGGGCCCCAGGCCATCCGGTTCACCGATTACCTCCCCCACGACGGGCACCGACCCCATCTGGCGCTGGGCGTCGACCCCTTGACCGAGCTGGCGGTGGTCGACGTCGGAGACGTCGAGATGCTCCCGGGCGAGATCGAAGCCTCGCTCCAGCGCCTCGAGCAGGCCGTCGATCGGGTCGCACGCTCGGGGTCGATACCGGTGGTCCTCGGTGGAGACCACACCATCGCCCTCCCCGATGTGACGGGGGTGGCGAGGCACGTCGGCTGGGGTCGGGTCTCGGTCATCCACTTCGACGCCCACGCCGATACCGGCGACACCCAGTTCGGGTCCATGTACGGCCACGGCACACCCATGCGCAGGCTCATCGAGTCCGGTGCGGCGCGCGGCGACCGTTTCCTGCAAATCGGTTTACGCGGCTACTGGCCCGGTCCCGACACCCTGGCCTGGATGGCCGAACAGGGAATGCGGAGCTTCGAGATGACCGAGATCGAGGGGCGCGGGCTCCCGGCGTGTCTGACCGAAGCGTTCGCCATCGCCACCGACGAGTGCGACGCGGTGTTCCTCTCGGTCGACATCGACGTCGTCGACCCTGGGTTCGCGCCCGGCACCGGCACACCCGAGCCCGGAGGATTCTCGAGCCGCCAACTGCTCGATGCCGTGCGGCGCGCCACCATGGAGCTTCCCATCGCCGGCATCGACGTCGTCGAGGTGTCGCCTCCCTACGACCACGCCGAGGTCACCGCCTATCTCGCCAACCGCGTCGTCCTCGAAGCGCTGTCGGGCATCGCCTGGCGCCGGCGAGCCGACTCTGCGCTCGATGGGCGCCGTCGCCCCGAGGACCCGCTCCTCGAAGGGCGCCGCGGCTGACCGGCTGGTCAGGCCATGGTGGCCAGGATCTCGTCGACCATGGCGAGAGTCGTTCCGGGGTGGAGGAAGGCCAGACGGGCCACGGTTTCTCCCTCCCACGAGGTCGGCGTGACGAAACCGATCTGTTGCTCCAACAGACGCACCGACCAATCGTCGTAGTCGGCTGTGCTCCATCCCTTGCGCCGGTACAGCACGATGGAGAGCTCGGGGGGGCGCACCAATTCGAGGTACGGCGTCGCCGTGATGCGCTCGGCGCTGGCCCACGCCGTGCGCAGCACCGTCTCCACGGCGTCGCGGTAGGCGCCCGCGCCGTGCACGGCGAGGGAGAACCACAAAGGCAGGCCCCGCGCCCGACGCGTCAGGTGCACGGCATAGTCACTGGGATTCCACGCGGGGTTGTCCTCGTCGTGGATGACGTCGAGATAGGAGGCCTCTTGGGAATGCACCGCCTTCGCCAGCGCCGGTTCGCGGTAGACGAGGGCGGCGCAGTCGAAAGGGGCGTAGAGCCACTTGTGGGGGTCGATGACGAACGAGTCGGCGTTCTCGATCCCGGCGTAGCGGTCCCTGACGAGCGGGGTGAACAGTCCCGGGCCGCCGTAGGCGGCGTCGATGTGGAACCACAGGCCGCGCTGGCGGGCCACGCCGGAAATGCCGGCCAGGTCGTCGACGAGGCCAGCATTGGTCGTCCCCGCCGTGGCCACGACACCGATCACGTCGTCGGGATGGTCGTCGCGCTCGAGGGCGGCCCGCAGCGCGTCGCCGGTGAGACGGTGATCGACCGCCGGCACCACGAACGGCTCGACGTTCAGGATCCGCAGTGCATTTCCGACCGAGGCGTGGGCTTCCTCGCTCACGGCGATACGCGGTCGGAGAGGAGCCACGTCGCGCCGCTGCGACGCGGTGTCACGCGCCACGACCAGCGCTGAGAGATTGGCGATCGACCCCCCGGACACGAAACACCCGCCCGCTCCCGGCGGCAGGCCGGCCAGCGCAGCCAGGAACTCGAGGACCTGATTCTCCGCCGCCACCGCTCCCGCCGCCTCCAACCACGACGTGCCCTGGAGCGAGGAGCACGACACGATCATGTCGAACAGCAGGGCCGCCTTGGTCGGGGCGGCGGGGATGAAGGCCAGAAAGCGCGGGCTGTCACAAGACACCACCGCGGTGGCCAGGTGATCGGAGAACAGCGCCAGCACGGCTTCGGGATCGTTGCCCGTCTCTCCGATCAGGCCCGACAGCACCTCGTCGAACGACTCGCGCGATCCCCCGAAGTCCAGCGACACGGGGTCGAGAGCCAGACGCTGGCGGCAGTAGTCGAAGATCATCTCGACCATGCGCTCCTCGAGCACGAACATGCGATTGGCCATGGCGGTGCCTCCGGGCACCAGGATCGCACCCTCGACCACGGTGGGCGCTGATGCACCTCCCTCGGCGCCGGCGTGGCAGCGTGGGGGCATGGACCTCCCCGTCATGCCGCCTGTCGCCCCCATGCTCGCCAAGTTGGCCCGGGAGCTCCCCGTCGTCGACGGCATGCTCTACGAGCCGAAATGGGACGGGTTCCGGTGCGTTGCCTTCCGAGACGGCGCCGAGGTGGAACTGGGCAGCCGCAACGAGCGACCGCTCACCAGGTACTTCCCGGAGTTGGTCGAGCCCATCCGCGCTTCGTTTCCCACCCGCGCTGTCATCGACGGCGAGATCGTCATCGCCGGGGAGCACGGGCTCGACTTCAATGCCCTGTTGCAGCGCATCCACCCCGCCGCGTCCCGCGTGACGATGTTGGCCGAGGCCACACCGGCCTCGTTCGTGGCATTCGACCTCTTGGCGCTCGGAGAGCGGGACCTGCGGAACGAGCCCTTCTCGGTGCGACGAGCCCTGCTCGAGGAAGCCCTCGGCGACTGCGAGGCGCCCGTGCATCTGACCCCGTCGACGACCGACCCCGCCGTCGCCACCGACTGGTTCTCGCGCTTCGAAGGTGCCGGGCTCGACGGCGTCGTGGCCAAGCGGCCGGAGATCACCTACCGCGAAGGCGAGCGTGTCATGGCCAAGGTGAAGCACGAACGCACCGCCGACTGCGCGGTGGCGGGCTTCCGCTGGCACAAGTCGGGCGGCGTCGTGGGGTCGCTGCTCCTCGGCCTCTTCGACGACGCCGGCGTCCTTCATCACGTCGGGGTTTCCGCGTCCTTCACCGCCGCTCGCCGCCGAGAGCTCGTCGACGAGCTCGCCCCGTACCGTCCCACCACGCTCGAGGGACATCCCTGGGCGGCGTGGGCGGAGCTCGAGCGCGACGGCGACAGCTCGGGGCGCAAACCGGGGGCGGCCTCGCGGTGGAATGCCGGCAAGAACCTCAGTTGGGAGCCGCTCGACCTGGCTCTGGTATGCGAGGTGGCCTATGACCACCTCCAAGGCGACCGCTTTCGTCACGCCACCACGTTCCGCCGGTGGCGGCCCGACCGCCAGCCCCAGTCCTGCACCTACGCCCAGCTCGACGTGGTCGTACCGGCCGAGATCGAGTCAGTCTTCCGGGCCTGACGCCGGCGTCTCGGGGGGACGCTGTCGCGACCGGCTCGGGGCGGCACGGTGCGGCTCACCTTTCTGTTTGGGGAAGTTCGGCGGCCACGGCGCGTCTCCGAGGCCGTCGACCTCGTCGCGGTACGAGAGCTCGAGCAGGGGTCCGAGGTCGCGGCGCACCTCGTCGATCGCCGCCGCGGGGTCGCCCTTGGTCGCGAAGCGACCGGGGACGGTGGCGATGGTGAGGTCCCCGGGGTCGACATCGGGCACCTCGTCCCAGTCCAGTGGGCACGACACCCGCCCTTCGGGATTGGCCCTGACCGAATAGGCCGACGCCACGGTCCTGTCCCGTGCGTTCTGGTTGAAATCGACGAACACCCGCTCGCCTCGCTGTTCCTTCCACCACGCCGACGTGGCGATGTCGGGGAGCCGGCGCTCCAGCTCGCGCGCCAGTGCCAGCGCGGCCCGGCGGACGTCGGTGAAGTTCCAGCGCGGCTCGATGGGGACATTCACGTGCATGCCCCGCGACCCCGAGGTCTTCGGAAAGCCGACCAGCGAGTGCTCTTCGAGCACGGCCTGCGCCTCGAGCGCCACGCGCCGCACGGCCTCGAAGGAAACGCCGGGCTGCGGGTCGAGGTCGACGCGGAGCTCGTCGGGATGATCGGTATCGCTGCGGCGCACTGGCCACGGATTGAGGTCGAGGCAGCCCAAATTCACCGCCCACAAGATGTGGGCCACATCCACCGGACACAGCTCCTTGGCGCTGCGCCCGCTCGGGAACGTCACCGTGACCGTCTCGAGCCACGGGGGATGGCCCGAGGGCACGCGCTTTTGATAGAAGAACGGCCCCTCGGCGCCGTCGGGATACCGCTTCAACACGGTCGGGCGTTCGCGCACGCCTCGGAGCGCGCCGGGGCCGACGGCGAAGTAGTACCAGACCAGATCGAGCTTGGTCTCGCCCCGGGTCGAAAAGAAGACCTTGTCCGGGTTGGAGATCTTCACACTGTGGCCGTCGACCTCCACCGCCACAGCGGGCACCCCGGCAGCCATCCGTCGATGGTGACACGGATCGGCGGCCAGGACGAGCGATCGGTAGCCTCCAGATCGATGGAGCCCGACGTCGCACTCCGCCGCATCGCCTACCTCCTCGAGGCCCGGCGAGCCGAGTCCTACAAGGTACGCGCCTTCCGGCGCGCCGCGGCCACCGTGGACGAGGTCGACCCCGCCGTCCTGGCCCAGCGCGCCGCCTCGGGCCGTCTCACCGATCTCCCCGGTGTGGGCGACACGACGGCGCGGGTGATCGCCGAAGCCGTGGCGGGCGAGACACCCGCCTATCTCCTGCAACTCGAGGAAGAGGCCGGTCCCACCCTGACGGGCCGCGCCGCCGAGTTGCGGGGACTGCTCCGAGGGGACTGCCACAGCCATTCCGACTGGTCCGACGGGGGCAGCCCCATCGCCGAGATGGCGCACGCGGCGGCGGCGCTCGGGCACGAGTACCTGGCGCTCACCGACCACAGTCCGCGCCTGACCATCGCACACGGACTCGACCCGGAGCGCCTGGTGCGCCAGCTCGAGGTGGTCGACACATTGAACGCAGAGCTGGCGCCGTTTCGGATTCTCACGGGGATCGAGGTCGACATCTTGGAAGACGGCTCGCTCGACCAAGACCCTGACCTTCTGGGGCGCCTTGACATCGTCGTGGCCAGTGTGCACTCCAAGCTCAAGATGGACCCGGCCCCGATGACACGGCGCATGGTGGCCGCCATCGAGAGCCCGCACACCGACATCCTCGGC
This sequence comes from uncultured Acidimicrobiales bacterium, assembly GCA_963846125.1. Taxonomy (GTDB): domain Bacteria; phylum Actinomycetota; class Acidimicrobiia; order Acidimicrobiales; family UBA8190; genus Chersky-840. The sequence goes on from CAWJUR010000002.1 coordinate 275,175, forward strand.
CACTGCACCGGTCGCATCCTCGTGGGGCGCGGTCGCCCGGAGTCGCGCTTCGACCACGACGAGGTCTTCGACGCGTGCCTCCGCACCGGCACGGCCGTCGAGATCAACTCACGGCCCGAACGACTCGATCCACCCGAGCCGCTCCTGCGCGCCGCCACCGCGGCGGGGTGTCTGGTGTCGATCGACACCGACGCGCACGCACCGGGACAACTCGAGTGGCTGGGCAACGGCTGCGAGAAGGCTGCGGACGCCGAGGTCCCGACCGCACGCATCGTCAACACGTGGCCCCGGGAGCAGCTGCTCGAATGGGCGCAGGGGCACAGCACCGCCACCGGCTGAGCCGGCATGAATGGAAGCTCGTCACCGACCGACATGGGGGTAGGGCCATGAGCGATGACATGGACGACACCATCACCTCGACGCAGTCCCTGGTCCTCGAGGACGGCCGGACCCTCGGGGTGCTCACCGCCGGCCCACCCGACGGAACCGCCGTCGTCTATCACCACGGCACGCCCTTCGCGGCGGTTCCCTATCGCAACGCGGCTCAGAGCGTGTCGGCCCGGGGCATGCGCCTCGTGTATTGGTCTCGCCCCGGATATGCGGGATCGACGAGCCGGCCCGGTCGCCGCGTCGTGGATGCCGCCGCCGACACCGCTGAGGTTCTCGATGCGCTCGGGCACGACCGGTTCGTGACGTTGGGATGGTCCGGAGGCGGGCCGCATGCCCTCGCCTGCGCGGCGCGCCTGCCCGGGCGTTGCCGATCGGCAGCCATCATCGCCGGTGTCGCACCCTTCGATGCCGAAGGGCTCGACTTCCTCGACGGCATGGGCCCCGAGAACATCGACGAGTTCGGTCTGGCCGCCGCCGGTGGCGCGCCCTTCGCCGAATTCCTGAGCACGCGAGTCGGCACAACTCACGACCCTGTCCGGGCCTGACATGGCCGAGGCCCTCGGGGGGCTCGTCTCCGATGTGGACAAGGCGGCCCTCACCGGAGCGCTCGCCGACTTCATGGCGAGAGCCCTGGTGGCGGCGGGATCGGGCAGCACGGCCGGCTGGCACGACGACGACATGGCCTTTCTGGGCGACTGGGGATTCGACCTCGACGAGGTCGGGTGCCCCGTCTCGATCTGGCAAGGACGTGAGGACCGCATGGTCCCCTACGCGCACGGCGTGTGGCTCGCCGCGCACGTCCCCGGAGCCCGACCACATCTTCTGCCCGACGAAGGGCACGTGTCGCTCTTCGTGGGAGCCTTCGAGCACATTCTCGACGACCTGCTCGCCGCGGCGCGTTGACGGCCGCGTCGGCCACCGGCGAAATGCTCAGGTGGACGGCGAGGGGCCCGAGGTATCGGGCCGGGGCCCGGTCTTGTCACGCACGATGACCTCCGAGCGCTCCGGATGGTCGGGATCGAGATGGACTTCGGGCACATCATCGCCAGGAGGCTCACCCCCGGCATCGATGACGATGGCGATCTCGTTGCCATGCGGCCCGTAGATGACTTCGTGCAACCCGAGCATGGCCGCACCGAGCATGCTGGCGGGGCGGGTTCGACTCCAGTGCCGGGGTCGACCTGCGCCGTGCTCGGGCACGTCGGGATCGTCGGTGGCTTCCAACCAGGAGATCCATTGCTCGTCGGTCCAGGACTCGGCGTCTTGGGGCGGCCCGTCTTCGGGTCGTCGGTCGCGGGGGGACCGGTCTTCGGGGGCCTCGCCGGGCTCAGGGTCCTGGGCGCCGTCCATCTCGCCCACGCTACGCAGGAGTCGGGCTGTCGGGAGGTAGCCCGGGAGATGGTCCGGTGGGTTCGCGACCGTCCTCTGCCCGTCGCCGCCATACCGTCTCGGCCCGGGAGAGCACGTCGCGCAAGGGACGGCCGCTGCGGGTCGCCACCCGCGCCGCATCGCCGTGCTCGACCTTGACGCGTCCGGGACTGACCTTGACCTGCACCGATGTGCCGTCGATCTCGACGTGGTCCATCGTCCGCAGCGCGGGCCAACGCTCGAGCAGGACACCGCGCACACCCAGACTTCCGGTCTCCGCCTGGAGCGTGGCCCGCATGGCCTCGACCAGGACGGGATCGGCCAGAACGCTCACGGTGTAGCCGGGCCGTCCCTTTTTCATGACGACCGGGGTGATCCACGCGTCATAGGCCCCGGCCCCGAGCAGCGTCTCGACGGCATGGGCCAGGACTTCGCCCGTGATGTCATCGAGGTTGGTCTCGAGCAACATGACCGGTTGTCCCTGGCCCTGTGATTCGACTCGGGACTCTCCCACGACCACCTGGGTGCAATTGGGAAGCCCGTCGATGTCGTGTGATCCCGCGCCGAAACCGGTCGCCTCGATGCGCATGGGAGGGAGGGGGCCGAAGCTCGATGCCATCGCCGCCACGATGGCAGCACCGGTGGGCGTGGTGAGCTCGACGGCGAGGTCCCGACCCCACGTCGGGATGCCGTGCAGCAACCGCACCACGGCCGGCGAGGGGTTGGGCAGAAGGCCGTGCGCGCTGCGGATCGTCCCCATGCCCGTCGCTACCGGCGAGGTGCACACCACGTCGATACCGAGGACCTCCAGCGCCGCCGCCGTGCCGACCACGTCGATGACGGCGTCGTGCGACCCGATCTCATGGAAGTGGACGTGCTCGGGGGGCCGGCGATGCAGCTTCCCCTCGACCTCCGCCAACACCGCGAATGTGTCGAGAGCACGCCGGGTCACCCGGGGAGGAAGACGGGCCTCTTCGACCAGGCCCACGATATGGGCGTGGGTCCGCACCACGACATCGTCGGTCGTCTCGACGACAGCTCGCGTGGCCGCCACCCCGGCGCGCAGCACCGGCTCGGCGCGCAGAGACCAACCCCCGAGGGGCAGGCGCTGCAGCAAAGCGAGCACTTCGGAGAAGTCCGCACCGGCGTCGATGAGACTGCCGAGCGCCATGTCGCCGGCGATGCCCGCGAAGCAGTGGAACCAGGCCACCGTGGACGGCGACCCCTGGCGGGCCACGCTGCGAGCCGCCACATGGTGAGGCGCGTCGTCGGCTGTCCCCCCGACGCTCACGGCAGCATCCTGGCGATGGCGCAGGCCGCGCCGAAGCCGTTGTCGATCCCGACGACGGTGAGCCCGGCTGCGCACGACGCGTGCATGGCGAGCAGGGCGGTGATGCCGTCGAGCGCGGCTCCGTAGCCGGTCGACACCGGCACGGCCACGACAGGGGCGGCGGTGATCCCGGCCACCAGGCTGGCGAGGGCACCTTCCATGCCCGCCACCACGACCACCGCGTCGGCATCGGCAATCTCCTCGGCCGACGCCAGGAGACGGTGCACGCCCGCCACCCCGCAGTCGGCCACGAGCACGGGACGCAGTCCAAAGGCGCGCAACACGGCCATGCACTCTTCGGCGACAGGTAGGTCGGCGGTGCCCGCCGTCACCACGACGACCCGACCGGTTCGCACCGGGGCGGGGCGCCAACACACGGTGGACAGCGCTCCCGACATCGTCACCAGCCCGTCGGGGTCGACGTCCAGACAGGCGGCGACCTGTTCGCTGTCCGGCCCGCGTCAGCAGCACGGGAGTCTGCCCCGGCTCGGCCAGGAGCTCGGCGACGATCTCGGCACACTGGCGCGACGTCTTGCCCGGTGCGTAGACGGCCTCGCCGGCGCGCTGACGCAGCGCGCGGTGATGGTCCACACGCGCGAACCCGAGGTCGACGAAGGGGAGCCGACGCAGTCGGGCCACCGCGTCGTCGGCACCGACCACTCCGGCCCGGACGTCGTCGAGCAGCTGGCGCAGGGCGGGCTCATCCATGGGTGCCCACTATCCTGCCGCACATGGATGCGGCTCCAATCCCCGATAGCGCAGGCGTGGGCACCATCAGCTTCCTCGGGCCGGCAGGGACCTTCACCGAAGAGGCCCTGTTCACCCAACCCGACTTCGCGTCCGCCGACCTCGTTCCCGCCGCGACGCTCTCCGAGGCTCTCGAGGCCGTGGGCAGCGGTCATGCGACGCTGGCCTTCGTCCCCATCGAGAACTCCATCGAGGGCGCCGTGAACGCCACGGTCGACAGCCTGGTCTTCGAGGTGGATCTCCTCATCCAGCGCGAAGTGGTCCTCGACATCCACCTCCATCTCGCCGCCCAGCCCGGGACCGAGCTCGGGGAGATCACCCGCGTCCTGTCGATCCCGGTGGCATCCGCCCAATGCCGGCGCTACCTCTCCGCGCAGCTCCCCAAGGCCGAGATCATGGCCACCAACTCCACGGCTGAAGCAGCTCGCATCGTGAGCCAGGAGACCCGACCGGGGTCTGCGGCGCTGGCCCCGCGCCTCGCCGCCGAGCTCTACGGTCTCGACGTGATCGCCGAGAGCGTGGAAGACCACTCGGACAATCAAACCCGGTTCGTCGCCCTGGCCCCGGTGGGACTGCCTGCTCCTACCGGACACGACAAGACGAGCATCGTGTGCTTTCAACGCGAGGATCGCCCCGGAAGCCTGCACGGGATCCTGAGTGAATTCGCGGCGCGCAGCATCAACTTGACGAAGCTCGAGTCGCGGCCCTCCAAGCGGGGACTGGGAAGTTACTGTTTTCTGATCGACCTCGAAGGACACCTGGCCGACGAAGTGGTTGCTGATTGCCTTCGTGTCCTGCACGCCGAGCTCGCGGAAGTGAAGTTCCTGGGCTCGTACCCCGCCGCCGGGGACCATGGCCCCGCCGTGCGCGCCCGTGCCGACACGGCATGGCGGGAGGCCGACGCATGGGTCAACGCATTGCGCGCCCAGATCCGCTCCAGCTGAGCGGCGCTACCCTGGCGTGTCGGGAGGGATGGCAGAGCGGACGAATGCGAGGCTCTTGAAAAGCCTTGGCCCAAAAGGCTCGTGGGTTCGAATCCCACTCCCTCCGCCAAGTAGTCCGTATTCAAACCCAGACCAAGAAGAGCAGATCCTTCCCGGGGTAGACGTCGGAAGGATCTGGCCAGGTCGAGGTCATGGATCCACCCTGGGCATCCATCCAGCCACTCGCGGCTGTCATGGAGCGTGACTCTCTCCTCGGCGCTCGTTTGGCGTTCAGCCCGGCGAGACTTTCGTGCCGCCCGAGCTTCCAGGAGGTCGTTGCGAAGAAGCGTCTTGAACATTTCGGTCGGTTTTGCTTCGAACGAACCCTCTCGATTCACCAAGAACCTCTGGAATACCGCTTGGTTGAGCTGCCGCCTTACTCCTGGACTGCCCGACCGATAGAACTCATAACAATCAACGAGGAATTGAGCGCAGCGCGTGACCGTTCGCTCCACATTCTCGACGGCCACGCTGGCGTCGGAGTGGATGCGCTTTTGTACTGAGGTTTCTCGGCCAATTCGATCTTGCTCTTCCTTGAGGAGATCCAACGAGACAGCACCGGCATAGTGCGCCTGAAGGAGCTTCCGCTGTTGTTCGGCCAGAGCAGCCAGCCGTTTGGTAGCCCGGAGTCCGTCCTTCTCTAGCTGCTGGCGGCGCCCAGCTAGCTCCGCGGTGATGGCATCGATGATCGTGTGGGCGTATTGGGGCGAGAAACGTACATGTCGCCATTTTTCCTCGACATGTGCCTCAACGAGCTCGACCGGGATCGCTCGTTCAGTGCAGTCGTTCAACCGGCGATACGCGCCCAAGCAGAAGAAGTACATGTACTGAGTGCCGTGACGGTTGACGGCTCTTGTAATGCAGAGGCGGCTGCCACAGGATCCGCAGAACACACTTCCCTTGAGATAGTGGTGGTGTATCCGTTGGTGCTCCCCAGCGGTGTTGTGGTTCTTCAGAATGTCCTGGACTTGCTCGAATACCTCGTCGGACACCAATCCGGGGTGCGATCCTTGGTACTGCACACCGTTGCGACTGACGATGCTCACGTAGTAGGGATTGCGCAGCATGCGGTGGAGGGTGGCACGAGGAACCGGCTTCTCGCGGACCACCGGGCCAGGCACTGTGGTGAGTCCCTTGTCGGCCAACGCCTCGGTGAGGGCGCTCAATGTCCAGTCACCCGAGCCGTACGCCTCGAAGGCCCAAGTCACCAGGGGGGCACGGACTGGATCCACTTCAACGGTCCTGATCTCACGGCCGTCCACGACGTGACGAACGTTCAGGTAACCGATTGGCGCCTTGCCGACTGTTCCCCCCTTCTTCACTTTCTCAAGGCCCTTGGTCTTGATTTCTTGGGAGAGATTGGAGGAATACCACTCGGCGATGAGGGCCATGAGCCCATGAGTGAGCTTGCCTGCCGGGCTGGCGTCGATGTGCTCGGTACACGACACCAGCTGGATCCCGGCTTCCTCCAGGGCCAAGGAGATCACCAAGTCATCCACCCGGTTGCGAGCCAGGCGGTCGATCTTGTGGACGATCAGGTAGTCAACGGGCTCCTCCGCCACGAATCGAAGCATGCGCTGCAGCTCGGGGCGGTCGGCCGACCGTGCCGACTCTCCGGCGTCAACGAACTCGGCCACGATTGACGCACCGAGGTCTTCGGCCTTGCGCGATATGGAGAGCCGCTGCGCCGGGATTGAGAAGCCCTCGGCCTCACCACCTCGCCCAGCTTGCTCCTTGGTGCTCACTCGCAGATAGACAACGGCCGATCTGTCGCTGGTATCAGTCCTCTGCTCGTTTGTGTCCGATGGCCGAACGCGCGCAACCCTGGCTCCAGTGTCCTGGGTTCCGCTCCGAGGGTTCATGTTCCCGGTGTCTCCGCGGTCTGTGCGTTTAGAACGCTCATGCGACACCCCCGGCGTTGTCATGAAAGGCCTCCTCGCCGTTCAGCATGCGATAGTCGGTTGGTAGATCGTGGCGAATCAGGATCTCCTCGAAGCGACGACACAACTCCACGACCGCCGTCACCGGAAGGCGCGGGTACTTGGCCATCAGAAAGGCCTCGAAGTGGGGCAGTTCGCTGGGAACGAGGTAGCCGGCGACTGCGAAGACATCGGCCAGAGTCAGTCCCAGAAGATCGGCGAAGCGGGCCAGCTTGTCGGGCCGGGGCGCGGCAAACTCGCCCCGCTCGATCCGCACGACCGTCGACTGCTGGACACCAGCGGCCTCCGCCAGCCGGTACGTCGAATACCCCAGCGCCTGTCGCTTGGCACGCAAAATGCCGCCCACAGCCTTTGATTGTTCCCGGTTCATCTGAGAAAGTCCTCGCTAAATTACCTATTTTACCAGGAACAATGCGCGAAAACATCCCTTCGTTGTCCATTCCACAACGAGGCATCAGAGGTGACCTTCGAAGAGATACACCCCACCGTCACCGGAGGACGTCGTGACGTCCCCGGACAGCTCCAGGTCTCGGGCAAAACCCTCAACGTCGAGCGTCACGTAAGGCTGGAGGGACTCGGGCACTGACCGCTCCAGGATCTCTGGCAACCCGAGGTCGCCCAGAAGCTCTTCGGCATAGGCCTCAATACTCTCGGAGTGACCCAGATAGGCGTCTTCGAAGCGTGACAGCGCCTCGGTGTCGTGAGAGCCAACCAGAGCCGCCCAGTGGGTGAAGGCCGGACCGTGCTCCAACATCCCCCGAGCCACCGCCGAGACGGTGTCCAAGCTCTCGTATTCGTCCAAGCGCAGCGGCCCGAACCCTTCGTAGTCGTGGATGGCCCATTCCTCGGCTCCGGGTGAGGGCGACGCCGCCAGCATGGCCTGCACTCGATCAGCCAGTTCGCCCACGGTCACTGCCGCATCGAGCCACGTCCCGACTAGGCGCCCGTCGTTGTAGTCGCTCAGGCTGGCGACGTAGATCCTTGGATCGACTCCAGGACCTCGTTCCACTTCTGGGCTTCCGTCTTCTATTCCACCTCCTTCCTCGTCACTTTGTTCCGACATTTCGACACCTCCTCTCTGTTACGTGCCCTTCCTCGCCATTCGCGAGCCACATTCTTCAGGCCACCTTCTGCGCGCTGTCGCCTTGCGAGCGAGCGGTGACGATCCGGTGCTCAGCGACGGCTGCGAACGTCGGGTTGAGCTCAATGCCGATCCAATCCCGACCGAGTCGTTCGGCCACCAACCCCACGGTGCCGACGCCGAAGAACGGGTCCAGTACCAGCCCGGGCCGGTACCCAGCGTGACAACGGCACTGAGGTCGTAGCTCGGCCCGGTTGGCAGTGCCGATCGGTCGGCACCCCCATGGGCGCCCGCAGGATGAGCACACCCGCTCCGGGCAGGTCGCCAGCAATGGCCGCTCCACCAAGGCCACCGGAAAGGTGGCGTGGTGAGAGCCCCGGTAGTTCGACGCCCCCATCGGCCACACGTCGCCTGGGTTCTTGCCGAGGGGGTGACCAACCAGTCCCCGCGCCTTCAGTCGAGCCAGTCCGGAATTGTCACCTGCCAGCGGCCCCGACCAACTGGGGCGACCCGCCGGTGTGGGCTCCCGCCCCGTGGCCCGCGACCTGCGCTTCGGACCCGACGACTTGTGTGGGACCCGGATGGCGTCGAGATCGAAGAAGTACTGGCGGCTCCGAACGAGGAGGTAGATGACCTCCCAGCCGCAGGCCAGACGGTCCTGGACGGGAGTCGGCATGTAGTTGGTTTTGGCCCAAACGATCTTGTTGCGAATCGTCCAACCGTCATCGATCAGCGCCAATGCCAAGCGCTCTGGCCCCAGCGTCAGGCTCTTGGGCGGTGTGCCGTGCCGGTCGGCTCGGCTATAGGTGTCACCCAGGTTGAGCCATACCGACCCGGAGGGCTTGAGCACCCGGGCAACGCCCCGCATGACCACGCGCAGCTCGTCGACCCACTCGTTAACCCCCCCTTCGAGACCGATCTGGCCCGTTGTCCCGTAGTCCCGCAGGTTGAAATACGGGGGTGAAGTAACTACGCAGTCCACCGACGCCTCGGGCAGCTCCCCCAGCCTCAGTCGAGCGTCACCGACCAATAAGGCGTTGCGTCGCCCGAGGACGGTTGGCAGTGTCGGCTGACTCACGATTCACCTCCTGCCAAGGTGACCATGCCGTGCTCGGTCGTTGTAACGACGAACAGGCGGTCGCTAAGCCGGCGATCCCGCCCGATGGCCGGCCGCAATCGGTCGCCACGTCGGCCATCCGGCACGATCCAGCAGACCCTCGGGAAGACCCCGTGATCGGCTTGCTCCTTTCCCGATTGGTAGTAGGTCTCGTAGAGGCGGCACTTGCGCAGGAGCACCGGGAGGCTTTCGCTGCCCCGATCGATCTCGACGAACCAACGGCGGTCGAAGTCACCAACGCCAAGCGAGAGGAATAGGTCGGGTCGCAGCACCGTCCGGCCTCCGGCGCCCGTGAACTCTCGATAGCAACGGGGCTCTGCCTGGCAGGTGAGGACGTCAAGGTGACCCCGGCGAGAAGCCGTCGTGACATCCACCACCAGCTGGGTGACGGTCAAAGTGTGGTCCAGGAAACGGGAGGTGGGCTCGTGATAGCGGCGCCTCGGCCCCCCGAGCGACAGCACCCGTTGACCCACCGGCCCGAGGCCGTAAATGAAGGATGCCGAGCCAGCTCTCACGCCTCCCACCCGGCGCTGCAGCCGAGTCAGGAGGCCGTCACGGACAAGCCTGGCCAGCACCCGCTGGCACGCTCGCACGGAAGCAAGCTCGTTGTCGTGCTCTTCCAAGGGGAAGTGCACCACCCTGATGTGGCGGGCGGACATGAGCCGCAGCTCGGCCACCTGCCCGACAACCGCCAAGTCCCGCCCCGACAGCTCACCTCGGAGCCTCTCCAACCCCCTCGGGCCGACGTAGTGCCGAGACAGGGACTCCCCCCTCATCGCAGCTCCCCCAGGATTGCGCCGACCTGTCCTTCATTCGTTGCCAATAGTGGGAGGGAGAGAGAGGTTGCGGGTAGTGCCAAAGCCAACACGATCCGACGGCCAGCACCCCCCGCCTGGGCCGATCTGAACCACCCCCGCACCGCGCCAGGCCAACCCTCGGAACCGGTCCTAACCCCTTGTCTGTCTTGTCTTCCCAGCACTTGCCTTGGGTGCCACGCCGGAAGTGAAGGATGAGGCGCTGCGCGGAAGACTTTCGTCTCCCTTCTATTAGTGATCTGACCTCCCCAACAGGCCAAACGTATTTCGCCTGTCCACACGATCCGACGATCGATCCGACACCGATCGGGAACTCTCATGCAGACCCCCGAGGGCGTCGCCGCGGAGCAAGGTCATCCGACTCGGAGTCTTGGCGGCGGTACACCAGACGCCGAATGTGTGCGTCAACCTCGTCACGGTCGACACCGTAGAGACGGCGCGACGATGCCCTGACTTTTTCGGGATCGCTGATCGGTGGTCCCGGCGGCAACGTCCGCATGCTGCACCAGGGCTGGACCGCACCATGCGCCACAAGTTGGGCGTAGGCCTGGAATGCGCCCAAGCCCTCAAAGTCTTCGGCCTGCAACGCGCCAGCGGCGAGCACACGGGCGTCTTCGTTGGGCAAGCGGAAGGCCACCCGGGACTGGACATTGGCTAGTACGGCCGATCGCATGGCCGGATCGAGTTGGTGCATGTACTGGTGAGCCAGCACAAACCCGACCCCCAACCCCCGGGCTTGAGCAAGAGCGTCTGTGAAGTCGGTTGGAAGCTTCAGATACTCCTGGTACTCGTCTGTGTAGACGAAGACGGGATGGCGCTGACCGGCCGGAATCGCCGCTCGTCCCAAGGTGGCCTGCCAAATCGCTGACACCACGAGAGAACCAACGACGGAGGCTGTCTCGGATCCCAATAGTCCCTTGGACAGGTTGACGAGCAGGATCTTGCGCTCGGTAAAGACCTGGCGCACATCGAACCGGGGCTCGACTTGGCTGACGATGGCACGCACGTCGGGTCGCAATAGGAATGGGCGTAGCCGCCTCATGGCGGGGGCGATGGCGGCGGCGCGCTCTTGCTCGCTCCATGATTCGTACGAGGCCCAGAAGGGCTCCAGGCCAATGGGGTCGTCGATCTGGGCCAGGAGACCGCGGCGGAACCCAGCATTGGAAAGCAGCAGGGGAAGCGCCGCCAAGCTCATGCCCGGTATACGGGCCAGTGTCAGCAGGGCGCTCGCCAGGATGTCGGAAAGTCGAGCCCCCCACGTTGGGAAGAGATCGTGGAAGATTCCTAGCAGCTGATCGGCAACCAGTTCCGGGGCGCGCCCTGCGGCTGCCAGAGGGTTGAGCCCAACGGGGCGTGAGGCGTCAGTGTCAGTGGGATCAATAATGACGACATCAGCAATTCGCTCTGGCGGAATGCGGCGGAGGATCTCAACGATAAGATCGCCTCGGGGTTCGATCACCGCCACCCCGCGGCCCGCCTCGATGTCCTGGACGGCGAGGGTGAGCATCAAATTCGACTTTCCAGATCCGGACGGTCCGATGATGTGGGTGTGCCGCCTGGCGTCATCGGGTAGCAGCGACAGCGGATGTTCTCGACCGGGGAACGTCGCCTCCCCGACCACCCGGCCATGGACCGGGATGGACCTCGACGGAGCGAGCAGTCGACTGCCGATGCGGACAACCGGCAGATCAGCGGTCAACCCAACCGGCACGGTTGAGAGTGCCGTCATCTCATTGAGGTTGAGGCGTAGCGGGAGACGCCAAGGGACTCGCGCAACGTTCACCCAGCGCGGATTGGCGGAACGAGCTCGAATCTCGACGCTGGGCGACTCGGCAACTCTTACGGCTCCAAGTACTTGGCGGATGAGCTGGCGTTGACGAGGCTCGGTCTCGGCTTGCACCGCCAAACGACCGGCCACCCGCCAACCCGGCTCGGCTTGCTTGGCTCGTAGGGCATTTCGGATCTCGACGTCGGTCAAGCCGTTGGATTGCGGCGAAGTGGAAAACAGAGTCATCACCCAAGACTGAATGCTCGAATCCGGCAACCGATTCGGCACAGCTTTAGGTCGGAGCCGTCGACCTAGCACCCACTGCAGCACCAGACGTTCGTCCTTCCCGACGTGGGCCAAGGAGGTGAGAAGGGCACGACTGGTGCTCATGAGGTCATCGGCGCGAAGAGGCCGCAGCCGGGTTGACGTGCCCAGATTCACGGACCGATTCGTCCCTGGGTCCTTACGCTCCCCGAGCTTCTCGATACCCAGCCCAGGCACAGCTCCCCGAATTTGGTGGACAACGCCTCCGGCGCGTCCTTGGGGCAACCCCAACCGATGAGTAACGACCCCCCTGGCCCCCACCGCCTCGATAAGGACCGGCGATCCGGCCATGGTTGCCAGGATCCGGAACAGCTGGGTGGCTTGATCGGCCTCAACTGCCCGCGGCCAGCGCAGCCGATACCAAACAAGAGGGCTCGGTCTCACGCAGCGTCCCCGGTCTTCGGTTCGTCTGGATCGCACTTCTTTGATCGCGGCTTTCCCTTCCGGCCGCCTTGACGCTCATGATCGGACTTGGCATTGACTTCTGACTCAGCCAACATGATGAGCGCCCGCGCCAATCTTCGAAGATCAGGCGGATCCTTGCGCACGCCATGAACTTTGATGCGACGTTCTCCATGTCTGTACGTTTTGCTCACTGCACACCTCCTTCCCTAACTAGGAGTCGTTGGCCCCTGTCCAAGCGAAATGACTTGGGCTTGTGCGACACACGAACGCTCCTGATTTGCCTCAACCCGCGACTGCGTAAACGCATCGCTAGGGAGTTCAGCTAGTAAACGATTCTCTGAGACTTTTGTAAAGAGGGAATGTCAAAACCACAACACCGGTGCGACACTCCTGATCAGAGGTTCATCTGCTACCAGTCTGACTGCCTCCTCTGATACACGATCCAAGCCACGTATGCACACAACCCAATCGCAGCCGCACTGACGAGTATCCCGACAATCGACTCCAACAGTCGGACGGCTACGTACAAGGCGAGAGCGGCACCGAGAATCGTCATCGTCACACCAAACAGACGATCGGTGAAGCGCTTTGGATCAAGGGGATTGCCGGTCACGTGTCATCTCCTAGGCTCCACGCTTCTCCCCTGGACTTTTCCATCGCCCTGCGTAGGGCACCGACGAAGGCGCTCTGCTTCCTCGGCCATTGCGACGAAGGCGCTGCGAGTGAGGTCGTGCATCTCCCTTGCAGCATGAGCGGCCTCCACCTGGACCTGAGTAAGCGCGGACATCGGCTCTTCTCCGCCCATCCGAAACCCAACCAGGTAGACCGCTACCACGAGGCTTGCTATAGCCAGCAGCAGCAAGATTGTTAGCTCGATCATCGTTACTCCAATCAGATCCGGTGAAAGCAGTCGGCAGTTTCTGAAATCAACTCGACCTTGGCCAACCTGGCAATGTCGGTGAAAAATCTCAGTTCATCTGCCAGGACTGGGTTCTCACCTGCCAGGTGATTGGCCCAGGCGGAAAGCATCACGTGTCCACTCATCGCCTCGCGTGACAAGCGATCAAGCTCATGAACCTTCTCGACTTGAACCATCCCCTCGGCCCTGACGCGGGCCAGGCGAATGATTGATCCGGACTCGATCGCGACAACGTCCCTTGCTGTTTGGCGATCTAGCCTGGCCGGATCGGCCACTGTCATCTGACGCCTTGGTGCTGGTACTAAGCCTCCCATGGCTTTGTCCTTTCATTCGGTGAGTCGGCTGCAATTCCAATCCCTGTGTCGACACCGTCATTGGGCGGGATGATGCGGGAGCAATGGTCCCAATGCGTGCAATCCACTTCCTCATATTCACGCCACCCAAACAACCACTTGGCAGAAGCTGGGCGATCACGGCCACCCGTCCGCTCGTCGACCACGGACACCTGTGCTCGCACACTCTCACCGGATACCGCCATCGGCTCATGCATAGAATCCTTATAAGCCCTCCGCAATGTCGATACAAGCCTCCTTATTTAGAGACCTTTGTCACTGACGGCTTGACAATCGATACTCCCCAACGCTGCACCGTCGGCCACGTGAGGCCCACGTCTTGATTGGCATTCTGTTTTTGCGGCTGCGTCAACCTTCTGACAGCTAGGCTGATCGCCCTGGGACATAGCGATTCTTTCTAGCTCGAACGGCCTCGACATCGAGACGGAACGGAGGTCCGCCGTGGGCAGGCCACCCATGCGCCCTAAACCAGGTGGTGTCGCGTTTCACTTCGGAAACGCCCTTTATGACGTCTGCCAAAGACGACAGGGCTTCGGCACGAGCTTCCTTCAGCGAGAAGCAGGCATTCAAGGGCGACGGCTCGGACGCCTGAGTCGTGGTGAGGCGCTCTTGGACCCCGACGAGGTCGATCGACTCATCCGTCTTCCGATCTGGACCGCGCACGAAATCAAGCTATTGCGCATTGGATATATCCGGTCGCTCATGCTGTCTCCAGATGCTCCACCTATGCGGCAGACTGCCGAGTCTCTTGACGTCGTCGGGATCGGCGCACTCAACTTCGACGAGATCGCTATGGCCCCGACGAAAAAGCCCTCTCGGCGCGAATCGCTTGGGAACCGCGAACGTCGAGTCGAGAGTGAAGATGAGCTGAGAGCAGCAATGAGAGAGATCGAACAGAGGTATGAAGTTGAGGCTTACTCACTAGTACTCGCAGGAGGAGCGTTCAGTACGATTTACCCTCTTACCATCTCAGAGCTTGGCTGCCGGGCGGGGGTCGTCGGCGTATCCGGGCAGCCGCCCACAGAAGTCTTTGCGGGCAAGCAAGTAGGAAGACATCGAGACGTCTTGGAAGAGGCTGGTTGCTCCTGTCGCTACGTTTGGTCGGACGCCGAAACGGGAGGGAGGTGTGTGTCCGTCATATGGGCAGGCGAGCGAGTCATGCGGACATTTGCGGGAGCCAATGCCCACTTGGCGGATCATCTACTCGACCATTTCTTTGACGTCGCCGATTACCTTTGCTCGGCACGAGTGGTACATCTGACATCACTCTTCGACGACTACTCGCCTCCCTTGATCGCCAGCCTGATCCAGCTGGTGACAACGAGGTCGCCGAGGACCATGATCTCCTTCGATCCAGGCTCCGATTGGTGTTCTGAACACCCGGAATTGTTGGAACTTTTTCTCCCATATACGGATCTGCTGTTCCTCACAGAACGCGAGTTGGATGACGTAAGCCGTTACTACCCGCCTGACAAGAATGCCTTATCCGCCTCCGAGGATATCGCCAAGGCCGAAGCGGTTCGCCGGAACTTACAGCCACGGGCATCGATCGTAGTGTTCACGAGATCAGGCCGGGCTTCTGTCTACTCGGACCGCGGATGCTTCGAGGATTCTCTCGCGAGTTCCCTCACCGAGACTGAAATCGTCGACGATACCGGAGCCGGCGCCGTATTTGCCGCTGGGTACCTAGCGATGCGTGTGGTCGAAGGCGCTACACAACGGGTCGGCGCGCTACTTGGCCTGCAGCTTGCAAGGCAGAAGATGCTTCAAACGGGACCGCTTCCAGGGAGCGTGCTGTCAGACTTGGTCAAGGCCATCGAGATCGGCAGTGCCTAGACTCACCTGCACAAGGTTCGTACGCGAGGGTCTCAGAAGATCGACACTCAGTCTCCCGATGGACGCATCGACATCAGCCACCAACCTTGCTTTTCCTACCGGAGATCGAGTCGGTCGGCGTATAATGAGTTTCGAGAATCGCGCTACGATGAGATCCAAGAATTGCCTTCCAACAATTACATGCCAAGCAAGGTGGTGGATGTGATAGGCCGCCCTGTTAACGACACTGACCTAGAGTGGGCTGACATATTGTTGCTGGTCGAGCAGCTCGCGGTCCTGTGTCGCAGCGTAACGACTGACTTTGATGCAGTAGTTGGAGTCGCACGTGGCGGATGGATACCCGCTCGTTTGTTGGCGGGTATCCTGGGTTGTAAGCGTCTCTACAGCGTAGGTTTGACTTACACGAACGACCGACGAACTCAGTTGGAGGTATACCAGGTACCCGAGATCAGTCACCAACGACTGGTCATTGTCGAGGACGCGACAGAATCCGGCTATGCGCTCCAACATGCAAGGGACCTTTTAGAACAGAGAGGTAATTCGGCAACAACTGCGAGCCTAATTGCAAAGAGGGCTGCGCGCTTCCAGCCGCAACTCTTCTGCAAAGAGATGGATATCCTGCCTCGATTTCCATGGGACGACGCTTGAGTGCATTCAACCTACCCTCTGTTGGAATGCCGGTCACCCGCCACATTTTGACAGATGATTTAGTTTCATGAGTTGCGACTCGATCTACGTCTAACGCTCGCGACGCTGCTCATCGCTGGTGGCCCACTCTCATTGCTACGCCCCGCGCCAACAGCGCCACCCGTTGGGATCAGATGCTCTTGATCTCAGGGCGAGGCAAGCAGGGTCCTGCGCTCTGAATGGAGTTCGACGATGTACTGCATCCTTTGTCACGTCCTAGAGGAACGTGAACGGTGTCGCCGAAACTGCCACCTTCCGACCAAGACGGCCGACGCGACGGGGACTACATAGATGGCGGCCGTCGCGAAATTATCAATCGCCTGTGCGTGCCCTTCTGTGTTCGGTGTGATGACTTCGTAGTTGCCGTTGTTCACGACTGCGTTGCCGCCGTACTCCTCGTTGAGGTCCGCCTCAATCGCAAACGGCAGTAAGGCGCTACCGATAACCATGAATGTCAGGAGCGCAGCGAACAACGCCCTCCGAAACGCTCGATTGGATAGTGCCTTGACAAATGGTGCTCGCGGATCTTGCTTACTGCGCATGACTTACTGCAACCATTGTGAAGTAAGCGACCCTGATTTTCAAGCTGATGAGACCAATGGAGCCCCGAAGGCTAGTGGGATGAAAGGTAGCTCTCTATTAGTGATGCGTATTCGGCCTGACCAAGTCTGTTGGGGTGGAAGCTAAACGTCCTCGCGGACTTCGACACTTTCCAATGATGCCTAACCAACGTGAGACTCGGTCCGTTGATCCACTCGCCGAGAGAACCGCACACCTCATGACCAGCAAACACGCTGGCCACCGGAAGAAATGTGGCGTTTACACTGGACTGGTTGACCGCTTCAGCGATAGTCGCGTTGAGTTCATTGTCTGCAATGCGGATCCAACTCTGTTCGTCGTAATCCAGTCCGGGGGCACCGCCTCCACCCAATCGAAGCTTGAAGCAACCTTGTTCGGATGGTGTTGCAGGTAGCAGCTGTGGATATCCAAGGACCAAGATTCGTGCATTCGGAGCCAGGCGAGCAATCCCTTGGTAAAGCGCCACCAGCTCGGGCTTCAGCTGACCAAATTGGTGAGAAGCATACGCACCGAGCGTGGGATATCCCTGATAGGGGATGTCCTCGCAGTTTGTGAACTGGTTGTAGCAAAATGGGATCACCTTTGACCACCCGACATCATCCCCACCCGCCGTAATCGTGACGATCTTCGTCGAGGTAGACAATGGAGTCCAGTTGGAATTCTTCTTATCGGATGCAGTCGTGACCTGTCTTGCCAGCACCTGAGAAGACGTTGCGCCACTGCATGCCAGGAAGCCAAACCGAAGCTGGGTCTCTTCAGCGGCAACTGCCGTTGGATAAGCCGACTCCGAGCGATGACATTTGTTGTTCGGTTCAAAATAGGGCGGTATCCCTTCTCCTGATGAGTACGAGTCTCCGAGAGCCACATAGCTTGGCACGGTGGGGACTCCTCCAGTGAACATCTCAACCAGAGGAACGCTTGTCTGCGTAGGATTGAGGTTGAGAATGCTGTCGCCGATTGATACGCATTCGGTCGGCGTTGGGCAAGCGATTCCGTCCAAATACAAGGTGAGTGCACCAGCTGGGGAAGGAATAGTTGCATTCCCTGTTTGCCAGGAGGCGCCATTCCAGATCGAATAACCCGCCAGATTCGACATTGCTACGCATTCCAGCCGACTAGCGCACGAGAGAGTGATGATTAAGCCTGTCGGGCTGGTTGAAAGCGGCAGCCACGTAGCTCCGTTCCACATGACGGCGTCGCCAGTATCGGCCATGCAGAAACTCGTCGATGTGCATGCAAGCAGTGGTCCGATGCCCGCACCGTCCCCGACCTTCCGCACGTTCTGCCAGGCTGTTCCATTCCAGGTCTGAACATAAGCTCCGGTATCAGCAAAGCTTTGATTGTGCTCGGTCAGGGCCGCACAAAAGGTCTTTGTGATGCACGAAACCGCGCGCCCCTCTGAGCCTGTCAAGGGAAACGTCGTCGGCCGCCAGACGGAGCCGTTCCAAACTTCGGCGAACGCGAGCAATGTGCTGTTCTGAGCATACGCTCCGACTGCAACACAGAACGTCGCAGACACGCAGGATATTGAGTCGAGACTGCTCCCGTTTGGCGTCAGAAGGTCGGGCTGTTGTTGAACACTCCAGACTGAGCCGTTCCAGCGGGCCATCATGGCGATCTGCACGCCGGGCCCCCGAGGACCGGACATTTCGCCAACGGCGAAGCAGACCTTTGCGCTTGGACATGAGAGCCCGAAAACCGTTGGATATGCAATCGACGTGGGTAGATTTGTAGTGCTATGCCAACCGTCTTGGGGGTTCATATCCCAAGTGGCGAACCGCACTGCAGCCGCGGGGGACCCGCCAAATCCCCACGCCCCCATACAGAAGGTCTTGGAGGCGCACGAGATTGGGTTGTAGCTAAGTCCTCCTTGAACGACTGGCTGGGCTGGTGCTGGCTCGATACTCCACCCAGAGGGAGCCGAACTGGCTCCAGCGACCGAATCCGGGACAACCGTTGTGCCGAACACCGAAATGACTATCAGAAGGGCAAGTTGGAGGCGTCGAGAAGGTGTCCGCCGCCGACTTAGAACCGCCCGTGAGGACTGGAACCGCGCCAAAAAGTGCCTAAAGCTCGCGAGATTCGTACTCATGCCCCAACCCCCACTCCGCCAGTGACCGAAACCGTACCCGCTACCCCGCTCAAATGCGCTTCTCACCTGGGTGTTCTCGGACACGCTAC
Organism: uncultured Acidimicrobiales bacterium; assembly: GCA_963846125.1. GTDB lineage: Bacteria > Actinomycetota > Acidimicrobiia > Acidimicrobiales > UBA8190 > Chersky-840. Next base: position 293,998 of record CAWJUR010000002.1, read on the forward strand.
TTATACGTATGTAGACCGTCAAGTAGCGGTCCTGCACCGTTGCGGGCATGGCCGAAGGGGACCTGCAGATGATCGTCGGGGCCAACCTGAAGCGCTACAGGCTCAAGCGGGGCCTCTCTCAGGAAGCCTTCGCCGACGTTTTGGGATGGCACCGCACCTACATAGGCGGTCTCGAAAGAGGCGAGCGAAATTTGACCCTTCGGGCTGTCGAGCGGATTGCGCTGCGACTGAAGGTCGACCCTCTCAGCTTGTTGGCTACCACCACGAGTGAGCGCAGCGCCCGACGTTGATCTATTGGTGTACTTCTACTCGATGCACGATCATTTAGCGTCATCTGCGGAAATCTGTATCGTGTCGTCATCCGTGGAGTAGACCGAAATGCTGCGCAACTCGTGGGGATGTTCGTGGAAGTCTAACCAATTCGCTGGATAGTTCGTCAGATTGAGGTGATGCTCATCCAACTTGTCAAGTGCTTCGGTTAGCAGTATGGACGCTTCACGGATAAGGCTGGCGGCTTCGTAAGCTTGCTGTTGTCTTAGGACTAGTGTGGTTCCTTGCATGACGTAATACTCCTTGTTACTTCCATATTGTCGCGCCCATCACATCAGCGATCAATCCTGAAATGACCGTAGAATTTACAACACATAGTTGCAAAGGAGAGATATTCGATACGTCCATCGAGAACGAGTCCCCGTCGCTCACGATCTCTAACTGCTGAAAATGCAGCTGCTCGGATTGAGAGGTAGGGCTGCCCATTCACGGTGGGCCACTCCCCCCCGGTGGTCTCCCTTGGGACCCATCCGATCGAAAAGATGGGTCCCAAGGTCGGACCGGATATCACTTCTTGCCCTTGCCCTTGCCCTTCGACTGGGCGAGGTCACTGGCAGCGACGCTCTTGACATTCTTTGGAGTCTTAGGGTTGGAGAGGAGCTTGCCTGCTTTTGAGGCATCACCCTTGCTTGTACTCATGTCTTGATTTCACCTCCTTCTACGAATTCGAAAGTGCACAGTTGAAGCTATGAGACCGAAGCCGTCTCGTCCTCGCTTGGTTCATCGATCAACTCGATCTTCATTTTTCCGATGTGCTTAAGAATGTCGCTCTTGACAAGCAGCATTGCCTCCGTGCGCCCAGTCTCTTCGGTGAAGAACTCACCTACTGCCTCTGCGATGTTGTGCTTCACCCAGAGCATGAAGCCATCCTGCATCACGGAATAGAACGGATGATCGATGTTGGTAGTGACCACCAACTTCTTCTTGTTTCCCACGCCTTCGATATCCCAGATCTTGTATGCAGTGTCCTTACCCAGCCGCATTATCTGGTGCTCGATCGTCAGGTTGCGCAGCTGGGTCTTAACCCGGTTGAGGCGATGTTGTCCCACAGTCGAGTGACCACCGGCTCCAGTCCGACCGTTTGAGCCATTGCCACCGTGACCATCTTGGTCGGCCGTGCCGTCGCCCTCATCATCACGTGTGTTGAAGGGGAGCGGGCCGTCGGTGAACTCGTCAGCAAGGGCCGCATCAAGGGACCGCCGGTCGAGATCTTGCTGAAGATCCGTTGACTTCAGGGTCTCCTTAACCTCCTCGATGTACTCCTCGACCTCTGCTTCATCCTTTGGAGTCAGTTGCTTACCAGGGTTGGCCCGTTTACGAGCTTCGCGCTTCAAGTCGACCAATAGCTCTTCGAGTTGCTTCTCGAGTTGGGCCCACTCTTCGGTATCGACCCGGAAGTCGGTCTTGTTGTTGGTAACTGGAAAATCGTCGAGGTGTAGCTCTCCGACGATCCGACTGTATGCAGCACCCGGAAGGAAACCGATCTTCTCGTGCTCCTTGATTACCCGGTTCTGTCGCACAAGATCGAAGCCGTAAGCTCCCTTCATACTTCCGTGCTTGGCGAGTCCCATCCACCCGCGTACGACTTTGCCGCCAATTTCGAACTTGAACTCAGTGTCATAATCCTTAATCGTGTCTGGTACGTAGGGTTCAACGGGCTCCGTGTTGACCACAATCTCAACCTCGCCTGAGGCCACGTAATGCTTGAAGAGCTTTCCGAACTTCTTCAGCATCGTGTCCTTGACCCCGGCATAGAAGTTGGTTTTTGCTTTGGTAACAAAGATGCGGGTGCCGTGCTCGAAGGGCTTGGCGATTTCCTCTAGTTCGATCTCCCATTTTCCCGCCGCCAGAAAGACCTCTTCGTCGTAAAGAATTCGAGTCGCTTTCTTGGCGTCGGCGGTGCAAGTGACGAGCTCGAACCGGGATCCGAGGTTTGAACAGGCCGTTTTCATGCCCATACCAAAGTGCCCGATCTTTCCACTTTGCTTGTTGGAGCGAGCCATGACCATGGCATCGCCTGCCTCCTCGGGCGTCATACCCCTGGCGTCGTCGACGACCTGTAGGTATTTCTCGCCGCCCTTTTGGCCGACAGTCACCTCGACTGTCAGCTTCTTGCCCGGCTCTCGCTCGTCAAGCGGGTTGTCAACCAGCTCAGCTACAGCATCCGGAATCTTGTAGTTGACCTCCCCGGCCTTCTTCAAGAGGGAGACGTCGGGCGTGATGTTCACAGTCCTTTTGGGCATCGCTAGTTCGCCTTTCCACTAACAGACATAGCCGGTCGAAGATCGAGCGCGTGGTTCAAGACGCTCAAGATCGGGTCGACCGGAACGCGAAAGTTGAAAGTCCAGACGACGCTGTTCCGCTCGGCCGGCTCCCTTGAAGTCAGGTCTTGCTTCGGCCCTTTTACCCCAGGGTTTCGAATGGAAGAACCCGCCTCGACAAGGGCATCTGCTGCCTTCACGGCCACATAGAGTGGCAAATTTTCTACTTCCCGCCAGATATCCATCTCTCGCACCCCTCCTCCGGAGGCTCCCGGAAGCAACTTGCCACCGGCCTGGGGGCAATCCTAGCCGAAATTGGCATCAGGTGGGAGCGATTCGACCCAAAAAACCTGTGAAGTCAAAGAATCTACCCAAAAGCCCAGGCAACGGATTGGGGTGAGTGGCTTCAACCCAAAATCGGACACCCGCACATCGATCGTGTCTTGGACGCTGGGTTACTGGCTGGGCTCTTCTTCGACTCTCAGGTTCGAGACAATCGGGGAATAGCGATAGTTCTCGCCCCGGACAAGGTGGGACCCACTGAGCGTCAGCCGCTCAGCCGCCTTGACGAGGTCGACTTGCCCGACGGGTTTCCAAGTGCGTCCAGCCTCGTACAGCCACAAGCGCTTACGCGGCGCGAGAGCCTTGGCGAACTCCTTCTTGTTCACGACTGACAGGGTGGCTTCCACCCCGAACTTGGAGGCAGGTGGTCGCTCCGCAATTTTCTTCAATGCCAGTGAGGTTGCGTCGATCACGCTGCCGTCGCCACCAACAGCCACGACAATGTGCAGCTTTAATAGGCCATTCCCTTCGAGCAGCGCAGTTCGGTCAAACGGATCGTGAATAACGGCTACGGCGAATGGTGGTGCAATTGTAGGGCGTTCCTTTGAGAGTCCCTGAAGCAGAACCTTCGGGTATTTCAGAGCGCGCAGCTTGATCAGCGCATCCCGTCGTGTGCGGGCCTCATCGGCATTGATCGCCAAAGGATCGTCGCCATCGCGCTTCTTAATTTCAGGAAGGACGTACCTCTTATAAGCCTTCACATATGCACTGTTGAGTTCGATGCCGATCCCGCGTCGTCCAAGACGTTCGGCCTCCGCAACCACAACACCGGTGCCTGCAAAAGGATCGAAGACAACATCCCCCTCGTCCGTTGAAAGAAGCACCAGGCGTTCAATGAGATCGGGAGGAAGCGGACATGCATGAGCAATCGCAGGTGTTTTCCAGCTCCCTTGTACAGGAATCGAAATGTCCCACACATTCGTTGGCACGCGCCCATGAGGGTTGTACCGCTCCGGCCACTTAACCCACCACTGAGTCAGCTCAGTCGGATCGCGCAATCGATCGACGTAGAACTTGTTGTCGTTGGATTTCACCAAGAGCAACACGTATTCAAAGGCATTGCGCATTCGGCCGCCCGAAGACCAAGGCAACGTCTTATCCTTCTGCCAGATGATCGTCTCACGCAGCATCCAACCAGCATCAGCAGCTTCGGCCGCCAGTTGGAACGGCAGGGGTTGCATCTCTCTGGTGTCCTCAGAACGAAGCGTGTCTGCAATCACCCAAAGCGAGCCGTCAGAACGAGTATGGCGGTAAAGCATGCGAAACACCCTGCGCAGCTCGATCAGATATTCCTCATACGGTTGACCGAAGCCAATCTGCTCGGGGTGTCCGTAGTTCTTAAGATTTCCGTACGGAGGAGATGTGATTGTGCAGGTCAGGAGGGGCGCGTCGGGCGGTGAATATGGCTCAAGCAATCGCCCCAACCGTCGCGCATCGTCTTGATGGACCGTGAACAGTGACTGCGGTATCTCGAAGCTCGGGCTATCCCCAGGATCGGACAGTGCCCCCTGCCGGGTGGTGGTGTTGCCGCGTGCCGAAACAACTCGGCGTTTCGGCGTCACTGGCGATCGGGCCATGTGCCGGACTGTACCGTCCACCAGGCATGGGATCAAGAGGTCCATCGATCATTCCGGTGGGCTCAGCCCCACTCGAGCCTGTCGCGGTCAATTGTCACCTTTCGCCTTCGGAACCTCACTTCAGAGTGTCGAAGAGGTGCAGTGAGTGGCACCCGACAGGGTCGGCGGTTGATCACCCGCCTGGAAGGCTACGAAGTAGGGTGGCGCGCGGTGATGCCTCCCGGGGGGGAGGAGGCGCTGGCCCCACGCCCCCGGTTGGCCGCACTCCACCAGGGCCGTTGACATGCAACCGCGAAGTCCGTAACGTGCGGCCCGCGAACTGCGCCATCCGGGCACCCAGCCCACGAACGCCCAGTCTGCAGGAGGACTAAGCCATGGTCTCTATCGTCTAGCGCTGCCACCTGGCGGCGTTTTTCGCGTCGTAGCTCAGCGCCCCGGCGATCTAGGTCTCCGGCACTACGTCGGAGTGCGGCCCAAATGGGCCGATTCAACAGCAGCTGCGCTGCCGCCTGTCGCAGGCGCGCATCCCAGCAGAATAGGAGCAACAACATGAGTCCCGAATACGAACGCTTTTACGACCCGGCCCGAGTCGCAAAGCTTATCTTCGACTGCTACAAGCGGGCCGGGTACACCAAGACTCGCCGGGATGGCGAAGAGGTCATCGACGACCCGATGATGCGAGCAACGGTGGTGGACCTGGTCACCGGCAAGGTGGCCCCGGACCGCCAAAGTCGGTCAGAGAACAGCTGGACAGCCGGCGAGCTCTACGCCGCGGTCTTCCCTGACGCGCCGGGAACCGATCCGTCAAGGAGTCTGGACGATCTGGATGTCGACGAGGTCGAGGTGCGCACCAAGCTGATCCGCCGCGTCTGGACTCTCACCAACCCTGGTGACACCGGCTTCGTTCAGAAGCGGCTCGGCGAGACGGGCACCACTGTGTTGTGCCGCGGACTTGTGCACCGCGGTCTCGACCAAGTGCCCGGCGTCTACGTCACCGACGACCCCGAGCTGATCATGACTGAGTCTCTTCAGCCCCGGATTGACAAGTTGGTGACTGAGGCCGAACACCTGCGGCGGCACGCCGGGATGATCACGTCTCGACACGGTGAACTGGCTAGCCAGGTCTTGGCGGCCATCGGCGGCGGCGTTGATCGAGCCCGGGCTGAGCTCGGTGCTGGCACAAATGGAGCGAAGGCTCTATCCCGTTCGGCGATCGAGGCACCCGCCTCCTAGCCGCACAGCGTCTGCCCGCGGGGAGGTCAAAGGTCCTCCCCCGCGGGCTGCGCACTCCCTCGGGAAACACGGAGGAAGATCTTCACTGTGACAAGCACCCCGCATACGACCGACAACGATTTTGCCCGTATCACCAACAAGATTGACGGCGCCACGGCCAAAGACACCAACACCGTCGAGGGCCCTGGACCCACGGACGGCCTGAACAGTCCACGAATTGGAACCCCCGCGGGGATCTCAGCCAGCGAAGATCCCGAAAAGGCTGAAGTGACACAAGAGGCGTCGACCGATCCTGCCAGCACCCTTCGCCCAGCACTGGCCCGTGTATACGCGTTGCTCTGCGAGGACGGGCCGATGACAGACGAAGAGCTCACAGCCCGGATTGGTTCCACCTCGAACAAGGTTTCCCCCCGGCGACTCGACCTAGTGAAGGCCGGCTTAGTCGAGAAAGTCGGAGTAGGGACGACCACCAGCGGTAAGTCGGCCGCCATCTGGAGTGTAGTGCCCGTCGAACGCGTCGATGAAGCCCGCCGGCACGCCTCAGAACGCCAGCCACGTCGACGTCGAGTCGAGGACCTCCCGCTTGAGACCCGCAAAGTAATCGTCGAGCGCCTCCTCCGGGACCGGAACCTGAACGAGGCAATCCTGGCTGACCGACGCGGGGCCATCGCCGCGGAGCGGGCCCGGCGCGAAGCCCGGGCTATTCGCACCGACCGAGAGCGGTTACGACGGGAGTTAAAGGCTCACATCGACGAAGCCGAGCGCACCGCTTCGCCGATCGTGCACTTTCTTAAGCTCAAGCGCAACCTGCGCAACGCAACGGACGGGATGCAGGCCGCTGTCGAATTCGTGGATGAGGACGTGGCAAAAGCCGCCGACTACGGCGGAGCTCTCCTCCCCGCCTCGAAGCTTGAGGAGCTCGAAGGGCTTTTCATTGAGGTCCGCGACCTGTCTGAAGACGCCCTGCGCGTCCTCGGGCGAGCCCTAGGCCACCACCTCGACGACGTGATCGATGTCGAGGCCCTCGACTTTGACGATTTTGCACTACCGGAAAGGAGCTGCGAAGAAGATCTGGGCGGTTGAGTCACTCCACCTCGGTGCACTGACGTACCCGCTCAGGGGGACAGGGTGGGGGTTGCGGTTCCACAGCCAACGCCCCCGCCCTGCTCCGTCCAACACGGATCCACACGTTACTGAGATTGGATGGAGGGACCACGGACCCACTACATCGTGGGCGTTCTTTCAGGGCCAGGGGGATCGTTCGGTAAGGCTGGAGATACGTCACTCCTCCCTTCTGGTGGCGATGGAGGGACCGTGGAGGACGGTAGGGCACTATGGGCTTGACCAGGGAAGACGTCCGTCACCCGTTCGGATCCATTTGTCACACCCAACACATAATCTCCGCACGGTGGATACTTCCGTCGTGCCAAACCTGGGGCCTCGCCATAGTGGCCGAGCCGAGCTGACTCGATCTGTCAGCCGGGCCCGCATGTTCCTGATTTCGTATGTCCCTCTCTTTGGCATTTTGACGATTCGATTCGACGGCCGGAATCTTCGCTGCGCGTGCCTTGCGCTCTGCGTTATTGGAGTCGTTGACCTCTTGCAGATCACGATCCGCATTCCGCGAAGTTCCCAGGTATACCCCATTGAAATCATGGCGACGGAGGATACAGGCGGTGAAGTCAGTGGCTATCTCGCGTCATACCTATTGCCATTTGTGACGGTGTCGACTCCTTCGGCGCGCGACCTCCTTGGCTATGGAATCTTTCTGATTGTCGCCCTAGTCATATTCATTCGATCCGACCTTATTCGAATTAACCCAACCTTCTACCTACTTGGCTATCGTGTATTGAAAGTCAGATTCGGTGAGCAAGGAACTCAATACCTACTAACTCGTGTTGAGCCCCGGGCGGGTGAGACAATCAATGTTGCTGACGTGGCCGGCATCGTCATGAAAGCGAGGAACCATGGCTCGGAGCCGTAGAGCTTGGGCTCAAGTGAACCTCGGGAGAGCCTCTACTCTCGTATTGGGGTGGCGCCAGGGTACAAACTTGAAGGCCGGACGCCTTCAGCTTGGCTCGGACATGGACCGTGAACTTCGCAATCGTGCGCACGAAACCCTAAGCCGAATCGGTACGCGCTCTGCTCGTAGTTACGAACACTCTGCCCAACTCGAAGACGATGAAGTATTTCTTTTGACGGCCAGTGACCTGCCAACCAAAAGGCCACGACTCCCTAAGAGACGTCAGGCAGAGGACGAGACAACATCGACGACACTCGCTCAGACCGAAGAGGAGCGCACCAGTGCACTCTTGAATCTGCTCAACAATCCATACGAATTGGACCCGCTTCCAGCAGACGATATTCGAGGTCGGTCATTTCTGTTCTACGCAGCAGTTTTCACGACGATAAACCCAGGACCTATCGCCTTTGTAAAACAATTCAATCCTGGGGTGGTCCTGAAGACCGGTCGTGTTTTCGGTATGTTGGGCCAGACCGTCACCCGAGTCGAAGATCCGATCTTGGTCTTTGAGCCGGACTTTGATCTAGTCATCGACCAAGACGAAATCGCTTCGCTGGCACCAAATGCAATCATGCGTCTCTTTGCCGATGTCGAAATCGCTGCAGCAGCGGTGCCAGATCATGTGGATACACTCGCCGCCCTCCCGATAGCATTATCGGAGGCCGTCCAAACGATGATCATTTCGGCATGCAGCCAGCGACGGACACTCGCAAGGCGCTTGGAACTGCTCGTCCAGCAACCTCACATCGCGACACTGACAGTTGCAGAGGTAAAACAGTACCTTCGTCGCTTGAAGGTGGATCCACGACGGTTCGTTCGGGGCAATGAGATCGTCGTCTCCGAGTCCGACGTATCCGAATTGCTGGATGTCCTGGATCAGAAGAACTACCGCGGAGGGTATGACGACCTACTCCGGAGGGCTGACCGCACATCACTTGTCGGAGACTGACCATATGCGTCTCGACCCTCAGGTCGCGTGACTCCTATCCTCATGTGAGTTTCCGGACGCGTGGTATGGAGGCATGCTCTGCAGGTGAGGAGACATTTGCATCATGGTCCTCTTCGCCGTTAGTCACATCCGCCCAGAGCGGTCTCGGCCAGCCTCAACTGAAAGTTCTTGACGCCCAAACCACGGCAACCAGTGACATACCCTGCAAGTGTCACACTAGGTGGGATTTGTCTGAACCAGCGCTGTTGCATCGACGACAATGACCTCGAACACGAAGTTCTCCTCCCACGCTGAGAGGTCCGTCTCAAAACCGCGCGGATTGCGGATCGATCCCGTGAAGTCGTAGACGGCCGCAACCGCAACACGCACGGATGGATGACGCCGATAGTCATTCATATCCTTGAGAAGCTCCGTCTTAATCTGAGTTGCAGTGTGAGACGCCGTCGCAACCTTGACTTCAACAGCGAGACCGGCACCGTGTACAAGAAAATCCATCCGGCTCGATGAGCCCACGGAGGACGGGCCTGACTCCTCAACGCGTATGTCATCGTATAAGGACCGGAGAACTATCTCGCAAAGATCTTGCACATCGTATTCGTCTTGTACTGCAATTCCGGGTCGATTCCTGCGGCGCCTGATCATCGACTTTGAGCTCTGTGGTAGCTCCCGAAGCACACGAACCACCTCATTGAGATCGTTTTGAGCAGATTTGTTATGAGGCTCGTCGTCCGGCACGCCCGGCAAAGGCGCCTTTGCATATGGACGCCCTCCCTGAATCGTATGAGCGATGGTCTCTCCGAGTTCGATCCAACCTGAGCCGTCGATACCCGGCAGGTCTTTTCCATGAAGACGGACAATATGCGCTCCCGCATTGATGCAGTCTCGTTCGATCGTGACGTGGTCTTCGTCACCCGTCGAAAGAGCGACCCTAAGGGCATGCGGACAGACCTTCTTTGCATACCTGAGAACCTGTAAGCCAGCTGGGTCTTGTTTCTTCGGTTCCTCCAACGACTTGGGCCAAAGAACATCAGTCACGATGAGGTCAACCGAATTAGGCTGGCGAACGAGATGCAGATTCGCCTCAGCGTGGTCTTCGAACCGCTCAACAACATGCAACGCATACCCGGCACTCTCCAATGCAGGTTTGAGGTTACGTTCGATATCTTCGATCTGCGAGGGCTGGTCATCTACAATAATCGCGCGCACGGTGGAGGGCTCCCTCGTCATGGTGCGTAGCTCAGCCATCGACGCATAGAGATCTTTGTGACGAAGTCTCGTCCAATGACTCCAGGATCTACTTGCGCACCAAACGGTGCGATCCTGCTCTCAAGTCCCACGAGACCTCCGCGACGTCCGGGACGTCGAACCGTTCCTCGCGCCGATCCAAGGCTCGTGAAAGTAACCTCGACAGTTTGCTCGGCAACGTTGATCGCAAGGTTCGTCCGTGTTTCAGGGAGATTCCCGTGCTCCTGTACGTTGTTCGCGAGCGTGGCAGCGATCTCACGCATAAGACCATCTGGAACGAAGACTTCCACATTTGAGGCGGCATTAAGAGTGTCGCCGAGAAGCGTCACAGGCTGAGCTCTCTTATTCGCCTGGGCCAACTCGATCTCTAAGTATTCGCGGATGCGAGATATGGCAGTCGGACACTCGCTCAACCAACGCGACAAGAAGGTCTGACGCCGCACAGACGCAGCAGACCCTCTCGCTGAGCGGCGAATTCCAAGAAAAATCGCCTGAAGCCATTCGATCTCAATCAGCAACTGAGCTCTTGCCTCGTTCGTAAACTCCAACGGGTGAAGTAGGAGTCGACCCAACATATGGCCGAAGGGAATGTCGTTTTCCGTCACTTCAGATCCGAGCAAACGCACCCACCGATCCCAAACTGACGGATCTGCGACCTGCTCTTGATAATACTTGGATCCGAACACATCCCGCAGCTCCCTGAGATAGGGAAGCACTCCAGATGCCAAAAAGTCCGCGCACACATTCCAAGCACCCTCAATACGCCTCAGCTCGGCGATAAGCCGGTCGGGATCCCCGGTAGCTAGGGCTCGAATGGTTGCCAAATCGTTGAGCTGTCGACCTACCTGCGCCATTCTGTTGATTGCGTGCGGGTGCTCCTGAATATCTTCACGGTAAGTGCCTCGAAGAGACGCCCAAGCAGACTGATCTCCCCCCGTTCCCTGGCGGCGCCTAATGGTCGTAGCCGTCCTTCGAAGCGATCGTATCGTCTGAACTACATCCGGATCGATGCGTCCCATGGTGTAGGCGTCCGCTGCGATCTCGTCGCATCTATCGAGGCTCTTGATCAAGAGATCCATCAATGCACTGCCCTGATAGTACGGACGGCGAATAATCGAATAGGCAGCGAGAAGGAGCTCAGCCACGACCATGCGGCTGCGTAGATTCGCGGCAAGAATTGCGGGCATCTCTTGAACAAAATGGTCCTTCGATGCAGCGCGCAATGTCACTACCGCTTGCCGCTTTAGTGGCGGAGGTACATACCCGTGCTCACTCGTGACAAGGGGACGAGAGCGCTCGACGATCAGGTTGCGGTACTCAGCATCAGAGAGCGGCTCTGAATGCAGAAGGTCATGGCGCGCAGAGATGATCCGGCATAGCGATGCGACGGTTAGATCCGCGTCTAAAGAGTCGGTATCCGCGAGCAAGTTCCGTAACTGATAGCGCGAGGCGATACTTGTTCGCGCACGATCGAGTATTGACCATACCTTGATCAGGTTTGCGCGTTCCGCAAAGCTTAGATCTGCACCATATAGATCCGTATTCGTGGCCAGCGCTTCATCCCGAGGTCGCGCCCGCAGTCGTTCGACCTTTTCGCCGCGTGAGTTCGGAGAAACTCCGTGGGGCACTCCTGAGCGTAGATTGCAAAATCCGATACAGCTCGGCAGAGCGGACAGGCAGTACGGGAATACGCCGTTGATGCAATTCGCGTAATCGGTCGGAACGCGACTGTCACCGGACCCACCGTCGGTGGATCGAGGCTGAGCTCTCCCGCTGGCGACTTGAGATGTCGTCCTTGGATCGAGAGAAGTGATGTGAGATGCAACTCCGTCTCTATATCCAGTTGGCTTGCGACTGCAATAAAATTTGCGTGGACGGCACCGGCATTCGCCATCTGGTGGAGGGCAACACGAGCTGTGCGAGCCGTCACTACCCCCCAATCAACAAACGTGGCCACCCTGCCCGAGGCCCACATTTGTCCAACAGTTGCCGACCAGCGATCGCGTTCGAGGGGCTGAACCGAGATAGCGCCAAGCCGCTCGCCGACATCTTTGGCCAATACTGCGGCACGATTCTCGTCGTCAGCAGGATAAAGCACGATATGGGTGTATCCGGGTGGACTCAACGCTTCAATGCGGTCTGTAACTGTCCGCGCAAGCTCACCGCGTAGATCATCATCAGCTAGGACTGTTCGAAAATCGTAGTAGCCCACAAAGTGGCGATCCTCAGAGCGTTCGACATGAACAAGGTTGAAGCCATCGCCATGAGCCTCAAGGAGCTCCGATAGCCGCTCCGGCGAAATCGGGTATCGCTGATCGTCTTTTGCCTCGGACGCCGCCTGCGAGGCAAGGAGCTCATTAAACCTTGCTGACGGCGTCGGAATCTGCAAGCGGGTCAGTGATAGGACCGGGATGTCTGCATCAAGCGCACGAAGTGTCGAGGCGACTTCGTCCCGTGCATCAGCGATGATCAGAGCGAGCTGAGTACTGATACCCCAGCGCATCAGTGCCTCGGCTACGCTTCGCATGACTTCACCTCGGCGACTCGCGGCGCCAATCAGCACTGCGCTACCCGGACGATGCTCGGGGGCTCCGGCAAGCCTCCACCCATGCCGCGAAGGGTCAAGGTATATCCGAGGACCGTCATAGCCGACGCTTGCCGCGAACACTTGAGTAAATTGATCTGGCACATCAGGAAGTGAGACAACCAGCGATATTCGATCGCTCAACGCTCTCCGTGCCAGGTCACCTGCCAGTTGTCCCGCAAGTGGTGTCTGCCCTAGTGCCTTCAGCATGACCCCAACATCGACGATGGCGGACACCGCATCCAGACACGGAAGCAATTGGTCGCCCAAAGCGACACCCGGCCCGCCAGTCCGGAGCACATGATCGACCTGGGCCTGCAGCCACTCTTGTAAAGATTTGGTTAACTGCGGAGAAGACACGGCGAAGTTCCCACTGACCATCCACGCTTGAGTAGCGCTGGCTGTAGATCGCGAGACTTGCACCGACCGGCTGTCTTCTACGTCGAAGCCCGATGCTTCGACCGAGAACCCCGCTTGCGTGGCAAGCTCCACCAGGATGGCTTCGTCACCGTCGAGCGGGCCCCACCAAGTCACGCGTCTGTCCGAACCAATCAACATGATCGCTCTGTCAGGGAGCGCGATTGCCTCGCCATCATCCGCGCCAAGAAGTTCAGAATGCTCTGTATGCTCGGTTAGCGAATGAACTACGGAAAAGATCAACCCGCTCGGGACATCCGGTAGCACACACATTGCAGCGCGCCCTGAGGCAATAGACGCGAGGCGTGCGAGTGTGGCTGCGGCCTGGTGGCCGCCCTCTCGCGAGAAATCGAGTCCCGTGATGATGAGACACATGACTTCGTCATTAGCGACATCAACGGCCGCCTCGGACACAACTAGCTCCATGCCTTCGGAAATAGCGTCCACCGCCAAGGGGACGATTCGCAATGAGCCATCGATAGGACGGATTGTGGATTCGTCCACAGCTTCCTTGGCACGCAGTCGCACATCTAGAAGCGTGCCGGGAACTTCGCCGTGTTCACTCGTCTCGTATGACGTCCTAGTTAAGAATGGAGCGTCAACAATTTCGACCTCGCGATCGCTGGTCCGAATACGGATCGATCCGCCATGAAATCGGACTTGTCGACGAGCCCGCGAGAGTCCTCGAACGGGTGGTCCCCCTTCCGTTATGGGTCTAGACGTCGAAAGTGGTTGAAATGCCCAAACAATCGTCTTGGCGTCAATCGGCCAGGATCGAATTTGTGTAGGGAGAAGGCGGTCATGTCGGGTGGGGTCGTAGGCGAATTTGAGCGTGTTGATTAGTCCAACGCCAGAATCAGCCAAAACCATGTGAAGCTGCCTACCATCGAATGGATGCTCTGAACGAGAATCGACAAGAAAGGCTGCACCGATTAATGCGGCGCCGGGGTTGTCAGCACTGTAGGCGTGCATTCGGACGTTATCGAGCGCCTCGAACACGATGGTCCGCGCAACGCTACGCCGCGTCACCCCCAGGCAGAGCCTCGCGACCTTGGGATAGGACGCGTTCCAACTCATCGACGATTGATACCAACTCAGTCCTATCAAGACGATCGATCCATCGAAAACGAAGTTCCGTCGGTATATAAAGTTGACTATCGATTTCTTGCGAGATCTGTGCGTGTAGGTCTTCAAGGGCCGACAACAATCGGCGCAAGCCCTCCGAGAGAGAACCCAGAGGTGCAACATCGAGTCGCGTGTCCCGCACGACCACTTTGCGCTTCCCGGGCGGGAGATGCGACATTTTGAGTGCCGTCTCAAAGCCAAATCGTTCGAGGGCAATCCGGGCGTAGTGGCGACTTGAGAGTTCATCCCGGAGGGTTTTCTCAATATCGGTACCCTCATTGAGCAGTCGTTGCCATGCGTCGATCTCGCGCTGCAACACACCCCATGCAGGCATCAAGATCTCGCAATCAATTCCGTCGATACAGGCCCTCTCCAAGATTGTCAGTAGTTGCGCAGTCCCCGCTAGGTCAGCCTTAACGCACTTAGAAAGATCGATCGAGAGGCCCTCACCAACGCGCTCGCGATCCCAGCCATTTGTTGCCTTCTTGTAGACCCTAGCTCCGCGGAACCTCGAGTCAACGGTCGAAGGCGTTAGTTCTCGAATCTCAAGCTGGATGCCTGGCATGGCACTGTTATGTAAGGGCTGAGGCGAGGGAATCGGCGAGTTCGGAGGCGGCGCGTCGGATGGCGCCGGACATTCCTTCGGGCTGAGACTCGACGTAGAGAATTCCGCGGGATGAGTTGATGAGAACGTTTGGTTCTCCGGTGCTTCGAATTGCACGTGCAATTGCGGAAAGATCGCCGCCCTGGGCCCCGATGCCGGGAATGAGAAGAGGAATCTGAGGGACTTCCTCTCGGACGAGCGCGAGCTCCTGCGGTGAAGTTGCCCCTACAACGAGCCCGAGAAATTATTGGCTGCCTGGTTCCAATGATTCGCTACTCTTCGTGCGACGTGAAGAAAGAGAGGAGATCCATCACAGGAAAGACTTTGAAATTCTGATGCCCCCTCATTTGAGGTTCGGCACAATACGAACATCAGCTTTTCACCCATCAAAGCGTATGGCTTGAGAGCCTCAAAGCCAAAGTATGGATTGACCGTCGTAGCATCCGCGTCAAAGTATCCGAATGTTGCATCGACGTAACCCTTGTTCGTGTTTCCAATGTCAGCGCGCTTGGCATCAAGGATGACCACCACTTCGGGATTGATATCCCGAATCGTCGCAATCGTCTCTTGAAGTGCTGCTATCCCAGGTGGACCGAAGCGCTCATACGAACGCGATATTGGGCTTATAGGCAGCAACGATGTCGGCAGTTGCTTCTACGACGGCATGGTTGAACGCTACGATGGTAGCTGTTGCAGCACCTTGGTGCATATGTTTCGGGATCGAGTCGACGTCTGGGTCAAGACCGACGCAAAGAAACCGACCCTGGCGCCAATGATCTTCAAGCCGAGCGAGTGTCGTCATCATTACCCCGTCTCCAGCGAACACACTCCTACCAGGGGCGATTCTACATTCAAGATTCCGGCGGCGCTCAGGAAACGAATTCTGTCACAGTGCTCGCATGTAAGCTCGGGCTCGACAGCGGGAGAGACACAGCGTCCGTAGACGTAACCTCTGTTACCGCATCCCTTCGTAACTGAGAATGCCAGTCTTGCAATTCTGACACTTAGAACCTGGCCACTCGGCTCCCGGGATCACATCGCGAGGTCCACCACCGACCTCAATCTCTGCTTGTCACGAATCGAGAACTCTCCGGTGCCAACCGGTATTCCCTGGGTTGCCTACGTCAATTCCTGCTACAACGATTGTCATCGCCAGGGAAACGTAGCCGCGCTGGCAACTTTGAGGGGGGCCTTCGGCCGCTACCTATGCCCACTTTTTCCCTACAGATTTCCTAATCACCAGTATCTCTCGGGACCATAGGGACTCCAGTGTCCGAGGTACGGCTTCAACGCCTCAGGCGAGGGCGCGGGAGGAGGCGGCGGAGCAAGTGTATCTCGAATCGGATCGATCGAATCGGCGTACTCCAAGACCCACTCCAACCAGAGCCGATCGTTCTCGGACAGATTCGCAGCGCTTTTCGCTGCCAATACAAAGGCGCGCGCCTCGTCGGCGAGTCGTCGGCCATCGATTTGGCTTGCCAACCAGTCCCTTCGGTGCTGCTCGAGAAGCTGCTCTTTTGCCCGGCTCATTGCGGCTTCCCACGCAAGGAGGCGCTCCTCCTCCTTGCGCTTTCGCTCTCGGTCCTTCTCGTCATCCCGCTCGGCCTGGGACTCGAGCCGTTCGAAAACCCGGCCGAGGCGGTCCTCCAGCTTCCAACGCTTCCGGTCGGAGGCGAGTGGAGCACCGTAGTAGTCGTGGTCATCTCGAATTTCGAGATGTGCTGTCGGCACGTAGTCCCACCTTGCCATGTACACGTACTGGCCTCGGCGAATCGCCGAGGCTTCCCGATCTGTTGGTACATGATCGCGTCGCTTAGTCAACTCCTTAAAGCAGATTTCGTACCCGTGACTGGCGATCTCGATCCTCAGGCCCCCTTTGCACTTGTACGCATCGCCTGTCCGGATCGTGTATCCCCTCCGTTCGGCCTCGTCGATGAGACCTTGCAGAAGGAGAAGCGCACGATTGAGCTGGGTTCTGGTGAGTCGGATGTGGGCAACTCCTGGGACGTTGCGAGTGTCGATCCACCCGTCTCGATCCGCCTTCGCGGCCTCCCGCGTCGATCTCGTAAGCGGATGGCATCCTCTGAGGGAGTCCGGCACGGGGACTGAATCCGGCTTCGCGGTTGGCCGGAGATCATCCTCGATCGAGATGATCGAGATAACGAGGTCGCCGGTATCCCTACCTGTGTGTCGGAGTCGGTACCCCGCCGGCAGGGTCTTGCCGCTAATGAGAGAGTAGATGGCCCGTCGCATCCTCGACCGTACCGCCCTGGGTGGATCAGGTATCCGGAGTTCGCCCCCTGCCTCCTCGATGGCTCTTCGTAGCTCCTCTGCCGTCGGGACGGTCTTCTCCCCGAGCGAGGGGCTGAGCCTGATGTTGTCCATCTTCGAATTCTGTCTGAAACTCTCGGCCGCTCGCACCTGGCCTGTCCAGGCCCCGTCCCTTCAGCCCCAGTTGTGAGGATGGCGTCCAGTCAGAAGACTGAGAGCGCTCCCCGGGGCCCGAACCTCAGCTAGAGGTTGGCTCATGGCATTGTCTTGAAGCCAATATGCAGCCACGCTGAGGAACCGAGGGAAGTAGGTGGCATGAACGACGAAGACAACATCAAAACCCGGTACGTCAAGGGTGGCTTTGCAACTGCAAACGACGTTGTTCTTAATCAGTCACCCACAACCAGGACCGTTTTCCGCCCTGGCCTCAGCAATGCGGGCGTCCGTGGTCACGTGATCCGGCAGAAGAAGGGCGAAGACGGCACTTGGAAGGACATTAACGAGGTCGATTTTCGCCATCTGCCTGCCGACGCGGGTGTATCAATCGAACTCGACAGTGCAGCAACCAAGAAGCTGTTCGACAAACTCGACAGCCTCTACAAAATCCAGAATCAAGGTGTCTCATACGGAAAGCAGGAGTACGTAGTCGGAAGAGCTGATGAAGTCATCAAGGTCGACGACAAATCGAAGAGTGAGGTAATTCGACAACTACTTGCACAAGGTTATTCAGAAGACGTCTGGAACAAGCTGGCTGAGAACAATCCCGGCTTGGCCACACGTCTGGCCGCTGCCCAGATTCAAGTAGACCGTGAACAGGTCATTAGGAAGTTTAGTGAAGCCATCGAATCTCATCCGGACGAGGAGGCATTCTGGCAGGGCTTCTCTGAAGAACATCCTTGGATTCTGCAAAGTGTCTTCTCGGCGACTGTCTTCATGCTCGGAGGTGAAACATACGTCGGGGGAAAGGCGGCACAGGGCCGGCAGGGCAAAGGTGGCGTAGCTACTGACTTCCTCTTCGCTGACGAAAGTACGAAAAGCTTTGCGGTCGTTGAAATTAAGACTCCAAGCACAAGGTTGGTTGGTCCGCTTTATCGAGGGGAAGGTGACGGACTCGATCAGGACGTCTACAACGTTCACCCTCATCTGTCTGGTGGCGTGGTGCAGGTGCGAAACGAGATCGCCGTGGCCATCGATCATTTTGAGTCCGTTCTTGGGAAGACTCACAAGGAGATTGAAAGCCGTATTCACTCCAAGGGTGTTCTCGTCATTGGAACAAGTGTCGGGCTGAATGAGCGGGAACGAGAGTCTTTCAATCACTTCAGACATGGTCTGTATAGCCTGACAGTCATCACGTTCGATGAACTTCTACGGCGTTTGCAGGTGTTATTTGACTGCGAGGAACACCCGCCGGATACACAGACCGTAGAGGGGATCAATCTTGATGACATCCCCTTCTAGCGCGGGTGCGGCTGAACCTTTCCAGATAAAAGCCCGAGCTACTCAGTTCCGGGATGCGATCTTGGCTGCGATACCGCTTGACGACGTTGTGATGGACTCCTTTCCAAACGGGACTTGTGGCGACGTCTCCACACTCCTTGGCCAATTCCTGCATGACGAGGGATTGGGCGAATGGACTTACAGATCTGGCGAGCGAGATGCCCATTCTCATGCTTGGATTGAGCGGGATGGTCTTATCGTTGATATCACGGCCGATCAGTTTGATGACGTGGATGAGCCGGTGATCGTGACTCGTGAGGCGCTCTGGCATTCTGGATTCAAGTCAACTGCCGAGGGTAACCACGCGGCACTCATCGATGTATATGACGCGGCCACCCGAAACCGGCTGAGGTCTCTCTACGCTCGGATTGCCAGATCATGAAGTCGCACAATTCGAGGTCGGCCATATGAAAGCGGAGCGGCGGCAAAAGCGGTAGTGGACTCGAATCCTGTCAGTTATCTTCGGGAAATGGAGCAGATGGATCGTTTCAAAACCCGCAATCAGCCCCCCGTCGTTGACAAAATTTCCCGCCACGGCCGATCGCCTGCCACAGCCGAGACCCGATCGTGCTCGGCGTGCATGGCCGTGCTGCTCCCGATCACTTGAATCATTTCGGGCTCGGAGTACCACGCTCCAAAGGCAAATCCCAAGGGGTTGGCAACCCGTCCGGCCTCGCGATCACCCGAATTGGGCCAGACGAACCGGGGTTGGGTCTACCGCTGCGGCATTCGACTCCGCACTCGCTCCACCACTCCGTCGCACACGGCTCTTGCCTGCTCGTCCGTCAGTCCTTCGAGCGTGAGAGCATCGACGAGACCATCCCGGATCGTTGCCTCGTCTACGGCCGACTCGGATCCTGCGGCGGGCGGGTGAGCCAACGAATCAACGAGTTGATCCAGGTCCTTGCGCGTCTTGGCGCCCCGCCACTTGTCGAAGAACGCACGTCCCGCAAATCCAGAAACCACGCCGACAACTGCCTTTAGGGCAAGGGCGACGATAAGCGGCTCCAAGCCGGTAATACGGAGTTCGCCATCCTCACTTCGATCGCTGTAGCCGAGCGTCGCCCTTACGAGTATGGCTGTCTGGTCGACATCGTCTTGTACCCATAATGTTCCGACTTGATCCATTTATAACACCGTGTCCTTTCGCTGTTTCTATATCGAATATCCCACTTGTTGCAGTTGGCGCCGGATCAGACACTGTTCTTCAACAGGAAACTGACTAAAACGGGAAATGCCAGCACTACATTCGGGCAGACGATCCTCGCAAATGTTCGCGCGACCATACGGGCAACGGTATCGACCAGAGCCATAGAAGAGTTCGAGCAGCTCGCGGTCGGTATTTCGCAGGATCAGAGCCTCACGCATCGACTCGTCCAGAAGATCCTTGCCCCACAAGATGCCACGAATTCCCGCGTTCTCCACCAGGACTTGGATCGGTACTTGCGAATCAAAGACCAACTGAAGGTTGCCAGTTTGGTCGTGGGAGAGCCGAGCCTCGAACATGGCGATTCTTGCCTGAAAGAGCGGGGCGTCCCACTCTGATGTCTCTGCAAGGGGTCGGAGCTCGTGCACCCAGGACTCGTAGGTCTCGCGGAGCGGAGGGTAAGACACGGGCACATATCCAGCGAAGATGTCCTCGGCATCGAACCAACGACGCATGGCTACAGCCTCCATGAAGAGCGACGTCTCTTGAAATGGCATCAGCACGATCACGCGTAGCGCCAAGAGATAGCGGACAACCGGATCAAACAGAGCCTGATCGATCTCACTCGATGCGACCAGCGTTGGAGGCGGATACGCGCACGCGAAGTCAACAACCCAATCAACAGCGGCTGCATACGCCAGCAATCCTTTAGAGAGCTCTTGGCCAGAGATCTCGGCGTCGATAGCTCGAGCTACATCAAGGATCCCTCCGAAATAGGAATCGTCCATGAGCACCGGATTCCACAGGTGTCTCTGTTCCTCGATGATTTGATTCCCGATTTTCGACGCACGCGACGTAGATACATGGAGGTAGAGGCTGCAGGCTGCCTGAGACTCAAGGAGACGACGCAACGAATACCTCGTGAGATCTCCGTCCGGGATCTGATGGCCCATAGCTTCGAGGAGGGCGCGACGTGTCGGTGCATCGAGCCAAGTATCGCCTCGCAGCTGTCGGAGTGCGATCGTCGATGCGTGAACAGCTGCCAGGTCACCGCGCATCTGACGCGTGAAAGGACTATCACCGAGCTCGTCCAGCATCTCGTGCGCTGCCTTGGAGTACGGAGGTTCGTTGTAGCGCGAGATCAACCACCGGCTCTCGGAGACAAGCCGGAGAGACGCGTCTCGCAGCACGAGATGATCGTTAGCTCCAATCCCCGTCCCCACATCCTGTTTCAGGTGTACCAGCTCATGCAGGATGGCTAACGCAGTTCGCATCTCTACGTCAGAGTCGAACGGCAATACGCCTCGCATCGCTCCGGCAAACGTACGCACGATTGTGTTTCCATCTGCTTGGAAGAGCGCCGTCGTTTCGAGCAGCATCGAGCCCCACTGATAGCCCGCAACGCCCACAGCTTCAAGCATCGGATCTTGGAAGTCGGCCGTCACGAGGAAGTCCACGCGATTCTCTTAGGAAAAAGGTCGGCGCTCACCGTCTTTCACTACCTCGCGTTATCGAATCGGGCGGGAGGGCTGAGGCCTTGGATCCATTCTCAAGCTGACTTTGGCGCCCTTCGAGCGTCCGGCGCATGCGCTCGATCATGCTCGCTTGGTTGGGATAGTCCTTCATTCGTGACCGCTCTCGCCGTGTGTTAAGCGGGTCAGCGTAGCTGTCAACCGGGAAATGAGGGCTTGACTTTTGAGTAGTAGTAATAGTAATAAGTACAGATGAAGCGGCTCACTTTCACACTCAACGGCATCAGATACACCCTGTCGGACGAGGAGGTGCGTGCCAAAACTGCCAAGATTGAGCCTGAGGCGATGCGGAATCACGGCGTCCGCTTGCACGGAACCATCTATCCGGTCAAGCAGGCCCTTGAGCTGGCCACAGGGATCGACAGAGCCGACTACCAGAGCATTCAGGCTCGGAGCGTGTTCCAGAGGCTTGGCTTCGAGGTCGTCCGACTTCCCCGGTAGCCGCCTCGACACGACGCTCTGTCACGATGGTGGTGTGAAGCTCCGGCCGCAAACGGGGCTCTACTGCCCGGCGGGGCGCAGTTCCGCGTCAGTCCCGGTTCATCTCATCTTGGAACGCTTGATCCTGAGCCATCGCGTCATCGCGGTCATCCGAGGGGCCGAACTGGGCCATGTGGTCGTGGAAGGCGTCCAGCTGCTCGCTCGAACTGCGGTCGTGGTGGGCGTGCTCAGCCGCGTTCTCAACCTCCTCGTGGTCGTCCCAGTAGCCGCTCATGGTGACCCCTTCCGCCATCGAATTTCTCAAAAGACGACCCTTACCGGTGCGTTGTCCACGCGCTCACCTGTCGGGGCCCCAAGGTGAGCCCCCTATGACGGAATCCGCGCCGCCCGGCTCGCTGAGGTCCTCAAATGTCAATAGAAACTTGACGGCTTGAGGCTGTCAACGTACCCATGACAGATGGAGACAGCCGGCTTCGCCCAGCAGGCCCGAGTAACGCTTGCCAACGTCGAGGACCTCCTCGATGATCCGCATGCTCGGGCGAGAGTGCGAGCGATCCACCATCTGGCGCTCGCAGTCAAAGTGTTGCAGCACCAGGTCATCGCCGACGCCCGCGAGAACGGGATGAGCTGGGCGGCGATCGGCGAGATATACGGGTGCTCTCGTCAGGCAGCTCAACAGCGCTTTCGTGGATCCTGAGGAGCTGAAGCAGCCCTGTTGGAGGGTTTGAATACAGTCCCATGCTCTCCGCCATAAGCACTTTCATGTAGTTTCATTACAGGGGTCAGCGGCTCGAAACCGCCGCAACCGGTACGCGTTTTTGAGGCAATCCTGACTACTTCGATTTTCGTCACCCCTGTTGGAAATTTGAAATCCCATGTGCTGTTTGGTGAATCGGTACGTCGGCGCGACAATGATTCGTAAGGAGTCGTTTGTACCGGTAGATGCCGAGAGTCACCAACCAGCTCTACTTACTTCAGCACACAGCACTGCGAAAAGTATGGCTGGAATCACCAATTTCGTTCGCGCTACTTCCCGCTCAGAGCCAGTGGGATCTTCACGATTTCTATCTTCCAGACAAAGACATGTCTGACGACGAGCTGATCAAACATCGCAAGCAGATCAGCAAGAAGAACCCATCACTGCCGGCTCGTGCTGGGAAGACATTCGCATCTCTGCGAGATCAACGATCTTCGAGAATCGCGACGACACCAACAACCGGGGACCGACACATCGCAGTCCTGGGGCTTGCCAAGCCAGAGCTCGATGTCCAGGCATTCGTCCGAGCGCTCCTAGCACTGGCTGAGTACGAAGAAGCTTCTGACGAAGAATCGGCTTGAACCAGAGTAAAATATGGAGAGCATGATCCTCCCCGACAACCTAATCAATGAGCAAGGCGAAGTATTTGACGACGACTTCCTTCATGAGATGTCTGAGCAGCTTTCCAAACTAGGTGACGTCGCTCGTGAGAAATACCGAAACAAGAACTCCAGCGCCATCGTCAAGCACAAGGCAACTCGTCTCCTGAATTCCGCGGGACCCGGCACAGGTAAAAGCTATCTATTTCGGGATCGGATCAAGTTCTGGCTTCCCCTATTCGCAGACGACCAGATCTACGTCTCGAGCTTTGTTCGAAAGCTAGTCGCCGACCTTAAGACCGAAATAGAGAACGACGACGACATCGCTGAAGAGGACCAATCGCGTATAGACGTATCAACGCTACACAGCCTGGCTAGGAGCATTCTTGAGATCAGCAGAGGGACCAACGGCCATCCGTTAAGACGACACATCCAGATACTTACTGACACTTGGGGTGCCGTCGTATGGGATGATCTTCGTCAATTTCATCGTGACCAGGTCGGAACCAAACTTACCTGGAAGAATCTATCTGGACAGCTTCACAATGACGCACTCAATCAGGCATCTCCGTGGCCGGAGCTCTGGAAGACGTATCTCATACTCAGCCGATTCTATAACGCCGTAGGATTCGCAGACCTGATCTGCTTTTCTGCGGAAGCAGTTGAAGAGAACCCTATGGTCGTGGAGCATCTGCTTTGGATCATCGATGAGTTCCAAGATTTCAATCGGGCCGAGGACAGGCTCATCAAGGCGGTTACTCGTAGCGCAAAAGCAATTCTTATAGCCGGTGATGACGACCAAGCGCTCTATGTAGGCCTAAAGGCCAGCACTCCGGACATCATTCTTGGTTATTACTCTGGAGATGAGTTCGCAAACGCCATGCTCCCTTTCTGTAGTCGCTGTAGCCACAACGTTTGCCTAACTGCTGCCCACTTTATCGCTAAGCATCGGGCTGAGACATCCGCCACGAAGGTCTACTTGCCCCTGAAACTAGATGCAAAAGTGCCAAAGGTTCAGATAGTCGCCACCTGGATGCCGACGACAGCAGTCAACTACATCAAGCAATTCCTCGCATCTCATGCTGACGAACTCAAGGAACATATAGCGAAGATGAAGGGCGGCAAGGAGACTGATCCATTTCTCTTGATCCTTAGCCCAGATAGAACAGCCTCATTCTACGACTCACGGAAACGACCAGTGGGTAAGGCCCTCAGGGAGTTTGTACAGAATTGGTCCAAGGTTACGCTTGGCAGGTCTGCTGACTACCAGAAGGTCCTTACGTATTGTTCCGCGAGTTGGGAACCTTTACGCAATCTCGAGGTCAGGAAGGTCCTAGATTACGAGGGTTACACACCAGAACAGGTGCACCCCTTGGTTGAATCCGCATTGGCACTTGAGCTCTCTCTTTTTGACGTAGTCACAATTGACTTCACCGACCTACCGGGCAAGTTGGAGGGTGTTGCTTCAATTGCGACTAACGACGAGCTTGACGGTAATGGCAAAGTTGAAGAGCTCAAGAAGCTCATCACACTTGAACAAGCCGAGAAGCTGGCTGATGAACTGGACAAATTCCCAATCGCGGCAATAACTGACCCTGTAGAAGCTGAAGCCGAAGAAGCGATTGAGACTGTCGGTGAGATGGCCCCTGTGGAATTCATGACGATAGTGCGATCGAAGGGATTGTCCGCCAAGCATGTGATGATCATCGGATGTGACGATGTAAACGTGAACCCAAAGAAAGTATCACCCCTCGTTTTCTTTGTAGGGATGACGCGAGCGAGACACTCTCTTCACCTACTCGTTTCAATGCAGGCTCATGGTCACTCTGCTTCTCCATATATTGCAGATCTCCCTGAAGCCCACTGCGATTACGTCGCTTATAGGTCAGAAGGTCCCACGGCACTAGGTTCGCTCAAGGAATTTCCTGGGACAAGTAACGCGCTGGGACTCAGCGATCAAAGCTGGTGCGGATCGGGCGCGTAGACGAGCCTGAACTCAGTTTAGTTACTTGAGGTGTGTGTTGCTTGGCGTCATCAGAGAGTCTGCAGAAGAAATGCTCATGCTTGAGTAAAAGCACAATTCGTTGTACAACAAGTATGTGAGTACAGAAGCGGCACCTTCTGTTGAAGGTAAGCCAGATTTGCTCTGGTATGTAAGTTATGGCTCGAACCTCAATCGAGCCAGATTCATGGCATACATTGAAGGTGGTGGCCCGCCCGGTACAGACGTCGTGTATGTCGGATGTGAGGACAAGACTCCCCCAGTTGATGATGTGTCGGTCGAACTGCCTCAGTCTCTTTACTTCGCCGGTTGGTCAGATCGCGCTTGGGGCGGTACAGCCGCTGGTTTCATCACTCTGGATCCGAAAAGTCCCCGTTCGTTGGCTCGGGCATATCTGATCACGCCCGATCAGTTCCGAGGTGTAGTCGAACAAGAGAATGCCCACGCTGCCGCGACCAAGGACTTGGTCGTTGACATAGAGGACGCTCGGGAGCATGGACACAGTCGAATGCTCTCAAGTGGTTTCTACTCTGAGCTGATCTACGTTGGTGAGCGTGATGGCTACCCGATGCTGAGTTTTACGGCATCCGAGGATCGGACAGATTTCAACCAGCCGTCGCCTGCCTATCTGAGAATGATTCAGAGTGGGCTGCATGAAGCTCACGGACTCGGTGCCGACGATTCTGTCGCCTATCTGAAAGACAGGCCAGGAATACTCGGCAAGCTGAGCGTCGAGCAACTCTTGGAGATACTCAGCTAGACCCCGGAGTCTGGGTTTTTGAGATCCTCAACGGTCATGAGACTATCAATCTGTGGACCGTTTCAGCAGGTCAAGGAGTGTTTGTAACTCTGGAGGAGGGTTTGAATACAGTCCCATGCTCTCCGCAGGTCAAAGTGGGTGCGCCCAAACGATTAGCGTTCGCCGCCCTTCGTGCGACGGCTTCCATGAGCTCCGGCGATGGACCCATGCCCTGACCATGTGGGTGGGTTCCATAGACGATGCCCACCTCTTTCGATATGACTGCACGTTTCCGGCGGGTTAGCCCAAAGCGCGTGCACTTACGCGCTCGTGATCCCGCTCGCTGGCGCCAATGGGCAGCATTTCAATCCTGTGGCCGTCTGGGTCGGAGATGAACACCGAGTTACGTGGTGTGATTTCGAAGGGTTCGATACCAGCCTCAGAAAGACCAGCTACGAGCAACTCGACATTGGCAACGTCGACGTTCAGGGCCATGTGGTTCATCTCCTCGCCGCCGTGAACGTCGCAGTCAACCATTTCGAAGAGGTCGAGGCCCTGCATTCCACAGCGCAAGAAGGAGGCCCTCATGCCCGGAACGGACCCGCGGTCATCGAAGCCCAGTGCTTCCATATAGAACGTCCGGGAACGATCTAGGTCTGTGACGTGGAGCACCACATGATTGATGCCCGTCACCTTAAGTTTCGATGTACCCATTTGTGCACCCCTTGTCGTCACTGACGGGTCGGCAGCTCTCAGGGTTGTCAACCCATCGAAATCAGTTCGAGCTGGATGTTGTCCGGATCGCGGAACACGAGCACCGCATACCCCTCCTGATCGTTGATTGCCGATTGGAACACGTCGTGCTTTTTGAAGTGATCTACCCAGGTGTCGAGGTCGGCACGTTGGGCGACCCCGAAGCTCAGGTGATCGAGCCCCGTCCGCGTCTCGTTGCATGGTTCAGATGCGTTGGCCGAGTGTGTGTGGAGGCCCACGCACATTGAAAAGTCCGGCTTGCCAAGAACGATGGCGTAGCCGTTACCGTCGGGATGGTCCTCTCTCATCAGCTCCGCGAGCCCTAGGACTTCCTTGTACCACGCCACACTGCGATCAAGGTCGGTGACGGTGAATGAAACGTGGTGGATTGACGCGATGTCAGGCATGGTCCGGTCCTCTCTGGGCGAACTTGCGGCTCAGCGAGCTGTGGCCGGCAGTTGGTCGGTGTCTTCGGCACTGAGCGGCGGTCCGATGGGCCTCAGATCATGGGCCCCGGCCACACGTGCGAGTTCGTCCATCGACGGAAAGACTGGCTCGATCGGCACGATCCGAGCGCCGGCTGGCACTCCGACCTCGCGGATAAAGTCCCGGAAGCTGGCGTTGTCGTGCACAAGCAGGATGCGCGCCTCGCAATCGCCGACGACCCGGAACGTGTGCGGCACGCCGCGGGGCATGGACACCCAGTGCCCCGCTCCGACCACCAGCTCCTCGTCGCCACAGCGCACCACCATCTGGCCCTCGAGGATGTACCAGGTGTCGTCGAGGTCGTCGTGGATGTGCAGCGGGGGCGCCGCCCCGACTGGCAAGGTCATCTCGAGCACGACGGTGTTCATTTCGGGCGCGCAGCGGTGCTCAACGACCAAGGTGTCGAGGAACCACCACGCCAGGCTTTGTTCGCTCTCGGGGGAGTCGACAACTGCCGTCGTCACTTCGGCCACCTCCTTGGGAACTGTCGCGGATCGGATAGTCAGGTATCCTTACGATTGAGAATATGGTACGGTGACCTTACGACTATGTCAAGCGGTTCCCCTGACCACGCCAACGGCGAGCCAATCCCGTACGTCGGCGCCCTGCTGGGTGTCGTTTGGCAGTGGGTCCGTGATCAGCTGTATGCGGGCGTTGTTGCGGCGGGATACGACGATCTGAACGCAGCGCACGTCGGGCTCTGGCGCTATCCGGGCCTCGAGGGACTACGTCCAAGCCAGCTTGCGGACCGGAGGGGGATCACGAAGCAGTCAGTCAACGACTTGCTCGGGTACCTGGAACAACACGGGTACCTGTTGCGCGTACCCGATTCGGCCGACGGAAGGGCTCGTGTGATCCGACTTACTTCCAAGGGATGGCGACTCCAGAAGACAATCTATGCCGAGGCTGCTTCGGCCCAGCTGCGGATCGAAGAGATCCTTGGGCCGCGGCGCTACGCCCAGCTGCACAGCTCGCTCGAACTACTGACCGAGCAGCTCGCCGCTTCACTGGCCGTCCCCTGACGCCGGTCGCGGATTTCCCCAAGATGCCGCGCCTGCGGTCACCCAGTGTGCACCATCGCGCCTCTGCGTCAGTCAATCTCGCTTTCAAGAGATGCGGCGGCGAATCCACCATGGAGACTTCGGCCAGAATGCCGCCAAGGCCGACGTAGATCGCCAGACTTGAGGCACGGACAAGGTCCCTAGGAGGATTCCGTCGAGGTGACGCCGAGCTGGGTCAAGAAACGCCGGTAATCGGTCTGTACCCATTCCTCGGCCAGCCGACCATCGTCGTTGTATCTGAAGGTGTTGATCACCTCCCATTCAAGGTGTTTGCCTGTGGGTTCAACTGCGCCGACCGGCGAGTGCGTGAATACGCCGGTGAAGTCGCCGGAGAACGTATTGCGCGCCGCTAGGAACACACCGTCAGCGATCACCTGCTCGCGAACGATGCGCAGGTCGCTGAAGGCCGCCCGCAACGACGCGAAGTAGGTGCGGAGCTCTTCGAAGCCCAGGTCGCCACCCGGTCCGTGAAAGATGTAGTCCTCGGCATAGTAAGCCCGTAGTTGAGCTTCGTTCTCGCGGACGATCGCGTCGTCTCCGATGCGGATCAGATCACGGGCGAGCGGACTATCCGAAATGAATTCAGGCATGACACCGTTCTCTCAGGTCACTCAGGAGCGATGGTCTTATGGGCCCGTTCAGGAACCTGCCCACGAGCGTCGTCGACTATCCGGCCTCTTCGAGCCACTCCATGGCCTCGTCAGATTCCTCGCTCGCCACGATCGGTGCCTCGGCCAACTGTCGTGGAGGGCGAACACCGAAAGCCACCATTGCCAACGCCGCCAGGCTGAAGAGCGCGCCCAAGCCAGAAGATGTCGTCCAGACCGTGGACGAGTATGGCGTTGGCATGGACGGCGGATGCCGCACCGCTGAGGTGCCGGATGCCGAGCTGAGCGTGACTCGTCACCGCGTCGAAGGCCGTGACCAGGACGGCGAGCCCCAGAGCCCCACCGAGCTGCTGGGAGACATTGACGAGCCCCGATGCCGCCCCGGCGTCCTCGGGCGCCACGTCGGCCAGCGACGCCGACGTGAGGCTCACGAACGAGATCCCCATGCCGGCGCCGATCAGCACCATGGAGACCACGATCTGAGCGTACGAGGTCGAGGTCTGGATCCGCGTTGCGAGCAGGAGGCCCAACGTGACGATGGAGGCGCCCATCATCATCACGATCTTCTGGGGGAACCGTCGGACCAAGACGCGGCCGGTCAACTGCGACGACAGGAAGACCGAGGTGGGCATGGGCAGGAAGGCGACGCCGGCGACCAGGGGCGAGAACCGCTGGACGTCCTGGAAGAACTGCGACAGGAAGAAGAACATCCCGTACATCCCGGCGTAGAGGAGGCCTCGGGCGACGTTGGCCGCGCTGCGGGTGGCGTGGGTCAGCAGCCGCAAGGGGAGGATCGGCTCGTCGACGCGGCTCTCGTGGTGCACGAAGAGACCCGAGCAAGGCGACCCCGACGACGAGCGAGGCGATCGTCGATGGCGCTGCCCCAGCCGTTAGTCCCGGCCTCGACGAGGCCGAAGACGATGCCCGTCATCCCAGAGTCGAGGTCACGGCACCGGTGAAGTCGAACCGGCCGTGCTGGCCGTTCGGTCTCCGCGATCACGATCCGCCCGAGCAGCCAGACCACGAGCCCGATGGGGACGTTCACGAACATGACCCACCGCCACGACACGAGATCGGTGAGGAGACCTCCGGCCACGAGACCGATGGCCCCGCCGGCGGCGGACACGGTGGTGTAGAGGCCGATGGCCCGCACCCGCGCCGGCCCTTCGGCGAAGGCGGTGGTGAGGAGCGACAGCGCGGACGGTGCCGCCAGGGCCGCGCCGATGCCCTGCACGGCCCGGGCCGCGAGCAGCATCCATCCGGTGGTGGCCAGGCCTCCCACCAGTGAGCTCAGGGTGAACAGGGCGATGCCGGTGAGAAAGACGCGGCGCCGGCCGAGCAGGTCGCCGGCCCGGGCGCCGAGGAGCAGCAGCCCACCGAAGGTCAGGATGTAGGCGTTGAGCACCCAGGACAGGCCGCTGGCGGAAAAGCCCAGCCCCGCTGGATATGGGGCAGGGCGACATTCACGATGGTCGTGTCGAGTACCACCATGAGCTGGGCGGTGAGGATGACGAAGAGGAGCACCGAGGGTTTCGTGAGGCGGCTGGAGCGTCCCCGGCGGTCCCCCGGAGGGAGCCTGGGGCCGCTGTGGACGCGGCGGGTTAAGGAGGTTGGAGGGCATTGACTACGACCTTTCCGCTGGTATTCTGAGAAGCGGAAGCTTCCTCCGGTTAGTATACGGAGGGTGCCTCCGTTTAGCAACTCCTTTCTTCTTTCAGCCAGGAGGCGTGACCGACGTGGCCAGGCAGGACAGCAGTCGAGGAGGCCCCCCTGACCAGCGGCGGAGCCCGAGCAGGCGGACGCCGGCCGCCCCATGCGGGCCGACGCCCGCCGCAACTACGAACTCCTGGTCAGCCGCCGCCCGAGAGGTCTTCGCTCAGGAGGGTGGCGGCGCTTCGATGGAGGCCATCGCCCGCCGGGCCGGCGTCGGCGTCGGCACGCTCTACCGCCACTTCCCCAAGCGGATCGACGTGGTCGAGGCCGTCTACCGCACCGACGTCGACAATCTCGTTCACACCGCCGAGCAGGTGTCAGCCGACCTCGAGCCCTGGCCGGCGGTCGTGGCCTTCCTCGAAGCCTTCGTCCGCTACGCCCAGGGAAAGCGGACCTTCCTCAACGAGCTCCGTGAGGCCTTCGACAAGAATCCCGATCTCAAGGCTGGACATGATGGATCGCATCCAGACAGGCCATGCAGCTCGTCGTCGGGCGGGCACAGGACGCCGGCGTCATCCGCACCGACGTGAGCGGGCCCGACCTGATGCAGCTGGTCGGGCCCGATGTGCACCAACGCGACCCTGTCCGAGGAACAGAGCAGGCGGCTGCTCAACACGATCCTCGACGGCCTTCACAAAGAGGCGTAAGCCAACGAGGAGTCCGGCGGCTTATTTTTGGCGCGAGCCCTGAACGACCGCTGACCTCAACCCGTGGCGGGATGCGTGGGTGTGCTGCCGTCCTGGGCCAGCAGATCAAATCCGTCCGGAGTGTTCAGCATCCCGGGCGTGGTACCGGCGGCGTCGGTGATGCCGTACTGCCACACGAGCGCACCCGTCGTGGGGTCGATCGCAACCATCCGATTGGCGTAGTCGTCATTGAGCATGATGACGCCGCTCGGAAGCCGCTCGGCCAGCGACGGGTGGTTGAGCATGCCGGGGCCGGAGTTGGCGGAGTACCGGTAGAGGACCTGGCCGGCCCGGTTCGTGTAGATGAACGCCCCCGGCTTGGCGTAGTCGGCGACGAGATACAGATTCGGCCCCAGCTGCTGAGGGTCCGAGGGGTAGACCACCGGTACGTGTGTCGTCCACACCAATTGGCCCTGCAACGTGTACTCACTAATCCACGAGCCGGTGGTCTCGGATATGAGGACGTTGCCGTCGGCGAGCGGCGTGTCGCCGTTGGGCGCACCCATCGACGTCGGGGGCCTGTGGACGCAACGGCCACTGGTGCCGATCTGCCCGGCCACGGTGCCATCGTGACCGATGATCAGGATGCGGCAATTGTCGGCATCGGCCACCGTGATCTGCCCGTTCTTCAAGAGATAGGCGTCATCGGGCTCGTGCAGGTACCCGGGTGCGGTGCCGGTCTGCCTGGGGTGTCCGTACTCCCACAGGACCTTGCCCGAGGGATAGCCGATCTCGACGATGGTCTCGTTCTGCTCCTGGTTCGAGATGATGGCCTGGCCCTTGTTGATGAAGAAGGCGTCGTCGGGAAACGTGAAGCCATACGGGTCGGGCGCCGACGTCGCCGAGGGATATGACCAGGTGACGTTCATCGCCGGGTCCATCACCAGAAAGCGGTTGTTGCCCCGATCGGCGATGAGCAGGTGCATGCCGAAGTAGGGCGAGCCGGCGCCCGACGCGCCGGCCGTGCCGAAGCCGGGGTTGGGAGTGAGCATCTGGACCGTCGACACTGGCGCTCCGTTGGACTCCCCACCCACGAACCATGCGGTGGTACCGAGGACGGCCACGCCCGAATGCGACACGGGCACCTGCAGGTGCCCCGCAGTGGCCAACTTGTCGGTCGTGGGATCGAAGGCCCAAATGGTGGAGACGGTGGATGTCCCGGACGTCGACTCGCTTCCCGTACCACTCGACGTCGATCCACCGGCCGTGGTGGAACTGGGGGCGGGGGCCGCCCACGCTTTGGCGAGGAGCATCCCCGCCGGTCCAGCCCCGCTCTCGGGAATGGTGGCGCGCGTTGCGGTTGCACTTGTCGCACCGGCACCGGGGTTGGCGCCGGAAGGTGGCGGCCCCAATTGCGTCGTGCCGACGCCCGGTGTGACGGGTTGGGCCACGGAGCTCTCACCTCCAGCCAGATAGATCTGTTTCCCGATGGTGACGGCGGCAGCACCCTCGAGAGGCGCCGCCAGGCGGCCGATGGTGGAGGCCGTATGGCGGCCCGGATCGACGACCTGGATCTCGTTCACGGGCTGGCCGGCGTGGGCGCCGGTGATCGCTTGACCACCGAAGACGTAGACGAGCCCGTTGACCGCCGCGACAGCGGGGTACCGCACCGGCACCGGCAGAGAGGCGACCGTCGAGAATGTGTGGCCGTCGGTCGTAGCCAGCACCACCGCATCGGGGTTGGTGCCGTCATAGCCACCCACGATGTACGTGGTGCTGCCCACGGTGACCGTCGCCGAGTCCGAGCGGGGTTGGGGGAGCACCCCGGTCGAGTTGGCCGTCGTGATCGTTCCGAGTCCGCCCGCGGTCGCAGCCGGCACGGCCTGGACGGTCGCGACCGTGGCGGGAGATCCCCCGCCGAACGTGATGTCCTGGCCGTCGATGACTGCACCCGAGGAATCATGGAGGCCGCCGGTCAGGTTGGCGACATGGAGGAGCTTTCCTGTCGTGGTGTCGAGCTCATAGACACCCTCTGCGGAGACGTTTGCTGTGGTGAGACCGCCGAGGATGGTGAGATGGCCCCCCGCCCCTGGCAGCACGACGGACCGGCTGATGGAGCTGGCCAGAGTCCAGGGCAAAAGGCCCGACTCAGCCGCGGCCATCGGCTTGGCGTGGCTG
Organism: uncultured Acidimicrobiales bacterium; assembly: GCA_963846125.1. GTDB lineage: Bacteria > Actinomycetota > Acidimicrobiia > Acidimicrobiales > UBA8190 > Chersky-840. The sequence goes on from CAWJUR010000002.1 coordinate 327,098, forward strand.
ACTGCGGTAGCACTGGTGGTCGAGGACGACGCCGAGGAGGACTTCGGGGCGGGCTTCGGCGTCGCACGGCCGCCGATGTACACCGCCAGAACGGTGCCGAGACCGATGAGGACGGCGAGTGCGATCGCGGAACGGGTTCGCCGCCTACGGAAATTCGCCCGGCGGTGAACATGTGCGCCTGGTAGGCGCGTGGGGGGCGAGTGAGGGGGCACGGCGGGGACTCGGTCGTCTTTTCTAATCGCTCGCGCTCCCGAAGCGGTGTCAGGCTCGCCGATGAGCACGAACCGCGACGAGACATTCCCACAGGTGTCCCGAGCGGGACCTGGTAGCTGGTGTTCCGGCATCGCTTTCGAGGGCAAGGGCATGCATGCGCTGAAAGGTGTCCCCGACGGGTGTTCGCGGTAGCCCGTTGACCCCTTCCCTCAATGCCGCCTTTATCGTCCCTGTTCAGGAGGCCGGTTCGATGTCGGATCGCTTCCAGCGACCCGTCTGGCCGCTACCCAGGTGAACGGCTGTGCTGTCCCAGCTGGAGTGACGTGCTCCTCTCGCACCTGTGCGACGACTGCAAAATCACAACCGAGGAGGTTGGCCAAATTGTCGGGCGAGTATCGGGTAACGGGCAAGCCCGAGCAGTACCCGGGACCGCCGGGAGCGAACGTGGCAACGACAACAGCGCCGCCGGGACGCAGGGCCGACCGGAGCTTCCGAAGGTAGTTCTCCCGGTCGCTCCCATCGACCAGGAAGTGGAACAGAGCTCGATCGTGCCAGAGATCGAAGCAACGTTCGGGATTCCATTCGAGCAGATCTTCGTGTAGCAGGGCGACGGGGTTGGTGGGACCCAACCTGTCTCGAACCGCTTCCAGCGCTGACTTGGAAAGATCCAGTACCGATAGGTCCTCGAAGCCTTGTTGGAGTAGGACGTCGACCAACCGCGACGCGCCACCTCCGACATCGATGACCGAGGCGTCCGTCGGAGTCCCCAAACGCTCGATCAACTCGACCGAAACGGTGGCGGCGGGTTGGAACCAACTCACTCCAGTGGCACCACGTGTTTCGTAGGCCGCATCCCAATGCTGTGCTCTTACGGGTGCGGGACCTGGAATTTCACCCATGTTTGGCGAGGTTACCGCCCGGTGTCGGGCTCGACGCCCGTTACGCCGTGCCCTCGAGGAGCTGCTTGAGCGTCGTCACGTTGACTGGCATCTCCCGTCGTGCCTGGCGGCGCACGAGAAGGGGCACGAGGAGCCGACCGATGCCATGTCCTTCGAAGTCGAGAGCGATCGTCAGGTGCGCGCTCGAGTCCGAGCGCGGTTCGACCGTGACGTGGACAATGGCCCGGATGGGCCCGTCCAAACCACGAACTCCCCACCGGTAGGGCGGTTCGAAGCAGACGAGCTCAGCGGTGACCGGCCGTTCGGCGAGGCCGATGCGCCGCGTCGTGAGACAACGGTCCCCGACGTGAGGGGCTCCTGCTCTGTCCATGCGACCGCTGACAACGCCCTTCTGCCACGTCGAGAAGCGACTCGGGTCAGTTGCGTAGGCGAAAACCTCCTCGACCGAGCAGGCGACGTCCACGCTGACAGTGATCGGCGGCACTTAGCGATCGCCGGAGACGAGGTCCGCATAGCGAGCCAGGTAGAGCGGCCATCCCCCATCGCTATCGACACCCTCGCGAAGCGACTCCCAACCAGGTCCGTGGCGATCGAGATGGCGGTGCTCGAGCTCCAGGCGCGTCCGCTCCGGCGTCTCGGCCACAAACCGGACCTCGACCTCGCTGGCGTTGCCCTCGTCCGTCTCGAGCTGCCACTGCGGGCTGATGTCCCAGCTGAAGACGACCCGATCCGGTGGTTCGTACACGAGGACGCGAGCCCATCGGCACTCGCTCCCATCCGCGGCGCGGTCGTAAATATGGCCACCCACCCGCGGCTCGAACCGGGTCTCGGTGATCTCGGCGCCGAGAAGGTTGTGTTCCGGCGGCTTGAAGTCACCGAACCGCTCGACAAATACGGAAAAGGCACGCTCGATCGACGCGTCGACGACGATCTGCTGTCGGACGACGGCTCCATCGGCCAGGTTCATGGCTTTTCCTCCCGTGGTTGTTCGACGAGGCCCTGGTAGCTACTGAGCGCCCGAGTCCAGAAGGTGTCGAGCTGGTCGCGTAGGGCAGCGACCCCGGCCTCGTCGAGGCGGTAGATCCGGCGCGTACCGACCGCCCGCTCGGCTACCAGGCCGGCGCCCTTCAGCACCTTCAGGTGCTGGGAGACGGCGGGACGACTCACGGGCAGGTCGGCGGCGAGTTCGCCGACGGCCATCGGCCCATCGGCGAGGCGCAAGAAGATCGCTCGCCTGGTCCGGTCCCCCAGCGCTCCCCACACCTCGGCCTCTTGGTAAGTATCCACTAACAGTTAGTCCAGCCTAACGGATTCGGGATGTCAAGCGCCCCAGCCTGCCCCTCGAACCCACTCCCACCGTCCCGTGGGTACGTTGACGTTTCTTTCACGATGTGAAAGTATTTCGAACGATGGTAAGTTCTGAGGCGATTGATTCGGGGACGACCGACTGGCGCGAGTCCCGCCGACGGTCGGCGCGCCAGGCGATCGTCGAAGCCGCCTGGGGGCTCGTGCGCGACGACGGCCTGGCGGCACTGTCGCTCCGGGACCTGGCCCGCCGAGCGGGCATCACCACTCCGACGGTGTACGCCTACTTCGACTCCAAGCACGCCATCTACGACGCCATGTTCGGCCAGGCCGCGACGCAGTTCGCCGCCACGATGGGCGAGCCCACCGACCGTGAGGACCCCGGCGAGGCTCTGGTCGTGTTGGCGCGCCGCTTCGTCGACTTCTGCATCAGCGATCTCCCCCGCTACCAATTGCTGTTCCAACGCACGCTCCCCGGGTTCGCACCCTCGCCCGAGTCTTATGCACCCGCGGTGAACGCCTTGGCCAGCGCCCAGGCGTTGCTGGCCCTCAACGGGATTACCGAGCAGCGCCATGTCGACATGTGGACGGCTTTGACGACCGGCCTGGTCGACCAGCAGGTATCCAACGATCCCGGCGGGGATCGATGGATCCGGCTCATCGACGAATCGGTGGCCATGTTCCTCGCCCACTGCCGACCAACCGGGGCGCGCCACACGTCGGTGCCCCGCCGACCGCGACCCAAAGCAACCAAATCGTGACGACCGCCGCCACATCGCCCGCCCATCCAACGAGGAGACCCATGCCCGACATCGCGAAACCCAGGCTCCACCATCTCGCCCTCACCGTCAGTGACGTCGAGGCCAGCACCCGCTGGTACGAGGATGTGTTCGGCGTGCACCACGTGATGGACGCTCCTCATCCCGGCGGGGTTGGCAAAGTCCTGGCCGACGATGCCCGCGAGCTCATGATCGTGCTCCACCACCACGACGCCAACGACGGCACCCTCTTTGGCGAGACCACCACCGGGCTCGACCATGCCGGGTTCATCGTGCCCGGCCGCGACGACCTCGAAGCCTGGCAGGACCATCTCGAGGCTAACGGTGTCGTTCGCAGCGACACCGCCGACAAACCGCTGACGCAGTCCCCCATCGCCGACGAGCCCTATGGATCGGTGCTCGTGTTCCGCGACCCCGACAACATCCAACTCGAGTTCTTCTCCGCCGCGAGCCACTAGCACCACCGGCTGCGGCGACAGGGAGAGACTTCACCGCGCTCGGTGGAGGCGCACCTTGGGCACAGCCTGGCCCCGGCGCCGCGCCTCGCTCTTGAGCCTCGGTCGCAGCGCCGGTGCCTTGGCGACGAAGGACAGGGCCACCTGCAACCGGTTGCCAGGTGTGCTCCAGTCACCGAGCGCTCTCTCGATGTGGAACCAACTGCCCCCTGCATCCGTGGTCAGACATCCGACCAAGGTGTGGTTCTCCTGGCCGGTGTACACCTCGTTGTGGGAGTGAAGACTTAGGCAGGCCGGGCCGGGGCGGACCTCCGGTGCGCCGGGCCCGAGAAACACGGCCACCTTGTCGCTGTCCAAGGGACCGAGGCCGACCGGTAGGCAGATCGGGTAGTCATCCTCGTCCAGGGCGGAAAGATCGCTCAGGGCCAGGCCGAGCGAGCGCGCCGCCACCGGCCTCCAGTCGGCGGGCGCCGCCGTCCACGGCGGAGGCGATTCGCCGGACGGGGGCGGATCCGATGTCGGCAGCACCACCGCGGCCGGTGCCCGCCACTGTTGCGGCGACACGTCCAAGGTCCTGCTCGGCCACCAACGGATGTGCAACGGCGTCACTTCCACCCAGATCCGAGCGAAGTAGTACGCCATCATCCCCAACACGAGGCGGGGGACTCCTTTGAAGGCCGCCGGATACTTGGCGACGGCGAGCGCGACGGCCCGGTCGGTGTTCGCCTGCAGATCGGCGTCGCGCACCACGGCGTGTCCTTGCACGAGCACGACAGGCAACCCGCCCATCCCGGCGCCGATGGGGTCGGCGAAGAGGAGACAGACTTTGGGATTCCGACGGGCACGATCGGCCTTGGCCGGGAAGCACAGGCCGGTCTGGATGTCGAGGGTCCCGCTCCTGCCGACGTAGGGGCCCACGGGCGTGGTCACCGGCCTCCCCGTGCGCGTCAGGCTGGCGTACTCAACAGTCAGCGAGCGCTCGAATACCTCGGCGACCTCTGAAGGCCAGGGTGTTCGAACCTCGTTGCCCACTCGCCCAGCTTGCCCGGGCCGGTCGCCGCCACCAAGGAGGCCTGCCCCCTTTGTCGCCTCGTGGTAGCACGATCGCCCCCGGAGACGGGTCGCCAGGAGGCAGTCGGCTACCGACTGCTCGCCTGCAGCGCGGCGAGCAGTCCCCGCACGGTGGGACGAACGGTGTCGGTCTGACGCGTGCACGCGAACCACGGCTCTTCCGGAGTCAGGTGCGACACGGGAAACAACTCCACCACGCGTGCTTCGGTGAGGGCGTCCCGACACACGAATTCGGGCAAGAGGCTGACACCCAGACCGAGCTCGACGGCTCGGAGCACCGCCCGGAGATCGGGGACGACGAGTTGCAGGTGCGCCGCAAAGGGACGACCCAGGAGATTGAGCCAGAAGCGACGCGTGCGGGGGAGCTCCAAGCTGTACGACACCCATGGCCGACCGCCCAACCACGTCGACACGGCGTCGAGGGAGCCCAGCGGCGTCGACGGCGCCAGGGCGGGCGAGGCCACCAGCACGAAGCGATTCGCACCGAGCGTCGAAGCGCCGATGCTTCGCCGGGGCGGCGTCGAGGTGGTGATGATGACGTCGAGGTCGCCGCGGTCCAAATCCGTGAACAAATCCTGGTCACTTCCGAAGACGACCGATACCGCCAGATCGAGGCCGACGAGGCGGGGCAGGACCTCGGCGGCGAAGTACTCGGGGCTCGAGCCGAGACGGACGGGCGGGTCGGGCGCCGGCACCGCTCCGGCGTCGAGGTCACGCAACACCGTCTCCAGCCCGTCGAGAGGCTCGGCGACGCTGCCCGTAGAGCTCGCGTCCTCGCCGGGTGGGCTCCATGCCGGTGGGCTTGCGCACGAAGAGCGACTCACCGAGGGCTCGTTCCAAGGCGGCGAGCTGCTGGCTGGCGGCGGGCTGGGTGAGGCCGCGCCGGGCCGCTCCCTCGGTCACCGACCCGCTCCTGTAGACGGTCACGAAGGTCCGGAGCCAGTCCGAGCGAGACATAAGTAAATCTTATCTTACAGATTAGGAGTACTTCTTTGCTTATCAGCGTGGCGACCCCGACGATAGGAGGATGCCCCCCACCGACACCCCCGCCCGTCCCTACCTCCATGGCCATCACGACAGCGTCCTGCGATCGCATCGTTGGCGCACGGCCGAGAACTCCGCCGGCTATCTGCTCCCGTGGCTGGCGCCCGGGCGCGCGGGTGCTCGATGTGGGGTGCGGCCCCGGCACGATCACCGTGGGGTTGGCGGGTTACGTCGGTGAGGGACGAGTCCTCGGCATCGACCCGGTCGACAGCGTCCTCGCCGACGCCCGGGCCGAAGCAGCGCGCGCCGGACGGCGCAACGTCGCCTTCGAGATCGGCGACGTTAACCAACTCGGCTTCGACGACGCCGCCTTCGACGTGGTCCATGCGCACCAGGTGCTCCAGCACCTGCCCGATCCCGTGGCCGCGCTGGCGGCTATGGGCCGGGTGTGTCGCCCCGGTGGCATCGTGGCCGCGCGCGACGGGGACTACGGGGCGATGCACTGGTTTCCCGAGGATCCCGAACTCGAGGAGTGGCGGACGCTCTACCAACGCGTTGCCCGTGCGGTCGGCGGAGAGCCCGACGCCGGGCGCCGCATGCTTCGCTGGGCCCGACTGGCCGGCTTCGCCGACATCGAGGCGTCGGCGGGCTCGTGGTGCTTCTCCACTCCTGAGGAACGCTCGTGGTGGGGAGGGTTGTGGGCCGAGCGGCTGACGCGGTCAGGGTTCGCGCTCCAGGCACGGAGCAACGGCCTGGCCACCACCGAAGACCTCGAGCGGTTGGCCCGCGCCTGGCGGCGGTGGAGCTCGAGTGATGACGGCTGGTTCGTCGTCCCCCACGGCGAGGTCTTGTGTCAGCGATGAGCGACGCTCAGGAGCGCGATGCCTCGTCCATCCGGGAATCGCTCCCACCGGCCGCATGGTCGAAGCTGTCGGGTTGTCCGAACCGGTCACGCACGTGGCTGTAGACGATGTCTGACACTCGGCGGGCGTCCCGAGCACCCAACATGGCGTGATCGAGGTCGTCGATGACCTCGAACCGCAGTCTGTCCGAACGCGACAGCCTGCGCAGCGTTCGGGCCGAGCCCCGTCGTATCCGGAGGGACTCGTCGCCGCCCACCACGACCAGCACCTCGGAACCGGCGCTCACCAGTCTTTCCAGGGAGTCGACCGGGGACCGTCGGATGCCGAGGCGGTTGAAGAGCCACCACGCCCCTTCAGGAAGCGCGCCGAGCACCGCCCTCGGAACCTGATGACCCGCCAATCGTGCGGCCCAGTGACGTTTCGGCGCCGAAAGCTGCGGTCGGATCGAAGACGTGGCACTCGGCGCCGCCGACGGTATCGGCAGTGTCGTGAAGATGGGATTGAACACACACACGCCCTGGGCCCCGAGCGACAGTCCTCCGTGCAGTGCGTGATAGGCACCCGAACACAGGCCCATGAGCACGACTCGCGACGGGTCGTCGGGCGACACGAATCGCGCCGCCTCTTCGACGTCGGCCAGTGCCTCGGGCGGGTAGTAGACGTCGCGGGGCTGGCCGGGGTGGGTCCCGCTGTCGCCGAGACCGCTGAGGTCGACGCGCAACGTCCGAAGACCGCACGCCGCCCATTGCCGCGCCAGCTCGACCCACAGCCGCGACGGGCCGATGCGACGCGACTTGGCGGTGTTGAAGCACACGACGGTGGTGGGGCTCGACGCTCCGTCGATCTCGGTGATGATGCCGAAGAGTCCGCCGGACCCGAAGCGCACGGTCCGCTCGACGATGGGCCGTGACTTGGCATCATGCGCCACGACTGCTGACGTCGTCATCGGCTCGAAGGGCGTCATGTCGAACAGTGCCGGATCGGGCGCGGCCACGGTCGACAACCACGTCACCAGGCGCTCGAGCGTGTCCTCGAGGCCGGCGTTGAGCCGGCCGTCGACGGTCAGCAGCTCGTGCTGGCCGAGTGCGGTCCCCGGCTCGACGTGACCCGCGCTCTCCAGTCGGGCCTCGAGCTTGGCGTCGTGTTGCCGATCCGGGCGGGTGAGCAGAAAGACGCGCAGCGCCATGGGTCCCTTGCTGCGCGTGATGTCCAGTTCGGCGAGGTCGGTCGCGGTCTCGGCGTCATAGCGGAATCCGGGCGTGTGCACCGAACCGTCCCCGAGGTCGAGCCCTCCGACGCTCAGTGCGTGCAGGGCACGCTGTTCGCGCAGGAAGGTCCGTCCCGACCGGCACGGGTCCCAGAGCACGAGGGCGTCCAGGGGAAGCCGCGTGGCTTCGAGGGCGGCCAGCGTGGCACCGATGCGCATCCCGACGCCGGCCACGACGGGGGGCCCGGCGGCGCGCATCAGGTCGAAGGCGGCTCGCGTCGATTCTGCCCAAGCCGCCACCCGGGCCGGGTCGTGCTGGGCTCCCGCCGAGTCGCCGGTCCCGTCGTAGTCGAAGCGCAACACGGCGATCCCGTGCTGCTCCAGGCGCTCGGCGAGGGCTCGATACGTGCTGTGGACGTACAGGTCCTCTCGACCCAGAGGCGAGCACAGGACGACACCGGCTCGCGCCGTCTGGCCCTCGGGCACATGCAACATGCCGAACAAGGGTCGATCCGCCGGCCCGAACCAGATGGGCGTCCCGGTCATCGGTGAGCCCCGCCCGCCATCGTCATCAAGGCTCCACGATCACGCATAGGTGACCGTGACCTCGTCGTCGACGAACTTCTTGGCCGCCAGGAGCCCGGCGTGGTCCGGGGCACTGCCGATCACCGAGAACACGTACTCGTGGCTTCCTTTGCGCCAGTCGATGTCGTCCCCGGGCTTCCGATTGAGGAAGAGAGTCTTGACACCCGGATATTCGCCCAGTCGATCGAGCCCGTCGACGGTCACCACCTTGCGTGCCCACTGGGGCGAGTGCGGACTGAGGAGATAGCCGACGCCGTTGGTGGCGGGAAGGCTGTCGAAGACGATGTGCTCTCCGACCGCGACCCGCAGGGACAGCTCGAACAAGCTGATGCCGAGGGCAAGCGCCGCCATCTCGGGGACGCTCCCTCCCAGCCGACCGTTCACCTCGATGATCTTGGGGCCGTCCGGGGTCAGCTTGATCTCGGTGTGGAGGAATCCGATGCGGATGTCGAGGGCCGAGATGGCCTTGGTGGCCACGCCGAGCACGGTCTGGGTCAGATACGGGTCGATGTCGCTCGGGATGAACAACCCGGTTTCGCGAAACGGCTCAGCCGGGGGGAAGCGACCCGTCACGGCGACGTGGCTGATCGTGCCCCCACTGACCACACTCTCGACCGACAGATAGTCGGCAAAATCCGGGCCGGTGGCCGTCGACAACCCGACGAGGAACTCTTCGACGATCATCGGTTCGTCTGCACCGGTCATCGATGTCGGAGCGTCACAGAGCACGACCCGGAGCGCTTCGGCGCTCTCGACGAGGACCGTGTCCCGGCTGCCGGCACCTCGGCGGGGCTTGAGCACCACAGGGAAGCTCACAGCGGCTGCCACTCTCTCGACATCCTCGGCTGTGGGGTGGGTCGGCACCACGACGAAGCGCGGCACGGGCAGGCCCCCGTCCTGGAGGGCCTGGCGCTGCTCGAACTTGTCGACCAGCCGCCGGGTCACCGCCGCGTCGTGATATTCGAGCCCCAGTCGGCTCGCCATCGCCGAAGCGGTTGGGATCAGGTATTCGGCGAAGGCGATGATCCCGTCGGGACGGCACGCACGCAGTGCATCGGCCGCCTCGTCCTCGGACATCTCGGCGGTGTCGATGGTCGTGCCCAACTTGCGCAGGAAGCGGAGCATCAGTGGCTCGGTGAGCTCGCGGGAGTCGACGAGCCAGATGAGGTCGCAGACCGCTTCCGCCGCTTCGGCCACCTTCATGGCCGAGACCGAGCTCTCGCCGTGCGCGATCGCCAACAGGGGCCGCTGTTTGTCCGAAGCGTGTTCCGGAGTCACGACCAGAGCCTCGCCCGTGCGTCGGTGGGCCATTGCTGGGGATCGGTTCCATGGTGGCGGAAGAGGGCCAGGACGATCCGGTCCCAACCCCAGCCGACGCAGGTGGAGTGCGCCACCTCGCCCGACGCCGTCGAGATCCCGAAGGTCTCACCGAAATGGTCACCGTGCAGGTTCGAGGACGCGATGGCGACCGGCGGGGTGCTGGCATCGAAGGGTGTGACGAACTCGTACTTGAGCTCCTCGTCGCGTTGGCTCCGGGCCAGAAGGCGACCGCCGCGTCCGAAGAACGGGTCGTTCGCAGTCACCATCTCGATGTCGAGGCCGAGATCGGTGAGGGCACCGTGGGACCGTTTGATCCATCGCTCGCGAAAGGCGGTGACATCGGAGGCAGCCCCCACGTAGACGTGCTCGAGCATCCGAAACGACTGCATCCGGGTGAGGGCACGGCTCGGTTCGTGTCGGAAGCACCAGCTCGACACCTGCAGCTTGTGCCCACCCTCGGGCAACACCCCGACATAGCGGGGGTAGACGCTGTGGCAGGCGGCCGAGCACAGCATCACGTCGGTCGGGTCCAGAGACCGTGCCCACTGCTGACCCGACTCGGCCAGGTCGACCATCTCGGCGTGTTGCCGGTCATCCCCGACGAAGGAGTGGACCGAGCCCATGAGGTCGGGGAACGAGGACAGGTATCCGGTCTGCTCGAACACCGAGCGGGGCAGGATGGGTGGAAAGCGCACGTAGTCCTCGACCTCGTCGGCACCGAGGCGCGTGAGGTAGTCCTCCACCGCGTCGGCCACGCGCTCGTAGACGCTCGAGCGTCCGTACAGGCCGTCGACCGGACCGGCGATGAGCAGGCCCGAGCCGAGCATCTCGTCGCGAAACGTTTCCGTGAACGAATCCGTGGTCGTCACTGATCGCCCCCTGCGTGACGGCGGGCGGGCGCCGACACGATTGTCCGAAATATGTTGTCCATGGTCCGGCTGATCAGGCTCCGCACTGCGCCAACACCACCGCGGCGGCGATATCCCCCTCGTGGGTGAGGCTGACGGCGAGCTCGGTGATCTGCGCGGCGGCGGCGAGCTTGGCCGCCTCTCCGCTGAGTTCGAGCTCGCACCACCCCGAGGGGTGTTGGCGCACCTCGATCGACTTCCATGCCGGGGTGACCCCGGTCGGACGCAGCACCTTGATCGTGGCCTCTTTTGCCGCGAAGCGGGCGGCCAGGGAAGCGGCCGCCACCGAAGACGTCCCGCCGCAGCTGGCGATTTCATGCGGTGTGAAGACACGCTCGAGATAGCGGTCACCGAAGCGGGCCACCGATGCGCGCACGTCATCCACCCGAGCGATATCCGCGCCGACGCGCACACCCATTTGGCCCCCTCCTGCTCTGCCTTCGATGCATCTGAGGCAGCTCTGGCCAGCTCGAGTCTGGAATTCTCCCGACGTCCGTCCCTACCCGGAAATCGCCGCTGACAAAGAGCAATTCTAGTCAGCTGTCCGACCGCTATACCCCAGAGATTCCACGCCATTTTGCCGACCGACCGCCGGCGCAGCGCGGAACGCTCGTCGTCACATGATCAGCGTGCCTGCAGTTGCCAACGTGCTGTATGAGACCCTGTTTTCGTCCCCCCGAAAATAGGACTTCAGACTCATTGTGACCGGAGAGGATCTGGCCTAGGCGGCCCGAGGCCCGTAACCCCAGAACAGGTTGCAGGGGTCTTTCGACCCGGGGCGGACAAGGAGGTCAGTGGGGACAGGTGGTGGTCGGGATGCCCGCCATCCCCGTCGCCGCATACGGGTCGGGATCGGGGGCCTCTTCCGCCCGGTCCTCGACGAGCCCTTCTACCGCAGGGCGTCTCTGGCACCGGAGGCGTCTGGGATCGTGCGCGGCACCTCTCACGTGACGCTGACCGCGCTGCAGATCCAGCCGATCGGATACACACGAACCTCGATGGACGTGAACCCGGCTCGTCCCAGTCGATGATGAAGGGTCTCAGGATCGATGGGGTTGTAGATGTCATCGACGTGAAACTGCCTGGTGGCCTCGTTCTCGACTCCGTCCGCGGCGACGAGCACCCCACCGGGCTCGAGTACCCGGGCCATCTCCGCGAAGACCGCGTCCTGGGCCTCCGCGGTCGGGATGTGATGAAGCATGTGGAACGACGCCGCGCCGGTGAAACGCCCGCTGGGCAGGTCCATGGCGGTGGCGTCGCCCTGCACCACTTTTACATTCGTCCCGGCCAGGCGCTCGCCCAGGGCAACGGCAAGATCGGGATCGAACTCGAGTGCCGTCAGCTGCGCCGTCCGGGTGCGCAGGACATCGGTGGTCAACCCCGGCCCGGGTCCGACCTCGATGACGTCGTCGCCGAGAGACAGACCTCGCAACGCTTCGGGAAGGATCGTCTCCTCCAAAATCTGGCGCCACTGCGGGCTGGCGCAGAATTCGAGGTGCCCCTGGTTCATGGCTCCGGGGCGAGATGGACGACGAGCGCCTGGCCGTATGGCTCGACTGTCATGTCATCCCGGGACGGGCACGGCACGACCCGGCTCCTGCGATGGCATGGTCTGGTTGGCGGGCACGGGGTACGGCGCCGGGTTCGTCATGTCGAACTCGATGAGTTGCGAGGGCGTGCATTCGCGCTTGACCCGGACGTCACTTCTCCCTGGCGTGGCCGGCAGGCGGGGAACCGACGTATCGGGTGTGCCGACGTGCAGGGTCGAGGTCAGGTCACCGGTCACACTTCGACGCCAAGCCGTGATGTTCGGCGCCTTCACACCGAATCGGGTCTCGAGGAATCGCAGCTGCGAGGTGTGGTCGAAGGTGTCCGAACAGACATATCCTCCGCGGCTGAAGGGGGAGACGACGAGGAGCGGCACCCGGAAGCCGAGGCCCATAGGCCCGGTGACACCCTTGGCGGGCGCGGGCAGGGGGTCGGCGGTGAGGAACTCCCCCGGAGTCCCGGCCGGGGCGACGGGCGGCTTCACGTGGTCGAAGAAACCGTCGTTCTCGTCGTACATGATGAACAGCACGGTCTTGGACCAGGTCTTCGGGTTCGAGACCAGTGCACTGATCACCTGGTGGGTGAACCACATTCCCGCCGCCGGAGGCGCAGGAGGGTGCTCGTCGTAGCCCAACGGAGGGATGATCCACGACACCTGGGGCAAGGTGTCGTTGGCGACGTCGCGGACGAAGTCCTTGGGGAAGATCGGGCCGAACGCCTTCTTGTACAACAGTGACGACGGATCCTGCACATGTCGCTTGAAGTAGAGAAGGATGTTGTCGGAGATCACGATCGACAATGGGCTCGACGGTTGGTACGCCACGCCCGAGGGGTTGTAGACCTTCCACGAGACGCCCTTGGCCTCGAGCTCTTCGGGCATCGAACGCCAAGAAGCGCTGCCGATGGCGCTGGCGGCTTGATTCGTGATGATGACCGGACCACCTTCGTGCCCTTCGGGGTCGAGCGTGCCGGACAAGGCGTGCAACCGGTTCGGGTGTGTCGGCCCCATAACCGAGCAGTGATAGCCGTCTGCAATGGTGAAGGCATCGGCAAGCGAATACCAGAAGTCGAGATCTGACCGGTTGTAGTAACCCATCGTCAACACGCCGTTCTGAGGCCCCTCCCACTGGGGTGAGGTGTGGGTGGCGACGAACTGATCCATCTGCCCCCCGTTCCAGCACGTGTGCTGAGCGGACCATTCGTGCGACAAGTCGAAGGTGCACTCGGCGTTGGTAATGGCCGTATCGAGGTGGAACGGCAACAGCTGATTGGCCGCACCTCCCGGCCACGACTGTGCGAAGACGCCCTGCGCCCGCGCCGCCGGATCATCAAAACCCCGTACACCCTTGTACGAGCCGAAATAGTGATCGAAAGAACGGTTCTCGTTCATGAGGAAGATCACATGCTCGACGGCGCCGAGATCGGAACCGGCCGGAGCGATGGTGGCGGCCTTGCGAGTGGTGTCACCACCGCAAGCGGCCAGCGCCATGCTGAATGCGCCCGCCATGCCCGCCACGAGCACTTCCCGCCGCGTGCGCAGACTTATCGGCGAGACGACTGGCGGTTGATCCTCCACGTTCGGCACTCTTTTCGCCTCGTCGTGCTCCGTCCTCGGGCGACGACATCCTGGCACAAACCCAGTTCGTCGACGCTGCGAAAGGCACGAGCCATGCGGCGGGACCGGCCGCGACCCGAAGGTGCGGTCAGCCCGAGGGTGCGGTCAGATTGCCCGTTCGGTGGTTGTCGCCCTCTGCGGATGCCGATGGCGCAACTGGTTGAGCAGTGACTGCTCGTCGGGCCCCAGGCGCTCGGCTGCCCTGCCTTGGGGACGCCGGGGCTCTTGAAGACGGTCGGTGAGAAGCGAGAGGTTGTGCTGAGCCGCCTCCAGCTGATTCTGCAGGATGTCTCGTTCCGCCGCGATTGCTTCGGCTTCGGCGTTGGCACGGGCCACGTCTCGCTGCAGCGACGCGTTGCGCGCCTCGAGCTGCTCCAGACGGCGGCGCGCCCAGGAGGCGGACTCCGAGGTGTCAGTGGGTGCGGCGGCGGCGCGTGTGGCCTGGGCGAGAAGCGCGGCGGCCAACTCGTCGTAGTCCAACAAGCCTTGCCCGTTGGAGTCCGCGCCCGTGAAGGTGCTGCGCACGGCACCGTTGGCGTCGTGCGAGATCCGATACGTGCGTTTGCCTCGGATCTGACGCGTCAACAAACCTGCCTTCGCCATAGCGGCGACGACTTGTGTAAAGCCAGCGTCGGTTCCTTCATATGCGATCGCCTGCTTCAAAACGGATGTCGCTTTTCCGCTCGAATCCTCCACTGGGCCTTGCTCTGCAAGGTATTGGACAATCCGATTGCGAACGCTTTGATCTCGTGCCACAGAGGACCTCCTCGAATGCAGGCGCGACGAAAACAACAAGTCGATCCATAACAGAGATCGGCCACATGCCCCGAAAGAACTTTACCACCTGGCAACGCGCCCCTGAACGCGAGTGCGTTGCCTATGCGCACGCAGGAAGAATGCCGTGCGACGTCGACGTTCTCAACGGATTCTCAGCCAAGACCACCCCAAAACTGAGTGACATCCACTCCATGCCAAAACGGGTTCCCAAATCGAAAATAACTTCCGGCAACGCACCACCACTCGCAGTGCAGACAAGGAGCTCGGATATGCGGCCCGGTGCTGATCCGTCTTCGAGGAGCGAACGTTCGACGGACCGTCGATCCGGTTGCGGTGATTCCCCAGCACAACCATGGACAACGACAAGACAACGATCCAAACGGAGGACGGGAGTGACGCGCCGCCGTGTCCCGCGTCGGGGGGATCGTGGCGTGAAGAGGCGACGGTGGCAGCTGGTTGGGCCGGAATCGGGAAAGCGAGGGGCCGAGCCTCAGGCCGGTTCGACCGAAGGTGCCCGTCACCAGGGCGAACGCCGGTGGGGGCTCATAGGCTCACCCCACCGGCACGCCCTGTCCGAGTTAGCGGGCCCAGCACGTGGGGGGCATGTGCCGCCGCCCCGCCGCCTCGTGGGTCACCCTGAGACGACCCGCTCACATCCCGCCGACACGCGACTCACAGACGCAAGGGTCGGAGGCCGAAACGCCCACGGGTCGTGAACGGGGCCCCGCGAAGAGTGCGGCCTGTGAAGGCCCTCGGGATCAGGGCCGCATACACTCGTTCGTCCGCAGCTCGCAGGGGGCGCGACAGTGATCTCCGTCCGATTACTCGGTCCGGTTGAGGTCGACGCCAACGGTGACCATGTCGCGCTTTCGCGCACCCTCGAGCGGGCCTTATTGGCTCGCTTGGCGCTGCACCCGGGGCAGCCCGTGTCCAGCGAACGGCTGATCGACGACCTGTGGGGCAACCACGCCCCCCGCGACGGGGCGGCCAGTTTGCAGGGGCTCGTCTATCGCCTGCGCCGGACCCTCGGCAACGAACGGCAGTGGATCTTGCGGGCCGACAACGGCTACGCCCTCGACGCCGGGGTCGGTGTCGACGTGACGACCTTCGACCAGCTCGTGGCCCGGGCCCGTGTCACCCAGGGTGCCGGGCACCCCGAGGAGGTCCTAGCCCTGCTCCGAGAAGCCCTTGACCTGTGGCGAGGCCCTCCCCTGGCCGGGCTCGAATCACTGCCGTTCGTGAGCACGCAGGCCACTCGACTCAACGCGGCACGCCTGGCGGCGCTCGGAGACCGGGTCCACGCCGACCTCGCGGCGGGACGGCATCGCGAAGTGATCGCCGAGCTCGAAAGCCTCGTCGCGGAGCACCCCTACCAGGAGCGGTTCTGGTCCCAGTTGATGCTGGCCCTGTACCGGGCTGGCTCCCAAGCTGACGCCTTGCGGTGCTACTCGCGCCTGCGGAATCTGCTGAACGAAGAGCTGGGCATCGCGCCGGGCCCGGCTGTCTCAGAGCTCGAAAAGGCGATCCTCACCCAAGACCCCTCCCTGGCGTGGGAGCCCGCGTCCCCGTCGACTCCACCGGTCGCCGACACGCGCTCAGTTCCCGCACACGCGGCCCCGCCCACGCGTCAGGACGTGGCCGCGGACTCGGTCGAGCGCTCGGACCTCTCCTGGGTACCGCCGGTGGGCGCCGCCGCCTTCATCGGCCGACGTGCCGAGCTCGATGTCGCCCGCGGGGCGCGTCGGAAAGCGGGAGCAGGCGAACAGCACCTGGTCTTGATCACCGGGGAACCCGGAATCGGCAAGACGAGACTGACGGCGGAGATCGCGCGGGAATGTGACGCCGACGGTGACCTCGTGCTGCACGGCCGATGGGACGAAGAGCCCTTGTGCCCGTATCAGGCGTTTCGAGAAGCACTGGGTCGCTACTCGCTGCGAATTCCCGAAGACCTGGTGCAGGCCGACGTGGGCGCGCTGGTTCCCGTCCTGGGCAGGATCGTTCCCGAGGTGCTCGAGAGCCAAGGAGCGCAACCCCCGGCCCGGGGCGAGGGTGAGGGTGACCGCTACCAGGTCTTCGATGCCGTCAACCGCTGGATCCGGGCCATCGCGGGGCGACGCCGCCTCGTGCTCGTGCTCGACGACATGCATTGGGCCGACCGACCGTCACTATTGCTGCTCGAATACCTCTTGCGATCATCGACGCAGGCGCCGGTGTTGGTCGTGGCCACCTACCGCCAAACCGACGCCAACGTCTCGGGTTGGTTCTCGGAGTCGTTGGCGGGCATTCGACGCACGACGTCGGTCGAAAGCATCGCCCTCAGGGGCCTCTCCCCGGCCGAGACCCGGGAGCTCCTCGAAGCGGCCATCGGCCGGGCGCTGAGCGATCACGAGGCCACCGGAGCGGCGAACCTCCAGCGCCACACCGGCGGCAACCCCTTCTTCTTGCAAGAGGTGGTGCGCGACCTGAGAGAAGCGGGGCGATCTCTCGAGGCGTGGTCGGTGGCGAACGCCGAGGAGCTCATGCTTCCCGAGCGAATGCGCGACGTGGTGCGTTGGCGTCTGCGCCAACTCTCGGCGGTATGCATGCGGGTGCTCTCCGCGGCATCGGCCCTGGGTGACGAGTTCGACATTGGCACCGTCGGAAACGCCATCGAGTGTGACGAGGATACGCTCCTCTTCGCCCTCGACGAAGCCCGACTCGCCGGCGTGGTCACCGAGAGCTCGCGCCAGTTCGACACCCATAGCTTCACCCATGCCGTGGTCCGTCAGGCTCTGTACCACGAGCTCGGCCTCAGCCGTCGTACCCGACTGCATCGGCAACTGGGGAAGTCTCTCGAGATCCGTTATGGGGCAGACGCACGTCGTCACGCCAGCGAGTTGGCCCACCACTACTACCTCGGTGCCAGCGCCGGCGGCGTCAACGACGCGCTGCGCTATCTCCGACTCGCCGCCGACGATGCGCTCCAACAAGTGGCCTACGAAGCTGCGGCAGACCATCTGGGGCGCGCCCTCGAGCTCGTGACGGAATACCGCGCCAGCGATGTGGTCGAGCGTTGTCAGCTTCTGGTTGCCATCGGCAAGGCATGCGTGAAGGCCGGCCGCAACAGCGAGGCCAACAACCGATTCCTCGACGCATTCGAGATCGCCCGGGGTTGTGGACGCGCCGACCTCCTCGCCGAGGCCGCGCTCGGATACGGCGGAGCTCTCCCCGCCGGGTCCGAGCCCAATGAGAAGGCCCGGGCGCTGCTCGAGTCGGCTCTGGCCGCGCTGCCGCTGCAGGACGACAGTGCGCGCGCCCTGGTGCTGGGCCGGCTCGCCCAGTGGGGCCACTTCGACCGGTCCCGGGACGAACGCCAACGGCTCACCGATGACGCCGTTGACATGGCCCGGCGGCTCGGCGATCCCGAAACCCTGGCCGCGGTGCTTCGATACCGCTACTGGGCCATGGACGGCCCCGACGACATCGACCTGCAGATCGCAGTGGCCAAGGAGATCGCGAGCCTGGGCGAGAAGATCGGGGACGGCGAGATCATCCTCCATGGGCTCAAGTGCGAGCTCCATGCCCGGTTCGAGTTGGGCGACTACAACGCCTCCCGGCGGGTGGCGGCTGATCTCGGCGCCCTGGCGGTGCAGATTCAGCAACCCGAGTATCTGCGTCTGGTCTACATGTGGGACAGCCTGGTGGCTGGCACTGAAGGGCGGTACGCCGATGCCGAGCGCAACGCCGCAGAGGCTGCCGCCATTCTCGAGCGGACCGAGCATCCCCAGCTGTACGCGCTGTACGTCGGGTTGTCATTGCCGTGGCGTTGGCTCCAGGGTCGGATGGAGGAACTCCGTCCTCTGCTCGAGCTCGGCAAGACGGGGCGGGCGTCGTTGGGCGAGAAAGCGCTCGTGGCGTGGGTGGCGAGCGAGATCGGCGAGCGAGATCAGGCCGAGGCGGTCATGGCTGGCCTCGTCCCGGCTGAGGTGACCGGTGGAGACCGGAACTTCCACTGGTGGTTCTTGATGGTGGGGCTGGCCCAGACCGCACTAAACCTCGGCGACCGAACGTGGGCCGCCACGTTGTACGACCTCATCGAGCCGTATGCAGACCACAACTGCCGCGCCGGACAGGCCACCTTCTTGGGAGCCGCGTCTCTGCAACTGGGAGGATTGGCGCTCCTGCTCGGACGCGAGGAGGTTGCGATCGGCCATCTCGAGGCGGCCCTGACGCGCCACACCGACATGGAGGCCTGGCCGCTCGTCGCCATGACCAAGCACCTCCTGGCATCGGCGCTGGCGAAGTCGGGGGCAGCTCGGCATGGGGCACGAGCCGACGTACTCGACGTAGAGGCGACGGTCACGGCGAGGACCCTGGGAGCACCTCGAGCCGTCACAGCCCCGAAGCTCTGACGCGGGGCGGGGTCTGGTCCACCCCAGCGTCGAAATCCCAACAACCGCTCTGGCTATGCCAGGTTCGACGCTATTGATAGCGGTCGAGATGCTCGATGATGTCGGGGAAGACGTCGTGGGCCACGTCGCGCCCGATGAGGGCGTCCAGGTGCGCATAGTCAGGCAGGACGCGCATCGTGTAGTTCTGCGGACCGTTGTGCCGCTTCAGCCACATCAAGGTCTTCTCGGTCCCCTCGGGGTGGAAGATGTAGTTGCTCTCGCCGGCCAAGAAGTGGATCGGCACGTCCCGCAACAGGTCGGGACGCTGAAGATAGCGGTCGCGCCCGTGGGCGTCGACAGCGCGACCCTTCTGCATCATGAGGCCGAGGTGCTCCAGACAGCGAATGTTCGCCGCCCCGAACATGTCGGGCAGCGCCTTGTGGGTCGGGTCGTCGAGCTGGGCGTGACGATGGGTCAGCCCGAAGATGGCGTTGATCCACCGACACACCGGGAGCTCGCACGACTCGCCGGGGGGAAGGGGCACGGCATGGAGCGCCAGGTCCAGCACGACGTTGCCGGCGGTCCGTTGCGTGTCCGGATGGAGCAGCTGCTGATTCACCGCCTCGAGCAGGTTGCCCACATGGAGGTCGGACTCGAGCACTTTGAGCTTCGACGTCATCGGATGGAGGGAGAATTGGGCGCACACCGCGGAGCGAACCTTGCCGTGCATGCCGTTCTCCCCGTCGAGGAGGGCCATGAGCAGCGACACCGATCCCACGCAATGGCCGAACACCTGTACCGATCCCGCGCCGGTGATCCGAAGCACCTCGTCGACCGCCCGAGGCCAGTCCAGATAGGCGATGTCGTCGACCGTGAACTGCGTGTCGGCCGAAGGGAGGTCGATGCCGGCCCGGTAGTCGAACAGCCACACGTCATACCCCTTGTCGAGGAGAAGCTCGACCAGATTGGGATGGATGGTGGGCGTGAGCATCGAAGTCACCGACATCGCGAAGCCTGAAGCAAGCATCACCGGCCCCTTGTCACCGCCGCGATACCGGATCAGACGCGAACACGCGTCCGGCACGTCCTCCGAGACATGCCAACGCCCGCCGGGGTCGCACAGGAGGACCACCTCGTCATCTCCCGAGCGCCTCCGGGGCCGGGGTCGCAGGGCCGTCGGCGTCGGAGATACCGGAAAGCGCCCCAGCTCGTTCAGCGCTCCTCCATAGAAGGGCCAGATCGAACGAGCGAACATGGCGACGAACCGAACCAGGTAGCGCTCGCGTGTGGCGCGATTGACGTTCAACACCTCGGCGTGGGCCAGGAGATGATGTACGTCGGTGAGACCGATGTGCATGATTCCCAACGCCCGCACGGCGGATTCGTCGGGTGCATCACCCTTGTAGATCGTGACGTAGAGCGTGGTCGTGTGCTTCCAGGCCGCCAGGATGGAACCGACGCTGATGACCTTGTGGCCTTCGAGGAAGAAGGTCTGAGAAGGCTCGGTGCGGGAGCGCAGTTTCATGCGGTACCGCATCCAGTCGGTGTCGACCTCCTCTGGATGGCGCTCCAAAAGGACGAACGTCCCCTCCACCACGTCGAGTGGGCTGGGACAGAGCATCGGTGCGAGAACCGTGCCGGTGAGCGCGGCCGCAGAGCTGGCGTCTTCCAAGAGCGCGGGAAGGTCAGTGTGGGTGATCGTCGTCTCGAACTGGATCGACGTGCCCTGGGCACGGCCCGCCTCGTAGGCCGCCCCGTAGTCCCCGCCCATGCGGTCCGCGGCCGACAGATAGCCGGACATTCGCTCGTTGAACCGAAGCGTCGGGGTGCTCATCGGTGTCACCGATCCTTCGTGTCGTCGATCTTGTGTGCGAAGCGATTGGCCAGGGCGGCGATCGTGAGGCTGGGGTTGGGACCGACGGGTCCGGGCATCACGGACCCGTCGGCGTCGTGCAGGTGGGGATGGCCGTGCACACGACCCCAGTCGTCCACGACGCCTAGGTCAGGGGAGGTGCTCATGGCGCAACCTCCAGGGGATGGACCCGTCACGAAACGCCGCAGCATCGTCGTGAGGGGGTCTTCGAGAAAACGCCTTGCAGCTTCTCCGTCGACGGCTCGGCTGGTGCTGATGACCCCGGCGAATCCCAGAAGCTCCCGGAGAAGCCATGGGGCGTCCTCGGGAACGAGTCGGGGGGATAGGCAGCCCCGCGTTCGAGGACGAGCACGTCCATCCCGGCCTCTGCGAGCCGAAACGAGGTCACGGCCCCGCCGGAACTTAGAGCCGACGATCACGACATCAAATGCCTCCACGGAACTCCCTCACGCAGCCCTCGCACCGAGTCCGCCCCGCAGGACTGCAGTGTGGGGGCGCCACTGGCATCCGGCTCACAGGCCACTCACGCGCCCCGGGTACCCCACATAGCCTGGGCGGCGATACCCAGGGAGGCTCCGGTGAGCCTCGGACCCGGAGATGGCCGTGACCCGCTTGGAGATGCTCGACGCCGGTCGGCTCGAAGACGTCGTCGACCTGTGCCGCCGTTGCCTTCCCGAAGCCCCCTCTGTCGACGAGATCTCGGCCACCCTCTACAGCGCGGAGCAAGCGGTCACCGTGCGAGGCGCACCCGGCATCGGGATCGTCGCATCGGTGTGCGAGGGCGCCCAGGGCTACATCAGATTGCTCGGCGTCGAACCCGCGGCGCGACGCCGAGGTCACGGGACAGCCCTGTTGCGCGCCGCGGAAGCAGACCTATCTGCACAGGGGGCGACACGTGTGCAGGTGGGGGCGGACCCGCCCTTTTACCTGTACCCGGGCGTCGAGTCCACGCATACCGCCATGCTGTGTTTTCTCGAGCGCCACCGCTACGAACGTGGCGAGTCCAACTTCAACATGGGCGTGGACCTCGACGACATTCCGGAGGACCCCGGAGGCCACCAACTGGCAGGGACCGAAGAGCACCTCGAGGTCGCCGCGTGGATGCGCCAACACTGGCCGAACTGGGAGGCGGAGGCGATGCGGGCCCTGGAACGGTCCACGCTCGTCATCAGCCGCGACACGGCCGGGATCGCCGGGTTCTGCGCCTTTGACGTGAACCGCTCGGCCGTCCTGGGGCCCACCGCCGTACGCGGGGACCTGTGGGGCCACGGAGTGGGACGGCCCCTCATCATCGGGGCCCTGCACCACATGCGCGCCAGCGGACATCGATACGCCGAGGTGGCGTGGGTGGGACCGATCCGGCCGTATGCCGCGGTGGGAGCGCAGGTGAGCCGGGTGTTCTTCGTTTTCCGACGCACGCTTGGAGTCACCTGATCCATTTGCCGCTCCGGGGGGACTCCACCTACCGTGACCACGGCAAACACCGTTGCCATCGACGGAACACCGAATCGAATCGACAGAGGGAGCCCGTGGCGCAGGCCGTGTCCTCGACCGAGGTCCAGCATCCACTCGCTGCCTTGACGGCCGCCGAGATCGCCGCGGCCGTCGCACTCGTGAAGGACCTCCCGACATTCACCGAGGAGACCCGGTTCGCCTACATCGGGTTGGCGGAGCCGAGCAAGGAGCAGGTGCGGGCCTGGTCACCGGGACAGCCCGTCGTCCGGCGGGTGCGGCTCATGCTCGTGGCCGGGCCGCAGGCGGACGTCGTCGAAGTGTTGGCGAATCTCGGAACCGGTGAGCTTGCGGTGACACCCGTCCGCGGCGTCAGGCCGGGCCTGCTGTTCGAGGAGTCGTTCGCCGCCATCGTGGCGGTCCAGGAGAACGCCCAATGGCAACAAGCAATGCGCAAACGGGGCATCGAGGATCTCGAAACGGTGCAGATCGACCCGTGGCCGGCGGGATCCTTCGGCGTCTCACACGAAGAGGGCCGCCGCATCTGTCGTTGCTTGTTCTATGTGCGCCACACGCCTGAGGACAACGGGTACGCCCACCCCATCGAAGGCGTTGTCGCCTTCGTCGACATGGCCCGGGGCGAGGTCCTCGAGATCATCGACACCGGAGTCGTCCCCATCCCGCCGGAGTGCGGCAACTACTACCCCGAGTCTATCGCGCTGCGTGACGATCTGAAGCCCGTGGAGATCACCCAACCTGAAGGCCCGAGCTTCTCGGTGGAGGGCAACCAGGTTCGCTGGCAGAAATGGTCCCTGCGGGTGTCGATGGACTCGGTCGAAGGGCTCATCCTTCACGACGTGGGCTACCAGGACCAAGGACGGGTCCGCCCCATCCTCTTCCGTGCCTCGGTAACCGAGATGGTGGTTCCCTACGGGGATCCCGGACCCATGCACGGTTGGAAGAACGCCTTCGACGCCGGTGAGTGGGGACTGGGGCGAATGGCCAACTCCCTCGCCCTGGGGTGTGACTGTCTGGGAGTCATCCACTACTTCGACGCCGTCTTCAGCTCCGAGCGGGGCCACCCCTACGTGGTCCAGAACGCCATCTGCATGCACGAGGAGGACTACGGGATCCTCTGGAAGCACAACGACCCTCGGGCGGCACGAAACGAGGTGCGCCGGTCGCGTCGATTGGTGGTGAGCTCGATCGCCACGGTCGGCAACTACGACTACGGCTTTTTCTGGTACTTCTACCTCGACGGCACCATCCAATTCGAGGTGAAGCTCACCGGCATCTTGTCCACTATGGCCGTGGCACCCGGGGAACAACCTCAGTTCGCCTCGATGGTGGCACCACAGTTGGCAGCCCCATTCCATCAACACCTGTTCAACGTCCGACTCGACGCCGACGTCGACGGGCCCTCGAACTCGGTGTACGAGGTGGACACCCATCCGGTGCCGCCCGGCCAGGACAATCCATGGTCCAACGCCTTCGCCCCGGTGACGACCCTGCTCGAGACCGAGACCGCGGCCCGTCGCGTGGTGAATCCGTCCACGAGCCGATGCTGGAAGATCGTCAATCCCCGGTCAGAGAACCGCCTCGGGATCCCGGTCGCCTACAAGCTCGTCCCCGGATCGACTCCCACCCTGCTCGCCAACCCGGACTCGAGTGTGGCCCAACGAGCGGCCTTCGCCACTCGCAATCTGTGGGTCACCCCCTACGCCCCCGACGAGCGGCGTGCTGCCGGGGACTATCCCAACCAGCATGCCGGCGGCGACGGCCTCCCCCGATGGACGAAGGCGGACCGGTCCATCGTCGAAAGAGACGTCGTTCTCTGGTACACGTTCGGTCTCACCCACGTCCCGAGGCCCGAAGACTGGCCGGTGATGCCGGTCGAATACGCCGGGTTCATGTTGGTCCCCCACGGCTTCTTCGACCAGAACCCGGCGCTGGACGTGCCCCCGCCCCCCGCTGCCCACTGCCCCCCGGACGAGACCGCGCACACAGACACGTAGGGCACACAGTCACATAGGGCACACGGACGCACAGGCAGGTGCGGTACAAACCGGGCCCCCGGGTGGAGCTCAGGCGACAGCGCCGTCGACCGAGACCGCCACCGCATCGGGCCCACCGGGAACGTCGGCTCGTTCGGCCTCGATCCGACTGTCGACCCATGTCGCCACCGCGGCAACGACGGCGGTGATGGTGACGCGCAGCGCGGCGAGGTCCATGGGAAGCATCCGGACCTGGCCGCTCTGGGGCCAGACCCCGACGACCCGGCACGGCGCCACTTGTGCATCGCGACCCAACGCGGCGACCAGTCCCGGGTAGCCGAGCTCGACGCGCCAGTCCGCCTGGCACCGGCCCGTCCCGACCACGAGCAACGCAGGCCGCCGTCCGACGAGCGACCGCACTTCGGCACGACCCTTGAGAACGATGGGCGTGCCACCGGGGCACTGCCACCAGTCGTCGCGCCCTCCGATGACCGGTCGCGGGACCTGTGACCAGTCGACAGCGGTGAGCAATTGCGTGGCCCAGGTGACGGCTTCGGCACACACGACGGCTCGACCGCCTCGAGGCAGACCGGCGTACCACTGCGCCCACCACGGCGCTCTGACAGCCCCGGTCCCCGGCGCCATCGACGCATCCTCGAGGCCCTCGGCCAGCACCTCGCCCACCGCCGCGGCGGGGCCGGGCGAGTGCCCGCGGACACACCGGTTCACCGCGGCGACACCCACGGCGCGGCGACACGACCGCGGCGACGGCACGAAGGTGTCGTCGAACGACAAGCACCGATCGGGGTAACGCTGTGCGGTCCGGACCTTGAAAGCGTCCATCTGGAGGCGCTCGCCGGCGGGGAGCTCAGCGCCCAGCGCCTGCAGGTCGCGTACGAGATCGTCACGAACCTTCACCAACTCGGCCGGCGCGATGTTCTCGGTCGCCGGCGCCAGCAGCGCATCGGTCAGCCACGCCACCCGCGCCGGGATGCCGCTCACCCCCGCCCCCCGTCCGTCTCGGAACGTCCGGTCGAGACAAGAGGCACATCGGTACCCGCTCGCTGCTGGCCCGGCCCACACCCGGGAAGCCCCACGCACCACGCACAGAGATGGTTCGGCCGACGTTCGGGCTCGACCCCGGTCGCCACGCGACAGAGGCGCATGGCTCCGTCCAAGGTGCGCGACAGCGCGCCCACAAGAGTGTCCTCCCCGACCGGCTCGGCGTCGAGCTCGCCCGTGCCGCTGTAGTACGTGGCGATCCGGAAGGGCGGGGCGCCGCTGCGCAGGGCTTCGAGCAGCGCGTAGAAATGCAGATCGGGGCGATGTTCGATGCGTCGGGCGCCCGACTTGAGCTCGACCAGACACACCGAGGCCCGATCCTGGGCCGGGCTGCCGAGCACGAGATCCACCACGCCGGCGAGGACCACCCGTCCGCCACACAGCGGCACCTCGAGGCGTTCTTGGGTCCTCGGCAACCATGACGGGCTCAGCACGGGCCACCGTTCGGTGATGTGGGCGGCGTGCTCGGCCACCTCGGCGCGCAACCGGCGCTGGTTGGCCTCGGGCAGCCCAGCGACGAAGGCGATCACCCCGTCGCGATCGCCGTCGGCCTCGAAGGCGGCGAGGGCGTCGGTCCAGGGCTCGTCGATCACCCCGGTCGTCACCCACTGACGGAACAGCGCGTCCACCATGCTCCCGCGCGCCAATTCCACCGTGGCGACCCGGGGTGCGCTCCGGCCGGCCACCAGGTGGGCCTCACACAGCAGGACCTGGTTGAGCGACTCCTTGTTGACCCGCACCACCTCGGTGCCGACCGGCAAGGCCGCCACGGACTCGACCAGACCGTCCTCGAGCCAGTCGCGCAGTCCGCCTGCCAGCCCCGGGTCGATCGCCGGACGGGGGACGCCGTCTCCCCGGAGCCGTCGCAGCAGGCCATCGCGTTCCAGTACCGCCGCCACTGCCGGTCTCGTCGTTCCTGTGGGCACGGACCCACAATGCATCACGGGTGTGACGAGGGACCGGACCCGTGCCGGAAACCCCCTCCGATCACGAAAAACTCGGGTTGGCGCCAGGGTCAGGCGGGGCCCGCCGGTAACCTGGGGTGGTCATGGACGTCACCGGCACGGGGGGGTCCCCGGGCACCGCCAGCAAGAGGCCGGGGCTTCCGGCATGAGCGTCGCGTTCGGCGTGGTCTTCGGCTTGTTCGTCGTCGCCATCGTCGCCCTGGCCGTCATCGCCATCCGATGGGCGGTGTTGCGGGACCGCCTGGCCCGCGCCAAGCAGGCCGAGTTTCGCACCACGACCACCGAGGCCCCGAGCGGGGCGGGGGTGGCACCGGGCCCACCGCCCGAGGAGCGCACCTCGTGACGACGCCGGGAACGGTGCTGCCCGGCGGCGTGTTCATGGGGCCAGGACCGGCCCGGCGCCTCGCCGGTGCCGGCAACTCCTCGCGCTGGCTCGCCCGCTATCGCCGCGTCCGGGTGCAGCGGCGCCACGTCCGCACCGCGTTCGTCTTCGCCGGGGGCGGGGCCCGGGGCTCGGCCCAGGTCGGCATGCTCCAAGCTCTCGTGGCCCGGGGCATCACGGCCGACGCCGTGTACGGCGCATCGGTGGGTGCCATCAACGCGGCGGGGTACTGCGGAGCGCCCACAGCCGCCGGGATCGACACCATGGCCGAGCGGTGGCGGGCCATCAAGCGGGAGGACATCTTCCCTCAGGGACGCTTCCCGACGCCGTGGCGCTTCTTCCAACAACGCGAGTCGGTCCATCCCGACGACGGCATCCGCAAGGTCATCGAGTCCGGCCTGCTTTTCGAACGTCTCGAAGACAGTCCGATCCCCCTCGAAATCGTGGCCACGTCCCTCACCGACGGGCGCATGCAGTGGTTCTCCGAGGGACCCGCGGCCGAGCGCATCCAGGCCTCGGCGGCCCTCCCTGCCCTCCTACCCCCGGTCACCATCGACGGCGAGGCATTCATCGACGGCGGCGTCGTGAACAACGTGCCCATCGGGCGGGCCATCGCCCAAGGCGCGGAGCGCATCTTCGTGCTGTTGTGCGGGCCCCTTCGCTACACACCGCACCGGTATCGCCGCCCCGTCGAGGGAGTGCTGACCGCGTTCTTCATCGCCGTCCACGCCCGGTTCGCACGCGAGCTCGAGCACCTACCCGACGGCGTGGAGGTGATCGTGCTCACCGTCGACACCGAGCCCGTGTCGCGCTACGACGACTTCTCTGCCACCGACGCTCTGATCTCGGCGGGCCGGGCCAACGCCAATATCGTCCTCGACTTCTGGGAGAGCGGAGGCATCGGCGACACCTTCGGCCCGACCCCGGCCGAGGCCGAGCCGACCGCCGGGCGAGCTGAGCGATGTGAGCACCTCGCAGGGCGAAGCGGTCTGATTGCGGGGCCGGTGGTCCGCGGCGTTCAACGCGGCGGCGGATCCTCGGTCTTCGGGGGAGGCACGTGCCAACCGGCCGAGGACACCTTGCGGGGCTCGTAGAACACGCAGCCGTCGGGGCAGGCGAAGGGAAGGGCCTGGTTGGCCTCGACTCGGCAGCGTTCGAGCTTGTCGCCGCGCGCGGTCGTCTGCATGATGTAGTGCCGACAATCGCTGTTCACGGCCATGGTCCATTGTGGCGTACAACGCCTACCCACGGGGGTACGCCCACGGGGACCCTCGGCTAGCGTCAGGCACGTGGACTCTCCTGTCTCCACGCGGCAATTGCTCCGATGGAGCGAGAGCCTGGCCGCGATCGCCCGCACCGGGCTCGGATTCACCGAGAGTCTCTACGAGCGTGAGCGCTTCGAAGAGGTGCTGCACGTCGCGGCCGACATCGGTGTGGCGGCGAACAAAGGGGCCACGGGGGTCGAGGACGCCGAGGAGCTCGTCGAGGAGTGGCTGCGGGCCGTGGGCGAAGGGGTGCCGGGCTACGTCACCCCCAAGGTGGCCGTGGGGGCGGCCGTCGGCAACGACAAGGGAGAGCTTCTCCTCGTGAAACGCGCCGACTCAGGGGTGTGGCTCTATCCCACGGGATGGGCCGACGTCGGCTACTCCGCCGCCGAGGTGGTGGTCAAGGAGGTCCTCGAAGAGACCGGGATCGAGGCCGAGCCGCTGCGACTCATCGCCGTGCTCGACGGGTTGCGACTCGGTTTCACGCGGGTACCGCTGTACTCCCTTGTCTTCCACTGCAAGGCCATGGGGGGAAAGCTTCGTCCCCATCCCCTCGAATGCGCGGACGTGGGATGGTTCGCCGAAGACAAGCTTCCTCAGCCCCTGGCCGGAGCCGAGCGTTGGGGCCCGCACGTGTTCGCGGCGCTACGGGGCGAGCACCTCGACGTCCTGTTCGACCGACCCCGGCGACCCATGTGGCGCGGCGAAGCGCCGGCGGGCTGACCGACTGCCGACGGACGCGACACCGCCGCCGATCGAGCTCAGCGCTCGTCGAGGTCGCGCTCTCCTCGCCCCTCGGTGTCGAACCGGAATCCCACGCCACGCACCGTCACGAGGTACTGGGGACGAGCCGAGTTGCGCTCGAGCTTGACCCGAAGACGACGGACGTGGGTGTCGAGGGTGCGCGTGTCGGCGAGGTCCCGGCCCGACCACAGCCGGTCGATGAGCTCGTCGCGGGTACGCACCTGCCCCGGGGGGGACAACAACAGGGCGAGCAGGTCGAACTCGCGCCGCGACAGGTGCACGGGACGATCATGGGTGGTCACCACCCGTCGGGCGAAGTCGACGCGCATCGGACCGGCGCTCACCACGTCGGATCGAGAGGACACCTCCACGGGAGCGGGGGTCGGCCCCGCGAACGACGGGGGTGACACGCGGCGCAGCACGGCCTGGATGCGGGCCACCAGCTCGCGCATGCGGTACGGCTTGGTGACGTAGTCGGCCGCCCCCAGCTCGAGCCCGAGGACGACGTCGATCTCGCTGTTCAGGGCGGTGACCATGATCACCGGCACGGGGGCGATGTCGCGCATGCGCCGGCACACCTCGGTCCCCAACATGCCCGGAAGCATCACGTCCAAAAGCACCAGATCGGGGAGATGCGCCGCGAAGCGCCGGAGCCCGTCTGTGCCGTCGGCAGAGAGCTCGATGTCATAGCCCTCCATGGACAGCCCCGCATGCAGCGCCTCACGGTAGGACTCGTCGTCCTCGACGATGAGGATCCGGACGCGATCGCCGGCGTCGTGATGGTCGGTGCGTGTCGTGGCGGCCTCGCTCACTGGGCACCTTTCCCCACACGTTGGGGACGGTCGGGCGAGTGACGTTGTGTCATCATCACGACCACCCGCGCCACGACGATGAGCACCAGCACTAGAAGGATCAGCAGCAATGCGGCGGCGTTGGCGCGCTGATGAAGGAACGTACTGGGCTGGTTGTAGTCGGTGAACACGTTGTAAGTCAGGTATCCCGTGGGTGAATCGTGGAGGCCGAACGTGGGTGACTTCTCGTTGTACCCGGCGGTGTACAGCAGTGGAGCCGTCTCCCCCACGGAGATGGCCATGGCGATGATCAGCCCGGTGACGATGCCCGGCAGGGCGGGACGCAGCACCAGTTTGCGCAACAGGTACCCGCTGCGCATCCCGAGCGCTTCACCTCCCTCGCGATAGGCGGTGGGCACGTTCCGGAGGGCAACCTCGGTCGTCTTGGTGATGTACGGCACCACCAGGACCGAGAGCACGATGATCCCGGCGTAGAGCGAGTACCCCCAGTGCAGGGCCAGCACCAAACCGATGAAACCCACGTAGCCGAGAATGATCGACGGCACTCCAGCCAGCACCTCTGACGCTCCGCGCAGGATCTGTCCACGCCCGTCCCGGGCATACTCGGCGAGATAGACGCCACCGGCCACGCCGGCAAGCCCGGCGAGCACCAGCACACCGATCACAAGCACGAAGGTGCCCTCGATCGAGTTGAGCAGGCCCCCGGCATTGCCGACGGGGTAGGTGGTCAGCAGGCTGAAGTGGAAGTTCGCCAACGCACGATTGGCGACTCCACCCACGATCCACGCCACCGGGATGACCACCAGGATCAAGGCCACGGCGCACAACACCCAGGTAAGGCGGTTCCGCGTCCGACGTCGCCCCAGCCCGAGGGCGGGATCGGTCAATGGCGCTCCCCCGGTCCGCATGGCGGCCGTCATG
Source organism: uncultured Acidimicrobiales bacterium (assembly GCA_963846125.1). Lineage (GTDB taxonomy): Bacteria > Actinomycetota > Acidimicrobiia > Acidimicrobiales > UBA8190 > Chersky-840. Next base: position 357,467 of record CAWJUR010000002.1, read on the forward strand.
GTCAGATCCCCCGTCCGACGGGCAGGGCGGTGGTCGCCACCCTGCGCACGAGCAGGCGGGCACCGATGTTCACGAGCACCGTGATCACGAGGAGCACCAGGCCCAACTCGGCCAGCGTGCTGAGGGCGAGGCCGCTGGCGTCGGTCTGGGCGCCGTCGAGTTGGCCCACGATCACTGCCGCGATGGTGTTGAACGCGCTGTAGAAGGAGTGGACGTTGGCCCCGAGCAGCGACCCGCACACCATGAACACCGCGATCGTCTCCCCAAGGGCGCGGCCCAGGCCGAGCACGCTGGCACCGATCACGCCCGAGCGGACCCAGGGAAGGGTGACGGCGCCGAGTGCTTCGGAATCGGTCATGCCCAAGGCGAGGGCCCCTTCCACCGTGGCCCGCGGGACCTGGCGCAGCAGGTCCCGGGTGGTGGCGGCGATGATGGGCAGGATCATGATGGCGAGCACGACACCCACCGTGAACAGTCCCTGTCCGCCCCCCGTCGGGCTCCGGAAGAACCGCAACACGGGAACATCCGGGAGGTGGTCCGCCCACAAGGGCGCCACGTCGTGGGAGAGGAAGGGGCCCAGCGTGAAGAAACCCCACAGGCCGTAGACGACGCTGGGGACGCCGGCCAGCACCTCGAGACAGAAGCCGAATGCACTCGAGAGACGCGGCGGGAGCTTCTCGACCACCAGCAAGGCGGTGCCGATGGCGACGGGCACCGCCAGCACGAGGGCGATGGCCGAAGCAGCCAGAGTCCCGATGATGAAGGGGAGCGCACCGTAGGAGGCCAGCGGGGGATGCCGCACCCCGTGCGTGGTGACGATGGGGGCGTAGGTGTTGCCCACGCTCCACGGAGTCCGGGTGAAGAACCCGAAGCCGTTGAAGCGGATGGCAGGCAGGGCCTTCCACACCAGCGCTCCTAGGATCAAGACGAGGGCGAGCAGCGGAAGGAACGTCACCGCCCGCAGCCCGCGTGGCAGCAACCGTTCCGCCCGCCACCATGCCGTGGCGGGGTGCCCGGAGCCGCTGCCTCGGCGGCCGCCGCCCGCACCGGCGTGGTTTCCACCACCGCCGCGCCGTGCGCCGGCAGGGAGGGGCTGGGCCGGCTCGGTCCGAGCCTCCGATGCAGCCGCGGGTTCGGTCAGGAGAGAGAGGAGGGGACTGTCATCGGTTCCCCTCCTCTCGTCCTGCACATCTCCGGCTTTCTCCGCCGCCGTGCGCCACGGTGCGGACATGGCCGTGACTCTCGGTCCGTGCCCGGCGATCGCTAGCCGGTGACCTTGGCGATGAGCTTGGTGGACAACGACACCACCGAGCTCGGGAGCGCCACGAAATTGACCTGGGAGAGATATGACGTGGCACTCCCGCCGGTGACGTCGATCGCCCAGGCCAGGACGGCCTTGGTGGCCTGCGCAGCCAGTGCGCTGGGCTGGGTGCCCGGCACGATGGCGTACTCGTAGTTGACGATCGGGTACCCGTCAGAGGCGGGGCCGAAGATCATCGAGATGGCACCGCTTGCCGGCGTCGAACTTGCGAAGCTGGCCGCCGCGGCGCTGATCGTGGCCTGGGTGGGGAGCTCGTAGTTTCCCGACTTGTTCTTCAGCTGCGCGTACCCCAGGCCGGCTGTCGTCGCCTTGGCCAGGTAGCTGACCCCGATGTACGCGATGCAGCCGGGGTTGGCCTGGCACGCCTGGACCATGCCCCCGTTGCCCATCGCCGCCACGGCGCCGGCCACGTTCGGCCACGCCACCGTGGTACCCGGAGGGATCGTCCAGCCTGTGGGGTCCGAAGCCGTCAGGAACGAGCTGAACAAGAAGGTGTCACCCGAGCTGTCCGAGCGGTGGACGGTGATGATCGTCATGTTTGGCAAGGTCACGCCGGGGTTCAGGGCCGCGATCTTGGCGTCGTTCCACTTGGTGATCTTGCCCTGGTAGATCTGCGCCACGGTCGGCCCGTCGAGCTTCAGATGAGCGGTGACGCCGGGGACGTTGTAGTTGACCTGCTGCGCCGAGATCGCCAGCGGGATGTTCTCGAGTGCTGGAGCCTGCTGGACCTGCGCCGGTGAGAGGTAGGCGTCAGAGGCGCCGATGTTGACGGTTCCAGCCGCAGCCGACGAGATGCCGGTCCCCGAGCCGGTCGAAGCAGTGGTGATCGACACGCTCGGCCATTCCTTCTGGATCTGCGCCGTCCACAAGTTGAACAAGGGGTAGAGCAAGCTCGATCCCGTCTCCTGGAGGGCCACCGAGCTGGTGGGCCAGTTCTGGAGGCTCTGGAGCGAGACGGCCGGGGCCGTGGTGCCGGTGGTAGAGGTCGTGGCCTTGGGCGTCGAACTGCACGCGGCGAGCAGGACAGCAGAGGCAGCCACGATCGACACCAGGGCGACTCCACCGAAGCGGCCGTTGCGACGCTTGGGGTCACCAGGGGCCGGGGCCGTGGAGGGGCGCGTAGACATGAGGGATGAAGCTCCTTTCGATTTGGAACTGCGGGGGAAATCCGTTGGGGGAAGCGCGTGGTGCCGCCGGCGCGCCTGCGCCGCCGGCGTGCCGTCAACCGGCGGTCATCCGATTCTCCCGCTCACGTAGCTGACGGTCTCGGGCTCGTTGGGAGCCTCGAAAATCTGCTGCGTGTCACCGGCCTCGACCAGGATCCCGTTGTAGAGGAACGCCGTCGACTTGGCTACGCGACGAGCCTGGGCGAGATTGTGGGTGACGATGACGATGGTCAGTTGCTCGCCGAGGCGGCGAAGCAGTTCTTCCACCATCTCGGTGGTAACGGGGTCGAGCGACGACGTGGGCTCGTCGAGCAGCAAGACGTCGGGGCCGACGGCAAGGGCGCGTGCCAGGCAGAGCAACTGCTGCTGGCCACCCGACAAACGGAAGGGTGAATCGCCCAGACGATCGGCGACCGCCGACCACAGACCGACCTCACGCAGGTAGCGCTCGGCGATCTCGGTGTGCTCGGCGCGCGGCGCCAGACGATGGGCGCGCACTCCGGCCACGACGTTGTCACGGATCGACATCGGGAAGGGGTTGGGACGCTGGAACACCATGCCGACCCGCCGGCGCAACACCAGGGGGTCCATGTCACGACCGGAGATCTCGACACCCTCGAGCTCGATGGTTCCGGTGCGCCAGTAGCCGCGCACGTTGTCGTTCATACGGTTCAGCGACCGCAGGAACGTGGACTTGCCACAGCCCGTGGGGCCGATCAGCGCGGTGATGGTCTGCGGTGCGAACCCGAGCTCGATGTCGCTCAGCACCTTCTTGGCACCGAAGCCGACCCCCACGTCGCGAGCCACCATGATCGGAGCGTCGAGCACCCCGACGGCGCTGGCGCCCGAGGCGCGCTCGAACGATGGCTGGGGTGCCACCGAGGCTTCGGTCGAGGAGCTGGCCGTCCCGGTGCTCGAGCCCTGGTCCCCACCGAAAGCGCCGGATGTGGATGTCATCAAAATTGAAGGTACCGGTGGAAGGTGAACGATCCGCGAACAAAAACCCATCCGACGGTGATCAGTAAGTGAACTCCGAGGGCCCCCCGTGGCGCTTGCGATGCGCCATGGCCTTGGCCGCCCCCCAGGCGATGGCCGCCTCGCCCAGATCGGGGTCCATGGCCTGGAGCGACGCCGGGGTGAGCCCATAGGGATCATCGGGAAAGCGCTCGGAGACGAACGGGTCACGGGGAACGGGGGGCACCTGGGCCTGGCGGAGCACCTCGGTCGGATACGAGACCGCAGCGCGCACCACCGCCAGGGGGGTGGAGCGTTGGCCGTCCACGTCGGCACCGAGCAGAGCGTGGAGCTGGGCGGCGACCTCCTGTCCCGCCCGGCGGCCCGCCGCCTCGGCCTGGGCCATGACCCGGTCGCGCTCCGGGGCGCCGGGAGCGAGCCGCGCCTCGACGCAGCGCACCACCCACGCCGGCACCGCCGCGCCCACCCGGGCCGCCAATTCGTCGCCGAGGTCGGCCAACACCTGGTCGGGATCGGGCTCCACGGGGCGCCCGGTCAGCTCTCGACCACGTCTCCGAGAAGGTCGACGCGCACCCCCTGGTCGCGCAGCCAGGCGATGGCGTCCTCGATCTTGGAGGGCTCGCCTTCGAGCTCGCACACGATCCAGCCCTCGTGGTCGTCGACGTTGGCCCGTCGGATGTTGGGCTCGACGTCGTGGTCCCGGACGAGCTGGGCGATGAAGGGCCGTCGCACCAGGTCTTCGGGGAACGTGAGCTTGACCCGGACGTCGATCACGGCGCCACCGCGTCGTCTGTCGCCGACAGCGCGGCTTCGCCGGGCGCGCCGGCGAGCGCGAGGTTGAGGTTGCCGGAACGGAATCCCTCGAGGTCGAGGGTCACGTAGCGGTATCCCGCCGCCTTCACCGCGGCCACGACCTCGTGGCGCCGTTGCAGCGCGATGGCGAGGTCGTCTCCGTGGAGCTCGATACGAGCCAGGTCGCCGTAGTGACGGACGCGCAGTTGGCCGAATCCAAGGGCCCGCAACGCCGACTCGGCCGCGGACACCGTGCGCAGGGTGCCGAGCGTGACGGGAGTGCCGTAGGGGAGGCGCGACGCCAGACAGGCCGCCGCGGGTTTGTCCCACGTCCGCAACCCGAGCCGGCGCGACACGGCGCGCACATCGTCTTTGGTGAGACCGGCCGACACCAGCGGGAAGCGGGCGCCGCGCGCGGCGGCGGCCTCCTGGCCGGGACGATGGTCCCCGAGGTCGTCGAGGTTCACACCGAGCACCACCACCGCCGACTCGGCCTGCGCCAACGGCACGACGGCGGCGAGGAGACTCGCCTTGCAGTGGTAACAGCGATCGGCACCGTTGGCCACGTACTCGGGGTCGGCGAGCTCGTCGGTCTGCACCGTGCGCCAGCGCAGACCCCACTCCCGGGCCAGGGCTCGGCAATCGGCGAGCTCCTCGGGCGCGAGCGAGGCGGAGACGGCGGTGACGCACAAGGTGCTTTCGGAACCGAGGACATCGGTCGCCACGCGCGCCACGAGGGCGGAATCGGCACCTCCGCTGAAGGCCACCACGACCCGCCCCATGCTCTCGATCTCCGCCCGCAAGTCGTCGAGCTTGGCCGCGACCGGCACGACGGGGTGCGACACAGGCTCGCGAGTGTCAGTGGACACTGTCGAGCACGTCCTCGATCTCACCGACCATGCCGGCCCAGAACGGGCCGAACTCGGCGTAGTGCGCCGAGGCCTCGTCGAACCGCATCTCATACACACACGCCTTCAGGTCGTCGGGATGCACCCCGAACAACGTCACACCCCATTCCCAGTCGTCGAGACCGGTCGACCCCGTGATGAGCTGCACGATGCGGTCACGAAAGGTGCGGCCCACCGCCCCGTGTCCGAGCATGAGCTCCTTGCGGGCCTCGTACGCCAACGCGTACCAGTTGTGATCGGCGTTGCGTCGCTTGGACATCGGATAGAAGCAGAACGCCGCCTTGCCCGGGGGCGGGAGCGTCGGGTAGAGCCGAGCCTGCTTCATCTCCTCGGGCACGCCGTGGGCGTACTCCGAGACCTCGGTCAGCGAGACGTAGGAGCCCGTGGCCTCGAGCCCCGCCCCGCACAGCGCCGACTGCAACGAGCGCAGGCGCCACAGGTCGGGACCGAGCGCCATCACGCCAAGGTCGGCCTTGTGCCCCAGCATGGCGACGGTCACGACCTGGTCGCCCTCGGCACGCGCCGTCTTCACCGCGTCCACGACGGCCTCGGTGTCGAGGGTGGGGCCCACCGTGAAGAAGAGGTGCAGGACACCCCACCCCACCGACGGGGTGAGCGCCTGGCGCGCCGGTCGGCTCGGGGTCGGAGTCACGGCGCCCAGTGTAGGAAACCACCAGGGGGCGCCCGGTGGGCGCCCCCTGGATCGACATCACTCCCCCGCCCGGCGTCGAAACGCCGTTCGAGGCAAGGCACGGCGGACTTAGAAGTCGTCCATCCCGCCGCCCGGCATGGCCGGACCGCCTTCTTTTTCGGGCTTGTCCACGATGACGGCCTCGGTGGTGAGGAACAGGGCCGCGATCGACGCCGCGTTCTGCAGGGCGGAACGGGTGACCTTCACGGCGTCGATGACGCCCGCCGCGAACAGGTCCTCGTACACACCGGTCGCGGCGTTGAGGCCCTCGGCGGGCTTCTTCAGGTTGCGCACCTTCTCGACCACGACGCCACCCTCGAGACCGGCGTTCACCGCGATCTGCTTCAGCGGCTCCTCGACGGCCCTCGACACCATGCGGCACCCCGTGGCCTCGTCGCCCTCGAGCTTCTCGGCGCGGTCGAGGATCTGGGCCTGGGACCGGAGCAGGGCGACGCCACCACCGGGCACCACACCCTCCTCGATGGCCGCCTTGGTCGTCGACACGGCGTCCTCGATGCGGTGCTTCTTCTCTTTGAGCTCGACCTCGGTGGCCGCGCCCACCTTGATGACCGCCACACCACCGGACAGCTTGGCCAGTCGCTCTTGGAGCTTCTCCCGGTCGTAGTCGGAGTCGGTGTTCTCGATCTCGGCCTTGATCTGGTTGATGCGGCCCTTGATCTCGGACTCGTCGCCGGCCCCTTCGACGATGGTGGTCTCATCCTTGGTGACCACGATCTTGCGGGCCCGCCCGAGCATGTCGAGCCCCACGTTCTCGAGCTTGAGGCCGACCTCCTCGGTGATGACCTGGCCGCCGGTGAGGATGGCCATGTCCTGGAGCATCGCCTTGCGGCGCTCGCCGAAGCCCGGCGCCTTCACGGCCACGGACTTGAATGTGCCCCGGATCTTGTTCACGACGAGCGTGGCCAGGGCCTCGCCTTCGACGTCCTCGGAGATGATCACGAGGGCCTTGCCCGTCTGCATGACCTTCTCGAGCACGGGCAGCAGGTCGCGCACGGCCGAGATCTTGCTGGCCACGAAGAGCAGGCTGGGGTCCTCGAGGACCGCCTCCATGCGCTCGGGGTCGGTGACGAAGTACGGCGAGATGTAGCCCTTGTCGAAGCGCATGCCCTCGACGAGGTCCATCTCCATGCCGAAGGTCTGGGACTCCTCGACGGTGATGACGCCGTCCTTGCCCACCTTGTCGATGGCCTCGGCGATCATCTCGCCGATCTCGCTGTCGGCGGCGGAGATGGCGGCGACCTGTGCGATCTGGCCCTTGGACTCGGTCTCTTTGGCTTGTGCCTTGAGCGAATCGACCGCAGCCTCGACCGCAGCCTCGATGCCACGCTTCAGCGACATGGGGTTGGCCCCCGCCGCCACGTTGCGCAGACCCTCGTGCACCATGGCCCAGGCCAACACGGTGGCGGTGGTGGTGCCGTCGCCGGCCACATCGTCGGTCTTCTTGGCGACCTCTTTCACCAACTCGGCGCCGACCTTCTCCCACGGGTCCTCGAGGTCGATCTCCTTGGCGATGGAGACACCGTCGTTGGTGATCGTGGGTGCGCCCCACTTCTTCTCGAGCACGACGTTGCGGCCCTTGGGGCCGAGAGTCACGCGTACGGCGTCGGCGAGCTTGTTCATGCCGTTCTCGAGGGCCCGGCGGGCCTCCTCGTCGAAGGCGATCAGCTTGGGCATGGCGTGGTTTCCTCCGTGGGTTTCTCTACCGGTGTCGTCGGCGGGGCCGGGGAGCGCCGCTGCTGGCGAGCGCCCCGTGCGACAGTTAGCACTCTAGCGCTTCGAGTGCTAAGTGCAAACCGCCGGAAGGCCCCGCGGGGCCCCGACCCCGGAGGAGGGGCCTGCGCAGGGCGAGGCTCAGCCTCCGGCCACGGCCGGCACGATCGACAGGGTCTGGCCGTCGGTGACGAGGGTGTCCAGACCGTCGAGGAAGCGCACGTCCTCGTCGGCCAAGAACACGTTCACGAAGCGTCGCAGCGAGCCCGACTCGTCGAAGAGCCGGTCGCCGAACCCCGGATGTGCGGCGTCGAGGGCCTTGAGCACCTCTCCCACCGTGGATCCCTCCACGACCACCTGGGCGGTGCCGCCCGTGAGGGTGCGCAGTTGGGCGGGGACGCGCACCGTGACGCTCACGGCCGTCCTCCTTCCACGGTGGCGTCGATGGCCACGGCCTCGTGGAAGGCGTCGAGCGTGGGGGCGATCGTGGCCGTGGGCCCGGCGCTGTCGACGAGGGCCTCCACGGTCTTGAGCCCGTGGCCCGTCACATAGGCCACGACGCGCTCGTCGCGCCGCACGACTCCCTGTGCCGCCAGCTTGGCCAGCGTGGCGATGGTGACCCCGCCCGCCGTCTCGGCGAAGATCCCCTCGGTCCGGGCCAGCAGGCGGATGCCGTCGAGGATCTCCTCGTCGGTCACCGCCGCGAACGAGCCGCCGCTCTTGCGCACCGTCTCGAGCGCATACCACCCGTCGGCGGGGTTCCCGATGGCGAGGGACTTGGCGATGGTGTTCGGCTTGACGGGACGTATGGCGTCGGTGCCCTCGGCGAAGGCGGTGGCCACGGGCGAGCAACCCTGGGCCTGGGCGCCCGACACCCGGACGTGGGGCTCGTCGTCGAGCAGGCCCACGGCGTGGAGCTCGGTGAAGCCCTTGGCCACCTTGGTGAGCTGGCTCCCCGAACCCACGGGCACGATCACGTGGTCAGGGGCCTGCCACCCGAGCTGCTCGGCCACCTCGAAGGCGAGGGTCTTGGATCCCTCGGCGTAGTAGGTCCGGACATTGACGTTGACGAACGCCCACGACGGCAGCTCGCTGGTGAGCTCCGCGCACAGACGGTTGACGTCGTCGTAGGTGCCCTTTACCGCCACGACGTGTCCGCCGTAGACGGCGGTGGTCACGACCTTGGCCACCTCGAGGTCGCTCGGGATGAACACCACCGACACCATCCCGGCGCGCGCCGCGTGGGCGGCCACCGAGTTGGCCAGATTGCCCGTGGACGCGCAGGCGGCCACCTTGAACCCGAGCTGGCGCGCCTTGGTCAGCGCCACCGACACCACCCGGTCCTTGAACGACCCCGTGGGGTTGGCGGTGTCGTTCTTGATCCACAGCTCTCCGAGGCCGAGCTCGGCGGACAGGCGGTCGGCACGGACCAGGGGGGTGCAGCCCGTGCCGAGGTCGATCGGCTCGGGGTCCGACACGGGCAACATCGGCGCATAGCGCCAGATGGTCTGGGGCCCGGCCGCCACCGACTCCCGGGTGACCGTCGCCCGCAGGGCCTCGTAGTCGTAGGCGACCTCGAGGGGACCGAAGCAGTAGTCACAGACGTGCAGCGCCTCAGCCGGATAGGGCCGCGCACATTCTCGGCAACGAAGCCCGGTGACATAGTCCACAGCGCACCTCCGCATCGATCGGGCATTGGCACCTGGCGCCCGTCGGAATGACGGTGTCGCTGGTTGCCGCGGCGTCGCAGGGCCCGTCCCTCAGCCGCTCTGGATGATCCCTCCATGGTGGACGAAGGCGACCTCCCGCGTCAATGACGTGGGGTGCGGGCATGCCCGGGCCCAGGATGGGGGATGATCGGAGCGTGGGTTTTCGACCTGGCGAGGCACGCTCCGCCACCCTGCGCAGCTTCCACCACGGCGATTTCGAGGTCGCCGAGCTGGTGGTGGCGCGAGCCGGGCGGCGGGTGGCCGTATGCCTCCCGGCCCGCAACGAGGCCGCCACCCTGGGCCCGATCGTCTCGAGCGTCCGGGCCACCCTGACCCGCTCCGGTGGAGGCGCGGACCTCGTCGACGACATCGTGGTGGTCGACGACGGGTCCGAGGACGACACCGCGGCGGTGGGGCGCCGGGCCGGGGCCCGCGTCATCGCGGCCCGCACCCCCGGGGGCGGCAAGGGCCAGGCCATGGCCGTGGCCCTCGAGGAGACCGATGCCGAGCTCCTCGTCTTCCTCGACGCCGACGTCGAGAACTTCGGGCCCCACTACGTGACCGGCCTCTTGGGGCCGCTCGTGTTCGAGCCCGCGCCGGGACAACCCGAAGTGGCTGTCGTGAAGGGGTTCTACGAGCGCCCGCTGCACGGGGAGCAAGGGGCGGGAGGACGGGTCACCGAGCTCGTGGCGCGACCGGTGATCGACCTCCTGTTCCCCCATCTCTCGGGCGTGCTCCAACCCCTGGCCGGCGAGACGGCGGCGCCGAGGACGGTGCTCGACAAGACGGGGCTGGCACCGGACTACGGCGTGGAGCTGGCGCTGCTCATCGACGTGGCCCAGCACTTCGGCGTCGAGCAGGTGACCCAGGTCGACCTGGGTGTGCGCATCCATCGCAACCGGCCCCTCACCGAGCTGCGACCCCAGGCCACCGACGTGCTCGGCGCCGCCCTGCGTCGCGCCGGCGTCATCTCCGCGCGTCACCGCGAGCGTTAGCCGCGGCCCACCGCCGCACTCGACACCGCCGCGCCCGGCATCGCCGGAGAGAGACAGTCGACACCGTTTCCTCGCGCCGCGCCGGCCGCCGGCCCCGAGACGGTCGCGGTCACGGGGCGCAGATCTGGATCGACGACGACGTTGCACGGCACCGACCCCACCGACCCGGTGTCGGCGCGCGCCGAGTCGCGCCCCCCGGCGCCTGTCGCGCCGCGCGCCGCAGCCCGCGCCGCCACCCGCCCCGGAATCAGCAACGCCACCATGGCCCCGAGACCCACGACGGCGACACCGACCCACACCGCGGGCCGCACCCCGGCCACATAGGCGGCGCTACTGGCATAGCCCCCTCGGGCCGAGAACACCGCTCCGAGCACGGCGATCCCGAGCACGCCCCCCACCTCCCGGAACGCGCTGTTGGCCCCCGAGGCCACTCCTTCTTGCTCGGGGCGCACCGACGACAGCACCACCGACGCCAGGGGGACGAAGAACAGCGCCATCCCCACGCCCGACACCACGAACGGCAGCCACACGGCTGAGTAGCTCACCGTGGGCGTGAGCTCGAGCGCCAGCCAGGCCAGGCCGACGGCTTGGAGCGCGAGACCGGCGGCGAGCACGGGCCTGCCCCCGAACCGCTGCGCCAATACCGCGGCGAGGGGAGCGACCAGCATGGGCATGCCCGTCCAGGGCAGGACGCGCAACCCCGCGCCCAACGGCGAGTAGTGCTGGACGACCTGGAGGAACTGCGACAGGAAGAAGATGGACCCGAACATGCCGAAGCTCATGAACAGCGCCACCGCGTTCACGGCCGAGAACGAGCGGCTCCGGAACAGTCGCAACGGCACCATGGGGTGGGTGCTGCGCTGCTCCCACACCACGAATCCGGCGATGCCGAAGACCCCGGCCGCGAACGACGCCAGGACGCCGGCACTCGTCCACCCGTGCTCGTTGGCCCGCACCAACGCCAGCACGATGCCGAGCAGGCCGACGCTGGCGAGCGCCACGCCGCCGAAGTCGAGGGGTTGGCGCGGGCCGCGCGACTCGTGCAGGCGCCAGCGCGCCAACACCGCCAGCACGATGCCAACGGGCACGTTGATCCAGAAGATCGACTGCCACGACCACCCGGTCGTGACGGCGCCGCCGACGAGGGGGCCCGCCGCCACCGCCACCCCGCCGATGGCACCCCACACCCCGAGGGCCTGGTTCCTCTTTTCGGGCGACACCGCCGCCGACAACAGCGTCAGTGACAGCGGCATGATGAGCGCGCCGCCCGCACCCTGCACGGCCCGGGCGGTGACCAGCCAACCCACCGTCGGCGACAGCGCCGCGGCCGCCGACGCGCCGGTGAAGACGACGAGCCCCACCAGGAACATCCGACGGCGGCCGAAGCGGTCCCCGAGGGCGGCGCCGGTGAGCAACAGCACAGCGAAGGTGAGGGTGTAGGCGTTCACCGTCCATTCCAGCCCGGCCAGGCCGGCGTGGAGATGACGGCGGATCACCGGCAGCGCCGTGGTCACCACGAGGTTGTCGAGCGTGGCCATGAACAGCGCCAGCGAGGTGATGACCACGGCCCACGCCGCACTGTGCCGCCCTCGTGGGGGAGAAAGTGCTAGTGACTGATTACTACCTTCGATGGACAAGGAGGTCTCCTCTCGGCGGGGATCGGGTGATCAGGGGGTCTCGGGGGCGAAGAACTGCTCGGCGTCGGGCTGACAGGCCCGGGCCCAGGACTCGTCGAGGGCGGCGGCGTCCACGGCGGCCATGACGTTGAGGAGCATCCCCTGGGCGAAGAAGGCGCGTAGGAGCTCGTCGTCCAGCCCGGTCAGCGCACCGACCACCGTCCACAGATGGCGGAACCCCTCGCGCGCGGCGCGGCGGATCTCCTCGTCCTCGGAGGCGGCGAAGGCATGGAGCTGCACCAACAGAAGGTCGCGCTCGCCCAGGAGCTCCTGGTAGGCGTTCCCCATGGCGGCCATGGCGTCGAGGCCCGACCGGCCCTGGGCGGCGCGCCGGAACGTCTCCTCGATGCGGGCGTGCATGAGGCCCATGGTGGCGATGAACAGCTCGCGCTTGGTCCCGAAGAGGCGGAAGAGGTAGGGCTGGGAGATCCCGGCCCGCACCGCGATGGCGTCGGTGGAGGTCCCCGCGTACCCGCCCTTGGCGAACTCGGCCATGGCGGCCCGCAGGACCGAGGTGCGGCGCTCATCGGCGGTCTGTCGCACCGCTCCGGCGCTCTTTGTGGGTGTCGTCATCACCCACTAAGTTAGTGGTCACTCACTTCGTTGTCAACGAGCCGGCTCCTCACCCCCCAAAAAACTCCCCGAGGGCATCGGCCACGACCTCCTCCACACACGCCACGGGATCGGCCAGGGCCCGTTGCGCACCGAAGCGGTCGGCCAGGGTGCGGACCTCGACATCGGCACCGGCGGTGCCCTCGATCCCACCGGGGCCCACCACACCCACCACCACCAGCACCGGGACCCCGGCGGCGCGCGCCGCGGCGACCACCGAGCCCACCACCTTCCCGGACCACGAGGTGGCGTCGAGGCGTCCCTCCCCGGTGACCACCCCGTCGACGGAGGCGAGGCGCGGGGTCAGCCGCACCGCCTCGGCCACCACCCCGAAGCCGGGCACGAGCCGCGCCCCCAGGGCGGCCAGCCCGCCGGCCAGGCCCCCGGCGGCGCCCCCGCCCGGCAGGTCGGTCACCTCCACCCCGTAGCGGTCCCGGATCTCGTCGGCCAGGGCCACCAGGCGGGCCCGCAGCGCCACCACCTGGTCGGGCGTGGCCCCCTTCTGCGGCCCGAAGTGCTCGGCGGCCTCGACGAACCGGGTCTCCACGTCACAGGCCACCACCACCTCGATCCCGCCCAGCCCCCCGCCGGCCTCGATGGCCTCCATGGCACCGCGGCCCCCGTCGGTGGTGGCCGAGCCCCCCACCCCCACGAGCACCCGTCTGGCGCCGGCCGAGGCCGCGGCCACCAGCAGCTCGCCGGTGCCCCGGGTCGTGGCCCCGATCGGGTCGTTGCCCCCGGCCCCCCCGGCCAGGGGCAGGCCCGACGCGGCCGCGGACTCCACCACCGCCACGCCGTCGGCCAACCACCACCGCGCCGGCACCGGGTCGCCGAGCGGGCCCGTCACCACCGTCTCGTGCCAGGCGCCGGCCCCGGCCCCGGCCGGCCCCGGCACGGCCGCGAGGACCTCGGCGAAGCCCTCCCCGCCGTCGGACAACGGGCACACGTCGCCGTCCCAGCCCGCCCGCCGGGCGCCGAGGGCCATGGCGGTGGCCACGGCGGGGGCGCCCGCCGTTCCCTTGAAGGCGTCGGGGGCGAGCAGGGCCCGGCGCCGGGGGGAGGAGTCGTCGGGCACGGTGCTAGGCGGAGGGGTCACGGGTCACGCCGTCCATGGTGGCCCGTCGGAGTAGCCCGTGCAGGTGGCGGGTAGGGTCGTCCCGGTATGCAGAGGGTTGGTCGCGGTTGAAAGCGGACCTGGTCATCGCCTCGAACCGGGGCCCCATGTCCTTCGCCTTGGACCAGGAGGGGCGACCCGTGCCGGCCGGTTCGGCGGGTGGGCTGGCCGCCGCGCTGCACCCCCAGCTCGAAGGCAGCGGGGCCACCTGGGTGGCGTGCGCCATGTCCGACGCCGATCGCATGGCGACGGCCGAGGGCCTCATGACCGAGCGCGGGCTCCACCTGCTCACGGTGCAACCCGACCGGGACACCTACCGCATGGCCTACGACGTGGTGTCGAACTCCACCCTGTGGTTCTTGCACCACCACCTCTTCGACCTGGCCCGGCGGCCGCGCTTCGACCACCACTTCGCCCGGGCCTGGGAGGCCTATCGCGAATTCAACGAGCTCTTCGCGCAGGTCGTGGACGCGGCCGCGGCGGAGGGCGCCACCGTGCTCGTCCAGGACTACCACCTGAGCCTCCTGCCCGGGGTGCTGCGCGAAAAACGACCCGACCTCCACACCGTCCACTTCACCCACACCCCTTTCGCCACCCCCGACATGCTGCGCGTGCTGCCCACCACGGTGGCCCGCGAGGTCCTCGAGGGCATGGCCGGCGCGACCGCGTGTGGGTTCCACACGGCGCGTTGGGAGCAGAGCTACCGCAGCTGCTGTGTGGACATGGGCGTCGACATGCGCCACACCTTCGTGTCGCCGCTCACCCCCGACTCCGTGCAGCTCGTCGAACGGGCCGCGTCGCAGGAGTGCATCGCCGCGGGCGAACGGCTCGAGGAACTCCTCGCCGGTCGCCGCATGGTGTTGCGCGTCGACAGGATCGAACCCGCCAAGAACCTGCTGCGCGGGTTCTGGGCGTTCGACGAGATGCTGCGCATGCGACCCGAGCTGCGCGGCGAGGTCGTGCTGCTCGCCCTGGCCTACGCGTCGCGCTCGACGCTGCCGGAATACCTCGCCTATGGAGCCGAGGTCGAGCAGGCGGCTCGGCGGGTCAACGACACGTGGGGCACCGATGACTGGGCTCCGATCATTCTCGACGTGGCCGACGATCCGGGGCGTTCGATCGCGGCCCTCATGCGCTACGACGTCCTGCTCGTGAACCCGCTGCGCGACGGGCTCAACCTGGTCGCCAAGGAAGGACCCATCGTCAACACCACCGACGGCGTCCTAGCCCTGTCGCGCGAGGCCGGCGCCTTCGCCGAACTGCACCCCGAGGCCCTGGAGATCAATCCCTTCGACGTGACCGGCACCGCCGGCGTCCTCCTGCGGGCCCTCGACATGGAGCCGACCGAGCGCACCCGTCGGGCCGAGGCGCTGCGCACGCTGGTGTCGAGGCGCAAGCCCGGGGACTGGCTCGCCGATCAGCTCGCCGCCATCATCCCGGCCTGACCACGACCGGACGCCCTCGGCGCGTCGCGTCGCTCAGGCTCGGGCCCGTGTGGCCAGGGCCCGGAACAGGTCCAGGGCCTCGGCGGGCCCGCGCACGATGACGTCGGCGGCGGCCACGAGCTCGGGGGGCGTCTCCTCGTCGGTCACCGCCACCCGCACCGTGCGCGTGCCGTCGGGGGCGAGGCGGTCGAGCGCCGCGAAGGCGGCCAGGTCGCCGGCGTCGTCGCCCGCGAAGCACGCCGCGGCACAACCCCGGGCCAGGGTTTCGACCACCGACCCTTTGTCGATGCCCACCGGGGGCCGGAACTCCACGGCCATCCGACCGGGTTGGAGCATGAGCCCGGTGCGACGCGACCAGTCGCGGGCGAAGTCCCAGGCGCGAGGGCCGGCGTCGGGAGCCTGGCGCCAGTGCACCGTGACCGAGATGTCCTTGTTCTCGACGCCGACGGCCTCCCCCCCGAACTCGGCGCGGGCGGCCTCGACCACCTGGGCCACCGGGCCCACCCAGGGCTCGACCGCGGCGGCGCGGCGGAGTTCTCCGTCCTCGATCCACTCGAGCCCATAGGCGCCGAACAACCGCACCGCCGATCCCGCCGCCGCCAGGCGCTGGGTCAGGAACGACACCGGGCGGCCCGAGACCACCGCCACCACGGCGAAGCTCTGGGCCAGGGACCGCAGCACGCCGGGTGCCTCGGGAAGGGGGTGGGCCTGGGTGGGGTCCTCCACGATGGGCGCCAGTGTCCCGTCGAAATCGGTCAGCACCGCACTGGCCGACGGCCGTTCCAGGAGCACCGCCAACGGGCCCAGGATGTCATCACCGGCCGGCGCGCCCCGGCGCGATGGCCCGGGCCCGATCGGTCCTCCGTCCCCCATGGGCGCGTCGCGCCCGTCAGCCGGGAGGAGAGCCAGTCGAAGACGTGGTGGACCCGGGCGCCAAGCGCGCCAGATCAGGGCCGGCGACGACGACGACGTTGGCCCCCGCCGTCGACCGGACCGGGGCGACCGCGGTGGTGGGCTGAATGGTGCTGGCGGTCAACCCCAGCGCGTTGGTGACCGTCGTGGCCGAGCTGGCCGGTCCCGACACCGCGTACACCTGGGTGCCGGTCACCTTCGTCGTCGAGTTGGTGGCGGGAAGGGTGAGGAATCCCCGCGACCGGAGATAGGTGGCGGTGCCCCCGGCGAGCGCGGTGATGCTCGTGCCGTTGACCACCAGGACGTGAATCGACGACGCGCCGGGCACGATGGTCGCCTGCGTGGTGGTCGTGGTCCGGGACCGGGGCGCGGTTGTCGTCGGGGACGTCGTCGTCGGGCTCGTTCCACTGACGTTGGCCAGTTTCAGCGGCGCCCGCGTGGCCGACGGCATCAGCAGCGCGCCGATGACCACGGCCACGATCACCACTCCTGCACCGCGCAGGAATCCCGAGGGCGGCGATCCACCCAACGGGTCACGACCCGCTCCGTCGTGGAAGCTGCCACCCGGTCCACCGGGCGCGCCGGGCCCACCGGGGGCACCGGGCGCGCCGGGTTCGTCGAAACGGTCGCTCATCGCCGGGGATGATGCGGAGCGGCGGTGGACTCGAACCGGCCCCGGCGTTGGTCGAGCCGGCGCCGGCGCAAGCGCCGGACGACGAGAGGAGCGTGATCGAGGGCTTCACTCGTGTCGACGATCTCCGCGAGCCGGCGGTAGTACCCCGTCGGCGACATCCCCAGACGGTCTCGGATCCCCGATGCCTTGGCTTCGGGCCGGGTCCACCACGACTCCTCGAAGTCGAGGATCTGGCGGTCCTGGTCTGTCAATCCCATCGCGGGGTCAAGCCTGCCAATGCACCGCGCGCGAAGCAAGGATCCTCGATCCTGTGCCCCGTCGTGCCCGGGACCGGAGAGGACCGGCGGTAGCGTGGCGTCCAAGCCGGTGTGGCGCAGCTGGAAGCGCAGACGATTTGTAATCGTCAGGCCGTGGGTTCGAGTCCCACCACCGGCTCGGACGCGTCGACCCTCGGCGCGGCGCGGTGGGCGCGCTGTACTCCGGCGCCGGCGCGCCCGCCACGAATGTCATCGGGCCGCCGACAACCGATCGAGTTGTTGACGCAAGTTTCGCGCCGTGTGCGGTGAGGCCCATTCCGCGATGGCGGCCTTGTCGGCCACGGCGGCGGCGTCGCTTCGCATCCGTTCGAGCACGGGCCCCCGGAGCTGGGCCTTGGCGAGGCCATAGGCGAAAGCTGGGCGCGCCCCGTACTCGGCGGCGACAGCAACGGCGCGCTCGACCACGGCGTCAGCGGGGTGCACCTCGTGGGCCATGCCGAGCGCCACGGCCTCATGCGCGTCGAAGAGGCGGGCGCCGTAGACGACGTCCTCGGTGCGCGACCCGCAGGCGTAGCGCATGATCTCCAGCGCGGCCACGGGGAAGGGCACACCCACGGCCAGCTCGCTGGCGCCGATGCGGGCGGTGTCGGCCATGAGCCGGCGGTCGCACGCGCAGGCCAGGATGCAACCCCCCGCCACAGCGGCGCCGTTCACGGCGACCACCGTGGGCTTGGGAAAGCAGAACAACGCCTCGAGGCCGACGCGCAGCCCGGCCACCAGGCGCTCGGCGTACTCCGGGTCAGCGTCGATCACCCGACGCAGGTCCACCCCGGCCGAGAAGACCCGGCCCGCGCCGGTAAGGACCAGGGCGCGCGTCTCGGGGTCGCGCTCGAGGCCCTCGAGGATGGCTCCGAGCTCTTCCAGCAACTCGACGTCGATGGCGTTGACCTTGCCCCGCGACAGCTCGACGACGGCCACCGGCCCCTCGCGCCGAACACCCACCGCGGCGTCGCTGCCCATCTGTCTCCCCTGTCGCTCGGAGCAGATGATCGCGCAGCGCGGCTACCCCGTCTCCCCCGACGCCGTCGCCACCCGGCGCCTCATCACCTCGAAGCACGCCACGGCTCCGGCCGAGGCCACGTTCAGGCTGCCCAGGGCGCCGAATTGGGGGATCGCGGCCAGGGCCGAGCACCGTCGCCGGGTCAGCGCGGCCAGGCCCCGGCCCTCGGCCCCCATCACGAGCGCCACCCCGGCCGAGGCATCGAGATCGAGGTCGAACAGCGACGTCGGGGCATCGGCGTCGAGGCCGACGCTCGTCACCCCCAGCTCGTCCAACTGCCGCAGGGCGTTGGGGACCCCGGGCACGACGGAGATGTCGAGGTACTCGATGGCACCGGCGGCGACCTTGGCCACCGTGGGGGTCACGTGCACGGCGCGATGGCGTGGCAGCACCACGCCGGTGACACCCGCGCACTCGCGCGCTGCGCAGCAGGGCACCGACGTTGTGCGGATCGGTGACGCCGTCGAGGACGAGCAGGAACGCCGCCCCGCCCCGGCCGGCGCGGCACAGCGACTCGAGCTCGACCTCTTCGAGGGCCCGGGCATGGGCCAGAACACCTTGCGGCGCATCGGTGCGCGCGGCGCGCTCAAGCTTGGTGCGGGGGACGAGCACGAGGCGTACGCGCCGACGCGTGGCCAGTCGTTCGATCTCGTCGATCTGCGGCGAGGGGTCGAGGTCCTCGGAGATCCAGACCTCGCGCACTGGGCGACGGCCCGCGGCGAGCAACTCGCGCACGGCGTGGCGGCCCTCGACCTGTTCCCCCCCCAAGCCGTGCCCTCCGCCGCCGCGACCACCGGCGCGCCCCGCTCCAGCCCGACTGCCTGCCCCCCCGCCACCGGGACGGCCCGCGGTGTCACCACGTCCGGTGGCACCGCTCTTTCCCGGCGCGGCCCGTCGAGCCGTGGCGCCGTGTCCGGTGGCGCTACCGCGTGCCGACGCGCCCCCCGTCCGGCCGGGCCGCTGCGCGGCGATGGAGCGCCGCGACCCGGTGAAGCGGGCCGTCGCCGGCGCGGTGGCCCGGTCACGGCGCCGAGGTGAGGAGGACCACCGCCAGGCACGCAATACCTTCGACCCGGCCGATCGCCCCCAGACCCTCGGCCCGCTTCGCTTTCACACTGACGGGGGCCCCGAGCAACCCCTCGAGCCGATTCGCCATGGCGTCGGTGTGCTCAGCCAGCCGGGGACGCTCACACACCACGGTGCAGTCCGCGTTCACGAGGGCCATGCCCTGCGCGCCGACCATGAGCGAGACCCGGTCGAGGAGCTCCATGGAGTCCGCTCCGGCCCAGGCCGGGTCCCGGGCGGGAAAGTGGCGCCCGAGGTCACCGAGACCCGCCGCACCGAGCAGGGCTTCGGCCACGGCGTGGGCCACGACGTCGGCGTCGCTGTGCCCGGCGAGCCCGGCCGCGCCGGGTACGGTCACACCGCCGAGGATCAGGGGGCGGCCCGGGTCTCCCGAGAAGCGGTGCACGTCGAATCCCTGCCCGATGCGCAACGAGCCCGGCACGGCGGCATCGGTCATCACATCGCCAGAGCCTGCGCGACCTCGAAGTCGGCGGCCGTGGTCACCTTGATGTTGCGAGGATCGCCGGGCACGACGCGCACGGTAGCTCCCAGCGCCTCCACGAGGGCGGCGTCATCGGTGGCATCGGCGCCGGCCTCATGGGCCCGTCGCAGCACGTCGGCTCGAAACGCCTGCGGAGTCTGCACCGCCACCAAGCCCTGGCGCGCCACGGTGGCCGTGACGGCGTCGTCCACGACGCGCTTCAAGGTGTCGGCCACCGCCACCGCCGGCACCGCCGCGTCGGCTCCACCGGCGACGGCGTCCACCACGGCGCGGAACAACGCCGGCGATGCCAGCGGACGCGCTCCGTCGTGCACCACGATCACGTCGGCCGACCCGGGCACCGCGGCGAGCCCGGCGCGCACCGACGCGGCCCGGGTGTCGCCGCCCGCCACCGACACGTCGGCACCGGTGGCACCGGGTGGAGTGGCGCGGAGCGCGTCGTCACCGGGGGGGAGCACGAGGACCACGCCGTCGGCGACGGCCCGGGCGGCGTCGACGGCCCACTGCACCATGCTGCGCCCCGCCAGTTGGGCGAATTGCTTGGGAGCCCCGAACCGCTGTCCGCTTCCGGCCGCCACCACGACCACCCACACCGACACGGGCTCACCTCCCGTGCGGCGACCGCGCCCCGCCGGAGCGGTGCGGGCCCACGCGGGTCAGGGCAGCGCCTCGTCCAGGCGCTTCTCCGCCGCGGCCTCGTCGACATCGAGTGCGAAGGTCAGCTCCGAGACGAGGATCTGGCGGGCCCGACTGAGCATGCGCTTCTCGCCCGCGGAGAGGCCCTTGTCCTTGTCGCGGATCGAGAGGTTTCGCACGACCTCGGCCACCTGGTAGATGTCGCCGGAACGCAGCTTCTCGGAGTGGTTCTTGTACCGGCGCGACCAGTTCGTCGGCATGCGCGCCTCCTTCTTGCGAAGGACGGCGAACACCTCCTCGACCTCTTCGTCGTTGATGACTTCGCGCAGGCCCACACCTTCGGTGTTGTCGGCGGGGACCATCAAGGTGAGATCGCCATAGGCGAGGCGCAGGACGAGGTACTCCTTCTTCTCGCCGAAGGCCTCTTTGACCTCGCGCCGCTCCACGATCGCCGCCCCGTGATGGGGGTAGACCACCTTGTCACCGATGTCGAACACGTACCTCTCCCGGGATGGCGCGCTCGGCCACACGCTCATGGGCGAGGGACAGACGTTCCATTCTACCCGAGCAGCCCGCGGGCCCCACCCCGACCGGCGGGCGCGGCTCTGAGCAGGCCTCAGCTGTAGCGGTCGAGGATGCTCGCTTCGGCGAGACGGGCCAGGCCCTCTTTCACCGAACGGGCGCGGGCCTCACCCACGCCTTCGACCTCCTCGAGCTCGGCCACCGACGTCCGCAGGATCCGCTGCAGTCCGGCGAAGTGCTCGACGATCCTGTCCACGAGCGCATCGGGGAAGCGCGGCAGCCGGTGCAACAGCCGATAGCCGCGGGGCTCGACCGGCGCGTCGGGATCGGACTGGGCGGCGCCAAGCCCGAGGGCGGCCGACACCCGCCGCGCGTCGAGCAGGTCGTCGGTCGACAATCCCGCCAACGCGGCGAGCGCCAGGGCGGACTCGTCGTTCGAGACCCCTCCATGCCCGTCGTGGCCATCTCTTTGGGCCGCGCTCGTGCGCGCCCGGCGCGACCGCCGGCGCGAGCGCCGTCGCGCCCGGCGGGGCGCCGTCGGTGTCGCCCTGCATGTAGTCGCGCACCACCAGACGGCGCAGGGGGTCGATGCCGTCGAGCACCTCCTCGAGCTGGAGCCGCAGCAACCGTCCGTCCTCGCCCAGCTCCACCAGGTCCACCTTGACGCCATCGGCGATACGGTCGAGCAGTTCAGCGGGCTGGAGCACGGCGACGACGTCGCGCACCGTCACGGTGTCGGCGATCTCGAGTGCCGACAACGCCGAGAGCGTGCTGTCGAGTCGCTGGCGGAACCGGCGGGTGGTCTGCAGGGCCTGGCGCACCCGCTCGTGCAGGCGGCGCTCGTCCTGGAGCACGTGGCGCGTGTCGCGCCGGTACACCGTGACGAGGCCCATGGCTGCCGACACCGACACCACGGGGACGTCGATGGACCGGGCCACGCGCTCGGCGGTGCGGTGGCGCGTGCCGGTCTCGATGGTGGGGATGGTGGCGTTGGGCATCAGATGCACATTGGCCCGGGCGATGCGGTCGGCGTCGGGCGAGAGGATGACCGCACCGTCCATCTTGGCCAGCTCCGATAAGCGCTGCGGGCTGAATTCGGCGTCGAGCAGGAACCCGCCCGTGCAGATCGACAGCACATCGGCCCCGTCGCCCACCACCAGCAACAGCCCGCGATTGGCCTGCAGCACACGCTCGATGCCGTCGCGCAACGGTTGGCCCGGCGCAACGAGGGCCAGGGCGTCGGCCATGGCCGAGCTCGGTCGCACCACCACCTCCGCATGGTACCCGGCGTCCTGTGTCGTTAGTCCCCGCCGTCGAGCGTGGCCGTGGACCCCGTGCCCAACTTCACCGCCTGCGCCAGTGTTCTCACGTGCACCACTTCCATCCCCGGAGGCCCGTCGGGACACGACGCGGGGACAAGCGCGTGGCGGAACCCGACGCGCGCCGCTTCGGCCAGTCGCCGCGGGGCGTGCGGCACCTGTCGGATCTCACCGCCGAGGCCCACCTCACCGAATACGACCAGATCGGGTGGCAGGGCGCGGCCTCTGACCGCCGAGGCGAGGGCGAGAGCCAGGGCCAGGTCGGCAGCGGGCTCGAGCACCCGGATGCCGCCCACCGCCGACGCGAAGACATCGGTGCGGATCACCGACACCCCGGCGCGCTGCTCGAGCACCGCCAGCAGCAGGGCCAGCCGACCGCCGTCGATCCCCTGCGCCGAGCGCCGGCTCGGGATCTCCGGTGTGCTCTTCGACGTGAGGGCCTGGACCTCGACCAACAGGGCGCGCTGGCCCTGCATGGCGGGCAGCACCGCGCTCCCCGGCGCCCCGGGACGGCGGTCGCCGAGCAAGAGCTGGTAGGGGTCGGTCACCGCGGCCAGGCCGGTGTCGTTCATCTCGAAGAGCCCGAGCTCACCGGAGGGCCCGAAGCGGTGCTTGGTGGCCCGCACCGTACGCAGGGCGTGGTGGCGGTCCCCCTCGACGCCGAGGACGGTGTCGACGAGGTGCTCCAGGGTGCGGGGGCCTGCCAGGGTCCCTTCCTTGGTGACATGGCCCACCAGCACGAACGGCACGCGATGGAGCTTGGCCAGGTGCACGACCAGGTCGGTGCAGGCTCGCACCTGGCCGAGGCTTCCCGGGGTGCCCGCCGCGCCGGGGTCGAAGACGGCCTGGATCGAGTCGACCACGACCAACGTCGGCGTCATGTCGTGCAGCGCGGCGGGGAGGCTCGAAAGGTCGGTGGTGGCGAGCACCATCAGCCTGGCGGGCAGGGGCCCGAGTCGCTCGGCACGTCGGCGCACCTGCTGGGCCGACTCCTCGGCGGAGACGAGCAGCACGGGGGTACCCGCCGAGGCCATCGAAGTCAGGACCTGGAGCAGCAGGGTCGACTTGCCCACCCCGGGCTCTCCGCCCAACAAGGTGACCGAGCCCGGGACGAGCCCACCTCCGAGGACCCGGTCGAGCTCGGCCAGGCCGGTGGGGACGGGCCCAGACTCGGCGGGGTCGACCTCTTCGAGCCGGACGGCGCGCTCCATCCCGGAGCCGGGGGCCGGGCCGCGACCGGGGTCGGGGCCGAAGAGCGAATCGTCGAGCAGGTGGAGTGACGCGGTTGGCCGGCGGGGCGGGGCCGCGGGCTCGACGACGTGCTCCTCGACGAGGCTGTTCCATTCGCCGCACCCCGGACAGCGCCCGGCCCAGCGGGGCGTGGCACCCCCACACGCCGTACACCGGTGCACCGTTCGCGGCCGTCCCATGCGCGGGAGGCTAGGGAGGGGGTGTGACGGTCAGGCAGATGGTGCGGTCAACAACGTGACCGGCGGGTGGTTCAGGAGTCGGCGCCCGCGCCGGCCAACTCGACCGGCGGCGGCTCGAGGCCCTCGACGGTGCGGAAGACGAACTCGCCGTCCTCCACATCGACGATGATGGTCTCGCCCACGCGGAATTCCTTCCACAGGATGCGCTCCGACAGTGCGTCCTCGACGAACTGCTGGATGGCCCGGCGCAGGGGACGGGCCCCGAGGGTGGGGTCGTATCCCTTGTCCGCCAGCAGTGACTTGGCCGTCGGGGTGAGCTCGAGGCCCAGTCCCTGCGACTCCAGCTGCTCGCCGACCCGCCGGATCATGAGGTCGACGATCTCCACGACCTCTTCCTTGGACAGCTCGTGGAAGACGATGACCTCGTCGATCCGGTTCAGGAACTCGGGCCGGAAGTGCGCCTTCAGCGCGTCGTGGACCTTCGCCTTCATCCGCTCGTAGCTCACGGCCTCCGACGTTTTGGCGAAGCCCACCGACGACTTGCGCAGGTCGGCGGTGCCCAGGTTGGAGGTCATGATGAGCACGGTGTTCTTGAAGTCCACGGAACGCCCCTGGGCGTCGGTGAGCCGGCCGTCCTCGAGGATCTGGAGCAGCGCGTTGAACACGTCGGGGTGGGCCTTCTCCACCTCGTCGAAGAGCACCACCGAGAACGGCTTGCGCCGCACGGCCTCGGTGAGCTGTCCGCCTTCTTCGTACCCGACATAGCCGGGGGGTGAGCCCACGAGCCGCGACACGGTGTGCTTCTCCATGTACTCGCTCATGTCGAGCTGGATCAGCGCGTCCTCGTCGTCGAAGAGGAACTCCGCCAGTGCCTTGGCGAGCTCGGTCTTTCCGACGCCGGTCGGTCCCAGGAAGATGAACGAGCCGCTGGGCCGCTTGGGGTCCTTGAGCCCGGCCCGGGTCCGACGAATGGCCCGCGACAGCGCCTTGATGGCCTCTTCCTGGCCCACGACACGCTTGTGGAGCTCGTCCTCCATGCGCAGCAGCTTGGAGGTCTCCTCCTCGGTGAGGCGGTAGACGGGGATGCCGGTCCAGTTGGCCAGGACCTCGGCGATGACCTCCTCGTCGACGACGTCGAAGAGCTCGAGGCCCTCGGCGCGCCACTCCGCCTCCATGGCGGTCTTGCGGTCGAGGCGCTCCTTCTCCTGCTCGGCCAGCTTCTTCGCCTGGTCGAACGCCTGGCGCTC
Source organism: uncultured Acidimicrobiales bacterium (assembly GCA_963846125.1). GTDB lineage: Bacteria > Actinomycetota > Acidimicrobiia > Acidimicrobiales > UBA8190 > Chersky-840. Next base: position 382,186 of record CAWJUR010000002.1, read on the forward strand.
GATGGCCGACTCCTTGTCGTGGCGGATCCGGTCGATCTCCTCCTCGAGCTTCTTGTAGTCGGGAGGGGTCGTCATGCGCCGGATGCGCAGGCGGCTGCCGGCCTCGTCGATGAGGTCGATGGCCTTGTCGGGCAGGTAGCGGTCGGCCAGGTAGCGATCGGCGAGGTTGGCCGCGGCCACCAACGCCTGATCGGTGATGGTCACCGAGTGGTGCGACTCGTAGCGGTCGCGCAGGCCCTTCAGGATCTCGATGGTGTGCGCCACGGTGGGCTGCTCCACCTTGATGGGCTGGAACCGGCGCTCGAGGGCGGCGTCCTTTTCGAGGTGCTTGCGGTACTCGTCGAGCGTGGTGGCGCCGATGGTCTGCAACTCGCCGCGAGCCAGCATGGGCTTGAGGATCGAAGCAGCGTCGATGGCACCTTCGGCCGCGCCGGCGCCCACGAGAGTGTGCAGCTCGTCGATGAACAGCACGATGTCGCCGCGCGTGCGGATCTCCTTGAGCACCTTCTTCAGGCGCTCCTCGAAGTCACCGCGGTAGCGGCTGCCCGCCACAAGGGCTCCGAGGTCGAGGGTGTAGAGCTGCTTGCCCTTGAGCGTCTCGGGCACGTCGTTGGCCACGATGCGCTGGGCCAGTCCTTCGACGATGGCGGTCTTGCCCACGCCGGGCTCGCCGATGAGCACCGGGTTGTTCTTGGTGCGGCGGCTGAGGACCTGCATGACGCGCTGGATCTCTTTCTCGCGCCCGATGACCGGGTCGAGCTTGGTGTCGCGCGCCAGCTGGGTGAGGTTGCGCCCGAACTGGTCGAGCACCGGGGAGCCCGAAGGCGTCTCCGAGGCCGACGAGCCGGGACCTGCCCCGACGGACTCCTTGCCCTGGTAGCCCGACAGGAGCTGGATGACCTGCTGGCGCACACGGGCCAGGTCGGCGCCGAGGCTCACGAGCACCTGGGCGGCGACGCCCTCGCCCTCGCGCACGAGGCCGAGGAGCATGTGCTCGGTGCCGATGTAGTTGTGGCCGAGCTGGAGAGCCTCTCGCAGCGAGAGCTCCAGGACCTTCTTGGCCCGGGGGGTGAAGGGCGGGGACCCGGTCGGGGCCGTGCCCGACAGGCCGATGGTCTCCTCCACCTTCTCGCGCACGGCCTCGAGCGAGACACCGAGCTGCTCGAGGGCCTTGGCCGCGACGCCCTCGCCCTCGTGGATGAGCCCCAGAAGGATGTGCTCGGTCCCGATGAAGCTGTGGTTGAGCAGGCGCGCTTCCTCCTGCGCCAGCACCAGCACCCTTCGCGCCCGATCAGTGAAGCGTTCGAACACCAGACCGCCTCCCTCGACGGCTCGACTCCTGAACAAAGTCTACCGGGCGTGCTGTAGCAACAAACACCCAGAGCCCCCGTTTCCCTCGACCGTCAGGTCCCAATTGCATCCCCCATTCCTTCGGCACACCGGGCCCGAATCCTGACCCGTTCCACCGACCGTAGTCACCAGGCCCGCACAAACCTGCGCAAGCGCCGAGGACGGCCCGGAGCCGCCTCCGGGCCCAGGCCCTGGCCACAGCCGTCGCGGAGGCCCCACGTTGTCCCGACTTCGGGTCCTTCGCCTATCGTTCCCCCTGGTGGACACCGCCTCTCTGCTGTCACTCCCCTTCCTCACAGACGATCTGGCGCTCCTGGAACCCGAGCTCCGGAACGCCGTCAGCTCCGGCGACCGCTTCCTGGACGAGGTCACCACCCACCTGATCGCGGCCGGGGGCAAGCGCCTGCGCCCCTGCCTGGCCCTGGCATCGGCCACCGGGGGTGGCCGGGCGGCGACCGCCGACGACCTCCAGGGGGCCGTGGCCGTCGAGCTCGTGCACCTGGCCTCGCTCTACCACGACGACGTCATGGACGAGGCCCTGGTCCGGCGCAACGTGGAGAGCGTCAACGCCCGCTTCGGCAACCTCGTCGCCATCGTGGCCGGAGACTTCCTCCTGGCCCGCTCGGCCGAGATCGCCGCCTCGCTCGGCACCGAGATCGCGGGGCTGCTCGCCAACACCCTGGGCCTGTTGTGCCAGGGGCAGGTCACCGAGGTGCGCTCGGCCTACAGCACCGAACGCACCGAGGAGGACTACCTCCACACCATCGAGGGCAAGACCGCGGCGCTCATGTCGACGTCGTGTCGCATCGGCGCGCTCACCGGTGGGCTGGCGCGCACCGAAGTGGACGTGCTCACGAACTTCGGACGCTGTTTCGGCATGCTCTTCCAATTCCGCGACGACATCCTCGACGTCGTCGCCACCGACGAGGAGCTCGGCAAGCCCGCCGGCCAGGACCTCGCCGAAGGGATCTACACCCTGCCGGTGCTCCTCGCCCTCCAAGACCCCGGCACCGGCCCCGAGCTCCGGCCGCTGCTCGGCGCGCCGCTCGACCAACCCGAACGGGACAAGGCGCGCTCGATCGTGGCCGAGTCCGGTGCCATCGCCGACACCGTCACCGCCAGCCGGCGTTTCGTCGACGAGGCCGTCGAGGCGGCCGAGGCCGTGCGCGAGCGCGCCCTGGGCCGCGCCCTGGGGGACCTGGCGCGGTCACTGCTCGAGGGACTTCCCGTCTCGAGGTAGAACGGCGCGCCTTCCCGCGTCGCGCCGCGTCGGGCGCGCGTCAGCGCTCGGGGCGCAGCGTGGGAAAGGCGATGACCTCGCGGATGTTGGCCACGTCGGCGAGCAACATCACCAGCCGGTCGAGCCCGATGCCGAGGCCGGCCGTGGGAGGCAGACCGTGTTCGAGGGCGCGCAGATAATCCTCGTCGATGGCCATGGCCTCCTCGTCACCACCGGCGCGCGCCGCAGCCTGCGCCTCGAAGCGGCTGCGCTGGTCGTCGGGGTCGACCAACTCCGAGAAGGCGTTCACGAGCTCGCGCCCGGCCACGATGGCCTCGAAGCGCTCGACGAGGTCGGGGTCCGACCGGTGCCGGCGCGACAGCGGCGACACCTCGGCGGGGAAGTCCATCACGTACACCGGCCCCCACAGGTCGGGCTCGGTCGTCTTCTCGTACAGCTCGAGCAGAAGCTTGCCCGCCCCCCACGCCGGTTTGGGCTCGACACCGACCGCGCTGACGCGGCGACGCAATTCGTCGATGTCGGTGTGGACAGAGACGGGCTCGCCGGTGGCTTCGCTCACGAGCTCGGCCATGGTGGCGCGCCGCCACGGCGGGGTGAGATCGAGCTCGCGCCCTTGATAGGAGATGACGGTGGCGCCACACAGCTCCGACGCAAGCCCCGACACCAAGTCCTCCACCAACACCGCCAGGTCCCCATAGTCCGCATAGGCCTGGTAGAGCTCGAGCATCGTGAATTCGGGATTGTGGCGGGGAGACAGGCCTTCGTTGCGAAACACCCGGCGCGATCTCGAACACCTTCTCGAACCCGCCCACGACGAGGCGCTTGAGGTAGAGCTCGGGCGCGATGCGCAGGAACAGGTCGGCATCGAGGGCGTTGTGATGCGTCACGAAAGGCTTGGCCAGCGCGCCGCCGGGGATGACGTGCAGCACCGGCGTCTCGACCTCGACGAAGCCCTCGTCCTCGAGCCGGCGCCGCACCGAGCTGATGAGCCGGCTGCGAAGGGTCAGGATCTCGCGGGTGCGCTCGTTCGCCCACAGGTCGACCTCGCGCTCGGCGAAAGCGCGTCTCGACGTCGGAGACACCCTTCCACTTGTCGCCGAAGCCCCGCCTGGCCTCGGCCAGCAGCACCCACGTGTGGACCTGCACCGACAGCTCGCCCTTGCGGGTGCGCACGATCTTGCCCGTGGCCCCCACCCAATCCCCGAGTGACAAGCGCGTGAACGCCTCGAACTCGGCCGTGATCTTCGCCAGCGCGAAGAGCTGCACCTGACCCGACGAGTCGCGCAAGGTGGCGAAGGCCAGGCGTCCCTGGGGACGCATCAACATGACCCGTCCGGCCACGGAGACGATGTCCTCGCTCTCCTCGCCGGGCCCGAGCGCGCCGTAGCGGTCGTGCAGTGCTCGGGCTTCCGCGCTCCGTTCGAACGAGTAGGGGACGTCGGCCACAGGGCGCGAGGCTATCGGTTCGACCTCACCGTCCCGACGACCCCGCTTCCCCCGCCCCGGGCGCGTTACGTCGATTTGGAGTTGCGCTCGTAGACGAGTCGCAACCCGTGCAGCGTGAGCCACGGCTCCCGGTGGTCGATGGTGCGCGACAACGGCGCGATGATCTCCGACAGCCCGCCGGTGGCGACCACCGTGGCGTGACCGAGCTCGTCGATGATGCGGCTGCACATGCCGTCGACCTGGGCCGCGTACCCGTACAGCGCGCCGGACTGGATCGACTCGACCGTCGACTTCCCGATGACGCTGCGGGGCTCGACGAGCTCGACGCGCCGCAGCGCGGCGGCGTGGTGGAACAGCGCGTCCATGGAGATGGCGATGCCCGGCGCGATGGCACCGCCGAGGTACTCGCCCGCACCCGAGATGGCGTCAAAGGTGGTGGCGGTGCCCAGGTCCACCACGATGCACGGCCCGCCGTAGAGGTCATAGGCGCCGATGGCGTTGGCGATGCGATCGGCACCGACCTCTTTGGGGTTGTCGTAGAGGATGGGCATGCCCGAGCGCACGCCGGGCTCGAGCACGACGCACGGCACGTCGAACCACCGACCCGCCATCTGGCGCAGCGCCGTGGTGACGCGCGGCACCGAGGAGGTGACGGCCATGCCCGTGGCCACCTCGTCGACGTCCATGCCGTCGAGGTTCAACAGCTCCGACAGCAACAGCGCGTGCTCGTCGGGCGTGCGGTCGGCGACGGTCGAAAGCCGCCAGTGATGCGTGAGCCCGGCCGGCTCGGGAGGGACGGGCGGGGCGGGGCGGCTCCCCGCCGGGGGGTCGTCGCCGGGCCCCAACGAGAACAGCCCGATCACCGTTTCGGTGTTCCCCACGTCGATGGCGAGCAGCACGGTCAGTCCTCCACGAGGTCGAGCCCGAGGTCGAGTATCGGCGCGGAATGGGTGATGGCCCCCACCGAGACGAGGTCCGCGCCGGCCGCGGCGAAGGCGGGGGCGGTGGCGAGGGTCACGCCGCCCGAGGCCTCGACGAGCACGGTCCCGGGGGCGACGCGCGCCCGCACGAGCGCCACGCACTCCGACACCAGCGACGGCGTCATGTTGTCGAGGAGCACGGCCGAGGCCCCGGCGTCGACGGCTTCGGACACCTGTTCGGGACGGTCGCACTCCACCTCCACCATCCGCCCCGGCCACGACCGTCTCGCCGTCGCCACAGCTTCGGTGATCCCGAGGCGGCCCAGATGGTTGTCCTTCACCAGCACGGCGTCGGACAATCCGGCCCGATGGTTCCAGCCCCCACCGGCGCGCACGGCCGCCTTCTCGAGGAGACGCAGACCCGGCGTCGTCTTTCTCGTGTCGAGCACCCGGGTGGCGGGGTTCGCCGCGGTGACGGCGTCGACGAACCGGCGCGCCAAGGTGGCGACCCCCGACAGGTGACAGAGGAAATTGAGGGCGGTGCGCTCGGCGGTGAGGATCGACCGCATCGGGCCCGACACCTCGGCCACCACCGAACCCGCCCCCAGCCACCCACCATCGAGGATGCGCCAGTCCACCGCCAGCGTGGCGTCGATCTGCGAGAACGTCTCCAGCGCGCACAGTCGGCCGGCGAGGACCCCGTCGGCGCGCGACACCACCCGGACGCGGCCCACATCCTCAGCCGGCACGAGCATGGCGGTGAGGTCCCCGCGCGGACCGACGTCCTCGGCGATGGCCCGGGCCACCGCCTCGCGCACCGCGTCGAGGGGAGGGTCGGGTGGTCCCGAGGACGGCCACGAGGCGGTCAACGCGTCGGCGTCGGCGTCGGCGTCGGCGTACGCGTCGGCACCGGAGGCCGCGTCGGTGAGGCGGGGGGTCACGACTGGGGTCTCGGATGCGGAGGGAGGCTTCCCGGCGTGGCCACGGCCCGGTGGACGAGGCGACAGCGCCACTGCGGACGCGCCTCGGGGAAGTCGCGCCGCGCGTGCGCGCCGCGCGTCTCTTCGCGCACGTAGGCGGCGCGCAGTAACGCGCCCGCCACGGTCACCAGGTTGGCGAGCTCACCGGCGGCACGCCCGGCCCCGACCTCGGCGTGCGACGAGGGAGCGGCGAAGGGGACAAGTTGCCGGGCCACCGCTCCGACTTCCGTTGCCGCGAGACGGAGGGAATCGGGCGAGCGCAACACGCCGGCGCCTTCGATCATGGCCCGCTGCAGACGCTCGCGGCAGCTTGGCCACGTCGGTGTCGGGCGCCGACCCCGTGTCGGTGCGCCGTGTCGGTCGTGTCCGTCGCCCGGCTGTCCCGGCCGGGCCGTCTCCGGTGTCAACCCCGCTGTCGATGCCGCTGTCGACGTCGATGCAGGCGATCTCTCCCGCCACGGCCGCACCGGGCCGGCCCGACAGCACCCGCATCACGCCGGTGTCCTCGGGCCCGTCGCGACCCGAGGTGATGGCTTCGGCCAACCGGGCCCCGAACACCATCCCCTCGAGCAGTGAGTTCGACGCCAGGCGGTTGGCGCCGTGCACGCCGGTGCAGGCGACCTCGCCCACCGCCCACAATCCCGGCATGGCACTGGCCCCGTCGAGATCGGTGACGATGCCCCCCGACAGGTAGTGCGCCGCGGGCGCGATGGGCAACCAGTCCACGGCGGGGTCGAGCCCCGCCGCGGCCAGGGACGCGGCCACCGTCGGGAACCGCTCGCCGAAGGACTCGAGGCCGGTGGCGTCGAGCCACATGTACCCCACGCCCTGCGCCGCCATCCGGTCGGCCATGGCCCTGCTGACGACGTCGCGCGGAGCCAGCTCGTCGACGAACTGCTCGCCCTTGGCGTCGCGCAGCAACGCCCCGTGGCCGCGCAGGGCCTCGGACAACAAGGGGCGGGGCATGGCGGGGTGGTGCAGCGCGGTCGGGTGGAACTGGAAGAACTCGAGGTCCGCCACCGGCACCCCGGCGCGCAGCGCCATGGCGACGCCGTCTCCGGTGGCCTCGGGCGGGTTGGTGGTCACCGCATAGAGCTGGCCGGCGCCGCCCGTGGCCAGCACGACCTGGGTGGCTCGCACCTCCTGCCACGCGCCGTCGGGGTCGAGGGCCCCGACACCGACACAGCGCCCACCTTCGACGATGAGATCCATGGCGAACCACTGCTCGAGGACCGCCGCCGCGCTGCGGCGCACCGCCGAGACCAGCGCCCGCTCGACTTCGGCCCCGGTGGCCGCGCCCCCGGCGTGCAGGACGCGGGCGGTGGAGTGCCCCCCTTCTCGGGCCAGGGCGAGATCACCACCGGCCTCGCGGTCGAACACCGCACCGAGACCGATCAGCTCGTCGACGCGACTGGGGCCCTCATCGACGAGCACGCGCACGGCGTCGACGTCGCAAAGTCCCGCTCCGGCCGCCAAGGTGTCGGCCAAGTGGAGGTCGGTGGAGTCTTCGTCGCCACCCACCGCGGCGGCGATCCCGCCCTGGGCCCACCGCGTCGTCGACTGGGCCAGGTCGGCCTTGGTGAGCACGCCGACCCGCAGGCCCGCCGGTGTGGCCAGACGGACCACGGCGGACAGGCCGGCCACGCCGGAGCCGAGGACGAGAACGTCGAGCTTCACTGGTCGCGCCCCCGAGCGCGGGCCGGGCGCCGGCCTCAGCCCGTGACGGCCGGGCGCAGCGCGTCGTCGAGCTGCTCGACGGTGAGGTCCACCACGGCGTTGGTGGCGTCCACGTGGACGACGGTGGGCTCGAAGCCGACCAACTCGGCCGCCTCGTAGTCCGCGTACGTGATCACGATCACCTTGTCCCCGCGGTGTACGAGCCTCGCCGCGGCACCGTTGAGACAGACCTCGCCGGGCCCGCCCACGATGGCATAGGTCTCGAAACGCGCCCCGTTGTCGATGTCGAGCACGGTCACCTGCTCGTACTCGAGGATGTCCGCCAGGCTCATCAATTTCGGGGTCCAGGCTGATCGAACCGACGTAGTCGAGGTTGGCGTCGGTGACCGTGGCCCGGTGGATCTTGGACTTCATCATGCGGCGGCGCATGTCAGCGCTCCTCTCCGGTGTTGACGAGCACGAGATCCTGACCGGCCGACACCGCCGACGGGGCACGGGCACGGTCGTTGTCGATGAGCCGGACCGCACCGAGGCGCGCCGCCACGAGGAGGCGCACCTCGCCCGACACCCGGGTCGGGCATTGCAAGGTGGAGGGGTCGACGACCACGGCGTAGTCCGGCGTGACGAGCGGCTCGGCCACGAGCACCGCCGTCATGGCCGCCGTCACGCGCACGGGATCGCGCTCGCCGCGCTCGACGCAGGCCCGCCCGGCCCGCAGGGCCCGGTGCAACGCCAGCGCGCCACGCCGCTCGTCGGGCGACAACCGGGTGTTGCGACTCGACATGGCCAGCCCGTCGACCTCGCGCACCGTCGTGCAGCCCACGATCGTGACCGGGAAGGACAGGTCGGCGACCATGCGCCGGACCACGGCCAGTTGCTGGAAGTCCTTCTCGCCGAAGTAGGCGCGGCACCGGCCCGACAAGGCGAAGAGCTTGGCCACCACCGTCGACACGCCGTCGAAGTGCCCCGGACGCGACGCCCCCTCGAGCCCTTCGCTCACGCCGTCGACGTGCACGGTCGAGACGATGCGGTCGGGAGGGGCACCGTACATCTCCTCCACCGGCGGCGCGAACACAAGCGATGCTCCCGCCGACCGAGCCATCGCGGCGTCGGCGTCGAGATCACGCGGATAGGCGGCGAGATCGGCGGCGTCGTTGAACTGCAGGGGATTGACGAACACCGTCACGGCCACGACGTCGCACTCCGCCACGGCCCGCTCGATCAGTGACCGGTGCCCGGCGTGCAGCGCTCCCATGGTGGGGACCAGCCCGACGCTGCGCCCCAGGGCACGTTCGGTGTCGAGGAGGTCGGAGAACTCTTGCGCGCCGGTCACGACCCGCAGGGCCTTGGCCCGCCGGGGGCGGCGACCGCCGGGTCGCGCCGCCACACGGGGCACCTCGGGGCGCGTCACCACGGGAGCGACTTCGGGAGCGACCCCGGGAGCGACACCGGCGTTGGCGGCGTGCTCATGGGCGGCGCGTTCGGTGGCCAGTCGCCGCGCCAGGGCTACACCGGCCTCGTAGCCGGGGATCTCGGCGGGGTCGAGGGTCTGGCGGTGACGTTCGAGCGTGGCGTCGTCGCCGCGCGCGGCGGGGCCGGTCAGCGCCGCCGCCGGGCCGAGCTCCATGACGTCGGTCAAGGCGGCGCGGGCCAGGCCCAGAAAGGCATCGAGGTCCAACCCCGCCGATGTCGCCACCCGCTCCACCTGGCCCATGAGCGCCACCAGGTGATTGGAGGCGATGCACGCCGCGGCGTGGTACGCGGCCCGGTGCTCGTCCTCCACGACGACGACGTTGCCGTCGAGCAGGCCGGCCAACTCCGCGGCCACGGGGTCGCCGGCCACGGCGAAGGTGATCCCGCTGCGGAGCCGTACCCGGCCGACCTCGGCCGAGGGCAGGGGCACGAGCGGGTGCAGCGACGCCCGGCGCCGATGCGGCGCCAGCACGTCGAGACCGAGGGCGCCCGAGAGATGGACGACCACGGTGTCAGGCCCGGGCACGACCCGGGCGGCGACCTCGGCGATCGCGGCGTCGGGCGTGGCGATCACGAGGACGTCCACGCCCTGAGCGGCCGCGCTGACGTCGTCGTGGCGCGTCAGGACGTCTCGGACCTCACAACCGGCATCGGCGAGCGCCGCAGCCAATGAGCGACCGGCCCTTCCCGGACCGATCAGTGAGACAGTTGTCACCAGACACCTCTCTGCGCTCCAGCCCCTCACGGAGGGTGCCGGTCGCTCCAGGCGATCGGATCAGTACCCAACCAGTCTACCCACCACCTGGACCGCTCCACCAGCCCCTTGTCGGGCGGCGGGAGGCACGACATCGGGGGCCAATTCCGCCAACGGGTCGACCACGAACCGTCGCTCCCACATGCGGGGATGCGGGACGACCAGGTCCGCGTCGTCGACCACGAGGTCCCCGACGAGCAGCACGTCGACGTCCAACGTCCGCGGGCCCCACCGCACGTCACGCCGGCGCTGCGCATCGGCCTCGAGTCGCCGGGCCACCTCGAGCAGGGCACGGGGCCCGAGTTCGGTGTCGAGCTCGACCACGAGGTTCAGAAACGGGCCCTGGCCCGGCGGTCCACCCACCGGCTCGGTCTCGTACAGGCTGGAGACGGCCACCACGTCGGGGAGCCCCCGCACGGCCCGCAGAAGCTCAGCCTGGCGATCTCCGAGATTGGAGCCCAGACCCAGGAAGGCGCGCACCGCTCTCGCTCACCGGCGCCGGTGGATGCGCACGCCGGTGGAGGTGACCGGTGGTGCGAGAGGTGGGCTCAACTTACGCACCACCACCGTCACCGCCTCCACGCGGCGGTCCTCGAGCACTCCCTCGGCGATGGCGCCGGCCAGGGACTCGAGCAGCCGTTGGGGAGGCCCGGTGATGACCGTCACCGCGACGTCGACCGCGGCGCCGTAGTCGGCGGTGGTGGCGAGATCGTCGCTCGAGGCGGCCTGGGCCGTGTCGAGATAGAGGTCGAGATCGACCTCGAAGGGCTGAGGTCGGAGCTGCTCCTCCTCGAGCACGCCGTGAATTCCGTCGACGCGCAGCCCCCGCACCTCGATGCGGTCCTCCACGGGAACGGACCGCGGCTCAGGTGGCGCCGGGGACGCCGAGCTCAGAGGCCCGGGCCACCATGTCGAGCCCCGGGGGCCCCATGGGATGGCCGATGAGGCGCTCGACCACGGCGATGGACTGCGGGCCTCCGGGCAGGCGGCTGCTCCACAGGAGGTACCCGGCGACGATCCCCATGAGCCGGTCCCCGAGCTCCTCCTGGTGCACGAGCAAGCGCTCGCCGGCGCGCAGCCACGTGTCGAGGTTGCGGAACAGGTCCAACAACGTCTCGCGCACGTCGCCGGTCGACGGGAGCGGGAAGTGCGACCACACCAGCTCCCCCTCGTCATAGGCGGCCAGGTTGTGCGGCGACGGGAGCAGCGACACCACCCTGTTGAAGCCCTGGACCCGCAACCAGATGATCTCCTCCTGGCGGCGCACGCGGCGGTGGTGCGGCGCGAAACCCCCGGGCCGCTCGCTCACCGCCAGCTGGTCCTTCACGATCCACGTGAAGTTGCGCGGAGGGATCCCCGCCGCCCACTTCCCTTTCACCGCTGGCCCCTTGATCTGGTCATCGTTCCTCGCCTCACCGAACCACCCCTGCGCAGCCTGTCATCTGTCCGCCCCGCTCCGGGCGGCCGGGCGGGGGTGGGGCACCCCCAGGCGTGTCGCCCCCACGAGCGTGGCGGCCTCCACCGCACTCGGCACGTCGTGGACCCGGACCATCGACGCGCCCGCCAGCATGGCCCAGGTGGCGGTGGCGATGGAACCCGGCATCCGGTCGCCCACCGCCGCGGGGCCGCCCCCGGTCCCCGGCGCCAAGCGCCCCAAGAAGGACTTGCGGCTCGTCCCGACGAGCACGGGCAGCCCGTCGGCCACGAGCTCGGGGAGATGGCGCAACAGGGCCAGGTTGTGCGCGGCCGTCTTGCCGAATCCGATGCCGGGGTCCACCCACACCTCGCCCACCCCGGCCTCGAGCGCCTGGCGGGCCCGGTCCCGCAGGAAGGTGAACACCTCGGTGACCACGTCGCCGTAGCGCGGGTCCTGCTGCATGGTGCGCGGGGCGCCCTGCATGTGCATGGCCGCCCATCCGGCCCCGGACTCCGCCGCCACCGGCCACAGGGAAGCCGAGATGTCGTTGACGAGCGTCGCCCCCGCGTCGACCGCGGCCTCGGCCACGGCGCGTTTCACGGTGTCGATCGACACCCGGACATGCGCGGATAGGGCTTCGACGACCGGCACCACCCGGGCGAGCTCCTCGCGCTCGGACACGGGCTCGGCACCGGGCCGACTCGACTCGCCCCCCACGTCCACGACGTCGGCGCCGTGGCGGGCCATGTCGAGGCCGTGTGCCACGGCCGTCTCCGCGTCGAGATAGAGCCCGCCGTCGGAGAACGAGTCCGGTGTGACGTTGAGCACACCCATGACCCGAGGTCGCATGCCCGTAGGTTAGAGGTGTCGTCCGGGACCCGGAATGGGCAAAGCAAACGGCGAAGCAGTCGGTATCCACCGCGGTTCTCAGCGGCCGTGGATGTACTGCATGGCCTCGGCCCGGGTCCTGGGGTCGTCTCTGAAGAGGCCGCGCACCGCCGAGGTGATGGTCTGCGTGCCGGGCTTCTTCACGCCCCGCATCGACATGCACAGATGCTCGGCCTCGACCACCACGAGCACCCCGCGCGGGGCCAGCACCCGCTCCATGGTGTCGGCGATCTGCGTGGTCATGCGTTCTTGGACCTGCAGGCGGCGGGCGTAGGACTCGACGAGGCGGGCCAACTTCGACAGGCCCGTCACCCGGCCGTCTTCGGCGGGGATGTAGGCCACGTGCACCTTGCCCATGAACGGCACCATGTGGTGCTCGCACAGCGAGGCGAAGGGAATGTCGCGCACCATCACCATCTCGTCGTGCTCAGCCGCGAACGTGACGGTGAGGTATCCGTCGGGATCGTCGTCGAGCCCGGCGAACAATTCCTCGTACATGGCGGCGACCCGGCGTGGCGTGGCTTTGAGCCCGTCGCGACCCGGGTCTTCGCCGATGGCCTCGAGGAGCTCGGCCACCAGGTGCTCGATTCGGCCTCGGTCGACGGTCACCGGGGGCCGCCTGCCGTCAACGGGAGCTCGAGCAATGGGAACGCACCCAAGAGAAGCTCGATCAAGAGGGACTCAGTCAACGGGGACGGGGCCCTGATACACCCGGATGTCGGGCACGTTGCGGTAGCGCTCGGCCACGTCGAGCCCGTATCCCACCACGAAGTCCGGAGGGATGTGGAACCCGACGTACTTGAGATCGAGCTTGGCGCGTTGGCGTCCTTCTTTGACGAGCAACGCGCACACTTCGAGACTGGCCGGCCGACGAGCGAGAAGGCTGCGACGCAGATACGACAAGGTGAGCCCGCTGTCGACGATGTCCTCCACCACCAGGACGTGGCGGTCGGTGAGGTCGCAGTCGAGGTCCTTCACGATCCGCACCACGCCACTGGTCGTCGTGGCCGACCCGTATGACGCCACCGCCATGACGTCGACCTCGACGGGAAGGTCGATGGCGCGGGCCAGGTCGCTCATGAACACGAAGGCGCCCTTGAGCACACCCACGAGCAGCGGAGGGCGGTCCTCGTAGTCGGCGGTGAGCTCCTCGCCGAGCTCCGCCACCCTCTTGTGCAGGACATCTTCGGCGACCACGACCTGACCCAGATCGGGGTCGTGGAGCCACCGGTCACTCGTCACCGTGGCGCCACCGGGCCTCTGGCGCGTCCGTCGGTCATCGGGCGCCGACACTACCGGACGCTTCTGGGGCGATCGGCTCCGAGGACAGCGTCCCGCGCGAGCGCCGCACCCGCCGACCCGGGGCGACGTCGGTGGCGCCCATCTGGCCCCGGGCCACGGCGAGGACCCGCTCCACCGCAGCCAGGTCGGGGGGATGAGGCGCAGGGCCCCGGAGCCAGCTCCGGGTGGCGCGGCGCGCCAGGGGCACGGGCGCGGCGGCGAGCACCTTGGCATCGGCGGGATCGATCCCCGATGCGAGGTCGTCGAGGAGCTGCGCCTCGTCAGCCAGAAGCGCGGCCTGACGGGCGAGCACGGGCACGAGGTCACGACCGGCGATGGCGATGGCCAGGGGGAGCAGCTCGTGACGGACGCGGTTGCGGACGAAGCGGCGATCGGTGTTGGACGGATCGTGCACCGGGTCGAGCCCGAGCTCGTGGCAAAGGGCGTGGGTCTGGGACCGGCGCAGGTCGAGCAGGGGATGTTCGGGTCCGGGCCGCATGCCGGCCAACCCGTCGAGGCCCGCGCCCCGGAGGAGATTGACGAAGACGGTCTCGGCCTGGTCGTCCATGGTGTGACCGGTGGCGGACCCCTGGGGCAGGACCTCGCGCCGCGCGGTGCGGGCACGAGCCTCGAGATTCGGGCCCGGGGCCACCTCGACCGCCACCCCCCGGAATTCGGCCCCCAACCGGGCCGCGGCGCCGGCCACGACCTCGGCCTCGGCCGCCGACCCGGTGCGCAGGCCGTGGTCGACATGGACGGCGGTGACGGCACATCCCGCCGCCACGGCCAGTGCCAGCAGGGCCAGCGAATCGGGCCCGCCCGACACCGCACAGAAAAGCGACGTACCGGGGGGCGGAAAGGTGCAGCTGTCGAGGAGGGTGCCGAGGGCGCCCTCGGGCTTCGCCATCAGCCCGTGGCGAGTCGTGCCGGTCCGATGCGCGTCACCCACGTCTCGGGATGGCGGATCTCGTCCATGGTGGGAAGCATCTCCGGCCCTTCCCACACCCGGTTCAGCAACTCGGGCCCGCCCGTCGCCTCCACGGCGCGGATGAACCGCTCCCCCGCCTCGTACTGGCGCATCTTCGCCTCGAGGCCGACGAGCTGCTGGAGCAGACGCGACGGCAGGCTGGCCCGCCGGCGGCGTTCCCGCAACACGCGCGAGAACAGCGCCGCGTCGGGGATGGCCTCGGCGCCGGCCCGGTCCATCGTGATGTCGCCGTGTCCTTCGAGCAGGCTCATCATGGCCTGGATCCGGCCGATGACCTCGAGCTGTTCCGGCGGTGCCACCAACCCGAGCATCCCGGCTTCTTCGAGGGGGTTGTGCCCGGCCCGCACCGCCGCCGCGGCCCGCCGCAGGGCGTCGGCGAACCGTTTCGGATCGGGAGCCATGCCGGACATGGCCTGGTCGACGAGGGAGAGGAAATGGGGCCGCAACCACGGGACGCCCGTGAACTGGCACCGGTGGGTGACCTCGTGCAAGGCGATCCAGAGCCGGAATTGCTTGGGCGAGAACCCATGGCGCTTCTCGAGGGCCACGATGTTCGGTCCGACGTACGACACGACGCCACCGGTGTCCTCGCCCTCGGCCAGCAAGAGGTCGTACTGCCCGAGGACGCGGGTGGCCATCCAACCGAGGACGAGTCCCATCTGGGCCCCGGTAGCCCGGCGGGCCGCTCCGGCCAAGGGGCCCTGGAGGCTTCCGGTGTCGAGTTTCTCGAGGACCGGCTCGAGCAGGCGGCGGAACGAGGTCACATTGGCCTTCACCCAGCCGGCGCGGTCGAGGACCAGAGCGCCCGCGCTCCCGGTGGCGGGGCGCAACCCCGTGGCCTCGATCACCATGGCCTCGGCGCGCGTCGTCGCCTCGGAGAAGTCGGCCTCGAGCTGGGCCATGGTCGGCGCGTCGAGCGTCCCGGCCCCAGGCGGGCCCAACAGTGAGCCTCGCGTTCCCACCCAGGTGGCGACGCGTTGGGCCACGTCCCACGATACGGGGCTGGTCACGGGGCCCAGTGTAGGGAGCGTCAGCCCCCCTTCGCCCTCTGGGGCGGATTTCCTGCGATCTTTCCGGCGATGTTCGTGCGCCTGCCCGGCGATGTTCGTGCGCCTGCCCGGCGATGTTCGTGTGCCTGCCAGGCGGTTTTTGTGCGCCTGTCAGGCGATCTTCTTGCCTCGCAGCCGGGGCGTGCTGGGACTGAGATGGAGGCAGCAGTACTCGTCGTCGTTGTAGATCGACAACTTGGTGTCGCAGCCCGGCTCGGTACAGACCCGGCCCGACGCGAAGGTGCGCGATGGCCGGCCGTATCCCGTGAACGCCGTGGCCCCGATCGACTGATCGCCAAACTCGGTGCGGTCTTTCATGCCCCTCAAACCTCCCGCCGCTGTGGTGTTTGGCTTCCTATCGACGCCTGGAAGGGGTGGCGTGAGGGGGGAGGCAGGTCGTTGTGTAATCGTTGTGAATTGGACCGAGGGGCTGGTTGGGGCGGTGGCACACCGTGCCGGGAGCGTGCCTGAGACCCCGGGGCGACCCGAGACGACCCGACCGAGAAGGACGGGTCAGTTCGAGTGGCCCGACGCCTGGCGGCGTTCCTCTTCGGTGATGGCGTCGTGGACCCGCTGCCGCAGCGATTCCGGGACATGGTCCTTGCACCGGTTGGCGATCACCTGGCGCAGATCGGATTCGAAATCAAAGGCCCCGAGACACGGCGCGCATTCGTCGAGATGCTCACGGATCTCCGAGCGACGCTCGTCGGTCAGCTCACCATCGAGATAGTGATAGAGCCGTTCGATTGTGTCGTTGCAGTCGAGCTCGGACTCTTCGGATCCCATCTGGTGTTCTCCCATCAACCCCGAGGCTAATGCCCGGCCTCCGTCGACCCGACCAAGCCGCGCGCGACCGCAAACTCCAGCAACGCCTTCTGGAGCGCCTTTCTTCCCCGGTGGATCCTGCTCATCACCGTGCCGATGGGCACCTCGGTGATTTCTGCAATCTCTTTGTACGAAAAACCTTCCACATCGGCGAGCAGCACGGCGATCCGGAACGCCTCGGGCAGCGACTCGATGGCATTCTTGACTTCATCGTCGGTGAAGTGGTCGAACACCTCGTCCTCGGCCGATCGTCCCGCCCCGCTCGCCTGGAGATCCCCGATCCGGTGGTAAAGGTAGAGGTCTTCCACGTCCTCGACATCGGCCTTCTCGGGCCGACGCTTGGCGGCGCGGTAGCTGTTTATGAAGGTGTTGGTCAGGATCTTGTACAGCCAGGCCCGGATGTTGGTGCCGTCCTCGTACCGGTCGAAGGCGCGGTAGGCCTTCAAGAAGGTCTCCTGGACGAGGTCCTCGGCGTCCGCCGGGTTGCGCGTCATGCGCAGGGCAGCGGTGTACAGCGCCTGCATGTGCGGCATGGTGAGCTCTGTGAATCGACCCCGGTCGGCCATGCGCTGCACCATAGTCAGTGGGTGTGGTGACGGTGCCGCGCCTCCGCCCAACGTAGCGAAACCCCACCCGAGATGCGTCGACGTCAGTCGACGGGCAGGACCTCGGCGTGCGCCCAACGCCGCTCGGTGCGGACACCGGTGGGATAGAGCCGGAAGTGCATCGACGCCAGGAACGCGAGGTCGCCGGTTCCGGTCACGAACCAGCACGACACACCGGCGTCCGTGGCGTCACGCAGTTCGAGCCACGTCTCGCGGCTGATCGAACCGTCTTCCTCGGCCAGGACCACGAGGCTGTCGATGCCGTCGCGGATGAACGGCCAACGTAGGTACCAGTCGGCACGCGACGCGTAGCCACAGGCATCGGCGTCCATGACCACGGCGCGAGGCCACTGATCGGCGAGTCGGCGCATGGCCCGGCGGTACGACAGCGTGCCGTAGGTGTTGCGGGCCGCGGCCAGATACACCACCGCCGGCTCGGTGTCGCTGGCCCGAGCCCGGCCTTGCCTCGGCGCAGACTGCGCGCCGCCCTGCGCGCCCAACGGAACCGTGACGCTCATCGCGGACCCCCCCTCGACTCACCGTCCACGCGCCGCTGAGCCAGGAAGATCTCAGCGGCGTGCCCCCTTGCGGTCCATGGTGGGGCCCGATCCTCACCAGGCGACCAAGCGACGATCAACTCCCGGACAACGCCGCCAGGGACTTTGTGCGCTTCGGAACCACGAGAGGGGCGAACTCCGCCCCCGGCACATCCTCAGTGGTTGCGGACCGACATCGTGATGAAGTCACACGACCACCACGACTCGAAATAGCGCTGTGCACCACCTCGCATGCTCGCCAGGAGCTCGGTGCCATTGTTCGGCGTGGCGATCCCGGTGGGCGACGACGGGGAATACGACGAAAAGTTGACCCAGTCGGTGTTGATGTCGAGCTCCATGGCCCTGACCGCACCGGCCCGCACCAGCACGTCGGCCAGCTCGGTGATGTTCAGATCAGGACCACCGGCGTACACCAGGGCTCCGTCGGCGGTCACACCGACTCCTGACCGCCAGACGTACACCCGCCCCCCGAGGGTGTCTCCCCATTGGTGGTTGTCGTTGGCATTGAGCCCAGGGACGGGGTGCCCACCGTCGACAACCAGGTCCAAGTTCTGTCGCACGGCGGTGACATTGGGCGTCATCGACACGTCTCGTCCCCACTGGCCGATGGTGGCAGTCCCGTCGCCATAGATGACAAAGGAGGCCGCCCCGGCGCGAAGAGGGTCGACGGTCCTGCCGTCGGTGTAGTACCCACCACCGGCGTTGGGGATGAGAAAGCCGGCATTGAACGCGGCGGCCAACGTCCGGGACGCCGGGCCCGAGACGGGTGCGGTGTGGTGCCAAGGTCCACCACCGGGAATGGTGCTCCCCGAGTACAGCGTGGCGGACAGAAGCTTGGTGTCCATCCACGCCACACCCACCACCACGCTCGTGTGCACGGCATCGGGGCGCAGAAACGCCTCGTAGATGCCGGGCACGCCGCCGACCAGACGGCCCACCGGGTGCCATTGGCCTTCGCCCGCGACCGGCGGGCTGGCGATGGGCGAGATCGAAGTCGGTGGGGCCAGATGAACCGGGGCCGACACCGACCGGGCCGGGAGCCCGCGCCCCGCGGTCGGGCCCGGGGGCGGGATGGCTCCTTTCGCCGGCTTCCCACCCACCGGGGGTGGGTGGTGGGAGTACCACGCGTTCTCGGTCCACGTCACCAAAGATCCACCCCCGTGGCCACGAAGCCATTCGGCGAAT
The DNA here is from genome assembly GCA_963846125.1 of uncultured Acidimicrobiales bacterium. GTDB lineage: Bacteria > Actinomycetota > Acidimicrobiia > Acidimicrobiales > UBA8190 > Chersky-840. The sequence goes on from CAWJUR010000002.1 coordinate 400,821, forward strand.
CTCGTCGGCACGCTCGTTCCCAGAGCCGGATCCGCCAGCGAGGAGCCCAGTGACCACCACAACGGGGTCAGGACAACCAGGAAGATGAGGAGCACGCTCGTGACCCGGTGCCGGCGCATCCACCGGCGACGTCGCCCCGACAGAGGGGGGCTCAAGTTGGTGGTCCACCAGCCGCCGGGGTGAAACGACCGATTGCCCCATGGAAACCATCCTACGGACGAGTTCTTACGGTGGCATGAAGCCCCCAACGTCCTGAGGCGGTCGTTTTCCGATCCTTTCGAAATCGTGACGGCTCGTCATGTGCTCGTCAGAAAGTTCGTGTAGACCGATGACGTGCGAGTGCTCGTCGCCGAGGACGATGTGCGGATTGCGCTCGGTCCTGGAGCGAGGACTCCGCGAGAACGGCTACGTCGTGGACGCGGTCGCCGATGGGATCTCGGCACTGCGCTACCTGCGCAGCTACGACTACGAGGTTGCCGTCCTCGATTGGCGCATGCCCGCCATGTCGGGCCTCGACGTGGTGCGCGAATTGCGTCGGCAGCGGTCGCAGCTCCCAATCCTCATGCTCACGGCGCGCGACGCCCCGAGCGACCGCATCACCGGCCTCGACGAGGGGGCCGACGACTACCTGGTGAAGCCCTTCGACTTCGAGGAGCTCCTCGCTCGCATCAGAGCCCTGCAACGGAGGTATCCCGCCGTACAGCCGCCTCACCTGGCGTTGGGGGATCTCGAATTCGATCCGGCCACTCGTGAAGTGCTCGTGGACGGAAGGACCCTCGTTCTCACCGGCACGGAGTTGTCGATTCTCGAGATCCTCATGCGGCGGGCGCCGGCGATGGTGGACGGCGCGCCTTGGCAGTACACGTGTGGGCGGAGGAGGCCGACGCGTTGGGCTCCAATACCATCGACGTCCACATGGCTCGACTGCGAGCGAAACTCGGGTCTGGGGGGACGAGGATAGAGACGGTCCGGGGATCGGGTTCAGGATGGTGCCGACATGAGGAGCAGGAGTCCGGTTCTCTCGATCTCGCCTCGCCCACGCGGCTCGCGTGGCAGCGATATCGACCTTGCTCATCGCAATCGATATACGTCGGGGTCAGCGTGGCCTTCGACGTGATCGACTCTCATCGACTCGTCGCCGAGGTGGACTGCCACCTCCGGGACCATCTGCATGACATCACCGTCAACGGTGAACTCTCAAAGGCCCCCGGCACGTCGGGAGACGACAACGACGTGGATGCCGCCCCCGTCTTGTTGTGGCACGTCGGCGCCGATGGCCACACCTCGGCACTTGGGAGACTGGACGACCCGCCTTCCTCGAGGGGCGTGGTCCCGGGACGGAAAGGCGATGACGTCACTCCTGGGCTCGACCGCGTTCCGGGTGCTGGCCACGCCATGGGCCACGGTTGGCTGGTGGCGGGACAGAGCTTGACCGAAACCGGGCACGTGAAGGCGGTGCTCATCGCCGGCGAGGCCATCGCGGGACCTATCGTCCTCATAGCGATGTTCTTCGGTGCCCTGATCATCGGGCTCAAAGCGTCGAGACCCGTCGAACTTGCGCGCCGAAAGCAGCTCGAGTTCACCGCCGACGCATCTCACGAATTGCGGACGCCCCTGAGTGTCATCGAGGCCGAGGTCACACTGGCGCTGAGCACTCCGCGCGATGCGGCTCGATACCGCGACGCGCTGCAGCGAGTGAACGGCGAGAGCAAGCGGTTGCGCCGGATCATCGACGACCTGTTGTGGTTGGCCCGATTCGACTCCGAGCCCACTCCGCCCGGCCCACGAGCTCGTCGATCTGCATGCCGCCGCCCGTAGCTGCGCCGACCGATTCGGCGCTGTGGCCCAGGCGCGCGACCTCGCGGTGTCGGTGGAGCGCCGGGGCAGCTCCGATCCCTTGATCATGGCGCCGCCCGATTGGATCGACCGGCTGGCCGGCGTGCTGGTGGACAATGCCTGTCGTTACGCGGGGACGGGAGGAAGCATGTGCGTCGTGGTGTCCACTCACGGCAACCGGGCGAGTGTGGCTGTGGAGGACAGCGGCCCCGGCATCGCTCCCGACGAGCGCGCCCAGCTGTTCGACCGTTTCCACCGTGCCACCGATGACGGTTCGGGCACGGGTCTGGGGCTCGCCATCGCGGACTCGATCGTCCGCTCCACGGGTGGGCGGTGGAGCGTGACCGAGGCCAGTGCCGGCGGAGCCCGCTTCGAGATCTCATGGCACCGCGCCCATGTCCGTGACAGCGGCATCGATCATCGAGGCCGGAGACCCTCACACCTCGGATGACATCGAGTGTCCGGCGCTCTCGACGCCGGCCGAGAAGGTCCTGCCGGACGGGCATCTGACGGATCAGAGCCTGGGAGGGGACTCGAACCCCTGACCTGCGCATTACGAATGCGCTGCTCTACCAGCTGAGCTACCCAGGCGAAGACCGATCAAACTACCCGACCGACATCGGGCTTCGGCGCCCGGCGAACGCGGTTGGTCGGGTCAGGCGGTCACGGCGGAAAGACGCACGAGCATCGCTTCGAGCAGGAGCGACTCGTTCGGATTGCGGATGAGCTCCGCCGCCGAACGCTCCACCACGGTGATAGCGCCGGCAAGCTCGCGCACTCGCTCGGCGGTCCTCCCCGACCAGGGCGATGGCATGGAGTCGGGGGCGGCCACGGTCACCAACCGGTCACGGTAGGCCGCAGCGAGAACCGCGAACCCGGCGCGCAGCTCGTCGGTCCGCCACCGTCGCTCCTCGCGATGCTGACGATCTTCGATCTCTTTGCGACGGGGCACGGTGCGCTCCCCGCGCTGCTCGGCGTCGGAGCCGAGTCCCTCCATCTCGACCCGGTGCCGTGCCCGCAGCGGTTCGACGGCCTCTTCGGCCGAGGACAGCAGCTCCGCCGCCAGCGCCGCAGCCGCCGCCCCGGTGCCGTCGAGGCGCGAGGGAACCGATCGCCACAGGAGGCGCCGGTCGGCGAAGCCGGCGTCGTCGGCCAACAGGCGGGCACGGTCGATGCTTCCCCCGGCCGCCTCGGCCAGCTCTTCGGCGAGCTCGCCGTCCATACCCGTCTGCATGAGCCAGTCCCGGAGCGCCGCCGGTGGCATCGGGTGCAGCTCGATGCGCACGCACCGACTGGCGATGGTGGCGAGCTCGGCGGGCACGGCGTCGGCCAGCAACACGAAGACCGTCTGTCCGGCGGGCTCTTCGAGTGTCTTCAACAACACGGGGGCGGCGAGACGGGCGAGGTGGATGTCAGACACCACGATGACTTGGCGTTGCGCTTCGAGGGGACGACGCTGGGCCAGCCGCACCACGCGTCGGGCGTCGTCGACACTCACGAGCGCGCCCGCCCGTTCGATCTCCACCACATCGGGGTGCACTGCGCTCAGGGCTCGGCGACAGACCTCGCACTGCCCGCACCCGCCGAGCGGACACAGCAACGCGGCGGCGAAGCCGCGGACCAGGGCCCGCTGCCCCAAACCCGGCACACCGACGAGGAGATACGCATGGACTGGCCTTCGACCCGCGGCGCGCAGTTGCGCCACGGCATCGGCCTGTCCGACCACATCGGCAAAAAGCGACGCGACAGGAAGCGTCTTGTCGTCGACGGCCGTGCTCATGGGCTGCTCATGAGGGTACCGGGGGAAGCGGCCCGAGTCGCTCGACGACCACGGCCAACAAATGCTCGGCCACGCGTTCGACATCGGTGTCGGCGTCAACGACGACCCAGGTGTCGGGGGCGCCGGCGGCAAGGGCCCGGTACCCATCGCGCACCCGCTCGTGAAAGCTGGCGTCCAGACGTTCCAGGCGGTCGGCGCGCTCGGGATCGAGTCGGGCCCGCGCCCGGGACGGAGAGACGTCGAGAAGAATCGTCAGGTCCGGCTCGATCCCCCCGGTGGCCCACTGGACGAGGCGACGCAATGCGTCGAGGTCGAGGCCTCGCCCGTACCCCTGGTAGGCGAGGGTGGACCCCGAGAAGCGTTCGGTGACGACCCACCGCCCCTCATCGAGCGCGGGGCGCACCACCTCGGACACGTGTTGGGCGCGGTCGGCCGCCATGAGAAGCGCTTCGGCTCGTTCAGACACGGGGGGCAGGTCGGGATCGAGCAGCAATGTACGCAGCGTCGCCCCCAGTTGCGTGGCGCCCGGCTCCGCCGTCGACACCGCCCCGATGGACGCGGCCAGACGCCGCGCCTGCGTCGACTTGCCGCAGCCGTCGACTCCCTCGAGGGCGATGAGCCGGCCGCGTCCGCTCACGCCGTCTCGGGCGTCCCCTTCGACGCCTTCTTAGCGGCGGTCTTCTTCGCAGCGTTGGCGGGCGTCGCCTTTTTGGTCGCTTTCTTGCGTCGTCTTCTTGGCCGACTTCGAAGCCTTGGCGACCCTTCCGGCCCGCTTCACCGGCGGCCCCGCGGCACGACGGTCGGCGAGCAGTTCGGCCGCACGCTCGATGGTGATGGTCTCGGGCTCGTCTCCCTTGCGCAACGACGCATTGGTCGTGCCGTCGGTCACGTAAGGCCCGAACCGGCCCGAACGCACCACGACCGGCGCGGAGGTCTCGGGGTCCGCGCCGAGCTCGCGCAGCGGCGCCGCCGCCGCGCCCCGGCCACGCCGGGCCTTGGGCTGCGCGAACAACGCCAGTGCCTCGTCGAGGGTCACAGCCAGCAGCTGTTCTTCGTTATCGAGGCTGCGGGTGTCCGTGCCCTTCTTCACATAGGGCCCGAAGCGGCCGTTGAGGGCCTGGATCTCCTCCCCCGACGACGGGTCGGTCCCGACGGTCCGGGGCAGGCGGAGCAGATCGAGCGCCTGGTCGAGCTCCACGGTCTCGGGCGTCATGGACTTGAACAACGACGCCGTCCGGGGCCGGTCGCCACCATCGACGGCCTCGCCCAGCTGGATATAGGGGCCGAACCGGCCTGAACGCACGAGCACGGGGAGGTTGCTGTCAGGGTCGATGCCGAGGGAGCGGTCACCCGACGGGGCGGCGAGGAGCTCCTCGGCCCGCTCCACCGTCATCTCGTCGGGCGGGAGGTCCTCGGGGATCGAGGCGCGGTCTTCGCCGCGTTGGAGGTACGGGCCGTAGCGTCCGACGCGTACCACGATGGCCTCGCCGTCGGCGTCGGAGCCGATGCCGATCGAGTTGACCTCGCGGGCGTCGATCTCACCGAGATGCGAGGCCACGTCTTCTTTGAGGCCGCGGCGGTGCTCGGTGGCGGGGGTGGTCGAGCCGTTCCCGCCGAAATAGAACCGGGTGAGCCAGGGCAGCACCTCCTGCTCGCCCTGGGCGATCTCGTCGAGGTCGTCCTCCATCGCCGCGGTGAAGCCGTAGTCGACGAGGTCCCCGAAGTACCGCTCGAGCAGTCCCACCACCGCGAAGGCCGTGAAGGACGGCACGAGAGCCGTCCCTTTCTTCCACACGTAGCCGCGGTTCTGGATGGTGCCGAGGATGCTGGCGTACGTCGACGGCCGGCCGATGCCGAGCTCCTCGAGGGCCTTGACGAGTGACGCCTCGGTGTAGCGGGCCGGCGGTTGGGTGGTGTGCGAGCGCGCTTCGAGATCCTGGGCCGACAGGGTGTCCCCTTCGACCAGGGCCGGGAGCTCCACGTCGCGGTCCGAGGTCTCGGCCTCGTCGTCGGATCCTTCGACATAGGCCCGCAGGAAGCCGGCGAACTTGATGACGGTGCCCGACGCCGAGAATTCCGCCTCGTCGGCCGGCGTCCCCCCGGCCGGCACGCCCACCAGCCGGACCTGGGCGCTCGTCCCCGTGGCGTCGGCCATCTGCGAGGCCACCGTGCGTTTCCAGATCAGGTCGTAGAGCCGGAGCGTGTCGCCGCTCAATTCCCCGGCGGCCTCTTCGGGAGTGCGGAAGGCTTCGCCGGCGGGGCGGATGGCCTCGTGCGCCTCCTGCGCGTTCTTCACCTTGCGCTGATAGCGACGCGGCGCGTCGGGAACGAACTCGCGGCCATACAGCGCGGAAGCCTGAGCGCGGGCCGCGCCGAGCGCCTCGTCCGACAAGGTCGTGGAGTCGGTGCGCATGTAGGTGATCCAGCCCTGCTCGTAGAGGCGCTGCGCCACCTGCATGGTCCGCTGCGCGCCGAACCGCAGTTTGCGACTGGCCTCTTGCTGGAGCGTCGAGGTCATGAACGGAGGGGCGGGGGAACGGCGGTAGGGCTTCTCGGTGACGGCGCGCACGGTGAAGGTCTGGCCGGCGAGGCCCTGGACCAGCCGGGTGGCCTCCGGTTCGGCGAGGAGCACGGCGTCGGATCGGGTGAGCTCCCCGGTCTCGGTGAAGTCCCGGCCCGTGGCGACCGGGGTTCCACCCACCGCCACCAGGTTCGCCGCGAAGACCTGCCCGTCAGCGTCGAAGTTCCCCTCGACATCCCACCAGGTCGCGGCGCGAAACCGCATGCGGGCCCGTTCGCGTTCGACGATCATGCGGGTGGCCACGCTCTGGACCCGACCGGCGGAGAGCCGGGGCATGACCTTCTTCCACAGCACCGGTGACACCTCGTAGCCGTAGAGACGGTCGAGGATGCGCCGGGCCTCCTGGGCGTCGACCAGGCGACGGTCGAGGTCACGCCAATCTTCGACGGCTCGCTGCAGCGCGGCGGCGGTGATCTCGTGGAAGACCATGCGCTTGATCGGCACTCTCGGGGACAGGACCTCGGTCAGGTGCCACACGATCGACTCGCCTTCGCGGTCCTCGTCTGTGGCCAGGTAGACCTCGCTCGCCCCCGCCAACAGCGACTTGAGCCGGGCCACAACCGACTTCTTCTCGGGAGCCACCACGTACAAGGGCTTGAACCCGTTGTCGACGTCGACGCCGAGGCGCGCCCAACCTTCACCTTTGTAGGCGGTGGGGATCTCGTCGGCGCGTCGAGGCAGGTCCCGGATGTGGCCGACGGAAGACTCGACCACGAATCCTCCCCCGAGCAACGCCCCGATGGTGCGGGCCTTGGCGGGCGATTCGACGATGACCAGGGGCTTGCCCGCGGCGCGAGGGGCGGTCGATGGGGAGCGGGGGGAAGACGGCATGGTCGTCGATGAGCGTGGGGGGTCTACGACGCCCGTGTCAACATCGCCCGGGAGCGGGTTTCGCCCCCGGTGACCGTGACCTGCGCTTTCATCGGAGTGTCCCCACCTGGCCCGGCACCGCCCGAGGGTTGCGTCAGGCCTCCACGGCCGTGGCGGCGGGGGTGCCCGGGGCCTTGATCGGGGCCACCTCTTCCTCGGCCCCGAAACCCTCGGACTTGCGCTTGGAGAACGCGATGGCGCCGATCAGGATGACCACTCCGGCGCCGGCGATGCCCAGGCGGGCGCCGGTGTGGTGCCGGAGGGTGATCACCGCCGGCAAGATGAGCAGCGAGACCAGGTTCATCACCTTGATGAGCGGGTTGAGGGCGGGCCCGGCGGTGTCCTTGAACGGGTCGCCGACGGTGTCACCGATCACCGCCGCGGTGTGCGCGTCCGAGCCTTTGCCACCTTCGTGGCCGTCCTCGATGTACTTCTTGGCGTTGTCCCACGCCCCACCCGAGTTCGACAGGAAGTTGGCCATGAGCTGTCCGGTGAGGATGGCCGCGGCGAGGAAGGCCCCCAGGGCGAGGTAGTTGATCCCGAAGCCCACGATGACCGGCGTGAGCACGGCCAGCAGCGCGGGCGTGACGAGCTCGCGCTGCGCAGCGGCGGTGCAGATGGAGATCACCCGGCCATACTCGGGCTTCTCGGTGTAGTCCATGATCCCCGGGTGCTCGCGGAACTGGCGTCGCACCTCTTGGACCACCGTCCCCGCCGAGCGCCCCACGGCGCGGATGGCGAGCGAAGAGAAGAGGAACGCCACCGAGCCGCCGATGAGCAGGCCGATGAAGATCGTCGGGTTGGCCACGTTGATCTGGGTCTGCTGGATGCTGAAGAGCTTCGCCGGCGGCACGTGCAGGCCCAGCTGCGACACGATCGTCTCGACGAACGAGCCGAACAGCGACACCGACGCGATGACGGCCGAGCCGATGGCCACACCTTTGGTGATGGCCTTGGTGGTGTTGCCCACCGCGTCGAGGCTCACCATGACGCGCTCGGCCTCACCGGTGAATTCCCCCGACATCTCGGCGACGCCGGCCGCGTTGTCCGACACGGGCCCGAAGCTGTCTTCGGACACCACCATGCCGGCGGTGGACAGCATGCCGATCCCGGTCAGGGAGATGAGGTAGAGGGTGAGCTCGATGTTGCCGTGGGCAAGCCCGACCGATACGCCGATGGCCACGGCGATGGCGAGGATGGCCCACACCGTGGACTCGAGGCCGAAGGCGATGCCCGACAGGACCGTCGTGGCCGGGCCCGTGCGCGCCGACTCGGCGATCTCGCGCACGGGAGGGCGCTCCGTCGAGGTGAAATGCTCGGTGATCTGGCTGGCGACGAGCACGAGGACGACGCCGGTGAGCACGGCGTAGAACGCCTTCATGTAGTGCAGGTAGAAACCGGCCACGAGGCCCGCCCCGAGCACGGTGAGCGCGGCGGCGGTCCAGAACCCGCGGTTGATGGGCGCCATGGCCGACTTGTCCTTGGCCCGGGCCCGCACCACGTACACCCCGATGGCGGAGGCCAGGATGCCGATGGCCGGGACGATCAGCGGGAACACCACGGCTCGGGCCGCATTGCCCTGGAAGGACTTCCCGAGGGACGTGAAGGCGGCGAAGCCCAAGATGATCGCGGCGATGATGGTGATGACGTAGGACTCGAAGAGATCGGCGGCCATGCCCGCGCAGTCGCCGACGTTGTCCCCCACGTTGTCGGCGATGGTGGCCGCATTGCGAGGATCGTCTTCGGGGATGCCGGCCTCGACCTTGCCCACGAGGTCGGCACCCACATCGGCGGCCTTGGTGAAGATGCCCCCGCCGACTCGCATGAACAGGGCGATGAGCGATGCGCCGAATCCGAACCCGACGAGGACGGCAGTGGCGGTGTTCTGGAACAGGAAGACGATCACCGTCGCCCCGAGCAGTCCGAGGCCGACGCACAGCATTCCGGTGATGGCGCCGGTGCGGAAGGCCACCTTGAGCGCTCCCGGCAGCTTGCCGTCGCGTGCCGCCGCCGCCGTGCGGACGTTGCCCCGCACGGCCAGGCTCATCCCGATGAAGCCGGTCAAGCCCGACAGGGCCGCTCCGGCCAAGAAGCACAGCACCCGGAAGATGCCGGCCTGACCGAACGACAAGGCGATCGAACCGTTGGGCCGAGACACTTTGGTGGCGGTGAAGAAGATCAGCACGGCCAGGGGGATCACGATGATCCCGATGGCTCGGAATTGACGGCGCAGGAAGGCGACGGCACCTTCTTGGATGGCGGCCGCGATCTCCCGCATCTTCGGAGTCCCGGTGTCGGCAGCCAAGACGCCCCGCATGAGAACGAGCCCCACGCCGAGGCCGAAGACGGCGGTGACCAGGGCGATGACCAACCATGTCTTCTCGGTGCTCGAGAAGACGAAGCTCTGATACCCCCCCTCGGCGAGGATGTGCGTCATGTACCTGCTACTCCCTTCACTGGGGCCTCAAAGGCCCGGGGACGAGACTCGGCGGGCGAGGTCTCGGGTTCGGTCAACGTCGATCAGGTCGGACCCGGGGTCGGGCGCGGCCTCGAGATGAGGCGCTCCCCCGAAGAACGGGGGCCGACGATACCGACTCCACGCGACGACGGGCAAGGAAGCTGCCTGAGCAAGCCCACAGGGCCGCCTCAGACCCCGATGTCGAGCTCCTTGGTGTCGGGACCGGCGATCAGCTCGTAATCGGGGTTCAAGATGGCCAACCGACCCTCCCAGGCCCCGACCATTCCCTGGGCGACGAGGCGCGCCCCTTGGGAGATCCCTGGGATCCGCCGCCGGCCCTGGAAGACGAGGAGGATCGCACCGGTGCGGTCGACGAGGGTGCACTCGAGGTTGGCCGTCGCCCCCCCGCTGGGAACCCGGAGAGATTTGATCTTCCCCGCCACCCGCACCCGCTGACGCCACTGGGCGTCGCCGATGGGCGTGGTGCCGGAAACCGCGGTGGAGAGCTCCTCGCCGCCGCGCCCCGAGGAACGCGCCGGGCGCGGTGCGGCCGCGTCCTCCAGGGATTCGTGACCCTTGTTCCACCAACCCCCCAAAAGCTGGAAGGGGACGATGGTGGCGTTCACGTGGGGGAGATGTCCCACCGCAGCCGCGATGCGATCGGCGCTGCGGTCGTGGAGCAGCCGACGCCATCCCGCCGCGAAGCCGCGCCGGGGCAGCAGCATCGTGAGCTCGGTGTCACCGTCGCGGGTCAATTGCGCGGCGAGCTCGAGGGCGGCCCGTGCCAGTCGGCGGTCGGGGCAGTCGATGATGTCGAGCGGCAGGCGCGACAGCCCGAGGCGGCTCCAGTCGTGTTCCAGGGAGGTCGCCTCGAGGGGGTCCACGGCGAAGTGCACGGCGCGGAGGTGATCGGGCGACAAGGTACGCGCGTACTGGATGGCCCGCGCCGTGGCCAGGTCCATGCGGTCGACGAGAACCACCACCACGTGGTGGCGCAGGACGGGGGCCTCGCACGCCTGGGATGCCCCCGCCTCGAGCTGCTCGTCCTCACGGACATATTGCCGATGCAGGCGCAGAAGAACGACGACGCCGAGAGGCATGAGAACGACGACGACCCAAGCCCCTTCGGTGAACTTCGTGACGGCAAAGATGAGGAGCACCACGAACGACAACACCGCGGCCGTCCCGTTGATGGCCACGCCGCGCCGCCAATGGGGCTCACGGTGGGTCAGGTGGTACTTGACCATGCCCGCCCCCGCCATCGTGAATCCGGTGAACACGCCGATGGCGTACAGGGCGATGAGGTTGTCGAGCTTGGCGTCGGTGACGAGCAGCAGACCCACCGAGACCACTGTGAGCACGATGATCCCCGTGGAGAACACCAACCGGTGCCCGCGCCGGGTGAGTTGGCGCGGGAGGTACGAGTCGTCGGCCGCGAAGCTGGCCAGGAACGGAAACCCGGTGAAGCTGGTGTTGGCGGCCAGCACGAGGATCAGCATGGTGCCGCCTTGGAGCGACAAGTAGAGGGCGTGCGCGAATGCGCCGTGCCCGTAGACGTACTGGGCCACCTGGGCCAGCACCGTCGGGGTGCCCAGGACGTAGGGGACGGGGTGCACGATGGCGGCCAGCGCGGCGATGCCGAGCACGAGTGATCCCAGCACGAGGCCCATGATGACGAGGGTGATCCGGGCATTGCGCGACTCGGGAGGACGGAAGACGCTTACCCCGTTGGAGATGGCCTCGGTGCCCGTGAGAGCTGAGCCCCCCGAGGCGAACGCCTTCATCACGATGAACACCGACGCGCCGAGGAGCAGGCCGTTCCCCGGCGTTCCGATGTGCACGGCGCCTGACGCATGGAGCGAATGCGGGTGCAGATCTCCCAGGATGGCCTTCACGGAGCCGACGATGATGAGCAGCGCCATGTTGGCGATGAAGAAATAGGTCGGTACGGCGAAGACTCGGCCCGCCTCGCGGATGCCGCGCAGGTTGCCATACGCGATGAGCACCACGAGGCCGACGGCGATCCACACCGTGGCGCCCTTAAGATTGGGAAACGCCGAGGTGAGCGCGTCTACCCCGGCCGCCACCGACACCGCCACGGTCAGCGTGTAGTCGATGAGGAGCGAAACCGCCGCGAGCTGGGCGACGTTCAGCCCGAAGTTCTCGCGCGCCACTACGTAGGCGCCGCCCGCCTTCGTGTAGACCTTCACGACTTCGAGGTACGAGGCCGTCACGAACATCAGCACGACGACGACGGCGACGGTCACCGGCACCACCAGCGCGAAGGCGGCAACGCCGATGTACTTAACCAGCTGGACGAGGATCTGTTCGGTGGCATACGCCGAGGACGAGATGACGTCCGACGACAGCACCGCCAGTGCGGTGGGCTTGCCGAGTCGCTCCACCGACTGGCGCTCGGTGGCCAGCGGAGGGCCCAGAAGCGCGTTCTTGAGGCGGTACCGAATGTTCTCGGGCAGATCGAGAGCGTCGGGGGACGGGAGGGCCTCGGGGGCGACCCGGCGACCCGGGGCCAACCCCGGTGCCCGGGGGGCCTCAGGGAAGACGCTTGGCGCACCGCCTGGCGGGACGGCTTCGCCCGCTTTCGGCACCGGTACCTCGCTCACACCTTCAGGTAAGCACATCCCGTGAGTTGTCCCGCGCTCCGATGCCGTGTTGCATGGTGCCGGTGCACGTCGTCATCGTCGGTTGTGGGCGGGTGGGGTCGGGGCTCGCCATCCGACTGGTCGAACAGGGCCACACGGTGTCGATCATCGACAAGGTGGCGCGCGCGTTCCGGCGTCTGCCGGCGGACTGGCCTGGAACGTCGATCATCGGCTCGGGCTTCGACCGAGACGACCTCGACAAGGCCGGGGCCAAGCAGGCTGGTGCGCTGGCCGCGGTGACCAGCGGGGACAACTCGAACATCCTGACGGCCCGGATCGCCCGGGAGAATTACGGCATCCACAGCGTCGTGGCCCGGATCTACGACCCCCGCCGGGCCGAGATCTACCAACGACTCGGCATCCCCACCGTCGCCACCGTGACGTGGACGATCGACCAGGTTATGCATCGACTGCTCCCCGAGGCGGTCGTCGGGGAATGGAGCGACCCCTCGGGGCACCTCGTCCTCGTCGAGCGCGTCCTTCCCGAGTCCTGGGCCGGCAAGGCGCTTCGCGACCTCGGCATGCCGGGGAAGGTCAAGGTCGTGTCGGTCACGCGCGCCGGCGTGCCCCGACTCGAGGTCTCCGATCTCGTAGGCCAGGAGGGCGACGTGCTGCACCTGGCGGTGCTGAAGGACGCCGTGGGTGAGCTCGAGCACCGATTCGACGGCGGGGCTCCGATCCCCGAGGGTCGAGCCTTCGGGTCGTCGCGGTGAAAGTCGCCATCGCCGGCGCCGGCAACGTGGGAACGGCCATCGCCAAGGACCTGGCCGCCAACGGTCACGACGTCTTGCTCATCGAACGGGACCCTGACCTCGTGGAGCGACTGCGCCCCACCGTTGACGTGACCTGGGTGACGGCCGACGCGTGCGAGGTCAGTTCCCTCGACGCAGCTGGCATGGCGCAGGTCGACGTGGCGGTGGCGGCCACCGGTGATGACGAGGACAACCTCGTGATCTCGTTGCTGGCCAAACAGGAATTCGCCGTTCCCCGCGTGGTGGCGAGGGTGAACCACCCCAGTAACCAGTGGCTGTTCAACGAGTCGTGGGGAGTCGACATCTCGGTGTCCACGCCACAACTCCTCACGGCGCTGGTCGAAGAGGCTGTCTCGGTCGGATCGCTCGTCCGATTGCTGCAATTCGAACGAGGCAATGCCCACCTGGTCGAGGTCACCCTGGCCGAGAGCTCGCCGGCGGCAGGAACGTCGCTGGTCGATCTCCAGTTCCCCCGCGACGCCACAGTGGTGGCCGTGGTGCGCGGCGACAGGCTCGTCGTGCCGCGCGGCGACACGGTGCTCGACGCCGGAGACGAGGTCATGGTGCTGGTGACCGGAGAAGCAGAGAGGGCCGTCCAGCAGCTCCTGGTGGGTGACTGAGCGGTCGTTGCTCACCACGGGGCCAGGGCGGCCTGTCGACCCCACCCACCCTGGTCCCGGGACAAGGTGTCGCCCCCGTACAATTCCCGCCATGGAGGCGGCCTTCTTCGATCTCGACAAGACCATCATCGCCCGAGCCTCGATGGCCGCCTTCGGCCACCACTTCTACCGGGGCGGCTTGATCTCGCGGGCCACGGTGGTACGGGCCCTCACATCGCAATTGGTGTACCTGCACCTGGGGGCGAGCGAGCAGAAGTTGGCCAAGATCCGTGAATCGGTGTTGAAGCTCACGCGCGGCTGGGACCAGGGCGAGGTGTCGCGCATCGTACGCGAGACCCTCGACGAGGTCGTCGAGCCCATCATCTACGCCGAAGCCCTCGAGCTCCTCGAGCAGCACCACGCCTCGGGGCGCAAGACCTACCTCGTCTCGGCGTCACCCGAGGAGATCGTGCAACCCCTGGCCGAGTACCTCGGCGTGGACGGCGCCATCGCCAGCCGGGCCGTGGTGGACCTCGACGGGCGCTACACCGGCGAGATGGCCTTTTACGCGTACGGGCCCTTCAAAGCCGAGGCCATGCGGGATCTGGCCCTGTTCGAGGGCATCGATCTGGCCGCGTCGTACGCGTACTCGGACTCCTACACCGACGTCCCCATGCTCGAAGCGGTCGGGCACCCTGTCGTGGTCAATCCCGACCGAGTCCTGGCGCGACTGGCCCGCGACCGGGAATGGGAGACCCTGCAGTTCACACGACCAGTCCGGCTCCGCGACCGCGTTCCGGTGCCCAATCTTCCGACGGCAGCCGCGTTGACCGGCGTGGCGCTCGCCGCCACGGGTGCCGCAGTGCTCGTCAGGCGGTACGGGCACAGAGAGGCCCGCGCCTAGGTTTCGATCAGGCTTCGCGCAGCCGCTTGGCGGCGATGAGGCCTAGACCGACGAGGATGGCGAGGATCAGGAGCTTCTTCACGAGGATCGATCCTACCCACCGGTTGTGGCGCCGCATCCCGAGGCTCTGACCAGGGATGTCGCTCGTCAGAAGCGATGGGCGATGCTCAGACGGTCAGTAGATCGCGAGCGCCCGTGTCCGATGAGGGGTGACGCAACTTCGACATGGCCCGCGCCTCGATCTGACGTATGCGCTCCCGGGTGAGGTTGAAGTGCTCCCCGACTTCCTCCAAGGTGCGCGGCTCGCCGCGGTCGAGGCCGAAACGCAACCGCAGGATCTCGCGCTCGCGCTCGTCGAGCGGGGACAGGAGCCGGTTGATCTCCTCGGGCAACAGGGACGTGGCCGCCACCTCGAAGGGTGACTCGGCGGATCGGTCCTCGACGACGTCACCCAGCTCGGCGTCCCCGTCCTCGCGCAAGGGCTCGGAAAGCGACAACGGCTCAGCCCGGAAGCGCAGTGCCTCGATGAGCTTGTCCTCGGGCATCTCGACCTCGGCCCCGAGCTCGGCCAGCGTGGCGGGACGGCCGAACTTCAGCTCGAGTCGGGCCTGGGCCTTCTGGACGTGGGCCAGAGTGTCTCCGGCGTGCACCGGGAGCCGGATCGTCCTCCCGGTGTTGGCGATGCCCCGGGTGATGGCCTGGCGGATCCACCACGTGGCGTACGTGGAGAACTTGAAACCCTTGCGCCAATCGAACTTTTCCACGGCATGCATCAGGCCCAGGTTCCCTTCCTGGATGAGGTCGAGGAGCGGGAGTCCCGACGCCTGATATTTCTTGGCGATCGACACCACCAGGCGGAGGTTCGACTGCACGAACGTCTGTTGGGCCTGTTCGCCGGTCTGGATCTTGCGCTTCAACTCACGGCGCTTGGCCGGGGTCAGGTCCTTGATCTTCGTCGCCAGGTCCAGCTCGGCGGCCCGGCCACCTTCGATGGTCTGGGCCAGGCGCACCTCGTCGTCCTTGGTGAGCAACGGGTACTGCCCGATATCGGTCAGGTAGAGCCGGACCAGATCTTCCTCGTCGCGCTCGACGCGCTCCTTTGCCAACGTCTCAACCCTTCGTCGGAACCCTCCGGCGATCCCTGCCGGTGGTCGAAGTCTTGGGGCAACGCATGCAATTCACCTGTGGATATCAGTTTAACGACAGAGTCAAGACCCGAGCCTTGGAACCGGCCCGGTCCGCGACGGTGAAGACCTGGTCGGCGCCGTCGCCGGTCCGTGTTCAACGGCGGAGGGAGAAAACACAACCGGCCGTTCCCCACCGCGTGCCCGGTCAGTTCGGCGAGGGTGGGGGCGTGAGCCGCGGCGCGTCAGGCCCGACGGGCCAAGGAACCAGCCCGGCCCCGGATCCCGCGATCATCTCTTCGAGGCGTTGCTGATGGCCGGTGACGACGGCGACATCGTGAGGCCGCCGGAGCAGGGCTTGGATCAGGGCCTCGAGGGCCTGCCACTCCTCGGTCTCGTCGCGCAGCACGAGCCGGAGACAGCGGGTGATGGGCGCGTCCACCACGGGTGAGACCCGCCGAAGATGGAGGGTGTACCCCGTGACCAGTCGAGCCAGCACGACCCTGCCGATACCCACCAGACGCGGCAGGGTGCCGCCCGCAGGCACGTCGAGGATCCCTCGGCGCGACAGGAGGTTCCCGTCGGTGTGCCGATCGCCGTCGGGCACCGCGCCGACCAGGACCCCCAACATGCGCTCGACCTCGGCACTCGGGGCCACCATCAAGGCGTCGGAGTCGACGGAATCGAGCGCGGGAAGCCGATCAGCGAACAGGTCCGCATGCCAGGCGTGCTGCTGACTGAACACGTCGAAAAGCACCTGGGCTTCCGGCACCGGCTCGGACTCCACCCACGACCCCAGGATCTCGAAGAGCCGACGCTCGACCCACTGATACGACCCCACGAGCCGGGCGTGTGCGTCGAGGGACAATGCCGCGGCTCCCGACGCTCCCATACCGTCGAGCGTTCCTCCGCCCATGGCCAGCGCGGCGGCATCGAACCGGTCAGGCATGAGGGGCCACTCCGCCGCCATCGCCTGCTCGCTTCGGTGTCGTCTCGGGCGCCGGGTCGCGGTAACGATTGGTGATCGGCATCCGACGATCCTTGCCGAATGCCTTGGCGGTGATGCGGACACCGGGCGGGGATTGCCGCCGCTTGTACTCGGCGCCGTCGACCAGCGACGCCACCCGAGCTACGAGCTCAGGGGCGTACCCGCTGCCGACGACATCCGCGATCGACCGGTCGTGCAGGACGAGCGCCTCGAGGAGGGGATCGAGGATCTCATAGGGGGGCAGGCTCTGGTCGTCGCGCTGGTCGGGGCGCAACTCGGCGGACGGCGCCTTGCTCAACACGGTCTCGGGGACGAGCTCCGCGCCCTGACGGGCGTTGCGGTACCGGCACAACCGGTACACGAGGGTCTTGGGCACGTCCTTGATCACGGCGAAACCGCCCGCCGAATCGCCGTACAACGTCGAGTATCCCGTGGCGAGCTCGCTCTTGTTGCCGGTGGTGAGGACGATCCAACCCCGGGCGTTGGACACCGCCATGAGCACCACTCCACGAATCCGCGACTGGAGGTTCTCGTCGGTCAGGCCCACAGGAGCCTCTCCGAGGGCAGCCGTAAGGACAGATGTGAAGGCGGCATGCGCGGTTTCGATGGGGACGTTGGTGATGTCGATCCCGAGGTTGTGCGCCAAGGCGTCGGCATCGGTGATCGAGCCCGCGCTCGAATAGCGAGACGGCATCGACAGGCCGTGCACATGGTCGGCACCGAGTGCGTCCACCGCCACGGCAGCTACGAGTGACGAGTCGACACCTCCCGACAGTCCGATGACGGCATCGGTGAAACCGTTCTTCCTGAGGTAGTCGCGCGTGCCCACCACCAGCGCCTCGTAGACCTCGGCCTCCTCCTCGAGCGGCTCGGGCAGGGCCGGCCGCGGCCGGCGGTCGGGGTCACGCGGGGCGCTGCTCACCGACACCACCGGGAGGGTCGAGGGGCGGTTATCGGTGGGGACGGGGATATCGACCAGCAGCGACGCCTCCAGGAATCGCGGTGCCGCCGCCACAACGGTGCCGGCCTCGTCCATGACGAACGAGCCGCCGTCGAAGACGAGCTCGTCCTGGCCGCCCACCTGGTTGACATACGCGATCGTGCACCGGGCTTCTGTCACGCGCTGGCAAGCGACGGCGACACGATCGGCCTCCCGACCGATCGCGTACGGCGACGCATTCATGTTCACCACGAGCCGGGCCCCGCCCTCCGCCTGCAACGGCACCGGCCCATAGGGAAACCACAGGTCCTCACAGATCGACACACCGACCGGCATGCCGGCGATCTGGTACAGCTCGATATCGGTCGTCCCCGGCGCGAACCAGCGCTCCTCGTCGAATACCCCGTAGTTGGGAAGCCGTCGCTTGTGGTACACACCCAGCACGGAGCCGCCCACGCATACGGCCACGGCGTTGCGAAGACGGCGCGGCGCGCCCCGGATGGCCGCTTCTCTGGCCACCGCGCCTGCACCGGCGGCATGGGCCACGGCGTCGTCGAGATCCTCGTTTCCGACCACGTCGACGAACCCGACCAGCGCCACGCACGCGGCGGTGGCGGCTGCCACCTTTTCGAGTGCGGCCAGGTTGTGAGCCACGAAAGCCGGCTTCAGGAGAAGATCCTCGGGGGGGTAGCCGGTGATGGCGAGCTCGGGAAAGGCGGCGATGTCGGCCCCTTGCGCCTCGACGCGCGCCAGGCAGTCGATGATGCGCTGCGCGTTGCCGTCCACTTCTCCCACGACGGTGTCGAGCTGACACAACGCCAAACGCAGGTGGGACACGGCGAAATCTTACCGGCACCCTTGCCGTGCCCCGCCTGGCATGCTGCGGAGATGGCCTCGCCGTCACCCGGAGCACACCGGGCCGGCAACGGTTCGGTCCGACCGGCGCCGGTGCCCGAGGCGCTCATGGGCCTCTCCGAACGCTCGGCGGCACCGGAAAGCGTGTCGGCCACCTTGCACCGGATGGTCGACGAACATCCCGAGGTCGTCGGGCGGCTCCTACGAGGATCGGAGCCCAGCGCCCTGGGCACCGCGCTCGTGCATGTGAGCGCGGCGAGCAACTCCCTGGGGCGGCTCTGTGTCGTCGACCCCTCCGCCCTCGACGTCCTCGACGCGCTTGACCAACCGGTCGTCCTGGATTACTCGGAGCCGGCGTCCCTGGCTCGTTCGAAGCGGCTGGCGCTCCTGCGCATCGCAGCACGTGACCTCCTCGGCCTCGACAGCCTCGAACATGTCGGGGAGGCGTTGGCGGACCTCGCTGGTCAGGTACTGAACGGTGCCGTCGAGCTCGGGGGCGGCGGAGACACCCTGGCCGTCATCGGCATGGGAAAGCTCGGCGGACTCGAGCTCAACTACGCGAGCGACGTCGACATCGTGTTCGTCACGGCGAGTGCGCCGGACGATGACACGGCGCGGCGGATCCTTCAGATCGCGCAGCTGTGCTTCCGAGTCGACGTTGACCTCCGCCCCGAGGGGCGGGCGGGACCTCTGACAAGGTCCCTGGACGGCTACCGCGCCTATTGGGAGCGATGGGCCGCCACGTGGGAGTTCCAGGCTCTGCTCAAGGCTCGCGCCGCGGCCGGTGACGAAGAGCTGGGACACCGATTCGAGCGCGCCGCGGTCGAACATGTGTGGGGGAGGAATTACAGCGCCGACGAGTTGGCGGCGGTGCGGTCGATGAAGGCGCGCGCCGAAGGGGTCGTGGCCGGTCGCGGCCTCCTTGGACGCGAGATCAAGCGCGGCCAGGGTGGGATCCGGGACATCGAGTTCGCGGTGCAGCTCTTGCAGCTCGTCCATGGCCGACACGACCCCGGCATCAGGGACCGCTCGACGCTGGGTGCACTCGGGGAGCTCGCCGCCGCCGGATACGTCGCCACTGAGGATGCCACCGTGCTGGCCGACTCATATCGCTTCTTGCGGACCGTCGAACACCGGTTGCAGCTCGTGGAGGAAGACCAGACCCACTCCGTTCCGACCGAGCCGAACGCACGGCGACGACTCGCCCTCGTGCTCGGATACCGCGACGATGCTTCGGACTCGGCCACCTCCCGGTTCGATGACGCCCTGCGCCAGTGCCAACGCGACGTGCGGGCCATCCACGAACGGCTCTTCTTCCGACCTCTCCTGGAGGCATTCGCCACCGTCGACTCTCGGGTCGCCCCGCAGGACGAGGCGCCGGCCACCGCCACCGGCCCGGTGATGTCCGCCGTCGCGGTCACGCAACGCCTCGCCGCCTTCGGCTTCTCCGACGCGGCGCGCACCCGCGCCGCCGTCGAGGATCTCGCCGGAGGCCTGACGCGCAGCTCGCGGCTCATGGCCCAAATGCTCCCTCTCGTGCTCGACTGGGTCTCGCTGTCGCCTGACCCCGACCTGGGGCTTCTGGGACTGCGCAACCTGGTCGTGCACGCGCACCAACGCTCGCTCCTCGTTACGACTTTCCGGGAGTCCCCCGAAGCGGCGCGGCGCCTCTGCCTGCTGCTCGGTTCGGGCCGGACCTTGGTCGAGGCCATCGAGCGGAATCCCGAGCTCATCGCCGCCATCGGCGACGACCAAGCCCTCGCCCCCACCGACCGAGGCGCCATGGTGGCAGAGGCCGGCGAACGCCTCCACCGAAACGACGACGAGTCGTGGCGTCGAGCCCAGCTGGTGCGCTTGCGACAGGACCAATACGTTCGTATCGCAGCGCGCGATCTCCTCGATGTCGACGACGTCGTGGCCACGGGTCGGGCGCTGACAGCAATGAGCGAAGCGCTCCTCGAGGTCGCCCTCGAGGTCGTCGACCCTGCCATGGCGTTCTCGATTGTCGGGATGGGCCGACTGGGCGGTGCCGAGATGTCCTACGCCAGCGACCTCGATCTGCTCCTCGTCTATGACGGTGCAACCGACGTCGAGGGCGAGGCGGTGGCCGAATCGCTGCTCCATCTCATGCACGGTCCCACCCCCGCCCAGCGCGTGGCGACGTTGGACCTCGGGCTCCGACCCGAAGGAGGCCAAGGACGACTGGCCCGCGACCTTCAGGGCTACGCCGCGTACTTCGATCGCTGGGCCGAGACCTGGGAGCGACAAGCTCTGGGCCGAGCCCGCGTCGTCGCCGGGGACCCTGCGTTGGGCGAACGGTTCATGACCATCCTCGACGAGTTCGTGTGGGGCCGGCCGCTCACCGAAGACGACGTGGCCGCTATCAGGAGGATGAAGGCGCGCATCGAACGCGAGCGGATTCCGGCGCGCGAGGACCCGCAATTCCACCTGAAGTTGGGACGGGGCTCTCTTTCCGACATCGAATGGACCGTGCAGCTGCTCCAGCTCCGCCACCA
The DNA here is from genome assembly GCA_963846125.1 of uncultured Acidimicrobiales bacterium. GTDB lineage: Bacteria > Actinomycetota > Acidimicrobiia > Acidimicrobiales > UBA8190 > Chersky-840. Next base: position 421,687 of record CAWJUR010000002.1, read on the forward strand.
TCTCCCCGGGCCGAGCACGCATGACCGCGCTCGAAGTCCTGGGCGAGCGGGGCGTGCTCGCTCCGGCTGACCTGGAGGCACTTCGAGAGGCCTACCGCTTCTGCGAGCGGACCAGGAACCGTTGGCACCTGGTGGGCGCGCTAGCCGGGGGCGGGTCTCCCGGGGACGCGCTCCCCACCCAGGCCGATCAGCTCTCCCACCTGGCGAGGAGCCTCGGCACCACGCCGGCGTCGCTGCGCGAGGATTACCGCCGAGTCACCCGGCGGGCGCGGCGGGTCGTCGAGCGCATCTTCTACGGGATCGAGGACGCCTGAGACCCTCGACACTGCCCCGCACCGGCGCTCAGGGCCAGAGGCGCCATTAGCATTCGATCCGTGCGATCACGGGAGCGATGCTGATCCACATGTCGACCCGCCACCATGTCGAGCCGGATCAAGACACCGACGGGGACTCGGCACAACTGATCGACGCCGTCTTGCGCCTGATGCCCGACGCCGCCATCGTGGCGGACGCGGCGGGCCTCATCGTGGCGGCCAATCCCGGGGCCGAGTCGATGTTCGGCTACCCGCCCGGAGCGCTCACCGGCGTCGCCGTCGACGTCCTCGTCCCCGATCGCGTCCGCGACCATCACGCCGGTCTGCGCGCCGGCTATATCGCGCACCCGGCCCAGCGGCCCATGGGCACCGGTTCCGAACTGTGGGCCCAGCGCCTCGACCGAACCGAGTTCCCGGCCGACATCAGCCTCTCCTCCCTCGGGGCACCCGATCGCCCGCTCACCTTGGCCGTGGTGCGCGACCTCACGGGCCGACGAGCCGAATGGGAAGCGGGCGCGTGGCTGGCCGCCATCGTGTCGTCTTCGGAAGACGCCATCGTGTCGATGGACATGGCCGGGACCCTGACCACCTGGAATCCCGGCGCGGAACGACTCCTGGGCTACAGCGCGGATGAGATCTGCGGCCAGCCCGCCTCTCGACTGGTCCCCACGACGCTGCAGGCCGATCTCGAAGAGCAGATGGCCCGGGTCCGAGGCGGCATGCACATCCCCACCCGCGACACCGTTCGCCTCCACAAGAACGGCCACGAGATCGAGGTGGCAGAAGCGCTCTCGCTCATCCGGGAGCCCTCCGGTGCCGCCACCGGGATCTCGGCACTGCTTCGAGACATCACGGCGCGCAAGCAGGCCGAACGCGAGCTCCGACGCCTCTTGGTCGACGGACAGCGGCGTGAGCGCTGGCTCGGCTCGATCTCCGAGGTCAGGCTGTCGATGCTGGCCGGAGGCGGGCTCGCCCAGTGGCTGGTACTGATCGCCCGGCGCGCCTCGGAGTTGTCCGACGCCGATGGCATCACCGTATGCGTGCTCTCCAAGAGCGACGACACGCTGTTGGAGGTGATCGCCACGCACGGAGCGCCCGTGGCGTCTCGCCGAGGGATGCTCCTGCCTGTGGCCGACTCCGCGGTGGGACGGGTGTTCACGTCGGGCCGGCCCATCGTCACCACCGATCCCTCGTCGGTGCTGGATGCCGATCTCCCCGACGCCGTCCCCGCCGGTCTCGGGCCGTTGCTCCTCGTGCCGATCACCACCTCGCATGGCAACGCCGGCGTACTCGGGGTGGTTCGGCTGGTGGGGAGAGCAGGCTTCAGCCCTGAGGAGATCCGCGTCGTCGAGAGCTTCGGACAACAGGCAGGCCTTGCCATCGAGCTCGACCGCGCCCAGAACGACCGGGAGCAGCTCGCCGTCATGGACGACCGCGAGCGCATCGCCAGGGACCTGCACGACCACGTCGTCCAGCGGCTCTTTGCCGTCGGCATGGCACTCCAGGCCGCGTCACATTCAATCGCGGACACCGCCGCCCTCGGGCGCATCGGGGAGTCCATCGAAGAGCTCGACGCCACCATCCGCGATGTGCGGTCGACCATATTCTCCCTTGCGCTTCGCACCACGAACAGGGTCGGAACGAGCACTCGAGCACGGCTTCTGGACGTGACCTCCATGGCGGCCCAGGGACTCGGGTTCCAACCTCGACTCCAGTTCGACGGTCCCGTGGACACGAAGGTTCCCGAGGAGCTCGTCCCCGACGTGCTGGCCGTCGTGCGCGAGGGTCTGGCCAATGCGGCGCGTCATGCCAAGGCATCGCGCGTCGAGGTGCGAGTGGATGTCCACGACGATCTGACCATCACCGTGACGGACAACGGCGTGGGCATGGGCGACAGCACTCGATCGAGCGGTCTGGCCAACCTGCGGGCTCGCGCCGAGGCTCGCGGTGGGTCGATGACGACAGGACCAGGGGAAAAGCGCGGCACGCGTCTGCACTGGCGCGTCCCACTCCCGATTTGAGCCGCGTCACTCCGACTGTTCTGGCCCTTCGACAGGATCGACGTCACGGCGGGCGATGACATGCACATCGACGTCGCAATCCGCGGCAAAGCGCAACACTCGTTGGACGACCGAGCCCTTGGTGAGCTCTTCCCAGCGACTCCGCCGACTCGAGCCCAAGACGATCTGCGTGACCTGGTGCTCCCGGGCGAAGTCCACCAAAGCGCGGGCCGGTTCTTCTCGATTGAGCACATGCCACTCGGCTCCGAGGTCGTCGGCGAGCTTGTGCAGGACATCGAGCTCGTCCGGCCCACCTCGACGGGCCTGCTCGGGCGCGACCACGTGCACGGCGTGCAGGTCCGCCTTGGTCCGGGCCGCGATGCGCGCCGCCCTGCGGATCACCGCGTCAGTGCCGTGGGCGCCGGTGACCGCGACCAGGATCCGCTCGCGCGTCTCCCACAGCGCGTCCGAGTGGCGGTCGCGGAGATAGGCGAGGAGCTCTTCCTCGGTCTCATCGGCCACGAATCGCAGAGCCAGCTCGCGCAGCGCCACGAGGTTCTCGGCGCGGAAGAAATGCGTGAGCGCGTCGGGGACCTTCTCCGCCGGGTAGATGTTGCCGTGCACCATGCGACGTCGAAGCGCCTCGGGCGACGAGTCGATCAGCTCCAATTGGTCGGCTCGCCGCACGACCCAGTCCGGTACCCGCTCACGCACCCTGGTGCCGGTCATGCGCTCGACGGCATCCGCGATGCTCTCGAGGTGCTGCACGTTGACCGTGGTGATCACCGCGATTCCGGCTTCGACGAGCTCCATGACGTCCTGCCATCGCTTGTCGTGGCGTCCGGACCCGGGGACGTTTGTGTGCGCGAGCTCGTCGACGAGCGCCAGCTCCGGTTTCCGGGCGAGGACGGCGTCGACGTCCATCTCCTCGAACTGCGAGCCGCGGTAGGCGACGATCTTGCGCGGCACGACTTCGAGATCCCGGATCAATTCGGCGGTCCGTGGGCGCCCGTGGGTCTCCACGAACCCCACGACGACGTCTGCTCCCCGACAGTGACGGCGCCATCCTTCGTCGAGCATGGCGAAGGTCTTCCCCACTCCGGCGACGGCCCCCATGTAGATACGGAACCGACCAGTGGGGCCGACCGCGTCGGACTCCAACTGTTCGCGGGGGTCGGTGGGACCGGACGAAGCCATGGGCCCATTGTGCCCGCTTCCCAGGTGGGCGGGATGAAATCCTGCGCCGGTAACGTGGGAACGACGGACAGAAGGTAGAGCACATGGGACCCTGGCGGCGCTCGGTGGTGGGATCGGTCGCCGCCCTTGTCGTCATGGCTCCTCTGGTGGCGGTGATGGTTCCCCTCCGGGGCCATCTGAGCATCGCCACCACTGGTCTCGTCCTGGTCGTGCCCGTCGTGATCGGTGTGGTCGTGGGCGGATTCCCCGCCGGGGTCTTCGGCGTGGTGGCGGGATTCCTCGTCTTCGACCTCGTCTTCATCCCGCCCTACTTCAGGCTGTCTGTCGGAGGCAACGAGAATTGGGTCGTTCTCGTCGTGTACGTAGCGGTGATGCTGCTCGTGTCGAGTGTGGTGGCCCGCCTCGACACGGCACGGACCGAGGCCCATCAGCACGAGGGGGCCATCCGCCGCCTCTTCGAGCTCACCGACCTGCTCATCGAAGACCGCCCCCTGTCGGAGATCCTCGAGCTCATCGTGTCCACCGTCCACGAGGCGTTCGCGTTGCGCAGCGTTGCCTTGCTCCTCCCCGTGGACACCAAGCTGGCCGTGGTGGCCTCGGCGGGCGAACCGTTGTCAGAATCGGAATTGCGGCGGGTCGCGCCCGAACCCGGAATCCCCACCACCTTGGGAAGCTCGGTCCCGTCGCACCACGAGCAGGCTCAGACCGTGGCACTCACCGCCACGGGACGTCCCATCGGGCTCCTCCACATCTGGGGTGCGGGTCTGAGCCGTCATGACCAGGACCTGTTGCACACCTTCGCCAATCACATGGCACTCGCCCTGGAACGGGCCCAACTGCGTGAACAGGCCCTGCGCACGGAGTTGCTCGAGGAGGTCGACCGCCTCCAGCGGGCCCTCGTCAGTGCGGTCTCCCATGACCTGCGCACCCCGTTAGCGACCATCAAGGCGTCGGCGTCGACCTTGCGCAGCGCCGACGCGGCGGTGCACGCGGCCCGACCGCGACGAGTTGCTGGGGCTCATCGACAACCAGACCGATCGCCTCGACCGTCTCGTCACCAACCTGCTCGACCTGTCGCGCGTCCAGGCCGGTGCCCTCGAACTTCGCAACCAACCGATAGCCGTGGGCGATCTCGTCACCGACGCCTTGCGTGGGCTCGGGTTCGGGGCCGACGTCTCGGACATCACGATGGCGATCGTCGACGATCTCCCGCTCGTCGACGTGGATCACCTTCTGATCGGCCAGGTGCTCGCCAATCTCCTCGACAACGCCATCCGCCACGCCCCGCCGCACACGCCCATCACCATCTCAGCTCGACGTCGTGATGACGGGCTCGTGCAGTTGACCGTCGAAGACCAAGGACCCGGGGTGGCGCGAGCCGACCGGACCAACGTCTTCCGGTTGTTCAACCGCAGCGGGACGACGGGCGGGACCGGGGTCGGTCTGTCGATCGCCAAGGCATTTGTCGAAGCCCACGGCCAGGAGATCTGGATCGAGGAGGGCCCGACCGGCGGTGCTCGATTCTGCTTCACCATGCCTCCGGCCCGCATCACCGTGGTCGTGCCCTGAGTGGCCACGGTCCTCGCCGTCGACGACGACCAGGCGCTGCTGCGGGTCCTGCGCATCGGCTTGAGCGCGCTCGGACACGATGTTCTCGCGGCATCAACCGGAGAGCAGGGAATCTCCCAGGCTGCGGTGGGGGCGCCGGACATCATCGTCCTCGACCTCGGCCTGCCCGATATCGACGGCATGGAGGTGTGCCGGAGGATCCGGCAATGGAGCGACGTCCCCATCATCGTGCTCTCGGCCGACGGGACCGAGGACCGCAAGATCGCCTCTCTCGACGGCGGTGCGGACGACTACATGACCAAACCCTTCGGGATGGGCGAGCTCGAGGCGCGGATCCGCGTCGCACTCCGGCGGCGCACGTCGGAGCCCCGTGAAGGAGAGACGAAGGACATCGAGGTCGGTGCGCTCGAGTTGGACCTCGTCCATCACGAAGCGCACATGGAGGGCCGCCCCATCGAGCTCACGACACGGGAGTTCGCCCTGCTCGTGTTCCTGGCCCGCAACGCCGGCAAGATCTGCACGCACCGCATGATCCTCGAGCACGTCTGGGGGCCTCATTACGGCACGGAGAGCCAGTATCTGCGCGGTGTACGTCTATCGCTTGCGGCGCAAGTTGGGTGACGAAAAGGGCGAATTTCTGCGCACCTACCCCGGGGTCGGGTACCAACTCGTCGACGACGAAGCCGCCTCGTTCCCGTCGACGGGGATCGACGGCACCGCGGGCACGGCGCCGGGGAAAGCGGGGAATTAACCTCAAGCGCAGGGACTCTCAAGAACAGGGACACTCAAGTACAGGGACTCTCAAGAACAGGGACAAAGGGGGAAGTCATGACGCGAAAGCTGACCGCTGAGCTCCTGGGCACGTTGATCCTGGTCTACTTCGCGGTAGGGGTGGCCACGCTGTCGTTCGGCTTCGGAGCCACCGGAGCGAGCTTCTACGCCGGTGTCGTCGCCACCGCCCTGGCCTTCGGCCTCACCCTCTTGGCTCTGGCCTACGTGCTCGGGCCCATCTCGGGATGTCACGTCAACCCTGCGGTCACCATCGGGGCCCTGTTCGCCGGCCGCATCACCGTCGCCGAAGCGCTCGGGTACTGGGTCGCCCAATTCGTCGGCGGCATCCTGGGCGCCCTGTTGCTCTGGGGCACGTTCAGTTCCTCGCCTCTGTACAACAGGAAGAGCACCGGGCTCGGGACCGACGGGTGGGGGGCGGCGAGTCACATTCACATCAATGGTGGCGGGGCCTTTCTGGCCGAGGTGGTGCTCACCGCTTTCTTCGTGTTCGTCATCTTGGGAGTCACGCACAAGATCGGGAATCCAGCCACGGCCGGGATGGTGATCGGGCTCACCTTGACGGTGGTGCACCTCATCGGCATCCCCATCACCGGCACATCGGTGAACCCTGCCCGCAGCCTGGGGCCGGCGCTCATCGTCGGGGGTACCGCCCTGAGCCAGGTGTGGCTGTTCATCGTGGCGCCCTTGGTCGGGGGAATTCTGGCGGCCGGCCTGCACATGACCCTCTACCCGAAGGCCCCCGACGAAACCGGCCGCACCTCGGAACCTGCGCAGGTGTGATCAGGTGACGCCGGGCGGGCGTCGGGCCAGATAGTTGTCGAAGGCGACCGACTTGTGGGTGTCTTCGAAGTCCTCCTGGTACACGATCTTTCCCCACACGGCCCGGGCGAACAGGATGGCGCGGTTCTCGTAGACGACCTCGCCGCCGGCATCGGCGGCATGCACGACGAAGAGCATGCACACCGTGGTTCGCCACGGCGGGCCGTTGACCACGATGTCCGACGCGTCACCCACGATCCCCGCCTCGAGGTAGGTGCGGAGGAAGGCCTCGATGGCCGCCTTCCCCCGATGCTCACCGCCCCACGAACTGCTTCCCGGGAACACGAGGACCGCGTTCGCCGAGTAGCCGGCGAGGAGCGGCCCCGGATCCCCCCGGCGCAGAGCCTCCAACTTGCCGCGAATCATCCAACGAACAGCCCATTCGTACATGTCGCTCCTTTGGATAGATCGATCCAATCCGAGGGTAGCTACACTGTCCGGAGGCCGCCAACCCGTTGGCACTGCTCAGATGGGGAGTCCTTTGCGCGACACACGAGATCGTCTGGTGCAGGTGAGCGCCGCCCTCCTCCAGCGCCAGGGCCTGACGGGGACCGGGATCAAGCAGATCCTGGCCGAGGCCCATGCGCCGTATTCGTCGCTGTACCACCACTTCCCGGGGGGCAAGGACGAGTTGGCGGCGGCGGCGATCCGCGTCTCGGGGGCCCAGTACCAGGCGTTGGTCGAAGCGGTGTGGGACCAGGCGCCCGATGTGCTCAGTGCGGTCGGCGCCATCTTCGACGGGGCCGCCCAGACCCTGGAGTTGACCGACTTCGCCGTGGCCTGTCCCATCGCCACCGTGGCGCTCGAAGTGGCCAGCACCAACGAGCAACTCCGCGTGGCCACCGCCGAAGTCTTCGATGCATGGATAGCGTCGGGCGCGGTGCGCTTCGAGTCGGCAGGAATCTCGCCCGACAACGCCAGCATGTTGGCACTCACGCTGATCTCGCTCCTCGAAGGCGCCTTCGTCCTGAGCCAGTCCCTCAAGAGCGTCAAGCCTGTTCGCGCCGCGGGGATCAGCGCCGTCGCCGCCGCCCGAAGCGCTCTCGAGGCACGGACCCAGACAAGGGGCGCCGCGGCGCATGATGATCGTGGTTGACAACACTCACCCGAGGGCCAACTTCGCTCCGGTCATTCAGGGCGAAGACGACGTGGTGGCGCCCACGTTGGATGCGTCGGCGCTCGCCGAGTTGGCGGAGTTCGGCGAGGAACGGGAGGTGAGGGCCGGGGAGATCCTGTACCAGGCGGGCGATCCCTCGTACGACTTCTACGTGGTCCTCGAGGGAAAGGCCGAGATCGTCCGCCGCGACACCGACGCCGAGACCCTCATCGCCACGTACACCTCAGGCGGATTCCTGGGCGAGCTGAGCCTCTTGACGGGCCAACGGCCCTACCTGACGGGCCGGGTCATCGAGGACGGGCGGGTACTGCGGATCCGGCGAGACGACTTCCGGCGGCTCATGAGCGCCAAGCCCGACATCGCCGACTTGCTCTTCGACGCCTTCTCCGCTCGGCGAGAACGGCTTCGCGAAGGCGACGGCGCCGGAGCGATCCGGATCGTGGGCTCTCGCTACTCCTCCGATGCCATGGCCCTGCGGGCGTTCGCGACCCGCTCCCATCTCCCGCACCAGTGGATCGATCTCGAGGAAGCACCGGACCCCGAGGTCCTGCTGGCGAGCATGGGACTGCGCCCCCCCGACACGCCCGCGGTCATCACCCCGTCCGCCGTGCTGCGGCACACCTCACCAGGGGAGTTCGCGGAGCACCTCGGCCTCACGTTCCGGCCCGTGCCCGGCACCTTGTTCGACCTCGTGGTGGTCGGCACCGGGCCCGCCGGCCTCGCCTCCGCCGTGTACGGCTCCTCGGAAGGCCTCAACACCGTGGCCCTCGACGCCATCGCCATCGGCGGGCAGGCCGGGGCCAGCTCGCGTATCGAGAACTACGCGGGCTTCCCCAACGGCATCTCGGGAGAGGACCTCGTCTCCCGCACCGCGATCCAAGCCCAGCGACTCGGAGCGCGCCTCAACGCACCGTGCGTCGCGACGGGCCTGCGCCCCGAGCACGGGTTCCATGTCGTCACCTTGTCCGACGGAAGCGAGATCCCCTGCCGAGCGGTGATCGTGGCATCGGGGGCGCGCTATCGCCGTTTGGCGGTCGACGATCTGCCCCGCTTCGAGGGTGCCGGCGTCTACTACGCGGCCACGGACCTCGAGGCGAGAATCTGCACCGGACGCGATGTGACCGTGGTCGGGGGTGGGAACTCAGCGGGGCAGGCGGCCATCTACATGGCTCAGCAGCGGTGCAAGGTGCTGATCGTGATCCGCCGGGACGACCTCACCCAAACCATGTCGCGCTACCTGATCGAGCGGATCGAGGCCAACCCACGCATCGAGGTCCTGGCCAACACCGAGGTTCGTGCGCTCGCCGGCAGTGGGCATCTCGAGCAGGTCACGCTCGAGCACACTCCGTCGGGCTCGACCCGAACCGTCACCTGCGGCGGGTTGTTCTGCTTCATCGGAGCCGAGCCCGAGACATCCTGGCTCAAAGACACCGTGGCGCTCGACTCGCACGGCTTTGTCCTGACTGACCGTGACCTCTTGGACGGGGATACGGCCTTGGCGCCGTTCCCGGGTCGAGACCCGTTGCCCTTCGAGACGTCGATGATGGGGGTGTTCGCCGTCGGCGACGTGCGCCACGGCTCGCTCAAGAGGGTGGCGGCTGCTGTGGGCGAGGGGTCGAGCGCGGTGCGATCAGTGCACGAGCACCTGACAAGCAGCGCCTGAGGCGCTCGCCGGGACATTTCGACGCTGCGCGGAGGTACCCTTTGCGCCGTGAGCGGCGGTGTCACCCCCGAACAGCGACGGTCCTGGGACGAGGACGGATGGTGCGTGCTCGAGAGGGCCGTGCACGGCGCAGTTCTGGCCGCTGCCCAGAATGCCGTGGCCAAGCTGTTTCCCCGCCCCGAAGAGATGGCGACCGCATCGAGCGGCGACGAGCACGAGCGTTGGCGGACGTGGGACGCGGCGTGGCCCGAGTTCCCGTTCCGGAGCCGATCGCTCAACGGCTTAGTGTTGGGTGACGTGATGATCGACATCGCTCAGGATCTGCTCGGCACCGATGAAGTTCGGCTCTATCTGGCCATCGCCACGGCGAAGTACGGGGGCCAACCCTCGGAGTTCAACCAACTCCTCCACACCGACTTCCCCAACCACACCTTGACAGTGCCCCGGGCCGAAGCGGGCTATCACCAGATGGAGACCTTCATCTACCTCGACGATGTCGGCCCCCACAACGGCGCCACCCGGTTTGTCTCGCGCACCCGCACCAACCGGATACCCGTCGAGGAGCACACGCTGAACTTCGAGGACTACGGCGACCTCTACGACGATCCCGCCGACGCCTCGGCTCCGGCCGGATCGATCGTCGTCTACCGACCCGACGTCTATCACCGGTCCGTGGACTTCACCGACCGGACCCAGGCCCGCTTCATGCTCCATGTCTCCTACAAGCCCGCCGCCGTGGAATGGGGTGGGTATCAGGCGTGGCCCTTCAAGGGCTTCTCGGTGGAATGGCACAACTTCGTCCAGCAGGCCACACCGCGCCAGTTGACGGCCCTGGGATTCCCCCCGCCCGGACACGCATTCTGGACGGCCGACACCCTCGACGGAGTGGCGCGCCGCTATCCCGGGCTCGACCTCACCCCATGGCGAGGCGCACTCTCCGACATCGTCTGACCGTCGCGAAGGCCGAGCGCGTTCACATCGGATGGCGCGCTCTCAGCGACAGCACCGACGAGCTACTTGGGAGGCAGGACCACGATCGTGTCGGTCGAGATGGTGTTGTTCGGCGAGACCGTTCCGACCGTCTTGACCTTGTCGCCCGTACACACGATGGCGAAGCTGGGTGCGGTCACGCCCTTCTCCTGGAAGTCAGTCGAGTTCGCGCCCACGTCCAGGGTGTAGGTGGTGCTGTGCGAGGTGACAGTGAATTCACCCGACGTGCCCGCCGTCCCGCACGCGCCGGTGGTGCTCGAGCCGTTCACCGATGCCACGGTGCCGTTTACGTGGCGAGGCCGGGGCGGGATCACCGTCACGTGAGTGGCGGTGAGGAGGTTGCCGGTCGCGATCGCCCCTATGGCCCGGACCACGTCACCCGGGCACACGATGGCGAAGGAGGGTGCGGTCACGCCCTTCTCCTGGAAGGTAGTCGAGCTCGCGCCCACGTCCACGATGTAGGTGGTTTTTTGGGTCGCGACGGTGAAGTAACCCGACGTGCCTGCCGTCCCGCACGCGCCGGTCGTGCTCGAGCCGTTCACCGACCCCACGGTGCCGTTGACGTGCCGGGGCCGGGGCGGGATCACCGTCACGCGGGTGGCGGTCAGGATGTTGCCGGTAGCGATCGCCCCTATGGCCCGGACCTTGTCGCCCGGACACACGATGGCGAACGAAGGGGTGGGAACGCCCTTCCCCTGGAAGGTGGTCGAGCTCGCCCCCACGTCCACGGTGTAGGTGGTGCTGTGGGAGGTGACGGTGAAGTCACCCGACGTGCCCCCCGTCCCGCACGCGCTGGTGGCGGTCGAGCCGTTCACCGATGTCACGGTGCCGTTGACGTGCTGGGGCTGGGGCGGGATCACGGTCACCAAAGTGGCGGTGAGGATGTTGCCAGTCGAGATCGCCCCTATGGCCCGGACCACGTCACCCGGGCACACGATGGCGAAGGAGGGGGTGGGAACGCCCTTCTCCTGGAAGGTGGTCGAGCTCGACCCCACGTCCACTGTGTAGGTGGTGCTGTTGGAGGTGACGGTGAATTCACCCGACGTGCCCGCCGTCCCGCACGAGCCGGGGGTGCTGGAGCCGTTCACCGATGCCACCGTGCCGTTGACGTGCTGGGGCCGGGGCGGGATCACGATGACCTGGGTGGCGGTGAGGATGTTGCCGGTCGAGATCGCCCCTATGGCCCGGACCACGTCACCCGGGCACACGATGGCGAAGGAGGGTGCGGTCACGCCCTTCTCCTGGAAGGTGGTCGAGTTCGACCCCACGTCCACGGTGTAAGTGGTGCCGTGCGAGGCGACGGTGAAGTCACCCGACGTGCCGGCCGTCCCGCACGAGCCGGGGGTGCTCGAGCCGTTCACCGATCCCACCGTGCCGGAGGTGTGGCGGTGGGTCTGGACATGAATCGTCGTGGCTGCCGCCACACCACCCGACAGAGCCGCGAGCACCGCTACGGCCACCGCCGCAGTGACAACCCCTACTGCCCGCCAGATCTTGAACATGATGCCCCTCGTGGAATTGCCTATTGCATTAGTGGCACTTCTCCTTTCACCGATCTTGGGTGGTGTCACCTGTCACGGCTAGGTGATTCCGCTTGGTCCCGGATCGTCTTCCGACTCGAGCAACGATTTTGCCCGCGAGCAGGCGAAATGCGGGGCACCGCGAGGCGCGTCTTCGATCGGCGGAGTGATGGACCGATGGTGAGGCAACCGTTACGCTCAGCGGCAGATCCCCGCGCCGAACCGCCATCGACCGGCCGACGAACCACCGATGTGGAGGCGAGATGAGCGACACCTCGCAGGGCCCCGGTTGGTGGCAGGCGTCAGACGGCAAGTGGTATCCACCACAACAGCAACCCGGCTATTGGGCCCCTCCGCCGCCGCCAACGGGTGGGATGGCCGTCGGGCCGCATCCCGGCTCGATGCCCTACGCGCCAGGCGGGGCGAAGCCCACCAACGGCCTCGCCATCGCATCGCTTGTCCTCTCGATCATCTGGTTGGCAGGGCTGGGCTCGGTCTTGGCTGTCATCTTCGGGATCGTGGCGCGCCGGCAGATTCGCGCCGCGGGAGGTAGGCAGGGCGGCGAGGGCCTGGCCCTGGCCGGCGCGTTGATCGGCGTCGTGGGTGTCCTCGGCCTGGTGCTCGTCGTCACGCTCGTCGTGACCCTCAAGTCCACGGTCGAGAACGCGCTCAACAGCGAGGTGGCGTCGTGTCGGGCCGACGCCACCTCTGTCAAAATCGCCCTCCAGGCGTACCGGGCGCAGAACGAGTCGTATCCACCCCTCCTCACCCCATGGAGCGCGGCGACCTACACCACGAACTACGCCGTACTCACCTCGGCTGGGCGCAACGGTGGGCCCTGGCTCAAATCAGCGCCCCCAACGTCGAACTACGTGATCGAGTACGACTCGAACGGACGGGTGTGGGTCGAAGGCATCGGGAACTACGACCCCGTCTACAACCCGCTGCAGGACATTCGACTGCATTCGAACGCGTGCAACGTCGCCTTCCCGTAGGGGCTCGAATGCGGGTTGGCCGATGCCCCGGCCACGTTGTCCTTCCCCGTCACTATTCGGCGGAGAGAGCCGGAACCGGCGCTTCCACCGCCAATCGGATCCCATTCCGAAACATCCCGTGGCTCCTCATCGGTCGGTGGATCACAGGCCGGGCGAGGCTTTCGAGACGGGCTCGTCGTGGCGGAGTGATCCGTTCGAAGCCGTCGGGACGAAGTGCAAGCAGCCCCGACCGAGGAGCCACCCATGGGAGCCAAGGACAACGCCAGCCGGATCCGCGCTGGGTACGACGCGTTCAACCAAGCCGACATCCCGGCTCTGATCGACCTCTTCTCCGAGGACATCATCTGGCACTTCCCTGGTGCCAATCGCCTGGCCGGCGACCATGTCGGGCGGGATGCCACGTTGGCTGTCCTGGGAGCCTACGGCGAAGCGGGGCAGGGCACATTGAATGCCGACGCCATCGACGTGATGGCGAGCGACACACATGTGGCGGGAGTCGCGAACGATACGGCGAAGGCCGGGAACAAGACGCTCGACGTGCGCTCGACCGTCATCTTTTCGATGAGCGATGGCAAGGTGACCGAGGCGTGGCACTACATCGATGACCTGGCGGCCTTCGATTCGTTCTTGGGTTGACGCCCTCGAGGTTCTCCATTGATCGGTTGACTTCGTGATTTCGGTGCGGGGCCTAGGATCGGCGCGTGACGCCAGGGATGTTCGGGCGAAGGACAACGTCGCGCCGGAGACTCCACCTGATCGTGGTCCCCTTGGTCGTGAGCTTGGTCGCGGTCGCGGCGGGCGCGACGTCGTGCTCCAGCGGCTCGGCACTGACCTCCGGGACACCCGCGAGCCACAGGACCGAACCCTCCAGTGGATGCGGGCGACCAGCATCTAAAGACGTCCTTGCTGCGGGAGGCGAGCAGACCCAGTCGCTCAACACCGACACCGCCAGCGGCACGTATGACCTGTCGGTGCCTCGAAGGTACCGGCCTGGTCATCCCACTCCTCTCATCCTGGCCTTCTACGGTTTCGGTTCGGACCCGGCGCAATTCGCCGCCCTGACAGGGCTACCGGCGCGGGGTTCGACCGACGGTTACATGGTCGCCCTCCCCCACACCCAGGGCACCGAGTCGGAGTGGCAACTCTCTGAGCACGGCACGGATGCCTCTTTCGTCGACGCCGTGGTGTCCTTCCTGGAGACGGCATACTGCATCGACCGCGCGTCAGTATTCGCGGCCGGGTTCTCTGCCGGCGCCGCCTTTACGACGATCTACTCGTGCGGCCGCGAGGGTGAGGTGGCGGCCATTGCCACAGTGGCCGTCGAGTTCCAGCTCGGTTGTACCCGACCGATGCCGATCCTGGCTTTCCATGGGACCGATGACCCGCTCGTCCCATACCGAAACGACGCCATCGGTCTCTCCCTACCCGGCGTCAAAGTCCGTGGCACCCAGCTCAACATGGGGGATTGGGCCCGACTCGACAAGTGTCGCCCCATGGCGTCACGCCGCAGCACAGGGTCCCAGGTGACGCTCCAAAAGTGGAACGGGTGTGCGAAAGGGACTTCCGTAGTCCTCTACACCATCGTGGGCGGCGGGCACTCGTGGCCCGGTGCCGATCCGAAAGAGGCCGTCGGTCTCACTACCCAGCAGGTCAGTGCCACCTCGCACATGTTGTCGTTCTTCGCCCGGTACCGCTGAAATCCACCCTCTCGGCGTCGGCGCGGTCAAGGATGGTGGTCATGGCGTGCACAGACAGACCCTCGGCCGACACAACCGTCCTCGAGGAGGCCGACGTCCTCAGGCGCTTCATCGAGGCCATCGAATCCGGCGAGTTGATGGACAGCGCTCCCCAGGACGCCATTGTCGTGCGTCGTCTCCAGGGGACGTTGACCGCCCTCGAGTCCGTCGACGCCGGATCCGGCGAGGTTTCGCGGGTCTGACGGCTAGAACTGCCCCGCAGTCGTGATCGAAGTCCGGTAAGCGATCGAGGATCACGGCGCGGCGCAGCTCGTGGCCCATGCACAATCGTTGAAACGATTGCCAGTGACCGGCGTCGACGGGGTCGCAATGGGCTTGCCGTTCGAGTCGATGAGCTGGACCGCCTGGGCGGGAACCAGCCCGGCACTCGCTCCGTTGACCGTGGCTTGGGAGAATTGCACGGTGGTCAAGTTCGGGAGCGCGGCGAGGCTCGTTCCCGCAGTCCCGATCTCGGTCGGTGTTTCCTCGATCCATTCGGCGGTGGACCCGTCGGAGGGATAGGGCACCGTCTGGGTGAAGCCCTGGCCGTCAGTGGTGTCGTTCAGGGTGATGGTCCAGAGCCCGGGCACGACTTGGGAGATAGAGCAATCGATGACGTCGCCGGCGTGCACCACGATGGTCGATGCGATCTCCGGTACGGGGATGATCTCATACCAAGCGTTGTAACTTGCCTGCCCCGTCGATGAGATATCTTGCTCGGTCCCCGCTTGGACGAGCGTGCTGTCGGTCGCGCTGCAGCTGGACTGCAGGCATCCTCCGCCCACCCCGATCCAAGTCGCCGAATCCTCGGCCTCGCCCGCCTGGTGCTGCGTGGCCGTCGGCACCGTCCAGCGCGCGCTGATCGAGCTCGTGACGGTATCGGTGTCGAGAATGCCCTGGTTATAGCCGGACCAGTTCGATGACTGGCTGTCGGCGAACCTCGTCCCGAGGCCGGTGACGGACACGGTGCGGTGATACAGATCGGTGACGCGGGAAGGCTGGGTGCGCGGCGGCTCTCGGTGTCGCCGGAGCAGCAATGCCGGGGGAAAGCAACACGGCGCAAGCGCTGATCGCAATGGCTGTAGCGAACGACAGCCTAATGCCACGGATCCTTGTCGGCTTTGATTCTTCTCGTAGCTGCATCGGTGTCGTCGTTCCTCGCGCTCTCGACATGCAACGGTGCGTGCACCGGCGTCGTCTAGGTCCACAAACGGAATACCAGGCGAAGGTTTCGAGCAGCCAGAGTGATTCCACGGACGTGTCCACCGCACTAGGCAGGTGGTTTCTCCCTTCTTCGGGAGGGGGCGACTATCCGAGCTGACGTTTCACCAGTTCAAGACCGCCGGCTGGCCAGCCGGTGTCGGCGGCATCAAAGCTCATGATTGGGAACCGAATATCTGATTCTTGCAGCGGAATCAGATATTCAATGTCAAGGAGTTACTTGGATTGAGCGCGAGGAGGGCAATGTGACCCTCGATCCTTGTCGATGTCAGCGGAGCACTACCGGAAGCTCCCGCGGCCCGCGGACTTGGCCCCCAGCCCACAGGACCGGTGGACGCTCGTCGTCGAGGTGGAACGACGGGACGCGCGCAATCCACTCCTCAATGGCGACCCGCAACTCCATGCGCGCCAGGTTGGATCCGGCACATCGGTGGATGCCCGAACCGAAGGCAACGTGGCGATTGATGGCTCGGTCGAGTACAACCTCATCGGCACGGTCGAATGTCAGTGGATCCCGATTGGCAGCGGGGAAGTTCATCAAAACCTTGTCACCCTCGCGGATTGGACAACCATGAAAGGTCACATCCTTGGTCACAACGCGCGCCATCGTCACCGGCGAGTACGCCCGGAGGAACTCCTCGACGGCCGTAGGCATCAGCTCGGGCTCCGCGACGAGTCTCTGAAGGTCATCATCGTGGGTGGCGAGGTGCCACAACGCCGAGCCGATCGCACTCCACGTCGTGTCGATGCCTGCGATCAGCGTGAGCATCGCCATGCCGAGGACGATCGTGGGGTCGATAGGACCGCCGTCCACATCTGTGTGCAGGAGCTCACTCAGGAGGTCATCGCCGGGCGCTTCACGGCGCACTTGCATCTGATCCCACAGGTAGTAGCCGATGCCATAGTTCCCGCGCCGCCGGCGCTCAGGGTCGTCGGCGAACTCAAGCGAGTCGCGAACCCATCCCGTGAAGGTGTCCGACATTTCCTCGGGTACGCCCAAGATGGTCGCGATCACGCGGACGGGAATCTGTTGGGCATAGTCACGAGCGGCGTCGGCGCGCCCATCTTCGATGACGGCGTCGATGAGCGAGCGACACAGCGAACGGGTCATCTCCTCGTAGGAGTCGACCTTGTGGTGCGAAAACCAGGGCAAGAGGAGCCGTCTCGTCCAAGAATGCAGAGGCGGGTCGGCCGAAATGGGCGGCATGCCGTAGGGGAGCTTGTCCTCGTCGCCATCCTCGGGGACGACTGCAATCACGCTGACGTCGAGTGAGCTGAAGGTGGAGGTGTCGTGCGCGATCGCCGTGATGTCGTCGTATGTCGTGGGGAGCCAGGCGTGGCTGCGCCGGTCCGTCTCCGCGATCGGACAGGTGCTACGCAATTCGTCCCAGATCCCGAACGGGTCCTGGACGTACCGATCATCGAGGACATCGAAATCGCTCGCCCAGTCCTCCACAGGCTTCGTGTTCGACATTCTTGCGGCCCTCCAGACGGCGCCCCAAAGGGTCGGCGCCGTTCAGAGAGAAGTATCGCGCCAAATCAACTGATTCGGCACGGAAAGCAGGGCGATGACATTCGTCACGCATGCCCCGATGAAAGCAACTTCCTCTTCATTGAGATCGCTGAGCGTTAGAGGTTGGCATTCCGGCCTCGCATACGGGGGGCGTCGTCCCTCTTGTGCAGGGAGCAGAATTCCCTTCCGTTGTACACCGAGAGGCGAGTGCCGCAGCCAGGTTCCGCACACACACGTCCCGGCGAGAACCTGCGTGGGGGACGCTCATGATCGTTGAATGCCCTCACGTTGACGGTTCCGTTTGCTTGCGCGCGCTGTTGCATATTTTTCCACCTACTGACCCTCTTGCCGGCGCACTGCCCTCGTCTCGCTCGTCCTCAGCTCAACGCAGAGTCAAGGACAGGGAATAACGCGAGGTCGGAGAATCCGATGCGTCGCTGGTTTGAAACAAGCCATGTCTTGCCTCGATGGGACATTCCCCCCGATCCGCCCCATCGAGGACAGGACACTTCGACTGTGACATGTGGTGCTCCACCCAAATAGAGGACTACGGCACAACGCAACGAGATACGAGTGCGATGCAGCGCAGAGTAGGTACGCCCTCACTCCTTCCACGCTGCACCGGACACAGCGCAAGAACCTGTTGCACTCCGCACTCGATCTTCCATGCCGCGCGGACACGCCCTGGGGTGGCTGTCGGCTGCCAGTTGCTTCGCTCAAGAGTGACCGTCATCCGAGACTCCAAGACGTCGCCGGCGATGTACTCCTTTCGCCAACCAAATGGGGCTGGTCAGGACGGACACAATGAATGGAAGCACCCCCACAACTGCAGCAATAGGGACGGTGGCGGTGAAGCAGAGGAGATCGCCGAAGGTTGCGTCGTGATGAGATTCGTCGAGTCCCAGCAGTGATCTCACCGTCGAGACTGGCAGGTCCATCATGTTCTCGACCTCGAGCCCATAGAGGTTGCTCGACCGACGACCGCGCACATAGGCAGCGAAGACTCGTTTGGGTGACGCCCCGCCCAGCCCGAGAGCTCCACAGTTCAGCACCCATGCCGCCGCATAGTTCTTGCACCCACCCCCGAGTTCCCAGGCCGCATTCTCCGCTTCACCCAAGGCGTCGTGCCCATAACCGCTCACCAGGTGATTGAGGTCGTGGATCGGAGTAGCTCGACGACGGGCCGCAATGTTGGGGATACCTACGGGTATCGGCCCTACTCGGACCACAGCCCATTTCTCACTGAGGCCACCGTCGGGTGGAAATCCGTTCTCAGCCAGGTGGAGTCTGAGAGCTTCTCTCATGGGGACGGCGTCGTGGTCCATTGGACCCTCCTTTCGACGCCCGCCTCCAATCGACACGATACGACCCCGCCGGACTCGTGACCAGAGCCAAGGTGGGTTGAAATCAATACCGGCGATCGCCCGCGGTCGCCGACGACCCAAACGTAGACGCGTCGCTGCGCACCACTAATGTCCTGCCATGCCCGCTGAGGCGGCTAGTGAGGCGACCAAGAACTCGACTCTCGGCCAGACGACAGCCGCATCCGGAGACCGAGAAGGCAACGAGACCTCGGACAGCTTTGTGGGATCACATCTGACGCTTTGGATCGCAGGCGTCTGTTTTGGTGCGCAATTCGTTGGCCTGATGATTTATTCATGGGTCCAATACCACCGGTTCGATCTTGGCATCGACTTCGCAACGATCAATCAAGCGGCTACCGAGATATCTCGCGGAAATCTCAACCCGTACTCGACAACTGTGGGGTCCCTGTACCTGGATAACCATTTCGGGCTGATCGTGTGGCCGATAGGCGCTCTCCTGCTGGTCTTCCGATCACCATTCCTGCTGCTCGTCATTCAGGACCTGTCGCTGGTCGGAACCGGGATCGTTGCCTTCATGTGGGCATCGGACCTTGTCGAGTCCCGAAAGACTCCGAAGCGCTTCGCCTACGCCATTCTGGCCGTTGCCGGACTTTTGTTGCTGGTCAATCCGCTCGTGTATTACACGGCTGCACTCGACTTTCACCTGGAAGCAACGGCAACATTCTTCGCTGTCTTCGCCGCGTATGACATCTGGGCAGGCCGAAACCGTCGAACGTGGATCTGGATCGGTCTCTGCCTTCTGTGCGGCGATCTCGGCGGTTTGTGGATCGCCGGCGTCGGCATCTCCGCTCTATTGGCAGGCAGAGCAACCCGTCGACTAGGTGTACTGGTCATTGGGGCGGGAGTGGTTTGGGTGGGGCTCATTACCCTGCTTCACGCCAATCAAGGTTCGTTCCTCGACCAGTACGCCTATCTCGCTGGGCGATCGAGACTGCCGACGGGCTTCCGAGGTGTTCTCGCGGTGCTCAGTGGGTTGATTACCCATCCCCGTCGGCCGTTCAAGATGCTGATCAGCAAAGCGCGGATGATCTGGAGGTATCTGCCACCCGGCGGGGTCATCGGCCTGATTGCACCCTGGGGAATCGGCGTTCCAGCCATCGTGCTTCTGAGCTCTGCACTCCAGAACAACACATTGTTCATCGGCGAACCCTTCCAGCAGTTCGCGGTCGTGCCGTTCGTCTTGATCGGAAGCGTCGCGCTGGTCACCACATTGGTGGCCAATGGTGATCCTTGGGTCAGGTCGTCGCGAGTGTGGTCACCCAATCGAACCTTCCGACGGTTGGTGGCTTCGATCGTGTTGGTCGGAATCCTTTTTGGTGGACTCCGCTACGCGCACGAATACCTTCGCGCGTCCTTTACGAACAACGCCACGAAGGACATCCTCCCGACAACCGAAGCAACGGCCCTGAGCACCGTGCTCGCCCGGACTCCCTCCAGTGCCGAAGTAATCGCGTCGGGCGACATCATGGGGCGGTTCGGTGCGCGCGAGTATTGCTTTGCATACCAAGGTGCTACGAGCGCGATTCCGCTCCGGGCGAAGACCGTTGAGCTGATCATGGACACGGCCCACGACCCATTTCTACCCGAGCGCCAATGGGTGGCCGCGGCCAGATACGTCGAGTCGCGGTTTCATGCGCGGACGCTGCTGCATAAGGGGGGCGTTTGGGAACTCGCGTGGACCGGATCGCCTGAGAGGTCGTCCGTCGTCATTCCTTAGTCTCTGTCCCGCCTCACAGGCGCTCACGGTTCTGACACCGTGCTGCTGCGCGCGATGGCCCGCTCGTCGGTGCCCAGGTAGGACGCGATCACCCGGGGGTCGGACCGCACCTCGGTCGGCGTGCCTTCGGCGATCACCGCACCGGCCTCGAGGCAGTAGACGCGGTCGCTGATGGCCAGGATGAGCGGCAGGTCGTGCTCGACGATGACCAGCGTGGCGTGCAGTTCGGCCTGGACCCGCGTGATGAGCGGCCCGAAGGCTTCGGTCTCGCGCTGGGCCACACCGGCGGTGGGCTCGTCGAGGCAGATGACCGACGGAGCCGCGGCCAGGAGAGCCGCCAGCTCGACGATGCGGCGTGTCCCGGTGGACAGCTCGGCGACGAAGCGATCGGCGTATCGACCCGAGACCGAGGAAGTCGATCAGCTCGGCGGCGTCGGAATGCCTCTGCCGCTCGGCGCGGGCCGACTTGGGAACGTAGAGCAAGGTGCCCCAGAACGACGTCGCCCCCCGTGCTTCGAGCGCCAGTTCCACGACTTCGCGCACGGTGAGATCGGGGAACAACGTGGCGGCCTGAAAGGTGCGTCCCAGCCCCAGTCGGGCCCGGCGATGAGGCCTTGAGGCGGCTGACGTCGTGGCCGAACAGGTCGATCCGGCCCCGTGACGGGACGAAGCCGCCGATGGCGTTCAGGAGCGTCGACTTCCCGGCGCCGTTGGTGCCGATGAGACCGACCACCTCCCCGGGCATGGCCCGGAGGCTGACGTCATCGACCGCCACCAGGCCGGCGAACGCCACCGTCAGGTCCGACGGTCCGCAGCACCGACCCGTCGTCGTTGGTCTGCGCCTCGCCCGCCGGGAGGGCGCGGCTGAGCGAGGAAGGCGGCTCCGCCGACGCCTTGGCGGGCCGCCGGCGGCAGACGTTTCTCGAGGAAGCGCAGCGCCTTCGTCGCGGAACCAGTAGCCGATCTGGGTGAACCCCCCGGGGATGTACAACAGGATGATCAGGAGCCCGATGCTCGAGGTGAGCAGGGGTACGAGGTTGTTGTCGGGCCAGAAGGCGGGGAGCCCGATGACCCACAACGCGCCGATCACCGCCCCGGCCCGCCCTCCCAGGCCGCCGATCACGGCCATGGCGACCAGGGCAAGGGAGTCCTCGACGGTGAAGAAGCGCTCGGTGTAGCCGATCGTCACGACCAACCCGCCCAAGATGGCTCCTCCCAGCCCGGCGATGAATCCACCCGTGGCGTAGGCGGTGAGCTTGGCTTTGGCGGGAGACACCGTGAGCGCCGACGCCGCGTTCTCGTTCTCGCGCACGCCGATGATGGTGCGCCCGACCCCGCTGCGCCGGAGCCGGCCGAGGAGGATGAGCACCACGGCCAGCACGATCAGCGTGCCGTAGTAGTAGCCCCGATTGTTGAGCGAGACGTCGAAGGGCCCGATGTTGCCCCGGGGCATCTGCACCGTCTCCTGGCCGAGCGAGAAGATCTGGAGCGGGAACACATAGGCCTGGGCGGCGATGGCGAAGGCCAGGGTGCTCGCGGCCAGGAGCAGGCCCCGCACCCGCAGAGCACCGATCCCGATCAACGTCGCCACCAGGCAGGCCACCACCGCGCCCAGGAGCAACGCCACAGCCGAAGGGCAGGGCCGGCAGGGATCCCTTGAGGAAATGGATGTTCCCCCAACCGAGGTCGACGCCCACACCCCGCTCGAACGCCGCCGCGCTGAGGGCGCCGATACCGGCGAAGGCCATCTGTCCGAGCGACAGCTGCCCGCCCCATCCCGTCAGCACGGTGACCGAGGTGGCGCACAGGGCGAACGCCAGGATCTCGGCGTAGATGAACTGCTGCGACGACTCCGTGAAGAAGAACGGCAGCACCACCGCGGCCAGGAACGCGAGGGACGCTCCCAGTTGGGGAAGGCGCCGCACCCACCAGATCTCCCGCAGGCGCTCGGACACGGCATCGAGACCCTCGGGGCGAACCGGAAGCCGGCCGTGTCGGGCTCGGCGCTGGCGGCTCACCCGTCCCACCAGGAGGACCACGGCCACGAAGAGGATGAACTGGATGAGGCCGGTCTGCGAGGGGTAGTTGAAGCTCAGGACCTGGTCCAGGATCTGGATCCCGATGGCGGCGATGAAGGCGATCGGGAAGGAGAGCATGCGCCCGACCATGGCGGCCACCAGTCCCCGCAGCAGCGTGTCGGGCCCGATGGCCACGAGGTCGGCGGAGGTGGAGTCGGTGGCGATGAGAATGATCGGCCAGGGCCGAGAGGAAGCCGGCGATGGTCCAGACCCCGGTCGACACCATCTTGGGGTTGACCCCCGTCAGGCGGGCGAGATCGGGATTCGCCACCGAGGCCCGCACGGATTCACCGAACTTGGTGTGGTTGAGCAGCCACCACAGTCCGAGCGGTGGTGACGGGGACGGCGATGAGCGCCAGAAGCTGCGCGGCGCTCATGGTGACGCCGCCACCGAGCTGCCACTGGCCGTTGAACGGCGTCGGGAAGGTGGTCGTCAGGGTGCCGGTTCGATAGTTGGGAAGCGCCAGGGTCACCGCCTGGGCCAGCTCGGCCACGCCGATGGTGGCGACCAGGACGATGACCCGCGGGGCGCGGAACAGGCGCCGGATCACGGCCAGCTCGACCACCGTGCCCGACAGCGCCCCGATGGCGAGCGCGGCTACGAGCCCCAACCAGTAGGGCCAGTGGTGGATCCCGACCATGATGGCCAGCAACGCCGTGGCCGGCAGGCCGAGGTCACCCACGGCGAAGTTGATGACGCGGCTCGAGCGGTACACGAGCACGATGCCCATGGCGATGAGCCCGACGATCATCCCCTGCACCACGCCGATGAAGAGCAGGTTGGAGGTGAAGATCGCGCCCAGCACCGAGGTCAGCCGCCTTCGGACGCCGAAGAACACCGCCCGCACGAGGTCGTTGCGCTCGAGCAGATCAGCGCGCCGGGCCCTCGAAGCGGACCGAGCCCTTGTCCAGGAAGATGGCGCGGTCCGCGATGGAGAGGGCGACGTTCAGGGACTGCTCGACGATCACCATGGTCTGACCCTGGCTCTTGAGACGCTCGACGACGACAAGGAGTCGTTCGACGACAACGGGCGCAAGTCCCAACGACAGCTCGTCGATCAGGAGGATCTCGGGCCGGTAGAGCAGGACGCGGGCCAGGGCCAGCATCTGTTGCTGGCCGCCCGACAGCCGGGCCGCCGTCTGGTCGTGGAGGGCGTCGAGCTCGGGCAGGAGCTCGAACACGTATCGGAGCCGCTCCTGGGCATCGAACCCGGACTTCTCGCAGAAGCCGGGCGCTGATGGCCAGGTTCTGGTCAACCGACAGGCCGGGGAACACCCCCTTGCCGCCGGGCAGCTGGATGATCCCGAGCCGGGCGCGGGCTTCCGGGGTGACGTAGGTGATGTTCTGGCCGTTGAGGCGCACCACCCCCCGTTCCGGAACCTCGAGCCCGCTGATCACGCGCAGGATGGTGGACTTCCCGGCGCCGTTGGTGCCGAGTAGGGCGAGGGTCTCCCCCTTTTGCACCTCGATGTTGACGTCGAAGAGCACCTGGACCGGGCCGTAGGAGAAGTCGATGTCGGCCAGCTGGAGAGCAGGCACCGTGACACCACCCTCGTGGCGCTTGTGGTGTTCCTCCTGTTCCTCGAGCAGCTCCGATACGACCAGGGACAGGTCATGGCGGATGAAGCGGGCGCCGTTCATGAGGAGGAGCCCGCCGATGATGCTCGTGGGCACACCCAAGACGATGACCGTGTCGCGGATCCCGATGGCGTTGGTGAAGAAGCCGGCGATGATGCCGCCCAAGAACCCGCCGATGAAGAAGATGTACATGGTGGTGAGCGAGTTGCCCATGCCGCGCAACCGGTAGGGGACCACGGCGTAGAGGACGGGCCCCACCATGGCGAAGGCCGCCGTGGTGAGGACGGCCTGGGGGATGCCGAGAACGACGAACCACACCTGGCTGTGGATCGAGAACTGCAGCGGCGTGAAGATCGCCGACGGCAGGATGAGAAGTCCCACCACCGCCAGCGCCTTGGCCGGATTCTTGCGGTACACCCGGTCGAAGTACTTCCCAATCACGGGGAGCAAGGGCAGGGCGCCGATCCCGCTGAGGCTCAGGATGATGCCGCGGTGGAGCACATTGGTGATGTGCAGGTTCCGGTCGAGATAGAGCGACGACAGCGTTGCCTTGGCTGAACAGGCCGAACCCGAGGGCGCAGAAGGCGACCAGGACGGTGCGGATGGTGGCGATGCGCTTGAGCCGCGTGAAGGCGGCCTCCATGGAGATGGGAGCCGGGCGTTCCTCCTCGATCACCTCGTGCAGCACGTGGTCCTTCTCGAACTGGCCCCGGGGCGGCTCCTTCATGAAGAAGGCCCCGATGGCCACGATCGACACCGGAATGCCGAGCAGGTACCACGCCCAGCGCCACCCCTGGGGACCCCCCGCGATGTCGGCGACGGCGGCCACCAGGACCGGGCTGATCAGGGCGATGGCGTGGGAGGCGCCCTGCATGGCGGCGGACATGCGGGCGCGGATCGAGATCGGGTAGGCGTCGGCGATCAGGGAACCGTGCACGGGGATGGTGCTGGCCTTGGCGATGCCGGTGAAGAACCGGGTCCAGAACAGCATGAAGGAATTGACGGCGAAGCCCGACAGGAAGACGAAACCGCCGAACAACATGGCGGATACACCCACGATCGGGACCCGCTTGATGCGGTCAGCCAGCCATCCCATGGGTACGGCGCCCAAGACGAAGAAGGCGGCCGAGGCCGTGCCGATGAACACGATGGCGCCCTCGCTCATGTGGAAGGTCTGCTGGATCTCCGGAGCGAGGACATTGATGGCGGCGCCTTCGAGCTCGTCGAGCGAGACGATGGCGGTGAGGATCAGGAACATGAACCAGCCGCCGACGCGCAGGCCCTGGCGCAGCGTCATGGGGGCGGCGTTGACGCCAGGGAGAAGGTCGTCGGGGAAGACGATCTCCTCGCGGGCACTCTCCTGTTCAGCCTGACGGGCCGCCTCGGCGGTCAGTACCGCGGAGGCCAGCGAAGCTGCCGAACCCTGTTCGCCTCCGTCGGTGTCCAGGGCTCCCCCTTCCTCGGGCCGATAGTAGCGACGCACACACCGGCTGCGTGGGTGCTACAGCGCTGGTGGACCGCGCCGGATCGGTGCTATGACGCCCCGCGATCGCAGGCTCTAGGCGCGGGTCATTGCGTTGGAATGTCCTGCAAGGGAGTGATGGGCTGCCAGTCGCCCTTCGGCCCGAGCGACGAGTTGAACTGCTCCAGGCGGAACGTGTCGTCGTCGTCGTACTTGCCCGTGTGCAGGGAGGCGTACTGCCCGGCGCCGTAGTCGCGTATCGGACCGTAGGTGTTCACGGCATGGACCCAGTCTGGGACGTTGAGGTTCTTGCCGACCCGGTTCCCGATCTCCTGGAACAAGGTGAGGAGCTGACAGGCGTCGTTGATGTTCCCGTACGTGTCGAGTCTCTTGCCGTTGGGTCCGGGGATGATGGTCTGGGCATTGGGTGCGACTTTGCCCGTCTCCTGCTTGTAGATCGAGGCGCAGAACTTCCAGTTGGCGCTGGCGTCGTATTCCGCCGAGGTCGGCCCGCCGGCGGTGATGATGCCCTCGTAGGGGTTCGGATTGCGCCCGATCTGCCTCTCCTGCTGGCCGTAGCCAAGTGTGACGGTGGCGTCGTTGTCGGTGACGAGCATCACATTGGGCATCTGAGCCCGCACCTTCTCGATGAACTGCTGCGAGGTCACCTGGGTGCCGGATACGAACAGCGCGTTCACGTTCTCGGACTTCCAGCGCTCGATGAAGCTGTCGAGCTGGGTCTGGGCCGCCGAGGTGTCGGATCCGGTGACATCGAGGATCGCCGTGCTCCCCATGGGGACGCCGAGACGCTTCAACCCGGGTACGACGCTGTCGTTGACGACGTTCTGACTGGTGAGCTCGCCGAGGACGGCGATCTTCTTGCCCTTCAGGGTGTGTTGCTTCTGCATCAGATTGAGCATGACGGTATCGATCCGTTCCGGTGTCGGTCCCGGGCAAGATGATGAGGCCGGGCGGCGACTGGTTCATGATCGCCTGCGACAACTGGAAGGTGATGAGAACGGTGTTGTGGTCCTTGGCCAGGCAGGTCTGAGCATCACCGGAGAAGTCGACGAAGTTGCCGATCACGGCGAACACGTGGTCGTCTTCGGTGAACTTCGTACACAGGGCTAACGCCTGGGCGTTCTGGATGGGGCAGAAGTACTGGTAGTCGGGGACGATGGTGCGTCCGGCCACCCCGCCGTGATCGTTCACGTACTTGATGAAGTCGTTATAGATCGCGTTCTGGTTGACCCGGATCTGGTTGACGAACTGCTGGATGCAGCTGAAGTCGACAAGGGAGACACCCACCTTGATCGTCTTGGCCGTGACCCCCACGCCCAGCGTGGTCGACTGACCGGCACTGCTCGTCGTCGTTGAGGTCGACTTCCCCCCGCTGCTGCATGAAGCAAGCAGCGTGGCGCCGATCAACAGCGCCAGGATCCACACACCGTGCCGTTTACGCACCCGGCTCTCCCTTCCCTGCTGGACGGGACGCTACACCGGGTGTCGTTCTCAGTACCGGCAAGTCATGCAAACCCCGGGCAAGGGGTCGGAGACTTGGTCGCGCCTAGATGTCGTAATAGAGCATGAACTCCCACGGATGAGGGCGGAGACGGATGGCGTCTACCTCGTTCAAGCGCTTGTAATCGATCCAGGTCTCGAGCAGATCGTCGGTGAACACCCCGCCGGCCTTCAAGAAATCGTGGTCTGCTTCGAGCGCCGCGAGAGCCTCGTCGAGCGAGCCCGGCACCTGGGGAACCTTCGACAATTCCTCCGGCGGGAGGTCGTAGAGGTCCTTGTCCACCGGGTCGGGCGGCTCGATGCGGTTCTGCACACCATCGAGACCTGCCATGAGCATGGCCGAGAACGCGAGATACGGGTTACATGAGGGGTCGGGGCATCGGAACTCCACACGCTTGGCCTTCGGGCTCTGCGAGTACAGCGGGATCCGGCATGCCGCCGATCGGTTGCGCTGCGAGTACACGAGGTTCACGGGCGCCTCGTAGCCGGGGACGAGCCGCTTGTACGAGTTGGTCGTCGGCGCCGCGAAGGCGAGCACCGCCCGGGCGTGCTTGAGCAGGCCGCCGATGTACCAGCGGCCCATGTCCGACAGGCCCCCGTAGCCCTCTCCGTAGAAGAGCGGGTTGCCGTCCTTCCACAGCGACTGGTGGCAGTGCATTCCGGACCCGTTGTCCTGGAACAAGGGCTTCGGCATGAACGTGGCGGTGAACCCGGCGGCGCGCGCCACGTTCTTCACGACGTACTTGTAGAGCATCAGCTTGTCGGCCATGACGAGCAGCGTGTCGAACTTCATGTCGATCTCGGCCTGGCCGGCAGTCGCCACCTCGTGGTGCTGCACCTCGATCTCGATTCCCAGGCGCTCCATGGTGAGGATCATCTCGGACCGCAGGTCCTGGAAGTGGTCCGCGGGCGGGACCGGGAAGTACCCCTCTTTGGGGCGGATCTTGTACCCGAGGTTCGGTCCCTCGTCACTGCCGGTGTTCCAGTGTCCTTCGACCGAGTCCACCTGATAGAAGGCGTGGCGCTGGTCCTGTGAGTACCGCACGTCGTCGAAGATGAAGAACTCGGCCTCGGGCCCGAAGTAACAGGTATCGGCGAGCCCGGTGGTGCCGAGGTACGCCTCGGCCTTGGTAGCCACATAGCGAGGGTCACACGAGTAGGGCTCGAGCGTCACGGGGTCGCGCACGAAGCAGTTGATGTTGAGCGTGCGATGTTCGCGGAACGGGTCCACGACGGCCGTGTTGGGGTCGGGCATGAGCAGCATGTCCGACTCCTGGATCTCCTGGAAGCCCCGGATCGAGGATCCGTCGAAGCCGAAGCCTTCTTCGAAGACGTCCTCGGTCAGCTGGTGGGTGGGAACCGAGAAATGCTGCATGAGGCCGGGCAGGTCGACGAACCGGACGTCCACGATCTCGATGCCCTCGTCCTGTGCCAAACGCAGCACTTCCGCCGGGGTCCGCTTCTGCACGGTTCCTCCTTGGTGAGTTCTCGGCCCGGCTCCACCGCCGGGCGGCCTTCACGGCGGCACCATGGTGGTGGCTGGCTCGCCGACCCACAAGTCCGTGTCCCCGCGCAAGCCCGACGGGCCTGAGCGGCATCCCCGCAGCCTGCCACGGTGGGATTTCGCGGCCGTTGCCCGTCTGTAAACGGCGTATGAACTCGTTCCCGTAGCCCTCCAGAGCCTGCGACACTTGGAGAGCGCGGTCGGCCCCCGCCTGCAGGCATCGGTCGACGACGAGCGACATAGCGGAGGCCACATGCGGAGCCAGCAGGAATACGTGCTCAGGACCGTCGAAGAGCGCGCCGTGCGATTCGTGCAGTTGTGGTTCACCGACGTGCTGGGGACGGCCAAGACCTTCGCCATCACGCCGGCCGAGCTCGAGAACGCCCTCGAGGAAGGCATGACCTTCGACGGCTCGGCCATCGACGGGTTCTCCCGGGTCCAAGAGAGCGACGTCTTGGCCCGACCTGACGCCAAGACGTTCCAGATCCTGCCCTGGCACCCGGACGAGGCGCCGGTGGCCCGCGTCTTCTGCGACATCTTCAACCTCGACGGCACCCCGTTCGAGGGTTGTCCCCGCCACGTCCTGCGCCGGAACCTCGACCGCGCCCGCGAGCAGGGGTTCACGTTCTTCGCCTCGCCCGAGATCGAATACTTCTATTTCGCCAACCCCGACCCCTCGAGTCCGCCGGTCACCCTCGACACCGGGTCGTACTTCGAGCTCACCGCCACCGACATGGCCAGCGACATGCGCAAGCAGAGCGTGCTCACCCTGGAGGAGATGGGGATCCCCGTCGAGCACGCCCAACACGAGGACGCGCCGAGCCAGCACGAGATCGACCTGCGCTATACCGACGCGCTCACCATGGCCGACACGGTCATGACCGTTCGGCTCGTGGTGAAGGAGACCGCGCAGCGCCAAGGTGTGCACGCCAGTTTCATGCCCAAGCCACTCACCGGCGTCCAGGGATCAGGCATGCACACCCACCTTTCGCTGTTCGAGGGCGACACGAACGCGTTCTACGACGCCGACGACCCCTTCGGACTGTCCGAGGTGGCGAAGCGATTCACGGCCGGGTTGCTCCGCCACGCCCACGAGATCACGGCGGTCACCAACCAGTGGGTGAACTCTTACAAACGCTTGGTGGTGGGGTACGAGGCACCCATCCACGTGTCGTGGGCCCGCAACAACCGCTCCGCATTGATCCGGGTTCCGGTGATCAAGCGCAACAAGCACGAGTCGACGCGCATCGAATACCGCGCCCCCGACACGGCGTGCAATCCGTATCTCGCCTTCGCCGTGATCCTGGCGGCGGGGCTCAAGGGCGTGGAGCAGGGCTACGAGTTGCCCCGCGAAGCAGCCACCAACCTCTTCGCCATGACACCGGAAGAGCTCGCTGCCGACGACATCCAACCGCTGCCGGGAAGCCTCAACGAAGCCGTGGCGGTGATGGAGCATTCCGAGTTGGTCGCCGAGGCGCTCGGCGAACACGTCTTCGAATGGTTCATCCGCAACAAGCGCGCCGAATGGGGGGCCTACAAGACCCACATCAGCCAATTCGAGCTCGACCGCTACTTCCCGCTCCTCTAGGCGACCGGTTGCGATCGACGATGGCGCCCACGACGAGACACGACCGCTGATGGAACCGCTGCTGTGCTATCCCGAGCCGTTCCCCACCGAGCTCGCCCTCGTCATCGAACGGGCCGGCTACCCGTGGAAGGCCGTCGCCCGCCCCGAGCACGCCGAGACCGACGAGCCCGACGACGGATGGGCCGGAGCCGTGGTGTGCGCGGAGTCAGACGCCACCGGGGCGTTCGCCCTGTGCCGGTTGGTGCGGGCCCGCGACGTCCCGTTGCGACCTCTGCTCCTCGTGGTGGGGCCCACCCAGCTGGCAGACCTGCATCTGCGCGAGGACCACTTCGACGACTTCTGCGTGCTCCCGGTGCGCGGCGAGGAGGTGGCGGCTCGTCTCGCCCATCTGTTCTGGCGCACAGGCCGAGGACTGCGCCCCGAGCTCATCGAGCACGGTCCCCTCGTGCTCAACCTCGAGACGTACCAGGCCGCGGTGGCGGGCCGCGCCCTCGACCTCACCTACATGGAATACGAGCTGTTGCGCTTCTTGGCGGCGCGCCCGGGCAAGGTGTTCACGCGCGAGACGTTGTTGAGCCGGGTGTGGGGTTATGAGTACTACGGCGGGGCCCGCACCGTGGACGTCCACGTGCGCCGGCTGCGGGCCAAGCTCGGTGAAGAGCACGCGCACCTCATCGAGACCGTGCGCTCGGTCGGCTACCGCTTCGGCCACGGCACCTGGGCGCCGTAAGCGTCGCCCTCGATGGCGGGCGCCGCGCTCAGTCGAGCTTCTCGTTCCCTCCGTAGGCCCACGCCTCGATCTCGACCAGCGCTCCGAGGGGCAGGCTCCGGACGGCCACGACCGAGCGGGCGGGGCGGTGCTCGCCGAGCACCTCGGTGTAGATGGCGTTGAACGCGCCGTAGTCGGCCATGTCGGTGAGAAAGACGGTGGTCTTCACGACATGGCCCCAGCCGACCTCACGACCCCACAACAACGCGGAGAGGTTGGCGAGAGCCTTGCGCGCCTGGGCTTCGAACCCACCGGCCACGAGCACGGGGCCGTCCGCACCCTGCTCGATGCCGATCTGTCCGGAGCACACGAGCCAGGGCCCGGCGCGTACCGCCGGTGAATAGGGCCCGACCGGAGAACTCACGTGCCACCTCCCAGGTCCACGGGCCACGCAGACACGAGCCCGGCCGCCAGCCACGCCGCGGCGGCGACAGCAGCGAAGACGGTATCGCCCGCCGGGAGCGATGGCCGACCGTCGTCCTCCACCACGACCTCGACGGCGGGCATGGCGCGAGCCGGGATGATCCCGAAGGACCTGATGGTGAGGTCGAGCACCGTCCCGCTCTCGTCCACCGCCACCCCTTCGCTACGGACCCACCCCAACGCCTGGTGCACCGCGCCTAACACGTAGGAACGGAGCACGATCTCGTCGAGGGCGTTTCCGGCCGCCACCGACACGGCCACCGTCCCGTCGGCGCGGATCGTGGCCGTGACCTCGGTGCCGGCCGGGGAGCGCACCGTGACGGGACGGTCCGGCCCGACCTCACCGGCGCGGACCGATGCGAGGGCGGCCACGAGGACGGCGGCTTCGGCCCACCCCGCACCACGGAGATCGGACGAGACCGGCGGGCCCGCCACGGCGACCTCCTCCACGGCGAGACCCGGCGCCGCCGATGCGACGGCGCTCACCCAACGGTCGAGGGCAGGTGAGCCCGCAGTGCGCGCCACGCGCAGCACCCCCGTGCCGTCGGCGCGGACACCGGCCGCGACGGGAGGGCGTTTCGGCCCGTACCGCACGACGTCCTCTCGGGAGAACACCACGCGCACCGTGCGGCCGGTCTCATCGGCGAGACGACGGGCCGCCGCACCCACCGGGGAGGCCAACTTCCCTCCGAAAGCTCCGCCGTTGGCCAGAGACGTGACCGGCTCGCCTCCGGGCACACACCACGACGCGTCGGGCTCGAGGTAGCCGGGCTCCACGAACGTCGTACGCAAGGTGAGGTCCCATGCGCCGGGAGGGATCTCCAAGGGATGGCGCAGCGCCACCGTGGAGTTGCGCCCCGGGACCCGCTCCGCCCGATCTCGGGCTTCGCCGAGCGACTCGCCGAGGACGAAGCCACCGCGGCCGTCGGGCACCGCCACCAACGCGTCGGCGGGAGCGGTGTCCTCGGCAAAACCCCCTCCGCCACACGACACACCGGCTCCGACCATCTGTGGCACACCACCTTCGAGCTCCGCCCGCCGCGCCGCGGCTCCGAAGTCGCGTGGCGGCACCGCGCCGGCGCCGGCGCCGGGGCCGGGGCCGGGGCCGGGGAAAGGTGCCTCCGACTCGCCGGGCCCGTACACGCGGCGCGCCGCGTCGATGATCGTGCGCCATCCCGTGCAACGACACAGGTGGGCGAGCAGGGCGCGCTGCACGGCATCGTCGTCGGGGACGCCGCGGCGGGCCTCGAGGGCGGCGAGGCGCATGATGATCCCCGGCGTGCAGAAACCACACTGGCTGGCCCCCACGGCCGTGAAGGCATCCGCCCACGTGTCGCGAACAACGGGGTCAAGGCCGTCGAGCGTCGTCACCTCTCGGCCGGCCACGCGTCTGGCCGGGGTGACACAGGCCACACGCGGTGATCCGTCGACCCACACCGTGCAGCACCCGCACTGGCCCTGGGGGCTGCACCCGTCCTTGGGCGAGCGGCGACCCAGACGTTGGCGCAGGACCTCGAGGAGCGATGAGCCGTCGTCGGGAACCTCGACGTCGATCCCGTCGACGCGCAGAGACAGCGTCGGCGCCGACTCCGGCGCGCCGGGGTAGGTCAGCTGAAGGAGGAACCGCACCCGCAGGTGCGGGTGGCGTTGGGGTTCGAGATGTTGAATCCCGCACCCTGCAGGCCGTCGCTGTACTCGAGGGTGGCGCCCTTGAGCAGCTCGGCGCTGGCGGAGTCCACGACCACCTTGACGTTGCCCTGGGTGGTGGCGACGTCGTCGTCAGAGGACTCGGAGTCGAAGAACATCTCGTAGCTGTATCCCGAGCACCCCCCGGGACGCACCGCCACCCGAAGGGCGAGGGCGTCATTGCCCTCCTGGGCGAGCAGATCGGTGACCTTGGTGATGGCGCTGTCCGACAGCGTGATCACGCTCGGCTTCCTGCTGATGCTGACCGAGCTCATCGTCGTCACCGTGCTGCCTCCTCCGGCCGTGGCCATCTGGGACCGACGCACGAGGGCACCCGGGCCCACGTGCTTCTGCGCCCACTTTATCGGAGGCATGGACCCAAGCGATCCCGAGACCAGCTCAATGGGCCATTCCGGGCTGTCATGAAGCAGGTGAACGGTAGGATCGGTGGAGTGCCCGCGCCTTCCTCGCCCCCAGCCGAGGAGACGGTGCGCGCCGCGTTGTTGGGGGTGATCGACCCCGAGCTCGGCGACAACATCGTCGATCTGGGCATGGTGCGTGCCGTGGCCGTGGACCCCGACGGACGGGTCGAAGTGCGGGTGGACCTGACCGTGGCCGGATGTCCCTTGCGCACCCAGCTCCGGACCGATGTCGAGGCCCGGGTGGGAAGCCTGCCCGGCGTGCGCCTGGTCGAGGTCGTCATGGGAGTGATGGACGCCGCCGAGCGCAGCGCCCTCATGGACCGGGCCCGGCGCAAGGCGCAGGAGGACCGGGCCCTGGCGACCGACATTCCCGCCACCACCCGGATCCTGGCCGTGTCGTCGGGCAAGGGTGGGGTAGGGAAGTCCTCGGTCACGGTGAACCTGGCGGTCGCCCTCGCCCAACGCGGGCTCGTGGTCGGCCTCCTCGACGCAGACATATGGGGGTTCTCGGTCCCCCGCCTGCTCGGCATGCAGGGCGAGCTCAGCGCCGAGGGCAAGAAGATCGTGCCCCTCGAGAAGCAGGTGGGCCCCGGCCTGCTCAAGGTGGTGTCCATGGGGTTCCTCGCCAACGAGGACTCCGCCATCATGTGGCGCGGGCTCATCTTGAACCGCGCCGTCCAGCAGTTCCTCGAGGACGTGCGCTGGGGTGCGCTCGACTACCTCCTCATCGACATGCCCCCGGGCACCGGCGACATCCAGATGGGTCTCGCCCGCATGTTGCCCCGCACCGAGGTGCTCGTGGTGACCACGCCTCCCATCGCCGCGCAGAAGGTCGCGGCGCGCGCCGCCGACATGGCGCGCAAGGGCCATCTCCGGGTGGCGGGCGTGATCGAGAACATGTCCGCCTTCACCTGCGACCACGGCACCTCCTATGCGTTGTTCGGCGCCGGTGGTGGTGAGCGCCTTGCTGCTGAGATCGGCGTGCCTGTCGTGGGTGAGATACCACTGCATCCCGACATGGCGGCTTCGGGGGACGCCGGTACTCCCGTGGCACTGTCGCGAGGGGTTCTCGGTCTCGCCTTCGAAGCCCTCGCCACCCGGATCGCCGAAGAGGTGGCCCCTGTGGTCGAGCTGTCGGGCTGTACGGCTCGCCTCCTCGACCGGGTCGAGGCGGCGTTGGGCGACGCTCCTTAGTTCGACGTCGAAGCCCTAATTCCACCTCGAAGCCCACGACGCGTCGATGTCGGCGCGGTCGTCGGCTCGGGCCTCGCCGTCGCTTTCGAGCTTGCGCAAGTGGGCCCACAGGGACTTGCGGGCCACCGGGAGCAGCTCGTCACGGACATCGGCGTAGACGGTGGGTAGGAGTTCGTCCACGGTGGCGCGCCCGGCACGGGCGAGGGCCAGTGCGACCGACCTCTCCCGCGCCAGCCGGTGCTCGACGATTCCCCGGAGGGCGGCGGCGGGCTCCAGGATCAGCGAACCGTGGCCCGGCGCGATCGTCGCCACGGCGGGGTCCAGTGCCAGGAGGCGCTCCACGCTGTGCAGATAGACGGCCATGTCCCCGTCGGGCGGCGCGATGACCACCGTCGAGCCCTCCATGACGTGGTCGCCGGAGAAGAGCATCTGCTTTCCGACGAGCAACCAACACAGGTGGTTCGAGGCGTGGCCCGGGGTGTGTAGAGCCCGGAGGGTGAAGCCCGGCCCGACCATCTCGAAACCGTCACCAACGTCTCGGGTCGGGACGAAATCGTCCCGTGCGTCAAAGCCGAGCACCTCGGCCCCGGTGCGGGCGGCGAGGCCTGCCGCGCCCGGCGCGTGGTCGGGATGGGTGTGGGTGACCACGATCCAGCGGATGCGGCCCGCTCCCAGCTCGGCGAGGGCTGTCGAGATGGCCGGCATCATCGGGGCCGGGGTCGACGACGGCCACCGCGTCGGCTCCCACCAGGTAGGTGTTGGTCCCCGGGCCGGTCATCATGCCCGGGTTGGGCGCGGTGACCCGGACCACCAGCGGGTCGAGCTTCACGGGCCGACCGGGCTGGGGCGGGCTCGCCGGCTCCAGGGGCGGCGGCTCGCTCAATTCGGGCGCTCGGCCCGCCCGTCGGCGCCGATGGTGCGCACGATGGCACCCACCTCGGACGGAGTCATGGAGCGACCGCGCCCGCCGTCGGGGGCCTCGCCCACAGCCTCGTCATACCCGGGGTCACCCGGGAGCAGGATCCGGAAACCGCGCTCGTCGGACACCACCCGGGGAAGCACGGTGGGGACCCTCTCGACGGCGGCCGCGGCGGCGAGCAACTCGCCGCTGGTGGCGAACCGGCTGATGGCCTCGAGGTTCTTCATCGTCGGGAAGATGAGGTCGAACTCGCCGGCCTTGGCACGCGCCAGTGCGTCGTCGGGCCGGACCCACACCGTGTCCACGGTCTCGTAGTCGTCGTGGATCGGGACCTGACCCGGCGGCACCGCCGCTACGAAGAAGCGGGTGTCGTAGCGCTTGGGGGCAGGCTCGGGGGTGATCCAGTGGCTGAAGTAGTGGACACGGTCTGTCGCCAGGCGTAGGCCCTCGTTCCGACAGGCGTCGAGGAATCGGACCTCGCCGGCGTTGAGCGCCGCCCGCATGGCGGCGAGGCGATGGCGGGTATCGGCGTCGTGCGCTTCCAGGATGGCGCCGTGTCCCTCTGTTGCGGCTTCGTCACCACGGTAGGCGAGCAGGACCCCCGCCTCCTCGAAGCACTCGCGCAGGGCCGCCACCCAGAAGGCGAGGCCACCGGACTCGATGCCCAACATGGCACTGGCCTCGGCGTCACTGCGCAAGGCACAGGCCTCCTCGGCGGCCGGCGTCCGGTCCTCGTCGTCGACCTTGCCCCCCGGAAAGACGTACGCGCCACCGACGAAGTCGGAGTTCAAGTGGCGCTGGAGCATGCAGACTTCTAACGCCGGGGAACCGTCGAAGGCGGCGTCGCGCACGAGCATGATGGTGGCGGCATCGCGCGCCGCCACCGTCCCGGCGGCCTGGTCGGGGGGCACGTTGGCGGGGGACACGGCCTCAGGCTAGCGACGCAAGCCCCCTTCCCCACGACGATGACCTCGAGCGGACCATGGGTAGGCTGGCGGCTCCTCGGTCCGGGCGCGGGGTCGTGCGCCGGCACTCGACCGAAACGGCGGGCTCCTCACAATGGCGACGACGCAGGTCAACGGCACCGACGATGAGACCCCGGCGGGCCCGCCACGTCGGCGCGTGCCCATGGCGCTGGTCACGTGGGTCTTCGTGGTCTTGATCCTGTCGATCGTGGTGGTGCTCCTCGTGGTGAAGATCACCCGGGGAACGACCACCGTCGTCCCTCCGCCGGTGGCGCCCGCCTCGTCGGGCGTGGTGCACGCTGTGACGACGATCCCGAGCGCGGTCTTCGACGCCGTCGGCGCCCAACAGGCTGGCGATCCTGGTGAGGCGGTGCTGACGGGTCAGCCCTCGGTTTCCATCGGAGGTCGGCCCGCGGTGGTCTACGTGGGAGGGGAATTCTGTCCTTACTGCGCCGCCGAGCGGTGGGCCCTCGTCGCCGCGCTCGGGCGATTCGGGACTTTTTCGCATCTGGGCGCGACGTCCTCTTCGGACGCCGAAGTCTTCCCCGGGACACCGACATTCACCTTCGACGGCACTACCTACCGCAGCCGCTACGTCACGTTGGCGGCGGTCGAGGAATACGGTGACCGGCCGTCGGACAGGGCTCCTGCCGGCTTCCCCAAGCTCCGGGACCCGACTCCCGTCGAATGGGCGCTGCTGAGGCGCTACGACACCGAACCGTTCGTGCCGGGGGCGGACACCTTCCCCTTCGTCGATGTGGACAACCGCCTGGTGGTGTCGGGGTCCGGAATCGGATTCTCCCCCGGTGTCCTGCAGGGCAAGTCGATGGCGCAGGTCGCCGACGATCTCTCCGATCCGACGAAGTCCGACACCCAGGCGTTGTTGGGGGCGGCCAACAAGCTGTCGGCGGTTATCTGCGCAGCCACGGGGGGCAAACCGGTCTCGGTCTGCACGTCTCCGGGCGTCCGGGCCGGAGCCAACCGCCTGGGCCTGCCCTGACCTCGGATCGAGGCGGCGTCAGCCGGCGCGACGCTGCAGGACCTGCTTGCGCTCGTTCTCGTTGAGGCCACCCCAGATGCCGTGCGGCTCTCGGATCCTGATGGCGTACTCGAGGCAGTCCTGCTGGACGACGCACGACGCGCAAATGTCCTTGGCGCGGTTCTCGCGCTCGATCTTGTCCTCTTTGCGCTCGGCGTGCGTAGGCGGGAAGAAGACCGCCGATTGCGGTCCCCTACAGGCCGCCCGAGCCTGCCAAGCCTCCCCCAATGTTCGAGTCTGCACTCCCCCTCCTAAACGTGACGCTACTCCCATGTCTGTGAAGGCGACAAGGGGCGTGACCAGGAAGTTCTTCCGATTTAGCGTCCCGGACGCCGACGCCGCGGGCGGGCGAACCCAGCGTCTCGGAGGTGGCCCGGGGCGGCGGTACGACACTTCGCGCTCACTAGGAAGGGGCCATATACGCTCGGCCACACATGGACGTCGCCACCTTTTGCCGGAAGAGCCGGGTCCTGGTGGTAGCGGGCAAAGGTGGGGTCGGCAAGACCACGATCACCGCCGCTCTGGCCCGAATGGCTGCTCACGCAGGCCTTTCGGTCCTCGTGGTGGAGCTCGAGGGCAAACCCGGGGTCTCGGCCGCGTTCGGCGGCTCCGGTGCCCTGCGCTACGACGAGGCGCAGATTTCGGGCGTCGAGTCCCTGCCCGGGGGTGGGACGGTGCGGGCCCGCCGGATCACCCCCGACGACGCGCTGCTCGAGTACCTGGCCGACCACGGGATGAAACGGATTTCGAAGCGCCTGGTGTCCTCGGGAGCCCTCGACGTCGTCTCGACCGCCATCCCGGGCATCCGGGACATCCTGGTTCTCGGCAAGGTCAAGAGCCTCGAGCGCCAGGGCGCCGCCGATCTCATCCTCGTGGACGCCCCCGCTACCGGCCACGCCATGACGTTCTTGTCCTCGGCGCAGGGTCTCATGGATGCGGCCCGCTCGGGCCCGGTTCGGATTCAGGCCGCGGACGTCGTCGAACTGTTGTCGGACCCCGATCGATGCCAGGTGGCGCTCGTGACCCTCCCCGAGGAGATGCCGGTCAACGAGGTCGTGGAGGCCGCTTATGCCCTCGAGGACCGGATCGGCATCTCGCTGGGGCCCGTCATCGTCAACTCCTGCCTCCCCCACGATCCAGGTCTCGAGCGCGATCCCGAAGAGGCCGCCTCCGAGGTCGGGGTGACCTTGACCGAGGATCAGGCCGGCTCGCTGCGAGGCGCGGCCCAGTTCCGAGCCCGGCGCTTCCGGCTCCAAGAAGAGCAGCGGGCCCGCCTCGGCCGCAGAGCTTCCCCTTCCGCAGCTCCAGGCCCCGTTCCTCTTCAGCGCCGGGATCGGGCCCGACGAGCTCGACACGTTGGCCGAACAACTGGCCACGGCCGTCCGCCGGCTCCCCGACGACGACGCCCGGGCCCCGCTGCCCCGGGCCGAGCCCGACGCCAGCGAAGTCACTGGCGACAACACCGGCGACGAGGCCACGCTGTCGAGCGGTGCCGCCCCGGAGTCCGAGGAGTCTGCGCCCCCGGTCCCGGCGGTGCCCCCGGCGCCTCCAGCCCCGAGCGGCATGGTCGGGCTGTCGGAGATCGTCGCCGAGCGCGCCATCGTGGTGTGCTGCGGCTCGGGTGGCGTGGGAAAGACCACGGTGTCGGCCGCCTTCGCACTCGAGGCGGCACGCCGGGGCCGCCGGGCCTGCGTCGTCACCATCGACCCGGCCAAGCGCCTCGCCGACGCCTTGGGCGTCGACACCCTCGCCAACACCCCCCGCCGGATCGACGGGGACTGGCCCGGCGAGCTGTGGGCGCTCATGCTCGACCCCAAGGGCACGTTCGACGAGCTGATCGCCAGATATGCGTCGTCACCCGAGCAGGCCGAGAGCATCCTCGCCAACCGGATCTACCGCAACCTCACGGGGGCGCTGTCGGGGACCCAGGAGTACATGGCCATGGAGAAGCTCTACGAGCTCTCCGAAGAGGGGCGCTACGACCTGGTGGTCGTCGACACGCCCCCGTCGCGCAACGCGCTCGACTTCCTCGACGCCCCGCGCCGGCTCACCCGGTTCCTGGGTCACCGACTGTTCCAGTTGCTGCTGATGCCGACGCGGGCCTACCTCCGAGCCGTGTCGGTGGCGACCCAGGCGCTGCTTCGCACCATCTCGAAGGTGGCCGGCGCCGAGATCGTCCACGACGCGGTGGCGTTCTTCCAAGCCTTCGAAGGCATGGAGGAAGGGTTCCGGACCCGGGCCGAGCACATGCGCCGGCTGCTGGCGCGCCGGACCACCGCGTTCGTGCTCGTGACCTCGCCCCGGTCCGACACGGTGGAAGAAGCCGGGTGGTTCGCCGACAAGCTCAACGAGTCGGGGCTGGCGGTAGAGGGCCTCGTCGTCAATCGGGTCCACCCCGCCTTCGGAACCGCCGAGCCGCTGCCGTCGGCTCCGCCGGGAAGCGCCCTCGCCGCGCTCATCGACAATCTCCGGGGGTATCAAGCCGTGAACCGGCGCGAGGAAGACGCCTTCGCCGCCCTCGTCACCCAGGTGGCGCCATCCCCGGTGTCGCTCGTCCCCCTGCTCGACGTGGACGTGCACGACGTGCACGGGCTCGGGCTCGTGGCCGACCACGTCTTTTCCGATCAGGTCGGCACCCGTTAGCCTGACGCCCGTGCGCACGATCGTGGTGGCCAGCGACGCCCCGTCGGTGCGCGCCGATGTGGTCGCCGTGGTGGGCGAGCCCGACACCGAGATCGTCGAGGTCGACTCGGGCCATGCCGTGGCCCCGGCCGTCGACGAGCACGAGCCCGATCTCGTGATCGTGGACCTCCAGATGGGAAGCATGGGCGGCATGGCCGTGTGCCTCGAGCTGCGGCTCGAGGAGTCCTACGGCAACCTCCCCCACGTGCCCGGTGCTCATGTTGCTCGACCGTCGCCCCGACGTCTTTCTGGCCAAACGCTCGGGCGCCGAGGGCTGGATCGTGAAGCCCCTGGACCCCATCCGCCTCCGCAAGGCGACGACCGCGCTCATCGAGGACGGGACCTACCACGACGAGTCCTTCCAACCGGTGCCCGTTCTGGCCGTGGTCAGTCCCGAGTCAGTCCGGCGGTGACGCCGCCAGTGCCGACGCCTGACCGTTCGTTCCTCGACGTGTTCCGCAAACGCGAAGGCTCACCCGAAGACCGCCCTCCAGGATCCCGCCCGGGGCGCGGCCGGCGTCGAGTCGAAGCCGGAGAGGACCAGGAACAACTGATCCTCGCCGCCTTGCACGACCTCCGCGACACGACGGTGCGCGAGGTGATGACACCGCGTGTCGATGTGGTCGGGCTTCCCATCCCCGTCCACGCCGCCGACGTGGCTCGGGCCGTGCGCCAGACCGGTCACAGCAGCTTCCCCGTCTACGACGACGACCTCGACCATCTCATCGGGATCCTGTTCGTCAACGACCTGTTCCGGTCGGGGTGGGCGCTCGACGTTCGCAACGGCAACGGCGGTGGTGAGCCCGACAAGCCCACACCGCTCGACATCTCGCGCCGGCTCCGCCAGCCCTATCCCGTGCCCGAGAGCCGCTTCGTGCTCGACGTCCTCGCCGACATGCGCCGCGACCGCAGGGCGTTCGCCGTCGTCGTGGACGAGTACGGCGGCGTGGCCGGCGTCCTGACCGTGAAGGACCTTCTCGCCGCCCTCGTCGGGGATCTGCGCGACGAGTTCGACCCCGGTGGCGAGCCCGAGATCGTCCGGGTCGACGGCACCCGCTGGCTCGTCGACGGAGGCGCAAGCATCGACGACGTGCGCGACCAACTCGGGGTCGATGTCCCCGAAGGGGAGTACGTGACCCTGGGCGGCTTCCTTTTCGACGCCTTCGGCCACATCCCCGAGGAAGGCGAGAAGCTGACGCACGACGGGTGGGAGCTGCGCGTGGCCGAGATGGACAAGCGGCGGGTGGCCAAGGTGGTCGTCCAAGCCGCCAGCGACACCGTCGCCGAGGAACGATCCCCCACGACCTGACGCCGGGCCGAGGACACCGGGGATTTACCGCACTACCATCGACGCGGTTGCCGGTCGGTCGACAACGTTCCGGCCCAGCCGGGATACCGGCACCACGGGCTGTAGCGCAGCTTGGTTAGCGCGCCACGTTCGGGACGTGGAGGTCCCGGGTTCAAATCCCGGCAGC
Organism: uncultured Acidimicrobiales bacterium; assembly: GCA_963846125.1. Lineage (GTDB taxonomy): Bacteria > Actinomycetota > Acidimicrobiia > Acidimicrobiales > UBA8190 > Chersky-840. Next base: position 463,541 of record CAWJUR010000002.1, read on the forward strand.
CCGACTTAGATTCCCCCGCGAGAGCAAGCGGTGTGGGCCGAGATGCCCGCAGTCAGCTCACTGGATCTGGACCGAGCCGACATACCAGCCTCCAGGGGCCTGAGACTCGTAGAGCTGGTAGATGGGGGCGTTGGTGGGCCCTCCCCCCGGCGCCCCGAAGGTGCAGATGATGGGGGGGAACGCCGACGTACATCCCCGGTCGATCGCCAGTCCGCTCGGGATAGCGGACGGCGAACAACGTCGCCACGGCTTGGGGGGTCGCCACCCGGAGGGCGGTGGCCCTGTTTCCCGAGGCCCAATACCCGACGAGCGCGGTGGCGGCGGCCTCGGCCGTCGGTTGCGGAGCGGGCGGGATGACCGGGGCAGCCGTCGTGGGCACGGGAACCGTGGTCGGGAGCGTGGTGGTCGTCGAGGCGGGAGGAATGGTCTGGACCGTCGTGGAGGTCGCCGCCGTCGTGATCGGTTGGGTGGGCGGCACGGCCGCGTGGGTGGTGCGCGCAGGCCGTCGCCGTCACCCCCAGCACACCGACCATCGCCGCGGCTCGGATCGATCGGGACAGGACGGCGGGCACCCTCCCATTCTGACAAATCCCCGGGCTTAACTTCGGGCGCGACCAGGCATTGCCCGACGTCAGAGGGACTTGACGAGGTACTCGCTCATGGTCACGTTGCGGATGCGGGCAAGGTCGAGACAGGCGTTCACGCTGTCGAGCATGGCGGTGATGTGTTCGGAGAGCACCGCCGGGTCGCCGTGCGCGTTGAAGAACAGCATGGGGTCGGCCGACGTGCTCGCGCGGAGGGCCACGCCTCCTCGACGATGCCGTGGATCTCGGGTGCTCCCTCGGTGAGCGAACGCACCACCTCGTTGCGGACGTACCGGCACCGCGGCTGGAGCTCGCCCGAAAGAGGCGACTGCGTGCCGTGCCAGCGCTCGATCCAGGTCGGAGTAGTCAAGGCCCTCGGGCCGATGGATGAGCGAGACCGTGAGGACACCCGGGGACCGCTCTCCATCGTCCCAGTCCCGGGGCCTCGCATGTGGGGTCGTGCCGTAGTCCTCGTAGAGCGACTCCACCACGAGGTAGCCGGCGAACGTCAGTCCGATGGCCACGATCTGGCTCTCCAAGGGCGCCCGACGGTCGTAGCTGTCGACCCAGATCGAGACCTCGGCGACATGACAGTCCTCACCGTCAGGAGTGGGCACCGGTGCTGGCGCTTCGGCCGCGGCGCTGTCGTGCACGTTCACCGTGACCGCGTGCGCGCCGGCGTCGATCAGACGAGGCGCCAGCTCGAGGAGTCGGTCGCGGAGTTGATCGCCGTGTGCGGGCGCGCCATCACCCCACAACAGGTACACGAGCTTCTCCACCGCCGCAGCATACGGTCGGTCAACGGTCGGTCTGGTCCCACTCCTCGGACATGATCTGGACCTCCATCAGCGAGGCGATCTCTTCGGCGAGCTCCGCGCACCGGCACGGCTCCTCGGCGAGATCTGCTTCGAGGACCAGTGACACCAGTCGGTCCACTACTCGCTGTTGCCCGTGCTCGATGAGACGGGCCGTAAACGGCGACAGGCGCAGCACCATGGGCCGCTCCGCCTCGGCATGACGGACGAACGCCTCGAGAAGCGCCGAAGCCACGTCGCTCAGCCGGACGTGGTCGCCTTTGTTGGAGATAGGCCCGAGCTCGTGCGCCATCTCGAGCAGGCGCCGATGGTCCGGGGGGTCGCCGTCCCAGACGGGCGCCGGTTGGAAGGTCATGGGAGAGCCTTTTGCCTGGTTGACCGGAAGTACCGTCAGCATCCTCCCGAGCGTGGCGATCTGCAAGGGGAAATGCCCCAACACCGTGGTCCGGGTGCCCGCCTGGACCCCGGGCCTCAGGGCCGGGCCCTGGGGCGGCGGGTCGGCGGGGCCAGAACCGGCTCAGTCCTCCCCTGAATCACTTCTGTCACTTTGTCAACATGTCGCAGGCAGACCCGCCGTCGTATGCGCTTGAGCAAGCGCTCCTTTTGCCACCTCGCGACGGGCCTTGCTATGCATTTGTCCCATCGTGACTGACGTCGAGCTTCCCTCGACGGTTCCGTCAAGCCAGCAGACAGGGTGGCCCCGCCGCGCCGCTCTGGTGGCCGGAGCTGTCGTCACAGTCCTCTCGGGGGTTCTCGGAGTCTCGTCGCGCCCGGCCGTGGCGGACTCGCTGGCGAGCGCCCAGGCGCAGGCGGCCCAGATCACATCGCAGCTGGCGACCGACCAACAGCGCCTCGACACCACCGCCCAGCAGTACGACGCGGCCCAACAACAGGTGCAGCAGGTCGGCCAGCAGATCTCACAGATCAAGTCCGCCGTCGCGCCAGGACGAGGCCAATGTCGCGTCCGACCGGACGAGCCTCCGCCAGCAGGCGGTGGCCTCCTACATGGCGGGCACCTCCGCCAACGACCTCCAGACCCTGTTCAGCTCGGGGGGCGAGCAGGCCACGGTGGCGGGCGAGTACCAGTCGGTGGCGAGCGGCAACATCTCCGGGCGCCATCGACGCATTGGGTGTGGCCCAGGCCCACCTCGCCTCCCAGCAGAGCCAGCTGCCAGTCAGCACAGGACGAGGCCCAAGCGGCCTTGACCCAGGCCGCCGACGCCCGCCAAGCCGCGCAGGCGACGGTGGCGGATCAGCAGGCCACGTTGGCGCGCGTGAAGGGCCAGATCGGGACGCTCGTCGCCCAGCGCCAAGCCGCGCAACTCGCCGCCTCGCACGCCGCCTTCCTGGCCCGGGTGGCCAGTGCCAGCGCCAACGCCACGCCCCGGGGCGGCAGTCCCTCTCGAGGCAGCGACCCGTCCCGACCGACCCGACCGGTCCTGCCCAACCTGCCTGCCGCGGGAGGAGCCGCCACCGCCCTGGCCGCAGCCGAGAGCCAGATCGGCGTGCCCTACGGTGGGGCGGCGAGAGCCCGGGCGGGGGCTTCGACTGCTCGGGTCTGATCCAGTGGGCCTGGCGCCAGGCCGGGGTGGACCTACCCCGCACCGCCGCGGCCCAGTACGGCGCCATCGCGCATGTCCCGCTCTCGGACCTGCAGCCCGGCGACCTTCTGTTCTGGGGTTTCGGTGGCATCAGCCACGTCGGCATGTACGTCGGCGGCGGCGAGATCGTCAACGCCCCGCAGACCGGAGAGTTGGTGCGCATCGAGGCCATCTGGAACGGCGGGCTCGTGGGGGCTGGCCGCCCCTGACGCGCCGACCGCGTCGTGGTCTTGGCGCGAACCGACGCCGTTTCCGTCTGGGACTGTCGCGGCGGAGACCGTAGGCTCGGGCTCCGGCATTCGCGACGGCCTGACCAACGCGACCGCGACGACGTCCTGAAAGGAACCACCATGGAGATGGAATACCGCCGACTGGGCCGTTCGGGCATCAAGGTGAGCGTGTTGTCGTTCGGGTCGTGGGTCACCTTCGGCCCTCAACTCGACGAAGGCCTGGCATCGGACTGCCTCGGCCGCGGCCCGAGAGGCCGGCGTCAACTTCTTCGACAACGCCGAGTCCTACTCGGGCGGCGAATCCGAGCGGATCATGGGCAAGGCGCTCGCCCGCCTGGGTTGGCCGCGCCACAGCTACGTGGTGTCGACCAAGCTCTTCTGGGGGATCCACGACGAAGTCAACATGCGCAACACCCTCAACCGCAAGTACCTGTCGCAGGCGATCGAGGGTTCGTTGGAGCGCTTCGATCTCGAATTCGTGGACCTCGTGTTCTGCCATCGCGCCGACCCCGAAACCTCCATCGAGGAGACGGTGTGGGCGATGTCGGACATGGTCAGCTCGGGGCAAGGCGCTGTACTGGGGAACCTCGGAGTGGGCCGCCGACGAGATCCGCGCCGCCTGGGAGATCGCCGAGCGCCACAACCTGCACAAGCCGGTGATGGAACAGCCGCAGTACAACATCCTCGAGCGCAAGAAGGTCGAGACCGAGTACGCCGCGTCTCTACGACGACATCGGGCTGGGGCTCACGATCTGGAGCCCGCTGGCATCAGGACTGCTGACCGGCAAGTACATCGACGGCATCCCCGACGGAAGCCGGGCCGCACTGCCGGGCTACGAGTGGCTCCAGGGCATGCTGACCGACGACCGCCGCAACAAGAAGGTGAAGGCGTTCAAGGAGATCGCCGACGAATTGGGTTGCACGTTGGCTCAGCTGGCGTTGGCATGGTGCGCCAAGAACCCGCGCGTGTCGACGGTGATCACCGGAGCCAGCCGCGCCGAGCAGGTGCACGAGAACATGAAGGCGCTCGACGTCATCCCCCTCCTCACCGAGGACGTCTTGAAGAAGATCGACGAGATCACCTACTTCTTGCGCTGAGCCGTTAGGGGCTCACTTGGGGGGCGGGCTCGACCTTGGAGGCGATCGAGCGCGGCGAGTGCCTGAGCGCCGGCGCCGTTGATGGGGAGATGCGTGCCGTCGCCGTAGAACCACTCCGGGTGTTGCGCGGCCAGGCTCTCCCAGTCGGCGAGGACTGCCTGGGGGTACCGGTCGACACCGCTGGCCAGGACCGAGTTGACCTGGTCCTGCCAGGCGCGCCCGACATGCACGGTGACGAAGACGACGTGCGTGGCGCCGTGCAGGATCGACATCATGGTGTCGAAGTCAGCGCTCGTGATGGGACCGTTGGTCCCCAGCGCCACGACGACGACCGACGGTGGTGACGCGCCGGCCATGACGGCCCGGAGGATGGTCTCCCCGTCGGACCACTGGCGGCTCACCGCCGCGTTGACCTGGATACCCGACACACACGCCTGCAGCTGCTGCTGCGCGTCGATCATGACCGAATCGCCCACGGCATAGGCACCTCCGGCCACCGTGACCGGGGTGCAGCTCACGGTGGACCCCGCCGTGGGCAGCGTCGACGTGGTCGTGGTCGTCGTGGTCGTCGCTGTACTGGTCGTCGTGGTCGTCGCTGTACTGGTCGTCGTGGTCGTCCTCGAGGCGGCGACCCCTGCCGCGTGGCTCGTGCGCGCCTGGAGCACGACGCCCAGCGCGGCCGCGATGCCGAGAACGACGACAATGACAACGACGATGACCCATCGACGGCGGCCGCCGCCAAGCAGCTTCGACCGGGCTCGACCAATACCTCGAGCGTGTGCAGGCTTGTGTGACGGGGCGGGGGGCATCGGTCGGTGCGTCTTTCAGGATCTCAGAACTCGAGACCGCTCCGCGGTCTATTCGGGGGCTGCGATGGCGAGGTTATCGGGACTCTCGAGGGGCCTCAGCCCTTCCTCGACGCCTGAGTGCTCGCCTCGCGCGTCGACAACCTCGATCCCAACATGGTCCTGGGACTGTTCACTTACGACAAGGACCCCGTTCAACAACCGCGAAATCGACATCGAGGCTTCACGGTGGGCCAACGCGTCAGATCCCACTAACGCGGCAATTTGTCGTGCAGCCCTACACGACGGCCGGCAACCTCGTGCGGATCACGCAAGGGTCCTCATTGCTGGACACGCTGTCGTTCACGCGGACGGCGAGGGCCCTTCCTTTCTCTGCGCCGGGCGCATCCCTGTCATCGTGGACGTATACCGGCTCCAACAGGTCGCCCAACGGGGCCGCACTTTCCGACATCAACCTCTGGCTCAACAGCGGCCACGCCCCCCTGCATGGCTTGGGCGCCCAGGTCATCATCCAATCCTTCACCTTCACTCCGGCATGGGCCCCGACCCTTGGAGGTCCAAGGGCGAAATACCGACGGTGAGTGTGGGCCGCGATCCTTCAGGCCATATGCCGTTCTTGACGAACCGCCCGAAGTCGGTGAACAAGAATGACCGCCACGGCAACGACGGCCAGCGCGGCAAGCGCGTAGCCAGCGTAGCTGAACCCCTTCAGGACCCGGTCATAGCTGGACCCAAGGGCGTAACCCAGGCTGGCAAGAGCCGTGCACCAGATGGCGCAGCCGATGACTGTGAAGGCCAAGAATTTCGAGATCGCCATCTCACCCAACCCGGCGGCAAATGACACGAAGGAGCGAAGCAGCGGTATGAAGCGGCCGAAGAGTACCAACGGCTCGCCATGGCGGCCGAACCATGCCTCGGCGCGGTCGAGGTCCTTTTGGGTGAGCAACAGGTATTTTCCAAAACGATCGACGAGCGGGCGCCCCCCGTATGTCCCGATGAGGTAGCCCGCCAAGGAACCCGATACCTCTCCCAACGTGGCCAGCAGGATGACGATGACGAGGTTGAGGTGGTGAGGTTCGTTGTGGATCTGGCCGCTGGCCAGCACCCCGCCATAGATGATGGCGAGTTCAGCGCCAACCGGAAGGCCCATCGACGAGATGAAGCTGAGCGCGAAAACCGCGACGTAGCCCCACGTCTCGAGAAAGTGCACCATCACGCACCTCCGACCGGGCGGCTCTTACAGCGGCTGGTCAGGGGTCCAGCCAGGACCCGGCCAAATCTAGGGTGCCAACCTGACAGGAACATGAAGGAGAGCCGCCGATCGTCGAGCCGGACATACGGTCTCTTACAGGTTAAATGCCGATGAGACCCAAATGCAGGTGGGCCGAGCCCGATTCAACCCAAATTTGTCCCACCCCGGAGCAGAGTTGGCCGAGCCGTCGCGATACCGTGGTCGGGATGGGTTCCCGAGACGGGTTTGGCTCGTGGCTCCACTTGTCGCAACGATTTTTCAGTGCCTTGCTGCCCTTCGGCCCATCGCCTGACCACGAGACCTGGGCTCTGGACCACCTGGTCACTGGGGAGCAGGCACTCTGGCATCGCATGTCGGGACCGGACCGGCGTCACGCCGTAGGGGTGGCTCGCGACACGATTCGCCTACTCGACGCCGAAGACGTGCCGCGCGAAGTGACGGCGGCAGCGCTACTTCACGACGTCGGCAAGGTGGTGTCCTCGTTCGGAACCCTTGCTCGCGTGTGGATCACCTTCGCGGCTATTGCTGTCGGCCGGACCCGCCTTCTGACCTGGGCAAACCGTCGTCAGGAAGCAGACGGGCCTTCGATCCGGGGTCGAGTCGGGCTCTATCTGTCCCACGACCGTGTGGGCGCGGAGCTCCTTCAGGAAGCAGGAAGCCATCCGCTGACGGTGTCGTGGGCCGCCGAGCATCATCTGCCCGCGGATCGTTGGACCATCGATCCCACCGTTAGTGCCGCTCTCAAGGCGGCCGACGGGGACTGAGCTTCCAGCCGCAGCTTCGTTCGCGTCGGTGACGATGGCGGTGTCATGCGAAGCACAGCGGCTTCGGTCGCGCACGCAACCCGCGCACCTCGACCACAGAGATTGGCTGGTACATTTTGAGCCATTCGCACGGTCGGCACACGCTGCTCTCGCTAGCTGGGTTCAATGACCGCAACGGGTAGGAAGTCCCTCCGTCGCATCCCCATCGCCACCCTGGTTCTGCGCTGGACGGGAGTAGTCATCGGGTTGATCGTTCTCGTGGTGCTGATCGTGATCTTGACGACAGGTACCAAGAAGCCCAGCCCGGCACACTCCTCGCATCGAACGGTGACGCATACGCAGAAGCAAGATGCCGTAGGCGCCCGTTGTCCCAGTGTCACCAATCCACTGCCGGGCATGCCCGTCGTGAGCGATCCGTGCAACATCTACTCGGCCGACGCCAGCGGGGATCTAAGCCCGGTCGCCCAATCGGCTCGGCCTCTAATCTACGTCCCCAACAGTCTCAACGACTCCGTTGACGAGATCGACCCCACGACTTACAAAGTGGTTCGCAGTTTCGCGGTCGGGGCCCTTCCCCAGCACGTCGTGCCGTCGTGGGATCTGAAGACACTGTGGGTGACCAACGACCAGGGCAACAGCCTGACTCCCATCGATCCCGCCACCGGCATTCCTGGCACCCCCGTGCCCGTCAACGATCCCTACAACATGTACTTCACCCCCGACGGTCGCTTTGCGATTGTCGTCGCCGAGGCATTGCAGCGCCTCGACTTTCGGGACCCTCACACCATGGCCCTCGTCCACTCACTGTCGGTCCCGTGCCACGGCGTGGACCACATGGACTTTTCGGCCAATGGCAGGTTCCTTATCGCCTCGTGTGAGTTCTCGGGCAAGCTGCTCAAGGTCGACGTGGCCAGCCAGTCCGTGGTGGGCACTCTGTCGCTCGGGCCAGGGGCAGAGCCCCAAGACGTCAAGCTGTCACCCGATGGAACGACGTTCTATATCGCCGATCTCACCGCCGACGGTGTGTGGGAAGTGGACGGAGATACCTTCAAAACGCTCGGCTTCATTCCCACCGGCAAAGGCGCCCACGGTCTCTACGTCAGTCGAGATGCAAAAGTCCTCTATGTCTCGAATCGCGGGGCGGGCACGGTTTCGGTGATCTCGTTTGCCAAGCGACAGGTGGTCGCCACCTGGACACTCCCTCCGGAGACGGGCGATCACCCCGGCCGGGGGGGCGACACCGCCAGCCCCGACATGGGCGGAGTTTCAGCCGACGGCCAGGTGCTGTGGCTGACGGGCCGATACGACTCCGATGTCTATGCCATCGACACCTCGACGGGAAAGCAGCTGGCCCGTATCCCTGTCGGCTTCGGTCCGCACGGACTCTGTGTCTGGCCCCAGCCCGGTCGCTACTCCCTGGGTCACACCGGTATCCTCCGATGACGGATCGGCCCATCGAAGGCGGGCTCTCCCGACGATCGGTCTTGGCCACAGTTGGGGCCGCCGTGCTGGCGGGTTGCGGCGTTACCCGTGTGTCAAACGCTTCCAGACCAGCCCGGCGTCGGCGCCCGGCCGCGCCATCCACGACCACCACCACGACCACCTCCGCCCCCCGGGGCCCCGCCACCTACGTCGCCAACGGGTCGCGTTCTGCTCACGCCGTCGCCTTGACCTTCCACGGCTCAGGCGATGTGGGCCTGACGCAACAACTCTTGGCCTCGGCTCACCAACTCTCCACACCAATCACGGTGTTCGGCGTGGGTACTTGGATGCAAGCCAACGCCACCATTGCCCATCAGATCGTGGCGGGTGGCCACACCCTTGGAAACCACACCTACACGCATCCCGACCTCGGCAGCCTCAGCGCCACCGCCGTCGCCGACGAGATCCAACGCTGCGCCACAGTGCTCGATGGCGTCGAAGGCAACAACGGACGGTGGTTCCGTCCCTCGGGGATCGCCGTCCCGACCCAGTTGATCCTCGATCAAGCGGGGCTAGCCGGCTACAGCGTGTCGGTGGGTTACGACATCGATCCGCTCGACTACGAAGACCCGGGCCCGTCTGCAATCGTGGCTCGCGTCACACAAGCTCTTCGCCCTGGGTCGATCGTGAGCCTCCACACCGGTCATGCCGGCACCGTAGAGGCCTTCCCGGCCCTGGTTCAGATGATCCGGGCGCGCAACTTGAAAGCCGTCCTGGTCGGAGACCTGGTCAGTGCCTAGAAATTCCGGCCCCGGGGGTCTCGCCATGGACACAAGACCTTAACTATCATGGCCGTCACTGACTGGGCCGAAACGGTCCGCTCAAGCCGGGGGGCTCCATGGTGAAGCGTGTCCTGATCGTGATCTCACTTCTTGTCGGAGCCGGCGCGCTGCTACCGCTGAGCGGAGCAACGGGACCGACCGCTTATGCCACGGGGGGGACGTGCGGGACGATGCCCCTGTCGGCCACCCACTACCGGCACGTGATCTGGATATGGATGGAGAACCACAGCGCCTCGTCGATCATCGGTTCGGGTCAGGCCCCGTACATCAACAGCCTCGCCAGTTCTTGTGGGCTGGCGACCAACTACCACAACATCAGCCATCCGAGCCTCCCGAACTACATCGGAGCTACTTCAGGTCTGTCACTGAGCGCCGTGAGCGCGTTCTCCAGTGACTGCAATCCGTCGCGTCGATGCTCGACCACCGCCCCGAGCATCTTCGGGCAGGGCGAGTCTTGGAAGACCTATGAGGAGTCCATGCCCTCCGACTGCTCGCGTGGGAACTCCGGGGAATATGCCGTCCGGCACAACCCCCCTCCCTACTACCGAAAGCTCTCTTTCTGTAAGCCGAAACGGGCAGTTCGCCACGGACCGAAGGTGAGCAAGGACGTCCTCTACGGCCAGCTCGCCAGCGACCTTGCGACGAACAATCTCCCTGCCTTCTCGTTCGTCACACCGAATCTCATCGACGACATGCACGACGGGACGGTTTCCCAAGGCGACACCTGGCTGAGCAACAACCTCCCGACCATCTTCAACAGTGCCGAGTACCAATCGGGACAGGTCGTCGTGTTCGTGACCTGGGACGAGGGCGCGGACGGCCCGAGCAACAACTGCGCGACCAACACTTCCGACGACGGATGCCATGTGGCGGCCATCGTGGCGAGCCCCAGCACCTCGACGGGGACGCAGTCGGGAGTCCTCTTCAATCACTACTCGCTGCTGCTAACAACCGAGCGATTGCTGGCGCTCCCCGCTCTGGGTCAGGCCAACTTTGCCAACAGCATGGTCACCGCCTTCAACCTGTAACTGGTCTAGTGCTGACAAGCACTCAGGGCCCGGGCGCTACGGCGGTCAGTCAGTGACTCAATGCTCGAACAAGTCCATCAAGGTCGGCCACGGTGACCGTAAGGGCTGAGTGACCTTTTCGGCTCAGAGGTGATGGGACCTTCTCGGCGAAATGAACACAGACTCCCGCCTTTGCGTTCGTCCCGAAGCTCAGCCCATCATCCACAAACGATCCCCGAGCCCCAATCGCTGTCCACCACCGGTATCCCCTGGTGATGTGGCTTTCGGTCACATTGTCGAGGGGGGTCTCCAACCGCAGGAACCCGAATGTCGCCTTGAAGAACCCATCGTCGGTGAGGATTACCCCATCCTTCGATGGTCGGACACCGAAGGAAAGCCATATCGGAGCGAACTTGACGTCGACTGCGTAGGGAAACCGACGGCTCATCGCTGGACCTCCACCATGCCACGAGATCAGGGGCGCTCCGCCCGTACCATGGAGCATGGCAGATGAAGAATCCCCCCACGATCTCACCTCGCTCTTGGTGATCGCCGAGAACATTCGAGACGGCCGGCGAATGGAGCCGTTTACTGACGATGAGCTTCACCGATTGTGCAACGAGCTGAAGCGTGCCATTGCACTTCTCGGGTCCAACGAGGGAGAGTCCATCGTGTTGGAGGGCGAGAGCGATTCTCAATGAGGACGGTCCTGGGATTGGACTTCAGGCACCGTCGTGAGCACCTTTGTCACGGGTTCGATGGTGCTAACTCTTCCCCAGCAGGTGCTCCTCGTGCGTAGGTATCGCCACCGTCCCACACCAGCAACCGTCGCCCCGTCCACGCCACACTGGCATCGTCGAGGGTCTTGACGGGTCCCCTCGCCAGGCTCAGCCACCCGCCGGACCTTGGGTCATAGACAGCACCGTCGCCGGGCGAGAGGATGGCACGGGACCCCGTGCCGATTTCCGCTCCTTGGTTGAGAACAACGGCGGCACGCCCCGTCCAGGTTTCTGGCACGCTGTCGACCAGAACCGACCTCGACGGAATCTCTCTCCAAACTGATAGCGCTGGATCGAACGCGAACCCCATCCCGTTGACATCAGCCGCACAGCCTCTGTCGGGAAGGCAGCTCGTACCTCCGAGCAGCAGGACCCTCTCACCGGTCCAGATGGCATTGGCCCCATAGGTAAAGACGCTGTCTGGTGGCGACCGCCGTTGTGACCACGATGACGATCCCGGTCTCCAGACGAATGCCTGCCGTCCCGTCGAGAACTCAAAAGAGGGACCAGTCGGCGGGCTCCGAAACTCGTAGGTCACCCACACCAACAGTTGCGTCCCGGTCCACACGACCGTTTCGCCGACGGCTGAAGGACGGTGTGCCAAGGGCAGTACCGGTAGCGAGTGCCACTTGTTCGTCCGAGGGTCATAGGTAGCCCCGTCGTTGAGAGATGTCCCCTTAGCTGACGTCCCTCCGAAGACGATCACCTCAGCGCCGTTCCAGATGGCAGTCGCTCCGGATCGGGCTGTGAGGGGTGAACGAGGAAGGGTGCGCCAGCTTGCCGTGCCCGGGTTGTAGGCAGCGCCGTCGGCGTAAGCGTGATAACCGGGTCCAACGATCTTTTCGCCGCCCCAGAACATGGCTTCTGTGCCCATCCAGACGGCTGCAGCACCAAGGCGAGGGGAGAGTGGGGAGACAGGCAAGCGGTGCCAGGTTCTGGTCGAGGGTCTATAGGCGGCACCATCGGACAGACCCCCCGCACTGGGCCTGTGTGACGACACCCCTCCCCACACCAACAGCTCGTGTCCGGTCCAGACCGAAGCCTGCCCCGACCGTGTGGACAAAGGGCCGGCCGGAAGACGTGACCATTGGTCTGACGCTAGGGCAGCGGCTGAACCCTGGAGGCTGCCACACCCGGGCGGCTGCCCCGCGCACGGACCGACCACGGGTGAGACGGCCGCATCCTTTTGCTGGCCGCAACTCGCGGCAAGGATGAAGGATCCCAGCCCGACAACGAGGAACTTCCATGGCCGCCGAGCGGCAGCGATCCGTCGCATCACCGTCATCGACTCTCTTCGACGTACACAGCGTGCAGTTGGTTCCTAGCTCTTCCAATCATGCCCCGGCAGCTGCCGGGTCATTTCGAGGCGGCGGGCGTCAAGTAGTTCGCACCTGATGCCGCCCGAGTCCCAAGGAGTCGTAACTCCCACCTAAACTCGCCACCATGAGCAGCATCGTTCCTCTCGACCGAATGCTTGTGCAGTCGGAGGGGTGTGCTCACCTGACCTTCTGGTGGAAGACGGTATCTTCGCGGTTCAGCACCTAGACATCTGGGGACGTAGCTCAGCTGGTAGAGCACCTGCTTTGCAAGCAGGGGGTCGTGGGTTCGAGTCCCATCGTCTCCACTTCACGAAATCCCTGCTCGGCGCCGTTGTTGTTCGCATTGGCGTGCAGCACCTCTGACCCCGAATTGCCCTCCATCGCGCGTGCATCGCGCGGCACTTCGCGCGATCGGTGTCGAGGTGAGTCAGAACGCGTGGCGGCTGCCAACTCCTCCAGCCGGTCGGCGAGGACCCGGTCCCGACCGTCCGCGGCGCGCTGGTAGATAAGGGCGGCCCGAGGACTGGCGTGACCGAGTCGGGCCATGAGCTCCTTGGTCGTGGCACCGAGTTGAGCCGACAACGTGGCGCCGGCGTGCCGAAGGTCGTGCAGGTGCACGGTGTCTGGCAAACCCGCCCCTTGCGGGCCCGGGCCCATATCCGTGCCCAGTTGGTCCTGGTAGGTGATCCACCTCGGTCACCGACGAACAGAAGAGCGTCAGGTCCACCTGCCACGTAGCGCTCGAGGTGCGTCTCCAGTTCTTTCGTTACGAATGGTGGAAGAGCAACTCGGCGTCGGCCGGCTGCCGACTTCGGCTCGGTCCGAAGATGTCGCCCGCTGCCCAATTCGACCAACTGGCTCTCGACGATGATCGTGGAGGAGGTCAATGTCCCGGCGTCGGAGCCCGATCAACTCCCCAAAGCGCAATCCGCCGTAGGCGGCGAGGAGCACAAGACTCCTCCATCGCGGCTCGATGGCACGAGCGAGATCGGAAACCTGGCCGACCGATAGCGATGGTCGTTCCGGGGCGCGTTCAGAACTGGCACCCCTGATTCGACACGGATTGGTTGGAATCAATCCGTCATCGGTCGCAGTGGCCAAGATGGCATGCAGGAGGCGGTATGCCTTCGGGCTGATGGAGTTCGGTGCTTCGCGCACCAAGTGCGCGTACCACGACCGGATCGCGGGTGCGGTGAGCTTCGACAAGGCAGTTGATCCCAAGCCCGGTTTCGAGAACCCATCCAACAAATACCGGTATATCAAGATAGTAATGGCTACCAGACTTACCTTGGAACGTGACCTGCCGAGCTGCATTCCAGCCACCCTTGCCTCCCGGTCCGGAAGCCTTGGGGGGGCCGCCGGGCCAGCCAGTGTCCACCAAGGCCCGCTCTCGTGTCAAGAAGTTCCTCGGTGACAGAGAAGCATCTGCCACCGACACCTCCTTGGGCAGTTCCTCCACGCCTTGACAACACTTGTGGACCACCTAAGTGCCCGACGGCACTGCTACGCCAGATGAGTGGATTTGATGCAAACGATTCGCAACCCGCGGTAGTCACGGTCGGGCGGGAGGTAGCCAGATGATGCGGCCTACTTCGCTATCTCGTCACCGTGGGCGCGAAACCCTGCATCACCACCTGAACTCTTCCAGTGGTTGACCCCAGAGGCATCCGTGTTGGTGACGCAAGACGAGGCAGCCTTGGCGAGGATCAGCGAAGAATTTGCCGATGTGTTCGTTACTTGATCCGCCTTGCCGACGTCCTGGGCGTGGATCTCGTCGTCGTCGCATTAACGGAAATGATCAGGACGAATGCTGAGAAATATCCTTTGGCTCTTTCCAAAGGGTAGCGCTCGTAATACACCGAGATCATCTGAATCGAAAGAGTTCCGGCTGGTTTAGCCAGTCATTGTCAATTCGAACCCGGGTCCTTGCCGGCGCTCCCTGCAGCCGCGCTCTACGATCTAGCCGTGGATCGGTTCAGTCATACCACCCCAGCGCGTGCTCGCTTTTTGCACAGCTCGGCGGTATCCCGCTCGCTGCCGATCGCAATCAAGTAGGCGACCCGCGCAGGACTGACCGCTACCCAGAACTCCTCTTGACCGAGATACTTCTTGGCGTACGCACAACGATTCAGTTTCGCGACCGCGAGACTTGGATTCACCGTCTTCCGCTCGTTCGCGAGAGAGATGACGTCAAGCAGAAGCCGCGCATGAGCGAGTACTTTCTGCTGGCGTGGGCTGCAACCCTGACCGTGATGAGGTTGTGGATAGGGCTGATCGCGACCTCGTAAATCGGACGCTCAAACGCGACTATATTGCAAGGCCAAATGGACGTCGATCTCGATACCGTAATCGTAGCTTTGCGGGCCAGAAATGATGGGCCATTAGATCGGGTCGCCGATGGCTTGGAGGCGGGCGGGGAGATTACGGCGACAGTTTTGGCCGAGGACATGGACGGCGAGGTCAGAGTGGGAGTCAGGCTGGCAGTGCCACCGGAGGTCATGCTCCCCCTCGGGATCGAGGATTACGAACCTCTATGGGATGTTTTTCGGGGCATTGTCGGCTATCACGACCACACGCTCATCCAGGTTCGTGTAGTAATCAAGCCGCGAAGCGAGCGATGGCCGCCAGAGGGCCAACGTCGCCGACTCGTTGGGAGGCGCGTCGGTGGGCGCTATGCGATCGAAGACGAAGTATTGGGGTCTGGTGGGTCGGCTGTTGTGAGACTCGCGCACGACGAGCAGGATGATGTGTTCGTCGCCGTCAAGCTTCTTACAGAGGAGACGGCTTCGCTACGAACTGGACAGCGGCAGCGTTTCCTCAGGGAGATGCGTTTGTTGAGACAACTAGATCATCCGCACGTCCTGTCTGCTCTAAACTTTGGTGAAGAGGACGACGGGTTGCTCTGGGTAGCGATGCCCCGAGCGGACCATTCCCTCAAAGACGTAATTGGCCGATTCGCGGGAGACCCCGCGGAGATCAGCCAACTCTTCTGTGCGATCTGCGACGGCGTCGAAGCGATGCACAATTCGAACGTGCTGCACCGGGACTTAAAGCCTAGCAATGTGCTCTTTGTCGAAGGCGTGTGGAAAGTATCCGACCTCGGCATTGCTGCTGACGTTACGTCTGGGTCCACGACCATTACGCAGACAGACGAACGGATGGGAACTACTCATTACGCGCCACCCGAACGGGATCGCCCTCATGACGCTACACACACTTGGGATGTCTACTCACTTGGAGTTGTTCTTGCAGACCTTTGGACGGGTGTGGAAGCAAAGGATCGCGCCAGCAATGTGATCGAGGGTCCATTCCGAACATCCGTTGCGGTGGCCACGCGCGCTGATGCCTCGTTTCGATTTCAGGATGTTGCGGCGTTGCGCGACCAAGTGCTGCGGGCCGCTCGTTTGGCGGTCGAGGGTGATGAATCTGTTGATGACCGGAGAACACGGATCGAGGCCGGGCTTGTTGACGATTCAGCGAAGACCACAATCATTGCGGAGCTCATTGACTCCCTGGTCGCATCGGCGGGTGAGCAGCGACTGCAGTGGTTGGACCTTACAGCACGCCTATCTGCGGACCAAATCGGCGTGATCGCGGCCGAGTCCCCACACTCGCTTGTATTGCTCACCGACGCTCTCGGAGACGTACCATCAAGTACGCCGTTTTCCCAAATCGACCAGATTTGTGCAGTGCTCGCCAGTGTCGCCTCGATCGCGGCTGACGGGACCGTAGCTGCAAACGCCTTGATTCTTGGAATCGAAACTGCGTACGAGTGGGACCGTTGGAATGCCCAAGGAATCATCCAAAGGGTGATCGACGAGCTTCTAGGGTCGAGACGGACAGTGGTTGAGGATTCTTTTTCGAGAGTTGACCGGTCAGCGGTGAAGTGGGTCCTGGGCGATGCCATCGATTCACTGCCTCCGGGACTTCTGCCCGATTCCTAGCCTCGTACCTTCGTGGCTGGGATACTCACCGCGGAGAGGGGGATCACTCACCACTGGGAGTCTTTGGTCTCGACCAAGCCGCGCCTCCAGACCCTATCCGTCAGCGCCAGGAAGATCCGATCCGGAGTCTCGCAGCTTCTTATCGTCGAGCGCACGAATAAGAGTCTTTCTGAATTTCGCAAAGCCTTCGTCGTCAGCCTCAAGCTCAATATACCGAAGGGCCGCGACATCGAATGGCACCTTCATGCCCTTCTCGATCACTGTAATCGTCGTCTTTCCAAGCGTATGAGCAATTCCGAGCTCGTAGTAGACGTTCGGATTGAAGGCTGTGCAGTCTGCAATGACTACCTTGCAGTTTGCAATATCTGACCAGATCGCTTCCATAACCGGACCGTGGTCGAGTCTCTCGTCCACGCGTGAAACAGACATTCCCAACTCAGAGGCGACGCTCTTGACGCATTCCTCGTACAACACATCATGACGTCCACCAAAAGGCATGATTGTGAATAGTTCTGTATGACCTCCCAGGACCCTTGGCCGGCCAAATAACGGAAGGACTGCGATTCCGTCTCCCGACGCGGAGATCGTGGCCAAATCGAATAGTGAGAACGCAAACTGCTCTTGAAGCGATTTCCACCGATCTGTTGGATGAAATTCTCCCTCGTGCTGATGGACCAGGTCCATTTCCTCGAGGACCGTGAGATAAGTCAGTAAGAACCCGTACAATGAACTGCGGTTTGAAGTGCGAACGTTGAAATATTCAACCAGGCTCTCCATTGTCGGGTAGTCGCGAAGTAGAAGCATCAGTTCCGCAAGGTTGCGAATTCGCTCGAGAGGTCCCTTCCGGGCTGCTCTTGTCCAAAATGCGGTATTCACAAACCGTCATATTAAACACAAGGCATCGATCGGCCACAAGATGACCATTGAAAGTCCTCCCATGACGACCAGAAGTCCGATCAGGGTGTAGGCACTTTGCAGCACCCCTCAGTTTTCTTTGGCGAAGCCTGTGTCGATGCCTATTGTCCCATGCGCCTTGCTTTCTTGCGACCCGTAGCGAGATTTGGTGCGTGCCGACCGGTGGCGGCAGTCCGACGGGAGGCACTGCTCAAGGAGGCACAGCCGGGGACTCAGCCGATTCAAGGTGAACAGCCGTTGCCAAGTCGCGCGTTCGGAGCTGGACAAGTTTTCTTGTCGGCAATCCTGCCGCGCTGGGGTAACGCCCTGGGCAAGGATCTCAGAGTTTTCGCCACAACTTGTCCTACAACTGAAGCGTTCAGCTGCCGTGAGTGGTCGTCGCCGATCGACCTCGTCCCAGCTCAGACCTTGCATGGCCTTCCACTATCGCCTCAATAGACAGGCTTGATCGGCTTCACACGGCTGGGTCGCCGCCGTTCTGGTCCATCACCGGACTGGAACACGAGCTGACCGTTTTGTAGACGGTTCTCGTTCTCGCGCTCTCCGAGTTTGTTCGTCAGATGTTGATTGCCGATCCTGGACCAACATTTGCTCCTTAAGATGGGTCCTCGGCTGACCCAGAAACGATCCTCCGGCGCTAAAGGCGAACCGTGAGGGTTCCGTCCTCAAGCGCAGGCCAACGTAGCCTTTGGCGCCCGGCAAACCAGTAGCAATATCCCGATCAGTTGACATCTCCGTGTGACTGACATCTACTATCCCCGACGGGGAAGCCTACGCTCGTTAGTCCGTGGCGCTAGCGAGGCAACTGAGGTCGAACATGGCGATGTCCGACAAGGAAGACAACTCGTGCCTAACTGGTCGGCATGTCCAACTCGTTCCGCTGACCCGACGAGACTACGATTTCGTCTTCGATTTAGAGGTTATGGGCCCTGCGGCTTCCCGCTATAGGTTTCGCGGAACCACGCCGAGTCCCGAGCGATTTCCGGAGCTCATGTGGGCTGGGGTCTACCTTCAATACGTAATCCTCTGGCGCCGTACCGGAGCCCGGATTGGGACAGTGATGTGCTACGGAGCCGATTTCCGCAATCGGCATGCACGAATTGCTGGGGCCCTCGTCGCGGACCCGCCCTCACCCTATGCACTAGAAGGTTTTGCCCTTTTTCTGGACCATCTCTTCAGAGAGTGTGACCTGCGAAAGGTCTATGGGGACACACTAGAACCAAATGCTCAGGCAACTTGGTCGGCTGTCGGGGCAATCGTTCATGAGGAGGGGCGCCTGAGAGACCATGAGTTCTTCAATGGAAGATACAGAGACCTCTTGATGCTCGCCATCTATCGAGAGGAGTGGCAAGCTCTGCGTCAACCGGGTGACGCCGTGCCATTGGCGCAAGCCACCGATCGCTTGAGGGCTTTGAGCCAAGCATTAGGTTCCCAAACCGCGGGATCACCTTTGGCGGATCGACTCCGCAAGATTGCGCAATCAGACTCGATCACCGAGAGAGGTCACCGGAGTGGATGAGATTGTTTCGCTTCACGAGTTTGTCTCGGAACTCTGCAGGTATTGGTCCCTGGACGCGACCGAACTCGAAGTCGACCGACCCTTGGAGGAGCTCGGAATCGATTCTTTAGGGAAGCTCGAACTCATTGTCATGTTGGAGGACTTTGGCGGTCACGAGATGCCAGACGAGCTCTGGTCTGACGGGGTGACTCTGCGCGATATCTACGACTCCTACCAAATTTACGCTTCACGTGATCGATTGAACATGTCTGATCTGAGCGGCTCAGACAGCGGGACGATCAGCTCTGCACGTGAACTTCCCTGAGCTTCAGGCCAACTAGTGTCATGCCAAATAAGCTCTCAAGCCAAATCACAAAAGACGAGAGACTAGAAAGCGCGCTATTGCGCGCCGCAGAGCGCAACTTTAGTCGAGTGTCTTTAGTCGTCGGTACTGAGACACTCACTTATAAGGATCTCTGGGATCTGGTGCGCTCCGCGACGTCGGCACTTAAGTCTGCGCCAGAGCTTCAATCAGTTCAAACGGTCGCGATCAGCCTTCCGAACCCCATAGCACTCGTGACTTGGCTTATTGGAATCATGAAGAGTGGGCGCGTTCCTGTATTGCTTCCTGAGGAACGGGGGCACTGGCCCATGCACCTTAAAGCGTTACGCGGGCTCTCTGTTGACCATCTGATTACTACGAGTCAACGGGCAGATGCCGTGCCCGGCGCTCGCCAACTAGCGCACTTTGACCACGACACTGTCCTCCTGCGCCTGAGCCCTGATAGAGCTTGCGCCGAACCTGACTGGTTATCGTCGGATCCTGCGCTCGTTGTGTTTACGTCTGGGACGACCGGGATTCCGAAGGCAGTGCTGCATAGTCACAGGGCCCTCCTGTTTACAGCGTCGAGACTGCAAGATCTCCAACGGGAGTTCTTCACGAGGGGCAGTCGCATTGGCTTGACTCAGGGAGTCCGTTTACTTTTTCGGCACCGTGGAGCACTCCTTAGAGCTGCCCGTCGTCAAACATGGATGACTGACCTGTCGCCTACGTCCGTCTCGGGCCTTATCCTTATCGTCCAAGCTCTCTACTCGGGACACACGCTCGTTTTGAGCGTACGTCATCAGCCGCGGGAGTTGCTGGAACAGATCCAATGTCACCACGTGTCAATGTTCGCGACTGTTCCAGCAGTGCTCAGGGCTCTGGTCAATAGTGGTTTGGCTGATAGTTACAAGCTGTCCGCGCTCATGGTTATCGGTGTGGGCGGCGGCCTTGTAACGTCTGAACTCGTGGAGGAAGCACGCGATCGCTTCCACTGCGAGGTCCTTGTCGGATATGGGTCGACAGAGTTGGGCGGCGGTGTCTTGGTAACTCGTCTAAGTGACTCACCAAGCGCCCGGTCTTCGACAGTTGGACGGCCATTCCCAGGAGTCTTGGTAAGCATCCGCGATGATCAGGATAAGGAGTGTGCAGTTGGGGACGTAGGTGAACTTTGGTGTATGACACCAGGAATGATGGTTGGATACATCGACGGGCATCTAATCGACAATGACCATTTGAATGAGGAGCCTCGGTGGGTGAAGACGCACGATCTCGCAGAACTGAAGCGCGATGGGACGGTACGCATTGTTGGACGCTCCGATGACTTAATTGTTCGAGGTGGCCGAAAGATCGCGCCCGCCGAAATCGAATCGCATCTTCTAAACGCCCCCGGCGTTTTTGAGGCCGTGGCAGCTGGTGTTCGAGACCAAAATGGTGAAGACGTTATTCACGTTTGGATCGTTCCAGATCCGGGTGCGACCATCGCACCTACAGCGTTACGCGCAGCCGTCGCGAGCGACGCGCCACCTTGGCTGGTACCGCAGCATGTTCATATTGTCACGGAGTTGCCGAAGACGTCAGACGGTCGAGTCCGACGAGGAGAACTCGTGGCAGTCATGGGCCGGCGTCCACTGTGACGCGGCCTCTGCACCGAAGATAGACATCATCCGCCATCCCTCTAAGGAGCCACTTGTTATCGGATTTCTTAGATTTTGCAAACCACACATTCCGAGACGATCCGTATCCCGCCTTTGATCGAATCCGAGACCGTGCGACACTCCTCGAATACGAAGAAGGCCAGTGGATCACGACTGGCTACACCGTCGCACGGCACCTCTTGACCGATCCTCGGTTCAAAACGTACGGCGAAGCGCGGGCACCTGATCGAATCGGCGGAGGAACCCTTTCATTACTCGAACCCACGGAGCACGACTGGTTCCACGCGGTGCTGAAAGGACTTCTTGCAGGAAGGATGTCGCATTTGCGGACTCGAATCGCGCATCTTGCCGAGCGGTTGGTCTTAGACGCCAGCGGGACCAGCAAGATCGACTTGATTCGCGATCTAGCAAGACCACTTCCCCTGGCCGTGATATGCGACGTGATCGGAGTCGCAAACATCGAGACCGACCAGCTTCGCGAGCGTTCAGCAGACATTGCGCTCCTCTTGGATCCCGGAATTGATAGTGCAACAACCATGCGTGCGATGCGGTCGGGATTGAGGCTCTTCCAACTTGCTGACCGACTTATAGACGAGGCGCGCGTACAATGTGGAGCCGGACTCTTGTTTGATCTCTTGAAACTCCAGCGGGTCGAGCCAAGAATAACAGATGAAATTGTGAGATCGACGGTTGTGATGCTCTTGGTCGCAGGGCACGAGACCACAACAAATCTGATCGGCAATGCACTATATGCGCTGATTCGAAACCCGAAGCAGCTCGCGATTCTCCAGAGGAGCCCCTCGGGCATGCGAAAGGCACTCGAGGAGCTACTCAGATATGACAGTCCGGTTCAATTCACACGACGCTTTGCTCATGAGTCTTGCCGGATTGACGAACGGAATATTGATCGTGGCGACTCAATCTTGGTTCTCCTTGGTGCCTGCAACCGTGACCAGAGTCGCTTCCCGAATCCCAATAGCCTCGATTTGCGCCGGAGCGAAACGGCCCACTTGTCATTCTCAGCAGGCACTCACACTTGCCCCGGTGCGCAGCTAGGTCGCTACGAAGCGCTGTGCGCTATTCACGCGGTCATTCGACATCTTCCCGATATTCGATTAACAGGGGACGTCGTTTATCGTCCTCAGTTTTGCATGCGAGGACTGGAGTCTCTTCCCGTGACCGCATGGTAGTGCGAGGGGTCGCATTCGGGCGGCGTTGCGGACGCGGATCCGCTGAATAATCAAGGTCTAGGACTCGATACTCCTGAGGAGACCCCGTTGCAGCTCGATGCGCTGGCGGGGGTCAGGTCAGTCTGTCTAACGGAAATGGGACGGTGCCGGTGAGACTGGCGGCAATCAATAGCTTAGCGTTAGAAGCTGGAACTTTTGACGCTATAGATCGCGACACCAGTATTTGCGTTGATGAAGTTGAGGACTGTGCACGAATAGTCCGCAAGGGTAGTCGTTGGTTGGCCCGAATCTACTACCCCAGGGCCTGAGTTCCCGATTGGCTTGCCGGCGGGCCCGGCTTGCCCTTTCGAGTTGCCCGTTGGATTGCCCGTGTTTCCCGTCGGATTGCCGTTGTTTCCCGTAGGGCGGGCGGGTCCCACCGGCCTGCACGGGACCGCTGATTGCGAGATCACATAGACGAGGGTGTTATCCATGATCGGAACAAGGGATCCATCAGCGTTCTGCTGACCTGCCTGTTTTTCCGTAGCAGAGGCGAGTGAAATTGTAATTGGGCTG
The DNA here is from genome assembly GCA_963846125.1 of uncultured Acidimicrobiales bacterium. Classification (GTDB taxonomy): domain Bacteria; phylum Actinomycetota; class Acidimicrobiia; order Acidimicrobiales; family UBA8190; genus Chersky-840. The sequence continues at coordinate 486,142 of CAWJUR010000002.1, forward strand.
CTCGGACTGCATATTGCCTGATGGGTGGAACAATTCTGGAATGCCGCCTCCCACGATACGGAAGGTTGAGATGAAGAAGGCGGTACCGCCAGCGAAATACCCGTGTCACCATACGATATGGGTGCAGTGATCGCCCCCGCGTAACCCGGCGTTGGTAATTCGCTGGTCGTCGTCGTCTGATCCGGCGATGTAGTACCTGTGGACACTGGAGACACTGCGGAAAGCTGGGCAGTAGCTTTTGCCGCTCCGGGATCGCTTGATCCGCAGGCGGATGCGAGGAACAGTACAAACACCCCACCGACGATCACTCTGAGCATGGAGAGCTCTCCTCGCAGCGACAAAGAAGGAGGGTTAGTGCCCTTGCTCGGGTTGTGGGAGATCATGGAATGACGGTCCAGGTCTGGGTGTAGTCGCAAGAGAGGGCATCCGTCGCGAAGTTGGCGTCCTCAACATTGTCTACGCCAAAGTTCGCATGTCCGCAGGCGTCTGACCATGAGTCGTCGAAGTATGATTGCACTTGCAGAGAGTTGTAGTCGTAGGGAAGGCTCACAGTTCCTGGTACGTCGCTTTGCGGATACGTGGTTTCAGCCATCGCCTGCACAACAAAGGGCGTGTTCAGGTAGTTAAGCGGATCCCACGAAGTTTGATGGATAATGGTGTTGTTAACATTGCTTCGGTAGACGTATGTTGATCCAGTGAAGTACATCTGTTGCCAATAGCGGTTTGTGTTCTTATTTGCGGAACAAGCGTTCGGCACATAGTAGTCCGTAAAACCATAAGCGGGCCCTGGTGTTTGCTCGGCCCACTCGGTCACACAAGGGTCACCGTATCTATACATGGTGCCTGACTGAACGTAGGCCTGCAGGCCGGCACCCGCCACCATGGTCCACACGGTGCTGAAATTGTTTGCGGTGGCGTCCCCGGAACAAAGAACATATCCGCCCCGGTCCGTCATTACGGAGCTGATTCCTTCAAGGGTTTCCGGCTGCGATCCGGTGTAGTAGTTGGTCGCCCAACCGACGTGATAGTTGCCGGGGTTCGAACATGTGCGAGCCGACGCGGTAGATTCTGTGGCGACCTGCACTGCTGCAACACAGGGGGCGACCATGACGAATGTCGCAAGCACCTTCTTATCGATTCGCCGCCGCATGGCCAAGTTCCCCCACCTCATGGAATCTCGAACCTGTGTGAGAGGAGCTTATAGATTTTGTGGAATGGCGTCTATCGTCATGAGCAATCGTTGCCAGAGCAAGGACGGTCATCCACTGGTATCAGATGATTATCGCGAAGCCGCAGTGTCCGAATACACAGCGTGACATCATCGATCTCTGACGCACCATCAGAAAGTGGTATTCATCCGACCCGTTGCCCGGTGACGCCTGAGTGGCTTGGGACCTTCGTCAACCCTCGCGGCGAGCGGTGGCCGGTGGAGGCGTGTGATGAGCACGTGAACGGACGTCTATCGACCTCGATGTCACACGCGCCACTAGTAGCATTCGCCTGCCATGTGCGACGCACGACCGACTTGGCGTCACGGGGCCAAGCGTTCGGAGACTATTACGTCCTACGCTTCACTTCGTGGCGGGGGCAACTGCGGAGTGGACCGCTCTGATCCTTCCCCACAAATCGCACCACTGCCACACCGAGTGCAATGACCGGAGCCAACTGGATGGCCCCACGTTCAGAGTTTGCTGAATCGACCTCTCGGTTTTGGCGCCCACGAAACCTCAGGTCTTACACGGCGGCGGCCGCCACTAGCTGGATCGTAGGCCTGGCAGCCCTAAATCTGTGTCCCGTCCCCGCCCTGCTACGTCCTCGTCGGTTTGTGGAGCACCCGCCTGAAATAGCGCGTTGTTCACGATCACTGTTAACTAGGCTCCGCAAAAATCTGGGGGTGCATTCGCTCCGCAGAACGGACCCACCGATTGTCCGCTCATCGTGCCGGAGATTGTGTCGTTTGAAGAGTCGAAAGAAAATTGAACGGCGTCTCCCACTGAGACCCCCGGAACCTGACTGGCGGTCACGGATCCAGATGCACCGCCTGGACTTCCCGAGACCTGACCAGCAATCGTTACGCCAAGGGCATTGCACGGCGCTCCGGCACCACCCCCCGAGCAGGTTTCCAAGAATGTTCCATTGCTGTCGATCGTCAGAAAGTTGTCGTGCTGATACCAGCCTCCAACGAGGGCCCCGAGCTGCGAAGTTGGGCACCCACCCTGGAGGTCCAACTGCGAACGTATGGAGGGTGGAACCACGCTGCAGCCCACGAAGGTACCGCCGATGCCTTTGATCTGCCATCCACCCGAAGGCGTGCACTCGGCCACTCCTTCTGCGTCCTGGAAGGTATTGGAAAACGCTGGCGTTGCCGTGATGTTGAACGAAGCCCATTCAGGATCCGTTCCGAGCGTCCTGGTCACATTGATAGTGAACTCGTTCGTTGGGAAAGGAACTTGAGCTGTTGCCGCGGTCACGAGCGCATCCGCACCACATAGCGACGGCGGCGGAGGCGGTGTAGGCCCGAACTGGAACACGCTCGGGTTCCACACGACCGTCATGTAACTCGAAGCGTTGAGAAACGGCACGTTCCAGGGTCCGAAATTAATCTTCCCGTTAGCGAGATCGGACCATGACGAATCCGGCGACTGATCCGAAGAGGACCCTGACGAGGACGAGGAGGGGTCGAGCTTCTGGGCGATCCCACTGTGACCTGAGCATTGACCCTGTGAGTGTTGTGCATAGCTCACCGACCCGTCCCTGCAGACGGCGGTCGCCAGCGGGTGAGGGTTCTGTCCCGAAGGCGACGATTTCGAGTTCGTATTTGCGGGCCGGCCGAGCTCGATTCCCGCGGTGACGTTAAGGTCCTGTTCGGGCACGAAGTTATAGGTGTCCACGGTGACTGTCCCGTTGGGCGACAGCCCGCTGACAGCCACCGAAGGGTGATCCCTCGTTGTGGGATCGCCGAGCGCGACACCCTGAGGTGTTGGGGAGGTCCCGACGTGGAGGCTGGCGCGGAATCCCGCCGGGTAAATGTTGATGTCGTCACAGATGGGGACAGTGATCGCCGGGCCGTGGATCGTCGATAACAACTGACCGATTGCGGGGATATTGTCGGACGAGAGCTCGTCGATGCATGAGATACCGGGTACGCTGAGCACCTTGTCGCCCCAGAGAGGCGCCGCCTGGTCCGTCTCGTTCTCAAGAAGTACTGACCAGGTATCGCCATATGAGAAATCGAGGCCGACGTGCCCGCCCCCCAAGCTGAGGCCGAAGAGATTCACTTGCGGGATTGGAATGGGAGTATCACAGCCGAGGTCCGCACCCCACTGCACACCACCACCGAAGGCGGAGTAGTAGGTGTGGTTCACTGTGTTGTTAGTGGAGACGGCTGAGCCAGACGCCGGATCTGAGACCACGGTCAGTTTCCCGCTGGTATCGAGACCGAAATGCATATGGAAGTTCCATTGGGCTCCATAGCCAGCGGTCACGGTCGCATTGAATCTGAAGTAGGGGCAATCACTGCCCTTGTTACCGAATCCGACGTTGTTGATACCGAGATTGATGCCGTCGAGCCCCACGGACCCGTGACCCACCAGCTCTGGTGAGCTTGCGCTGCCGGCCGTCACCAGCTCTGGCGAGGTGCCGCTACTGGCCGTGGGAACACGAGTTGCGGCCAGTTGTACCGACCCCTCCTGGGCCCTCGGCCGCCCTGTTCGCTTCAGTGCCGACGCCGTGACGTCGAGCGATCCGGGGTGGTGAATTCCCGAACCATCGGTCACTAGCACCGCACGTATGGCCGATCCCTTATTAATGCCCATCACAAGTATGGGTGAGCCAGCCGCCAGGCTTTGTTGCCCGTGGGCGAGCAAGAAGTCAGACGAACTGACGAAGTCCACTCGCACGTCGGATCCGGGAACGGCCTCCGATGGGACAGGGTGGAACACGATGCTACTGTCCTGGGGGCTTGTCGGCACGGGGGGGATTTTTACGAGCATTCCGCTCCCGTCCGCCGAAACAACGGTGCCGGCAATGGCGACACGGGAGGGTGGATGCTCGACCCAGGGCAGCTTCTCACGCTGGGATTCGAGGTAGGCGTCGCGTGCCGGACCAGGTGTTACAAGCACTGGCGCTCCGTTGATCTCGGGCTGAGGGGGAATCGGTCCCGAAACGTGCACCTGCGGGCGTGCCGTTGAGGCAGAAGCGCCCGAGAGCGAACTGGTTTTGGTGCACGCAGCTAGGACGCAACCCGCAGTCAGAAGCAATATTGCACGGAATAGCACTGCCCTTCTGTCCCCTGACATGGCGCTCCTGATTCCAGCTGACCCAGACGATCGTCATCCCCTTGGGTCAGCATTTAGACGACATGACGACCAGTACATTGGGACCTCTCCGAGAGTCTGTCCCTCGTAGCAGCCTCCGTCAACGGCCTTGATCGTCGCCGCACCGTCCATCGCGCGTATGAGTTCGTTCTCCAACATTCATCCAGAACTCGGGTCCCAATGGAGGTCCTGGTCGCTGACATCAACGGACGATGACGACCGGTCATCGGCAGCATCGGGCTTCGTTTACAAGCTGGATTCTGCGGTTCGACCGTGGCGTCATGAGTTAAGGAGCCGCACCCGCCGATCGGGAACTGCGAAAGGTGATCCAGAACGCTACGGTGTCCCCAGCCAGGACAGAACGCTCGAATCGCTCCTCATATAAACCAATCACCGCTGGTTACGGTGATCCTGAAAGAAGACGGGAGGTCCAATGCGCCGATTAAGCCCTATGCGGATTGGCGACAGACACGGCTTCCGGGTCGTAGCATCAGCGGTGCTCGTAGGTTCGTTTCTGGCCCTCGGCCTGCAGACTCTCGGATCGCAAGCGCATGCAGCTACCCAACCCCTCGCGTGGTCCATCGCCTCAACCCCGAACCCCTCGACCTCGCAACCAACCTTCCTTGAAGGCGTATCGTGCACAAGTCCGACTTTTTGTGCTGCGGTAGGTGACGGCTCGAACGTGCATGCCGCTCAAACCCTCGTGGAGAAATACAATGGCAGCGTCTGGTCTATCAACTCAAGCCCCAATAGCTCCCCCTTGCAATTCAATTTCCTCCACGCAGTGTCTTGCACAAGCCCTCATTTTTGCATAGCCGTCGGTGAAAACGAACCCGGCGGAACCGGTCTGGACCAAACTCTCGTCGAGACCTACAACGGCAGTGCTTGGTCGATCACCTCGAGCCCGAACACTTCAACCTCGCAGCTGAACAGGCTTGGCGGCATTTCGTGCGCGAGCCCCACGTCGTGCGTCGCCGTGGGTGACTACTTCAATGGGACCGCCAACCAGACATTGGTCGAGACCTTTGATGGGAGCACTTGGAGCATCGCCTCGAGTCCCAACACCTCTACCTCACAGAGCAACGTTCTAACCGGCGTATCTTGCACAAGCCCCACCTCGTGCGTGGCTGTGGGAACGTCCCGCAATGGGACCGCCAATCAAACTCTGGTCGAGACCTTCGATGGAAGCACTTGGAGCGTTGCATCGAGCCCGAATACTTCGACCTCGCAGCTCAACGTCCTGAACGGCGTTTCGTGCACGAGTGCTACCTCATGCGTGGCCGTAGGCGACTTCTTCAATGGGATCGCCAACCAGACTCTCGTCGAGACCTACAACGGCAGTTCTTGGTCGATCACCGCGAGCCCGAGCAGTTCGACATCGCGCCAGAACGACCTCAACGGCGTTTCGTGCACGAGTGCGACCACGTGTGTGGCCGTTGGTGCTTACTCAAATGGGACCGCCAACCAGACTCTCGTCGAAACCTTCGATGGAACTGCGTGGTCCATCGGCTCAAGCCCGAACAAATCGACCTCGCTAGAAAACGACCTCAATGCCGTCTCATGCACCAGCACCAGCTCGTGTGTGGCAGCTGGTGCCCACTTCGTCAACGGGGTTGGCCAGACGCTCGTCGAAACTGGCTCATCCCCTGGCCTCCACGTCAACAACATCGTGGGCATCGTGGGGACCTCCACCGGCCACGGCTACTGGATGGTGGGGTCTGACGGGGGCGTGTTCGCCTTCGGTGACGCCAGCTTCGTGGGCTCACTGCCTGGTCTCGGCGTGCACGTCAACAACATCGTGGGCATCGTGGGGACCTCCACCGGCCACGGCTACTGGATGGTGGGGTCTGACGGGGGCGTGTTCGCCTTCGGTGACGCCAGCTTCGTGGGCTCACTGCCTGGTCTCGGCGTGCACGTGAATAACGTCGTCGGCATCGTCGGGACCTCCACCGGCCACGGCTACTGGATGGTGGGGTCTGACGGGGGCGTGTTCGCCTTCGGTGACGCCAGCTTCGTGGGCTCACTGCCTGGTCTCGGCGTGCACGTGAATAACGTCGTCGGCATCGTCGGGACCTCCACCGGCCACGGCTACTGGATGGTGGGGTCTGACGGGGGCGTGTTCGCCTTCGGTGACGCCAGCTTCGTGGGCTCACTGCCTGGTCTCGGCGTGCACGTGAATAACGTCGTCGGCATCGTCGGGACCTCCACCGGCCACGGCTACTGGATGGTGGGGTCTGACGGGGGCGTGTTCGCCTTCGGTGACGCCAGCTTCGTGGGCTCACTGCCTGGTCTCGGCGTGCACGTGAATAACGTCGTCGGCATCGTCGGGACCTCCACCGGCCACGGCTACTGGATGGTGGGCAAAGACGGGGGTGTGTTCGCCTTCGGTGACGCCAGCTTCGTGGGCTCACTGCCCGGTCTCAACACATGACTCTTGTTTCGAGTGTCAATCCAAACTCTTGTGATCGATCAACTCGTCAAGGAAGTCGGATGTCTGCGGAGTCGACGATCCTCCAGGTCTTCGAGGAAGCCACACAACTCCCCTGAAGGCTCTCGAAGTACGTCCTATCCACTCCTCCATGATTGCTCAACAGGCGTTCGGCGATCACGGAGGTTGGCACCGTCCATCGCGCGTTGATTCGCGCGTACGAGTTCGTTCACCAACATTCATCCAGACTCGCGTCCGAGGAGAAACCCTGAATACTGACAACGCCGGACGATAGGGAACTGTCATGAACAGCCTCGGGCTTCGTTTGCAAGCAGGGGGTCGTGGGTTCGAGTCCCATCGTCTCCACCGAGAATTCCTTCTGGCCATGACGTTGTGATGATGACCGAACTGACACGACGTATCGTCAAAAGCGGGCTGTAGACCACAAACAGACCACAACTGACTCGTGTGTAAGTTGTTTTTCGATAACAATGGCGAACAGGTCCAACCAAGCGATGCGAGTAGGTGACCTTTATGAGAAACGGTCAAGGAACTCGGGGACAAGCCGTCGCAATGGCGGGGATACTCGCCGCAACGCTTGGTCTTTCCCTGGCCATTGCGCCTTCCTGGACACAGGCAGCCGCCTTGGCGCCAACTCCCACCTTCAGTGCTACCGGTGTGTGTCTGAACGGCGTACCGGAGTTTTCCTTCACGCTAAGCGGACTGCCAGCAGGTCAGAAAACCAATGTCACGCTGTCCCTGTTCGACAACCCCGATGCAGTGGGAATGACCATGGCGACCGTTGGTCCTGTCATCGCAACAGTCCTCTGGAACACGACCTCATCCGCGCTGTTTCGCAGTGGCCACCACGTCGTCGAAGTGCAGGTGGCCGGCAATTGGATCCCGGCGACCAACTTGACGCTGGTACCGAACTGGCCGATTCCCAACTCTTACAGCGTGACATTGCCGGTGTGTGGGAGTGGATCCACCCAAGTGGTGGGCTTGGCCGCCACCCAAGATGGTCAGGGTTACTGGGAGGTTACCGCCAGTGGCCAGGTGCTCGGATTCGGCGATGCCCCGTATTTCGGATCCATGAGCGGCGTGGCACTCAAGAAACCGATCGTCGGAATTGCTGCCACTCCCGATGGACAGGGGTACTGGCTGGTAGCTGGTGACGGTGGGGTCTTCGCATTCGGAAACGCCAAGTTCTACGGATCCGCCGGGGGTATGCGACTCAACGCTTCTGTGGTGGGAATGACCACCAGTACCGATGGCTTGGGCTACTGGCTAGCGGCCGCCGATGGTGGGGTCTTCACCTACGGAAACGCCCATTTCCACGGTTCAGCCGGGGATATGCGACTGGACTCTCCCGTTGTGGGAATCGCCATCACGCCCGACGCACAGGGGTACTGGCTGGCGGCCGCTGATGGTGGGGTCTTCACCTACGGAGATGCCAAGTTCCTCGGCTCGGCAGCTGACTTCCACTTGAGCGCCCCAGTGGTGGCCATCACCGCCACCAGCGTCGGCGCCTACCGTCTCATCGGCGATGACGGAGGTGTGTTCGATTTCGGCACGAGCGTTTTCGAGGGCTCGTTGGCAGATATTTCCTTAAGCCGCCCGGTCGTTGCTTCTAGCTCGACCAATGACGGAGGAGGCTATTGGATGGCGGGAGCCGACGGCGGAATCTTCGCCTTGGGCGACGCTGGCTTCTTCGGAACCATCGTGGGCGCATTTACGGCCACGGCCTGACCCACCCAGTCGGAATCGAGGATGTTCCTCTCCGACACCACTGTTTTCCGACCCTCTGAGTCCTGAATCACCCGACCTCAGATTGACACGAAGGTGCGCCGGCTTCGGTCCCAGTGTCGCCTGCCTTGCACAGGTGACTGCTAGGTCACCCAGTGTGGTGTTCCGGTGCCTTTGGGGCGTCCAACTGTGATCACCACCAACGCCGACAACCGATTTAGGCCCTCAGGCGTGTTTAACCGCGTGAGGGCTCAAAGGGTCGCGCCGTCCTGCCGGAGCGAATCACGTGAGTCCCTGTTGAGCTCCGCGTGAGGATGGCCGGTCACCATCGCTACCTGTGTCGATCCTCCGTGCCCCAATCGTGAATGTGCCGGCATTGCCGGACACCGCCGGCCTAAAGGTCGGAGGTTCACCGCCCCCTGCGCCGACCCGTATGCCAGTTTTCCCACGATGGCGACTCCTCGCCTCCTTGGCGGGGATGGCCGCCCTGTTGTTCCTCACAACGGGGATCTTCTCGGATCTGCGCGTCCGATCGGAGTTGCGTCAAGCACGAACGACCGTGAGGACCACGCGATCGCATCTGGCATTGGTCATGAGGAATCTTTCATCCGTCCAGGCGGTCCTGTTAACAACCGCCGGTGAGCGCAATGTGCTTCAGAACCAGCTCACGGCAACCGCGGATGAGCTCGAGACCGCCGAGGCCAGCCTGTCCAGCACTCAAACGGGCCTCTCCGACGCCAAAAGGAGCGTCGCGTCCCAGGGTGTGGACATCGCAGTCCTCGACTCATGTCTGGCAGGTGTCGAGCAGGCCCTCAACGCGATCGCCGTCGGAGATGACAAGGGCGCCGTGACTTCGATCTCGGCGGTGTCCGACAGCTGTCAGGCGCTGCAAGGACAGGAGAACGGCGGCCCGGTCTTTCCTTTTGACTTCCCCGACCCTGATGTGATCCGGGTAGGAAGCGTTTACTACGGCTACGCGACCAATTCGGCAGCTGGCAACATCCAGATGATCCAGTCCACCGATCTGGTCCACTGGACCGTCGACGGAAACGCGTTGCCGCACATCGCATCGTGGGCGCGAACCGGAGCCACGTGGGCACCGGGCGTCATCGAGCTTCAGCGCACCTTCGTGCTCTACTACGCGGCTGTCGATGGGCTCACAGGAAAGGAGTGCATCTCGTCTGCCGTGGCCACCGATCCTCGGGGGCCATTCGTCGACAACTCGAATGCACCCCTCGTGTGTCAACTCGATCTCGGGGGCTCCATCGACCCCAGCCCCTTCCTTTCAGCTACGGGGACCCCTTATCTCGTGTGGAAGTCGCAAGGCGCAAATGGGCAACCACCGACCATCTGGTCACAGCAACTGACAGCTGACGGAACCGCGGTGTCCGGTGGAAGCCCGCAGACCCTACTGATGCCCAGCCAAGCCTGGGAGGGTGGCGTAGTCGAAGGCCCGTTCGTCCTGCCGTGGTCGGGCCGCTACTACCTCTTTTACTCGGCCAACAACTGGAACAGCAGCAGCTACGCCATTGGCGTGGCGGTCTGTCAGGGTCCTACCGGTCCGTGCTCCAAACCAATCGACCACTCCATCGTGGTCTCGCAGGGAGTAGCCATGTCCGGACCGGGCGGGCCCTCGCTGTTCACCGACACCCAGGGAAAGGTCTGGATTGCATTCCACGCCTGGTTGCCATCGGCCGTTGGCTATCCCAACAGCCGCCTCCTATTCCTCCGCCAAGTCGCGTTCACGAACAGTCTCCCCTTTGTGCAGTCTCTGCCTTAGCGAAGCCGGCTTGCAAAGCTCCGCCGCGGCGCCGCCGCGTGGCTCAAATTGACAGACTGCCTCGTTGGCCATCACCACGCCGACGCGATTGGCTTGATAAACGCCAGAGCAAGGCGTGGTCAAGCGGGAAGAGACTTGGTGTTTGATACCAAGTCATCGGATGACGTTGAATCATCTCCCACCGCCGCTTAGCGTTTGCGGCCATCAGCGACTGAGTTCAATGGAATGAGCCGTCACGATTGGATGATCGAGCCCTACAAGCACCCCGGGGACTTGCTTGACGCTGCGCTGTGTGCACGGACCGGGTTGATATGGAGTCAGTTGGTTTCACACAATGCCAGTCTGCTGGTGAGTGCGGCCAAGGCCTCAGCTCGTCCCTTTTCGACGATCACTGCTCCAGCTCGATCCAATCAACGTGTGGTAATTCGGCAATAGAGTGTGCGCTTCGACGCCGCAACCGATCGACCACAAGCTCTTCCTGATCGAAGGGTTTGTCCTCTTCAGACCCACAAACAGACCACATTTGGTCGGAAGATCGTGGTTGAGAGCGGTCACTGCCGGTATACCATTTTGCAATTTCTACGCTGGGATTTCGTCCAACCACCGCCCTTCTGAAATCGCCCGGGCTGCGCTTTGCAAGCGGGGGGTCGATCCCGGTAGCAGGTGATGCCGCATCCCCACGTTCGCCCGTCAGGCATGCTCGTAGTGGCGGACCGTCGAGCCGAGCTGGAGTAGTCGGGGATCTATGGTCGTTCTGGGCACTTGACTCTCACCTAAGGACAGGGTTCATGCTGGACGTTGTGGACAACCTCATGCCGATCGGGGAGTTCTCAGAACGATCTGGACTGTCACCAAAGCGACTCAGGAGCTACGCAGCTTTAGGATTACTCGTCCCTGCCGCGGTCGACGCAGCCTCGGGCTACCGGTACTACCTGCCAGGTCAGCTGCGCGACGCTCAGCTGATCGACTCGCTGAGAGAGGCCGGGGTACCGCTCGTCGAAATCGGATCCCTCCTTCGGGAGCCCTCGACTGAGGAGCTCGATGCATGGGAACGGCAGGTGGAGATCGATGCGGCGCGGCGACAGGACGCGCTTGCTCTCGCACGACACCTACTGGCGATCGAGACCGCGTCGTTCAGGTCGATCGAGGACGAAGGGTCAAGGAGGCGATTCATGAAGAAGTTGAGGACAGCTAGCTGTATGGACATCGGGAAGGTGCGAGACAACAACGAGGACGCAGTCTTGTGCAATGAACGAATGGTTGTAGTCGCGGACGGGATGGGGGGCCATCCCGGAGGGGAGGTGGCGTCAGCGGTCGCAGTCGCACTGGTGCAGGCCGTCTTTTCCGGAAAGACACTGGGTGAACTTGAAGCAGGTGTGCGGGCGGCGAACAGGGCGATCTGGGACCGTGCTCATGGGAACAGTGAGTTGGAAGGCATGGGTACGACGATCTGTGCGGCTGGCCTGACCGAAGACGGAGACCTCGCGGTTGTGAACGTGGGCGACAGCCGTGCCTATCTATTGCGAGGTGGCTCAATGAGGCAATTGACTCATGACCACAGCGTGACCGCCGAACTCGTGGGGCGGGGAGAGCTCACCGAGGAGGAAGCACTTCATCATCCCTACCGCGGTGTCCTTACGCGAGTGCTCGGCGTCGGACCAGAGCTTGAGCCAGAAAGCACCGCCCACCCTGTCGTGGAAGGCGACCGGCTGGTCGTTTGCACCGACGGGTTATTCAATGAGCTCCCCGACGACGAAATCGAGTCTGTGGCGTCCGGGACCAAGGACGTCCAAGGGACCGCTGACACCCTCGTCGAGCTCGCCATATCGCGCTCTGGACGTGACAACGTCTCGGTCGTGGTCGCCGAGGTCTTCATCTAAGACTTAGGGGTCTGGAGCATTGCGTCCACGGGAAACTCGCCTTCTGGGGTTGTGATGCGGGCTGTTACTTCACCGTTCCGGTTGGGGCGAAGACGGTCCCGATGGCCGCCGCGACTCCGTGATCATTGGCCTTCGAGACCCAGGCCAAGAGGTTTCACTGAAGTGCACATGTTCATCGCGCGTCTATCGCGCGGTTCGAGTTCGTTCACGAAGATTCATCCAGATTCGGGTCCGACAAGGATCCCTGATCACGGACATCGACGGACGACGACGAACTGTCGTGAACAGCCTCGGGCTTCGTTTGCAAGCAGGGGGTCGTGGGTTCGAGTCCCATCGTCTCCACCGAGCATATTCCTGGCCATGACGTTGGGATGATGACCTGTCCTCGCTAGACAACCTCCGCAGTCGGCTCCGGCTCGTCTCGACGGCCCGCATCAACGTGTTGAGCTTGTCCGCGATCGCCTGACCCCGTTGGCAGTCGTGTGCGCCCGCCTGGTTGCCCCGTCGCCCTCAGGAACCCTTGGCGGCGATGATACGAGGATGATCGTGCCACGCAGGAAGGGTCGCCATGTAGGCGAGCGTGGAGGCTTCTAGGTCGGCTCGCGTCGCGTCGGGACTGCGGCGCGCCTCCCATGCGATCATTCGCTCGAAGCGCTCGTCGAACGACTGCAGGGCGCCACTTTCATCGACGCAGTGCTGGCAGTACCGACCGGTCTCGATGGGCATACCGCAGCTCTCACAGGTCGCTGAGTCCGTCATCACGACTCCTTTCATCGAGGGGAGCGTTTTGCTTTTTTGGTGGGAAGATGTTGGCGCGACGTGCCGACGACGTCATCGGCGCGTAGCAGGGCATCGATGCGGTCGATAAGGGCGAGGCGCTCGTTGTCAGCCATGGCGGCAAAGGCGCGCTCCAGTAGCTCGACGGACAACACGTCGCGATCGCGCCCGAGAACGTCGCGGCCGTACGTTGACAACCACACAAGTCGGCGCCTCCCGTCCGTTGGGTCGCCCTGTCGCTCGACGAGACCTGCGTCCTCGAGATGAGCAACGATGTCACTTGCCACCGATTGGGCTCGGTCGAGATGGCAGGACAGTTCACCTACGGTCAGTGGCCCGGCCAAGGCCAGATGCTCGAGCACTGCCCGTGAGGCCGATGTGAGCCCTGCCCCCTTACCGTCCCGCCGGTGGAAGCGCAGGTAAATGGCAGGGAAACGCCGGGCAAACTGCTCTGCAGCGCCTCGAGGGTCGTCCACGGAGCCACTATGCAGAGAGGGAAATCCATCGTCAATCCCGATGGACCAGCCCGAATGGCACCTATCGCGAGGGGGCAGAGAGCGATCAGGACAGCTCAAGGACAGGCTGGCCGACCGGGATGCAAAAAATCGAGGGCCACCCAATTTCGGAGCTATATCGTACGGCTTGAGTCATGCCACTTGGACAGGGACCCGACCCGGCATCGGCACCACCTGGAGGGACACTCAACCCGCCACGGCGAACAGCTTCCAACTCCCCGGGACGCCACGAAGGGTGTGCTCCCCGTGTTCTGCGAAGCTGATCCCAGATCCAACGACGAGCTCCTTGATGGTTGAAGAGACGAGGATCTGGCTAGGCGCTGCGAGTGCGTTGACCCGAGCGGCGATGTGAACCGCCAATCCACCGATGTCGTCACCTCTCAGCTCGCATTCACCGGTATGCAACCCGATCCTTACTTCTATCCCGAGAGCTCGCACGACCTCATTGATAGCGGTGGCACAGCGGATGGCACGGGCAGGACCGTCGAAGGAGATGAGAAACCCGTCTCCGGTGTTCTTGATTTCACGACCGCCAAATCGACGGAGCTGTTCCCGGGTGACACGATCATGGGAATCCAAGAGGGCGCGCCAGTCCTCATCTCCCAACAATGCCGCTCGTTCGGTTGACCCAACGATGTCAGTAAAGAGGATCGTTGTCAGTACGCGATCTACCTCGAATGACTGGCGCTGGCCAGTTAAGAACTCGGCGATCTCCGAAGCTGCGTTGGGCGCAAGGGGAGGAGTCATGTTGCCGCCCGACAGCGGGACGAAGGTTGCGCCTGCAATGTGGTCGGCCAGGTATTGCCCGTGGGCGAGGAGGGTGAACGGACTATCTGTGACTTGGAGCACCAAGGTCGGGTTTTGCACCAACGGCAAGAACGGGCGCACGTCCATGCTGCCCAAGAAGTACCTCATCTGAGCGGCGGCCGTGCTGGGCGTCGCTGACGCCCGATTCATGCGGGCGACAGCCTTGATGAACTCGCGATCATCGACTCGTGTCGGATTCGTCGCCGTTGCAAACGCATCGCTGCCCCAGGTCGCCACCAACATGTCGTAGATCGAGTCAAGGGCAGCGGGTGCTACTCCGATCGGGTAGTCCGGCGCCTCCATGTATCGCGCCGCGGTGTTAATGAGGATGAGCGACCCCACCCGTTCGGGGTGCATGGCCGCAAACAGGACGGCGATCGGGCCCACTTCGGCTGGCGCCATGAGATCCGTCTGCTGGGACTCGGCGGCATCGAGCACTCCAATTATGTCTTCGGCCAACTCTTCCCAGGTCGGTATGGCTTTCAGAGGTACAGCATCGGAAGCGCCGGAGCCCCTGCGGTCCATGTGTAGGACTCGTCTGAATGTGGCCATCTTCTCGAGGAATTCCGCTGCCTCAGGAATCTGCCAGATGAGATCGACATGCCCTCCGAGGGAGTTACAGAAGAGGAGGTCGCCGGGGCCTTCGCCAAGGACCTGGTAGGCGACATCTCCATCTCCGATGCTCACGTACCTGATCCCGGGAGGCTCCATAGCGATGACAGTTTGCCCTTGACCAGCGAGCCATCGCCACCGGTCGGGATTGCCGGGACCAGGATCCAGATTCTGCGGATGAACCTAGGCCTTGGTTTTGGACTTGTTCAGCGTCACGGCGGCGCGAACGAGAGCCTTGAACGCCTTCTCGTCGATCTTCTCGCCCTCGTGGAAGTCGATGGCACGCCGTGTGTTCCCCTCAAGACTGGAATTGAAGAGACCCGAGGGATCTTTCAGAGCCGCCCCTTTGGCGAAGGTCATCTTCACGACGTTCTTGTAAGTCTCGCCGGTGCTGATAATCCCGTCGTGCGACCACACCGGAACCCCTCTCCACTTCCACTCCTCGACGACTTCAGGATCGGCTTCTTTGACCAAGGCTCGAATTCGACTGAGCATCTCGCCGCGCCAGTCGTCTAGCTCCTTGATTCTCGCGTCGATCAGCTGAGAAGGAGTTTTGGTTTTCTGCGGCTCATTCTTCTGCATGACCCGTGTCTCCTCCTTTGTCCCCAAGCGTTGACCAATGGGGCATCGCCACTGGACAATTCTACTGGAGCGGCGGTTAACGTCTCGACTAAACATCGAGCTCCGGGCGCAACAGGAAACCGATTTCGAAGCCCGGCAGGAACCGAGAGTTACGCGACCTCCAGACAGGGGATCCCATGGCCATCCTGATCTATTCGGCGATCTCGTCGCTCGACGGCTACGTCGCCGACAGAGCCGGCAACTTTGAGTGGGCGGCCCCCGACGAGGAGGTGTTCAGGTTCGTCAACGACTTCGAGCGGCCGATGGGCACCTATCTCTACGGTCGCCGAATGTACGAGACGATGGTCTACTGGGAGACCGCGTCCACCGGCTCCGATCAGCCGTCCGTCGTTCGGGACTTTGCAGAGATTTGGAAGGCTGCCGACAAGATCGTGTACTCCACGACGCTGAAGGCAGCCTCCAGCGCCCGGACGCGGATCGAGCGGCACTTCGACCCCGGGGCAGTGAGCCAGCTCAAAGCGACAGCATCACAGGACATCACCGTCGCAGGTTCCGAACTCGCGGCCCAGGCCATCAGGCTCGGATTGGTCGACGAAATGCACCTGTTCGTCACCCCCGTCACTGTGGGAGGAGGGAAGCCGGCCCTCCCGAAAGAATTTCCACCTGGATCTCGAATTGCTCGACCTCCGCCGCTTCGAAGGCGGCGTGGTTCACCTCCGGTACCGCCCGAGGACATAGGGGCCCACCCCGACCGGACCCCCATCCTTGTGTCCGCAAGGAATGCGGCAGCAGCGCGCTCGCCCCTTCACATGCGAACGGCTGTACATTCGAGCCAAGGGGGAGTGGGGGGATCTATGGGAGTTGGCCGCGTAGTCAACCACGCCGTCGTGACCAGGTCACGTGGCTCTGACGATCCCCCGCGCCCACTCCGGCACCGCGCAGACCAAGGACGAGGTCGTTGAAAGTCGGGCGCACGGTCCGGGGATATGTGCCCTTAGCCGTCCTCATCGCGGCGCAGGTGCTCATCATCGTGTTGTTCCCCTCGACCTCCCCCGGTCAAGGGACCTCGGCGGCGGCGAGTTCCGGCGCGGTGAGCCCTGCGGTCGGCTTCTCGGGAACGGCAGGCACCGGGGACCGCACCCACTGCAGCGGTGGCCGGGAGTTCTCGACGTCGATCGACTACTACGCCCCTGCCTGTACGGCCGGGAAGATCGGCGGGAGTTATGCCAACGGCGGCGCCACCTCTCAGGGGGTGACCGACAAGACCATCACCGTCGTCGACTACTACGCAGACGCGGGCGGGATCGTGGACACCATCCTCCGGGGGGAGGGGCTGTACGTCGATTACGCGCAGACGAAGCAGGTGATGGCGGCGTATCAGAACTTCGTCAACGCCCACTATGTGCTGTGGGGGCGCAAGCTCAAGATCGTGACGTATAACAGCACGTGCCAAACCGTGCCGCCGGACACGGGATGTCTTTTGGCCGAGATGGACACCCTCGTCCAGACCTACCATCCCTACGCCGTCGCCTGGGGAACCACGCTCTGTTCGGTGTGCTTCGCGCGCCTGGCACAGGACCACACGATCGCCCTCGGCGGAGTCGGCTTCAGTGCTGCTTTCGCCCAGGCGAACGCCCCGTACTTCTGGTCACCGGGAGAGAGCTCGACCAACATCGAGGAGGGATTTGCCAAGTTCTGGTGCAATCAGCTGACAAGCAAGAACAGCGCCCGGACGGTGAGCTTCGCCGAGGACAAGAACGCGGCTCAGAACTTCAACGGCCAGAAGCGGGTCCTGGGGGTGATATCCACCAACGACCCCGACAACGAGAACACCGTCACCAATGTCCTCGTTCCTGCTCTCAGCCGCGACTGCGGTGACGGAGGGAGCGTGGCGCAACACCACTACTTCTATTCCCAGGACATCAGCACGGCTGCGCAGCAGATCAACGCCGGGGTCTCCGCAATGGATTCGCCGAGCGATCCGGCGACGGACGTGGTCTGTCTCTGTGACCCCGTCGCCCCCGAGCTCTTGTACTCCGGGGAGCAGCAGCACAACTACTACCCGGAGAACATCCTCGCTGATGCGCAGGGCATGGGCGTCGACGCCGTGGCGCAGAACTTCGAGTCCACCGCGACCCAGTCATCCCTCGCCTGCTCGCAATATCAGGCGGGCTGTGAGTTCGACAACGCCTTCGGCGTCACGTCGGCCCCTTCACTCCCCCCGCCCTCGAAGGAGCCGGGCCCGATCACCTACAGACTCGGCGGAGGGACGAACCTCCCCATGAAGCCCTATGTGGCCACCGGCACCTGGGAGTTGTGGAACATGCTGGGAAGCCTCATCGAGAACACCGGCCCTGATCTCACCCCGGCGAGAATGGCGGCGGCCGCCCCCTCGATGGGGACGATCGGTGGAGGGAAGACCGGTCACGCCGAATTCGGGTTCACCAAGGGCAACTACGACTGGACCATGGACGCGGCGGTCGTCTACTGGTCCAAGGGCACGCCCTCGTCCTACAACGGCAAGCCTGGCACCTTCATCGACATCGAGGGCGAGCGGTTCTTGCCCCAGAGCTTCCCCAAGCTGCCTGAGCCACCGATTCCCAAGACTCGGTCGTGACGTCTTCGGTGCTCCCCCGGTCGCTCGCCCCCGCGGTCGAAGCCGCCCGAGGGGCGAGCTGGCCGGCGCGGATCGGGCGCTGGCTGAGCGCCATCGCCATCTTCATAGCGGTCATCGAGCTCATCTTCGGGCTCTCGGGTCCCGATTTCATCTCCGGACTGGCGCTGGGCTCGCTGTACGGGATCATCGGCGTCGGGATCGTCCTCATCTACCGGACGACGCGCGTCATCAACTTCGCGGCGGGCGCGGTGGGAGCGGTGCCGGCGGTGATCGCGCTGGTGCTCGTGCTGGAGTACGGCGTCAACTACCTGGTGGCACTCCCGATCGTGCTGGTGGGGGGTCCGGTGCTGGGGCTGATCACCGACGTGGTCATGCGCCGGTTCGACTCGGTACCCCGGCTCATTGCCACGGTGATGACCATCGCTGTGGCGCAGAGCTTCGCTGTTCTCGCGTTCTTCATTCCCGACTGGCTCGGTCAGAAGGCCACCAACCAGGGGACGATTGTCGCGACGCCGTGGCAACACCTGGTGTGGCACACGAGCCGCGGGCAGCCCTTGCTCACCGGCAACGAGATTGCCGCGTTTCTCACCGTCATCGTTGTGACCGTCGGCCTTGCGGCGTTCCTGCGGTTGACGCGGCTCGGCATCGCGTTGCGCGCCTCGGCCGAGAATGCGGAGCGGGCGCTGCTGCTGGGCATTCCGGTCCGCCGGGTCAGCGCCGCGGCCTGGGCGCTGGCGGGGCTGCTGGCGGCGCTGGCGATCTATGTGCAGGCGCCGCTCATCGGGACACCGAACGACGCGACGTTGGGCCTTGACACCCTGCTCTACGCCCTGGCCGCCGCGGTGGTGTCGCGCATGGAGCGTTTCGGGATCGCGCTGGCGGCCGGCATGGGCATCGGCGTGCTCATCACCGCCACGATCATCAACTCCGGCGACAACAGCATTGCCTCGTCGATCATGGTGCTCGTCATCCTGGGGGCGCTGCTGACCCAACCCCGCCGGACGGCACGAGCCCTGGACGCGGGCGAAGGCCGGTGGCAGACCGTCAAGCAGTACCGACCCATCCCCGCCCAGTTGCGCAAGCTCCCCGAGGTCGCCGCGGCCCGTTGGGGCATGGTGGTCGCCGGTGCCGGCCTGATGATCGCGCTGCCCTACATCCTGGGCGTGGACAACGTCTCGTACCTGGTCCTGCTCCCCCTCTACGGGATCGTGGCGGTATCGCTGGTCGTGCTGACGGGGTGGGCCGGACAGATCAGCCTCGGTCAGTTCGGCCTCGTGGGTGCATCCGCGGGGGTCGCCGGGGGCCTCGTCGCCAACCACAACATCGACTTCTTCGCGGCGTTGGGCGTCGGCATCCTCACCGGTGTCGTCGCGGCGGTGATCGTCGGCCTGCCGTCGCTGCGCATCCAGGGCCTCTATCTCGCGGTCACGACCCTCGCCTTCGGTTACGCCGTGCCGAACTACCTCCTCAACGGGCACTACTGGATCGGCAGGCACATCCTGCCGTCGGGCCTGTCCGCGCATCTCAGCCGTCCCGTGCTGTACGGGCGCATCGATCTGACGTCGGATCGGGCCTTCTACTACGTCTGTCTCGTGTTCCTGGCGCTGGTCATGGTGGCGGCCCTCGCCTTCCGCCGAAACCGGTCGGGCCGGGTTTTGATCGCCCTACGTGACAACGAGCGCGCCGCGGCGGCCTTCGCCGTCAACCCGGCGCGCACGCGGCTGGCGGCGTTCGCCATCTCCGGTGGGATCGCCGGGGTGGCCGGCGTGCTCTTCGCCTACGCCCAGCAAAACGTGGTGCCCGGGACCTACGCACCGCAGGCCAGCCTCACCATCTTCCTCGCCGTGGCGATCGCCGGCGTCAGCTCCGTGCCCTGGGCCGTGGTGGGTGCCATGGTCATCGAGGTGGCGGTGGTATTCGGTCCCCGCGTCTACGACCTGTTCCACTCGACCGCGATCGAGACCACGCTGCCGCTTCTGCTGACGGGCCCCGTCCTGCTCATCAACGCCTACTTCAATCCAGGAGGATCCGCCGAGCTCGGTATGTCCAAGCGCGACGACCTGCTGCGGTGGGTGGCGAGGCGCCGAGGAATCGCGGTGCCGGCGCTGGCGGCGGATCCGACTACGAACGCAGACCCCGTCCCCGTGCCGTCCGGTCTCACTCCCGCGCCTCTGGCCGACACCGCTCTCGCTGCCGTGGCGTCCACAACCGACCCGGGCCTGTGGCAACATCCGGCCTCACCTCACGGGTCGGCAGTGCCGTGACAGCCGTCGCCGTCACGCTCGCAGTCGTGGGGGTGGTGGTCGGGCTCGCCTTCGATGTCCGCAATTGGCTCGCCTCGAAAGGCGACGACTCGACTCGGGAACAAGCCCCCAACCAGGCGCCGACCCCACCGCACCCGGTGCCCGCCATCCCGAACCCGGCGCCGGTGTTCTCCGTGACCTCAGCCCCGCCGGGCGTCGCGCCACCGGCTCCAGTACTACCGGCTCCGCCTCCGGCGCCCTCCGGCCTATCCTCGCCCGCGCTCTTCGTCCCCGGCGCGCCTCCGCCGCCGGTCACGGTGGCGCACCCGACGCCGTCGGTCGCCTCGCCGCCGGGAGGGGCACCACTCCTGGTGTGTCGGAACGTGCACGTCGCCTACGACAAGGTGCGGGTGTTGTTCGGGGTCGACATGGAGATCCGCCAGGGCGAGATCGTCGCCCTCCTGGGAACGAACGGGGCCGGGAAGTCCACGCTCTTGAAGGCGGTCTCGGGCCTCGTCGACCCGGTCGACGGCTCGATCGTCTTCGACGGTCAAGACATCACCCACGCCGAGCCGGTCGACGCGCCCGGTTGGGGATCGTGCAGGTGCCCGGGGGCCGAGCGGTGTTCCCCACCCTGACCGTCGCCGAGCACTTCAAAGCCTCGGCGTGGCTGTTCGCAAAGGAAGACGCGGCCGAGGTCCACGCCCGCACGGAACGGGTCCTGGAGTTGTTCCCCCGGCTGAAGGACCGCTGGCACCAGATGGCAGGGAACCTCTCGGGCGGCGAGCAGCAGCAGCTCGGCCTGGGCATGGCATTCGTGGCCAAGCCCAAACTGCTGATCATCGACGAGCTGTCGCTGGGCCTGGCCCCGGCCGTCGTCGAGCAGCTCCTGGAGATCGTCCGGGCCATCCACGCCGAGGGATGCCCGGTCATCCTGGTGGAGCAGTCGGTCAACGTGGCGTTGACCATCGCACAACGCGCCTACTTCATGGAGAAGGGCGAGGTCCGGTTCGAAGGAGCTGCCGCCGAGCTCCTGGCTCGGGGTGACCTCCTGCGATCGGTGTTCCTCGAAGGAGCTGACAGCAACGGCACTACCCCCGCCGTGGAGGTCAGCGGGCCGACGTGGCGGGAGACCGAGGCCGATCCCCTGGCGTTGCAGCCCGTCGTCCTCGCGACGCACGGCCTCACCAAACGCTTCGGCGGGATCGTCGCTGTCGACGACGTCACCCTCGACCTGCGTAGTGGTGAGACGTTGGGGCTGATCGGCCCCAACGGGGCGGGAAAGACAACGGTCTTCGACCTCATCTCCGGGGTGCTCACCGCCGACCTCGGTCGGATCGAGCTGGGTGGCGTCGACATCGGCACCTGGTCGGCGAGTCGCCGGTCGGTGGCCGGTCTAGGGCGGTCCTTCCAGGACGCGCGGATCTTCCCGTCGCTCACCGTCTCCGAGAACATCGCCATGGGTCTCGAACGGCACATCGACACGCGAGACCATCTGGCAGCAGTGCTCGACCTACCGGCGATCCAGCGCTCCGAGCGTCAGGTCGCCGGGCGGGTGGCGGAGCTCATCGAGCTGATGAACCTGCAGTCTTACCGGGACAAGTTCGTCTCCGAGCTCTCCACCGGTGTACGACGCATCGTCGACCTGACCATGGCCATCGCCCACAATCCGAGCGTGCTGCTTCTCGACGAGCCGTCCTCGGGTGTCGCGCAGCGAGAGACCGAGGCCCTGGGCCCCCTGCTGAAGGACATGCAGCGTGCCACGCACTGTTCGATCGTGATCATCGAGCACGACATGCCGCTCATCAGTTTCGTGTCTGACGAGATCATTGCTCTGGACCTCGGTCGGGTCATCACGCGGGGAACGCCGTCCGCCGTCCTATCCGATGCACGAGTCGTGGCTTCGTATCTCGGCGAGGACGCCGGCGTGATCCAACGATCGGGCGTCGTACCTACAGTGCAGGGTGTCGGCAACCTTCACCGGCAGCGGACCGCGGTCGATGAGGTCATCCCTCACGGCTGAGGATTGCTCGTGGAGTCGGGGCGAAGTGCACGTGCAAACGCGGTGAGCACGACGATGCAGGTTGTGAGCACAGACACGGTGCCGAGTGCCAAGCGAAGCGACGTGGCCGAGGCCAGCCACCCGATCATTGGCGGCCCGCCCACGAAGCCGAGCCATCCGAACGCCGACACGGCCGCGATCGCCGTACCCGGGCTCAGCCCCGCCAGACGCCCGGCGGCGCTGAACACCGTGGGGACGATCAGGCCCAGACCGATCCCGAGACAGGCGAAGCCGGCGATGGTGCCCACGTCTCGTTCGCCGGCGAGCCCCGCGGTGAACCCGATGGTGGCGATGGCGGCCAGGACAGGCAGCATCCTTCGAGCTGGGACACGGGCCAGGAGACGGTTTCCCGACAACCGGACGGCCACCATCGCCAGAGCGAAAGCCGCGTAGCCGAGCCCCGCGGTGGTGGCGCTCGAATGGAGCGGACCTCGCAGGTACACCGAGGCCCAATCCGCACTCGCCCCTTCGCACAGCATGGCCGCGAAGGCGATGACCCCCAGGACGAGGACAGGTCGCGACCTCCATCGGATCGAACCCCCGGCACGGTGCGTGACGCCTGCTGGTGTGGCATCGGGCAGCATCCGGACCGTCAGCGCTCCGACGATCGTCAGGATGAGAACGCCGAGGACGAGAAGTTGGAGGCTCAATGACACGCCCAGGGCGACACCGATGACGCCCAGGCCGGCACCGGCGAAGGCACCGACGCTCCAACAACCGTGGAACCCCGACATGAGCGGTCGTCCACTCGACCGCTCCACCGCCACCGCCTGGGTGTTCATGGAGACGTCGAGGGCGCCTTGGAAGCCTCCCCAGACGAACATGGCGATGAACAGGGTCAGGAGTGAGCCGGCGAGGCCGACGAGGACTCCTGCGGCGCAATACCCCAGGAGCCCGGCCCGGACCATCTGCTTACTACCCAAACGGGGTAGGAGGCGCCCGGATGCGAGCATCGCCGACACCGCTCCGAGCGGCGCGCCGAGCAGCGCCGTCCCGAGTCTGGCGTCGTCGAGGTGCAGGTGGGCTTTCACATGGGGAATGTGCGCCGTCCATGACGCGAACAACAAGCCATGGGCGAAGAACACGGCCACCGTTGCGATCCATGGACCACGAGCCATGACCGGCCGCGGCGCCGAGGCCTCCTCGCCCGGCACGGCACCGTCAGTCATGTCGGACCGCTGTTCCCTTGGTGCGCACCACGTCGAGCGCATCGGTTCGTGCCCCGAAATCGGTGACGATGGTGTCGAATGTCCGATTGCGCCCCACACCGCCATTGTGGCCGCCGGTCGGAATGATCGGCGAAAACGGCGCCCGACACCCCGCGATGGGCCCTTGCTCCCGATTTCGACAAGGACGAGAATGGCGCCGACCCTGCACCGACAGCAAGCCTCTCGGCCCAGACGAAGGGAGCGGCGATGATCGGTGTCAATGTGACGTTCGAGTACGACGGGGACCTTGATCGAGATCGTGTCATCAACGTGGCGGAGAAGGCTCGAGGCACCTTCGAGGGCATGCCCGGCCTGCGCTTCAAGTTCTTCACCTTCGACGAGAAGGGCCGGCGCGCCGCTAATTTCTACGTCTGGGAATCCCGAGACGCCGCGGACGGATTCTTTTCGGAGGAGCTCCGTGAGTGGGTGACCGGGCTCTATGACGTGAGCCCCCGCATCGACTTCGTGGAGATCGCCGAGATCGTGGACAACACGAATATGTAACGTTGCGGCCGTGATCCCCCTCCGCCGCCGTCATGCCGCCCCGGGGCCGGCATGAGCAAGGAGCGGCTCGAGACCTTCAGCGACGGGGTCTTCGCCATCGCCATCACGCTGCTGGTCCTGACCATCTCCCAGCCCAGCCAGAACCAGTACACCAACCTCACGCACGAGTTGCGGCGGCGGTGGCCCTCTCTGGCCGCGTACGTCGTCAGCTTCGCCGTGATCGGGATCATGTGGCTGAACCACCACACGGTTTTCAGCCATCTCGAGCGCATCGACCGGGGCCTGTTCTACCTGAACCTTCTTCTCCTCATGACCATCGTCTTCATCCCGTATCCGACGGGGGTTTTCGGCGAAGCACTCCGACAGCATCTGGGGGCCAGGACCGCGGCGGTGTTCTACACCGCCGTCATGGCGATCAACGCATGCGTGTGGGCGGCCCTGTGGCTGTACGCGTCGGTGGGCCGCCGCCTGCTGCGCCCCGCCTTTCCCGAAGAGCAGCGGACGATGGCCACCATCCTCTTCATCGCCGGTGCGTTCGTCTACAGCGCCTCGATCGGGGTGGCGTTCATCAACCCCTACCTCTGTCTCGCCGTTCAGGGTGCGCTGGCGCTGTACTACGCCCTCGACCCCATCGCCCGCCGCGCCGGACGCCAGCGGGCCGTGCCGACATGAGGTCCCGGCCGCCCAATCGCTACGAGCTCCTCACCTGTGGTTGGAAGGGCCACGTCCTGGTGGGGCTCGACGCCGCCGAGGTGGCCGACGCCGATCCTGTGCTCGTCCGTGAACACGGCGGCCTGCGATGGCACCACTGTCTACGTTGCGACACGTGGATACCGAGGCGCGCCCCTGACAGTCCAAGTCGAGACCGCGTCCCGTCCCGGGACGACGTCCAACTGCCGCTTCGAGGCCCCTTGTTGCGCGATCGCTACGTTCTTCGGCTCATCGCCCTCGATCGAGCCGTCCACGTGGTTCTTCTGAGCGCGCTCGCCTTTGTCATCTTCTTCTTCGTGGGCAACCACGCTGCGCTCCACCGCGACTACACCCAGATCATCCAGGCCTTCGGAGGCCCGTCCCGGTCCCATCCCTTCCTGGGACGCTTCCAGCACTACTTCACGATCACGCCCAAGCACCTCGACGAGACCGGCGCCGCCGTGGCGGCGTTTGCGGCCCTGGAGGCGATCGAGATGGTGGGCCTGTGGTTCGCCAAGCGGTGGGCGGAATACCTCACCTTCATCGCCACCGCAGCCCTTCTCCCCTTGGAGGTCTATGAGCTGTCGGCGGGCGTCAGTGCCCTGAAGCTCGTCACCTTCGTGGTCAACCTCGCCATCGCCCTCTACCTGCTGTGGGCCAAGCGGTTGTTCGGGCTGCACGGGGGGAACCGCGCCGAAGAAGCGCGGCGCCGTGCCGCCGGCGACTGGGGACCGCTCGAACGCGGCCTCGAAGGTCCCGCCGTGGTGTGAGCCACCAGGCGAGCCGGTACCGTCGCCGTGTGGACGACCGGACGATCTGGGAGTCTGAATCCGAGAGCTGGTTGCGCTGGGCGCGCACGCCGGATCACGACGCCTACTGGTTCTACCGGGACTCGTTCTTCGACCTCGTTGTTCCCCGTCCCGGACGCCTCACACTCGAGATCGGATGCGGTGAAGGGAGGGTGACCCGGGACCTCACCGCCCGAGGCCATCGGGTGGTGGGCGTCGACGGCTCGACAACCCTGCTGCACCATGCCCGGCAGTCCGATCCTTCGGGCCGCTATGTGCGAGGCGACGCCTCGGCCCTTCCCTTGGGGGACGGCAGTGTCGACCTGGCCGTTGCCTACAACTCGCTGATGGACTTCGACGACATGCCGGGTGCGGTGCGCGAAATGGCCCGCGTCCTCGAACCCGGAGCCGTGTTGTGCATCTGCATCACCCATCCGGTGCTCGATGGCGGGCACTTCGAGGGCGATGCCGACGACGCTCCGTATCGGCTACGGGAGAGCTATCTCGGCCGGCGGCGGTTCGACGAGACCGTGGTGAAGCGCGGCGTCACCATGCGGTTCAGAGGTTGGAGCCACTCCCTCGAGGACTACGTCCTCGCCCTGTCGGGCGCGGGCTTCGTGCTCGACATGGTGCGCGAGCCGGTTCCCACGGCGCGAGGTGGTGACTACGAACGCTGGCACCGCTATCCCATGTTCCTCCACCTGCGGGCTCTAAAGCGGTAAGCCGCCCGGGGCAGGCTGCCCGGTTGACGCACACCAGTCCCGGGCCCACCTCGCACAGGACCGGGACGAACGCCGCCGGAGGCCGGTTCTCTGCACGCGTTACGGGGCGTTCACAACCCCGAAACGGGCACGACACACGCTGCTGGCAGGGTGTCGGTGTTCGGCGTGATCGAATGCACGCCTGATGCCGAGCCGACTGCGGGAGGACCGACACGCTATGAGCTACCAGGCCGAATACATCTGGATCGACGGGACCGAGCCGTCCCCGCTCCTGCGGAGCAAGACCCGCATCGTCGCCGACGGCAAGGAGCCCGGCATCTGGGGCTTCGATGGCTCGAGCACCAACCAGGCATCCGGGGACGATTCGGACTGTGTCCTGCGACCGGTCTTCAGCTGCCCTGACCCCCTTCGGGGCCCCCACGACAAGCTCGTCATGTGCGAAGTGCTGCTGACCGACTTCACTCCCCATCCGACCAACACCCGGGCCGCCTGCGCCGCCGCGGCCGAGAAATACGCCGACCAGGAGCCGTGGTTCGGCATCGAGCAGGAATACACCTTCCTCGAGGCCGGGCGTCCCCTGGGATGGCCTGCCTCGGGGTTCCCGGCCCCGCAGGGGCCCTATTACTGCGGTGTGGGCGGGGACAAGATGCCCGGGCGCGCCATCGTCGAGCGCCACACGGTGGCCTGCATGGACGCGGGGCTCGCCATCGAGGGGACCAACGCCGAGGTGATGATGGGCCAGTGGGAGTTCCAGATCGGTGTCCTCGCTCCTCCGCTCATCGGCGACCAGCTCTGGGTGGCGCGCTGGTTGCTCTTCCGCATCGCCGAGGACTTCGGGGTCTTCGCCACCTTGGAGCCCAAGCCGGTGCTCGGCGACTGGAACGGTGCGGGTGCCCACACCAACTTCTCGACCAAGGCCATGCGCGAGGACGGAGGCTGGGACGCCATCATCGCCGGCTGTGAGGCCCTCGGAAAGAACGTGGAGGAGCACGTCAAGAACTACGGCGTCGGCATCACCGAGCGCCTGACCGGGGCTCATGAGACCGCCCATTGGTCGACCTTCAGCTACGGGACGTCCGACCGGGGAGCGTCGGTGCGCATCCCCTGGGCCGTCGCCCAGGAGAAGAAGGGCTGGCTCGAGGACCGGCGCCCCAACGCCAACATGGATCCCTACGTGGTGAGCGGATTGGTGGTCAACACGATTTGCGGCGCCGCCCTCTGATCCGGGGCCGGGCCACCTTCCCGGCTCGGGCCCGCACCGTCGACCGACTGGTCCCGTCGTAGGACCCGGAGGAGCTCGTCGTACGGACCGAGCAGGTACGCCTGGTCACCACCCTCGAACCGGGTTCCCCGGCGAGGGGGATGCTCGAGGGTGCCGTCCCCGTGGGCCGCGTCGCAGGGCGATCACGCGCGTGCGCGCCGACAGGTCCTGCATGGCGAGTCCTTCGAGGCCACCTCCGGGAGCCACCCGCACCCGTCCGACGAGGAAGGGCTGCTGGTCGACGTAGAACGTTCCCAGCACGTCCAGGCCGAGGGCGGCACCGACGAACCACGGTGCCGCCAGCGCCGAGGTCGAGCGCACGTGACGGAACCCGAAGTTCTGCTCCATCATGTGGGCCAGGTTGCGGTCGAAGACGCGCAGGACCACCGGCACCTGCTCCCAGCGGTCCGCCAGCTCCTCGCGCACCGACAGGCCGGTCTCGATGTTAGTGAGATCCGCGCTCGTGAGCACGGCCACGGCCGACGCGTCCGACAGGTTGACCATGGTGTGGGTCTGGCGCTGGGTGGCATCGGCGACGACCACGGGCACGCCGAGGGCCCGGGCCCGGGCGAGGTACCGGTTGTCGTCGTCTCGTTCGACGACCACGACACGCCGGCCCCTGGCCAAGAGGCCTTCGACCACTCGGATCCCGACCGATCCCAACCCGATGACCACCACGTGGCCGACCATCCCCGGCACGCGCCGGCGCCCCAGTGACTGCTCGATCCGACGGCTCACGAGCACGTTGGTGAAGAGCGCGAAGGCGGTCGTGACCAGGGTCACTCCCACCACGATGAACACGATGGCGAAGGCCTGGAGCCACACGCTCTGCGCCGCGTAGGAGTAGTCACCGAAGCCCACCGTGGCCACGGTCTCGACCGTGAAGTACAAGGACTTGAGCACGCCGGGATGGGCATGGGTGGCGGGGTCCACATAACCGAGGTGCAGCACGATGGAGGCGGCCACGACCAGGGCCACCACACCCGCCAGGACGAAGACCAGTCCCTTGGCGTTGGTCTGCATGACACCGGCGGCGCGCCGGCGCAGCTTGCGCAGCAGCGGCACCTTGACCCGGGCCGTGCGGGCCGCTCGGGGCATGGCGATGCCGACGTGTTCGAGCTCGGCGATGGTGCCCAGCACCGCCACCCGGTCTCCCTCGGCGACGGGGTGATCGCGTCCCGGGCACACCTCCATGTCGCCGGCGTCCGGCATGATCGCCACGGGGGCGAGCGTGCCGAAATGGCCCCGGAAGGTCGGGGTCATGCCCCGGTGCTCGCCCACGATCACCTGCACCACGGCGAAGCGCTCGCCGCCGAGCTCGAGCTCGTGCGACTGCAGGCCGAGACACGCCTCGACGAAGGACGGCGCGGCGAGGTCGGCCACGTCCAGGACACTGCCGGGGCCGGTCACACGCTCCAAGGCGCTCCCCACCGCCGGGTTGGCGAGCTGGACCACGAGGCGGACATCGGGGCGCGACTCGCGCACGCGCAGAGCGATCTCGAGGGTGGCCAGCTCGTTGGTCTCGGTGCAGATCACCGCCACGGCACGATCCAATCCGGCCTCGGTGAGCCCGTCGCCGAGCTGCGCACTGCGGTGGATGTGGGGTACCCCCCAGCCCTGCACCACACGCGCTAGGCGCAGGTCGGGATCGTCGTCGACCACCACCACGGGGACGCCGCTCAGGTGGAGCTGCTCCACGGTGCGCAGGCCGGCTCCTCTGAGCCCGCACACGATGACGTGGCCCTTGGCGTTCCACGCGCCGGGCTCAGGCACGGCGTTCCCTTGGGGGCCGGGGTCGTTCACTGATGTTGTCGCCAGCCGCGTTCGAACGGCAGCCGCCACGAACGCGGCGCGATGAGGTTCTGGATCGCCGAGGGCCCCCACGAGCCGACCCGGTAGAGCTGGACCTCGGGAGGAGACTCGAGCAGCGGGTGGGAGACCTCCCACAGTCGTTCGATCCCTTCGGCGTTGGTGAACAGCGTCTGGTCACCGCTCATGGCGTCATGGATGAGCCGCTCGTAGGCCTCGAGCACACTCTGGGCGTGGTCGGTCTCGTGCAATGCGAACTGCAGGCTCAGCTTGTCGAGCTTCATCCCCGGTCCCGGCTGCTTGCCGTAGAACGAGAGCGACAACCGCGACGAATCGGCCAGGTCGAAGGTCAGATGGTCCGGGCCCTGCGTGCCGACACCGGATCCGGGCGGGAACATCGACTTGGGAGGCTCTCGGAAGGCGATCGAGACGATGCGCGCCCCTTCTGCCATTTCCTTGCCCGTCCGCAAGAAGAACGGCACCCCCGCCCACCGCCAGTTGTCGATCTCGCAACGCAGCGCGATGAAGGTCTCGGTGTCGGAGTCGCGCGCCACTCCCTCGCTCCAGCGGTACCCCTCGTACTGGCCCCGCACCACCTGGGCGGGGTCGATGGGCCGCAAGGAACGGAACACCTTGTTCTTCTCCTCGCTGATGGCGCGTGGCTCGAGTGCGGTGGGGGGCTCCATGGCCACGAAGGCCAGGATCTGGAAGAGATGGGTGACGACCATGTCCCGGAAGGCGCCGGTCTGCTCGTAGGTCCGGCCACGAGACCCGATCCCCAGCGTCTCGGGGACGTCAATCTGGATGTGGTCGATGTGCTGGCGGTTCCAGATCGGTTCGAACAGTCCGTTGGCGAAGCGGAAGGCCAGGATGTTCTGGGCGGCCTCCTTCCCGAGGAAGTGGTCGATGCGGTACACCTGGTCCTCGTCGAACACGCCCTGCACCACGGCGTTGAGCCGCCGCGCACTGGGCAGGTCGGTCCCGAAGGGCTTCTCCATGATGATCCGGGCCCGGTCGCTCAGCCCGGCGTCGCCGAGGGTCTGGACCACAACATCGGCGGCGTGGGGGGGGATGCTCAGGTAGTGCAGGCGGCGCGCCTCCCCGGCCAGCTCGGCCTCCGCGCTGGCGACGGCCGCGGCCAGTCCCGTCGCACCTTGTGATCCCGACACGTAGTGCAGGTACCCGCGGAACCCGGTCCACTCCTCGTCGGTGATCTCGCCGCGGGCGAACTCGTCACAGGCCTTGCGGGCCAGGTCCCGGTACTCGCCGTCGTCGAGCTCGTCGAGGGCGGTGGCCACGATGCGGCATTCGGGGAGCAGATGGGCCCGGTACAGGTGGAACAACCCCGGGAGGAGCTTGCGGCGGGCCAGGTCGCCCGTGGCTCCGAAAAGCACGATGACGTGCGGGGGCAGCGTGGCGTGGGCCTCGGTCATCGGGGCCGGCCCATGCGGACAACAGAGCGTGTCATGGCTTGTTCCTACCGGGTCCCGGGCGTCAGGAGACGCATATCCGGGGCTGACGCTACGGCGCCTTCGTTTCTGCCACGTTGCCACTGTTGATCCGTCGTGTAAACGACCCGGCCCGGGCCGGGTCCCACCCGGGTCCAGCGGCCAATCACCGAGCCGGGAACGACGGCGGCGCCTCGGTCGGGCCCGCCCCCCAGGTGGTGTCGGGGGTCCGGCTCAAGGTGAAGTCGAGCTGGGCGCCGGACTCCGACACCGTGGCCGGGAGCCACGCGCAGTTGTAGGGAACCGGGCTCGGGCTCGCCGACGCCGAGCCCTGAGCAGGCGTCGAGCCCGGAGCAGGCGCCGCGCCGGGTACGGGGGCGGCGCAAAAGTCGTCGGCGCCCGCCAGCCCGCCGGCTTCAAGGCCCTGGACATAGGGCGTACCGGGCGACGCCCCCGGTGCGTCGATCACGATGGCGTGGCCGTCGCCGAGCGTCACGGTCACGTGCGGGAAGAGAGGGCTCCCGAGCTCGAGCTCACCCCGGCCCGGCGTCACGGGGTAGAGGCCCAGGGCCGCCCACACGTACCACGACGACATCGCCCCTAGGTCGTCGTTGCCCGGCTCTCCGTCGGGGGTCGGCGCGTACAGGGTGGTCGCGATGCGCCTCACGACCTCCTGGGTGCGCCACGGGGCTCCCGCGTAGTCGTACTCCCAGGGGGTGCCCAGCGACGGCTCGTCACCGGCCCAGTCATAGGGCTGCTTCCGTCCCGCATTGAGGTGGGTGAAGAGCGTGTCGAGCTTCGCCGTCACGGCCGCGTTACCACCGAGCGCGTCGAAGAGCCCCCGCAGGTTCTGGGGGACGCTCCAGGTGTACTGGATGGCGTTGCCCTCCTCGAATCCGACCTGGCCGATGCCGGGAAGCGCGGAGCGTTGGAAGGCGGGCCCGGGCGGGAACGTCCCGTCGGCCCGGCGACCGGCCAGATATCCCGTGGCCGGGTTCACCAGGTTCTGCCAATTCTGGGCCCGGGCCAGAAATGTCCGCGCCGTCGTCGCGTCACCGCTGTCCTGGGCGAACTGCGAGATGGCGAAGTCGTCGATGGCGTACTCCAGGGTCTCCGACGCCCCCACGGTGTAGGGCAGCGACGTCACGTCGAACGCGCCGGCCTGGACGTACCCCTTGGCGAGGTACTGGGCCAGGTCCTGGCGTTCGAGATACCCGCCGTTCTTGACGGCAGGGTCGGTCGCCCCTCTGACCATGTCCGCCAAGGCGCCGTGGACGTCGAAGTTCCGGGCCCCGAAGGCGTACGCCGACGCGATGAAGGCGTCGGCGGAGTCACCGTTGAGCTGCGCGCTCTCGACATTGGCGATGGGCCACTTCGGGAGTCCCCCACCCTGGGCCGCGTCGGCCAGCAGGGAGGTGACCATGTCGCCGGTCTGTGCCGGGGCCAGGAGAGCGAGCAGCTGCACTTCGCTGCGGTAGATGTCCCACCCCGAGAAGTTGGCGTACTGCGTGTACCCACTGGCCACGTGCACCTTGCCGTCGAAGCCGATGTAGTCGCCGTTGGCGTCGTCGAAGACATTGGGATGCAGAAGCGAGTGGTAGAGCTCGGAGTAGAAGGTGCGCTCATCGGCCACCCTCCCGCCACCCACCTGGACCCGGCCCAGCAGCGCGTTCCACGCGGCGGTGTCGCGTCGGCGCAGCGCCCCCAGGTCCCAACCCGGGTGCTCGGCGTCGATGTTCGTGCGGGCGTCGCCGACGCTCACGAACGACACACCTACCTGCATTTCCACGGCTCGCGTCGCGCTCCCGAAGCGCACGAACGCGCCCGACTGCGCCCTCGTGCTCGTCCGGGACCCCGGCACCACCTTGGTGCCGTGCCAGGTCCCGAAGGCGCGGAACGGCGTGTCGAAACGGGCCGCGAAGTAGAGGTGGTACAGGCCCACGGTTCCGCAGAAGTACCCGCTCACCACCGACCCGTCCACCTCGCGATCACCGACGACCGTCACCGCCGAGCGCACCGATCCCGCCGCGCTGTCGGCCACCTTGAACAGGACGTTGGCGTCGGCCTGGCCGGGGAAGCTGAACCGGCCGAGACCCGCTCGCGTCGTCGTGGCCAGCTCGACGCGCACGGCGGGCCGGCCCACGGTCACGGCGTAGTTCCCGGGGCTCGCCACCTCGCTGGCATGCGAGAACGGTGCCGTGGTCCGGGCCGGGTCGGCCCCGAGCGCACCCACGGTGGGCAGGATGGGGATGTCGCCGTACACCGCACAGCCCGGCCCGCTCATGTGCGTCAGGCTGAACCCGCTGATGCGGGAGTCCTTGAAGGCGTATCCACCACCGAAGGCCCGGTCCGGTGCGGTGTCGGGGCTCCACTGCAGCATCCCGAAGGGCATGTCCGCACCCGGGAAGGTGTCGATGCTTCCCACGCTCGTTCCCCCCACTCCCGTGCCCAGGAACGTGTCGACGAGCGCGCTCGGCGCCGACGGATGGGTCGGGGTGGCGGTGGTGCCCGGGGCGGATGTCGCTGACGTGCTCGTCGATGGGGCCCCGCTCGGCACGGACCCGTCGCATCCGCTCAGCGCCGCCACCGACAGCACCATCATGGCGACCGTCGAGAGAAGCCCTCGACGACCGGCACGCCTCATCCGAGAAAGCGACCGGCGAACTCCGCCAGGGCGTCGGGCACGTCCCGGGTGCGGGCCCAGGGCGCCACGATGAGGCGGTCCACGCCCGCGCCCGACAGTGCCGCCACGTCGGCGTCGTCGGTCACGGTGGCCCCCACCGTCACCGAGAAGGGGCCCGACACACCGGCCGACGACCGCAGTTCGTGGAGCGTCGTCACATGGGTACGGGCGGTGTCGGGGCTGTGGTTCAGTCCGATCCAACCGTCGTGGCACGCGGCGCGTCGCAGCGCGGCAGGGGACTCACCGCCGATCAACACCGGCGGGTGGGGACGCTGCACGGGCTTGGGCTCGAACATGACCGCCTCGAAGTCGAAGAAACGCCCGTGGTGTGCCACCTGCTCCTCGGTCCAGAGACGTCGGCACAAGTCGAGCGCTTCGTCGAGGCGAGCCCCGCGGCTGTCGAAGTCGAGCCCGGCCACGTCCCACTCTCCCCGCAACCAGCCCGCTCCCACACCGAGCTCGATGCGCCCCTGCGACACCGTGTCCGCGGTCTGCACGGCGCGAGCCGACGTGAAGGGATGGCGCAGGCCCAGGTTGTAGACGTGGGTGCCCAGACGGACGCGCCGGGTGCGTCCGGCCAGGAACGACAGGTAGGCGAAGACGTCGAACACCGGAGTCGACGGGGGCACGGGCGGATGCTCGGCGCCGGCGAACGGCGACCCCGCCATTTCCACCGGCAGGACCAGGTGCTCGGGGAACCAGACGGACTCGAACCCGAGCTCGTCGGCGGCGGTGACGGCGTCGAGGAACATGCTCGGGTGCATCCGCCCCAGGGCGATACCGAATCGCACCTGCGGCACGCTAATGCTCGCCGGTCGTCCCCGTCAGTGCCGTCCCACACGGGACCAGACAGCACCGTGCCCGCGCCGGAAGTACTCCGAGACCCGGTCGTGGACCGGCGCGGGGCACGGCTCGCGTTTCGGCCCATCGCCACCACGTGGCGAGGGCGGGAACCGGGGCCGACCCGACGGCGCCGACGGCGCGCCCCGCCACCACGACGGCCACCACCACCGCGCCACCGTGGCTGAGAGCTGCCGCCGCGCTGCGCACGCGCGCCCCGGTCACCCACGTGTCGTCGAGGAGCAGGACCCGTCGACCACGGGCTTCGGCACCCACCGCGAACGCGTCGCACGAGGGAGCCAGGTGCTCGGCGGTGCCGTGGCTGCGAACGACGTCGATGCGCGCCAGGCCCGACAGACTCGGCATCGCGGCCACCACCGCGCCCAGAGGATGCTGGGACCACACCTTCGGGCGTCGGCGCGCCGCGTCGGGGGTACGGGTCGACGAGGGGACGACGGCGACGCTGTCCCAAGACGTGCCCGCGGCCCGGGTGATGCACGGGCCGTGCGCGTCGAGGAACCAGGCGAGGTGGGAACCGAGACGGCCGGCGAAATAGTGACGCGCCGCCGCGGCGGGAGCGTCCTTGTAACCCCGCAGCACGGCGTGCAACCGGTCTCCGGTGCGATAGAGCGCCACCGGGACGACCATCGGACACGGGTGGGGACCGAGCGTCTCCGATACGGCTCGACAGCACCAGCACACCGGTCTCCCGTCGCGCCCCGGGCCGTGGCACACCGCGCACACGCCCGGCCCGGCCACCGGGACCGCGAGCCCCAGACCGGCGCCGAGCCCGCCTGGTCGTTCCGAGCTCACCACGACCGCACACCTCCGCCCGCCCCACACGCCTCGAGGACGACGGCGGCAGCGCGCGCCCCGGCACGACGCCGGGAGCGCGACTACTCCGCGTCGCGATAGAGAAGGAAGGTCCCCGTCGACCTGCTCACGAGCCGGCCCTCGGCGTCGCGCGTGGTGGCCTCGGCGTAGGCGACCTGCCGGGCCATGCGCACGACGTCACCCCGCACGGCGACGGGCTCGCCGATCTTGGCGGGCCGCATCGTCTCGGTCTTCATCTCGAGGGTGCCGCGGGTGCGATCGCGTCCGGGCAGTGCGGCATTGATGGCGAAGTTCATCGACGCGTCGAGGATCAGTGAGTGGATCCCGGCCTGGGCTGTGCCGTGGGGGTTGCACGCCAAGGCGGTCGGGGTCCAGGTCCCCACGACCCAGCCCAGATCCTCCCCGTCGACGCCATAGGAGAGGAACGAGGCACCCACGAGCCCGATCACCTCCATGCCACCGTTCCCCAGCCAGCGGTCCATGTCCTTCACTCGCCCCGTCACGGCGCCAACCGTAGCGGCGGGCTGTCTCCCTATCCGGCAACGAGCCGAGAACTCCCTGGTCACAGGGGGCACAGCCGGTCACATTGACCGCTAGGGTGGCATCGCGACAAAATCTTGACCGACCAGTCAGTTTTTGGGAAGGAGCACCCATGACCACCGCCGTGATCGTCGATGCCGTACGGACCCCGGGTGGGCGCCGCAACGGGAAGCTGCGGGGCTGGCACGCCGTCGACCTGGCCGCCGAGCCGCTCAAGGCGCTCGCCGAGCGCAACAACCTCGACCCCGGGCTCGTTGACGACGTGATCATGGGCTGCGTCATGCAGGTTGGCGAGCAGGCCCTCAACATCGGCCGCAACGCCGTGTTGGCGGCCGGGTACCCCGAGTCGGTTCCCTCCACCACCATCGACCGCCAGTGCGGCTCGTCCCAGCAGGCGCTGCACTTCGCCGCTCAAGGGGTCATGGCCGGCGCCTACGACGTGGTGATCGCCGCCGGCGTGGAGCACATGACCCATACCCCCATGGGCTCGTCGGTCGTGCGCGACCTCGGGTTCCCCTTCGGGCCGAAGATGATGGAGCGCTATGCCGAGCGTGGCGGCCTCGTGAGCCAGGGCATCTCCGCCGAGATGATCGCCGATCAGTGGGACCTGTCGCGAGAGGACCTCGACGCCTTCGGCGCCCGCAGCCAGCAGTTCGCGGCGCGGGCCACGGCCGAGGGCCGCTTCGAGCGTGAGATCCTCCCCGTGACCGTGAAGGACGACGAAGGCACGCCCACCAACGAGGTCATCGCTTCTGATGAAGGGATCCGGCCCGACACCACCGCCGAGGTGCTCGCCAACCTGAAGCCCGCCTTCAAGCCCGACGGCAAGGTGACGGCCGGCAACTCCTCGCAGATCAGTGACGGCGCAGCGGCCGTCCTCATCATGAGCGAGGAGAAGGCAAATGCCCTGGGGCTCACCCCCCGGGCCCGGTTCCACGCCTTCTCCCTGGCCGGGGTGGACCCCGTGACCATGCTCACGGGCCCGATCCCCGCCACACGCGCCGTGCTCGAGAAGGCCAAGATGACGATCGACGACATCGACCTCGTCGAGATCAACGAGGCCTTCGCGTCGGTCGTGCTGGCGTGGGAGAAGGAGCTGCACGGCGACATGGACCGCGTCAACGTCAACGGCGGTGCCATCGCCATCGGCCACCCGCTCGGATGCTCGGGAGCCAAGCTCATGTGCACCTTGCTGAACGAGCTCGAGCGCACCGGTGGGCGTTGGGGCCTCGAGACGATGTGCGAGGGCGGCGGCATGGCCAACGCCACCATCATCGAACGCCTGGGATAGTCCCCCCGGTTTGGTCCTCGGTCAGTGGTACCGGGTGGCGACGACGAAGCCACTCGCGATGAGGACGATGCCTCCCACCAGGTACCAATTGCTCGGCCCTGCCGGCATGACGTTGAAGTAGTTGAGGACGATCATGAGCGCCCCGGCGATGAGCAGGAGCAGGATGAGCGGGCCCATCCACTTGGGGCTGACCTTGTTGCTGCGCGGGATCGGCGGCGTATAGCGGCCACTGGCGGTCGGAGGAGGGGCGACGGCCCTCCCCGATGCCGACCGGCCCTTGCGCGCCGCACTCCCGGGACCCTGCTTGTTCGCCATGCACCGAGGATAGCCACGACGGCGCAGCCAGCCGGGGGCGATGGGGTGGGAAGTAGTCTGAGGGGGTGGGAGCCCGGGTCCTGCTCATCGACAACTACGACTCCTTCACCTACAACCTGGTGCAGGAGATGGGTGCGCTCGGCGCCGATCCCGTCGTCTACCGCAACGACGCCATCGACATCGCCGGGATCCGGTCCTTCGGCCCTGACGGCATCGTGATCTCACCGGGCCCGGGGCGGCCCGAGGACGGCGGCGTGAGCATGGCCGTGGTGGCGGAGCTGGGCGGGGAGACGCCCATCCTGGGCGTGTGCCTGGGCCATCAGTGCATCGCCCAGGTCTTCGGGGCCCGGATCGTCCCCGCGCCCGAGCTCATGCACGGCAAGACCTCGGCCATCTCCCATACCGGGGTGGGGATCTTCGTGGAGATGCCCAACCCCTTCGAGGCGACGCGCTACCACTCCTTGATCGTCGATCGCGACTCCATCCCCGACGTGCTGGAGATCACCGCCGAGACGGCCGACGGCATCGTGATGGGGCTACGACACCGGGAGCTCGGTGTCGAGGGCGTGCAGTTCCATCCCGAGTCGATCCTGACGAGCGTGGGGCCGGACCTGCTCACCAACTACCTCGACTCGCTGGGAGTCGGTCGGCCCTAGTGGCGGTGGTGTCCTCCACCGCCACCTCCGCCACCGGTGTTGCCCGAAGGGGCAGTCGTCGTCGACCCTGAACAGCCGTTGAGGTTCGTCACCGTGATGTCGACCGTGGTCCCCGCGTTAACCTGCACCCCGCCGTTGGGACTCTGACTCTGGACGATCCCGTCCTGGGTGGGGTCTTGTGTCGACTGGCAGATCACCACCGGATTCAGATTGTCACCCTGCAGCGTCGTGACGGCCGTGGCCTGCGTGTCGTTCACGACGTCGGGCACGAGGACGCTCCCGGGCCCACTCGACACCACCAGGTTCACGTTGGCGTTGGCGGGCTCCTGGGCGCCGGCGGGCGGGGTGGTGCTGATGACATTGTTCTTCGGGACCGTCGGTGACGGCTGCGTCGTGATCGTCCCGCACTGGAACCCGGCCTGGCCGAGGCGGTTGCACGCCGTGGTCTGGCCGAGCCCGCTCACGTCGGGCACGGCCGTGGTCGTCGACTGCGTGAAGATGTTGACCGTGCCCCCCGGCAAGATGGTCTGGCCGGACTTGGGCTCTTGCATGCAGACGATGTTCTGTTGCGTGCAGGTGGGGCTGAACTGGACGTTGGCCTGCAGGCCCATCTGCTGCAACTGGGCCTTGGCGGCGGTGACCGACTGGGTCACGAGATCAGGCACGTGCACCGGAGGTCCCTGGGCTCCGGTGATGAGCGTCACCTTGCCGCCTCGTTTCACCGTGGTCCCCTTGGCCGGATTGGTGCGCAACACCTGGGTGTTGGGCGTCGAGGTGGCGGTCTTGTCGGACGCCACGGTGGTCTTGAGGCCGTCGTGTTGCAGGGTCCGCTCGGCCTTGCTCACGTTCTGGCCCGACACGTCGGGCATCACGAAGCTCGTGCTCGCCCCCTCCCCGATGTGCCACCAGCCCACCGAGTTCCCCAGGAAGATGAGGACCACCGCCAGGGCCACCAGGAGCAGGGCGAGGATGGCCGCATAGAGCTTGGTCCGGTTGGGCTCCTGGGGTCCTTCGTAGTCGTCGGCGCCCACCGCCGGCAGCGCCTGGGTGCCCAGTGCCCTGATCGACTGCGTGGTCCCTACCGCGGGGTGCTGCCCGGTCGGGGGGGACGTCGCCCCCACGGCACGGCCTTCGCGGAAGTGCAGCAGGTCGATGCGAAGGTCGTCTCCGGTCGCGTAGCGGTGGTCGGGCGACTTCGCCAGGCACTTCAAGATGATGGCTTCGAGATCGGGTGGGACCCCGGGATTGATCTCGCGCGGCGCGGGAGGGTGTTCCCGCACGTGTTTGGACGCCACCGCCACCGGCGTGTCACCCAGGAACGGGGGGCGGCCCGTCACCATCTCGAAGATCACCACCCCGAGCGAGTAGATGTCGCTGCGCGAGTCGACACCCATCCCCTCGGCCTGTTCGGGCGAGAAGTACGTCGCCGTGCCCATCACCGCACCGGTCTGGGTGAGGCTCTCCTCGGTGTTCACGGCCCGGGCGATCCCGAAGTCCGTGACCTTGATCGTGCCCTCCTCGGTGATGAGCACGTTGCCGGGCTTCACGTCGCGGTGCACGACACCGTGGCGATGCGCGTAGGCCAGCGCCCCGGCGACGTCGGCCGCGATCTCGGCGGCGCGGTCCGGGTGCAACGGCCCCGCCGTGCGCAGGATCGACGACAGCGCCCGGCCGTCGACGAACTCCATGACGATGAAATAGGTGCCGTTGTCCTCACCCCAGTCGAACACCGGGACGATGTTGGGATGCGACAGGTTGGCGGCCGCCTGAGCCTCGCGACGGAAGCGCTCCACGAAGGAGCGGTCCACCGAGAGCTCGGGGAAGAGCACCTTGAGCGCCACCGGGCGGTCGAGCAATTGGTCGCGGGCGCGGTACACCTCGGCCATGCCGCCCCGGGCCACCAGGTGCGAAAGCTCGTATCGTCCCGAGAGCACCCGGGGAGTCTTGGTGGGCTCCATGCGGGTCAGAGCCTACGTCTCGCCGGAACGCCGCCTGGGCCAGGCACAGTCTGTCTCCTCCTCGGGTGCGACCGGCCCGACAGCGCTGTCACTGTCCCGCCAGAGCCGCTTGGATCATGGTCTTCACGATGGGGCCGGCGACGATGGCACCGGTGAGGTCCACCGGCTGGTGGGGCATGGCCACCGCCACGGCCACGGTGGGGTGCGACGCCGGGGCGAAGGCGATCATCCAGTCCGTCGTGCGCGTGTTGCCCACGCCGGTCTGCGCGGTACCGGTCTTGGCCGCCACGTCCTCGGAGGCGGGGAACCCGTCGCCTGCCGCCGTGCCGGAGGTGACGACCTTCTGCATGAGCGCGGTCAACGCGCTCGCCGTGGCCTGTGATGCGGCCCGGTGCCAGGCGGTGGGCTGGTACCGCTGGACGAGATTGTTCTGGAGGTCACGGATCTCGTACATGACGTGCGGTGCCATCACCACACCTCCGTTGGCGATCCCGGCCGCCACCAGAGCCATCTGCAGGGGAGAGGCGAGCGTGCAGTCCTGGCCGATCGACGAATAGGCGAGGAAGATCTGGGCTCCCCCCCAACAGCCGGCCTGGAGGAATTGCGAGGTCACCGACACGGGCAGGTCGAGGGGAGGCTGCTCGTTGAACCCGAATGACTGCGCCTCGGCCTGCATCGAGACCGCACCCACCTTCGTCCCGAGAAGGGCGAACCCGGGGTCGCACGAGGGGGGCAGCATCTCGGCGATGGTCCCGCCACACGGGCTTCCCCCGTCGTTGCACAGGGGCTTGGACTGGTCGCCGAAGTAGTTGGAGGGGATACAGCTGAAGAAGGGCATGGGAGTGGTCACGAGTTTGGGGGCGTACTGGTACGCAGCCGTGGCGGTGACGACCTTGAACGTCGACCCGGGCTGGAAGAAATCCTGGAAGGCGAGCGACACCAAAGGCTGGAAGCCGGTGGTGGGGTTCTTGGTGGTGTCCGCCTTGTAGGCGTCGTTCACCGTCGTGGCGTCATTCGCCGCCAACGGGTTGGGGTCGAAGGTGGGGTTGGCGTACATGGAGAGCACGGCACCGGTGCTCGGATCGAGGACCACGATGGCGCCGTCCCGGCCGGCGAGGGCTTGCTGGGCCGTCTTCTGCAGCCTGCTCGACAAGGTGAGCGTGATGGTGTCGGTCTCGGTCGGTGTGGTGAGCAGGTCGCCTATCGTCTTCACGGGCCGGTTGTGCTGGGCCAGATCGTTGTTGTAGGTGTTCTCCACGCCGGTGGACAATCCGCCGAAGGGCAGGTACCCGGTGATGGGGCCGAACAGCGACCCCAGGGGATACTGGCGCACGTACTTGTACGAACCGCCATGCGTCTTCACCGACTGGGCCAGCACCACACCGTCGGAGCTCTGGATGATGCCGCGGGGTTGGTCGTACTTGGCCGCCACCACCGACGGGTTGGACGGGTTGTTGGCGTAGCTCTTGGCGTTCTTGACCTGCACGTTGTTGAGCTGGAGAAACAGCGCCAGGAAACAGACCACCATCCCCACACCGAGCCAGCGGATGCGCCCCGCCATATCAAGCCGTCTCGCGCGCCGTTGCCGCGCTGTCGTGCCGGGGTGCCCGAGCGCCGAAGGTCGCCGGCGTGGAGGTCGGGATCGTCGTCGATGTGGCCGCACCCGGCAGCGGGCTCGACGTCGAGCAATAGGCGGGAGGTTGCTGCAAGGCGCACACCGACTGCTGCAGGCTGGTGACGTAATTCTTGGCTGCGTTCAACGAGGGCTCCTGGACGCCACTTCGGAGATCCGGGAGCTTGTAGGAGGGCACCTGGCGCGCCGTCACCGGGGTCCGCTTGACGATCTTCGGATTCATACCGACGAAGCCGCCGGGGCGCCCCTGGTAGATCACCACCTGGTTGTGACTGAGGCCGATGAAGTACGAGTTGTTGACGTACCAGCGGACCGTCGCGTACCCCCCGTAGGCGAGGCCTCCCAGTACGACGAGGAACAACAACACCCGGAACGTGACGCGACGGGGGATGCGGGCCCCGGTGCGAGGGTCGATGCGACGAGACGGGGGGCGGGCCAGGTCCGTGTCGGGAGCCGAGCGGCTGACGACCGCGGCGCCCGCGCCGTTGGCGGTGATCGTCCCGGCGGGGACCGGTGTGGGGGTGGACGGTGCCGACACCTCGGGGGGGCTCTCCACCATGGTCGCCCCCGCCGGCGCGGGGGCTTCTGCCACCGCTTCGGGTCCACCCGCAACCGCCGTCGCGGCGGCGGCCGACTCGCCGGCGCCAGCGCCTTCGGCCTCGACGGAAGGCGGCTCACCCACCATGACGTCGAGGACGACCACGGTGGAGTTGTCGTTCCCGCCCGCCTCGTTGGCCAACTGCACCAGGGTCTCGGCGGCCTCACGGGGGTCGCGCGTGGCGGACAGGACGTCGGAGATCTCTTCGAGGGACACCTCGTTGGTGAGCCCGTCCGAACAGAGCAGGAAGCGGTCGCCCTCCTCGGGAACGAGCTGCCAGACGTCGACGGCCACCTCCGGCTGGACGCCGAGAGCCCGGGTGAGGATGTGCCGGTGCGGGTGCACGGCCGCTTCCTCCTCGGACAGCTCCCCGCGCGCCACCAGCTCTTCGGCGACCGAATGGTCGGTGGTGAGCTGCACCAGAGCGTCTCCGTGCAAGCGATACGCACGCGAGTCCCCCACATTGGCGAGCACCAGCCGGTCACCTTCGTCAGTAGCCACCAGGGCCGCCGCGATCATGGTCGTGCCCATGCCCCGCAGGTCCACGTCTTCGTGGCCGCGGTCCCACACCGCCCGGTTGGCATCGTGGATGGCGGCCGCCAGCCCGTCCGGTGAAGGCTTACGGGCGAACTCCGCTTCCAGTGTCTCGATGGCGGTGCGCGCCGCGATCTCCCCACCGACGTGGCCACCCATCCCGTCCGCTACGGCGAACAGGGTGAGGCTTTCGAGTGCGACGTCCTCGTTGACCGTGCGCACCCGACCCACGTCGGAGGCCGAACCCGACCGGAGGACGGTCAACGACCCTCCGGAGAGCTCGTCGTTTGCGACACCAACGCTCCTTGCCCGATGTGCCCGGTCACCGCGACACCTCGAAGACGGTGCCACCT
Source organism: uncultured Acidimicrobiales bacterium (assembly GCA_963846125.1). Lineage (GTDB taxonomy): Bacteria > Actinomycetota > Acidimicrobiia > Acidimicrobiales > UBA8190 > Chersky-840. The sequence goes on from CAWJUR010000002.1 coordinate 529,172, forward strand.
ACCTGGAGTAGGTCGCCCTTGCCCAGTTTGGCCGTTGACCCGATGCGCTCGGCATTCACCCAGGTCCCGTTGGTCGACCCGAGGTCCTCGACCCACAACGAGCCGCTGCGCCGGAACAGACGGGCATGGAGGCTCGAGGTATAGGAGTCCTCGACCCGAACCCCACAGCCGGCGGCCCGCCCCAGGGTCACTTCTTCGCCCACCTCGAAGGTCTGTCCATACCCCTCCTGGGGTTCGATGACCTTGAGGTGGAGCTTCCCGGCACGACCTCGGCTCTCCGCCGACGGACGTGACCCTTGCGCCGGCGCCTGCCCTGGGGCGGTGGCCCGGGCCGGCGGGGGGCGCACCTGGACCCAGACCGCCCTGATGACGCGGAAGAAGAAGAGCCAAATCAGGGCCACGACCAGGATCTCCAGCGCCCGGAGGAGATTCTGGTTGTCGAGCGAGGTCAGGAACACCACGACGGCCTGCCGCTCACGAGGTCTCGAATCGGATCGAGGTGGTCCCCACGGTGATGTCGTCGCCGTCTTCGAGGACACGCTCTCGGATCGGGACGCCGTTCACCCTGGTGCCGTTGGTCGACTGCAGGTCGGCCACGACGACGTCGCTCCCGTGCCGCCGGATTTCCGCATGGCGGCGGCTGACATTGGGATCGCTCAGGGCGATCGTGCATTCGGGGAGGCGGCCGATCTCGACCGTTTCGTTGCCGAGGACGATGCGCGAGCCGTCGGAGAGGATGAGCGAAGCCGCCGCGAGGCCGTCGAGACCCTCCCGGACCTCGGCAGTTACCCGGTACCGTCCCGCCCGCGTGGAGGGATCGCTGCGGATCTCGACCTCGACAGGGCCCACGAATACGTACCCTTCGCTCCGGGCGTGCTCACGGGCCGCGTCGCCGAGCTCCCTGGCCAGGACGTCGGCGAAGCTCTGGAAACGGTCTGCGTCGGGGGGCGAAAGCGTGACCACGAACACATTGGGCGCGATAAGGCCGCGTACCCCCACGCGACGCAGGAGGTCCATCTCTCGCGTGAGGCGTCGGGCGATCTCCACGGGCTGGATGCCACCGCGTAGGGCTTTGGAGAACGCACCTTCCACCATCCGCTCGAGACGCTGCTCGAACCGTTGGAGTCCCATCGTGGTTACCCAGCCTACCGGCGTGATCTGCACGGACGGGGTTGCCCGGACCGGCACCAACCGAGATGAAATCACATGAGATCTCTTGCAACCCGCCGTGACAGTTTCGGTACGGCGCGTGAGAAAGCCCACAATTCCGATCGAGATCAAGAGGCAATAGCGCGCGCACTGCGTTCACGGAGCCCCGGGGGTCCCCTCAGTGCGTTCAGGTATCGTGACGCCGTCGCTCGGGCGAGTGGCGGAATTGGCAGACGCGCAGGATTCAGGTTCCTGTGTCCGAAAGGATGTGGGGGTTCAAGTCCCCCCTCGCCCACGAACGAACGAACGAACGAACGAATTGTGATGTCGCGAGACAGAGTGGACAACTGTCTCCAGACGTCGCGGACACTACATCGGCTGTCTGGCCTGGTAGTTCCGGGTTGGATCGATGAGGTAGCGGCCAAGGAGCTCGCCTGCTTCTGACAGAACCCGCACGTCTCGATCGGCCACCAAGGCCAGGACTCGCGCTCCTTTTTGGGCCCGACCGACCGAGAGATGACGCAGTGTTCCTTCGTAGCGCAGTGCTTGGGAGACACGGCTGCGCACAATCTCCACAGCTCTGACCGTGCCGCCACAGGCGATGCGGCTATCGACGCCGGGGGCCAGCGGAGGCGGCCGTCTTCTTTGCTACACCCCGGAGGAGTGTGAAGAGCGTCGAGCCCGTCGTCGCACCGGTGACGACTGCCGTCACCGTGTGTTTTCCGGGTTTGCCCGATCGGCCGCCCGATGCAGGGATGACTCCGCCGCAGGTGAAACTTCCGTTTGATGCGACCGCAGTGGTGCACAGAACCATGTGGGCCCGCTTTTTTGCCTTGATCCCGGTCAAATAGGTTATGACCACCGTTTTGCCCGGGGTGAAGTTGGTGCCAGATGCTGTGACAGTCGTGCGCCTCTTGCCCGAACTCGGTGTCATCGACAACACCGGATTGAGCACGGTGAGGGAGGAGATGCCGGTGATAGGGGACAACAGTCCAGCCAGCGGACCTGTGAGGACGCCCGCAGGAGCGGTGGCGGTAATGGTGTCAACACCGGGAAGCTGGCCCGTGGCGAGACCGGCGTTGGAGATCGAAGCAATCGCTCCAGATGCCGACGACCACGACAGAGCGTTGGTGATGTTCAGCAGGGATCCGTCGGAGAACAACCCGGTCGCAGTGAACTGCTGGGTCGCACCCTGGATGATCGATGGCGTGGAGGGGGAGATCGTTAAACCTTCAAGCAGGGGGAGCACGGTAAGCACAGACGAGCCGGACAACGGGCTGAGGATGCCGAGGCTGGACAAGAGGCTCAACGGGGTGGCGGCGGTGATCGTGGTTACGCCCGGTGCCACGCCGTTAGCCAGGCCGGTGGTGGACAAGGAGGCGGCCGAACCGGAGACCGTCGAGACAGTCCAGGTGAGCTCGTTGGTGAGGTTCTGCAGCGTTCCGTTAGAGAAGAGACCGGTAGCGGTGAACTGCTTAGTCTGACCCTGGACAATCGACGCCGTTGCTGGGGAGAGCGTCAAGGAGGTGAGCGACGGCAACCCGAGACCGTTCGCAGAGTCCGCCGCCACCATGCTCAGAGCTCCTGCGACAATCGCAGCCGCGAGCAGGCTCGCAAATGCTCGAACGACACGTTCCCGTTCCACCGCACCCCTCGATTCCAGTTCACCAGCGAGAACACGAGCGTGAACGCCGGCTGAACTCCCCCGTCGACGCACAATCATTGGACAACTGCGGGGACGAGATAAGGGGGGAACCACCTAGGCAGAGTCGGGTGATTCCACCTGGTCAGTGGACGTTGGGCGCCGCGAATGTTGTCTTTCGGTGGTCCTCACCCAGGCCCGGGACGTGACCACGCCAGCCGCATGAATGCCAACGTCAGCAGTCACTCGACCGATCTTCGCGGATGGCCAAGGAGGTGGCCGGGCTCGCCGCGCAAGGTTTCGCGAGAGATGTCCAGTAGCGGTCCCGAGATTGACATTTTTGGCACCCACACGGTTGATGTGCTCGTCATGGACGAGATCCTCGATGCTGTTGCTCTCCCGACGGCGATGTCCCCCAAATGCATGAAGGGGGCCACCGCGTGACCCGTTCTCTTGCGGGTACTCGCCTTTCTTGGCTGAATCTTGGGCTTGGGCTTGGGTGCCGGTCTGTGAGCTGTGGGCTCAGTTACCGAAGTCCCAACTCTGCCCGGTTTCGTAGCGATGCACGACGTTCTTGGCGATGAGGATCTTGTGGACCTCGTCGGGACCATCGGCGAGCCGCAGGGTGCGCGCTCCCATGTACATCGCCGCCAGTGGCAGGTCATTGGACACACCGGCTGCGCCCCACACCTGGATGGCGCGATCGGCCACCCGGCTGTAGGCGGCGGGAACGAAGACCTTGATTGCCGATATATCGGTACGAGCTGACCCGTCATCCTGGTCGATCTTCTCGGCGGCGTGGATCGTCATGAGGCGAGCGGCCTGGATGTCGACATAGCTGTCGGCGATGAACCCCTGGATGAACTGCTTGTCCTTTAGGAGCCCGCCATGGACCTTGCGTTCACAGGCACGCTCGACCATGAGGTCAAAGGCCCGCCACATCTGACCAACCGAGTTCATACAGTGAAAGATGCGGCCTGCTCCGAGACGGTCCTGGGCGGCCTGATGACCCTGTCCGACCTGTCCCAGGACGTTGTCAGCGGGGACCCGGACGTCGTCGTAGATCACTTCGCAGTGGTCGGAAGTGTTGCGCCCCCAGATCCCGATACCCCGAACAATGTTGACGCCCTTGGCATTCGTGGGGACGATGATCTGGACCATCTGGCCGGTGTCATGCTCGGCGCCAGGCTCGCTGACCCGGCACATGACGATGAAGAAGTCGGCGGCGATTCCGTTGGAGGTGAACCACTTATGGCCGTTGATGACCCACTGGTCGCCCTCAAGCACCGCGCTGGTGTCGAGCAACCGGGGGTCGGACCCGGGGTTGTGGGGTTCTGTCATCGAGAAGCCCGACTCCATCGACCCGTCGATCAGGGGGAGCAGCCACTTCTGCTTCTGTTCGTCGGTGCCGTACTTGACGAGGATCGTCTGGTTGCCGGAATTCGGTGCGACCACACCGAACAGTGACGCCGCTCCGATGGCGTAGGCGAGTACCTCGTTCATATATGCGTGGGTGAGGAAGTCGAGGCCCATCCCACCGTACTCTTGCGGGAGGTGCGGAGCCCACAGTCCGGCCTCCCACACCCGCTGCTTGATCGCTTCCCGGAGTTGGAGCGCCTCGCGACGCTCGTGTTGAGGGACGTCATCCCCGCGCTGCAGGTTCCACAGCTTCGCCTCGTTGGGAACGATTGCGTCGTTAACGATCTCGGCAGTCCGCATGCGGATGTCATTGATCCGATCGTCGAGCGTGGGGATGGGCTTCACGTTCATGACCATGGTGGAGAGCCTTTCGTTGCGCGAAACACTACGCCAATGCATCACGCCTACCCGAGGGCACCCCGGCTGACAGAAACCTCGCGCGGTGAGCGGTGAGCGTCAACGGTCATCACCGTGTCGAGGCGACTCACCGACTGGGACGGACAACGATCAGGGCCGAAATCCAACCGGAAGAGTCGCGAGGATGCGTTGTGCTACCTCGACCAATGGGGCCAATCGAGCACATGACACTTCCCGGGAACCGAGGACTGCCCCAAGGGAGATAAGCGGCGGGACGCCAGGCCCCGGTGTTCATCCCCGGGTGTGCATCGTCCACATCCTGAAACGTCAACGGCTGGCGCAGCTCACCGGCGACAGGACTTTCGGCCCTTGGCATAGGGCCCAGGGGGAGCCATGGTGGAGACGTACCAATGGGGGGAACCCAGGGGACTGGGGAACGAAGTGAGGAGGTTTTGCCTATGACCTGCTTGAACTCCAGCGCCGCCGTGTGAGTAGCTTGAGGCAGGCGTCCGGTGGTCGCACACCGGGATGTTCCTCAGCGGTGACCGGTGCGATAGTCCGGGACACGAGTCCCGATCCGCACAAGGTCGGAGCGCTAAGGCTTCGCTGAGCGTCCGTCTGTTGGTTGGGCACCCTCACGGAGTGCTGGTCAGAACTGAATGACAGCCCGCCCGTCTTACCGGCAATGGTGGGGCGGGCGGACTCGCGTCGTGGATTCTCGTGCCGATGGAGGGAAATGAGATGGTAGAGCAACTCGGAGGACTCGATGCGGCCTTTCTCTATGGCGAGACGCCCACGATGCATCTGCATGTCTGCGGGCTTCTGATCCTGGATCCCTCGACGATGGCGACGGGGTACACCTACGACGGCGTCCGCTCCCTCTTGTTCGAGCGTCTCCCGAAGATTCCCGCTGTTCGTCAGAAGCTGGCGAAAACTCCGTTCAATTTGGGCCGACCGTACTGGATCGATGATCCGGACCTGGACATGGATCGCCATATACATCGCGTCGTGCTCGAGGCCCCGGGTGACGAGGAGTCGTTGGCCAACGTCGTCGGTGACATCGCCAGTTGGCCCCTGCGGCGCAACCGACCCCTGTGGGAGATCTGGGTGATCGAAGGACTGGCCGATGGGCGCATCGCCGTCCTCGTGAAGATGCATCACTCCACCATCGACGGTGTCTCGGGGGCCAGCATGATGGGGCACCTCCTCGACCTCGAGCCCCTGCCCCCGGCCCCCGCTCCCCCGCTTGGTGCCTGGCGCATCGCCTCCCCGCCGAGTTCCCTTGAATTGCTCGGCCGTAGCCTCATATCCCGGCTGGGCGAACCTCTCGAAATGGCCCGACTAGTCCCGGCCACCGCGCTGCGACTGGCGACCACCCTTTGGAGTCTCGGACGGCAGGGACAGGGGTCCACCCCCGGGGCCATGCCGTTCACGGCGCCGCGCACCTTGTTCAACGCCACCATCACCGCTCGCCGATCGGTCGCCTTCACCGACGTAGCCCTGGCCGACATCAAGATGGTGAAAGACGCGTTTGGCGTCACCGTCAACGACGTCGTGACAGCCATCGTAGGTGGTGCTCTCCGCCACTACCTCGAAGATCGAGGTGAACTCCCCGACCACTCACTTCTGGCGGCTGCGCCGGTGTCCGTCCACGACCAGACGGCCGAGCGCGTGGGGATGACCAAGGTCTCGGTAATGTTCTCGACCCTCGCCACCGACGAAAAGGACCCCGCCGAGCGGCTCCGAGTCATCGCCTCGGCCAACACCCGGGCCAAGGAGATCCACAAGATGGTCGGCGCTGACACGCTCATGCGCTGGGCTGAACACTTTTGGCTCAATGCCTTTGCCCTGGGGGCCCGCCTGTACTCCACCCTTCATGTCGCCGACCACCACCCTGTCGTGCACAACCTGATCCTGTCCAACGTGCCGGGTCCGCCCATCCCCCTCTATATGGCCGGGGCCCGCCTGGTGGGTCTCTATCCGCTCGGACCCATTACCGACGGGGCGGGACTGAATGTGACCGTGTTGTCGGAGGAGGACCGAGTCGGCTTCGGTTTCATCACCTGCCCCGATCTCGTGCCTCGAGTGTGGGATATCGCCGATGCCGTCCCCGCAGCGCTGGGAGAGCTCGTCGAGGCGGCGACACGGCCGAGCCAAGGGGCCAGACGTTCGTCCCGGCGCAACGCTGTCGGAGCCCCGGTGTCTAGCCCAGCGTAGGCATCTGTGCCGCTGGAAACGAGTCGATCAACGCGCCATCTACGAGCTTTGACCGCACTCGACCAAAAGAAGGCGACGTGGCCGCCGAGGTGTGGCGGCGAGAGCGGGGCGGCCCCAGTGCAGCCACAGCCTGTGGGTGCCGAGAATCTCATCCGCAGCTTCGACCTGGGAGTCCTCAGTGCGATTGCTTCCACAAATAGGTGGGAAAATCGAAAGCCATGGCGTGGGAAATGGCCGACCGCGTATCGCGCCTCAGACCAGGTGGGGAGGGTTTTGTCGGCAGCCCACGAACGAAGGAAGCGAACGAACGAACGAATGAACGCAAACCAAATGTCGCGGGTCATCGTCCGATACAGGAAACCTCACGAACGTTGTGCCGCGGCAGCCCACTTGGCTGGTAGCCCCGTGAGGTGTCCAGAGTGAGGTGCCGCAGGGGGTTTCCGTCGAGCGTGAGGCTAGACCCGGGGACTGACCGATCCAGGGATCACGCGCCAACGGTGCGAACGCGTTATCAATCGGCCCAACGGAATGCTCAGCCCTATACGGTCGTGACGCCAGTCCAAAAGGAGGTCCAGCTCAAACGCTCCGGATGGGATCTTCGGTAACCGTAGGTAGTGTCGACAGTCCACGAACATACGAAACGAACGAAACGTAACGCTCTATTCCGCTTCCAGAGGTAGGGGAGACGACGTTGAGGAAGGTTGTGTTTTTTGGAGCCGCGATGATATTGGAGACAATCCTTCTCGTTGGAGGAACCAACCTTCCAGGGCCCGCGACAACGGCACTGGTGAGCTCGTCACACAGAGAATTCTACCTGGCCCTTGGAGATTCAGCGCCTATCTGGAACGGAGACAAGTCGTACTCGAACTTAATCGCGGGGCATTTTAGAAGTTCTGTACCGCACTTGAAGCTCGTGAAGATGGCGTGCTCGGATGAGACGAGCTCTTCGATGTTGTCGGGATCGACCTCCGCGCCGGGCGGCTCTCAGGAGAACGAGGCCGTGGCCTTTTTGCACCGACATGAGGGGTCGGTTGCGTTGGTGACCATCGACATCGGGGGCAACGACATAGTGTTCTGCGCCGGCCCAAACGGTCTCAACCTTGCCTGCGTCCAGCGAGCTGAGACGACGGTCCGAACCAACCTCGCTACCATCCTGAACGGATTACGCTCCGCAGCCGGCAGCACGACGCGAATCGTTGGGATGACCTACTACGACCCCCTTCTGGGTGACTGGCTAGCCGGTGGTTCCGTGCGCCAAGTCGCGTTGGACACGGTGCCAATTCTCGTGCAATTCAACAGCCTGTTGGCCACTAGCTACACACAGTTCGGCGACCCCTTCGCAGACGTACAGGGAGCCTTCGCTTCGACCGATCTGACCGACCAAGTGGCATCACCCTGGGGCAACGTTCCAGTTGCCGTTGACCGGGCTTGCATCCACTTGGACATCCGATGCCATACAAACAGAGTCGAGAAGTTCGGCGACGACCCGAACCGATCGGGTGCGGCGGTTATTGCTGCGGCCTTCGGGAAGGCTATTGGGTTCTTGTAGTTCTCGGCAACAATCCGATTCCAGCACTCGTGGGGAGCGCGGCCTGGAACCGGATGAAACTCGACCGGGGCCGCTTCTTGGGCTCGGGGACGACACAGCCCCGCCGGCGCAGGAACCGCATGAAGGTGCTCACCCGAGGGAGCGCTGTCGTGGCGCCGGGACAGATGGAAGTGGATGGTCGAGGCGCCGACGTCGAGGCGCTCCTCGGCCAGCTGCTTGCGCAGCAGGACGATCTCGTTCTCGACCTCATCGGCGATGGTCGTCGGCGAGCGGTGCGGACGCCTCGAGCGGGGAACCAGTCCCTCCTCGCGGAGCTCGCGGTGCCGGGCGAGCAGCCGGGAGATCCAGCTGGAATGGACCCGGTGGGTCCGGGCCAGCTCAGCGACCGATCGGCTCTCTCTCAGATGTGCATCGACCAGGTAGCGGCCCTTTTCCATAGGAGACCCCCAGGTCGGTGTCGCCTATGTCTTGACACATCTATCGCCTATGTCCTGGTTTCGGACACCCCTCGCCCACGAACCAACGCACGCACCAACGAACGAACGAACGAATGGGGGATTTTCGAAGGGCGCCGCCATCTTGACCTGACCGCTTCCTAACCTTGCGCAGGTGTTTGGGATGCGGAAATCTCGCCCGCCCGCACGGGTTGCGTCGGAGTTGGCTCTGGCCGGACTGACCGTGGTGCTGGCCTCATGCGGAGCCGGCCCCCGGGTACCCACCCCGCTCCCGCCGGTCGTTCCCTCGTCAACGGTGACGACCGAGTCGACGACTTCCACGTCGACGCACCCGCCGAGGGCCGGAAGGGCCACGAGTGCCCCCCTCCCGCCGTTGCCCGTCCCCGCAACTTTGGCGCCCTTCGACCAACCCGCGCGATCGAACGAAGGAGTGTGGGGCCCAGCCGGTCGCCTTGTCGGCGGCCTGCCGGCCGTCTACGAGACCGCGCTCGACCCCCAGGAGGTTCGTTGCCGGCCGGGATCGCCTGGATGGATACCAACCGCCTGGCAGCCCGCCTCTACTCGGGATCGAAGAGCCCCGGCGGCGGGCCCTACCGGTACGGCCCCCCCATCCAGCCCACAGACGCTGTGTCGCTGGTCGCCGCATTCAACGGGGGGTTCACGATGAACCTTCCGCGCGGGGGCTACTACACCGAGGAACGACTCGTCGACCCGCTCGTGCCCGGTGCTGCGTCCCTGGTCATCTACGCCGATGGCACGGTCGGCGTTGGTGCCTGGGGAGGCGACGTGTCCATGACGCCCCAAGTCGTGAGCGTCCGTCAGAACCTCACCCTGCTCGTCGACGCCGGCCAGCCCACTCCGCTGGCGGCCGGTTCCGATTGGCTGGCGTGGGGCGACACCTGCGGCACGTCGTCGTGCGCCGCGTCGGTACCGAGCGTGGAACACCAGTGGCGGTCCGCCGTCGGAATCACAGCCACCGGCGCCCTGGTGTACGCCACCGGCCCAGCGCTCGACCCGCTGCAGCTCGCCCAGCTCCTGGTGCGGGCCGGCGTCGAGCGTGGCATGGAGCTCGACATCAATCCGTCGTGGACCGTCCTGGCCACCTACAATCCGTCCACCACTGCGGGGCCCGCCGCCCCGATCAACGGGAGCAAGCTGCTGTCTTCGACGGTGCAAGGCCCTTCGACGTTCTTCGACCTCGGGTGGAGCCGGGACTTCGTGACGATGTCCGCGCGCCCGACGTCCTGATGCAAGAGTGCTCGGCTCCCGGACGCTGCCGCTGAGCGGCCTCCGGAAACCGCTCGGGCAGAGGCTACAAACCCATCGAGACGGCCAGTGGTTGTAGGTGCGGCGCCGACCATCTCTTCCAGGCGGTCCACCTGGACGTTCTCAGAGCCGTTTGCGGCTTCAAAATGTGGGAACCCGCCGACGACGTATCCATGTGGCGCGAGCGAAAGTCCCGATCCCGCTCCTCCCGTGCTGTGAGTGGCAAAAAGGTCATCCGATTCCGACAACCGGCGATATCCGACTTTGATTGCACCAGCAAGAATGTGGAAAATCGGAGTCAACAACCCGGATCGTCTGCGCGCCGGGGGCTGACGTGGGTGAGCGGTGCGGGCGCCTCGAGCGAGAAGTTAGGTTGGGCGACCAGCACCGCCGCTTGACCGAATCAATGGGGCTCGGAATGACGGGAAGCCCGCGGACGCGAGGAAATCAAAGCAGGTGCCCCGGTGGAGCAGACTCGTGTCCTCGTTTCACACGGACTAACGCGGCCTCTGCATCGTAAAGCTCGTCTTTGAGCTTCTTCGTCTGGTGAGGGTCTTGCGCCGCTAGAGCCTCGTTGTAAGCGGCACGGGCATGTCGGACCTTCTCGCGAGCCTCTTCGACATCGATTGGGTCGTCGCCCATGTCTCAAAGTTCACCCAAACGGCGTGACTATTAAACACGGTGGTCTGCACAACAGACCGAACCGTCCGGCATTATGCCGCGTTTCAACCATGCCACGCTGGGTATCGTGCCTGCCGTGGAGTCGTTTAGCTGTGATTGCGGGAGCAAGATTCCGGTCCCTGAGAATCTTGCGGCTGCTGAGACAGTCACGACGCCCTGCCTCAGGTGCAAACTCCAATGGACCTTTCACTACGACGCGGATGGCCGATATCTCAATCACAATCCAAAGAGTGGCAAGTGAGTCAAGCCGCGGTGGGCGTGCAGGCGGGCTGGAAATGATCGGGCAATCAGATCATGGCCCCCTGCAAATCGCCCAGGCCGACGACAATTGGAGGCCTAAACAGTCTCGGTTCGCTGGACCACAACTAAGGCCACGTCGTCTTCGGGCCGGTAAGAGCCCACCATTTCGCGCATGACGGTGCGGCAGACACCTTCGGGCTTGTCAGCCGACACCGCCGCGCGTAGACGTTCTAGGCCGACATCGAGGCCCTCTCCTCGCCGTTCGACGACCCCGTCTGTGTACAAAACTAAGACTCCGCCAGGAGGCAATGAGAGCCTCGTGGGTGCGGGCTGGCGGCCGGAGCCGATCCCAAGTGGGGGGCGGACGTCTATATCGACGATGGTCGCAGGTTGATCGGACTGGGCCAAGATCGGAGGCGGGTGCCCGGCGGACACGACTTGGAACTGGTCATAGGGAGGTCTCGACACCGCGCACTCGAGCGTGATCATGGTGTCAACCTCAAAATGCTGGACCTTCCGGTCAACTAGTCCCAGTACGTTGTCTGGGGGGTAGCCCTCCAGGGCGTACGCCCGCACCGTACTTCGCACGCGCCCCATGACAACTGCAGCCGGCAGACCGTGCCCCGCGACGTCGCCGATGACCACCCAGAGCGCCCCAGAGGGCAGCGTGAACGCGTCGTACCAGTCCCCACCGACCGCTCGACCCTCTTGGGGTACGTATCGAGCGGCAAACTCAAGGCCCGGGCAATACGGCAGTCTCTGGGGCAGCAGACTCCGCTCCAACATGTCCGCTGCGGCCCGCTCGACAGCGAGGTTGTGGCTCTGAACGGCGCCTGCCACTCGATCAGCGACCACCCCGAGCAGCTCGGCATCGGCATCCCGGAAACGTCGCTCATCAAGGCGACCGACGTGGAGCACTCCGATCAACCTTCCTGCGCTCAGGAGCGGCACGCCCAACATGACCCGGATCCCTTTCTCCCACAGGATCGGATTCGTCACGGTTGAGGGTCCGACTTGGTCCAAGATGACCGGTTGCTTCCTCGCGGCGATCGTTCCGGCGAAACCCTGCCCAAGCGGAACGCGTACACCCTGTCGTACTTCGTCCTCGATGCCACAAGCAGCCCGTGCCACAAGGTGACTGCCGCCATCATCGAGTAGGAGTACTGCCGCAGTATCAGCGTCGAGGATCTCTCGCACCCGGGTCAACAACTCGACCAGTAGCTCTTCGACGCCGAGACGGCCCAGACCGACCTCGGTCAAGGTCTGAAGATTCTGTAACCGCTCCTGAAGGTCATCGCCTGCCAAGACCGGGACACTAGCTTCCCACTGGAGCTCTTTTGCTTAAGGTGGCCGCTGAATCAGCAATTGGAACCCGACAGCCGCGTACGGGGCCGTCCGACATCCCAAAGTCGAGTTGTCTCTGTCACTGAGCGAAGCTGATCAGCACCGGTGAGCGATCTTGGATTGGCGCCGCGTACTCCTCCCTCGTAGTGCTGATTTGAGGCACTCGCATGGTGGGCACACAGTTCAAGGCGGAGAGCGCTGACGCGCAAGCATTCCATCAAAAAGACTCCACTGATACTCAACAACCACGTGCAGGACGCTGTGCCGTCACACCCGCGCTCGACAGAGGGCGCGCATCCGGGGTGCTGATCTCGGCACCAGGTTCCCGGGGCTATCACCTGCCTTTGCCGGGTCCCCCGGCCGGACCCGGTCTCGACGATCACCTCGGTCCGGCAGCTGCACGAGCCCACGCGGATCATGTGGGCAGGGCTCGGAGACTTTGATCGAGAGTCCATACCCCTCGGTCTCTAGTGGCGATTCTGCCTGGGAATGACGACTTCCTCAAGTAACAGGTGAATTGTTGCGGCAACTGGAATGGCAATGAGTGCGCCAAGGAGCCCTAGAAGCGTGCCCCCAATGAGCGTGGCGATAATTGTGAGCCCAGGCGTGACTTTCACCGTGTGCTTCATTACACGCGGGTTCACAAGGTAGTCCTCGAGGAATCGATACACAATGTAGAACGCTCCAGTTGCAAGGGCGACGGGCAACCCCTTCGTGAGGGCGACGAGAGATACGGCGACTCCAGCGATGGTGGACCCCACCATTGGGATGAGGTCAAAGAGCGCGACAAATATTCCAAGTAGTAGTGCATAAGGAACGCCCCAAATCAGGAGCCATACGTAAGTTCCTATTCCGGCTATCAGCGAAGTCAAAAGGTTTCCGAGCATGAAACCACCGACGCGATTGAAGACCTCGTCAGTCAAGAGTCCTGTGCGCTCACGGCGGCTGCGAGGGATTAGGGAAAGCCACAACTTCTTGACGCCCTGCATTGCGATCAAGAAATAGATCGTGAGAGCGACCACGCTGATTGTGCCAACCCCGAGGGAAAGCAACAGTCGACCCGCCCCTAGGACCCCACCCGCAATGGGAAGCTTGAGTTTGGACTTTCCTCTGAAATAGTTTGTCAAGTGAAGTTTGGCGGCAAATTTTCCAGTCCATCCTCTTTTGTTGGCGAGATCCGCCTTGTAATGGGGGTAATTCGCTACGAGGGTGTGAACCTCATGCGAAATGAGGGGCACGACGGCAATTAGGAACGACGATACTAGGGCCACAAAGCCGAATGTCACGAGGCCGACGGCGGCACCCCGAGAAAGCGAGCGCCCCACGAAGAACTCAATGATCGGATTGAGTCCGATCGCAATGAACAAAGCCAGACCAATGACGATGAGCACGTCACCAAGATCAGCGATGCTGCGAGCAACAACAAAGGCGGTGGCAACCCCCAGAGCACCGGTGAAGCCGACAAAAAACGGGGTCCGGCGGTCGAAAGGCCGCCCAAGTACACCCAGCGAACCGTCCGGGTCTCCCAGCTCTTCCTGGACACTCGCAGGTAGCAGGAGTACGTCTCCGTGCTCGGCTACTTCAAATCCGGAAATGGGGATCGAGCTCTCTGCACTGTCATTCGTCACAAGACACTCCCTGCCGCCGCGGTCTCTGGTTCCAAGGTCGGAGCAACCAAAATGGCCTCTGAATCTTTTAACGAGCAGCGCGCGCGTCAAGGTCTGGCTCCGAAGGCGCCTGTGCTGCATAGAGCGTGAGCTTTCCACTCAGATCGAGGGTCTCGAGGAGCAGCAGAGCCCTTGATCAACACCTACCAGCGATACCAGCGCGATCCACTCCCGCTGCCGCGCAGCACGAATCCCAGCAGCCAGGCTGCCAACACCACTACTGCGACGATCCAGAGCGCGTGGACGGCAAAGCCGAGACCCCCAAACAAAAGGGCCAGGAGCAAGACGAGCAGGATGATGCCCATTGATGCGCCTCCGTTCTCCGTCGAGCTGAGCTATTCCCAGTGTCCCCATTGTCAGAGGCTTCGAAACTAGTTACGAGCTGCAAAGTTGGATTGATCGCATCCTCCTTTGGCCCGGGTCGGGATGTGAGAGGCGGCGCTGGCACTAGGGCGGATCCAGAGCGGGCAACCTTGGCGAGCGTGTCCTGCCGGGCACGCTCCAGGGCGGGGGCCGCCCGGGAGGCGAGAGTAACTATGCGGCCCACCTTTGATCGACAGACCGACTCGGTGGTGGTCGCGACGTCGGAGGTAGACCATCTCATCCCTAGTCATGTTGTGTTTAAGCGCTGATCCGGGTCTAGGGCGTGCTACCACGTGCCTAAGAGACCGGCTGCCCTCCTTGGGCGGTGGTACCTCGAGGGGTAACACTGCGTTTGGAGGGTCATCTTGGACGCTGTCTGGCTGGTGTTCGGCGCGGAGTTCCGTCGCCGGTGGCGATCGTGGCTGGCCCTGGCCGCGCTGGTCGCCGTGGTCGGCGGACTGTCCATCGGCGCCGTCGCCGCTGGCAACCGCACTGCCGGTGCCTTCCCGAGCTTTGTGAGAGCGCATGGCTTCGACGGGTTCTTCTTCACCAACAAGCCGTTACCGCAACTTACTGAACTGCCCGAGGTCGCTTCGGTCACCACTGTCGTGACACCATTCAACGGCCAACCAAGGTGCGCCTGCACCGGCTCGATCGACTCGAGCACTTTTAACCTTTTCGGCATGTCGAGCACGGCCTTGGCTCGAACCGTCAATCTCGTGGCGGGACGGATGCCCAACCCATCCGATCTACACGAGGTGCTCGCTTCGTTCAATCTGATGCATAACTACGGCGTCCACATCGGAACTGTCTTTCGCGTCCCTTTGTTCGCAGCGTCACAGGCAAGTGCGGTGGAGAACTCCACTGGAGCAGGACCGAATCCGACTGGTCCGATCGTGCGCTTGCGGGTGGTGGGGATCGAAGCGGCCGAGCTCGAGTTCCCGTCGGGCACCAACCCTTTCTTTGACCTGTACACGACGCCCGCCTTCGACCGTTCGGTGGTGCCTGAGACCACGTCCGGCCCGGGGTACCTGGTCAAACTGCGCAACCCAACGGCCGATGGCCCCAAGTTCAAGAGGGAGATCCAGGCCCTTGGGGCCCAGAACATTCAGAACGAGGACACACCGGCTGAGCTGATCCAAGGTTCCATCCACCCACAAGCCGTGGGTTGGTGGGTTCTGGCAATCCTGGCCGCCCTAGCCGGAGTGGCGGTGATTGGCCAGGCCATCAGCCGACAGCGCTTCGTAGAGAGCGAGGAGTTCCTGGCCTTCGGCGCCCTGGGCGTCGTCTCTCGCCAATTCATATTGCTCAGCATGGCCGCCACGGCGGTGGTGGCGGCTGCAGGGGCTGTGGGCGCACTGCTGGTGGCTTACCTCGTGTCGCCGATGGCTCCAATGGGCGAAGCTCGCTTCGCCGAGACCTCCACCGGGTTGGCCTTCGACGCTCCCGTGCTGCTATTCGGAGCTCTGACGGTGATCGCGGGCGTGCTGCTGCTCGGGATCTGGCCGGCAGTGCGCACTGCCCACCGACGGACCCGGACGAGCGGGGCTCGTCCCTCGGCGGTGGTGAATCGCTTGGCGACTGCGGGGGCGTCTCCGACCGCCGTAATCGGAGTGCGCCATGCTCTTGAAAGAGGGCGAGGGAGGAATCCCGTCCCAGTAGTCACCGCCTGGCTGGGCACTATTCTCGCCGTTACAGCACTTGCGGCCACCGCTGTATTCGGGGCGAGCCTGTCCCACCTCACGGTCACGCCATCGCTGTACGGCGACGCGTTCCAACTGATCATCTACGACGCCAACGCCGGCCCGCCAACTCACCTGATCAAGACTCTGGAGCGCCAGCCGTCGGTGCACAACATCACCCTTGTTACCGGCGTTCCCCTGGTAGTCGACAAGGTCCACGTGACCTCGTTCGTCACGTCCGTGGCACGTGGACCGGTGGAACTGTCGACCGTGATCGGCGCGTATCCCAACCAACCGGGAGAGATCGGGTTGGGGGCCACCACCATGCACCAGGTAGGCGCCCACATCGGCTCCATCGTGCCCGTCGTCATCCGGAACCCCAGCGGCGGTAGTCGACCGGTCCGCATGCGGGTGGTGGCAACCGTTGCCTTTCCCACCGGCGTTGCTGCCAGCCAGGCTGGCCTGGGTACCGGTGCCGCAATGAGCATGAGCGCGTTCTGGACGCGGTGTGCGCGCCCGGTAACGGCCGCGGGGCGTGCATGAGCTCACTGCTGAAGAGCACCAACTTCGCTGTCTTCATCAGCACGGTAGGGGGGCAACACGGCAGAGCAGCCATTGCCAATCTCAACAACGCCTTCCAGGGTTACACGCAAGGGCCCAACCCTCCCAACGGGCTTGTTAACTTCGGTGAAGCCGTTAACTTCCCGCTCATCTTCGGCATCATGCTGGCGATCTTCGGAGCGGCCACACTGGCCCATCTCCTCGTTGTCACGGTCCGCAGGCGGCGCCAGGAAATGGGCCTCTTGAAAGCGCTCGGGTTCACTAACTGGCAGATCCGGTGGACCGTATTTTGGCAGGCGGCCGCTGTCACCGTGATCGGCATCGTCATCGGAACACCGTTGGGCGTGGCCATCGGAAGGATGGTGTGGCGATCCTTCGCCATCAACTTAGGGGTCGTCCCCGCGCCGGTCGTGAAGCTCTTATTGCTTGCCGCGCTGTCAGCCGGCGTGCTGGCAGCCGCTGCTCTGATGGCTTTGGCTCCTGCAGTGGTCGTGTCGCGTTACCGACCGAGCGAGCTCCTGCGTTCGGAGTAGCGCACTACGGCGGCCGTCGACGGGCCCGACTTCGAATACATCACGGTAAATAGCTCGGTCCGATTAGCGGTTCGGCGCTTAGCACGTCTTTGCAACGCTCACTCCAGGCTCGGGGCTCTATGGCATCCGTCTGTGCTGCACAACTTAACTACGATCTGCCACTCGTGATCGAGGCCGTTAGCCTCCAAGACATGCACGGATCCATACGACTGACGTCAACCGCACCAACGTCTCCACACCATGAACGGCAGAACTCTGGCCAGGATCTATAGGCGCCGAAGGATGTCGAGACTCGAGGTACCTACCCGGCTTGTGTATCAGGTTTTTGCTGTAAAAGACCGGGTCCCAGCGTGTGGTCTGGTGTCCACGCTGGCTCCACTCTCTATCGTCGAAGCCAGCCGGTGACGCAACATTACGTCGTCCTTGACACGGGTCGCGACGAAATTCAGGTCGGAAGGCCTCGGACGGAGCTCTGCCCCCTACTCGGGCGCAACGGTAGCGGCGAACTCATCGTGGCTCATGGTCGAGCGACCCGGGATCTGCTGCTCCCTCGCTTTTTCCGCCAGCTCCTCGGTGGACATGCCAGCCTTGTCGGAAAACGTCGGTGCACCGAGATCCGCTTTTCGCGCCTCCATGAGTTCCCCAAGCTCCCCGCGCCGAGATGCGTCGGTGCTCGAACGAACCTTGGGGAACATCTCGTTCTCCTCCTCCTCGACATGGTGTTCCACGCTCTCGATGACAACGGTCATCTTGGCAGTCCACTCGTCGCTTCCCGGCTCCGCGCCGCGATCTCTTCGAGCAGGATCTTCACCACGTGATGCTCCTCAACGCCCTCATCGACCGCGTCTGCCAACTTGTCGGATATCTCGTGGACGGCAGGATAGAAGATCTCTTCTTCGATGGTCGTGTGGACCGTGAGTTCCTCCAGGATCTTCGCAGCGAGCTGGTTGACCTCCTCGACATCCTTCTCCCTGCTCGCCATCTTGTAACGAGCGAACAGTCCCTTGACCCGGTTGTGGTCAGCGATCAGCAGCTTTGTCGCATCCATGGTCCAGTGCTCCTCTGGGCTCGGTGAACAATCGTCTCCGACCTTGATGCCCACCCGATCTTTGACCCAAACGCCTTGTGGCTAGTGGCCGCTGCTGCTCAAAAGGCTGGCGACGACATTGATGGTCAGCGCCACGATAACGGCACCGAACAGATAGGAGAGCAGTGCGTGGCGAAGCGCGGTGCGCCTCATCGGTTTGGACGAAAGATCGGTATCGGACACCTGAAACGTCAATCCAATCGTGAGAGCCACGTACGCGAAGTCGACGTAGTCGGGAGGCTCCTTCTCGTTGAACGCGATTCCGCCGGCCGACCCTGAGTAGAAGATCCGGGCGTAGCGCAGCGTGAAGACGGTGTGAAGCGAAGCCCATGATGCCGCCACGCTTGCCACTCCCACCGCGATCAAGAACGCCTTTTCTGTACCGTGCGAGCTGCCCGCCTTGACAAGGGCCAACGCCACCGCGCCCAAACATGCCACACCGGCGAAGAGCACGATACTGTCCGCCAGGGCGGCGCTCGGGTCCTCCCGTACCGCGACTTGCCGCGTCTCTTTCGGATCGAGCGGCCAGATGCTCAGCCAGACCCACACCAAGAAGCACAGTGCCGTGGCATCCCATCCCAACAGTGCCGCGGCCTGCCATGTGACGAGGACGGCGAGCGAGGACCCCACTCCTGGGCCGAGGATGATAGCCACTATCACGCGTTTCAAAGCAGAGACATGTGTGCGGCGTGACCTCGGGCGCGCCATGATATTGCCCTCAAGTCCTCAACGCTCGTCGGTTCACATATCGTCTCACAGGCGGTGCCGAATCTCATTCTCCACGAATTCGATGAATCCTGCCTGATTTGGTCCAACGTGATCGATATAGAGCTCGTCAAAGCCTGCTTCGAGATACGCCGCGATGGCATCCGCGTGTCGTCGGGATCAGTTTGGGCGTCTTGCATAGGACCGGCGTACCCCGAAGCGGCAAAAGAAAACGGGCGTTACGTTTTCGACCCCTCTGGGTAGCGCTGAGAGGGCTGGAACTACGCCGGCTTTCGAACGATGCCACCGTGGTCCAGAACTGACCTTGGCACTTGGTGGGTCATACCGAGACCACTTCTCGACCGCCATTTATGATGCCGGATCGCTGTCTCCCAAATGTCTCATGATGATCGTTCTCACTGTAGTTATCGTCCTCGCGTGGCCAGTAACCGCTTGGACGAATGGCTCTTTTTGTAGCGTGTAGAGCAGGGCGTCAGTAGTTGCGATGACCGTGGCCTGACGGGGAACGTCACGAATTAGGGCTATCTCTCCGAAACCATCACCTCGCGAGATCATTTGTAGGTTCTCACCATCGCGGGAAATGGCCAGTTCGCCTTCCGCAACGGCGTAGTAACGATCGCCCTGTTCGCCTTCCTTGACGACGATCGTTCCTTGCGAAACCGTCAACGGTTCGAGGCCCCGCGCCACGCTCTCAAGCGACGGCACCGGAAGCGCAGCAAAGATGGAAATGGAACGCAACAGTTGGATCTCCACTTGGGGCACTGTCGCAGAAGCGTCGATCTTGTGGATCCGGTGCCATAGCCCCCCAATGAGCAAGGTGGCGACGATGGCCGGGGCGAAGAGTGCCGCCTTTAGACCTCCGATGGCGATCGCCACCCGAACAAGGACCACGCCCACGACGAGGCCAGTGTCCATGAGAGCTTCCAGGATCGAGAACGACCCGGCGATGGCGTCGGAAGGAGCCGAACGTTGCAGAAGGGTCCGACCTGTGGTGTCGAAGACAGCGCCTGCTAGTCCCACCGTGCCAATGAGAAGGACGGCGGGTGCCACTCTCGGAATTGCACCGATCAACGCGAGCGCCACCACTGCAATCGAGAGGGTGACGGTAAGCGTATTCGCCAGATGGCGCCGACCCACGAGAAAGGCCGTAACAAACCCGGCGAGCAGCGCTCCTCCGCCGAGTGCGGCGTTCAGGTATCCCGGTCCGCCTGGGCCCATGTGTAAGTAGTCCACGGCCAGGATGACACAGAGCAGGTCGAGGGCACCGATGAGCACGAAATAGAAGGTGTGTAACGTCAGGAGGACCCTGATCTGCGGGTTGCGCATGGTCACCAGCAGGTTGGACCCCGCGCCCATACCTATGGGGGCAAAGGCTCGCCTGATCCCGGACGTCACGCCTCCAGCATCGTGGTCCTGTTCGTCGCCTTCGCCGTCATCCGGGACGATATCGGACGAGATGGCGGCAGCCGGTCCGATCACACGTGCCACTAAGAAAGTGGAAACCACCGTCATAGCCGCCATTGCCGCCACGGCGAGCCCTGGCCCTCGCCACGCTATTAGGACACCGACCACTGCAGGGCCGACCATGGCCGCGATCGCATCTGTCAAGCCAGTCATGACGTTGGCGGCGGTCAGCTCATCTGGGGTGTGAACGATCGCCGGAAGGAGCGCTGCTTGTGGCGGTCGGGTCACCGTGAAGCTCAGCGACGTAAGCGGTGCCAAGGTAAACACCACGAAAACTGGCGCATCGAGACCAATGGCGACAGCCACGGCTCCCATCGACACCGCCTGCAACCCATAGCCAATGCACAGAACGCGGCTCGGACGCCGGCGATCAACAAAAGCGCCCAGGAACGGGCCGACGGCGATGCACGGGATGAGCTGGACGAGCACGATCAGCACGCTCGCGCTTGATCCGCCATGGTCGTAGGCAAAGACCAACAGTGTTATCCAGACACCAAACTCAGCTGCTCCAAACAATGCGTAGGCAAAACCGACTCTTCGTAGCAAAGGATTTTGGAATGCAGCCCGGAATACCGATACGACCGCACGAAACCGCAGAAACATCGGGCACCCCTGGCTTCTTAATCCCGCCGGCCGAGAGGGTCTCCCGGACGGCACATGATCCCCATCGAAGAGTATCCAACCCTCACCCATGAGCACCGGTGTGACATCGAGCGACCTGTGAGTCCCCAAACTCTCATCTGGGCACGCTCACCTGGACTTCTTTTGCCAGTTGCGCCGCAATTGGGTGGGAAATCGGGAGCAATAGCGTAGGAGAACCGCCTGGCGGAGTGCCTTGGCCGGCAGGTCAAAGGGTTGTGTCGACGAACGAACGCTTCGGCTATCAGATAGCCAGGCGAACAGGAGGGTGAGCGCCTCGGGGGGTCAGCGAACCTGGTCGGCTGCGACTGTGCTCCACGACCGTTTCTCGTAAGTCTCCTTGTATGTGAGAGCCCGGGCGGACTTGATCCGATCGGTGCGAATCTCGAAATGGACGATCCGACACCCGAGCTCCCGTGCGTCTTGGAGACGCCGGGCTCTGAGACTCAGCTGGATGTTCCGGGAACGAAAGCGGGGATGGGTGACCGCGAACCCGCCCCACGACAGGCCTCCCTCGACGAAGGCCGCGCTCGAGGCGACCAGGCGGTCGTTTTCGAACGCGCCGTAATAGGTGAACCCGGGTCGGTCTACGGTCGCCGAGAACCAGGGCTCGAGCAAGTCCATGGAGTCAAAGGCCCCGTACGCGATGGCGGTGAGCCTTCCGACCGCCTCGGCGTCAGAGGAGTCGAGCCGACGAACGTCTGTGTCTCCGGGGTCGTCGATCGCCGGGGTGGTATCGGTCAGGTGTTCCCACTGTTTGGTCACAGTCACGGGGACACGGTGCAGCCCTGCCTCCTCCAACCATTGCGGCAGCTCGGCAGGGCGCGCCACGGGTGCGACCTCGACCCGGAACCGGGACTTCCCGTGGTCACGGTAAAAGGCCAGAATCGTCTCGATGGCGCCGCGATCCGCCGGAGACTCGATGCCCAGGCCGACGACCCGGTTGAAGTCGTCGGAGTCGACCACCGACATTGCCATCATGGGAAAAGGGCCCGAGTCCTCGAGGATGATTCCGAGCGGATTGTCCGGCGCGGCGGCGACGGCTTCCACGCATCGTCGCCACATGAGGACTTCGTGTGACTCGATCGCCACGATCGTGGCACGCTCTACGCCGTCCATGCTCAAAGATACGCCGATGATGCCGACCAGCGTTGGTGACCCCCGACAAATAGAGGCCCGGGTGCAGCTTGGAACCTGGGGGTTCCCAGAATCCCATCCACATCACGCGACCAGGCGACACTCGTGAATGAAACCACACAGCCTGCACGATCCTCCCAGCAGGGGCGCTCGCTTAGAAGGTCCTTACGTTTGCGCTCCCGTTGTGGGGTCGGGGCATCCGGATTCAGTTATCCACAGTGGGCCACGTAGGCGGCAGTCCCAGGTTGGTATGCCTGGCCGGAGTTGGTCGTCACCATCAGACACGACTCGTCGACTGCGACGAAGAGACTCGCCGGGATCTGCTTCAGCTGGTTCACTTCAGTCGCAGTCCACCTCGTGTCAGCCGTGCCCTGGAAGAACCAATTGCTCCCGTTGTCTGCCAGGATCAGGCCATAGGTCTTCATCGTGGTGATCACCGTCTGGCACATGGCGGCGCACTGCGATGGTGGGAGAGCAAAGCTCGCTTGGAGCCTGAAGCGCGCTCCCATCGGGGGACAGTTCGGGTCAACTTGTCCGGCCTCGTGACGGGCCGGCCAGACGTAGGACTGTTGCGTGCACTGCGCGGTGAAACGGATGGCGTGATTCATCGAACCTGCTGAGACCTCATCGTAGTTGACCAGACCAGGGAGGATCGCAAGACCGGCGGCATCGGCCGAGGTCCATCCAGACGGCCGCAGAGCATCTGATTGCAGATTCCAGATTGCACCCGATCCTGCAGTGGAAGTCCTCTTGGCGTGGTAGCGGGTATCGAAGATCTCATAGAGAGAGCACGTCGATGGGTTGACCATGATCGCATGCCGATCCGAACCTCGTTCAATCCGTGTCGAGGCCGAAAGCGGATACGGGCCCGGGTCGCTCTCCGAGGAGTAATGGAACCTGAGGGAAATCAGCTTCTGTGAGGGTGAGACGACTTGCCAAGGGATGCCGTACGGCTTGTTCCTTCTCCCTGATGGTCCGTAGTCGGGGTGAAGGAACGTCGTCGAAGCGTTCATCGAAGCGACCCACGAGGCGCTGTTTGCGTCGACTGGCAGGCCCGTGATTGGCGTGTTCCATACGTCGTCTGCGGGGAATGCTGGGCATTGCGTGCCCGGTAACGTGGACCCCCCTGGTTGGGCAATCGCGGGGCCCGCAAACAAGGCCACGACGATTCCGAGACCGAGGGCGACTCCAAGCGCCGACCCAACCAAAGCGAACGGGCGAAGAACTCTCTTCATGCTGAGCCTCTCAACCTGCTGGCCGTGTCGACCAGCTTGCAAGATTCTCGCATCGAGAGTCCCAGGGGCGCCCGAAAAAGCAAAAGCATTCGCGGTGCGCTGCTGGCCTCCTCACTCTTCCGACGGGGGGAGCCCTGTACGCCGGGTTCTGGAAGTCCCTGGTCAGCGAGTCAAACCGGCCTTCGGACGATCCGGGCGATGTGTCAGACTTTCCGGGGCGCCCAAGCGTGCGCCGGGAATGGGGGCAGCATGGCTTCGATCCGCTACGCAGGCCGTTCGCTCGACGGGGTGCGCAACCGCGAGGTCGAGGCGACAAGGGCGGCGATTTGGTCAAAGGCGCTGACCGTGGTCTTCGAGACCGACTCCGAGCTGGTCGCATCCGTCCTCCCCAGACCGCTCGAACCCTCGGCGCCTACGGCCCGGCTTCGGATAGCGGTGGTCGACATGGGCACCGGCCTGCCCCCCTTCGGGGCCGGCTGGTTCGGCGTGAGGGCCCGCCACGGCTCGGTGGAGGGCGAGTATGCGCTGTTCATGCCGATGACCACCGAGCAGTCAACCACCGGTGGTCGCGAGACCTTCGGGGAGCCCAAGAAGATCGGCCAGGTTGGACTGAAGCTCGACGGCGACCAGGTGAGCGGGCGGATTTCCCGAATGGGGTCGACCATCGCTGAGCTCTCGGGCACCTTGGGGTCCGAGCGGCCCGGATACGAAAAGGACAAGATCGACTTCTACTTCAAGGCCCTTCCCGATCCCAGTGGCGAGGGTCTCGACGGTGACCCCGCGTTGGTCTACTGCCGCCGGCACGAGGTAGCCCGGGTCGTCCGCCCCGTGACCGGAGAATGCAAGTTGCTCGACGCCCCCCTCGATCCCATCGCGGACTTTCCCGTGCTCCGCGTCGTGTCCTACGAATATGCAGAAATCACCACCGCTCAGAACGGGGAGATCGTCGACCGCGTCCCAGCCGAGTGGGTTCTCCCGTTCATGCACCAGCGCTACGACGACCTGTCGGTCCTCGGAGTCCGGTCGTGAACCGCCTCCCCGGTTCAGGAGCGGACCGCTACATCGTCATATCGGCCGACGGCCACGCCGGCTTGGCCTGCGAGGACTATCGCCAGTACCTCGACACCAAGTACCACGCGGCTTTCGACGGCTTCCTCGATGAGCGCACGGCACACCGCGAAGAGGCGCTCAAGTTCAACTACGACTACATCATGGGCTGGGAGACCGAGAACGAGGAGGGTCTCAAGGGCGCCTACGATCCCGCCGTCAGGGACAAGGAGCTCGACACCGATGGCGTGGCTGCCGACGTGCTGTTCGCGGACGCCGACGCCGTGACCGGAAATGCATCGCCCCCGTTCGGGGCCGGCCTGATGGCCGGCGCCATCGAGGATCCCGAGCTTGCCTTCGCCGGCGCCCGTGCCCACAACCGGTTCCTGGCCGACATGTGCTGCCACGCGCCCCACCGGCGGGCCGGTATCGCCCTGGTGCCCATCACCCACGACGTCCACCGGGCCGTCAAAGAAGTCGAGTGGGTGGCCGCGCAGCCCGGGATCCGGGGGATCATGATCCCGACCATGTGGCATCGGCGACCTCCGTACAACGACGTTGTCTACGACCCGGTGTGGGCGGCCTGCGCCGAGGCAGGCCTGCCCGTACACACCCACTCGGGTGAAGCTCCGACGGAGGAGTACGGCGAGAACATGGGTGTCTACCTAGCCGAGGTGGTGTGGTGGGCGGCCCGTCCCGCCTGGCACCTCCTCTTCGGTGGTGCCTTCGAACGCTTCCCGGGCCTGAAGTTCGTCGTCACCGAGGCCGCCGCCTACTGGGCCCCCGACATGATGTGGAAGTGGGACCAGTACATGGGGGGCGGCCATACAACCAAGAAGCTCGCCGCCACGCTCAAGGGCAAGATCTCCAAGCTGCCCTCGGACTACTTCGGCACCAACATCTTCATCGGCGCATCCACCATGTCGAAGGAGGAGATCCGCCGCCGATACGTGATCGGCACCGACGTCATCATGTGGGGAACCGACTATCCGCACCCCGAGGGGACCTGGCCTCACACCGCCGAGCGGCTGCGGCGCGACTTCGCCGCCGTTCCCGTCGACGACACTGCCGACATGCTGGGGCTCACCGCCGCCGCCGTCTACGGGTTCGATCTCGACGTACTCGCCCCCATTGCACAGCGCATCGGCCCCTCCCCCGACTCCCTCGGCCAGGACGCCTCCCTCCGCAGCGACCCGGAGGCGAAGACATCGGCCCGGTGGTGGAAAGCGGAGTACGACCTGCGGCCGGGGTGACCTCGATCACCAGGAGCGCAGCACCTGGTGACGGTCGAAGGCGTTGCAGGTCGAATCCCTCGGGTAGTCGTCGACCTCAAGGGGGCATGCCACCTCGGCCACGGTCGGCCCGATGCGGTCCCCGACCGATCGGAGCGCTTCGAGGTCGAAGCCATAAAGGTCGGCGGCGTTGGTCTCGAGCATGCGGACCACCTCGACCGGGTCGCAGTCACCGAAGGCGGCTCGCAACGCCAGGGTGCTGTAGGGATAGCTGCCCTCGGAGTGTGGATAGTCGGCTCCCCACATGATCCGGTCGACGCCCACGTCATGGCGCAGGGCGGACTCGCTCGAGCGCAGGAAGCTGGCACCTACGTAGAAGTTCCTCTTGAAGTACTCGCTGGGGGTGAGCGACATGCCCTTGGCCGCGGCGCCGAAGAAGTTGGCCTCTGCCGCGCCACCGTGGATCATGCGGCCGTAGAACCAGTCGAGGGTCTCGAGGCCGCGGGGGATCCAAGCCAAGCCCTGTTCCGTGAGCACGACCTTCAGAGCTGGGTGGCGCTCGAGGACTCCGCCGAAGATGAGGTGCCATGCGGAACGATGCGAGAACCAGGGCAGCTCGACGAGCATGATGGCCCGGGCCACCTCGTGGTCGCCGTAATCGGGGATGCCACCTCCGCCGTGGATGTTGATGACCACACCGAGCTCCTCGCACAGGGCCCACAACGGCTCGTAGACAGGTTCCCACCACGGGGCCAGCTCGGAACCCGGGGGGATGGAGGGGAGCAGGATGCCGCCGAACGGCATGAAAGCGTCGGCCGCCCAGTGGATCTCGGCGAGCGCGTCCTCGACCCTGTTGACGAACACCTGGGCGACGCCGGCCCGGCGTCCAGGGGTCCGGGCGCAGAAATCGGCCAGCCAGCGGTTGTGGGCCTGAAGACCGGCCCAACGAGCTTCGTACGTCTCGGGGGTCGGGGGAAGCGCCACCAGGCTGCTGGCTTCGAAGAACGGCGGTATGGCATTCGGGAAGAGCACCTCGGCAACGATGCCGTCGGACTCGTTCTCGGCCAGTCGTCGCTCCGAGTTCCAGTTGCGGTATGCGGTAGGAGCGAGCAGGTCGGCGAAAGGATTCACGTAGGTCGAGGCCCAGGCGTCGAACTCGTCGTGCCACGTCGAGGCCAGATACGGCCGATAGTCGAGGATGTCGCCGCCAGCATGGGCGTCGGCGGAGATGATCGTATAGCGGCGGTCAGGGGCCAGCGCCGCGCTCACAACACACGCTCGCTGTGCTCGGGTGTCCTGGGACCGGTCACGTGAGGCCCTCCAGGGCGGAAGGCGGCAGTTGGCCTGTGGCGATGGCGTCCGCCCGAGCGTGCAACAGTCGGCCGGCGTGGTCCAGGTTGTGGCTGATCACGAACCGGCCCTCCTTCACCCCCTGGACTGCGAACCGGCCCAGCTCGACCAGGTCGACGGTGTCCGTGGGCCGCCCCGCGGCGGCGAGCGCCGCCTTGAACTCAGCGAAGGTCGTCCCGGGCGCGGGCGGCCGCGGCCTCACCCGGGCAAGTTCCGGGGGCCGGTTTCGCTGTGCAGTCCAAAGTCCCGTCTCGAGCAGGCCACCCGAGGGGTAGAAGACAGACGCCCGCAGCTTGGTCTTCTGGGCCAGGAACTGGTGGGCGAGGGACTCGGTGAAGCAGCTGATGGCCGCTTTCGACGACGCGTAGACCGAGGCGTAGGGCACGGGAGCGATCCCACCGTCGCCGGACGACGTGGTCACGACCACCCCGGGTTCGCCCGACTCGATCATCTTGGGAACAAACGCCAACACCCCGTTCGCGGTGCCGAAGACGTTGACGCCGAAGCACCACTTCCAGTCGTTGGGCTCCTGTTCCCACGGGTTGCCACCGCCACCCGAGGTCACTCCCGCGTTGTTCCACAGCACGTGACACGAGCCAAACTCGGCGAAGACGGTGTCAGCCAACACGTTCATCGAACCCGGATCTGACACGTCGGTGACCACGCCTCGAACCTCCCCGCGGTCGGAGAGTTCTTCGACGGTTCGCGCCAACACCGGCTCCTCGATATCGGCGATCACCACTTTCGAGCCCTCCTCCAGCAACGCCTCGACGATGCCCCGCCCGATGCCCGCGGCTCCGCCGGTCACCACCGCCACAGCACCCCGAAGATCGTTCATCCCAATCCCTGTCCGCATCGCCCCCGCCAAGCCCGGCTCGGAGTCAAATCGTTGCACGTGCCGTTAGCCGTTGCGCCATTTTCATCGTCCGTCCCGCCATGAGCGTGGGTGTCGAAGTCTCATCCCGCGGTCGGACCACGAACACTACAATTAGTTGCGGTTACAAATACCCTGTAATCGCTGTCGCTATCGTGGCGCCAGCTTCGTCCGAGAACTACACGCTTCCATCGACCATGGTGGGGGTCAGTGGAGCGTTACCGAATGGTGTCACTCCGAAGGGGTCAAAGAGCCCTCGTGCCACGCACGCGCATTACATCCTTTGTATGCAGCGAGCAGTACGAACCCTTGTTGTAAATCGAAAGGCGTGTTTCACACGCGTGATCCGCACACAGCCGGCCGGGTAGGTACCTCCGTGGGGGCCGGTCCTGGTAGTTGAGCGCCCTCACGCTAGTGGTGACGCTGGTCTCCGTCCGTACTTGCATCTGCATCACCTTCTGACCCCACGAGCGTCATAACGCTGAGCGGGGAACTTGGGCAAATGACAGGTTGGAGTTTCCAACCAAGTCTCTCCTTGCCGCAGAAATGTCTGCCCCCGATGGGAAGTTGCCCCCGAGCCGTCCCATCGGGGAGCAGGACAGGTACACAGTGACAGATGACGTGAACGACGAATAGAGCAGAACGGCACGAAAGGCTATTCCGAAGCTTGAACCCTACGGTCCGCCACTCAATGTGGCGTACCTCAATACCGCGTACGCAACACTCGTCGCACACCCCAGCTTTGGACGTAATCGTATTCGCTAGGTGCGTGCGCTCGAGCGGCGACTTCTCGGAGGAAATACGCGAGCCTGTTCTGTTGTTGTACAGAGTTACTGGCGGCGAAAGCACGCTCACGACACAGCGAAGCCAGTCGTGAATGCCGGTTGTTCAGATGCTCGGGCGGTCACACCTTTCTGGGGATCGCCGATCCGGTGTGAAGTAGCAGGTCTCAGGGGGGCAACATGCGAAATACATCACTATTTGAGTGTTCTGGGACTGTCGGCGTCCACCGCGACGAGGCTGTCACCCGCACGAGCGCCACTTGCCCGAGAGATCTACCGATGGCTATTTGGTTCAGTCTCCACTCATCGTTCGTGAGATGCAGCACTGCTCTCGACAGTGACGACTGTCCAAACTGCGGGTTCGAGATTCCCGTGGACATCGGGCGGGTCGAACGGAACCTGACGTCGATTGCGACCGGTCGCAGTCGTAACCGGAGCCGCCTCCTCGACTCTGGTCTTCGTCACCCGGCCTCGTCACGAGAAGCGCGTTGATGGCTGAGCCGGTTGGGTTGTCACGAACAGAGAGGGCCGATTGCAAACTATTCGCGTCAGGCCGTGCGACGGCAGAGACGATGACCCACCGCTTTGTCCGTGGATTCTGCCTATCTGCCTTCGGTGAACACTACGCCGCAGACGGCGCGATCAGCCCAGCTGGCCAGAATGTCTCGCGCCAAAATTGATTTTCATCGGATCGTGGTCTGCTCTTTGATCAACGCACCGTGATCATCCTCAAAGACTCGACGCAGCGCGATACGGTCGGCCTCGAAGCCGACAAAGTTCTGACCCGCCTCACCATCGGCGCGCATTTCGTCCGCTGTCGCATACAGTTCCATCGTTCAGCTCTTTCTCACTTGCCAGGCACCGACGGATCGGGCTGACGCCATCGGAGGTAAACAAGACAGTGCGAGGCCATCCGTGACTCCTGGGTAGGCCATAGCACCGCAACAATGTTCAAGCTGGGCGCGCTCGAGGGTCCGGTTCCTCTCCGCGCCGAGAGCCGCGCCGCTGGGGGGTTGGTGCGCCGGTCAACGTTCGCTCTCGCGATGCGACCGGAGGTCTGCTGCGATGTTGCGGTCGCACTTGAGCTGAGCGAAAACAATGGGTGACTGGAACCGCCCAGGTGTTACACATCCCCGCTGCCCCCTGACCGACTTCGCAATGTTCGACGCCTGCATCGCCAGGGTCTGGGGCAACGATTTCGCCGACAGGGACCCACTGGGCCTCTGCCGCTTTTCTCGGCAATCGTTCATATCACCAGCAACAACGCCGAACAAGAGCGACGCTCAGGGCAAGATCGGTGGAGAAACACCCGGTCTTGCATCTGTCGTAGAACCAGAGGTACCCAAGGGACGGACCACACCCGAGGTCTTGCCTCGGATCTAAACCTCTTGGAGCACGCAAAGTGGCTTCTGTGCTACCCTGAGAGGGCTGAAGGGTCCCAGAGCCCGCCTCTTTCGCTCCCCGGTCGATGGCCGGGGCAACGAGATGGAGGCACAAGAAATGGGTTTAGCAGGAATGGTCTTCAGCATGATCTCAATCGCGGCGGGTGCCGTCATGTACTGGGCCGTGACCAGTCAAGGTCACGGCTTCCGGCTGTCCACGGTGGGGGTCATCCTCATGGTTGTCGGCGTTGTCGGCCTGATCGGCTCGACGGTGATCTTCGCCACGTCTCGCCGACCGGTCGGCGGTCGGGATCGCACCTATGACAAGCAGGTGACCGACACTGCGGGTCGCACGGCCGCAGTGCATGAAGAGGTCCACTAAACGGGCCGCAAGACCAGCTTCTGCTTGCAAGAAGCGTTCCCCTGCGGACGGTCTACTAGTGAACGGAACCGAAACGATGGGCGTCATTCTGTTAGTTCTTCTGCTTGCGTTGCTATTCGGGGGTCTCGGGTTCGCAGTCCACGCATTGTGGATCGTGGGGGTCATCGTGTTCGTCGCTTGGCTCATCGGATTTGGTGTCGCCCGAGGTGGGGCGCCTGGTCGGCACACTCGCTGGTACCGCTGGTAACTCCTTTAGGAAGCTCGTCCGCGTGTCCGCTTAAGAGCAGCACTGAGCGAGAACGTCCTGCGCCACGCCCCCGTTGTGGGTCGCTACACCTCGCCATCTGAAAGGACGAGCACATGGGCAAGAGAGACAAGGCATCGAACAAGGTTCAAGACCTGAAGGGAAGAGTCAAGGAAAAGGTCGGCTCGGCCACCGGCAACGAAGACTTGCACACCAAGGGCAAGACCGACCAAACGAAAGCGTCTCTCAAAGATGCGGGCGAGAAGGTCAAGGACGCCGTGTCGAACGTCAAGCACGCCGTCGAAGGCAAGTAGTCCGGCACTGATCGCTGGGGCAAAAGCTCTGGTACCGGAAGACCAAGAATGGGAAGGCAGGAAGCCTCATGAAGAACGCTTGGAAAGGTCTCATCGTTGGCGCATTGACAGGAATGGCGGGTGGCTCAGTAATGGATATGGCGTCTGGTGTCCGACGCAAGACGGCCCGAGTGGCGCATGGCGTGATTGACAAGGCTCCTGCCGTTGCAAAGGCGGCGACTCACAAGGCAGCGGACATACTCCACGATACGGAGGTACCGGAGGCATTGCGGGGGGCAGCGGTGCAGGTGGGTGATTCCCAAATGGCCCAGAACGCCAAGACAATCGTCGGGCAGGTAGCAGCGGGCCTCGGGCACTGACGCTGAACCCAAACCACAGACCTCAGACGGTGCGGTGCGGTGCGGTGCTCATCAGCGGGACGAGCGAAGGTGCAACTCCATACCGAGACTCTCACCCGTGTGAACCGGCCCTCTCCAAGAACGGCACGAGGTGATCGAAGAACACGTTGTTGGGATAGGCACCGGCCGGGTCATTGTGAGAGTAAGTACTTTGGCGGTTGACCAGCGTCAGGTTGCTCACAGGAATGTGTGATTGCCCAGCCAGGATGCGTGCGTCCTCGAGGACACCCGCTCCGCCCAGGCGCGCCCCAAAAGCGTAGATCAGCAAGTCCTTGGGGAGGTCGTGGCCCATGGTCGCGTCGACATCAAGCACGCTTTGTGCCGCATTTGCGTTCCCGTTTGCCACTGCGCCCGTGTCGTCAGTCAGACGTTGGGGGAAGTACCACTCCGTGCCGTCGACGTTCTTCATCGGATACCCCGAGAACATCGTCGCGAAGCGCTTGATCGGAGTGAGGGCACCTGTACCACTCCAGCCATGGATCGGACCGGACGCCGAGATCCCTGCACCCAGGTGTGCTTGTGCCGCTAACAAGCTCGACGGCGACGTCGCCGCGTTGAGTGCATAGCCGTACTGGGCGAGGTTGGTAGCCCGAACCGGAGGCACGATGTCAGAGGGCAGAAGTCCCGAGGTTTGACCCAGCGACGCGCCGCTCGGGTCGAGGAGGGCGGCCGCTGACCCGGTGGCGTTGAAGACACCGGCGTAGGGTGCGGCGATCCCGCCGAACTCCAGCCATGGGGCGTTTTTTGGAACGTCGAGCGACTGCAGCTCTTGGGTCGCCTGCTGGGTGCTCACTGGGGTTAGGGTGCTGCCGCCGTCGATGTAAACCAAACCGGCCAGGTCATCGGCCCCGGCGCGGCCGTTGAAGTCCCAGGTGGCGTAGGCAGTAACCACCGATCCGCCGAGTGAGTGACCGCCGAGCACGACTCTGCCTCCGAGTTTCTTCGCGGCCTCGATCACCGTGTGCAGGTCCTCCACTGTGACGTGCATGCCCCATTGTTTGGCGAACTCGACATCCGAGGTCGAGATGAGTTGGAAATGCTGCGTGATGCTGTGGTTCTTGAGATAACCGAGGTAGTAGTCGAACAGCTGTGTCGCAGTGGCCCTGCCCTCCTTGTAAAGGTTCAACTCCGACTGATCCTCGAGCAGGTTTTCCCGGCGTTCGACCGACCAGACTTGCCAGCCACTGGTCTTTGAGACGATCCATTTGGCGAGCGGTACGAAATAGGCGCTTCCGGCGGACGTGCCCGGCTCCAGCACCAACACGTTCTTCGCACTGCTCGACCCAACCTTGATCACACCGACTTTGTCGTACTTAGCTGGGCTTCCGGGGGCGGCAAACCCCTGCATCCACGTAACCCCCAGGGGCCTCGCTGAGGGGCTCGCCGCGGTTCCACAGCTCGACGCCCCGGCGACCGCCACCAAAAAGCCGATCAAGAAGATCAGGCGCGTCCGCATCAGCTCCCCTAGCCCCCTGTGTGCGGAGCGCTCCCGTGCCTCCGCTCGCTGGTCGCCAAGATAGGCGTTCGCGGCGGTCCGCGCCGCTTCCGTGGTTCAGGCCCGACTCCGCAATCTCCGTGTCTCTTGGGGGCCGGATCCCAGCGAAATCTCCGATGGATCAAGTCGACAGTTCGTAGGCATCCCAATCTGGTCCCGCCATGGCTGCACGGAATTGCCCGAAGGGCCAGGGCCACGCGGCGGGAACGCCTCGGTCGTCCAGATACCAACTGCGACACCCCGTGGCCCAGACGGTCTTTTTGGCGGCCTCGACCCGCGCCTCCTCGAATTGCATCATGGCGGTTTGAGTAGCACTGACTTCTCTGCAGTCGCCGGCGCTGATCCGGTCGACCAATTGCATGATGTAGCCGATCTGCAATTCCGCCACCTCTACGAGCGAGAAATTGCCTACGGGTCCGTTGGGGCCGTTGAGCATGAAGAAGTTCGGGAACCCGGGCACTGATATCGACAGATACGCCTCGGGGCGGTGGACCCAGACTTGATCCAGGTTCAGGCCATTGCGCCCGAGGACTGAGATGGGTCGCACGAACGCATCGACCTGAAATCCTGTTGCGAGCACCAGGACATCGACTTCGTGCAAGCGGCCGTCGTCCGTGCGCACCCCATCGGTCTCAACCCTTTCGATCGGTTCTGTGACCAGCTCAGCATTCGGCTTCTGAATCGCGCGGTAGAAGCCAGGCGAGACGATCAATCGCTTGCACGCGGCACGGTAATCGGGGAGCAGGCGCTCGCGGAGATCTGGGTCGGTGACGTTGTCGTTGAGGTTCGCCAGGCAGGCGTCTTCGATCATCTTCATCTGCGGCGACTGAGCATCGATGATCGCATCGGAAAATCCATCGAAGAGTTGCGACACGCCGTCGCGCAGTTCTTCGATCAGATGTTGGTCCTTCTGAAATGCCGCCTGCTCCGCCGGCGAATACGCCGGGTTGACCGCCGGCATGACCCACTGAGCGGTGCGCTGGAAGAGCACCAGCTTCTCTACCCTGTCGACGATGGCTGACACGATCTGCATTGCGGTCGATCCGGTGCCGATGACTCCGACGCGAGCCTCGTCGAGTGGGACTCTGTGGTCCCACCGTGCGCTGTGGAACACGGCTCCACCGAATGAGTCCAGCCCCTTGATGGCGGGATACTTCGGGTGGTGCAACACTCCGGTGGCCGCTATAACGACATCGACCTCGTCACGATGCCCGCTCTCCGTCGTGAGCTGCCACCGCCCATTCGCGAACTCGCAACGCACGACCTCGTCGCCGAAGCGAATGGATGAGTCCACCTGATAGCGATGGGCAACACGTTCGAAATAGGCCTGGATCTCATCTCCTGGGGAGAACAGGTGGCTCCACTCGGGATTGAGAGCGAATGAATAGCAGTAGAGGTGCGAGGGGACGTCGCACGAGAGCCCCGGATACGTGTTTTCCCTCCAGGTGCCCCCGAGCCGATCGGCCTTCTCATAGACGGTGAAGTCCCTGAGGCCTGCCTCATTCAGCTTGATGGCAGACAGAATCCCCGCCATTCCGGCCCCAATGATGGCAAAGCGAAGGTCTCGCCTCGCTCTCGACGGGCCTGGTTCGCTACTCACGGGTCTTTCCTAGTCTTTTCGCCAGGGCCTCGCCCTGCTGGCATCGGTCGACACCATCGCCGCCCGACGGGGAGGACGGAGCGCAGGACTCCCCGCAAAGAGCGTGGTGAACGATGTCCCGCGCCCCGCCGTATCCCCAAGGACAGTCCTGGCAGGCGTAGGGATAATGCCGCTGCCCGGGAATGTCCGACGAAGACGATATGTCGGCTGAGTGGGTGTGTCCAAGGGTACCGGCATGGTGTTGGGGCGAGGCACCCGGACCCCTCCCCGGACCCCCCTGTCCCATCTCTTCGACGACGACCGCTCCGTCCTTTTGCCGGTCACCAACTTGACCGGCTGCTGGTCGGGATCCGGATCGTAGCGACACGACGTTCCTGTACGGCCCGAGTCACGTAGGAACCGAGCAAGGCTCCGATCTTGACGCTCGATCTGTGGAGGGCCGTCGCGAATTCAAGGTCGCGGAGAGCCTGGTTCACAAGGAATCAGCCGTCGTCGTTCACCAGTTCCACCGCGACCATGTTCCACGGGCCGTGAGCGGCTCGATCGGCGACGCGCACGAAGCTGTCGGCTGACCCCGTCGCCTGGTTGGTGAATTGCACCCACGACGCCTCGTGACCGCCGGCAGTCCCGCTAGGCAAGGAGAACCACCCGTAGGGCACGTGATGGGCACTGGCCACGGCACCCTGGACGACCGCGTACACCAGAGAGGTGCCGCTCGTGGTGGTGAGCTGGAGGCCCGGCGATCCCGACACACCCGATGACGCCAAGGCGGCTCCAACGCCGTCGGTCCCCTCGAGAGCGATCACGGTCAGATGCTGAGAGGCGCTCGACTGCGACAGGGACGACGTGACGGTCATCGCCGGCGTCTCTTGGGGGACGACCGCGGTCCAGATCTCGAGGTCGCCGGATGCGGCGTCGGAGCGTTTCACCAGGTGCCACCGAAGGCTGCCACCCGTGATCGTCGCACGTTGCGCTCTCCCTCCGCCGGCGCTCACAAAAGCGACCAAGTCCTCCTCCCCGAACGCGATCGGGAACCGGGACGTAGTCACCGTTCCGGCGCCGTGGGCGGCGATCTCTCGCTGGAGCACGAAGCACGCCATCGGAGGAGCCGGGTTTTGCACGGTGACTCGCACCGCCGAAGACTTGACGACGACTCCACTGTCGTTGGTGGCCACCGCCGTGAGGGTGTGGGGACCGTCGCCGACGGAAGCCGTACTCCACGACACCGCGTAGGGCGCGGCCTTAGTCGGTCCACCGAAGGGATGGCCGTCCACCTCGAATTGCACTGACCGGATTCCGACATCGTCAAAGGCACGGCAGCTACCGGGACGGCGCCTGACAATGTCTGGCCCGGCGCCGGGTTGATGATGTCCACGCTTGGCGCAGGGTCCGCCGCGGCACTCGGTGGGGAGGCGACCGTGTCGCGGACGTTGACCGATCGTACCGGCGCCGTCATGACGTCGCCGGCGGAGTCGGTGGCCTCTGCACTCAGGAGGTGCTCGCCAGGCACGGTGTTGCCAACGGTCCAGTCGTAGGAGAACGGTGCCGAAGTGACAGACGCACCGAGCGGTTCACCGTCGAGGAGGTACTGCACCGATTTGACGGTCTGAGAACGCAGCGGGTGCAGGGCGGCACTGAGAGCCACTGTCCCCTGCACCGTGTCTCCCGAAGCGGGGATCTGGATAGTCATGTTCCCGGCTGGGTTGTAGGGACCCGTCTGGGAGATCACCTGGACCGTGCTGTTGTTGTCGATCACGGGGCTGCCGTCGGTGTTGCTGATGTGGAGCTCGGTGTCGGTGACGTTGTCGGTCTTGTTGCTGTCAGCGAAAAGGTTGTCGGGGTCGACCGATGCGTGCAAGATGTAATTCTGGTTCGTCGGCAGGCCGGTAAGGTCGATGGGCTGACCCGGATCGGTCTGGTCGTACTGGTCCCCCCATCCCACGCTCCAACCCAGGGGTGCCGAGGGCTTGTTGCAGTCACTCTGGGGGATGAAGTCGTTGTTTGGGGTATTGGGGACCCCCCCGACTTGCGTGTCGCCCTGGATGCAATAGTCGGTCTTTGGACTGGTGGCCACCAGGGCTCCTAGGGACCCGTCGGGGTTCATGTCGTTGAGCGTGAACCGCGTCAGTGGGAAGCGGTAGTGGCCTTCCGACGCGATGAAGATCCCTGTCCTCGCCAGGCGCATGCTGAAGTCCTTGCGCCAGCTGGCCCCACCCCGGCTCTTGAAGATCACCTGGCTGAACGTGGAGATCCCTGTGCGCCTGTTGAATTTGGGCTTGAGCTCGAAGGGCCCCGTTCCCGCGTCCCAGGTGATGTGGGTGAACTGAAGGTCTGCATCACCAGTATTCGGGTCCGGACCGATGCCGATCAACCCGGTGGGGACGGCGATCTCGAGGTTGGGTAGAGTCACGTGGTAGGGCGAAGGTTTCGCCGGGGTACGGGCGCTCGCGATAGTCCCGATGGACAACGAGATCAGCAGCGTCGCCCCCACACCCACAACCACCCGGCGCCAACCCCGAGCCACCGGCCTACCGTCCTTGCTCTCTGTCAGCCGAGCGAGCACGATCTGTCGCCCGACACCCTGAGAGGCCACCCTACCGTCGGTGGACCTGCGTGTGCCGAGAAACTCATTCGACCTTCTGAACTGGGAGTCAGTCTGATTGCACCAGCAACTGCGTGGAAGTCGGAGACAAACTCCGACGAGACGGGCGTTGACCAACCCACTCTGCGAACAAGTCGGCACCAAAGAAAGAGCGGAGCTCGAAAGCTCCGCTCTTTCCTCGGAGGCAACTTACCTCCCTCGCTTTGCGAGCGACCCGTTCACCGAGCGTCGCAAGGTTGGTCACGGTGTTGTCGCTCGCAAGGGCGATCGAGAACCTGCTCTGTCTGGGTCCCAAAAGTCAGGTGCCTGGACGCCATCCCCAGGGGCACGGCTGGTGGCCCTACCCCTGGGGACTGTTGGGATGTGGGGTTCCTACAGCGTGGCCGTGCCTTCAGCCGGGTCGATGCTGGCAGTGACGATCTGCTGCGTCTGGCTGTTCGTCAAGATGTCCACACCGAAGCTGCCTGTCGTGCCGGGCCCGGTATCGCCACCGATGCAGACCAGAAGCACAGCGGACTTGGTGTCGTAGAAGCCTGTCTTCACTTGGCCGGTGATGCGGAAGCCGACCTCAGCAGGACATGCGCCACCGATCACCTCAGCGGGGTTGCCCTTCGTCTTGAATTGGGTCGCGTGTCCGTTGACGGTGAAGTTGATGATCTTGAGGCTCTTCTTGAGGCTCTTCGCGCCACCAGACACGAAGGAGGCCTTGGTCCCCGCGACGTACTTGACACCTGTTGCCTTGTTGTAACGCGGGTCGCTCTTCGAGAGCTTGGGGTTCTTACCACCCGGAATCGTCAGGTTGCCGAAGCTGGCGTTACTGATGCCACCGCCACAATCGAACGAGCCGCCTGCGACTGTCGTCGCATTGGCCAACTTGGACGAAGTGGCCACTCCCGGTGTTGACAGGGGGGTTCCGAACGTGATGGTCGAACCGAAATGTGTGCAGGTGATCGGATTCGGCGGCGGCTTCTTGGCAGAGGCCGCTGAGCTGAATGCGGCAAGCGTTCCCAGCGGAAGAGCGAGTGCAAACACGCCCATCAGGATTTTACGACGCATGTGACAAGGCTCCTTTGGATCAATGACGGATAGAATCAAAGTCCGACACGGATCTCCCGTTGCACGGGAGTGTCACCCGGCGCCGCGTTCGACGGTGCAGCAGGAAATTCGAGCTGCGCTCAGAGATGCGGTCGTCGATCTGCGCAAATGGAAGGTCCGCTAACCCCTCCTTTACTTCCGAGCAGGTCCTGCTCATGCTCTGCCTCGAGACTGAGGTGTCAGTTGGCCCCCCAGGACCTGCATGGTTTGTACCGAATTCACGATACGGAATCCGGTCGCGATCGAACATCCCCACTTTTGGGTAACTCAACGCCATGGCCAAACTCTTCGTTGATCCAACACCACTCCTTGTCCCGGCCCACCACGATTAGTGATGACTTGCGACGGGATCGAGGTACTCAGCGAGGGCGAGCTGGAGGCGGACCTAGGCGTTGATGGACGGACGGCCCGGACTCCGGCGGTCATAGGTCCAGTGGCGGGCAAGGAGACGTCGGTGCCAGCGGGCGCGAACGGCGACGGACGCACGCGCATACCGAGCTGCGAAAGCGCACCAGTTCCTATTTGAGTCCGGCAAGGGGTGTGCGCGCAGCGCTCGACTCGAGTTCGAGGCGACGGCGAACCTGTGGAGGAGATCGCTGTCCAGCTTCATCGGCACGAACACGGTCGAAAACCACCTGCGCAGCGCATTGCGCGCGCTCGACGTCAAGTCACCCTCGCAGTAGGTCGCGTTCGGCTGTTTAGTTGGCGCCCCCACCAGCAGCGCGAATAGGTCCAGCGCCGGTCCACGAACCAGCCCAGTAAGGTCCCCTACGTGTTGCCGCGTTGGCAGGGTGGCGTTGCGACAGCGGCCGTCCTCGCTCTCGCTCTCGTGTTGGTGGTGCTCGACCTCGGGGACCGGAGCCTGCGCCACTTCTGGGAGACCCACGCCCTCACGACCGATACCGTCGGAGGCCTTCTCGTTCTCGCGTTGACGGTGCTCGTCGTCAATCAGATCCTCAGCAGGCGGCAGCTCACTGACCGGTCCCGTGCTGTCGCCGTGCAGGCAGGAATCGTCATGGTGCAAGCGAGGCGTTCGGTGAAGAGCGTTTTGGCGGCACGCGACGGGAATGTAGACCAGGACTCGGCCCGCGATGAGTTGCGCACTTACTCGCTCATGCTGCTCGTGAGCGCACCACTCCTGATCGAGGACTCGGTTGCGCGCGAGTTTCTCGAACAAGCCCAAACGCTTGCCGGCGAGATTGGACGCGTGCTCGCGCCTTCGGAGGTGACGGCAGTCTTCGGAAGCGGTGCTGGGCGGGGTCTCGATGAGGCAATTGAACGGCTGCGTATCGCATCCGCGCCGCTGCTCGCGACCCTCACGACAGACGAGCGTTCCGCAGTGACCGAACCATCTGACTGAGTCTCCCAATGGCGAATTCCCGTGTTCTGGAAGTGACAGATGCGGCGCCGCGAGGTCGGGTGCGCACTCACGGCAACTCAGAGCATCCGATAATGCGCTGCGTCGTGTCGACCGTCAGAAGCTCGGCGTCATACCAATGGAGGAGAATGCGGTTGGCGCTATTCCTCCTCCATCTCGACGGGAACTGCCACTTCCACCGGACGCTTGAAGAAGAATGAGTAGCCGGTGCGCGGGGTCTCGGTCACTGCCACCAACTCCCAACCCCCGGATCCCTTCGCCTGGAGCATGGCCTTGATCCCCTGGGCGCCCCGGTGGCCGCTCCAACTCGTGTTCCGATCCCACCAGTACACGTGGTGTTCCCACTGCTGAACCACGTCAGCAATGTTAGGCAAGCTCGAGGTTCGGATACAGGGGGTGGTCCCGCCGACCCAAGGGGGGCCACGGGTCGCACAGGACGACACCCGCATGCGGCAGTCCCAAGACGGGTATCGACGGAAAGGCCACCGCCGATCCCGTTCCAGCCCCTCACCGACCAGTCGCAGGTCGGCTGCATTCCTCCCTTGTCCCCTTAGCGAATTGAGGGTGGTCGAAACGCCCGCCTTCGGACTCCGTGCCGTCAACCGAGGCCAGCCAGGCACCATGGTCAACACGGCAAGGGTGCGCCGAGAGAGCTGGGGATAACAAGAGGGCAAAGTTGGGGATTCTTGGTCACCCGCTTGTCACGGTGGCCTGTCGTCGCTTCAGTCTTCGCTGACACCCTTCGGCCTGATTCGAAGATCCGTTGCAGAGCGTGTCGGAAGGTGCCGGGTTTGTGGACTGATCGACAGGCAGGTGCAGCCACTCATCTCTTCGGCCAGACTGGGGTTGGAGGTCACGTTATGCCTTACAACGCCGGCCGGATCGCCCACGACGCCGACGCGCACATCATGGAGACCCCAACGTGGCTCCGAGACCACGCCGATCCGTCCGTTCGCGGACGGATCGAGACCCTGGCATACCCCGGTGGCAACGAACTGCGTCAGACCGGAGACCCTGATGAGCAGCGCAGGGACCTGCTGACCTCTTTCGATCGGCTCGCGGCCATGCACAAGTCTGACGATTACCTGGCTCGAGAGTCCGATGAGATCATGAACCGCAAGAACTTCGCCGCCACAGGATCGTTCATCGCCGCCGACCGCTCGCGAGCCCTCGACCTGCTGGGGTTCTCCAGCCAACTCGTGTTCAATACGTTCCACAATCGGCGCCTTCACGACTGGGAACACAGTGGAGACCTCGAGCTCGCCTACGGGGCGGCCCGCGCCCACAACCGGGGCATGGTGGAGTTCTGCTCAGTCGATCCCCGCCTGCTGCCAACGTGCTACGTACCGCTCGCCGATTTCGAACTGGCGCTCTCAATGGCAAAGGAAGCCATCGACATGGGAGCGGCTGCCCTTCTCGTCGCATCGGGCTGCCCACCAGGACACTCGCCCAGCCACATCGGCCTTGACCCGGTATGGGCGAGTGCCCAGGAGGCGGGCATCTGCGTCGTCTTCCACGTCGGCGGAACCGGAGACCTCATCGACCGGAACTACTTCCACAACGGCCTTCCGGTCCCACCCGACTTCCACGGCGGCGAAGAGAACTTTCGATCGGTCGACTACATGGGGATCCCTGGGCCACCGGCGCAGACTCTCGCCACGATGATCTTCGACGGCGTCCTCGAGCGCTTCCCTCGCCTACGCATCGGCGTGATCGAACAAGGGGCCGTCTGGGTGCCGTCGTGGTTGCGGCAAATGGAAGCAGCCGTGGAGGCCTTCACCCGGCACGAAGAACGGATCCGCGCCCTGTCGCTCAGGCCGACAGAGTACGTGCGCCGGCAGGTGCGATTCACCCCCTATCCCACCGAGGACGTCGGGTGGATCATCGAGCAGAGTGGACCGGAGATGTGCATGTTCTCCTCCGACTACCCCCATGTGGAAGGCGGCCGAAAGCCGATCGAACGCTTCGAGGCCAGCCTGGCCGAGGCGACCGAAGACACGAAACGCCTGTTCTACAGCGCGAACTTCCTCGACCTCCTCGGATCCGCGGCCCGCGCACTCGCAGCTTGATCGGGCTTCATCCTGTCGAGCTGGCTATTGGTCACGGAATCCGAAGAAAGGATTCTCAGGTAAGTCGGCTACCGCAAGGAGATCAACGAGCTCGGGGCGTTGGAGGCGCCTCTGTTCGAGTGCTTGGCGAGTCGCCTGGCGGTTGTTTTCGTAGACGAGCGGCTCGGACTGGGCCTCGGGGTCAACCCACACAGCAGCGATCAACAGCATGTCGTCCACGGATGCGGCTGCAATGACATCGTCGACTGCCGCCCACAAGACGCCCGAGGCCACCCCGGCTTGAGCGGCACCCTCATCCTGGAGTGGCGCTCCCCGGTAAGTTCGGCCTTGTTCACGAACAGCGTAAAGGGTTTCACGGGCATTCCGCTTGAATCGACCAAGCGCTGGGGTGCGGTGGCATCGATGTCCATGGGTCTCCTTGGTGGAAGTCACGCTACATCGGAGGCCCGCCTGGCCCCGCCAGTTCGCGACTCGTGATTGCTCAGGGGCCAGAGGCGCAATCGGCTCTGAGTCAAGAGTCGATACGACGGGGGCGGGCCGGCTGAGCGCCGATAATCTCATCTCGTCTCTTCCCCACGAGGGGCGTCGCCATGGACGGGGGAGGTGGCTGCATTCAAAGTGACGACGTAGGCCGGAGTGAGGGAGCAGAGTTCACGATGTACGGACCGGACATCTACACCGAGCCCGACGGCGACCCAGACACTGTGGCGAATCTTGGTCCGCTGCGTCCGATGGCCGGTGTCTGGGAGGGGACCAAGGGCTCCGACCAACACCCCGTCGTCGAAGGGACGGAAGAGAACACATTCGTCGAGCATTACGAGTTGCACCCGATCGACCGCCAAACGAACGGACCCCAGCTCTTCTACGGCCTCCGCTACCACACCCACATCACCAAGCCCGGCGAAGTCGAAACGTTCCACGACCAAGTCGGCTATTGGCTCTATGAGCCCGCCGCCGAGGCAGTGACCCTCACGCTCGGTATCCCCCGGGGCCAGGTGCTCCTGGCGTCAGGCCCGGCCGGGCCCGACGCCACCGAATTCGAGCTCATGGCGACCGCCGGTTCCGACGTCCATGGCATCTTGTCGAACCCGTTCCTCGACCAGGCGTTCCGTACTCTCAGCTACCGGATCCACGTCACGCTGAACGGCGACGGAACATGGTCCTACGAAGAGGAGGGAGTGCTGCAGATTCCCGGCCGGGATGAACTCTTCAGCCACATAGACCGCAACACCCTGACGAGAGTCGGCCCACCCGAACTCAACCCCTTGGCGAGGGTGGCCTCGAGGTCACGGCTGGCCGTTGATAGCGCGGGCAGCCTCGGCATTGGCTCGCTGCGCGCGACCGGGGAGAGCCTCTGAGCGGTGTTCGATCAGGCTTGCTCCCCCGAGAAGAGACAGCAGCAAGCCCAGAGAGCCGCCGAAAGCACGGGTGAGGCGATCGCAGCGTCCCGCTAACCGCCCGCAGAACGAGTCGTCCAAGAGTCGTCGCTGTGTCGGGTTGATCGACCCCAAGGTGGACGCGGGATCCACCCACCGATCCACCCCTGGGCTGACGCCAGTCAAGTTCGAATTTCGGACACTGGCTCTATGACAACCACCGATTACCTCATGAACATTGGCCTCATCGCCCTGGTCGTCCTCCAGATCCGCGGGCACAAGGTGACCCGGGCCCGCCTGGTGTTCCCGCTGCTCGCCACGGTTTTCGTGGCCTCCCAGTTCCTCCGCGCCATCCCCACCGCCGGCAACGACCTCGTGCTGATCGCCGGTTTCGCCGCAATCGGTGCCGCCCTCGGTGCCGGGGCTGGGTTGTTGACCTCTGTCCAGCGCTACGGAGCCACCGCCTTCGCTAAAGCCGGGCTGGTGGCGGCCTGCCTGTGGATCGTGGGAATCGGCGCCCGCATGGGCTTTGCCTTGTGGGTGACCCACGGGGGACAGGCTGCCGTCGCCCGGTTCAGCGCCCTACACCACATCACCTCGGGGGCCGCTTGGGGCGCGGCGTTCGTGCTCATGGCGATGGCTGAGGTGGCCAGCCGAACTGGTGTCCTCTTCCTCAAGACCCGCCGCACCGGTGCCGTCATCGAGCGAGGCGGGCTACTCCGTTCACCGGCGGCCGCCTGATCTTCGACGGCGCACGCCTGCACCGGGTGGGATCATCGTGCACGTGAGGCTGGCCTCCCAACTCCAAGTCCAGATGGGGACGCGAACGGAGCGAATGCGCAGCGCCGCTCGCCTCGCCGCTCTGGTCGGACTCCTCTGGGCGACCGCACACCAAGTGCCACCAAAGGGCGTGTCGGCGGACCACCCGGCGAGGTGGGTGCTCATGGCCGTCACCGGAATCGGCTGGTTGGGCTGGATGGCCAGCCGCCGGCTCCGAGCTCCGAGGCGCACAACGTGGTACTTCCTGGCCCTCGTGGCTGCTTCGGGTGGATCCCTCGCCGGCCTTGCCCCGATCGCCATCACCTTCATGGCCGTCGCCGGCCTCGGTTCCGCGATCGCCTTCGAATGGCTCCCGGCGCTGGGCGTGGGTCTCATTGGCGTCGTCTCACTGGCAACCGCCACGTTGGCCGTGGGTGCTCCCGATGTCCTCGTCGCCGAGGGGGCGCTGTCAGTAGTCATCGGGCTCATGGTCGGTGCCAGCCGACGCCAGTACGTGGAGCGGACATTGCATGCCGAGATGCTTCTGGCCGAGCGGGTCCGGGCCGATGCCGAACGGGATCGTGCCACCGCCCTCGCCGAGCGCAACCGCATCGGACGCGAGATCCACGATGTCCTTGCTCACTCCCTCGGAGCATTGTCGGTCCAACTCGACGCCG
Organism: uncultured Acidimicrobiales bacterium; assembly: GCA_963846125.1. Taxonomy (GTDB): domain Bacteria; phylum Actinomycetota; class Acidimicrobiia; order Acidimicrobiales; family UBA8190; genus Chersky-840. Next base: position 573,641 of record CAWJUR010000002.1, read on the forward strand.
CCGACGCGCTCTTGAAGCAAAGCGAGGTCCCGGCCAAGGCCCGCCAGTTGGTGCAGCAGGCGCGGAGACTCGCGGTCCAGGGACTGGAGGAGACCCGGCACGCCGTACATGCGTTACGAGACGAACCGGTGGCTCTGGCCGAGCAACTGGCGTCCTTGGCCGCCCGGGACGGAGTGGAGCTGACCGTCACGGGTGCGCCCCGTCCGCTGGCAGCAGACGCCGGACTGGCGCTCTATCGCGCCGCCCAGGAGGCGGTCACGAATGCCCGCAAGCACGCGCCAGGGGCACCCGTGTCAATCCGCCTCGGCTTCAACCCGCAGTTGACAACCCTCGAGGTCAAAAACGGTCTCTGTCCAAGCGCCGAGGCAAGAAGTGAACTGAGCACGACAGGGGGTGGGTTCGGTCTGCAAGGCATGCGCGAGCGCATTGAGCTGCTGGGTGGTCGGGTCATCGCCGAGCCGAGTGCCCTGGGCTTCACCGTCCAGGTGGCGGTACCGGTGTGAGGGTCGTAGTCGCTGACGACCAGACGGTCGTCCGGGAGGGCCTGGTCACCTTGTTGGGGACAATGCCCGGCATCGACGTGGTGGGGTCCGCGGCCGATGGCGAGGAGGCAATCGCCCTGGTCGCTGATCTCGCGCCCGAGGTTGTGTTGATGGACCTGCGCATGCCCCGAGTGGACGGAGTGGAGGCGACTAGGCGGATCCGTGCCGAACATCCCGAGACTCAGGTGGTGGTCCTCACAACCTATGCCGACGACGAGTCCATCGTTGGGGCGTTGCGGGCGGGGGCCATCGGGTATCTCACCAAAGACGCTGGCCGGGACCACATCGGCCGGGCCCTCGAGGCCGCCGCCTCGGGCCAAGCCGTGCTTGACCCGGCGGTCCAGGCCCGGCTCGTGGACGTGGCCACGCTGCCAGGAACAGGAGATCAGGGTGGGCCCCTGCCCGATGGTCTGACCGAGCGAGAAGCCGAAGTCCTCCGGCTGATCGCCGCTGGGCGTTCCAATGCCGAGATCGGCAGGGATCTCTTCGTGAGTGAGGCCACGGTCAAGACCCACGTGAACCGCATCTTCGCCAAGACCGGCAGTCGGGATCGCGCCCAGGCTGTCGCCTATGCGCATCGTCGTGGTCTCGCCAGTGGATGACCGATCTGCGTGCCGCTCGCGACGAGCGCGGACTCGCGTTGCGTCGAGGTCGCCCATGGTCAAGGAACGATGCCCGCAACCTCAAGATGGCCAACTCGTTGAGAAGGTCTCAGAAATGCCAGAAGGGGCGGGCGGGTCCTGAAACGACGGCATTGACCAAAGTCTCGGCGAACAGCACGTCACCTGCTTGAGTCATATGAGTCCCGTCCGGGGTGCGGATCTGCACGAGCTGTCCTTGACGATTGGGCAGGTACTCCGAGTACCCACCGCCAGGGGCACTAAAAGGCAGCGTTTCATTGATAGTCAATGCCCGTCTGGTAGACGTATTTGAGGCGCGCAGCGCTTGGTACTCGTAGTCAAGGTCAAGAAGCTCGTGCTCACCGCCTGGTTGCGCCACAGGTGGGCCCAGAACCCAGTACACCTGTGCGCCACGGGCCGTGAGATTATTTTCCAGCTGTTGGGCAGCCGACGCCCATTGATCGAAAAACTGAGATGAGTTGGGAGCGACGCCCACTCGTTCACCCAAGAGTCCATAGTCGCCGATGAACTCGACAATCACAATGTCTGGATCGAACTGAGTGACAAGCTGTCGAGCTTGATCGGCCCAATTGACCTTCGTGTCAAGCAGGCCACTGCCGGGAATCGCATGTATTTCGGGGTCGAACCCCTTCGCCTGAAGCTCACTGGTGACAGCCTGAGCAGCTCCCGATGTCAACGAGTCGCCTATGCACAGCACTCTCTTCGCCACCAGGTGGGGCGGGACCACAGCGACGGCGACTGCGGCACCCGCGACGATCAGAGCCGTCACCCACGGCCACATTCGTCGTTCTTCGGCCCTCTTGGACATGGTCACATCACCAAAAAGCTATCTACCCAATCCAGACATCGCCCTGTCATTTTGGAAAGTCCGAGTTGCGCGTTGGGATGGATTTCCCATGACGACTCGGCCCAACCGGTCCGTCTGGGCTCAAGAGTCACTCGCAGCGTTGGCGGGAAATGGAGAAGGGCACAGGCTGGGACATCTTCCAGGCTCTCAGCCAGTCTGGAATCGGATGTTCGAAACGGTCAACCACGAGTAGCTTGCTCATCAGACGATTGGCGTCGTCACAGCGGCAACGAAAACGGAGAGGTCATGCCTTCGGTATTCAGCTGGCTGATGGAGCGCATGCTGTCATTGCCGGCAGCCATGGACAGGACCGTTTTGATCGAGCGTGACGTGCCGGTGCCTATGGAAGACGGCGTCAACCTGGCCGCGGACATCTACAGCCCTCCGACAGGCTCGGCCCTCCCGACCGTTCTCGTTCGTAGTCCCTATGGTCGCCGAGGACCGTTTGGTTTCCTGTTCGGCCGACTATTTGCAGAGCGTGGATATAGGGTCGTGGTCCAAAGCTGTCGTGGCACTTTCGGATCAGGCGGCGTGTTTCACCCGCACGTCAACGAGCGAGTCGACGGGCTCGCAACGATCCGATGGATCGAACGCCAGACGTGGTTCGACGGTCGACTGGCCATGAACGGGCCGAGTTACCTGGGAGGCGTTCAGTGGGCCGTCGCCGATGCTGCGGGGCCTGCGCTTCGGGCTTTGTGTACTCATGTCACTTACTCGGACATCGCATCGCATTGGTATCGGGGAGGCTCTTTCGCCCTCGAGGACATGATCGAGTGGACCGCCATCGTTACGGAGCAAGAGGCCGAGCGGTTCGGAATGCTCAAGCAGCTCTTGGAGAGCCGACCGCGGCGGATCGACAAGGTGATCAACTCGCTTCCGGTCATCGAGCTCGACGAACGCGTCTTGGGCCGCCGTGACGACTTCTGGCGCGAGATTGTGGAGCACGCATCGAGCGACGACGCCTTCTGGGAACCCACCGACCACTCGGCGAGGCTCTCCCAGGTCACAGCGCCGGTGCTCCAGGTCGGCGGTTGGTACGACATCTTCTTGCCGACACAGTTGGCCGACTATGCGCGATTGGTGGTCGCCGGCAATCAGCCGAGACTGGTTATCGGACCATGGACCCACATATCTCCCCGATGTGCCGCGGCACAGGTCACGGAGTCGCTGCATTGGATGGATCGACACGTGCGCGGGACCTCTCCGATCGGAAAGTCCGACGAGTCTCCGCCGGTCCGTTTGTTCGTAATGGGCGCCGAGAAATGGGTCGACTTCCCGTCCTGGCCGCCACCTGGATCCCAACCGCAGCGTTGGTACCTTCACGCCGGAGGCAGGCTCGACCCAAATACACCGACCGACGGCGGACCCGACACCTACGTCTATGACCCCGCCGCTCCCACCCCGGTGGTGGGTGGCACTCTGCTGCGACGGTCAGGGGGTCGCCGCGACCAGGCACCTACAGAAGGGCGTTCCGACGTCCTCGTGTTCACGAGCGAGGTGCTACGCAAGGATATTGAGGTGATCGGCGAGGTGACCGCAGAAATCTATGTCGCCTCCGACCTCGAGCATTTTGACGTGTTCGTCCGTCTCTGCGACGTGGACGCCAAGGGTCGTTCAACCAACGTGTGTGACGGTATCGAGCGCGCCTCCCTGAAACGTTGGCCCCGATCCGCCGACGGCACCTCAGCCGTTCGAGTGACGCTATGGCCTACCGCTCAGCGGTTTCTGGCTGGCCACCGCATCCGAGTCCAAGTGTCCAGCGGCGCCCACCCGCGTTTTGCCCGAAACCTGGGTACCGGTGAGCCGATGGCCAGCGCCACGACAATGCGCATCGCCCACCAGAGCATCCACCACGACCTTCGTCACCTCTCCGCGATCGTCCTTCCCCTTCACACGTTCGACCGGGTCGCTCAGTAGACGTCCCTGTGTCGGGTTGATCAAGGAGTGTCGCGAGCACGTTGTGACACCTGCCGGGACCATGGTGGGTTCGGCGTAAGGATCAAGCGATCATGACGAGGGCCACTGGGCCATCACCCCGCCAGAACCTTGTGCCTGATGTTGCTCGGTGATTGCACCCGTCGTACCAAAGCCACCAGCTGCTCCCACGGGCGCTTCCAGAGGGGACCCGACTGAACCACCGGGCTCGACCAGCGATCCCAAGGCGCTGCCCAAGTCCTGTACTTAAACCGTCCCTGATCGATTCCCCGAGGGTCTTCAAACACATGGCGCATCGCAATGCGGTCGACCTCGAACCACGCCAGCGCATCCGCATCAAGCGCGCAGATCGTCTCGGTAGCGTTCGGGAACGTCACCGGGGGTCGTCGCACCGAGGGATGATCCATATGACCGATGTTACGAAACGACGGTCCTATTCCAATACGTGAAAACACCCTTTGGAAAATCCCTGATCAACCGGGGCGAGCCCACTGGCTCGGACGTGGACGGGGATATTCACACCAGCCTGCGATCCTTGACATCAACGGTGACACTCAAGCGCGATCTCCCGAGTTCGCCGGAGCAGAGATTGGAGAGACAAGCGCGCTTTCACCGGCGAGGGTGCTCCGACCTTGGCAGCGGACCCATCAAACTGCGGGCGGCTCGGTTATTGGCGGCCAGACGACCCTTCGATCGCTTCAAGATCAGGCCATCAACAACGACAATGAAACCAGAACCTTCGCTACGTCGCCCTGAGATGACGTTACCCTTACGCTTCAGTTGCTACACATCTTTGAGACAGAGCGCGAGGCAACAAAGAACCGTCGGACAGCGCGAGTCCCTCGGAGTAGAGACGGCAATCTACAGGGCCATCCACAAACCGCTCACTCGACCGCACAGCTTCTCTGTCGACAACTCTGGATCGACCGGGCGTCACTTGGCGGGTGACGTGATCGCGAAGCTCGCCTTGACGGGTAACGATCCCGATCCCTACAACATGTGGCGAAATGGGAGAAGTGAGGGAGAACCCCGGTTAGAGCGGGACCGTCTTGAGCCTCAATCCTCCTCACCCGCAGCCCGTTCGTCTTGAATTGGCCGAGTTGTACGTTCCGGGGTGGTGCGCAAAGCTCAAGCAGGGACGCCGAGCAAAGTTGGGGGCAAGCGTTGGCCATAGAGGCAGGAGGCCTCGAGGATCGTGATCTCCTTGCTCCCTACCTGCCGCGCCTGGTCGTCGAATGGCTCACGAGCACCCCCGATCGGCGACACGGTGTCGTTGACGGAACGGTTGCATTCGTGGACATCTCTGGCTTCACCAAGCTCTCCGAGAGACTCGCCAAGCACCGACCCTGGTGGACACGCCTATGCCAGCCACGGCACGGGCACGTTCGCTCCGGTGGTCTCGATCGCCGACGATGGTGGGTCGACAGCCACCGCGACCGACTCCGTAGCCGTCGCCGACGCCGTGATCCCGTGCACGCCCGGGTCATGCAGCGGAAGCCTCACGACACCCAGCCTGAAGCTGTAGGCATCCACGACCACGACCGGCTCCGGTGCCGTGCTCTTCTCGACCAACCCGGACAGCGGAGCGAACACGCTCGACTGCGGCGACGGCTTCCGACACGCACCGACCGTGATCAACGAGGTCGACACCCTCGTCCCAGGGCCGAGCTCCATCACTGAGATCGACACCTTCAAAGCGTCGAGCGGCACAACCGGAAAGGGAATCGCGGGCTTCTTGTTCTGGATCTGCTTCCGGACGAGCCAGCCCAGCCAGACGTTCAAGGATCTCTTCAGTAAGACGACGAACCAGGGGCTGCTGCCGATCTGCAACCCGTTCGCTGTCAACCGGGGGCCGTGCGTGAACTACATTGTCCCCGCGGTCGGCGGAAACATCGTCGAGAAACTGACCTACCCGGTCGGCGATCCCACGCACCACTAACGAGTCGATCACTGGCGGTAAGAATCAGCGCCGGGTGGCTCGTGAACTGAGCCGGAGGGTGCGCGACCTTGTACCGTGGCGCCCTGTCTCGTAGCCTCTGATCAATTTCCAGAGCCAGGGGAGGTGGAGTGAAAGTCAGGGGTCTATTCCTCAACGCGCAGAGCACCCTGCAGGCTCCAGCCGGGAGCGTGGTCTTCCGACAGGGCGACTCCGGCGAAGAGATGTACGGCATCATCGAGGGCGAGATTCAACTACAGACCATGGAGCGCGTGATCGCCACACTCGGGACCGATGACGTCTTCGGCGAAATGGCGATCATCGACTCTTCGCCCCGCATGGCCACGGCAGTGGCCACCACCGACAGCCTGCTGGCCGTGATCGACCGCCATCGATTCCTCTACCTGGTCCACGAGACACCGATGTTCGCTCTGTCGGTCATGTCCGCCATGGCAGATCGGTTCCGCGCCCAGGCCTAGCCGAGTCCCGGCAGATCCTCGGGTGGGAAGGCACCTGCCCTGTGAGCGTCGACGATCTCACCAGTCTCAGCTGGAATTTCTCTTAGAGCGGAGCCAGTCGCGAGGGTCCCCATCCTCTTTGCTCTGGGGACGCTCTCAGGGACTCGACACAGCGTTCACGATCGGCTGGTACTGCCGACATGGCTCGTTGCGGAGGCTCGGACACGGAGGAAGCGGTGTCGGGACCTGGATGCCGGGAATGACCGGAAGGACGAGGCTCGAAGGCATGGACCGAGATGAGGCGATCGAGACCGTTGCGGTGCCATTGGGAACGGTCTGGTTGAACGACCACACCGGCTGAGTGCCGTTCGGCGCCGAGATCGTCACGCGTATGCGCGATCCGGCTCGGTACGCGTGCCCCTCGTAGTAGAGCGGTATGACGACCTTGACGAACTGCCCCGGCGGTATCGGCGCGGCGTCGGCCGCCGTGAAGCTGGGGATGGGATTGAGGACCGTGCTTCGTTGCTTGAAGAGGTTATGGGAGCTAGTGGCAAGAGCGCGCTCGCTGGCACGTATCCAGCCGTTCTGTACGAACGTCTCGTTACCGTCCGGACGGACTTCGCTGATGGTGGCTTGAAGGTCGACGTCGGGGGTCGACGAGCGCACCCACAGATTGACAGCGCCGGAGCCGACGACGGTGGCGTTCGCCGTCAGAGGCGTTGACACGTAGGAGACAGCGTTGCCTGCGGGATTCTGCTCCCAGTTCCATTGCCACTGCGAAGCGTTTCCCCACAAGCCTCCGGTACCAGTGTTGCTCCCGTAGTCGGTGAGCGGTACGGCGCTCGCGTTCGAGGAGTACGAGTTGACACCCTGGCTCGCCGGCGGCTGGGCGCCCAGCGTCCCCGTCGGTCCGAGATACCACCGACGAATGGTCGTGCCCGGGACGGGATACGTCGAGAAGTCGTGCTCGAATCCGGGATACGGATCGCCCGGAGTCACGGTCCCCGCAGGTGACGTCCCAGCGCCGTTGTCGAAGAGCACCCGCACCCTCGGGAGCTGCTCGAAGGCCGAGAGTGCCGACTGGTACGTCGGGAGTGCCTGGATCGGGTCCACCGGCAGGGTGACGAGATCGGACTGCGGGAGTCCCATGGCCGTCTGGTAGATGACCGGCGCACGCGGCGCGACTGATTGCCGAATTGACGATTGGCGCTTGGTGAGCAACGAACAATTCGAGGAAGTCGTACCAGCGGTCGTAGGTATACGGATCGATGGAGTCAATATGGGCGCCGTTGGTGAAGGTGAACCACTTCTGATTCGTTCCGGTGAAGTGCTGGACGAGGTCCGGGCAGTGTCCCCCCGTCTGCTCGTCTTCCCACTGACACGCCATGAACACCGGAACCTTGATCTTCTTCACGAAGGTGATCGGGTCCAACGGGTCAGCGACCTGAGAATTGTAGTAGGCGTTCGCGGCGATCTTCGTGCTCAGATCGGCAGCTTCGCCATGGAGTACCTGGTTGGCCAGACACGTCTTATCGCCACTCTGGATCTGCGTGTACGCCCAGGGTTGCCCGCTGGTCGGCCCGGCGGGTTCTGCCTCCGCCTGTCGCTGCTGTGCCCATGCGACGGCAAACCCGCTGTTGAGGACGCCGCCGGGATAGAGCGTTGTCGCGGTGGTGTCGAGGGTCGAGAGCGGTGAGATCGCCTCGAGGTCGGGAGGACGGAGCTGGGCCGTGAAGAGCTGGCTGATCGCGCCGTAGGAGATGCCCATCATCCCGACTTTGTGATCGAGCACCCATGGTTGGTGGGCGATGGTTTCGATGACGTCGTATCCGTCGAGGTTCTGCAAAGTCTCGAAGAAGTCGTACGCCCCGCCCGAACAGCCGGTCCCACGCATGTTGACGTCGACCACCGCGAATCCCATGAGATTGGCGAGAACGGCAATGCCGTTGACGGGCCCCGCGGGATCGGCATAGCCGTAGCCCGAGTATTCGATCAGCGTGGGGTAGGGCGGAAGAAAGTCAGGGCCATTCGGGAGGCTCGTGCCCGACGGCAAGCCGGGCTCGCCCGCCGGGCTCGTGGGCGGGTGGACGTCGATGGCGAGCTTCGTCCCGTCGCGGGTGGTCAGGTAGGTGTAACCGTTGTCAGGAATCGTTTGTCTGTAAACGCTCGGATCCCACGGCGCCGAACGATCGCTGTGCACCGTGATCCGCCCCGACTCTGTTCCGTCTGCGCGCAGAAGCACTCGGTAGCCTTTGGCGGGCGGCACGTTGCGGAACAGCAGACCACCGAGAGAGTCGGCACTTTGCGTAGAGAGAGTCTGTCCACTGGCCGCCATCAGCGACATTTGCGCGTACGGCGCGAGACCAGTGACGTACACCTGCTCGGCGCTGCCCACCGCCACGAATGACGGCGCTGTTGATGCCTCCGCGCCGGTGGCTGTCAATAGCCCCACGACTAGCCATGCACCCAGAAAGAGTGCACTCGCATGCGCCGTACGCCGGGATACGGGCGTCTTCCCCGTGGTACCGCGCAACATCACGCCTCCGCCTTCCTCGATGCTCCACGTGAGCATCCCGCCCAACCCTGGCCATTTCGTGCGGCTCTTCGGCGGGCCTTGGCGTGCCCGCGACCTGGTGCCGCGCTCACCAAGAAGGATCAGTGACTCACTCACCCCTCCGGATAGGTAGATCCTCCCCTACTGGCGGTTGCCCGGAAGCGGTGAAATCACCTGGGTGCAATAGGTGATGTTTCTCGTCCTGACACGGCGATGACGATCTTGCCTCGAGCATGACCCCCTGGAGGTGCCGGATGGCGGCCGAGGCTTCTCGATCGACATGTCCGCGCACGCTTTCTCGCTCCTCGACAGCTACATCTACGGCTTTGCGTTGCAAGAGGCCACCCTGCCCCTGGGTGACACCGAGGAGGAGACGGCGGAGGTGGCGGAAATGATGATGGCGCAACTCCCCACCGGTGAGTTCCCCCCTCTCACCGAGTTCAGCGTCATGCACGTCCTCCACCCAGGCTACAACCACGGTAACGAGTTCGGGTTTGGGCTCGAGCTGATCCTCGACGGCCTCGAAACAAGGGCTCAAGCCGCGAGCTGATCGAGGACGGTCGGCGCGTAACTGTTCGTTACTGACCGAGCGCGATGAGGTTCCCGTTGGTGAGCGACACGTAGACGACGCCGTTCGAAACGGTCACCTCACCTTGCGGCCAGCCCCCCGGGCTGTAGTTGAGCAGGGTGGCGCCGTTGGACGGGTTCAGGAACAGGATTTTGCCGACCGCGCCGTAGGGTTCGATGACTAGGCCGGGGACCACGGTGATCCCCGCGGTCATGCTTCCTGGCACGCAGTTGCGCCAGATGAATGCGCCGGTCGCGGGGTCGAGCGCGGAGATGTTCTCGTAACAGCTCGCGCCATTGATGATGGTGTTGCCGCCTCCCACGTACAGACGAGACCCGTCCCAGGCGGCTGAAACGATCGAGAGAGGGCCGCCGGCGGGATTGGCGATCCGGGTCTCCCACACCGGACCGGCCGCCACATTCGTCCGGTCCCAGGCGTAGAAGAGGCCGTTCTTGTTGAGCGCGCCGACCAGCGGGCGCGGCACACCATTGATGATGGCGGTGAAGAGGGTCGGGGTCGTGCCGAAGTCGGGATCCGAGTAGAGCTGCGACTGGGGGACGGTCCAGCTCGAGAGGATGGTCAGGTCGCTGGCCCGCAGTTTGACGATGGAGGGAGCCAACTCCCCGGGAATGTTGCACCCATTGGGGGTCCCGGTGGTCACGTAGATGCTGCCGTCGCTCGCGTCGATGGCCGGGGAAGACCAGATCCCGCCTCCGATGCAGCCATTCGGCACCATGTATGCGATGTGCTGGATGGCTCCGGTCGATGCGTCCATCTGCACCAAGCGACCCTGGACGAGCGGGCAGTCACCGAACGAAGCGACCGCCTGGTAGATGCTCCCGTTGTAGAGGATGGGCGAGCTCCACAGGTAGTCGCCAGGGGGCGTTCCGAGGTTGGTCTTCCAGATGACCGCGCCCGTGAGCGCGTTCAGCGCATAGAAGTTGTCGTCGCCTCCGGGCACGTAGACCACCGACGTGGTGCCCATCATGCCAATGGTGGCGGTGCCGCTCACTCCTGCAACCGGAGGCAGGCAGGCGCTGTCTGTGTTCACCCCGAGATTCGTCTCCCAGACGTCCGTGCCGCAGAGATTGGTTGCGTGCTCGAAGCCGTTCCAGTCCCCCCAGTACACCAGGTTGTTGGCGACGATGGGCTGGGCGTACGAGCCGGTGCCGCCCTTGGCCGTCCAGTGCAACTTGAGGTTCGTCACGTTGGCAGGCGTGAGGCCGGTCTCGGACGGGTAGTAGCCGCTTCTCCCGAGGTCGCCGCGGTACGTGGCGACCATCGTGGGAGGCGGTGGGCCGGCCAGGTAGGTGAACTGGTCGGCCGCGCTCGTGGCGCTCGTGCCGCCCGAGGTGGTGACGGTCACGTCGACGGTGCCCGTTCCCGCCGGCACCGTGGCGGTGATGCTGGTGTCGCTGTTGACGGTGAACGTGGCGGCGGTGCCACCGAAGTCGACGGCGCTGGCGCCGGTGAAGTCCGTGCCGGTCACGACCACCGAGGTGGTGTTGAACCCTGAGCTCGGGCTCACCCCCGTGACGGTGGGCGCGGGCGGCACCGTGTAGGTGAACTGGTCGGCGGGGCTGATGGCGCTCGTGCCCCCGGGGGCGATGACGGTGACGTCGACCGTGCCGGTCCCCGCCGGGGCGGTGGCATAGATGGTGGTGGCAGTTGCTGACGGTGAAGGTCGTGGCCGGGCTCGGCCCGAAGTCGACGGCGGTCGCGCCGGTGAAATTCGTCCCGGTGATCGTGACCAGGGTGCCGTTCGGCGCCGACCCCGGGCTCACCGCCGTGACGGTGGGCGCGGGCGGCGCGTGTAGGTGAACTGGTCGGCGGCGCTGGTGGCGCTCGTGCCCCCGGGGGTGATGACGGTGACGTCGACGGTGCCGAGCGGTGCCGGAGGGGGCGGTGGCGGTGATGCTGGTGGGGCTGTTGACGGTATACGTCGGCGGAAGGGTTGTTAGGCCCGAAGTCACGGCCGTGGCGCCTGTGAACCCGGTGCCGGTGATCGTGACCGTTGTCCCCCCCGTGCTCGGCCCCGAGGTCGGGCTGACGCCGGTCACGGTGGGCACCGGCGGTGCGATGTAGGTGTACTGGTCGGCAGAGCTGGTCGCGCTCGTCGCCCGTCGGCGTGGTGACGTCACGTCGATGGTGCCGAGGTTGCCGGCGGGAGCGGTGGCGATGATGGTGTTGTCGTTGATGACGGTGAACTCGTCGCCGCGTTGTCGCCCGAAGTCGACGGCGGTCGGCCTAGGTGAAGCCGGTGCCGGTGATGGTGACCGTGGTCCCGCCCGTGCTCGGCCCCGAGGTCGGGCTCACGCCGGTCACGGTGGGCACCGGCGGAACGATGTAGGTGTACTGGTCGGCGTCGGCTGGTGGCGCTGGTGCCCCCGCCGGCCGTGACGGTCACGTCGACGGTGCCCGTGCCCGCCGGGGCGGTGGCGGTGATGGTGGTCGGGCTGTTGACGGTGAACGCCGCAGTGGTGGTGCCGAAGTGGACGGCGCTGACCCGACGAACCCGGGTCCGGTGAATCCCGTGCCGGTGATCGATGACCGTGGTCCCGCCGGTGTCGGCCCCGAGTCCGGGTCCACCTCGGTCACGGTGGGCGCCGGCAGCGGAGGACCGGTCGTGATCGAGACGTTCTGGACCTGGTGGATGTCGTTGAACCCTCCCGTTGCCCCCGTGAACCCGACGAGCACGTATGGCGGCAGGGCGGTCGCGTAGGTGAGCACCTGGGTGCCGTCCATGGTCACGGTGATGCCCGTCGAGGTGGTCGTCACCACGAAGTGGTGCGTCGTGTTGCGCAGCGACGGGATCGACGTGTTGGTGGCCACGTAGTTCAGCGATTGCGTGGGAGAATTCGTCGTGGCGATGCCCACGAAGTTGTTCGACGGGTTGACCGCGTTCTGAAGGTGTCGAGGGACACGGCGATCCCGGTGATCCCCGAGAACCCTTCACCGCCCCCGTTGACGCCCAGGGCGGTGGGCTGGGTGACGCTGGCGTCGGCCAGCGTGAAGGTGAGCCCGTCGGCGCCCGAGCCCGATCCGATGAAGGCGTCGAAGGCGGCGGTGATGCCCACACCTGGCACCGGGGTGGGGTAAAAGGCCGAGCCCGCCAGCCAGTTGGTGGCCGGCGTCAGCTGCAGGTTGGTGGGCGAGGCGGTGGTGTTGAGCTGGGCCGTGCCGTTGAGTTGCCATCCCCCCGACACCGGCGACGGGATCGAGAACGGCGGAGGCCCGGCGGTGTAGGTGAACTGGTCGGCCGCGCTGGTGGCGCTCGTGCCCGCTCCGGTGGTGACGGTCACGTCGACGGTGCCCGTTCCCGCCGGAGCGGTGGCGGTGATGATGGTCGAGCTGTTGACGGTGAAAGTCGTGGCCGGGTTGCCCGGCCCGAAGTCGACGGCGGTGACGCCGATGAAGTAGGTGCCGCTCACGGTGACCAAGGCTGCCGGCCGGGCCCGACGCCGGGTTGACGAGGGTGACGGTGGGCGGAGGGGGCGGTCCCGCGAGGTAGGTGTACTGGTCGGCTGCATTGGTGGCGCTCGTGCCGCCCGGCGTGGTGACGGTCACGTCGACGGTGCCCGTGCCCCCCGGGGCGGTGGCGGTGATGGACGTGGAGTTGTTGACCGTGAAAGCGCTGGCGGGGCTCGGTCCGAAGTCGACGGCGGTGGCGCCGGTAAGTTCGTGCCGGTAATGGTGACCGAGGTCCCGGTGTAGCCCGTGGACGGGTTGACGGCGGTGACCGTGGGTGGGGGCGGTCCCGTGTAGGTGTACTGGTCGGCTGCGCTCGTAGCGCTCGTTCCGCCGGGCGTCGTGACGGTGACGTCACGACCGTGCCCGCTCCCGCCGGGGGCCGTGGCGGTGATGGACGTGGCGCTGTTGACGGTGAAGGTCGCGGCCGCGTTGCCCGGCCCGAAGTCGACGGCGGTGGCGCCGGTGAAGTTCGTGCCGGTGATCGTGACCGTGGTCCCACCCGTGCTCGGCCCAGTGGAGGGGCTGACGCCGGTGACAGTGGGCGCGGGCGGGGGACGTGTAGATGAACTGGTCGTTGGTGTTGGTGACGCTCGTGCCGCCTCCGGTGGTGACCGTGACATCGACGGTGCCGGGCGTGCCCGCCGGGGAGGTGGCGGTGATGGAGGTGGCACTGACCACGGTGACGGCGGTGGCCGGCTTGCCGGCCCGAAGTCGACGGCGGTGGCGCCGGTGAAGTTCGTCCCGGTGATGGTGACCGGGGTCCCGCCCGTGCTCGGCCCCGAGGAGGGGCTGACGCTGGTCACGGCGGGCGCGGGCGGTGGCGGGGCGGTCGTGATGGATACGTTCTGGACCTGGTGGACGTCGTTGAACCCTCCGGTCCCGCCCCGTGAACCCGACGAGGACCGACGGCGGCAGGGTGGTGGCGTAGGTGAGCACCTGGGTGCCGTCCATGGTCACGGTGATGCCCGTCGAAGTGGTCGTTACCACGAAGTGGTGCACCGTGTTGCGCAATGACGGGATCGAGGAGTTGGTGGCCACGTAGTTCAGCGACTGCATGGGGGAATTCGTGGTGGCGATGCCCACAAAGTTGTTCGACGGGTCAGACGAGTTCTGCCACGTGTCGAGGGATACAGCGATCCCGGTGATTCCCGAGAATCCTTCACCGCCCCCGTTGACTCCCAGGGCGGTGGGCTTGGTAACACTGGCGTCGGCCAGGGTGAAGGTCATTCCGTCGGCGCCCGAGCCCGGACCGATGAAGGCGTCGAAGGCGGCGGTGATGCCCACCCCGGGCACCGGCGTAGGCCAGAAGGCCGAGCCCGCCACGTAGTTGGTGGCCGCCGTCAGCTGCAGGTTGGCTGGCGACGCGGTGGTGACGAGCTGGGCCGAGCCGTTGAGCTGCCAGCCCCCCGACACCGGCGACGGGATGGGGACGGGTGCCACGCCCGAGCCGTAGGTGAACTGATCGTTGGCGTTGATGACGCTGGTGCCGCCTCCGGCGATGACGGTCACGTCGACAGTGCCCGTCCCGGACGGAGCTGTGGCGGTGAGGGTGGTCGAGTTGTTGACCGTGAAGGTTGTGGCCGCGTTGACGCCGAAGTCGACGGCGCTGACACCGGTGAAGTTCGTGCCTGTTACCGTCACCACAGTGCCGCTGGGGCCTGTGGTCGGGCTCACGCCGGTCACGGTGGGCGGGGGCAGGGTGAAGGTGAACTGGTCGTCTGCGTTAGTAGCGCTCGTGCCGCCTCCGGCGGTGACCGTCACGTCCACGATGGCAGCGCCCCTCGGCAGGCGACGTGGCGGTGATGGACGTGGCGCTGTTGACGGTGAAGGCCGAGGCGGCGATGGTGCCGAACTTCACGGCCGTGGCGCCGGTGAAGTTGGTGCCGGTGATGGTGACCGATGTCCCGCCCGCGGTCGGGCCCGTGGTCGGGCTGATCCCAGTCACGGTGGGAACAGGAGCGGCATAGGTGAACTGGTCAGGCGTGCCTGTGGTCGACGTGCCGCCTCCGGCGGTGACCGTGACGTCGACGGTGGCAGCCCCCTCGGCAGGCGACGTGGCGGTGATCGACGCGGCGCTGTTGACGGTGAAGGCCGAGGCGGCGATGGTGCCGAACTTCACGGCTGTGACGCCCGTGAAGTTGGTGCCGGTGATGGTGACCGATGTCCCGCCCGCGGTCGGGCCCGTGGTCGGGCTCACGCCGGTCACGGTGGGCGGGGGCAGGGTGAATGTGAACTGGTCGTTTGCGGTGGTGGCGCTCGTGCCGCCTCCGGCGGTGACCGTCACGTCCACGATGGCAGCGCCCTCGGCAGGCGAGGTGGCGGTGATCGACGTGGCGCTGTTGACGGTGAAGGCCGAGGCGGCGATGGTGCCGAACTTCACGGCCGTGACGCCGGTGAAGTTGGTGCCGGTGATGGTGACCGATGTCCCGCCCGTGGTCGGGCCCGTGGTCGGGCTGACCGCGGTCACGGTGGGCGGGGGCAGGGTGAAGGTGAACTGGTCGTCTGCGTTAGTGGCGCTCGTGCCGCCTCCGGCGGTGACCGTCACGTCCACGATGGCAGCCCCCTCGGCAGGCGACGTGGCGGTGATGGACGTGGCGCTGTTGACGGTGAAGGCCGAGGCGGCGATGGTGCCGAACTTCACGGCCGTGGCGCCCGTGAAGTTGGTGCCGGTGATGGTGACCGATGTCCCGCCCGCGGTCGGGCCCGTGGTCGGGCTCACGCCGGTCACGGTGGGCGGGGGCAAGGTGAATGTGAACTGGTCGGCCGCGGTGGTGGAGCTCGTGCCGCCTCCGGCGGTGACCGTCACGTCGACAGCGCCCGTCCCGGACGGAGCTGTGGCAGTGATGGTGGTCGAGTTGTTGACCGTGAAGGTTGTGGCCGCGTTGACGCCGAAGTCGACGGCGCTGACACCGGTGAAGTTCGTGCCTGTCACCGTCACCACAGTGCCGTTGGGGCCTGTGGTCGGGCTCACGCCGGTCACGGTGGGCGGGGGCAGGGTGAATGTGAACTGGTCGGCCGCGGTGGTGGAGCTCGTGCCACCTCCCGCGATGACGGTCACGTCGACAGCGCCCGTCCCGGACGGAGCCGTAGCAGTGAGGGTGGTCGAGTTGTTGACCGTGAAGGTTGTGGCCGCGTTGACGCCGAAGTCGACGGCGCTGACACCGGTGAAGTTCGTGCCTGTCACCGTCACCACAGTGCCGCTGGGGCCTGTGGTCGGGCTCACGCCGGTCACGGTGGGCGGGGGCAGGGTGAAGGTGAACTGGTCGGCCGCGGTGGTGGAGCTCGTGCCGCCTCCGGCGGTGACCGTCACGTCCACGATGGCAGCGCCCCGGCAGGCGACGTGGCGGTGATCGACGTGGCGCTGTTGACGGTGAAGGCCGAGGCGGCGATGGTGCCGAACTTCACGACCGTGACGCCGATGAAGTTGGTGCCGGTGATGGTGACCGATGTCCCGCCCGCGGTCGGGCCCGTGGTCGGGCTGACCGCGGTCACGGCGGGCGGGGGCAAGGTGAATGTGAACTGGTCGGCCGCGGTGGTGGAGCTCGTGCCACCTCCCGCGATGACGGTCACGTCGACAGCGCCCGTCCCGGACGGAGCCGTAGCAGTGAGGGTGGTCGAGTTGTTGACCGTGAAGGTTGTGGCCGCGTTGACGCCGAAGTCGACGGCGCTGACACCGGTGAAGTTCGTGCCTGTCACCGTCACCACAGTGCCGCTGGGGCCTGTGGTCGGGCTCACGCCGGTCACGGTGGGCGGGGGCAGGGTGAAGGTGAACTGGTCGGCCGCGGTGGTGGAGCTCGTGCCGCCTCCGGCGGTGACCGTCACGTCCACGATGGCAGCGCCCTCGGCAGGCGAGGTGGCGGTGATCGACGTGGCGCTGTTGACGGTGAAGGCCGAGGCGGCGATGGTGCCGAACTTCACGACCGTGACGCCGATGAAGTTGGTGCCGGTGATGGTGACCGATGTCCCGCCCGTGGTCGGGCCCGTGGTCGGGCTGACCGCGGTCACGGTGGGCGGGGGCAGGGTGAAGGTGAACTGGTCGTTTGCGTTAGTAGCGCTCGTGCCGCCTCCGGCGGTGACCGTCACGTCCACGATGGCAGCCCCCTCGGCAGGCGACGTGGCGGTGATGGACGTGGCGCTGTTGACGGTGAAGGCCGAGGCGGCGATGGTGCCGAACTTCACGGCCGTGGCGCCCGTGAAGTTGGTGCCGGTGATGGTGACCGATGTCCCGCCCGCGGTCGGGCCCGTGGTCGGGCTGATCCCAGTCACGGTGGGAACAGGAGCGGCATAGGTGAACTGATCAGGCGTGCCTGTGGTCGACGTGCCGCCTCCGGCGGTGACCGTGATGTCGACGGTGGCAGCCCCCTCGGCAGGCGACGTGGCGGTGATCGACGCGGCGCTGTTGACGGTGAAGGCCGAGGCGGCGATGGTGCCGAACTTCACGGCTGTGACGCCCGTGAAGTTGGTGCCGGTGATGGTGACCGATGTCCCGCCCGCGGTCGGGCCCGTGGTCGGGCTCACGCCGGTCACGGTGGGCGGGGGCAGGGTGAATGTGAACTGGTCGTTTGCGGTGGTGGAGCTCGTGCCGCCTCCGGCGGTGACCGTCACGTCCACGATGGCAGCGCCCTCGGCAGGCGAGGTGGCGGTGATCGACGTGGCGCTGTTGACGGTGAAGGCCGAGGCGGCGATGGTGCCGAACTTCACGACCGTGACGCCGATGAAGTTGGTGCCGGTGATGGTGACCGATGTCCCGCCCGTGGTCGGGCCCGTGGTCGGGCTGACCGCGGTCACGGTGGGCGGGGGCAGGGTGAAGGTGAACTGGTCGTTTGCGTTAGTAGC
Organism: uncultured Acidimicrobiales bacterium; assembly: GCA_963846125.1. GTDB lineage: Bacteria > Actinomycetota > Acidimicrobiia > Acidimicrobiales > UBA8190 > Chersky-840. The sequence goes on from CAWJUR010000002.1 coordinate 591,429, forward strand.
GCTCGTGCCGCCTCCGGCGGTGACCGTCACGTCCACGATGGCAGCCCCCTCGGCAGGCGACGTGGCGGTGATGGACGTGGCGCTGTTGACGGTGAAGGCCGAGGCGGCGATGGTGCCGAACTTCACGGCCGTGGCGCCCGTGAAGTTGGTGCCGGTGATGGTGACCGATGTCCCGCCCGCGGTCGGGCCCGTGGTCGGGCTGATCCCAGTCACGGTGGGAACAGGAGCGGCATAGGTGAACTGATCAGGCGTGCCTGTGGTCGACGTGCCGCCTCCGGCGGTGACCGTGATGTCGACGGTGGCAGCCCCCTCGGCAGGCGACGTGGCGGTGATCGACGTGGCGCTGTTGACGGTGAAGGCCGAGGCGGCGATGGTGCCGAACTTCACGGCCGTGACGCCCGTGAAGTTGGTGCCGGTGATGGTGACCGATGTCCCGCCCGTGGTCGGGCCCGACGTCGGACTCACACCGGTCACGGTGGACAGAGACGCCGTGGTGGAGGCGGTGACGAGCACTCCCGCTCCACCAGAGAGTCCGGCCGGGCTCTGCGTTGCGGTGGGTTGGACAACACCGGTCACGTTGGTGTCGTAGGCGACAACGTCAGAGTCGGTGGTGATCCTGTAGGTAAAGCCCGCCGTGGACCCGACCGCAGCGGCGTTGGCCACTGCGTCGTAGGCGAAGTAGAGCTCACCGGTTCCGGTCGGCGTGAGTCTCGGGAAGGTGACCGTCGACGACGAAGCGTTGGAGATGCCTGTCCCGTTGTCAATACCCCACACCGTGCCGGTGCCCGCCCCCGCAAACTCCTGGGCGGACAGACCGGTGTATGTGGAGGTGACCGAGCTCGAAAAGGTCACGACGATGGTGGCAGCTGCCGCAGAGGTCACGCTGCCGGTCCAGATCTCGAGGTCGTGGCCGGTATAGCCGGCGTAGGGACTCATCGCCCGGGACCAGGTTCCCACCCCTCCGCCAGAGACCGACGACGCCGTCACGCTCGGAGAGTCGACTTTGACGACCACGACGAGCAGGTCGCCGACATGCTGCGGAGACACGCCCAGCGTCGTGGTGTTGTTGCCGGCTTTGTTGGCCAAGCTGCCCACGGCGGTGATGGAGTTCGCCGTAGCCACCACAAAGGTGAACCGATCAGGGGTGCCGGCGGTCGAGGTGCCGCCGCCGGCGGTGACCGTGACGTCGACGGTGGCAGCCCCCTCGGCGGGCGAGGTGGCGGTGATCGACGTGGCGCTGTTGACGGTGAAGGCCGAGGCGGCGATGGTGCCGAACTTCACGACCGTGACGCCGATGAAGTTGGTGCCGGTGATGGTGACCGATGTCCCGCCCGTGGTCGGGCCCGTGGTCGGGCTGACCGCGGTCACGGTGGGCGGGGGCAGGGTGAAGGTGAACTGGTCGTTTGCGTTAGTAGCGCTCGTGCCGCCTCCGGCGGTGACCGTCACGTCCACGATGGCAGCCCCCTCGGCAGGCGACGTGGCGGTGATGGACGTGGCGCTGTTGACGGTGAAGGCCGAGGCGGCGATGGTGCCGAACTTCACGGCCGTGGCGCCCGTGAAGTTGGTGCCGGTGATGGTGACCGATGTCCCGCCCGCGGTCGGGCCCGTGGTCGGGCTGATCCCAGTCACGGTGGGAACAGGAGCGGCATAGGTGAACTGATCAGGCGTGCCTGTGGTCGACGTGCCGCCTCCGGCGGTGACCGTGATGTCGACGGTGGCAGCCCCCTCGGCAGGCGACGTGGCGGTGATCGACGTGGCGCTGTTGACGGTGAAGGCCGAGGCGGCGATGGTGCCGAACTTCACGGCCGTGACGCCCGTGAAGTTGGTGCCGGTGATGGTGACCGATGTCCCGCCCGTGGTCGGGCCCGACGTCGGACTCACACCGGTCACGGTGGACAGAGACGCCGTGGTGGAGGCGGTGACGAGCACTCCCGCTCCACCAGAGAGTCCGGCCGGGCTCTGCGTTGCGGTGGGTTGGACAACACCGGTCACGTTGGTGTCGTAGGCGACAACGTCAGAGTCGGTGGTGATCCTGTAGGTAAAGCCCGCCGTGGACCCGACCGCAGCGGCGTTGGCCACTGCGTCGTAGGCGAAGTAGAGCTCACCGGTTCCGGTCGGCGTGAGTCTCGGGAAGGTGACCGTCGACGACGAAGCGTTGGAGATGCCTGTCCCGTTGTCAATACCCCACACCGTGCCGGTGCCCGCCCCCGCAAACTCCTGGGCGGACAGACCGGTGTATGTGGAGGTGACCGAGCTCGAAAAGGTCACGACGATGGTGGCAGCTGCCGCAGAGGTCACGCTGCCGGTCCAGATCTCGAGGTCGTGGCCGGTATAGCCGGCGTAGGGACTCATCGCCCGGGACCAGGTTCCCACCCCTCCGCCAGAGACCGACGACGCCGTCACGCTCGGAGAGTCGACTTTGACGACCACGACGAGCAGGTCGCCGACATGCTGCGGAGACACGCCCAGCGTCGTGGTGTTGTTGCCGGCTTTGTTGGCCAAGCTGCCCACGGCGGTGATGGTCACCGGGGCCGCGTTGGCTGTGGATGAAGAGCTCGCCACACCCCCGATGACGAAGGACATGGACATCATGGCCAGCGCGGTGCGGACCCACGGTCGGCGTGACAGCGAGCGCTTGGCTTGGCCCGTCGGGCTCATAGGGCGCGGGAAAGAAGGAGGACTTGGGGTGCTGTCACGCAGCACGTGTCGCGGGACACCTCATCCCGTGCGTCCGAGAGGCCCGCGAATTTCCCCGCGCCACAGAGCCCTCTCCCCGTGGCACCGTGCCTCCGTGCCGTCCCCCCGTTGGACACGAAGAACCCCCGACCACTACTTGTGACGTTCGTCCACGGCTTGTGGCAATCGAGGTTACGATCACGATGAGTGACCGAACAATCACCAAATTTTGGGATATCGCCAATCGAGATTCGCCCGTCCCACGGTCAGCAGGGTTGAGCCGAAGGCCATCGGCCCAGGTCAAGAGGTGGGGATGGGTGCCCTCGACCTCTCAACCTGTGGCTGGGACGTCCCCACATATGCCTCAGCGGTACTGGCATTCGTTTCATCTGTCACGCCAGAAAGGGAGCCATGTTCCAACGCAGCGGGAACCATGTGAGATGCGCCGCTCTGTCTGGGGGTCGTCCGAATCTCGCCCAGCTGGCGACAAATGCTCACCGACGTTGCGAAGTCATCCAGCGTTGATCAAAAACGATGAGGACCCCGCCCGTATCGGGCGGGGTCCTCATCTACCAAGAGCCTGATCAGACTCAAGCTGTGAGGCCTCGGCTAGAGACTGACAACCGTGCCCTTGGCGAGGCTGATCTTTCCCTTGGAAGTGATGCAGACCTCTGCTCGAAACGAGTCACCGGCGTGCGTGACGGTAGAGGTTCCTCCGGTCACTGTTCCTGTTGCCAGTTCCTCGGTGTCCTTGGGCTTGCAGTTTCCTGTTGGCGAGCTCAGTGCGGGCGAACCGACCGTGACTGTCTGCCCGCTCGAACTCCACGTAAGGGTGCCCCCGGTTGCCAAACTGATCGCACTTGGAGCTGTGAGAGTCTTGTAGAGCTTCTTATTCGCCTTCGAAACTGAACACTTCTTGACCACTACCGGCCCGCTTGTGGTTCCCTTCAGCTTCGCACAGGTCAAACTTACGCTCGCGAATGCGGGCGGCGCCTGCGTCACAAGAGCTATCGACGACGGCACAGCTACGGTTGCAACGGCAGCGACTACCATGATCAAACGTCGCACGTCATACCCCTCTTCTCTCGATTTCATCCCCGAAGGACCTTTAGATATTTCCGAGCTTCCCGGGAATGCCCTATGTCGAAGGTACGTGTTGTGCGGTACAGCGCCTACCGGGGAACTACGTGGTAACGATGCGAGAAACCACCTGGACAGGAAGGATGACGCGCGTCAGGCTCCCGACTTCGCGGTTCTAGACAGCGAACAGCAAGGGTCAGAGCGATTGAACTGAAAGCGCCACAAGCCGGTCTTGAGTGATGTACGTCACTTCCGCAGAACAAGCACTTACATGCTCGATGCGATCGACACCAGGCAAAGAATCGGTCCGCGTTGCTAAGAGAACGACAAGACATCACGCGTCCTGGAGAGGGGGCGCCACGCTCCTTCGACCGATTTGCAAGTCCACGACGATGTCGCACCGGTAACGGCCGGAGCGTTTATCTCGTTCTTTCAACGAGACGTTCCGCACCGGGATCAGCGTCCGAATTTCAAGCCCTAGCTCTGACCTTCCCCACGTCATACGGTGGACTGGCCTCCACCCCATGTAGGTGGTTTCACCGATGATGGGTCCTGGTCGCCCTCGTTAGGTTCCCTGACATGGACTTCCAGGCCTCCGCCGACACCCGTTGGAGCGACGTCCTCTTACAACCGACGCCCGACGTAACACCTGGGCCGTTGTGGCACGCTCATCGCGTCACTCAGGGCGACACCGCCGAGACCTCTATGTGCAAGCTCTATCAATCGGATGGGCCCTTCGTTGCGTGGGAGCCGACGCCCGGAGTCCGTTGCCGACGGTGCGAGGCCGCGATCGACAAACTGTGACTCGTCGAGCCGATGAGCAGCGTGGGAAATCTGACATTTACCTCGCGACGGCCTTCTCACTGACTTTCGTGACCGGTAGGGCCTGGTGAAGTGCAGCTTGGAAGTGCGAGCACAGAAAGACGTTGGGGCTGGGGCACTCCAATGCGTGGTCGAGTTGGTCGGCCATTGTCGTCAGGTGTCCAATCTGGACGCGCAGGTCGTCTCGCTTCCGGGCGGCTAAGTCCTTCCACGCCACGTCGCCGCCCGTGGCCAGCAACTTTTTGATCTCGGCCAGCGAGAAACCTGCCCGCTGGCACATGGCCACCACGGCGAGGACGTCGAAGACCTCGGAGCTGAACTGGCGACGAAGGCCATGTCGGCCCCGGCTCGTGATGATTCCTTGTTGCTCGTAGTAGCGGAGTGTCGATGCGGCCATGCCGGATCTGCTTGCGACCTCGCCGATATCGGTCAGGCGATCCATTGACTTCAAGCGTACTTTAAGTAGTTCACTCCACGCATGAGCGGTCCCAACAAGCCCGAGACTGGCTCGCGCCCCGCCTCGACCTTCGACGGCATCGCCGGGCGGTTCACCGGGCCGGTGATGGCCAGAATGAACCCGGACATGGAACTGGCCGCCGTGTCCACGCTGAATCCTTCAGCGGACGATCGAGTCCTGGCCATTGGATTCGGTCCGGGTGTCGGTGTGGAGGTGCTGGCCAAGGCACTCAGCACGGGGGAAATCATCGGGATTGACCCCTCGAGAGCCATGGTTGCCCTGGCTCGTCGTCGGAACAGAGATGCCATCAGAGAGGGGCGGGTCGTTCTCCACAAAGCTGGAGCTGAGGCGATTCCATCGCCCAATGGTGTCTTCGACGGCGTCGTCGCCGTCAACAGCATTCAGCTTTGGGAACCCCTTCCATCAGCAGTCGGAGAGGTTGCTCGCGTCATCCGGGACCGCGGAAAGTTCGTCGCCATGACGCATATCTGGGCAATAGAGAAGTGGTCCTCGCTCGAGGAATGGTCCGAGACGATCCGGAGTCTCCTGGGGGAGCGGCGCTTTTCAGAGATCGTCTTGAAGACCCAAAGGTTCCGTTCAGGCGATGGGCTCATCATTTCTGCCACCGCGAACAACACGTGACAGAAATGACCTCTTCTCTCCGCCCGAGACCTTGCGGGCCGGATCAGACGCAGGTGCCGCTCAGAGCCGGTTCCTCGCTCTCACCTCGACGTTGTCGTACCGAAATGGTCGAAAATCAGCTCTGGTGGGCGAAGGCCGGCCCCTCCTGGGAAGTGTCCGAGGACCGCGTGAAACTGTCCTTTTTGCCCCGGTGACCTCCCCCGGAGCGGTCCCATTTCGACTGGGATCGAGCAGGCCCTGACGATGTGCTCTTGCTGGTAGTTGACGGAGGTTTGGGAATGCGTTGACAACGGCATGAGGTGTCTCGACCACTATTCGTCGCATGAGGCACCCTCAGTGGCCGGCCGAGCCCATCCGCGTTTGCGATCGAGGCAGAACTGCCGCGCTCTGCAGCCGGGTTCCTACGTTGGGAGACCCACGTGCTGCATGAATTCAACCTCTACGACCTATTCATCCTCTGTTTTGTGCAATTGCTGGTCTCCACTGTCCTGGTCCTGAGCCCGGCCCGGAACCTCGGCACACGCTTTCGCTGGACCGGCTCCCGAATCACCGAGGTCATCCTCGCTGCCCTAGGCGTGGCCGCGGTGGCAGCCCTGGCATGTTTTCTCACCGCCGAGCTGTGGGGACTGCCCGCCGATGGGCTCGAGACGGCCGCCTACCTGCTCTGGATCGTCTCGGTCGTCGTCATCGTCCTTCGACCCGACACGAACGTCGTCGGCCAGGTCTTCTATGCCGCGTATGCAGCAGCGGGGTTCACCTTCCTGGCATTCGCGGCGCTGGTCGCGGTCGCTGCCACTCGCTCGATCGTCGAGGCGCTGACGTCGTCGCTTCTGATCTTGCTCGACCTGGCGGCGTTCCTCGTATGGAACTCGAACATCAACTACGTCAGTGACGTCTTGTGCCGTACCCGCCACTCACGTCCTCTACCCGAGGCCGATCCGACCTACCAGCCGATGGTCTCCCTGCACATTCCGGCCTACAACGAACCACCCGAGATGCTGATCGAAACGATCAAAGCCGTTGAGCGCATCGACTACCCGAATTTCGAGATCGTCGTGCTGGACAACAACACCACCGATCCGGCCGTGTACGGCCCGGTGGAGGAGTACTGCCGCGGTCGCGAGCGTGTGCGATTCGTTCACGTCGCACCCTGGCCCGGTTACAAAGCAGGAGCATGCAACCTGGCGCTGCGGAGCTACACCGACCCTCGGGCCGAAATCATCGGCTTGATCGATGCCGATGACATCGTCCAGCCCTATTACCTGAAGGAAACGGCCTCGTACTTCTCGGACCCCCGCGTCGGCTTCGTCCAGACCTACGAGGGTAACCGGGACTACGAAGGGAGCGCGTACTACACGGCGTGCGTCGATTCCTACCAAGGCTTCTACCTGGCCATCATGTCTTCGCGACAGGAGCGAGACTCGGTTCCTTTCGTGGGCACGATGGGACTGTTCCGGCGGAGTGCTCTGGAAGGCATCGGGGGATGGAACGAATGGTGCATCAGTGAGGACACCGAGGCCTCGCTCCGGGTCCTCAAGGAGGGCTGGTCGGGGCTCTACATCCCGCGCTGTTTCGGCCGGGGTGTCGTACCGCCCACCTTCGCCGGGCTGAATACGCAACGTCACCGCTGGTGCTTCGGTGCCATGCAGATCCTTCGACTCCATTGGCGAAGCCTCATGCCCTGGGATCGCTCACCCGACAACCACCTCTCGAGTGGCCAGCGCCGCGACTACCTCATGGCATCGTTGAGTTGGTTCAGGGACCTCCTCATGCTCGCCTTCGCGCTCTTGCTGCTGACGATCACGGGCCTTTTGCTGTCAGGATCCGGCTTTGCTCTGACGCCACTTGCCGGCGACCGGTCGCTGCTGCCCATGTCGCTCATCGTGATCGCCACGATCTGCATGATGTGGACCCTTCGGCACTGGACGCCGATCTCGCGCCGAAGATCGGTCTTGGGCCTCGTCATCAGCTTGTCCGCGACCCTCATCACCGCCATTGCGTGCCTGGAGGGCATGTCACGACGCGAGGGTGTCTTCCTGAGGACGTCGAAGACCGGTTCGACTCGCCACAGGTTGCGGGCCGCCTTCCGGCTCAGCCGCTGGGAGGCGCTGTTAGCCATCGCGCTCTACACGTCGGCGGGGTTTCTCGCCGCCCGGCACCACCCGCCAATCCTGTTGATCGTGATCGTCGCCATTCAGGGCACGGTGTACGCGTGCTCTCCGATTGCGTCATTGTGGAACTTGCGCGCACAGCTCGTCTCGGCCCCTGAATATCGGCGCCGCTACGAGGAGCAGCGTGTTCGCCAGAGTCGTCCATCGTTCAGGGTGGCCCGGCCCGTTGCAGCGCTGCTCCTTGCGGCCGTTGTGGGCGCGGCGGCAGCGGCCATCGCGGCCCCGGACAAGCTTCTGCCCGGGACTCCGGCCGCTCATGTCCGAGTTGGTACGCACGTCAATCCGCCGGGGACCTCCGCGTCTCCGACCAAGCAAGTCAGGTAGGCGTCGTGGCAATCGCCCCAGATTCTGTCACCACGGTCGAGGTGCGATATTTCGTTCTCGCCGACCGCACGAGCCCCTATCTGCTGGCGCGGGTGCGCTGGCCCGACGTCGCGCAGGCGATCACGGCAGGGTGTCGCGACTGGCAGGATGACCCTGGTCTGTTCGACCTGCCTTACGACAAGAGCGGCGCCCCGGTGACGCTCGTCCAGGCAACCGCGATCGCGGCCGGCTGGGGGGCAAGTCTCCCCTCCGACACCACGACTCCCAGCCCGATACCCCCACTGATCCGGCGTATGCCGGCGAACTGGTCCAACTTGTCTCCGGCTGAGAAGCGCGCCTGGTCGCTCGAGTTCGTCTTCACACGACGGCGCGCCGATGCCCGCCGCGAAAGGGCTAGGAAACGCACCGCACGGGGCGGCTGGCGGGGGCGGCGGGGATCTCCGGTCGTGGAGCGTCGCCATGACACCAGGGTCCTTGTCGGCGGACGAGCGCAGATCCGCGTTGGCGGCAAGACCGTCGCCGCCGGCCTCGTGGATGTCAGCCAGGGCGGGATGCACTGCGTCGTACTCGAGGCACCGGCAGTCATCGAAGCCGGAACGAAGCTCGCGTCACCCTTCGTGTTCAAAGGCGTCTCCCCGAGCGAGATCCGGTTGAACGTCGGCGGCATTGTCACCTGGAACAGCGACACAGGTCCGGGCATCCATTTCGGAGTCGCATTCGACCAGCTCGACGAAGAGCAGACCGATCGGGTCCGACGTCTCCTTGCGACGTCGAGCCCCGAGCGGGACTCCTGAAGGAGCTGACCCAATGAGCGTGCCCTCTTCCAACGGGAGACAAAGATCGGCTGTGACGATCGGAGAGCCCTCGGACGACAGCGTCGCGAAGGACCTTTGGACCTTCGGAGGTGCAGAGTCGACCACGACGACGAAACCGGGAGCGACGTTCCGCTCCAAGAAGGGTCCCGACTACCGCCTGAGGGGACTCGACCTCGAGGCACAGAAGAAGAGCCACGCCCCCGTCTTCCCGGTACGCCGGGACCAGTCTCGCCTCCGACATCGCCGGCGCCTCGCCGTCGGATGGGTCATCGTACTGATCGTCGCCGCTGCGGTCGCCATGCTGCTGCGGGGAACCATCATCGAGCCCTTCTCCGTGCCATCGGCGGGAATGTCGCCGACCCTCCAGGTGGGCGACCGGATCTTGGTGCTGAAATCGAGCCGCCTGGCGGGCCCGATCCAGCGAGGTGACATCGTTGTCTTCCACCGTCCGCAGGCATACTCGTGCGGCGCAACCGGAGGAAACACCCAGGACCTCGTGGAGCGGGTGATCGGCATGCCGGGCCAGTACATCTGGTCCGAAGGAAACACCTTGTACGTCGACGGCAAACAGGTCGACGAGCAATACGGGCTTGTCTCCAGTGTCGGGCCGGCGGTACCAAAATCGCTCCCTCTGACCACGGTGCCCGCCGGTGAGTATTTCATGGTGGGGGACAACCTCTCTCAATCATGCGACTCCCGTTCGTTTGGGGCCATCCCCGCGTCATCAGTCGTCGGCAAGGTCGTGAGCATCGTCTTGCGCAAGGGACACCCGTATATCCACGTCTTCTGAACCAGCCCAGATGCGTGGGCCTGTTCGGGAGAAGGCCTGACTCGTGGGTGCTGGCGGCACACCTTGAGCAGCGTGATTAGTCTGGAACCGGAGTGATCACGCCGCTGAAGCTCGGCAAGAGCGTCGAGCAACGAGCACGCTGGCGATCCGGCTTCCACCTTGTCGTCGTCTTCTGCATCATCACGTCAGCACTGACGGCCTGCGGTTCCGTCCATACGGCGCGGGGGGTTTCCCTTCTGCCCGACACCGGGGCAAAGAACCGGTCGTGGCAGTGGACCCCCGCATGTGCGGTCGGTCCATCCACACCTCGGGCGTGTGCGCCGTCGGGTCCGAACCTCGGGCCCGCACAGCTGAATGGCGATGAATGGAACCTTGGTGATGACCTCGAGCATCCCGGGTCGCTCACGATGTCGGTGAACTCACGAGGTGCCTTGAACATGCAGGGACGGATTCCGAGCGCGCCTCCTTGCACCCAGTCCACGTGCATCGCCCCGAGCGCCAACACCTGGGTCCGCGGCTACCCGAACGTCCTGTACGGGATCAACCAATGTTCGGCTCGGACCTCCCCTCCGGTATCACCGAGCCTGAGCCTTCCCATGCGCGTGAGCTCGATTCCCTCCGACCTCATCGGAACAACCACGTACTCCTCGGAAGCGCCTCACCTCACCTACGACATCGCGTATGACATGTGGCTCAACAACTCAGACACAAAGACGCCTTGCAAGAAGGATGGGACGCTCGAGGTGATGGTTTGGACGGACTACGACCAACAGGCTGTGCTTCCCGACACTGTGACGGGGACCGCCAGCATCCCCTTCAAAGTCAATGGAATCTTGAACCCCGGTAGCGGTGCTTGGTCGGTCTCTGTGAGCAATGTCTTCAAAGGGGGTCATACCGAGCCGTGGGGTGGGACGGTCTGGTTTGTCTTGAACAAATCCAACGTCGTGCACTCGGGAACCGTGAGCGTCGATCTCAGCACTGTCCTTTCCGAGGTCGGCACGTTGCTCCAAAACAACTATGGATGGCACAATTTCCAGAGGAGCTACTGGCTCGACACCGTGCCGTTCGGGATGGAGTTCGGTCCGGAAAGCGCAACGTTGACGGGTGCGGGGCCGTCGAACTTCTCTCTGCGCCTCACGTCGTACTGTCTCGGTGTCGCGACGACCGTCTCAGAAGCCGCCTGTGATCGCATCGTCCACCGTTGAACAAAGCTTCGCATCGGATTCGACACAAGGTCGGTACAAACTGCTCGCGCAGTTTCGGTCCTAGCTGACCGGCGGCGCCAGACAAGCTTGGAGGGCTTGCCACAACTGCCCGACACTGCCTTGGTTGTCGACCGGTATGGCCGGAGCCGTCGAGACCGGGGGTGCGGTGCACGCGAGGCCGGCCTCGATGTTCTTGGCGTCCACCTCGAGCGCGGCCAGAGCCTGGTTCTCTGCCGTTTGGGCCGAATCCAAAACCGACGTGGCCTGGGCGACAGATGCCTGTGCTGCTTGGCGTTTCAACATCGCGTTCTTGACGCCCGTCTCGGCGTGGTCGTAATTGTCGGTCAGACGGGAGGCGGCGATGTCGCGGAAGTACTGGCCAATGGTGTCTTGTTCGTCGGGTGAGCCCAACATGACGAGGCTCGACTGGAAACGTGAAGCGGTGTCACCTGTGTAGTCGTCGAGAGCGAGGCGGCGAAGGGAATCGGCTGCCCTCGAGAGTGCGCCCTGCGCGACCGACAAGTCCTGCTCGGACACGGTGAGCAGCCCATTCTTCGCGGCCACCAGGTTCTGATCGGCGGCGGCGACATAGGCATTCTCCTCGTAGGAACGCAGGTCGGTGCTGGTGCCGGAATAGCTCGTGAGGGAGCCAGTCAGCTGACTGGCGCTGCTGCCACGCAGGAGGGCCTCGACGATCTCGCCCGCCAATATCTGACTGGCATAGCAGGGGATCCCGTCAGCAGAGGGCGCACACCATGGAGTCTGATCGACGGCGATGAGAAAGACCCCGGGCACCGAGTTACCTCCCGCCTGTAGGGCTGTCACGATCGGCGCCATGGTGGGTTGCAGGAGTGCCGCCACCGTGGCGGCACAACCGGTGACCCATGTAGGGAAGGCCGGAAAGCCATTCGAGGAGACCACGGCGGGAAGAGCGGCGCCCGTCGAATCAGTCACCTGGAGCGCGTTGAACGGGTTGAAGGACGCCGTGTTGTTCGTGGAGCCACCTTCAACGACCTGCCATTCGTCGAGGTCGGCGGTGCCGTTCGGCGTCACCGGTGCGCCCACACCTTCGAGGACGCAGGTCTCCCAACCCAGAGGCAGGGGGGTGCCGGCACCAGCTCCTGGGTTCGGCGCCGGGCCGGCGCCAACTGGAGGATCGAGGGCAACGGCACCGAGCACGACGATGGCCACGGACACACCGAGGCGCAGACGACCGGATGCGCCTGCCGGCAAACAAGCTTTGAGGGGAATTCGACACCTTCAGTCGTCACAAAGGTCTGGATTGGGGGTGGAGCCGGGCCATCCTGGTCGAGCGACATGGACACGGTCAAGGGGCTCCCGGCCGATGTCCAGGGTCCACAGGATCTCTCGGGAATGCCCCAACCGCACCCCGTCGAGCTCGAGTATCCGGATGGCGTGAACCGCAGATCTTGTACGACACCTCCTCGTTGAAGCCGGTCAGAAGAGCCTTGACAGAAGCCCCGAGTGAGGCCGGGTCGTGTGGGTGTGTGGACGGTCGATCTCGCGGCAGATGTTGTCCAGGCCGACCTCGTCGAGCGATGCCAAGCCGTGATGATCGCCGCTGAAGCAACCCAGGGTCCGCCCGCAGTAATTGGTGGAGTCAGGCCTCCGGGATAACCGGGCCGATCCGCGTAACATGCGCATCTTGCCTCGCATTGTTCACTCCTCGGGCCGAAGCCCGACCCTCGTCCTCCGTGCCACCCTCGTGGCGGCAACCCTGGTCGGAGCCCTCACACTCACCCCCGCCGTCGCCGGTGCTCAACCGAGCTCGCCGGCTCCAACTTCCACGTCGTCATCGACCACGACCACCGCCCCCGTGCCGGTCACCCTTACACCGGCCCAGGTCCAGCAGATGTCGGCGCTCCAGGTCCAGATCACCCAGACCGGAGCGGTCCTCGATCAGCTGGCACAGACCTACGAGACGGACTCCACCCAGCTCACCGCGTTGCAGGCGCACGAGGCATCGATCCGTGCCCAGGTCGCCGTGACCCAGCGAAGGGTCGCGGCCACCCGACGGCGGCTCCGGACCGACGCCCTGATCGCGTACATGGGGGGCGTCCCCCTGACCGAGATCACGACCGTGCCCTTCTCGAGCTCCAACGACGCCGCCGCCACGAGCGAATACCAGCAGGTCGCCATCGCTAACACCGCGGCGGTGGCGGCCGCTTACGAATCTCAGGCCCGCACACTGGCCGCCGAGGATGCGACCCTCGTGGCGACGGCGAACAAGGTCCAGGCAGAGCTGACCGATATCGCCCAGGCCCAGCAGTCCGCCGTGGTGGCGGCCTCGACACAACAGGCCTCCCTCGTGGCGTTGAGCACAGGAAACGACCCTTCGATACCGCTGTATCTCGCCGCTCAATCGGCGGGACGGAACTCGGTGGACACGGACAGGGGCACCGGCTCGATCCCGCCCGCCATCAACGCCGCCATCTGGGCGGCGTCGTCTCAGGTGGGAGTCCCCTATGTGTGGGGAGGCGAGACTCCGCTGCCCGCCGCCAACGCGGGATTCGACTGCTCGGGGCTCGTCCAATGGGCCTACGGCCAGGCTGGCATCGCCTTGCCACGCACAGCCCAACAACAGCACGACGCCACCACGCCCGTGCCCGCCGACCAGGTGCAGCCCGGGGATCTCGTGTTCTGGAACGACGGCACCCCGTCGGTACAGCACGTCGCCATCTATGTCGGCGCCGGCATCGTGCTCGAAGCCCCGAGCACGGGCTCTGTCGTCAGCTACTCACCCATGTGGCCGACGGGCCTCGTCGGCTTCGGAGTGCCGACCGTTCCCGCCGTCCCCGCCGTACCCGGCGCCCCGGCGGTCCGCGCCGGCTGAGCCGATCGGGCGCCGCCCACCGTTCACGGTGTCCCTGCGTCCGCGGGGCGTACCCAACGAATCGTCCCCGACGCCGACGGCACGCTCACCAGGCCCACGCTTTGGGCCAGCTCGGCAACGACTTGCTGCGCGCCCACGAGACGGTCGGACTCGCCCTCGAGGTAGACCAGATCGACCTGATCCCCCTGCTGGTGCCAGATGATGCTGACGATCTCCCGCTCAGTCACAACGACCCTTGGAGCTCGGCCGGCACGCCCTGCCAGGCTCGGGCGGGCTGGGTCATGGAGCGCTTCATGCCGGGACCCGGAGCCGGGCGCGAGGGGCGTCATCGACCGCGCTGGGCTCGACCCGAATCATCACAGACCCACTCTTACCCGATGTCGGACCAGCGCCTGTTTGACCCTGCCCGCACCGCCCATCCGCCCCTCCCCCGGCGCAACTCCGGCCTCGCTCCGACCCAAACCGGGGTCGGCGGTGGCCCCGGGGTGTCCACAGCACCCGCCGCGTCTCGACCGTTTCGTCTCCCCTGGGGGTATTTGGCACGCTGACCAGGGTCGATGCGTCTCGTGTGACCCCACCCCGACCCGTCTCGGAGACTCGGTCGGGGGTACAGATGCGGTCCCGACAGGCCGATGCCTGAGATGGCGTTTGGGAAGGGGCAATGGAACCTGCGTGGCTGGAGCATCTCGCCTTGGAGTTGCCCGATGCCGTCGTCGTGGCCGGGGCAGATGGTCGCCTGGTGTGGGGCAACCCGGCCGCGGAGCGGATCTTCGGCCTGTCCAACGCGGAGATCGTCGGGGCCGACGCGCTCGAATTCCTCCACCCTGAGGACCTCGAGCTGGCCGTGGCCTCGTTGGCGAGTGTCCTGGACAAGAGCGTGGGCTCCCCCATCGAGCTCCGGGTCAAGACACCGACCGGATGGAAGCTCGTCGAATTGATCGGCGCCAACCTCGTCGGCAAGCCACCCATCGACGGGCTCGTGTGGTGCTTCCGCGACCTGACCGAGCGGCGCCGGTGGGAGGTGGCCACCAACGACGTCGAGCGCTTCCGGTCCCTCGTCCACAACTCGGCCAGCATCCTCCTCCTCCTCGACCGGTCCGGAACCGTGCAATCGGTGTCCGCCGCCATCACCCGGATGCTGGGTCACGACCAGGCCCTCGTGGAGGGACACCCGCTCGAGGACCTCGTCGTCCAAGCCGACCGCCCCGCCCTGGAAACGGCCCTGTCCGCGGCGATCGACGGCGACCTGACCGAAGAGGGCCCCACCATCGTCGAGGTCGATCTGCGCCGTCGCGACGGGGGTGTCCCGGTGCCGTGCGAGCTGAGCATCGTCAACCTCCTCGACGACCCGACCGTCAACGGACTGGTGGTGTCCGCCCACAACATCACCAAGCTCCGGTCGACTCGAGACGCGCTGGAGCGGTTGGCGACACGTGACCCGCTGACCGGATTGCCGAACCGGAAGCTCATCCTGGACCGAATCGAGCAGATGCAAAAGCGCGGCCGGCGCAGCGGCCTGGACGGGGCGGTGCTCTTCATCGACCTCGACCGGTTCAAGGACGTCAACGACTCGCTGGGCCATCGTGTCGGAGACGATGTGCTCCGCCAGACCGCCATCCGGTTTCAAGGCGCCTTGCGCGAAGCAGACTCGATCGGCCGCCTCGGTGGCGACGAGTTCGTCGTGCTGGTCGAAGGGTCGGGCGTCCTCAACGCGGAAGCCGCCGCGCAGAGGCTCCTCGAATCCCTCGCCACACCTTTCGCGGTGCACAGCGCAGCGCGCCCCGAGCTCACCATCGTCGGCCAGCATCGGCATCGTCTCGGGCGCCTACGCCTCGGCCGAGGACCTGCTCATGGATGCCGATGTCGCTCTCTACGAGGCCAAGGCGGCGGGCCGGAACCGAGCCGTTCGCTTCGAGCCCCACATGCGCGGCGAGTTCCGTACCCGCATCGACCTCGAGCGGGATCTGCGCTTGGCACTCGAAAGGGGCGAGTTCTTCGTCGTCTACCAGCCGGTGATCCAGTTGAGCGACGGCACGGTCCAGAGCACGGAGGCGTTGTTGCGCTGGCGGCGGCCGTCGGGGCTCGTCGTGGCGCCTGATGCATTCATCCCGGCGCTCGAGGACTCCGGGCTCATCGTCGAGGTGGGAGCCTTCGTGCTGCGAGAGGCGTGTCGCCAGACACGGCACTGGAACGACGCCGGATTTCCGATCGCGGTGTCGGTCAACGTCTCGCCTCGACAATTCGAGACCGGCACACTCGTCGACGAGATCCAGTCGGCGCTGGAGCAGTCGGGCCTCGACCCGACGGCGTTGATTCTCGAGATGACCGAGACCACGCTGATGCGGGACTCGCACGAGTCGGCCCTCCGGCTCACGGCGTTGAAGGACCTCGGCATCCGACTCGCCATCGACGACTTCGGCACGGGCTACTCGTCACTCGCCTACCTCCAACAGTTCCCGGTGGACATCATCAAGATCGACCGGACCTTCGTGATGGGAACCGCCACCGACCCAGCCAGCACCGCTCTCGTGCACGCGCTCGTCGAGATCGGGAGCGCGCTGGGCCTCAAGACCGTGGCCGAGGGCATCGAGACCATCGAGCAGCTCATGCAGCTCAAGCTCGAGGGATGCGACGCCGGACAGGGCTTCTACTTCAGCCGGCCGCTCGAGGAAGCCGACGCCGAGCGTTTCCTGGCCGCGACCGTGAACGGCGTCTCGACCGAAAGCCCGGTCCCCGTCGCTCTGTAGCCGTGCACGGATGGGCGTCGTACGCTGCGCATCGATGACATCATTCGCGTTGCCCCACGCCGGTCCCGAGGTCCGTGAGCGCGCCCTGGCGGTACTGCTCGGGGCGTCGCTCGAGCCCATCGTGGACCTCGTGGGGTGGTCGCCGGCTCCGGGCGTGTACGAAGTGGCGAGCGCCGAAGGCCATCTCCGGTTCCGGCGACGACCCGAGTCGGCCACCGGGAACGGGTCGCGGTCCTGGGCCTATGACAGCGAGTTGCTCAGTGGGCGCAGTCCGCTGGCGCGCCAGGATCCGTCTCACTTCGGAAGCCTCGTGGCCGAGACGGCCGTGCCACACCCGACCCGGGACCTCAACTCCTATCCCCACGCCTTCGATCATCTGGCGCAGCTCTTCGATCATCGGTCCGCGCCCGACCTCGTGGTGCTGCATTCGGCGGCGCACTATTGGGGTGACCAGGGGGGGCACCTCGGCGAACACGGGTCCCTCGGCATCGTCCAGGCCCGGGCCCCGTTCATCGCCGCCGGTGCCGGAGTGGAGGCGGGCGGCATCGTCGACGACTCGTGCCGCCTGGTCGACATCGCTCCCACCATCCTCGAGTTGCTCGGGTGCCCCGAGCCGCTCGGCGCTCCGCTGGGAGCCCGGCTCATTCACCAAGACGGCATGGTGCTCGGCCGTGTCGTGGCCGGACCGGGCCGGGCCCGACACGCCGTCGCCATGCTTCTGGACGGCACCAATGCGAACGTGCTCTACGACCTCGCGGCGCGCGGCGAAGCACCCCATATCGCCCGTCTCATGGGCATGGGGTCCACCTACCGCTACGGGGCCATCGCGTCGCTCCCCACGGTCACACTCGCCAACCACACCGGGATCCTGACCGGGAGCCATCCCGGTCATCACGGCATCCTGCACAACGCCTGGGTCGATCGCGCCAGCGGCGACCAGGTCGTGACCAACTCACCCTCGACGTGGCCGTCCGCCATGCAGTGGCTGAGCCCGACGGTCGAGACCGTCCATGACGCGCTGCACCGGGCCCGACCCGGGGCGGTGTCGATCTCGATCAACGAGCCGTGCGACTCGGGCGCCGACTACTCGATATTCGAGCTGATGCGGACCGGGGAGCCCATCGACCGGCCTCCTCGGGCAGAGGAGCTCCCCGACGCCACGGCACGTTTCGTCCGACCGAGCAAGGACTACCGATGGTCCTCGCTCATCGACCACACCGCCGTCGACCAGTTCTGCGGCATCTGGAGCGGCGAGTACCGCGGGCGCACCTGGGCGTTGCCCTCGTTCAGCTGGGTCAACTTCACGCTGACCGACGCGGCATTCCACGAAGGCGGCCCGTACTCGGAGATCGCGGCCGCATCGGTGCGCGACACCGACGCCCGTATCGGACACCTCCTCGACGCCGTCGAGCGGTCCGGCGCCTGGGACGCCACCGCCTTCGTCCTGGTCGCCGACCACGGCATGGAGCTGGCCGACCCCGAGGTGACCGGCGACTGGGGCGTCGCACTCGAGGACGAGGGGCTGGTCGTGCGCGACGAGGGATACGGCTTCTTGTATCTGATCGGGTCATGAACCGCGCCTGACCAGGCAATTCCCCCTGACGAAAGGGGCGGCGGCGATGCGCATGGGCGATGCCCGTGGGGGATGGCGCCCCTGTTCAAGGTCGTGGCGGCAGGGGCCGATGACAAGACCACTGGGAGGTGTGTGAATCATGGACGAGATGATCCGGTCGATCCTGGCCCAACACGGACGCCTGTCGTGTGACGTCGCCGAGCTCGATGACGCCGCCGATCTCTACCGAGTCGGCCTCACGTCGCATGCCAGCGTCAACGTGATGCTCGCCCTCGAGGACGCGTTCGAGGTCGAGGTGCCCGACACCATGTTGCGCAAGGCCACCTTCCAGTCGATCGACGCCATCCGCTCCATGATCACCAACCTGACGGCCCACGCCGAGAGCGCCTGACGGACTGGTTGACCGACTGACTGGCCGACCGACACGCCTGGCGTGTCGTAACAACGTCGATGAGGGTCAGGAGATCGTGAGCATCAGGCTCGTCACGGCTCGGCTCTGGGTGGCGGGCCGGTTGTGGAGCCTGATCTTCTGATCGAGCAGCGTCACGGTCACGACGAAGTGTCCGGCGCGATGCGGCGTGCCCGAGATCACCCCCGTGGTCCTGTTGATGCGCAGTCCCCGCGGCAACTTGGCCAACCACTTGTACGGCGGGTTGCCCCCGGTGCCAGCCAGGGTCGCGGTGTAGAAGTGGCGATGGATACCCGCCGGAAGTGACGCCGTCGTGATGGCGACGGGAGGTGGGAAGGTGAGGGCGTTGCCGGCACCGTCGACAGCAGCGCAGAAGTTGGCCGTCGGACACGACACCGACGTCAGGGAGTTCCCGGAGTCGATGCTGGTCGTACCGGACCAACTCGTGCCGTCATAGGTCAGGGCATTGCCGCTGTCGTCCACGGCGACACACAGGCTCTGGGGCGCACACGACACCGAGTTGAGGGCGTGGGCGGCGTCGATGCTCGTCGGGCTCGACCAACTCGTGCCGTCGTAAGTGAGGGCGTTGCCGCTGGCGTCCACGGCGGCACACAACACGGCCGACGCGCACGACACCGACTCCACGGTGTGACCGGCATCGATGCTCACCGGTCCCGACCAGCTGGTGCCGTTGTAGGTGAGCGCGTTGGCTCCGCCGTCCACCGCGGCACAGAAGGTCACCGTCGGACACGACAGCGACGTCAGGGAGTTCCCGGGGTCGATGTCGGTGGGCGAACCCCACGCGGTACCGTCGAAGAGGAGCGCGTTCCCGCTGTCGTCCACCGCCACACAGAACGTGTTCTTCACACAGGACACCGCATCGAGCACCACCCCGGGGTCGATGGACACGGCGTGAAACCACGTCCCGTAGGCATAGCGCTTCTGGCTCCCGACCCCGTCGACAGCTATGCAGAAGAGCGAGGTCGCGCACGACACCGAGTTGAGCCCGCCATCACCGACGTCGATGGGATTGGGCGCCTCCCACGTGTTGTTGCGTTTGTGGATGACGGCGTTCCCGTTGTTGTCGACGGCGATGCAGAATTTGACCGTCGGGCACGACACCGATGTGGGGATGGAGCCCGAGTCCACCAGGGTCGGGGCCGACCACATGCCCGAGGCGAAGGCGGCGCTGCCCATCTGTGTGGTGGCGAGAGCGGTTCCCGCCACCAAGGCCGCCGCCACCACGACGCGGGCCCCGCCATGGCGCTTGGTGATGTCAGCCCGGGCCGTTCGCCTCATGGACCGAATCCTGTCGAACATGCTCGTGACCCCCCGCCCCCAATAGCGCCGATTTACCAGCGTCTACCTGGGCAGACGGTACCGGACGCCACGCCCGTTTGCCCAGGGGCCGCCCCGGGGGACCCACCTGGGCTTTCCCCCTCCGGCGCCGCCGTGCGATCAGAGCCAGTCCTTGCGGCGGAACACCACGTAGAGCCCCACCGCGAACACGACGATCAGCGAGGCCGAGGTGATGAGCCCGGACTCCTTGGCGAAGCCCGGATAGGGCAGGTTCTGGCCGTACCACCCGGTGATGGCGGTGGGCACGGCGATGATGGCCGCCCAGCTCGTCACCTTCTTCATGATCAGGTTCATCCGGTTGCCCTGCTCGGTCAGGTTGGTCTCGACGATGGTGGTGACGAGATCCCGCAGCGACTCGGTCCACTCGGTGGCCCGGATGACGTGGTCGTAGACGTCGCGGTAGTACGGGGCCATGGGCTCGGGCACGATGCCCAGGTCCTGGCGCAGCAGGCTGTTGACCACCTCGCGCATCGGCAGGGTGATGCGCCGCAGCAGCACCAGGCTCTTGCGGAGCTGGAAGGACCGGCGCTGCACGTTCTCGATCGCGCCTCGGTGGGCGTCGAAGAGCTCGTCCTCGGTCGCTTCGACGGCTTCGTCGAGCGATTCGACGGCCCGGAAGTGCCCGTCGACGAGGTAGTCCAAGAGCCCGTAGAGCAGGAACGAGACCCCGTAGCGCACCAGGTCGTCGGACGAGTCCCACCGCTCCACGACGGGGTCGATGTCGAAGGCAGGGTCCTTCCGGACGGTGATGAGGGCGTGGGGGGTGATGAACACGGCGATCTCGTGCGAGACCAGCTCGCCCGTGACGCCGTCGAGCAGCGCCGAGTGCGCCGACATGAACAGATGGGTCTTGTACCGGTCGATCTTGGTGCGTTGGGTCTCGTCGAGAGCGTCCTCGATGGCGAGCGCGTGCAGGCCGAACTCGGTCCCGATGATGCCGAGCTGCTCCTGGTCCGGCGCACACAGGTCCAGCCACACCACGCAGTCGCTGTCGTCCTCGAGATGGTCCGAGATCTCGTCGACCGGGAAGTTCTCCTTCACGAGTGACCCGTCCCGATACAGCCGGGTGCGGATGCCGCTCTCGCATTGCCCGGCTTGGGCCGGGACCACACTCTCTCCGAGGGGTGCGGACGACCCCCATGTCCACCTGGGCCAGGCCCCGGTGCACGTGCCCGGGCGGGACGGGGGGAGCCGTTCTCGCCGTTCTCGCGGCCCTCGTGGTTCTCGCCGGCGCCGAGCCGGGCAGGTCCCGCTTCTGATCCATGAAGGCCTCCGCTCCGGCGCTGCCCAGAACGCTAATGGCCGGGCCTCCTCGGCCCGTCGACCGGCCGGGTGGGCGCTCTCGTTAGATAGTCTAACGATATGTCGATCCAATCCAAGGACCCGGGGCCCGCGCCGGCGGCCGTGGTCGCGGTGGCGCCCGAGCCCGGATCTCTCGGTCGTGCCGCGGCGTGGCTCTCGAAGCAGGTCGAGCTGGCCCTCACCGGTGTCGAATTGTCCCTCCCGCAGTACCGGGTCCTGGGGCTGCTGGCCGAGGGGGTCTCGATCCCCTCGGCCCTCGCCGATCGCCTGACGGTACGACGCCCCACGGTCACCGCGGTGGTCGACGGGCTCGAGATCCGGGGACTGGTCCAGCGCACGCCGGGGGATCTCGACAAGCGGCGGCGTCACCCACACCCTCACCACCAAGGGCCAGCGTCTCCTGGCCAAGGCCAATGCCGCCGTCGACGCCCGCCTCACCGACATCGCCGGCAGCCTCGACGACCCCGCCCTCACCCACCAGGCCCTCGACGAGCCTGGTCCTGTGGCGCAGCGCCATGCGCGCCTACCACTCGGCACAGCGAGGCCCGGGCATGAGCACCCGGCGTGCGCGCGGGCACGGCGGATACGACGATGACCCCGGCCCCGTCGACTCGCACGGCGCCGAGGTGGCCCGGTACCCGGCGCCCCGCGGCTCGGTCGACCCGGACAAGACCAAGACCTGGTTGCGCCGCGCCATGCCCATCCTGCGGGCCCACCGGGTGATCTTCATCACCGCCCTGGTGCTCTCCTTCGTAGGCCTGGTGCTGCAGGTCCAGATCCCCGACCTGCTGAACCACGCCATCGACAACTCGGTGCTGCGCCACACCGTCCCGCTGCACTTCTATGTGTGGTGGATCCTCGGCCTGGGCCTGGCCGGTGGGCTGTCGGGGTACGTGTCGCGCCTGTTCCTCTTCCAGACCGCGTACGAGATCGAATACGACCTCCGCACCATGATCTACGAGCACCTGACCCGCATGTCGTTCCCGTTCTACGACCGCGTGCAGTCGGGTCAGCTCATCTCTCGTGCCAACTCCGACATCCGGTCGGTGCAGATGTACATGACCTTCGCGCCCATGATCCTGGTGCAGTGC
Organism: uncultured Acidimicrobiales bacterium; assembly: GCA_963846125.1. Taxonomy (GTDB): domain Bacteria; phylum Actinomycetota; class Acidimicrobiia; order Acidimicrobiales; family UBA8190; genus Chersky-840. The sequence continues at coordinate 613,746 of CAWJUR010000002.1, forward strand.
AGCATCGCGCTGGTCGCCTTCGGCTTCATGCTGTCGATCGACGTCCCCCTCGCCTTCGTGGCCATGATCACCATGCCCTTCGTGTTCCTCGTCGGGCACCGCATGCGCAAGTCGATGTTCCCCGTGTCGTGGCTCATCCAGGCCCGACTGGCCGACGTGGCGACCATCGTCGACGAGAACGTCAACGGGGTCCGGGTGGTGCGATCCTTCGCACAGGAGAAGGAGCAACTGCGGACGCTGGCCAAGGCGGCCGACAAGGTGCAGTGGGGGTACGTCAAAGACGCCGACCTGCGCGCCCGTTGGACGCCGGCGGTGCAGAACCTTCCCCAGGTGGGCCTGGCCCTGGTGCTCGGCTTCGGCGGCTACATGGTCATCCACGGGAGCCTCGGCCTCGGTGCGATCCTGGCCTTCAACTCCTATCTCCTCATGCTCCAGGCGCCGTTCATGATGCTGGGCATGATCATCATGATGGGCCAACGTGCCGCGGCGTCGGCCGATCGCATCTACGAGATCCTCGACGAGGAGCCCACCATCGTCGACCGGCCCGGCGCGGTCGAACTCGTCGACTGCACCGGCGACGTGCGTTTCGACAAGGTCGGCTTCTCCTACGGGCCTGACCTCCCCATGGTGCTGTCGCGACCTCGACCTGCACCTGCGCCCGGGCGAGACCGTTGCCCTGGTGGGACGGACCGGCTCGGGCAAGTCGACCGTGGCGCGGCTCATCCCGCGTTTCTACGACGTCACCGAGGGCGCCTTCATCGTCGACGGCCACGACGTCCGGGACCTCACCATCGAGAGCCTGCGGGCGAACGTCGGCGTGGTCCTCGACGACGCCTTCCTGTTCTCGGTGTCGATCCGGGACAACATCGCCTACGGACGCCCCGACGCCGACATCGCCGATGTCGAAGCCGCGGCGCGCGCCGCGGGCGCGCGACGGCTTCATCCGGGATCTGCCCGCGGGCTACGACACCGTCGTGGGTGAGCGCGGCTACACCCTGTCGGGAGGACAGCGCCAGCGCATCACCATCGCCCGGACCCTGCTCGTCAACCCGCCCATCCTCGTGCTCGACGACGCCACCAGCGCCATCGACGTGCAGGTGGAGCAGCAGATCCACGACGCCTTGCGCGTGCTCATGGAGGGACGGACCACGTTGATCGTGGCGCACCGGCTCTCGACGATCAGCCTGGCCGATCGCGTCGTGCTCCTGGAGGGCGGGCGCATCATCGCCGACGGCACCCACGCCGAGCTGCTCGAGACCACGCCGCAGTATGCCGAGGTCCTGGCCCAGGTCGACCCCGACGCCGAGGTGACGCTGGGGTCGGCGAACGGGAACAGCGCCGGCGCCGGTTCCGGGCCCGGGGGGCACTGATGGGCTTCGGCGGGTTGGGGTGGCGGGCCCATGTTCGGGGGCGGAGGACGCCCCGGCGCGCCCGCCGCGCCCGGACTGCCCTTCGGGGGCATCCCCTCCGAGCTCCAAGACGGGGTGGACGCCCTCCTGGCCGAAGAGCCCGATCACGGCGAGCCCGACGTCGACTTCTCCCAGCACCAGAGCGCCAAGGAGCGGCGCCAACTGAGCCTGCGGGGACTGCTGCTCGAGTACCCGCACATGCTCGTGGCCTCCACCGTTCTCGTGATCGTCACGAGCGTGGCCCTGCAAGCCGGTCCCAAACTCACCGAGTTGGCCATCGACAAGGGCATGATCCCGGGCCACCGCCATCTGAGCGTGGTCGTGATCATCGCCGCGATCTACCTCGCCTTCGTGGCGTTCTCCTCGGTCACCCAACGCGCCTTGGTGAAGGTCACCGGTCGGTTGGCCGCCGGTGTCATGAACGACCTCCGGGTGAAGGTCTTCTCGCATCTGCAGCGACTGTCGCTCGACTTCTTCACCGCCGAGAAGGCCGGGGTGGTCATGACCCGGATGACCAGCGACATCGAGAACCTTCAGCAGCTGCTCCAAGACGGCCTGGCCCAGTTCGCCATCCAGGGCCTCACCATGGTCGTCATCACCGTCATCCTCTTCACCACCAACGTGACGCTCGCCATCATCACGGTGCTGCTGGTCGTCCCCGCCCTCGTCATCATGTCCCTGTGGTTCCGGGTGGCATCGGAGCGGGGCTACGACCGGGTGCGCGACGGGATCGCCAACGTCATGGCGGATCTGTCCGAGAGCCTGCACGGCGTGCGGGTCGTCACCGCCCACAACCGCCAGCGCTACAACATCCTCCATCACCGCAACGTCGTGGGTGAGTACCGCGACTCCAACATCTACACGGCGCAGATCAATGCCGTCTACGGCCCGGGAACACAGCTGGTGGGATGGCTCGGACAGGCCGCTCTGCTCGGGATCGGCGGGGAGATGGTGGTGCGACATTCCCTGTCGCCGGGTGCGCTCATCGCTTTCTTCTTGTACCTGAACCGGTTCTTCGCCCCCATCCAGCTTCTGGTGCAGCAATACAACAGCTTCCAGCAGGGTCAGGCCTCGGTCCTCAAGCTGCGCACCTTGCTCTCGAGCGAGCCCAGCGTCACCGAAGCGCCCGACGCCATAGAGCTGCCGCTCATCGAAGGGGAGATCGTCTTCGACAACGTGACCTTCGGCTACGACCCCGACGTGCCTGTGCTGCGCGACGTCGACCTGCGCATCGCGCCGGGCGAGACAGTGGCCTTCGTCGGGCCCACCGGGGCCGGCAAGTCCACCCTGGCCAAGCTCATCACCCGCTTCTACGACCCCACGGCCGGACACGTGCGCATCGACGGCCACGACATCGAGGGCGTGACGCTCGACTCGCTGCGACGTCAGCTCGGCGTGGTGCCCCAGGAGCCGTTCCTCTTCGCCGGCACCATCCGCGACAACCTGGCCTTCGCCCGGCCTTCGGCGTCCGACGCCGAGGTGGCCGAGGCGGTGCGGGCGGTGGGGTTGAGCGAGCTGGTCGAGCGGATGCCCGAGGGCGTCGACACCGTCGTCCACGAGCGGGGGCAATCCCTGTCGTCGGGCGAGCGCCAGCTCATCGCCCTGGGCCGGGCCTTCCTGGCCCATCCCCGCGTCCTCGTCCTCGACGAGGCCACCTCCAACCTCGACCTGCAGTCCGAGACGCGGATCGAGGCGGCCCTCGACGTGCTGCTCGAGGCGCGCACGGCGGTGCTCATCGCCCATCGCCTCTCGACCGCCATGAAGGCGGACCGCATCGTCGTCGTCGACCACGGGCGGATCGTGGAAGCGGGGCCGCACGCCGAGCTCGTGGCCCGCCAGGGCCGCTACGCCGAGATGTACGCGGCGTGGGTGAACCAGTCCGAGCACAGCACCGAGCCCGCCGCCTCGTAGCAGGCGGGAGACCAGCGTGACTGTGCTCGCCTCGGTCGACGTCGCCGTGGTCGGCGGCGGCGTGGTGGGCGCGTCGGTCGCCTATGAGCTGGCCTGTGCCGGCACCTCGGTGGCACTCATCGACGCCTCGCTCCCGGGGCGGGCGTCCGACGCCGGAGCGGGGATCATCTCGCCCGAGACGTTCCACGAACCAGACCGGGAGTGGTTCGACTTCGGCATGGGCGCGGCCCGGTACCTACGGACGCTGGTCACCCGTGTGGCCGAGGACGGCGTCGACGCGGGGACCGACGCCTTCGCCTCGTGCGGCTCGCTCGTTGTCGCGCTCGCCGAGCACGAAGACCGCTGGTTCAACGAGGTCCTCGCCGTGGTCACGGGCCGGAGCCCCGAGATCACCGAGATACCCACCGACGACGCCCGCGCCATGTTCCCGCCGCTGGGCCGGCTGTGGCGCGCCCTGCACAGCCCGTCGGCGGCCCGCGTGGACGGTCGCGCGCTGAGTCAGGCCGTGCGGGTGGCCGCCCAGCGGCGCGGGGTCACGTCGGTGTCGATGGAAGCCACCGGGGTCGATCGCCGCGGCGACCGCATCACGGCGGTGCGCGGGGTCCATGACGTCGTGCACTGTGGCGCGCTCGTGCTGGCCGGCGGAGCGTGGTCGGAACGCGCCACGGCATGGTTCGGCACGCCGCTCCCGGTGACGCCCACCAAAGGCCAGATCGTCCACGTGGTGCTGCCCGACCCCGACCCATCGGGTGACAGCGACGCCGACAGCGCCCGGTGGCCGATCGTCCAGCCCATCTTGAACTTCTACCTGGTGCCGTGGCCGGGTGGGCGCGTCGCCTGCGGAGGCACCTTCGAGCCCGAGGCCGGCTTCGACGTGAGGCCCACCGCGGGCGGGGTACGTGATCTGCTCCGGGAGTGTGTGGCCATCGCACCGGGGCTGGCCAACGCCACCTTGTCCGAGGTCCGCGTCGGGCTGCGCCCCACCACCGCCGACGACCGGCCCCTGCTGGGCCCCCTGCCGCACATGGGCAACGTGCACGTCTGCACGGGCCACGGCGCCAACGGTCTGCTCCTCGGCCCGTACTCCGGTGCCCTGGTGGCGGCCGGCGTCATCGGCGACATCCCGGAAGCGCTGGCGCCGTACCGACCGGCACGCTTCTCCGCGCCCTGACCCGTCACCGGAGACCGGAGTCGGTCGGCACTACCGTTCAAGCCGTGCGGCGCGCCCGACACCGCTACGGCGACCTCAGAGGTCAGGTGGGCGACTTGTGGCTGCCGGCCCCGGCGAGCGCAGAACCCGGGCCTGCTCCGGTCGTCGTCCTCATCCACGGCGGCTTCTGGCGTTCGATGTACACCAAGGCGCTCATGAACCGTCTGGCTCGGGCCGTGGCATCACGAGGGTGGGCGGCGTGGAACATCGAGTACCGCCGCGCCGGAGCCCTCGGTGGGGGTGGTGGCTGGCCCGCCACGCTGGTCGACGTCGGGGCCGCGCTCGACCACGTGGCCCGGCTGGCTGATGTCGACGCGACACGGGTCATCACGTGCGGACACTCGGCCGGTGGTTGTCTCGCCCTGTGGGTAGCGAGCAAGAACAGGACCGGGGCCGATCACCTCGCCCCCATCCCCGGAGTGCAGCCCCTCGCCGCGGTGTCGCTGGCGGGCGTCGTCGACCTCCGTCAGGGAGCCGAGCTCGGGTTGGGGGCCGATGCCGTGGCGCGCTTTCTGGGCGGATCGTTCGAAGAGCATCCCGACCGGTACCGGTCGAGCTCACCGGCGGCGTTGTTGCCTTTGGGAGTCCGCCAGGTCCTCGTGCACGGCCTGTCGGACACGGTCGTGCCGCCGTCGATGAGCGCCGGCTACCAGCGCGCGGCACGCGAAGCCGGGGACGACGCCATCTACGTCCCGGTCGAAGGCGTGGGCCACCGGGAGATGATCGACCCGACCAGTGCGGCGTGGCCGGTGATCTCGAGCCATATCGAACGGCTCTTCGCGACCTGAGAGGCGGCCCGGGCGAACGCCGCCGCGGTGCCGGCTCCGTGGAACCGGCACCGCTCGCGTCGTGTGGTTCAGCTGGAGGTGTGTGACCCGAAGGTGTGATTGACGAGCTTGGTGACGGCCCGGGGAAGCGCCGCCTCGATCGCGGCCGCCTGGGCCTGGGTCAGCTTGTGGTCGTCCACCGCTCGGCCGATCTGCATGTCACCGGCCTGGACGAGAGCGTGCACCACGCTCTGCGACGTCGACGTTGTGCGACGACGCCACCTGGGCGATCGACTGCCCTGCGCGCAGCGCGGCCACCAGCGTCTTCGGTGGGACCCCGATGGCCTGTGCGCTGATCTGCACGGTATGACGGGCGACGGCCCTGCGATGTGCTCGCAGCCACGCCCGCAGAGGATGTTTCCCCGTCGACGAGGCCGGGACAGTGCGGCGCTGCGCTGTCGCTGTGCGGCTGTCGCTGTCGGCGGTGGCGGCGCCGGCGGGCGAGGCCAAACCTGCGCTCAGGCCCACGCCGGCGAATCCGGACAGGACAAGGCCGGCGGTGACGGTGGCGAACATCTTCTGCATGTGAGCTCCTCGACGAGATGGATGGTGACAAGGTGCAGTGTGGGGCCGCACTGTGAGGATTCCGTGAGCGAAGGGCGCGGTTTCGATCAGGGTCCGCGAACCCGGAGCCCACATAGGATCGGACGGTGAGACGCATCCCGTGGTGGGCCCTTGCGTCGGCGGGCGCGGCGCCGGTGCTGCTCATCGGCGGCTTCGACGCTCGCCCAGACGCGGCAACCGCCGAGCTACGACCCGATCCGCGACACCATCAGTGCCCTCGCCGCGGTCGGGGCCACCGATCGCTGGATCATGACCACCGCACTGGCCGGGTTGGGCGCCTGTCACCTGATCACCGCGGCGGGCCTACGACCTCTGCCGGTCGGCGCGCCCGGGTGGTCCTGGGCGTGGGGGGCGGCGCCACCGTGCTGGTGGCGACGTTCCCGCAACCCGCCCACGGCAACTCCGTGGCCCACACCGTCGCCGCCACGGTCGCGTTCATCGCCCTCGGGACATGGCCCGTCTTGAGCGTGGACGGTGCCGGTGGCGCCCCCCTGCTCAGAGGTCGGGTATCGGTGGTGCGCCTCAGGCGCGCTCCTCGGCCTCGTCGTGTGGTTCGCGGCCGAGCTCCATGGCGGTCAGCGCGGACTCGCCGAGCGCGCCGCGGCGAGCGCCCAGGCCCTGTGGCCGCTGGCGGTCGTGATCACCACCCGCCGGGCGTGCACGCGCCGTACGCTCGCCCGACATGGGTCACGGGCGAGTGGGTCCGACAGGACGTAGGTCGAGGCAGGTACCTCGCTCTCACGCCCCGACCGGGCTGCGCGCACTCCCGGTGGCGTCGGTGGCGTCGGTGGCGTCGGCGAGCAGCTTCTCGTCGTCGGCCAGCAATTCGTGCGCCAACCGGCGGACCATGACACCGATCTCGGGGTGGGCCTCGGGGTCCCAGCCCTCGAGCAGCTCGGTCAGCCCGGTCCGACGGGCCACGGTGAGCCGGTCGATGGCGTCGTGGCCCCGGGCGGTGAGGGTGAACTCACAGGCACCGGGCCCCTGGGCGGTTTCGACGAAACCCTTCTCCACCAGCGCGTCGATGCCCATCTCGATGCGCGCCGGGTCCACCTTCAGCCGCGAGGCCACGCTCTCGAGCGTGCAGTCGGGACGATCGGCCAAGCGGTAGAGCAGCCAGCACGGTCGAGGGTCCAGTTGCAACCCGGCCCGCGACGCCAACGTGGTGTAGAGCTCGGCGCGGTTCTCACGCAGGGCGAAACGCTGCAGTGACAACTCGATCTCCTGGAGGGAGGTGCGCGACTCGTGCATCCCGAGCTCCTTGCCCGGGTCCGCGTTGCGGACCGTCTTGCGCAACTCGATGTCGGGAAGCAGCCACGACAGACGCGAACGCCACGACGCAGATGGGGACCCCGATCAGGAACACGGTCTGGATGGTGTGCACCATTCCCGCCACGACGCCGGCGTGCACGGCCGGCGGCAGGCGGTGGAGCGATGTGGGGTCGGCTCCGCTGAGCGAGGTGTCGAGCCCGGGGGGGATCGATTTGAGATGCAAGGCGTGCACGACGTTGGTGGCCAGGAGGTTGGCGAAGATGGCGCCGAACACCGCCGTGCCGAACGACCCCCCGATCATGCGGAAGAACGTCGCCCCCGAGGTGGCGGTGCCCAACTGCTCGTAGGGCACGGCATTCTGCACCGCGACCACCAGGACCTGCATGACCAGTCCCAATCCGACCCCGAAGACGAACAGGTAGCCGGCGATGACCCAGGCGCCGGTAGACAGGCCGATCGCGCGACATCAGTGACAGGCCCACGATCATGAGGAACGTCCCCACCACGGGGAACACCTTGTAACGGCCCCAGCGACTGACTAACTGCCCGGCGCCGGTCGAGGCGAGGAGCAGCCCACCCATCAACGGCAGCAGCCGCAGCCCCGACGCGGGGGGACTGAGCCCGCGAGCGTCCTGGAAGAAGATGGGGAGGAAGGTGAGCGCCCCGAACATGGCGAACCCCATGACGAATCCCACCGCGCTGGCGGCCGAGAAGACGCGATTGGTGAACAGGGCGAGGGGGATCACTGGCTCCGCGGCGCGCCGCTCCACCACCAGGAACGAGATCGTCAGCACCACGCCCGCCACGGCCAGGGCGATGATGGGCGCCGAGCCCCACCGGTAGGTGGTCCCTCCCAAGCTGGTGAACAACACCAACGCCGTCGTGGCGACGGTGAGCAGGATCGTGCCCAGGTAGTCGATGATGTGATGCAGCCGTTGCAGATGCCCCGGCAGCTGGGCGGCGGTGACGAAAAGGGCGACGACTCCGATCGGGATGTTGATGTAGAACACCCAGCGCCACGAGAGGTACTCCACGAAGAACCCGCCCAGGAGAGGCCCGAGGACGGTGGCGACACCGAACACGGCGCCGAACAGGCCCATGTACCGGCCCCGCTCGCGCGGCGAGACGATGTCGCCCACGATGGCCTGGGCACCGATCATCAGTCCCCCGCCCCCGAGCCCCTGCACGGCCCGGAAGGCGATCAGCTCGATCATCGAATGGCTGAACCCCGCCAGCGCCGAGCCCGCCAGGAAGATCACGATCGCGGCTCTGGAAGAACGTCTTGCGCCCGTACTGGTCGCCGAGCTTTCCCCACAGCGGCGTCGACACCGTGGACGCCAACAGGTATGCCGTCACCACCCAGGTGAGATGTGAAGCCCCGTGCAGGTCCCCGACGATGGTCGGCAGCGCCGTCGAGACGATGGTCTGGTCGAGCGCCGCCAGGAACATGCCGAGGAGTAGCGCCCCGATGATGATGAGCACGCGGCGCCGAGGCAGGTCCAAGGCCGGCGCCGACGCGGGGGCCGGAGCCGGAGCCGCAGCCGGGGCCGGCGCACGATCCGGAGCGCCTCGGGCAGGTTCGGTGCGGTCGTCGGGTATCAACCCACGATAGGGCCGGCGCCACGTCCTCGCGACGCCGCGGGGGCGAGATCTCGGCGCGCTCCTCCCGTCTTCTCAGAACCTGATCACGGCCCCAGCTGGGCCAGGGCGGGAACGATGCGCTCCCCGACCTCGGTGACGAAGGCTACCGGGTCCCCGATCGGCATCATGTCGACGGTATCGACCCCGAGCGCGGCGTACCGGGCCATCAGGGCGAGAAAGGCGTCCACGTCTTCGAGCGGATTGGTGAGGGCGAGAATCGTCCTGTCGACCGCGGCCGGGTCACGACCCTCGGTATCGCAGTGACGGTCGAGGACCTCGAGCTTGCGGGCGATCTCGTCGGGAGAGATGGCGAAGAGGTTGCAGGCATCCGCATAACGGGCGACGAGCCGGAGCGTCTTGCGCTCGCCAAGGCCGCCGATCAACACGCGGCGGACGCGGCGCGCTGATCGGGGGCGGCGAGCAGATCGTCTCGGCGAGCTGGTAGTGCCGGCCCTCGAAGGGCCCCACGTTGTCGCTCCACATCTGCAGACAGATCTGCAGGGTCTCCTCGAGACGTTCGAAGCGCTCCGACAACGCCGGGAACGGCACGCCGAGGCCCCGGTGCTCGCGCTCGTACCACGCCGCGCCGATGCCGAGCTGCGCACGGCCCCCTGACAGCACGTCCAGGGTCGTGACGATCTTGGCCAGGAGCCCCGGGTGCCGGTAGGTCACCCCGGTGACCAGCAAACCCAGCGTCATGGTGCTCGTCTGGCCGGCCAGGAAGCCGAGGGAGGTGTAGCCCTCGAGCATGGGGTCCTCGGAGGTCGCCATCATCTCCATCTGGAACCAGTGGTCCATGAGGGTGAACACCGACACCCCACTCTCCTCGGCGATGCGGGCGGTGGTGGCGAGCGTGGGGCCGAGGGTCGCGGGTTCGCCCGGGAGGGTGAAGTTGACGAAGTGGATGCCAGCACGCATGGGGGTTCCTCTCAGACATGGGAAGGGCGATGGGAGGGCGAGCAATGAAAGGTGCGTAAAGAAAGGTACGTAAAGAAAGCAGTCTGCCCCCGGCCTCGACCACGTGCGGCCGACGTGCTTGACAGGCCTCCGACAGATTAAATACGATCCGACTTGGATCGTTATTCCTCCCCCGAAAGTGAGCCGGCGTGCCCGCACTCGAGCGCAAATGGTGGACCCTCATCGCCGTCTGTACGGCCACCTTCATGCTCCTTCTCGACATCACGGTGGTGAACGTCGCCCTCCCCGACATCCAGCGCTCGCTGCACTCGAGCTTCAGCGACCTCCAATGGGTGGTCGACGCCTACTCCCTGACCTTGGCCGCCTTCCTCTTGACGGCCGGGGTGCTCGGGGACATGTTCGGACGCCGCATCGTCTTCGCGGTGGGGCTCGGCGTGTTCACCGTGTCCTCGCTGGTGTGCGGCATCTCCTCCACGGCGCTGATCCTGAACCTGGCACGCGGCGCCCAGGGGGTCGGCGGCGCCGTCATGTTCGCCACCTCACTGGCGCTGATCGCGTCGGCCTTCCAGGGCAAAGAGCGCGGCACCGCGTTCGGCATCTACGGGGCGGTGATCGGCGCCGCCGTGGCCGTGGGGCCGCTGATCGGCGGCGCCATCACCAGTGGCCTCGGCTGGCGGTGGATCTTCTTCGTGAACGTGCCCGTCGGCGTGGTTGCCATCGCCCTCACCCTCACCCGGGTCCAGGAGTCGAAAGAGGCCAACGAGCGGCGCATCGACTGGCTCGGCTTCGTGTCGTTCTCGGCTGCGCTCTTCATGCTCGTCTTCGCGCTGGTCCGAGGGAATTCCAACGGGTGGACCAGTTCGATGATCCTCGGCCTGCTCGTCGGTTCGGCCGTCTTGCTGGGGGTGTTCCTGATCGGCGAGTGGCGCCAGTCCGACCCCATGCTGGACCTCAACCTCTTCCGGAGACCGGCGGTGATCGGATCGTCGATCGTGGCCGTGGCGCTTTCTTCGTCGATCTTCGCCCTGTTCCTCTACATCACTCTCTACGTGCAGGACGACCTCGGGTACGGTCCCTTCGCGGCGGGGCTGCGGTTCCTCCCCATCACGATGCTCTCGTTCGTTGCCGCCCCCTTCGCCGGGAAGCTCAGTGTCCGGATCAAGTCCCGGTATCTGCTCGGGAGCGGCCTGCTGATGGTGGCCATCGGCCTGTTCCTCATGGCGCATGTCCACGCGTCCTCGAGCTGGACGGTCCTCCTGCCCGGATTCATCGTCACCGGCATCGGTATCGGCACGGTGAACCCCGTCCTGGCATCGGCGGCGATCAGCGTCGTCCCGCCCGAGCGCAGCGGCATGGCATCGGGGGCGAACAACACCTTCCGCCAGGTCGGCATCGCCACCGGCATCGCCGGACTGGGGGCGGTCTTCCAGAGCCAGATCCAGCACAAGACACTTGCCGGGCTCGCCGCCACCGCCAATGGCCGGGAGGTGCTGGCTCACGGCGGTGCCGCTCTGAAGGGGGCCATCACGGGAGGGGCGGTGCGCCAGGTGTCGGCCGCGATTCCCTCGATCCCGGCCCGCAGCGCCCTGCTGCACGCCTATCAAGTGGCCTTTGCCAGCACCTTCAACCACCTGATGGTCATCGGCGTGGTGGTGGCCGCGCTGGGCTCGATCGGCGCCTTCGCCCTCGTGCGCGAGCGCGACTTCGTGCCGAGCTACTCCCCCTCCGACACGCCACCGGAGGAGCCGGCGGTGGTGGCGCTGTGAACGTCGCCGACAAGACGCTGGTGCCGCGAGCGCCCGGGAGACCCCGTGACGAGCGCGCCACCCAGGCCATCACGGAGGCGGCGCTGCACCAACTGGACGCATGGGGCTATGCCCGGGTGTCCATGGAGAGCATCGCCACCGAGGCCGGGGTGGCCCGGGCCACCGTCTACCGCCGTTTCAAGGACAAGGCCGATCTGATCACCGCCGCGATCGCGGCCAATCCCGGAGGACAGTTCCCGGATCAGCCCTCGCAGGACCCCCGGGCCGACCTCATCGAGTACCTCGAAGCCTTCGACGAGCGGTTCTCGGAAAGCTGTATCGAGGTGATCGGCACGCTGCTCGGCTCGCGCCAGGAGCGCGATGCGTTGGCTCTGCACCGCCAGCGGGTGGTCGAGCCGCGCACGGCATACGTACGCAGCCTGTTGACGCGCGGCCAGGAGCTCGGGGAGCTGGCGAGGAACATCGATGTCGACCTGGCCGTGCAGATGCTCACCGGCTCGGTCCTGGCCCGACGGGTGAGCGGTCTGGTGAGCCCTCCCGACTGGGCGCCGCGCGCCGTCGACATGATCTGGAGGCGCGACCAACCTCTCGATCGTTGACGGCCGGCGGCGCCGTGCCCGTCGTTCGGCCGAGGGTTCGCGCCGTCACGCATCGGGGCTGGTGAGCCAGACGCTTCGGTCCGTCGTGGTGGCGATGTCGTCGGGCACGTCCCCGGGGGCCAGACCGGCGACGTGCGATCGCCCCGCCAACCCGGCCACCCAACCACCGACGAGCCCCAGGGACGCCAGGTGCCAATCAAAATCGAGCGCTCCGACCACGGCGAATGCCAACAGTGCGCCCACTGCGCACGACGTGGCGACATCCTCGCGACGCACGGCCCGCACGACACACACTCCCGTCAGGACAAGCAGCGCGGCGCCGATCAAGCCACCGTCGGCAAGCACCTGGAGATACTCGTTGTGGGAGAAGTGGGCGAAATTCCCGTCGGCGGCCTGAAAGTACAGCGTCTGATCGGGGCCGACCCCGACAACCGGAGACGACTTCCACTGGTCGAACGCGGCCGACCACTCGTGGCCACGGTCTTCACTGCTCCCGAGCGCGACGCGTCGCTCGATGGGAACCCGCAGCGCCAGACCGGCCCCGACGGCGACCCCCAGGGTCGCCACCGCCAACACGGCCAGAAAGACCGCTCTCTTTCTGACATCGATCGACTTGGCATCGATCGACCTGGCATCGATAGGCGAGGTTCGAGGGGCTCTCGTCGCCGATGATGTGGCAGCGCTCGAGGGCCACGGCCACACCACGGCGACGACGACGGCGACGACGACGGCGACGGGGGCCAGTGGTTGCGCGCTCGGCCCACTCGACGTGGCGACCACCGCCAAGCCGCCCAGCACACCGAGGCCGACCGTCACCGCCGAGCGGCGCAGCTGGGCCATCGGCACGACGACGACACCGACGACCGCGCCGAGGACCGCCCCTCGGCTCTGGGTGGCCACGAGACCCGCCGCACACAGACACACCATGAGCCGGGTGGTGTAGGCGCGCTGATCGAGCCCGAGCCCGACCAGGAGCGCCACCGCCAGCAGGGCCCCGGCCGCGTTCGAATACGTGAGCGTGGTGGACAGGCGCCAGAGGTTCTGCGCCGGCATGGCAAGCGGATACCACCGAATCGTTGTGGCCAAGAGACCGGCCGCGGCAGAAACCGCGCCCACGGCAACGACAAGCTGCGTGGCCAAGACCCGGTACTTCGCACCGAGCCGTCTCGTGGCGAGGAACGCAGAGGAGAAGCCGATCATGCTGGCGCCCAGGGGCAAGAAGGCGCCCGGCCGGCCCTGGGCCAGCGCCCGGATGAGCCACCACAGGGCCAACGCGCTCATCGTCGCCACCACGGCCACCGACCGCCGGTCAGGACGGGCCCACAGGAAACCGGCCGCGACGACCAGCGCCACCGAGAGCACCAGAGCGGCATCGGCGGGATAAAAAGCACCCTCCCGGAAGGTGGCCGCCACCATCAGGCCGGCGATGACCCCGGCGAAAACCACGGGCGTGGCTATTCCAGGTCCGGAATCGACTTCAGCTCGGCGCGAGCCCAAGTACGAATCATGCCACTCAGGAGCAACAAACCTCGGCCGCGAGGCGGCCAAATTTGATGAATGCGGCCACCGACTCCGGCCCCAGCCTCACAATCGACCCTCCAAATTGTCATTTAGAAGAGGAGAATGCGGAACCCGGGTTCAGGAACGGACTCCCAGGTAATCGGCAATGAGGCCAGGTGGAGAGTTCATCAATCGTGACGATGAATAGCGAAGCCACGGCCAATAATCTCGCCGTGAGGAGGGGGGCTATGACGCGTTTTCGCATGGTTCTTATTGTCGTGGGCAGCGCACTGATGTTCACGTTCGTCGGGCCGTTCCTGTACCGCGCCGTGGGCCTCGACAGTCCGGTCGGTAGCTGTAGCCCCGTTGGAAACAACAGCCCTGTCAATCACAGGCACCACCACTTCCACGGAGACAATCGAGACCACGGGGACCACAGGGGTCACGTTGGTGACGACAGCCCGGTCGGGAGTTGCAGCCCCGTGGGTGGAAGCAGCCCCGTAGGCACCCAGACGCGGACGAGGATCTCCAACTCACTCTCGGGCGGCGGGCAGTCCGGCCAGGTCATCACGGTGTCTTCGGGCACAGCCGTCACTGACCAAGCGACGCTCAGTGGGGACAACGTGTCCGGAGCGGGCGGCACGGTCACGTACAACATCGACTCCCTCAGCCCCTCCGAGTGGGGATGGAACAACGTGGCCTCGGGTGGCACGGTGACCGTGACCAACGGTGTGGTTCCTGCGTCGAACGCAGTCACCCTCGATCCCGGCGTCTACGCATGGAACGCGACGTACTCGGGCGACACCACGAACGCACCTTCGAAGAACGTGCGGGAATCGGGGATCGAAATCGTCCTCCGTCCCGACTCGAGCTGTCCGACCGGGGACGGCTGGATGTCGATGCGCTGCTTCCAGGACGACCACGGGAACGGTGGCGGGAACGACAACCACGGGAACGGTGGCGGGAACGACAACCAGGGCAACGGTGGCGGGAACGACAACCAGGGCAACGGCGGTCAGGACAACCACGGTGGGAACTCCTACGGCAACGGTGGCGGGAACGACAACCAGGGCAACGGCGGTCAGGACAACCACGGTGGGAACTCCTACGACAACGGTGGTAACGACAACCAGGGCAATGGGGGACAGGACAACCACGGTGGGAACTCCTACGGCAACGGTGGGAACGACAACCGGGGCAACGGGGGAGAGAGCAACCACTACGCCTGGTCGGCTTGAGAGGCCTGAGCGTTAAGCCCGGATCGACTCCCGTTAGCCGAATTCGGCCAGGAGCTGGCGACAGCGGTCGGCGTTCCGGGCGAGGGTCGCTCGAAAGCTGTCCATGCGGGCCAGTTTGGCGTCGAGTTGCTCCTTCAGCGACTCGTTCAGCTCGAGAGCCTCTTCGAGCAGCTCTTTCTGTTGGAGTCGGGCCGTCTTGGTATTGACGTCGCGCTTGGCCCGATAGGCGACACGCACTTCATCGAGCCTCTGCTCGGACTCCAGGAACTGCTTGATCTCCTCGAGATTCATGCCGAGTGCTTCGCGTAGCTCGAGAATCCGTTGCAGCTGCACCAGGTCGGTGTCGCGATACCGTCGTTCGCCGCCCGCGGTGTAGTCCGAGGGGCTGAGCAGCCCGAGCTCGTCGTAGTACCGCAACGTGCGAGTCGAGACCCCGGCCCGAGCCGCCGCGTCGCTGATGCGTAGGCCGGCATCGGGCGCGGCGCTGACCTCGGTCACTGCAGCGGTCTCCACCGCTCCCGATGTGTTCTTCACGCCCGTGCCCCGTGTCGTGTCCGCATCACACCAACAGGGGCTCGGTCTCGGCCACGGCCTGCTCGGACGGCTCCACCGGCAGCTCGGCATCGGCCTCGGTGTGGTGGTATTTGCCCCCTCGGAGCAACGAGCCAACGGCACCGAGCACACACACGATGGCGGCGAAGTCGAACGCTTTCTGGAGGCCCTTCCCGAAGGGGGCGGAGATGAGGTGGGGAAAGAACGAACGACCGGTGATGTAGTGAGCCTGCGCGGCGGTCATGTGGTGCAGAGCGGTCGGACCGAGCAAGGTGGCCATGGGGTTGTAGCCGAGGAATGCCGCGAACAGCGAGCCCACGGGCGGAAGGTGCGACACGCGGGTCGCCATGCTCGCCGGGACTCCCTGCGCCACCAGACCGTGGAACAAGGTCGAAGGCAACGTGGCCGAGAGACCCAGGATCATGAGCGTGAAAAATATCCCGATGGAGAGCACCTGGGCGGAGGAATTGAAGGTGGCCGCCATGCCTGCTCCCGCCCCGCGTTGATTGGAGGGGAGGCTGTTCATGATGCCGGTCTGGTTGGGAGCGATGAACAGGCCCATGCCCACGGAGTTGAAGAACAATAGAGTGGCGAAGACCAGATACCCGAAGTTGACGGGCAACATCTGCAGCAGGATGAAGGTCAGGGCTACCAGCAGCAAACCGCCGGTGGCGAAGGGACGGGCGCCGTACTTGTCGGCCAGATGGCCGGCGATCGGGCCCGCCAGCAGGAACCCGACGGTCAACGGCACCATGTAGATCCCGGCCCACAGCGGCGTCGAGCTGAAGCTGTAGCCGTGCAGGGGAAGCCAGATTCCCTGGAGCCAGATGATCAACATGAACATGAGCCCGCCCCGGCTGAGCGACGCTAGACCGCTGGCCACGTTGCCCGCCGTGAAGGCGCGAATCCGGAACAGCGACAGGCGGAACATGGGATTGGCCACCCGGGTCTCGATCACACAGAACACCACCAGCAGGGCAAGCCCACCGAAGATCTCGGTCATCACCGAGGGGTTGGTCCAGCCCATGGTGTGCTGTCGGTAGGGGAGAAGGCCGTAGGTGATCCCCACCAGGATCAAGATGAGCCCGGCCGCGAATGTGGCGTTTCCCCACCAGTCGACGCGGGCGGGGGTGCGGACGCTGCGGTCCTCGAGCTTGCGATAGGCCCACACGGTGCCGAACACCCCGAAGGGCACCGACACGAGAAACACCATGTGCCACTGGACCGGGGCCAACAACCCGCCCAGGACGAGCCCGATGAACGCACCGGCGATGGCGGCCACGTTGTTGATCCCGAGGCCGAGCCCGCGCTGATGGGCCGGGAAGGCGTCGGTGATGATGGCCGAGGAGTTGGCGAAGAGCATGGCCCCACCGACGCCCTGGCCGATCCTCATGCCGATCAGCCACATGGCCGCGGCCGGTCCGTGCATCCACGTCACCGAGAGCAGGATCGAAAAAACCGTGAAGACGGCGAACCCCAGGTTGTACATCTTCACGCGGCCGAACATGTCGCCGACCCGGCCGAGCGTCACCAACAAGACGGCCAGGACGACCATGAATCCCATCAGCATCCACAGCATGTACCCGGTGTTGGCGGGGGTGAGAGGGTTGAGGTGGATGCCGCGGAATATGGCCGGGAGCGCGATGAGCACGATCGACTGGTTGATGAAGACCATGAGCGTGCCGAGGGTGATGTTCGACAGGGCTATCCACTTGTAGCGAGCGTCCGATGACGAAACGGTTCGACCGGTTGTCGCCGGCGGCTGCTGGACCATATGCA
This sequence comes from uncultured Acidimicrobiales bacterium, assembly GCA_963846125.1. Taxonomy (GTDB): domain Bacteria; phylum Actinomycetota; class Acidimicrobiia; order Acidimicrobiales; family UBA8190; genus Chersky-840. Next base: position 630,932 of record CAWJUR010000002.1, read on the forward strand.
AGGATCTTAACGTTAACGTTAAGGTCTTACCACCCCCGGTTGGGACTTCGTGTGGGAGGAGAGGGTGGGGGCCAGGTCCAGGCGCTATCGGTTGTAGAGAGCAATCATTCTGCTGGTCATCGGCCCACCAGATCCCGAGAGAAACACCGGCTACGGGAGTCGTCCTTGAATTCGCCATAGGGGGCCCGGGGCAGGTAGCCGGCGGAAACGTAGAGCGAAATGGCGTCGGGCTGCTCGGCCCCGGTCTCCAGCCACATCTCGACGTACCCCATCGCCCTGGCCCGTTCTTCGAGAAACGCCAGGACCCGAGCGCCGATCCCACGCCGGCGCACGGTGGGGTCGACGTACATGCGCTTGATCTCAGCGACACCCGGGCTCAGGAGGCGGAGCCCTCCGCACGCCACCGCCACCCCGTCGAAAACAGCTACCACGAAGCATCCATCGGGGGCCTCGAAGTCGACGCCTCGCAGGGGGGCCGGTCCCGCGCCCCCATAGCGTCGGGCCATTTCGGCGATCTGCCGGCCCTGTAAGTCCCGGGCCTGAGTGCCGTCCACCGGAACGACGGTGATCGTCACCTCCAGTTCGTCGGCCGTGTCCACCACAACGGTCATGATGCAAGGGAAAGCTCCGTATGAGCAACGGGTCCCGGGCGACGGTCCGCCCTTGGGCCGACCACGTTGACCCGATGGAAAAGGTCATCTAGACAGTCGATGATGGGAGCTCGTGAGCGCCGGTGGTGGGCACCGCGCCGGTCGGGGTCCCTGATCGTCGGCGTGCTCATGGTCTGCACCGTCATGAACCTGGGAGCCTCGCAGGCCAAGGCGGGCTCCCCTCTGACGATCGCCATCTCGGGCAACCACTTCGTCAACGGCGCGGGGGCCACGGTTCGCCTGCTCGGGGCGGATGTCCCGAGCACCGAGTACGCGTGTGATCAGGGATGGGGCTACGCATCGCAACCGCTGTCACCGGCCACGGCCGACGCCATCGCGGCGTGGCACGCCGACGCGGTCCGTGTCCCGCTCAACGAAGACTGCTGGCTGGGCCTGAACGGTCAGCCTTCGTTCGGGACCGAGGCCGGATATCGACAGGCGATCGAGTCGTGGGTGGGGGATCTCAACTCGGCCGGGCTGTACGTGGTCCTCGACCTGCACTGGACGGCGCCCGAGCACCAACGATGCCGACGGGCAGCGCCCGATGCCCGATGACCACTCCGCCTCCTTCTGGTCGTCGGTGGCGAGCGCGTTCGAGAGCAACCACGCGGTGGTGTTCGATGCGTTCAACGAGCCTTACTCCCCTATGGCGAACGGGAATTCGAGCCTCGCCGTGAGCTGGTCGTGTTGGCTCAACGGGGGATGTCCGGTTCCGGTGGCCAATCAGAACGGCACCATCAACGACGCCGACACCTATAGCGCCGTGGGCATGCAGGCCATGGTCAACGCCATTCGAGCCACGGGGGCGACCCAACCGATCCTGCTCGGCGGGCTGAGCTATGCCAACGACCTGTCGGGATGGCTGGCGCACGAACCGGTTGACCCCGAGCACCAATTGGCGGCGTCGTTCCACAACTACTTCGGCGAATCCTGCGACACCACGTCGTGCTGGAACACGGTCATCGGCAGTGTGGCGGCCCAGGTCCCCGTCGTGACCGGCGAGTTCGACCAAGGATACGACTGCGCAAGCCCGCCCACGGCGCCCTCGGGCTTGACCACCTTCGATAGCACCTTCATGAACTGGGCCGACGCCGAGGGGGTCAGCTACCTGGCCTGGGGATGGTGGGTTCTCGGAAACACGTCCACCCGGTGCAGTGCCCTGGGTGACCCCGGTGACAACTACGCGCTCATCTCCGACTATGACGGCGCCGCGGTGGCACCCGACGGGACGAACCTCCACGCCCACCTTGCCTCGCTGGCGCCGGGGGCGGGCCTGCAGATCAGTAGTGCTTCTCTGCCTGTCGGAACCGTCAAGGTGAGGTACTCGGCCACCCTTCGAGCCAGCGGGGGCAATCCCCCCTACAAATGGTCAGTGTCCTCGGGCCGGGTGCCGGCGGGCCTTCACCTGCGCTCGACGGGGTTGATGACCGGCAAGCCGAGGGTTCCGGGCACGTTCACGTTTACCGTGAAGGTCGTCGACCACAAGACCAAGGCCAAACCTCACACGCAGAAGACCAGCGCCAGGACGTTGTCCATCACCGTCAACTGATCCAACCCAAGCCGGAGAGGCTCGGGACGTCCGGTGTCAGCGACGAACTCGGCCTGCGATCAGTTGTGGACCTCTTCGTGCACCGCGGCGGTGCGTCCTTGGGTGTCCGTCACGGCGCGGTCGAAGGTGCGATTCTGCGTTCCGGCGGGCCGACGGGCCGTGGCGAAGACGACCGTCGAGATGACGAGGCCGATGGCACCGACGACCATGAGGATGACGCCCACAGTCGAGAGCCGAAATCCGTGGCCCTGGCTGGTGACCGCCCAATACATCACGGCGCCCGCGGCGATCGAGATCATGCTGAAGACCATTCCTGTGAGGCCCATATCTGTCACTTCCATTTCGTAAGTCCTGGTCAAATGCCAGGTTGCGAAGGAAGCGGGGGGCCTGGGTGCCTTCGTACTCTTCGTCCAACGCTATCAGGGCTGTGATTTTATGGGTGCTGAGCCATCCTTTGGCCGCCGACGACCTTCTAGCCCCAGATCCTGGGTGTGCGCTGGACCTCGCTCACCTTCCACGGCCTCCCCGTCGCGGATAGCTCCGGGGCTCAGGGAGACCGTCTCACCGCCGCGTGCTGTCCGGCGATGATCAGGTGCAACTCGGCTGGCGCCAGCGAGTGGTCGATGATGGCGCGGGCCACGTCGCTCAGCTGCGTGCGATGACTGCGCGCGTAGCTCCTCAACAGCGCGAATGCCTCGTCCATGTCAACCTGGCGCCGCTCGGCGACGATGCCCTTGGCCTGTTCGATGACGATCCGCGAGTTGAGCGCACCTTGGAGCTGCCCCGCCAGATCGGTCCCGTGCTTCACGGCCCGCTCCTGGAGGATCCCGATCGTGGCCGCGTCGGCCAAGGCCTGGGTGAGGTTCACGTCCTCGGGTGACAGTTCGCGCATCTCGGTACTGAAGATGTTCATGGCGCCGATCACATCGTTGCGGAGGCGGAGCGGCAGAGCGTGCACCATTTCGAAACCGGCTTCTTGAGCCTGAGGAGCGAACCTTGGCCAGCGCTCTGTGAAATCGTCGAGTCGAGCGTTGAGCACCTGCTCACCCGAGAGCAGACAGTCCCTACAAGGTCCCTCGTCGTTCTGGAACTCGATCAGCTCGAGGGCGCGCATGCGTTCCGAGGAGGACGCCATGACCCGCAGTTCCCCACGCGTGGCGGCCAACGCCAGTCCCACCTCGGCCGAGTCGAGCAACTCCGCGCACCTCTCGACCAAGACCGTCAAGAAGTCAATAAGGTCGAAGTCGGCGACCAGTGTGTCCGCCAACTCGACGAACGTCGTGGCCAGCCATTCCTCACGATGCTCCATGGTCACTCCCCGACCCTGACGCACCTGGCGCAATCCCGGTTGGCCGCACAAGCGGCAACCCCGAGGATCATGGCAATTGTGCCACGAATCACCCCATCAGAGAACCCCATCTGTCCTGCCCTTCTGTCGCTCGGCACTGTCACGGCTCGTCAAATCTCAGGTCTCCGGTGACGACCTCGGCCGCCACCAGGTCGATGGGACGCTCATGGGCGAAGGCTCGACCCCGCAGGCGCACCAGGGCTTCGGCCATGGAACACTCGAGCTGCGCCGAGATCATCCCCGTGGCTTGATGGACCACCGCCCGGTAGTCATCGACCTCCAGGCCCCACGCCAAGGATTCCGAGACGGCGCCGGCCTGCATGTCGAGGACCTGATTGGTCACCAGCCCCGCCACCAGCAGCGCGGCGGAGAGCGCCTCGCCCTCCAACTCGCCGGGCTCATCGCGGTAGAGGACGAGCACGCCGAGCTTGATCACCCCCAACTGCAGAGGGAGCGCGAACAGACTCCGGATTCCAGCATCCGCGATGGCCCGGGTGAACAGCGGCCAGCGACTGCCGAAGAGCGCGATGTCGCCCACCATGACCGGCTTGCCCTCGGCATACGCGTCGCTGGCCGGCCCCTCGCCCAGGGTGAACTCGAGATCCTGCACCGTGACCGACACTCCGTACGCGCTGGCGACGCTCGGAAAGGTGTCCTCACCCATCAGCACGACCGAGGAGCCGCTCATCCGTAACAGACGCGTTGCGGTCCGACACACCGTGGTCAGCGACGGCGACTCATCCTCGGATCCAGCCGATGAGCGCAGCCAGAAACTGCTCAGCGTCTTCGGCTCGCAACGCTTTCCCCCCACTCTTCTTGTCCGCTCCTGAAGGTGATGGTGCCGTCTGAAAAATCGACCCCCGCCCCACAGGCACAAAGACCTTGCGGAACGCGGGACTTGCGTTCTCCGGGTCGAGGATTGTCAGGCTCGGGCCACTGGGCGGCTGGCGATCGACCTCGTGAAGCGCGCAGATGACGTCGCCTAATTCGTCGATGACACCGAGGATCCTGTGGAGGACCACCGCCTCATTGCTTTGGCAGAAACAGGTGTCTGCCAGGACCTGGGCTGCTTCGATGGCAGAGATCGAAGCGTCCTTGAGTTTCATGTTGACCGCGATACTTCGATCGGCGTGAGCCTGGTGCTCCGAGGCTGTCTCATCGTCGGCGAGGCGCTTCGCATCGTCGACCCGCGCCGCCAAGCCGAGTACGAGGGTGAGACGCCGGTCGCCGTCGACATGGCGAGTTGGCGGCCCACGCCGTCGCGACGCGACCTTGAGCGAAGGAGAGATCGTCCCTATCGCATTTCGGGAAGGGCTGACCACGTGGAGTTGGTTCCTGTCGGGGATCGAGCGCCTACGCATATGGCACCTCGGGATCCGGGCCCATGGCAAGACGCAGGGCGTCGAGCACGGCCAAATCGATGTCGCAACGCCGTGCGAGCTCAGGCGGTCCCCACGTCGAGACCGCGAGTTCGATGGAGCGACGGGCGCCGCCGAATTGGTCTCGATCCGGTGATGCCCACCCGAGCCCGGACGGGCTGTGGTCCGAGGCCATGGCGCTTTTCAGAGCCTCGACCATGGCGCAGTCGATGTCAGCACGACCATGAAGGGCCTTGGGCGCAGGGGGCCGCTCTTGGACGGCTTCGCCGTCGGCTACGAGCGACAGGGAAGCTCCAGAGGTCACCAAGTCGTCTTCGAGGACCGGCTGATCGACGGCTCCAACAAGATTTAAACGAGTGCAATAGGCGGGATCAGCCTCGGGAAGCTCATTGAAATCGTCGCCGGGCGACGGCAGTCTGCCCATGAAATCGCCCTCTCCCCTCGGCACCCGCAATGGGCATGCCGTCAGGGTCTTGGACGACGAAATCGAATGCCAGCCAAGCGACCGGCTCTTGCGAAGCATACGCTCCCGGGGAACGGGATTCCATCGTCATTGGCCCAAGTCTGGCCGGATTTTCGCAATTTCTTGCTTATCACGAGCGGCGGGCGAACGATCACACCACGGCGTAACGGCTGCGCCTAGGGCCTCCTGATGACCGGATCCCTTCGGCCTACCGAGGCCAGCTTTGTCCTCTGATGGGCCAGCTGGCGGTGCAGCGACGTGACCCGGGCCGCGGCGATGAGACGGAGCTCGAGGTCATCGGCATTGAGCGGCTTGACCAGATAGTCATCCGCGCCCGCGCTCATGCCGTCGAACATCTGGTCATGAGAGCTCTGGCCGGTCACCATGATCACGTACGTGTATCGGGCGGGGTGCGCCCGGATCTTGCGGCAGAGCTCGAGCCCGGTCATGCCGGGCATGAGCCAGTCCGAGATGACCACGTCGGGACGCCGGGTTTGAAATGTCTCCCACGCTTGCGTGCCGTCGGTGGCGGAGAGACACAGATGTCCCAGATTGCGCAGCGCCGTTTCGACGATGAGCAGAGAGGTGGGGTCGTCGTCAGCGGCCAGGATCAACACGGCGTCCGGGCCGTCGATCCCAGGGCGTCGCGAACTCGGCCGAGCTCGTCTTCGAGGGCGTCGAGCAAGGCGTCGCCTCCGGTGAGATCGCCCACAGCGCCGTCCGCCGCCAAGGTTGCACACAGGCGGGCGAGCACGGTTGCACCGAGGTTGGCGCTGGCGCCGCTCAAGGTGTGCGCCGATCGGACGACGGCGGCCGCGTCGTCGCGGGCGATCGCCTGGCGCAACGCGCCGACTCGTGTTTCCGCATCGGCCAGGAAGAGCGAGGCCAGTTGGCCCACGAGGTCTTCTCCCGCCGACTCTCCGAGATGCTCGAGACGGGCGACCACTTCGGCGTCCAAGCACGGGCCGGTCAGGGTCATCCAAATGGTCCAACCCGACGTGGACCGCGGGGCCGGGTGCCGCCGGGTCGTTGGCCATGGCGGGGTCGAGTCCGTCCGACGCCCACCGCTGCAGGACTTCGGCCAGGGCATGCAGGTCGAGGGGCTTGGCCAGGTAGTCGTCCATGCCCGCGGCCAGGCATCGCTGCTGGTCGGACTTCATCGCCGATCCCGTCACGGCGATGATGGGAGTGCGGCCCGCTTCTTCATGCAGTCGGATCTCGGTCGTGGCCAGGTAGCCGTCGAGAATGGGCATCTGGCCGTCCATGAGGATGGCGCTGTACGAGGTCTCTGCGGCCGCCTTCACCGCCTGGGCTCCGTCGGGGACGACATCCACACCGAAGCCGAGGTTCTCCAGCATGGCCGATGCCACCCGCTGGTTGACCGGGTTGTCCTCTGCCAAGAGGATCCGTCCCGACCCCGCTCGGCTCGGGGCCGGGGAGGCAGATGCTTCGACGCCGGACTCCGGGGCAATGGCCGCGGTGCTGGGCGTGGCGGCAGCGTCGGACGCCGCCGTCACCGGTGATCGCTCATCGCCCGACATGGACCTGGCCCTGTCGAGGGGGACGCTGAACCAGAAGGTGCTGGCCCGGCCCAGATCGTTCTCGACACCGATCTGTCCACCCATCAACTCGACCAACTGGTGCGACATGGCCAGGCCAAGCCCGGCGGCACCATAGGAGCGAACGGTGTCCACGTCATTCTGCGAGAACGATTCGAAGAGGGCAGGTTGATGGGTGCGGGTGATGCCGAATCCGACGCCCACCACCTCGAAGCGGACCATCACCTTGTCTTCGCTGACGATCCTCGACGAATCAAACCCAGGATCACGTCACCCGAGGGAGTGAAGTTCAGGGCATTGCCGACGAGATCCGTCACGGCCCGGCGCAGTCGTCCAGGGTCACCGCGGAAGGTCACGGGCAGGTCATCGGGGAAGTGGCAGTGCAGTTCGAGACCTCGCCGCTGCGCGGGGGCGCTGAGCAGATCGGCGACGTCTTGCACCAGGCTGCGCAGGTCGAAGGCAATCGACTCCACCTCGTGGCGACCGGCTTCGATCTCGGCGAACTCCACGATGTCGTCGAGCATGCTGACCAGGCTCTCCGCGGACACGAGCACCGTCTCGGCCAGCATCGTTTGATCGACACTCGACTCCATGTCGTTCAGCTGTGACGTCATGACCACGACACCGGCCATCGACGTCCGGGTGTCTGTCGTCATGGCAGGCCTGTCATCACAGATCCGGCCGAGACGCCGACGCCGGCTTGCAATGAGCGGATTTCCGCGTCGATCTCGCCCACGACGGACGGCAGGAGGTCGTGTTCATCGCCGTCCATCGCCATCACGCGCTGAGCAAGCTCGTCCAGACGTCCCGCACCGAAACTGGTCGCGGTTCCCTTGATCTGATGGGCCACGCCTTGCGCAGCGGCCACATCGCCAGCCGCGGCGGCAGTCCCGAGCTCGACGGCCTGGAGCGAGAGGTGGGTCAGGAACGACTCGAGCAACTCCTTGTAGACCTCGGGACCGACATCACTCTCGAGGGGCCCTGGAGGAAGGTGGGATGACGCCTTGTGCTCATGCTCCACATCCATGTATCGGCCCTCCGTGACGGCAACTAAATCGATTTCACGCACATTCACCAACAGGTTGTGACGTCAAGGCTCATCGCCGCTCGGTCCGCACGGACCGGTGGACAACGGCCAGAAGGGCATCCTTGCTGACCGGTTTGGAGAGATAGCTGTCCATCCCTCCGGCCAGACAGCGCTCCTGGTCTTCCCGGCGGGCTCCGGCGGTCATGGCGATGATGGGAGTGCGACCGCGCGCACCACCGTTACTCCGGATCGCCGCGGTGGCCTCGTAGCCGTTGAGCTCGGGCATCTGGCAGTCCATCAGGATGGCGTCGTACGTCTTGAGCCGCGACGGCGCGCACCGCCTCGGCCCCGTTGAGCACCGTGTCCACGCTGTACCCGGCGCTCGTCAGGATGGCCACGGCGACCTTCTGGTTGATCAGGTTGTCCTCGGCGAGCAGGAGATGGCCGATGGGCTCTCCGACCGGTGGGGGCGGCGCCGTGGCGGCGGGGGCCGCGGCGGGAACGGCAGCGGCCGCGTCCAAGCCCAGCACCACCCGCAGACCGGACCGAAGGTCCTCGCGCCGGATCGGCTTCGCCAGGGAAGCGCATTTCACGCACGGAGTGATCGTCGCCGACCTCACGCTCCTGGCCCCGGTCCGTCATGAGCACCACGCCGGCAGCGAGGCCGGGGATCGGCGACGATCGCGTTCTTGAGCGCCAACCCGTCCATGCCGGGCATGGATCGGTCGACGAGTACCACCGCGAACGGTTCCGTTCGGTCGCCGCGGCCCGCAGCACGGTCGAGAGCGGCCTCGGCCGTCGGCGGCGGTGCTGACCGTCCATGCCCCACTCGGTCAGGTATGTCGACAGCACGCTGCGCTGGGTGGCGTTGTCGTCGACGATGAGCGCCGCCGACCCCGGCCAAGCTCGACGTCAGTCGGCAGGAGGGCGCGCACAGCCTGCCCGGCGTCGGCAGTGGACGCGGATCGTGAACCAGAAGGTGCTTCCCTCGCCGAGACGGCTGGCCACACCGCAGTCGCCGCCCATCAGCGTCACCAGCTGGCCGCTGATGGCCAGCCCCAGGCCGGTGCCGCCGTACTTCCGGGAGGTGGACGTGTCGGCCTGGACGAAGGGCTGGAAGATCATCTCGAGCTTGTCCGGCGCGATGCCGTCGCCGGTGTCGGAGACCTCGAAGCGGACGATGGAGTCGACGCCCTGGCGCCGTCTCCCCGGTCGGCTCGGCCTCGGCGACCCGGACGACGATCTCGCCGGCCTGGCGTGAACTTGATGGCGTTGCCGATGAGGTTGGTCAGGACCTGGCGGACCCGACCCGGGTCGCCGCTGATCACGCCGGGACCGAGCTGTCGATGACGGCGATCAACTCGAGACCCTTGGCCTGGGCCGGGCCGGCCAGGAGGTCGACGACATCGTCGACGATGGTGCGCAGGTCGAACTCGATGTCCTCGATCTCGAGCTTGCCCGCCTCGACCTTGGAGAAGTCGAGGATGTCGTTGATGATGGTCAGCAGCGCCTCGCCGGAGTTGCGCACGGTCTGGGCGTAGTCGCGCTGGCGGGCGTCGAGGTCGGTCTCGAGCAGCAGATCGGTCATGCCGATGACGCCGTTCATCGGGGTGCGGATCTCGTGGCTCATGTTGGCCAGGAAGTCCGACTTGAGACGCGACGCCTCGGTCGCCTTGTCCCGGGCCTCGGACATGGCCGTCTCCGCCCCCGCCTCGGCGGTCACGTCGGCCAGGGTCCCGACCCAGCCGGCCGTGCCGCCGTCGGTGTCGGGAATGGGCTTCGAGGTGACGAGCACGATCCGCGGGGCGCAGTCCGGCGACGTGGATCTCGAACCGGTGGGAGAGCTCGCGTCGGATCGGCCTGACCGTCGGCGCAGATCGGCGCCAGGAGTCGGACTCGCTGCTCGGAGCCGATGATGCTGTCCCACCGCTTGCCCGGCCGCCTCGGCGGCGGAGTGCCGGTGATCTCGGACCAGCGCGGGTTGGTGTAGACGTACCGGTTCTCGGTGTCGGTCTGGAAGATGCCGATGGGCGCGGCGTCGGTGAGGAGCCGCAGCTGGTCGGCGGAGGTCTGCACCTCCCGCGCCTGCGTGGCCAGCGTCCTCGGCCTTGATGAAGAGGTTGGCGAAGACCGAGACCTTGGCTCGAAGCTCGTCGGGCACGACCGGGGCGAAGATGAAGTCGACCGCGCCCTGCGGCATAGCGGTCGGTGCTGCACGAGCTCGTCGCCTGCGTGGGCGGTGATGAAGATGATCGGTGTCATCTCCGACTGCCGCCGCTGCCGGATCAGGGCGGCGGTCTCGATCCCGTCCATGATCGGCATGCGGACATCGAGCAGGATGACGGCGAAGTCCTGAGCCATGACACAGCGCAGGGCGGCGACGCCCGGAGTCGGCCTCGACGATCGCGTAGTCCGAGCGGTGCCAGCACCGCCCTCAGGGCCAGCCGCTTGGCCGGGTTGTCGTCGACCAGGAGGATGGGCACCGAGCGAGCTGCCGGTGGTCACCCGCGTGTCGGCGTTGCGCGGTTCGGCCAGCCGGACCGTGGAAGCTCATGCGGCCGTCGGTTGTGCGGGCGTCGGAAGCCACGGTCGGAGGGCAGCGAAGAGCTCGGCCGAGTCGACCGGCTTGGGGACGTAGTCGTTGGCCCCGGCCTCGATGCAGCGTTGACGTTCGCCGGGCATCACCTTGCCGGTGACGGCGATGATCGGGAGGGCCTGGAACGTGCTCGAGGGCCCGGATGGCCCGCATGGTGTCGTACCCGTCCATGACCGGCATCATGATGTCCATCAGCACGACGTCGAAGTCGGGCGTCCGCTCCAGCGACGCCGAGCGCCTCGGCCCCGCTCTCGGCGACGATCGACGTCGCGTGGCCCGTTCGAGCAGCGCCGACAGGGCGAAGATGTTCCGGAAGTCGTCGTCGACCACGAGGATCTGGGGCCCCTCGACGGCGTCGTCCGACGGTGCCGTCGGGTCCGCGCCGGGCTCCGCAGTGATCCTCCGGTTGCCGACGCGTCGCCATCGACCGAGGCCGCATCGTGTTCGGCGATCGGAGCGCCGGCGGGACCTGCGACGGCGGGAGTCGGACCGGACTCCGACAGCACCAGCCACGGCCTGATGGCGGCGAGCAGGCTCGGGGCTGTCGATGGGCTTGGGGACGTAGTCGTTGGCGCCGGCGTCGAGGCAGCGCTGGCGCTCCCCGGCCATCACCTTGCCGGTGACGGCGATCATGGGCAGCGTCTTGAACCGTTCGATGGCCCGGATGGCCCGGATGGTCTCGTACCCGTCCATGATCGGCATCATGATGTCCATCAGCACGATGTCGATGTCGGGCTCGCGCTCCAGGATGGCGAGAGCCTCGGAGCCGCTCTCGGCCGCGATGACCTCGGCGTTGCCCACGCTCGAGCAGCGCCGTCAGGGCGAAGATGTTGCGGAAGTCGTCGTCGACGACGAGGATCTTCATGCCATCGATCGTCGTCGTCGATCGGCGTCATCGGACTTGGCGACGATCTGGTCGACGCCCTGCGAGCCATCGAGCTTCCGATCGTGACTGCACTCGGAAGGGCGCCGGTGAGCTCGGACGTGGGATCGGTGTCTGACGGGAGCGAAGCGGATGGAGCATGCGCCGTCCGCCGAGTCGGGAAGAGCAGGTGAAGGTGCTGCCCTGTCCGGGCGTGCTCGTGACGGTGATCTCGCCGCCGAGCAGGCCGGCGAGCTCGCGGCTGATCGACAGGCCGAGGCCGGTGCCTCCGTAGAGGCGGGCGGTGGTGCCGTCGCCCTGGGCGAAGGCTTCGAAGATCCGTTGCTGCTGCTCGTCGTCGATGCCGATGCCGGTGTCGCTCACCGCGAAGGCGACGACCGGCGAGGCGTCCGCGCCAGCGACCCGGCTCCGTCGCTCCATCCGCTCTCGGTCGACCGGCCGACCTGGATGTGGACGCTGCCGTGCTCGGTGAACTTGAAGGCGTTGGCGAGCAGGTTCTTGAGGATCTGGCGGAGGCGCTGCGGGTCGGTGACGATGGTCTCGGGCGTGCCCGGCGCGACGTCGATCGAGTAGGCCAGACCCTTCGTCTGTGGCGACGAGCTCGAACTCGCTGCAGCAGGGCGCTGCGGAGCTCGTCGAGCGGAGAGCTCGGTCAGCTCGGCCTCGATGGTCCCCGACTCGACCTTGGCCAGGTCGAGGATGCTGTTGAGCAGGACCAGCAGCTCCTTGCCCGACGCGCTGATGACGCTGGCGTACTGGACCTGGGTGTCGGTCATGTTGTGGTCGGGGTTGTCCTCGAGCTGCTCGGCCAGGATCAGGAGGCTGTTCAGCGGGGTGCGGAGCTCGTGGGACATGTTGGCGATGAACTCGGACTTGTACTTCGACGAGATGGCCAGCTGGGCCGCCTTCTCCTCGAGCAGGCGCTTGGACTGCTCGATCTCCTGGTTCCTGTTCGCCGCCTCGAGGTTCCGCTCGGCGAGGAGCGTGGCTTGGCGCTCCAGGTCCTCGTTGGACTCGCGGAGCTCGTCCTGCTGGGAGCGGAGCTCCTCGGCCAGGGACTGGGACTGCTTGAGCAGGGTCTCGGTGAGTGCCGACGCCTGGATGGTGCTGAGCACGATCCCGATGCTCTCGGTGATCGAGTCGAGGAACGTCTGGTGGGTGACCGAGAAGGCGGAGAACGAGGCCAGCTCGATGACCGCGCGACAGCGACCCTTCGAAGAGGACCGGGAGGACGATGATGTTGAGGGGCGGCGAGCGCCCGAGGCCCGAGTTGATCCGGACGTAGTCGCCGGGAACCTCGGTGAGCAGGATCCGCTTCTTCTCCTTGCCGCACTGGCCGACGAGGCCTTCGCCGAACCGGAAGGAGGTCGACAGCTGCCGCCGCTCTTCGTAGCCGTAGCCGGCCTGGAGCTCGAGCACGGCCTCGCTGCCGTCGGTGGGGTTGGTCATCGAGTAGAAGACGCCGTGCTGGGCCGACACCAGCGTGGCCAGCTCGGACAGGATCATGTTCGACACGCGTGCCGAGGTTGTCCTGGCCCTGGAGCATGCGGGTGAAGCGCTCCCGGTTCGTCTTCAGCCAGTCCTGCTCGACGTTCTGCCTGGTCGTCTCGCGGAGGTTGCGGATCATCTCGTTGAGCGTGTCCTTCAGGCCGGCCACCTCGCCGCTCGCCTCCATCGAGACCTGCCGGGTCAGGTCGCCCTCGGTCACCGCCGTGGCCACCTCGGCGATGGCCCGCACCTGGTTGGTGAGGTTGGCGGCCAGCTGGTTGACGTTGTCGGTCAGGTCCTTCCAGACGCCGCCGACTTCCTTGGACTGCGCCTGGCCGCCGAGCTTGCCCTCGACGCCCACCTCGCGGGCCACCCGGGTCACTTCTCCGGCGAAGGCGTTGAGCTGGTCGACCATGGCGTTGACGGTGTTCTTCAGCTGGAGGAACTCGCCCTTCACGTCGATCGAGATCTTCTTGCTCAGGTCGCCGTTGGCCACGGCGGTGGTCACCTCGGCGATGTTTCGCACCTGGCCGGTCAGGTTGCCGGCCATGAGGTTCACGTTGTCGGTCAGGTCCTTCCACACCCCGCCGACCTCGATGGTGACCGCCGCGGCCTGACCGAGCTTGCCCTCGGTGCCGACCTCGCGGGCCACCCGGGTCAGCTCGGAGACGAACCCGTTCAGCTGGTCGACCATGGCGTTGATGGTGTTCTTCAGCTCGAGCATCTCGCCCTGGACCTCGGCGGCGACCTTCTTGCTCAGGTCGCCGTCGGCCACCGCACCGATGACGCGCTGCATCTCGCTGGTGGGGCGGACCAGGGCCTCGATCAGGTTGTTGACCGATTCGACGCTTCCGGACCAGCTCTGCGCCGATCCGCCGAGGACGACGCGCTGCGAGAGCCGGCCCTGCTCGCCGACGACCTGGCTGACCCGGGCCAGCTCGGCCTCGAGCGCCTGGTTGGCGATGATGACGTCGTTGATGCCGTCGGCGACCTTGCCGGCCACGCCCGTCCATTCCAGCGGCATCCGGGCGGTGAAGTCGCCGGCTTTCACCTGGGCCAAGACGCTCAACAGCACCTTCTGGATCGACGGCGTCGGCGATGGTCGCCGGTGAAACTGGCATGGCAGCCTCCAGAGGAGGGCGTGACGGCTGTCGGAGACTGCCTAACGTCCAATTCCTCGTTGTGAGATCGGCGCGCCGATCGGCGAACCTGAGATCCAATCTCCCCGGTGGCGCTACAGGGGCGTCTCCATCCGACGGCTCGATCACGCCGAGATCGCCGTGGCCATCAACGTGTCGAGCACGTCGGCCGACGCCGGTCGGGCGAAGAAGTAGCCCTGGTAGGAATCGCAGTCGAGCGCCACCACCTCGTCGAATTGGTCCTCGGACTCGATTCCCTCGGCGACGACGGTCATTTGCAGGCTGTGGGCGAGCCTGACGATGGCGCTCACGATGAGCCGGCTGGTGGGCTCGCGACCCAGGTCGGCGATGAAGGCCCGGTCGATCTTGACGATGTTGACCGGGAACTGCTTGAGATAGCTCAGAGACGAGTAGCCCGTCCCGAAGTCGTCGAGCGCCAAGCTTGACCCCCAGGCGTCTGAGGTCGTTGAGCACGATCAGGGCGCGATCGCTGTCCTGGATGAAGACGCTCTCGGTCACCTCGAGCGTCACCACCCTCGGGTCGGTTCGGGTCTCGCTCAGGACGTCCGCGACCGTGGCCGACGAAGTCCGGCGCCATCAGCTGCGAGGAGGAGATGTTGACGCAGATCTCGAGCTCTCGGTGCTGGTCGTGGCGTTGCCACCGGTGCAGGTCGACACAGGCCTGCATCAATACCCATCGCCCGATTTCGATGATGAGGCCGGACTGCTCGGCCAGGGGGACGATCGTGTCGGGGGCCACGATGCCGCGGACCGGGTGCGCCCACCGGAGCAGGGCCTCGACGCCGATGATGCGCCCGTCGGCGGTCGCCACGATGGGCTGGTACTCGGTACGCAGCTCCCGACGTGCCAACGCGCCGCGCAGGTCGCGGTTCAGCGTGGCCCGGTTGTCGGCCAGGCGCTGTTCGCCCACGTCGACCATCCCGTGCCGGGCGCCTCCCTTGCGCTTGGCCTGGTACATCGCGGTGTCGGCGTCCTGGAGGATCTGCTCGGGGACGTCGTCGCCGCGGCCCGCGAAGGCGATGCCGACACTGGCGCTGACCTGGACCTCGATGCCCGACAGGACAAAGGCCTGCCCAGGGCCTCGTCGATGCGCGTGGCGAGGGGCTCGACCTGCGCGGTGTTCTCGAGGTCTTCGCACAGGATGACGAACTCGTCACCGGCGAGGCGGGCCAGGGTGTCGCCCGGCCGCAGGAGCTCGGTCAGGCGTCCTGCCACCGCCACCAGGAGCTCGTCGCCGACGTGATGCCCGTAGGTGTCGTTGATCGCCTTGAACCGGTCGAGATCGGCGAAGAGGATCGCCACCAGCTTCTCGGAGCGGCGGCATCGGAGGATGGCGTGCACGAGGCGTTGCACCAACAGCGTCCGGTTGGGCAGTCCCGTCAGGGCGTCGTGGAGGGCCGATCTCACGGGCCCGGTCTGATGATTCGCGGAGGTCGGAACGGGCCTGGGCATTGAGGAGATAGGCGGCGGCGACATCGGCCAGGGTCTGCGCCGCGGTCATCGCCCCGGCGTTCATGGGCCCGGCGCTGGTGCGGTAGAGGTCGAGCGCACCGAGCTGGTGGTCGTCGTGGCGCAACGGGAAGGTGAAGACCGCCCCGAGTCCCTCGTCGATGGCGCGCGCCGCGAACCTCGGAAACCGGTCGTCGGCGCGCAGGTCGGGGACGACGACGGCCTCGCCCTTCTGATACGCGACCAGACACGGGCCCTCGCCGAGCTCGGTCTGCAGCTGCTCGAAGCGCATGGCGGCTTCGTCCGAGGCGGCGATGTAATGAGGATCGGTACCGGGCGAGATCAGCGTCACACCGGCTGCGCTGATAGGCAGAACGTCGACGATCCGAACGACCAAATGATCAAGGATCGCTTGGATCGGGAAGTCCGTGACAAGCGTCCTCGCGAACTCACTGAGGACGTCTGAGAGTCGCCGCTCGATCTCCATGAGACCCCCTGGCAAGCTTGAGAAGCGGGCCGCAAGGACTGGGCGGAGGACTCAGTAAAGTAAATGCGAACTGACACGTTAACGGTCGCTCGGAGCGAGATTCAAGCATTCTCGGACTGTGGCGCCGCGCGTTCGGACATTCACAAACAGCTTCGCGGTGAGCTCGCCGTCGCGTCCGAAGGGCCACTCAGGAACAGAACATGCAGAAAGTGGCGGCGCGTCTTCACGGTACGTCGCGGCGCCGTGCTCGGCGCCGACTCAAAACGATTTTCCGACCGCATCGGCGGGCCGGCGCCACGGCCAGGCACGGAAAACGGTCCACTCACCAAGGGCGACCGTCGGAGACGGGACTGCGCAGCAACTTTGTGTTCGGGTCGCTTAAGGACGGGCCGGCAGCGGTCGATTGATAGCGGCAGACCCCTGAGAGGGGCGCCTGGTTTAGACAGGGTGTGCGGGAAACTCCGGTACCCGTCGCCGAGGCTCGACGTGTCCTCTCCACCATCCAACGGAAGAGGCACGCCCCATGTTTTCGCGCCGAACAGTCCCGTCCCGCGCCGGTCGGCGCCACGCGCCCCCGACACGTCTCGGCCTGGTTCGCACCTCTCGCGGTCCTCCTCGCCGCCGTGGCCGTGGCTGGCCCCGGCGCTGCGCGGCCGACGCGGCGCAGACGCCGGTCGGTCTCGGCACGGCGGGCAGCTTCGCCATCCTGGCCGGCAGCCGGGATCACCAACACCGGCGCCACCACGGTCACCGGGGACGTCGGGACATTCCCGACCACATCCGAGAGCGGCACGGCCTCGATGACGATCACCGGCACCAACCACGCCGGCGACGCGGTGACCCAGGGCGCCAAGAACGACCTCGTCACCGGCTACAACACCGCCGCGGGCGAGAGCCCGCGGACCGCGGTCCCCGCCGACCTCGGCGGCCAGACCTTGAATCCGGGCACCTACAACTCGGCGTCCTCGCTCGGGCTCACCGGGACGGTCACGCTCAACGGCGGCGGGAATCCGAACGCCATGTTCGTCTTCCAGGCCGGATCGACGCTCATCACGGCTTCGTCCAGCAGCGTCAACCTGATCAACGGTGCCCAGGCGTGCAACGTCTTCTGGCAGGTCGGCAGCTCGGCGACGCTCGGTACCGGCTCCACCTTCCGCGGCACCATCCTGGCGCTGACATCGATCACCGTCACGACGGCCACGACCATCGACGGCCGCGTCCTGGCCCGCAACGGTGCGGTCACCCTCGACAACGACACCATCACCACGCCCGACGTGTGCAGCCTCGGGGGGGACCACGGTGACGACACCCGGCGGGGGAACCGCCAAGGCCAACGCCACGACACCCAGTCCGAAGGGCTCGACCACCAAGGCGGGAACCACCACCGGGACAGGGACGGGCACCGGGACACCGACGGGGACGGCGGGAAGCGGCACGCTTCCTACCACCGGCATCAATCCCCGCTTGCCGATCGTCGGCGGGTCGTTGGTCGGCTTCGGCTTCGTGTTGCTCGCAGTCTCCAACGCCCGCCGCCGGCGCACGAGCACCTGATCCGCTGATCCGCTGATCCGTTGATCACCTGATCGCAGCCACGAGATTCAGGCCCGCAACCACGCGGGCCGTGCGCCACGCGCCGGCTGAGGGACAAGTCAATTCGAGCTCGGGGCAAGCCAATTGAACTGCCGCTCGGCCGGCGTGGCGCGTGAAGAGCGGAGTCAGCGGGCGCCGGCCGCCACGGCCTGGCCCCAGGTGTAGATGTAGAAAGCCGGGCTCCGCGGAGAACACGGCGAAGAGCTCGGCGTCACTCATCCACGGTTTCGCCCCCGCCGGCGACGCCTCACCGGCGCCCATGACCAGCGATCCCGCCCGACGCGGCCAGCTGAGCGGCGCTGAAGCCCAGGATGTTGTCGCGGTGGCCCCAGCACCCGCCCCCGCCACTGCCACAGGCGAGGTTGCCCGAACCCGGGCCGTCGTCGTACATCCAGTTGTAGTTCGACCCCAGCGCGCCGGCGTTCTCGCTCCAGTTCGACGCCCACCGCATGACGCTCACACCGGGGGGGACGATCGTCGGTGTGGGGTCGGTGTCGGCCTGGGCCGCAGCCTGGGCGTCCTGGTCGAGCTCGGCCACGAGCCCCACCGCGGGCGGGAGGCCACGGTCCACGCGCTCGGTGTCGGCCAACACGAACAACTGCTCGGCAGGGGTGAGCGTCGAGTAGTTGCCCGGGAGCGTCATCGGCCCGAGGCCTTCGCGCGTCCGGGCCGTGTCGGTGGCCTGGAGGGTCGACGCGATGCACCCCGCCGACAATGCGCCCGCGGCCAGGCACGTGGTCTCGAACAGCGGGGTGGGGGCGATGCTCGCGGACGGGTTGCCGGGAGGGAGGATCCCTCGCGCCGCCACCGGCGGAGGCGCGGGGTGGACGACGGGTGCGGGGTGGACCACCGGCGCGGGATGGACGACGGGCGCGGGGTGGACGACGGGCGCAGGGTGCGTCACCGGAGGGGGCGGCGGCACCGTGGTCGGCGGTGGTGGCGGGGGCGGAGGTGCCGCCGCCACCGCCGCCAACGGCGGGGTAGGGGAGGTCGTGGTGCGGCGCCGGTGGCGGGGGTCGACTTGGCCGAGGTGAGGGTCCCGGTGCGCTTCTCCGTCCTCGAGGATCTTGCGCATCGCCACCAGCGGCGACTCTTTGCGGACCCGGTCGCGGCGCCGTGTGGCCCGTTGTGGGTGGGGCGCGTCCCCGCCGCCGCCACCGCGCTGGGCCGGCCGTCGCGGCCAGCACCGCCGCGCCCGGCAGCGACACCACCAGGCCGAGGCGCGCGATGGTGCGGCTGGCGGGACGACGGGCGTTCTGTCGTCGCGCCGCACGGTTGGCGTGGATGGGGCGGTTGACGTGGATGGGACGTGGTCGCGGCTCATGGTCGGTCGGTGGACGCGGTGCGTGTCGTGGCAGTCGGTTGTCCTGCAACGCGACGTCGCGGCGCGCGAACCATGACGCTGTCCGTCTCCTCCGCTTGCTCCGCCGCCCGGCAGGGCACCCGAGGGCGACCGTAGTGAACACGGGAGTGACCGTGCCAATCGCTCTGCGTGGGCGTCGCGTCCACAGACGTCGCATATGATTTGCGACGGCAACGAGCAACCGCCTCACTTGGGGATACGACGCCATGTGGTGTTTCGAACACACGCACTCCCTTGTCGCCACGACGAGGACTGACGCCGAATACTGCGGCAGAGAGTGAGGCGACGGTGCCGAGGGTGAGTGCCGGGCTGCTGCTCTATCGGTGGGGTGCGCGGGGAGAGATCGAGGTGCTTTTCGTCCATCCCGGTGGCCCGTTCTGGGCGCGCAAGGATGCCGGCGCGTGGTCGATCCCCAAAGGCGAGTACGACGAGGGCGACGACCCCGCGGCGCGCGCCGAAGAGGAGTTCGCCGAGGAGCTCGGCCGGCGCGCCCCGGCGGGACCGCGCCTCGACCTCGGCGAGGTGCGTCAGGCGGGAGGCAAAGCGGGTGCGCGGCCTGGGCGGTCCACGGCGACCTCGACGCGCGTCGCCACCACGAGCAACACCTTCGAGATGGAGTGGCCCCCTCGATCAGGCGAGCACCGCACCTTCCCCGAGGTCGACAAGGCGGCGTGGTTCACCTTGGACGAGGCGCGCACCAAACTGCTCGCCGGTCAGCTCCCCCTCCTCGAGCGCCTCGAGTCGCTCACGCAGTCAGACTCCGCGCAATCGACACCGCGTTCCGACAGAGGGTCGATTCAGGGGACCGGTTGACTCAGGGAATGCCGCCGTCGACGCGCAGGAGCTGTCCGGTGGTGAAGCTCGAGGCGTCGCTGGCGAAGTACAGCGCCGTGCCGACCACTTCGTCGGGGTCGCCGAAGCGTTGCAGGGCGTGGCGCTGCGCGCCGTGCTCGAAGACCTCCATGTCCCAGGCCTTGGTGACGTCGGTGAGGAACGGCCCCGCCATGATGCAGTTGACGCGCACGGTCGGGCCCGAAGGCGCGCGCGAAGCCCGCCGTCAACGAATTCACCCCCGCCTTGGCCGCCGCGTAGGGGAGGATCTCGGGGGTGGGCCGGATCGATCCCACGCTCGAGACGTTGATGATCGACCCTCCCCCGTCGCGCACCATGCGGCTGCCGACCAGGGCGGTGAGGCGGAACACGCCCTTCAGGTTGAGGTTCACCACCTTGTCCCACATGGCTTCGGTGACCTCGGTCACGTCCGTGTAGAGCAGGGACATCCCGGCGTTGTTGACGAGCACGTCGACACGGCCGAAGGCGTCGTAGGCGGCGTCGGCCAAGGGCTCGAGCTCGTCCCAATTCGACACGTTGCACGACCAGGCCAGGGCCCGGCGGCCCATGGCCTCGATCTCGGCGGCCACGGCCCGACAGGCGTCGAGCTTGCGGCTGGCCACGACGACGTCGGCGCCCGCGGCGGCGAACCCGAGCGCCATGGACCGCCCCAGGCCCCGGCTGCCGCCGGTGACGAGCGCCACCTTGCCGGTCAGGTCGAAACGGTTCGCCTCCTCTGGGTCCACCGACGTGGGCACCATCAGCGAAGTGACGTGGTCGAGGCGAGGTCCGCCGCCCGCTCGGCCAGGTTCAGCACCACGTCGCCGAACGCCTCCATCTTCGGATTGTCGGCCGTTCCCTGCCACGACGCGGGCGTAGCCCGCCTCGAGGACCACGGCCAGCTTGAAGCGGGCCAGGATCACGTAGTAGTCGATCTCGTCGGTGTCGCGCCCGCTCTCGGTGGCGTAGTAGTCGAGGAGCTCGGCGCGCGACGGCATGCCGGTGTAGTCGACGTAGCTGCCCGTGCTGCGCTCCTCGTCCTCGTCGAGCCAACCCTGGATGACCCAGCCCAGGTCGAGGAGCGGATCACCCGACCGTCGCCATCTCCCAGTCGACGATGGCCGCCAGGCGCGGCGGGGGCGCCGTGGCGGAACATGACGTTGGCGAACTGGTAGTCGCCGTGCATGATCCCGGGCACGTAGTTGCGGGGCTGATGGGCGCGCAGCCACGCCGCCGCGGTGTCGAGCCCGGGGATGTCGCGGAACTGCACGGCGGCGAGATGGCTCATCCACCGGTCCACCTGGCGTTCGTGGAATCCGTCGGGACGGCCGAAGCCCTCGAGGCCACGCGACCGCCAGTCGACCCGGGCCAGCTTGGCGATGCCGTCGACGAGCTGGAAGGCCAGGCCCCGGCGGGCCTCGAGGTCGGTGTCGAACGGTGCGGGCCAGCCCCCGCCACCCATCGGGGACCAGCCGTCGACGTACTCCATCAGATAGAAGCAGCCCCCCATGAGAGCGGGGTCGTCGCACACGGCCAGGGCCCGGGCGTGGGGGACGTCGGTGTCGGCCAGCGCCGCGAGCAGCCGGTACTCGCGCAACATGGTCTCGTTGCGCCCGGCGGGGACGATGCGGGGAGGACGGCGCAGGGCCATGCGGTGCCCGCCCCGGCGGATCTCGAACAGCTCGTTGGAGGCGCCGCCCGGTGATGAAGGTGGCCTCGACGGGCTCACCCGCGCCGGGGAGGCCGTGCTCGTCGAAGAACAGCCTGCAGGCGCTCGAGGTCGACGAGGCCCCGGGTGCGGGCCTCGTCGTCGGCCATGCCTCCGTCGGTGGCCGCCTCGCGGTCACTGGTTGGCGACCTCGTGCTCGAGGTGCTCGGCGAACTTGGCGCGCGCCGCGGCCAGCTTCTCGGGCAGGTGCTCGGTGGGCCATGCGCCCGGGCGCGGCTTTGTACCGCTTCAGGATCTGGCGGGCCACGGTGACGCGGTGCACCTCGCTCGGGCCGTCGACGAGCCCCATGACCGGCACCATCATCCAGTAGCCGCCCAGGGGCAGCTCGTTGGAGACACCGAGCGCGCCGTGCACCTGGATGGAGCGCTGCACGATGTCGTGCAGCACCTGGGCGGTGAGCACCTTGACCGCCGCGATGTCGTGACGGACCTTGCGGTAGTCCTGGTACTGGTCGATCTCCCACGCCACGTACAAGACGAAGAGCCGGAACTGCATGAGCTGCGCGTAGGAGTCGGCGATGTAGTTCTGGACGCGTCTGCTTGTCGGCCAGGATGCTCCCCTGGGTCTGGCGCGACAGGGCCCGCTCGCACATCATGTCGAGCGCCTTCTGGCACACCCCCACGGTGCGCATGGCGTGGTGGATGCGGCCGCCGCCCAGACGGGTCTGGGCGATGGCGAAGGCCTGGCCCTCCCCGCCGAGCAGGCTCTCGGCCGGGCACGCGCACCTCGTTGTAGTGGATGAGCGCGTGCATGCCCTCGTGGCCGTCGCCGAAGTGCTCGCCCATGAGCCCGATGTTGCGCACGATGTCGACCCCGGGCGTGTCGGTGGGGACGAGGAACATCGACATGCCCTGGTACGCGCTCGACGTCGGGATCGGTCACCGCCATCACGATGAGGAACGACGACGTCCGGGCGTTGGACGAGAAGAACTTCCATCCCTCGATGACCCACTCGTCGCCGTCGCGTCGGGCCCGGGTCTCGAAGCGGGTGGGGTCGGACCCGCCCTGGGGCTCGGTCATCGAGTACGACGAGAAGATCTCGCCGTCGAGCAACGGGCGCAGGTAGCGCTCCTTCTGCTCGTCGGTGCCGTAGTGGGCGATGATCTCGGCGTTGCCCGTGTCAGGCGCCTGGCACCCGAAGATGATGGGAGCCCACCGGCTGCGGCCCAGGATCTCGTTCATGAGCGACAGCTTCACCTGGCCGTATCCCTCGCCCCCGAGCTCGGGACCGAGATGGCACGCCCACAGCTTCTGCGTCGCGCACCTGCTGCTTCAGGGGGTCGACGATCTTGCGGAGCTTGTCGTCGAGGGGATGAAAGGTGCTGGTCCCCCCACAACAGGTCGAGCGGCTCGACCTCCTCACGGACGAAGGCGTCGATCCAGTCGAGCTTGGCCTGGAACTCGGGATCGGTGGAGAACTCCCAACCCAACGACCTGCCTCAGCTTTCGCCCGTGCCGTACTGGGCCTGGGGAGCGGTCCCGCCGACGCGGCGGGGGACGGCAGCAGGACGGACGCCGCCGTCGGGGTCGGGGATGGTCGCGCCGCCGGGGTCGACCACGCCGGTCGTCTCGGCCACCGCGGCGTTGGCCGAGGTCACCTGCGATGGGCCCGTGCTCGGCCTCGAAGCGCCTGGACGAGGCCGAAGATCTCGGTCACCCGGGCGTCCGCGCCGGCATCGGCCCGCCCCATGTGCTGGGAGTAGGTGATGCCCCCCAGCTCGAGCAGCAGGGCGTCGCCCTTGCGCTTGGCCTGGATGTCGGCGAGCTTGGCCTGCCCCGCCTGGCCCGCCTGCTGGGCCTTGTCGGCCAGCTGCGTGGCCTGCGCCTTGACCTTGTCCATGAGTCCCATGAGCGTCCTCCTTCTCCGGGCCCTTCTCCGAGCCCGACTGTAGGCCACCCGCTCCCGCAGCGAGAAGGCGGTCAGCCGCCGGTCCAGGCGACGCTGCGCTCCCACAATTCCGCCGCCAGCTCGGGCGTGGCCCGCTCCGACGGGGCGCGCTCGGCGCAGTCGTCGTAGTAGCGCCCGCTCGTCCGGAGAGGGCGGGATCAGTGGCGCAGTACACGGGTGTGCGCTTGCCCTCCTGGTCGGGGACTTCATGAAGAGCTTGGCCAGGGGCTCGAGGGGCCACGGGAGGCGCCGCCAGATGTCGGACGCGATGACGCCGGGATGCAGCGCGTAGGTGGTGACGCCGCCCCGTCCTCCCGCCGCTCGGGGCGGCGCTCGTGCGGCGGGCGAGCTCCTGGGCGAACAGCACGTTGCACAACTTGGACACGCCGTACTCGGCGAGCCCGGTCAGGCTGGAGGTGCGCCGGCGCACGGCATCGAAGTCGACACCCTTCGCCTGGTAGTGCGCGTCGCTCGCCACCACCACGACCCGGGCCGGGGCACTGCGCGTCAGCGTGTCGAGCAAGAGCGTGGTGAAGAGGAAGTGGCCCAGATGGTTGACCCCGAAAGCCAGCTCGAAGCCGTCGGCCGTGAGCCCCCGCTGGCCGGCCAGCCCGGCGTTGTCGATCAGGACATGGAGCGGCTCCCCGGTGGCGATGTAGTGCTCGGCGCCGCGGCGCGCACCGAGGCCAGGTCCGACAGGTCGAGGGCGAGAAAGCTCGCCGCGTCGGGGCCGTGGGCGGCAGTGATGTCGTCGAGCACCGGTTGGGCCCGCTCCAGGGAGCGACAGGCGACGTGGACGCGCGCCCCGCGCCGGGCCAGCTCCATCGCCGTGGCCCGGCCGATGCCGCTGTTGGCACCGGTGACGACACGGTGCGTCCCTTCATGTCCATGGCGTCATTGTCCACGGGGGCAGCTTCACATCTCCAGCAGGGTGCGGCGGCCGTGCTCGGTCGAATTCGCGCGTCGAGCGGCTCGACGTCGGCTCGCGTGAGCCGGCGGTACGCCGACGGCGCCTCACCCCCCTGGGACGCGAAGGGGCGCCACCACACGGGATCGGCGGTCTTCCAGTACTGGCGTCGGAGGGGACGTTTGTCGACCTTGCCGGTGCCGGTGAGCGGGATGCGGTCGGTGATGCGCACGAATCGAGGCGCCCATTTCGTCCCCAGGTCGCTCTGGTGCGCGAGGAACTCCCCGAAGGCGCCGGGGTCGAAGCCGTCGGGGTCGGCCAGCTCCAGCGCCGCCATCACCTGGTCGCCGGTGCGGGGGTCGGGGACGGGGAGCACCACCGCGGTGACGACACCGGGGAAGCGGGCGAGGATCCTCTCGACGGGGGCGGCCGCGAAGTTCTCCCCGTCGACGCGCAGCCAGTCCGCCGTGCGCCCCGCGAAGTAGAAGAAGCCCTTCTGTGTCGCGGTAGCCGAGGTCACCCGACCAGAACCAGCCCTCGCCGGGTGCGCTCGGCGTCGGCCTCGTCGTTGGCGTAGTAGCCCTCGAAGCGCGCCACGCCGTCGCGGCTCACGATCTCGCCGATCGCCTCGGACGCGTTGCGCAGCTTGCCCTCGGCGTCGAACTCCGCGGGCGGGCATTCGCTGCCGGTGGCGGGGTCGACGATCACCACGTCGGTCCCCGGCGGGGGCTTCCCCATGGCCTGGCGCGGCGTCCCGGGCACGCGCGACATCGAGATGGCCCCCTCGCTCGACCCGTATCCCTCGACGATGGGACACGCGAAGCGGCGCTTGAACGTCGAGATGTCCTGGGGCGAGGCGTCGGTGCCGAAGCCGAAGCGCAGGGTGTTCTCGGCGTCGTCGGGCTGCGGCGGCGGTGGCGAGCACGTACGCCAGGGCCCGGCCCACGTAGTTGAAGTAGGTGACGCCGTAGTGCCGGACGTCGGGGAGGAACCCCGACGCCGAGAACCGCCGGCGCAGCACCAGCTGCGCACCCGCGGCGATGGCCGGCACCACGCAGGTGTTGAGGGCGTTGCCGTGGAACATGGGCATGGCGCAGTACATGACGTCGCCGGGACCGAACCCCGATCCCGCCGCCATGGCGCTCGCCTGGCCCGCCATCCGCCCCTGGCTCACGCGCACCGCCTTGGGGGCGCCGGTCGAGCCCGACGTGAACAGCAGGAGGTACAGCGCGTCGGGGTCGAGGTCTTGATCGGTTTCCGTGGCGCTGCTTGTGCTGGGGGCACTGCTCGTTCCGGTGGCACTACTCGTTCCGGTGGCACTGCCTGTTCGGGTTGCGGGCTCGAGGGGCGGCGGGTAGCCCGGGGCGTCGCAGCAGCAGGACCCGGGCCGGCTCCGACCCCGGTGTCGAGACCGTCGAGGAGCGCAGCCCTGGGCGGCGTCGGTGACGATGAGCTGGCAGTCGGCATGGGCCACGTCACGCGCCAGCTCCGCTCCCCGGCGGGTGGGGTTGATGCCCACGACGGTGGCGCCGGCCAGCGCCGCGCCGCCGAGGAGGAAGAGGTACTCGGGCACGTTCTCGAGGAG
Source organism: uncultured Acidimicrobiales bacterium (assembly GCA_963846125.1). GTDB lineage: Bacteria > Actinomycetota > Acidimicrobiia > Acidimicrobiales > UBA8190 > Chersky-840. Next base: position 656,864 of record CAWJUR010000002.1, read on the forward strand.
CACCCCGACGTGGAACGGCCCCTCGCCGGCGCAGGGCCTCGAGCATGCGTGCCCGGGTCGCGCACTGCGCCACGACCTGGCGCCAGGTCCACGACGCGTCCTCGAAGCGCAGGCCGGTGTTGTCGTCCTCGGCACGCGCCAGGACCAGCTCGGCCACCGTCGTCATCGGCCCGACGATAGTTTGATGACTCCCATGGGGATCTCCGAGCCACGCGACCTCGACGCACTGCGCGACGGGCTCACCCGGTGGGTCGCGGTCATGGCGGCCCGACGCGCGCGACGTCGCCCTCGCCCCTCTGGCCCGACCCGCCACCGGGACTGTCGAGCGAGACGTTCTTCGTGGAGCTCGACTGGACCCTCGGGCCCGGCCTGGGACAGCGCCGGAGCGAGCACGCGTCGTGGGTCCTGCGCCTGCCCCCCCACGGCGAGGGACTGTTCCCTTCCTACGACCTCGGCATGCAGGGCCGGCTGCAGACGCGTCCTCGCCGGCGCCGGGGTCGCCGGCGGTGGACCCCGCTCGCCGTCGAGGAGGACGACAGCTGGGTGGGTGCGCCCTTCCTGCTCATGCCCCGTGTGGCGGGCAGGGTGGTGCGCGCCGACAAGCCCTACCTGCGCACGGGATGGCTGGCCGACGCCGCGCCCGACGGGCCAGGCCAAGTTGCACGGCGAGATCGTCGACGCGCTGGCCCGGATCCACCGCCTCGACTGGGAGTCCCTCGGCTGCGGCGCCATCCTCGGCGCGCACCGCATCGCTGCGTGACGCCGACGGAGTCCGACGCCGATGGTTGGCCGGGGAGGTCGAGCACTGGGCCCGGTACCTGGCTTGGGCGGGCGAGGGCAAGCGCACCGCCGGTGTTCGAGGAGGGGGTCGACGTGGTGTCGCGCCCACCTGCCTCGCCCCGAGCCGCCGCCATCGCTGCTGTGGGGCGACGTCCAGCTCGGCAACGTCCTCGTGGGAGACGACATGGGCGTGTCGGCCGTGCTCGACTTCGAGATGGCGTCGATCGGGCCCGCCGAGGTCGACCTGGCCTGGTTCGTGGTCCTCCACGAGATGGCCGTCGACCGCTGTGGCGGCGACCTTCCCGGGTTTCCCGGGCGCGCCGCCACCGTCGCCACCTACGAAGCCCGCCTGGGCCGGCCCGTTGCCGACCTGCGATGGTACGAGGCCTTCGCGGCACTGCGCAGCGGGGCCATCCTGGTGCGAGCGGCGCGGCTGCTGGCCCGCCTCGGCGTCGACGACAGCTGGCTCACCCACGAGAACCCCACCATCGACCTCCTGGCCGGTCTGATCTCGAACTGATCTCGTGTTGCTCACATTGCTCGCGCTCCGAATCTGGTGCCGAGCGTCTACCGTGCGGGCATGAACGATCACCGCATCCCGAGCGCCGCCGCTCTGCTCGCCACCATGCCGTTCGCCCGCACCTGTGGGATCGAGCTCACCGAAGCCGGCCCCGAGCGCGTCGTCGGGCTCCGTGGCGTGGGCGCCCGAGCGGTGCACCGCCGGTGACGTGATGCACGGCGGCGTCATCATGTCGCTCGCCGACAGCCTGGGTGGGGCGTGCGCCTTTCTCAACCTTCCCGAAGGGGCGCGGCACCTCGACCATCGAGTCCAAGACGAACTTCTTCCGCGGGTGCGCGCCGGCGCCGCCCACGGCACCACCCACCCGCTGCACGTCGGGACGCAGCACCATCGTCGTCCAGACCGACGTCACCGACGACGAGGGCCGGCGGGTGGCGCAGGTCACCCAGACCCAGGCCGTGCTGCACTGACGTTTGGCCTCGGGGCCGGCAGGGTAAAACGCCTGCGACGTCTGCGCGGAGGTTCGGCATGCTCGACACCCGACGGGGTGCCTCCACTTCGGAGCGCCATCCACCGACCTTGTTCCGCACAGGGCCCGACGGAACCCGTTTCGGGCCCAGGCAACAGGAGCGGTCGGCAACAGGCCTTCCCGCCGGAGCAGGGGAGCCCTTAGGACCCGTGGAGCCGTTGGGCCCCGTGGAGACGCCTGAGCCGGACGGTGTCGTGGAATCCCCGAACCTGGCATCGTCGAGATCCCAGAGCCCGGCATCGTCGAGATCCCAGAGCCCGGCATCGTCGAAGTGCCGGAGCCGGAGGCGCCGAACGGCGCAGGAGTGCAAAGCGCGGTCGTGGTCCGAATCGCGGCGGCGTAGTCCAAATCGCGGCGGCGTAGTCCGCACAGCCGCACTGCGGAGCATGCAAGGGAAATGGATATGGAGGCGAAGATGGCAACCACTACCGGCGGTCAGATCAGTACGGCACAGAAGGACCGACTTCCCGACTCGGCGTTCGCGTTCCCGAAGGAGCGCAAGGAGCCGCTCATCGATGCCGCCCACGTCCGCAACGCCGTCGCCCGCTTCGACCAGGTGAAGGGCGTGACCGATGCCGAGCGAGACCGGGCATGGAAGCGCATCCGGAGCGCGGCCCGGAAGCACGGCGTGGAGATCTCCGTCCGGGGGTGGCGGGAGCTGATGAGGGCCAAGAAGAGCTGAAGTCGGCACGTCACGCGTGAAAGGCGCCATGGGCCGGGGCCCAGCGCCCACCCCTATTCGCCGCCGATTAAGGACGGGGCTCATGACCGAGATCCGAGACCGCTTGCGGACCGCCGACCACGTCGACCGGATGGGCGTGCTCGACCGCCAACGGCACCGCGGGCCGGGTCGGACGTCCCCGCATCGCCCTCATCGCCTTGCTCTGGTGCTGTTCCTGACCTTCCTGGACAACACGATCGTCAGTGTCGTCCTCGCCAACGTCCAGTCCTCGCTCCACGCCGGCGTCAACGCATTGCAATGGGTCGTCAACGGGTACGCCGTGAGCTTCGCCGGATTGATGTTGACCTTCGGCACCCTCGGTGACCTTTTCGGGCGCAAGAAGGTCATGCTCGGTGGTGTCGCGGTGTTCTGCGCCGGCTCGGTCGTCTGCGCCCTCGCCCCCCACGTCCAGGTGCTCATCGTGGGCCGGGTGCTCATGGGTGTCGGTGCCGCCGCGTCGGAGCCCGGCACCTTGTCCATGATCCGGCACCTTTACACGACAAGAGGGAGAGAGCACGCGCCCTGGGCGTCTGGGTGGCGGTGTCGGGCCTTGCCCTGGCCCTGGGCCCCCTCATCGGCGGGGTGCTGACGGGTGTGTGGACGTGGCGCGCCATCTTCTGGTTCAACCTCTTCTTCGGCGCTATCGCGCTCGTGGCCGGGATCGTGCTGTCCTCCCGGAGAACGCCGACCCGGGCAACCGCCGGATCGACGTGGCGGGAACCGTCCTCGTGCTGGTGGCTCTGGTGTCGCTGTCGTTCGGCATCATCGCCGGCGAGAACTCGGGCTACGCCACGCCGTGGATCATGGCCCTTTTCGCGTTGGCCGCCGCCGCAGTCGTCGAGCTTCGTTCTCGTCGAACGGCGGGTGAGCAACCCTGTGCTCGACGTCCGTTTCTTCCGACGGCCCCGTTCGCGGCGCCAACATCGTGGCGTTCTCCAGCTACTTCGGGATCTTCGCCGTGTTCTTCTTCGTGGCCCTGTATCTCCAGGTCGTGGGGTCGCGATCGCCGTACCTGACAGCACTCGACTTCGTCCCCATGGCCGTCGGAATGATCGTGGCGTCGGCGTTGACCGGCCGGTGGGTGGCGCGCGTCGGGCCGCGCACGCCCATGGCCGACCGGCTGTCTCCTGGCCGGGTGGGGCTGGTCCTCACTGACCTCCTGCTCAGCCCCGACGCCGGGCTGTCGACGATCGGATGGACGCTGTTCATGACGGGGTCGGGCTTCGGGGTAGCTCTCGTCCCGGTGACCTCCGCCTCGCTGGCGGTGATCCCGCCCGAGCATTCGGGCATGGCGGCGTCGACGACCAACACCAGTCGTGAGCTCGGGGCCGTCGTCGGGGTGGCCGTACTCGGCTCGGTGGTGACCGGGCAGCTCACCACGAACCTCGTCCACCGCCTGGCTGCCATCGGCATTCCCCCCCAGTTCCGCGTCCGAAGTCGTGACGGCGGTCACGACGGGAAGTGTCTCCGGGCAGGCCTCGGCGGCGAGCAAGAATCCCGCCATCGCCTCGATCGTCCACCGCGTGGTGCAGGCCGCGTACGGTGCCTTCTCCCACGGCCTTACGATCTCGCTCATGATCGCGGCGGCGCTCATGCTTGTGGGGAGCGTCCTCTCGCGTCGTGACGATGCCGCGGATCGCGTCGCCCCGACAGACCCGGAGGACGGCCGATGACAAGCGCTGAATTACTTGCCAGGACGCCTTCGGTCGAGTCCATGGCGCCGTGCACGAAGCCGTCGAAGGCCTGAGCCTCGACGACTTGATGGCGCGGCTCGACGCCGAAGCGAATTCGATCGATTGGCTCGTCTGGCACCTGTCCCGCGTCCAAGACGACCACGTCGCCGGCGTGGCGGGCACAGCCCAGGTCTGGACGGCGTCGGGGTGGGCGAAGCGATTCGGGCTGCCCTTCGCCGAATCCGAGACACGGGTACGGGCACAGCTCCGCGGAGGTCGCCGCCGTCAACGCTCGACGCCGCCGCTGCTTGCTCGGCTATCACGACGCGGTGTGCGACGCCACCCTGCAATTCCTCGGCACCTTGACCGACGCCGACCTCGACCGCGTCGTGGACGAGCATTGGGATCCGCCCGTCACCATGGGAGTGCGGCTCGTCAGTGTGGTCGCCGACTGTCTCCAGCATGCGGGACAAGCCGCGTTCGTCAGAGGGATCCTGGCCCGGAGATCGACCGGCGGCGATCACCGCGGCTCGGGCCGAGCGGCCGGGCCGCGCTCGCTCCCGACGCGGCGGCGCGCTCGAGCAGGAGCGTGCCTTCCCGGCTGTTGCGGGTGAGCGCGGCGGCGCGCTCGAACTCCACCCGCGCTTCGTCGAAGCGGCCCAGCTTGGCGAGCAGATCGCCGCGCACGCTGGGCAGGAGGTGGTAGCCGCGGAGCGTGGGCTCGGCGCTGAGCGCGTCGACGAGCTCGAGCCCGACCTGCGGACCGAACGCCATGGAGTACGCCACGGCGCGGTTGAGCTCGACGATGGGCGAGGGCGCCAGCTGCGCGAGGGCGTCGTAGAGGGCCGCGATGCGCTCCCAATCGGTCTCGGCCGCCGTGCGAGCCCGGGCGTGGCAGGCGGCGATCGACGCCTGCAACCCGTACGGGCCGAACCCCTGGCCCAGCCGATCGGCCCGGTCGAGGGCGGCCAACCCGTGCCGGATGAGGACGTGGTCCCAGCGGGCGCGGTCCTGGTCGAGGAGTAACACGGGCTCGCCCGAGGGGCCGATGCGGGCTCGCACCCGCGACGCCTGGATCTCCATCAGCGCCACCAGGCCGTGCACCTCGGGCTCGTCGGGCAGGAGCTCGGCCAGGATGCGGCCCAGGCGAAGGGCGTCCTCGCACAGGGCGGGTCGCATCCAGTCGTCGCCGGCGGTGGCCGAGTACCCCTCGTTGAAGACGAGATAGAGCACCTCGAGCACCGACGTCACGCGTGCGGCCCGGTCGGCTCCCTCCGGGACCTCGAACGGGACTCTCGCCTCGGCCAGGGTCCGCTTGGCCCTGACGATGCGCTGAGCCACGGTGGGCTCCCGAACGAGAAAGGCCCGTGCGATCTCGTCGGTGGTCAGTCCCCCCAGGAGCCGGAGCGTGAGCGCCACGCGCGCCTCGGTGGAGAGGACGGGATGGCACGCGATGAAGATCAGGCGCAGGAGGTCGTCGCCGAAATCGTCTTCGGGCTCGACCAGCTCGACGAGGTCGGGACCGGACTGATCCGATCGGGTTTCGAGCTCGCGCCCGAGCTCTTCGTGCTTGCGCTCGAGCACCGTTCTGCGCCGCAGCATGTCGATGGCGCGGCGCTTGCCGACGGCCATGAGCCACGCCCCGGGGTTGTCGGGGACACCTGAGCCCGGCCATTGCTCGAGGGCGGCGGCCAGCGCGTCGTGGGCCAGGTCCTCGCCGATGCCGACGTCGCCGACGTAGCGGGCCAGGCCGGCGATGAGCCGGGCCGACTCGATGCGCCACACCGCGTCGATGGCACCGCGCGCCGCTCTGGCACCGGGGGTGTCAGCGCCTGATGTCTTGGCGCCGGGCGCGTCATGACCCGGCATCGGGCTCCATCACCGCAGATCCGATGCCGGGCCATGACCGGAAGGATCCGGTTGGGGCAATGCTCGTCACCTGCCGACTACCGGCCGGCTGCTCGCTGAACTTCGGGGGGGAAGTCCTCCATCTCGAAGACCTGGCGGACCTCGATGACCGGCCCGTCGGCACACGGCGCTCGCTTGGCCCATTCGACGGCCTCGTCCTTCGACTTCACGTCGATCAGCCAGTAACCGCCGATCACTTCTTTCGCCTCACTGAAGGGCCCGTCGGTCACGGTGGCCTTCCCACCGGGGAACGCCACCCGCGCTCCGTTCGGTGCGTCGACTGCAGCCCGTCCATGGCGAGCAGCACACCGGCCTTGATCAGCTCGTCGTTGTACTTCGTCATGGCTGCCACCGCTTCGGGGTCGGGCATCCAGTCGTCCTCGGAGATGTTGGGGATCATGAACATCATGAATCGCATGGTCGGCTCCTCTTTCCTTGGGGTCGAGATGGCTCTGGGTTTCGGAGTCGGGCGCCGGGCTCATCGACCGGAAGCTCTTCTCTGGGGAGGCGTCGATCAGGGGGAGCCGAAATCGACACGATCGGACCAATTCCCTCTCTTCTTACCGTCTTCTCGCTTCTCGGCCTTCTCGGACCCGATCGGCCCGGGCGGGGCGGTGCAGATCGGTGCAGATCGGTGCGGGTCGGTGCGGATCGGTGCGGATCGGTGCGGATGGTGCGGGTCGGTGCGGAGATGATGAGTGTCCCTCATAACGAGGTATGCTCAGTATCTGGGCGGCCACGTGTCGCCGCTATCCGAGGAGCAGGGTGCCCCCCCACACAAGGACCCATCAGTCCCAACCACGAGCAGATACCACCCTTGAGCTGGCCGAACTGCTCACGCACACGTCGCGCCGGCTCCGGCGGGGGTCGATCGTGCAGCTCGCCCCGCTGGGCCTCACCTACGCCCAGGCCCGCATGCTCCGCCTCGTCGCCGCTCACGGGCCGCCCCTGCGGATGGCCGATCTCGCCGCCCAGCTCGACGTCGTCCCCCGGTCGGTCACGACCATGGTCGACGCCCTCGAGGCGGCCGGGCTCGTGGTCCGACACGCCGATCCCGGCGATCGCCGATCGGTCCTGGTGGTGCTCAGCGATGACGGCCGGCACCTGCTGCACCGCCTCGAGACCGCTCGTCGGGACAGCGCCGACGAAGTCTTCGGGGGTCTCGACGCCACCCAGCGTCACCAGCTCCTCGACCTGCTCGAGATCCTGTGCGAGCGCGGCTCGTGCGTCAGCTGTTGCGGGCACGACTCGACGGGCGGAGGTCACCGATGAGCATGAGCATGGGAATGGGCGGACACGGGGGCATGGGCTGGGGCCTCATGCGATCGCTCCGACGCGACGACTCGGTGACCCAGCAACAACTTCCCAAGGGGATCGTGCGGCGCATCGCCGGGTTCGCCCGGCCCTATCGCAAGGCGCTCGGCGTCTTCCTGGTCCTCATCGTCGTCGACGCCATCATCGGCGCCGCCAACCCGCTCATCTACCGGGAGATCATCGACACCGGGATCCTCAAGCACCGTTCCGGGCTCATCGTCGAGCTCGCCCTGGTGGTGGCGGGGCTGGCGATCCTCGACGCCGTCCTGTCGCTGTGGCAACGCTGGGTCTCGGCGCGCATCGGCGAGGGACTGATCTTCGACATGCGCACGCGCGTGTTCGAGCATATCCAGAAGATGCCGATCGCCTTCTTCACGCGCACACAGACCGGTGCCTTGGTGTCGAGGTTGAACAACGACGTGCTCGGGGCGCAGCAGGCCTTCACCGACACGTTGTCGTCGGTGGTGAGCAACGTGATCGGGGTGGCGATCACGTTGGCGGCCATGTTCTGGTTGTCGTGGCCGATCACGCTGGTGGCACTGGCCTTGCTGCCGATCTTCCTGCTGCCGGCCCGCTTCGTCGGCAGGCGTCTCGCCAGCATCACGCGTGAGTCCTACACACTCAACGCCCAGATGACTAACACCATGACCGAGCGATTCAACGTGGCCGGAGCATTGTTGGTCAAGCTGTTCGGCCACACCCGCGACGAGGTCAAGGGATTCTCGGACAAGGCCGGGCGCGTGCGCGACATCGGCGTCACCCAGGCCATGTACACCCGCGTCTTCATGGCCGCCCTGCTGCTCACCGCCTCCCTCGCCACCGCGCTCGTCTACGGCTGGGGTGGGGTGCGTGCCGCCCAGGGTGCGCTCATGGTCGGGACCGTCGTGGCGCTGACCGCGTATCTGACCCGCCTCTACGGTCCGTTGACGGCGCTGTCGAATGTCCAGGTCGACGTCATGACGGCTCTGGTGTCGTTCGACCGGGTGTTCGAGGTCCTCGACCTCCCGCCCATGATCGACGACAAGCCCGACGCCACCCCGATCCCCCGTGGTCCCGCCCTCATCGAGTTCGACCATGTCGACTTCGGCTACCCGAGCGCCGAGGAGGTGTCGCTGGCCTCGTTGGAGTCGGTGGCCGTCCTCGAGCACACCGCGTCACAGCCCGTGCTCTTCGACGTCTCGTTCCGGGCCGAGCCCGGGCAACTGGTGGCGCTGGTGGGACCGTCGGGGGCGGGGAAGACGACCATCAGCCATCTCGTGCCGAGGCTCTATGACGTGCGGGGCGGGGCGGTGCGCATCAACGGCGTGGACGTGCGCGACGCCACCCTCGAGTCGATCGGGGAGATCGTGGGCGTCGTCACCCAGGACGCGCACCTCTTCCACGAGACCATCCGGGGCAATCTGCGCTACGCCAAGCCCGACGCCACCGAGGCCGAGCTCATCGAGGCCTTGCGCGCCGCACACATCTTGCCGCTGGTGGAGTCACTTCCCGACGGGCTCGACACCCTGGTCGGCGATCGCGGCTACCGGCTCTCGGGCGGCGAGAAGCAGCGCATCGCCATCGCCCGGCTGTTGCTGAAGGCACCCGACATCGTGGTCCTCGACGAGGCCACCGCCCATCTGGACTCGGAGTCCGAGGTCGCCGTGCAGCAGGCGCTGAAATCGGCGCTGGCCGGTCGAACCTCGCTCGTGATCGCCCACCGGCTCTCGACGGTGCGAGAGGCGGACAAGATCCTCGTCATCGAGGAGGGACGGATCGTGGAGCAGGGTCGCCATGACGAGCTGCTCGCCGCGGGAGGGCTGTACTCCGAGCTCTACACGACGCAGTTCGAGCACCAGGCCGACCCCGGCGATCCAGACGAGGACGCCGAGACGGTGCGCCGAGCCGACGCGTCGCGACGGGCCGGTGCTCACCGGCGCGCCCGTCCGTGGGGACGCCGGTCAGGGATCGGGGACCGGGACCGGAGGCGGCGGCCCCGTATAGAGCGCCGACGGGCGGATCAGCCGGTTGTGGGCGGCCTGTTCGATGACGTGCGCCGACCATCCGATGACGCGACCGGCCGCGAAGGTCGGCGTGAACATCTCTCGGGGAAGCCCACAGGTGTGCATCACCACGCCGGCGTAGAACTCCACGTTGGTGAACAGGCGGCGCCCCGGCTTCATCTCGGCCAGGACGTCAACGGCGGTGCGCTCGACCTGGGCGGCCAGCTCGACCAGCGGCCCGCCCAGGGAGCGGGCCACGTCGCGCAGGAAGAGGGAGCGGGGATCGTCGGTCTTGTAGACCCGATGGCCGAACCCCATGACGCGATCCCCGCGCTCCACCGCGCCGCGCAGCCACGCCTCGGCCCGGTCCGCGCAGCCGATCTCGTCCAGCATGGCGAGAGCTCGACTGGGAGCACCCCCGTGGAGCGGGCCCGACAGCGCACCGATGGCCCCGCACACCGCGGCGGCCAGATCGGCGCCGGTCGAGGTGATCACCCGGGCGGTGAAGGTCGACGCGTTGAACCCGTGGTCGATGGTCAGGATCTGGTACTGCTCGACGGCGCGCGCGTACAACGGCGTCGGCTCCGATCCCGTCACCATCCACAGGTAGTTCGCCGCGCTCGAGAGGTCCGTCCTCGGTTCGACCGGTGCCCGGCCCTCGCCGAGGTTGAAGGCGGCGGCCATGATCGTCGGCACCACCGAGCACAACCGCAGCGTCTGGGCCCGCAATTCGGCGCCGTCGATGTCATGGGTGGGGCGCCAGCCCAACTCGGCCCCGAGCAGCGATACCGCCGTTCGCAGCACCTCGAAGGGCGAACCCTGCGTGGCCACCTCGGGCAGCATGTGCGCCAACCCGGGCGGCAAGGTGCGGAGCTCGGCCACCTCGGCCGCGAATCGACGCGCCCGGCGTGCGTCAGGAAGCGCTCCTTCGAGCAGCAGGTACCAGACGTCCTCGAGCGATCGGCGCGCCGCGAGGTCCACCGCCGAGTACTGGCGGTAGTGGAAGAACCCTTCCTCCCCCCGGACGTCGCCGAGCTCGGTCTCCGCCGCCACCACGCCCTCGAGCCCGGCCGGGATCTCGGTCCCGTGCTCGTCGGCGGGGCGCAGACGCGCCACCCCCATCAGGTCGCGCAGCGACACCACCCCCACGAGGTCGTGGCCGTCCACGACGGGCAGGTGCCGGTAGTTGTGATGGGCCAGGCTGATCCAGGCGGCCCCGACCTCTTCGTCGGGACCGAGGACATCGGGGTTCGCCGTCATCCACAACTCGACCGACTCCGAGCTCGCCGCCGTTGCCGCCGCTGCGGCCCGCAGGAGATCGCGCTCGGTCAGGATGCCGCGACCTTGCCCCGTTCGGTGACGATGATCGATCCGATGCCGGCGTCACGCATGGTGTGGGCGGCTTCGGCCAGGGAGGTGCCCGCCTCGCACGTCACGGCGGGGGACGACATGAGATCACGGACGACAGTCGGCATGGGGCAGGGCTCCGATCCTGGTCGATGGTTCCTGGGACCGGTTGCTCGGCGGTTCGTCGCAGCGGCCGGTCCTCATTATCTTGCTCCTCCCCTCCCGATGTGTAAACGTTGATCAACTCAATGTCAACCTGGACCGAAAGCGGGTGGAGCCGGTGACACGGATGCTCGAGAGCGCCGATGCGGCCCGGCGCCTGGGGGTGAAGCTGCCGACTCTGTACGCCTACGTGAGCCGGGGCCTGCTCGTGTCACACCCAGCGCCCGAGGGCCGCCGGAGCCTGTTCGCGGCCGAGGACGTCGAGGCACTGGCCAAGCGCTCGCGCGGGGGCCGGACCACCGAGACCAGGCTGGCCACGGTGACGACGTCGACCACCCAGTTGCGAGACGACGGCCCCGTCTACCGGGGGGTCCCGGCCATCGAGCTCGCCACCACGGTCCCCTACGAAGAAGCCGCTGAGCTGCTGTGGCGGGGAGATCCCCCCGAGGTGGGCGGTTGGAAGCCCTTCGCCTTACAACCGCCGGCGACCCTCGGCGCCTCGGACCGCCTGCGCTGGGCCGTGGTCATGGCCGGTGCCGGTGATTCTTTGCGCTCCGACCTGCGCCCCGCCTCGGTCGTCGCCGTGGCCCGGCGCCTGGTGGCGACGATGGTCGAGGTCCTCCCCGGTTCCGGGGCCACCGCGCCCTCGACGGCGCCCGCACTGGAGCTCGGCGCCAACCGCTGGGAACACACGGTGGCGGGTGCCTTGACGGCGCGCCTCGCACCGGAGCCCGACGCCCATCTGGTGCGGGCAGTCAACGCCGCCCTGATCCTTCTCGCCGACCACGAGCTGGCCACCTCCACCGTGGCGGTGCGGGTGGCCGCTTCGGCGCGCGCCAACCTCTACGACGCCTTGTTGGCCGGGCTCGGGGTGGTCGCCGGCCCGCTGCACGGAGGTGCATCCCAGCTGGCCTACGGCTTGATGCGGGACGCCGAGGAGCTCGGCCCCGAGCGCGCCCTCGACGAGACACTGCGCTGGCAACACCGGTTGCCGGGATTCGGGCACTCCGTCTACCGGGGAGACCGACCCTCGCTTCACGGTGCTCAAGACCTTGGTGGACGACCTGTGGCCCCGCGACCGTCGCCAGGTCCTCGACTCGGTGTTGGCGTTGGCCGCCGATCGTGCCATCCCCGGCCCCAATGTCGATCTGGGGTTGGGCGCCCTGACCCGCGCCGCCGGCATGGCCGAGGACGCCGGCCGCACCATCTTCACCATCGCCCGGGTGGCGGGGTGGACGGCGCATTACCTGGAAGAGCTCGAGGAGCGGCCCATCCGTTACCGGGCTCGGGCCGTCTACGCGTCTCGTCCCTGACGACCGGCTCGAGCCGCGGCCTCCGAGCCATCAAGACCCGGGGGCCGCCGGGACGCGACGGCGCCCGCACTCCCGTGTGGGGTGGCGGGCGCCGTTCTTCGATTGTCATTGCCTCGAGAGGTGTGGGGCGGGACCCCCGTTCCGGCTTCAAACACCGTGGTCTTTGCGACTGGGTCCGCGCAACGAAGCGACTAGGACGATCGTCGCCTGTGCGTCCGGGGAATCAGTCCCGCCGGGACGACGCAGGTCGTCCCGCTACCCAGCACCCGAGAGGCGCTTTGTTAAGGCCTGACGGACCAGCCGCCTCACCTCCTTCATCCCAGACGGATCAATACCGTCACATCCTGCGCCCTTCGGGCCCGCGCTTGGTAGGGACCAAAGTCCCACCCGCGCCCCGTGCCCCGCGCCCCGTGCCCGAGGCCCACGCCCGCGCCCGAGGCCCACCCCCACGCTCACGCCCGAACCGCGACTATGTCCCGATCAGCCTGGCGACCTCGCCGTACATGAGGTGTTTGTGCGTGGCTACGACCTCGGGGTTCTTGCCCGCCAGCTCGGTGGCGAGCGCGACTGCCCGGGGAAGGACGTCGTTCTCGGGCGCGCTGTCGTGGGCGATGCTTGCCGCCAGGGCCTCCGCTGCGCCGTAGCGCTTGCCCGTCGTGACGGCCTCGTGCAAGGTCGTTCTCGGCAGTCGCGCCGCCACCACGGCGTGCATCGTCGGGGTGAGGGGCAGCCCGAGGTCGACTTCGGGGAGACACCAGTAGCCGCGGTCGGCCCGCATGATCATGAAGTCGTGGGCGGTGGCCAGCATGGCGCCGGCGGCGAAGGCATGGCCGTTCACCGCCGCGACGGTCACCGCCGGGAACAGCAAGACGCGGACCAGGAGCCGGTGGACCTCGTCCATGAACCCACCCGGGTCCGGCGCCGTCCCCAGCCAATCCAGATCCAGCCCGTTGGAATAGAACTTGCCCGCGCCCGTCGTGACCAACGCCGTCGGAAGCCCTGCCCTCTCGACCTGGTCGAGCGCCCCGTTGACGTCGCCCACGAAGCCCTCGTTGAACCGATTCTCGCCGGACTGGAAGTGCAGGACCCACACCGGACCGACGTGCTCGAGCTCGATCACGATCTTCTCTTCCGTTCTTTCCGTCCGCCTCGTCGATGGCCGGTCTGACGATACCGCCGGCGATCTCCGCCCCATCCGCCCCGGAGTCGGTGTTCGACGGATACGGCGGATACGGCGGATGCGACGGAGCGCGATAACTCTTCGACTGTGACATCGTTGCGCGGAGAAACGTTCGGCCCCTCTGGCCCCTCCCGGCCCACGTCGATCCTCAATCATGACGACCAGCGGGGCTCGATTCCCACAGGGAACTAACAGGTTCGGGTCGCACCATTGCGGCTCGTGGGCGCGACGTGCCGGGAATCCTGACGGGGTCACGAAAATTCTTCCCGGCGCCCCCCGTGGGGTCGCCCGACGGTGCATACTCGTGGGCGGGGGGATTCGGCCTGTGAACATCGACAACAGCGGTTCAGGGTTCGCGCGGCACCATTTCCGCTTCTGGCGGTGGGTGGCGTTTCACCCACCAATGCGCGACCCCGGGTCGCGTGGCTGCGGCGAGCGAGCGGTGACCTGTCAGGAGTGCAACTCCGACCTCGGCACCATCGATGATCCGCTCGACGGGTTCTTCATGGCGTGGCGCCACCGCAGGACGATCCGTCGGGGAACCGTCTCGTAGGATCGGCGCCCCACTCGCCCGTAGTACAGAGCTCCGGCTCGTAGTCGACCGGCGCCGAGAGCGATAGCTACGCTCCGGCGCATCACTTCCCGACACGTCGAGCCCCGCCAGACCGAAGCGCCGGACACTCTGCCGGCGGCCCCCACCGAGACGTCGCGTCCCGTGCTGCGCGGGTGGCTCCATCTCGTGTCGTTCTTCGTCACGTTGGTGGCCGGGCCCATTCTCGTGGCCCACGCCCACACCGACGGCGCACGCGCTGCGCTGACGGTGTACGTCGTGTCGTTGGTGGCACTCTTCGGCGTCAGTGCCTCCTTCCACCGCATCCGGTGGTCGCCGGCGGGCCGGCGGCGCATGCGGCGCGCCGATCACGCCACCATCTTCCTCGCCATCGCCGGGACGTACACCGCGGTGGCCGGGCTCACGGTGCACGGATGGGCGCAGATCCTCGTGTTGTGCCTGGTGTGGTTCGGAGGTGCCATCGGCATCGCCGTCCGGCAGGTTTGGCTGGACGCGCCGAAATGGGCGATCGCGGTGCCCTACGTCGTGGCCGGATGGTCCGCCCTGGCCATCATTCCCCAGCTCGTGCACGGCCTCGGCGGCGTCGGCTTCGGGCTCATCCTGGCCGGCGGGGCCTGCTACACCGACCGGTGCCGTCTGCTACGCCATGAAGCGGCCGAATCCCGTGCCGGGCGTCTTCGGATACCACGAGGTGTTCCACGCGCTGACCGTGGCGGGAGCCACGCTGCACTTCATCGCCATCGCCGCGTACGCGCTGCCCAGGTCGTGACGGACACCTGACGGACACCTGACGGACGCGGCGCCCCGGACGGCGACCCCACCAGCCCCACCACCAGGATCAACCACCGGGTGGAGGCCCCCGCTGGCTCCCGCCTGCGCCTTCGAACTTTGGACGGCGCCGTCGCGCCCGAGACCGCGACCCTGACGCCCATGTCGGAGAACGGGCGGGGCGGGTATCGTCGGCGGCGGCCCGGGCGGTGACGCACGGAGCGTCGGGCGCATCGGTGGCGCCGGCCGGGGCGGAGGGGGCAAACCTCGTGGACGAGACGATGGCGTGGCTGGTCGACCGGGCCCAGATCCGTGAGCTGACGGCTCGCTACAACCGAAGTTTCGACGACGGTGACCCCGAGGGCTTCGCGGCCACGTTCACCGAGGACGGGGCCATGGAGGTCGACGGCGGGCCCACCACCACGGGGCGGGCCGCGCTGGCCGAGATGGTGCGGCGCACCCCCTACGGCATCGTGCACGTGACCGTCGACGCCATCATCGAAGTCGACGGCGACCGGGCCGTGCAGGACGTCACCCTGCTCGTCGTGGCGCGGCCCCCGGCCGACGACCCGCCGACAAGCGCCGCTCCCGCCTGCAGCGCTCGGGCCGGTACCACGACCTGCTCGTGCGGACGTCCGAGGGCTGGCGCTTCGAGCGCCGGACGGCGACGCTCGACGGAGGCCTGTGACCACGCTCCTCACCGACCACCTGCGGGCCATGGCGGCGGCCTTTCCCGACCGCGTCGCCTACCAGGTGACCGACGGTGGCCAGATGTCGTTCGCGCAGTGGGAGGCCGAGTCCAACCGCCTGGCCCGCGCCCTGGTGGCCATGGGTGTCACCAAGGGTGACCGGGTGTCGATCTACCTGCGCGCCGAAGAGGCGCTGCGTTTCATGGTGGGGTACTCGGCGGTCCACAAGGCCGGCGCCGTGGCGGTGCCGACCAACACGCGCGCTCACCGACGGCGAGCTCGAACGCCTGCTCGGGCACGCCCAGGTGCGGGTGGTCCTTACCGACAGCGAGCTCGCTCCCCTGGCGCGGCGACTGGCCGACACGATCGGCTCCCTCGAGCACGTCCTCGTGGCACCTGCCCCGAAGGATGCCGCCACAGCCGGCACCGGCGACGCCCCGCCCATGTGGAGGTGGGACGCCCCCGGCTCCGACGACGCCGGCACCTTCCAGGTCGAGGTCACCGGCGACGACCTCGCCGACATCCTCTACACGTCGGGGACGACGGGGCTTCCCAAGGGTGTCGCCATCCGCCATCGCAATGTGGCGCTCATCCCCGGAGCACCCAATCCCAACTACTCGGGGCAGTGCTGGCTGCACGCCAGCCCGCTGTTCACCTTCGCCGGGATCGGCTTCATCTACAACCCCATGCAGCTCGGGCTGTTCGGGGTGTACCAACCGAAGTTCGACGCCGGCCGGTGGCTCGAGGTCGTCGAGGAGCTCCGGCCCCAATTCGTGTTCCTCGTGCCGTCCATGGCCCAGCTCATCGTCTCGCATCCGCGCTTCGCCGACGCCGAGCTGTCGTCCATCGCCATCTGCGCCATCGGCAGCGCCCCTCTCGCGCCCGCCACGCTGCGGGCCTTACAGGAGCGCATGCCCGAGGCGTCGGTCTCCAACAGCTACGGCATGACCGAGGCGGGCCCCGCCTTCTGCTCCATGCCCAAGGGCGAAGCCCTCAAGCGGATCGGCTCGGTCGGCCAGCCCGTTCCCCCGCTCGAGGTGCGCATCGTCGACGAGGACGGTCGCGACCTTCCCACCGGCGAAGTGGGCGAGGCCATCTTGCGCATGAAGGGCCGCGAGCGCGAGTACTACCGCAACGACGAGGCCACCGCCGGCACCTGGAAGGACGGCTGGCTCTACAGCGGGGACCTCGCCCGCCTCGACGCCGACGGCTACCTCTACATCGTCGGGAGGAAGAAGGACGTCATCATCCGGGGTGGGAACAACATCCACGCCATCGACGTGGAAGGCGTGCTGCTCGAGCATCCCCATGTCGTCGAAGCGGCCGTGGTGGGCATCCCGCATCCGGTGCTGGGCGAGGACGTGGCCGCCGTGGTCGTGCTCTCGCCCGGGGTGTCCACGACGGTCGACGAGCTCAAGGAGCACTGCGCCGGCGCGCTGGCGGACTACAAGGTGCCCCGGCGCATCGAGTTGGTGGACGAGCTCCCGCGCAACGCCACGGGAAAGGTCTTGAAGGCTCGTCTCCAGGAGCAGCTGGCCGCGTCGGCCTCGCGCTAGCCCCCGAGCCGGGGCGTTGCGCCCGGGCAGGACAGGAGTCGCCAAGGTTGTGTCGGCACCTCGGGACCCGAACTTGAGCGGTTTTTTCGGATTCCGGAAAATAGCCCGCTGACCTGCGGCGATGCGCCCCGAGCCACCCTCGCCCCATCCCCTCACCACCGGCCCACGAACCTGTGGCCTCCCTGAACGTCGCTCCTACACTCGAGGGTCGATTCGGCCGAATTAAAGGTGTGACCTGGCCGGACGACGACACCCTCGAGGACCGCGGCGCCGGTTTCGCCGCCCGCTTCTGGCCGCGGCTGGTCGATCCCGTCAACCTCGCCGTTCCCCCCGTCATCGGGATCTTCTGCCTGATCCGGTCCTGGCACCTGATCGCGGACATCCCGTACTGGGTCATCGCGGTGCTGGTGATCTCGGCCTTCCTCGTGAACTGCATCAGTGTCACCCTGTGGGGCCCCGGGGCGACCGGATGGCGGCTCGATGCCCGCGTGGCGGTCGAGATGGCCGTGATCGCGGTGGTCATCTACGGCATCGGGTGGGGCGCGATCCTCGCCATCGGGTTCGTCTTCGGTGCGGTGGAGGTCATGCGCACGGCCGGGTCGGCGGCGGGCCGGCCCGCCATTGTGTCGACACTGTTGTGCATCGCACTGGGGCAAGGAGCCATCGCCATCGGCGCGGCCCCGACCCTCATCCCCAAGCACCTCGTCAATAGCCTGAGCGCGCTCGACGCCTTGGGGGCGGTCTTCACCATCCTCGTCCTGCAATGGTTCGCGGCGGCCCGGGAGGCCAGCGAAGGACGGTTCGAAGCCCTGGTGCACGAGGCCAGTGACATCATCGTCGTGTCCGACACCGAGGGCCGCCTCACCTACGTGAGTCCCGCCTTCGAGAGGATCCTCGGCTCCTCCGCCGGCCAGTTCCGCTTCCGATCGGCCGCCGAGATGATGCACCCCGACGACCTGGCCAACATGCGGGGCCGCGACCCCGAGATCCGAGGGGCCGACAGCCTCGGCATGAAGACCGAGATACGGCTGCGCCACTCCGACGGGAGCTGGCGCTGGTTCGAGGCGAAGGTGAGCAATCACCTCGAGAACCCCAAGGTACGCGGCATCGTCGGCAACCTCCACGACATCACCGAGCGCAAGCGCGCCGAGGAGGAGCTGCGCGACGCGCACGAGCGGTTCCGGTCCGCGTTCGAGAACGCCCCCATCGGGATGGTCATGGCCGACCTCGACGGCAACATCACCCGGGCCAACCCGGCCTTCGGGCGGATCCTGGGGCGCGACGTGGGCGAGGTGTATGGCAAGAACATCGACAGCTTCACGCATCCCGACGACCAGGAGATGAGCAAGACCGAGTCGGATCGGCTGGTCTCGAGCGATTCGGACGGGTACCGCCTTGAGAAGCGCTACGTCCATGCCGACGGCCGGGACGTGTGGGTGTCGATCAACGTGTCGTGTGTGCGCGACGAGGAACAGCGTCCGCTCTACTTCATCGGGCAGATCGAGGATGTCACCGAGGGCCGGGCCCTGCGCGAGCGTCTCGCCTTCGCCGCCATCCACGACTCGCTCACCGCCTTGCCCAACCGCGAGCTCTTCATGGACCGCCTCGAAGTGGCCCTGCGCCGGCTGACGCGCAGCCATCATCAGGTGGCGGTGATCTTCCTCGACCTCGACCGCTTCAAGCTCGTCAACGACAGCCTCGGCCACGACGTCGGCGACCGCGTCCTGCGCGCCGTGGCGGACCGGTTGAGCAGTGTCATGCGGTCCACCGACACCCTGGCCCGCTTCGGGGGCGACGAGTTCACGGTGCTGTGTGACGAGGTCGACGACGAAGCCGACGCACTCGAGGTGGCGCAGAGGTTGGTCAGTGCCATGGAACAGCCGCTCGCCCTCGAGAGCGGGGAGGTCTTCGCGTCGATCAGCGTCGGGATCGCGCTGTCGGGCGAGGGGACCCAGTCGGGGGCGGTCCTGCTGCGCAACGCGGACGTGGCGATGTACCGGGCCAAGGGACGCGGCCCCTCGCACATCGAGGTCTACAAGGAAGACGACGAGCAGAACGTCTTGAGTCGACTGCGCACATCCAGCGAGCTGCACCGGGCGCTCGAGCGTGACGAGCTGGTGCTGCACTACCAGCCCGTCGTCGACCTCCACACCGAGACGATGGTGGGGATGGAGGCGCTGGTGCGTTGGCAACACCCCACCCGGGGACTGCTGGCCCCCCAAGAATTCATCGGGCTCGCCGAGGACAGCGGGCTCATCGTGGCCGTGGGGGACTGGGTGCTGGACGAGGCCTGCCGCCAGGTCTCGGTGTGGAGCCGGCTCCGGGACGACGCCCACCAGGACGAGGTGAGGCTCAACATCTCGGTCAATGTCTCTGCCCTGCAGCTGGCCGACCCCGGCTTCGTCAATCAGGTGTCGCGCGCCCTCGACACGTCGGGCATCAACCCGGACCGGCTGTGGTTGGAGATCACCGAGAGCACCCTCATGCGCGACGCCGACGATGCGGTGCTGGTGCTCCACACCCTGCGCGAGCTCGGCATCCACTTCGAGATCGACGACTTCGGTACCGGGTACTCGTCACTGAGCTACCTGAAGCGCTTCCCCGTCGAGACCCTGAAGATCGACCGCAGCTTCGTCGAGGACCTCGACCAGAGAGCGGAGAACGCCGCCATCGTGCGGGCCATCATCGGGCTCGGCGAGTCCCTCGGCCTGTCAGTCATCGGCGAAGGTGTCGAGAAGCCCGGCCAGGCCGACAAGCTCAAGGCACTGGGATGCTTCTTGGCCCAGGGGTATCTGTACGGCGTGCCTCTTCCCGCCGGTTCGTTGGGCGCCTTCCCGGCCGACGACCTCTCCTCGTGGCAGCTCCTGCTGCGGTCGGCGGCATCCTGAGGTCGGCGGCCTCGCTAGCGGCTGGCGCCGGTCACGGCACCACCACGAGACAGATCACGAACGCGACGTAGGCCGCCACGATGAGCGCGCCTGCGCCCCGGCGCAGCCCCCGGCCGAAGAACGCCAGCACCAGCGTCAGCACCGTCAGCCCCACGTAGGCGGCGGTGATGAAGACGGTCTGTCCCGATGGCCTCGCCAGTCCGAGGATGGTGGCGGGGAGCACGAGACCGGCCACCACGTTCAAGGTGTTGCTGTTGAGCGCCGTGCTGAAGGCGGCCGCACCGCGCCCCTTAGAGGCGAGATAGACCGCCGCCACGGCATTGGGCAGGCTCGTCACCGCGGCCAGCACGAGCCCACCGATGATCACCCCCGACACGCGGTAGTGCTGCCCCAGGGTGGACGCTCCTCGTTCCATGGCCACCGCCGACGCCACCACCACGCCGAGGGAGATCACCGCCACCCCGGTGTCGCGGGGCTGCGCGGGCGCGGGGCGGATGGCGACGATGAGCTCGAGCTCCTCTTCTTCGACCGCAGTGGAGAGCCACGCCACCCATGACGGGGGCAGCCCGATCCGTCGCAGGACCTTGCGCCGGCCCGCCAGGACCACGATGTAGGCCACCAGCACGACGAGCACGAGCACGAGCCCGGCCACGGGGTCGACGACCCTCGTGACGGTCATGAGACACACCCCCGCCATCCACACCGCCACCGCGCCCCCGAGGACCACGACCTTGCGATGGAGGTGAAGGCGGCCCGCCACCAATGCGCCCAGGCCGAGGAGGGCGGCGAGGTTGAACACGTTCGAGCCGATCACGACACCGGCCCCCACGGCGCGCTGGTGGCGGGTGAGGGCGGTCACCGCGGCGGTGATCTCGGGGGTGTCGGCGGCCAGGGCGGCGAGCAGTCCGAGCGACGCCTCGGAGTACCCGAACCGTTCGCCGATCATCTCGAGCTTGGTGACGAAGACCCAGCTCGTGGCGAGACAGACCAGCGCCCCGACCACGAATGCGACCGTTGCCGCCCCGACCTGCATGTCGTCTCCTTCGCGCGCGGATGACATGCCGACCAGGCTTCCCGGCTCCCCGGGGCGAGACTCTACTCTTGCGAAATCAGCGCCACTCTGGGGACCTCAGCGCCCCGCCGGCCCGAGCAGGAGGTCAGCCAGGCGTTGGCGTTGGAAGCCCTGAGCCCCGAAGAGCAGGTCGTCCTGCTTGGCCCGGCGGTACAGCAGATGGCAGTCGACGTCCCAGGTGAAGCCCACGCCCCCGTGCACCTGGATGCACTCGGCGGTCACCGCGTCGGCGGCCTCGGCCACATATCCCTTGCACATGGCCGCGGCGCGCTCGCGCTCGGGGTCGTCGGCGTCCGAAGTCCACGCCGCGTAGTGCGTCCCCACCCGGGCCAGCTCGAGGTGATGGAGCATGTCGGCCGCCTTGTGCTTGATGACCTGGAAGGTGGCGATGGGCCGGTCGAATTGGACGCGCACCTTGGCGTACTCGACGGCCAGCTCGAGGGCGCGCTCGGCCGTGCCCACCAGCTCGGCGCACAGGGCGATGTTGATGTCGTCGAGGATCCGGCGCCATAGCGCCTCGTGGTCTCCGGGTGGGCCCACTCGACGGGCTTGGCGCCCGTCCAGCACGACACGAGAAAGCTTGCGGGTGACATCCAGCGCCGGCACCGGCTCACCCGCCGGCGCGTCGAGGAGGAAGGTGCCGAGCCCGTCACCGTCGTGGGCGACCACCAGTGCGAAGTCGGCGTTGGCCCCGTCGAGCACCAACGGCTTGGTCCCCTCGAGCACCCACGCCCCGTCGTCGGCGCCGCCCGCCACGGCGCGCGCCCGCACCGTGCGCAGCGGGTCGCCGTGACCGGGCTCCTCGATCGCCACCGTGCCGCGCCGTCGTCCCGACGCCAGGTCCTCGAGCACCTCGTCGACGCCGAGGCGCACCGCGGCGAGCGTGGCCGCCACCGCCGAGGATGCCACGGGGCCGGGGAAGGGGAGCTTGCCCATCTCCTCTTGGAGCACGACGACGTCGACGAGCCCGAGGCCCAGGCCGCCCGCCGACTCGGGCACGAGCACACCCAGCCATCCGAGCCCCGCCATCGTCTCCCACAACGCCGGGGTCACGCCGACGGGGTCCTCGATCATGGCGCGCACGTACGCAGGTGGCGCCTCCGCGCGCCGAGCGCGTTGCGCACCGCGGCGCGGAAGTCCTCCTGTTCGGGGGAGAAGGTGAAGTCCACGGGCCCTACGCGAGACGCTCGATGACGGTGGCGTTGGCCTGGCCGCCGCCCTCGCACATCGTCTGGAACCCGTAGCGGCCGCCGGTGGCCTGGAGCTCGTTGAGCAGCGTCGTCATGAGGCGCACGCCGCTGGCGCCCAGCGGATGGCCGATGGCGATGGCCCCGCCCCGGGGGTTGAGCCGGTCGGGGTCGGGCGAGAAGGCGCGCGCCCACATCGAGCGCGATCGCCGCGAACGCCTCGTTGCACTCCACGGCGTCGAAGTCGTCGACCTTCATCCCGGTGCGCTCGAGCAGCTTGCGCGTGGCCGGCACCGGCGCCGACAGCACGACCGCCGCGTCCTCGGCCGCCACCGCGAAGGCGTGGAAGCGGGCCAGGATGGGGAGCCCCAGCCGCTCGGCCACGGAGCGCTCGGCGATGAGCATGGCCGCGGCGCCGTCGGTCATCTGCGACGAGTTCCCGGCCGTGATGTCGGGCGCGGTGTCGGGCTCGAAGGACTGCGCGGGGGGGAGCGAGGCGAGGCGTTCCAAGGTGGTGTCTCTGCGAATGCCCTCGTCGGTGCGGAGAAACTGGTCGGTGATGGTGCCCTCGTCGTCACGGATGGGGACTGCGATGGCCTCCTTGGCGAAGTGTCCCGAGTCCGTGGCCGCGGCGGCGCGCCGGTGGCTCTCGAGCGCGTACTCGTCCATGTCCTGGCGCGAGATCTTCCACTGGTCCGCCAGCAGCTGCGCCACGCGGAACTGCATCCACAGCCGGCCCTCGATGACGTCGAGGAACGACTTCGGGAACGGGCCCGTCCCTCCCCGGGCGTTCGAGGCCAGGGGCACGCGGCTCATGGACTCCACGCCGCAGGCGATGGCGATGTCGTAGTGCCCGGCCACCACACCGGCCGCGGCGAAGTGCACGGCCTGCTGCGAAGAGCCGCACTGGCGGTCGACCGTCGTGGCCGGCACCGACTGCGGGAGACCCGCCGCCACCCAGGCGTTGCGGGCCACGTTGGTGGACTGCTCGCCCACCTGGCTCACGCACCCGCCGATGACGTCGTCGACGAGCTCGGGGTCCACGCCACTGTGGTTCACGAGATGGGTGAGGGCGAAGGCGAGGAGGTCGACGGGGTGCCAGTTGGCCAACGCCCCGCCCCGTTTGCCGAACGCGGTCCGGCACGTGTCGACGATGACTGCTTCGCGTGGCGCGGCCATCGTCAGCCCTTCCCGTTGGTGGTCATCGGCCCCCTCCTGGCTGGTCGGCCAGTGTAGTAAGTTCACTGACGATGGTGTCAGGTCCGGTGTCCTTACGCCACCGGCGCGCGCCCGGGCCGGTGTGGACGGCTCGCCCATGAGCGCGATCGACCTCGTCGAGGACGACGACCGGGCCGCGCTGCGCAAGCTGGCCCGCGACGTGGCCGAGCGCGACATCGCCCCTCACGCCCCGGGTTGGGACGAGACCGAGGAATTCGCCGAGGCCTCGCTCGAGGCCCTGCGGCGCGCCGAGCTGTTCACCGTCACCGTGGGCGAGGAGTACGGCGGCATGGGCATGGGCGACGTCGAGGCCGCCATCGTCCTCGAAGAGATCGCCCGCGTGGACGTGTCGAGTGCGATCCTGTGCCAGCTCGTGTTCAACGGCCCCCCTCGTGCCATCGAGCACCTCGGCAACGAAGCCCTGCGTTCCCGTTGGCTTCCCCAGGCCGCGGCCGGTGAGCTGTTCTGTATCGGCATCACCGAGCCCGATGCCGGCTCGGCCGCCAACACCATGCGGGCCCACCTCACCGCCGACGGCGACGGCTGGCGCCTCGACGCCTACAAGAACTACGTCACCGGGGGCCACAAGGCCGTGGCCTGTCTGGTGTGGTGCCGGTTCCCCGGCAGTGAGGCCGGCACGGGCAAGGGCATCGGCGCCGTTGTCGTGGACCTGGCCGCGGAAGGGGTGAGCGTCGCCGGCACACACCGCAAGATGGGGCTGCGGGGATGTACCGAGGCCGAGCTCGCCTTCGACGGCGTGCGCGTCGAGCCCGGCGACGTGCTCGTGCCCGGTGACCCCGCCGACAACAGCGGGCTCAAGACTTTGCTCGCCCACATCAACCACGAACGGTGCGGCAACGCCGCCATGTGCGTCGGTGCCGCCCAGGGCGCGCTCGAGTACGCCATGGCCTACATGCGCGACCGCAAGGTCGGCACCAAGATGCTGTCGGAGCTCCAGGGACTGCAGTGGAAGATCGCCGACATGGCCACCGAGCTCGAGGGGGCCCGGTTCCTGCTGCAGCGGGCGCTCGTGTTGGCCGGGCGCCACGGCACGCCGCCGCCGCTCGAGTCCGCCATGGCCAAGATCGCCTGCAACCTCGCCGCCAAGCGCGTGTGCGACGAGGCCATCCAGCTTCTGGGGGGTTACGGCTACAGCCGCGAGTACCCCGTGGAGCGCGCCTATCGCGACATCCGCGGCCTGTGCATCGGGGCGGGCACCGTCGAGATCCAACGCAACTTCGTCGGCACCGCCCTGTTGGGTGGCCGTGTCCCCGCCGGCCCGTGGTGGAAGGCACCCCCTCGATGAGCCCCGCTTCGATGAGCCGGCTCGATGAGCCCCGCTTCGATGAGCCCGGCTCGATGAGTCCCGCCACGATCAAGCCGGTGGCCATCCTCGGCGTGGGCGCGGCGGCGCCGTCGCTGCGGCTGGCGGCGTCCGACGTCGGCGCGGCGTGGGGATCGGGCGGCGGGCGCGGCACCGTGGCGGTGTGCGACGCCGATGAGGACACCCTGACCCTGGCGTGGCGCGCCGCCAACGCGGCGCTCGACGCGGCCGGGATCACCGCCGCCGAGGTGACGGGACTGTGGTGGGGAACCGCCCGGCCGCCCTTCGCCGAGGGCCCCAGCCACGCCTTTCTCGCCTCCACGTTGGGCCTCGACAGTTCCGTCGGCGGCGGGCTCTGCAGTGGGTCTCCCCACGCCGGGATCGAAGCGGTCATCGGCGCCTGGGACGCACTGGCTGCCGGACACGCCCAGTTCGCGCTGGTCGTCACGTCGGACGCGCTCGTCCCTGGGCTCGGCACGGCCGGGGAGGCGACCACCGGCGCGGGGGCGGCCGCCATGGTCCTCGGTGCCCTCCCCGACGCGTCGGACGGCCCGTCCACCAACGGTTCCTCCCCCGCGGCGCGGCTGGTGGCCCGCGCCACGCGCGCCATGCCCGCCGTCGACCGCTACCGGGCCGACGGTGGACGCGCCACCGGAGATGTCTATGACGCCCGGTTGTTTCGCGAAGAGGTCTTCGTGCCGCTGCTGTCCGAGACGGGACGCGCCGTGGCCGACTCGGCCCCGTCGCCGGTGCGCGTCGTGGGCCATCGCCGATCCCGACGGCAGGCTCGCCACCGCCGTGGCCAAGCGCCTGGGCGCCCCCCTGGCCTCGGCGCCGGTGTTCGGCGCGCTCGGTGACGCCGGCGCCGCCTCCGCAATGCTCGGCCTCGTCCACGCCTGCGCCGATTCGGGGTCGGGAGGCGGCGTCATCGGTGTCATCGGGTACGGCGGCGGTCGGGCCACGGCCCTGGTCGTCGAGGCCGTGCGCGTCGTGCCGGGTGCACTGACCGTCGACGGGCTCGGCACGGGACGGCGGGCCAGTTATCCCGAGGCCCTACGGGCCAGAGGCCAGCTCGAGCCCATGGACGACCCCATCGAGATGGGGCTGCCGCCGGGGGCGCGGCCTTCGTCCGGGGCAACCCCGAGATGCTCGGGCTCTTCGGGGCACGCTGTCGCGTCTGCGGCACCATCTCCACCCCCCCGTCGATCCACCCCACCTGCACCGGGTGCGGTGGCACCGAGCTCGACGTGGTCTCGCTGGCGCGCCGGGGGCGCGTCGAGACATTCGTGGTGAACCAGACCATGCCGCCGCCCTTCCAGGCGCCGCTGCCTCTGGTCGTCATCGACCTCGAGGAC
The DNA here is from genome assembly GCA_963846125.1 of uncultured Acidimicrobiales bacterium. Lineage (GTDB taxonomy): Bacteria > Actinomycetota > Acidimicrobiia > Acidimicrobiales > UBA8190 > Chersky-840. The sequence goes on from CAWJUR010000002.1 coordinate 682,921, forward strand.
GGCGCCCGCCTCATGGTGCAGGGATCACCCGCCGACGCGGCGGAGCTCGCCGTGGGCGACACGGTCGTGTTGTCGTTGCGTCGCTACGCGCTCGAGCGCGGCATCCCCGTCTACGGCTACAAGGCGTTCCGGGTCGCCGGGGCTGGGGCGGGGGCGGGGGCGGGGCCGGGGGCCACGGTAGGTTCGGGACAGGACCGCGCTGCGAAGGAGGGTGGCTCATGAGCTGGAACAAGGTCGCCGTCGTGGGGGCGGGCCTCATCAAGATGGGTGAGCTGTTCGAGCAGAGCTACGAGCAGATGGCGGCCGGCGCCTTCACCGCCGCCCTGGGGAGTGTGGACAAGGGTCTCGACAAGTCCGCCATCGACGCCGTCATCGTGGCCACCCAGCGGGGCTCGCTGTGGGGTCAGGAGGGCATCGGGGGCAACACCGTGCCGAGCGCCATCGGGCTGTCGGGCGTGGCCTGCACCCGGGTGGAGAACGCGTGCCCGTCGGGATCCGACGCCTTTCGCATCGGCGCCATGGTGGTGGCGAGCGGGGTGCACGACATCGTGCTCGTCATCGGCGTGGAGAAGATGCGCGACAAGTCCACCCAGGAAGGGCTGCTCGCCCGGGCCGCGGCCGGCCACCCCCTCTACAACCGGGGTGAGACCGCACCGGTCCTGTTCGCCCCGTTCGCCACACGCCACATGCACGAGTTCGGCACCACCCCCGAGATGCTGGCGTCGGTGGCGGTGAAGAACCACCACAACGGATGCCTCGACCCCTACGCGCACTTCCAGAGCGAAATCACCGTCGAGCAGGTACTGGCGTCACCGATGGTGTGCAGCCCGTTGCGGCTGCTCGACTGCTGCCCGCAGACCGACGGTGCGGCGGCCATCCTTCTCACCTCCGCCGAGCGGGCCCACGAGTTCACCGACAAGCCCGTGTACGTGGCCGGGTTCGGGGTGGCGACCGACCATCCCTATCTGCACGAGAAGACGTCTTTCGTCGGCCTTCCCGCCACCACCCTGGCGTCGGGGCGCGCCTACGAGATGGCCGGGGTCGGGCCCCGCGACCTCGACATGGCCGAAGTCCACGACTGCTTCACCATCACCGAGATCCTCGACATCGAGGACCTGGGATTCGTGGAGAAGGGCAAGGGCGGCCCCGCTTCCCTCGAGGGCGAGACCGCGCTCGACGGCCGCATTCCCGTGAACCCCTCCGGGGGGCTGCTCGCCAAGGGTCATCCCATCGGCGCCACCGGGATCGCGCAGCTCACCGAGTGCTGGTGGCAACTACGCGAGGAGGCGGGCGAACGCCAGGTGGCCATCCGCCAGGGATTCGCCCTCCAGCACAACGTGGGTGGCCGCGGCTCGGGTGTCTCGGTCGTGAACATCCTGACCCGCAACTCCTGATCCCCGCCCGCAACACCTGATCCTCATCGGTGGGCGCACGATACCCACCCGCCCCACCAGCCTCAGATGCCTCTATGTCATCTCAGGGGGACTGATACACCCTCATGACACACTGCCAATGTGCTTACCACCGCCCTCGAGGCCGCCCGCCGGGACATCGGCCGGGATCTCGCTGCGGCTGAGCCCGACCGGGTCACCGTTGGCCAGGCCGCCGACGTGGTGTCTTTGTGCACCGAGGTCGAGCGCCTGGTGTGCGCCGTCAAGGTGCTGTTCTCGGACCGGGCCGCCCAGTCCACGAGATGGCGTGATGAAGGCCACCGTTCCGCCGCCTCGTGGATGGCGGAGAAGTCCGGCACGGGGGTGGGTGACGCCCTCAGCCGCGCTCGAGACCTCCTCGGCGCTGGCGTCGTTGCCCGAGACCACTGACGCCTTGCGGCGGGGCGAGCTGTCGGGCTCGCAGCTCAAGATCATCGCCGCCGCCGCGGCGGACAACCCGAGCACCGAGCGGGAACTGCTCAAAGCCGCCGCCGATCACAGTCTGAAGGGCCTCAAGGAACGCGCCGCCCAGGTCCGGGCCGCGGCGTCCTCGGCCGAGCAGGAGAACGCGCGTTACAAAGCCATCCACGCCGCGCGGTATGTGCGGCACTGGGCCGATCCCGACGGCGCCTTCCGCCTCGACGCCAAGCTCACCCCCGACGCCGGGGCCAAGCTGCTCTCTGCGCTCAAGGAAGAGTCCGACTTCCGCTTCGACGCGGCCCGCAAGGCCCAGCAGGAAGAACCCCCTGCCGCCTACATCGCCGATGCGCTCGTGGCCCTGGTCACCGGTGAGCCCGCCGGCCCGGCGGCCAAGCAGTCCGGTCGCAGCGGGCCCCGGGCCACGGTGGTGTTCCGGGTCGACGCCACGGCGTTTCGCCGGGGATATGCCAAGGCGGGCGAGACGTGCACCATCCCCGGGGTGGGACCGGTTCCCGTGGCCGCCGTGCGCCGCCAGCTCCCGGACGCCTTTGTGAAGATCCTCGTACACGACGGCCAAGACATCGTCACCGTGTGCCACGCGGGGAGAAACGTCTCTGCCTATGTCCAGAGCGCCCTCGAAGAGCGCGACCCGGTGTGTGTGGTCCCCCAGTGCGACGTGGCCTTCGGGCTGGAGAACCATCATTGGCCCGCTGACTACTCCGAGAGCAAGATGACCAGCCTGGGCGTGTTGGCCAGGGTGTGCCATTGGCACCACGGCCTCATCACCAACGAGAAGTGGCGGCTCACCTTCAAAGATGGCTCATGGGAATGGCGAGAACCACCCGGGGGAGTGAGCTTCGAAACGGGCAAGCCGTTTCGATATCCGGACGACACGAGCTGAAGTTCCGGTCTAAGCGGTTCTCATGACCGTCCGCTGGTCGGTCGGTCGGTCCGGGGTGCAAAACTCTCACCAGCCGAGGCACGCGCCCGTGCCGGGACAGATCGGAGGATTCGATGCCGCTCGAGGGGAAGTACGTACCAAGCGCGTGGGCCCCTATCGCCGATCAGGTGGCGCTGTACGAGGCCACCGACGGCAAAGAGGGTGACACCCTCGAAGGGAAACCGGTCATCATCCTCTCCACACGGGGCCGCAACACCGGGGACGTGCGCAAGACCCCGCTCATGCGGGTGGAGCACGACGGTCGCTACGTCGTGGTGGCGTCGATGGGTGGCGCGCCGCAACATCCGGTGTGGTACCTCAACCTCGTGGCCGATCCGCACGTCACCTTGCAGGACGGCGCCGAGGTCACCGATCTCCGGGCCCGCACGGCCACTCCCGAGGAGCGCGCGCTGTGGTGGCCGCGGGCGGCGGCAGCGTGGCCGCCGTACCTCGACTACCAGAAGAACACCGAGCGCGAGATCCCGGTGGTGATCCTCGAACCGGTCTAGCCCGACGGTGGCTCCACCGCCGTCTCGTTGCCGCTCAGCCGCCGTCCTTCTTGCCGAGCAGGGGGTGGGCGGGCATCCCCACGGGCTGGAGATGCTGGCCGAGTACCTCGTGGAAGTGCTCGGCGAGCTCGCCCGGAGTCCACCCGCCCTCGCGCCACATCGCCGCCACCTGCCGGGGCGTCTGGAAGATGGTGTACGCGTACCCGGTGCGCCCGAGCACCTGGCCGTTCACGTAGCCGGCCTGTTCCGAGGCCAGGAACGCCACGAGCGGTGCGTTGAGGGCGGGGTCCTGGTCGGGCGGCGCGTCGGCACCCCCGAAGAGGTTCTCGGTCATCCGGGTGAGCCCGGCCGGAGCCACGGCGTTGGCGGTGATTCCGTACTTGCCGAGCTCGAGTGCCCACACGAAGGTCATGCCCATGATGGCGGCCTTGGCGGCGCCGTAGTTGCTCTGGCCGAAGTTCCCGCGCAGTCCCGCCGACGACGTGATGTTCACGATCCGGCCGTACCCCGCCTCGCGCATGTGCACCGCGGCGTGGCGCGTGCAGTTGAACGTGCCCTTCTGGTGCACCGCCACCACGGCGTCGTAGTCCTCCGACGTCATCTTGACCAACGTCCGGTCGCGCACGATGCCGGCGTTGTTGACCAGGATGTCGATGGACCCGAAGGTGTCCACGGCCTGGGCGATGATGCGCCCGGCGCCGTCGAAGTCGGCCACGGACTCACCGTTGGGGACGGCCTTCCCGCCGGCGTCCTCGATGAGCCGGCACGTCTCGGCCGCGGGGCCCTGGGCCGTGCCGGCGCCGTCGAGCGTCGTGCCGAGGTCGTTCACGACGACCCGCGCGCCTTCCGATGCCAGGCACAGCGCGATCTCGCGTCCGATACCTCCGCCCGCCCCGGTGACCACCGCCACCCTGTCGTCGAGCAATCCCATCCGGTCGGTCCTCGCTCTCGCTCTTGCCGTTCGACTGGTCGCACGACGGCGACACGATCGGCGAAATGATCGGGTTCGGGTCAGTTGGGGCTGGGGAAGTTCGGTCCCACCACCCACAGGTCCGACGGATGGCTCACGCCGCCCGCGCCGGGCGACCCGCCCTGGGTCGGCGCACCGCCGTGGGTGGCGGGACCTGACCCGGGAGCCCCCGGCGACACCGCACCGGGCGGGGATGGTACCGACGTCTTGGCACCAGGCGAGACTGGGCTCGAAGCGACACGTTGGGGTGCGGGGTGCGCCCCGTTGGTGGAGAACGGCGCCGACCCGTTGGCCGCCGCGCCGCCGAGCATGTGCGACTCCAGGGTCGAGCGCGCGTCGCGGGCCGGTCCCTCCCACGCCACCGCGCCCTTCACGAGGAGCACGGCCCGGTCGGCGATGGCGAGCACACGGTCGACCTGCTGCTCGACGACGAGCAGCGCGCATCCCTGGGCGTGGATGGCACGAGCCCGTCGTAGACCTGGTCGACGATCACCGGAGCCAGCCCGAGGGAGAGCTCGTCCACGATGAGCAGCTTGGGCGGCACGGCCAGCACCTTGGCCAGCGACAGGATCCGTTGCTGGCCACCCGACAGCGTGCCCCCCAGCTGCTGGCGGCGATCGGCCAGGACCGGGAAGGCCTGATAGGCACGGGCCAGCGCGTCGGGTGTGCCCTTGCGACCGACCGTCGGCTGAACGACACCGTCAGGTTCTCCTCGACACTGAGCGACGAGAAGATGGCCCGGCCTTCGGGCACGTGCACCATGCCGAGCCGGGCGATGCGGTGGGCCGGCCACCTCGTGACGTCCTGGCCCTCGAAGCGGATCGAGCCGCTCGAGGCACGGGACGAGTCCGGACACCACCCGGGCCAGGGTCGACTTCCCGGCACCGTTGGACCCGACGAGAGCGACGATCCCGTTCTCGGGGACTGACGAGCGACACACCGAACAGGGCGCGGTACGTGCTGTAGGCGGCGGAGACGTTGTCGAGCTCGAGGATCGGGCCGCTCATGCGGTGCGCCCCAGGTAGGCCCGACGCACCTCGGGGTCGGCCACGACCGACTCGAAGCTGCCCTCGGCGATGATCTCCCCCACGTCGAGCACCACGACACGGTCGACCGCGGTCCGGACCATCTCCATGTCGTGCTCGACGAGCAGCACGGCCATGCCCTGGTCGCGTTGCACGCCGCGCAACACCGCCGCCAAGCGCGGCCGTCTCGTTGATGTCGAGCCCCGACGACGGCTCGTCCGCCATGAGCAGGCGGGGCTCGCCGCACAGGGCCCGGCCCAGCTCCACGAGACGGCAATGACCGAGGCTGAGGGCGGCCACGGGCACGTCGGCCATCTCGGTCAGACCCACGAGGTCGAGCACGGCCTCGACATGGGCGAGCTCCTCGGGCTTGGGCTTGCCCATGTTCAACAGGTCCTTCCACAACGCCCCGTCGCCACGGCGGGCCCGCTCGGCCACGATCATGTGGTCGCGCACCGACAGCTCGGGGAACACCTCGACGCGCTGGAAGGTGCGCCGGATCCCGAGCCTGGCCCGCATGTGCGCCGGCATGTCGTCGAGGACGTGCCCGTCGAACGACACCGTGCCACCGCTCGGACGGAGCTGCCCGCACAGGCAATTGAACAGCGTGGTCTTGCCCGCCCCGTTGGGGCCCACCAGGCCGACGGCCTCGCCCGCCGCGACGGCACACCGACACGTCCTTGAGCGCCGCGACCCCGCCGAAGCGGATCGAGATCGACGCGGGCGTCGAGCAACGGAGCTGGCGCCGTCGGCGGCCGAGGGCGCCGAAGACCGGGGCCGGCGCGGCGATGCCCACCGTGAAGACGTCAGCCACCGAACGGCTTCCCCGAAGGCGCCACCACGGCCGGGACCGCGCGCGGTATCCCTCCATCGAACCGTGCGCGCCGCCGACCGGAGGGCCCGCCTTGCGGGCGCGCCGGGCGTCGTAGACGCGCGAACGAGCTTGCTCACCCGCACCATCCACCGGCTCTTCTGGTACTCGACGATGCCCTCGGGGTGCGCGGCGTAGGTCATGGCACCGAAGGCGAAGAGGATGGGCTCGATGCCGGCGAAGCGAGCCGGCAGGTACAGGTGGAGCAGAAGCTGGATGACGGCGAACCCCATCCCGGCCTGCACGGCCCCCTCGATGGTCCGGGACCCGGTGGTGATCACGGCCACCACGAAGACGAGCGAGAACGCGTAGCCGAAGAGATCGGCGTTCACCTGCTGGAGGACCGACCCGTACAGCGCCCCGCCGAATCCGGCCAGACCGGCCGACATGGCGAAGACGGTGAGCCGTGCCGTCCGCAGGCTGATGCCCATGCTGGCCGCGGCCACGGGGCTCCCCCGCATGGCGGCCAGGTACCGGCCGACGGTCCCCCGTTGCACCAGGAGGACGAGCACGCTGCACAAGCACCAGCGCCACGAAGCACAGCACCAGGAACGTCCGGTCCGAGCTGAAGTTGAACGACCCCAGCACGGGACGGGGCACGGTCGACGCCGGTGAGCCCTCCTCCCGTCCACGAGTACTGGAAGAGGGACTGGTCCGCAGAACAGCGCGAAGGCCAGGGTCACGAGCGCCAGCAACAGGCCCGACACGCGGATGGCCACCACGGCCACGATCGGTCCCGATCACCGCGGCCAGCAGGCCCCCCACCACCGCGCCGAGAAGCACGGGCAGGCCCAGATGCGTGGCGAATTGCCCCGCCGCGAAGGCGCCGATACCGGCGAAGGCGGCCTGGCACAACGAGAGCTGTCCGCTCATGCCGGTGATGAGCGTGATGGACAAGAAGACGATCGACAGACACAGGCCTTCGGCGAAGACGGTGACGTAGTAGCCCGGCACCCAGGTCACACTCGACGCCAGGAAGGCCACCACCAGGACCCAGAAGCCCACCCGCGTGGGGACCTCCAGCCGACGGTCGCGGATCGACACCGACGGGGGTGCCGGCGGCGGGTCGGCCGCCGCCAACGGGTCGGAGCTGTAGCTCGAGCCGGCGCAGGCCGGGATTGAGCAGCAGGGTCCCCACGAACACGACGAAGGGGAAGGCGGGGACGACGGTCTGGGCCAGCACTCCGCCGGAGGGGAGATAGCCCGACAAGCAGGTTCTCGACGATGCCGAGGCCGATGCCCGCCGCCAGCGGCGATGGGCAACGACCGCATGCTCGCCACCGCCGCGGCCGTGAGGCCCGCCACGAGCAGGGCGGTGAACTGGAGCGGATCGGTCGGACTGAGTGCCGCCGTGAGCGGGAGCAGGAGCACGCCGGCCAGGCCGGCCAGGGCGCTCGACAGGGCCCACGCCCCCGCCGCCACCCGCGGCGAGTTGATCCCCTCGAGCTGCGACATGCGCCGGCTCTCGACCACGGCGCGCATCTGCAGCCCGATGTCGGTCCACCGGAACATGGCCACCACCGCGGCCGCCACCACGACGGTGATCAGGGTGGTGGTGACCTCGCCGCCGTTGATCGGGGTCGAGAGGACGTGGAAGTAGACGTGGTTGGGGTTCAGCCACAGGTTGGGGGGGTTCAGCCGCTGGCCGTTGCCGAAGAAGATGGGTAGGGCCTGGGGGATGGCGATGAGCAGGCCCAGCGACGACACGAGCTTGGCCGTCGTCGAGGCGGTGGGGATGTACCGGAACAGGAACCGGTCGAGGGCGAGACCGAGCAGCGGGGAGAACACCAGCACGGCGAGGACGAAGGCGAGGCCCACCGGAAGGTGGTTGGTTCTCACCAGGAGATCGAAGATGAAGGCGGCGACGAAGGCCTGGGCGCCGAAGGCCAGGTTGAACACGCCCGGTGGCCCGGAAGGTGAGCACCAGGCCCACCGCCATCAAGGCGTAGTTGCACCCGTAGGGGATGCCAGGAATCGCGTAGCTGAGGAAGTGGCTCACGGTCCCCCCGAACCCATGGCGTTCACCGGATCGGCAATCCCGGGCTCAGTTAGGTCCCGGAAGGGCCGGGGGTCCCGGGCGCGGCGGGCACAGGAGTTGCGCTGTGCAGGTCGAAGCACGTGAACACCTGGTCGTTGGATGGACGAATGCCGGCACGAAGGCACCGTTCTCAACCACCACGTCTGCCTGGCAGAAGGGCGGCGGGGACCCGGTGTGGCTCTTGGTCCAGTTGACCGGCGTCGTGAGCCCGTCCCCGTTGTAGGCCTTCTCTTTGTTGATGGCGGCCACCAAGCTCTTCTGCGTCACGTTCTTGCCCGCCGCCTTGAGCCCGGTGACGAACTGGTCCGCCGCGATCCACCCGTCGAGGGCGACCTCGTCGTAGGTGTACTTGGGCTGGTACTTCTCCATGTTTCTGATGTAGGTGTCGAGGCCCGGGTACACCCCGGGGTAGGCGAGGGCGGCCTCGAAGGGCACGTGCTGCAGCCCGAAGTACACCCCATTCATGATCGACCCGTACTGAGCCAGGGTGCTGCGGTCATAGCCGTTGAACCACACCTGCTTCATGGTGAGGCCGTTCTGGCTGATGGCCCGGGCGAAGCCCACGTTCCCGTTGACATCGAGGCACGAGAAGAACATGTCGACGTTGTGGTTCTTCATCTGCAGGACGTCGGGCGTGGGGTCACCGCCGAACACGAGGTTCAGTGTCGGTGAACGACACGTTGAGACCGAGAGCCCGCATGCCTGTGATGGCCGCGTTGCAGGCGGCCGCCGATTGGGGCACCCCGTAGGAGATCACCGCGATCGACTTGGCGCCCAACTGCTTCAGCGGTATACGCGTCCCCCGGTGCGCCACAGGGGAAGCACAGGACGGAGCCGTAGTCGGCGAACAACGTGGGCCGGTCCTGGCAGTCGGTCGACACGGCGTAGCCGAAGGTGGGGGTGCCCGTGTGAGCCAGGTAGGCGGCGCCGCCGAAGAACGGGGTCGCCACCCCCACCACGGCGAACACCTTGTTCTGCTCGCACGAGCTGCTGGGCCACGGAGAGGTCGGTGGTGGGGCTGCCCTGGTCGTCTTCGGTGTAGGCCAACTTCAGCGTGCGGCCGTCCACGCCACCCTCGGCGTTGATCATGGCGAAGTACGCCTGCACGCCGTTGACGATGGGGGCGAAGTCCGAGGACAGCGGACCGGTGACGTTGGCGATGCTGCCCACGACGATCTGGTGGGCGCTCACGCCTTGGCTACCCCGCACCGGTGCCGGCCCCCTGCTTGGCATTGCCGCAGGCAGCAAGCCCGACAGCGAGCGCGACGACGGCCGCGCCGACAGTCGCGAATCTCCCTCGCCGACTGCGCGACATCGGTCCCCCTCTCCCTGTCACCCTCACCACAAAGGCCAGGCCTCGCGGGTCGGGCGAGGCCTCGGATCGACGCCATGCCTGACGTCTGTGTCAGTTCGTGCTTTGCCACTGTAGCCTGGGCGTGCGTCATACGCCCACCCCCCCGCCGAGCCCGGCGACCCCCGGGAACCCAGCCATCGGGCCGCGGAAATCACCCCAACCGGGCGGGAAACCACCCCATCTCCGGCTGCGGACCACGGCCGCCCTGAGGCGCGTCGAGCGGGGAGCGCCCCGGCGCGGTCAGGACAGGACCGGAGCCCTCAGGACAAGAACAGCCGCTCGGGGTCATAGCGGCGCAAGGCGAGCACCTCGTCGGTCGTCACCGGCTCGAGCTCACTCACCGACCTGTCCACGGCGACGTCCCACCCACATGCCTCCGACAAAAGCCCGCACCCGCTCGGCCACGGGGCCCGGCCCACTCGGGACGGCGGCTACGCCGGAGCTCGCCGTCGAGGCGGCGCAACACCCCGAGGTCGGTGACCACGCTCGTGACGCGATCGGCCGGGACTGGTGACGAAACCGACCCGCTCGACGAGACGGTCGGGACGGGCCAGCGCCACCACCACACAGGCCGCGGCGCGACTGGCCACGTCATTGGCGCCCCCGGAGCCCACCAGGAAGGGCCCGCCGGGGATCAGCGTCGAGTTGAGGTTCCCGTCCCGGTCGACCTGGGCGGCACCGAGACAGGCGATGGTGCGCGTGCCGGGACCGCCCACGACCATGCCGAGCACCGTCGACGCGTCGGCGAGCAGCGGTGAGCCCGGGAACACGCGGTGGTTGAAGATGTAGGGGTCGGCGGGCGTGGGGGTGTAGCCCCACAGGCCGAGCTCGGCGGTGAGCCGGACGGCACTGCCCCCGGCCCGGGCCCGCGCCACCGCCACCCACGCGGCGAGGTTGGCGACGCCCGCGCCCGCCAGCACGGCGTCGGCGTCGTGTGCGCGTCGGCGACGGCCTCGAGCTCTCGGGCGCCCGTAGGCCGCGGCGTGCTCCCATTTGCTCGTCGGCGACGGTCGGCGTCGACGGGATGGGCCTCGGCGTCGCTCGCGCCACGACTCGGGATCGGTACGCGACGACAGCCAGTCGAGCCGGTCGCTGGCCCAGCCGCTCGAGATACGCGTCGTGGGTGGCGGGCTCGAGCACCCAGTGCCGGGCCCAGGCGTCGAAGTCGTGGCGGGTGGCGGCGCGCGCCTCGCTCCAGAACGCGATGTCCTCGCCGTAGGACGACACCGGCAGTCTGCGGCGCGTACAAGCCCGCCGGGATGGGCCCCGAAGGGCGCCTCGACCACGGCCAGCACGCGGTGGGCGGGGATCTTCACCCGGTGGCCGAGACCGTCGAGGCTCTCGACCACGCGCTCGACCGTCGCCACCACGCCGCGCCGCGCCGCCCACGCCCCCCACGCGCCTTCGAGCAGGGGCTCGGACAGCGCCACGTTTCCTTCCCGGTCGGCGACCGCGCCGTGGACGAGGGTGACGTCGGGGACGAGCGGCGCCAGGAGCCCGACGGGGCCGAAGGAGGTGTCGGCCACGGTGAAGTCGGCGTTCGACGCCATCGACGACCCCTGCAACGAGCCCGTCACGATGGCGGGCAGCCCGCGCGCCGCGGCCTCGAGGCGTTGGGTGAAGGTGAGGATCGACCAGTGCTCGACCTCGACCGCACCCGACGCGTAGGCCTCTTGGAAGATGGGGTTGGGCGTGTAGGTGGGGAACGTGTCGCCCGAGTAGGTCGTGACGACCTTGCGCACCATCTGACCTCGGAAGAACAGCGCACCGAGCGAGCTCAGGCTGAGCATGACGAGCGTGAAGCCGGCGTCGTTGCCCCAGTGCTGGCGGGCCATCTCGCGTGCCGCCGCGGTCCACCGGCTGTGCCCGCACAACACCTGCACGGTGTCGCCGGGGTGGACGTGGTGGGCGACGGCCTCCTCGAGCGTCACATGCTCCACCGTCCGGCGCCTACCGGCCGGTCCAGCGCGGCGGCCGCTTCTCGACGAAGGCGGCGGGGCCTTCCTTGGCGTCCTCACTCGAGAAGACCTCGGTGGCGATCGAGGACTCGATCCGGTACGCCTCTTTCATGTCGACCGCCAGGCCCCGCAGCACGCTCTCCTTGGTCTTGCGCACCGCGAAGGGGCCGTTGGCGGTGATCCGGTGCGCGTACTCCATGGCCTTGTCCCGGAGCTGCGTCGGCGGGGACCACGGCATTGAGCAGGCCGAAGGCGAGCGCCTGCTCGGCGGGCACCCGGTCGGCGCACAAGAGGAACTCCATCGCCGCGGGGAACGGGATCTGGCGGGGAAGCCGCACCGTGGTCCCGCCCCCCGCGAAGAGCCCCCGCTTGGGCTCCATGACGCCGAAGTACGCCTCGGGCACCGCCACGCGCAGGTCGCACCCCCCGAGCATCTCCATCCCGCCCGCCACGCACGCGCCGTTCACCGCGGCGATGATCGGCTTGTAGAGCTTCACGCCCCGCAACACCGCCTTCACCCCGTCGTCGATGCGGTAACCGTCGAGCTCCTCGACCTGGCGCGAGGCGATCTCCTCGCTGGAGCTTGGTGACCTGGGGGATGTAGGTCTTGAGGTCGGCGCCGGTGCAGAAGGCGTTGCCGACCCCGGTGATGATCGCCACCCACGCCTCGTCGTCCTCGCCGAAGCGGTCCCACGAACCGCGCAGCAGCCGCGAAGTGCTCCATGTCGAGGCTGTTCATCGACGGCCAGACGATCGATGGTGATCCACACCACATGGTCGTCACCGAGCTCGTAGTGGACGGGCACGCTATCTCCTCTGCTCGCGTGGGAGCCCCAGGATGCGCTCCCCGATCACGTTGCGCTGCACCTCCGACGTGCCGCCGGCGATGCTCGCGGCTTTGGACCACAGCCACTGCCGCTGCCACGGTCCCCACATCCCCGACGCCGGCCCTTCCACGGCCAGCGCCGCCTCGGACATCTGCTGGGTCATGTCCGACCACGTCAGCTTCACCCAGCTCGACTCGGGCCCGGGCTCGCCGCCGCGCGCCAGCTTCGAGAGCGTCCGCCAGTTGTGCGTCCGCAACACCACGAGCGCCACATACGCGTCGACCAAGGCGTCGGCGACATCGGGATCGTCGAGCGTGCCGTTGCGCGCCGCCTGCGCGAACAGACGCGTCAGGTACCCCTCGTGCACCACTTCCTCTTTGAAGGGGAAGTTCGTGCCCCGCTCGTGCGCCAGCGTCGTCGACGCCACCGCCCAGCCCTGCCCGGCCGGCCCCACCAGATGCCCGGCGGGAACGACGACGTCGCTCGAGGAAGACCTCGTTGAACTCGGCCTCTCCGGTGATCTGCACCAGGGGACGGATGTCGACCCCCGCCGCCTCGCATGTCCACCACCAACAGCGACAGGCCCCGGGGACCGGCGGTGCCCGGCTCGGTGCGGGCCAGACACAGCCCGTAGCGGGCGAACTGCGCGTACGACGTCCACACCTTCTGGCCGCGTCACGCGCCAACCGCCGTTCGCCGGATCGGGATCGGGCTCGGCGCGCGTGACGAGCCCGGACAGGTCCGAGCCTGCGCCCGGCTCGCTGAAGAGCTGGCACCAGATCTCCTCGGCGCTCACGATGGCGGGCAGCCACCGGCGGCACTGCTCGGGAGTCCCGTGCGCGAGGAGCGTCGGGCCGGCCAGGTTGATGCCGACGCGGTTGACGAGCTGCGGGGCGCCGCTGCGCGGCATACTCGGCGTTGAAGATGGCCACCTCGACCGGCGACGCGCCCCGACCCCCGTACTCCTCGGGCCAGTTGATGCCGACCCATCCCGCCCCGGCCAGCTTGGCCTGCCAGGCGCGGCCGCGGGCGATCGACTCGGCCAGGTTCGTCGGCGTTGTGGCGTTCGTCGTGGGCAGCGCTGACGGTGTCGGGTGCGGGTGCGGCGCGGCGCGGGCGGGGGCGGGCGGCACGTTGGCCTCGAGCCACGCCCGCACGTCGTGCGCGAAACGTTGCTCGGTCTCGGTGAGCGACAGGTCCACCTGGTCCTTCGGACTTCCTACAGGTCCCAGGCCTGGGCCCGGCCACTCTCGACGAAGGCGCGGCGTAGCACCGACTCCTCGTCGGCACCGAAGGACCGGTAGCGGTCCTCGCCACGACCCCGCACGAGCACCGGGTCCCCCTCGATCCGATCCGACCGGAATTTCTGGTGCACGAGCGTGCGCACGAGGACCTTGTTGGTGGGGGTGGTCGGAAGCGTCTTGCACACCCGCACGTAACGGGGGCGCCACTTGGGGCTCAGGTCGCTCTGCGCATCGACCCAGGCCGCGAAGGCGACCGGATCGAAGTCCGCGCCGTCGCGCAGAACCAACGCCACCATGACCTGGTCCCCGGAGTCGACGTCGGGCACGCCGTAGACCGACGCCAGCATGACGTCGGGATGCCGGGCCACGATGGCCTCGATCGGTGCGGCCGGGAAGTTCTCGCCGTCCACCCTGAGCCAGTCCGAGGTGCGTCCCGCGAAGTACACCCAGTCGTCGGCATCGACGTATCCCAGGTCACCGCTCCAGTACCAGCCATTGCGGGTGGTGCGGGCCATGGCCTCGGCGTTTCGGTAGTAGCCCTCGAACGGGCCCACCCCTTCGACGTTGACGATCTCGCCCACGCACTCCTCGGCGTTGACGAGACGGCCGTCCGCGTCGAACACGGCGCGGGCCCGCTCGTCGCCGTCGGGGTCGACCACCTTGATCCCCTGGCGCAGCTTGCCCACCGAGCCACGTGGCACCCCACCGGAACGGTCCAGGGCGATGCCGCCCTCGGTCGAGCCGAACACGTCCACGACGGCCACGCCGAAGCGCTTGGCCACCGCCTCCACCACGTGCGGCGAGCCCTCGTTGCCGTACGCCAACCGCAGGGGGTTGTCGGCGTCGTCGGGTCGCTCCGGAGTGGCCAGCAGATACGCCAAGGGCTTGCCCGGTGTAGTTGAACCACGTGGCCCCGTACCGGCGCACGTCCTCCAGAAAGCGCGACGCGCTGAACCGCCGGGCCAGGCCGACCGAAGCACCCGCCACCAACGCCGGAGCCAGGCCCACCATGAGCGAATTGGAGTGGAACAGGGGCATCGCCAGGTACCCGACATCGTCGGGGCCCACGTCGAGCACCATCGTCATCCGGTTGCCGGTGGTGAGCAGCCGTCGCTGCGTGCAGCGCACCGCCTTGGGTGCGGCCGAGGTTCCCGAGGTGAACAGCAGGACCCACAGCGTCTCCACGTCCGGCTCGAGCCCCGGATCACCGGTTCCGGGCGCCCACGACGCCAGGGCGTCGTCGAGCGACTCGCCCATGGTGCGGGGAGGATCCCCGGCGGTGGCGTCGGTCCCGTCGCTGGTGCTGGTGGTGGCGTCGGAGCTGTCGGTGGCGTCGCCGGTTCGAGCGAACCGCTCCGAGACGAGAAGGCCCCCGGGCAGCGCCAGGTCACCGACCACCGGCGCCAGCAGCTCCTGGTGGCGCGGCTCGGTGACGAGCATCTGGACGTCGGTGTAGCCGATGTCGGCGAGGAGGTGCTCGTCGCGCCGGGTGTGGTTGAGGCCCACCACCGCCGCCCCGGCCAGGGCCGCACCGGCCAGGCAGAACACGTAGTCGGGGGTGTTGTCGAGCAGGACGCCAACATGGGGCGGGCGCGCCGGGTCGAGCCGCTCGCGGAACAGGGCGGCGAAGCGGGTGGACTCGGCGTACATCTCGGCGTGGCTCCAGATGCGCTCGCCGAAGTGCAACGCCGGCCGCGCCGCGAATTCGGGGTCGGTGCCGTTGCGGCGCATCAGCTCGGCGGCATTGGCGGCCGGCAGCGGTGCTTCGCCCGGCGCCGGTGCCAACGCCACGCGCTCGACCACGTCGGGTGGAGCGACGATATGCGTCCGGGACGCGGCGCGTTCTCTGACCACGGCGTCAGGTTAGACAAACCGGCCCGGCGGTAGCGTGGCCGCATGCCCCACGTCCGCAGGGCTTCGACGCGAACCGGACGCCGGCTCGGTCCCCGGCTGCGTCCGACGTTGGTGCAGGCCGGAGCGGCGCGCTACCGGCGTCCCGGGGGTGCGTGGGACCGGGGCGCCCTGGACGCGTCATTCGCCACCGGGGCTGCGTGCCGCCGGATCGGGTGACACCGGATCAGGTGCCGCCGTGGTCGACGGATCGGGCCGTCTCGACGCCGCGGGCCGTCGAAACCGCCATCGCGGCCCTGGCCGGCCGGCTGGCGGCGACCGGCATCCGGCGCGGCGACGTCGTGGCCTGGCAGCTGCCCAACGGTGCCCCCCCTCTCCTTCTCTATCGGGCGTGTTGGCGGCTCGGGGCCGTCGCCGCGCCGCTGCACCACCGGTTGGGCGGCGCCGAGGTGGCGGCCGCGCTCGATCAGGTGCACCCTGCCCTCGTCATCGCCGACCCCGACATGCCCGCAGCGCAGTGGCCGGGGGCGATCATCCCGACCGGACCAGGGACCCAGAGCCTCTTCGACGTCCTCGAAGCGGGACCTTCCATGCCGGCCGGCTCCTCTCCGGCCCGGCCCACCGACGTCGCCGTAGCGCTGTTCACCTCGGGGTCGACCGGAGTGCCCAAGGCGGCACTCCACACGCACCGGAGCCTGGGCTACAAGGCGGCGCTGATGGTGGCTGTGCACGGGCTCGGACCAAGCGACGCCGTGCTCATGCCGGCCCCGTTGGCCCACGTGTCGGGCCTGCTCAACGGCGTCCTCATCCCGGCCACGGCCGGGATCCCGACGGTGCTCATGGCGGCGTGGGACCCCGACGAGGGCGTGCGCCTGATCGAGGGGGAGCGCGTGTCGTTCATGGGCGCGCCCCCGGTCTTCTTCTCCCAGATGGCGGGATCGGCGGGCTTCACCCGAGAGAAGATGCGCAGCCTGCGGCTGGTCTCGACCGGTGGAGCCTCGGTGAGCCCCGCCTTCGTGGACGCCACCAGCGAGGCGTTCGGGTGTCGAGTGAAGCGGACCTACGGATCGACCGAGGCACCCACGGTCACGACCTCGGGCCCCGACGACAGCGTCGAGCGGGCCCGCGATACCGACGGGCGCGCCCTCGGGGACGTCGAGCTCGAGGTGCACGACCCCGAGACGGCGGCCCGACTGGGGCCCGGCGCCGTGGGCGAGCTCTGGCTGCGGGGCCCCGAACTGTTCGCGGGCTACGTCGATCCCGACACCACGGCCCGGGTGCTCTCGGAGCGGGGACGGTGGTTCCGGACCGGCGACCTGGGCGTGCTCGACGAGGAGGGCTGGCTCCAGGTCGTGGGTCGGCTCTCGGACATCATCATCCGGGCCGGGGAGAACATCTCGGCGTCGGAGGTCGAAGCCGTGCTCGAGGCCCATCCCGACGTCCGCCACGCCGTGGCGGTGGCCGTTGCGGACCCGGAGGTCGGCGAGCGCGTGGCCGCCTTCGTGGAGGCGACCGCACCCTTCGACCTGGCCGCGTGCCGGGCCTGGTTCGCGGCGCGCGGCGTGACGCGGTTCAAGACCCCCGAGATGGTGGTCCAGCTCGATGCCCTGCCGGTTCTCGCCGCCGGCAAGCCCGACCGCAGCACCATGCGTGCCATGGCGGCCAAGCTCCGGAGTGACTCAGGACCATCCTGACCTGGGTCGGAGGGCTCGGCTGATAGAAATCCCTCTTGTAAGGACACTCTGAATAGAATATCCTGGACCGCGATGCCCAGGTCGTCCCGCTCCAATCCCCTGGCCCTGGCCGTGCTGGTCTGTCTCTTCGAACGCCCGATGCACCCTTACGAGGTGGCCCAGACCCTCCGGTCGAGGGCCAAGCAGGAGAGCGTCCGCCTCAACTACGGGTCGCTCTATGCGGTGGTGGACTCCCTCGAGAAACGGGGCTTCATCCGGGCCGGTGAGACCGTCCGGGAAGGTCGGCGGCCGGAACGCACCGTCTACGAGGTGACCGACGACGGGATCCGGGAGCTGACGGATTGGCTGACCGACCTGGTCGCGGCCCCGGTCAAGGAGTACCCGCATTTCATGGCGGCGCTCTCGTTCCTTCCCGCCCTCGACATCGACGATGCCCTTGAAGCATTTCGCCAGCGGGCCATGGCGATCGAGATCCGCTTGGCGCAGCTGCGCGGCGTCTCGCGCGCCGCCGGAGACGCTGGGCTCCCCCGACTCTTCGAGCTCGAGGCCGAGTACGAGGAACGCCTCATGGAGACCGAGCTCGACTTCGTGGTCGCCTTGATCAAGGACATCGAGGACGGATCGCTCGAAGGCATCGAGTTGTGGCGCGCCTTCACCAGTGGAGCGTCCGCCGCCCCGAGAAGTACCCGGGAAGTACCCGAGTTGGAGGAGTAAGGACCCCCGAAGCCCAGGAATGGCTCGGGGCCGCGTGTTGGTGCACGCGGCCCCGGGGCCTTGAAACCACGAGATCGATTCCGAAGGAACCTCGCTCGGGGCTGCACCCACAGCGTAGGGCACCGAATGGGATCGACCTCTCGACCCACACCTCTGGAACCCGCGCCATTGCGGATCCAGGTCAATCAGGACAGAAGACCGAGAGAGAGGAACCACTCATGACTGCCCTTATCGAGGCGCGCGGCCTCACCAAGCGTTTCGGACGCGTCACCGCTCTGGCCGAGCTGGATCTGAGCCTCCCGTCGGGACACATCGTCGCCATCCTCGGCCCCAACGGTGCGGGCAAGACCACGTTCGTCCGCACGGTGGCCACGTTGCTCCGGCCCGACGCAGGGTCTCTCACCGTGGATGGCCACGACGTCGTCCGCGAGTCACAGACCGTGCGTCGCATGATCGGCCTGGCCGGACAGCTCCGCGGCGGTGGAAGAGATGATGACGGGCCGCGAGAACCTCGCCATGGTGGCCCGGCTCTACGGCCAATCTCGGCGCTCGGCGCGCGCCGCCAGCGAGGCCACGCTGGAGCGACTCGGCCTCGCCGACGCGGGCGACCGACTGGTCAAGACCTATTCGGGTGGGATGCGGCGTCGCCTCGATCTGGGCGCGAGCCTGGTCGGCTCGCCACGCCTGCTCCTTTTGGACGAGCCCACCACCGGCCTCGACCCCCGGAGCCGCATCGAGTTGTGGGAAGCCATCCGTGCGCTCGGCGACGACGGAACCGACGTGCTGCTCACCACGCAGTATCTCGACGAAGCCGACCATCTGGCCGCCCTCATCGTGATCATCGACGGCGGGAGGGTGGTGGCCCAGGGGTCACCGGCCGAGCTCAAAGAGCGCGTGGGCGCGGACGTGCTCGACCTGCACACCCGCGAAGCCTCCACCTTGTCCCGCGCCGCAGACGTCCTGGACCGGCTGCACATCGGCACGCCGTCGATCGACCCTGAGACCCAGCGGTGCTCGATCGACGCTCCTCAAGGATCAGGGGTACTGGCTCTCGTCGTCCGTGCCCTTGATGACGCCGGCATCGACATCGAAGACATCACGGTGCGCCAACCCACCCTCGACGAGGTCTTCCTGAAACTGACCGGACCACCCGCTGCCATTGCCGCTGCCGACCTTACGGGCGCCGGCGCTACGAACTCCGACGCCGACAACCGCGTCGCCTGACCCGAAAGGTGATCGTCATGACTACCGCAACCATCGAGTCTCCCGGACTTCAATTCCAACCCGGGGCCTCGCGCCTCGTCTCCACCGTCACGGTGGCGGGGCGGACGGTGAAGAAGTTCATCCGGACGCCCCAGCTCATCGTGGCCGGGACCGCGCAGGGCGCGCTCTTCCTGCTGATCTTCCGTTACGTCTTCGGGGGGGCGCTCGCCCATACCGGTTCGCTGTCCTACGTCGACTTCCTCGTGCCGGGATTCGTCGCCACGAGCGTGCTGTTCACAGGAATGGGTGCATCGGCCGGTGTCGCCGACGACCTCGGCCTGGGACTGATGGACCGGCTGCGGAGCCTTCCCATCTCACGCTTCTCGATCATCGACGGCAACGTGTGGGCCAACACAGCGCTCACGACCTTCAGCCTGGCCATCACCACTGGCATCGGCTTCGCCATCGGGTTCCGCCTGCACGACGGGGCGGGGGCGGCCCTGGCGGCGTTCGGCATGTGCGCGCTGTACGGCTTCGCCTTCTGCTGGCTCTTCGTCGCCCTGGGCCTGTTCGCAGGGAGCCCTCAGGCAGCCCAGAGCCTGTCGTTCCTCGTGTTCCCGCTGACGTTCGTCTCGAGCGCGTACGTCCCGGTGTCGACGATGCCGGGATGGATGCAGGCGTTTGCCAACCACCAGCCCGTGACGGTGATGGTCAATACCGTGCGGATCTTGACGGAGGGACACGCAGCGGAGGCAGTTTTGGGCCATTCGCTGGGGTACTACCTCCCGGCGTCGTTGGCCTGGTCCGCCCTCATCGTCGCCATCGCCGCGCCGCTGGCGGTGATTCGGCTGCGTCGGTGAACCCACGTGCCACCGCGCCAAGGAGGATCGAAGGGGTACCCTTCCCTGCCAGGAACCCGATGACGATCCTGCCGGAGGTGGGTCATGGAGAACCTGCGGAGCAGGGCAACAACGACGCCCGGCAAGCGCGCCGGACGATGGCTCGTCTCGTCGATGATCGTTGGCGGCATACTCATGTTCACGTCGCAAGCGGCGTCGGCGGCACAAAGCATCCATGCTTCGGTGACTTGCTCGCTCTCGGGGACCATCCATTTCTCACCACCACTACGCTCGTCCGGAGGTGGCAAGCACGCCTCGCGCGTGTCGGCCACATTGTCAGGCTGCACGACAAACTCGGGAAACATTGAAACCTTGCCTTTCGCCCAACTCAGTGGCGCATTCGCGTCGAGCCCATTCACGTGTTCCTCATCGTCACCAAGGAACACACCGCTCTCCGCCACAATCAGGTGGCGGGCCACCGCCTGGCCGCACGGAGGCATCAGACCGACGAAAGTGAAGCGAGGAAGCGCCTCAGGTTCCTTCGCCGGAAGCGCGGTGGTGAGCCTTCAGGTGCCCTCCACCCTTGGCAGCGCATGCGCGGGCCAAGGACTGAGCTCTGCCAGCGTGTCGGGAACCATCGCCGTCGGCCAGGCTTGCGGTTCCGTCGGCAATCCGGTGAGCGTCTACCCGATCGTGCCTCCCATCTGCGGAGGACAGGCGTACCTGCCGACGAGCATCGCCGCCGGCCCGGACGGCGCATTGTGGTTCCTGACCTACCGGTCCAACCTCATTGGACGGATGACGCCCGCCGGTGTCGCCACGCTCTTCCGGGCGCCCGTTGGAGGGCAGGGAACGTGGGGAAACGGCGGGATCACGGCCGGCTCTGACGGGGCGCTCTGGTTCATCGCGGACTCCGGGTCTGCCATCGGGCGGATCACAACCACGGGGTTGACCTCGACCTTCCCTCTACCGTCAGGCCACGGTTGGGTAAGTGCCATGACGTCGGGCCCGGACGGTGCACTCTGGTTCACGTGGTTGAGCAACACGGGCTCCAACACCATCGGTCGGCTTACGACCTCCGGGCAATTTACGACCTTCACCGACCCGAGCCTCGGTAGCGCCGACTGGAACTCGGGTGACCACCGCTACCTGTCGGATATCACGAGCGGCCCCGACGGAGCCCTTTGGTTCTCGGACGAATACGCCTCGAACGTCGGCGGTGGAGACTCGATCGGAAGGATCAGCACCTCGGGTGTCGTGACCCAATACCCCCTCCCCTTCGCGGGCAGTCCCGGAGCGCTCACCACTGGGCCCGACGGCGCTCTCTGGTTCGGCGTCGGTAACGCGATCGGGCGGGTGACCACTTCCGGTCAGTTCTCCGAGTACGGCGGCGACTCAGGCCTAATCGGCCAGGTGCTCGGCATCACGGCCGGGCCCGACGGGGCCGTGTGGTTCACCAACTACACCGTCCCGGGTGACACCGGTTACCAGCCGTTTCCGCCGATCGGCAGGATCACGACGGGCGGAACGATCACGACCTACAGCAACAAAGGTGTCGAGGGGGCGATGGGCATCACCACCGGTCCTGATGGCGCCGTCTGGTTCAACGATCACTTGAACGACGCCCTCGGTCGAATCAGCGTGCCCTAGTCCAAGTTTCTTCGAGGTCGTCCCAGCGATCGCACGCGGCCAGTCGGTCACAGCACAGAGAACAAGTTGGGTGTGGCGGCAGCCATCCTGGAAGTCCCGCTACCGCTCGACTCGGGCCCGAAACCGACGGTCTGTCGACCAGACGGGCCGCCGATTCGGGCTCAGAGCACCGGCAATCCGGCCTCGGCGCGCGACCTGAGAATGTGGGCGATGCGGTCTCGGTGATGCGCAGCGCTGCCGAAGGTGACCTGGTCGAGCTGCGAGCGCTTCAGGAACAGATGGAGGTCGTGCTCCCACGTGAACCCGATGCCACCGTGGACCTGCAGTCCCGAGGCCATGACTCGCCGGGCCGCGTCGGAACACCACACCTTGGCGGCGGAGGCCGCCACGGTGGCCTCGGGGTCACCGGCCCCCACCGCCCATGCCGCGTAGTACGCCGCGGATCGCATGCCCTCCACGTCCACCAGCATGTCGGCGCACCGGTGCTTGACGGCCTGGAACCCCCCGATGGGCCGTCCGAACTGCACGCGGTCTTTGGCGTACTGGACCGTCATCGCCAACACGACGTCGGCGGCGCCGAGCATCTCGGCACACGCAGCGACGAGCGCCCTGTCCAGCACAGCATCGGCGGCCCGTTCATCGCCGAGCAACAGCGCGGGTCGGTTATCGAGCTCGAGCCATCCGATGCTGCGGGTGCGGTCCATGGCCGGCTCGTCACGGGAGCGGGAGGGGGTGCCGGCGTCGAGGGCGAAGATGGCGGGGGCGTCTTCGGTCGCCGCGAACACCACGAGAACGTCGGCCAGCGGGCCGTCGATGACCGGGTCGGACCGCCCGGTCAACCGCCACGTCCCGTCGTCTTGGCGCTGGGCCCGCACCGCGTCTGCCCGACCCGACCACGCCACCGCGCCCGTGGCCTCGCCCGTTGACAGGCGTCGGGCCCACTCCGCCCCGTCGGTGTCGGCCCCGCCGAGGTGCGCTCCCGTTTCAAGGGCGCCGCTCTCCAGCGCGGAGGTGATAGCGCCATGGGCGACCACCGTCCCGGCGAAGGGCACCGGGGCCAGATGACGTCCCAGCTGCTCACACAGCACCGCCACCTCGACCAGGCCGAGTCCCAGACCCTCTTGATCTTCGGCGCGCTCGACCGCCGGCCAACCTTGTTCTGCCATTGCCGCCCACAGCGCGTCGTCGCGGTGGCGGCGACTGTCGGCCACCTCGCGCACCCGGGCGGTCGAACAGGCATCGTCGAGGAGGCTCGCCGCCGCGTCTTGCAGCGCGACCTGATCCCCTGACAGCTCGAAGTCCACGGGCCGGAGCCTACCGACAGGCCCGTTCGGGAGCCTGACGCATGTGTCATGCTGGCGCGGGCGATGGACCTGACGACGACGCCTGAACAGGAGCGCCTCCGCGAAGACGTGCGGGGCTGGCTCCGCAGCCACCTGCCATGGGAGTACGGGGTGGGTCTGCCGCCGCGCTTCGACGACCTCGCCGAGGAAGTTGCCTTCGGGCGACGCTGGCAGGCGGACCTCGCCGCCGCCGGCTGGGTGGCGGTCACCTGGCCACGTGCGTACGGCGGACGCGACCTTGGTCCCGGCGAGAATTTCGTGGTGCAGGAGGAGTTGGCGCGTGCCCGCGCTCCTGAGCTCGTGGGCCGTATCGGCGTGAACCTGGCGGGACCGACGCTGCTCGCGCATGGGACCGACGATCAGAAGGCGCGCTGGCTGCCGTCGATCCCCACCGCAGCCGAGCTGTGGTGTCAATTGTTCTCGGAGCCCGACGCGGGCTCGGACCTCGCCGCGGTGCGGACCACCGCGCAGCGTGTCGACGGGGGCTGGCGCCTCGACGGCCGCAAGGTGTGGACCTCCTACGCCCAGTTCGCCGACTGGGGGGTGTGTCTCGCTCGCAGTGACCCGGCTGTCCCCAAGCACAAGGGCCTCTCCTTCTTCGCCGTGGACATGCACGCGCCGGGGGTGGAGGTCCGCCCCCTGGTGCAGCTCACCGGTGAGGCCGAGTTCAACGAGGTGGAGCTCACCGAGGTGTTCGTTCCCGACGATCAGTTGGTGGGCGCGCCCGGCGAGGGTTGGCGGGTGGCGGGCTCGACCTTGTCGAACGAGCGGGGCGTGAATCCCCGACAGCTCGTGATCCACATGCAGCACCTCGAGGAGCTTCTGTCGGCCGCCGCGGCCGGTGGCGCGTTCGACGACACGCGACTTCGTCGCAAGCTCGCTCAGGCCTACGTCGAAGTCCGGCTGTTCCAGCTGCACAATTGGCGTTCGCTGTCCAAGCTGCAGCGCGGGCTCGAGCCCGGCCCCGAAGGGAGCATCCTGAAGCTGTACTGGAGCGAGATGAGCAAGCGTCTCCACGCCTTGGCCCTCGACGTGTTGGGCCCGGCCGCACCGCTGTGGCGCGACGCCACGGGGAATCCCGGCGATGGATCGTGGCAGCGGGCGTGGCTCTACTATCAGGCGGCGTCGATCTTCGCGGGAACCAACGAGATCCAGCGCAACGTGGTGGGTGAACGGGTGCTGGGCCTGCCCCGAGAGCCGGTCGCGCCCGAGGCGGCCCGTTGACGGACCCGATGGTGAAGGCGAAGGAGGCTTGCCGTGTCGAGCAATGAGCCGGTGGTGCGCTACGAGGTCGACGGGCCCGTGGCCATCCTCACGATGAACAGACCCGAAGTCGCCAACGCGCAGAACAGCGCGCTGATCGACGCTCTCGACGCGTGCTTCGACCGCGCCGACGCAGACGACGACGTCCGGGTCGTGATCCTGGCCGGCGCCGGCAAGCACTTCAGCGCCGGGCACGACCTCAAGGCCATCGTGGGCAACGAGGGGGCTGACGAGTGGGTCGCCATGCGCGAGACCCCGGAGGGGAAGTTCCACCACGAGCAGGTCATGTACGTCGACCGCTGTCGCAGAATCCACGATTTCCGCAAGCCGACCATCGCGGCGGTGCAGGGCAAGTGCGTGGCGGCGGGACTCATGTTGGCTTGCATGTGCGATCTGATCGTCGCGTCTGACGACGCGTCGTTCTCAAACCCCGTGCTCCGCATGACCGGCGCCGGGGTCGAGCTCCTGGTCGAGCCGTGGGAGCTCGGCATCCGCAAGGCCAAAGAGTTCCTCCTCGCCGCCGAGGAGCTCGATGCGGCCGAGGCGCAACGACTGGGCCTCGTGAACAAGGTCGTGCCTCGAGTCGATCTCGCGGCGCGCACCATGGAGCTCGCCCAGCGAGTGGCGCTGGTTCCCCCCGTGACCGCACAAGTGGTCAAGGGCTCGCTCAACCATGTCGGTGAGCTCATGGGCAAAGGCGCATCGTGGCGATACCACTTCATGGCACACCAGTGGGCCCACAACACCGCCACCGCGCTGTCGGCGCTGGAGCAGCGCAAGCAGATGGGCTCGATGAAGGAGGTCTTCGCGGCGCGCGACCGGGGGGACAGCACCGAAGCACCTCCCGAGCAGGGCTGACTCCTCGGCATGGCGCGCCCCCTCGAGGGCCTGCGGGTCATCGACGTCGGCACCAGGATCGGTGCGCCGTTCTGCGCGGGACTCCTCGGTGAGTGGGGCGCGGATGTCGTGAAGGTGGAGCAGCCCCGCGGCGGTGATTTCATGCGCACCATCGGTCCTTTCGTCGACGGCTACTCACTGTTCTGGGCGGTGGAGGGCCGGGGGCGCAAGAGCGTCACCTGCGACCTACGTGCCCCGGAGGGCCAAGACCTCTTCCGCCGCTTGGCGGCGACGGCCGATGTCGTGTGCGAGAACTTCCGGCCCGGAACGATGGAGGAGTGGGGACTGGGCCCGGCCGCGCTGGACCCACGACTGGTGTTCGTGCGCATCAGCGCCTTCGGCCAGGACGGCCCCTACTCGGCCCGGCCCGGGCTCGATCGATTGGGCGTGGCCTACGGGGGCCTGCTCCATCTGACCGGTGAGCCCGACCGACCACCGGTGCGACCAGGAGTCACGGTGGCGGATTACCTCACCGGGGTGTTCGCCGCCGAAGCGGCACTGGCCGCGCTGTACCGACGCGACGCCGGCCGCGCTCGGGACGAGAGCGGCGCTCGCAGCGGGAGCGGCGGCGGAAGTGGAAGTGGCATGGGGGCGGTCATCGATGCATCGCTGTACGGGTCGGTCCTGCGCATCCTGGAGTGGACGATCCCGGCCTACGACCGCCTCGGGACGGTGCGGGCCCGCGAGGGCAACCGGTTGTCGAACTCGGCCCCCCTCGACAACTACCCCACCGCGGACGGGAATTACGTCTGCGTCGTGGCCGGCGGTGACGCCAACTTCGGTCGTCTGTGTCGCGCCATGGGTCGACTGGACCTGCTCGAGGACCCCCGCTTCACCACCCTGGCCGACCGGGCCCGCAACGGCGACACCATCAACGCGTTGGTGGCGCAGTGGACGTCGACCCAGACCGCCGTCGAGGTGGAGCGAGCGTGTGTCGCCCACGACGTGCCGGTGGCAACGGCCTACAGCGCGCGGGACATCGCCCTCGACCCCCATTTCGAAGCACGCCATGATCTTGTCGCCGTCGACGACCCGGTCCTCGGCCCCATTCGCCAGCAATCGCCTTATCCAAGGCTCGTGGGCGAGAGCACGCCCGTGCCGAGCGGAGCCCCGTCGCTTGGGCAGCACAACCGGGAGGTGTGGTGCGACATCGTCGGCTTGTCGCCGTCGGAGCTGGAGGAGCTTCAGGCCAAGGGGATCGTGTGAGCGCTCGGTCCGAAGCATCCGAAGCATCCGAAGCATCGGAAGCATCCGAAGTGAACGTCGGGCCCGATCAAGGACGGTCGAATTGAGAGCACTCGTGTTCGGCACGGCACCCGCGCCCGACGAGGCGCGGCCACAACCCACCGACGATCTCGAGCGCATGCTGGCGTCGCTCCCGTTCGGGCTCCACATCGTCGAGGACGCCCGGCCCCCGCGCCCGGACTGGGTGATCACCAGGCCGATCTTGTCGGGCATCTGCGGATCCGACGCCAAACTCGTCCTGGGCGACTTCGGCGAGGGGGACATCGACAATCCGATGTCCGCCTTCTCGTCGCTCCCCCATGTGCCTGGACACGAGGTGGTGGCCGAGGTCGTCGAGCTCGGGCCGGCCGCGCAGGGCCTGGAGGTCGGAGACCGCGTCGTCCTCAACCCGTGGCTCACGTGCGCGCCACGCGGTGTCGACCCGTTGTGCCCACCATGTCAGAGCGGCGACTTGAATCTGTGTTGGAGCTTCACCCGGGGCGCACTCGGGCCCGGTGTCCATGTGGGGGTGACCACCGGCGCGCCCGGCGCATGGGCGGACCTTCTCGCTGCGCACGATTCGATGCTCATCAAAGTCCCCGCCAACGTGTCCGACACCCTGGCGGTGCTGGCCGACCCCTTCTCGGTATCGATGCACGCCATCTTGCGCCACCCGCCACCGCCCGGCGGCAAGGCCCTCGTATACGGCGCGGGAGCGCTCGGCGTCACGAGTGTGGCCGCCTTGCGGGCGCTGTTCCCCGACGTCGAGGTGGCGGTGGTGGCGCGCTTCGCCGCCCAGGCCGAATTCGCCTCACGCCTCGGGGCCGCCTTGGTGGTGGAGCACGAACCGCGCCTCGCCGTCGTGGAACAGCTGGCGGCATGGTCCGGCGGCGTGCTCCACAAGCCCTTCGACGGGCTTCCCGTCGCCCACCCGGGCGGGATCGACGTCGTCTACGACACCATCGCCCGGCCCGAGACCCTCGAAGTCGGCGTGCGCGTGCTCGCCGAGCGCGGCACTCTCGTCCAGAGTGGCGTCTCGACCCCTGGTCGCTGGGAATGGACGCCGATCTACTTCAAAGAGCTCACCATCGCCGGATCCAACGCGTTCGGCATGGAGGAGGTCGAAGGGGTTCGCAAGCACGCCATCGCCCACTACCTCGACATGGCGGCCTCCGGACGCGTCGACCTCACCGGCATGTTGACGCACCGGTTCCCGCTCGATCGGTGGTGGGACGCCTTGCGGGCCATCGCCCGTCAGGACGAGAGCGGAGCCATCAAAGTCGCTTTCGAGGCGTCCTGACCCGGTCTTTTGACTACGATGCCCGGGAAATGGGACCGGCTTCCACGCCGAGCGCCCCGACCGGGTCAGAACCGGTGAGCAGCCAAGGCGCCAAGATCGGCACGAACGGGAAGCGGGCTGCGTCGCGCGGCGCCAAGGTGGCTGTCGTGGCCGGGGAGCCCGCCAGCAAACGCGCCCTGCGGTCCCAGGGTCGCAAGACCATGCGCAAGCTTCTCGACGCGGCCATGGTCGTGTTCGCCCGTCGGGGGTACCACGCCGCGCGTGTCGACGACATCGTCAAGGTGGCACGGACTTCACACGGCACCTTCTACCTGTACTTCTCCAACAAAGAAGACCTCCTGCGCGCCCTCGTCGGCGAGGCGGGCGAGGTCGTCGCCGCCCTCGACAACGCCCTGGGCCCGGTCGGCCCGGACGCGGCCGGATGGCAGGAGCTGCGCACGTGGATGGAGCGCTTCTCCGAAGCGTGGCAGCGCTACGCCCCCGTGCTGCGCGCCTGGACCGACCTCGTGATGAGCGACACCGAGCTCGGGGCCCAGGCCCACGCCGCGGCGGGTGGGGTGGCCCGCACCCTGGCGGCACGCATTGACGGGGCGGGCCCGCACCCGGGCATCGATCCCAACGCCGCCGCCGAAGCCGTGGTGGCGATGGTCGACCGCTTCCATCAACTGCGGCAGTTCGCCGGTGAGCCTGTCGACGCGTCGGCCCTCGACACTCTCACCACCATGGTGCACCGGGCGCTCTTCGGCGGGGGTCCGCCGCCTGCGTCCGTCTTGTCGACAGACAGCTCCGGCGACATCGACAGCACCGGCGACACTGACAAGCCGTAGTCGGAGGAGCTCCCCCGAGGCTTGCTGGTTCGGGGTAGGCGTCATGGTGTCCCGAAGTTCAGGAGTCCGGGCGGACACCCTTCGTCGATGAGCGCCGATGCTTGCCGTGGTCGTCGACGGGAGTCGATCCCAGCTCCCAACCGCGGCGAGCCCAGGGGAGTGCTTCGACCACCCGCAGAATCCCGAACGCCGGTTGGGTCAACACGATGCTGCCGGCGATCTCTTCCCACGTCGCACCGACCTCCGCGGCCAACATGGCATGGCGTTGGACCCCCGGTGGATTGCGGATGATGACGGTGCACACCATCCGGATGAGCTCGTGGGTCTTACGGTCCGGAGCACGCAACGAGTCGATCTGCGCCAACCAGGCGTTCTGGGCCTCGTGGACGCCGGGTGCAAAGGCGTGGAGCTCGGCTTCGAACGGAAAAACCCAATCGTCGCCGGCATCCCCAACGGCGTCGTCGTGTTCATGAGATTTGGGTTCACGAGACTTGGGTTCGTGCGACTTGTGTTCATGAGACTTGGGGCTCACCGCTCCACCTCCTCTGCCCCAGCATGGCAGAGCACCCCGGCGACTCCCAACCGGGCTGGCCCCGATCTCAGCTGTCGGGGCTGCAGGCGAGAAAGCGCGCGTACCTCTCCGATGCCGCCGCGGCCCACCGCGCATCGGGCTCTACCCGGCGGCCGACGCGCGCCCATTGCTGGGCCCCGTCGAGCGACGCCTCGAGGCCCGCCGTCCAGCGCGCGATGTAGGCAGCTCCCAGGGCCGATCCCTCGGCCACCCCCACCGTGTCGACGGGAAGGCCACAGGCATCGGCCACCCCTTGCATCCAGGGCAGGACGTGGGTGCCGCCGCCACTGGCCACAATGCGCCGGGCCGTGATCCCGGCCCGGTCGAGCATGTGCCGGATGACGAACCCGCTGGCCTCGTAGGCGGCGCGCTCCACCGCCCCGGCGTCGTGCGTCATGTCCAGGTCGTGCAGACCGGCGCGCAGGGTGGTGTCGTGATACGGGGCGCGCTCGCCGCGCAGATAGGGCGTCCACACCGGTATGCGACCCGGGTCACCGCGGCGCGGCGGCTCGTCCGACCCGTCCGGCTTGTCACGCCCGACAGCCGGGCCCGTCACACCGCCCCCCGATGTCGGTGGGCGGGCGCGGGGACGCTTGGCACCCTGCAACATGGCACGGGCCCAGTCCACGAAGAGCGCCCCGGCGTTGCTCGGACCACCCACCAGCACCTTGCCGGCCACGGTGTGGGGAAGTGTCCACAACCCCGGGGCTTCGATCCAGTCGTCGACCACGGCCCACACGATCAGCGTCGCCCCGAAGATCACGAGCACGTCCCCGGCCTGCGTGGCACCCGAGACGATCTGGTCGCACAACGCGTCGACCGTCCCCGCCGCCAGCACGGTGTCGGTGCCCGTGACGGTCCCCGCCGGCTGCCCCATGGGGACGACGACGGGAAGTTGCTGGGGCGTGACGCCGAATTTCTTCAAGACGTCGTCGTCCCAGTGGTTCCCCTTGCGCATCGAGCCCATGCAGATGGCCGTGCCGGTATCGATGGCCGGGACGCGACCCAACGCGTAGTTGGCCACCGCCTGCGCCGGCCAGTAGCCCCGGGCTCCGGGCACTTCGCGCACTGCCCAGCGCACGAATCCCCCCGCATCGGGCATGACCGAGTCCGTGTCCCCGACATCGGGCTCACCGGCATCAGGCCCGCCGATGTGCCGACCGCGGGCGTCACCGTAGAGGAGACCCGGCGAACGGGGGATGCCGCGCCCGTCGACCGCGGCGAGAGAGGGGACCATGCTCGTGACACACACCCCGGCGAGGTCACCGAGCCCCTTGGTCACCTGGGCCAGCGCTCGCATCGGCCCGCGCCGCCAGGCCTGGCCGGCATCGTGTTCGAGCTGGTCCGGCATCGGCGTCATGAGGCGGTGCGGGATGCGGGCCCGGGCGAGGACCGCACCGGTCTCGTCGGCGGCGACGGCCTTCACGGCCGTCGTCCCGATGTCGATGCCTACCGTGACCGAACCTGACACCACCGTCATGATCGGCCATTATGAATGAGTTCGGCGCCCCAAGGAGGATCGATGGATCGGACCCGCCCTCGGGCGCTTGTGACCACCCCGGTTCGGGGTCCCGGGGTCGAGTTGTTGTGGGAGCTCGCCGACCTCGTCATCGATCCGTGGATCGACCACGAGCCCCTGCGGATCTACAACGCCGAGCAGCTGGCCGAGCGGGCCGCCGAGGAAGGCGCCACCATCCTGATGGTCGAAGCCGACCGCTGTGCCGGCCCCGTCTTCGACCTTCCGCTCCTGGCGGTGGCGAGCACCCGCGGGGACCCCAACAACGTCGACATCGACGCGGCCACTGCCGCCGGTGTGCCGGTGCTGCGGGCTCCCGCTCGCAACGCCGACGCCGTCGCCGAGATCGGAGTGGCCCTGCTCTTCGCCGCCACGCGCGGCGTGCTGGGCGCCGATCACGACGTCCGGACCGGTGAGATCTACAAGGACGGGACCATCCCCTACCAGCGCTTCCGGGCCTGGCAGCTGGCCGGTCGGACGGCCGGTCTCGTCGGCCTCGGAGCCGTGGGGCGCGCCCTGCGTTGGCGCCTCGAGGGCCTCGGGATGAACGTCGTCGCCTACGACCCCTACGCCGCTGACGCCACACACAGCCTCGAACAACTGCTCGAGGTGTCCGACGTGATCTCGCTCCACGCCCCGGTCACCGAGGAGACCGCAGGCATGATCGGCGCGGCCCAGTTCGCGGCCATGCGCGAGGGCGTCGTCTTCCTCAACACGGCGCGCGCCCAGCTCCACGACGGCGACGCCCTCGTCGCCGCGCTCCGATCGGGGAAGGTCGAGCGCGGCGGGGCTCGACCATTTCGTGGGCGAACACCTTCCCACCGACCACCCCCTCACCACCTTCCCCAACGTCGTGCTCACCCCGCACATCGGCGGCGCCACCTACAACACCGAGGTCAACCACACCCAGACCATCGCGGACGACCTGTGCCGCCTCCTGGCCGGTGCCTCGCCGCGCAACATCGTGAATCCCGACGTCCTGAAGCACTGACGTCCTGAAGCACCGACGTCATGAAGCACCGACGTCCTGAGCACCCGAGGTAACCGTGGACTTCTCCTACACCGCCGAGGACGACGCCTTCCGAGCCGAGCTGCGCCAGTGGCTGGACGACAACCTGCCGGAGTTCATGGCGTCGGGGGAGATCGGGGACGAGAACAACCCCGACCGACGCACCATGCTCCGCCGTCAGGCATGGCAGCGCCGTCTGCACGGGGGCCGGTGGGCAGCCATCAACTGGCCGAAGTCGTGGGGAGGCCGTGAGGCCACGGTCATGCAGAACACCATCTACTCCGAGGAGATGGCCCGGGCCAAGACGCCGGGCATCTACAACGCCAACGGCCTGTGGCAGATCGGCCCCATGATCCTGCGCTGGGGCACCGAGGAGCAGCAGCAGATGTGGCTGCCGGGGATCCTCAACGCCGATGTCCACTGGTGCCAGGGGTTCACCGAGCCCGAAGCCGGCTCCGACCTCGCCAACCTCCGCACCCTGGCCGTTCTCGACGGGGAGGAGTACGTCGTGACCGGTCGCAAGATCTGGATCTCGACGGCGCATCTCGCCAAGTGGGGCCTGTTCCTCGTGCGCACCGACCCCACCGCCATCGAACGTGGGCTCAAGCACGAGGGGATCACCGCCCTCATCGTCGACATGGAGCTGCCCGGCATCGAAGTCAACGTCATCCGCGACATCACCGGCGGAGAGTTGTTCTGCGAGGTGAACTTCGACGCCGCGCACGTGCCCGCCGCCTACCGCCTCGGCGAGGAGAACCAGGGTTGGAACGTGGCCATGGGCACGCTCGCCAACGAGAGGGTCGGCACGTCGGGGCTGTCGGTGTCGATGCGCATCGAGCTCGACAACCTCATCGCCACGGCCCGCAAGAACAACCCCGAGGCACTCGACGACCCCGGCATCCGGGACCGGATCGCCCGGCTGTGGACCCAGCTCGAGCTCACCCGCCTGTTGAACGCCCGGGCACTGTCGAAGATCCTGAAGGGCGAGAAGAACTGGCCCGAGGTGCCGCTGGCCAAGCTGCAGTGGAGTTACCTGTCACAGACCATCGCCGAGCTCGGCGTGGACATCCTGGGTGCGTCGGGAGTCCTGGCGCGGGGCGGTCCCGATGCCGTGGACAAGGGGCACTGGAGCCACAACTACGTATGGCAGCGCTACACGTCGATCGGTGCGGGCACGACCGAGGTGCAGAAGAACATCATCGCCGACCGCGCCATCAAGATGCCCCGACGCTGAGTCACTGCGCCTGGGTCACTAGAGCGGCTGAGTCACGGCGCCATTGGTCACAGCACCTTGGTCACGGCAACTGGGTCAGCGACAGCACATTGCCGTCGGGGTCGGTGAACCACGCCACCCGTGCCCCGCTGGGCGACGCCCACACCCCGAGGTCGTCTTGGTCCATGCCGGTGAACCGCTCGAACACGACGCCGGCGGCAGCCAGGGACTGCACCGTCTCCGCGATGTCGTCGACGACCCATCCGAGCACCGTGTACGGAGCGGTCCGGATCTCGTCCACCGGTGTCACCCGCAGCGACGTTCCGTACGCGTCGAAGACGCACGCGAACGGGCTCTCTTCGACCAGGGACAGTCCGAGCACCTCGCGGTAGAAGGCGCGGGCCCGGTCGAGGTCCGTCGTCGCCACGAATGCCACCAGGTCGCTCGATCCCAGCATCGGTCGTCCCCCTCCGGGCGAGCGTAGGCCAGGGTCTGGCGCCCGAAAACTGCTCCGGATCTGGTCCGGGCCCATGGGCGACATTTGTCACTTGCTACTTACGTAAGGATCTGCTTACATTCATCGGGTGGACGCCGCCCTCCGAGCCATCGCCGAGCCCCACCGGCGCGAGATCCTCCGGCTCGTGGCCGACAACGAGCTGGCGGCGGGAGAGATCGCCTCACACTTCGAGCTCAGCCGCCCGGCGGTGTCCCAGCATCTCCGGGTGCTCGTCGAGGCCGGCCTCCTCGAGAGTCGTCGGGACGCCACCCGGATCATCTACCGGGCCCGGCCCGAAGGGCTGGCCGAACTACGTGAGTACCTCGAGGTGTTCTGGGCGACCGGACTGCGCCGCCTGAAGCTGGCGGTGGAGCGAGACATGGAGGACAGCGACCGTGCCAGAAGGCGATGACGTCATCGAGCAGGAGATCCGGATCGCGGCGCCCCCCGAGGCCGTGTTCCCGTTCTTCACCGACCCCGACAAGATGCGGCGCTGGCAGGGGATCGACCACAAGGTCGACCCCCGGCCCGGTGGGATCTACCGCGTCAACGTCGACGGCACCCACGTGGCGCGCGGGGAGTTCGTCGAGGTGAGCCCTCCCCACCGGGTGACCTTCACCTGGGGTTGGGAGGAAGGGGGCATCCCCGTGCCCGCCGGGTCGAGCACCGTCGAGATCACCCTCACGCCCGACGGCGACGACACCATCGTCCGGCTCGTGCACCGGGGCCTGCCGCTCGAGGCCATCGAGCCCCACGCCGCGGGATGGCGGCACTACCTGGCCCGCCTCGCCATCGCCGGAGCGGGCGGCGACCCCGGGCCCGACCAGGGCCCGCCGTAAATCGGCACGACCAGGTTCACGAACACATCGAGCACATCGAGCACACCGAGCAGATCGAACGCATCGAGCACCAACCAAACCGAATACCAAACCGAATACCAAACAAGAAAGGCAGGACTCACATGGGCAAGTTCGTATTTCTCTACACCGGTGGTCAGATGGCCGACACGCCCGAGGCGCAGAAGGCGGCCATGGATGCGTGGATGGGATGGTTCGGCACCCTCGGTGACGACATCCTCGACCCCGGCAACCCGTTCGGCGCATCGAGCACCGTCAAGTCCGACGGCTCCTCCAAGGACGGCGCCGCCGGTGGGGCCGGGGGCTACATCGATCATCTCCGCCAACAGCCTGTCCGAGGCGGCCAGCAAGGCCAAGGGCTGCCCGGTGCTCGCCGGCGGAGGGACGGTCGAGGTCTACGAAGCGATGCCGATGTAGTTGCCGCTCGCTACGGAGACGGGGCCGTATCGCTCGGCGAAGGTGCCAGAGCGACGGCCTCGATCTCCACGAGCTGGCCGGTGTACCCCAAGACAGACACACCGAGCAACGTGCTCGGCGGGTCGAACGGCTCGAAGGCGGCCTTCACCACCGCCCACACTTCGGCGAGATCCGCTGGGGACGACGTGACGACATAGAGCGTCGTCTTGAGCACGTCACCAGCGGATGCTCCCGCCGCAGCCAGTGCCACGAAGAGGTTGGAGACCGTCGTCTGCGCCTGGACCACCAGATCACCGGGGCCGATGACAATCCCGTCGGTACCGACGGGACAGGCGCCGGCGCTGAACACGAGTCGACCCGACGGCGCCACCGACGCATAGGCATACGGGGCGTCGCGGTACAGCCCGGCGGGCTTGACGAATTCGATCTGACCTTCGGCCATCACCGCGAGGCAGGCGCTCGAGCTCGCCACTGGGGTCGTAGTAGAGCTCTTGCTGGGCGATCAGCGCGTTGCGGTAGCGGTACACCACGACGTAGGTCGAGCGCAGGCGCGCTCCCTGCATGTCGAAGTCGAAGCGCACCCTGACATACGCCCCGGCCTGCATTCCGGCGTCTTCCTCGGCGTTGGGGTCGATCAGGGCGCGCTCGTCGACCGAATAGGAGATGGCCGAGAGCCCTGTGATGGTCATCTGGATGAACTCGAGGGCGTGTTCGACCCCCACCATGCGCGCCGGCCAGCCGAACAGGCGGGTCGTGGGGCTCACGTAGACGACGTCGGGCGCGTAGAGGGGAAGCGCCAGCGAGATGTCGCCGGCACCGAAGGCGGCCGCGAACCGCTCCTCTTGGGCGTCGAGCGCCTCGAGCGAAATGGGACCGCGCGTTCACACCGACAACAGCACGTGCAGGTCCAGTCCTCCGAGCCGCGCCCGTCCCCCCAGGGCCACGATCTCGAGCATGGCCGCCACGCCCACGACCTCGGCGCCGGCGCGGCGCAGCACCGCGGCGGTGGCGAGCAGCGTTCCCCCGGTGGCGATGACATCGTCGACGATCAGCACCCGGTCTCCCGGCGCCACGGCGTCGGTGTGCATCTCCAGGGTCGCCTCGCCGTACTCGAGCATGTAGGCCTCCGCCATGGTGGCGGCGGGGAGCTTGCCCAGTTTGCGCACGGGGACCAGGCCCGTGCCCAGCGCGTAGGCGACGGGGGCACCGAGGATGAAGCCCCGCGCCTCGATGGCGGCGACGATGTCCGTCTTTCCCTCGAACGGGGCGCCCAGCCACGCCACCGCGTCTCCGAAGGCGGCCGCATCGGCGAGAACGGGTGTGATGTCCTTGAACGTCACGCCGGGATGGGGAAACCCCTCGACATCACGGATGAGCGCTCGCACCTGCTCGCGGACCACGTCGTCCGCGAGGCGTCCGGACTTCGCTCCCGGCATCTAGGCGGCGGGTGCGGCGGACGCGAATTCGCTCGGCTCGACCGGGGCTGCGAACGCGGCCGAAGCGCCGAGAGCCGCGAACGTTCCGCCCAGCGTCGCCACCATGAGACGGCTCCAGATGGGGAGATCGCGACTGCGCAGCGCCGCGATGGCGTCCCATGCGTCGCATCCCGCCCCCAGCAACAGCGCGCGGGTGACGGCTTCGGGACGGTCCTCCCGAAGAGCCTGGAGCAACACGATGCCGAGGGCCAGATCACGGCCACCGAACAGGCGGCTCACAAAGCGCACGCTCGGTCGCTTGGCCTCGGCGCCCAGATAGGGGCGGGCCCCGGCGGTGGGTGTCACCATGAGGCTCAGGCCGAAGGTGACGCGGCCCAGAGCGATCACGGGGGGGATCCTGCGGCGCAAGTCTTCGTTCACCCGTCCGAGGTTAGCGGCGGGCGCACAGCCCACCCCGCCCACGGCGAGCCGGACCCCTGGGGACAGCCGCGGACCCCTCGGCGGTCAGCGGGCGGCTGCGGATGGGGTGACTTTGGGGACGGCCGGAAGTCCGTACAGGGCGGCGGCGTTGGCACCAGCGATCAGATGCTGGTCGTGTGCCGACAACCCGGCGATGGCTTCGCGACAGCTCGCGGGTCACACCCGGGAACACGGCGTCGGGATGGGGGTAGTCCGAGGCCCACACGATGCGATCGGCTCCGCACAGCGGTGACTGGGCCGTGAAGGCGAGGGTGGACTCGTCGGGGTCGAAGCTGATCCAGCACTGGCGACGGAAGTACTCCGAGGGCTCCTTCGTCAGATTCGGCACGTCCCACCCGAAGATCTCGTAGTGGTGGTCGAGGCGCTCGAGCCACGGCACGAGCCATCCGCCCCCGGCTTCCAGAAAGACGAGGCGCAGGTCGGGAAAGCGCTCGCACACGCCCCCGGCCAGAAGGAAGGTCATCGAGCACATCATGTCGAAGGGGTTGGCGATGGCCTGGGTGAAGAAGATGTTGTCGATGGCCACCGTGCCGGTGTCGTCGGGAAGAGGATTCGACGATGTCCGCAGCCGGTTGATGCGTAGGCCCAGACACGCGCCGGGAAGATCAGCCGCCAGGAACGGGTGCAGCCCCACCGGCATCCCCGTCTCCGACGCGGCGCTGCCACAGGGGGTCGTAGACGGAGTCGGAGAAGGGTTTCCAGTCCGCGCTCGGGTTGGGGCGCAGGAACACCCCCACGATCCCCGGCAGCGCCGCCACCCGGCGGATCTCGGCCGCGGCCAGCTCGATGTCCTGCTGGGGCAGTACCGCCACCCCGAACAGGCGCCCGCCGCCGGACTGGGTGTGTTCTGAGAGCCAGTCGTTGTAGGCGCGGCACATCACGGCCGCGAATTCGACGTCGGGGTGCCCTTGGATCCCGAGCAGCAGCGTGGGGTAGAGCACCGCCTGGTCGATGCCGTCGGTGTCCATGTCCACCAGGCGCGCCGGGGCGTCCCAGGCGGCGGGACGCACCTCGGTGTAGCGGAGCTCACCGCGCTGGGCCCGGTCGCGGTCGTCGGCCGACATGCCGGCGGTGCCGGCCAGCGACATGAAATTGGCGATGGTGCGGGTCCCGTCCATGACGGCCCACTCGCGCCTGGTTGTCGTCCACTTCGATGTGCCAGACGCGGTCTTCGAACCCCTTGGGCGCGAAGTCACGGAACCCGTCGGGGTGTTCGAGCACGTGTCCGTCGGCATCGATGTATTCGAGGCCGGTCGTGGTGTCTGCCGTCGTGGTGTCTGCGGTCATGGTGCTTCCCTCGTGGTCGATCCCGTCGGTGCGGTTCCTGGCATGGTCGCTGCCCGCCTATCGGGGCAACTTGTAGAAGTCCTGGGCGTTGGCACCGGCCACCCGCGCCAGCGCGTCGTCGGCGAGACGCCCCTCGGCGTGCTCTTTCAATTCGGTGGTGGCCCGGGGCCAGGCACCGTCCCAGTGGGGATAGTCGCTGGCGAACATGACACACCGGTCGCCGAGCAGGTCGACGACGCACGGCAGCGCATCTTCGTCGGGCTCGCAGGTGACCACGACGTTGCCCGCCGCCACGTACTCGGCGGGGGGACGTTGCCAACCGTTGGGGATCCAGTCGCCGCGCGACTCGTAGTGCTCGCCGAGACGCTCGACGAACCACGGCAGCCATCCCGCCCCGGCCTCCAAGAAGGCCACCCGGAGCGTGGGGTGGCGATCGAACACGCCCCCGCTCACCAGGGCGGTCATGGCGAACATCTGGTCGAAGGGAAAGCTCACGCAGTGGACCTGGATGTAATTGTCGAAGCGGTCCACGCCGATCTTGGGCAGGTGGATGCCCGGCGCGCCGTGCACCCCCAACGGCATGTCGAGTGCGGCCGCCGCCGCGTAGAAGCGGTCCATGTCGGGGTGGTCGAGGTTCCGGTCCTTGAGCCCAGGAGGGACGATCGTGGCGACGAGCCCGAGCGCCTTGGCCTCCTCCATGACGGTGATGGCCATGTCGCCGTGCTCGATGGGCACCACCGCCACGCCGTGCAGGCGTCCGGCGCTCTTGGCGCAGAACTCCGACGCCCACTGGTTGTACATGCGGGCCAACCCGGCCCCGAGGACGGGGTCCTCGATGGTGGGCACGCACAGGCCGAAGCTCGGGAACAGGACCATCTCGTCGATGCCGTCGGTATCGGCGTTGGCGAGCACGCCGTCCACGGTCCCGGGGTCGACGCCCGGTGCGGTGGTCAGGCCGTGCTGCGGGGGGCAACCCGCCCCCGGTCCCTCGTACTGGGGATAGGGCCGCCCTTCGATGAGGACGCCGAGCTTGGTGTCGGTGCGCAGCGCCACGTGGTCGGGAAAGCGTTGGAGCAACTCGGCGAAGAACTCCATGGGCTCGACCGCGTGGGCGTCCGCGTCCACGACGTACAGTTCCGTCGCCATCAGTTCTCCATTTCGCTCACGTTGATTCGCTCACGTTGCTTTCGTTCCACCCTGGAGCCGTCACAGGGTGTCGTCGTAGACGATCACGCTTCTTGCCACCTCACCGGCCTCCATGGCCCGGAAGGCGTCGTTCACGTCGTCGAGCCCGATGCGACGCGTGACCATCCCCTCGGCATCGATGGCGCCCTGGCGAACGAGGTCGATGAGCACCGGGAAGTCCCGATCGGCATCGGTCGAGCCATAGACGCAGCCGATCACCGTCTTGGCGTCGACGAAAAGCTCGAAGGCGGAGAACGACACCTGGTCGGCCGGCGATCCCGCCCCGACGAGCACCGCCGTTCCCCCTCGCCGCACCGCCGCGAAGGCCGTGCGGATGGTCTCGGCCCGCCCCACCACCTCGAAACCGAAGTCCGCGCCCCGTCCCCCGGTGTGGCCGCGCACGGCCGCCACGGCGTCCTCCGCCGAGGCGTCCACGGACGCGGTGGCGCCCATGGCCTTGGCCAGCTCGAGCTTCGACGCGACCTGGTCGACGGCGACGATGGTGGCTGGCACCGGCCAGCCGGGCTCCCTGGATCACCGACAGCCCCACCCCGCCGCACCCGACGACGGCCACGGTGGACGCCGGCGGGACGTGGGCGGTGTTCCACACCGCCCCCACCCCCGTGGCCAGCGCGCAACCGACGAGGGCGGCGAGCTCCAAGGGCACGGACGGGTCTACCCGGACGACCTCGCCTTCGGGGACGAGGGTCTCCTCGCCGAATGTGGCGGTGCCGAGCCCCCGCACGAGCGGTATTCCCCGCACCGTGGCGTAGGCACCCGACAGGGATTCGGCCAGGCCCACCTCGCACAACATGACCTGGCCCCGCAGGCACCAGTAGCAGCGGCGGCACGCCGGCATCCAGGTGAGCACGACGTGGTCGCCCGGCACGACGCGTGTGACGGCTTCTCCCACCTCGACCACGACGCCGGCGCCCTCGTGGCCGAGCACGGTCGGGAACATGAAGGGGATCGTCCCCTTCTGCACCGACAGGTCCGAATGACAGACACCGCTGGCCGCCATCTTGACCCGCACGTCGTGCGGCCCGGTGGGGGCGAGCTCGATGTCCTCGATGACGAAGGGAGCACCCACCTCGTGGACGACGGCGGCCCGCACCGTCCCCCCGCTCCGACGCGACGCCGTCACGGCCCGGGCACTCCGGCCAGTGTGGCCGCCGCGCCCACGCCGGCGGTCACGGTGTCGGTGTCCGTCCCCGACCGCAGGACCCAGCCCGGGAGCGATCCGGTGAAGGCCCCGGATCGCACGATCTCCTCTCCGTTCACGATGACGTGCTCGATGCCGACACCTTCGGCATAGAGGCGACTGGCGCCTCCGGGAAGGTCGTCGCGCGTGCGCTCGGGCCCGTGCCCCACCCGCTCGGCGTCGAATACCACGATGTCCGCCCACCAACCCGGCGCCAGCCGTCCTCGCCCGCGCAGGCCGTAGAGCCGTGCGGGGACGTCGGTCAGCTGCCGCACCGCCTCCTCCCACGACAGCAGATGGCGGGCCCGCACACCGTCGCCGAGCATCGAGGTGGAGTAGATCGCCCCGCACATCATGTCGAGATGCGCCCCGGCGTCGGACCCTCCCACCACGGCGCGCGGGTCCTGCCACACCTTCGCCCGCAGCTCCCAGTCCGCTTCGGACTCACCGATGGGCGGGCGCAGTCCCGTCCGGAGCTTGTCGGCGACCACGATGTCGAGGAGCGCGTCGAAGGGCTCCTTGCCCATCGTCTCCGCCACAGCGCGCACCGAGCGTCCTTCGTAGGCGGAGTTCTCGGGGGCGAAGGTCTCGTCGATGACGAGGTTCTCCCACCGGGCCAGGGCGCCGATGATGCCGGCTTCTTTCGACTTCGCCCCCGCGTCGAGCCGGGCCCGCTCGGCGGGGTCGGAGAGCACCTTCATACGCTCGGGAACGGGCAACGCGAACATCTCGCGCCACCCCGGAAGGCTGTCGAGGATGGCACCGGGCTCGAAGCAGAGCCGGAGCTTCATGGTGTGCGGCAGTGTCAGTGCCACCACGGTGGCGCCGCGCCGTGCCGCGGCGGTCGACGCCTCCAACTGATGCTCGAGCCCACCGGGGTTGAGCGCAGAGACGCCGAGGACGTTCCAATTGGCGGGACGATCGGCCAGGAGCGACAGGGTCGTCATGAGGTCGACCTCGTCCTCGCTGAACCCGTTGAGACACCCCGGCACGATCAGCTCGAGGGTCGTCCCCGGATGCGTCGACAGGACGCGACACAGCGCTTCGAGCTCCGAGCGCGATGCGGCGCGCGAAGGGACCGGCATGCCGTCGCCGTCGTTGTGAGTCGGGGCCTGGGACGTGGAGAACCCGAGGGCCCCCTCCTCGAGCGAGCGGGCCAAGACCGATGCCATGGCACGCACCTGGTCGTCGGTGGCGGTCGAACCGACGGCGTCGTCGCCCATGACCACGCGCCGGACCGCCGAATGCCCGACAAGGAACCCGGCATTCACGGCGATGGACCGGTCGAGCCTCCCCACCCAATCGCCGAAGCTGTTCCACGACCAGTCCAGGTGTTCCAGCGCGGCGATGGGCATCCCCTCGACGCGGGCCATCATGCGGGCCAGGTAGCGGGCGTGTTCGGGCCCGGCAGGCGCCAGAGAGAACCCGCAGTTGCCGCCGATCACGGTGGTGACCCCGTGCAACGGAGAGGGGCTGGCAGTCGGGTCCCACGACAACTGCGCGTCGTAGTGGGTGTGGAGGTCGACGAACCCGGGTGTCACCATGAGGCCCGCCGCGTCGATCACCTTGGCGGCGGGCTCGTCGGTCTCACCGATCGACACGACCCGCCCGTCGCGTACGGCCAGGTCGGCCCGGCGAGCCAGGGCTCCCGTCCCGTCCACCACCGTGCCGCCGCGGATCAGCAGGTCCAGCACGACATCACCACGTCACTTCGTCGGGGCGGCGAATTGCAAGATCGTCTTCGGACGGGTGAAGGCCAACATGCCCTCGGGACCGAGCTCGAGCCCATAGCCCGACTGCTTCCATCCTCCGAACGGAGCCCGATGGTCCATCGCCGCGGTGCCGTGGTTGTTCACGAACACGGTGCCCGCCTCGAGCCGGCGCGCCGCGCTCGCCGCCAGGTCGTCGTCTGCGGTCCAGATCGACGCGCACAACCCGTACGGCGAGTCGTTGGCGCGGCGAATGGCGTCGTCGACGCTTCGATACCCGATCACCGGGACCGCAGGGGCGAACTGCTCCTCGCACACGATCTGGGCGTCGTCGGGCGCGCCCTCGACGATGGCGGGAGACACCAGGTAGCCGCCGGCGGCGACGTCCTGCTCACGCACGTGCGCAGGACGGTGCACCCGGGCGCCGCGTGCGGCGGCCTCCTCCAACATGTCCTCGACCCGCTGGCGCGCCGCGGGGCGGTGGACCGGTCCCATCGTCACCTCGGGCTCGAGCCCGTCACCGACGACCTCGGATCCGACCCGGGCCACGAGGGCGTCGACCATGGCTCGCACCTTGTCCTCGGGAACATAGAGGCGCTTGATGGCCATGCACACCTGTCCCGAGGTGATGAACGTGGCCCCGGCGAGCTTGTCCGCCAACGCGTCGTCGATGTCGACGTCAGGCGCCAAGATGGCGGCGTCGTTGCCCCCCAGCTCGAGCACCACCGGGCGCACTGCGCTCGATGCAGCGGCCATCACGGCGCGGCCGGTGGGGACGCCTCCGGTGAACGACACCATGTCCACGCCCGGGTGCGACACGAGCATCTCGCCGATCTCGGGCCCCGGGCCGTTGATGGCGTTGACGACTCCCGGCGGCAGAGCGTCTGCCAATGCTGCGGCCACGGCCAGCACCGCACCGGGACAGGTGGGCGGCGCCTTCACCACGATGGTGTTGCCGGCGAGCAGGGCGGGCAGCACCTTGTTGCCGAGTACCGACACCGGCCAGTTGAACGGCAACAACGCCGCCACGACACCGTACGGCTCGTGCACCACGCTGGTCTTGCGACCGCCTCCGCTGAGTGACCGGGTCGCCAGCGCTTCGGCGACGAGCGGTGCGAAAGCGCCCGCCATGCCGCCGATGGTCCCCGAATCGAACTGGGCCTCCCACAGCACCTTGCCGTGTTCGCGCGTCAGAAACGTCCGCCAGGTTCTGCGACTGCACGGCGGCACCGGCGGCCGACGCCGCCTTGGCGACGAGCTCGGCTCGCTCCTCGGGTGCCATCGCCGCCCACGACGGGAACGCGGCCCGGGCCGCGGCGACGGCGCGGTCGAGTTGCGCTGGTGACGCCGAGGGCGCGTCGAACACCACCTCGGCGGGACGAACCGGGTTCGTCACGGGATATGTTCCCGCCTCACCCGGCACCACCCCACCGTCGATCACAAGGCCGATCGCATCGCCCA
This sequence comes from uncultured Acidimicrobiales bacterium, assembly GCA_963846125.1. Lineage (GTDB taxonomy): Bacteria > Actinomycetota > Acidimicrobiia > Acidimicrobiales > UBA8190 > Chersky-840. Next base: position 726,150 of record CAWJUR010000002.1, read on the forward strand.
TCTGTCGCCCTCCCGTCCGGAGAATGCCGTTCTCCGCCGGATGATAGTTTCCGATCTCGATGCCGTCAGGGGCGCGTGATACGGCCGGTGCTGAGCCACCGAGGCACGTGGTCCCCGCCGACCGTGCCCACGGGGAGGTCCGCACCGACCTCGCCGAGGCGAGGCGCGCCGGGCTGCGCTCGTTGCCCGATACCCGCGCCAGACAGGTCGAGGTGACCGCCCGGCTGGTGGAGTCGGCGCGCGACCTCGTGTGGGACGCCGGTGGCCCCAACTTCACGGTCACCCAGGTGGTGGCCGCCGCCGGCACGTCGCTCAAGAGCTTCTATCGATGCTTCGCCGGCAAAGACGAACTGCTCGTGGCTCTCTTCGAGGACGACGCCCGACGGGGTGCCGACGCACTTTCGTCGATGGTCGGCGTCGAGGCCGAGCCCCTCGAGCGCCTCCGTGTCGTGGTGGTCGGGCTGTTCCGCTTCCTCACCGTCGAGGGACGCCTTCCCTACGCGGCGGCGCTCGTGCGTGAGCACCTCCGGCTCGCCGAGTCCCACCCCGATCAGCTCCGGGGTGTCCTGGATCCGTTCGTGGGTGTCTTCGAAGACGCCGTGGCCGCCGCCCAGGCCGGCGGCGCCGTGCGCCCCGGAGATGCCCGGCGCGACGCCCGCACGCTGTTCCACCTGGTGCTCTCGCACCTGCACGCCGCTCATCTGCCACCAGATCGACGAGCCTCCGACCGAAGTCGCCGAGGAGCTGTGGGCGTTCTGCCGGGCGGCGTTGCGCCCGTGACCGGCCCCGGCGGCGTGCTCCTCCCCGATCCCACCCCCCGACCCATACGGGTGCCGATCATCTCCGTCGACGACCATCTCATCGAGCCACCCGACATGTTCGAAGGCCGCATGCCTGGAAATCTCGCCGAACGCGCCCCTCGCATCGTCGAGCGCGACGACGGCGTGCAGTACTGGCTGTACGAGGACCGCACCTACCCCAACGTCGGGCTCAACGCGGTGGCGGGCCGGCGCCGCGACACCTGGAGCATGGACCCGTCCCGTTTCGACGAGATGCGACCGGGTTGCTACGACATCCACGCCCGCGTCGCCGACATGGACATCAACGGCGTGTGGGCCTCGCTGTGTTTCCCGTCCCTCGTGGCCGGCTTCTGCGGCTCGGTCTTCTCGCGATCGGATGACCCCGAGCTCGGCCTGGCCTGCCTGCGGGGATGGAACGACTGGCACGCCGAGGTCTGGGCGGGCACCTACCCCGAGCGCATCATCCCCCTGCAGCTCCCGTGGCTCGCCGACATAGCCGTGGCCACCGAGGAGATCCGACGCAATGCCGCGCTCGGTTTCAAGGCCGTGAGCTTTCCGGAGTTCCCGGCCCGGCTCGGTGTCCCGTCGATCTTCTCGGGGGCATGGGACCCCTTCTTCGCGGCGTGCGAGGAGACCTCCACCGTCGTGTGCCTCCACACCGGCGCCTCGGGGTGGGCCCCGTTGCCCTCCCCCGATCCGCCCTTCGAGCTCTTCCCGACCTTGTTCCCCGTCAACGCGCTGCTGGCGGCGGCCGAGTGGCTGTGGTCGGGCGTGCCCCTGCGCTTTCCCGGCTTGGCGGTGGCGATGTCCGAGGGCGGGATCGGCTGGGTGCCGATGCTGCTGGACCGGGCCGACTACGTGCTCGAGCATTCCGCCTCGGGCTCGGAGAGCAACTCGTGGCCGTCGGAGCTGCGCCCGAGCGAGGTGCTGCGCCGCAACTTCTGGTTCTGCACCATCGACGACCCGTCGACCATCGAGCTGCGCCACCGGATCGGCGTCGACCACATCATGTTGGAGAGCGACTACCCGCACGCCGACTCCACATGGCCCGATACCCAGCTCGTCCTCGAGAAGACCTTGGGTCACCTTCCCGACGACGAGTTGCGCATGATGGCGGCGGGGAACGCGGCGCGGCTGTTCCGCCACCCGATGCCCCCGGCCGACGACTGGCGCCATCTACCCCAGGGGAACTCGCCCGGTCTGGTGTCGTGAGCGCCCGGCGCGACCTCGTCGTCGATGCCGACGGGCACGTGGTGGAGCCCCGCACCGCCTGGACGACGGTCCCCGAGCTCTACCGGCCCACCGATCACGCGTGACCCCAACGGGTACGAGCACGTCGTCGTTGACGGCGTCGAGATCCTTGCCGTCCCGCTCGGCACGCTCGCCACACCGGGGTCGAGGTTCTCGGACCCACAGTCGTTTCTTCCCATCGAACAAGCCCACCCCGGCGGGTCGGACCCGTCGGCCCGGCTGGCCGACATGGACAGCGAAGGCATCGACCAGGCGGTGCTGTTCCCTTCCATCGGGCTGTACTTCTGGGCGCTGGCCGACGCCCGGGCCGCCGTGCCCATCGCGCGTGCCTACAACGACTGGCTGGCCTCGTACTGCGCGGCAGACCCCACCCGACTGTTCGGCGCCGCCATGATCCCGATGCAGGACCCTGGCGCCGCCGTGACCGAGCTGCACCGGGCTCGCCACGAGCTCGGCTTCGTGGCCGCCTTCGTCCGACCCAACCCGTGCTGCGGACGCTCGTTGTCGGACCCGGCTTACGAGCCGCGTATGGGACGCCGCCGAAGAGAGCGCCATGCCCATCGCCGTCCACGAGGGGAGCTCGGTGATCGTCCCGACACTCGGGTCCGATCGCCCCTTCAACCCTCTGGTGCTGCACGCCGTGTCGCACACGTTCGAGGAGATGCTGGCGTGCGCGCAGCTCATCGCATTCGGTGTGCTCGAACGCCATCCGGCCCTGCGGGTGGTCTTCTTGGAGTCGAGCGGCGGCTGGGTGCCCTTCTGGTTGGAACGGCTCGACGAGCAGGCCGAGAGCTTCGGGGGATTCTGTCCCGAACTGCGCCTCACGCCCAGTGAGTACTTCGCCCGCCAGTGCTGGATCAGCTACGAGATCGACGAGCACACGCTTCCCGCTCTCGCTCCGTTCATCGGCGAGTCGCGCATCGTGTGGGGCTCGGACTATCCGCACCACGACGCCACGTTCCCCGGTGCGGTCGACACGCTGCGAGCCACGATGGCCCCGCTCTCCTCCGACGTCCAGGCCAAAATCCTCGGCGTCAACGCGGCCGAGCTCTACGGACTGCCACCACGGCACCTGGCGCCGTAACCATGTTCGGCGACGTCATACGCGAAGCCGCGGCACGGTACGGAGACACTCCTCTCTACGTGACCCCCGACGGGAGCGAGCTCTCCTACGCCGCCCTCGACGGGCTGTCCGACGAGGTCGGCGAGGCGATGCGGGCCCGGGGTGTGTGCGCCGACGACGTCGTCGCCCTCCTCCTTCCCTCGGGGCCGGCCTACGCCGTCGCCTACGCCGCGGCGGCCAAGATCGGGGCTGTCACGGCGGGAGTGAACGACCGCCTGTCACCGCCCGAGCGACGCAGCTGCCTGGCCGTGGCGCGGCCCCGGCTGGTGGTGACCTCGAAGGAGCTCGGCCGCGACACCGCCGTCGACGAAGTGGCCGCGGTGCAAGACATCGTGGAGGTGGACACCGACCTGACGGATACGAACCCCCACTCCATGCTCGGCGAGCTGCGAGGAGGCCCGGGACCGGGTACCGAAGCAGGGACCGCGCACCGAACAACAGATCCTCTCCCGATCCGATCCTGATCGCCCCGTGGCGGTGGTGTTCACGTCGGGGACGACAGGAGAGCCCAAGGGAGCGGTCTTCACGTGGCGCCAGCTCGAGGCCATCGGGGACATCGACGGTGGCGGTCGCTGGGGCGGTGGCGGGCGCGGCCTGTCGTCGACGTCGTTCGCGCATCTCGGCTACATGACCAAGCTGCCTCAGGCGCTGCGCGGAGGCGGGACCACGTTCATCATGGGCCGGTGGTCCGCCGGCGACGCGCTCGAGATGGTCGAGCGCCACCGCATCACCGCGCTGGGCGGGCATCCCCACCCAGGTCGCGCTCATGCTGCGCCACGAGCGCTTCGATTCCACCGATACGAGCAGCGTGCGCATGATCGCCATGGGGGGTGGGCCTTCGACCGCCGCCCTCGTGCGCGAGGCCCGGGCCCGCTTCGGCGTGCCGGTGGTCGTGCGCTACACGTGCACCGAGGCCGGGGTGGGGGTGGGGACCGCCGCCGACGACCCCCCCGAGGATGCCGAGGAGAGCGTGGGGCGAGCCCGCAAGGGCGTCGAGCTCACCATCCGATCCGACGACGACGACCGTGCTGGCAGCGGGCGAGCTCGGCCACGTATGTCTGCGGTCGCCGGCGGTCATGCACGGCTACTGGCGCGACCCCGAGGCGACCGCGGCGGTGTTCACCGCCGACGGTGCCGTGCGGACGGGGGATCTCGGTTCCGTCGACGAGCGCGGCCGGCTGCACCTGTCGGGGCGCTCCAAGGAGATGTACGTGCGCGGCGGCTACAACGTGTACCCGCTCGAGGTCGAGAACGTGCTCGCCGATCATCCCGGCGTCGCCCATGTGGCGGTGATCCCGCGTCCCGACCCGGTCATGGGCGAGATCGGTGTGGCCGTCGTCGTGGCGCGCCACGCCGGGGAGGTCGCCCACGCTGGAGATGCTGCGCGACCACGCCCGGGGACGGCTGGCCTCCTACAAGCTTCCCGAGGCGATCCTCTTCGCCGACGAGCTGCCGCGGACCGCCATGGAGAAGATCGACAGGACCGCCCTCGGCGCGCTCGGTGGCCTCGGCGCCCGTCGCCTACACCTCGGCGCCCGCGATGAGCAGCTCGTCGGGGGTGGAGGGGTCGAGGACCGTGGCCAGGATGGCGTCCGCCATCTCGTTGCACTGCAGCACCTCGTAGCGCAAGCAGCCCGTCGGCCACCCACTGCTCGAAAGCCTGCCCGGCCACATCCGGGTCCCAGCCGTCGGCGAAGGACGACGCGGTGTTGCCCACCGCCACGCACACCACCCGAAGATGCGGCTCCTCGGATCGCAACCCCCGGGCCAGCTCGGCCAGCGCCGCCTTGGTGGTGCCGTACACCCCGAGCCAGGGCCAGGGCGCCCCCATCGAGTGGGTGGTCACGACCACCACCGGGTCGTCGGCGGCTCGGAGGTGCTCGAGTGCGCTCCGCACCACGAGTGCCGCTCCCACCAGGTTGGTGGCCAACATCTCGTGCCACAACGACGCCGGCGCGTCGGCAACGCGGACGAGCGGCGAGCTGCCCGACATGTACAGCAGGACGTCGATCCCACCCATCCACGCTGCGGCGTCGGCGACGAGGCGGGCGCAGTCGGCCTCCGAGGTCACGTCACAGCTCCACGCCCGCGCCTCGCCCCCGGCGCCGCGAATCTCCTCGGCCGCCTCCTCGACCAGGTCGAGACGTCGGGCCCCCAACGCCACTCGGGCCCCCGCCGCCCCCGCACCCAACCCCAGCGCACGGCCGATGCCCGACGACGCCCCGACCACGAGCACCCGGCGTCCCTCGAGGCTGGCGGGAATGGTCACGGGGTTCCTCCTGTCGATCCGGGTTTGTGGGGTCAAAACCCTGGTGGAGATGGTTACAGACGCGGGTCGCGTCGCCAGGAAGTCGTCACGAAGACGCCACCAAGACGAGCTGAACTTCCCAGCATCGGCGCGCCGAGCGTAGCGCCGCGACTCTGACGGCGCCGTCAGGTTCATGCGGTGTGGCGTAGCATCTCGGCCCGTGACCCGCCTCCCCAGACGTGCGCCCTGTCGCGTGTGCAACCCATGACCGCACCCGAGACCGCGCCCGAAGCCGCGCGCGGCCCGGCCGTGCGCGTCCTGCCCCGCCTCGACGACGCCAACCGGTTCTTCTGGACCTCGGGTGAAGACGGGCGCCTGCGCTTCCTGCGCTGCACGGCGTGCCGCCACTACGTGCACCCCCCCGTGCCGCGCTGCCCCGACTGCCTGGACGGCTCCCTCGTTCCCGAGCCCGTCAGCGGCACCGGCGTCGTGCACTCCTTCACCGTGAACCATCAGCAGTGGATCCCGGGATCCGACCCCTACGTGATCGGGCTCGTGACCATCGCCGAGCAGGACGACGTCCGGTTGACCACCAACCTGGTGGACTGCGCGCCCGATGACGTGCGCATCGGCATGGACGTGCGAGGTCACCTTCGAACAGGCCGACGACGTGTGGTTGCCGCTGTTCAAGCGCCGGCCGGCCGGGCCGCGGCCGAGATGAGCCCGCCCGAGCGTCTCGAGCGCCGGTCGATCATCTCGGGCATCGGCCAGTCCGACGTCGGGCGGCGGCTCGGGCGCGGCGAGCTCGACCTCACCGTGGACGCCTGCCTCCAGGCCATCGCCGATGCCGGGCTCACCCGGGACGACATCGACGGGCTGGCCACCTTTCCCGGCGCCGGCATCGGGCACCGGCGGCTTCGCCGGGCCCTCCACCCCCGAGGTCCAGGACGCCCTGCGCCTCAGGCTCAATTGGCACGACGGCGGGCTCGAAGGGCCCGGCCAGCTCCGGGCCGTGTTCGCGGCCTGCTTGGCGGTGGCGGCGGGACTGGCCCGCCACGTCCTCGTGTACCGGACCGTCACGGAATCCACGGCCCAGGGCGAAGGCGGACGCCAGGGGATCGGAGCGGCAGCCGGTAGCGGCCGGGGGATCCCGCGCTTCTCGGGAGTCATGCAGTGGACGCTCCCCTACGGCGCCGTGTCCGCCGCCAACTGGCTGGCCATGATCGCCCAGCGACGCATGTACGAGTTCGGGCTCACCCGGGAGCAGTTGGCGTGGATCGCGCTCAACGGCCGGCGCAATGCGGCGCTCAACCCCAAGGCGATCTACCGCGACCCGATGTCGCTCGACGACTACCTCGCCGCCCGCATGATCTCGACCCCGTTCTGCCTCTACGACTGTGACGCACCCGTGTGACGGTTCGACGGCGGTGGTGGTGTCCCACGCCGACTACGCCCCCGACACGGCCAACACGGCGTGCCACGTCAACGCCATCGGCACGGCGTTGCGGGGCCGGCCCAGCTGGGACCAGTTCGACGACATGACCACGTTCTCGGCGCGCGACGCCGCGGCCAGCATGTGGGAACGCACCGAACTGCGCGCCGTCCGACGTCGACGTGGCCGAGCTCTACGACGGGTTCAGCATCCTCACCATGGTGTGGCTCGAGGAGCTGGGCCTGTGTGGCAAGGGCGAGAGCGGGCCCTTCGTCGAGGGTGGCACTCGCATCGCGCTCGACGGCGCCGTACCGCTCAACACCAGCGGCGGGCAGCTCTCGGCCGGTCGGTTACACGGTTTCGGGATGTTGCACGAGGCGTGTGTGCAACTGCGCGGCGAGGGTGGCGATCGTCAGGTTCGGGTCACCCCTGAAGTGGCGGCGGTCGCCGCCGGGGGAGGGCCCATCGCCGGCTGCATGCTCCTCACCCGCGGCCCGTCGTAGTACGACCCGACTCCGGCCCGACTCCGACCCGACTCCGACCCGACTCCGGCTCGAGCTCCGGCCCGAGCTCCACCAGAGCTCGACCAAAGCCCCCCGCGGGGCCCGGCGAGGCCCGTTCCCCTTTAGCTGACACGAACGTCAGGCAGCTACGATCCCAGCGTGCGCCTGCACTACGACGAGCAGACCGAGGAGTTTCGCCGCGAATTGCGGGCCTGGATGGAGGCGAACCTGCCGCCGTCCTCCGAACGCGCCGAGCGGGTCAAGTCCTCGGCGCACATCCCGGAGTGGGCCCGGGTCTGGCAGCGCAAGCTGTTCGAGAACGGGTGGCTGGTGCCGGGCTGGCCGCCGGAGTACGGCGGGCGCAACGCCACCCCGGTACAGCAGATGGTGTACTTCGAGGAGCTGGCCCGCCTGGGCGTCCCCCGCAGCTGCAACCCCCAGGGCCTTTCCATCATCACGCCGTCGATCCTGGACTGGGGCACCGAGGAACAAAAAGAGCGCTACGCGCTGCCCACCTTGCGCGCCGAGATCAGCTGGTGCCTGGGCATGAGCGAGCCCAACGCCGGCAGCGACCTCGCCGGCCTGCGCACCCGGGCCGAGCTGCACGGGGACCGGTTCGTCGTGAACGGCCAGAAGGTGTGGACCTCGGGGGCGCATCACTCCGACTACTGCTTCTGCTTCGTGCGCACCGACCCCGAGGCGTCCAAGCACGCCGGTATCAGCGTGCTCATCATCGACATGAAGACGCCCGGCATCCTGACCCGGCCCATCGCCGAGCTCACCGACAGCGAGCACGCCGATTTCAACGAGGTCTTCTTCACCGACGTGGAGGTGCCGGCCGAGAACCTGGTGGGCGAGCTGCACCACGGATGGTCGGTGGCGGGAGGGTCGTTGGCGCACGAGCGCGGCATGCTGTGGATCAACGAGGCCACCGGCACCGAGAAGATCCTCGAGCGCGTCGTGACCACCGCCACCACCCCGCTGCCCGGAGGCCGTCGCCTCGCCGACGACCCCGCCTTCCGCACCACCGTGGCACGCGCCTACATGCAGACCCAGTCCCTCAAGCTCCTCGGGTACCGGGGGTTCGCCAAGTTCGCCAAGGGGGAGAAGCCGTCCGAACACTCGGTGCTCAAGCTCCTGGGGAGCGAGCTGCGCCGGGGCCTCGCCCTGGATGTCGGAGAAGCATTGGGGGCCACCGGTCTCGACATGTCGCGCCACGAGGCGCCGTCGGTGGGCCGCGGTGACAGCGAGGCCTGGCTGGTGCACTGGCTGCAGAGCTTCGCCGGCACCATCGCCGGCGGGACGTCGGAGATCCAGCGCAACATCATCGCCGAGCGTGTGCTCGGGCTGCCCCGCAAGTAGCCCGCACAGTAGCCCGCCACGCAGCCCGCACGCCACGCCACGAACAACTCGCCAGCAATCGCATCCAGATCGACACACAGGGAGGGACCATGCCGAGCTACGGACCTGAGGTCCTGGGGCCCCCGCCCCGGGACCCCGAACAGAAGTACTGGGACCCCGAGGTCCAGACCATGGACCCCGAGAAGATGCGGGCGCTGCAGAACGAGCGCCTGGGCACGCTCATGCGCAAGATCTTCGACAACCCGGTGCCGCTGTTCAAGGACAAGCTCGTCGCGGCCGGCATCGGCGCTCCCGAGGACGTGAAGACCGTCGACGACCTGCGTCACGTGCCGCTCACGATGAAGCAGGATCTGCGCGACTCCGAGGCTGCGGACCCGCCCTTCGGCCGGTACCGGTTCACCGATCCCCGCGCCGCGGTGCGCGTCGGCACCTCGACGGGAACGACAGGGACACCCACCATCTCGTTGTGGACTCGACGCGACATCTGGATCGAGTACGAGTCCTCGGCCCGCACGTGGTGGCGGTACGGCTATCGGCCCGGGATGATCGCCACCCACGCCCACCCCGCCTATCTCTACGGCGGTGGGCCCATGCTGTCGGGGTCGTACGAGTACTTCGGCATGCTCAACATCTGGGTGCCGCCGCCCGACACCGACGAGGCCGCCGAGCAGGGCCTGCGCTTCTGGACCCGGGTGAAGCCCGACATCCCCTTCATGGGGTTCTCGACGGGACGGTTCTTCGAGGTGGCCGCCAAGCTCGGCATCGACCCCAAAGACGCCGGGCTCGAATTCAAGGGCATGCCCGGGTTCGGCATGGGCAAGGGCATGCCGCTCATGACGGCGGGGGCCGAGTGCTACGCGTACGTGGGCGGGGCCTGTGGGCAGCTTCCCGGCGCGCACATCAACGAGGACTGGGGCGTGGTCCAGGCCGTCGACCCCGCCACCGGTGAAGAGGTCGCCGACGGGGAGTGGGGCGACCTGGTCGTCACCACCCTCGACCGCGACAACGGATTGTTGCGCTACGACCTCGAGGAAGCCTGCGCCATCCTGCGCGAGCCGTGCCCGTGCGGCGAGACCAGCATCCGGGGACTGTGGGGCGGCCGCTTCAAGGACCTCATCGCCGTGCAGGGCACGCGGTTCCAGGCCAACGAGGTGGAGTCGGCCCTGCGCGGCGTGGCCGAGGTGACCGAGCCCACCCTGGAGTGGCAGATGGTGCGGCCGGTGGACGAGACGCGCCCGGTGACGGTGCGGGTCGAGCGCGGTTCGGGTGCGCCCGGCGACGACGTCGAGATCGGCCCGCAAGTGCGCGGCGGCGCTGCGAGACCGGCTCGGCATCGACACCGTCATCGAGGTGCTCGACCGCGAGACCATCCCCCGTTCGGGCTACAAGGCGGCCCGCGTGGTCGACGAGTGAGAGCCGGCAGATGAAAGACGATCTTCACGACCTGACGCTGGCCGACGTCCTGCGGGCGCATGTCGGCACGCGCCCCGAATCGATGGGTGCGGTGTGTGGCGAGTACCGGCTCACCTATCGGGCCCTCGACACCCGGGTCAACCGACTCGCCAACGCGTTGGCTGCCGCACGGGGTCGGCCCGGGTGACCGGCTGTTGTGGCTGGGCCAGAACTGCCACCGGCTGCTCGAGGGGCTCCTGGCCGCGGCCAAGATCGGGGCGGTGTTCTGCCCCGCCAACTGGCGCCAGAGCGCGGCCGAGTTCGTCTTCGTGATCGGCGACAGCGATCCCGCCGTCGTCTTCTTCCAGGAGGCCGAGATCGGCGACACCCTGCGCCAGGCCCGCCGACGACAGCGGGTCCAAGGCGTTGTGGATCGGCCACGACGTCGAGGGCGAGGGGGGCTACGAGGCGTTCCTGGCGGGAGGGGCCGAGGACGACCCCGCCGCCGACACCGACGAGGCGGCGTCGGTGCTCATGATGTACACCGCCGCGTTCACAGGGAGCCCCAACGGCGCGCTGCTGTCGAACCGCGCCCTGCTCCTCCAAGGGTCTCTGATCGCCCAGATCCAGGGGGTGGGCGCCGACTACGTGTACCTCAACTGCGGGCCGCTGTTCCACGTGGCCACGTTCATGACAACCCTGGCCACCTTCGTGGTCGGGGGCAACAACGTGTTCACCCCGCGCGTCGACGCCGAGGAGCTGTGCCGGCTCATCGCCGAGGAGCGCTGCACGGGCGGGTTCATCATGCCGCCCACCATGGACCAGATCGTCGAGCTCAACGCCGACGGCCGCTACGACCTCAAGACCCTGCGGGGGTTCCCGGGCAAGCCGGAGTGGACGGCCATGATCACCGTCGACGAGAGCCCGTGGGGGAAGCGCCCCGCCGGCTACGGCCAGACCGAGGTCATGGGCCTCGCCACCTTCAACGCCCTGCAGCCCAGCATCGGCTCGAGCGGCAGGCCCGCACCCTTCGTGCGCATCACCACGCTCGACCCCGACGGAGCCGAGCTCGGTCCGGGCGAGACGGGAGAGATAGCCGTGCGCGGGCCCACGGTGATGAACGGCTACTTCAATCGCGCCGAACTCAACGAGCAGCGCCAGGCCGGCGGTTGGCACCACACCAATGACCTCGGTCGCGTCGAGAGCGACGGGTCGCTCACCTTCATCGGCCCCAAGTCCCGTCTCATCAAGTCGGCGGCCGAGAACATCTACCCGACCGAGGTGGAGGGTTGCCTCAAGCAGCACCCTGCGGTCGCCGACGCGGCCGTGATCGGCGTGCCCGACCCCACCTGGGGCCAGAACGTCATCGCCGTGGTGGTGCTGCGCGAGGGCCAGAGCGCGAGCGCGGAGGAGATCATCGAACACTGCCGCGAGCGGATCGCCTCGTACAAGAAGCCCAAGCAGGTCGAGTTCACCGACGCCCTTCCCCGCAACGGTTTCGCCATCGACTACGACAGTCTCGACGCCAGCTACGGTGGCGGCGGCTATCCGGGAGCCGGCCACTGATCAGCGCACCGATCACCGCCTGATCGATACACGGATCAACGCGGATCCGCACACGGATCAGCTCCTGATCGAGCCACGGAACGGCCGAACAGGCGGCAGAAAGGGAGCCCACCGTGCGCGCACTGCCTTCGTCGTCCCGGGCCCCCCGTGCCACCATCGGCGCGGCGTGCCTGGTCGGACTGTTCGTCGCCGGCGGCGTGCTGAGCGCCTGCGGCGGTTCGACCAACTCGTCGGCCGACAAGACCACCACCACGGCTTCCACCGCCACGAGCTCGGGAGGGTCCTCGGGCGCTTCGGACCTGAGCCAGCTCCAGGCCCTGTCCACCGAGGTGCAGGCCGGAGCGCACGCCACCTACAGCGCCACCTACACCTCGAAGAGCGCGGCGGGCCCGTCACAGACCATCACCATCGAGCAGAAGCCCCCGAGGTCGGTGTTCTCCACCTCGAGCGGGTCGGTGATCAACGACGGGTCCCACACCTATTTCTGCACCACGACGGACGGGAAGAAGGAGTGCGTGTCGGAGTCGGGGGCGGGGGTCAACCCCCTCGCCTCGATCACGACGCTGTTCAGCCCGACCACCCTGCTCAACGAATTCCACGCCGCCGAGGCGGCGGCCGGTGCCCACTCCCTGGGCTACAGCGTGGACTTTTCGAGCGCGACGTACGCCGGTGAGCACGCCCAGTGCGTGCGCTACTCGAGCAGCTCGTCGCAGTCGGTGACCTACTGCGTGACCAATTTCGGGCATCCTGGCTTACGCGGAGTCGGCGGGAGGAACCTTCGAGTTGACCGGGTTCAACCCGGCGCCACCGGCCGCCGACTTCACCTTGCCCGCCGGCGCCACCGTCGTCACCATCCCCGACGTGTCGATCCCGAGCGTGCCCTAGAGGTCCATTTCTGTTGATTCGCCCTTGCCTGGGGGATGTGATCAGGCATCCCGCACCTGACACCGACGTCAGGGTGCGGGTAATCTCGGGACCATGACGCTGCCCAAGATCGTAAGTGTGGATGACCACGTCGTTGAACCTCCCCACGTCTGGCAGACCTGGCTGCCGGAGCGGTACCGGGAGAGGGGCCCGCGGGTCGAGCGCAAGAGGTGGGGCGGTTTCAAGCACCTGTCGGGCGCCAAGTACGACATGGTCGAAGACCCCGAAGGGGACTGGGGCGACGCCTGGTACTACGACGACGAGCTGATCTACGTGCAGAAGAAGTTCGTGGCCATTCCCCAGGCGTCGACGACGATCGACGCTCAGGGCAACATCGTCTTCGACCGGACCCAGATGACGATGACGGCCACGACCTTCGACGAGATGCGCAAGGGCTGCTGGGACCGCGACGAGCGCGTCAAGGACCTTGCCCTCAACCACACCGATGGGTCGCTCCCCTTCCCGACCTTCCCTCGATTCTGCGGGCAGACGTTCCACGAGGGGAACGACAAGGACCTCGGCCTCGCCTGTGTCAAGGCCAACAACGACTGGATGGTGGAGGAGTGGTGCGGACCGTCAGGCGGCGTCAACATCCCTCTGTGCCTCATCCCTCTGTGGGACGCCGAGCTCGCCGCCGCGGAGACCAAGCGCAATGCCGAGCGAGGGGTCCGGGCCATCGCCTTCAGCGAAATGCCCACCCGACTGAAGCTGCCCAGCATCAACAGCGGCTATTGGGACCCACTGTGGGCGGTGTGCAACGACTACGGGGTGACGGTGTGCATGCACGTCGGATCGAGCAGCTCGAACCCGGTCGCATCCCCTGACTCGAACAAGGCCGTGGGAGTCGCTCTCGGTTTCAACAACGCCATTGCGTCGCTGGCCGACTGGCTCTTCTCCGGCAACCTGCTCCGGTTCCCCAAGTTGAAGCTGGCCTACTCCGAGGGCCAGATCGGGTGGATCCCCTACATCCTCGAGCGGGCCGACACCGTGTGGGAGATGCACGACGCGTGGACAAACGCCAAGGAGCGGATCCCGGTGCCGCCGTCCACGCAGTACTACGGGCGCATCTTCGGGTGCTTCACCGCCGACCGCCACGGCCTGCGATCACTGGAGGAAGTGGGCGAGGACAACATCTGCTTCGAGACCGACTATCCGCACACCGACACCACATGGCCGCACTCGGAGTCATACATCGAGAAGTTGTGCGCCGGGCTCGACGACGAAGTCAGCTACAAGATCCTGCGAGGCAATGCCATCAAGATGTTGGAGCTAGACCGGGTGTAGTGGATCGGGTCGCTCGTTGCGGCGGACACCTTCAGCGGTGTCCTCGGCCAGCTTCAACCCCTCGACTCCGCACCGAAGGCTTGCCTCCTTCGTACCGCGATCAGATTCTTGACGAGAGACTTCGGGAGCGGCTTGTCAATCGGGAACTGAAGGGCTCCCGACGATGTCTTGTATTGGGCAAGTTCACTCGCAAGCTCTGGGAACACCGAGCCACTATGGGGCAGGTAGCTCAGGTGATTCTTGAAGGCGGCGAATCCAGCGATCACCTTCCCCTGGACCTTGAAGGCAGGCACACCGTAGGAGATGCCCTGTTCGGCATCAGGGACGATGTCGAGGATTGTTCGACGCAGGCCTTCAAGTGTTGTTCGTTTCGGCTCGTCCAGCGATCCGAGGTAGTCGTCGACTTCATTCTTTGCCATGCCGTCATGTTCGCACGGCCGTCTCGACATCACGCCGCACGGGTGTCCCGGCAGTGCTCCGGGCCGACCACGGGTGCTGGTATTCCACCCTGCTCGGCCTGAGCTTCAGGGACTCAGGGCACGGTGGGGCGGATTGGCGCGGGAGCTCTGCCCTCCCGTGCCCCGAGGCAAAGAGACCTCTGATTCTCCATCAACATTGTCGCTCATCGCCTGCGACGCCGTCGAGGGCGATCGTCATGCCTTCGTACGCGAGGCGGACGCGCTGCTCCATTCCCGGCCACTTGCCTTGGGCCTCAATGAGGAGCGCCTCAAGTTCAGAGTCCGTATGGTAAGGATCGTGATGAAAGAGGATGACGTTGTCAACTTCAGCCTTGTCGGCGAATGCCATCGTGGCGGCGATACTCGAGTGACCCCAACCGATGTGAGCGTCGTATTCGTGGTCGCGATATTGCGCGTCGTGCAATAGGACATCGGCCCCACGGGCAATGTCGTGCCCGCTCATCCACTCAGCGGGCACGGTGGCGAGGTCCGTGCCGAGCGACGGCTCGTGATCAGGGAGGTACACCAAGACTCGCCCCGCTTCCTCGATGCGATAGCCGACGGTCGGGCCCTGATGGGTCACCTTGGCCGCTCGGATCGTTCCCGAACCGATCGTTACTGGTTCCTCGGAGGCGTCGTGAAAGATGAGTTGTGACGGCACGTCTTCGAGGCGGACGGGAAACAAAGGGGGCGACAGATACATCGCGATCCGCTCGGACAAGTGTTGCACGGGGGATGTCGGACCCCAGATGTGGATCTCGAGCCCGGGTGAGAAGAGGGGACGGAAGAACCCCAGACCTTGCAGGTGGTCGAGATGAAGGTGGGTGAGCAAGATATGCAGCTCCACGGGCAGGTCGTCTTGCATCGACACACCCAGCGGGCGCATCCCGGTACCGGCATCGAGGACGAGGGCGTGACCGCTCGACAGGCGCACCTCGACGCACGATGTATTGCCCCCATAGCGGACCGTGTCGGCTCCGGGCGCGGCTACAGACCCCCGGCATCCCCACACCCGGACCTGCATCAGGGGTCTCGAACCTCGGACGCTTCCCAGAACACGGCGACCACGCCATGCATCTCACCGGTGGCGCCGAACAAAGGGTAAGCGGTCGCTTCATACTGGCGCCTCGTGCCTTGGTATGAAGTTGCCAGAAGCGTCTGGTGGGCCGGTCGACGCTCGAAGAAAGCAATGCCTGCCGGCGAATCGCGCCGGCGGATGGGTGCACCGTCCGGAGTGGCGAGGTGCAGGGCCTCACCGAACTCACCCGATGGGATCTCGCCTAATTCCGCGAACGGCTTTCCGAGGAGCAAAGCCGCGGCATCGTTGTAGAAGACGAGCATGCCTCCGACGTCGAGCAGGAACATCGGTGTGGCCAGGTTCGATGCCAGCTCGCGGGCGAGAATCAGGGGCAAGCTCTTCGGTGAGCCGGGTGTGCCTAGTGGATCACCGACCGTGACACCTATCGCGGGCCTACAGGCCGAGCAGGTGGGACAGGCGCTCGAGGTGTTCGGGACCGGTCCCGAACAACGCCGCGCCGGACTTGGCCCGCTTCACGTAGAGGTGCATGTCGTGCTCCCACGTGTACCCGATGCCGCCCAGGCACTGGATGCCCTCGGTAGTGACGAGCTTCTGGCAGTCACCCACACTGGCCTTGGCCATGGCGACGGCCACGTCGCGTCGCTCGTCGGACTCGGCGATGGCGGCCGCCGCGAAGTACGCCGTGGCCCGGGCCGACTCCACCGACACGTACATGTTGGCCAGCTTGTGCTTGATGGCCTGGAACGAGCCCACCTTGACCCCGAACTGCTCGCGCTCTTGGACATAGGCGTGCACGATGTCGAAGATGGCCTGGCACGTCCCCACCATCTCGGTGGCGAGGGCGACGGTGGCCTCTTGGACGATCGCGTTCAAGATCGGCCCCGCCGTGCCGGGACCGGCGAGCACGCGGTCGGGCTCGATGCGCACCGAGTCGAGAACGACACTCCCGTAGCTCCGGCTGGCGTCGAGGCCGACCATGGGCTCGGAGTCGAAGCGGTCCCGGGGGACGACGAACAGAGCCACCCCCTCGTCGCCGGCGGTGCCGGGGAGGCGCGCCGCCACCACGACCTCGGTGGCGACATCGGCGTCGAAGACAAAATGCTTCTCGCCGTCGAGCACGTAGCTCTCGCCGTCGGGCGCGGCGGTGGTGGTGAGCGACGGCGCATCGAAGTTCCCGGACGCCTCGGCCACGGCCAGGGTGCCGACGATCCCGTCGCTCGCCACCGCACCGAGGAACCGAGTGCGCTGCTCCGCGCTTCCGCCGTGCAGCAGGGCGGGGACGAATTGGGTGGCGGTGGCGAGGAACGGCGCCGGGCACAGCACGCGGCCGAGCTGTTCGCACACCACGGCCAGCTCCACGAACCCGAGGCCGAGGCCGCCGTTCTCCTCGGGGACCGCCAGCGCCGGCCAGTCGAGCTCGACCATGCGGCTCCACAACTCCTCGGCGTGCTTGTGCTCCTCGACGACGCTGCGCACGAGCGAGATCGGGCACTCGCGCTCGAGCACGGCCTGCACCGACTCCTGCAGCGCCTGTTGGTCGTCGGAGAGCTCGAGCTCCATGCGCTAACCCGCCGTGACCACGAGGGAGTCGACCGCCACCGCGCCGTCGCGCAGGACGACGACGGGGTTGAGATCGAGCTCCACCAACCGGTCCCCACACACCGACGCCAGGCGCGCCACGGCGAGGACCACATCGACGAGCGCCTTCACATCCCCACGGTCACGACCGCGGGCCCCGGTCAGCAGGGGATAGCCGCGCAGGCCCTGGACCATCTCCTGGGCGTCGCGCCGGTCGAGGGGAAGGGGCCGCACCGCCACGTCCTTCAGGATCTCGGCGAACACCCCTCCCGTGCCGACGAGCACAGCGGGGCCGAACACCGGATCTCGGGTGACCCCGACGATCATCTCGGTGCCCCCCTCGATCTGCTGCTGGATCTGCACGCCCTCGATGCGGGCGTTGCGCTTGGCCCGCGTGGCGCGCTCGACGAGCTCGGTGTAGACGGCCTTGGCTTCGGACCCGCTGCCCACCGACAACCGCACCAGGCCGGCGTCGGACTTGTGCGGGAAGTCCGGGGAGGCGATCTTCATCACCACCGGGAAGCCGATGTCCCCGGCGATGCGGGCCGCTTCGGCCGCGGAGTGGGCCAGGCCCTCACCGGCCAGGGGGATGTCGAAGGACTCGAGCAATTGCCGCGCCGCGTCGGCACCGAGGGGGGAGGGGCCCGATCCGCCGGCGTCGGTGAGCACGCCCGCCGCTCCCTTCGGGAGCCGGCTCGACATGGGTTTGCGAGGACGGAACGTCGCCGACGCCTCCTCGTAGCGCGGCAAAGGCGCGCATGGCGGTGAAGCAGTTGCGGAACGACCGGAACATCGGCACGCCGGCGTCGATCAGGGTCTGGAAACCCTGCTCGTCGGTCTTGAAGGAGTTCCACGTCACCACGATGGGCTTCTTCACCTCGTCGATGAAGGCCACGATGTCCTCGGCGAAGCGGTCGGTGAGCCGGCCCAGCGCGCCGGTGAGCCCGATCACGATGACGTCGATGTTGGGGTCGGCGGCCACGAGGTCGAAGACGCGCTTTCTGTCCTCGATGGGGGCGTTCACGAGGAACTGCGCCCCGTTGTCGACGGGATTGGCGACGGTCAGGTAGTCGGGGATCATCTCGCGCAGCCCGGCCTGGGTCTTGGGCGACAGGACCGGCACCGGGACGCCACTGGACTCCGCCACCTCGGCCATGAGGGTGCCCGACCCACCCGAGATGGAATACAGACAGCACCGCCCGCCGGTGCCCGCCGGCAGCTTGGCGAAGAGCGCGGCGGTCTCGAGGAGCTCGTCGAGGTCGCGCACCCGGACCACCCCGTACTGGGCGAACAGTCCTTCGACCACGGCGTCGGATCCGGCCAAGTGGCCGGTGTGCGAGCTCGCCATGCGCGTGCCCGCCTCGGTGCTACCCATCTTGAGCGCCACCACCGGCTTGCCCTGGGCGTTGGCGGCCTCGAGGGCGCGCCGGAGCTTGGCGGGGTCCTTGAACCCCTCGAAGTACCCGGCGATCACGTCGGTGTCGTCGTCGTAGGCGAAGTACTCGATGAAGTCGGCGGCCTCGAGATCGAGCTCGTTGCCCGTCGGCACCCAACGGCTGAAGGCCACGCCGAACTCGGTCCCCTGCACGAGCGGACGTCCCTGGTGCCCGCTCTGGGTGACGAGCCCGATGCGCCCCCCTCGTCGCCGGGTCGGCTCGGGAAGGACCTCGAACGCGTTCGTGTTGGTGTTGGGGCCGAACACCCGGATCCCGTAGCGGCGCGCCACCTCGCCCACCTCACGCTCGAGCTCGGCGCCCGCCTCGCCCACCTCGCTGAAACCCGCCGTGAAGATGAGGACGTAGGGGACGCCGTGCTTGCCGCACTCCTCCACCGTCCTCGCTACGAGCCGCGTCCCCACGTTCACCACCGCCAGGGTGATCTCGGCGGGGATGTCGGTGACGTGCTCGTACACGGGGATGTCGCCGATGGTGCCGCCCTTGGCGTTGACCAGGTACCAGCGGTCACCCCAGCGCTCCGCGTACGACGCCCGCAGGCGTTCGGGCTTGGCGTTGCGGTTCAACGACCCCACGAGCGCCACGGCCTTGGGATGGAAGAACTCCTCCAGGTCGCCCCGACGCTGGGGCAGCACCGCTCTCTTGGCCACGGCCGCCTTCGGGGACACCGCCTTCGGGGACACCGCCTTCGGGGACACCGCCTTCGGGGACACGGGGCGTCGCCTCAGGCCGGGGTCTCGCCCGACAGCACCGAAAAGTCGAGTCGCGACGTGAGCATGCCGGCCGAGAAGCCGCCGTCGGCGTAGACGTTGGTCCCGGTGATGTAGCTCGCGGCGTCGCTGTTGAGGAACACCACCAGATGGCCCTGCTCCTCGGGCGTGGAGTTGCGCCCGCCCAGAGGCTTCGGGAACCGGTCCATGAAGTCCTTGCCCATGTAGGCCTCGAACGACGGCATCATCGGCGTCTGGGTGGGGCCGGGGCTCGTGCAGTTCACCCGGATCCCCTGGGGGGCGAGGTCGAGCGCGGCGTGCAGGGTCCAGATGATGATGGCCTGCTTGGACAGGAGATAGCCCTCACCCACCGCGGCGGCGTGCTCCTCGCACCACTTCCGGCCCTCGGCGTAGCCGGCGGTGCTGACGAGCGGCATGACCTGGTCGATGACGTTCTCCCACCCGAAGGCGCCGGCCGAGGAGATGGTGACCACAGCCGAGCCCGGAGGCATGTGCGGCGCGGCGAGGCCGGTGAGGTGACGCGCGGCCACGAAGTTCACGAGCATGACGTCGAGGCCCGAGAACGGAGGGCCGGGCAGGCCCGCGCAGTTGAACAGCGCGTGGATCGGGCCGCCCAGGTCCGCCAGGTTGGACTCGATGGCGGCGGGGTCGCGCAGGTCGACGGACCGGTAGCTGGCCACGTCCGACTCCGGCTCCTTGACGTCGAACACGTGGACCTCGGCACCGAGCTCGAGCAGGTCCCGCACCGCGGCGGCCCCCATGCCCGAGCCGCCGCCGCCACTCACGAGCACCCGCTTGCCCTCGTAGCTCCACACGCCCGCCATGTCGCCCTCCCCGTCCGTGCCGCCCGCTCCGGGCCTCGGCACGCTCTGGCCCGTTCCGGGCGCAATCAGTCTGTTCAGTCTGTGCGCGCCTCTCCGGCGCCGTGTCTCTGGCGGGCCATTGCGGCGCGCGCAGTGTGTCGCCCCGACAGGGCGCGTTGCAATGTGTCTCGCTCAGCCGCCCATCTGCAGGCCGGGCGCGCGCGAATGGAACACCTGCGCGTTGACGGCGGGCCCGATGTCCTCGGGCTCCCAGCGGGCGGGCTTGCCCTTGGGCTCCACCGTGGCTCCCAGCGACCAGGGCACGTAGTGGGTGATGCGATGTCCCACGGCCCGAAAGACCTGCCCGGTGACATGCAAGGCGTCGTCCGACGCCAGCCACGCCACCATGGGGGCCGAGTTGGCCGGGTTCATGGGGTCGTAGTCGGCACCCTCGTCGAGTTGGTCGGGCTCGCGCACCTCGGCGTCCTTGCGCAAGGTGGCGGTGATGCGCGTCATGCCTCCCGGCGCCACCGCGTTGGCCCGCACGCCGTAGCGCGACAGCTCCAGGCTCGAGATCACGGTCAACGCCGCGATGCCCGCCTTGGCGGCGCCGTAGTTGGCCTGCCCCACGTTCCCCTGCAGTCCCGCTGAGGACACCGTGTTCACGATGGCGGCGCGGGGCTGGTTCCCGGCCTTGGACTGCTCGCGCCAGTACACCGCGGCGTGGTGCGTGGTGGCGAACGTGCCCTTGAGATGCACGCGCACCACGGCGTCGAAGTCGTCCTCGGACATGGAGAAGAGCATGGCGTCGCGCACGATGCCGGCGTTGTTGACGAGCACGTCGAGCCGGCCGAACTCGTCGACCGCCTGGCGCACCAGGTTCGACGCCCCGGCCCAGTCGGCCACGTCGTCGTAATTGGCGGCCGCCTCGCCGCCGCGGGCCCGGATGATGTCGGCGACCTCTTCGGCGGCACGCTTGTCCACCCCTTCGCCGTGCACCGACCCCCCGACGTCGTTGACCACGACCTTGGCTCCCTGGCGGGCGAGCTCGAGCGCCTCACCCCGGCCGATGCCGTGGCCCGCGCCGGTGACGACCGCCACCTTGCCGTCGAGCAGTCCCATGGTCTGTTCTCCCTTTCGTTCGGCAGCCGCGCACCATCAGGCCGCGGCTGCCCGTCTGTCTCGGGCGCAACCCTCTCGGGCCGGCCATCGGTCGGCCGGCTCAGCCCAGGCGGTAGAACTCCCGGGCGTTGTCGCACACCATTCGGCGCCGCTCGGCCTCGGGCACGCCCCCCATCGACTCCTCCACGATCCGTCGGCTGTAGGGCCAGTCGTGGCGATGGTGGGGGTAGTCGGTGGACCACATCAAGTTGTCCACGCCGATCCAGTGCCGCACCGCCACCGCAAAGGGCTCGCGGATGAACGTCATCTTCCAGTTCCTTCGGAAGTACTCACTCGGCACCATCTTGAGCTTGGTCTCGGTCCACGTCCGGTTGCGCCAGTAGTGGTCGTCCATGTGCTCGAGGAAGTGCGGTACCCATCCCACCCCGCACTCCACCGCCACCATCTGGAGATCGGGGAACCGGTCGTAGATGCCCGAGTAGATGAACTTGGACATGAACTGCGATGCGTCTCCCACCGGACCGCCCATCTCGGCCAGCCCGATGGTCCGGCTCATGCTCGCCGCCGCCTGCTGGAACGAGCCCGCGGTGCGCTTGCCGGCCTGGCGCAGACCACTGTGGATGTGCACCGGCACCTGCTCTTCCTGGGCGACCTCCCAGAACGCATCGTCCTCCTCGGAGAGCTCGCCGTTCCCCGACGGGTAGGCCGAGATGATCACGCCCCGGTACCCCGCCGCCTTGGCGTCGCGCAGCCACTTGACCGAGGTCTGGATGTCGACACCGGGCATCTGGGCCAGTCCGATGAGCCGTTCGGGGTCCGCCGCCATGAACTCGTCGTGCATCCAGGTGTTGTAGGCCTCGAGCCCGGCCAAGTGGTAGTCGTCGTCCTCCTGGGCCATGAACGCGCCCATCGTCCGCTGCGAGGGGAACAACACCTCGGCGTCCACACCGTCGAAATCCTGCTCCACGAGGCGCGCCTTCCCGACGAAGGACCCTTGGAGGATCGTGTCGTAGGTCGCCCCGAACCACTCCAGCTCCTCGTACCGCTTGCCGAAGGTCCCGGCATTGGTGACGAGGCCGAGCGGCATGGGGGCGGTCCCGGGCGCGAGCTCCCAGGCGTCGCCGCCTTTCTCGTCCTTCACCAGCTTGGGAGCGCGATCGTGAAACTTCTTGGGCAGGTACTTCGTCCACATGTCCGGGGGCTCGACCGTGTGACCGTCCGCCGAGATCAGCCGGTATTCGCGAGCCATCGCACCTCCCCTGTCGCCCCTCGGTCGGAGGGAGCCTCCGACGACCGCAATCGGCCGAAGGCGTTCTCTGACTTTCGTGTCAGCTTACTTCGGGGCACCCGACCGGATAAAGCCGGATCGCCGACCCCGGCGGTGCCGATCGGCCCGCCCCGGCTGTGCCGATGGCGCCCCCGGCGGCCGGGACGAGCGGGACTAGTAACCCTTGAAATCCGGGGCCCGGCGCTCGGCGAAGGCACGCAGACCCTCGCCGGCATCGGCGGTGCCCACGATCAGCTCCTGGGCCCAGGCCTCTTCGTCGAAGGCGGTGCGCCGATCCGACTCGAGCGAGCGGTTGAGCAGCCACTTGGCCATGCCGATGGCTTTGGTCGGACCGCCCGCCAGCCGCTCGGCGAGCTCGCCCGCGGCGTGCTCGAGTTGCTCGCGCGGCACCACCTTGTTGACCAGTCCCAGCTTGGCGGCGTCGTCGGCGTGCAGGTCGTCGCCGAAGAAGATGAGCTCCTTGGCCTTCTGCAGACCGATGAGCCGAGGCAGCAGGTACGCGCCCCCTCCGTCGGGGGAGATGCCGCGTCGGACGAAGACCTCGATGAAACGCGCGCTGTCGGCCGCCACCACGAGGTCGCACGCGAAGGCGAGATGCGCCCCGATCCCCGCCGCGGTGCCGTTCACGGCTCCGACCACCGGCTTCTCGCAGTCGAGCACCGCCGAGATGAGCCGCTGTGCTCCGCGCCGGATCATCCGCGAGGCGTCGCCCATGATCCGGTCGGGGGCGCCTTCGGGACGCGGCGGCGCGGGGCGGCGCCCGGCACGCAGGTCGGCCCCGGTGCAGAACCCGTCGCCCGTGGCGGTGAGCACGACCGCCCCGATGTCGACCTGGGCGCTGGCCGCGTCGAGGAGCTCGATCACCCGCTCGCGCTGGTCATGGGTGATGGCGTTGCGCACCTCGGGCCGGTTGAGCGTGATCCACGACACCCGGTTCTCGATCCGATGCTGTACCTGGTCCTCGAGCGGCTGATCCGACACGGCCTCGTCCTCCTGGGTCGCGGGGGCGGTCGCCGCAAAGTGTGCCATGCCGGCTCCGTCGACTGACATCCGTGTCACATCACCGGCTAGGGTCTCGCCCGTGAGTAAGGCCAAAAAACGCATCCCCGTCGTCGATTACCTGGTGCTCGAAGGTGAGCCCCACCTCGTGGCCCAGGCCTGCACCGGTTGCGGGGCGCTGTTCTTCGACCGCCGCAATGCCTGCGCGCGCTGCGGCAAACTCGAGTTCGCGCCCAAGGCACTGGCGACGACCGGCACGCTCCGGTCCTTCACGATCGTGCACCGGGCCGCGCCCAACGTCCCTGTCCCGTACGTGTCTTCGGTCGTCGAGCTCGACGGCGGCGGCGTGGTGAAGGGGAACATCGTCGACGCCGGGTCCGAGGCGGAGAAGTTCCAGCTCGGGATGCCGGTGCGGCTCACGACGTTCGCGTGCGGTGTCGACGAGGAAGGCACCGAGGCCGTCGCCTTCGGCTTCACCCCCGCCTAGGACCGCACCACCGGCTCGCACGACAGCTCACTCACCGCATCACGCGACAACTCGCACAGCAACTCGCACAGCAAGGAGCGACACATGCCAGGAGACGCCTGGATCATCGGGGCTTCGATGACCAAGTTCGGCCGCTACCCCGACAAGGACTCCATCGACCTCGCCAGTGAGGCCGCTCTGGCGGCGATGGAAGACGCCGGGGCCACCATTCACGACATCCAGATCCTGGCCGCGGGCAGTCTCATGGAAGCGTCGAACATGCTCGGCCAGCGCCTCCAGAAGCAGATCGGCCAGACCGGGATCCCCGTGTACAACGTGGCCAACGCCTGTGCCACGGGCGCCACCGCGGTGCGCACCGGCATCATGGCCATCAAGGCGGGCGAGGCCGACATGGCGCTCGCCGTCGGGGTGGAGCAGATGGGCAAGATGGGCCTGCTCGGCAGCGCCGGCCAGGCCCGCTCCGCGCCCAAGGGATATGAGCCCTCGGGCCGCTACGGATCGGTCATGCCGGTGGAGGGGATCCTCGGCACCCAGCTCATGCCGGGCGTCTTCGCCCAGGCGGGCATGGACTACGCGTCGCGTCACGACGGGGTGGGATTCGAGCAGTTCGCCAAGGTGGCCGAGAAGAACCACGCCCACTCCTCGCTCAACCCGCTGGCGCAGTACCGCAAAGTGTTCAGCCTCGACGAGGTGATGGAGGCGGCCATGGTCGCCTATCCCAACACCCTGCTCATGTGCTGCCCCACCGGGGACGGGGCGGCATCGGTGGTGCTGTGCTCGGACGCCAAGCTCAAGACCCTCGACCCCGACGTGCGCCGGCGGGCGGTCAAGATCTCGGCCTCGGTGCTCACCTCGGATCCCTACGTCGAGTCCGACACGGCCCAGCCCGACGTGTCCACGCTCACCAAGCGCGCCGCCGCGGCCGCCTACGAGGAGGCCGGGGTCTCCCCCCAGGACCTCGACCTCGTGGAGCTGCACGACTGCTTCGCCACGGCCGAGCTCATCCACTACGAGAACCTGCAGCTGTGCGAGCCGGGCGGCGCGGGCGACTTCATCGACCGGCGCGGCCCGTGGCGCGACGGGACCACGCCCGTGAACGTGTCGGGCGGGCTCATCTCCAAGGGCCACCCCATCGGCGCCACCGGGGTCGCCAACCTCTACGAGGTAGCCACCCACCTGCGCGGCGAGGCGGGCGACCGCCAGATCGAGGGGGCCCGGGTGGGCCTCACCCACGTCATCGGACTGGGGTCGGCCTGCGGCGTGCACGTGCTCGAGCGCGCCGCCTCCTAGCGCTCCTAGCGCGGCGGGGGTCCACCGGGTGCCGGGCGAGGGGGCCGTGCCCGAGGCCTTGTTGAGCGGCCTGCGCGTGCTCGACGCGGCGGGCGAGCCCGCGGCGATGACGGGACGGATCCTCGCCGATCTCGGCGCGACGGTCGTCAAGGTCGAGCCCCCCGGCGGCGACCCCCTGCGGACCGTGGCTCCGCTCGGTCCCGACGGCACGTCGCTGCGCTTCGCGGCGTGGAACGCCGGCAAGACCTGTGTCGAGGTGCCCGGGCCCGACGACCCGCAGCTCGTGGCGTTGCTCGGCGACACCGACGTGGTGCTCGCCACGCCGGGATGGCCCGGCGCGCTGGAGCTCGACCCCGCCCGCGCCCCGGGGTCGGTGTGGGTCCTCGTCACCCCGTTCGGGTCCGACGGCCCCCGGTCGCGGTGGCGGGCGAGCGATCTCGGGGTGATGGCATCGACGGGGAACATGTACTGCACCGGCGACCCCGACCGCGCCCCGGTGCGATGCACCGAGCCCACGGCGTGGTCACACGTCGGGCCCGAGGCTGTGGTGGCCACACTGAGCGCGCTGGCCTCGGGGCGCCCCCAGGTGGTCGACGTGTCCGCCCAGGAGGCGGTGATGATCGCGTCCATGGGCCACGTGGGCCGCTACCCCCGCACCAAGATGCGCGGCAAGCGCTCGGGGGCGAGCGTCGGCATCACCCGCGAGATCTGGCCGTGTGCGGACGGGTTCGTGTCCTTCGGCCTGCGCGGCGGCAAGGCGCGGGTGGCCAACATGCAGACCATCACCCGCCTCGTCACCGAGGACGGGCTGGCCACGCCCGCGCTCAGCGACCGGGACTGGACGACCTACGACCACAACCGCGTCAGCCGCGAGGAGCTCGACGCCATCGCCGCACCCATCGCCGAGTACTTCACGCGCCACTCCATGGCCGAGCTCTACGAGATCGCGGTGCAGACCAATCTCATGCTGGCCCCGGCCAATTCGCCGCGCCAACTCATCGAGAGCCGCCAACTCGACTCTCGTGGGTTCTTCTGTGAGCTGGCTCCGGCCGCGCACTTCCCCCGCTCCTTCCTCCACGTCACGAGCCCCGGCGACGCGCTGGCGACGCCGGGCCCGAGCGGCCCGGCGCACCGGGTGGGCGACGGGGAGACCGTGCGTTGGCCCGCCCGTCCCGCGCTGTCCTCAGGGGCGGCGCCGCATCGCGGAGGGACAGACGGGGTCAGCGCCGGCCTGGACGGGCACGAAGATCATCGAGTTCGGCACCGGCGCGGCGGGGCCCATCGCGGTGCGGTACTTCGCCGAGCACGGCGCCACCGTGGTACGCGTCGAGTCGCGCTCTCGTCCCGACTTCCTCCGCACCTACGGCATGGGACCGGGCAACCCCTGTGGGCTCGAGGGGTCCGACATGTTCGACGCGCTCAACGTGGGCAAGCTCGGGGTCACCCTCAACCTCAAGCATCCCGAGGGCGTCGCCCTGGCCAAGCGCCTCATCCAGTGGGCCGACGCCGTGGCGGAGAACTTCGCGCCACGGGCCATGCGCAGCTTCGGCCTCGACTACGCGTCGATGGTGGCCGAGAAGCCCGACCTGGTCATGGTGAGCTCGTGCCTGCAGGGGCAGAGCGGGCCACACAAGGACTACCCCGGCTTCGGCGGCCAGGGCTCGGCGCTCGGTGGCTACAACCTCCTCACGGGATGGCCCGATCGCGAGCCGGTGGGGCCTTACG
Source organism: uncultured Acidimicrobiales bacterium (assembly GCA_963846125.1). GTDB lineage: Bacteria > Actinomycetota > Acidimicrobiia > Acidimicrobiales > UBA8190 > Chersky-840. The sequence goes on from CAWJUR010000002.1 coordinate 753,009, forward strand.
GCACCATCACCGACTCCCTGGCCCCGCGTTTCGTGGCCAGCGCGCTGGCGGCGGGGTTGCTGTACCGGCGCCGCACGGGCCAGGGCGTGCACCTCGACGTGGCCCAGGTCGAGGCGGCGGTGTACTCGCTGAGCCCGTGGGTGCTCGACTTCGACGTCAACGGCCACGTCGGCTCGCGCCAGGGCAACCGCTCCGAACGCGCCGTGCCCCACGGCGCGTTCCCGTGCGCGGGCGAGGACCGCTGGGTGGCCGTGGCCGCCTGGGACGACGACGACTGGGCGCGCCTGGCGCGCATCATCGGCGTCGACGACGACACGGCGAAGCGTCTGGGCACCTTCGAGGCGCGGCGTGCGGCGGTCGACGAGGTCGAAGCGCTCGTGGCCGGCTGGACGGCGGCGCGCGCCCCCGACGAGGTGGCGAAGGCGCTGCAGGGTGCGGGCCTCGAGGCCGTGCCGGTGGCCGACTTGGGCGACGCCTCGGCCGATGCCCAGCTCCACCACCGCCACCACTTCGTCACCCTCGAACACCCCTGCATGGGCGAGTGCGGCTACGAGCACAACGGATTCCGTTTGAGCGACGCCCCGGCCGGGTTCACGCGCACCAGCCCCACCCTGGGCGAGCACAACGCGTACGTCCTGGGTGACGTGCTCGGACTCGGGACCGACGAACAGCAGCGCCTTCTCGACGACGGGGTGCTCGAGTAAGTCAACCTCGAGTAGTCAAAGGGGTGCTCGAAGAGCCGACTCGACCCGCACGGTCACGGACAGGTCCCCCCTCAGCCCCCGTCAGCCAGAGGGACGAGGTCCCCCACCCCTCCCAGCGCACGCAGAAGGTCGTTCAGGTGCGTGCACGAGGCGATCCCGGTCAAGGTGTCGGGCACGACCGAGGCCAGCTCCCGCACCTCGGAGCCGACCAGGGCACCGACCGCATCGGCGGCGGCAGGGCACTCGGGGAAGGGGAGCACCCGGGGCTCGGCCACGACCGAGCCGAGCACGCCGTCGACCCCCTCGGCGCGCACGGCGTACTCGTGGAGGACGACCTCGTCACCACCCCCCTCACCCACCGTGTCGCGGAACATGGCCCAGATGGCGAAGGTGCCGGCGGGGCCGGCCGACACATCGATGCAACGCCGGCGGCGCATCCAGTCCATGGCGAGGGGGCCGAGCTCGTGCCAGGCAAGCGGATCACCGCTCGCCAGGGGCGGGGCCGGCGGGCAGTCCTGCATGGGCACGCCCTGGCCCGCCGCCGTGCTGAGCACGGCCGTGCCACCGCTGCGCCAGCCCGAGCACAGGTCGGTCATGCGGTCGAGCGCCCCCGACGGCATGAGCGTTCCGGGGTGATGCCCCTTGCGGCGCGCCATGCGCATGAGCCCGTAGCCGGAGATGAGCGCGGCGGCGGGCATGTCGTCGAGCACCTGGCGCAGCAGCGACCGCGCCTCTTCGGGGGGGACGACCTCCTCGAGATGGCGCCGGAACCCCCCGCCGGCGCGCGTCCCGATGACGGCGTCGGTCCAGGCCGCGGCGGGCGCCGTCACCAGCGACTCGAGGCGGCGCGAGATGTCGAAGCCGGCGCTGACGTGGACTTCCGCCAACACGGTTCCCTCACCGGCGCGGTGCGACCCGGTGCGCAGGTCGCGCGCTGCGCCCTCCATGGCGAGCGGCGAGCTCCACTCACCGCGGGGGCCCACGTCGACGTGCATGGTGCGCCGCACCGAGCCCGGGGCACGGGCCGGGAGGTCTTCGAGCGGGGCGCGCAACGCCACCGGTGTGCCTTCGGTCATGAGGCCACGCTACCCTTCACCCCGCGTTCTCCGACGCCGGCGTCAGGTTTCTCCGGCGGCCCGGACGACGCCGATCGAGACGGTGAAAGGGACCTTCATGGCGAGACGGGTGGCGATCGTGGGCGCGGCGCTGTCGGACTGCGGCCGGGTGGACGACAAGTCCGCCTTCGAGCTGCACCACCAGGCCACGAGCCGGGCGCTGGCCGACGCGGGCATCAACCGCAACGAGGTCGACGGCTTCATGTCGCACGGGACCGGAGCCCTTCCTCCCATCGAGCTGGCCGAATACCTCGGCATGGCCAACCACATCGACTACATCGACTCGACCGGGGTGGGCGGGTCGTGCTGGGAGATGTTCCTCGAGCACGCCGTGGCCGCCATCGCCCAGGGCCAGATCGACACCGTCCTGCTCTCCTACGGCTCGACGTCGCGGGCGGATCTCAAGCGCAAGTTCCGCACCGCCAACCTCTTCTTCGGCAACCGGGGCCCCATCCAGTTCGACGCCCCCTTCGGCCACACCCTCATCGCCAAGCACGCCATGTCGGCGCGGCGCCACATGCACGAATTCGGCACCACCATCGAGCAGCTGGCCGAGATCGCCGTCTCGGCGCGCTACAACGCCGGGTTCAACCCCGACGCCTACTACCGCGACCCCATCACCATCGAAGACGTCCAGTCCTCCAAGATGATCGCCGACCCCTTCACGAAGCTGCACTGCTGCATCCGCTCCGACGGGGGCGGGGCCATCCTCCTCACCCACGAGGAGCGCGCCCGCGACTGCGCCAACACCCCCATCTGGGTGCTCGGCACGGGCGAGGCCATCTCGCACACGACCATGAGCGAGTGGACCGACTTCACCGAGTCGCCCTGTGTGCGCTCGGCCAAGAAGGCCTTCGGCCAGGCCGGCGTCACCCCCGCCGACATCGACGTGGTCGAGGTCTACGACTCCTTCACCCTCACCGTGTTGCTCACGCTCGAAGGCCTCGGCTTCTGCAAGAAGGGCGAGGGTGGCGCCTTCGTCGAAGGCGGCACGCTGCGCGTGGGTGGGGCGCTGCCCACCAACACCGACGGGGGCGGCCTGTCGTCGTGCCAGCCCGGCATGCGAGGCATCTTCTTGTTGGTCGAGGCCGTCAAGCAGCTGCGCGGCGAGTGCGGGGATCGGCAGGTCCCCGACGCCAAGCTGGCCGCCGTCAACGCCACCGGCGGCTGGATCTCCTCCACCGGCACCGCCATCCTCGGACGCGAGTAACGGCCGGGCCGCCTTCGCTCGGGTAGCCGCCGGGCAGCCCTTCGCTCGGGTAGCGGTCGGGTGGCGGGCAGGTCAGACGGTGCGGCTGCCCCGGACATGGCCCACGCCGGCCGGGCTGGTCCGTGTCCCCGCTCCCCGGGACCTCTCGGGGCCGGGGTCGCCGAGCTCGGGCAGCCCCTTTTCGACGGCGGCGCGCGCCGCGGCGGCGATGGCCCACCCGGGATGCTCGACCCGGAGGTAGTTCTGGGGCCCGACGCGCGACGGCCGCCCGAACTTCCTGAGCATGCCGAGCCGCACCAGACGCTCGAGCTCCTTGGCCACCTCTCCCGACGAGCTGTAGGAGACACCCACCGCCGCCTCGCTCTGGTTGAAAGCGTCGCGCTGGGCTTCAGCCCACAACAGGACGCGCAGCCGGATGCGCCGGCCGAACATCTGGTTGCCGTACTCCGACAGCGCGTCCTCGTCCAGGCCTCGTCCCATTGCTCTCTAGTTTGTAGTGAGCAAAAACCAGCCTGCCAAGAGGACGGCGCCAACATGTCTGTGACCAGGGGAGATACGGCCGAGTTTCCGAGACTCAGGACGCGAACTACAAGTTTGTAATTCGCATGTCACGAAACCCGGGGTGCCACCTCACGATGGCGTTCTGATCATGTTCGCGAACCGGACGGAGGTGGATCGTTCAGCCGGCGGGAAGGGCGATGGCCTTGGTTTCGAGGTACTCCTCGAATCCCTCCACACCGTTCTCGCGCCCCACGCCACTCTGGCGGTAGCCGCCGAAGGGGACGTCGGGCGCGTTCCAGAACCCGCCGTTGACCATGAGGGTCCCGGTACGCACGCGCTTCGCCACGGCCATGGCGCGTTCCTCCGACGCGCTCGTGACCGCGCCTGACAACCCGTAGATCGAGTCGTTGGCGATGCGCACGGCGTCGTCGTCGTCCTCGAAGGGGATCACCACCAGCACCGGCCCGAAGATCTCCTCCTGGGCGATCGTGGCCTTGGAGTCGACGTCGGCGAACAGTGTCGGCTCGACGAAGAAGCCCTTGGCGAACTGGGCCGGCCTCGATCCACCGCGCACGAGCCGGGCCCCCTCGGCCTTCCCTTTTTCGATGTACCCCATGACCCGGTCGCGCTGCTTGGCACTGATGAGCGGCCCTTGGAGGTTCCCGGAGTCCCACGGATCACCGTAGGTCACACTCGCCATCATGGCGTCGGCCAGACCCAGGTACTCGTCGTAGCGCGAGCGCGGCACGAGCAGCCGCGTCGTGATGGCACAGCCCTGGCCGGCGTGGGTGCACACGCCGATGGCGCTCACCGCGATGGCACCCCCGGGGTCGGGCGCGTCGTCGAGCACGATGTTGGCCGACTTGCCCCCCAGCTCGAGGAACACCTTCTTCACCGTCTCGGCGCCCTTGGCCATGATGCGCCGGCCCGTGGCCGTCGACCCCGTGAAGGTGATCATGTCCACGCGCGGGTCGGTGGTGAGCACCTCGCCCACCATGTGGTCCGACGACGCCACCACGTTGACCACCCCGGCCGGGAAGTCGGTCTCCTCGGCGATGATCCGGCCCAGCACCGTCGCCGACCACGGCGTGTCGGGGGCGGGCTTGAGCACGACGGTGTTGCCGGCGGCGAGGGCGGGGCCCAACTTGGCGAGGTTCAGGTTGAGGGGGAAGTTCCAGGGCGTGATGGCTCCCACCACCCCGACCGCTTCACGCCGCACCAGCCGGCGCTGGGGCTGGCCGAAGACGTCGCGCTCGGGCAGCCAGTGCTCGTAGGTGTACGTGACCGGCTTGTCGACCCAGTACCCCAGGTCGTCGATGGGCAGGTCGACCTGATTGGCGTAGGTGAGGGCGATGGGACTGCCCACCTCGGCCACGGTCACGGCCCGCAACTCTTCGATGTGAGCCGCGCAGGCGGCGTGGAACTGCTCGAGGCAACGCCGGCGCAGCTCGTGGTCGGTCGACCAGCTGGTCTCGTCGAAGGCGCGCCGCGCCGCGGCGATGGCATTGGACATGTCCTGCTCGGTGCCATCGGCGGTGTCACCCAGCACCTCTTCGGTGGTGGGGTCGATGTTGGCAAACGTGGCCCCCGAGCTCGCCTCGACGAGCTTGCCGTCGATGAGCAGGCGCGCCTCACCGGTCACGTCGTGCGCTTCGGTCATGTCGTCTCCCCTCCACCGGCCGGAGCCGGTTGCATCCGCTGTTCACGCAGTCTGGTCTTGAGGACTTTGCCGTTGGGCTCGCGGGGCAGCTCATCGACGAACTCGAGCGTCCGGGGCAACTTGAAGTCGGCCAGGCGCGTGGCCAGGCGCGCCGTCAGTGCGTCGGGGTCGCGCGCCGCGTCGGGGCGCAGCTCCACCACGGCGTGGACCTTCTGGCCCATCCGCTCGTCGGGCAGGCCGATCACCGCCGCGTCCACCACCTCGTCGTCCTCGATGAGCGCCGCTTCGACCTCGGCCGGGTAGATGTTGACGCCCCCGCTGATGATGAGGTCGGTGCGCCGGTCGGCGAGGAACAGGTAACCGTCGGCGTCCAGCCATCCCATGTCGCCCACCGTGAAGTAGTCGCCGTGCCACGCCGAGTCGGTCTTGTCGGGCGCGTTGTGGTACTGGAAGCGCTGCCCGGCGAAGGCCGAGATGTAGATCGACCCCACCTCGCCGGCGGGGAGATCGGCACCGTCCTCGTCGACGATGCGCACGCTCAGGCCCGGGAAGGGCCGGCCCACGCTGCCGGGCTTGGCGAGCCACTCGGTGGGGGAGATGACCGACGCCATGCCCTCGCTGGCGCCGTAGTACTCCCACACCGTGTCGGGGGGGAAGACCTCGATGATCCGGCGCTTGACGGGCACGGGACACGGCGCGGCGGCGTGCAGCACCTTGCGCACACTGGAACGGTCGTAGGACTTCCAGTCCGCTTCGAGAATGCGGATGAAGTTGGCCGGGACCATCTGCGCGGTCGTCACGCCCTCGGCCTCGATCAGACGCAGGCACTCGGCCGAGTCCCACTTGGCCATGATCACCACCGTGCCGCCCTCGCCCAGGCTCATCGAGCGCGTAGGCGCTGGGGGCGGTGTGGTACATCGGGCCGCACATGAGATGCACGTCTTCGGGGCCGAAGCCCCAGAAGCTGGCGAAGGGGTTCGGGGGCGTCTCCCGGGCCGGGGCGGGGGCGGGCCGGGCGATGCCCTTGGGACGTCCCGTCGTCCCCGACGTGTAGGTCATGGCCACCACGGGGGTGCCCAGGAACGCCTCGGTGGGGGGCTCGGCACGGCCTGCGCCCAGCATCTCCGCCACCGCCGGGGAGCCGACGTCGAAAGCGGGAACCCCGGCCCGGGCCGCGGCCGCAACGGCCACGGCCGACCCGTCGTGGACCAGCACCGTGGCGGAGCTGTCCTGCGCGATGTAGGCCACCTCGGCCTCGGTGAGCCGGGTCGAGACCGGCACCACGAGCGCACCGAGTCGGGTGGCGCCGTGCCACACCGCGAAGGAGTCGGTGGAATTTCCCGTCATGACCGCCACACGGTCGCCGGGGCTCGTGGCATGCGGCGCGAAGGCGTGCGCCATGGCGTTGGCGGCGCGGTCGAGCTCACCGAAGGTCATGCGCCGGTGACCGAACACGAGGGCCACCCGGTCGGGGTCGGTCCGGGCGATCCCTGCCAGTCCCCTGGGCGCGTCGGCGTGCATCGGGGCGCAGTGTAGGACCGCCGGCCGACCTGTGCCTGACACGGACGTCAGGTATATGATCCCCACGTCGCCGAGCACGGAGGGGGACACGAGCGCGATGCAAGCCGAAGATCTCATTCTCGTGAGCGTGGACGACCACGTCGTCGAGCCCCCCGACATGTTCGACGGCCGGGTGCCGGCCAAGTGGAAGGACCGCGCCCCGCGCATCATCCACAACGAAGACGGCACCGACGTGTGGTCCTTCGAGGGCAACCTCATCCCCAACGTGGGCCTCAACGCCGTGGTGGGCCGCCCCCCCGAGGAGTACGGCATCGAGCCGACCTCCTTCGAGGAGATGCGACCCGGCTGCTACGACATCCACGAACGGGTCCGGGACATGAACGCCAACGGCGTGCTCGGGTCGATGTGCTTCCCCTCCTTCGTGCAGTTCTGCGGCCAGCTCTTCGCCCGCACCGAGGACAAAGAGCTCGCCATCGACATGCTGCGCGCCTACAACGACTGGCACATCGAGAGCTGGTGCGGCGCCTACCCGGGCCGGTTCATCCCGCTCTCCATCCCGCCCATCTGGGACCCCGCCCTCATGGCGTCCGAGGTCCGCCGCGTCGCCGCCAAGGGTTGCCACGCCGTCACGTTCTCGGAGAACCCCTCCAAGCTGGGCTGGCCGAGCTTCCACTCCGACCACTGGGACCCCTTCTGGACCGCGTGTGAAGAAGAGGGGACGGTGGTGTGCCTGCACATCGGCTCCTCGTCGCAACTGGCGATCACCGCCCCCGACGCCCCGTTCGACGTGCTCATCGCCCTGCAGCCGGTGAACATCATCCAGTGCGCGGCCGACCTGCTCTTCTCTCCGGTGCTGCGCAAGTACCCCAACCTGCGCATCGCGCTGTCCGAGGGTGGCATCGGGTGGATCCCGTACTTCCTCGAGCGCGTCGACTACGTCTACCAGCACCACCACAAGTGGACGGGCCAGGACTTCGGCGACATGCTGCCCAGCCAGGTGTTCAAGGAGCGCATCGTCACGTGCTTCATCGACGACGCCTTCGGTGTCGAGAACCGGCGCTTCCTCGAGCTCGACAACGTGTGCTGGGAATGTGACTACCCGCACTCGGACTCGACGTGGCCCAACGCGCCCGAGATCGCCATGAAGTACCTGGCCGGCGTGCCCGACGCCGAAGTCAACAAGATCACCCACGAGAACGCCATGCGCTTGTTCCGCTTCGATCCCTTCGCTCACCGGCCCCGGGAGAAGTGCATCGTGACGGCGCTGCGAGCCGAGTCAGCCGATGTCGACACCTCGATCCGGCCCCGTCGAAACACCGGGGAGCGCAAGAAGATCCTGGCTGCCGACCTGGGCCGTTTCGCCGAGAAGAACGACTGAGCCAGTCGTCCTCGGCCTTCGGTCGCAGGGGGCCGGCGGCCATTTCGGTGCCGGTGCCCGTGCGCTCGTCGCCCCTGTGATCGTGCCCGTCATCGACGACGGGTGCGGGCGACCGACCCGTCTAACCCGTCCGCGCCGGCTGACCCCCGTGGGCCACGGCCCGCCCGATTCCGAGGAAGGTGCCTGACGATGGACTGGACGCGAGTGCCCGTGGTGGTGGGTGCGGGCCAGCTGACCAACCGCGAGGAAGACCCCGCCGTCGCGCCCAACCCCTTCGAGCTCATGGAGTCGGCGGCGCCGGCGCTGGCGGCGTCGGCCGACGCACCGGCTCGACGCTCGCGGACCTGACGCACCTCTTCATGGTCCACTCGCTGTCGCTGCGCCACGGCGACCCCGCCCCTGAGCTCGCCCGACGGCTCGGAGCCGAGCATGCGGAGGCGCGCTGCTCGGGGATGGGCGGGTCGATCCCCCAGTGGCTCGTCAACCGCGCCGCCGAGCTGATCGCGGCGGGCGGACAACCGCGGGTGCTCATCGCCGGTGCCGAAGCCCTCGCCACGCGGCGGCGGGCCCGGAAACAGGGCATCGAGCTCGACTGGCCTTCGTCGGAGGGATGGCCCGACACATGGCCCCCCCTCGAGCCCGACGTCGGGTTGCATCCGGTCGAGCGCGCCCACGGACTGGCCCAGGCCACCACCATGTACGCGCTGGTCGAGTCCGCAGTCGCGCACGGGGCGGGTCATGACCCCGCCACGCACAGCGCCGCCATCGGCGATCTCATGGCGCGCTTCAACGCGGTGGCGGTCGCCAACCCCGTGTCGTGGTTCCCCACGCGGCGCGACGCGTCCGAGATCATGACGGTCACCCCCGACAACCGCATGATCTACTTCCCGTACCCCAAGTACGTGAACGCGGTGATGAACGTGGACATGGGCGCGGCGATCATCGTCACCGACGCCGCCACGGCCCGCTCGTGGGGGCTCGCCCCCGACGAGGTGGTCTCGCTGTCGGGATGGGCCGACGCCCATGACCTGTGGTACCTGTCGCAGCGTCCTGTACTGCACCGCTCACCGGCGCTGGCCGAGTGCGCGCAGCGGGCCCTGGGCTCGGCGCACGTCACCATGGAAGAGGTGCAAGGCCTCGACCTCTACGCGTGCTTCCCGAGCTCGGTGGAAGTCGCCCGCGACAGCTTCGACATCGCGCCCGACGATCCCCGGCCCCTGACCCTGACCGGCGGGCTGCCCTATCACGGCGGACCGGGGAGCAACTACGTGACCCACTCCATCGCCAACACCTTTCAATGGCTGCGCGAGGGCCGGGGCGAGCACGCCCTGGTGCACGGCAACGGGTACTACCTCACCAAGCACTCGGTGGGCCTGTACTCGCGCCGGGCCCCCGACGAAGAGCCCCGCCCGCCCGAGAAGCTCCAGGAGTGCGTCGACGGCTTGGCCGAGGCGCTCGTGGTGGAGGAGTCCGTCGAGGCCGGCACCACCGGGTCGATCGTGGCCTACACCGCGCCCTTCGACCGCGAGCGAGGTCCCCAAGCGGCCATCGGCCTCGTCGACGTGGACGGTCGCCGCACCGTGGCCTATGCGGACGACGCGTTGACGACCGAGCTTCTCGGCCATGACGGGATCGGGACCCGGGTCGTGCTCGGCCCCTCCGACCAGGGCAACACCATGCGAGGCGCCTGACCCGGTCGCAGACCTCCGCGGGAGGGGCTCGGGTGGAGCCGTCCGCGTTCAGCCTTCGAGGGTCAGGGCGTGCTCCGGACAGTTGTCGACACCGGTCCGGGCCTCGTCCTCGTGGCCGGCCGGTACCTCATCGACGAGCAACACGCAGTGCCCCAGGTCGTCGGAGTCGAACAGCGCGGGCGCCAACGTGTAGCAGCGACCGTGACCCTGGCACGCGTCGGTGTCGAGCCGGATGCGCATGCCTCGAGTTCAGCCCGCCGACGTGAATTCGATCGGCAGGGTGGTGAGGGACCGGAGGCCCGGCGTGTACTCGAGCACCGTGCCGGGCTTGAGCCAGTAGTCGGGGATCCTGCGATGGAATTCCCGCAACGCCACCCGCAGCTCGACCCGGGCCAGGTGCGACCCCAGGCAACGGTGCACGCCTCCCCCGAAGGCGAGATGGGGGTTGGGGTTTCTGCGCAGATCGACGGTGTCGACGCCGGGATGGGCGGCGTCATCGGTGTTGGCCGACCCGATGAGGAGCATGACCTGCTCTCCGGCCTTGACCGGGCAACCCTCGTACTCCACGTCCTCGGTCACCACCCTCGGCACGGCCGGGACCGGGCTCTCCCAACGCAGGAGCTCCTCGACCGCGGAAGGGATGGCCGTCTCGTCCTCCACGAGCAGGCGTCGCTGCTCGGGCTCCTGGGCGAGGTAGGCGAAGAAGCAGTCGAGGGAGTCGGTGACGGTGTCGAGCCCGGCGATGATGAACAAGAAGCAGATGTCGAGCACTTCCTCGTCGGTGAGCCGGATCCCGTCGACCTCTTTCTCCATGATCTCGCCGAGCAGGTCGTCCTTGGCCGGCTTGCCGCGGCGCTTCTTCACCTCGGCGTCGAAGTAGGCGTAGACGGTCTCTCCGGCGGCCTTGCGGTGGGGCGCCTGCTCCTCCATGGTGATCCCGGGCGGGCGGATGATGTCGTCCTTGACGGCCAGGAAGATGTCCAGGTCAGCCAGGGGCAGGCCCATCAGGCGCAGGAAGACACGGCAGGGCAGAGGGACGGCGAACTCCTCGTGGAGGTCGCACGAGCCCTCGGCCGACGAACTCGTCGACGAGCTCCTTCACGAGATCGACCACTTCGTCTTCGAGCAGGGCCATCTTCTTGGGAGCGAAGAGGGGGTCGAGGATCCGGCGGTACTTCACGTGCTGGGGAGGGTCGATCATCAGGGGGATCAGGGGCCGGATGTTGCCGAGGTCCATGGGGACCTCGCTCCAGCAGAACAACGCCGATTTCCGCAGGGCGTCCTCGACGTGCTCACGGCGGGTCAACAGCGTGAACATGTCGTCGATCCGTATCACCGGCGTTTCGCGCAGCGAGCGGGAGATGGCGCGCGGATCGTCCGAGGAGGCCAGATCGGCCACCATGCCGGCAGACGTGCCTGCGCTGTCTTCTTCAGCCTGCATTCGCACTCCTCTCGCACCGGGCTGCGGTGGCACCTCAGACCCAAGGTGTCGTGCGAATCACCCAGGACGTTCGATGTCACCACGCCCATCGCCCCTGGCGCGCCAACGTTAGCGTTTCCTGACGCAAATGTCAGGCCTGACGCTCGCGTCAGTCCAGCGTCTCCTTGAGCCTGGGAGATGCCGGGTTATCACATGAGGTGGCCGCCGCCTTGCATTCCGTGCCCGAATCCGAGGGGTGGTCGACCCCGGAAACGGTCCGCTCCGGGTCGGCCCGGGGTTCACTCCGAGGAGGGCGCGGGTCGGCGGGGGGCCACCGCCAATCTTGGTCGGCCACTGTGAGGCCACGGACGGTGCCGGCTCGACACGGTGGGTCACCGCCGAGCGGCGGTGGAGGTGATAGGCAATTGCTCCCCGGGTGCTCCCTGTCCGGAGGTCGCACGGCTCAAGTTCGGTCGACACACAACGGAAGTCCCACCCCGGCGGCCGGGCCCGGAGGCTCTGATTCGACGCCAAACACGGGGCGGAGCAGTCCAGGATCCGTCCCCGACGCGCCGATGACATCCGAAGACCGCGATTGAAGAGTTCGCAGTACGATTCGGGGGGCCGTAGGGAGGGCACGACGTGGTTACCGCAGCCAGTGACAGGAGGATGCGGCGCCGCGGGGGACGACGCCAGAAACCGGGCTCGACGCCCGCCGACGTCGGCACCGCCCTCCGCGCCGCCCGCGAGGCCGCCGAAACCAGCCTGGTCGAGATCCAGGACCGCACCGGTGTGGCGTTGGCCCAGCTCGAGGCGCTGGAATCCGGAGACCTGTCCCGCTTCTCCGACCTGCGCTCGGCCCGTGACCGCGGTGCGCCGCTACAGCGACCTGGTCGAGGTCGACGGCGACGACTTCACCGTCTGTGGTCGAGAAGCATTGGGGGACCGCCCTGGCCGGCTTCAACGGCACCGCGGCGACGGGAGCCGGGTCGGCCAACGGGGACCGCACGCAGAGCGTGTACCTCAACGAATCGGCTTCCGCCGGCCATCTGAGCCGCTATCCCGGTGACGGCACCCACCTGCGCGCCTTCACCCAGACCGACGAGGTCCCCGGGGTCCGCCGCGCCGAGCTCACCGCCGTCAACGGCCACAGCGACCACGGAGCCATGCATGCCACGGGGTCGTTCCCCGCCGTGCCGCCCGTCTACGCACCTCCCCGCGCCGTCCCGCTGATCCTGCGCGGTGCGATCTGGGTCACGGTGACCGTGCTCGTCGTCGCCGCTCGCGGGCCTCGCCGCTCGAGCACTACGACCCCCAGCTGCTGGCGGACATCCACGTGGTGCACCACGGTCCACACCACCACCCCGACGGCGCCGGCGGGAACGCCGACGACCCGGCGAACAACGCCGGCAGCACCAGGGACATTCGTCGGCGGTGTCGTTGACCGACACCGGCGCGGGCAGCGCCACGGTGTCGGTGCGGGCGTCGAACTACTCCGTGGTGGTCGCGGCGTGGGCGCCGTGCTGGACCGAGGTGCACACCCCCCAGAGCTTCTCGCCCGTGTTCGCGGCCACCCTCCAGGGGGGTCAGGTCAAGGAGTTCAACCCGGCCAACGGGCAGCTGACGGTCAGCATGAGCGCGTCACTGGTGACCGTGCAGGTGCGGATCGGCGGGAAGACCGTGCCCAAGTGGTTGTTCAAGCCGACGTCGGTGCCCTTCACCCTCAATTTCAACTCCACGACGACCTGAGGGTCAGGCGAGGCGGCCCGGAGATCAGGAAGGTGGCCCGGGGATCAGGCGAGGCGGGTCGAAGGGACCGAATCCACCTGGCCGTGGACGCGAATCTCGCGCACGGCGGGAACGGGGTTCGGGTCCGAGAACAGCCGCTCGTCTCCGTAGTCGGCAGGCCGTCCCGTTGCATCCAGCGCCCACCACGACGCCTCGAGGGCGATGCCGTTCGGATCGGTGAAGTAGATCGACCGGATGAAGTCGTGATCGACCACGTCGGTCACCTCACACGCCGCGGACTTGAGTCGGTCGCGTAGGTCGAGGAGGGCGTCTTCGTCGGGCAGGTTGAACGACAGGTGGTCGAATTGCACCGCCCGTGGGTCGGGAACGCCGGCGGGCTTGGCGAAACGCTCGAGGGCCATGCCCGCGTACTCGAAGAAGGCCACCGTGTTCTGCGCCCCGAACTCGAAGAAGTAGTGGCGGAACTGCGGGGTGCCGATCGTCGCCACCAGTCGGGCCCCGAGAACACCGTGGTAGAAGCGCACGGTGGCGTCCATGTCGTCGGTGATGAGCGCCAGGTGGTTGATCCCCCGCCAGTGTGGGGTGTCGGCGTCGTGGGTCTCGGTCATCGCGAATCCTCCGTGCGCCGGTTCCGGGGTGGTGCTGATACCCACGCTAATGGCGCTGCTCGGGATAGATCGACGGGTCCTCGAGGGGGAGCCTCAGCCACTGGATCATCTGGCGCAATTGGCTGTAGGCGTCGAGCCGGGCCGCAGATGAGCCATCCTCCTCGGCTCGCTCGATCGGCTCCCAGAGCCGATGCACCATGGTGGGGCCGAGCTCCAACAAGCCCCCGCTCCCACCGGTGGCCCATTTCGCCAACACGTAGCGCACCAGCGCGCCGACGGGAACGCCAACGTTGCCGGCCAGCATGCGGATGGTGACCATGGGATCGACCGGCGCGTACAGCGCGATGTCAGCTTTGAAATTGGCATCGGGGTCGTCGTCGGGCCACGGCCCCGTGAAGGGCTCGAGCCTGACGGTGTCGGGGTCGTGGGCGGAGTTGGGCGCGGGGCTCATGACCCCCATCCTGACCCCATCCTGCCGGAAGGACCGACCGTGCCCGGGCGGCTACGGACCGGGGGCGGCTCGTAGCTCGAAGTGCCCGGCGCCGACTCCGACGACGACCTCGCCGTGGCTGGCCGTCACCTGGCGTATGCCCGCGGCACCATGCACGGGCCGCCCCCCTTCGGTGACGTCGTGCGCGCTCGGCGCCGGGAGATGCACGGTGGCCGACGCGTTGGTGGGGACCGTGACGTCGAGGACGAACTCGGCGCCGGCCGACGACGGTCGTCGCCAGGCGACATCGATGGTTCCGCGTGGGGTGGGAACGGTCCCGCCCGCCCAGTCGAGACCCGACGGCGGCGGCGCCACGTCGAACGTCGCGTACCCGGGGCTGGTGGGGCGGACCCCCAGCAACGTCTGTTGGATCTCGACGAGCACATTGGAGCCCCAGCCGTGCGACATGCTGTCCCCGGCCACGTCCGACGGCTCCCACACCTCCCAGGTGTAGGTCCCTCCCTGCGCCAGGATGTTGGCCCAGCCGTCGTGGGCGGGATCGGTCAGGATCCGGACCATGTCGTCGACCCTGCCGTTCTCGGCGAGGCCCCGCAGCACATCGGTGGCGCTGCTCACCGGTACGCCCATGCCGAGGCCGGCCACGTAGGCGGCCACCGCGGCCCGATGACTCTGGGGCACGACGTCATAGGCCAGCGCGCAGGCGTTGGCGGACTGCGAGGCGGTGGTCAGCTTGACGCGGTTGTCGTCGATGCCGTCGATGTAGGTGCCGTCGGGACGCGTGAGGTGACGGTTGATCGCGGCGGTGAGCCGGACCTGCTTCTTGCGCTGGGCGGTGACCTCACGGGCGGGCCGCCCGAGCGCGGTGGCGACGGCGGCGGCGCGGCGATACACGTTCACCCCTAGCACGTTGTCCCTCGTCACGATGGGGTAGTCGTAGGCGACCTCGGTGGCCAACAGGTCGTCGACAAGGCCGGTCGACGGGTCCACATACGTGTCGACGTAGCCGGCGATGTTGAGCAGCACGGGGTACACCGCGGCGAGCAGCGCTCGGTCGCCGGTGCGCATCCAGTACTGCCACACCCACTCGGGATAGATCTCGGTGTACTCGTTGATGTCCTCGGCGCCGAGTCCGGTCGGATAGATCTTGTTGATGGAACCGCTCTTCTTCCAGTAGCGGCGTTGGGACTGCGCGAACTCGAGCAGTGACTTGCGGGTGACGTTCTGCTCCCCGAACGCCACCATGGCCGTCTGGGACTCGTTGAACCCGTCCCACAACCACGGGCCCTTCTCTCGCGTGGGTGTGTCGATCCACTGCTCCTGGGCGCCGAAGAGAGCCGAGTGACGTCCGAGCTCGAACACCGCGTCGATCGTGGCCGACGACGACGCGAACGACGCGGCGCGCTCGTCGGGCACGGCGGCGTGACGCGTTCGGGCTACGACGTCGGCGGGCGTCAGGGTCTCTCCGGGGTCGTCGATCTGGAAGTAGCGGAACCCGAGATAGTCGAACGGACGGAACTCCTCGGCACCACCGCGCTGCACGAGGCTGTAGCTCATGTCGGTGTGCTGGGTGCCGTGCGTCGTCGACACCTGGCCCGGCACGCCGGCAAACGCTTGACCCGGGACCGGTTCGTCGAGCAGGTAGCCGGCCCGCATGGTGACGAGCTTGCCGGCCACTCCGTTGTGGAAGCTCACGGTGGGCACCGCCGCATACACCTTCCCGAAATCGGCGACCACCGCCCCCGACGCCAGGCGGTTCAGGGTAAGGGCCGCGACCGGCTCCTCCACGATGCGTGTGCGCACCGGAACCAGGTGTCGCCACGGCGACACGCCGGTCGACCCGAACACGGTGGCTCGAGCCCAGGTGCTGTCGTCGAAGCCCGGTGACTCCCAACCCACGGGCTCATCGGGCCCGTTTATGTTCTCGGTGAAGTCGACCAGATCTCCCTCGAGGTCACGTTGGGTACCTGGCAACCACGGTCCTTTGCGGACCCGCCACGAACCGTCGGTGACCACGAGCTCGCGGTGGCCGTCCCGGTGCAGCACCGTCAACTGGGCGACCACCGCAGGCTTGCCGGCGGGATGTCCTTTGGTCGCGCCCTGCCAGCTCGAGACGATGCCCATGGCGTTGGTCGCACCGGCCCGCAGCAGCGAGGTCACGTCGAGGGCCTCGTAGTACTGCGCATCGGGGAAGGAGTAGGCCTGCCCCTTTCCGGCCCGGGTGCCGTTGACGTGCAGCTCGTACTGCTGGTCGCCCGAAACATAAGCGCGGGCCCGGACGATCGACGATCCGGACAACGTGAACTCGCGGCGCGCGTAGGTGTACTCGTCGGGACCCGGACCCTGGGGAAAGGAGCGACCGATCCATTTGGCCTTCCAGTCGCGGTCCGCCAGCCCGGTCTCGAAGCTGGCGTGAGGCGCGAACGGGCTGGGAGCGCCGGTCGCGGGCCACGACTGCACGGTCCAGCGATAGACGGTGTCGGGATCGAGTGTGGCACCTCGGTAGGCGATGAACGCCTGTTGCGACGACGCCACCCGGCCGCTGTCCCAGACGACCGGGGACGACGACGAGCCGGAGCGGCCTGTGCCGGTCAGTCGGGGACGCGACACCACCACGCGGTAGGCAATTTGGACCGCGCCGCGCCGATCATCGCCGAGGTGCCAGGCGAAGTAGATGTCGTCGAGGCCGAGTCCGATGGGGGCGGCCATCCCGTCGACGGTGAGGGCCCGGGGGCTCTTGTGGCCCGAGCTCGTTCCGCCCGATAGACCTGCACCGACCGCGTCGGTCGCGTCTGCAGCGGCCGCCGGGTCCCCGCCACACCCGGTGACGCCGACTCCCGCCACCACGAGACCGGCGGCTCCCGCCAAACCGCCGCCGAGCACCTGCCGGCGGCTGAGCATCCGTCGCGAGCGCCGGCCTTGACTTGATCCGTCTTGCACGCGACCCGAAGATAGGTCGCCGCGCCCTCGCCTGCTACGACGAGCCCACCTGACCGTCGACGATCGGCTCGGCGATCGGATCCCCGGAGCCGTTCTCCGACGGCGCGGTACCGGACTCGGTTTGAGCCACTTCAGGCGCGACCTTGGCAGCGAGGGCCGCCACGTTTCCTTCGTCGAGGATCCTGGCCCCGAGAGTCTCGGCCGGGATAGCGAGCGCACCCGCCGCACTCGCCCCACCCGACACCGTCGCCAGGCTCGCCAGAGTGCTCACCGCCACCTTGGCCGATCGAGACCGGCCTGGCCGGACGTTCTTGACCTTCGTCAACTCGTCGGCCTGCAGGGCGGTGAGGACCGCCTCGATGGCTTCGCTGTCGAGGTCGGCCGGCAAGTGCCGGTCCAGCATGATCGATTCGAGCAGCGCTTCCAATCGCGCCGGGGAGATGCCGGATATCGGCAGCGGTACCGCCACAGGCTCGGTGGCCCATTCCGTGAACACCTTGCCGGGATTCCGCATCAGCTCGACGATCTCGGCCGCCGGGAGCGGAGGGCTGAACCGGAAGCCTTGGACCTGGTCACAACCGTGCGCGTCCAGGAATTGGAGCTGCTCGTCGGTCTCGACTCCCTCGGCCACCACCACGAGGTCGAGGCTGTGAGCCAGGGCGATGACCGCCCCGACGATCGAGGATCCGCTCGCTTCGCCGTCGATGCGCTGGATGAACGAGCGATCGATCTTGATGGCGTCGATCGGCATCTCGGCCAGATAGGTGAGGGCGCTGTATCCCGTCCCGAAGTCGTCAATCGAACAACGCACTCCGAGGGCTCGGAGCTCGTTGAGGCTGGCCACCACCTCGTCGACGCGCTCCATCAACACGCTCTCGGTGACTTCGAGCTCCAGCAACGAGGGATCCAACCCCGTCCGCTTGAGCACGGTGGTCACCATCTCCACCACCGGCTGATGCGCGAATTGGCGTGGCGAGAGGTTCACCGCCACCGGGATGGCCGGAAGTCCCTGCTCCTGCCATCCCTGCGCCTGTCGGCAGGCGACGTCGAGCACCCACTCGCCGAGGGTCGCCACGAGACTCGTCTCCTCGGCAAGCGGGATGAACGCCCACGGAGGGATGAAGCCGAGGCTGGGATGGCGCCAGCGTGCCAACGCCTCGACCCCGACGATGTTCCCGGTGGCCATGTCGAGCTTGGGTTGATAGTGAACGGCGAGTCGGCCCAAGTCGACCGCGGCCCGGAGGCTGTCCTCGAGGGCGAAGCGCAGCCTGGCGCGGGCGCTCATTCCCGAATCGAACACCTGGTAGGTGTTTCGCCCCGCCGCCTTGGCCTGGTACATGGCGGTGTCGGCGTGTTTCAGCAGCGTGTCGGCATCGGCTCCGTCCCACGGTGACACCGCCACGCCGATGCTGGCTTTGACCGTCAATTGCCGCCCCCCGACGCTGAAGGGGTCTTCGAAGCGGTCGAGGAGCCGCTCTGCGAAGTCGACGACCTGACCGTCCTTCCTCCCACTGTCGGGGATCAGGAACGTGAATTCGTCGCCGCCGAAGCGCGCCAGCGTGTCGTGCTCCCGAAGGCAGCCTTGGAGCCGCTTCACCACCGCCTTCAAGAGATCGTTGCCCACCGCGTGACCAAGGCTGTCGTTGATGTCCTTGAACCGGTCGAGGTCCAAGAACATGACCGACACCGCGCTGTTGGTGCGATCCGCCTGTACCAACGCGCGCTGCAGCCGGTCCTCGAAGAGAAGCCGGTTGCAGACCCCGGTCAGGGAGTCATGTTGGGCCCGGTATTCGGCCGCGGCGTGTGTGAACACCTGGTGCAGGAGATACAGGACCAACAACGACGGCAGGAGGGTCGACCCGATCAAGAGCGCCGGCTGGGTATCGCGTATGCCCAGGACCGACTCTGCGCTGAGCACCGCGGGAACGACGAGCCCCACCGCCACGAGCATCGCCACCCGCACCCCCCGAGGCCGAACCGAGCGCAGGGGCACCGAGTCGAAGGCGATCTTCCGAGACCGATGGACGAATGCCACTCCCCAGAACAGTGCCCCCACGAGTGCAATGGTCGCCACCAGATGCGACGAGCGTGGGCTCCCCCCGAGGGCCAGCGCGGCGTAACTCGAGTTGGCCACGAGGAGACACAAGAACCCGCACAGGAGATAGCGGTACAACGCGGGGTGGCGCTCGGTGAGAGACACCAAGCTTCCGATGAGCCAGAGGAGGATGATGTCGAGCAGCGGCGCCAGGATCGCCGGCAGTTGGAATCCCGGCCGCCAACCCTGCGAGGGAACGACGACCAGAGCCAGGATGACGAATCCGAGGGCCATCGTCGACAGCAGGGCTTCGACCACCGAATCGGCGGACCGCTCCGGCAACCGCTGATGGACGAGCGAGATGAGACCCATGATGGCGAGCAGGTCGCCGCCGGTGCTCAGGACCATGGGCACACCGACCTGCGTCGGCGGGCCGCCCGCGTGCATCGCTTGCAAGAGCTCGCTGGCGGCCACACCGAGCAGCCCGCACCCGAGCGCCAACCACGCCGAGCGCCAGGGCCCACGATGGAGACTGCGGTTCGCCCGGAGTCCGTAGGCGACCGCAGCCGCGACGAGCACGGCGACGATCACCGCATCGATCGCGGGGTCGAAGATCTTCGCCGAGATCCCTCCCACAAAAGCAACAATCATCAACGTCGACCCCACGTTGCGAGACACGACGCTACCGGTGAGGGCGTAGAAGGAACGGCGTAGCGAGCGTCGACCACCGACATCATGGCTGGCCTGCCTGTGGGGTCCTCGGTGGCGCTGCCACGACCGCACCTCCGCCCTTCGCGTTGGATGGCAACTTGTTCACGCTCGAATCGGGCGCGTCTTTCAGCACCACGGGTTGAGTTTCGGCGCCGATGGGGCTCGCCTTGAGCCAGGCATGGCCACTCGGCGTGGCCAGGATCGGATCAAAGAAGGCCTGGGTCTCAAGACGTCGTGCACATCACGCCGCGTCGGGTGACCGGGGCCGGGAAAGCCCTGGTGGAGACGGCCGCAACGCTTCCGGCCACCGTCGAAGGCCCGGTGTCGCTCTCAAGCATTCAGAGCCGAATGCCGATTCCAATCTGACGATCTGCGCCGCGGGGAGGCGGCATGGATCTTGGAGTGGGGCGCAGGCGGACCCCGGGCACTCCCCGGCGGGCGCGTTGGGTCTCGGCCGTGGTCGTGGCGACCGCCCTCGTGCTCGGGGGAGCGATGTTCGCCCTGACCCGGCACGTCGATGCTCGGGACCAGCAACGCCTCCTGACGGCGCAGGCCCAGGACGCCCGCACAGCCATCACCGCCCTCATGAGCCAGATCGAGTCCACCTTGTCCTCAGTGGGATCGGTGGCCGCCGCCACCAACGCTGACGCCGGTGCGATCAACAGGTTGGCAACCGCCGACCCATCCCTGGGCCTCGTTTCCACTCTCGTCGTCCTGCACGGCTCGTCGGGCGGACCACTTGCGGTGATCACCAGCCGAGGGACTCCCAGTGAGGCCTTGCCCGCGTTGACCGGCGCGCCGGGCCGGCAGCTGGCAGACGTGGCGGCGCACGGGGGCACCGACGTGGTCGGGCTCTTCGGTCACGGTGAGCAACGACGTCTGGCCGTGGCCGAGGGTGCTCCTTTGGTACCGGGGGGCTACGTGGTCTACGGGGAAATCCCACTCCCGGAGGGGACCACACTCAAGAGCGGTTTCGAGAGGCTGCAATACGCGCTCTACGACGGCAGGACCACGAGCAGTCCCGTACTCGTCGCCACCACCAAGGTCCTCCCGCTCACGGGGCAGCGCGTCAATCAGATCGTCAACCTCGACGATCCGAATTCCTCGACCGTTCCCCGGTCGCAAAGTGCCGGGCTCCTGTTCGTGGTGAGTACGAGCGGCTCGCTCGTCGGAGGCCTCTCAGACGTCTTGCCGTGGATCCTCGGCGGGTTGTCCATCCTCTTCGGCCTCGTGGCTGCATTTGTCGTCGAGATCACGTCGCGACGCAAGGACCAGGCCGTCGCGCTCGTCGGCGATCTCGAGGAGAAGAACGAGGCCTTGGACCGTGCCATGGCAGAGCAGGTCAGCGCAGAACAGGACCGGATGCGGCTCGAAGGTGAGCTCCGCCAAGCTCAACGCCTCGAGTCGGTAGGCAGGCTGGCCGGTGGCGTGGCCCATGACTTCAACAATCTGCTCGCCGCCATACTGACCTATGGCGAGTTCATCGCCGAAGAACTGGGACCTGATCACCCGCTCCAAGAGGACGTGGGAGAGGTCCGCAAGGCTGCGCAGCGCGGGGCCGACCTCACCAGGCAACTGCTCGTGTTCTCTCGCCGAGATCTCGTCCAGCCTTCGGTGCTCGACGTCAACGACACCATCACCGACCTTCTCCGGCTTCTGCGCCGCACGTTGGGCGAGGATGTCGGGGTTCATCCCGTGCTCATGCCGGACCTCCCTTGTGTGCTGGCCGATCCCGGAGAGTTGGAGCAGATCCTCGTCAATCTGGCCGTCAACGCCCGCGACGCCATCGTCGGTGAAGGAAGCATCACCGTCGAGACATCGGAACAGGTCATCGACGAGGACGCCGCGTCCGCCCATGTCGACCTGCGCCCCGGACGCTACGTCCGGATATCCGTGACCGACACCGGATCGGGCATGTCTCCCGAGGTCGTGAGCGAAGTCTTCGAGCCGTTCTTCACCACCAAGGGCCCCGGCCACGGGACGGGTCTCGGGCTCTCCACCGTCTATGGGATCGCCAACCGCTACGGCGGCTTCGTCACGGTCTACAGCGAGCTCGGGGTGGGGACCACCTTCAAGGTCTACCTCCCGGCTACCGATGAGCGGGCGGGGCCCGACGAACCAAAGCGCGACGAGACGCCGGCGCGCGCCACAGGCGAGACCGTCCTTCTCGTCGAAGACGAGGACGCCGTGCGCAATGCCTGCCGGCGGATCCTCGAGCGCGCCGGATTCCAAGTCGTCTCGGCCAGTGACGGGTCCCAGGCCTTGGCCGAGCTCGACGACAGGCCCATCGACCTCTTGCTCACTGACGTGATCATGCCCGGCGGGATGTCGGGACGAGACCTGGCCGAGCACCTCCAGGCAGCTCGACCGGGCCTGCCCGTGCTCTTCATGTCGGGTTACACCGCGGATGTCATCGCCACGCGCGGCATCCTCGAGCCCGGCATCACGGTCGTCGAGAAACCGTTCACGACGGCCGACCTCCTCGGAAAGGTCAGGGCGCTCCTGCCATGACGCCCGAGCTCAGAAAAGCTTCTCCTGTCCTGGTGGTGGACGACGATCGCGCCATTCGCCGCATGATCACGCGGATTCTGGAGCGGGCGGGCACACCTGTACCGAGGCAGCCGATCCCGCTCAAGCTCGGCTGCTCGCCCAGTCGCAGGATTTCGCTCTCGTGACCTGTGACGTGAACATGCCGGGTGGGTCGGGCTTGGAGCCTCGTCGGTGACCTTCGGGAGCGTCACCCCGATATCGCCGTCCTCATGGTGAGCGGCATGGACGATCCGCAGACCGCCGCGACGGCGTCGGGCCTTGGTGCCTACGGCTACGTGGTCAAACCGTTCGAGTCGAACGAACTGCTCATCGCAGCCGACAACGCGCTGCGCCGCCGCGAGCTCGAGCTCGAGAACCGCGTCCACCGCCAGCACCTCGAACTCCTGGTGGCGGAACGAACAGAAGACTTGATGGAGACCGTGGAGCAGCTGTCGCGCGCCGAGCAGGCGTTGCGCGCCTCCGCAGGAAGAAGCGATTCGGCGCCTGGCCCACGCCGTGGAATTCCGGGATCCGGCCACGGGTGCCCACCTGGATCGGATGAGCCGAACCTGTGAATTGCTCGCCAAACGCTCAGGGATGGGGCACGGACGCGGCCCAGTTGATCCGCATCGCCAGCCCCATGCACGACATCGGCAAGATCGCGGTGTCCGACGAGATCCTCGGCAAACCCGGAAAGCTCACCGCCGAGGAGTGGGTCGAGATGCGCAAGCACCCCTTGATCGGCAGCGAGATCTTGGCGGGATCCGATTCTGAATTGCTGCGGCTCGGTGGGCTGATCGCCCTCACCCACCACGAACGCTGGGACGGACGCGGCTATCCCCACGGGTTGGCGGGAGAGACCATTCCGATCGAGGGGCGGATCGTGGCCCTCGCAGATGTCTTCGACGCCCTAACGAGCGAACGTCCCTACAAACCCGCCTTCGAGGTCGACCATGCCGTCGCTCTTATGCGCGACGAGCGCGGCCGCCATTTCGACCCCGAGTATCTCGACCTCTTCCTCACGATCGTGGACGAGGTCGTCGGCGTGGTTGGCGCCACGCACAGGCTCGACGAACGATCGGCCACCGAGGTCTCGGCGCAGCTCGAGGAGATTGGCCTCAGCTCCTAGCCACCGACGGCGGGGTCCGTCGTCTCACCCTGTACATGCGCAGCCGGCCATAATCCTTGGCGGCGGGCATGTGCCCGACGTAGTCGCATCCGACGTCAGAACATCCCTCCAGCTCGAGGGCAGCGGCGAAGGCTTCTGTCACGTAGACCGCTCCTGGGGGAGTCACGGGCTCGATTCGAGCCGTTCGGCTGACGTGCGATCCCATGAACGCGTCGACTCCGAGCACCGGGTCCCGGATCGGGAAGACGGGCCCGACGTGCCCCGACAGGCGAAACGCCAGGTGCAGGGGTAGCCCGTGCGCCTCGAGGTCCACCGCACTCAGGGCATCTTGGAGGTCCAACGCACAACGCGCCGCCGCGGGAGCATCGGACAACACCACGTAGAGCGCGTCACCCCAGGTGTTGCGGTACTCGATGTCGTCACCATGCTGGGCGAGGACTCCGGCAAAGGTCCCCAGCACGACGTCGCGCGAATCTCGGCAGTTGCTCGTCGGTCAATTTCGAGAAGCCGCTGATGTCACCGATCAGCATGGCCCGGATCACCCGTCCGATGCGCCCAGGGTCTTCCATGGCTCGAGACGGCCGGCGCACGTCGCCCACCTCGACGGCACGATCGGCCGCCGGCTCGTGCGGTGAGACCACGACGACGTCATGGCCCGTCGAATGCCATCGGGCCACGTCCGCAGCGGTTCCAGCCACACCGGTCGGAGCCTCGCCGTCCCACAACGCCAGCTGGTGCACCTCGGAGTCGAGGTGTCGGGCGCGCACGAGGGCGAGCCCCATGGCGAGCTCCGCGCAGTAGCCGTACAGCACGTCGTCATCGAGATAGGCGTCCTCGGTGGCGTAGCTGACCGAGACGGCGGCGTCGAGACAGCGTTGGAAGCGCTGTACCCAGCCCGTCCCGGCGGGAGCGACCGACGTCCCGACGAACTCGTCGAGCGCGAAGGGCAGGACGATGTGGAGCTCGCACCCCTGGGCCAGGAGCGACTCGGCCCACAAGATGTCACCGCCGCTGGCCAACGATCCATAGGCATACCCCGCCGGCCGTTGCTCGACGGCCCGCGCCATACGAAAGGCCACGTCGTCTTCTTGGTCGGGCCGGAAACGGCTCTCCTCGCCAGGCACGGCCATCCGGTGTCCGCAGAAATGCGCCACGGCCGGGCCGGCCAACACCGAGAGGATCTCGCGGTCGATCCCGGTGATCTCACAGATCATGCGCAGCTGACGCCGGGTCGTCGACAACGCGCCGAAGTCCCCTCCGTGTGCGGACGCGGCCCGTGCCAGAGCCGAGCGGGCGCCGCTTTGGTCGCCGAGAAGGAGAAGGGCCTCCGCCTCGGTGGCAGCGGCGAAGTACGACGATTCGCCTGACGTCGCCACGAGATCCAGCGCGTCGCGAGCGAGTGCCTGGGCGCCGGGGAGGTCTCCGGCCACCAAGGTCAGCGTGGCGGCGTTGATGGCAGGGAAATACCCGCGGGTCTGGTCCCTGATGGCGCGATACGCCGTGGCGGCTTGTGTCGCCAAGCGTCGTTGCTCGTCTCCCGAGGCGGCCAGTGCCACGTCCTTGCCGATGCGCGCTTGGAGCGAGGCGACGTCTTCGGTGTCCACCGCGGCCAGACCGAGATCGGTGAAGCGGCGCGCCGCCTGACCAGTCGATCCCGTCCGGGCGAGGGCGAGCACGGCGTGGTACCGCAGAGCCATTTCAGCAGGGTGCTCCTCGAGACCGCGCTCGGCGAGGTCGAAGGCCGAGAGCAACTCCCCGCGCCGCTCTGCGTCGCGCACCGCCGACAGCCAGGCCTCGGTGGTCCGGCCCGGCGCGTCGGGCCGCTCGTCCCCCGTTGACGACATGGGCGCATCGTAGATTGGCCGACCGACCCAGGCCGATTCAGAAAGTAGTGTTCGAACATGTCCGGGTCCGATCCAACGGCGCCTTCGCCTCTGCGAAGGGAGCCCACTGCAGGGGCGGACGCTGCCGCGACCTACGACCCCGAGGCCGTGCGCGCCAAGTACCTCGCCGAGCGCGACAAGCGGCTCATCCCTGGCCGCGCCGACATCCGCGACCTGCGCACCGACGAGTACTTCGCCCGCTACCGTGACGACCCCTTCACACCGGACATCGAGCGCGGCCGGGTCACCGACGAAGTCGATGTCGTGATCGTGGGCGGAGGAATCGCCGGGGTGTGCGCCGGCGCCTCCCTCCGCAAGGCCGGCGTCAAGCGGATCCGCATCATCGACCAGGCGGGTGGCATCGGGGGCACCTGGTACTGGAACCGCTACCCGGGCGTGATGTGCGATGTCGAGTCGTACATGTACATGCCCATGCTCGAAGAGCTCGACTACGTTCCCACCCGGCGCTATGCGTTCGGCGAGGAGATCCGGCGCCACCTCGAGGCGATCGCGGACCGGTTCGACCTGGTGCCCGAGGCGCTGTTCCACACCGGGGTGACCCGCGCCGAGTGGCACGAGGACACGGCCCGGTGGTGGGTCCGCACCGACCGCGGCGACGAGATCAGCTGCCGCTGGTACGTGCTGGCTGTCGGGATACTCAACCTCATGAAGCTGCCTGCCATCGAGGGCATGGAGGACTTCGCCGGAACATCGTTCCACACGGCGCGGTGGGACTACCTGTACACCGGCGGCGGTCCGGACGAGCCCCTTACCGGCCTGGCCGACAAGGTCGTCGGCCTTGTCGGTGTCGGAGCGAGCGGTATCCAGTGCGTGCCGCCCCTGGCCGAGTCGGCGAAGCACCTCTACGTGTTCCAGCGCACGCCGTCAGCCGTCGGCGAACGGGGCAACCGGCCCACTGATCCGGCCTTCGCCCTCGGGCTCGAGCCGGGCTGGCAGCGGGCCCGCATGGACAACTTTCAGTCGATCATGCTGGGCCGGCCCGTCGAGGTCGACCTGGTGGACGACGGGTGGACACACCACTACGCGGCCGTCCACCATCCTCCGCGGGGCGAGGGCATGACGATGGCGGAGTACCTACGCAGCGCCGAGGAGTTCGACTACCGGATCATGGAGGAGCACCGACGCCGGGTCGAGCAGCTCGTCGCCGACCCGGCCAAGGCCGAGATCATCAAGCCGTACTACCGGTACCTCTGCAAGCGGCCCTGCTTCCACGACGAGTACCTGCCGGCGTTCAACAGCCCCAACGTGACGCTGATCGACTGCCCCGGCGGGATCGAGCGGATCACTGAGACGGGCCCCGTCGTCGAGGGCCGGCAGTACGAGGTCGACTGCATCATCTACGGGACCGGCTTCGAGGCCGAGCTCACCCCTCTCTTTCGTCGGGCCGGCCACGACATCGTCGGTCGTGGCGGGGTCACCCTGGCCGGCAAGTGGGCCGACGGCGCCGCCAGCCTGTTCGGGATGATGAGCCGTGGCTTCCCGAATCTGTTCGTGATGCCGGCCCCGGGCCAGCAGGCGGTGGTGACGGTCAACTACACGCAGCTGGCCGTGCTGGGGGCCCATTTCATCGGTGCGGCCGTCGCGCTGCTCGAGGACCAGGGTGTAGAGGTGTTCGATGTGAGCGCCGAGGCGGAGGAGGCGTGGACGCAGAAGATCGTCGACTCCTTCGTCGACGGCAGCTCCGTCATGTCTGCCTGCACGCCATCGCGCATCAACAACGAGGGCCACCCCGAAGCGTTGAATCCCCGCAACGGCAACTACGGCCGCGGGATGGGCGACTGGTTCGGCTACCGCGAGCTGCTCGAGCAGTGGCTCGAGGCGGCCAAATTCGAGGGCTTGGAACTCGAGGTCCGGTCCACGGCGTCGTGAGCGCGCGTCAGCGAGTCGTCGTCGTCACCGGCGGCGGGGGCGGGATCGGAGCGGCGATCGCCGAGGAGCTCGGCCGGGGCGGCTGGTTCGTCGTCACCGTCGACCCCCTCGTGACCCTCGACGGCTCCGAGCAGCTCCCCGAGCCCGAGGAGACCACGGCCGGTCGCATCGTGGCGGCGGGTGGATCAGCCCGGGCCTCGGCGGTGTCGGTGACCGACGGCGACGCCGTACGCGGCCTTTTCCAAGAGCTGGTCGACGAGCACGGCGGGCTCGACGCCGTCGTCAACGTCGCCGGCATCACCCGGCAGACCTTCTTCGCCGAGGGCACCGAGGAGGACTGGCTCGCCGTGCTCACGGTGCACCTCGGGGGCTATCTCAATGTGCTCGACGCCGCGCTGCCGCTCATGGCGGCCGCCGGACACGGCCGCGTTCTCGGCGTCACCTCCGGCTCGGGGTGGCGGCCCGCCGATGCCGGCGCGTACAGCTGCGCCAAACGGGCCGTGGCCGCCCTGACGTGGCAGCTGGGGCGGCAAGCGCCGGCGGGTGTGACGGTCAACGCCATGTCACCCATCGCGGCCACCCGGATGGTCGCCGCCGCGGTCGAACGCGCTCGTCAGGCGGGCGGGGCGTCGCGCGGGGGCGGAGTCTCGCTCATGTCGATGCCCGGGCCCGAGGCCCTCGGACCGCTCGGCGCATATCTCGTCGGAGACGGGTTCGGGTGGTGCACGGGCCGGGTGCTCTTCGCCGGCGGTTCCGAGGTTGCCGTCGTTGACGGGCCCCGGCTTCTCGAGGTGGTCCGCAGCGACGACGTGGTCTCCCTCGCCCATGTGATCGAGGCCGTCATCCCGCGCGCCTTCGCCAAAGCTGAATCCAGCCAGGCGAGCGGTGGCGGCGGCAACCCTCGGTTCGGACCGATCTTCGACGAACCATCCTCCGCCGAGACGACCCCCGATGATTTGGCGACGGCGCAGGTCCGGTCCTGTGCCGTCGTCACTGACCGCCCACTGCTGGCGGCGTCTTTGACCGCGGCGTTCGAGTCCCGCTCGGTCGCCTGTCACCGCGTCGAGGTCACCCACGGCTTTGGCGACGCCGCCGAGGCGCTGAGCTCCGTCGTCGAAGCCAACGGGCCGATCGACGCCATCGTCGTCGCGCCGGCCGGTCAGGAGCCGACGGCCACCTCGACAGATGGTTGGGAGCGGGTGCTCGCCGAGCACCGCGGGATCATCGAGCACATCCATGCCGATGCCGGATGGGCCCGGGCGGCCGCCGACTATTCCGCCCGCGCCGCCCGCCCGGTCCGGCTGGTCACCCTCACCGACGCCGGCACCACCGGAGGTCGCAGTCGGGCCCAGGCCTCAGCACAGCTGTCGCGAGCTGCCGCCAACGCGACTGAGGGCCGCGTCACGGCCTTCGCAGCGAGCATCGAGACCTCGGAGGTTGCGGCCGCACAATCGACCGCTGAACTCGTTTCCCACCTGATGGGCCACCCCGAGGCGAAGGCCCTCGCCGGTGCCGAGCTGGTGGTCGGCCTGGGCTGGCTCGGCCTGCGCAGTCATCCCCGACCGATCGGCAGCATCACCTACGGAGGGCCCGGCGTCCCCGATTGGCTCGACGCCACACTTCGCGAGGTTCTCAATGCCAACGGCCGCCCACCACACATGGAGGTGTGATGGCCGCACCGCCCACCCGTGTGGTCGACGCGCACGTGCACCTGTGGGACCCGGCCCGCACCGATTGGTACCCGTACCTCTCGCATCCTCCCGACCACGGCGCCGGTAATGCGTCGGGGATGTTCCGCCCCTTCGACATCGACACCTATCAGGCCGAGGCGGCCCGGTGGAACGTCGAAAAGTTCGTCAACGTCGCCGCCGCTACCGGTCGTCACTCCATCGAGGAGACCATCGAGCTCGATGGCAACGCTGCGTGCCGGCGGAGGCCCGGACGCCATCATCGGTGGTCTCCCGCCGACCGACACGGTGGCCGACGCCATCGAGCTCATCGACCGGCAGATGACAGCATCACGATTCCGTGGGGTACGCCCCATGGGCGCCAACATGGGGCCGGTGCCCGATCCCGAAGTACTCCACGCTCTGCGAGAGCGGGACCTCGTCTTCGAGCTGATGACGCATCCCGATCAGCTTGGAGTGGCCGCCGAGCAGCTCGCCGGCTTCGACGATCTGATCGTTGTTGTCGAGCACACCGGATGGCCCCGCTCGAATACTGACGAGGAGCGCGCCCTGTGGCGGGCCGGCATCGACGCGCTGGCCGGGTTGGGCGACAACGTGGTGTGCAAGCTCTCGGGCCTGGCCATGCCGTTGCAGTCCATGGAGGTCGATGCCTTCGCCCCCTGGCTCGAGTACGCCATCGACGCCTTTGGCGTCGATCGCTGCATGTTCGCCAGCAACTTCCCCGTTGACTCGATGTACGGCACCTTCGACGAGCTCTACGCCACCTTTAGCGCCGTGACGGACGGCTTCGGCGGCGACTCCCGCAAAAAGCTTTTCGCCAGCAATGCAGAGCGCGTGTATCGCTTCTAGGTGGGTCCACGCTCGGAATGGATCGTGGCTCAGGAAGCCTTCGGTGTCGGGGTGACGCAGTTCACGTTGACGTCTTGCGCTGTCGCGTGCATAGCGTCAGCTGGGACTGCGTGGTGGGACTCTTAGTGCAGTTCCTCGTGTACCGCAGTCGTGCGACCCTGCGCGTCGGTCACCTGGCGGTCAAATGTGCGACGACCGCTGACCTCCGGTCGAGAAGTGGCGTAGAGGAAGGCCGAGCCCACCAGGCCGACACCCCCGACCACCATGACGATGACCCCCACCGTGGGAATGCGGATCCCGTGACCGTGCGCCGTTATCGCCCAGCACATGACGGCACCGGCACCGACTGAGATGAGGCTGAGGACCATTCCTGCCAGACCCAACGCCTGTGCCTCATCTGGGTGTCCTGGCCACAGACCGGGTCGCGAAGGAAGCGGGGTCCGGGTCGCCTTCAACTCAGAAAAATGTCGCATGCTCACGCTGAACCTCTCAGGAATCCCTTACATGAGGGCCACGGTGCGAACCACCCGGTGGCTGCAGACTGTGTCTGACCTGCCCAGGCTCAGGTGGGACGCGCTGCCAGTCGTGCCTCGGCTGTGTTCTATCGAAAGCCCTCAGTGTCTCCTCCTTTCTCTGTATCGACCGCCATCTCTCACCTCTGAAGTGTCCGGTCTCCCGATAGGGCTGGACGGGGGCAATCTCTCTTGGGGGATGGGCTGCACTTCAGCCAAAAGCGCAGGCAGACTCGTCCGGTGCGACTTCGAGTCAGATCGCGAGTGGCACCAGCGACGCGTCGGCATCCGTCCCGGGTATGTCGATTCGGCGCGGGCGTGATGCTCGCGTCGGTCTCGTCACGTCCTTCAACCGACAGAAGACGACGACGGTGTGCTCGACGCCCGTGAACAGGTGCAGAGCAGAGCAGTGGGGCTAGCTGGAATCGAACCAGCGACCTCAGCATTATCAGTGCTGCGCTCTAACCGGCTGAGCTATAGCCCCGTCTGGAAACCACTTCTCCCTGTGGAGATGGCGATTGTAGGCCGGATGGAACCCGGGCAAGGGCGGACCGAGTCGGTGGTGTCGAACGTCGAGAACGGCTCTTCCAAACGGGCCCAGCCGGATCGTCACCCCGCCTGTGAAGCCGCCTGGGCGCGCTCGAGCGAGGTCAGGGGTGAGACGACCGATGATCGGGACGCCTTCAACAGGGCGGTGGGATCCTGGCAGTCCGGACAGACCGCCCACACCCGCACCTGGCTGCTGTTGTTGTTCTCGGCGACGAAAGCACCATCGGGACTCACCGAGGGAGCGAACGGAGCCGACAGGTCGTGATCGACCTGCATCAGCTGTCCGGTAGCGGCATCCCACACCCGCATGGTGTCATCGATGCTCGTGGTGATGATGTACCGGTCGCGGGAGCCGTAGACGACACCGCTGACGCCGCGCGTATGGCCGACCACTTCCAGGACGGGCTTGTTCGTGTCGACGTTCAAGACCGTGACGCTGTCGTCCCACGATCCCAGCGCCAGGCGTGTGCCGTGGGAGTTGAAGGCGGCCGAGGACAACTGCCCGTGCTGGTTGAAAGCCTCGAAGGGTCGGGCCGTCCCAATGTGCCCCACCTGCACCTGGCCACAGAATGAGTACACCGCCACCAGGCGGTCGTCGGGGCTGACCGCAGGCGGATTGCCCGAGCCGTTGCAGGCCTGGGACCATCCGCCTCCGACCACGGTGTGGTGCGTGGCCAGTGTGGCGACATGGAGTCGCCCGGCGCCGTCAATCACGACCAGAAGACGGTCGTCGGTGCTGAAACTCACCCCTGACACCGTTGTCGAGGGCAGGGTGAAGACCGACCGCCCCGTCTTGGTGTCGTGCACCTTGACCGTCGAAGTCGGAGACGACTCGCTCCAGGTGGCCGCCAGCGTGCCGTCCTTGCTGAGCACTGCCCCGGTATTTTGCTGGTCGGTACTGAGCACGAGCGGATTCGGCACCGCTTTACCCTGCGGAAGTGACCAGGCCTGCAGGACGATGTTGTTCCCCGACCGGGCCAGGCCCACCACCTGGTGCGGCTGCCATCCGATCTCGTTGCCGCACCCGCACAGTTGCGCATTCAACGTGGCCCGCCAGGGCCCGCTGGCGCGGTAGATCCGGGCGGTGCCGTCGTTGGCGGCGGTGACGACATCGGTGCCGCTCGGGCTGAAGGAGATGGTGTTGAGGTCCGCCGTCTGTCCGGCCAACGGCACCAACTCCTCGTCGGGCAGGATCGACCACACCCCGCCGGTCCCGTCGAAGTTCCCGACCGCGACCCGCTGCCCGTCGGGGCTGATCGAAACGTCGCCGACGGCGGTGCCGGTCACCGAGGTCAGCGTGGCGAACATGGTCCAGGTCTTCGTGTCCCACAGGTCGATGTCGGCACTGACGTCACCAGGCCCGCTCACGTTCTGACCGACGACGAGGACGTTCCCCCGCAGCGCCACCGGGTTCGGCTGGCCAGAAGCCAGGGTCTGGCCGGTGGGAGTCAGCCTCTTCACGACCTTGCCCGTGGCCACGTCGACGACCTCGGTGGCGCCCTGGGTCCCCACTACCAGGGACTTCCCGTCGGCGGTGAAGGCGGCGGTGTGGTCCGAGTGGGGCTCGAAAAGAGAGAAGAGCTGTTGTCCCGTGGCCAGGTCCCAGACCGTCGTGCCCACGAAGGTGGTGGCCGCCAGCTGGGTGCCGGTGGCGTTGAACGCCGAGCGCGTTGAGCGCACCCGGGGCCTGTCCGGGGGGACCAGGGGGGCCCGGGACGACAACCGGTGCGTTGGGCCCACCGCGGGCCAGCCCCCGTGGGGCGGCGGGAAGCGCCAGTCGGGACCGGACCGCCCCCGAGGCGGGATCGAAGAGGACGACGCCGGTATTGGTGCCCACGGCCAGCACCCGGCCCGTCGGGTCGTAGGCAACGGCGCCGGCCGAGGCCGGGAGGCGCCGACGGTACAGGACGTGCCCTGACGCGGCGTCGAGCACCACGACGTCTTTGTTACAGCCGACCTCGGCCACGCGGCGTCCCGTGGGGCTGTAGGAGACCGAGGCGCCGGCGCTGGGCGCGCATGTCCCGACCGGCTGCGTGGGGAGGGCCACCCGGACGGGGGACGCGTCCATGGCCTGGCGCAACGCGGCCACGGCTTGGGGCACTGGGCGTTGCGCCACGGCCTGGCGCGCCAGCAGCACCGAGACTTCGGGATCGGCCGTCAGCTCGTTCTGGCTCTCCGCCGCCAGAGCCTGGGCCCGGGCGGTGTTGCTCACCGACACGGCTTGGTTCCGCGACACGAGCGCGATGACACCCAGTCCGATCGCCACGATCGTCACCACGACACTCACCCCTAGCAGGGTGCGCCCTCGCCGGGCGGCGGCCCGCCGGCTGTCCGCCACGTACTCGCTCTGGAGTGTTGTCGGGGTCGGGTCGGCGTCGAGTGGGGTCCGGGCCAACCAGCTCTCCGCCGCCTTCAGCTCGCTTCCCCGCAGCAGGAAGCTCTTGTCCCGGCCCTCGGCTTCCCACTCGACGGACTTGACCAGCCAGCGGGTGTGCTCTTTCCGGTGCTCGAGGTCGGTCTCGAGCGCCTGCACCACGCGGTCGGTGGCGGAGTCGAACTCGGCGGCGTCGGTGAAGGGGATCCAGTTGCGTTCACGGATCTCGACGGGGATCTCCGAGTCCGGGACGGGCTGCAGCAGCACCGGGACGATCCGCTTGCCGAGCTCGCCCGCGTAGCCGACCTCCTGCTCGCAATATGTCGATGAAACCGCTTCCGGGGTGATCACGAACAGAAAAGCGTCGGAGCCCTCGATGGCGGTCCGGATGGCCTGGGGGAAGACTTCTGCATCCGCGATGGAGCCGGTGTCGACCCAGACATCTTTGCCCCGGACGTCGAGCGCCGCGCTCAAACGGCCGACGAACTCGCTGTCTCGCCGCGAGTAGGAGACAAAGACGTCCGCCATCGAAGACCCCCTGCCGGTCTGGACCCGGAGACGAGGAGAACCTATCGACCGTGCACTGCGTTGTCATTAGCCGACCGGTGGCTGCAGGCGGTGGCCCAGCCGGGTCCGAAGCCCGGCCCCGGAGCGCTCGACGATCTACCATCTCGGACAATGGAAAGCCGCGGCCCGGACCTTGCCGATGCCTGAGACCCCTCCGGCACTGCGCTGGCAGTCGCTGGCGTGCCTGCTTCTGAGCATCCTCGGTCTCATCGGGTCGGTCTACCTGACCATCTCGCATTTCGACACCCGGTTCTTCGTGTGCCCGGAGCTGGGCCCGTGCGAAAAGATCCTCACCAGTAACTCGTCGCACTTCTTGGGCATCCCCGTTCCCATCTTGGGCATCGCCTACTTCCTTCCCATGTCAGTGCTGTGTCTCCCCGTGGCGTGGCGCGCCGTCGACAGGCGCGTCCATCTCGTCCGACTGCTCCTGGCGATCGTCGGCATCGCCATGGTCATCTACCTCTTCGCCGAAGAGTTGTTCGTCCTACAGTCCCTGTGCGTCTGGTGCTCGATCATCCATGCCGTCGGGTTCCTTCTGTTCGTGATCATCGTGACCACGTCACCCGCGCTGCTCGGCACCGACGATCGCGCCGTCGTCGCCGACGCGGACTGACCCGCACCTGACTGGAACCAACGCACCAACCTGTCCCGACTGGGCGAAGGACGTACGTGGCCGACACCGGAAGCGACACCGGAAGCGACACCGGAAGCGACGAGACCAGCTTCGACATCTACGACTACTGGGCCGAATGCCGGCGCGACCATCCCGTGGGGCGCTTCGGCGGCGACGAGTCCGACGTCTGGTTGGTGACCAGGTACGCGGACGTCGAGCTCGTGCTGCGCGATCCGAAACGCTTTTCGAGTCGCGTCAACGCCGACACCATGGGCCCGGTCATGGGCACCGTCATCCTCGCCATGGACGGCGAGGAACACCGCCGCTACCGCAACCTCGTCGCCCATGCCTTTCGGCCCTCGGCCCTGGCCCGCTGGGAGAGCGAGCTCATCGGCCCCACCATCCACCGCCTCATCGACGGCCTGGCCGATCGCGCCGGGGCCGGCGCCGGCGCCGATCTGGTGGAGGAGATCACCAGCCAATTCCCGGTGCAGGTCATCGCAGGCGTGCTAGGCGTGCCGTCGCAGGACCACGAACGGTTCCACACCTGGGCCCTCGACATGAACAAAGGCCCCGACGACTACCCGGTCTCCACTGCGGCGTCGGCGGCCATGCGCGAGTACCTGACACCGATCGTCGAGGACCGCAAGGCCCATCCCACCGACGACCTCATCTCCGACATCGTCACCGCCGAGATGGACGGCGAGCGCCTCAGCGACGAGCACATCTACGGGTTCCTGCGGCTGTTGCTCCCCGCCGGCGCCGAGACCACGTTCGCGGCCATGGGGAGTTGCTTGTTCGCGCTGTTGTCGAAGCCCGAAGTGCTCGATCGCGTGCGGAGCCGACCCGAGCCTCCTCGATGCCGTGGTGGAAGAGACGTTGCGATGGGAGACCTCGGTGACCATGGTCAACCGCGAGACGACGTGTCCGGTCGAGATCGACGGGGTGGCCGTGCCCAAGGGGGTGTCGCTGGTGTGTGCCACGGGGTCGGCCAATCGAGACGAGTCGCGTTACACCGATCCCGACCAGTGGGACCTCGACCGCCTCGAGCCGGGCCACATCGCCTTCGGCACCGGCCGTCATCAGTGTCTCGGGATGCACCTGGCCCGCATGGAGCTGCGCATCGGGCTCGGGGCCCTCCTCGAGCGCCTCGAGGGCCTGCGCTTCGAGGACGCCGCAGCCGCAGCCGGACAAACCCCGGCGCATATCGAAGGCTTTGCCTTTCGCTCGCCGCCGCACCTGCCCGTGGTCTTCGACTCGGTCCGTCCCGCCCCGGCCGCCTGAACGAGCCCGCCTGAGGCAGCCCGAAGAGCCTGAGGAAAGCCGGAGCGGCTACTCGTCTTCCTCGCCCGTGACCGCGGCGACGGCGGCCACGCTGTGGCCCTCTTCGAGGCTCATGAGCCGCACCCCGGTGGCGTCGCGGCCTTGGGCCGCGATCTCGCGCACGGCGGTGCGGATCACGATCCCTCCCGTCGAGATGAGCAGGATCTCGTCGTCGAGGCCGGCCATGAAGGCGGCCACCACTCGCCCCCGCCGCGCCGTGAGCTTGATGGCCCGCACCCCCTGGCCGCCGCGGCCCTGACGGCCGAAGTGGTCGGTCTTGGTGCGCTTGCCGAAGCCGGCGTCGGTCACGATGAGGATGTCGTTGTCGGGGCGCACCACGTCGCACGACACGACCTCGTCCCCGGCGCGCAGGCGCATGCCCCGCACCCCGGCCGCGTCGCGGCCCATGGGCCGGACGTCGGTCTCGGAGAAGCGGATGCCGCTGCCGTTGTGGCTCACCATGACGATGTCGTCGTCGCCCGAGGTGGCCACCACCCGCACGAGCTCGTCGCCGTCGCGCAGGGCGATGGCGATGAAGCCCTCGCGCCGTGACTTGTCGTATTCGGAAAAGGCCGTCTTCTTGACCTGGCCCATCTTGGTGGCGAAGGTCAGGAACCCTCCCGAGTCGAAGTCGCGCGTGGCCACGATGGCCTGGATCTTCTCGCTCGGGCTCAGCGGCAGCAGGTTGACCACGGCCGTGCCTCTCGCCGTGCGCTCCTTCATGGGCACCTCGTGGGCGCGCAGCCGGTAGACGCGGCCCCGGTTGGAGAACAACAGGAGGAACGCCAGCGTGGTGGTGTGCACCACGTCGTCGACGAGGTCCTCCTCTTTGAGCCGCGCCCCCTGCACGCCCCGCCCACCCCGGCCCTGGGTGCGGAACGATGCCGCAGGGACGGCCTTGATGTAGCCCGCCCGGGTCATGGTCACGACGATCTCCTCGTCGCTGATGAGGTCCTCCACCCCGAGCTCGCCGGGGTCGTGGGTGACCTCGGTGCGGCGGTCGTTGGCGTACTTGGCGCGGATCTCACCGAGCTCAGTGGCGATCACGCCCCGCAGGCGGGCCGGGTCGCCCAGGATGGACTCGAGCTCGGCGATGGTACGGCGGAGCTCCTCCATCTCCTCTTCGAGATTGGCCCGGCCCAGGCGCGTGAGCCGGCCCAGGGTCATGTCGAGAATGTGCTCGGCCTGTTGCTCGCTGAAGGAGAAGGGCTCGGCCATGAGCGCGCTGACGGGCCGCGGGCCGGTCCTCCGAGGCGCGGATCGCGGCGATGACGGCGTCGAGCATGTCGATGGCGCGCAACAGGCCCTCGACGATGTGGGCACGCTCGCGCGCCTTCTTGAGCCGGAACTCCGAGCGCCGGGTGATGACCTCGATCTGGTGCGTGGCGTAGTACGCCACGGCCTGGGCCAGGTTGAGCGTCCGGGGCACCCCGTCCACCAGGGCCACCATGTTCACCGGGAAGTTGGTCTGCAGGGGGGTGTGCTTGTAGAGGTTGTTCAGCACCACGTTGGCGTTGGCGTCGCGCTTCAAGGTGATGACCAGCCGGGGCAGCTTGCCGGCCGAGTCGTTCTGGACGTCGGAGATGCCGTCGAGGGCGCCGGAGTTGGCGAGCTCGCCGATCTTCTGCTCGATCACCTCGATCGAGGTCTGGAACGGGATGTCGGTGACCACGATGCGCGTCGACCCCCGGCTCTCGTCCACCTCGGCCAGGGCCCGCATCTTGATCGAGCCCTTGCCGGTCCGGTAGGCGTCGAGGATCCCCTGGCGCCCGAGGATCTGCGCGCCGGTGGGGAAGTCCGGGCCCTTCACGAAAGCCATGAGGTCGTCGGGCGTGGCGTCGGGATGCTCGAGCACGTGCACCACGGCGTCGATGACCTCGCCCAGGTTGTGGGGCGGGATGTTGGTGGCCATGCCCACCGCGATGCCCTGGGAGCCGTTGACGAGCAGGTTCGGGAAGCGCGCCGGCAGCACCACGGGCTCTTCGCTCGACCCGTCATAGTTGGGGACGAAGTCGATGGTGTCCTCGTCGATGCCGGCCAGCATCTCCATGGCCAGGGGCGCCAGGCGGCACTCGGTGTAGCGCATGGCGGCGGGGCCTTCTTCGGGGCCGCGCCCGCCGAAGTTGCCGTGGCCGTCGATGAGGACGTGGCGGAGGCTGAAGTCCTGGGCCATGCGGGCCAGCGCGTCGTAGATGGCGGTGTCGCCGTGGGGATGGAAGTTCCCCATGACCTCGCCCACGGCCTTGGCGCACTTGGTGCGCGAGCGGTCGGGACGCAGGCCCTGCTCGTACATCGAGTACAGGATGCGGCGGTGCACGGGCTTGAGGCCGTCGCGCACGTCGGGCAGGGCCCGCGACACGATGACGGACATGGAGTACTCGAGGAACGAGCGCTCCATCTCCTCTTGGATCTCGATGGGCTCGATCGCCGCCGGAGTGGGCTCGGGCACGTCCGTCCCGGTGCCGCTGTCTCCTTTACCGCCGCGCTTGGCCATGTGGGCCTGATCCCTCCGTACCTATCGGGGCGACCATGGTCACCCGCAACTCACCGGGGGGACGATGCTCCCCCGTATCTCGTCGGGGTGACGGTGCTCCCCCGAAGCGCTCCTCAGATGTCGAGGAAGCGCACGTCCTTGGCGTTGGTCTGGATGAAGTGGCGACGCAGTTCGACGTCGTCGCCCATGAGCACCGAGCACACGTCGTCGGCCATGGCGGCCTGCTCGACGTTGATCTGCAGCAGGGACCGGCGACCGGCGTCCATGGTGGTGTCGCGCAACTCGCCGAAGTCCATCTCGCCCAGGCCCTTCAAGCGCTGGAAGTCCTGCTTGTGGTCGGGGTGCTCGGCCAGGAAGGCGGTCCGGGCCACGTCGTCTTTGAGATAGATCTTCTCCTTGCCCACGAGCGTCGAGTACAGCGGCGGCTGGGCCACGTACACGAACCCGCCCTCGACGAGCGGCTTCATCTGCCGGAAGAAGAACGTGAGCAGCAGGGTGCGGATGTGCGAGCCGTCGACATCGGCGTCGGCCAGGATGATGACCTTGTGGTAGCGGATCTTGTCGACGTCGAACTCGTCGGCCAGGCCCGCCCCGATGGCCGAGATGAGCGCCTGGATCTCGGCGTTCTTGAGCATCTTGTCGATGCGGGCCCGCTCGACGTTGAGGATCTTGCCCCGGATGGGCAGGATGGCCTGCAGGCGCGGATTGCGGGCGTCCTTGGCCGAACCTCCCGCCGAGTTCCCCTCCACGATGAACAGCTCGCTCTCGCGCGGGTCGCGCGACGAGCAGTCGACGAGCTTGCCCGGCAGCCCCGCGCCCCCGAGCGCGGACTTGCGCCGGGTCAGGTCGCGCGCCGCGCGGGCCGCCACCCGGGCGCGCGCCGCGGTGGTCGACTTCGCCACGATCTGGTTGGACTCGCGCGGGTTCTCCTCGAGCCAGTCGACGAGCTTCTCGTTGGTGGCCCGCTCCACCAGGGACCGGATGGAGACGTTGCCCAACTTGCCTTTGGTCTGGCCCTCGAACTGCGGGTCGCGCAGCCGCACCGAGATGATGGCGGTGAGGCCCTCGCGGATGTCCTCGCCTTGGAAGTTCTCTTCCTTCTCCTTCAACGAGCCCTTGGCCCGCGCGTAGCGGTTGACGGCGTTGGTGAGAGCTTTTTTGAAGCCCTCCTCGTGCATGCCGCCCTCGATGGTGGAGATGCCGTTGGCGAAGGAGTGGATGGACTCGTGGAACCCGGTGTTCCACTGCAGCGCGATCTCCACCTCCTGGTCGTCCTCGGACTGGGTGTAGGAGCACACCTTGCGGAAGAGGGCCTCTTTGGAGGTGTTGAGGTGCTTCACGTAGTCGACGATGCCGCCCGAGTAGCGGTAGGTGATCTGCTGTTCGCGCTCGGGCCGCTCGTCGGCGAAGCGGATCTCGAGGCCCTTGTTGAGGAAGGCCATCATCTGCAGCCGCTCGAGGATCGTCTGGGCTCGGAACTCGGTCTCGTCGAAGATCGACGCGTCGGGCCAGAACGTCACCGTGGTGCCGGTGCGGTCGCGCGGCGCGGGGCCGGTGGACTTGAGCTTCTTCTTGACCTCGCCGCCGTCGGCGAACTCGGCCACGTGGTGCTTGCCGTCGCGGTCGATCTCGAGGATGAGCTTGCGTCGACAGGGCGTTCACGACCGAGACGCCCACGCCGTGCAGCCCACCCGAGACCTTGTAGCCCGATCCGCCGAATTTCCCCCCGGCGTGCAGGGTGGTGAGCACCAGCTCGGCGGCGGAGATGTCGGGGTATTGCGGATTGGGCTTGACGGGGATGCCGGCGCCGTTGTCCTTCACCCTGCAGCCGCCGTCGGCCAGCAGCGTGACGTCGATCTGGGTGGCCCTGCCCGGCCATGGCCTCGTCGATGGCGTTGTCGACGACCTCCCACACCAGGTGGTGCAGGCCCGTCGGGCCCGTCGACCCGATGTACATCCCGGGGCGTTTCCGGACCGGATCGAGGCCTTCGAGGACGGTGATGTCGCTGGCGTCGTACGAACTCGCGGAGGCGTTATTCACGACCTCCACCTCTGTCTTCAGCGCCACGCACGCGCCCTTTCTTGTCCGATTTCGATCGGGGGACGCACGACCCGACACAGTCCCGAGAGGGCCTGTTTATGTGCGTTACCGACGCTTCACAGTCTACCAGGACGGGGTCACGCGACGGGCCAAATCAGGCCCTCCCGCACGGCCCGCGGCACCGCTGTGAGCAGGGCGTTTGGTGACGCCTCGCGCCCTCTACCGACGCACGCGCACATCGAGGCGTTCGAGGGCGTGCTGACGCGCCGCACACGTCGCGCAGACGACCGAGGATGTCGGGCGCGAGATGCCGCATCTGCGTGGCCCAGGCGGGGTGATCCGCGCTCACCACGAGGGTCGAACCGTCCACCCGCACGGGACGCACGTGGGCCGCCACCGACGGCCCCACGATCTCGTCCCAACGGCCGAAGACCACGCCCACCACATCGGCACGGCCCGCGCCCAGGTGGCTGGCCACCTCACCGAGGGCGTCGCCGATCCGCACCATGTCGCCGCGCGAGCGGCCTCGCCCGTCGCGGCGCGGGGCCGTCACGATCCGCCTCCCCCACCCGCCGCAGCGTGCACACGGGAAGCACCGTGCACACGGGAAGCACCAGACGCACCGGAGACGCCCGTGAGCCGGCCTCCCTCCACCAATACCACCCGTTCGGCATGGACCACCGGCGGCGGGTCCACGGCGGTGGTGAGAAGGACCTGGCCGGGAGGGAGCAGCTCCACCAGGGCTGCGGCCCGAGTGCGCGTCGAGCTCGGAGAACACGTCGTCGAGGAGGAGCACGGGCGCCTCGGGCAGGTCGCCGCGGCGCAATTCGTGCGAGGCCAGGCGCAGGGCCAGGGCCACGCATCGTTGCTCGCCCTGCGAGGCGTGGGTCCGGGTGGGGCGGGCCCCGATGGAGAGCTCGAGGTCGTCACGGTGGGGGCCGACCGACGTGACTTGGCGGCGGACGTCGTCGGTACGCGCCGCCTCCAGGGCGGCGGTGAGGTCTCCGTCCCACGATCGGCGGTAGTCCAGGGTCACGGGCTCGGCCACGCCCGCCAGGCGCTCGTAGGCACGGGTGGCAGCAGGCGTGAGCTCGGCCGCCAGGGCCTCGCGCTCGATGGCCAGCTCGGTCCCCGACGCGCCCAGGCGCTCGTCCCATACGTCGAGGGTGGCCGCGATGGCACTGTCGGGCCGGCCCCCGGCCTGGCGGAGCACCGCGGCGCGCTGGCGCAGGATGCGGTCGACGTCGGTGACGAGCGCGTCGAGCCGGGCGTGGCGGGCCACCAGCACGTCGTCGAGGTACTCGCGCCGTCCCGCCGGGCCCCCCTGGATGAGGTCGAGGTCGTTGGGGGCGAAGACCGTCACGTTCAGGGCCACGGCCAGCTCGGAGCGGCGGCGGACGGGTTGGCGGTTGACCAGGGTGCGCGCCGACCCCGACACCGGGATCTCGGACTCGACGAGCACGGCGCGGTCGGCCGCGCGTGGTCTCGGCCCGCACCACGGCGCGGTCGGTCCCGCTCCGCACCAGCACGTCGCGCGGCGCGCGCCGCGGATCGAGCGCTGGGTGGCCAGCCATCCCACCGCCTCGAGGATGGAGGTCTTGCCGGCGCCGTTGGGGCCGCGCAGCACCGTCAGGCCCTCGGGGTCGGGTCGGAACTCGGCTTCCGTGAAGCACCGGAAGTCGGCGAGCCACAACGTGGAGATGGCCACGGTGACAGCTTGGGTGTCGGGTGTGACGTGCCGGTGAGTGACGGGGTCCGGGTCGCTACGACACCCTGACGGGCATGAGGAGGTACCGGTAGTCCTCGTGGTCCGGGGCCCGCACCGTGGCCGGTTTGGTGGCGTCCACGGTCTCGAGGACCACCTCGTCGCCGAGGACGGCCTCCACGCCGTCGATGAGGTACGAGGGGTTGAACGCCACGGTCAGCTCCTCGCCCTCGTACTCGGCGTCGACGTCCTCACTGGCGTGGCCGACCTCCTGGGACACCACGGTGAGCTCCACCGAGCCGGGCCGCATCGACAGGCGCACCGGGGTGGTGTTGTCGCGCACCAGGAGCCGCACCCGGCGCAGGGCGTCGAGCAGGGCTTCGCGGCCCACCCGCAACAGGTTCGGATAGCCGGGCGGGATGAGTTGGCGGTAGTCGGGGAAACGCCCGTCGAGGAGCCGGGTCGTGAGGCGCACCCCGCCCACGGTGAAGGTGGCGTCGAGCTCGCTCACGGAGAACCCCACCGTCGCCTCGCCGTCCTCCTTCGACCCCGCCGCCGGCATCAGCCGTTGCAGCTCGGTGAGGGCGCGCGCCGGCACCAGGATCTGCTCGGCTCCCTCGGCCAAGGGCCCCTCACCGGCCAGGTCGCGCATGGCCAGGCGGTAGGAGTCGGTCGCCACCAGCCGGGTCCCCCCCGACTCGGCCGCCACCAGCACGCCGGTGAGCAGCGGCCGGGCGTCGTCGTTGGAGGCGGCCCGCACCACCTGGCGCAGCGCCTCGGCCAGCGCCGGGGCGGGAATCGTCACCTGGTCGGGGCGCGGGTCGGCCAACACGGGGAAGTCCTCGACCGGATACGTGCGCACCACGAAACGCGACCGGGCCGCCGAGATCTCGACCTCGTCGTCGCCACCCTCGAAGGTCACCGCCCCGGGCTCGAGCGAGCGGACGATGTCGGCCACGAGTCGCGCCGGGGCCACCAGCGACCCGTCGTCGAGCCCGATCGCCTCCACCTCGACGCGCACCGTCAGGTCGAGGTCGGTGCCCACCACGGTCAGGCGGTTCCCGACCACCTCGATGCGGACACCGTTGAGCGCGGGCGTGGTCGAGGCCCGCGACGTCACGGCCCGGCTGGCGGTGGCGAGGGCCTCGACGAGGGTGTCTCGCTCACAGCGGTACTTCACACAGGGTCCTTTCTTACAAAGAATTTAAATTCTGACAGTGACGGTAATAGGGCCTGTGGATTGTGGATGACATACCGTCGCCCGAGGTCAGCCCCATCATGGTCGTCCACCGGGCCCAGGAGTTGTCCACCGACGGCACCGCGGCGGGCGCCGGGGCCACGATGCTGTCCACCGCGACCGGGGCGCGTCCACAGTGCGGGCCCTGTTCCCCACAGTGTCGTGCACCGCTGGGTCATGCACCGCTCCGGATGCGGACGATCAGGTCGTTGACCTGGTCGAAGATCTGCCGGCGCTCTTTCATGAGCGACTGGATCTTGACCACGGCGTGCATGACGGTGGTGTGGTCGCGGCCCCCGAATTCCTTGGCGATGGCCGGGTAGGAGTATTCGGTGAGGTCCCGGAACAGGTACATGCCGATCTGGCGGGCGATGACCAAGGGCCGGCGCCGGCTGGGCCCGCACAGTTCCTCGATGCTGAAGCCGAAGGTCTCGGCGGTGATGTCGAGGATCTGCGCCGGGGTGATGACGCGGGGCTGGCCGGCGTTGACGATGTCGGCCAGGACGTGCTCGGCCAGCTCCCGGGTGAGGGGCTGGTTGTTGAGGCTGCCGTAGGCGGTCACCCTGATGAGCGCGCCTTCGAGCTCTCGGATGTTGTCGGTGACGTTCGAGGCGATGAAGTCGAGGACCTCGTGGGGGACATGGGAGGGCTCGCGCTCGAGCTTCTTCTGCAAGATGGCCAGGCGGGTCTCGAGCTCGGGGGGCTGGACGTCAGTGATGAGGCCCGACAAGAAGCGGCTGCGGAGGCGGTCTTCCAGGGTGGCGATGGACTTCGGGGGCCGGTCCGAGGTGAGCACCACCTGGCGCGAGGCGCCGTAGAGGTGGTTGAAGGTGTGGAAGAACTCCTCTTGGAGCGCTTCTTTGTTCTCCATGAACTGGACGTCGTCGATGAGCAGCACGTCGCACTCGCGATAGCGGCGCTTGAAGGCCATCGTGGTGTTGTTCCGGATGGCGTCGACGAACTCGTTCAGGAAGGTCTCGGTCGAGACGTAGCGGACCCGGCGCCCGGCGAAGTTCTCCCGGACGTAGTTCCCGATGGCGTGGAGCAGATGCGTCTTGCCCAGCCCGGCGTCCCCGTGGATGAACAGGGGGTTGTAGGACTTGGCCGGCATCTCCGCCACCGC
This sequence comes from uncultured Acidimicrobiales bacterium, assembly GCA_963846125.1. Classification (GTDB taxonomy): domain Bacteria; phylum Actinomycetota; class Acidimicrobiia; order Acidimicrobiales; family UBA8190; genus Chersky-840. Next base: position 797,206 of record CAWJUR010000002.1, read on the forward strand.
CTGGGCCGCGGCGTGGGCGAAGCGGTTCGACGACCCGATGACGAAGGCGTCGAAGGTGTAGCGGACGTCGAGTCCGCCGGTGTCAGCGGCGTCGGCCGCAGGGGACCGGCGGCTCCCGGTGCGGCCCAGCCGGGTGTCGCCCTGGTCCGTGGAGTTCGATGAATTGGGGGAGGTGTGCTCTTCGTCGAGGAGCGAGGTGAGTGGCAACGGGTCGGCGACGGACATGGGGCCGACGTCCAGGCGCACCTTGACTTGGTGCGACGCCACTTCCGTGGCCGCCGCCGCGATCAACCCCAGGAAGCGGTTCTCGACGCGTTCACGCACCAGCGAGCTGGGCGCGCTGAGCACGAAGAGGTCGCCGTCGTAGGCCTCGGGGCTGAGGGCCTGGAGCCAGGTCCGCCACGTTGCGTCGGATACCTGCTCGCGCAGCGTGTCTCCACAGCGCTTCCACAAGTCGTTCTTGTCGTTCACCAGGGCCTCCGCCATCCCGCCGCCAAAATTGTCCACAAGCAGATCCACATGTGTGGATTGTCCGGGAAGTTGTCCGCCGTCCACCTACGGCCTGTTGTCTGGTGGCCCTGGGGAAGGAGGACCCTGTTGTCGTGTGCGGCACGTTCGGTGACGCACCGGTAGCGACGAAACCTACACCGGTGGGTCGGGTGCGGCTAGTGGCCCGCGACCTTGTGGAGGAGGGCAGAGACACCCTGGTGGCGACCGGTTCGCGGCGCGCCCACCTGGGAAGTTTTCCACCGCCGCGGCCTGAAAACTCTCCGTGAAATTGCGCTGCCGGAGTCGCCGATTCGGCCACGTCCTGCCTGGTGGGCGCGCGGGGACGCGCCTAGCATGGGTGGCCAGGCACTCGGGGCGGGCACCTGTTCGTACGGCGCCCCGGCAGACGAGCCGCGCCGCAAACCGGCCTCGAGCAAAAGGACAAAGGGAGTGAAGAGGACTTACCAGCCCAACACCAGGAAACGGGCCAAGAACCACGGGTTTCGACACCGCATGTCCACCCGTGCCGGGAGGGCCATCCTCAAGGCACGCCGGGTCAAAGGTCGCCACCGCCTCTCCGCGTGAGAGCGGCAGGGGCCCCGTGGGCTGGCGTATCCGGGACCGGGCGACTTTCGAGGCGCTGCGGCGCCACGGACAGCGCAGCAGACGGGGCCACATCACGGTGACCTTCGTGGACAGCGGCGACGACAGCGTGCCCCGGGTGGCGTATGCGGTCGGGAAACGGGTCGGCGGTGCCGTGGTCCGCAACCAACTGCGCCGCCGTCTGCGGGCCGTGGTGGCCGAGGCGTCACCGCCGTTCGAGCCCGGCGCATACCTGGTGGCGGCGGGTCGTGAGGCGGCCGGCCTCCCCTACGAGGACTTGAAGGCACAAGTGACAGCAGCAATGACATCGGCTTCCCGGGGCCGGCGCCCATGAGCGCCCCCACGACGCTGCCTGCTCGGCTCGCGCCCCGACCCCGGGGCCGGCGCCACCCCCGCCCCGCCGCGGTCCCGCCCGGGCTGCGCTCCTGCGAATTATCGGTCTCTACCAGGCACTTCGTGCCGGAAGGCCCTCGCCGTGCCGGTACTGGCCCACGTGCTCGGACTACGCCGTGGACGCCATCGAGCGCCACGGCGCGGCCCGGGGATCCTTCCTGGCCCTGCGCCGGGTCCTGCGCTGTCACCCCTGGGGTGGGCACGGCGTCGACCCGGTGCCCGAGTGAGCGGCCGGTGCCGCGGTGATCGTCCACCTCATGCTCGCCAGCACCATCGGCCAGATCTTCAAGCCGCTCTACGAGCTGCTGGCCGGGATCATCGCCTTCTTCTATTCGATCATCCCCAACTTCGCCGTCGCCATCGCCCTGCTGACGGTGGTGGTGATGATCGTGACCGCCCCGCTCACGGTGAAGAGCACCCGGTCCACGATCAAGATGCAGCGCGTCGCCCCCGAGCTCAAGAAGATCCAGGCGAAGTACAAGGGCGACCGGGTAACGCTCAACGAAGAAATGATGAAGCTGTACAAGGAGCACGGCATCAATCCGGCCGGCGGATGCCTGCCGATGTTGATCCAGCTTCCTGTCTTCGTTGTCCTCTATGGGGTCATCCGGGGACTGACGAATACCGTCAAAGGAAGAACGGCAATCTCGTCGCCCGGCCGGACTACGTCTCGCACTCCACCCGGCTGTACCACGACCTGATCCTCGCCAACGGGCCACATGAAGGCCTTCGGCCTCGACCTGGGCAACAACCTCTTCTCGCACCACTAGCTCGTGGCTGGGGGCCATCCCCTACGGCGCCATCGTGGCCGTGGCCATCGGTCTGCAATATCTGCAAATGCGCCAGCTCAATAGCCGGAACCCCGGGGCGGCGCAGGCCAATCCACAGATGCAAATGATGCAGCGGTATATGCCGCTTATCTTCGCCGTCATTTACATCAGGATCTCGGCCGGGGTGAACATCTATTTCGTCGTTTCGAGCCTGTGCCGCATCGGCATCCAGGAGGGGATCTTCCGCTCCGGCGTGCTGGACAAGACGCCCACTCGCAGTGAGGGGAAGCTTCCTGCGCGTGGTGGGGGCGGTGGTAGCGGGCCCCGGACGGTCGATCATGGAGCGCCTGGCCGACGCCCAGCAGCGGGCCCTCGAGCAGCAGAAGGCCCGCCAGGCTGGCCTTCAGCCTGAGATCGAGATGCCCCAAGGCGCCCGGGGGCGGCCCGAGGGAGCCGCAAAGGAAACGGGGCCGGCGCACCAAGCCAACCGGCGCGAAAGCCCCGCCTCCTAAGGCGAAGGGTGCCCCCGCCAAGGGAGCGGCCTCGTCGAACGGGGGCGGCTCGGCCAACGGCTCGGCCAAACCGAACGGATGCCGGCAAGCCCGGGAGCGGGGCCAAGGGCCCGCCCGGGACCGCCAAGACGTCGCGCCCGGTGGCGCCAGTACGAACGGAGGCGCTCAGCGCGGATCGAGCAAGGCGGGGAGCAACGGAGCTCCCGCCCCCAAGGAGCAGCCCCCCGGGCAGCCCCGATCCGCCAAGAAGCGACCGAGAAAGGCGCGTTGAGCGATGGAGTGGGTCGAGACGACCGGAAAGACGATCGAGGAGGCCAAGGACGCCGCCCTCGATCAACTCGGTGTCGACGAGACGGATGCCGAATTCGTCATGGTGACCGAGCCCAGGGCCGGCCTGTTCGGACGCATGCGGGGTGAAGCCCGGGTCCGGGCCCGGGTGCGTCCCACCAGCCCCCGGCCCAAGCGGACCAGGACGCGGCGCTCGGGGGAGACCCGACAGGGCGGCGCCCGTCGCGGCGGCGGGGGATCGGGTCGCGGCGGCGGCGAGCGCAGTCGCCCGGCCACCGGGCGTGGCCGTGGCCGAGGGATCCGACGATGTCGACGTGGAGGCTGGTACCGGAGGCACGCCGTCGACCAACGGCACGGGCACCTCGGCCAACAAGCGCCGCCGGTCCCGGTCGCGAGGCGGCGGCGTCGAGCAGTTCGGATGGTGCAGGCAGGAACGGGGACCGGGACGGCGATCCCGGTGAAGAGCGCGGGATCCCCACCGCAGTCCTCCACCAGGAGGAAAGGGTCCCGGCCGTCCGGGTCGACGAAGGAGGAGGCTGTGGGCGAGACCATGACGCTGGAGGAGCAGGGGGAATCGGCGCGGGAGTTCATCGCCGGGCTGATCGACGAGCTCGGCATGAATGCCGAGGTGTCGACCCGGGTCGTCGACGAGGAGACCGCCGAGGTCGTCGTCGAAGGCCAGGAGCTCGGCGTGCTCGTGGGGCCCGGAGGAGCCACCCTGACCGCCCTGCAGGAGCTGGCCCGGACCTTCGTCCAGAAGCGCACCGGAGGCCAGAGCAGCCGGATCAACGTGGACGTGGCCGGCTACCGGGCCAAGCGCACCGCCGCCCTGCAGCGCTTCGCCCAGCAGGTGGCCGACGAGGTCACCGCCTCGGGGTCGGACCGGGCCCTCGAGCCCATGTCGGCGGCGGACCGCAAGGTCGTCCACGACACCATCAACGAGATCGGGGGCCTGTCGACCCGTTCCGAGGGCGAGGAGCCCCGCCGCTACATCGTGATCTCGCCTGCCCACGCCGCTGTCGCCGAAAGCGACTGAGGCCCCCCAGAGCCCCGACCGGGGATCGCTCCCGATCCCTGGTGCCCGGCGCCCGATCCAGGCGTGGGCCGGTCATGACGGGTCTCGACGGGCCCACGGCCCTGCGGGAGGTCCTCGAACGGGCCCGGTCCCTGGACCTGCTGGGCCCCATGGCCCTCGACGAACAGGTCGACCATGCCCTGGGCTTCGCCGTCGCCTGGGGGCAGGCCAGGCCGGGCGAGCCGACTCCGGCGGACGCTGGCTGGACCTGGGATCAGGCGGTGGCCTCCCCGGCCTCGTCCTGGCCCAGCACTGGCCCGCCACCCCGGCCGTGCTCCTGGATGCCGCCGAGAGGCGCACCACGTTCCTGTCCGAGGCGGTTGGCCAGCTGGGCTGGGCTGACCGGGTCCAGGTCGTCCGGGCCCGGGCCGAAGAGGCCGGCCGCACCGGCTCGGAGCTCCGGAGCGGGTTCGACGTCGTGTGGGCCCGATCCTTCGGGAGCCCCCCCGTCACCGCCGAGTGTGCGGCCCCGTTCCTGAGGCCGGACGGCCTCCTGGTCGTGTCCGAGCCTCCCGGCCCTGGTCAGACCACCGCTCGGTGGCCTCGCGAAGGTCTGACCCTGGTTGGCCAGGAGCCCCTCCTGACCGTGCGGGGACGATTCGGGTACCAGGTCATCCGCCAGATGGAAGCTGTGCCCGGAGCGCTTTCCCCGCCGCTCCGGGGTGGCCACCAAGCGCCCCCTGTACCGCGTGTCCGAGGGGTAGCCAAAAACGCCCGCGTTCTGCATCGCTGGCGTCACCCCAGGTCAGGGTACCGAAAACGCGAATGTTCCACGTGTAACTTTACGGTGAAACACCCTCTAGGATGGGAAGCCACACCCCCGGAACGTTCCACGTGTAACCTGACGGTGAAACACCCCCGGGACCGGCCTGGGACGGAGGTTCACCCATGGCCACGGAGTTCGAAAAGGGCTTTCTCATCGGGCTCCTGGTCGGTGAGGGCCATTTTGGCGGAGACGGCCGGCAACCCCAGGTCACCCTGCGCATGCACGTCCGGCACGAGGCCATCTTCCGCTGGCTGGAGCGGACCTTCCCCGGCGGCAAGCTGTACGGGCCCTATCACCACGGGGGCCGGCACTACTTCCAGTGGATGGCCCGGGGCTCCTACCTGCGGGATCACCTGGTGCCCGTGCTCGAGGAAGGGCTCTCCCCCGAGCTCGATGCGCCCAGCCATGAACGATTCGCGGAGATGATGCAGCGCTATGCCGGCCGTCGCCTCCGGAGTCATGCCGAACCGCCCGACGAGGCCGAGATCGAGTTTGAGGCCCGAAAAGTCGCCGAAATCACAACAGATTCGTCCCGCGACTATTGACCCCGGCTTCCCGGGTGGCGAGGATGGGTGACCGTGAGCCACAACCGTTTGGAGGGCTGACCGTGCGCGTCCGCATTCGGGGCAGGGACCAGCGGCCTGAGCAGGGGAAACAATGGCCAGGAGAGCCTCAGGAACCTCTCCAGCCACAGGGCGCGGACGTAGGTGAAGAGGTCGAGGGCATCGGGCCGACGTCGCCACACGCCTCGGCGGGGGCGGCCCAGGTGTCGGTGCAGGACACAGTCTCCGAGGACCCGGTCACGGTCGCCGACGAGATGTACGAGGACGTCGCCGAGCCCGAGGTCGAAGGCCCCCGAGCCCCCCTCGGCGCCGGAGAAGACGGCCCAGCGGGCTTCGGTGGACTGGTCGGACGTCCCCCAGCCCGAGCCCGGCGCCGATGTCGCCTACGTCCCGCGCCCCGTGCCCCGCATCATGGCGGTCGCCAACCAGAAGGGCGGCGTGGGAAAGACCACCACGGCGGTGAACCTCGGGGCCGGGCTGGCCGAGATCGGCTTCCGGGTGCTGGTGGTCGACCTCGACCCCCAGGGCAACGCCACCACCGGCCTCGGCATCGACGGCCGGTCCTTCGAGCTCTCGATGTACGACGTCCTCATGCGCGATTCCAAGCTCGAGGATGCCATCGAGCCCACCAGCATGAAGAACCTCTTCGTGGCGCCGGCCACCATCGACCTGGCCGGGGCCGAGATCGAGCTCGTCCCCACCTTCAGCCGGGAGCTCAAGCTGCGCCGGGCGCTGGAGTCCGTGATCGACGACTTCGACTACATCCTCATCGACTGTCCCCCGTCGCTGGGCCTGATCACCGTCAACGGGCTGGCCGCCGCCGACGAGGTCCTCGTCCCCATCCAGTGCGAGTACTACGCCCTCGAGGGCCTCGGGCCAGCTCCTCCGCAACGTGCACCTCGTCCAGGCCAACCTCAACGAGAAGCTGGACGTGTCCACGATCGTGCTCACCATGTACGACGCCAGGACCAAGCTGGCCGAGCAGGTGGCGGACGAGGTCCGCCTCCACTTCGGCAACAAGGTGTGTCGGAACGTGATCCCCCGGACGGTGCGGATCTCCGAGGCACCGTCATTCGGTCAACCCATCACGACGTTCGACCCCACCTCGCGTGGGGCGATCGCCTACCGGGAGCTAGCCAAGGAGGTCAGCGGTGGCGCGTCGTAGCGGACTGGGCAAGGGTCTGGGGGCACTGATCCCGACCGAGGCCCGGGATCGGGACTCGGCGCTCCGGGTGGTGCCGATGACCAGCATCAAGCCCAACCCCCTCCAGCCCCGGACCCGGTTCGACGAGGAGGCCATGTCGAGCCTGGCGTCGTCGATCCGCGAGGTCGGGGTCCTCCAGCCCATCCTGGTGCGGGAGATCGAGGAGGACGAGTACGAGCTCATCGCCGGCGAGCGCCGGTGGCGGGCGGCCCGCCGGGCCGGGCTGCAGACCATGCCGGTGCTGGTCCAGAGCGTGTCCGACGTCCACAGCCTCGAGCAGGCGCTGGTGGAGAACCTCCATCGGGAGGACCTGAACCCGCTCGAGGAGGCCGGCGCCTTCCAACAGCTCGTGGACGAGTTCGGCTACACCCACGAGCAGGTCGCCTCCCGGGTCGGCAAGAGCCGGACCGCGGTCACCAACACCCTCCGGCTGCTCCAGCTCCCCGCCGGTGTCCAGCGGGCCCTGGCCGACGGCACCATCTCGGCCGGCCACGCCCGGGCCCTGCTCGGGACGCCCGACCGCAGCTTCCAGGAGGAGCTGGCCAAGCGGATCGTGGCCGAGGGCCTGACCGTCCGGGCCGTCGAGGAAGGTGTGCGCCGCCACGGCTCGGGCGCCGGGCCCGAGGCGTCGCCGGCCGAGAACGGGAGCCACGTCACCGCCGTGTCCCCCGGCTCCGATGCCGTGCAGACCGGGCCCGGGACTCCCGGCCGTGCGCCGCCGGCTCCCTGCCCCCGGGGTGCTCGAGCTCGAGGACCTGCTCTCCAACCACCTCAACACCCGGGTGAAGGTCGAGATGGGGGCCAAGCGGGGCCGGGTCGTGATCGATTTCGCCACCCTCGAGGACCTCGAGCGCATCTACAAGCTCATGGTCGGGGGCGTCACCCTGTAGGGGCCGTCCCGCCTGTGGCGTTCGATCCCACCGGGCGTGGTGGAATCCCGGAAGAGCCCCCGATCTACCAGGGACTTCTCACGGAGGGTGATGTCCTAACCCTCGATGGGATGTCCAGCCTCATCCACAACCTGTGCATGAGGCTGTGGAAATCCTCCCCGAGCGGGTGAGGCTGAGAGTTGACTGTGTCGAGGCGGACTCGGACGTCGACGGTGCTCGTCGAGGCGTTGGTCCCGGCGTCAGTCGACGGGCGTGGCCGCCCAGGCCACGAGGGCCCTGACCAGAGCCTCGGCCAGGGCCCCGGCGTGGCGCACCACGATGGCGGGCGGCCCCACCTCGCACACCACGGCCGGCATGCGGGTCTCGCGCAGCACGGCCAGGGTCATGCCCTGGACCCCGTCGGCGGGGACGCCCAGGGCGGCCGCGGCCAGGGCGTGGATGAGCTCGGCCAGCCGCCGGCCACCGGCCGATTCGTATCGGTAGCCCGAATAGTAGGCAGTCGAGCACCCTGTGCGGTCGGGGTCGAGGCGGAGGCCCAGGTAGACGTCGGCGTCGGCGGCGTTGGCGGCGGCGGCCCGCGTGGAACCGTCAGGGTGCAGCAGAGGGATGACCTGGGCGCCGGTGGCCACCAGGGGCCGGCGCACCGCGGCCACCAGGGCGTCGAGGCCGCCCTCCTCGCCGATGGCGATGCGCCGGCCCAGCAGCGTGCGCGGGGCCCGGCGCAGCCGGTCCCGGTCGCGCACCGTGCTCACGAGCTCGGGGTCGCCGTGGCGCGGCGCCACCCGGCGCAGCTCCCGGAACGTCGAGGCGCCCAGGATGCCGTCGACGGGGAGGCCGGTGTTGCGCTGGAAGTCGGCCAGGGCCTGGGAGCGTGAGCTCGCCGAAGATGCCGTCCACCCGGCCGGTGTCGAACCCCAGGGCCGACAGGCGTCGTTGCAGGTCAGCGACGTCGTCGCCGCGGAGCATGGGCCGGCGCAGATAGAGGAAGCGGTCGCCCAGGCGCAGCCCGGCTTCGACCAGGGCGGCCCACGTCTGGGGCCCGCACACGCCGTCGACCCGCAGGCCCCGGCGGTACTGGAAACCCTCGACCGCCGCCTTGGTCCCGACGCCGAAGATCCCCTCGGCGTCGGGGGCCGTGGGCAGCTCGACGAGGGTCAGCCGCCGTTGCAGGTCAGCGACAGCCTCGCCCTTGTCGCCCGAGGCGAGGGGCAGGCTGTCGCCGGGCTCTACAGGTACGCCTGCAGCTCCTGGAGGAGCTGCGCCTTGCCCCGGGCGCCGATGATGCGCTCCACGGGCTCCCCGTCCTTGAACAGCATCAGGGTCGGGATGCTCATCACCTCGTACCGGCGTGTCACGTCCAGGTTGTCGTCGATGTTGAGCTTGGCGATCTGGATCTTCCCCTTGTGCTCCGCCGAGATCTCCTCGAGGACGGGGGCGATCATCTTGCACGGACCACACCACTCGGCCCAGAAGTCCACCAGCACCGGGGTGTCGGCGGCCTTGACATGCTCGTCAAACGTAGCGTCGCTCAGAGCTGTGATCCCCTCGCTCATGAAACGTTCCTCCTTGGGCACCTGGTCAGGTGCGGTCTATCGAACGTATCGGAAACACCGCGTTCGGCCCCGCATTCCCGCCGTGGCCGGGCGTGCACCGTGGGCGCGTCGGCGAGGTCCGGATCAGCCCTCGCCCCGGGCCTCGAGCCAGCGCTCGGCGTCGATGGCGGCCATGCACCCCGACCCCGCCGCGGTGATGGCCTGGCGGTAGACGTGGTCCTGGACGTCGCCGCACGCGAACACGCCGTCGACGTTGGTGCGGGTGCCGTCGGTGGTCTTGATGTAGCCGTTCTCGTCCATGTCGAGCTGACCGGCGAACACCGCCGGTGTTGGGCACGTGCCCGATGGCCACGAACACGCCGCTGGCGTCGAGGGTGGACTGCTCGCCGGTGACGATGTTGGTGAGCGCCACCCCGCTCACCTTGCCGTCGCCGAGCACCTCGGTGACCACCGTGTCCCACACGAAGTCGATCTTGTCGTTGGCGAAGGCGCGGTCCTGCATGATCTTCGACGCCCGCAGCTCCTTGCGCCGGTGCACGACGGTCACGCTCTCGCCGAAGCGGGTGAGGAACGACGCCTCTTCGAGCGCCGAGTCACCCCCGCCCACCACCACGATCTTCTGGTTGCGGAAGAAGAACCCGTCGCACGTGGCGCACGTCGACACGCCGTGGCCCATGAGCCGCGCCTCGCCGGGCACGTCCAACATGAGCGCCTGGGCCCCGGTGGCGACGATCAGCACCTCGGCCAGGACGTCGGGCTCGCCCTCGGTCGACTGGGTCCAGATGCGGAAGGGCCGGGACGAGAAGTCGACGCGCGCGCGCCTTGCGGGTCAGGAACTGCGCCCCGAAGCGGGCCGCCTGGTCACGGAAGCGCGTCATCAGGTCGGGGCCGAGGACGCCGTCGACGAAGCCGGGGTAGTTCTCGACCTCGGTGGTGAGCATGAGCTGGCCGCCGGGTTGGTCGCTCGTCGACGAGGGCTCACCCTCGATCACGAAGGGCATCAGGTTGGCCCGGGCCGTGTAGATCGCCGCGGTGAGCCCGGCCGGGCCCGATCCGAGGATGACGACCTGGTGGGTCTCGGGCACCTCAGGCTTCCTCGGCACCCCGGGCGGCGCGCTTGGTCCACGCGAAGCCACCCCCGAGCGACGAGGAGGGCGCCGAGCAGCGGCGTCCGAGGCCCACACCCGGCCCCCGAAGGCGTAGACGTCGAGCAGCCGGACCACGGCGATGGCCACCACGACGCTCAGCACCAGCGCCATGGTGGCGATGATGATCCCGAACACGAGGCCCCGGGCGACGAGGATCGAGGGGCCGGACCACGCGGTCCTGGACGGCCTCGACCACGTCCTCGATGGTGTCGGCCACCTTGGCGGGCCAGTCGGCCTGCGAGCAGGCACCGGGGTCGACGCCGAGGATGCCGACGGTGGCGTCGCGGACGACGAGCCGGTGCGGACGCCGGAGACGGGTTCGTGGCCTGGTCTTCCATGGTGGGGAGATTAGTCGCCGGGCCTGCCTGCCCCGGCTGGCGGCAGCGGGTGTGTTCAGCGTGCCTTGGTGATGAAGCACACGCCGACCGACCCCGGCCCGGCGTGGCTGCCCACCACGGGCCCGAGGTCCCCGGTGACGAGCTCGTGGTCGGGGGTCGCCTTGCGCAGCATGCTCGAGGACCTCGTCGAAGTCGGGCGCGACCCCGTTGGTCGGCGCCCAGCCGCTCCAGCGGCCCGGCCTCGATGGCCTTGTTGGCCAGGTACTGCAGCGACCGCGAGCCGCGTCCGCTGCTTGGACTCGACCTCCACCACGCCGTCGCGCACCTCGATGACGGGCTTGATCGACAGCAGCGAGCCCACCAGTTGGCGGCACCGCCGATGCGGCCCGCCGCGTCGCAGGTAGTCGAGGCTGTCGACCACGCCGTAGACGTGGGTGCGGCCCTTCATGTCCTCGAGCGTCGGCCGCGATGTCGTCGAGGCGCGGCGCCGCTCGGCCACCATGTCGGCGGCGGCCAGCGCCAGCAGCCCCTGGCCCATGGTCACGCTCAGGGTGTCGACGACGCGCACCGGGATGCGGTCGTCCACGGCCTCGGCCGCCGTGCACGCCGACTGGTAGGTGGCCGACAGACCCGAGGAGAGCGTGACGCACACCACCCCGCTGCTGCCCGGCGTCGCGCGCCTGCGAGGAACGCCTGCTTGGAACGCGCCCGGTGACGGCGCCGCGGTGGCGGGCATGTCGGGGCCGGTGATGACGCGGTCCCAGAACTCCTTGCCCGACAGCTCGTCGCGGTCGACGAGCTCCTCGGAGCCGAAGCGGATCGTGAGCGGCACGACACGCACGTCGCGCTCTTCGGCCGTCGTCGTCGACAGGTCGCAGGCGCTGTCGGTGACGACCTGGATGCTCGCCATCAGTCCTCCTCGTTCGGCGGCGATGCCGGCGCCGTACACAAGGTGCCGACAGGACGAGTCTGCTACAGCCCCGGCACCTCCGTGTGGCGACCCGCCCGGCTCGGGGGCGCGGGTGGGACCGAGACGACCCGGTCGCAGTGGGGGGCGACCCGCGGGCGGGAGCGGCGCCGGCGGCAGGGGCGCTCCCGGCCGTCGCCGCGACGCGCTCTCGGGGGATCCGCCCCCCGGGCCCTGGGGGGGACGCGGCCGCGGCCGTGTTCCCGGGGGTGGCCCGGTTCCCGGGCCCTGTCGCGGCCCCCGGGGCGGTCCGTTCTCGGCCTGGCGAGCCGCGTAGCGCCGCCGCCGGGCCAGCTCGGCGAGGCCCCCGCCGGCGAGCACGTAGGCGGCCCCGCCCAGCCACCGAGCCCAGCGCCACCCGGCCCAGGAGGATGAGCGTGGTCTCGGACCCCGACACGTTGCTGCCCAGCACGGCCCCCACCACGAGCGCGACCGTGGCCAACAGGACGTGCCCGAGCGGCCGCCCGAGCACGTCTCCGGCGAGGCCCTGGAAGCGCGTCCGCAGGTAGCCGAGCGCCACGAGCGCGGCCACGGTGTAGGCGATGCTGATCGACAGCGCGATGCCGCGCACGCCGAAGTGCCCGGCCAGCGCCACGGCGAGGACGATGTTGACGCCGTTCTCGAAGGCGTAGAGCCAGAACGCCGAGCGCAGGTCCTGCACGCTCTGCAGCACGCGCACGGCGTAGAGAAAGACGCAGAACCCGGGGAGCCCGAGGGCCAGCATGGCCAGCGACTCGGCCGTGGCCGTGGTGTTGTGGGCGGCGCCGTGGCCGGCCACCAGGGCCACGAGCGGCCGGGCCAGGATGAGCTCACCGGCGGCGGCGGGGATGACGATGGCGAGCATGGCGCGCAGCCCCGTCCCCATGCGGCGCCGGAACGCCACGAGGTCGCCCTGGGCCCAGCGCGCCGTGAGCTCGGGGGCCGTGGCGCTCATGATCGACACGGCCACGACGCCGTAGGGCAGCTGGAAGAAGATGTAGGCGTAGGTGTAGGCGGACACCGCCCCTGGTCCGACCTTCTCGGACAGGGCCAGGACCACCAGCAGGGCGAGCTGGTTGGCCACGACCAAACCGAAGGTCCACCCCGACAGGCGCAGGATGGTGCGCACCGCCTCGTGGCGGAAGTCCGGCCTCCAGCGCAGCCGCAGGCCGGCCCGGCGCAGGCTCGGGATCATGAGCCCGGCCTGGGCCACGACGCCGGCGGTGGTGCCCAGCCCGAGCAGCAGCAACTGGCCCCGGTGGGCGGCCACCCCCGCCAGCGAGGCGTGGCGCACCGTGGTGCCGAACACGAGCAGCACGGCGATGAGCACCACGTTGTTGGCGATGGGCGTGAACATGGGCGCGCCGAACTTGCGCCGGGCGTTGAGCAGGGCCGTGCCCACGCTGATGAACCCGTAACAGGTCAGCTGGGGGACGAACAGGAAGAGCAGGTCCTTCGCCACGGCCCGGCTCTGGGCCGCCTTGGCGCCGTGGTTGAGCGACGTGGTGGCGTCGACGATGAAGGGGACGGCCAACAGGAACAGGATCGACGCGGCCGCGATCACGATCATGGTCACGCTCACCACGGCCGAGATCGCGTCCCACGCCTCGTCGTCGGCGCGGGTGGTGAGCCGGTGCACGAACACGGGGACGAACGTGGCCGACAGCACCCCCCCGAGCACGATGTCGTGGACGATGTTGGGCATCGTGTTGGCGAGGTTGTAGGAGTCGGCCAGGCTCAACGTCCCCAGCGCGTAGGTGAGGGCGAAGATCCGCAGCACCCCGGTGGCGCGCGACAACGTCGTCCCCACCGCCATGACCGCCGTGGCCCGGCGCAGCCCCGTCCCCACGCCCCCGCGCCCGCCGGCTCGCCCCCGACGGGCGCTACCGCCACCTCGGGGTGATCGTGCCCGGGGGCGCGCGGTGCCTCGGGCTCCAGCTCCTCACCGTCCTCACCGTCGGGTGTCGTCAACGTCCGGCTCGTCGGGACCGCGCACCTCCCCCTCTGCATCCTCCGCGTCGGGCGCGTCGGTATCGGGGAGCTCTTCCGGCGGAACTTCGGGTTCGGACTCGGTTTCGGGGAACTCGGTGTCGTAGTCCTCGAGGTCCTCGCCGTCCTCGACGTAGGCCCAATCGCTCCGTTCGAGGGGGGGCTCGTCGTTGGGGGGCTCGCCCGGGCCCGTCACGCCGTCGACCCCCGTGGCGCGGCCGCGGTGTGGGCGCCGCGCCGGGCCTTGCCGCGCCACACGGTGCGCCCCCACCAGACCAACAGGACGAGGGCGGCTCCCACCGACAAGGCGATGGCCACCGCCGAGGTCGACAGGGACCGCACCGTGAGCTGGCCGCCGGCGAGCACGAGATCGCCTGCCGGGCTCTCGAGCGCCACGTGCGATCTGGAAGTCGCCCGAGGCCCGCGACGACATGTTGACGTACACGGCGTTGGTGGCGTGGTCGAGCGTGCACAGCGCCGAGAAGCTCGACCGTCCCGCCGAGCTCTGCACCTGCGGGGCCTTGCAGATGGCCCCGGGCACCTGGGTGTCGCGCCATGGGGAACCGGAGCTTGTCGCTCGTGAGCCGCACCACCACCGTCACGGGATACGCCGTGTTGCGCAGCAGCGTGATGGGCACGCTGGCCGTGCCGGCGGTGAGGCGGATGGTGTCGGAGCGCACCGACAGGCCCCGCAGCTGCTGCGTTGAGGGCGGCCTCGAACCCGGCCAACCGCGGCCTGTTGCTGGCGCGCCGACAACAGGCTCGACTCCGCCGCCAGGAGCAGGTCGTCGGTGGCCTGCGCGGTGGCGCCCCCGCCGCGCTGCCCGGCCACCGCGCTGGCGAAGCCGGTCTGGCGGGCCCGCGCCGCGCGCACGGCGCGCGCCAGCTTGGCCGGGATCGCCGCCGCCGTCGTCGAGGTGACGACGTGGCGCGACGTCGCTTCGTTGTCCGCGCCCACCGGCACCTGCGCGAAGAGCTGGTCGAGGGTGACCGGCTGGATGACGGGGTTGCCCTGGCGAGGCCCGGCAGCAGGACCGAGGACACGAAGGGGCGCTCGGGGCCCACGCCGCCGGCGCCACCGCCACCACCCCGCGCGGCGCCGGCGTTCCCCCCGGGCCCCGCAGGTTGGGCACCTCGTAGTAGATGAGCGACGCCTCGGCCAGCAGCTGCACCGCGGCGAGCGCGGCGCCCGCTCCCTTGGCCGACACCAGCCGGGCCCCGAGCCCGGCGTCGGACACCATGGCCGTGACATTGCGCCGTCACATTGACTGGCCCCGTCGACCCCGCCGCCGGCGCGACGGGTGAAGGGCTGGGTGGTCGTGAGCGGGCCCGTCGGCCCCGACACCGAGCCTGGGGGCACCACGAGATGCGGGTCGTCGGGCGCCAGCTCGTCGACGGCGGCCTGGTCGAGGGCGGTGCGCGGCCACCCACGTGCCCTTGGTGGCGTGGACGCCGATGCCGGGCGCCGCCAGGACGTCGCCGCCCCGGCGCAGCTGGGCGGTCAGCTCGCCCGGCAACCCCGCCTCGGCCAGGGCGCCGGCGTCGACGGGCACGAAGGGCCCCGCCAGGGTCTGGCGGGCCGAGGAGCCCGACAGGGCGGCCACCTCGGAGACGGTGTGGGCGTGGCCGGACGGCCAGTGGTCGAGGGTGGCGGGGTCGGGGGCCAGCGTGACCGGCACGGCCGGGGACGCGGTCCCGAGCGCCCCCAGCACGCCTTCGAGGGTGCCCAGAGCGCCGGGAGCCGGGGCCGGGACACGTGCCCGGCCACGTCGGCCGTCGGGCGGGGCCAGGCCGAGAGGGACGACGAGCGCCAACCGCAGGGGCTGGCTGGTGGACGACGGGTCGTCGTAGACGAGATAGGTGATGAGCTGCGCCCCCGAGCCCCGAGCCGGAGTCGGTGAGGGTGACCTTGACGGGGTACACGTTGGCGCAGCTCCCGGGCTGGCAGCCGAGGTCCGCCGTCCAGTTGCCGGTGCCCGTCGGGGTGGTGTCGCCGTCGACGGGGATGGTCACGTGCGTCACGCCCTGCGCGTCGGTGCTGAACCCGCGTCAGGGCGATGACGGGTGACTGCGCGGCGACCGAACCCAGGCCGCGGCCGCTGAGCGTCTCGTCGAAAGCCGAGCGCGTCGAGAGGGGGTGGTACACGGTGAACGAGAGCTTGAGGGCGGCCCGGGGTGCGCTGCTGCGCGATGCGCAGTCCCATGGTGAGGTCCTGGTCGGGGGCGTCGGGCCCCACCCACGGCGACTGGCTCACGAGGGTGATGTGGTCGGCGTGACGGGCCGCGGGTGCGCCGCTGCTGCGGGCATGTGGGGGTGCCGGGCGCGAAGGTGGCTTGCAGCCCCCCGGGCAGGAACCCGGCTTGCAGCAGATCAGCGTGACGAGCGTGATGAGGAGGGCGGCGGTTCTGACCGCAGGGAGGAGGCTGGCACCCACCCGTCGTGGCATCGAGCGCCGGGAGTCGGGGGCACGCGTGTCGGGAGTGCGGTCACCGCCGCGTGCGGGGGCGATGCTCGCCTCGGTACGGTCCACCTCGGCGTCGCAGCCTAGGCCACCGCGGCCTTCATCCCGGGCTTGGTTCGCGGCCGGTTGACGCGGCCGGCGCGTCGGGGTCGGACGTCCTCAGATGCCGAACCCCGCGGCGCGCACCACGGCGACGGCTTCGGGGGGCCCACCCAACTCCACATGGGCGGCTTCGCCGCGACCGGAGAGGAAGAGCACGATCTCCATGGCCGTCCCCGTCAGGGTGGCGAGCGGCGTCCCGGGCCGGGCGTGGATCACGTCGCCGTCGGGGCGCACCAGGTCGACACCGATCTCCTTGACGGGGCGCGTGGCATGAACTTGCCGCTTTGCTGGAGCATGCGTCCACAGCGCGTCCTCGACGGGTGCGGCCTCGGCGCCGGTGCGCGGCGTGGTGTCGCCGCCGCCGCGCCGGACGTCCTCGTGATGGACGAAGTACTCGTTCAGGTTCATGGCCTTGTCGAAGGGCCGCAGCAGTGCGGGCGGCCCCCGCCGCACCGTGGCCACGAGCTCGGGATACGAGTGGTCCTGCTTGGCGCGCGCCAGGATCCGGGCCGTGAGCCGGGCCGGCGCGCCGCCCATGACGAGGCCGGGCCCCGACAGTGGCTTGCGCTCGCGGATGACGAGATGGGCGGCGAGGTCGTAGGTGGCCCACCCCTCGCACAACGTGGGGGCGTCGGGCCCCACTTGCAGGAAGAGATCGCACAGCGCGGCGCGCTCGGCCTGTTGGGGGGCGGAGCGACGCCATCGCGCCGGACCCTACGACCACGACGGTGGGCGGTCAACGCCGCACTACCCTCGACGCCGGTGATCCCCGAGCGCTTCCAGCCCCTGGTCGAGGCCACCGCCGAGCTGGCGCGCCGGTTCGAGGAGGCCGAGCGCCGCCTCTATGTCGTCGGGGGCCCGGTACGCGACGCCTTCGCCGGCGAGAGTCGGCTCCGTCGGGAACGAAGGATCTCGACCTGACCACCGACGCGCGTGCCCGACGAGGTGGAGCAGCTCGTGAAGGGTTGGGCCGACGCCGTGTGGCTCCAGGGCAAGCGCTTCGGCACCGTCGGGACTGCGCAAGGGCGACCAGGACTACGAGATCACCACGCACCGGGCCGAGGTGTACGTGCCGGACTCGCGCAAGCCCGAGGTGTCGTTCGGCGACTCCATCGAGGTCGACCTGTCACGACGCGACTTCACCGTCAACGCCATGGCGCTGCGCCTCCCCGATCTCGAGCTCGTCGACCCCTACGACGGGCTGGCCGATCTCGCCGCACGCCGGCTGCGCACGCCGCTTCCGGCCCGAGGTGTCGTTCGGGGACGACCCCCTGCGCATGCTGCGCGCCGCGCGCTTCATCGCCGGTTTCGGCCTCGAGCCCGTGCCCGAGATCCCCGCCGCCGTCAAGGCCATGCACGACCGCCTGTCCATCGTCTCGGCGGAGCGGATCCGCGACGAGCTCGACAAGCTCGTCGTCGTCGACAAGCCGTCGCCGGGCCTGTGGTTCATGGTGGAGACGGGCCTTGCCGGCGAGTTCCTCCCCGAGCTGCCCGGCCTTGCCCTCGAGCAGGACCCCATCCACCGCCACAAGGACGTCCTCGCCCACACCCTGGCCGTGGTGGACAAGACGGGCCCGGACCGGCTCCTGCGCCTGGCCGCGCTGCTCCACGACATCGGCAAGCCCCGCACGCGCGCCTTCGGCCCGGGCGGGGTGACGTTCCACCACCACGAGGTGGTGGGCGCCCGCATGACCCGCGACCGCCTGACGGCGCTGCGCTACCCCCAGGACGACATTGCGGTCGTGACCAAGCTCGTCGAGCTGCACCTGCGCTTCCACACCTACCGGCTGGGCTGGACCGACCGGGCCGTGCGCCGCTACGTGCGCGACGCCGGGCCCCTGCTCGACCGGCTGAACGAGCTCACCCGCTCGGACTGCACCACGCGCAACGCGGCCCGGGCCCGGGCCCTCGAACGCCGCATGGACGAGCTCGAGGCGCGCATCGCCGAGCTGCGCGAGCAGGAGGAGCTCGAGGCCACTCCGGCCCGAGCTCGACGGCCGCGAGGTCATGGAGCACCTCGGCGTCCCGCCCGGGCCCGTCGTGGGCCAGGCGCTCGAGTTCCTGCTCGAGCTGCGCCTCGACGAGGGCCCGCTGGGCGAGGACGAGGCCTACCGCCGCCTCGACGAGTGGTGGAAGGCGTCAGTCCTCGGGCGTCAGTCGAGCCCTCGGGGAAGTCAGTCTTCGGGGTAGACGGGCACGTCCTCGCCCGCGGCGAAGGCCTCGACGAGACGGTAGGCCTCGTCGTCGTGGTACTGCACCGGCGGCGACTTCATGAAGTAGGCCGAGGGCCCGACGAGCGGCCCGCCGATGCCGCGGTCGAGGGCGACCTTGGCGCAGCGCACGGCGTCGATGATCACGCCGGCCGAGTTGGGCGAGTCCCACACCTCGAGCTTGAGCTCGAGGCTGATGGGCACGTCGCCGAAGTTCCGGCCCTCCATGCGGATGTACGCCCACTTGCGGTCGTTCAGCCAGGGCACGTGGTCCGACGGGCCGATGTGGACGTCGTCGGCGTCGAGGACGTAGTTCTCGACCTGGCTCGTGACGGCCTGGGTCTTGGAGATCTTCTTGGACTCGAGCCGCTTGCGCTCGAGCATGTTCTTGAAGTCCATGTTGCCGCCGAAGTTCAGCTGGTAGGTCCGGTCGAGGGCGAGGCCGCGGTCCTCGAAGAGCCGGGTGAGCACCCGGTGCACGATGGTCGAGCCCACCTGGCTCTTGATGTCGTCGCCGATGATGGGAACGCCGGCGTCGCGGAACTTCGCGGGCCCACGTGGGGTCACTGGCGATGAACACGGGGATGGCGTTGACGAAGGCGACCCCGGCGTCGAGACAGGCCTGGGCGTAGTGGCGCTGGGCCTCTTCGGACCCGACGGGCAGGTAGCTCACGAGCACATCGGCGTTGGCGTCGCGCAGCGCCTGGGCCACGTCGACGGCCTCGGCCGGAGACTCGTCGACGGTGTCGCGGTAGTAGGTCCCGAGGCCGTCGAAGGTCGGGCCCCGCTGCACCGTCACGTCCAGATGGCCCACGGTGGCGAACTTGATGGTGTTGTTGTGCCCACCCAGGATGGCCTTGGACAGGTCCACGCCCACCTTGGCTGCGTCCACGTCGAAGGCGGCGACGAACTCGACGTCGCCCACGTGGTAGCCGCCCAGGGTGACGTGCATCAGCCCGGGCACTATGTCCTCGGGGTTGGCGTCGCGGTAGTACTCCACGCCTTGGACGAGCGAGCTGGCGCAGTTGCCCACACCGGCGATCGCGACCCGTACCTTGCTCATTTCGTGTCTCCCTCTTCCAGAACGTTGTGAACGGTGTTGCCGACCAGTGCCGGGCCGGCGCCGTCGCGGGCCCGCTCGGCTTCGATGAGCCGGTCGAGCCAGGCGATGTCGCGCTCGGTGGACTCGGTGGTGTGCTCCATCAGCGACTGTGCATAGGTGTCGAGCCGGCCCTGGGCCGCCGCTGGCGGCGGCGCGAGCCTCGGCCAGGCGCTGGAAGAGCTGGCCCCGGCGCCGCTCCAGAAGGCGCAGGCGGGCGTGCGGAGGCAGGTAGCGGGCGAAGGCCAGGCGCAGGCTGAAGTTGCGGGCGTCGTCGTTGCCGCCGGCCTGCTCGCTGTGAAGGAGCTCGGCGAACTGGCGGCGGCCTTCCTCGGTGATCTCGTACACCTTGCGGCTCCGGCGACCCAGGCCCGTGCCCGAGCGCCGGGCCCGCAGGGCGGCGCGCTCCCCGCTCAGCGATCCCGTCATGGGGACCGGGGCGGCCAAGGCCCGCCCCAGGTCCTCGGTGGCTCGCACCGCGCCGGACCGTTCCAGGCGGGACAGGGCCGGATACAGCGATCCGAACGACACGTTGGAGAGCTGGCCCAGCTCGTCGCGCAGCCGCTTGCGGATCTCATAGCCGTGCATGGACTGGCCCTCGAGCAGGCCGAGGATGGCGAGCTCCAGCATCACACCACCACCCTGATCGGGGGGGCACAACGTCTCGTAGGCACGGTTGACCGGGTCGAATTCATCGTTAGATGTATCGTATCGATACATCGGCACCGTTTCAAGTCACCTGCCAGTTGGCATGAGGGATGGGTGGAGTCTCTGCAGGACGGGAAGAGGGATCGGGCAATTTCGTGTAGCCCGCGAATCAGTCATGGCGGATTGTGGATGCCGATTGATAACGGAGACCGTGCTCAAAGCGTCTCCGCTCAAGCGGATCCGCCATCCCACCTGGCTCACTTGGGGCCGTTACAAGCTGGGCGTACCTTGGGTCATGGCTAAGGTCCTGGCGTGTTTGGCCTGGTGAGCGCCGTTTCCTGGGCGGACGTCGTCACGGCCGTAGCAAACGGAATTATTGCTATTGGAATCGTCTTTGCCGGCGCGGGATGGATGGCTGAGCGCCGAAAGAGGGCCGGGGAAGCCGTCAGCTCACTTGGTCACGAGTGGGATGGCGACACGTTTCTGAGAAAGGCACGCGAAGCCCTCGACCACAAATCCTTTGTTCCTGACGTACTTGCTCTGGAGGCACTGACTGCGTTTCGTAACGTCAATCCTGTCGAGTGGTTCGAGGTCTATGAACCGCTGCTGAATTTCTTTGAAGATCTCGGAGCGTTGGAGCAGTCCAAGGCCATTCGATTGGGTGTAATCGACAGCGCGCTCGGAACCTCCGTTCGACGCAGCTGGACGCGCTGGGAGGTGGCAGTCGATCAACTCAGGGCGTACAACCACCAGCCCACGATGTATGCGAACTTCGAATGTCTAGCGATGCGTCTGAAGAAACGAGACCTCCGCCGAATCCAGCGGCTCCACTGGGCGTGGGCCCGAATGAAAAAGCGATTCCGGGGGCGCTTCTCACTCCTAGCCCATTCGATGGCCTCGGAGAAGGCAAAATGGCCCTTGCGATCGACCGCAAGGGAACTGAAGAAGGTCGCGAAATGGTGGCACGAAAGAACCCACCACCCCTAGAGGGAATGGCAGGAGAACCCCAGCCGTCCTAGCGCTGGGGTCCTTCGCGCTCTGGGCGGTCCAAACCTGTCTTCACGCCCACAAGTATACATCCCGGGTGCTCAATGCCGAGGTGGCATGCCTCGAAATTCAGACCCCACCCTGAGTGAGCCACAGGTTCTACGCCACCGAATTGTACCTGGTCAAACCATAGAGCCCTTCGTTTCAACCGGGCGCTGGGGAGCCCGAAAATAGCCTGCGGCCCGGGCTCAGCCCTCCGATCGTCGGGAGCCGGCGGCCGATTGACCTCGATCTGGGACCCCGTGCCCTCCGGCGCCAGGGCGTTCGGGAGGGCCCGTCCGAAAACGTTCGAAGGGCCCGCCCTACGGAAGAGGCCAATTCACGAGTGGTTCACGTGGCGCCGAAGGTACCCTTGTGACGATGAGTTTCGGGCCGTCGGCCTTACAGGGGTTTCCCGTCTCGGGCACGGGCGGACGTGTCGAGTACCGCCTCGCCCGCAACGCCGTGGTCAGCGAATTCAAAAAGGGCCGGCTGTCGCGTCTCGATGTGTGCGACGCCCATCCCGAGCTCCTGCGGGCGGCCCGCAACGTCGGTACCGAACTGTCCGAGGACTGTCCCATCTGCGAGGAGACTGCGGTCGTCCACGTGACGTATGTGTTCGGGGCGCGACTGCCGAAGAACGGGCGCTGCCCGACCACATCCACTGAGCTCGCCCGTCTGTGTCGACGCACCGACGAGGTCGTGGTCTACGTGGTCGAGGTGTGCCCGAAGTGCTCGTGGAACCATCTCGCCCGGATGTATCCGGCCGGCGGCCGCCATCGCGCCGCCGCGGCGCGTGCCCGGCGGGGCAACGGCTGAGAGCACGCGCCACGACACCCTGTTCGTCCGGCGCGCCCACTTCCGGTGCGTCGTAGTGCACCATTGACCCGACCACCGGGAAAAAGGCAAGGGGACCCACACTCATGAGCCAGGTTTCACCAGGCGACGACGGAACCAGGCAGAAGCCCGGTCCTGGGGCGCCCAAGGGCTCCCCCGCCAAACGCCCCCCGCCAAGACCCCGCCCAAGGGCCGTCAGCCCGCCGCGCCGGTCAAGGGCCGTCCCCCGACAGGGGGCAAGGGTCGTCCGCCCACCGCCGGCGGTCCCAAGGGCAGGCCAAGGGCCGCGCCCCGCGCCCCAACATGCAGATCACCGCTCCACCTCCACGCCGCTTCTCGCCCTCCACCTTGGCCTTCGTGTCGGTCGGGTTGGTGGTGCTGATCGTGCTCGTGTTCGTGGTGGCGAAGGTCGTCGGCGGTTCGAGCACGCCGGCGCCCAAGAGCGCGGCTCCTTCCCCCGCCCGCACCGGCATCGGCGACGGTGGTGTCAGACGTGACCGGCGTCAGCCAGGCGGTCGCCAACACGATCGGTATCGGGTCGGGGGTGACCGCTCCCCAGGTACTCAAGGGCCAGCCCCCGCTCACCGACAACGGCAAGCCCGAAGTGCTGTTCATCGGGGCCGAGTTCTGCCCCTACTGCGGGGCCGAGCGCTGGTCCATGGTCTTGGCCCTGAGCCGTTTCGGCACGGTGTCGGGGCTGATGGAGACGACGTCGTCGCCCTGGGACGCCTATCCCGCCACCGCCACGTTCAGCTTCCGCAACGTCGTGTTCACGAGCAAGTACCTCAGCTTCGTGTCGGTGGAGCACGAGACCAACGACAACAGCGGCTCCGGCACACGCAAGTTGTTCCAGCCCCTCACCACCGCGCAGGGCAACTTGTGGTCGAAGTACTCGACAACAGTTCGGCGAGCAGACCGGATACCCGTTCCTGGACTTCGGCAACAAGGCTCTTCGTCCTGGGCCCGAGCTACGTCCCCGACGTCCTGGCCGGGCTCAACCAGCAGGAGATCGCGGCCAAGCTCTCGAACCCCAACGACGTCGTGACCCAGAGGATCGTCGGCACCGCTAACTACCTCACGGCGTCGATCTGCGCCATGACCGGGAACCAGCCCGCCGCGGTGTGCTCGGCGCCGGGGACGCACAAGGCGGCTGTCTCCATGAAACTGAGCTGACGGGATGGCGATGTCCGACGTGGACGTCGAGCAGGAGCTACGAGCTGCCCGGTAGTGCCGACGTGGCGGCCATGGGCGGCGTTCGTCTTGTCGATCATCGGGTTCGGCGTCTCGATGTACCTGACCGTCGAGCACTTCCCGGGCGCGCCGCTGAGCTGTCCCAACACGGGTGCGTGAACTGCCTCAAGGTCACCACGAGCAAGTAGTCCTACATCCTTCACATCCCGGTGTCGCTCCTGGGGCTGCTCTTCTTCACCGCCATGCTCGTCATCAACTTCCCGCCCCTGTGGCGCGTCCGCGCCGCCTGGGTGGCGGTGGCGCGCCTCGCCCTGGTCGCGAGCGGGATCTGCTTCGTCCTCTATCTGCTGGGGGCCGAGCTCTTCAGCATCAAGGCCATCTGCCTGTGGTGCACCGGGGTGCACGTGACGACCTTCTTGCTTTTCGTCCTGGTGGTGGTGTCGTTCCCGCTCATGTCGCCGCGGGCGCAGCGCTACCGGGAGTGGGTCGAGGCCGAACGAGGCCTGATCATCCTTCGACCCGGTGCAACCGGATCGGGCCCGGCGGGGTTGAAAGGTGTGATGGCACTGCACAGCGACTCGGCCGTACTCGACGACCTGGCCGGAGATCTCGACGCCGGGTACGGGGCCTTCGTGCGCGCCCACGCCGGTGCGGTCTACAGCACCGCCCTCCGGCTCAGCGGGTCGCGCGCCGAAGCCGATGACCTCGCCCAGGAGACCTTCATCCGCGCCTACAAGGCGCTGCGGCGATTCGAGGCCGAGCGTGTGCTCACGCTCGAGTCGAGGGCGTGGCTGCTCACCATCACGCTGAACCTGTGGCGCAACACCCTGCGGCGCGCCTCGCGCCGGCCCCGGGAGACCGAGCGCACTACACGCCGATGTGGCCGACCGCGGGCGTGGCCCCGAAGCAGCGGCCGAAGCCAGCGAGGACTCGGAGGTCCTGGTCGCCCTGCTGCGCGAGCTCCCCGAGCACCATCGCGTGCCGGTGGTGCTCCGACACGTCGTGGGCCTGTCCTACGCCGAGATCTCGTCGGTGCTCGAGTGCCCCGTGGGCACGGCCAAGGCCAACGTGGCGCGCGGTCTCGACCGGCTCCGGGCCCTGGCGTCACCCGATCCCGCGCCTCACAAGCAAGGCTGCGAATCCCAAGAACAAGGAGATCCGATGACCACCAAATCGTCCAACAAGGTGTCGGGCAACACGTCGCGTCCCCCCATCGCCGTCGACGGCGCCGCCCTGCGCCGGCTGCGCGTCGACGCCCCCGACGGCTTCGTCGACGCCGTGCTGGACAGCCTCGGCCTGCTCGGCGCCGACCAACTCGTCACCGTGCAGAGCCCGGCCGGCGACCTCTTCGTGGCCTTCAACGACGACGGCATCAGCGCGGTGATGCCGGCCGCGCTGTTCGACGGCGACCCCGAGAAGTTCGCCGCCCACCACCGCGACGAGACGGGGCGCCCGCTCATCGCCGGCACCCGCCCTCCGGCCGGACTGGTGGCGGCGCTGCGCAGCGGCCGGGCCACCAGCCTGCGCTACGACCTGTCGGGCCTGACGCCGTTCGAGCGCGCCGTGCTCACCAAGACGCTCGAGATCCCCTCGGGCGAGGTCCGCCCCTACGGATGGGTGGCACGCGAGATCGGCCGGCCCAAGGCGGTGCGCGCCGTGGGCTCGGCGCTGGGGCGCAATCCCGTGCCCGTGCTCATCCCCTGTCACCGCGTGGTGCGCAGCGACGGCCAGATCGGGAACTACGGCCTCGGCGTCCCCATGAAGCGGGCGCTGCTCAGTGCCGAGGGCGTCGACATCGAGCGTCTGGAGCGCCTCGCCGACGCCGGGGTGCGCTACGTCGGCAGCGACACCACCGGCGTGTTCTGCGTCCCCTCGTGTGTGCACGCCCGTCGCATCCGCCCGGCCCACGAGGTGCACTTCCGCACCGAGGCAGCCGCGCTGGGGGCGGGCTACCGGCCGTGCACGCACTGCACGCCGGTGGCGGTGCGCGACGCGTCCTGATCGTCAGGGCGGCGGCCACGCCTTGTCGAACCAGCGTGCCGCGCGCGCTGCGGCGGGTCACGGCCCGGCCGATCACCGAGGCGGCAGCGGCGACGGTGCGTGGCATCCCCGGCGGCGGTGCCGTCGAGGAGCTCGTTCCAGAAGACCGACCATCCGCCCGCCAGGGGACGGCCCACCAGAGGGTGGGTGAGGACCCTTCCCACCACGGCGGCGGCGGCCGGCCGTCCCACCAGGGTGGCATGGGCGGCCGACGGCGACCCGGTGGTAGTCGAGATGCTGCTCGCGCGATGCCGGCGCGATAGCGCGCCGCGGCGCCACCGGGCCCGGCCAGCACCGCCTCGGCGGCGAGGCGCCCACTCGTCATGGCGTGGGCGATGCCCTCGCCCTGCAACGGGTTCACGAGCCCGGCCGCGTCCCCCGTGAGCAGCACCCGCCCCGCCGCGGGCGTGGTGCCCACCATGCCCATCTTGAGCCAGCCCCCCAACCGCCCCGGTCCGGATCCGTCTCCTGGCTTGTCGAGGAGGCCCATGCGCCGGAGGTGCTCGAGAAAGTCGGGGAGCAATCGCACCGCGCCCGCTCCGGCGCGCCGGTCCGACAATGTGCCGATGCCGAGCCCGGCGTTGGCGCGCCCGTCGGGACCGGGAAAGAGCCATCCGTAGCCGGGGAAGACGCGTCCGGGCTCCCGCTGCCACAACACGATGTGGGGCAACGCCACAGGCTCGTCGATGTAGGCCCGCACCGCGAACCCCCACAGCACCTGGCGGGAGTCGACCAAACCCGCGGCGTCGGCGACGCGGCTCGTGGCCCCGTCGGCACCGATCACCACGTCGGCGCGCAGCCTCCGGCCGCCGTCGAGCTCGACCACGTGCGGCCCGGCGCCACCGTTCTGGCCGGGACCGGCGCCGAGCGGCAGCCACACCGATCTCCTGGACGCGCCCGGTCACCGGCACCGCCCCGGCCCCGAGGGCCTCGTCGACCAGCCAGGCGTCGAAACCCAGGCGCGGGATGGCGTAGCCGTAGCCGGGGTAGTCGATGCCCTCGAAGCACGGCAGTCGGAGGCGGCGCCCGGACGGGCCCACCACCACCATGTCGCCCAACGGGGCGCGCTCACCGGCGGGGGTCAGGCCGAGGTCGTCGAGCACCGCCACGGCGCGGGGCCCGATGGCATCCCCGCACGCCTTGTCGCGGGGAAAGGCCGCCTTGTCGACGAGCGCGACCCGGGCCCCGCCCCGGGCGAGGACCAACGCGGTGACGCTGCCGGCGGGCCCGGCGCCCACCACCGCCACGTCGAAGTGCTCCTCCACCACCAAAACCTCCGACATCGACGGGCGTTCTGTGGGATTGTCGCACCGTGCGCCCCGACACACCTTCCACCGGCGCCCGCAACAGCCGCTTCGCCCGTCGCCTCTTCACCGGCCTTCCGCAGCGCTACGACCGTCTGGCCGAGGTGCTGTCGCTCGGCCAGAACGGCCGCTGGCGCCGGGCCATGGTGGACCACATCGTTGCGGGAAGCCCGAGGCTCATTCTCGACGTGGCCACGGGACCGGCGGGCGTGGCCCTGCAACTGGCGTCGCGCACCGGCGGGCACGTGGTCGGCGTGGACCTCACCGAGGCCATGATCCGCGAGGGCAAGGCGAATGTGGCCCGGGCCGGCGCCGAGAAGCAGGTGCAGGTCGTGCTGGGCAAAGGCGAGCAGCTCCCCTTCGCCGACGGCACATTTGACGCTCTCACTTTCACCTACCTGTTGCGGTACGTCGAGGACCCCGCCGCCACCTTGCGCGAACTGGCCCGAGTGGTGCGTCCCGGGGGGACCGTGGCGAATCTCGAGTTCCTCGTCCCCTCGAGCCGGTTCTGGCGCTTCTGGTGGTGGGGCTACACCCGGCTGGTGCTTCCCATCGGCGGTGCCATCACGGGCGGGCGGGAGTGGTTCACGGTGGGGCGCTTCCTGGGGCCCAACATCTCGGCGCACTACCGCCGCTTCCCGGTGTCGTGGACGGTCCAGGCGTGGCGCGACGCCGGGATCGACGACGTCGGGGTCAGGACCATGAGCCTCGGCGGTGGGCTCGTGATGTGGGGGAGCCGCGCCGGTGGCTGAGGCTCCCCGTCCCGCGTTCTACGCGGCGAAGCGCGGTGGATGGCGCGACTGGTGGACGGTCCTGCATCCGCCCTACACGGCCTGGCACCTCTCCTACGTCGTGATCGGGGCGTCGCTCGCTCCCCACGTGCGCATCTCGCGTCTGGTGGCGACGGTGGTGGCCTTCTTCTTGGCGGTGGGGGTGGCCGCCCACTGCCTCGACGAGCTGCACGGCCGCCCCCTGCGCACCCTCATCCCCGGCCGCGCCCTCATCGCGGCCACGGTGGTGTCGCTGGCCGGTGCGGTCGCCATCGGCGTGGTGGGCGTGGTGACGGTGGGGGCGAT
The DNA here is from genome assembly GCA_963846125.1 of uncultured Acidimicrobiales bacterium. GTDB lineage: Bacteria > Actinomycetota > Acidimicrobiia > Acidimicrobiales > UBA8190 > Chersky-840. The sequence continues at coordinate 824,728 of CAWJUR010000002.1, forward strand.
CCTCGTGCCCTTCATCGTGGTGGGGCCGCTGCTCGTCATGGCCTACAACGCCGAGCTGTTCGGCGGGATCGTCCACACCGACGCCGGGTTCGCCGCGGCGTGGGGCGCCTTCCCGGTACTCACCGCCTACGCGGCCCAGGCGGGGACGCTGCGGTGGGCGCCGGTGCTCGTGGCGGTGGGCGCCTTCGCGCTGTCGTGGGCGCAGCGCAGCCCTCAGCACCCCGGCCCGGATGCTGCGCCGCTCAGTGCGAGGCCGTCGACGGCACCCTCACCCTGGCCGACGGGACCGTGCGCCGTCTCGACGACAGGTTCCTGTTGGCCCCGCTCGAGCGGGCGTTGCGGGCCATGTCGTGGGGGCTCGTCACCGTGGCGGCGGGCATCGCCGTGGCCCGGCTGGCCTGATTCGTTCCGGCCGTCCCGACTCCGTCGCTCCCAGGGCGGCTACTCCTGCTCGGTGGGGCGGATCAGCATCTCGTTGACGGCCACGTGCCGGGGCCGGGTGACGATGTAGGTGACGGCGTCGGCGATGTCCTCGGCGTGCATGAGCTCGATGTTGCTGAACTGGCCGCGCATGACCTCGAGCACCTCGGCGCGGTTGTGCCCGGCCAACTCGGTGGCGGTCGCGCCCGGCTCGACCAGCGAGACCCGCACGTGGCGTGTTGCGACCTCCTGGCGCAGTGATTCGCTGAAAGCGCCTACTCCGTGCTTGGTCAGGTTGTAGACGCCTCTGCCGGCGCACGCCACGCGGCCTGCCACCGAGCTGATGTTGACCATGTCGGCCACGCGACCGCGGCCCGTCCTCGGCGGCGCGCGAGCAGGTGCGGGAGCGCGGCGTGCGCGCAATAGAGCACCCCCATGACGTTGAGCTCGACCATGCGTTGCCACTCCGTCACCGGCGCGTCCACCACGGGACCGAGCAGCATGACCCCGGCGTTGTTGACCAGCGTGTCGAGGCGGCCCAGCTCGGCCACGGTCCGCTCGACCGCCTCGGTGGCCTGGGCTTCGTCGGTGACGTCTGACTCGATCACCACCGCCGTGCCCCCCCGGCCCCGGATGTCCGCGGCGAGGGCGTCGAGCCGGTCCTTGCGCCGCGCCGCCATGGCGACGGCTGCGCCCTGCGCGGCCAGCGCCGCGGCCGTGGCGGCGCCGATACCGCTCGAGGCTCCTGTCACGAGAGCCACGGTTCCTGCCAGGGTGTGGTCGGGTGTCCCGGTCATGTCGTTCTCCTCGCTGCCCTCGTTCTCGTCGTTCTCGTCGTTCTCGTACCGGGCGTGGTGTTGTCCGCGGCGGGCATGGCTCAGCTCCCGTCGCGTTCGCCGGCTCGGCCTGAGCTCTCGATCTCCCGGCGCAGATTTCGTCGAAACCCGTTCACCGTGGCGTCGATGACGCGATCGTGACCCCAACGCAGGACGGGATGGGCGACGCGCGCCGCGAGTCGCATGCGCCGCTGGCGCATCTCGATGGTCCACGACACCTCCGCCATGGTGCCCTCGGCGGTGGGCTCGAGAACGAGGCTGGGCGTGCCTTCGAGGTCGCCGTGCACGGTGGCGTCGATGCGCGAGGGCCGGATGCAGTGGTCGAGCACCACCCGGACCGCATGGTGTAGGGCACGGGCGGGGACACCACGCCGTACAGCACGGCCCCGTCCACGAGCCCGGGCCCGTCGAGGCGGAACTCGGCCAGCCACGCCCACCACGACTCGAATTTCTCGGAGTGCTCGATCGGCGCTCCAGATGGCGTCGGGGGCGACGTCGAAGGCGAAGCGGCCGCGGTACTCGATGACCGAGGTCGACCGGGGCACGTGCTCAGCCCGGGGACGGCTCGTTGGGGTAGACGGCCCGGCATGCCGGGCACCAGCGCTCGACCTCGGTCCAGGGTCTGCGCCGGGCGCAGGCGCCCGTCGTCGTCGGCCTCGAGGTAGACGCGGTGCACCGCCACGAAGGGCCCGTCGGACTCGCCGCAGCTTTCGCACGTCGCGCCTGGTGACGACCCATTCTTTGCCACCGCGGGAACGGTACACTGGGACCTACTACCCGGTCCCGACGCCGCCGGCAGCCCCCGTGCGCTGGACGGCAAGGAGGCCTCACATGGCACCCAAGGTCACGGTCCCCGAGGTCCGTTCCCGAAAGCGTGCGCGCGGCAGCCCCGCCCTCGTGATGCTCACCGCCTACGACACCCCCGGGGCCCGCATCGCCGACGCCGCGGGGGTCGACATGATCCTGGTGGGCGACTCGCTGGCCAACAACGTCCTGGGCCTGGCCGACACCTTGCAGGTGGACGTGGGGGTCATGGCCCATCACGTGGCCGCCGTGGGCCGGGCCTCGACCCGGGCCCTGGTCATCGGGGACATGCCGTGGCTCAGCTACCACGTGTCGGTGGAGGACACCATCCGCAACGCGGCCACCCTGGTCCGTGCGGGTGCCCAGGCCGTGAAGCTCGAGGGGGGCCGGGCCCGGGTGCCGATGATCGAGGCCATCGTGGCCACCGAGATCCCCGTCATGGGCCATCTGGGCCTCACGCCGCAGTCCGTCAACGCCATGGGGGGCTACAAGGTCCAGGCCAAGGAGGCCGCCGCCGCGGAAGCCCTGGTGGACGACGCCAAGGCCATCGCCGCGGCGGGGTGCTTCGCCATCGTCCTCGAAGGGGTGCCCGACGTGGTGGCGGACCGGGTCACAGCCGAGGTCGACGTGCCCACCATCGGGATCGGCGCCGGAGCGGGGTGCGACGGCCAGGTGCTCGTCTTCCACGACCTGCTCGGCCTCGGGGTCGGCTCCGTGCCCAAATTCGTGCGCAGATACGCTGACCTGGCCTCTCTCGCCGTGGAGGCCGTCTCGAGCTGGGCTGAGGACGTCCGTTCCGGGGCGTTTCCGTCCGACGCCGAGACCTACCACCGCCAGCCAGCCCGGGCGTCCCGGGCGCCGGGGGTCACTGACCCACCCGTCAGGTACCATGGCCGCTGGCCACGGACCGGGTCACCACCTGGGACGGGTCGATCGGACAGAACCCTGCTCCGCCGGGGGCGGAGCCCCGCATGCCAGTGGCTCGGGTCCAGAGGGAGGTGAGCCGCGCGTGCGGCCGTACGAGACAATGATCATCTTCGACCCCGAGGTCGAAGAAACCGCCATCCAGGGAACCTTGGACAAGGCGCTCGAGGTGGTGCGCACCAACGGAGGCACGACGGGCACCGTCGACCGCTGGGGCCGTCGCACCCTCGCCTACGAGATGAACAAGAAGCGTGAGGGCTATTACGTGGTGGCCGAGTTCACCGCCGAGCCCAAGGCGTCCGCCGAGCTCGACCGGTTCCTCGTGCTGGCCGACGAGGTCATGCGCCACAAGATCATCCGGGTGCCGGAGAAGGTCGCCGGCACGGCACGGCCCAAGGCATCCGCCCAGGCCAAGGTGCCCGCCGGGGACGCAGCCCGCAGCGCCGGCTGAGCCGGTAGCGGAGGAGGAAGAGACATGGCCAACGGCAACAACATCTCGATCGTCGGCAACATCACCCGCGATCCCGAGCTCCGCTTCACCCCCACGGGCCAGGCCACGGCCACCTTCGGGGTGGCGGTGAACCGGCGGTGGCAGAACCGCCAGACCCAGGAATGGGAAGAGGCCACGTCGTTCTTCGACGTCGTGTGCTGGCGCGAGATGGCCGAGAACGCCTCCGAGAGCCTGGCGCGGGGCTCGCGCGTGATCGTCACCGGCCGCCTCGAGCAGCGTTCGTGGGAGACCCAGGACGGCGACAAGCGCTCCAAGGTCGAGATCGTGGCCGACGAGATCGGTCCCAGCCTGCGCTGGGCCACCGCCCAGGTGACCAAGAACGAGCGGCGCGGCCCCGGTGAAGCGGCGCCTCCCCGTGGTGGCGGTGGCGCCGGCAAGGAGCCGGCGAACCAGTCGGCCGGCAACGGCGGCCCCGGCTACGGCTTCGACGAGGAACCCTTCTGAGCCATGGTTCGCGCCACACCACCATCGACCCGTCGCCATCCCAAGTCCCCCGTCCGGCGTCTCACCCAGACCTCGTGTGCGCTGTGCCAGGACAAGGTGGCGTGGGTCGACTACAAGAACATCACCCTGCTGCGCCGCTACATGAGCGAACGGGGCAAGATCCGCGCCCGGGCGGTGACGGGGAACTGCGTCCGGCACCAAGGTGAAGTATCGGTCGCCATCAAGACGGCGCGCGAGCTCGTGCTGCTACCCCGGGGCGACACCAACCCCCGAGGCGACACCAATCGCAGTGCGGACCGTGCGGACAAGACGGACAAATCAGCAACGTCGGAGCCCCTCGAGATGGCGGGCGCAACCAGGGGTGGTCGGTCATGAAGGTTCTGCTGCGCAGTGACATCTCGGGTGTCGGGAAGAAGGGCGACATCGTCGAGGTGGCGAAGGGCTTCGCCCGCAACTTCCTGTTCCCGACGGGGAGCGCGCTCGTCGCCAGTGGCGGCATCGAGGCCCAGGCGGCGTCGATGCGCAAGTCGCGCGCCCTGCGCGACGCCCAGGACAAAGAGTCAGCCGAGACCGTCGCCGGCGTGTTGAGCGCGGGGACCGTCACCATCACCGCCCGGGCCGGAGCCGAGGGCCGCCTGTTCGGCTCGGTGACGACGACCGACATCGCCGAGGCCGTGCAGGCCCAGACCGGTGCCGTGCTCGATCGTCGCAAGATCCGACTGGCCGAGCCGCTCAAGTCGGTGGGCAGCCACGTGGTGCCGGTCCGGCTGCACGCCGAGGTGGAGGCCGAGCTGACCGTCGAGGTCGTCGCAGAAGCCTGACCAGGGCGGCGTCGCTCGGGCGCCGGCGCGTGTCACACCCGTTTGCGACGCGTGGGCGGGGTGCGAGGTCACCTGCCCCGCGACGGGACTGTCGGTTATCCCCAGGCTGTCCATCTCGGGACGGCGGTCGTCCACACCGTTGTCCACCGCGAAACCACGGTTGTCCACCGTGAATTCGCAGGGTTGCACCCCTCGTTCCCCACAGGCGCTTTAGGCCAGGGTTAGGGGACCATGGCGCAGCCGTACGAAGAAGCAACCGTCCGTCGTCTCCACCCCGTCGGCGGCCGTGTCCCGCCTCACAACCTCGACGCCGAGGAGTCGCTGCTCGGGGCGATGCTGCTGTCGCGCGATGCCATCGCGGCGGCGCTCGAGTGCTGCGTGGCCGAGGACTTCTACAAGCCCGCGCACGGGCACGTGTTCGCGGCGGTGACCGCGCTGTACACGCGCGGCGAGCCCGCCGACCCCGTGACCGTCGCCGACGAGCTGCGTCGTTCGGGACTGCTCGACGCCGTGGGCGACGCCTCGGTGTTGATCTCGCTGCAGGTCAACACGCCGTCGACGGCGAACGCGTCGCACTACGCGCACATCGTCGAGGAGCACGCCCTGTTGCGGCGGCTCATCGTGGTGTCAGGGGAGATCGCCGAGCTCGGCTTCAGCCTTCCCGAGGACGTGTCGACGGTGATCGACCGCGCCGAGGCGATGGTGTTCGAGGTGGCCCAGCGCCGCGTGGTCGACACCATGGCGCCGTTGCGGGAACTGCTGGCAGCCAGTCTCGACCATCTCGAGAACCTCTTCGAGCGCGGCGACACCATCACCGGTGTCCCCACCGGCTACGGCGATCTCGACGAGCGCCTGGCCGGACTGCAGAAGTCGAACCTGGTGGTCGTGGGCGCCCGACCCGCCATGGGCAAGACGAGCTTCGCGCTCGGCATCGCGCAACACGCCGCGGTGCACGCCCGCGTGCCGGTGCTCGTGTTCTCGCTCGAGATGAGCCACCTCGAGCTCACCCAGCGTCTGTTGTGCTCCGAAGCACACGTCGACGCCACCCGGATGCGCAACGGCCGCCTGCTCGAGTCGGACTGGCCCAAGATCTCCGACGCCATCGGCCGGCTCGGTGACGCCCCCATCTACATCGACGACAACCCCAACCTCACCGTCATGGAGATCAGGGCCAAGGCGCGCCGTCTCAAGGCACGCGAAGGCCTCGGCCTCGTCGTCGTCGACTATCTCCAGCTCATGAGCGGGCACACCAAGAGCCGGGCCGAGAACCGCCAGGTGGAGGTGTCGGAGATCAGCCGTGGGCTGAAGGTCCTCGCCCGTGAGCTCGACATCCCCGTGGTGGCGCTGTCGCAGCTGTCCCGAAACCTGGAGATGCGCCAGGACAAGCGCCCCGTCCTCGCCGACCTGCGCGAGTCGGGCTCGATCGAGCAGGACGCCGACGTGGTGCTGTTCATCTACCGCGACGAGATCTACAACCCCGACTCCCCCGACCGCGGCACGGCCGAGATCATCATCGCCAAGCACCGCAACGGGCCCACCGGCGTGACCCATCTCGCCTTCGTGGACCGCTTCACCCGCTTCGCCGGTATCGCCCGGGTCTAACCGGGTCTAGACAGCCCCGGTCGGTTCGTTTGTCGACTCGTCGACTGTTTCATCGAGGGTGTGATCGACGGTGTGGTCGATCGTGTGGTCGGCAGGACCAGGCGGTGGCACGGGGAGCGCGCCCGCCAGGGGGATGCGCACCCAGAAAGTGGCGCCGCTCCGCCCGTTGTCCGACGTCGGGTCCGACACCACGCCGACACTGCCGCCGTGCGCATAGGCGATGGCCGAGACGATGCTCAAGCCCAGCCCCACCCCACCGGTGGCGCGGGCCCGGGTCTGATCGGCGCGGTGGAAGGGCTCGAAGATATGGGCCTGTTCCTCGAGGGCGATGCCGGGACCGCGGTCGGAGACCTCGAGGCACGCCGTGGCCGTCTCGGTGCTGACGCGCACGTCGACGGGCTGTCCGTCGGGAGTGTGCTGCACGGCGTTGGAGAGCAGGTTGTCGACGACCTGGCGCAGGCGATCGGCGTCTCCCATCACCGGGACGGGACCCGGCGCCTGCAGGCTGATCGACGCGCTCCGGGGCGCGCAGCCGGGCCGCGTCCACCGCCGCGGTGACGATTCGGTCAGGTCGACGTGCTCGAGCTCGACGGGGCGCTGATGGTCGAGCCGGGCCAGCAGCAGCAGGTCGTCCACGAGCACGCTCATGCGGTTGGCCTCCTCGCGGATGTGGCGCATCGAGGTGGCGAGGTCTTCGGGCCGGTCACGGGCGCCGCGGTCGAAGAGCTCGGAGTAGCCGCGGATCGACGTCAGCGGGGTGCGCAACTCGTGCGACGCGTCGGCGAGGAACCGCCGCAGCCGTTCCTCGGAGGCGGCTCGGGCCGCGAAGGCACCCTCGATGCCCGTCAGCATGGTGTTGAGGGCGTTGCCGAGCTGGCCCACCTCGGTGCGCTCGTCGGTGGACCCCACCCGGCGTGACAGGTCTCCCGCCGCGATGGCCCCCGCCGTGGCGGCCATCTCGTCGAGCGGACGGAGGTTGCGGCGCACGATCCACCACGCCAGGAATCCCAGCCCCAGCAGCACCGCGGCCGAAACAAGGGCCTCGATGAGCAGGAGCCGGCCCAGGGTGTGGTGCAGGTCGTTGAGGGGGATGGCGACGATCCCGGTGTAGGGAACGCCGTCCACCGTCGTGGTGTCGACGAAGACGCGGTAGCTCACCGTCGTTCCCTTGCTGGAACCCTGGGCGTCGAACAACGTCGTCGCCGCGCCGCCCGAGGTGGATGTCGGCAGTTGGGCCGGCAGGCTCGGCTCGGGCAAGGGGTCGAAGCTCGGGTTGGTGCCCCCGATGATCGTGCCGCTCTGGTCGCGCACCTGCACCCAGGTTCCCACGGGCGGGATGACGCCCGGCGCCCGTCGCGCGCAGAACGGCTCGGTGAGACAGATCACGGCCTGGGTGGCGGGCCCCACTTCGGTCTGGAGCTGGGTGTCGACCTGCGAGTAGAGATACGACCGCAGCGACGCGTAGGTGGCCACGTCGGCCGCCACCAGACCCACCGTGACGATGCCGACGAGGACGAGCAGCAGCCGTAGCCGCAGCGTCACGGGACTACTCCGGCGTGGGGCGCAAGGAGTAGCCCACGCCGCGCACGGTGTGGATCAAGCGGGGGCCGAGGGCGTCGATCTTCTTGCGCAGGTAGCTGATGTAGATCTCGACCACATTGGCGTTGCCGTCGAAGTCGTAGTTCCAGACCCGGTCGAGGATCTGGGACTTCGACACCACGCGCCCGCTGTTGAGCATGAGGTAGTGCAGCAGCTTGAACTCGGTCGGGGTGAGCTCGATCGACGTCGAGCCCCGGTGGACCTCGTGGCTCTCCTCGTCCATGCGCAGGTCGCTCACGCTGAGGCGACCGTCGTCGCCTTCGCCATGGGCCCGGCGCAGGATGGCCCGCACCCGGACGATGAGCTCCTCGACGCTGAAGGGCTTGGTCATGTAGTCGTCCCCGCCCAGGGTGAAGCCGCGCAGCTTGTCGTCGAGGGTGTCGCGGGCGGTGAGGAAGAGCACGGGCAGGCGGCCGCCGATGCGGTCGCGGCCCATGCGCTCGAGGACCTCGAAGCCGCTCAGGTCGGGGAGCATGACGTCGAGGACGACGAGATGGGGGCGGAACTTCGTCATGGCCTCGAGGGCCTGGCGGCCCAGGTGCGACACCTCGACCTCCATGCCCTCGTAGCGCAGGGCCATGGACAGCAGGTCGGTGATGCTGGGCTCGTCGTCGACGACGAGGATGCGGCGAGGGCTCGGCCATAGGGATTGATTCCAGCGTGCGCCCTGATCCTGTGAGTTTTCTGTGAGCGGGCTGGCCCCAAGGTGGGCCCGTGCAGCTCACGGCCCTCAGAAGCCCGATGCCGCCCGGTCCGGAGCTGGCCCGGCGAGGCCGGGAAGGGCGTCACCGCCGGCGGCGGACGCCGGAGGGCGGTCGGCAAGGTGTCGACGCGGTCGGCCCCGAACGCGGCCAGGGTCTCGTCGATCAGCCGGACGATCTCGTCGCAACGCTCTCCGAGTCCCATGGGACGCACCCCTCGCCCGTTCTGCGCTGACCCATCGGCCCGGGCCGGTCGCCCGCTGAAGGGAGAGAGGCCGATCGTGCCTGCCGGGAAGGGCATGCCCACTTTCGGGACTCCTTCAATCAACCGCTGGAGCGTGGCCACCGCTCCCCGGACGGTATCGCCGCAGGCAGCGGGACCGGTCCCGATTGCCACGGACCGCCGGGGAGTGCGGTAGTTGGCGACGTCGAAGAACCGGCGGGGCTCGGCCCGCAGGACGAGCAGCAGGTTCGTCCAGATGTCGGCGTCGGGGAGGTCGGAGAAGCGCATGGGCAAGACGCACAGGACGAGCTCGCCCGTCGATCGCCATTGAAGCGAAGGTGGCTCATCCGGCCCAGCTCGACCTCGCCGAACGGCGTGTCGGACCCAGAACCCCCGGCGGCTCCGCCATTGCGCCCGCTGGCTCTTCATCCAGAAGCGACTCGAGCAGCGCGTCGGCCCGGCGGTCGGCCTCGACCCTGGCCTGCCTCGCGCCGGTGATGCGCGTCCTCGACCAGACGCCAACGGCGTGGCTCGGAGGGCGGGTTAGACCGTCGCCACGTCTCGCCGGGCAGGATCCGCGCCGGCCGGGACGAGCAGGACATTGGCGCCGTGGTGCTCTCCTCCCACCAGGGCCACGAGGGTTCCCCACTCGGGGATGTCCTCGACGAGGCGGAGCGACGGGATCATCCACCTTGGATCGGTCGCACCCAGATGATCTCTTCGGCGGAGGGGTCGAAGCTCCTGATCCGCTCGGCCTCCTCGACGGGGGCGCCCATGGGGCGGGCGAAGGCCATCTTCGACTGCGCGGCCTCGCGCTCGAAGATCTCCTCGGCGGCCCGGATGCGCCGGCTCGTCGTCGAGATCCCAGCTCACGGCCGTGTCCCCGGTGTGGTCCAGAATGCGCATGGTTCCCATGGTCTCTCCCTTGTGGTCGCGTCCCGGGCTCGGGTCCGCTCCAAGGGAGCTATCGAACACCTGTTCGTCATGGAGAGCAAGAGGTTTTCTCGGAGATCGCGTTCGGCCAGGCCGGGCAGGCTGACGGCGGGCTGACGCCCCGTCAGGGCATGAGGTCGGCCACCGAGGGCAGGTGTCTGGCCTCGCCGTCGAGCCACTGTCGCAGGGCGGCGGTGGCCCGCACGTCATCCTCGTTGTACTCGAGGATCCAGCGCCTGGCCCCGGCCCGGACCTCGGGGTCGGGGTCACCGACAGCCTCGGCATAGCGGACGATGGCCAGCGCCCCACCGCCCTCCTCGCCGCGCCATGCGAAGCCGGCCAGCTTCGCCATCGCCTTGAGGCCCATGCCGGTGCCGGTGATCAATTGGCCGGCGCACCACTTCGAGGAGATCGATCAACTCGTCCGAATCCAGGAACGCCTCGACTTCGTCCTCGAGATCGAGCAGGGCACCGAGGCGGCGCATGTGCGTGCCCTCGGCTCCCTTGTTGTAGCAGTAGGCCCGCAGGGTCCTTCCCGAACGCGCCGCCGCACTGCGCTGGACGCGCAACCACTCCCAGAAGGCGGCGAAGGCGTCGAACTGGCCGGTCGCGATCGACGGGTCCCACGAGACGAAAGGCAGGTACGCCACCGACGCGAAATCACCGCCGTCGCGTTCGGTGTGCAGCACCCCCCACAGATACGTGCCGTCTTCGACCCCCTCCATGTCGACGTCGATCTCGATGTCGGCCCGCGGCACGACCAGGGCGTCGATGCCCCGGAGCCGGTAGGCCGGCTCGGGACCGAGGCGGGCGCGGGCCCGGTCGATCTGCAGCGGAAGGTCGTTCATGGCGGTGTCGCGATAGCCGAGCGTCTGCGCCGGCAGGGCGCGCAGGTCAGCGACGACCCGGACACCCTCGCTATGCAGGTCAGCGATCTGTCTCTTTCTGCGGGGGATGATCTCGGCGATGGGTGTCTGCCCGTCGGCATCCGTGACCCGCTCGTCGAGGTCCTCCATGTCGACTTTGCCCGTGAGGAGCCGGGCGGTCCGGTCGTCGAGCGCGGCCAGACCGTGAAGATCGGTGACGCCCCGGTCGCGATGCTGTCTGCGCTTGCGCAGGTTCATCCCCGGCAACAGGCTCAGGTCCCCGGTCGCCTCCAGGATCGGGAAGCACCACACCCGCCAGCCACATTCGGGACAGTCCGGGATGGCCACCGGCTCGGCTTGCAACGGGACATCCGGGTCGCGACGGTGGCGCAGCGCGGCGTCGATGACGGTGAGCCCGTGCGCGAAGGCGCCGTCGTAGGACTCCATCGTGGACAGGGGTCGGTCCACCCGCTCGTCGAGGTACTCCGACCAGTCCCAACGCTCCGTGTCGAGTTCGTACCAGGCCAACCGGTGCGCGGTGCCGATGATCCCGCCCCACCGACCTTCTTCGGCGTGGTGGTTGCATGCCTCGAGCATGCGTTGGTAATGGGCCAACTGCACGAGGTCGCCGTATCGGGTGCGCCCCGACGCGCTGGTCTCGGCGTCGTCGATCTCCACCCAGGGTGCGGTCAGGAGTGCCTCGGGCATGGTCGATGCTCCGTGGTCGTCACCATCGCGCACGATGTGGTGCTTGACGTCGACGGCCACGTACGCCCAGTTGCCGTTGGACTTGGGCCGCTCTCCCACCCGGACGAGGAGGTCGGGCTCGCCCACGCGGTGTCCGATGTCATCGACCGGGAGTCGACCCCCGATGACGAGTGGTGCACCGTTGCGCATGGCGTCGCCGGTGCGCTGCTCACGCTCGGCGCGGTCGAGCCCACGGTCGATCTCCACGGCTCCTTCCACCGCCGTGCCGAGGGCGTCGAACACCTCGCGCTCGTAGGTGATGCCCCCGGCCGCCAGCATGCCCATGAACTCGGACCTCGGGAGCGGTTCGACGGGGCGCAGGACGTCGAGCTGCACCTCCTCCGGGCATCGTTTGGCCAGGTACCCGCCTTGCGGGGCCATAGGGATGGCTTCGATCGGCTCCGGTCCCACCGCCGTCATGCTACGAGTGGTGCCTACGATGCACCGTCGTGGACGACGCCGAGCCAGCCACCGCCGCCCGTCTGGCCCTGCGCCTGCTGGTCGACACTTACGCACGACTCGTCGACCGACGCGACACCGACGCCGTGGCCCAGTTGTTCACCGAGGACGGCCGCCTCGTGGCCCACTTCTACACCGGGCCCGACGGCGCACCCAATGTGCGCACCGGCCGCGCCGAGATCGCCGCTGCCTTGGTGGCGGGCCTGGAGCGCTACCTGGGGACGACCCACGTCGTGGGCGGCCAGGTGCTCGAGCTCGACGTCAATGGCACCGGCGCCAGCGGCGAGACGGTGTGCCTGGCCCATCACGTCTACGAGCGCCACGACGAGCGCCGTCTGCTCGTGATGGCCGTGCGCTACCAGGACGCCTTCGTGTGCGAGTCGGGTACCTGGCGTTTCGCCGAGCGCCAACTGCGTCTCGACTGGCGCGACGACCACCCCATGGCCGAGCGTTGACCAGACGCATGACGGCGCGACGAGGAGGTCGAGGGACGTGACCACGATCAAGGTGGCGGCGCTGCCGCCCGTGCGTTCGGGGGTGTGTGCCGACCCCGACTGGATGGCGGGCTTCTGCCAGCACATCGAGGCTCTTGGCTTCGAGTCCGTGGTGGTCGTCGAGCACCCCCTCGTCATCGGGGACTACACCAGCCGTTACCCGTACGCCCCGTCGGGGCGCATGCCTCTGCCCGACGACTGTGCCATCCCCGATCCCATCGACCTCCTGGGATTCCTGGCCGGGGTGACCTCCACGCTCGGGCTCGCCACGGGGGTGCTCGTCCTGCCCGCCCACCATCCCGTGATCATGGCCAAGCGCCTGGCCACGGTGGACCGGTTGTCCAAGGGCCGGGTGCGGTTGTGCATCGGGGTGGGATGGATGCGCGAGGAGCTCGAGGCATGCGGAGTCGACTTCGCCAGCCGGGGACGGCGCACCGACGAGTGCATCGACGTCATGCGCGCCCTGTGGGCCGACACCGAGCCCGAAGGGGCGTCCTTCGACGGCGAGTTCTTCTCCTTCTGCCCACGCGCACACCCACCCCAAACCTTTCCGGTCCGAGAGCGTGCCCATCCACATCGGTGGGCACAGCCCCGCCTCGATCCGGCGCGCCGCGCGACGCGGTGACGGGTGGCAGCCGCTCGGACTGTGGGGAGACGAGCTCGCCGAAGCGCTCGACCGGCTGCACGCCGCCACCGAGGCGGCCGGCCGCGACCGCGAGGCGTTGGAGCTCACCATCAGCGCCATGTCCACCCAGGCGACGCCCGAGACCCTCGCCAAGCTCGGCGCCCTGGGTGTCGACCGTCTGGTGGTGACATGCGGGAACGCCGATCTCGGCGCCGCCCGAGACGAGATGTCCGAGGTGGCGGCCCGTTTGGGCCTGGCTGCCCACGCGTGAGGCCTCGCTACGCTACGACGATGAATCTGACGCACGCGTCAGCAATCGGCAAAGGGTTTTCGGCGCCCGCCCACCGTGATCGAGGACTCCGGCCATGAGAGTTGCGGTGCTCGTGAAGCAGGTGCCTCGCGCCGAAGAGATGGAGCTGCTCCCCGACGGACGGCTCAAGCGCGACGGCATCGAGCTCGAGATGAACGCCTACTGCCGGCGTGCGGTCAGCAAGGGCGTCGAGATCGCCCGCGACAGCGGGGGCACCTGCACCGTGTTCACCCTCGGCCCCCCGGTGGCCGAGGACACCTTGCGCGAAGCGGTGGCCTGGGGTGCCGACGAGGGTGTGCTCGTCACCGACGCCGCCTTCGCCGGGTCCGACACACTCGCCACCGCGTCGGCCTTGGCGGCCGCATTGAGACGAGAGGGCCCCTTCGACCTGGTCCTCGTGGGCCGCAACTCCATCGACGCCGACACGGGCCAGGTCGGTCCCGAGGTGGCCGAGCTGCTCGACCTCCCCTTCGCCGGCGGGCATCAAGGAGCTGGCCCTCTCCGCGCAAGGTGCCGAGGCCCGTTGTGAGCTCGACGACGGGTGGCGCGTCGTCGCGCGTCGCAGCTCCCGGCCGTGCTGTCCACGGCCGAACGCCTGACCGAGCCGTGCAAGGTCGACCCCGAGGGTCGGGCTGCGGTCGACGTGACCCGGATCCGACGACTGACGGCCGCGGATCTCGGGCGCCGGGCCCTGGGGCGCGGCCGGGAGCCCGACCGTGGTCGGGGCCGTGCGCACCTTGGACGTGGCCCGCCATCGCGTCGTGCTGTCGGGCGACGTCGCCGGCCAGGTGGCCGAGGCGGTCGAGCTGCTCGGGCAATGGGGCGCGCTCGATGCCGTCCACCATCACCACGCGGCGGGGAGCTCGGCCGCGCAGGCCGACGGCAGCGCCGAGCCCGATGTCGATGCCGTGCCCGCTCCCGACCTCGCCGCGCTCGTCACCGCAACTGCCCCCGTGGTGGCGGTCGTGATCGAGCCCGACCGGCCCCGCGTGGCACGGGAGCTGCTCGGCGAGGCCGTCCACATCGCCCGCAGCGTGTCGGGCACCGTCGTGGCCATCGGGCCCGGACTGGCCGACCCGCTCGAGCTCGCCTCGTGGGGGGCCGATCGCGTCGTGTCGGTGGACGGGCACCACGGTCGAGGAGGACGTGGCCCAGGCGCTGACGCGGCTGGTGCGAGAAGACGCCGCCGTGGGCGGTGCTCGTGCCGGGGACCCTGTGGGGGCGCGAGGTGGCGGCGCGCACCGCGGCGCGGCTCGGGGCCGGGCTCACCGGTGACGCCGTGGGGTTCGGGGTCGAGGACGGCCGGCTGGTGGCGTGGAAGCCCGCCTTCGGAGGCAGCCTGGTGGCGGCCATCACGTGTCGTTCCGAGGTGCAGATGGCGACGGTGCGACCCGGCGTCCTGTCCCTGCGCGCCCCGCGCCCGGTCGACGGGGCACCACCGCCTCCGCTCGACACCGTCATCGGTGCCACCCGGGGGCGGGTGCATGTGGTCGACGCCGGCCGTGACGACGAGGTCGAGGCGCTGCTGGCGGCCCGCACCGTGGTCGGCGTGGGCATGGGGGTGGCGCCCGACGAATACGGCGACCTCGACCCGCTGCTCAAGGTGCTGGGGGCCGAGCTGGGCGCGTCGCGCAAAGTGACCGACAAGGGCTGGCTGCCCCGGGCCCGCCAGATCGGCATCACCGGGCACAGCATGGCCCCGGCGCTCTATGTCGCCATCGGCGTGTCGGGCAAGTTCAACCACATCGTGGGGGCACGCGGGTCGGGCACCATCGTGGTCATCAACAACGACCCCGAAGCCAAGATCCTCGACTGGGCCGACGTCGCCATCGTGGGCGACTGGCACGACGTCGTCCCGCTCCTCGTCGACGCGCTGGGGTAGCCCGAGGGCACCGTTACCGCTCGGGTGGCCCGTAGTGTCTGGATGAGTGTCAGGTGTGTGGCGTGACCAGATCGGCATCGACGACGTCCGTGCCGCCGCGCAGCGCCTCGCTCCCCTCGGGGTCCTGACCCCGCTCCAGCTCAACGAGCGGCTCTCGCAGCGCTACGACGCCACGGTCTACGTGAAGCGTGAGGACCTGCAGGTGGTGCGCTCCTACAAGATCCGCGGCGCCTACAACTTCATCGCCGGCCTCTCCCCGGGCGCCCTGGCCGTCGGCGTGGTGTGTGCCAGTGCCGGCAACCACGCCCAGGGAGTGGCCTGGAGCTGCCGCCACCTCGGCGTGCGAGGTGCGGTGTTCCTGCCCCAGCGCACGCCGCGCCAGAAGGTGGCGCGCATCCGGGCCCTGGCCGGCGACCTCGTCGACCTCCACTTCGCCGGAGAGAACTTCGACGACGCCCTCGCCGCCGCCGGTCGCGTACGCGGCCAGTACCGGCGCCACCGTCGTGCCCACCTTCGACCACCCCGCCACCATCGCCGGCCAGGGCACCATCGCGCTGGAGATGGTCGAGCAGCTCGGCGCCTCGCCGGACATCGTTGTCGTCCCGGTGGGCGGGGGTGGGCTCGTCTCGGGCATGGCCGTCGTCCTCGACGGGCTCGGGCGTCGGCACGGAGGTGGTGGGGGTGCAACCCGCCGGGGCGCCGGCCATGGTGCTCTCGCTCGAGGCGGGACGACTCGTCACCATCGACATCGAGGACGACTTCGTCGACGGCGCCGTGGTGCGCACCCCCGGCGAGCTCACCTTCTCCATCGTGCGCGACCTCGTCAAGCACCTCGAGGTGGTCGAAGAGGGCCGCGTGTGCACCGAACAGCTCGACCTCTACCAGGTGGACGGCATCGTGGCCGAGCCCGCCGGCGCGCTGGCCGAGCGCCGCGCTCGACGCCATGGCGCCGGATGTGGTGGGCAAGACCGTCGTGTGCGTGCTCAGCGGCGGCAACAACGACGTGGCCCGCTACGACGAGATCATCGAGCGCAGTCCTGGTGCACCAGGGCCTCAAGCACTACTTCATCGTGGACTTCCCCCAGCGCCCCGGCGCGCTGCGCCAGTTCCTCGACGAGTGCCTCGGGTCCAGCGACGACATCGTGCTCTTCGAGTACATCAAGAAGAACGACCGGGAGTACGGTCCTGCCGTGGTCGGGGTGCAGCTCGCCGAGCGCACCGACCTGGCGTCACTGCTCGAGCGCATCGCTACCTCCGGACTCGACGTGCAGTTGCTCCCACCCGACAGCCCCGTGTTCCGTCTCCTCGTCTGACTCTGAACCGCAACGGTTCCACCGAACTGCTGTCCGGCGCAGCTTTCTGGAACGCAAGAGTCGGGGGCTAGCATCACAAAGCCATGTTCGGGCTTCCTCCCATGCTTCTTCTCGTTGCAGTTGGCTACGGCGTTTACCGCTTTGTCACCCGGCGGAAAAGGTCCCACTCGGGATCCTTGGAAGAAGAGTGGCGCTCGCGACCTACGGACGTAGACCCGAGTCCGCCAACGGGCCTGCTACCAGGATCTCCCAACGCACCAGCCCGGACGACGACTCCCGTGGCGCTGGGGGAGCCTGCCGGGGCGCGTCCCGACCACAGGGGTTCATTGGTCCCTTCGGGTGCGATGATCACAACCCGGCTCATGGAGCTGCGCAAGCGGCGGGGGCTCATGGCGGCCTTGCTTGCCGTGACCATTGGCATCCCCACCGTCTTCCTCGTGATCAGGCTGTTGCTGCACGCTTTCGCACCGCATTCGTATGGACCGGCCGGGGGCTATGACATCTACACCGGTCTGGTCGCAGGTGTGTTGTACGTCTTCGGTTTCATCGTCGCCGCCACCCTGGGGGCTACGGCCGGATCGATCGACCTCTCCGACGGGATGTTCCGGCACCTCGTGGTGACCGGGCGCTCCCGATTGGCCCTCTACCTGGCTCGGATCCCCGCGGGGTTGGCCATCATCGTTCCCTTGGTGGCCATCGGCTTTTCCGTTGTTTGCGCTGTGTGCGTGTTCGCCGCCCCTGCCCAGCTGAACTATCAAGGCGTGCACGTCCCTCTCGGTCTGTCGCGCATCGGATTCGAGAGTTGGGCCGCCGACGACGCGGAACAGGTCGTCTGTCACTTCAACGTCAACAGCGGACCATCTTCTCCGATCGCCGCGGTGCTCAACAGTGTCCCGTGCAACAACGGCCCCAACGGCGGCCCGGGCGGAGCGACGGCGAACGGTCCTCCCGGATCCCAGAGCCCACCGCAGGTCTCCCAGGCGCAGATCAGGGGAGCGGCCCGTCTGATCGCCCAACAGAACTACTCCGACTACTCCAAGACGTTCCTGTACCCGTCGACCTCCTTGATGATCAAATCGGGGTTGTGGATCGAGCTCGAAGCCATCGTGGGATTCGTCGTCGGCCTCGGACTGGGTTCGCTCCTCGGGCAGCGAACGGTCGCCGTGATCCTCATGATCGTGCTCGAGATCGTCCTGACCCCCATTCTGTCCAGAGCGTCCATCCCGCATCTCATCAACCTCCAGCGCGCTGTGGTCGGCCTGGCGGTGGCTCATGTGGAACCAGGCGGATTGGGGTCGCTCGGCGGTGGAGGCGGCCACGGGGCAGACATGCTGCGACCAGAGTCGACGACGGTGGCCGTGTGCGTGATCATCACTTGGCTCATCGTCTGGACGGTCCTCGGAGCGTGGCGAATGATGACCAGGGACGCGTAGCGACCGACGAGGGACTCCAACCTTCGGGGAGCACAATGCCTCGACACTCCAGCGGCATTGTCCTCTGCTCGGCTGCGTGGCGGAGCACTGGGCACGGCGGCACGCCCTGGTCGCCATGGCGGTGCTGTCGATCGGCGCCGCGGCCTGCTCCACCACCGCCGCGCACCAGGGCTCCCCGACGACGAGGGCGGCCGCCGGCGCATCCGGTTCCGGCGCGCCGGTGCCGTCAGCGGGGTGTTCGGGGCCCGCGCCGGTGTCGGTGACCGAGCTGCGTCAGAACCTCACCGTCGATGGCATGGCCCGGTGGTATCTGCTCACGACGCCGTCGACGCACAAGGGCGTCCCCGTCCCCGTCGTCATCGACCTCCACGGCCTGTCCGACGGGGCCACGTTGGAGGCCATCACGAGCCAATTCAGTCCCAAGGCCGTCGCCGACAAATTCATGGTGGCGTTTCCCCAAGGCACCGGGAATCCCGTGGGGTGGGACATCGATCCCAGCACCCCCGGGCATCCGAATCACGACATCGACTTCATGAACGCCATCCTCGACAGGCTCGAGAGATCGACATGCGTCGACACCTCGCGCGTCTACGCCACCGGCTTGTCCGACGGAGCGCTCTTCACGTCGCTGCTGGCCTGCACGATGACGACGCGTTTCGCCGCCTTCGCCCCGGTGGCCGGGATTGTCGTGCCCACACCGTGCCGTCCCGGGCGGGCGGTGGCCATCGTCGGTTTCCACGGCACCGCCGATCCCACCCTGCCCTTCAACGGGGGGCCGGCGACGGCGCCGTCACAGCCACTCGATCTCCACGGGCCCGGCTACCCGGCCAACGTCCAGGCCTGGGCGGTGAAGAACGGTTGCAACCCCGCCTCGACCGACACCCAGGTCACCGCACACGTGATCCTGCGGACCTACCGCTGCCCACCGGGCGCGGCGGTGGAGTTCTACATCGTCCTGGGCGGCGGTCACGCCTGGCCGGGTAGCCAATTCAGCGCCATCAAGGGACCGTCGACGAACGAGATCAACGCCACCGATCTCATCTGGGACTTCTTCCGACACCACCGCCTGGCGGCGGCGTAAAGCGCGATGCGTCGAGCCGCAGATCAGCGAGCGGGGTCGGGCGTGAGCACCGGGTGGAAGGTGATCTCGGGCATGGGCTCGAGCGGCGGCCGCTCCGTGGTCAGCAGACGTTGCGCGTCGGCCGCGTCGGCGGCGGTGAAGGCGGTCAACGTCACGCAGAACTCCACCAGGATCCCGTTGGGGTCGGTGGCATAGATCGAGCGGCACCAGCCGTGGTCGATCTCGACCACCTCGATGCCGTGTTCCTGCCAGTGCCGCCGCCGCGCCGAGAAGTCCTCTAGGTCGGGCGAGTCGAAGGCGACGTGGTTGACCCAGGCGGGCAGGCCCAGACCGGTGGAGATGGCGGGATCGAAGGTGCTCGGGATGGTGTCGTCGTGGAGCTCCCACACCGCCAACATCCCGCCCCCGCCCGTGTCGTAAAAGACGTGCTTCGCCCATCCCCCGCCCGGTGATCCCGTGGGTGCCACCACCGTCCGCACCAGGGTGAACCCCATCGCCTCGGTGTAGAAGCGGTGGGTGGCGTCGAGGTCGGTGGTCGCCAGCGCGACGTGATGAAAGGCCATGCCGACCAGGCTACGACCAACGCGCCCCGTCGGCCCGGGAAACAACAGGCGGACCTACAACGACAGGTCCTTGTTGGGCCGGACCACCAGCGAGGCCAGATGCACCCCGGCGGGGCGGGTGATGGCCCACAGCACCGCCTCGGCCACGTCCTCGGGCGTGCACAGGTGTTCGGACATCGACTTCTGGGCGTTCTCGAGTGCCTCGTCGGACAGGCGGCCGCCGGGGGTGAACTGGGCGGGCCCTGCGTGGCCTCCCATCGAGCTGACCATCAGCTCGAGAACAGCGGGGTCGAAGTTCCGGGCGAAGCTGGTGGCGATGGCACCGGGCATGATCGTCACCACTTTGATGGGGTCGTCGAGCAGCTCACGCCGCAGTGATTCGTTGATGCAGTTCACGGCGTGCTTGGTGGAGCCGTAGACACCCGAGTCAGGCCGCAGCGACGCCACCGACGAGATGTTCACGATGTGGCCCTCGGCCCCACAGGCGCGCATGGCGCGCACCGCCGCCTGTGACCCCACCAGTAGGGCGAGGATGTTGGTCTCCAACATGATGCGCCAGTGCTCGGGGTCGCCGTCCATGATCGGTTCGGGGAAGCTCACCCCGGCGTTGTTGACCATGACGTCGAGGCGCCCCGTCGACTTAACCGCACTGTCGACCAGGGCGCGCGCTTCGGCCACGTTGCGCACGTCGTGGACATGCGCTTCGGCGGTGCCACCCGAAGCCTTGATGCGCGCCATCGACTCGTCCATGGCCTCCTTGGTGCGGCCCCCCAGCACCACGTGCGCGCCGGCGCCCCCCAGGGCCTCGGCAATGGCCCGCCCGATCCCGCTCGACGCTCCCGTCACCACCGCCGTGCGTCCGGCCAGGGCCTTGTCGGTTGCGGTGTCTGGTGCCATGGGGTGGGCCTCCTCGGGAGCGGTCGAGCGCTCACATTAGGGCCGGCACCGGAATGCGCCACCGGGCACAACCGGCCGTGGCCGACTCGTCCGAGCGCGGTAGCCCTCGGTACCATGCCCAGGTGAGCGACGTGCTGCCCCAGCCCACCGACGCCACCGTGCCGACGTCGGCACCCACCCAGGGGCGGTTCTCGGCCTGGGTCGAGGTGCTGCGCACCACCAACCCCCCCAAGGGCCGCCCCCTCGACCCCGTGTCGCGTTGGCTCGTGCTCACGAGGGCCGCGGTGCTCCCCATGACGCTCGTGGCCGGCGCGGTGGCGACGCTCCTGGCCGTGCGGCGCCCGGGGTTCAACACCGGGCTGCTCCTGCTCGCCTTCGCCGGGCTGTTGCTCGCCCACTGCGCCAACAACCTCATGAACGACCTCTTCGACGCCGAGGTGGGGGCCGACACCGCCACGTATCCCCGCGCCCTGTACGCGCCGCACCCCGTGCTGTCGGGGATGGTGTCGCGCGGTCGCCTGGCGCGCGCCGCCCTGCTCGTGAACGTCCTCGACCTCGCCATCCTCGTGGTCCTGGCCGTGTACCGGGGCTGGCCGGTGGTGGGCTTCGCGCTGGGGGGCTTCTTGCTCTCGGTCGCCTACACCGCCCCGCCCCTTCGCCTCAAGAAGCGCGGCCTGGGCGAGCCCGACGTCTTTCTGGTGTGGGGCCCGCTCATGGTGGGGGGCACCTACTACGCGGCGATCGGGCACCTTCCCTGGGAGATCATCGTGGCGTCGGTCCCCTACGGCCTGCTGTGCACGGCCGTGCTCATGGGCAAGCACATCGACAAGGCGCCCTTCGACGAGCCCCTGGGCATCCGCACCCTCCCCGTGGTGCTGGGCGAGCGCCGGGCCCGGGCCGCCACCATCGGCATGATGGTGGCGTTCTACGTGACCGTGGCGGTGTGCGTGGCGGTGCGGGCCCTGCCCTGGCCGGCCCTGGTGAGCTTCGGGGCCATCCCCAAGCTCGTCCAGGCGTGGAAGTACTTCGGCCAGCCCAAGCCCGACGAGCCCCCCGAGGGGTTCCCGGTGTGGCCGCTGTGGTTCGCGGCCATAGCCTTCGTGCACACCCGCCGGGCCGGGTCGCTCCTCGTGCTCGGCCTCATCATCGCCGCCGTCGCCAACATCCGCTGACGGTCCCCCACACGACGGTCTACGAGTTGGTCCCCTGCTGGCGGACGTACTCGGCCGTGCCGGCGAGGAACTGCTCCACGTTGGCGGCCTTGCTCGAGGCGACGTCGCCGAACCACGCCGGCACGTACACCTGGGCCGCGTCGGCGGCCAGCCCCGCCAGGATGGCGGCCACCGCTTCGTCGACGGGGATCGACTCCACCTGGGCCACGAAGGGGTCGTTGTCGGGAAGCGTGAAGAGCTCGGTGTCGACCACGCCGGGATAGATGACCATCACCTTGACCCCGGTGTCCCACAGGTCCACGGCCATCGACTCCGAGAACACGGTCACCGCCGCCTTCGTGGCCGCATAGGCCGCCTCACCCGGGGGGCTCAGTGTGGCGGCCACCGACGACACGTTGACGATGCGGCCTTCACCCCGCTCGAGCATCTGGGGCAGCAGCGCCAGGGTGAGGCGCACCGGGCTCGAGTAGTTGATGTTCATCACCGCGTCGACCGTGGCCGCGTCGAGGGCGGTGACGTGGCGCCGCTTGGGGATCCCGGCGTTGTTGACGAGGACGTCGACCCCGCCGAGCTCGGTCATGGCCGCCACCGCCAGGGCGTCGACGGCGGCGGGGTCGGCCAGGTCCGCCACCCACATACGCGACTCGAGGGCGTGGGCGCGACAGCGCTCGAGCACCTCGGCCAGCCGGTCCTGACGGCGCGCCACCAGGCCCACGGTCGCCCCCGCCCGGGCCAGCGCCTCGGCCAGCCCAGCGCCGATGCCCGACGATGCCCCGGTCACGAGCACCCGCTTCCCCGCTACGTCATATGCCATGGGACACCCCCGTCTCGAAGCCCCGATCTTGGCTCAGATCAACCGTTCGTGCCCCAACCACCGCCGCGCCACCGTGCCCGGCGTGTCGTGGTCGGCGGTGACCTCGACGGTGAGACGCTCCAGCTGCTCGGTGCTGAGCCGTGCCGACAAACCGTTCGAGTGCGGCCGCCACCTTGCGGCTGTCCACCGACCTCCGGATCACCGGGATCACGTTGTCGGCGTTCAGGAGGTGCTTGTCGTCGACCAGAGCCACGAAGTTGTTCGCGAGGATGGACCCGTCGCTCGAGTGCACCGCCGCTATCTGGACCTCGCCCCCCCGTAGTGCCGCAATGGTGATGGTGCCTGCGTCGTCGAGGGACGTGAACGACTTGAAGTGCAGGCCGTAGGTGCTCTGGAGCCCCGCCTGGCACTGGGATTGGGTCGGGCACTGCGGCGCACCGCCCAGCACGAGCTTGCTCGCCACCGGGGCCAGGCTCGACATCGTCGTCAGGTGGTACTGCTGCGCCGTGGCCTGCGTCACCGCGAACACCTCGGTGTCGAGGGCGGGCGCCGGCTTGAGCACCGTCGCCCCGACCGCAACCAGCCGACGCTTGAGCTCGGGCACCGCCGTCAGGACTTGCGTGGCCGCCGCCGTGTCGTTGGCGTCGAGGGAGAGCAGCAGCGAACCGGCCTCGTCGGGGTACAGGTCCACCCGCCGCGCCGCCAGGGCCGCCTCCAGCGCGGCACGCGTCCCGAGGCCGCTTCGGACCCCGGTGTGCAGGGTGACCCTGACCCCGGCATGCGCGAGCACCCCCGCGTAGAGGTTGGCCACGATGAGCTGCTGCGTGGTGTCGGTGGCGCCGATGGTGATGGTCGGGCCCGAAGGCGGTTTCGGAGATGACGGCGCCGCCCCGCACGCCCCGGCGACGGCACCGAGGCCGAGGGCGAGCACGACGGCCCCCACGAGGCTCCGGCCGCTCCGCTTCGTGGACACCCGGCCTACGCTCGCAGGGCGCACGACGAGGAGGCAACGTGAAGACCAAGGTCACCGACATGCTCGGGATCGAGTTCCCCATCCTGGCCTTCAGCCACTGCCGCGACGTGGTGGCGGCGGTCACCAAGGCGGGCGGCTTCGGGGTGCTCGGGGCCGTGGCCCATACCCCCGACCAGCTCGACGTCGACCTCACCTGGATCGAGGAGCAGACCCGGGGCGGGCGCTACGGGGTCGACCTCCTCCTCCCCGCCAAGTACGCCGGCGCCGACGAGGGGGGCATCGACGCCGAGGCCGTCCGGCAGTTGCTCCCCGCCGCGCAGCAGGAGTTCGTGGACGAGATCCTGCGTCGCTACGGCGTGCCCGAGCTCCCCGAGGACCTGCGCACCGGAGGCCAGCGCAACGTGCTCGCCAACGTGGCCTCCAAGGGATACGAGCCGCTGCTCGACGTGGCCTTCGCCCATGACATCGCCCTCATCGCCAGTGCGCTGGGCCCGCCCCCTCCGGGTTTGCTCACGCGCGCCCATGACGCCGGGGTGTCGGTGGCGGCGCTGGCCGGCACCTTGACCCACGCTGAGCGCCACAACGCCGCCGGCGTCGACGTCATCGTGGCCCAGGGCACCGAGGCGGGCGGCCACACCGGTGAGGTCTCCACCATGGTGCTCGTGCCCGAGGTGGTCGACGCCGTGGCTCCTACGCCCGTGCTCGCCGCCGGCGGCATCGGCAACGGCCGGCAGATCGCCGCCGCCTTGGCCCTCGGCGCCGAGGGCGTGTGGTGCGGTTCGGTGTGGCTCACCACCGAGGAGGCCGAGACCCATCCCGCCGTGAAACAGAAGTTCCTCGCCGCCACCTCGCGCGACACCATCCGGTCGCGCTCGCTCACCGGCAAGCCCGCCCGCATGCTGCGCAGCTCGTGGACCGACGAGTGGGAGGGGCCCGAGTCCCCCGGCTCGCTGCCCATGCCGCTGCAGAGCGCGCTCGTGGCCGAGGCCCAGCACCGCATCAGCCGCGCCGCGGCGGCCGAAGGGTCGGGAGCCAACAAGCTGGCCAACTACTTCGTGGGCCAGGTGGTGGGCCAGCTCGACCGCATCCGCCCCGCCCGCCAGGTCGTGCTCGACATGATGACCGAGTACGCCGAGGTGGCCCAGCACTTCGCCGAGCAGGTCGCCGAGGAAGCCTCTGCCTGAGTGGGCTCGGGGGAGCCCTATCCCCCCACGGGGGCCGACGGCGTGAACTCCACCGGCAGTGTCTCGAACCCCACGATGAAGTTCGACACCCGCAGGGGATTGGCGTCGTCGCCGGCCAGGTGGATGTCGGGCAGGCGTTCCAGGATGCGGTCCATCATCCCGGTGATCTCGGCCCGGGCCAGGCGATGTCCGAGACACAGATGGGCCCCGAAGCCGAAGGCGATGTGATCGTTGGGTTGCCTGCGGATGTCGAAGGTCTCAGGATCGTCGAAGACCGTTTCGTCGCGGTTCGCCGAGGGGTAGAGGAGCAATACGCTGCTCCCGGCCGCGATGGCCTGGTCGTGGAGTTCCACGTCCACCGTCGTGGTGCGCTGGAAGTTCTTGATGGGCGTCACCCAGCGCAACATCTCTTCGACCGTGCCCGGCAACAGCTCCCGGTCGCCACGCAGGTCGTCGAACTGCTCGGGCCGGCGCAGGAGCGCTTCCATGCCGCCGCTGATCACGTGGCGACTCGTCTCGTCCCCGCCGATGAGCAGGAGGATGGCCTCGTGGACGATGGAGTTGTCGTCGAGCCGGTCGCCGTCGACCTCGCCCTGGACGAGCACACCCAGGAGGTCGTCGGCCGACATGGCCTTGCGGCGTTGCTCGATGAGATCGCGCACGTAGGTGTCCCACTCCACGAAGGCGGTGGTGGCCTTGGTGATGGCGTCGGGGTCGTTCGAGCCCTGGGACATGAGCATGGTGTCGGACCACTCCAGCAGCCGTTCCCAGTCCTTGGGGTCGAAGCCCAGCATGTCGGCGATCATGACCAGGGGGAGCGGCGCCGCGATGTCGGCCACGAGGTCACACGCACCCTTCTCGCACACACGGTCGATGATCTCGTCGCAGACCTGGCGAATGCGCGGCTCACGGTCACGCACGGCCTGGGGCGTGAACCCGGCGCTGACCAATCGCCGGTGGCGCCGGTGTTCGGGGGCGTCCATGTCGATCATGAAGGGGAGGACGATGCCCGGCCGCGATCCGCCCGCGTTCGAGTATGACCCGGGGTCTTGGCCGAGGGCCCGGACGTCCTCGTAGCGGGTCACGCCCCACATGTCGTTGGGCTCGTCGTAGTAGGCGGGGGCGTTCTGGCGCATCCAGGCGAATGCGGGGAAGGGATTCCCGGCGTAGAACTCGCCGTCCATGAGGTCGATGTACGGGGCCCCGGCGGTTGCCATCGGAACGTGCCTCCCCTGGAGTCTCACCACGCCGAGTGACCCCTAGACACGGCCAGTGGTCGGGCGTATCGTTTTACCGTCGTCGGCGGCTTGTCCACCGTAGGCGATATTGGGGGATGCGCGGGACGGGGCCGTCTCGGTACTGAGCGGTTCCTGGGGGGACCCGTCCCGCCGCCTTCCCGGGCGGCCGGTCCGTTCCCCCCAGCGCGTGCCCGCGCTCCCGGTCCCCTTAGATGAGGCCCACCGACTGCAGCCAGGTCCTGGCCACCGCGGCGGGCTGCTGCTTGTTGGCCGTGACGTCGAGGTTGAGCGTGGAGATGGCGGTGGTCGTCAACTTCTGGTCCAGCGAGTTGAGCGCCCTGGCCACCGCGGCGGTGGCCATTGACTTGCGGATGACCGGGACGATGTAATCGGCCCCTTCGAGGTGCTTGTCGTCGGTGAGGGCCACGAAGTTGTTGCTCACCACGTTGCCGTCGCTCGAGAACAGCTCGACCACGCCGACCTCGCCGTTCTTGAGCGCAGCCACACTGAGCGGCCCCGCTTCGTCGAGGGACTTGAAGCTGGAGAAGTGCAGGCCGTACACCGACGTGAGCCCGGGCTGGCACCCCGCGAAGGTCGGGCATTCCGGCGGCCCGCCCAGGATCAGCTTCGACGCGTACGGCGCCAGGCTCGAGATGGTGGTCAGGTGGTCCTTCGACGCTGTGGCCTTGGTCACGGCGAACACGTTGGTGTCGAGCGCAGCGGTGGCGGGCAGCACGGTGACGCCGAAGGAAGACAGCGCGGTCTTGTCGGCCGCGATGGCGGTGCCGATCTGGGTGCCGGCCGGCTGAGGCTTGCCCCCGTGGAGGAAGCCCAGCAACGACGCCGCGTAGTCGGGCTCGAGGTCGATCTGCCCGTGCTCGATGGCGGGGACGACGACGGCCCGGGTGCCCAGCGCAGGCTCGACCTTCACCTTGTAGCCGGCGTGGATGAGGACGTCGCCGTAGAG
This sequence comes from uncultured Acidimicrobiales bacterium, assembly GCA_963846125.1. Classification (GTDB taxonomy): domain Bacteria; phylum Actinomycetota; class Acidimicrobiia; order Acidimicrobiales; family UBA8190; genus Chersky-840. Next base: position 851,564 of record CAWJUR010000002.1, read on the forward strand.
GTTGGCGACGATCTCCTGCTCTTCGAAGTTCGTGGCCCCGATCTTGATGGTGGGCTTGGACGCCGCGGAGCCGGTGTTCTTGGGCGTGCTACTGCAACCGGCCAATACCAGTGAGGTCGCGGCCAATGCGGCCAGCGTCATGAGGGAACGTCGGAGCAGCATGGTGGGGGGCCTTCCTGTCCTGGGGGCGGCGCGGACCTGATCCGACCAGGGCGGCGATGCCGAGGGCGCGCGGTCCGGGGCCGTAGTGTTACTAATCCCGAGTGAATGAGTCAAGTTTTTTTGGATCACACCACGGCGGGGGCCCGAGGACGCCTCGACGCTCCCAGTCCCTTCGGCATCGTCCGCCGCAGCGGGACAGGCGTGAGCACCCATTGCAGCACGCCCAGGCCCAACGCCACCACGGCGGCCAGCGCCGCCACCAGGAGAGCGCCGGCGAAGGCCTCCACCGTGTTGTTGGTGTTGAGCCCGGAGATCACCGGGGTCCCGAGGTCGGTGTAGCTGACGTAGGCGGCCAAGGTGGAGGTGGCGACGACCTCGATCGCGGCGGTGCGGATCCCGGCCATGAGAAACGGAACGGCGAGCGGGAGCTCCACCGTCCGCAGCACCTGCCCACCCGTGAGGCCCATGGCCTTCGCCGCGTCGCGCACCTCGGCGTCGACCTCGCGCATGCCCACGTAGGTGTTGGTGAGGATGGGCGGGATGGCGAGAACCACCAGCGCCAGGAAGGCGGCCAGGAACCCGCCCCACTTGAGCGAGATCCACGGCACGATGGCGAACAGGGTCAACAGCGCCAGGCTCGGCACGGCGCGGGCTGCGTTGGCGGCGTTCACCGCCACCAGACCGCCACGGCCGGTGTGGCCCAGCACGAGCCCGATGCCACCGCCGATGACGACGGCACCCACCACCACCGCCAACGACAACTCGGTCTGGCGCCACACGAGCTCGGGGATGCCCGACGGTCCCTTCCAGTTGGTCGCCGTCGTGAGCCACGACGCCACGCTGGCCACGAAGTGCCGGAAGTGGTCCCAGATCTCCATGTCAGCGCACCCGGGCCCGGCGCGACGAACGCGACCACGGGACGGCCAGCCGTTGCGCCAACACGATGAGCACGTCGCACAGCGCCGCCAGCACGACCGAGAGCACCAGCCCCACGATGATGGGCGTGTAGTAGCCGATGTTGAAGCCGTAGGTGATCTGCTGGCCCAGTCCCCCGAGCCCGATGAGCGCGGTCACGGTGACGAGCCCGATGACCGTGGCCGCCGCCACGCGCAGTCCGGCGAAGACATATGGCAACGCCAAAGGCAACTCGACGCGCACCAGCGCCGCGCCCGCGAGTAGCCCATGGCCGTGGCCGCCTCCCGGGCGTCTTCCGGCACGGCGTCCAGACCGGCCACGGTGTTCCAGATGAGGATCAGCAGCGTGTAGCCGACGAGGGCGACTTCGGCGGTCGGGTACGACGCCACGTAGCCGGTGATGGGACCGAGGATGGCGAAGAGCGCCAACGACGGGATGATGTAGAGCGAGCTGGCCAACCCGAACACCGGTGGGCGCAGCACCCGGTACCGCCATGCCAACAGGGCCAGAGGAATGGAGAGACACAGCCCGATGCCGAGCGCCAACAGGCTGAGGGAGATGTGCTGCAGCAGATCGGAGCTGATCTGGCTCCACTGGCCGGTGACATAGCTCCACTGGAAGAAGGGCTGGGCTGCTCCCACCGCCGTGACTCTAACTACGGTAAGAACCCGTGATCACCCTGGACCGGGTCTCCAAGAGCTACGGCGCCGGCAACGTCGCCGTGGCGGAGCTGAGTCTGGAGATCGGCGACGGCGAGCTGACGGTCCTCGTCGGCCCGTCCGGCTGTGGCAAGACCACCACCTTGCGGATGATCAACCGGCTCATCGAGCCGACCTCGGGGCGCATCCTCATAGCCGGCGAGAATGTGCTCACCAAGGATCCCGTCCTCATGCGCCGGAGCATCGGCTACGTGATCCAGCAGGGTGGGCTCTTCCCTCACCGGCGGGTCTCGGACAACGTGGCCGTGGTGCCCCGGCTGCTCGGCTGGGACAGCGCCCGCGTCGACCGCCGCGTCAACGAGCTCCTCGAGCTGGTCGGCCTCGATCCCAAGAGCTACGGCCGGCGGTTTCCGCACGAGCTGTCCGGGGGTGAGCGCCAGCGGGTCGGGGTAGCGAGAGCTCTCGGCGCCGATCCGCCCGTGCTCCTCATGGACGAGCCCTTCGCGGCGGTGGACCCGGTCACCCGGCAGCGCCTGCAGAACCAATTCCTCGAGTTGCAGCAAGGCCTCAAGAAGTCGATCGTCTTCGTCACCCACGACATCGAGGAAGCGTCCAAGCTCGGAGACCGCATCGCCGTGCTCTCGAAGGGGGGCGTGCTCGAGCAGTACGACACACCGGCCGAGATCCTGGGGCGTCCCGCCACGCCCTTCGTGGCGGACTTCGTGGGTGCGGACCGCGGCGTGCGGCGGTTGGCCGTGGTGAAGATCGAAGCCGGTGACCTGGCCACGCCTCCGGTGGTGTCGCCCACCGCCTCGATGGACGAGGTCCGGCGCATCGCCGACGGCCCCGAGGAGAAGACGGCCGTCGTGGTCGACGACAATGGCCGGCTGGTGGGATGGGTGTCGCTCGAAGGCGAGGTCCAGGGCACCGTCGGTATCCACACCGAGAAGTTCGCCGCCCAGGTACCCCTCGGCACCACGTTGCGGGCCGCCTTGGGCGAGATGCTCCAACACGATGTGCGCTGGATCCCCGTCGTCGACGCCGCCGAGCGCTACCTCGGTGTGCTCACGCCCAACCGACTGCACGCCGCCATGCGCCGCTCGGTGGGCGGCACGCCCGTCGAGTCCTGAAAGCGGCGCGACCCGTGAAGCTCCGCCTGGGAATCGTGACGCCCGTCGTCCATATCAACCCCCGCTTCGACCCTCCCAGTTGGGAGTCGACGGGCACGATCGAGGACGTCCTGGCGGTGGCGAAGGCAGCCGAGCGCTTCGGCTACGACTGGGTGGCGTGCTCAGAGCACATCGCCATCCCGCTCGACGCCACGAATGTCCGAGGCCCGCGCTACTGGGACCCCATCACGACGCTCAGCTTCGTGGCCGCCTCGACGGAGCGGATCTCGTTGCTGAGCCACGTCGTCGTGCTCGGCTACCACCATCCCCTCGAGCTCGTGAAGCGGTGGGGCACCCTCGACGTGGCCAGCCATGGCCGGGTCATCCTCGGCGTGGGCGTCGGATCGCTCCAGCCCGAGTTCGAGTTGCTGGGCCACCAGTTCGACGGTCGAGGTGAACGGTCCGACGACGCCTTGCGGGCCATCCGAGCCAGCTGGGGAGTGCGTGAGCCCACCTACCACGGCTCGCATTTCGAGTACTCGGGATTCGTGGTGGACCCGTCCGGCCTGCCCCGCCCGCTCGACATCTGGGTGGGAGGGCGCACGCGGCGTTCGTTGCGACGGGCTATCGAATTGGGAGATGCCTGGATCCCGTTTCGCCTGAAGGTCGCCGATCTGAAACCGATCCTCGACGACCCCGAGGTGAAAGATGCGATCGCGGCGCGGGAGCGGCCCTTCAGTTTGATCTTCCCGCCCGATCCTCCCCTCGATCCTGCCGGCGCTCCCGATGAAGCAGCCGAGGTGGTGCGGGGGTTCGCGGCGCTGGGCGCAACCGGCTTGAGCCTCCGCTTCCGCCACCATTCGCGCAGCCACTACATCGAGCAGCTCCAAGCCATGCACGAACTGGTGGCAGGCCTCTGAGGGAGGGCTAAGGCGCGATCCCCACCACGGGCGCAGCCAACGCCACTCCTCCCGCGGAACCGAAGAACGTCGCATCGAAATTGAAGACGCCGCCGTCACTAGCGACTTCCCAGTAGCCGCCGACCGCGGGGTCGGCCGCGATTCCCACCACGGGCCGAACCAGGGCGGTTCCGCCCATCGAGCCGAAGAACGGCGCGTCGAAGGCGAAGACCCCTCCGTCGCGGGCCACTTCCCAGTAACCGCCCGACCAAGGATCGACTGCGATTCCCACCATGGGGGCGTTGAGCCGGGTTCCACCCATGGAACCATGGAAGGGTGCGTCGAAGGCGAAGACGCCCCCGTCGCGGGCGACTTCGAGATATCCCCCGGTGGCGAAATCAGGAGCGATGCCGACGATGGGGGCATTGAGTTGTTGATCTCCCATCGAACCCCGGAAGGGTGCGTTGAAGGCGAAAACCCCCCCGTCGCTGGCCACCTCCCAGTAGCCACCCGTGGCCACATCGGCCGCGATGCCGACGATGGGAGCGTTCAACGGTTGGCCCCCCATGGACCCGAAGAACGGCGCGTCGAAAGCGAACACGCCACCGTCGCTGGCCACCTCCCAGTAGCCGCCGGTCCACGGGTCAAGAGCCATACCCACGATGGGAGCGTTCAGTGGTTGCCCACCCATCGATCCCTCGAAGCGAGCGCCGAAGGAGAAGATCCCACCGTCGCTCGCCACCTCCCGGTAACCGCCGGTGCTCTGGGGAGAGGGGCTGGCGCTCACGGCGGCGGGGGTCGTGGCGCGTCCGAGATAGGGCACCACGTTGTTGGCCCACGTGAAAGACAGTGGCGTCGACGCCTCGGACGGCTCGACGAAGACCGCCGTCATGGAGGCGAACCCGTTCACCACCGTGTAACCGGCGCCGATGATGCACGTGGTGCAAGAACCTTGCGCCAAGATGTTGTCGCGGTGGACCCAGCAGCCCGAACCTCCCGCCGACGGACAGTCGATGTTGGGACCGCCGATACCGTCGTCGTACATCCAGACGAAGTCGGCTTGCAACGGGCTCACGATCCCGTCGCCGGCCCACTCCGTACCGGCCCACAGGACCCCGGGGGGAATGGGTGGGTCGACATTGCCGGCCGCACCGACCTGGGCATCCGCACCCCAGATGAAACTCAGACCCAGAAAGGGCTGCAGGCCCCGGGCGACGCGCTCCAGATCGACGATCACAAAGGTCTGCTCCGCCACCGTGAGCGAGGCCCAATTGCTCGGCAGGGAGATGGGCGGGACCCCATCGGTGCCCAGGCCGTAGTTGATCTCCGCCAGCAACGCCCGCGTGCACGCTGCGGAGTTGTCGATGGGCTGTGATCGACAGTTCGTCTGCTGCGCGGTCAGCAGGGACGATGGCAGCACCAGATTGGCAGTCGGGTCGGCGCGCGGTGACAGCGCTGAGGCGCCGGCGGTGACCGACATTCCCACGGCGACCAGAACAAGAACAGCCAGTGCTCGGCGCTGTGGTGTGGACCTAGGTCGTGTCATTTCCCCCCCGCGGAGCCGCCCGTGAGCTTCTCCGACACGAACTGACAACGTTCTTAGCTGCTTCGGGGGGTCAGGTCCATCGTCAACCCTGACGACGCTCGGGCGCTCCCGCCCTTTGCGGTGGGCTTTTCGTGCTCGCGGACTGGCATGCTGGCGCCTTTACAGGCACCGGGGAGGTGGCCAGATGGCAAAGCTTGAGTTCGGAGGCCGGATCGGACGCGATTGGCGCGACTCCGAGCCGTGGTGGCCCCCGGTGCCGAAACCGCCCGAGGGCGCACCCAATGTCGTCCTCGTCGTGCTCGACGACGTGGGCTTCGCCCAGCTCGGCTGCTACGGGTCCGACATGGCCACCCCCGTGCTCGACGGCCTGGCCGACCGGGGCGTTCGACTCTCGAACTTCCACACCACCGCACTCTGTTCGCCTACCCGGGCGTGTCTGTTGACGGGACGGAACCATCACCGCAGTGCCATGGGGCGGGTCGCCGATCTGGCCATCGGCTTCCCGGGCTACTGGGGCAAGCCGCCCCGCGAGAACGGCTACCTCTCGGAGATCCTGCGCGCCCACGGCTATGCCACTTACGCGGTGGGGAAGTGGCACCTGACCCCCGAAGACGAGACCAACATGGCCGCGTCACGCGCCACGTGGCCGCTGGGTCGGGGCTTCGACCGGTGGTACGGCTTCCACGGGGGTGAGACGCACCAGTTCATGCCGGCGCTGTACCACGACAACCACGCCATCCGGCCGCCTCGATCGTTCGAGGAGGGCTATCACCTAAGCGCCGATCTCGCCGACCACGCCATCGAGTTCCTGGGGGACCTACGCGCCGTCGATGTCGACCAACCTTTCTTCCTGTATTTCTGCACCGGGGCGTGTCACTCGCCCCATCACGCGCCCACCGAGTGGATCGAGCGATACCGCGGCCATTTCGCGGGGGGATGGGATCGGTGGCGAGAAGCGACCTATGCCCGACAACTGGAGTTGGGGATCATCCCCGCCGGCACCGAGCTGTCGCCGCGCCCGCCGTGGGTGCCGGCATGGGAGACCCTCGGGGACCGCGAGCGCGAGTTGGCCGAGCGGTTCATGGAGTGCTTCGCGGGCTACCTGTCGTACACCGACGCCCAGATCGGCCGGCTCTTCGACTTCATCGACAAGCTGGGTGACGCCGAGAACACCGTCGTCATGGTGGTGTCGGACAACGGGGCGAGCTCGGAGGGCGGCAGGGAGGGCTCGATCAACGACATCCGACTATCCAACTTCGACCCGGCCGGGGTGTCGGAGATGTACCGGCGCATCGACGAGATCGGCGGGCCTCTCAGCCACAACAACTACCCATGGGGCTGGACCATGGCGGGCAACACGCCCTTCAAGCGCTGGAAGCGCGAAGTTCACGAAGGCGGCGTGGCCGATCCGTGCATCGTGTCGCTTCCCTCGCGGGGTCGGGTCGCGTCCGGCGGTGTCCGATACCAGTACACCCACGCCGTCGACATCCTTCCCACGGTGTTGGAGCTGGTGGGAGTCAGCGCTCCCGAGGAGATCGACGGCATCGCCCAGTCCCATCTCGACGGCACCAGCTTCGCCTATCTCCTCGGGGATGGTGGAGAAGAGGAGGCGGGCCGCCACATCACCCAGCACTTCGAGATGCTGGGCTCCCGCGCCGTTTACCACGACGGGTGGAAGGCGGTGGCCTTCCACCCCGTCGGCCCCCTCTACGACGACGGGCTCAAAGTGAACGCGCCGTTCGACGACGACGTGTGGGAGCTTTATCACGTGGCCGAAGATCACTCGGAAGTGCATGACCGGGCCACCGAGTACCCGGACAAGGTGACGGAGATGGTCGAGCGGTGGTGGGACGAGGCCCGTCGCAACGACGTGCTCCCGCTCGACAACCGCGTCCTGGAAGCGATCGCTCACCCCAAGCCCGATCATCGACGCCCCCGCGACACGTTCCGGTACTTCCCCTCGGGTGCCCAGGTACCGGAGCCGGTGGCGGTCAACGTGCGCAACCGCTCCCACGCCATCACCGTCACCATCGAGGTTCCCGAGGGAGTGGTGCCCAACGGAGTCCTGCTCGCGTTGGGATCCGCTCTGGGCGGTTGGTCCCTCCACCTGCTCGACGGGCACCTGCGCTACGTCCACAACCTGTATGGCAAGACTCGCCATATGTTGCGCGCTGACGTCGCCCTCGGATCCGGGCGCCACACAGTCGGGTTCGCCTTCGAGAAGGACGAAGGTCTCGGAGGGCCGGCCCAGCTCCTCTACGGCGGCGACGTCGTGGCCGAAGGGCTCATCGACCGCTTCACGCCCGCCGGCTTCAACGGCGTGGGAGTGGGCGTCACCTGTGGGTACGAGTGGGGCCCCTCGGTGGGAGAGGGCTACACCGCCCCGTTCCCGTTCAACGGGACCATCGTCCGGGCCGAGGTGACGACCACGGGACCGGTGGTGCGGGACCCGGTGTTGGAGGTTGCCGCCATTCTCGCTGAGCAGTGATGTCACCTTCCCCTGTGGCAGGTCGAGAAGCGTGAATAACATGGGCAGCGGAGCGGATCGGTGGAACACACCGGTCCTGGGGAGGAAGATGACAGGCGTGATCGTCCGACTCGGTGCCAAGCACAAGGTGATGCGAGCGGGTCGGTGGGCCATGCCCGGCCTGGCCCTCATCACCGTGTTCACGGGTGTTCTGATCGGAAGCTCGAGCGCGGCCACGGCCACACCGCTGCCCCAGACGGTCGAGGCCTGGATCTACCCTTCGTCTTCGGGGCAACCCGCGTGTGATGTCCCGACCGAGCTCTCGAGCCTTTCGTCCGCTCCCATCCAAGTCCTGAAGCCGGAGTACCTGGCGGTTACGAATTCGGGGCGGGTCGCGACGGAGACGGCCGCGGACCTTCCGTGCAATGGCTACAGCCGGGCGAACGTGGCGTCGGTGCGAACGGCGGCCCAACACGTCTACGTGACGGTCTCAGCGGGCACCCGCGGGACAAAGGCGCTCCTCAAGAATTCCGCTCGCCGGGCCACCGCGCTGGCCGCCATCACCACCTTCGTCCAGTCGAATGGCTTGGATGGCGTCGACCTCGACTTCGAGCCGAACCGGTGGTCAACGACGTTGTGGGGCGAGTTCGCCTCCTTCACCTCGTCTCTCGTCCACAACCTGCGCTTCACGGGCAGGGTCGTGGAGGTGGACCTGGAGCCTTTCACCACCACCCCGTGGGACGCGGAGCGCTACGGAGCTGTTGCAGCTGCCGGCGCGCATCTCGTCGTCATGGCCTATGACCACGAGTTCGATACGGCGTGCGCTGCCATCAGCCCCTACTCGTGGTTACGGCAGGTGGTGAGCTACGCGCAGAGCCAGGTGCCTGCAACCGATCTCACTATCGGGATTCCCTCATATGGCTACACCACCACCAACTGCAAGAGGGTGGCCCACGTCACGTCGAACGTTGCCTACGTCACGATGCAGCACATGGCCGGCTTCCCGACCACCCCAGCGGCAGTGCAGAGCCTCCGAGACGCCGGCTCGGGTGAGATCCGCTGGACCTCTGGCGGGGTGTTCCACGACCTCGTCGATTCCAGCGCTCTCAATGCCAAGCTCGCCGTGGTCGAGGCGATGGGTGTCACCGACATTTCGGTTTGGAGTCTCGGTGGTGAACCTTGGTTCGATGGAAATCCGAACTGACGAATCTCTGCACGTTCACCTCTGCAAAGGCTGTACCGACGACGATCTGAGTCGGAAAGTCGCACCAGCGTCGAGGGATAGAATGACGCGTGCTTTTCAGCAGTCGCCGCAAGGGATCGCCCGTCCCTAGATTCATGACAGACGACCCTTCCGGGCCCGCTCGTACCGAAGCGCTCCAGGCTGATCGGGCTCGCGTTCGCGAGCTCGTGTGCAGCCCTCTCAGCGACGGCGACACGCTCGACCCGTTCGCGACCCGCGCAGACAAGGAATACGTCTTCGCATCGGACCGGGGCGCGGCGCTCGCATACCGACCGCTGTTCGGCGTCGCTCTCGGCTCGGGGGATCCGATCGGAGCGAGAGACCAATTCCTCGATTGCCTGCGGCAGTTCGTAGCCCAGTCCGATGAGCACCGCCTGCGCCCGGTCATCATGCTCGTGCGTGAAGATCGATTGGGTCTTTATGAGGGTCTCGGGTTCAAGACCCTCTACCTGGGCGACGAGGCCATTCTCGATGTCGCCGACTTCACGTTGGACAACCCACGGATGCGAAATGTTCGTCAGGCGGTGAAGCGCTCCGCGAACTTCGGTGTCACCACGGAGATCATGCGAGAGGCCGAGATTCCGGACCCGCTCGTCGCTTCGTTGCGCGAGATCACGGTCCGCGCTCGGCAGGGGAAGCGCGAGGAGGGCTTCTCTGCCGCCCTCGAGGAGCCTTTTAGTACCCCCCAGCCGACTTGTCTCGTAGTCATCTGCCGCGATCGCACGGGCGCAGTGATCGGATTCCAGCGCTATTCATCGTGCAGCGGTGACACGAAGCTGTCGGTCGACGCCATGCGTCGTCTTCCCAGTGCCCCCAACGGCATCACCGAACGCATGATCTTCGAGGTCCTCCAATGGGGTCGGGACAACGGGATCATCGAGCTCTCCCTCAACTTCGTGGCGTTCCGGAAGCAGCTCCAGAGCCTGGATGTGGCTTCGGGAAACGGGGCCGCGCCTCGCGTCATCAGACACCTCAATCCCGCGGGCGCACCACGTCTCTTTGCGTTTACCGAGAAGTTCCGTCCCCGATGGGTCCCCCGCTACCTTGCCTACCGCTCACTCTCCGACATACCAAAGTTCGCCATCGCGACATTGAGCGCAGAGGGACGTCTCCCCCCGTGGTTGGCGCATCTCGGCAACCGACCTCTGACGTCGAGCGCTCGTTAATCCAGGAGGGCACTGGCTGAGCTTCACGGTGGTACGCCGATCCGACTCGAGCGAGCGGAACTCGACGGCTCCTCTCCTGGTTCGAGCGCAGTGGACGATCAGCGCTAGCTTGAAGCGTTCGAACTCAACCGACAAGGTCGTTCAGCTGAGCATGCCGGCCGAACAACATCATGACGTCGTGGTCGTCGGTGGTGGACCCGCCGGCGCCAGTGCCGCGCTCGAGTGCTTTGACATCGGTCTCGACACGATTGTCCTGGAGGAGCGGTCGATGTTGGGCGGTCAGTTGGGGGAGATCCCCAACAGCGTCCGGAATGTGGCCGCTGGCGTGTTCGAGGACGGTCCTACGCTCCAGGCCGGGCTGCAGCGAGCGACGGCGATCCTCGGCGATCGAGTCCTGGTGGAACACGAAGTGACCGAGGCCAATCTCCTGGCCGGCTGGGTGAAGGCCGGTGACGGGCAATTTCACGCCCGGGCGCTGCTCATCGCCACGGGGTCGATGCCACAGGTCCTGACGGCCGCCCCCGATGGCGCCTTCGGTGGTGACGTGACCTATCACGTCGAGTCACGTCCTGATCGCTTCTCGGGGCGTGACGTAGTTGTGGTCGGAGGTGGTGACAGCGCCACACTCGACGCGCTTGAACTCGCCGACACGGCGTCGTCAGTCAAGCTCGCTCACCGCTCGGCGACATTGACGGCGCGCTCGAACATTGTCGAGCGGGTGCGCGGGGACCGTCGTATCGAAGACCTTCCCGGCTGGGAGGTCGAATCGGTGCACGGCCGTCAGGGGCTCGAAGAGGTGGTCCTGGTCGATCGGTCCACCGGCGAGCGTCGCAAGGTCGCAGCCGGCGGCCTCATCGTGAAGATCTCCCGTTCCCTCCGCACAGCAGTGTTTCGGGACCAGCTCGAGCTGGACCAGAGGGGGGCGATCGTCGTCGACGGAACTCTCCGAACTTCCCAACCCGGCGTCTTTGCCGCCGGTGACGTGGTGGCCGGCTCCTACTGGCGTGTGGCCACCGCCTTCGGGCAGGGAGTGCTGGCGGCGCGATCGATCCTGCGCCACCTCGGGGAGACGCCATGAACGTCGGCCCGGCTCTTCCTGCGGTTGCCGAGATAGTCGCCGAGCTCGAACGCGCCGTCTCCGGCGACAAACGGCTGTCGTCAAACCGGCTCCTGGCGCTCCTGCTCGAGCTTAACGATTCGAACCTCAGGCAGTGGGACCTGGAAGACGTGACCCGCAGTGCGGAAGCGACTGACTCGGACATCGCCGAGGCCAAGCGGGCCATCGACAAGCTGAACCTGACCAGGCATCAGCTCATTGAGGATGTCGACGTGGCCGTGCACGCCACCCTTACTCAGTCGATCACCGCCCCGCTCGCCACCGAGAGCCCCGGCATGGTCTTCGACCGGTTGTCGGTGCTCGTCATCCGCATCGCCCGGACGGCGGAGAAAGCCCGATCGGTATCGGACGAAGCCGACATATATGCGGTTCGCGTCCCCAGCCTGCAGCTGCAGTTGGCCGCGCTGTCGAGCGCGCTGGAGTCGCTGCTGCAGGACGTGCGCGCCGGCACGCGCCGCTTCCTTCCCTATGAGCACCTGAAGCTCTATGCCACCCAGCCCAGGCCTAGCCGAAGCGGTGTAGCCGATACATCCCCCGGTTGAACCCGAAGAGGACCTGATTTCCCACGACATCGGCGTGGGCCAACCCGAGGGAGGCGGACGCGAGGGGAGCCGTCGAGCGCCATTCGGTCGGGAGTCGGGGGTCGACGAGGTACACGCGACCAGTTCTTCCAATGGTGGCCAGCAGAGTTCCCAGGACCACGACGGCGACGCCTCCCGTTCCCCAGGCCACGTCCTGGGGGAGCGGACCCGAGACCACGACACGTCCGTCGCGGGGATCGAGCCCGGCGAAGCCTCCGCCGTGAAGGCTCTCCCAGTCGTAGTCGTCGACGCCGGTCGAGCTGGCGCTGCCGGCCGCCCAGAGGAGCTGGCCGTCCCAGACTGCGACGGCCGTACGGAAGCCAACCTCGGCCTCCCAGCGGGGACGGAGGACCTTTCCCGCGACGATGGGAACGAGCGCCACCCGCTCCATGCCACCCAGGGCCACCAGGGGCTCGCTCGCTCCACCGACGAAGCCCAGGGCGGTCACTTCGCCGAAGCTCTCGGCCGCCAGATCGGCCTTGATCGTTGCCCCGCGTTCGGTCTGCTCGATCGGTGCGGAGACCAGCACCCCCGCGGCACCGTCAGAGCGCGGGCGCGACCCCACCAGGTGTCTCCCGGCCAGGACGGTCCGCTCGACATCGGCCGCGAAGACCGTCGTCATCGCCGGCTCCACCTCACGTAATGGCCCCGGCCCCACCAGCTCGCTTAATCGGAAGCCGCGCACGTACCCGAAGTGGTTCAGCACGAGCACCAGATCGAGCTCCGGGAGCTCGAGGACGGCGTGGATGTCGAGGTCGTACTGGGACGGTTCGTCCTGGTCGGGAAAGAGAGTGCGGCCAAAGACCGAACGAGGTTTGCAGTGCCGGTCGGCGAAGACGATATTGCGCCCCAGGTTGTTCCAACACGTCATGTCGCCGAGCGCGACGACGCGGCCGATACCCGGGGGCTGGCTGTTGCGCACGCCGATCTCGGCGGCCGCGTCGATCTCGATGACTTCGGCCGTCGGTCGACGGGCCTCGTTCGTCACAGAAGCTCCTCCAGGAGCGCGAGCGCCCGCTCAGGCGTGGTCCTGCTCAGACAGGGCGAGCCCGACGGGCACGTCCGAGCTTCGGGCCGATATCCCCGCAAGCTCACCCGCTTGTAGGCGTAGGCGGCCTCACCGGCGAGGCACTCCTGGGTGCATTGATCACCGCGCAGGACTCGGCAATGGTCCCAGGGTCGGAAGTACACCGATCCCTTGCGGCAGATGTGGACGGTGGGCGTACCTTGCTGCACGGCGATGTGAGTCAGCCCGGTGTCGACGCCGATCACCGCCCGGCATGACGTGAGCACATCGACGGCATCACCTGGGGTCGGGATGAGCAGCTCGGAGATCCCTGTGGCATGCATCTCGGGGGTGCAACCCGAGCGCGTGACCAGTCGAACGTCGCGGCCGGCGGCGTTGAGCTCCGCCGCTACCGCTGCCCACCGCTCGGCAGGCCAGGTTTTGTCTGCTCCGTCGGTCTCGTGCACGAGCAGCACGGAGTCGCCGAGATCGGGGCGGGGGTGGGCTTCGAGGGGGTTCGGTCGGGAGAAGTCGGCGGCAATGCCCATGTCACTGCAGATGCACCGGAGAATGGCGTTGATATCGAGAGGTCCGTACTCCTGCTCGAACTCCGCCGAGCCCCACCAGTAGTCCCGTTGCATCGGGTGATCCCGCAGATCCACCAATCGGTCGCGGTCATCCAATTCGAACGAGGCCTCATCGGCGCATCCCGCCAAGCCGGCGATGCGGGGAGCAAGTCTCGTCTGAGCCGGAGACCGGGCCAGGAGCCAGGTCTGCTCAGCGGCATTTCCGGCGGCGATGAGGGCCTGGATGGCGGGAAGGGAGACGACGAGGTCCCCGAGGCCGAAAGAGATCGGCGCGAGAAGTACTCGACCCATCTCTCAGGCGGTTGCGTAGAGCGTGCGGTCCTCGATCCCGGCCTGGGCGAAGCCGTCTCGACGCTCGGCGCATTTGTTGCAACGTCCACAATGGCGGTCTTCGGTGGGGGCGATGCAGGAGAAGGTGTGCTCGAGCAACAGGTCACGGCCAAGCTCGAGCACTTGTGCCTTCGTCCACGTTGCGAACGGCGTCCTCACCTCGAGCGGCCGATCGAGGCCGAGTTGCACGAGTGATCCGAAGAGCGACAGGAACTCGGGCCCGCTATCGGCGAAAGGGTTTCCTTTCAGCGTTCCGAGGGCGATGACCTCCACACCGTGGAGAGCGCACCAGACACTGGACTTGGCCAGCAGCAGGAGGTTGCGGCCCGGTAGGTACACGGCGCTATCGGGCGTGGTCTCGTCGGGCACGTCGGAGCCGGACACGCTCCAATGCGTCCCGTAGACATCCGCGATCGGGAGGTCGAGCACGACCAGCGAAAGTGGTCTGAGGTTGGCCGGCAGCGTGTCCAGGAACCGTCGAAGGTAGATCTCCTCGGTGGCCTCCCACGACAGGCCAAGGCGGATGTAGATCGGCTGTACGACCGAGCCCTGTCGGGCCAAGTCGGCGGCCAGGACGGCGCTGTCGACCCCACCGCTGCAGAGAACGGCGACGGGGCGCCCGCTGGTCACACCTCGCCCCGGTAGACGCACCCCGATGTGCACGTCTCTCGCACCACGATCTGGGACAGATCAGGGAGCGAGGTTTGGAGTCGGTCCCAGATCCAGCGGGCGAGAACCTCGCTCGTCGGGTTGTCGAGTCCGTCGATCTCGTTGAGGTAATGGTGGTCGAGGCAGTCGAGGACGGGCTCCATCGCGCATGCCAGATCGGCAAAGTCCCGGACCCAGCCCATACGACCGTCGATTGGTCCTTCCACGTGCACCGTCACGCGGAACGAGTGACCGTGCAGGCGTGAGCATTTGTGGCCGACAGGGACATGGGGAAGTTTGTGCGCCGCCTCGAAGTCGAACTCCTTGAAGATCTCCACCAGAGCTCAGTCGCCCTTCCTCGGCTGACCCGCGTCGGGTTCGGCAGCGGAGCATCATACGGGACAAGCTGAGGGCCCGTTGGTCCAGGTCAGCTCACCAACCGGTTCGAAGCTGACGAGCGTCAGCCCTCGATGTCGAAGGCGGCGCAGTACGAGGCGAACCGCTCCCGAATGAGTTCAGAGTCGAGACCGAAATCAGACAGATCGTAGGAGTGCGAACCGTGGGAGCCGGGCCTGTGGGTGGCGGCCCAACGCTTGACCGAAGCTCGGGACACCTCGTCGAAGCTGAGGCCGATGTGGTCCAAGCCCTGGGCAAGCGCCGCTACGGGATCAGACTGGAGGTCGGCGAACGAGATGTCCGCGAAGCGCTCATCTCCCACACGCCTCCGAAAATCCATGGCCCGTGCAATGGCCAACGACCATCGATCCAGCTCCTCGGCCCCCAGTTCGAAGGCGTCGTCACGGTCACTGCTCCAGCTACGGGTGTAGTGAATGAGACTGCAGACCGATCCCAAAACCAGGGTCGGATCGCGATGGCTCCACAGGAAGCGAGCGTTCGGATACGCCTCGACCAGGGCGTCGAGAGCAAACATGTGCACGGGTGTCTTCAGGTGCCACAGGTTGGGTGGGCAATGCCACTGGAGCAGGCGAAGTACGCGTCGGTGGTACCGGTACGTCTCTCGCATGTCGGTGTCGATGACCCAGTCCATGTAGGACGGAACCCGGGCAAAGCCGTCGAAGTGGGCGGTTCGATAGCTCATGCCCATGAGGTCTTGGCACTCCGTGGCGGTCGTGGCCTCGACGTGGTGCATGGTCTGCATCAGAGGGAATGCCTCGTTCATGAGGGCAAGGTTCCCCTCGGCGATGGCGATCCGGGGATCGGTATGCTCCGTCGCCCTCTCCGGGGGCGGGACGGGAGTGCCCGATTCCCACATCCGGAGCGATCGGAACTGCGGGTCCGCCGCGACGAGTTGACTGAGCGCCGTCGTCCCGGTGCGAGGTAGCCCGATGACGAAGACGGGTCCGGCGATCTCCTCGTCATCAATTTCGGGGTGCCGGCGGTAGGTGTCCTCGACCTGAAGCCGGGCGGCGAGAAGTGCGACCAGTCGAACGTGCTGCATAGCCTCACCCATCTCGGTGAGGGCGCCCTCGCTGTTCATGGACTGGACCAGCCGCTCCAGACCCTCCCGATAGTGAATCCCACCGGTATCGTTGAGGTTGGTCTCGGCCCGAGCATCCCTCTCGATGCCATCGACATCGAGGCTCAACGCCGAAACCTCCGACTGACAGCCCGGCGGCGACCGTCTATGACTGCAGCTCGCTCTCGTGGAGAGACTCGCCGTGTCGTGGGCGGCAGTTCATCAAGCAGTCGGTCAAAAGACACCACGCTGGTTGTCGGTGCCGGAGCCGTATCCGTCCGGACGCACCGCAAGATGATCGCTCCTTCGCTGTGACCAGCGGTATCGAGCCAAATTGGCGACGCCCGGATCCTGATGAGCAACGACCACTCGCACCTTCCCGTCGTCGTCGACTATCGCCTGGTGCCCGTTGAGACTCGACTGGCGATTGCCATAATCGATCGTCTCCCACCACGCGTTCCCGAGGGAGAAGCTCCAGTAGACGCCCTGTGGCGGCGTCACCTCGATGATCAGTGCCTCATCAGGCGCCAATTTCCACGAGCCGATGACGGGTCGGTTCTCCGCCGCTGCACCCATGGACGACCCGTCAAATGGAGGCAGGAATGAGTTCGGTACCTCGGGATGGGCCAGGTCCAGGAAGAATCTCAGGTTGTCCTCGACGAAGTCACCGAGAGCGATCATCTGGCGGGCGAGAGCCGTCCGCGGATCACCGGGGCTGGATTCGACGCTCAGCGCCTGCTCTGAGAGTGGTTCGATCGACAGGCTGGCCGGAACCTCGTGCTCCCAGTCATAGAAGAAGTGGCGAACCACGAACATGGTGGCGTGCTCGTCGAGCGGGATCCAGTTTCCTTCCTGGGGCTCAGCCGAGAGCATGATGTCGAAGGCACCGTCGGGGCCCAGATCGAAGTCGTCGATCAGGGCGTTGAACGAAGAAGCCATTCCGGACATGACCTGAAGGCCGACATAGCGCGCCGATCCCCGTGTTCCCGTCAGCCTGTACGACTCGTTTCCCTTGAGGGCTGACCCCGAATAGATGCAGTCGGGGCACTCCATGCCCCACTTGTAAGCGGCGTCCATTCCCGACGGCTTTATGGCAGGCACGTGGTCTAGGCCCCGCCGGAGAAGTTCGTCGATGCCTACTCCCAACAGAACGAGAAGATGTCGAAATCCCGAAGCCATGTCGGCGGGCTCGTGGGGGACCGAGTCGGACATTACGACTTCGCCGACTCGGTTTAGAGCCTGGAGAAGGTGGTTCCAAGCTTCACCGGATTCGAGTGCCTGGGCCGTAGCGTCGCCGGCAGAAGCGGCCTCGCTCACCGAAAACGGGAGCCACGGCGGATTGGTGAACGAGCTCATTCGACCCTGTGCGATGGCGCTGAATTGATCATAAAAAGGCCTCCTGCCCAAAGCGTACGACAGACCGAAACAAGGCCGCGATTGAGATCGGCGAGATTGAAGGCTTCACCCGAGCACTGCAACCGTGCGGCCACGGGTCTCCCTTCGGCCCATCGCATCGATTGCCGACGGAATCTCTTCGAAGTCGATGACCCGACCGACCACCGCTTTGATCTTCTTCGCCAGCACGAGCCTCACGATCTCGCCCATGATGCGCTCTCCCAGTTCCGAAGGAGGAAAGTTCCACCCCATACCGGTTTTCAAGAACGTCAGCGCATCGGGTTCCTGATATGCGAGCAGGACACCGCACATCTTGAGATTGCCCAGGGCGATCCGGCGCGGCACGAGGGACTTCTCGTCCGCCACCGCCTTGTTGGAGGCGAACCCCATCATCAGGTAGCGCCCGTTGTATTTGGTGCACTGCATCGACTTCTCCATGACGGCCTCGCCGACATTGTCGAAGACGACGTCGACACCGTGGTTGTCGGTCTGGGCCAGAATGACCTCCGCGAAGTCGGTCGTCTCGTAGTTGATCGCCACGCGTGCGCCGAGTTCGAGGCAGAGGCGCAACTTGTCGTCCGTGCCAGCGGTGGCAAAGACGTGGGCTCCGGCGTGCACGGCCAGTTGAATGGCCGCTGACCCGGATCCCCCGGCTCCAGCATGGACGAGTACCGTCTCCCCGGCCCGCAGCTCAGCTCGGTCGATGAGTCCCAGCCACGCCAGGTGGAACGGGAAATACAGCGCAGCAGCATCGGGCAACGGGATCGCCTCCGGCATGTCAAAGGTTGAGGCGGCAGGACACAGCGCATATTCGGCGTAGCCCCCGTGCGCTCCCTTGGTAATCGCCACGACACGCCGATCGAGCCATTTCTCAGTGCCTGCGCCGCACGCTTCCACGACACCCATCACCTCCATCCCCGGGCTGTAAGGAAGATCCGGTCGAACCATCATGTTGCCGCCCGTGATCCGCTCGAGGTCGTTGAGATTGAGGGGAATAGCCTGGACCTTGACCCGCATTTCGCCGGGGTCGGGATCCGGGATAGCCACTTCGTCGAGTTTCAGCACGTCCAAGGGCTGCCCGTACATGTGCGTTCGCCACGCCCGCATCACACCGTCACGTTTTGCCATGTTCCCCTTGTATCTCTCTTCGCGGCGGCCCGTCGATATGGGGCGGTGCTGAAGCTCCGACCCTACGGGAGTGCTTCGTCCGGGACGTTGAAGTATTCCTGGTACGAGCGCGTTCGTTCACGCAGTGCACCGGGATCGAGCCCGGTGTCGACGAAGGAGTAGCTGTGTCCACCGTGTTTCTCCTTCGGATTCTCGGCGAGGAACTTGTGCATGGCGCGCTCGGCGTCGGCCGTGAGCTCGATCCCAAGGCGCTCGTAGATCGTGTGCACCACCGCCATCGGATCGGCCAGAAAGTCCCCAAAGAAGACGTCCACAGCCTGTGTTACCGGGACCGTGCCGTCGCGTCGAGCCGCCACGGCCCGGTCGAGGCCAAGGACGATGTCATCGACCCACTCGGAAGCGACCGAGTCAATGGCAACGTCGTCGCTGGCCAAGCGACGAAGCAAGTCAACCAATGACGCCAGGGAACACACCACGCGGAGCGGGTCTCGGTGCGTGTGGACGATCAAGGCATTCGGGTATTCGCGCATCATGGGCCCAAGGGCCCACAGATGGGCGGGTGATTTGATCACCCAGCGCTCAGCCGGGTGCGCTGATTGCAGATACTGCAGGAACAGCCGGTGGTACCGGTACGCGGGCGCCATGTCGGCATCGTGGAGCAACCACGACTGGTACGCAGGCACCCGGTACTGGGTGGAGAAGATCATGCTGCGGAAATCCGCACCCGTGATCCGTACGCACTCCTGGCCCAGGCGGGCCCCCATATCGTGCATTCCCAGAAATCCCGGAATGAGCAACTCGGTGTTGGCCAGGTTGGCCTGCACCTCATCGATCCGTGGGTCCGACTCGTAGGTCGTGGTCTCCGGAGGCGGCCACGGTTGGTCCACCTCCCAGGTGAGAGGGACGCGGTTGGCTGGGTCTTGGGCAAGAAGGTCGAACAGGATGGTCGTGCCGGTTCGAGGTTGTCCGAGGACGACGATGGGGGGCCGGACGTCCCGGGCTGCGATGTCGGGGTGGCGTTTCACCCAGTCCACAACTCGGAGCCGGTTGCTCAGGTAGCTGACGATCTCGGAGGCTGCGATGACCCCCCCGAGCTCGTTCAGCTTGGCTCCGCCATTGAGCTCTTCGACCAGTCGGTCAGCCCCTTCTCGCCATGTCGCTTCGCCGAAGTCATTGAGCTTCGTCACCTGACATGCTTGTTCGGCGAGCTGAGCCACGGAAAGCGCTTCGATCGTCATGAGGGCTCGCTATGCCCCGTCTCGGTGGCGGGCAGCCTTAGCTCCACCATCCATGCGGCGACCGGGCGCCTCAACCATCGCGATCGCCTCCTGACCACTCACAATGAATCGACGTCTACCAACGGACGGGAAGTCAATCACGATTCTCGTAGGTTTCGGCGACCTGTTGCTGAGCCTTGCGGACAGCTACGCGGCCTTGCTCTCCCTCCACTGTTGACCGGGAACAAGACCGGGTCGGGCACGGTGCGAGTCTCAGCTTGAGCCTGGCACTCGCCGGTACAGGGCCTGGCCTGATCCTGAGCTGACCAGTCGACCGTCAGGCGCCCAGAGTCGGCCCGTCCAGCCGAACACGCCTTCAGCGGAAATAG
Organism: uncultured Acidimicrobiales bacterium; assembly: GCA_963846125.1. Classification (GTDB taxonomy): domain Bacteria; phylum Actinomycetota; class Acidimicrobiia; order Acidimicrobiales; family UBA8190; genus Chersky-840. The sequence goes on from CAWJUR010000002.1 coordinate 871,605, forward strand.
GGGCTAGCCCGTCGGCCAATAGCCAGGGCTCCTCCGCCGCCGGGAGGTGAAAGGCGACATAGAGGTCAAGACTCGGAGCGATGAAGCCATGTGGCTCTCGCCACGCGTGGCGTGCGGAGGCGGCTGGCCAGCTCTGGACATCGACGAGGATGACCGAGCGGCAGGCGTCCACCCACGGGTCGTCGAAAACGGCCACCGGCCGGAATCGGCACCAGGCTCTCCACTGTGGGGGTAACGACTCGGGCGGCGGCCACTCCGATCGGAAAGTCACGGGGCGCATATCGAAGTTGTTCCAGAATTTGAAAGGCGCCTCGCGGTCGGGTGTCAATTCCTCGATGGACGGCAGTTCGTCAGGCGGGGGCACGTCCGGTGGTTCGGTGTCGTCGTGCTCGAGTCCTTCGACCTCGCCCACCGACCAGACCGTGGCCTCGAGGACCTGACGCTCCCCCTGAGCGATCGTCACACGTTGCGACAGGGCTGTCCTAGCCGACCGGAGTGTGCTCACCTGCAATTCGATGGGCTCGAACGCCGCTACGTGCAGATAGTGACAAAAGAAGCTGACGGGACGGTTGAACCGACTCTCTGCTCCAGCGGCCCGTAGAGCGAAGGCGGCCACGTACCCCCCCATGGGACCCCAAATCTCCCACTCCCTAGAGAGCACTGCTCGGTAGCGCCCATCGCCCAGGGCTTCGACTGCGGTATCTGTTGCCAAGTCGCCCATCGGAGAAAGCTAACGGATGTCATCCCCCGCTCGAGCTCGTGGCGTCGCAAGCAGCACGGTTGGGCTTGTATCGGTAGAGGAACCAAATGTAATGGAGGTCGATCGGCTCTCACGCTGAGGCGAGTCGCGCCCCGCTCAATTCATCGGAGGTGCTTACCGAAGGATCATTGCTGAACCAATGAGTCACGTTGGATGCCCGAGTCTTGAGTGCTTCGTCTGGGGCGAACGAACACACCAACGTGATTGCCGTCTTGGCCGCCCCTCTCTCGCCAAGGTCCGCCTTGGTCTCGGGGATCTCGGCAACGAACCCCACGAGCTCCACGGGTAGTCCGCAAGGCGCCACGATCTGGGCCGGGCTCGCTCGCCTAGGTGAAATCACCTGGGTTCCCCCGGGTAGTACCACCGTCGCTCTGGGAACCCTGGGGGTGCTCAATGTCAAGCAGGTTGGTTTGGGGCCGGACCACCCTGGTTTTGGGGCCACGGAGGGCGGGATTTGAGGGGTTGCTATTGGCGTGCCAACGCTCAAGCGCGGGCTCAACAGACTCTTCCAAAGCGCGGGCAATGGCAAGCACGCGACGGGCGAACTTGTGATGGGGCTGCCGGCGCTCCGCTGATTTCTGTTCAGCGGTCCGCGTCGCAGGTGGGGAAACGGGGACTGAGTGTTTAGACCAGGTAAGCGGGCCGTCAATCGAATTGTCCGCACCGCGATCACCATGTTGCTCGTGACAGGTGCGGCGGTAGGCGCCCTTGAGGGACTGACAATCGAGAGGTCCCAAGCCCTCACGTTGTTGACCATCACCGTCTCCCCGGCCACGGCATCCATTGCAGCCGGGAAGACCCAGCAGTTCACAGCCACCGGGCACTTCCTGGGCGGAAGCACCCAGGATCTGACGTCGACGGTGACCTGGACCTCGAGCTTGACCGGCACCGCCACGGTCTCGAGCACCGGGCTCGCCACCGGCGTGGCCACCGGGGCCACCACCATCACCGCCACGTCCGGGCTCATCTTCGGGACGGCCGCGCTCACGGTTACCCCGGCGGTGCTGGTGAGCATCGCCGTCGCTCCGTTGACGGCTTCGATCGCGGCCGGCCACACCCAGCAGTTCAGTGCCACGGGCACCTACTCCGACCTGAGTACTGCCAACCTCACCAACTCCGTGACGTGGTCGTCGTCGGTGACCGGCACCGCCACGGTGTCGAGCACCGGTCTCGCCACTGGCGTGGCCACCGGGGCCACCACCATCACCGCCACGTCCGGTCTCATCGCCGGGACCGCCGCCCTCACCGTGCTCCCGGCCGTCTTGGTGAGCATCGCCGTCGCTCCGTTGACGGCTTCGATCGCGGCCGGCCACACCCAGCAGTTCAGTGCCACGGGCACCTACTCCGACCTGAGCACTGCCAACCTCACCAACTCCGTGACGTGGTCGTCGTCGGTGACCGGCACCGCCACGGTGTCGAGCACCGGTCTCGCCACCGGCGTGGCCACCGGGGCCACCACCATCACCGCCACGTCCGGTCTCATCGCCGGGACCGCCGCCCTCACCGTGCTCCCGGCCGTCTTGGTGAGCATCGCCGTCGCTCCGTTGACGGCTTCGATCGCGGCCGGCCACACCCAGCAGTTCAGTGCCACGGGCACCTACTCCGACCTGAGTACTGCCAACCTCACCAACTCCGTGACGTGGTCGTCGTCGGTGACCGGCACCGCCACGGTGTCGAGCACCGGTCTCGCCACCGGCGTGGCCACCGGGGCCACCACCATCACCGCCACGTCCGGTCTCATCGCCGGGACCGCCGCCCTCACCGTGCTCCCGGCCGTCTTGGTGAGCATCGCCGTCGCTCCGTTGACGGCTTCGATCGCGGCCGGCCACACCCAGCAGTTCAGTGCCACGGGCACCTACTCCGACCTGAGTACTGCCAACCTCACCAACTCCGTGACGTGGTCGTCGTCGGTGACCGGCACCGCCACGGTGTCGAGCACCGGTCTCGCCACCGGCGTGGCCACCGGGGCCACCACCATCACCGCCACGTCCGGTCTCATCGCCGGGACCGCCGCCCTCACCGTGCTCCCGGCCGTCTTGGTGAGCATCGCCGTCGCTCCGTTGACGGCTTCGATCGCGGCCGGCCACACCCAGCAGTTCAGTGCCACGGGCACCTACTCCGACCTGAGTACTGCCAACCTCACCAACTCCGTGACGTGGTCGTCGTCGGTGACCGGCACCGCCACGGTGTCGAGCACCGGTCTCGCCACCGGCGTGGCCACCGGGGCCACCACCATCACCGCCACGTCCGGGCTCATCGCCGGGACCGCCGCCCTCACGGTGACCCCGGTGGTGCCACCACCTCCATCGGCGTCGCTCACCACGACTCCCGGATCAGGAAAAAAGCGAACAGCCATCACGATCCAGGGCTCAAGCTTCACGCCCAATCAGATGGTCACTGTGACCTATCTGTCGAAGTCGAAGAACACGGTGTTGTGCAAGACCACGGTCAACGTCCTCGGAATGTTCAGCTGTAAGGCTCAGATTCCCCACGGTCGTCGTGGCGGGAAGCGGGGACAGCATTTGATCGTGGCCAGGCAAACCTCGGGCACGCAAGCGCAGGCCCGATTTACCGTCACCAAAAAATGATCTCAATCACAGCCCGCTGCGCTCTCAAGAGTCTGCCGCTTCCTTAGCGAAGATCGAGAGCAGACGACCGGCGAGCACTCGAACTCCACAATATTGGGGCCCGCGTGAAGGCCCCAGAGCCTGATGCCGATGATCATCAGTGTCGCGTCGGAGAAATGCACAGGTAGCCGCGGCGGCGCTGCTCGTGGCCCTGACTGCGCTGGGCATGGCGGCGAGGACGAATTCGGCCAGTGCATCTCCCGGCCAACAAGCGTTGCCTCGGCTCGTCTCCGGGCGCGCCCTTCCGGTTCCGACGGGTCTGCCCGGGCATTTCGGCTTCGGCGTCGCCGCGGGCCTCGGATCAGACGGCGTGACGGGCTGGATGCCTGCGAGCGGGGTGCCCTGGGACTACGCCTACACCTATCTAGCGGGGGGTGTGAACACGGGAGGCGGTTGGCAGACGTGGAACGCCAACGCGCAGTACCCCCTTTGGTACGCCCAAGCGGCGGCGGCCCACGGATACATCCCCACGTTGCCGTATTACATGTTGTTGCAGAGCACTGGCTCCTGCAATTCTTGTGCCGAGGCGCAACGCGACTTGTCGAACCTCGCCGATCCCGGGGTCATGGCTTCGTACTACGGGGATTTCACCATGCTCATGAAGCGTCTGGGTTCGGGCACCTGGGGCGGGGTCACCGGCTTTGGGGGCCGGGTCATCGTCCAGGTGGAGCCTGACCTCTCGGGATATGCCAACCAAGCGGTCCTCGACAATTCTCACTGCTTCAGCCTGTGCAGCGCCCAGGGTGACGACCCATCGTTCCTGCGAGCGTCGGTGGCCTCCTCGGGGAATCCCGACGTCGCCACGTTCGGCAACACCTATCAGGGTTTCAGCCAGGCCCTCGCCCATCTACGCGATCTCTACGCGCCCAACGTCGTGCTCGGCTTCCACGTCAGTTGCTGGGCGAGTCTGCAGGACATCTGCTCGTCGACGGATCCCGGTCTAGACGTCTCCGGTGCGGCCGCCACGGTGGCCACGTTCGCCGATAAAGCCGGCGTGGTCGACGTCCCGCCCGGAGTGCACCCCTACGACCTGGTCTTCACCGACGTGGCCGATCGCGACGCCGGGGTGTCGTGGAACTGGTGGGACAGCCGCAATGTCACAGTGCCGAACTTCCACCGGTGGGAGTCCTACATGTCGGGTATCACCTCCGACACGGGTAAGCCTGCTGTGGTGTGGCAGGTTCCCATTGGGAACCAGTACTTCCGCACTGATGACGGCAGTCCGTGGCACCGCCAGGACAACCGGGCTCAGTACTTCTTCGGCCACGTCCAGGAGATGGAGGCGGCGGGGATCGTCGCGGTCATGTTCGGATCCGGCGGCAACAACCAGAGCACCGAGAACATCGACGCCGCCGGGGACGGGGTGACCAACCCTCCCGCCCAGTGCACGAGCCTGGGAGTGAGCTCGGGGCAGGTGTGCAATGACCACGTCTCGAGCGTCAGCGACGACGACGGCGGGTACCTGCGCCTGGCCGGTGCCGCCTACTACGCCTCGCCCGTGCCCCTTGACGGCAGCTCGGGGTCCGGCCCGGGCTACTGGGAGGTGGCATCGGACGGCGGCATCTTCGCCTTCGGCGACGCCGGGTTCCACGGTTCAATGGGCGCCACCCACCTCAACAAACCCGTGGTGGGCATCGCCGCGACTCCCGACGGCAATGGCTACTGGGAGGTGGCATCGGACGGCGGCATCTTCGCCTTCGGCGACGCCGGGTTCCACGGTTCGATGGGCGCGGCCCGTCTCAACAAGACGGTGGTGGGCATCGCGGCGACTCCCGACGGCAATGGCTACTGGGAGGTGGCATCGGACGGCGGCATCTTCGCCTTCGGCGACGCCGGGTTCCACGGTTCAATGGGCGCGGCCCGTCTCAACAAGCCGGTGGTGGGCATCGCCGCGACCCCCGACGGCAACGGCTACTGGGAGGTGGCATCGGACGGCGGGATCTTCGCCTTCGGCGACGCCGGGTTCCACGGTTCGATGGGCGCCACCCACCTGAACAAACCCGTTGTGGGCATCGCCGCGACTCCCGACGGCAATGGCTACTGGGAGGTGGCATCGGACGGCGGCATCTTCGCCTTCGGCGACGCCGGGTTCCACGGTTCGATGGGCGCCACCCACCTCAACCAGCCGGTGGTGGGCATCGCCGCGACCCCCGACGGCAACGGCTACTGGGAGGTGGCATCGGACGGCGGGATCTTCGCCTTCGGCGACGCCGGGTTCCACGGGTCGATGGGCGCCGCGCGTCTCAACCAGCCCGTGGTGGGGCTGGCCGCCGTCTGAAGAGCGTCGCCGGAGACTACTGATCGGTGTGCGGTTGAGGTGGTGGGGGTTGCGGTCGGACAGGACGAGATAGAAGTACGAGGCACGCAGTTTGGCGGCCATCGACTTGGCATATGGGGCGGCTGGTCGACAATTCGGAACTTGGTTGGAACAGATTCTGGAGGCCGAACCGCTTCCGGTGCGCTTCCTGCATGCTCATATGGAGGACATGTTCGCAGGTGTTGTGGCCTCGAGAGCGGCGTTTTTCGGCGATCAAGTGACACCACCAGATTCCCAGCCCGTCTATCCGAATCTCGGTAGCATTCGGGCCGTGTCTTCTCCCCGCCAGAATCTGAGTCGACCTTGAATCTGGGCAAGCGGTGAAACTCGCTGCGCCCGGAGATGCGCTTGACGGTGCCACCGGAAGAACGCCGAGCGATGCGCAACCCGTCGTCAGTCTTCGAGGAGTCGTCAAGCGATTCGGCGATGCCACGGCTGTGGCCGGTGTGGACCTCGATATCGCCCGAGGTGAGTTCTTCACAATGTTGGGCCCCTCTGGATCGGGCAAGACAACCTTGCTGCGGATGATCGCAGGGTTCGAACTCCCCGACGAGGGTGAGATCGAGCTCGGGGGTGTGGACGCCACCTCTCTGCCGGCTAATGCGCGCGATGTGAACACGGTCTTTCAGGACTACGCCCTCTTTCCCCATATGGACGTCCTTTCGAATGTCGCCTACGGCCTGATGGTCGCCAAGGTGGGCAAGGTCGACCGGGCTCGGCGGGCCAAGGCGGCCCTGGAGATGGTCCGCCTCACTGGATTCGAAGAGCGTCGGCCGGCGCAACTCTCCGGCGGACAGCGCCAACGCGTCGCCCTGGCCCGGGCCATCGTCAACGAGCCCGAGGTCCTCCTCCTCGACGAGCCGCTCGGCGCGCTCGACCTGAAGCTCCGCCAGGAGATGCAAGTCGAGCTGAAGGCGATCCAGCGGCGTGTTGGCATCACCTTCGTCTACGTGACCCACGACCAGGAGGAAGCCCTGACGATGAGCGACCGGGTGGCGGTCATGGACCACGGAGTCCTCCAACAGGTCGACACCCCGTTCCGCATCTATGAGCGCCCCGCCAACGAGTTTGTCGCTGGGTTCATCGGTGTATCCAACCTTCTCGAGCGCGATGGCCGTCGCGTCACGGTCCGTCCGGAGAAGGTCCAGCTCGTCGCGGAGGGTCACGCCGCACCGGACGGAGCTCATGTGGAGCAGGGCGTCGTCGAGGAAGTCATCTACCTCGGTATGGTCACGCGCTTCATCGTGGCTCTCGACAACGGTGGGACGGTGACCGTCGTACGCCAGAACCTCGAGACTCAAGCCGAGGACGTGTCCGAGCTGCGCGGCCGTCGTGTCGAGGTGGCCTGGCAGCCTGGTCAGGCTTACGAGATCGCGTCAGTCAGCTCCTGAGCTTTTCAAGCCCGGGCGCCAAGAGAGGGAGGTCACGGAATGGGGATTGTCAGGAACTCTGAAAGGGGGCGGCAGATCGCGGCGATCTCGGTGGTTTTGTCGCTCGTCCTTGGAGCGGCGGCGTGCTCGAGCAGCCCGACACCGTCCGCGTCGTCGCAGACGCCACCCACCGCCGGAGTGAAGCCACCCACCTCGATCGGAGCCGGTGAAGGACAGCTGAACCTGATCGCCTGGGAGGGTTATACCCAGCCCCAGTGGGTAACGCCCTTTGAGAAGCAAACAGGATGCCAAGTGCATGCCAAGTACGCCGGTTCATCGGGCGAGATGGTCTCGCTCATGGCCAAGGGCGGTGGCGGCCAGTACGACATGGTTTCGGCATCGGGTGACGCGGACCTCCGTCTCATCTACGGCGGCGACGTCAAGCCGGTGAACGTGAGCCTGGTCAAGGACTGGCAGCAGTTCCGGCCGTTCCTCAAGGCGCCGAACTTCAACACCATCGGTGGCATCCACTACGGGACCAGTCTCCAGTTCGGCCCCAATGTGTTGCTGTACTCGACCAAGACATTCCCGACCGCGCCCACCTCCTGGAGCGTCATCTACGACCCCAAGTACAAGGGCCAGATCACGGTGCCGAACAACCCGATCCAGATCGCGGACGCTGCGCTCTACCTCGAGAAGACCAAGGCGAGCCTCGGCATCACCGACCCCTATGAGTTGACGCGGCCCCAGTTCAACGCCGCCGTCGCGCTCCTCAAGGCCCAGAAGCCACTGATCGCCAAGTACTGGAACCTGGCCAGCGACGAGATCAACCTGTTCCAGAGCGGCACGACCGTAGTGGGCGCAGCCTGGCCGTACCAGACGATCACCCTGCAGGGGAACAAGACCGCGGTGGCCGACACGGTGCCGTCGCAGGGCGCGACAGGCTGGGCCGACTCGTGGCTGATGGCGGCCAAGGCACCCCATCCCAACTGTGCATACAAGTGGATGAACTGGGTGTCGACGCCCACCGTCCAGGCCGAGCAGGCCATCAGCTTCGGGGAGACGCCGGTCAACTCCCTGGCCTGCCCGATCATGAACCAGATGCAGGCCGGATCGTGCGCCGGCTACCACGCCGACAAGCCTGACGCCTACTTCAACACCATCAAGTTCTGGAAGACCCCGCTCTCCAACTGCGGAAATGGCCAGAGCGACTGCGTCCCCTACTCGGAATGGACCAACGCTTGGACCCAAGCCACGGCGTGACAGCGGTGGCGCCCGGCGGGGCGACCAGGAGGGTGGGACCGGTTCGTGCGGCGTTGGTGCGCCGCGCCTGGCTGCGGACCACCCTCCTGCTCTCGCCCCCCCTGGCGTGGTTCCTCGTCATTTACGTCGCCTCCTTGGTGATCATGCTGATCACGTCGCTGTGGAGCGTGAGCTCGTTCACCCAGACGATCGACCACTCGCTCACCACCCAGAATTTCCACCAGATCGCCACCGGCTCGTATCCGAAGATCATCGGCCGGACCGCGCTGCTCGCCGCGCTCGTGACCGTGACCGACGCCGTCTTAGCTTTCCCGTTCGCCTACGTCATGGCGAGAGTGGCCACGCGCCGCTCGCAGCGGGTATTGCTCGTGGCCGTCCTTCTCCCCCTGTGGGCGAGTTACCTGGCCAAGGTGTACGCCTGGATCTCGATCCTCGAGAAGGGCGGCACCCTGAACTGGACGTTCGCCAAGCTTGGGCTCCCCCTCCCCAACCTGGGATTCAGCAACGGCGCCATGTGGATCGCCTTCTCCTACATCTGGCTCCCGTACATGATCGTCCCCGTCTACGGCGCCCTCGAGCGCATCCCGAGCTCGCTGCTGGAGGCGTCAGCCGACCTGGGTGGGTCCGGCTGGACGACCATGCGCCGCGTGGTGCTCCCCTTGGCCCTGCCGGGGCTGGTGGCGGGATCGATCTTCACGTTCTCGTTGACACTCGGCGACTACGTCACGCCGCTGCTCGTGGGAGGAGCCAACTCGACTCTTATCGGCAATGCCATCTACGAGAACCTCCTCACGGGCGGGAACCTGCCGCTGGCCGCCGCCCTATCCACTGTGCCCATCGTCATCATGGTCGTCTACCTGGTCGTGGCCAAGCGCCTTGGCGCCTTCGATGCGCTATGAGACGCAGACGATTGGCACAAGCGGGGCAGTGGGCTTGGGTGGTAGGGGTACTTCTGTTTCTTTTCGTGCCGATCATCACCATCGTGCTGTTCGCATTCGACAAGTCGAGAGTCGAGACCTGGCCGATCCGGGGATGGACCACCCACTGGTTCACCGTCGCCTTCCACGACCCACAGGTGCGCTCCGCCTTCATCCTGTCTCTGAAGGCGGCCGCCTTGGCGACCCTGATCGCACTCGTCCTGGGATCGCTGGCCGCGTTCGGCGTTCACCGGGCCAGGTTCTTCGGCCGCGATTCGATCTCGCTTGTCCTCGTCCTCCCGCTGGCGCTGCCGGGGATCATCACGGGGGTTGCGCTGAATTCGGCTTTCCAGTACGCCGGGATCTCGCTGTCGATCTGGACCATCGTGATCGGCCATGCAACCTTCTGCATCGTCGTGGTCTACAACAACGTGATCGCCCGCTTGCGACGGACCTCCGGGACCCTCATGGAAGCGTCCGCGGATCTCGGGGCAAGCGGCGTCCAGACATTGCGGTACGTCACACTGCCGTTAATCGCCACCGCGTTGGTGTCGGGGGCGCTGCTCGCCTTCGCCTTGAGCTTCGACGAGGTCATCGTGACCACCTTCACCGCCGGTGCGCAGAACACCCTTCCGATCTGGATCTTCGGGGCCATACGCCTCGGGCAGCAGCTCCCAGAGGTGAACGCGGTGGTAACCGTCGTACTCGTGCTCATGTTCATTCCGATCATGATCGCGGCACGCCTCACCGGAAGTGAGAACGTCGCCCGGATGGCCGAGCCATCACCCAAGAACCGAGCACCCGTGTGAGGTGCGCTTGCACGGCTCGACGTGACGAGTTGCATCACACAGCGAAGCGACTGATAAGGAGCGCTGGGGACTTCGATAGGGCAGGCTGCTATCGCAGGACCGACTCCGGGTGGCGCGCCTCGACCATCATGCGCATTCCATCCCGCCACGGCACCTCTGTTCGACCCAGGAGTTCGTGCATCTCGGTTACATCGGGCCACAGCGGCCAGGGTGCGGCATCGTCATAGCGAAAACGGACCTCCCGACTCACGAGTGTGGCGAGAAACTGGCAGTACTCTTCGGCGCTCACGGTCTCGCTTCCCGCCCAGTTGACCGTCACTGATGGCTGGGTGGCCACCTCGAGCGCCCGGATACCCAGTCTGACGTAGTCGTCCTCGTAGATGGGGTTGTAGTTGTTGGGCCTGTCGGGGTGAAGAACGATCTCCTTGCCGGCGAGGATGCGATCCAGCCGGTCGGCGGGAGCTCCACCGAGGGGTCCGTAGGTTGAAAAGATCCGTATGACGGTCAGGGCCACACCGTTCTCAGCGGCGCTGAATCGAGCGACAGATTCACCCGCGATTTTGGACAGGCTGTAGAGCCCGAGGTGGACGCCTGGGGGGTCGTCCTCGCGTAGAGGGCGTTGACCTTGGTACTCGTATGTCGAGCCGGACGAGCAAAACACGAAGCCTCGAAACGTTGAACCGAAGCGGCGCGAGCATTCGCCGATCAGCCGTCCCGGTACCTGGGCGTTTACCTCGAAGGTGCGTCGCCAGTCGGTCCTGGCGTCAGGGCCTATGCGCGCCGCGGCGTGAAAGACATGGGTCAGGGGACGGCCCCCGACGTCGGTGATCGAACCAAGGTCGAACGCCGCCACATCGCCCACGAAGGGCATGATGCCGGCGGCCCGGAGGCGCGCTTCGTCTCCTGGTTGGGAACACCGAGCCAGTCCGTAGACGTCGTGTTGCCGGGCAAGCGCCCGGGCGATGGGGAAGCCGATCCGCCCTGTGGCTCCGGTCACGAGTACGGACCACCGCTCTGGCGTGGCCATGGAGCCGCACCCTAGCGTCTGGCGCCGTGGACGACTCACAGGATCAGGCGAACCCGGACGATCCCAATCGGGCGCGGCTCGACGCAGCGTGGAAAGTGTGGATCGACTCGCAAGAGGCGGCGATCGAGACGGTCCGGATCGCCGAGGGTGTTCCTCGCACCATGCTTGACGAGGCTGAGGGCTACCGGTGGATCACCCGGTTGGTCTCACTGGCGCAGGAGTGGTTCATCGAGAAGTCGGACCCACTGCACCCACAGTTGTTCCAGTCGCAGACCGAGTACCGCAAGCTCCTCGTTGACAATCCCGACGTTCGCTACGGGTTCTGCACTCTCGACGATACCCGCACCTACCGCCTCGTGGGTACGCGGGGTGAAGCTGCGTATATCGGCCTTACGTTCGGCACGCCCGTCGGAAAGGGTCCAGTTGATGGCAAGACGGGCACGACGGTCCAAGCGCACATCGATCAGTTTGAGCTCGGGCCCAACGGCGAAGTGGATATTCTCATCGTGTCTGCTGGCAATCGTCCCGCGACAAAGGTCACGAACTGCGTCGAAATGACCCCGGGCACCGGGCAGTTGGCTGTCCGGGAGACCTTCTTCGATCGTCGCGTCGACAGGCCGGCAGACCTTCGCGTCGAGCTGGTAGACGGGGTGCCACCCCCTGTGCTCGGCGTTGAAGAACTCGCTGGCAAGCTTGAGTTTGCGGGAGTGTTCGTCCAGTTTGTGGCAGCGACGGCCGTGAACATGTGGCACGACACCGCCGACAACGTGAACACATTCGGAGGAACCGCCGGCGCTGAGCACGTGGCCGCCCAGGACGACGAGGTGCGTTCCCACAGCAACGCCGAGATGACCTATCACGGCGGGCGCTGGGTGTTGGGTGAGGGAGAGGCCCTCGTCGTGACCGTCCATGACCCCCCGACAGAATTCCTCTACTGGGGTCTCACCACATCCACGGCCTGGATGGAGAGCCTCGACTACCGCTACACCACCACCAACCTGAACAACCACACCGCACAGCGTTCAGCCGACGGGAGTTGGCGGTTGGTCATCTCTCCGACCGATCCCGGCATACCGAACTGGTTGGATACCCAAGGTCGGCGCGAGGGCTACATGATTGTGCGGTGGGTGCTGGCTGACGGCCCGCCCCATCCCACATGCGAGCTGGTGACGATCGCCAGTCTGAAGGGACGTTGACCCACAGGTTTTGTATCAGACCTCGGATGGAACTGAGAAACGTTGCTGGTAGTCGGCGACGAGCGCTCGGTGCTCGGCGAGGTCGAGGCCGGTGTCCTCGAAGCGGTAGTCGTGGGTGCCAACACCTCTATTCAGATGACGGGCATCGACGTAGGCGTTCAGGCGGGCGAACGCCTCGTCTGACAACGTCAGTCCCCATGTCCCATAGAGGCGAGTAACGGTGCCAATCGGATCGGCGACGAGGTCCTTATAGACCACGTCACTGATCTGCTCGGAAGGGAGACTCCCGGAGTCCCGTATCTCGGAGACATCGTTCATCTGCATCTCGACGCCCATGCAGAGAAATTCGACGAGCTCGGCATGGGCGACCCGGTCAGAGTGCATCCAGTGGAGGGTTGCCATGATGTCGGCCAACGACCCGATCACGCGCAGGGGGTCTCGGTGGGTCATGACCACCCGGGCGTCTGGATAGGTTGCGAACACCAGGTCCAACGATCCCAGATGCGACGGAGCCTTCAGCACCCACGTCGGCGTGGCGTGGCCATCGGTTTTGGGAGCCCATTGCAGCGTCTGCAGCATTCGCCGGTGCCAGTCGTATGCGGGAGTCTGATCGACGCCGCTCTTCCAGATCGTGTAGCTCGGTACGTTGTAGATACCGGTGAACATGTCGCTCGAGAACTGATGGGCAAAGAGGAAGATGCACTCTGTCGGCAGATTGCCACCGTTCTCGTGCATGGCGGTGAAGGCGGGAACCATGGCATCCATCACCGTGATCTCGTCGTCCATGAGGGCCGCCCAATCCGTCCCAGCTGATGGAACAGGACCTTCGGGCGACTCAACCGCTCCCGGCACGGTGTGCACCAACTCCCACAGGAGCGGCGGCCGGTTGTCCGGGTCGCAGGCCATTAGCTCATGCAGGAGGGTCGTGCCGGAGCGACCGAGACCAGTGACAATGATGGGGCTCCGCACTTGCTGTTGTTCGATCGTCGGTTCGCGTGACCACAGGTCAACCAGCCGAAGACGGTTCTGAAGGATGAGCTGAAGCTCAGCCCGAGCGCGAAGGCGGCCTGGGAGGTGGAGCTCGGCCTCGTCGTCGAGCGCTGAGCACAATCGCGCGAGCGGCTCGCGAAACCAGGAGTCACCGGCGTCGTCAAGACCTGTGGCAGTTTGTGCAGCGTGAAGTAGGGCGTCGGCCTCAAGTGAGACAATCGACCGACCGTTGTCCCCCAGACCGTGCCCGTATGCGACGATCTTCTCGACCCAAGGCGCCCGTGCTGGGGGTTCCCACTTCATCGGCGGCAGGGTACCGCACGAGAACTCCAGTCGCGTTAGGCGCCAGCCTTCATCTTGAAATCGCTACATAAGCGGCGAGCACGGACTCGCCGGGCATGATTCGACGGCCCGCGTTCGCTTCGGCCGTCGCCTTGGTGCCCACCGTCAGCTTGTTCGACCTTCAGTTGTCGCGGCCCGACCCGCCGTTCGTCGAGTGGTTCTCTGTTGCCGCAAGCTGGATTCGCATCCGACGGACCACAGCGCCAACGACCGGTGAGGGTGTCGGAATCAGTGCGACGGCGCTGCGTCTGTGATCTTCGCCACCACCTCAGCGAGCGTGACCGTCGTTCGGCGAAACCGAGACAGCTGAAGTGAGGTGTGGATGATTCACCGGGCACAACATCTGACAGAAGATCAGATGGGCTAAATCGGGCTCGTCTTGACGATTAGGGTACGACCGTCATGCGTGAGCATCGCTATAGCCTCGATATGCCGCACTCAGCCAAACGCATCTGGGCACTGTTCCAGGACTACGACCGTTGGCCCGACTACGCCCCCATGGTTCTTCGGGTCGACGTTCTGTGGCCTGGGGACGAACAGCACAATGGGCGACTGCGCCGCGTGATCTTCAAGCTCCCCTTCGGGCGTCGAGGCGCAGCCCTCGAATTGGTGTCGGATGTCGAGCCCGACCAGGGCTACACGTTCACCATGATTTCCAGAGATCCTGGCAACGACCAGACAGGCAAAGTGCGGCTGGAACCACTCGGTCCCAACCGAACCCGGTTCAGCTTTGAGGAGCGCTACAACGTTACCAAGATGCCGTTCAAGTGGTTCGAAGGACCCATCTACCACTTCATCAACCGCCAGAACGAGGCCTCCATGCGGCGGGCGTCTCAATATCTCGCCGAACACCCTGAATACCACCCCGAACTGGTCGATGCCGAATGACGTGCTAAGCGATCCCTAGATCTGTCGACTGAGGTTCGCAATATCGCGCTCCCGACTGGTGCATAGCAGCATCGGACTAAGGATCACCACGTTTTCCCAGGTAAACAACCAAATCTGAACAAGATGGATTCATCTTGTGTCGCGTACTTCCTGGTCAACGAAGCGCGAGAGTTGCGACACAACAGCGTCTGATATTCCGTAAGACGCTGTCTTGAGTACTGCGGGGGTCGGTTGTTTGAGTCGGTGACTCAGGTGAGGCACGACTGCGAACTTTCGGTCCGCAGCGGGGCTTAGTGTCGTTCGGTGAGAACAATGTGGTTAGGGGTGTTTGCCGTCATCACAGGAACCTCAATCGCGGCATGTTCGTCACCTTCATCCACGATGAGCGGCGCATCAAACGGTAAGCAGATAACAGCACCAATAGCGCCGAGGCCGAAGTCGGAAGTCGTAGACAGCGTTCCGCTGGTTCCAATCACGTCAGCGCAGCACGCCAAGTGCGAGAAGTTCGCCGACCAACTGAAACGACAGGTGCCGTGTCCTGGCCTGCTTCCGGACCCGATACCGGTCTCGCCCACGTCGTCCGCTGCATCTTGCCTTGGAGTGTTCGGTGAGGGTGCGTGTGGACCGGCGATGATCGATCTGTCTGGACGCGTATTTCTCCTCAACCAATCCAACTTCCAGGTTCCACCCGGCTACCTCGGCGTGACCTTTGAGCAATATAACGGGAATGTCGTTCCTGAGACCTCTGTAAGCGGTGGACCGCTTGGCCACTTCGTGTACATGACCGGGAGAGACCTGCAGTCGTACATGCACAACGAGCCTGGGAAAAGCACTCCCCCAGTACCGACGTACTGTTCACTGATTCAGGTTGCCAACGCGATTCGGGTGCATGGATCAGTCGCCACGTTGTACCAATGCTCAGATTCATCGAATGACCCAGGCCAGCTTCAGTTGTTCATGGGACATGATGTTCTGGTGTGGAACGACTCAGGGGTTACTTGCGAAGTGAGCTTTCACGGGCACACCCAGGTGAACATCGCGCTGGATATCGCGGTAGCCGCTGCGACGGAACTGGTCGCTCCCACAAGGCAATGAAACGCGGGCACTGAATGAATTCTTCGCCGGGCCGCTCGATGCCCGGGGCGGGATTGGCGTAAGAGCAGATTCGGGGATCCCGCTGGGGTCGTGTATCTCTACGTCGCGAGCAAAGATGAGTGGCTTGTTAGCGGGTGGGTCGCCCGTCGACCCTCCCGGTGTTGCCATCCATGAAGACGTGCGCGCACTTTGGTTCGAACGGACCCAGTCCGTGCCAGCGCCGCTACGGGGTGGGCGGGGCGGTGGAGCACGAGCTGTTCGCCCTGGGAATCGGATCGAAGCACTCCCGTCCCTACCATCCACAGACCTGCGGAAAGGTCGAGCGATTCCACCAGACCATGAAGAAGTTCCTTTGCGCCCAAGAGGGCCTCGAGACGAGCAAACAGCTGCAGCGGGCCATCGACCGCTTCGTCGAGTACTACAACACGGTCCGTCCCCATCGGGGCATCGCCAGAAAGACCCCGCTGGCGCAGTGGAGCGCCGGGGAACGGGCCGTTCCCCGCACGCCGCGGATCAACATCGGAGGACGGCGGCTGCGCCTCGACAAGGTCGACAAGACGGGCTCGGTGACCCTGCGCCACCGGGGCCAGCTCCACCACATCGGCATCGGCCGCCCTTACGCGGGCTGGCGCGTCGCCATGCTCATCGACGGCCGCAACATCGAGGTCGTCAGCCTCGATGGCTCGCCGATCAGAAAGCTCGTCCTCGACCCGACCAATGACTACCAACGACTGCCCTGAGCAGGGCGAAATCGGTCTCGTTCGTGGGTCTACGATGTCTTGACACATCGTGGTCCTCGATGTCTCGCGACATCACACGAGAGCGGGCGAAGGGAATCGAACCCTCGTTCTCAGCTTGGGAAGCTGATGTTCTGCCGCTGAACTACGCCCGCGAGGAGGCATCACACTATCGTGCTGCCCCGTGGTGCTCTCAGATCGAACCATCCGGGAAGAGCTCGACGCCAAGCGAATTGTCATCGACCCGCTGGGCCCGCACTGCATCCAGCCGTCCTCGGTCGACCTCCATGTGGACCGCTACTTTCGGCTGTTTCGCAACCACTCCATGCGCGTTATCGACGTCCGTGAGGACCTCGAGGACCTGACTGAGCTGGTCGAGATCCCCGACGGTGAGCCCCTGATCCTCCACCCTGGGGAATTCATCCTGGGATCGACGCTGGAGCGGGTGGGCATCCCCGATGACCTGGTCGCCCGCCTCGAAGGCAAGTCTTCCCTCGGTCGGCTTGGCCTTCTTATTCATTCCACCGCGGGTTTTGTCGACGCCGGGTGGGACGGTCACCTCACTCTCGAGCTCTCGAACGTCGCCAACCTCCCCATCACCGTCTATCCCGGCATGAAGATCGGACAGATCAGCTTCCTGCGCATGACCACGCCCGCCGACCAGCCCTACGGCACGGCAGGCCTGGGCTCGAAGTACCAGGGCCAGCGGGGACCTACCCCGAGCCGGTACTTCGAGAACTTCCGTCCCTGACCCCCCAGGAGGAGACGTTGCCCATCAGGATCGTCCTCGGCTTGGGCGCGACCGTCATCGCCTTTGCCATCGCGGGTCGCCGCTTCGCCTACCTCTTCCGACTGGTCGGAAAGGGTCAGGCTGACCCCAAGCGCTTCACCCAGTTCCGGGCCCGCGCCTGGGCCGAGCTCTCTGAGGTCGGTGGCCAGCGCAAGCTCCTGAGATGGACCGTCCCCGGCATGGCGCACGCCTTCACCTTCTGGGGCTTCACCATCTTGATGTTCACCATCCTCGAGGCCTACGGGGCCCTCTTCGACACCGACTTCTTCGTCCCTCTCATCGGGAAAGGCCGGGCGCTGGGGTTCATCGAGGACTTCTTTGCCGTGGCCGTGCTGGTCGCTCTGTGTGTGTTCACCGGGATCCGGTACGTGAACTCACCGAAGCGCAAGGACCGCCGCTCGCGCTTCTTCGGCTCCCACACCGGGGCGGCGTGGCTCGTCCTGGTCATGATCGCCTCGGTCATGCTGACTCTGATCGGCTACCGCGCCGCTCAGGTCAACACCGGCCATTTCCCCTACGGCAACTCGTGGTGGCCGTTCGCCTCGCACGGGGTGTCCCGACTCTTCTCGCATTTCGGGGCGGGCGTGAACTCCGACCTCGAGACGGTGCTCCTCATCCTCAACATCGCTGTCATCGTCGGGTTCGCCGTCTTCCTCTCCTATTCGAAGCACCTCCACATCGCCCTGGCCCCTATCAACGTGGCTACCTCACGACGGCCCCGGGCCCTGGGCCCGCTCTACAACACTCCCGACATGGACATGGAGAACGTCTCCGAGGACACCGTCTTCGGAGCCGGCCACATCGAGGACCTCTCCTGGAAGCAGCTCCTCGACACCCTGACGTGTACCGAGTGCGGCCGTTGCCAGTCGGTGTGCCCCGCCTGGAACACCGACAAGCCCCTGTCTCCGAAGCTGCTGATCATGGGGCTGCGAGACAACCTCTTCGAGTCCGCACCGCGGCTCTTCGGTTCGCCTCCGCCCTCGGAGGACGGCTCTCCCGTCGACGCGGTGGCGTGGGCCGCGGCCCAAAAGGCGGAGGCGCCCACGCTGGTTCCGGGCACAATCGACCCCGACGTCCTGTGGTCGTGCCTGACGTGTGGCGCGTGCGTCGAGGAATGCCCGGTGGACATCGAGCACGTCGACACCATCCTCGAGATGCGCCGCTACGAGGTCCTCATGGAGTCGCGCTTCCCGACCGAGGCCGGGTTGATGCTCCGCAACATCGAGAACCAGGGTGATCCGTGGGGCCTGGGTGGTGCCAAGCGTACCGAATGGACCGAGACTCTCGACTTCGAGATTCCCGTGATCACCGGAACCATTCCCGACGACATCGAGTATCTGTACTGGGTGGGGTGCGCCGGTGCCCTCGACGAGCGGGCCCGCAAGGCGACGCAGGCCACGGCGCGCCTGCTGCACCGGGCCGGGGTGACCTTTGGCATTCTCGGGCCCCGCGAGTCCTGCACCGGTGACCCGGCCCGCCGCCTCGGGAACGAATACCTCTACCAGGAGATGGGCAAGGCCAACATCGCCACTCTGGACGAGGTCGGCGCCAAGAAGGTCATCGCCTCGTGCCCGCACTGTTTCAATTCACTTTCCCGTGAGTACCCCGACCTGGGCGGGAACTTCCAGGTCATCCATCACTCCCAGCTCCTCAGCCATTTGGTGGACTCAGGCAAGCTCACGCCGGGGAACATGGACGCCAAGGTCACCTACCACGACCCCTGCTATCTCGGCCGACACAATCGGGTGTTCGACGAGCCCCGCAACGTTCTGGACTCGATCAACGGCGTCGAGCAGATCGAGATGAAACGGTGCCGGGAGAAGAGCTTCTGCTGTGGCGCCGGCGGGGCCCGCATGTGGATGGAGGAGAGCCTCGGCAAGCGGGTCAACCTCGAGCGCACCGACGAAGCGCTCGGGACCGGCGCCGACGTGGTCTCGACGGCGTGTCCCTACTGCCTCATCATGCTCGACGACGCTGTCAAGGCCCGATCACGCGAGGACGACGTCCGGGTGCTCGACCTCTCCCAGGTGGTCGAGGCGTCGTTGCTGGCCGCCGCCGATCCGGGAACCACCGGCGGGAGTAGCGCCAGTTAGTTGACGGCCTTGGTGTCCGCGTCGCGCAGGCGCTGCGACATGGCCACCAGCAGCTTGCGCCCCAGCGTCGGCATCTCGTCGAGCAGCCCGTTGAAGCGGCGCTGCTCGAGCACGAGCAGCGTCATGGGGGTCTCCGAGACCACGCTGGCCGAGCGAGGCATGCGGTCGAGGAGCGACAGCTCGCCGAACCACTTGCCGGGACCGAGGGTGGTGACCCGGCGCCCGTTGCGACGCACCGAGGCGGTGCCGTCCACGACGAAGAAGAACTCCCGGCCGATGGTGCCCTCTTCGCACAGGACCCGCCCGGCCGGCACGATCACCTCTTCGACGGCCTTGCGGATGGTGCGTAATTGGCCCGCCGAGCAGGCCGAGAACATCCAGATCTTGCTGAGGTCGAGCTCGTGCTTTCGCGCCATGGCCGAGAGGCTATCTGCGGGCGCCACTCGGCGCCGAGACCGCTGACACGACCTCGCCGCTACCATTTTCCGATTCCACAATCGCCGCGACCCGATGCCGAACAGACCGGGGACCGAAGAGTGGACACGCCGATGACTGCTCCTGAGTCGACGGTCTCAGAAGGACCGGTCTCCGGGGCGAACACGCCACCCACCTCTGGGACAGACACCTCGGGTGCACCCCTGACGACGCTGCGTGGGGCGGGCGTGAGCATCGACGTCCGCAAGACCGGACGAGTCGTCGTCGCCGTCTGTTTCGTGGCTCTGGCCGTCCTCGCTGTGGTGCTCTTCGTGGCGGGCGTCCACAAGAACTCGCAGATCAACACGCTTCGCCAGCACGGGGTGGCCGTACAGGTCACGGTGAAGGGGTGCCTCGGTCTGTTGGGGGGCAGCGGCAGCAATCCGGCCGGCTACGCGTGCCAGGGAACCTTCACCCTCGACGGCCATCACTACCGTGAGTCCATCCCCGGCAACGTCCTGCGCCGTCCGGGGACGAAGGTCCGGGCCGTGGCTGTTGCCGGTGACCCGCCCCTCCTGTCGACGGCTCATGCCGTGGCCACCGAGCGCGCCTCAGCGAGCGTGTTCGTGGTCCCCGCCATCCTGTTCGCGGTCCTGGTCGTCCTCGTCGGAGCGCTGGTCTTCAGGCGCCGCCGCATGCGCACGGCGGAGCCGCCGCGGTAGTGGCTCTTGGCTGGGGGCCGAATTGGCGCGCTAGCCTTCCCCGATGCCCGGCGGTCGCGACGACGACGACTTTGACGGCGCCCCGCCCCGATTGAGCCTCTGGCACCGGCTTCTGCTCTCCCTGCCCCGCTTCAACCGCGACGGGGACAAGGCGCCCTTGGGCGAGCGGTTGCGCGACGCCATCGTCAAGCCGGTGGAGCCCAGCGCCGCGGCCAAGGCCAAGGCGGCCGACGAACCGCTGTCGGTCGAGGAGCTCGAGGACGCCGTCAAGTACGCCAACGACAAGGAGCGCCTCATGGGCCTCCTGTTGGCACCGGTGGCGGCCGCCATCGGGCTGGTCATCATCGCCGACCGGATCTCGCACAATCCGCGCCAATTCCTGAGCAACCACAAGCCCAACCCGAAGTTCGTGAGCGTCTCGCTCTACCACGAGCTCGAGCTCGTCCTCCTGGGCCTGGCCCTCGTGATGATCGTCACGGCCTATCTCCGCAAGCGCCTCTTCCTCGGCATCGCCATGGCCCTGTACGGGCTGGCCGTCTTCAACCTCCACTACTGGGGCTTCGGGGTCCCCTACCTCCTTCTTGGCGCCTGGCTGCTGGTGCGCGCCTACCGCCTCCAACGCGACCTGCGGGAGGCGAACGGCGACACACCCTCTCGACCCGGGGCCCGCCGGCGGGGCGGCGGGGGAAATCCGCGGTCCGGTCGACCCCAGCCCAACAAGCGCTACACCCCTCGCACCGCACCCCCCAAGCGCTCCCCCCGAAGCCCGAGGACGAGAAAAAAGCAGGCTGAACGGCGCCGTCCCCACCGGGGACGGGCGTGGGTTACCGGGTCGTTTCCAGTTCACACGCTGGTAACAGTGGCGTGACAATGCCGAAACGCTCGACCTGCATTCTGTCGGCGGCAGGGCAAACCACCTGCCATGACCTTGGCGCACCCGGTGCTGTGTGACGCCACGTGCATGGCTCGAGGTGTGCCGGGGTTCATGACCGCACGAGAGGAGCACTCGAGCCGTGCTAGCTGCAGCATCGCAACTCGTTCCGTATCCCAGTTGGCTGAATACGGGCGACAACACGTGGCAGCTGGTGGCCGCCACGTTCGTCGGCCTGATGAGCCTGCCCGGACTGGCGGTCCTGTACGCGTCGATCGTCCAGAAGAAGTGGGCGGTGAACGTGCTGGCCATGATGTTCGCCGGGTTCTCGCTGGTCCTCATCGCCTGGGTCCTGTGGTCCTACAAGATGGGCTTCGGGAGCACCTCCATCGGAGGGGGTGTGCACAACGGCGTCCAGACCCAGCTCACCGGGGTCGGATGGGTCAAACACTTCTTCGAGAACTTCGTCGGGAAACCGGGCGGCATCACCGGGGCCGCCGATGAACAGAGCCAGGCGGTGTCCGCAGCCAACACCGCCGTGCCCTTCCACTTCCCCACCACGACCCTGGCCTACTTCCAGTTCGTGTTCGCGGCCATCACCCCCCTGCTGTTCCTGGGGAGCGTGCTGGGCCGGATCAAGTTCAGCGCCTGGTGCCTCCTGGTGCCGCTGTGGTCGACGTTCGTCTACTGCGTGGACGCCTTCCTGCTCTGGGGCGGCGGCTACTTCGCCCAGGAAGGGGCGCTGGACTTCTCCGGTGGGTACGTCATCCACATGTCGGCCGGTGTGTCGGGCTTCGTGGCCGCCTGGGTCTTAGGCCCCCGGCTGCTTCGAGATCGACAACACGCCGTCCCCAACAACCTGGTCATGGCCGCGGTGGGGGCCGGCATCCTGTGGCTGGGCTGGAACGGCTTCAACGGTGGCGACCCGTACTACGCCGGTGCCGACGCCGCTGCGGCCGTGGTCAACACCAACGTGGCCACCGCCTGCGGTGTCGTGGTGTGGATGGCCATGGACGCCTGGTTCACCAAGTCGAAGAAACCGACCTTCCTGGGCGGGGTGAACGGCATGATCTGCGGTCTGGTCGGGATCACGCCGTGCGCCGGCTTCGTCAACGGCCGGGGTGCGATCTACGTCGGGGTCATCTGCACCGTCGTCGTCTGGTTCGCCTGGAACTACCTGTCCAAGGTGCGGCCCTTCTCGAAGGTGGACGACGCGCTGGGGGTCATCTACACCCACGGCATCGCCGGACTCTTCGGGGGCTTGCTCCTGGGCATCTTCGGCGACCCGAACACTCTGGAACTGGGCTGCGGCAAGCTCGACAATGCCGGGCAGGTCGTGAACAACTCGGCCAACGCGGCGGCATCGCAGTCGTCGTACATCACCGCCCACGGGGGCTGTACGCCCTTCGGGGTGGGCGGCTTGATGTACACGGGCTCGGCCCATCAGCTGTGGGAACAGGTCCGGGCCGCCATCTGGGTCATCTGCTGGTCGGCGGTCGTGACCTTCATCCTCATGAAGCTCATCGGCCTGGTCCTGCGGGGTGCCCGCTACAGCGATGAGATCCTCGAGGTCGGCGACCTCGCCATCCACGACGAGGAGGCCTTCCCCGACGAGACCTTCGCCTAGCGGACGAGCACGGTCAGTGCATTCGAGCTGGCCGGGCTCACCGGGTCAAAGTCTCCGCCGTTAGGGTCTGAATCCCCTCCGGCAGGCGAACGTTGACCCGGCTGAGCACGAGGAAAGGGAGCGCACAATGAAGCTGGTCGTGGCAGTCCTCAAGCCCTTCAAACTCGACGAGGTCAAAGAGACCCTCAAGACGCTCGGCGTCCAGGGCATGACCCTCACCGAGGCCCAGGGCTTCGGCCGCCAACGTGGCCACACCGAGGTGTACCGAGGCGCGGAATACGAGGTGGACTTCGTCCCCAAGATCCGTGTCGAGGTTCTCGTCGACGACACACAAGCCGACGAGGTGGTCGACGCCATCGTGAGCACCGCTGCCACCGGCAAGATCGGTGACGGCAAGGTGTGGGTCATCCCGGTGGAGTCGGTGGTGCGGGTGCGCACCGGGGAGCGGGGTCGCGACGCCCTCTGATCCCTGACAGGTCTGGCCCTCTGACCGGTTCGGCACGCCTCCCCCCGGGCGAGCCGGCCGGTCGGGGGGGTCAGCCCCTCGTCCCTCAGTACCGCTATCCGGCCTGGCGGGCGACGGCCTCGGTAGCGGCCCGGATGGCCTCGGGGTCTCCCAGCTGCTGGTCGTCGACGAGCTCCAGGGCGTCGTCGAAACGGAACCACCACGGCACGCCGGTCGGGATCTCGAGGCCGATGATCTCGTCGTCGGGGATGTCCTTCAGGTACTTGACCAGGGCGCGGATGGAGTTGCCGTGCGCCACCACGAGCACGCCCGAGAAGGCGTGCAGATCAGCGGCGATGGCGTCCTCCCAGTACGGCACCATGCGCGCCACCACGTCGGCCAGGCATTCGGTGTCGGGCAGGACCCCGGGCGGCAGGTCCCGGTAGCGCTCGTCGTGGATGGGGTGGCGCTCGTCGTCCCGTGACAACGGCGGCGGGGGGACGTCGTAGCTGCGCCGCCATTGCTTCACCGTCTCCTCGGTGAACTGGGCCACGGTCTGCTTCTTGTTGAGGCCCTGCAGTTCGCCGTAGTGACGCTCGTTGAGACGCCAGTGGCGCCGCACGGGCAGCCAGCTCCGGCCCAGCTCGTCGAGGGCCAGGTTGGCGGTGCGCACGGCCCGGGTCAGGACCGAGGTGTGCACCACCTGGAGCTCGAGGCCGTTGCGCTGCTCGGCGGCGAGCAGGGCGCCGGCCTGGCGGGCCTCGGCCTCACCTTTGGCCGTGAGGTCGACGTCGGTCCACCCCGTGAACAGGTTCTGGGCGTTCCAGGTGGACTCGCCGTGGCGGATCAGAACCAGGTCAGGCACACCTTCGAGCGTAGTCAGGCCGCCATGCGTCGACGGAGAGTCTCGACCCCTTCGCCCTTGAGCTCGTCGAGCACCTCGCGGCGCCCGGTGCACACCAACAGGACGGCCTCGCCCGAGCCCATGACCTCGGGACCGTCGCCGTGCGACCAGCCCAGGTCGTCGGCGATGAGGCGCAGCCCGGCCGTGCGCTGCTTCGCCTTCACGAACCCGCCGATGCCGGGCGCCACGTCGAGGGCGGCCCGCAGGCGTTCCTCGGGCATGGGCCGGGGCAGGCCCAGGGGGCGGCGGATGTCCTGGTGATGGACGAGGTGGTCCACCAGACCTTCTTGGGGCTTGATGAAACGGGTGATGCCCTTGCGGATGTTCTGGCGGTGGATGGAGTCGAAGACGGCCAGGATCTCGGCGGGCGAGTGCGAGGAGCCGTAGTCGATCGACCCCTGCAGCGACGCCTTGTCGACGTTGAATCCGGCGCGGCCGATCTTGGCCACCATCGACGGCATCGGGGTGGTGTAGCCGAGGCACATGTGACTGATCACGTCGTGTACGCGCCATCCCCCGCACAGCGAGGCGTGGTTCCACTGGTCGTCGGACAGGCCGTGGGCGAGATCGCTGATCGAAGCCATCTCTTGGAGGCGGAGCTTGTCGTAGTCGGGCATGACCCAGGTTCGCCACCCGGGGCCGCCACGGATCAGTGCCGGGTGCCGTACCTCTGGCGGGTGGGCTGCATGCGGGGAGCGGGGCGCCACGGCGCCGGGCGCCGCTCGACCATCGACTGGCCCTTCTGCCTCCGGTGGATGGCCGCGTTCGCAGCGGGGAAGGCGCCGGTCAACCATCCGGCGATGACGAGACCCACGACTGTCAGGAGCACCATGGTCATGTTTCGTGACGGTACGCCTGGCCAGGGTGCGAGCAAAGCGGGGTTCCACCTGCGTGACCAGGGGATTCCACCTAGGCCTGATGAGTGGACCGGGCCTTTGATCGGGCTGAGTTTGGCTACGGGGCCGCCTTGACCCACAGGAAGGTCGCCGACGTGGTGGGGACGAGGTCGAGGCCGAAGCCCTCGGCCATCTGCGCCGCCATCTTCTTGGTGCCCATCAGGGTGTCGGGGTGGCCATCTTCATAGACCATGTCGATGGTGTGCGTGTGCTCGTGCCACACGACGGCCACGATCTCACGCTTCCCCACTGCCCTCTCTTCCGGGTCGGACGGCGAGGAGCTGGAACCGTGAAGGCGCCAACGCCCCGCCGCACCCCCCGGTGGGCGACCGTGTCAGGAAAAGGGATTGGGAGTCCCCGAAGCCGCCCGATGTCCAAGGTAGGACCGGCCGCGACCCGGGCCTAGGGGGGTTCCACCTGCAGGAGCAGGTGTTCTCACCTGGTACGGGGATCAGCTGGTCTGGCGCACCAGCTCGCCCAAGGCGTCGAAGGTGGCTACCAGGTCGGTCGTCTCGGTGGCTTCCATCAGCTCGCGCACCGAGTCGTTCACCTCGACCACCCGGGGATCGGGCAGGGACAAGGGCTCGGGACAACCCGACACCGCCAGCCAGGCCCGGCGGAACTGGGCGGCCGCCGCCAGGACGACGATGAACTCCACTACGGGTCAATCAGGCCGGATCGACCGGGGCGGGCGAACCCTCAGGGCTGGAGCAGGGCACGCTCGGTGCGACACAGCTTCCGGTAGCGCAGCTCGTCGGCTGAGCTCAGTCTGTCGAGGGACCGGGCCGAGGCCAGGTTGTCCAGCTGGTGCTGCACGTCGTCGAGCTCGGTCGTCGCGGTCCAGGAGATGGTCATCTTCCCAGCCAAGCCCGAAAGCGCCCCGCCGGACAGGGCCGGAAGACCCTCTCGGCGCCTCCGAACGTCCCCGATGGCCTCACCAGGGACTTCGCCTCCCGGAAATTGAATTCCTAGGAACTTGATAGGTAGAGACTCAAGATCGCTATACTGGTGACAGTCAAGTTATCCCAGAAGACTGGAACACCCTGGTGAGAGCCACCGGGGCCGCAGAGTATACGGAGGCAAGAGCAATGCCCAAGGCCGTCGGAATCGACCTCGGCACCACCAACTCGGTCGTGAGCGTCTTGGAGGCCGGCGAGCCGGTCGTCATCCCCAACGCCGAAGGCGGCCGCACCACGCCGTCCGTGGTCGGGTTCTCGAAGTCGGGCGAGGTCCTCGTAGGCGAGGTAGCCAAGCGCCAGGCCATCACCAACCCCGACCGGACCATCCGCTCGGTCAAGCGCCACATGGGCACGTCGTGGTCCATCGACATCGACGGCAAGAAGTACAACGCCCAGGAGATCTCGGCCCGCATCCTCCAGAAGCTGAAGAGGGACGCGGAGTCCTACCTCGGCGACAGCGTCAACCAGGCCGTCATCACCGTCCCCGCCTACTTCGACGACGCCCAGCGCACCGCCACCAAGGAGGCGGGCCAGATCGCCGGCCTCGAGGTGCTGCGCATCATCAACGAGCCCACCGCGGCGGCCCTCGCCTACGGGTTGGACAAGGAGAACAAGGAGCAGACCGTTCTCGTCTTCGACCTCGGAGGCGGGACCTTCGACGTGTCGATCCTCGAGATCGGCGAAGGCGTCTTCGAGGTGAAGTCCACCTCCGGCAACACCCATCTCGGTGGGGACGACTGGGACCAGCGCGTCATCGACTGGCTGGTCACCGAGTTCAAGAACACCGAGGGCGTGGACCTGTCCGTCGACAAGATGGCCGTGCAGCGCCTGAAGGAAGCCGGCGAGAAGGCCAAGATCGAGCTGTCGTCGGTGCAGGAGACCCAGATCAACCTGCCCTTCATCACCGCCACCGCCGATGGCCCCAAGCACCTCGACCTCAAGCTGACGCGGGCCAAGTTCAACGAGATCACCGCCGATCTCGTCGACGCCTGCAAGGGCCCCTTCGAGCAGGCCATCTCCGACGCCGGGCTGTCGAAGTCCGACATCCACCACGTCGTGATGGTGGGTGGCTCGACGCGGATGCCCGCCATCCAGGACCTCGTGCAGGGCCTGACGGGCAAGGAGCCCCACAAGGGCGTGAACCCCGACGAGGTCGTGGCCATCGGCGCCGCGGTCCAGGCCGGCGTGCTGAAGGGCGAGGTGAAAGACGTCCTGCTCCTCGACGTCACGCCGCTGTCGCTCGGCATCGAGACCAAGGGCAGCGTCATGCACCGGCTCATCGAGCGCAACACCACCATCCCCACCAAGCGCTCCGAGGTGTTCACCACGGCCGAGGACAACCAGCCGTCGGTGGAGATCCACGTGCTCCAAGGTGAGCGCGAGATGGCCATGTACAACAAGACGCTCGGCAAGTTCCAGCTCGTGGACCTGCCCCCGGCGCCGCGCGGCGTGCCGCAGATCGAGGTCACCTTCGACATCGACGCCAACGGCATCGTGCACGTCTCCGCCCGCGACACCGCCACGGGCAAGGAGCAGTCGATGACCATCACCGGCGAGTCGTCACTCGCCAAGGACGAGATCGACCGCATGGTGCGCGACGCCGAGGCGCATGCCGAGGACGACAAGCGCCGGCGCGAAGAGGCGGAGATCCGCAACAACGCCGACACGCTCGTCTACCAGACGGAAAAGGTGCTGCGCGAGCAGGGCGAGAAGTTCGAGGGCGACGAAAAGGACAAGGTCGAGAGCGCCCTCAAGGCCGTGAAGGATGCGCTGGGGGGTACCGACGTGGAGAAGATCAAGGACTCCACCGAGGCGCTCGTCAACGCCAGCCACACCTTCACCCAGCGCCTGTACGAGCAGGCCTCGCAAGCCGGTGGCGCCGCCTCGGCATCGGGCGGCGCGCCCGGTGGCGACGACGGTCCCGCCCCCTCGGACGACGAGGTGGTGGACGCCGAGATCGTCGACGAGCAAGGGGCATGACCCCGCCGTCGGGACTTCGGGCCCGTCCGGTCCGCCGGGCGGCTCCCGGAGCGCGGGAGCACCGCGCCCCGGGAGCCCCGGCGTGCCCCGGGCCGAGAACACCGTCGACCCCCGCGTCGAGCCCGTGCTCGATGACATCGTGATCGACAGGGACATCGACATCGACGGCGACATGGACAGGGACGCCGTCCCCGAGGCGCCCAACGACAGCGTCGTCGACGACCTCGACGACCTGCTCTTCACGGCGAGACGTGAGCGCGACGAGTACCTCGACCTGTCGCGCCGCGTCCAGGCCGACTTCGAGAATTACAAGAAGCGCATGATCCGCCAGCAGACCGACAACCTCGAGCGCGCCGCCGCGGACCTCGTTACCAAGGTGCTGCCCGTGCTCGACGCCTTCGATCTGGCGCGCGCCCATCTCGACGCCGGCGACGAGCTCTCCGACGAGGGCAAGGCGCTCGTGGCCGGGTCGACCCTGCTGGCCGACACCCTCACGCCGCGAAGGGCTCGAGCGCATCGGCGTGGCCGGTGAGCCCTTCGACCCCACCACCCACGAGGCGGTGGACCACGCCCCGGGGCCGGCAGGTGCCGAGGGGGAGCAGGCCGCGCCGGCGGGCCCGGTTGTCGACGACGTGCTGCGGGCCGGATACCGGTGGAAGGGACGGGTGATCCGCCCGGCCATGGTGCGGGTGCGGGGGTAATGGTCGCTCAGCGCGAGTGGTTGGAGAAGGACTACTACCAGGTCCTGGGCGTGGACTCGACGGCCACGGACAAAGAGATCACGCGCTCGTACCGCAAGCTCGCCAAGCAGTTCCATCCCGATGCCAACCCCGGGTCCGAGGACCGCTTCAAGGAGATCTCGGCCGCCTACGACGTCCTCGGTGACGCGGCCAAGCGCAAGGAGTACGACGAGGTTCGGCGCCTCGGGCCGGCCGGGTTCGGCGGCTTCGGGGGGCCAGGCGCGCACGGGGGACCGGGCGGGGCGACCTTCCGGGTCGAGGATTTCGGCGACCTCGGCGACCTCTTCGGGGGACTGGGCGGCTTCGGCGGCGGGGGCCGACGGGCCCGCAACGCCGGGCCGCGCCGGGGCGACGATGTCGAGGCCGAGCTGTACCTGTCCTTCGAGGACGCCGTGCGCGGCGTGACCACGTCGGTGAACGTGGCCGGCGAGGCGCGCTGCGAGACGTGCAACGGATCGGGGGCGGCGCCGGGCACGTCGCCGGTGACGTGCCCCACCTGTCACGGCCGGGGCGCGCTCGACGACAACCAGGGGCTGTTCTCCCTCAGCCGCGTGTGCCCGCAGTGCTCGGGCCGTGGCACCATCATCGAGAAGCCGTGCAAGACCTGTCGCGGCTCGGGGGTGGTGCGCCGCACCCGCCAGGTCAAGGTGCGCATCCCCGCCGGCGTGGAAGACGGCCAGCGCATCCGCGTCAAGGGCCGGGGCGCGCCCGGTCGTGCCAACGGGCCGGCCGGCGACCTCTACGTCACGGTGCGGGTGGGCAACCACCCCGTCTTCGGCCGGCGGGGCCGCAACCTCACGCTGAACGTGCCGGTGACGTTCCCCGAGGCGGCGCTGGGGTCGACGGTGAAGGTGCCCACCCTCGACGAGCCCGTCACCCTGCGCGTCCCGGCGGGGACGTCGTCGGGCAAGACCTTCCGCGTGAAGGGCCGGGGTGTGCCCGGCCACGGGCGGACCGCGGCCGGAGATCTCCTCGTCACCGTGGACGTGACCGTTCCCAAGAAGCTGACCGACGAGCAACGTGCCGCGGTCGAGGAGTTCGCACGCGTCTCCGAGCGACGAGCCGCGTGCCCATCTGGAGGTGAACACCGATGACGCCACCACCGCCTGACGAGGGTCACGGACCCAGGCCGGACGCCGGCCGGGGGAAGTGACCGACGCAGGGCACGACGGGCCGCGTTGTTCGGCGGGGAGAGCGCGGCCCGCGCCGTGTACGTGATCTCGGTGGCGGCCGAGCTGGCCGGCGTGCATCCCCAGACGTTGCGCTTCTACGAGCGCAAGGGCCTCGTCGACCCGTCGCGCACCGGGGGCGGCAACCGGCGCTACAGCCAGCTCGACATCGAGCGCGTTGCGCCACATCGGGATGCTCACCGCCTCGGGGCTGAACCTCGAAGGGGTGCGCCACGTTCTCGAGCTCGAGGCCGAGGTGCAGCGCCTGACCGCCGAGCTCGAACGCGTGCGCGACGAGGCGCGCGACACGATCGAACAGACCCATCGCCAGTACCGCCGCGACCTGGTGCCGCTGCGCCAGGCGCTGGTGTTCCGCCGCACCGGGCACGGCGACGCGCCCGCGCCGGACCGGGAGGTAGTCCCATGGCCATCGACCAGGAACGCTGGACGCTCAAGGTCCAAGAGGCCATGCGCAGCGCGGTCGAGCGCGCCCACGCCCAGAACAACCCCGAGGTCACCCCCGACCACATCCTGGCCGCCCTGCTGGGCCAGGCCGACGGCCTGGCCCTGCCGCTGCTGGCCAAGGCGGGGGTGGAGCCCACCGCCCTCACCAACCGTGTGGCGGATCGCCTCGCCTCGCTCCCCAAGGCCTACGGCGGCAGCGACGTCACGTTGTCGCGTGGCGGCGCGCGACCTGCTCGAGTCCGCCGACAGCCTGCGCGGCGACATGGGCGACGAGTACGTGTCGGTCGAGCACCTCCTGCTGGCGCTGTCGGACCTCATCGGGGTCAAGCGCGACGAATTGCTCACCGCCCTGCGCCAGGTGCGGGGCAGCCACCGCGTCACGTCGCAGAACCCCGAGGAGCAGTACCAGGCCCTCGAGAAGTACGGGCGCGACCTCACCGAGCTGGCCCGGCGGGGCAAGCTCGACCCCGTCATCGGGCGCGACGAGGAGATCCGGCGCATCATCCAGGTGCTGTCGCGCCGCACCAAGAACAACCCCGTGCTCATCGGCGAGCCCGGCGTGGGCAAGACCGCCATCGTGGAGGGTCTCGCCAACCGCATCGTCGAGGGCGACGTGCCCGAGGGCCTGCGCGACAAGCGCGTGGTGGCGCTCGACCTCTCCGCCATGGTGGCCGGGGCGAAGTACCGGGGCGAGTTCGAGGAGCGCCTGAAGGCGGTGCTCAAGGAGATCACCGACTCCGAGGGCGAGATCATCACCTTCATCGACGAGCTCCACACCATCGTGGGCGCGGGCGGGGCCGAAGGGGCCATGGACGCCGGCAACATGATCAAGCCCATGCTGGCGCGCGGTGAGCTGCGCCTGGTGGGCGCCACGACGCTCGACGAGTACCGCAAGCACATCGAGAAGGACGCCGCCCTCGAACGCCGCTTCCAGCCCGTGTTCGTGGGCCAGCCCTCGGTGGAGGACACCATCGCCATCCTGCGCGGCCTGAAGGAGCGCTACGAGGTCCACCACGGCGTGCGCATCCAGGACGCCGCCCTGGTGGCCGCCGCGGTGCTGTCGGACCGCTACGTCACGGGACGCTTCCTCCCCGACAAGGCCATCGACCTCGTCGACGAGGCCGCCAGCCGGCTGCGCATCGAGATCGACTCCATGCCCACCGAGATCGACGTCGTCACCCGGCGCATGCGCCAGCTCGAGATCGAGCGCATGGCGCTGGCCAAGGAGACCGACGACGCCTCGAAGGAGCGCCTGGCCCGCCTCGAGGAGGAGCTGGCCAACCTGACCGAGACCGCCGACGCCATGACGGCTCGCTGGCAGGCCGAAAAGGACGCCATCTCCGCCATCCGCGCCTTGAAGGAGGAGCTCGAGACGAGGAAGGGCGAGGCCGAGCGCTTCACGCGCGACGGCGACCTCACGCGTGCCTCGGAGATCCGCTACGGCGTGATCCCCGACATCGACCACCGCATCGAGGACGCCACCAAGGCCCTGGCCGAGCTCCAGAGCTCGGGCGCCATGCTGAAGGAAGAGGTCGACGCCGAGGACGTGGCCGAGGTGGTGAGCCGCTGGACCGGCGTACCGGTCACCAGGCTCATGGAGGCCGAGCTGGCCAAGCTCGTGCGCATGGAGGAGGCCCTCCACGCGCGCGTGGTGGGCCAGGACGAGGCCGTCGTGGCGGTGTCCAACGCCATCCGCCGCAGCCGGGCCGGGCTGTCGGACCCCAACCGGCCCATCGGCTCGTTCCTGTTCCTCGGCCCCACCGGCGTGGGCAAGACCGAGCTGGCCCGGGCCCTGGCCGACTTCCTCTTCGACGACGACCGCGCCATGGTCCGCATCGACATGGGCGAGTACCAGGAGAAGCACACCGTGAGCCGCCTGGTCGGGGCGCCCCCGGGCTACGTCGGCTACGAGGAGGGCGGCCAGCTCTCCGAAGCGGTGCGGCGCCGTCCCTACGCGGTGGTGCTCCTCGACGAGATCGAGAAGGCGCACCCCGACGTGTTCAACGTCCTGCTCCAGGTGCTCGAGGACGGACGGCTCACCGACGGCCAGGGTCGCACCGTCGACTTCACCAACACCGTGCTCATCATGACCTCCAACCTGCCCGGCGATCCCCAGGACTTCTTCAAGCCCGAGTTCTTCAACCGCATCGACGAGGTGGTGCGCTTCCGCCATCTGTCGGAGGCCGACATCCGCCGCATCGTGGACATCCAGGTCGCCACCCTGGCGGCCCGGGTGGCCCAGCGCCGCCTCACGCTGGTGGTCACCGGCGAAGCACGGGACTGGCTGGCCCGAGCGGGATACGACCCCGACCTGGGGGCGCGGCCGCTGCGGCGGGTGCTCCAGCACTCGGTGGAGGACCCTCTGGCGATGGCGCTGCTGGAAGGGCGCTACAGCGACGGCGACACCGTGACCGTGGACGCCACGGACGGGGCCATCACCCTGCGCTGAGGCGGTCCCCGTTTCGGGGGTGGCCATTCCAGTGCACTGAGTGAAAGTGCCATCGCGTGACGTGGTGCCAGGGCGCTGCACCCCCTTCGGGGTGTCCACCCTGGTCCGGATACAATGTGGCGTAATCCGGAGCCGTTCTACGGAGGAGCGTCGTGCCCGCAACCGTGGTCGTCGGGACGCAATGGGGCGACGAGGGGAAGGGCAAGCTCACCGACCTCCTGGCCCGGGACATGGACATGGT
Source organism: uncultured Acidimicrobiales bacterium (assembly GCA_963846125.1). Taxonomy (GTDB): domain Bacteria; phylum Actinomycetota; class Acidimicrobiia; order Acidimicrobiales; family UBA8190; genus Chersky-840. Next base: position 904,708 of record CAWJUR010000002.1, read on the forward strand.
CGTGCGCTACCAGGGCGGCCACAACGCCGGGCACACCGTGGTGGTCGACGGCGTGTCCTTCGCCCTCCAGCTCGTGCCGAGCGGCGTGCTCTATCCCCACATCACCCCGATCATCGGCAACGGCGTGGTGGTGGACCCCGGCGTGCTCCTGGCCGAGCTCGACACGCTGGCGGCCAAGGGCGTCGACACCAGCCGCATGGTGGTCAGCGGCAACGCCCACCTGATCATGCCGTACCACACCGAGCTCGACCGGGTCACCGAGCGCTACCTGGGCAAGAACGCCCTGGGCACCACGCGCCGGGGCATCGGCCCCGCCTACGCCGACAAGGCGGCCCGGGTGGGACTGCGCGTCCAGGACCTCCTCGACGCCAAGATCTTCCGCCAGAAGCTCGAGGTGGTGCTGAAGGAGAAGAACGCCATCCTGGCCAAGGTGTACAACCGGCTCCCCCTCGACGCCGGGGCCATCTGCGACGAGTACCTCGACCAGTACGCGCCGCGCATCGGGCCCATGGTGGGTGACACCGTCGGCCTCGTCCACGAAGCCCTCGACGCCGGGCGCAACGTGCTGCTCGAGGGCGCCCAGGCCACCTTCCTCGATCTCGACCACGGCACCTATCCCTTCGTGACGTCGTCGAACCCGGTGGCGGGGGGCGCCTGCACCGGCACCGGGGTGGGGCCGCGCATGATCGGCGAGGTCATCGGCATCGCCAAGGCGTATGTCACCCGGGTGGGGGCGGGCCCCTTCCCGACCGAGTGCGTGGGCGAGGTGGGCGACCTGCTGGTCGAGCGCGGGCCACGAGTTCGGCACCAACACCGGGCGGCGCCGGCGCTGCGGATGGTTCGACGCCGTCATGGCCCGCCAGGCCGTGCGCCTCAACTCGTTGTCCGAGGTGGCGCTGACCAAGATGGACGTGCTCGACACCTTCGACACCGTCAAGGTGTGCGTGGCCTACACCTCGGGGGGCGAGCGCTTCGCCTATCCCCCCTACCACCAGTCCGTGCTCCACCAGGTGGACGCCGTGTACGAAGAGCTGCCGGGTTGGCGCGCGGATCTCTCAGGTGCCACCGAGCTCGGTGACCTTCCCCCTGCGGCTCGCGACTACGTCGCCTTCTTGGCCCAGCAGATCGGTGTGCCCATCAAGTTGGTGGGGGTGGGCCCGGGACGTGAGCAGTTCGTCCGGTTCGCAGCATGAAGCTGTTCTTCTTCCTGGCGGGGTCGGCGGCGTGAAGGTCTGCGTGGTCGGGTCGGGGGGCCGGGAGCATGCCCTGGCGCTGTCGTTGGCCCGTACCGCCGAGGTCGTGGTGGCTCCCGGCAACCCCGGCATGGCGCCGCACTCGCCCGAAGCCGCGGACTCGGCGCACTTCACCTTCGTCGGCTCTGGTTCCGGTTCCGGTGCGGGGCTGTCCATCTCGGTGACTAACGACGCCCCCGAGGACATCGACGCCGATCTGTTCGTGATCGGCCCCGAGCAGCCCCTGGTGGACGGGCTGGCCGACAAGCTGCGCGCCGATCGCCGCCTCGTGTTCGGCCCCGGTGCCGACGGCGCCCGTCTCGAGGGTTCCAAGGCCTTCATGAAGATGGTGCTGGCCGAGGCGGGCGTGCCGAGCGCTCGCTACGGCGCCTTCGAAGACGCCAAGGAAGCCAACGAGTTCCTGCGCCAGCTCCCCGGTCCCTGGGTGGTGAAGACCGACGGCCTGGCCGCGGGCAAGGGCGTGCTCGTCACCGACTCCCTGGAAGAGGCCGAGGCCGACATCGCGGCCAAGTTGTCGGGGGAGAGCTTCGGCGACGCCGGCCGGCGCATCGTGGTCGAAGAAGGATTGGTGGGGCCCGAGTGTTCGCTTCTCGTGCTCTGTGATGGGAAGCGCATCGCGGCGCTGGCGCCGGCGCAGGACTTCAAGCGCATCAACGACGACGACGAAGGGCCCAATACCGGGGGCATGGGTGCGTACTCTCCCGTGCCGATGGTCTCCGACCGGCTCGTGGACCAAGTCCTCGATCAGGCGGTGGAGCCCTTGGTGGGTGCGCTGCGGCGGCGGGGGATCGACTACCGCGGTGTGTTGTACGCCGGTCTGATCCTGACGGCCGACGGTCCCCGTATCCTCGAGTACAACGTGCGCTTCGGTGATCCCGAGACCCAGGTCGTCCTGCCCCGCCTCACCGAGGACCTCACCGGCCTGCTGGCCGAGGCCGCCGCGGGCCGCCTGCGCACCGAGCCGCGCTTCTCCACCGACGCGTCGGTGTGCGTGGTGCTGGCCTCGGAGGGCTACCCGGTCGACGCCGCGCACCGGGGACCGCATCGACGGGCTCGAGGCGGCAGCCGCCATCGAGGGTGTCAGCGTGTTCCACGCCGGGACCGCCCTCGACGACGAGGGCTGCTTCGTCACCGCGGGCGGGCGCGTGCTCGGGGTGAGCGCGGTCGGCCCCACCATCGCCGAGGCGCGCGCCGGCGCGCCTACGCGGCGGTGGACCGCATCGGCTGGGAAGGGATGCAGTACCGGACCGACATCGCCGCCGATGCTGCTGCAGTTTCGGCGGGTGCCGGTGCCGCGGCGGGTGCGGGTGCGGGCGCCGGTGCCGCGGCGGGTGCGGCGTGATCCCCCGCTACTCGCTGCCGGAGATGGCGGCGCTGTTCACCGACGAGGCCCGCTTCGAGATGTGGCTCGAGGTCGAGCTGCTGGCCGTCGAGGGCTGGGCCGAGGTGGGCACGATCCCCCGCGACGCGGCCGCGGCGGTGCGGGCCCGGTCCCCCAAGGTGACGCCGGAGCTGGTGGGCGCCATCAACGACCGCGAGCGGGTCACCGACCACGACGTGGCCGCCTTCGTGGACGTGGTCCAGGACGCCATCGGCGCTCCCGAAGGTTCGTGGGTCCACTACGGCCTGACGTCGTCGGACGTCGTCGACACCGCCTTGTGCGCCACCCTGACTCGCGCCGCCGACCTGCTCCTCGACGCCTCGGACGCCTTCGTGTCGGTGCTGAAGGCACGTGCCCTCGAATTCATGCACACGCCCATGCCGGGCCGCACCCACGGCATGCACGCCGAGCCCACCACCTTCGGGGCCAAGCTGGCGCTGTGGTGCCTGCAGGCCGATCGCGACCGGGCCCGCCTGAGCGCGGCCGCGCCAAGCGGTCGCGGTGGGGAAGCTGTCGGGGGCGGTGGGGACCTACTCCAACATCGATCCCCGCGTCGAGGCATACGTGTGTGGCGCACTCGGGCTGACGGCGGTGCCCGCCACCCAGGTCATCGCCCGCGACCGCCACGCCGAGCTGCTGTGGGCGTGCGCGTCGGTCGGCGCCACCATCGAGATGATCGGCACCGAGATCCGCCACCTGGCCCGGACCGAGGTGGGCGAGGTCGAAGAGGCGTTCGGCTCGGGCCAGAAGGGCAGCTCGGCCATGCCCCACAAGCGCAACCCCATCCTCTCCGAACGCCTCAGCGGTCTGGCCCGCGTGCTGCGCGGCTATCTCGGCGCAGGGCTCGAGGACGTGGCCCTGTGGCACGAGCGCGACATCTCCCACAGCTCGGTGGAGCGGGTCATCCTCCCCGACGCCTGTCTTCTCACCTACTACGTGCTGCGCCGGGCCGCCGGGCTGGTCCAGAACCTCGTCGTCCACACCGAGCGCATGCGCGCCAACGTGCTCGAGGGATCGTTCGGGCTGGTCTTCAGCCAGCCGGTGCTCCTGGCGCTGGTGGAGTCGGGGATGGAACGCGACGCCGCCTACCGCGTCGTGCAGCGCGACGCCCGGGCCGCGTGGGAGGAGAGGCGTCCCTTCCGGGACGTGCTCGAGGCCGACGCCGAGGTCACGCTGGACGGGGCCGCGCTCGACCGGGCCTTCAGCCTGGAGCGGGCGCTGCAACATGTGTCCGAAGTTCCGACAAGCGATCGAGGAGGTCGAGGGGTGAGCTTGACGATGGTGCACAGCGGCAAGGTACGCGAGCTCTACGACGCCGGTGAGGGTCGTCTGCTCATGGTGGCGTCGGATCGCCTCTCGGCGTTCGACGTGATCCTGGCCGAGCCCATCCCCGACAAGGGCCGGGTGCTCACGGCCATGACGGTCCATTTCCTGCACGAGCTGGCCGACCTCGCCCCCAGCCATCTCATCACCGCCGATCCCGCCCAGCTCCCCAAGGATGCCGCCGAGCTGGGTGGCGACGCCGGCATCGACGGGATCGCGGGACGCGCCGTGCTCGTGCGACGGGCCGAGATGCTCCCCATCGAGTGCATCGTGCGCGGCTATCTGGCCGGATCGGGATGGAAGGAGTACTCGAGCACGCGGACGCTGCACGGCACGCCGCTTCCGGCCGGCCTCGAGCAGGCCAGCCGGCTGCCCGAGCCCATGTTCACGCCCTCGACCAAGGCCACCGAAGGCCATGACCTCAACATCTCCTTCGACGAGGCCGCCGACCTGATGGGCAAGGAGATGGCCGAGAAGGCGCGCGACCTGTGCGTCGAGGCGTATCGCCGCGGCGCGGCCGCGGCCGAGCGCAACGGCATCATCGTGGCCGACACCAAGTTCGAGCTCGGGCTCATCGACGGCGAGCTGGCCCTGTGCGACGAGGTGCTCACCCCCGACTCGTCGCGCTTCTGGCCCGCCGATGAGTGGCGGCCCGGCACCAACCCGCCCGCCTTCGACAAGCAACCCGTGCGCGACCTGCTGGAGGGAAGCGGCTGGGACAAGCAGCCCCCGCCGCCGCCGCTCCCGCCCGAAGTGGTGACCGAGACGAGCCAGCGCTACATCGCAGCCTACGAGCGAATCAGCGGACGCCGATTGGCCGACTGGTACGGTGCGAGCAGGTGATGCGCACGTGAAGTACGAGGTGCTCGTGGAGGTCAGGCTGCGCCCCGGGATCGCCGATCCGCAGGGTGCGACCATCGAGCGGGCCTTGCCGGCGCTGGGTTTCGAAGGCGTCGACGACGTCAGTGTGGGCAAGGCCTTCCGCCTCTCGATCGAGGCGCCCGACGAGCCCGCCGCCGGTGACCGTGCCGTCGAGATGGCCGACCGCCTGCTCGCCAACCCCGTCATCGAAGTGTCGACCGTCACGGTGGTCGGCGTCGCGGCTGAGGTTGCGTCGCCGGGCGCATCTGCGGCGGCGGCTGGCGTCGGCCCGCAACGGAGCGCGCTGATGGCGGCCAAGATCGGCGTCGTCGTCTTCCCGGGCAGCAACTGCGAGCACGACGTGGTGAAGGCCCTCGGGCTCTTCGGCCCGGCCCGGATCGAGGCCGGGCTCGGTCTGGCACGGGGAGCGCTCGCTGGCCGGCTACGACGCCGTCGTCCTCCCCGGCGGGTTCGCCCACGGCGACTATCTGCGGCCGGGCGCGCTGGCGCGCTTCTCGCCGGTGATGGAGGCGGTGGCCAAGTACGCGGCCGACGGCGGCCCGGTGGTGGGGATCTGCAACGGCTTCCAGGTCCTGACCGAGGCCGGGCTCCTGCCCGGGGCGTTGCAGAAGAACCGGGGTCTGCGCTTCCTGTGCACCACGGTCGGGGTGTCGGTGTGCACCACGCGCACCGTGCTCACGGGCGCGTCGACGGTGGGTGCGAAGCTGGCGCTTCCCATCAACCACTTCGAGGGCAACTTCACCTGCGACGCCGCCACCCTCGAGCGCCTGCGCGCCGAGGACCGCATCGTGCTGCGCTACACCGCCAATCCCAACGGCTCGCTCGACGACATCGCCGGGGTGTGCAACGAGGAGGGCAACGTGGTGGGGCTCATGCCGCACCCCGAGCGGGCCTGTGACGCCATGACGGCGTCGACCGACGGCATGGGACTGCTCGAGTCGCTGGTGGTGGCCGCCACCCGGCGCGCCCAGGTTCCGGTCTGAACTCAGCGGGGCGGACCGGCTTCCGGAGCGGAGTTCCTACTTCGTCCTGCCCGTCCTACTTCGTCCCGGCTGCCTTCGGGGCGCCGTGGCCGTGCTCGCTCACGGTGCGCGTGATGTCGGCGCGTTGCAGCACGGCCGCGCTCACCCCGGCGGCGCGCCAGGCGCTGTACTCGATGCCCTTGCGCTCTCCGTAGGCCTTGGCCACCTTGATGAAGGCCCGCTCGAGGGTGCCCAGGTCGCTCGTCGACGCAGCGCGGCCGAGCTCGGCTTGGAGGTCGGCCTTCTCCTGCAGCAGATGCAGACGTGACAGCGGATCGGCCGACGACAACTCGTCGTTCACGACACCGAGACGCTTGCTCACCGATTCCGGCGTGCGCTTGCGACCGCGCTTGGGTCGGTTGTGCTCGAGTGCTTCGAGGTAGCGACGCACGGCGCGACCCTCGTCCCGGCCCTGGGCGAGAGCGGCTTTGTGCGTATTCGACATGGGTTGGCGGTTGGGCCGCGTCTTGAGATCAGGCATCGCTCGGATTATGGGTGCGTCTTTGGCATGAATGCAACCTATTGGGCGAAGGTCATTTCCTCAAAATCGACTTTGTCCATTGACGCTGCGACGCGTCCCTCGCGGAGGGTGTCGGCGCAGTGACTCTCGGCCCCGACTCCGAGGTCACGCAGTGTCTGGAGTGACCCTGGAGCCAGGTACGGTGGGCAGCGATGCAGCTGCACCGGGCGCTCGGGCTGAGTGACGACGAGGCGGCGCGTATCGAGGAGATCCTCGGGCGCCCCCCCAACGAGCTCGAACTGGCCATGTATGCCGTGATGTGGAGCGAGCACTGTTCTTATAAATCGTCACGCCTGCACCTCAAGCGACTCCCGACAGAGGGGCCCCACGTCCTGGTCGGGCCGGGGGAGAACGCCGGGGTCATCGACGCCGGCGACGGCATCGCCGTGGCGTTGCGCATCGAGAGCCACAATCACCCTTCGGCCGTCGAGCCCTATCAGGGAGCCGCCACCGGTGTGGGCGGCATCCTGCGCGACATCTTCACCATGGGGGCCCGCCCCATCGCCCTCATGGACCCGCTGTTCTTCGGCACCCTGGACGACGCCCGCACCCGGTGGCTGACCGAAGGCGTGGTGGCCGGCATCTCGGGCTACGGCAACTCCGTGGGCGTGCCCACCATCGGTGGTGAGCTCACCTTCGCGGCCGGCTATGCCCGCAACCCGCTCGTGAACGTGCTGTGTCTCGGGGTCATGCCCATCGAACGCCTGGTGTTGAGTGCCGCCACCGGCGAGGGGAACCTGGCCGTGTTGCTGGGATCGAGCACGGGGCGCGACGGGATCGGCGGCGTGAGCGTGTTGGCCTCGGCCGCCTTCGGTGGTGAGGGCGGCGGGGACGACGCCAAGCGCCCCAGCGTGCAGGTGGGCGACCCCTTCGAGGAGAAGCGGCTCATCGAGGCCTGTCTCGAGCTGCTCGACCGGCGCCTCGTGGTGGGGATCCAGGACCTCGGTGGGGCCGGCCTCGCCTGTGCCACGTCGGAGACCGCGGCGCGCGGCGGCATGGGCATGGACGTGGCCGTCGACGTCGTTCCCCGGCGCGAGCCCGCCATGGAGCCCTTCGAGGTCATGACCTCGGAGAGCCAGGAGCGCATGCTCGCCATCGTCACCCCCGCCGATCGTGACGCCGTCGAGGAGGTGTGCCGGCGCTGGGAGGTACGGGCCACGGTCATCGGCACCGTCACCGACGGCGGCCGCCTGCGCATCTTGTCGGAAGACGGCGCCGTGTTGGCCGACGTCCCCGCCGCCTCGCTCTCTGACGACGCGCCCCTGTACGACCGGCCCCGTTCGGCTCCCGCCGATCTCGAGGCGCGTCGGAGCGACGATCCCGGTCGTGCCCTGGTTGGTTCTTTCTCTGCGGGGCCCGAGGAGGCCGGCGCCGATGCGCTGGCCCTCCTCGCCGACGCCTCGTGGGTGTATCGCCAGTACGACCACCAGCTCTTCCTCAACACCGTCGTGGGACCGGGCGAAGACGCGGCCGTGCTGCGGTTGGCGGCGCCGGGCCTGCCCGCCAGTGACCGGGGCCTGGCCATCTCCACCGACTCCAACCCCCGCTGGTGCGCGCTCGACCCCCGACTGGGCACGGCCATGACCGTCGCCGAGTCGGCGCTCAACGTGGCCTGCGCCGGCGCCCGTCCCGCCGCGCTCGTCAACTGCCTCAACTTCGGAAACCCCGAGCACCCCGAGGTCATGTGGCAGTTGTCGGAGTCCATCGACGGCATGGGAGACGCCTGCCGGGCGCTCGACATCCCCGTGATCGGCGGCAACGTCAGCCTCTACAACGCCAGCGCCGGCACCGACATCGACCCCACCCCGGTGGTGGCGGTGCTGGGGGTGATCGACCGCCTGGAGCGCCGGCCCCCGGGGATGGCGTTGGTTTCCGATTCGTCACTCGTCCTGCTCGGCGACACCGATCCTTCTTTGGCGGGATCGCGGTGGGCCGTGGAGCGCCACGGTCACCGTGGTGGGGCCCTGCCCGCGCTCGATCTCGCCGCCCATGCCCGTCTCCTGGCGCTGATGACGCGACTCGTCCCGGTCGACGGCCTGCTCACCTCGGTGCACGACGTCTCGGGCGGCGGGTTAGCGCTGGCTCTCGCCGAGAGCGCGGTTCGGTCAGAGGTGGGTTGCATCGTCGACGGTGTGGGCGACGTTGCGGAACTGTTCTCCGAATCCCCGTCGCGTGTCGTGCTCGGCACCATGCAACCCGACGAGGTGCTGGCCCTGGCGCAGGCCGCCGGCGTCCCGGCGCGCCTCATCGGCACCGCCGGCGGCGACCGGATCGTGGTGGCGGGCCTGCTCGACCTGGCCGTGTCCGACGCCGTCGAGGCGTGGCGGGTGGCGTTGCCCGGCGCCTTGGGGGAGCCCGTCAGCGCCTGAGCGTGGAGCGCCCCGCGCCGGCGCCGCCGTCAGTCTCCGAGGGTGACCCGCCAGCGCCGGCGTCAGTCTCCGAGGGTGACCCGCCCGACGTTGTCGAGGTGCCACCCCGGATTGTGGGCGACTTCCCAGGGGTGGCCGTCGAGATCGATGAAGATGCCCGAGTACCCGCCCCAGAACGTTGTTCCGGGTTCCCGTCCGATCGTCGCCCCCGCAGCGCGCGCCTCGGCTACGACGGCGTCGACCTCTTCCGGTCCCCGGGCGTTGTAGGCGAGGGTCACGCCACCCCATCCCCCGGTGTCCTCGACGGCGGAGTCCTCGGCCAGCCGGGCTCGGTCCCACAACGCCACGATCATGCCGGGCGCCTGGAAGAAGACGACGTCGTCTTCGGGGTCGGCGTCGCTGTGCCAGCCCATGCGCCTCGTAGAAGGCACGCGCCCGGCCGAGGTCTCGCACTCCCAAGGTGATCACGCTGAGTCGCTGGTCCATGGTCGCATTCTCGCAGTGTCACTGGCGGATTCGCCTACGCTGCCGCCTTGTCCGTGACCTGCGCCGCTGCGTCGGTCGACGAGCGGTCGGGGAGAATCGTTGGCGAGCGAGCACGACCACACAGCTGCGCATCTGCCGATCGACCCCGATCTGGCGCCGGCCGACTCCGCCCAGCCCACGGTCGAAGGCGCTGCCGCGGCCGACGCGGCCGGCGGTCATCTCGTCCACACTCGAAGGTTGCGGCGGTCGGTGCTGGCGGCGGTCGCTCTCGGGGGCGCGGCGGGGGCGCCCGCCCGCTACGGCGTGGCCCAGGTGATCCATGTCGCGCCTGGGACCTTCCCGTGGGCGACGTTCGTGACCAACATCTCGGGCAGCTTCGCTCTCGGGTTGTTGCTGGCCCTGATCCTGGAACGATTCCCACCCACCGTGTACCTGCGGCCCTTCGTGACCACCGGTTTCCTGGGTGCGTACACCACCTATTCCACGTTCGCGGTGGAGACGGACCTCCTCGTCAAACAGGGACACGCCGCCGTCGGGCTCGGCTACGCGGCTGCCAGCCTGGTGTCCGGATTCGTGGCCGTGTGGGCCGGGATCTGGGTCGCCCGCACCATGCCCATGCGTCACCGAAGAGCCGAGTTGTGAGCCCGCTCGCCTGGGTCGGGTTCGTCGTCGCCGCGGCCATCGGCGCGCCGCTGCGCTACCTCGTCGACGGCGCCATCGGCGATCGCGTCCGGAGCGCGTTCCCGTGGGGCACATTCGTCGTGAACGCCAGTGGGTCGTTGCTGTTCGGCCTGCTGACCGGGCTGGCGCTCTATCACGCCTTCCCGGAGTCCCCAAGGTGATCCTCGGCACGGGCTTCTGCGGTTCGTACACGACCTTCTCCACGTTCAGCTTCGAGACCGTGCGCCTCGTCGAAGAGGGTGCGCTCGGCAAGGCGTTCCGCAACGCCTTCGGCACGTTGGTGGTGTGTGCCGGGTACGGCCGCTCTGGGCCTGGCGCTGGCCGCGCTGTGAACGTGAGCGCCGTCGCCTACGAGGGAGGCGCCGCCTTGCCGTCCCGCCATGCGCCGCTCTGGTAGCGGTCGAGGCCTTCGACGAGCTGGCCCGTTTGCAGCGTCGCCATGCCGTGGTCGTATTCGTTGCTGATCGCGGTCGGGCACCGCCATCGACCATTGCTCGTAGGAGGACATCCGGTCGTTGCGCAGTGCCGCCTGGGGCCGGCTGGCGATCTCGTGCGCCAGGCGCACGGCGTGCTCGAGGGCGTGCCCCTTGGGAACGATGCGGTTGGCGAGGCCCATGCGCAACGCTTCTTCGCCGCTCACGCCCCGGCCCGTCAGGATGAGGTCGAGAGCGTGGCTGTGGCCGAGCAGCCGGGTCAGTCGGATGGTGCCGCCGTCCATGAGCGGGATCCCCCATCGCCGGCAGTACACACCGAACACCGCGTCTTCGGCGGCCACGCGCAGGTCGCACCACGCCGCCAGTTCCAGGCCTCCCGCCACGGCGTGGCCCTCCACCGCGGCGATGACCGGCTTGTCGAGCAGCATCCGGGTGGGACCCACCGGGCCGTCGCCGTCGGGCTCGACGCGACTCACGCGGGCCAGGCCCGGGCTCGCTCATGGCCTTGAGATCGGCGCCGGCACAGAACGTGCCGCCCGCTCCGGTGAGCACGGCCACGTCCTGGGCGTCGTCGGCGTCGAAGGCCCGAAAGACATCGGCGAGCTCGGTAGCGGTGGGCCGGTCGATGGCGTTGGCGACCTCGGGACGGTCGAGCGTCACGATCGTCACGGGTCCGTCGACCTCCACGTGGACGGTCACGGTGCGTCCGCCCCGCTCGGCGTGAGGAGCTTGCGGGGATGGCGGCCGTCGACGTAGCCGATGAACGGGGGATAGATGTTGTAGCCGAGCAGTTCCAGCCAGGCGCGGCGGCAGGGTCCGGGCCATGTCGGGCGGCACCGCCAGCACGTGGTTCTCGACGGGTCGGAGCCACGCCGACGCGTAGTGGAGGACGACGCCCAACCGGGCCCGGTCGGTGTGGTTGGCCCCGCCGCCGTGCCACACGCTCCCGAGGTAGAGCAGCGCGGTGCGGGGCGGCATCTCCACCATCGTCGTGGGGGTGGTAGCCGTCGGGCCGCTCGTCGATCCAGCGGTGGCTCCCCGCCACGATCCGGGTGGCGCCGTTGGCCTCGGTGAATTCCTCGCAGCGGCCACATCACGTTGACGACCAGCTCCTGATGGGGCCGGGGCATGGGGTAGATGGCGTCGTCGGGATGCAGCGGTTGGGCCACCTCGCCCGGGCCGATGGAGATGGCCGCCGGGGCGCTCAATTGGTAGTTCACCAGGACCCGGTCGAGCACGCCCAGCACCACCGGGTGCGTCGCCATGACGTCGAGGGCGCGCGTCTTGGCGAACAGGGCGTAGATCCGCCGGGTGTTGCGGCCCTCGAAGTCGTCGCGCCCGGACGGGGTGCTTCTCGAGGATCTCCTCCAGGTCGCGCCGCGCCGCCTCCACCTGCTCGGCGGTGATGGCGTCGGGGATGGTGGCGTAGCCGTCCTTCTCCAGCGCCGCCACCGTGTTGCCCACGACGTAGTCCAACGTGTCGTCCCCGACTGCCCCGCCGTCTACCCCGCCGTCCGCCACGCCACCCTCCCTAAGGGAATATGCTGGCCATGGTCCACCTTCCAGAAGGGAATGTCAAGATGCCGGGGGAAATGATGCCGGGGGAATTGAACGCCACCCAGGGATCGCTGCTCGGGTTCCTCTTCGACGGGCCGAAGACGGGGTGGGATCTGCTCCAGGAGATCGAGCGGGGGTTGTCGCGCTTTTGGAACGTGACCCCCAGCCACGTCTACCGCGAGCTCCGCACCCTCCAGGACCGCGGCCTCGTCACCGCCGGGCGCACCGGCGTGCGTGACCGTCGCCCTTTCACCATCACCGCGGCGGGCAAGAAGGCGTTCAAGGCGTGGATCGCGCAGGAGCCGGGTCCCGAACAGATCCGCAACCCGCTGCTCATCACCTTGTGGTTCGGACGCCATCTCGACGCCGACACCCTGGCGGATTTCCTCGAGCTCGAACCGGAAGGTCCACGAGGAACGGCTGCGGCACTACACCGGCATCACTCCCAGCGACCGAGCACACCGGGGCCGTCCTCGCCTTCGGCATCGCCTACGAGAAGGCCGTCATCGCCTGGATCGACGACCTCACGCGCGCCCCGCCCCCGGCGCCCGCATCGACACCGGCCGGAGCGTCTCTCGCGTAGGCGGATCCGATGGGCGCGAACATGGAGAGGTGGTAGCCCTCCGGTACGCGATGCTCGACGATCTCCCCGCCGTGGTCGAGCTCTGGAATGCCGAGGCCGGGCCGACCCGCCACGCCGGCCAGCTCCCGGAGGCGACCGTCCTCGTCCAGCGCGATCCGCACGCTCTCGTCGTCGCCGAGCTCGACGGCGCCATCGTCGGCGCCCTGATCGCCGGCTGGGACGGCTGGCGTTTCCACGTCTACCGCCTGGCGGTGGCGTCCGCCCACCGTCGAGCCGGCGTGGCCTCGGCACTTCTCGCCTCGGCCGTCGAGCGCGCCCGCAGGCTGGGCGCGGTCCGGGTCGACGCCATGGTCAACGCCGTGAACGAGGACGCGCACCGCTTCTGGCGTAGCGCCGGATTTGACTGCGATACCAGCGATCAACGTTGGTCGATCTCCCTCTGAGCCGACCGTCACTGCCGGTCACTGCCCGTTACCTCACGTCGAACGGGACGTCGACCCCCGGTTCCGGCGTAGCCGACATGGTCTCACCGTCCTCTTGATAGGGGGCGCCCCACGTCCAAAGGATGAGAGACGGTCCCGAGGTCAAGGGCGCAGCCACGTCGACCCACAGGACAAGCGAGTCTCCTGGTTCGAGGGCTCTGGGTGCCGCTGCGCAATTGAGGAGATACGACAGGGCCGTGGGCGGGCTCGTCTTTGAGGTCTCGGTGTACCACGGGCATGGCGACAGCGATATCGGCTTGTCGGAGTGGTCGCTGAGAATGATCTTGAACACGAACGTCGCACCCGCGGGGACCTCGAGTGGTTCTGATGAAACCTCGGGTTGCAACGCGAACGCCGGGGGCGGCGGGGGAAGGGGTCCCTCGGGTGCGGGCTGGATAAAAGGAGACACGGTCATTCCGCATTCCACGTCCACGTCTTCTGCGACGAAGAGGGACCCACCGGGGACACCGATCGAGATGCCGTTGGAGGACAACATCGGGTACACGTCTGGCTGTGCGTAGCGTGCGGGACAATCGCGCTCGGTTCCGAGCGAGAGTTGGAAGGCTGATCCCGGGCTGACGATGGCAGGGTCCACAGCCATCGACGTGAAGAAGCCACCGCCATCGATGGCAACGACGGGGGAGTGGCCCGGCACTTCGGCCACGACGCGTGGGTAGCCCTTCAGCCGACACGGTGTCGAGGAGATGTCGGTCAGGTCGATGTAGGTGACGGAGTGACCGGTGGCCCCGTTTCCACCTGCTGAGCTTGCCCTCAGGTCACGGACCGAACACGTCCTCGCTGCGGAGATGTTCCCCACCAGGATGGGAGCGAAGGGGATGTCGTAGGTATTGCCGAGCGGTACCGGGCTGGTCGTCGTCGTGGTCGGGTTCGTGGTGCTGGACGTCACGAAGGTGGACGTCGGCGAAGGGCGCCTTGGAGCGAGTTCCGCCTTCGTTGGCGTTCCATGAGGAAGGGATGAATCGATGCTGATGAGCGCCGCGCTCAGGACGAGCACCCCCGCGGCGAAAGGGACTGTCGAAGAGATCAGCCGTCCCCGCACCGCTGGCACGAACGAATCACGGATGAGCGCCCAGATTCGTTGACGGCACCCAGACCGGCGTCAGGAGTCGCCGACGCCCACGGCCTTGAGCAGCGCCCGCGTGAAGGTGCTCATCTCGTGGTACGGAAGGCGGTCGGCATCCCACCACTCGGCGGCCGACGTCTCGTCGCCGTCGGGCCGAGGGGATCCGCCGACGACGGTGGCGGCGTAGACCGTCGAGACATAGGACGTCTGATCGCCGTTCGGGTAGGTGATGCGGAATTCCGGGCCACCGATGACGCCCAGGATCGGCCCGAGCTCGACGATGACGCCGGCTTCTTCCTCCGCCTCGCGTCGCGCCGCCTCCGCCGGTGACTCGTCGGGCTCGATGGCCCCGCCGATCACGGCCCATTGGTCGGTGTCGATGACACGGACCAGCAGGACCCGGCCCGCATCATCACGGGGCAGGACCGCCGCCGACGGCAGGACGAGAAGCTCCGTGCCCACCAGTTCGCGAAGACGCCGGATGTAAGGAGCTATGGCCACGCACTCAAGCTAACCGGCCTCGTGTGACAGGTCGGCTCCGCCTACAAAATGCGGTCGTTGCCGGGCTTCGTCGCTTCGACGAACAAGCGGGTGGTCGCGCCCTCGTTTTCATACGGCGGTCGGCGCTCCGACAGGGTCACCTCGAGCCCTGCCGATCGGCACGCCCCGACCAGCTCGTCGAGCTCGAACAGCGTCGCCGCGAAGGGCACCGGCTCCCCGAGGAACTCGTCGCGTACCACCTCTTCGTTGCCCTCGTGGGCGGAAAGAAGCACGCGGCCCCCGGGTCGGAGCACTCGATGGAACTCCCGCAACACCGGCCCGAGCTCGGCCCGCCGCAGGTGGATCACGGAGTAGAAAGCCAGAAGTCCACCCAGGCAGTCGGTCCCTATGGGAAGCGACCGCATGTCGGCCACCACGGCGCCGTCAAGCCGAACCGACGCCAGCTTCACCATCTGCTCGCTGAGGTCGACCCCGACGACTCGGCGTCCCCATTGCCGGACGAAGGCGCCGATCTGGCCCGGCCCGCACCCGATCTCGGCGACCGGGTCTCCCACGGACTTCGCGAACGCGGCGAGGAGCTCACGGTCACGCGGTTTGCCCCGCAGCTCGTCGAGGAAGCGCTCTTCGTACTTCGCCGCCGTGGTGTCGTACGACGAGCGGAGATAGTCCCAAGTCACGGCACAATCTTGTCGGCAGCCGGGGAGTCCTCGTGACTCCCGTGCGATCACTCGGGCTTGGACAATTCCTCGGCCCAGCGCTTCCCGAGCCACGCCACCCAGCCGATCTGAGCCACGACGGTGACCCACAACACGATCCAAATGGGACTGGTCACAGGTCAACCTCGTTTCGCGGGCAGATCACCGGACCTGAATGTACCTCGGGCGCGAACAACGTCGGGGGGCCTCGGTGATCACGAACGAGTCGGTGATGGTGCCCTCGTCGGTGCCCCCCGCACCTCACCGGCCTCAGATGCATCTGTGTCATCTCAGGGGGACTGATACACCCTCATGACACAATGCCGATGTGCTGACCACCGCCCTCGAGGCCGCCCGCCGGGACATCGGCCGGGACCTCGCCGCGGCTGAGCCCGACCGGGTCACCGTTTGCCAGGCCGCCGACGTGGTGTCTTTGTGCACCGAGGTCGAGCGCCTGGTGTCCGCCGTCAAGGTGCTGTTCTCGGACCGGGCCGCCCAGTCAACGAGATGGCGCGATGAAGGCCACCGTTCCGCCGCCTCGTGGATGGCGGAGAAGTCCGGCACGGGGGTGGGTGACGCCCTCAGCGCGCTCGAGACCTCCTCGGCGCTGGCGTCGTTGCCCGAGACCACTGACGCCTTGCGGCGGGGCGAGCTGTCGGGCTCGCAGCTCAAGATCATCGCCGCCGCCGCGGCGGACAACCCGAGCACCGAGCGGGAACTGCTCAAAGCCGCCGCCGATCACAGTCTGAAGGGCCTCAAGGAACGCGCCGCCCAGGTCCGGGCCGCGGCGTCCTCGGCCGAGCAGGAGAACGCGCGTTACAAAGCCATCCACGCCGCGCGGTATGTGCGGCACTGGGCCGATCCCGACGGCGCCTTCCGCCTCGACGCCAAGCTCACCCCCGACGCCGGAGCCAAGCTGCTCTCTGCGCTCAAGCAGGAGGCCGATTTCCGCTTCGACGCGGCCCGCAAGGCCGAGGCCCGCGAGAACCCGCCTGCCTACCTTGCTGATTCGCTCGTGGCCCTGGTCACCGGTGAGCCCGCCGGCCCGGCGGCCAAGCAGTCCGGTCGCAGCGGGCCCCGGGCCACGGTGGTGTTCCGGGTCGACGCCACGGCGTTTCGCCGGGGATATGCCAAGGCGGGCGAGACGTGCACCATCCCCGGGGTGGGACCGGTTCCCGTGGCCGCCGTGCGCCGCCAGCTCCCGGACGCCTTTGTGAAGATCCTCGTACACGACGGCCAAGACATCGTCACCGTGTGCCACGCGGGGAGAAACGTCTCTGCCTATGTCCAGAGTGCCCTCGAAGAGCGCGACCCGGTGTGCGTGGTCCCCCAGTGCGACGTGGCCTTCGGGCTGGAGAACCATCACTGGCCCGCTGACTACGCCATCACCAAGAAGACCGGCTTGAGTGAGTTGGGCCGGGTGTGCCATTGGCACCACAACCTCATCACCATCGAGAAATGGAAGCTCACCCGTCGGGAGGACGGATCGTGGGAATGGCGAGAACCAACCGGGGGAGCCAGATTCGAGACGGGCACACCGTTTCGATATCCGGACGACACGAGCTGAAGTTCCGGCGCGGCGTGGCGCGTCCTGGCCTGGTGGTGACCAGCCCTGCAAGTGCAACTCTTGCGGCTGAGCCCGCTTGCGCCCCCCGGAGGGCTGGTCACCAAAGGTCATCCTGGGCGCAGCGCGTTGGCTATTCCTTGGAGTCTCTTGTGAGCTTCCTGTGAGAAATCGAGCCCGTCGAGCGGCACGAGCCTCAGTACCAGTCCACCCAGTCGCGGAGTTGGGCGCCGAACACCTCGCCCATGCGGTACTTGACCGGCTTGCGCACGTCGGGGGAAGCTCTTCCTCGGTCGCGTAGCCGAGGACCGTGAGATAGGCACCACCGCCACGGCCGATCTTCTCGATCCGGATCTCGACGGCTGTGAGCCTGGCGTCGAGCCAAGGTCGCAGGACGATCCGGTCGGGACGGTGGGCTTCTGCCACGCGCGGAATCAGCTCTCCCGGTGCCAATACGAGCCAGCGATGGCGGTCCTCGACGATGGTGTCGAACATGAATGCGTCATGAGGCGCGTGCTTGTAGCGCTTGCCGACCACGACGTGTTCGATCCGGGACGAGGCCATTCGAGACAATCTTGGCAGGGAGACAGGACCGTTCCGACGGGGCAATATAGGAGGGAGTCCGCCCCATCCCGGCTTCGGTCGGAGGTGGGGCGAGACGAATTCTGGGCACCCACGCACCATCCCTGAAGCACCTCCCCCGAAGCACAGGCGACAGTTCGATGCGAAGATTGTGGTGGTGACCGAGCCCACCCTGCCTCGCTCCGGGTCGACGGAGATGGGAACGTCTCGCAACCTGACGTTCGTGCTCTGTGTGGTTGCCACGCTGCTCGGCTTCGCCCTCATGGTGCAGAGCGCCGTTGCCGTCACAATCGGCCTGGTGGGCGCGACTCTACAGAAGCTCAGCATCGTGGTCAGGTTCGGATTGGCCGGCCTGACCCCCGCTGCCGCCGCCATCGCTGCTTGGCTGGTCGGCGCCGAGGAGCCGGATCGCAATGTGCGGGTCTTCCGCACCGCGGTCGTCACCCTGATCGTGGAGGTGCTCTTGCTGAGTTGGCTTGCGGCCCACGGGTTCTCGTTGAACGCGCCTTAGCTCTAGACGTCCCAGCCAGTCGACGGTTCGGCCCACGCCACGAGATGGGCAAGAATGAGGACGTGGCCGACACGTTCGCCTCCCGGTTCGCGGCGGTGCGATCCGTGTACGGCCCGCTCGCCTGGGGACTGGATCCCTCCGGGGCGATACTCGACGAGTGGGGGATCGGCGACACACCCGAAGGGTTGGACCGATTCGCCGACCTCGTCCTCAGCGCCGCGGTGGGGACGGTCGGTCTGGTCAAACCCCAGGCCGCCTTCTACGAACGACACGGATGGCGCGGTTTCCGGACGCTGCAACGGTTGATCGCCGAGGCGCGCAGTGCCGGCTTGCTGGTCATCGTGGACGCCAAGCGCGGAGACGTCGGGACCACCAACGACGCTTACGCCGAAGCGTTCCTCGGAGTCGACGCCCCCCTCGGAGCCGATGCGCTCACCGTGCACCCGTATCTCGGTGTGGGGGCCATGGGCGCCTTCGTGACGCGTGCGCACGAGTCGGGAGGCTGTCTCCTTGTCGTGACGCGCTCTTCGAACCCCGAAGGCCGGGTGGTCCAGTCGGCACGCACGGGCTCCGGTCGGAGCGTCGAGGAGGATCTGCTCGTCGAGATCGGCGAGCTCAACGCGCAACTGGCACCCGGCGAGATCGGGCCGATCGGGGCGGTGGTCGGCCCGACCCACATGGAACCGTCACTCGACCTCGTGGCCGTCGGGGGCCTGTTTCTCGCCCCCGGCGTCGGTGCCCAGGGAGCCACGTCGGCCGACGTGGCCCGGGTCTTCGCCACTTGTCCGGATCGGGTGATCCCCAGCGCGTCCCGGTCGCTGCTGTCCGGAGGCCCAGACGTGCACCGGCTGCGCGACACCGCCGGCGCGCTCGCCTCCGAGTTCAGAGACGCCCTTCCGGGTTGACCGCGCACCTGGCTGACCTCGCAATGCGCCGGCCAGCCTCAGGAGTCGGCGGCGACCCAGGTGATCCGCGGAGTCGACCGGGGCCGAAACCCAGGCGAGAAGGAGTCATCCACTCTCAAGAGGATCCGTCCATGTCCGTGTGCGTCATCGTGAAGCTCAAGGTCGATAAGGCGAGCATGATGAAGTTGTTTGCCGACCACATCGGCGAGCTGGAGTCGGTCCGAGAGCAAGCCGTGAGCGCGGGCGCCCTCCATCACCTGTTTGCTGCCGGCGATGGCGAAGTGATCATCGTGGACGAGTGGGCTGACGCCGCCTCGTTCGCGGCGTTCTTCGACAACCCCACCATCGCCGGATTCATGGCCGAGGCCGGGGTACAGGGTCCGCCCGAGGTCAGCGTGTACGAGGTCCTCGACAGCCCCGACCGCTTCTGATCGCGCCAGGTGCCGGGTCAGAGACCCGGCACCATGGCATCACACCTTCGGAAATCGAAAGCTGCCGTCTCCGGCGCTCCGCGTTCAGCCCGTCAGCCGCACGTCTTCTGGGCGATGGTGATGGTGTTGCTGCTGTCGGCGGTCGGGACATAGGGGTCGACGGTTGGCATGCCCGCGAAGCGGTCCGCCATCCAGTGGAGCATGTCGTCGAAGCTCGGTGCGATCACTCCGGCGTGGCTCTGGCCGGAGTACACCCAGCGCTCGACGGGCTGGCCGATGTTGCACAGCTGGCCCTGGAGGATCTGGGTGGAGATGACCGGGATCTGCTCGTCGTTACCGCCCTGGATGATCAGCAACGGGGTCGTGGTCTTCTTCGTGAAGTCCGACGGGTCATTGGCCTTGAAGAGCTTGGCCCACGCCGCGTTGCTGAACGGATTCGTCGGGATGAGGTCGGAGAACTGCATGTGCGGGGTGGTGGCCACCGCCGCGTCCACGACTCCCTGGACGTAGCTGGAGCACCCGTTGTTGAGCTGCGGGATCAGCGACACCGCTTGTGGCGTCATGATCGCCGACAGGGGCGCCTTGGCGTTCCCGTAGTAGCTGTTGTACGAGCCGGCCACCATCATGAGGTAGTAGTCGAACGGGCTCGTCACCAGGAAGTTGTACAAGAGCGAGAACTGCGAGGGCGGGGCCCCGGCCACGACGCCGCGCAGGCTCAGCTTGGGCGCGTATTTGTGGTCGTAGATCGAGAACATGGCGGTCTGGCCGCCCTCGGAGTGTCCCCACACCACGTAGTTGTTGCTCAGCTTGACGCCCGGAAGCGAGTGGGCAGCCTTGACGATCATCACGGTGTCCTCGGCAGCCGACGCACCCACGATGTAGGGCATCAGGCCGGGGGTGCCCTCACCCTGGTAGTCGCTGGCCGTGACGGCATAACCGGCCGCGATGAGATTGTTGATCCCCGGCACCTGCGACGCTCCCTGCAGGCTGGGGGCGCAGACGTCCGCCATGCCGTTGGTCCCGTGTCCCCACGTCACCACCGGCCATCCGCCCGCGGGTGGCGTCCCGTTGGGGATGGCGACCATCCCGGTCACCGGCACGGCCTTCTTCGGCCCCTTCGACTTGTACATGACGATGTGCATGGTGGCCCCGACGAGATTCGAGTCGGGGACGACCTCGGACTTGATGAGCGTGCCTACCCCGCCCTTCGGCAGGGGCTGGGGAACGCTGTAGAACGAGGGAAGCCCGGCCGGTGCGGGAATGTCTGGCTTCTTGGCCGCACTCGCAACGCCGCCGGACACCAACACCGTGGTGCACAGCACGACAAGGCACACAGCGGCACTAGCCGCTCGGTAGTAGCGATGACGCATGACGGAACCCCCATTCCCAGCGCGACCCCCGCCTAGCTGGTCTTGCCAACATAGCTGAGAGGCCTCGCCGAAGCGACTGGCTGGGAACCAGGGATCGCCTTCACCGAAAGGCGGGTCGTCTCCTCGACCCGGCATCGTGGGACCGACGAGCACCCGGCCACCAGGGGCTACGGGGCGCCGCCCTCGGTCATCTGGGCCAGCATCTGCTCCAACGCGGCCTGATCCGGTCCGACGAAAGGCTGCGCTGACGGGGCGGCCTCGAGCGAGCCGAGGAGCCGCTCCAACATCGCCCCCGAGGCGGCAGGCAGATGGCTGCTCAGGACCATCGTGGGATCCAGCTCGCGGACCGCGTTCAACTCCTTGGCGAATACCGCGGGGTCGACCTTGTGCAGCCACGGCGAGTCGACCGTCGCCCAGAAGACCTGGCCTTGCCGGAGTTCCTCGTCGGAGAGGTCGTCAGCCCGTTCGGGTACCGCTTGGAGCAGGGCCCCGAAGCAGTCCGAGCTGAAGAACGCGCCGGACTTGTCGTCGCGAAAGCCGGTCGTGGAGGGATTGTCGAACACGGGTGGCTTGACAGCGGTGAGGGTGCGGTCGCCCACGGTGATCTTTTGTCCGGGGTTGACGAGATGGATCCTGTCCATCGGCAACGGGTTCGAGGTGGTCATGATGCCCACTCCGAGAAACGTCGTGATGACCCGGATCTGGGGGTTCTCGGCCAGCAGCTGGTGCAGCGTGCCGATGTGGTCGAAGTCGGTGTGGGTGAGCCAGATCCACTTGAGCTCGGCGGGGTCGATGACCGTTCGCAGCGCGGCCATGAAGTCGTCGCTCTCGACCACCGCGCCGGTGTCGACCAGGACGGGCTCGGCACCGTGGAGGACGAACGCGTTGAGCGGAATGAGTCCGAACCCAGGGATGGGGAAGGACGATGTCAGGACGTCGATGTCCGGTGCTGCCTTGTAGGTGGTGACCATGACGTGCTCCTTTGTTGGTGGGGTTGAGATCTCGCTACGGGTCGAGGATGTCGAGTCCGTGTCTTTGTACGGCGGCGGCGAGCACAGGGGCGTCTCGTGGGGGGAGATCGGAGGGTGGCATGCTCATCGCCGCCGCCGGCCACCCGCACGTGCGCGTGAAGTCCTCGAAGCCAGCCGGCGTGACCAGCAGCAGGAAGCGGGCTTCGTCCGAATCGACACGGAATCGGTGGGCGACTCCGCGGGGACCGAACACGAAGGTGCCGGCCGCGGCGGTGCGCTGTTCGTCGCCGAGCCAGAAGGTGAGTTCCCCGTCGAGGATGTACCACGCCTCGTCTTCATGGTGGTGCCGGTGGTTCGGGGATCCGGCACCACGTGGCGCGTGCACCTCCGCGAGCGCCAGTTGCCCGCACGTCTGTTCACCCGTCGTCTTGTAGGTGAGGAGGCTCTCGGCGAACCACAACGCTTCGCCCTGGTGGGCGTCGAGGAGGTAGCCCGCCGGACGCGACTTCAAGCGTCACGACTGCCCCTTCTCCACGACGCTCTCCTCCGCAGCTGCCTTGAGCTGCTCGAGCGTACGACACATGTGGTCGTGCAGCTCCCGGCGCCTGTTCACGGGGCCGTCGAGGATCCGGGCCCACAGCGGGAGCCACTGCACCTCATAGGACTCGGTGACCTTCGCTCCGCCGCCGACCTGCTCGAAGCGGTAGCGCCACAGAGTCGAGTCCCGGCCTCCCTCCTCGGTGACGAAAGCGAACTCCCGGCCTGGGTCGGCGATGACGACATGGCCGTGACGCGACCAGCGGAAGAGTTGGCGGGGTCCGCCCCGGTTGTGGCCGACGAACTTGGCACCTTCGGCCGGCCCCGTGGCTCCGCCCTCCCACTCGACGCTTTGGCACTCCGGGCTCCACTCCCCCATACGGGGCAGGTCGGAGACCATGTCGTAGACGTATTCGGGGGTGGTGTTGACGACGGTGTGCTCGCTTCCCTGCGTCAGCCACCACCTGCCCTCTTTGCTCTGCATCACGATCTCCTTTCAACCGATCCCTCAGGTACGAAGCTAAGGCTATTGATAGTAGCCTTAGCTGTCAATACCTGATATGGTGGAAGCGATGGCACGAGATGGAGCAAACGCAGCGCTGGAAGCGCAAACCGACACTCCCCCCCGGTCCGACCGGCGGGCCCGACGCCGCCAGGAGACCATCGAGGAGATTCTCGACATCGCCGAGAACGTGATGACCGAGGAGGGGGTCAACGGCCTCAGCCTGGCGGAGGTGGCCCGCCGTCTCGGAGTGCAGCCCCCCTCGATCTACAAGTACTTCCCTTCGCTGATGGCCGTCTACGACGCGCTCTTTCTGCGAGGTCAGCTCGAACACCTCGCCGTCTTCCGGCAGGCCCTGGACGATGCCGAGCGGGGACTGCCCTCGTTGACGAACGCGCTCGAGGCCAGTGGCCGGTGGGCGCTCGCACACCGGGCCACGGCCCAGTTGCTGTTCTGGCGTCCGGTCCCGAGCTTCGAGCCCTCGGCGGAGGCATTCGCGCCCAGCGTGGAGATGGTCGCGCTGCAGCGCGCCGCGCTGGCCGACGCCGTGGCGGCTGGCCAACTCGGGCCCGAAGCCGACTCCGATGAAGCGGTCTTCCTCGTTTCGACACTGATCACGGGGGTGCTGAGCCAGGCCATGGCCAACGAGCCGGATCTGGAGTGGGGCCAGGGACGGTTCACCCCCACCTTCCCGAAACTCATGAGTCTGTTCGCGGCGGCGTATCCCGTCTCGCCCCCCGAGTCACGATCCCGTCGCCGCACGGGCTGACGCGGCACCCTCGAGGTACGGACGAGGATTCAATCCCCGGCCGCTTCTCGAGAGCGCTCCGTACCGCTACGGCAGCACTGTGGAAAGGTCGATCTCGGTTTCTTCGGGAGGGTTTTGAAAACCACCCGTGATCCCAGCCTGCATGCGTGGCATCAGGATGCCGTCACGGAACTTTTCCCAGCTCTGCTTCGACTCGTGGACCGCCACGATGGTCCAACCGCCGGCCGACGCCCCCGCGGCGTGGAAGATCTGCCCCTCGGGAAGTCCGTTGGCGGGGTGAACTGCGGCGATGGAGGCCTCGTAGTTCTCCTTGGTGCCGCCGGGGAAATGGTGGACGATGCCAAATGCCATGGTGAAGGCTCCTTCAGGACGTGGATGTATTTTCCTACGAAACGAAATATACGCAACCACGATCAGAAAGATTCGCCCATGAGTAAACCGGTGACAACTCTTGACCAGCGGTTCAGCGAAGCGGGTGCCGTTGCGACGGGATGGGACGAGACCCTCCGAGTGATCGAGGCGGCCGAGCTTTTCTGGATCTGCACAGTCCGAGCCGACGGCCGACCTCACGTCACTCCGCTCCCTGCCGTGTGGCACGACGAGGCCCTCCATTTCTGCACCGGGGGCGCCGAACAGAAGGCCATCAACCTGACGGGCAATCGATACGTAGCGCTGACGACGGGATGCAACGGTTGGGAGCAAGGGTTGGACGTTGTCGTCGAAGGTGAGGCTCACCGTGTCACCGACGCCAAGACGCTCACCCGTCTCGCCGAGTTGTGGGCGAAGAAGTGGGATGGCCGATGGCAATGGCAGATCGGTGAGGGTTGTTTTCAGGATTCTGAGGATTCTGAGGATTCTGAGGAGAAAGTCTTGGTCTTCTCCGTGAGGCCGGCGAAGGTCCTCGTGTTCGCCAAGGGAGATTTCGGCCAATCGAGTCACAGATTCTGACTCTGTGCACCCCTCGTGAGACCTGTTGCTACCCCGCCAGGTCAACTGTCTTTAAGGGTGGCGGTGGGCTCAATGTCTCAGCGGCGAACCGAATCGAATGGTGTTTCCATCGGGGTCGATGAGGACACCCTCGTGCTGGCCCCACTCTGTGTCTTCAGGGAGCCGGACATCGGCTCCCTGCGAGATCCACTCCTGAGCCAACTCATCGGCGTCCTCGACGAAGAGGTACGCGGAGGCGGGGGTAGAAGCTGAGTTGTCGGGAACGACCCCTATGTGGATCTCGATGCCGTCGAGGGTCACATAGCCATAGCCGCCCTTGTCGTATTGGCGGGTGGAGAACCCGAGTTGGCGGTAGTGGCCGAGGGAGATGTCGAGGTTTCGAGTGGGGAAGATCGGAGCGATTCGCTTCAACTGAGCCATGAACGAGAAGGTACTTCCCCGCTCCTGCTCGCCGATATGTGGGTGGTTGGTATCTGACCGGGAGAGGCGTCGCTCATGCACGCGAGTGTGAGCAAATGTGTCGAGAGTGGGAGTTCACGCCGGTCGCGGACATGACAAGCTAGAAGTCCCAGGGAGAGGCTGGATCCCGTGGGGATGGGGATACCGGGGGGCGGCGTGGACGTGAACCGAAGGCTTACCCGCTCGTGCTCAGTAAGGGTACGGGCCGGGAGCGTCAGGGAACGGGGTGCGCTCCTGGCCGGGCTGTGTGTGCTCGCCCTGGGGCTGGCCTCATGCTCCTCCAAGCCGAGCTCGACACCCACGACTTCGGGTAACTCAGGGCCCGCTCCGGCCACGTCGACCCCGAACGGTTCGGGCGGCAACGGACCCTCGCCGGGGGTCAAGGCCAACTCGATCACGGTGGGCCAGGTCGACGACTTGTCATCGCCCATCCCGGGGCTGTTCAAGGGAGCCGAGGACGGGACCGAGGCTTACTTCGCCTACATCAACTCCAAGGGCGGCGTGAACGGTCGGAAGATCCACCTCGACGCGCAGGACAGCACCTTCCAGGGCGGCCCGGTGGCGAACGCGACGGCCGCACAGGCCAAGAGTGACTTCGCCTTGGTGGGGGGGTTCACGTTGTTGGACCAGGCCGAGCAGCCCATCATCGATCTGGCCCACATGCCCGACATAGGCATCTCGCTCAACCCGGGACTGGCCACCGACCCCAACCTCTACAGCCCTGTTCCCAACTCGATCAACGACTACCCGCTGAACTTCTTCAAGTATTTCGCCAGCAAGTACCCACAGGCCGTAAAGAAGGTCGGCATCATCTGGGAGAACGCCACCCCTTCCACCAAGGCGAACGAAGACGCCGCCGAGTCGGGCATGAAAGCGGCGGGCTGGAAGATCGTCTACGACCACGGCGTGGGGCCCTTCGACACCAACTTCCTACCCGACATCATCTCCATGAAGGGCAAGGGCGTGAAGTTGTTCTTCTCGACCGAGCTGCCCGACAATTACGCGGCGACGCTCGCCAAGCAGTTCCAGCAGCAGAATTTCACCGCCATGAACGTC
This sequence comes from uncultured Acidimicrobiales bacterium, assembly GCA_963846125.1. Classification (GTDB taxonomy): domain Bacteria; phylum Actinomycetota; class Acidimicrobiia; order Acidimicrobiales; family UBA8190; genus Chersky-840. The sequence continues at coordinate 930,566 of CAWJUR010000002.1, forward strand.
GAGGCGGCGGCGTACTCGGGCCAATTCCTGAAGCTGGCAGGAAGCTCCGCCAACAAGATTTTCATCGAGCAGGGCGACGCCCTCTACCTCGGGCAGGATGCCAAGACCATTCCCGCCGTGGCGTTGTTCAACAAGTGGATGAACAAGGTCTCCTCCCACCCCAACTTCGAAATCGAGTCGGTCTTCGGCTGGACCGCAGGGGAGCTCTTCGCGCAGGCCCTCGCCCAGGCGGGCAATCCCCCCACCCGGGCTGGCCTCTTCCGAGCGTTGAACAAGGTGACCTTGTTCGACGGCGGGGGGCTGATCCCGCCGAGTGACCCCGCCGCCGGCATTCCCTCGGGCTGCTTCATCCTCGCTCAGGTCCAGCACGGGGTGATCAAGCGGGTCGCCCCGACCCCGCCCACCGGGTTCTATTGCGGGAATGCCGGCTTCCTGAAGGAGCCCGGCTACAAGCCGATCGTGCGTCCCTCGTCGTAAGGCTGAATGAAACCGGCGACGCGCATGGAGATGTCTCCAGAGGCGCACGGGTTAGTCGCCCGGATCCGTCATCTGCCGCCGATTGAGCCCTGCCGGGAACCAATCGTGGTGCAGCGGACATTATGAGGTGTGAGGCCCACCAAGGCGACCACTAGCACCGCCGCCGGTGAGTCGGCAGACGCCGTCGCCTTCGGCCGGCTCTTCAGCCGTCACGCTCAGGCGGTCTACACATTCTGTGCCCGTCGAACGGCCGACCTGGCCTTGGCAGAGGACCTCACGTCCATCACCTTCCTGGAAGCCTGGCGACATCGGGACCGGGTGCCGTCGGCAGACGTTGACAGTGCCCTCCCGTGGCTTCTCGGAGTAGCGAACAACGTGGTGCGCAACGCCAGACGGGCGCAGCGCCGATACCACGGAGTCTTGGAGCGGCTTCCCGCCCCTTCGGTGGTTCTTCCGGCCGAAGATCAGGCGATCGCTCGCTCGATGACCGAAGCCGGGCTACGAGACGCCCTTGACACCATCTCGGCTCTCCCCGAACGGGAGCAGGAGGTGGTCATGTTGGTCTTGTGGAGCGGTCTGCCCTACGACGAGGCGGCCACGGCGCTGGGGATTCCCGTCGGCACCGTGCGATCGCGTCTCTCACGCGCCAGGTCCAAGCTCCAGACCGCTCTCTCCTCCCCTGCCCATGCCGTCCTGAAGGAGTCCTCATGATCGACCTGCAACCTGCACCCGTGCCCGAACTCGGCGAGGAGTGGATCACCTCGCACCAGGCGGCGCTCATCGCCGTTCTCCCTCAGAGGCGAAGCAGGCCCCGGAAGTGGGTGGCCCTCGCCGGTGCAACCGGTGTGGCCGCCACCGTCTCGAGCCTCGTCCTCGTCGGGGGCGGCGAACAATCCGCGTTTGCCGGCTGGTCCGCTTCGCCGACGCCACCCGCCGCCGGCCAGCTCACCGCTGCCGACGCCGTCTGTCAGGCGCACCTTGTGCAGCTCCCGCCTGCCGCGAACAAGGGCACCGACCCCGCGTCCCTTGTGCCCGAGCTGAGCGACGTCCGGGGTCCCTACACCGTCACCGTGTTGGGCAACGGCACGCAGAATGGAGCGCTGTGTATCGCCGCCCCGAACGGCAACACGGCGTTGCGCTGGATCATGCGATCGGGCGCACCCGTGGGCACCGGCGCCATCGCGGTGGACCAGGTGAGCATCTTGGCCCGCGACGGTCAGCCGTACACCCTGGTGGAAGGCCGAACAGGTGATGGGGTCACAGGTGTGACCCTCGCCCTCGGGAACGGGAACGAGGTGACGACGACCAGTGGCAACGGGGTCTTCGTGGCCTGGTGGCCAGGGAGCCAGCTCATCACCTCTGCGATCGTCGCGACTGCGACCGGCTCTTCGACCCAGACCTTGAACCTGCCCGGGCCTGGCATCCCACCCTCTCCCAAGTCTCCGCCGCCGTCTTCTGGGTCACAGTCATCGTGCATTCCTGATGCGAACGTCGCCTGTGCGGTTGGGTCCGCGACACCATGACTGAAAGGGCCGCAATGACGTTGGCCGACGTCAGAGCATCGACTCGCTTGAACGTCGGTTAGATCAAACCGACGAGGGGCGCTCCAATACCCACCGGGTTGTCACCTGACGGAAGTTGATCGGTCCTGGGACAGTTTCGTGACTGAACAGGTAGGTGAAACCGGCACGCTGGAGCGTTCGATTCGGTGCCACATTCAGAGCATTCGGTTCGCAATAGAGATGCTTCAGTGCAAATACCTCGAAGTACTTCGAGGCCGACTGCCTGACGAAGTTGGCACCGAGCCTTCGGCGGCGCCACGACTGCTCGACGATGTGAAGATGCATAAACGCTTCTTTGCCGAACACGATGTGGTCGAGCGCACTGAAGCCAACCGCCTGGCCATCGAGTTCCCAAACCAGCGCGTAGTTCTCGCGTTCCGTCAGGGGCCGTGCGTAGTCTCGCTCATGAAACGATTGCCAGGCTTCCGGTTCTGGCAGCAGTGCGCGGTCCACGCCCAAGGCGAGCAGGTACTCATCCGACGCCTCGTGGAAGTACCTGCTCCGAATCCCGACCTCGGACAGACGCATCTCCCTGACCGAGAGTCCCTCCACCACGTTGGACATTGGGCGGCGGGCTTTCTGCGTCCGTAAGAGCCAGTCCGGCGCGGTGCCGCCGCTATGCCCGGCGGCCCACGAAGTAGAGGAATTCCGCCTGCAGGTCCGCTCCGGGGGGCGGCTCGAGTTTGGGCCCGAATGCGTTGGGTTGGCGGATCATGGCGTCCATCGGCTTGAGAACCTCGTAGGCGCGGCGGACCGAGTCCTCGTCCAGGTGCTCGTCAGCTCCCACCGCCCGAGCCAGGTCCCAAGTGTGCACGAGCAGATCCATGGTCACGAATTGGTCGATGATCTGTCCGACGGGCATCGTGCCTACGGGTCCGTCGACCTCTTTGGCCACTGTCTCGGGGTCTCCGGTGATCTCATCGATGGCCCGAAAGGAGTCCTCCCAAGCTCGCCTCGCGTCTTCGTCGGCGCCCACGGGCTTCGGCTCCCCACCCCTGACGCTGGCGATGACGCGCCGGTGGCCCCCGACCACGTGGGCCACCACGTCGCGGGCTCGCCACTCCTCGCAGGGGGTCTGGGCCTCCCACTTGTCCGGAGTCACTGCTCGGACGGCGGCATCGAAGCCGCTCGCCACCAGGCGATACTTGTCTTGGACGTCGGTCATCGCCAGATTTTACGCGTGCAGCCGCATGCGGCGGACGTCACGGCATCCAGGGACGCATTCGCATCCAGCAATCCCCGGGCAGTCGTGAGAACGGTGTGCGATCATGACGACGGGCGGTGCGACGACGTCGGACCAGCTACTGGATTTGTCAAGTGAAGCGTGCAGCTAGGGGGTGATCCATCCCATGACAGTCGAGTCGGCTTCGGATCGTCAACAGCAGTGGGTACTAGTCGTGCGGCGATCGTTCGAGATATCGGATCTCGTCAGCAACGATGACGCCAGGAAAGCCCTCATACGTCACCTGCAGGACCAACTCGAGGAGAGTGGATGGCATCGTCCCACACGGGGGATTGCTGAACCACTGACGGACGCTCTCTTAGCGTTGGGGGCATGCGGAGATTTGGACGACCAACTCCTCCCCGCTGCGCCGGGCGACTCGGTCCCAACCTTCACCACTCGAGATGCGGCTTATCGACTCCTCGACAAGGGCCTGACGGTCGTTGACCCGGAACACCTTGTCTTTGATTCGATGAGTGAGCTCCCCTCTGAGGTCGTTGGAGCCGCTCAGCAAGTTCTGGACCGTGTCTTCGACTACGCGCGCAAGCAGCCGTTCGGCGACTGAATCCTAACTCGGCCGTCGTCTGACTCATGAGCTGTTGGGTGGATCAGGGAATGCGCAGATCGTGATGCTGCCCGGCAGACCGTCGCTCCTCGTCGGTCAACTCCGAGAGCTTTACCGGAGTGACACGGCCCCAATGGCCTCCGACCGGGCAACGCTGGATCCTCACCCAACCGAGGCGGAGTGCCTTTACTGACGCGCCGGGGATCCAGATCGTCGTGAAGAGATGGCCCCTGCGGCAACGGACGACGACATTCCCGCCCATTCCGTACCCTCGACGACGCAGGACAAGAGTTTCGGCCGCAGCTGCGAATACCCCTATCACCAGAGCAACCCTTCGGCGCTGGCGGCTGCGGGTGGCGCTATTCGGTTGCGACGGAGTCGGAGGGTCGTCAGAAGTCATGGTTTGACCTCCCTTCTATCAGGGTGCCCATGATCGCTCATCCACATCACCAGTTGTATTCGACGATCCGAGCTGGGTGTAGATGTCCGCGGTTCGACAGATGGAGATGTCGCCTGCACATACCAGCGTGGGCAGATGTCTCTGGCCGGTGAGGTCGCGACCTTCGGAGGGTGGTAGAAGTTCCGCCGACTTTCCGAAATCTCTACGCCTAGTAGAACGGGGTAACGATGGAAGTCGTCGAGCGCGAGAGCCGAGTCCGGAAGTTCGTCGAGGAGGTCTGGAATGGCAGGAACTACGACGCTGCTGCCGACCTCTACGGTGAGAATTACGTCAACCCGTTTGGGACGGGTCCTTCGGCCAGAGTCGAGCCGATCCGGCGCTACCACCAGGCGTTTCCTGACCTCCACCTCGACGTCGAAGAGCTGATCGTGGCGAGCGACACGGTGGTCCTCCGGGCCACCTTCCGCGGCACCGACACGGGGGGATACGTGGGCCGGGTCCCCACGGGAAAGGCCGTGGAGGAATGGGTGGTCACCATCATGCATTTCGAAGGCGACAAGGTCGTCAGGGAATGGATCGGAGCCGACAAACTCGGCCTGTTCATTCAGCTGGGGGTCCTCGACGATCCGTGGCCGAAGTAGGCACCTGATCGTGGATCAGGTTATGAGACCGCTCATAGGGTAAATCCCGGTCGCAGGAGTAGCTACAGGCTCACCCGGCGCCGCCAATGTCTCCAGAGCAGTAGCCGTGGTGTCCGGGATTGGTCCCTACGACTCGATGTGGGCAGTAACGGGAGGCAGGACGCCGTCGCCTCCACCTGGGCGGGCACCTCCGGTGGCGGCGATGACAACAACGCCTGCGCGGTGTCCATGTCTTGGATATCGGCCGATATGGCGATATTGGTTGCTCCCGTCCATGGTCGACGGAGTTCGACGTCGAGCCGGGACAGCCGACCCCCCGACGGCTCGCGGTCAAACGCCCAAGACGCCCGGTTCGTCGAGTCGCCCTGCTATTTGGTGTTGCTGTTGTGCAACTCCGAGAACTTGGGCTCAGGCGTGTCGGGAGGGAGGTGCGGCTTGACGACCTCATTGAACCAGGCGTCGTGCTGAGCGATCGAGTCCCAAATCTCGATCACCGTGATACCGCCGTCTTCCACGATGGCGTAGTGAGCGACAAAGCCGTCGGCCTTCTTCTGAGAGGGCATGGCTCCAGCGGCGACTTGGTCGTATGCATCGGCGGACATGCCGGGCCCGTGATGCTGCTTTAGGACTGTCATGAATACCTTTCCGGTGGAGGCCCGGAAGTTCCGGGGCCCCGACATGCTGGCATAGGAACCCGACATGCTGGCATAGGAAGATGCCCGGCCTTCTTCGTGTCGCTCCCGTTCGGGGCAAGATCCCGCCGCTGCAGACCAGCTTGCGGCAATGTCTCCAGAGCAACCTGGCGAGCGTCCGCACCCTCGGGGCTGGAGGGATTCGACCCAAGAATCGGTTGACCTATCGTTTGAATTAATGTATCTTGAATTCAAGTTACTGGAACCCAAGGAGGATAAGCCATGGCCACAGTTGCAGTGCGTCACCGGGTTGCCGATTTCGACGCCTGGAAGATCGGATTCGACGAACACGGGACGGCGCGCAAGGAGCGTGGGAGCACGGGCGCCACGGTGCTGCGGGACGCTTCGGACCCCAACGAGGTCCAGGTGCTGATCAACTGGCCGAGCCTCGAGAACGCCCGTGCTTTCGCCAACGACCCATCGTTGCGTGAGGCTATGGAGAAGTCCGGCGTGATCGGTGCTCCCCGCATCGAGTTCTACGAAGAGGGTTGACAGCTGAGCGACAGCTCCACCAACCAAGCTGGACGCCGAGAGGACGGCAATCGCCGTCCTCGTCGGCGCGCGCCGGAGCCCGTTATCAGAGTCGGTGAGAACTTCGAATCCGAGTTTCCTGGTGCCGAGCGCCTGGCAACCGAGTGCTATGCCAACCTGATTCGTACAGGTGACATGTTGATCGCGTTGCATAACCGCCAGACTTGGGATGATTACGGGCTCTCGGCAACGGCCCGGATGGCGCTTGCCGTGATCGAAGGTGCACGGGAACCGCTCGAGCCGAGTGTGATTGCCGAGCGGCTCATCATCACATCGGGATCGATGACCTCGATGCTCGATACCCTCGAGCGTCGAGGCCTCGTGCGGCGAACGCCACACCCAGAGGATCGTCGCAAGCTTCTCGTCGACGTCACCGATGAAGCCAGGGCCATTCTCGATGAATTGCTCCCGTCACTGCATGACCGGGAACGCACGCTCATGGAAGCGGCTCTGACCAAAGACGAGCAGCGCCGCTTGCTTGAGATCGTGGCAAAGGTGCAGAGTGTCGCCCGCGAGATGGCCGATCAACCGCCCGACCGATCAGCTCGGCGAATTCGCAGGATGGAGTAGAGCGCCCCCAGCTTGTAACCGCCCTTGGGCGAGAGAAAGCTGACTTGTCCATGCCAGCGTGCGGCAATGTCTCTAGACGGAGGCAGCTTCCCTACTCGGTGGACGATGAGGGGCGAAGCAGCACCAGGGAGCAGGTCGCCCACACGACCGTTAAGGCCAACCAGATGAGGAGCCGTACCCAAGGATGAAGCCCTATGCCCGGGACGCCGGTGTGCTCCGTCAGGGGGGCGTAGGCGACCCACCCGGACGATGGGGAACCCAAGGTCACGAGATATGAGCCAAGGCTTCCCAGGCCGACCCCAAGTGCCACGACCAACACGACCCGCTGGCCATAGCTGAGACCACGTAGCCATTTCATGCCTTCAAGGGTGGCACGTCGGAGATCAAGAGAGGGGGCCGATGGTCACGAAAGGGTTTGTTAATGTCCCTCGACGAAGGACCAGGTGGGCGGACTACACAGCGGCCGTGGCTTTCGAGGCTGACGGGAAGGCATAGTTCTTCTACGACTGGGTCCGCCTTTACGCTGCCAGCCAAAAGACGATGCATTCGCTGCCTTCACGAGGTGCCGAAAAGACATGCCAGAGTTCCCTGCGATTACTCACGTGGCGCTAACGGTTACGAGCTTCGAACGGAGTGTGCCTTGGTACAAGGCTCTGTTCGGCTCGGACCCGATCCTTGACGAGGACACAGGTCCCTTCCAGCGTGTCGCTTGGCTTACGAGCGGCACACTCGTCGGTCTAACTCAGTTCCCTGATTTGAACAGCACTCAGCCGTTCAATGAGCGCCGGCCGGGTCTCGATCATCTGGCTTTCGGCTGTGCCAACCGCGATGAGTTAAAAGCGTGGGAAATCCGCCTGAACGAGCTCGGCATCCCCAACGGCGGCATCCTGGACGCACCGTCCTACTCGGCATTGTCATTTCGAGACCCCGACAACATCGCACTCGAGTTCTTCGCACCTCGGGGCTAGGACGGGCGGAGTATCCGACTGCTATCCGACGCTGCACGGCCATCCCCTACCACCGGTTCGGTGGGACACCCTGACAGCTGGTGATGGCCGTTTGAGGAGATCATCTCCCCCCACGCCAGCGTGCGGCAATGTCTCTAGACAGGCGCTGCTGTTGGGATCAGGCACTTCCGAGCAGTTCGCGGCGGCCTCATGCAGAATGCCCTCCATGAAGAATCTGAGTAAACCATGGGGGGAAGCGCTGGCACTCGCATGGGAGGCGATGGTGGCGGGCACGACGCCTGTCGGATGTGTAGTCCTCGACGCCAAAGGCCACATAGCCACTCGTGGACGAGGCAGGAGATATGTCCGGGAACCCGCATCGGGCCAGCTTTCTTATAGTCATCTTGCCCACGCCGAGCTGAACGCCCTGGCGCAGCTACCGCCGACCCAACGGTACGAGGACTATGTCGTCCTCACGACGCTTGAACCATGTCTTCTGTGTGTGGGTGCCGCAGTCATGGCGACCGTTGGCAGGGTCGACTACGCCGGCGCTGACCCATACGGGGGGGCGGCCCATCTTGAGATACAGAATGCACATACTGAACGCCTGATGCCACACGTGACCGGACCCTCCGAGGGAGCTCTCGGAGTGATCGGCGCGCTTCTCCACTACGCCTTCTACGTCGAGCGCAATCCGACAGGCGCTGTAGTCGCCGCTTACCGAAACGCGATGCCCGACTTTGTTAACGATGTCGACAGAAATGGACTAACCAGCGAAATACTGAAGCTTACGAAGGAGCGGCGGCCTCTCGCCGATGTTCTTGCTCTCTTCGGTTGAGACGTTCCTACCCTGGTCGACGAGAGAGGGACCAGAAACGGATCGTTACCAGGCCAGATAAGCCGCCTGGCCCTGGATTATCCGGAGCATGCCAGTCGCCCCAGGCAAGATGCCGCCGCCAACGCCACCGTTCGTAAATGTCTCTAGAGCGATCCAGGGGTACCTGCCAAATGGTCCCTCAGATCTCGGAGGGAACCGCCTGGGGGTTCCAGTCGTCGAATGTCATGATGCGTCGTGTGTCGGGCCGGAAACTGGTCACCGCAGTAGCTATCACGCTCCTCCTTGGGGGCTGTTCAGACGGCCCACCCTCTACCGGGTCCCCATACAGGCTCTACACGCATTGTGGAATCGAATGGACGAATATCGATGGTTTGTTCTGGCAGGCGGATCATCCGCTTTCGGACGGATCCCACAATCCGCCCGCTGGCTGGGAGAATCCGTTTCAGGAGGGGACGCTCACAGTCGTGAACAAGACCACCGCCATCTTCAGATCCTCGGCAGGGTCTGTGACGTTCCATCGGACATCCCGTACTTCTCCACCCTTCCTCTGTTCCTAATTCCGGTTCGGCTGATCAGAGCTTGGGTGGAAGGGACGGAGGCAGACTCCGCTGGACGATCAGGAGAAATCCCGTCTGGTCACGCCAGCGTTCGTAAATGTCTCTAGAGCTGAAAGGGTTCGACCACACAATTCTCGGAACTGCGGCGGGGCAGCTACGTTTGACTCGCTGACAGTCTCAAATCCATTTCTCGAACGGAGAAAGCCGTGCATGCCGCCCTCGTGACGTTAACAATTGACCCGGACCAGGCTCCGGCGGCAGCCGCAGTTCTGACGAACGACATCCTGCCTGCCCTTCGTGCAGCTCCCGGTTTCGTAGCTGGATACTGGCTCGATCCTTCGGACGACCAGGGATTCTCGATCGTGGTCTTCGAGTCGGAAGAGCAAGCGCGTCAACCAGTTCCCCCTACCACCAACTGGGCAGCTCCCGGTGTGACCATCGACAGTGTCGACTTCCGACGGGTGGCTGCGACACTTCCGTGAGCCGGTCCAAATGGCGATCGGCATGCATCTGACGGCCCGTCAAGGTGCATGGCCGTAGCGCACGCCAGCGTGCTTTCCATTGAGTCTGGCTCACGGCGACACTCAGCCCCGGCGCGCCTCCAGCGCGTCGAGGAGATCATCGGGAACGTTGAGGTCGCCGCGACCCGTCCCCACGAACAGGCCGGGCTTGAACGAGCCGTGGAAGTCCGAACCGCCGGTGGCCACCAGCCCGGTGCGCGTCGCCATCCGACGCAGGACCGAGCGTTGGTCGGGGGTATAGGAGGAGTACACGGCCTCGATCCCGTCGAGGCCTCCTTCGGCCAACTCCGCCACCATCCGCTCGAGGTGCTGGGGGCTGAGCCCGGTCGACAGGGGATGGGCGAGGACGGCCACGCCCCCCGACTCATGGGCCAGGCGCGCCACGTCGGGTGCGTCGAGGCGGGCCTTGGGGACATAGCCGGGCCGGCCGTCGGCCAGGTAGCGGTCGAAGGCGTCGTCGATGTCCTCGACCGCACCCGCCTTCACGAGGGCCCGGGCGAAGTGGGGCCGGCCCATGCCACCCTCGTCACCCGCCTCGGCCAGGACGTCCTCGTAGGTCACCCCCGTCCCGAGCTCCTCGAGACGGGCTGCCAGCTCTCGGTTGCGCACCGCCCGGTCCCCGCGGAGCTTGACGAGCTCGTTCTGGAGCGGGCCGTCCCCGGGCTCGACGAAGTACACGAGAACGTGCACCGACCCCTCGATCCGGGGCGCGCCCGGGCGGAGGGGCGGGCTTGCGGCACGACACCTCGCACCCCGGCACCAGGCGCACCCCGAGCTCGGCCGCCACCCGACCCGCCTCTTCCAGCCCGGCCAGGCTGTCGTGGTCGGTGAGCGCCATGGCCGAGCAGCCCGCCTCCGCCGCCAGCTCGACGACACGGCCCGGGGTCTCCGAGCCGTCGGACACCCGGGAGTGCGTGTGGAGGTCGATCACGTACCGGAGGCTACCCGGGGCACCTCCGACAGCCTCCGGCCCGCCCAATGGACCACCCGACCAGGATCGATGCGTGCTCCAGGCACGATGCGGGGAACCGTCACGGCCGATGTGGGAAGGTAGGCTCGTCAACGCGGGGCGAGAGGATGCGCCGGGGGAACGGGAGCCCCTGAACGTCCGGCGCAGTGAGGGCAACGCGATGAGGGCCCAGTGAAAGAAGCCTGCGGTGTCTTCGGCGTGTACGCGCCGGGCAAGGCCGTCGCACAGCTCACCTTCGACGGCATGTTCGCGCTGCAGCACCGGGGCCAGGAGTCGGCCGGCATGGCGGTCAGCGACGGCGAGACCATCACCGTGGTGCGCGACATGGGCCTCGTCACCACCGTCTTCGACGAGCGCACCATCTCCTGTCTCCCCGGGGCGCTCGCCATCGGCCACACCCGCTACTCGACCACCGGGGCGTCGGAGTGGCGCAACGCCCAGCCCGTGTTCCGGGCCGTGGGGCGGGCCGGCTTCGCGCTCGGCCACAACGGCAACCTGACCAACACCGCCGCCCTGGCGGAAGAGGCCGGCATGCTGCCCGGCGTGGTCGCCTCCGACAGCGATCTCGTGGCCGAGCTCCTGTCGCTGCGGTTCCCGGCCGCCGCCCCGTGGGAGCGCCGCCACCGCTGGCGACGACAGCGACGGCGACCGGGGGGCCTCGATGTCGCCGCCGGGGTCGGCGCCGGGCTCGACGCCCCCGACGACGCTCTGGAGGATGCACTGCGTGAGGTCCTCCCCATGCTCGAAGGGGCCTTCTCCTTCGTGCTCGTCGACGCCACCCACCTGGTGGGGGTGCGTGACCCCGCCGGGCTGCGGCCGCTGTGCCTGGGCCGGCTCGGGCCCGCCGAGGCTCCCGAGGGCTGGGTGCTCGGGTCCGAGACCCCCGCCCTCGACATCGTCGGCGCCACCTTCGTGCGCGAGATCGAGCCCGGCGAGATGGTGGTCGTGGACTCCAAGGGCGTGCGCTCCGAGCAGCTGTTCGCGGCCGAGCGCATCGACCCCCACCTGTGCATCTTCGAGTTCGTGTACTTCGCCCGCCCCGACAGCCGCCTGTACGGGCGCGAGGTGCACAGCGCCCGGCGGCGGATGGGGGAGCTGCTGGCCGCCCAGGCGCCCGTCGAGGCCGACCTCGTCATGGGGGTGCCCGAGTCGGGGGTGCCCGCCGCCGAGGGTTACGCCCGCGCCAGCGGGATCCCCCACGGCCAGGCCCTGGTGAAGAACCGCTACATCGGCCGCACCTTCATCACCCCGGGCAGGACGCCCGTGACGCCGGGGTGCGGCGCAAGCTCAACCCGCTGCGCGAGAACATCGTGGGCCGGCGGATCATCGTCGTCGACGACTCCATCGTGCGCGGCACCACCCAGCGCGCCGTGGTGCGGATGCTGCGCGAGGCCGGCGCCCTCGAGGTGCACCTGCGCATCTCGTCGCCGCCGCTGGCGTGGCCTTGCTTCTACGGCATCGACATCCCCGATCGCGACCAGCTCGCCGCCGCCCAGCACACCGTGCCCGAGATCGCCGAGTTCCTGAACGTCGACTCGCTCGAGTACCTGTCGCTCGACAACCTCGTGACGGCCATCGACGCCCCCGGGGCCGGGTTCTGCACGGCCTGTCTCACCGGGGAGTACCCGGTGCCCGTCCCCGTGCGCCTCGCCGCGGCGGGGACGCGGGCGGGCCGAGCCCGCATCTGCCTCCGCCTGAGGTGGTCCCCGTGAGCCCAGGGAGCGGGGCCGGCCCGGGCGACCCTGCCGATCCGCCGCAGCTGACTCTGCTGCCCCAGCTGGCTCGGCTCCCAGTGCGACCTACGCCGGGCGCCGGCGTCGACATCGCGGCGGGCGACTCCGCCGTGGCCCGCATCCGTGACCTGGTGGCCTCCACGGCGCGGCCCGAGGTGCTCGGCGGCATCGGCGGTTTCGGGGGGAGCTTCGCCTTCGACCCCGCCCGCTACCGCCAGCCCGTGCTCGTGTCCTCCACCGACGGGGTGGGGACGAAGTCGTACGTGGCCGCCGCGGCGGGCCGCTACGACACCATCGGGATCGACCTCGTGGCCATGTGCGTCGACGACATCGTGTGCGTGGGGGCGGAGCCCCTGTTCCTTCTCGACTACATCACCGCCGGGCAAGATCGACCCCGACCAGATGGAACAGCTCGTCGCCGGCGTGGCCAGCGGGATGCCGCGACGGCGGGCTGCGCCCTGCTCGGCGGCGAGATGGCGGAGCACCCCAACTCCCTCCCCCCCGGCGAATTCGACCTCGCCGGTTTCGCCGTGGGCGTGGTCGAGCGCGACGCCATGCTGGGCGCGGACCGCGTCGAGGTCGGCGACGCCCTGGTGGGGCTGCTGTCTCCGGGGCTGCGCTGCAACGGCTACACCCTGGCCCGCCACGTCCTGCTCGAGCGGGCCGGGCTCGGTCTCGACGACCCCGCCTGGGCCGGTGCCGACCACAGCGTCGCCGACGAGCTGTTGCGGCCGTCGGTCGTCTACGCCCCGGCCGTCCGCGCCGTGTTGAGCCAGTTGGGTAGCGGAGAGGTGCACGCCGTCGCCCACATCACCGGGGGCGGGATGCCCGGCAACCTCGACCGCGTCCTCCCCGCCGGTGCCGACGCCGTCGTCGACCGCGACGCCTGGGAGGAGCCCCACGTCTTCGGGGAGATCCGTCGCCTCGGGGACGTCGACGACGCCGAGATGGCGCGGGTCTTCAACCTCGGCATCGGCATGGTGCTCGTGGTCGTCGCCGCCACGCGGCGGGCCGGGCCGTCGACGCGCTCGGCGCGGCCGGGTGCCCTGCCGTCGTCATCGGACGCGTCACCGAGGGGAGCGGGCTCGTCCAGATGGGTGGCCCGGCATGAGCGGCAGGGGATGCGCATGACCTGCAGGGGAGAGGCGACATGACGCTCGAGGCATCTGCGCCGGCACATTCTCGACCACTCGGTGAAGACCGGTGACTTCGTCTTGAAGTCGGGACGCAAGTCGCAATTGGTTCATCGACTCCAAGCAGACGGTGTGCCGTCCCGGCGGCATGCTGCTCGTGGCCGACGCCGTGCTCGACGCGCTGCCCGACGAGGCCACCGCCATCGGCGGGCTCACCATGGGGGCCGACCCCGTCGCCTTCGTGGCGGCCGGCGTGGCCGCCACCCGGGGCCGCGCCCTGAAAGCGTTCAGTGTGCGCAAGGAGGCCAAGGACCACGGCGGCGGTGGCCGAATCGCGGGTGCGCTCGACGCCGGGGACAAGGTGGTCGTGACCGAGGACACCGTCACCCGGGGCACGTCGCTGCTCGAAGCGGTGCAACGCCGTGCGCGCCGCGGGCGCCGAGGTCGTGCTGGCCCTGGCCGTCGTCGACCGCGGCGGTGCGGCCGAACGTCTCCTGGGTTCCGAGGGCGTCACCTTCCGGGCGCTGCTCGGCGCGCCCGACCTCGGCTTCGAGTACGACGAACCCTGATCCACGGTCCGCCGGGGCGCATAATGGGCGGACGGTGACGCCGAGAACCGACCCACCGTGACGTGGCGTCTCCGACTGGTCCTGATCGTCCTCGCCGGACTGGCGCTGCGCGTCGGGTACGTCTTCGCCTACCGGCGCCACATCACGCCCACGGGCGACGCCTTCTACTTCCACTACCAGGCCAACCTCCTCGCCCAGGGGAAGGGTTTCATCGACCCTTACTCCCTGTTCTGGGCGGCCAAGGTCGTTCCCGGCGCCACCCACCCCCCGCTGTGGACACTGGTGCTGGCGTTGGCGGCCGCGCTCGGGTCGACCACGTTCTTCGCCCAGCTGCTGTGGAGCTGCGCCATCGGCGCGACGTCGATCGTGGCGGTGGCGTTGGCGGGGCGCGAAGTCGCGGGGTCTCGCGCCGGGCTCATCGCGGCGGCGATCACCGCGCTTTATCCCGTCTTCCTCATCGACGACGGCTCACTGCTGGCCGAGACCCTCGTGGTCCCGCTCGTGGCCCTGGTGGTGTGGGCCTTCTACCGGCTCTGGCACCGGCCCTCGCTCCCCCGCGCGGCGCTGCTCGGCGCGCTGTGCGCATTGTGCGCGCTGACCCGGTCGGAGCTCGTCCTCCTGGTGGTGCTCTTGGCTCTTCCCGCCGGGCTGTTGTGCCGGGCGCGCTCGTGGCGTCGGCGACTGGCCTTGTCCGGTGTGGCCCTGGCGGCGGCGGTGTGCACGTTCGCGCCGTGGTGGGCCTACACCCTGCCGCGCTACGCGCATCCCGAGCTCCTCTCCGACCAGCTCGGCGTGACCCTCGCCTCGGCCAACTGCAACCAGACCTACGGCGGCAGGCTCTTCGGGTACTGGGACGACGCCTGTGAGGTGGCCATCCTCACGCCGAAGGCGAAGGACGCGTCGGAGCGCGACGTGGTCCTGCGGCAGACCGCCATCCGGTACGTCGAGCACCACGAGTCCCGAGTGCCGGCGGTGGTGGCGGCCCGGCTCGGGCGCGCCCTGGGCGTCTACCGGCCGGCCCAGGAGATCTCCCTGGAGTGGTTGGTGCTGGGCCGGCCCGAGGTGCCGGCGTGGATCGGGCTCGGCGTCTACTACCCCCTGGCGTTGCTGGGCGTGGCGGGGGTGGTGGTCCTGCGGGGACGCCGCCTCCCGTTGTGGCCCTTCGGCGTCATCCTGGGCGAGGTCGTCCTCGTGAGCGCGGCCATCTTCGGCCAGACCCGTTACCGCACCCCGCTCGACACGGTGTTGGTGATGCTGGCCGCGGTCGCCGTCGACCGCTTCCTCGACCTCCGGTCGCAGCACTGGCGGTGGGCGCGACTGAGCCGGAGCGAGCGCCGCGAGGCCCGCAGCGAGCACAGCGAGCCCGGAGGTGAGCGCAGCAAGGGCAGTGCCGGAGTCATACCCGACGCCGCTGCCATCACGACACGAGATCCTTGAGGGCTGCCTCCACCGTGCGGTGAAATGTCGGATAGGCGTAGATCATGCGCCGAAGCTGCTCCACAGGAACCTCGGCGTGGATGGCGAGGGTGAGCATGGACAGCACCTCGCCGCCGGTGGGGCCGGCCGAGGTCGCGCCCACGAGCACGCCGCGGGCGGTGTCCTCGACGAGCTTGATGAACCCCTCGTTGCCCGCCTTGTGGATCCATCCCCGCGCCGAAGCCGGCACAGGGGAGACCACCACGCGCACGTCGAGGTTGCGCTGGCGCGCCTCGGCCTCACTCAGGCCCACCGAGCCGATCTCGGGATCGGTGAAGGTCACGCGCGGCAGGGCCCGGTAGTCCGCCGGCGCCGGGTCGTTCCCCAAGATGTCCTCGACGCAGATGTCGGCCTGGTACATCGACACGTGGGTGAAGGCACCCACGCCGGTGATGTCGCCCACGGCCCACACCCCGTCGGTGACGCGCAGATGGTCGTCGACTTCGAGATGTCTCGCCGTGTCGTCGACGCCGATGCTGGTGACGTTGATGGCGGCCAGGTCGGGCCGGCGGCCCGTGGCGACGAGGAGCCGTTCACCGGTGACGGGCTCGGCTCCCTCGAGCTCCAAGACGAAGCGACCATTGTCCTCGTGCACGGCGGTGATGCGCGCCGAGGTGTGGATGTGCACGCCGTCGCGCTCGAGCACCTCGGCCGCCAGCGCGCTGGACTCGGGCTCCTCGAGGGCCAGGAGCCGCGGCGCGTTCTCGACGATCGACACGTCGGCGCCGAAGCGGGCGAAGACCTGTCCGAGCTCGACACCGATGGCCCCGCCCCCGAGCACCACCAGCGAGGCCGGCACGGTCTCGGTCTCGATGGCGCCGCGGTTGGTCCAGTACTTCCCTTCGAGCTCGGCCAGTCCCGGGATGGGCGGCGCCCACGGCTTGTCACCCGCGGCGATGACCACGGCACGCCGCGCCTCGTAGGTCACGTCACCGACGACGACGCGGCTCGGCCCGTCGAGCGCACCCCAGCCCCGCACGAACCGCCCGCCCTTGCCGACGAAGCGGTCCACGGCCACCCGGTCGTTCCAGTTGTCGGTGGCGTCGTCGCGGATGCGCCGCGCCACCGGCGCCCAGTCCGGCGTGACGGTGGATGTCCCGGCCATGCCCGGAATGCGGCGCCCTTCGGCGAGCAGGTTGGCGGCCCGGATCATCATCTTCGAGGGCACGCACCCCCAGTACGGGCACTCGCCGCCGAGCAACTTGCCCTCGATCCCGACGACGTCGAGCTTGGCCTCGGCCAGTCGCCCGGCCACCTCCTCACCGCCGGGCCCCAGGCCGAGGACCACCACGTCCGCCTGCTCGGTCTTTTCGGTCATGGGTCCTCCCTGGGACGGGATCGGTCTCACTAGGGCGGGACCGGTCTGCCTGCGGGCGGGACCGGTCCGACGGCCCGAAGCTACCGGCCCGGCGCCGGGCCGACTCTGCGGCGCGCAGGTCCGAACGGCGGAGGACCAGGGCCGTTCGCCTCTAGGCGCGAGAGCCCCACGAGGCCAAATTGGCCAATGTGTTGATGGACGCGGAGGGGCTCGAAGTCCTCGTCGCGGAACAGTGCCTCGAGCTCCTGGGGGCGTCGGGCCTGGGGCGGATCGCCGTCACCATCGGAGCGGTGCCGGCCATCTTCCCGGTCCACTACCGACTGCTCGACGGCCAGATCGTGTTCCGCACCGGGGAAGGCACCAACCTGCACACCGCGTCGGCGAACACCGTGGTCGCCTTCGAGGTCGACGACGTGGACCCGTTGTGGGTCACGGGATGGAGCGTGCTGGTGGTGGGGGTGGCCCGCGAGATCCGAGACGACGGGGCCATCGCGCTCGCCCTCGAACAGACCCCCGACCTCTGGAACGCGGGGGTCGGAGCCCACGTCATCTCCATTCTCCCCGCCTTCGTGTCGGGCCGGCGCTTCGTGGGCGCGGCCTGAGCCCTGTCTACCGGCGCACTGTTCAGGTGGCCGTCGGCTCCTTGGCGTGCCCGAGGCTCACCATGAGGTCGATCCAACCCTGAAGGTCGCCGTTCTTCATGTCCACGTGCGCCTTGAGCTCTGCGGGGACGAAGAACTCGAACCCGTCGGTCTCGAGCGCCTCGACGATGCCCGCCGCGCACTGCTCCGCAGTGGCGAACTCGGCGGCGGGAAGACCGGGGAGCTCACCGGGCTGGGGGACCCAGATCTCCGTGGCGATGGCGCCGGGTTGGATCAGCTTCACCTCGATGGGCGTGTCCGCGAGGTCCATGGCGGCGACCTCGGTCCATCCCGTCATGGCGAACTTCGCCGCGCAGTAGGCCGACTCGTGCACGATCCCGAACCGCCCACCGCCACTGGCGACGTTCACGATCGTGCCCGAGCCCCGCTCGATCATGCGGGGCAACACCGCCAGGTTCATGCGGATGGGCGACATGAAATTGGTGCGCATCACCACCTCGAGGTCCTCGGGGGTGTGATCCGTGACGAGCTTGCGCTTGCCGAGGGCGGCGTTGTTCACCAGGCAGTCGAGCGCCCCGAAGGCCTCCCAGGCGTCACCGACGAGCGCCACGGCGGCGTCGACGTCGGAGAGGTCCACGACCCACATGTGCGAGCGGGGCGCGTGCTCCTGACACAGGGCCAGGGTCTCTTCGAGACGCTCGGCACGGCGCGCCGCGATGCCGACGGTGGCGCCGCGCGCCGCCAACATGGGAGCCAGCGCTTGGCCGATCCCCGATGACGCCCCCGTCACGAGGATGTTGGCGCCGTCGATTCTCATGGCCGGTGACGAGCCCTCGAGGGAGCTCGTGTGTCGTTACCGCCTGCGGGCGGTGGTCTTCTTGGCGGTGCGGCGGACCGGCGCCTTCTTGGCGGTGGTACGACGCGCCGGTGCCTTCTTCGCAGGGGCACGACGGGTGACGGCCTTGCGGGCGGGAGCACGCTTCTTGGCGGTCTTACGCGCCGGCGCCGCCTTCTTGGCACGCGGTGAGGCAGCGGCGACGGTCTTGCCCGCGGCGCGCACGGCGTCGTCATTGGTGGGGAAGGAACCACGCTTCAGTCGAGGTGCAGTCGCCGGCGCCATCACCGCGTCCTTGAACGCCTTCACCGGAGTGATGCGCGCTTTCTTGGACGCCTTGATGCGGATCGCTTCCCCTGTGGCTGGGTTGCGGCCCATACGGGCGGGGCGATTGACCTTGACGAACTTGGCGAATCCGGTGATGGCCACCGGCTCCCCCTGAGACACGACTGCGGTCACGACTTCGGTGAAGCCCTCGAGGACAGCGGACGTCGTCTTGAGGTCCACATCCGCGTGTACGGCCACCGCTTTGGCAAGCTCTCTTTTGTTCATGGCTGCCTATTGTGGTCTATGCGCGGGGCGACGCGCCAAGCGAACCCGTGTTTTTTTGAGTTTTTTTCGGTTTAGCGCCCCAATATCCATCGCTCAGTCCATGTCGCACGCCGCGCCATCGCGCCGCCGAGCACAGGAATTCGAGCGCTGATTTGGCGTGATTGCGACCCGAAGTTCACTGTGCGCGTCGCGTCCGCGTCATAGTCGTGCGGTATTTCGCCACCCGATCCCGGCGTGAGCCAACCGGCGCAGGAAACGTCGTGGGATGCTCACGAGCACCAGCAGCACCAGCCCGAGGAGTATGAGCAGACCTCCGAGCTGTGCGGTGCGCGCCACGTCCCGGCCCGGACCTGTGAAGGCCAGAGAACGACTCGAGACCTCGGGTGTGGATGAACCCCCGGATCCCGACCCCGACCCCGACCCCGACCCCGACCCCGACCCCGACCCCGACCCCGACCCCGACCCCGACCCCGACCCCGATGAACTTCCCGAGCCGGCTGCGGTAGCCACCTTGGTTGTTGTCGTCGTCTTTGCCGCCGTAGTGGTGGTGGTGGCGGTGGTGGGGGTGGTGGGGGTCGTAGCGGTGGTCGTGGTCGTGGTTGTGGGCGCAATAGTTGTAGTCGTCGTCGGGCTGCGCTGTCGTCGACGCGCTCACCTGCCATCCCGAGGAGGCCGCCCCCGCTCCCGAGGTGACGAGCGCCCGGCTCCAATGGCGATGGCCCCGGCGCTACCAGTTGCCCAATGAGCCGCAATCGGTGGAACCAGCTCCCTCGGGGCGCGTCGAAGCCGGCCAGAGGTTGCAGCCGTCGTTGACCCATCGTCCCCACCCCCCCGGCAAACCCACAAAGGGGGTCGGCTCGGTGCCGGCACGATATCGATCCTGGGCTGGAGGGCAGGGGGGTTCATCGGCGGCGGCGCCCAGATAGTCGCCAGCAACGACGGAGGCGCCACGTGGACCTCGCAGGGCGGGGCGGGGTGCCGGCGCTCGCGGCGGGGCAAACCTGGGCGTGGTGTGTGTGCCGACCCCTCCACGGGTCTTATGAGCACTGGCCCTTTCTGCACGCAGGTCTTATGAGTGCGGGCCCGGATCTACGAGGCGATGAACGCCCCGTCGGTCAGAACGGGAACGGACCGGTCGCGGTCGAGCTCGGCGGCCACGTCGACGTCGTCGCCGTACCCGGCCGCGACGAGCTGGCGGGCCGACCCGCACGACCGGAGGGTGCCCTCGACATCACTCGTCGCCTCGTAGACCTCGGCGGTGGCGGTCGCCTCCACCGACAGCACGCACCCCGCCGTCTTCAGGTGGTGGAGCACGGCGCCGGTGCCGAGCGCGTCCTCGAGGGCGGGGCGCAGCGAACCATCGGGCCACCGCTCGCCGGCCGCGATCACCACGACGGGGTGCCCGGCGGTGCCGTATCCATGCTCGACCAGCCACCCGCCGACCGCAGCGGCGTTGCGGAGGGAAGCCGCCACGACGGTGATCGTGTCAGAGACGGCGGCCGTCGCGATGGTGGAGCCGTTGGGCGAGGGCAGGACCAGGCGGGGCGTGACCGGGGCCGTGCTCAGGACGGCAGGGGACAAGGACCACGGATGGTCGGCCGACACGTTCCGGCGCCGCACCGCCAGCTTGGCGTCGTGCTGCGCGGCGAAGTCGGCGGCAGCGGCGTCATCCCAGCGATGGGGGAAGACCGTCATGCCTCGGCTCACGCAGATCGAGACCGACGTCGTGAACGAGAGCACGTCCACGACCACCAGGCACTCGGCGTCACCGGCCAGATGCTCGGCGGCGACCGGTCCCCACTCGAAGCGCACGTCGGCGTCGGACTGCCGAAACGCAGCTCCACGGCCTGACTCGACCACGGGCCCGCTCGTCAGCCTCGTGTCCTCTGGGCCTCTTCTCGGTGGTCGGGACCGGCGTCGATCCGGTGACCTCACGCTTTTCAGGCGCGCGCTCTACCAACTGAGCTACCCGACCGCATAGCCGAGGACGAGTGTCCTTGGCGGCGGTCCTGACGGGATTTGAACCCGCGACCTCCGGCTTGACAGGCCGGCGTGCACTCCAGACTGCACCACAGGACCCCGGTCAGCGTCGCCCCCACTTCGCTGCACCCCCAACGGGATTCGAACCCGTGTTACCGCCTTGAAAGGGCGGCGTCCTCGGCCACTAGACGATGGGGGCTGGACCGATCAGGGCTTTGCGCAGGTTATCAGGGTCCCTCCCGACGCTCATTCGGACCCACGCTCATGCTCATGCTCAAGCTCGTGCGTCGCCGTCGGATCTGTTGCCGTGGGATCTGTCGGCATCGGATCTGTCGCCGGCAGCGAGGCGCCACGTCGAGCCCTCGGCGGCGTCGTTCACCTCGACCCCCAGGGCGACGAGCCGGTCCCGCACCGCATCGGCATCCTCGAAGCGTCGTTCCCGGCGGGCCGAGTCCCGCAGCGTGAGCGCGAGCTCGACGAAGGGCCCCACCACGCCGGCCGGGTCGCGTGCGCCCGAACGCGGCCAGCTCACCCAACTCGGCGACCATGGTGCGCAGGCTGGCTCGACCCCGATCGAGGGCGTCGGACTGCAGCGTGTCCGCGCTCCAGGCCCACAGCTCGTCGTCGAGGGCCAGGACGACCTGCACCATGGTGGCGACGTCGGACTCGGCCCGGGCCGCCCGGAACGACACCTCGAAAGACCGGATGGCGCCGAGCAGCGGCGGACCGTCGGATCCAGGCGCCTGAAACACCCCGGCATCGACGCCGGCAGCGACATCGGTGCCAGCAACAACGGAACCGGCCTCCGAGGCGTCATCGATGTCGCGAGCACCCGCCGAGCCCCCACCCCCGGAGGACGCCGAGCTGGCGCCGCTGGCGCCGCCGCGCGCCGAGGTCAGCTCATCGGCCAGCTCCACGATGCGCCCGAGCGCCATGGTCTCGCCCGCCTCGATGCGCACCGATCGACCCCGTACCCGGACCGTGACCCCACCGTGGCCGGCGACCTCGGCCCGCTGGGCATCGAGGTCGATGCACAGGGCGCTGTGCTCGTCGACCCCGAGTACGAAGGCGCCTTCGGGGAGCTCGTGCTCGAGACGGGCCAGCCGCTCCTCACCCAGGTAGCAGAACCGGGTGTCGTGGGTGCCGCCCTCGGCGTTGTCGTAGTGGGGGATGAACGCCACCCGCAGCCCGATGGCGCTGAGCAGGTCGAGCCCGGGCACCCAACGCGGGTCTTCGCCCACCTTGTAGACCTCGTAGACGGGCACGGTCACGCATCCGAGGGTCAGCGCCGCCGCCGATGCGAAGGTGAGCGCTCCACCGAGGGCGAGCTTCTCGGCCAGCACGCCCGGGACGAGGGTGCCCTCCCATTGACGCAGCGCGTAGGTGGGGCTCCCGGGGCCGGCGAAGACCAAAGGAGCGCCCGCCATCTTGGCGATGATGGCGTCACCGGCGGGGCCCTCGAGATCGGTGGCACGGCGAAGCCCGGCCACCTCGATCGTCGATCCGACGCTGTCCCGGAAGTACGTCACGGCCCGCGACGCGATCTCCGCCGCGTTGGTCTGGAAGCCGAAGGGCGTGTCGAGGAGCAGCCCCGGACCGGCATCGGGACCGAGCTGCTCGACCACGGACCGGTGCACCTTGACCATGGTCGGCGCCGTCTCGCCCGATCCCATGATCGTGA
Organism: uncultured Acidimicrobiales bacterium; assembly: GCA_963846125.1. Classification (GTDB taxonomy): domain Bacteria; phylum Actinomycetota; class Acidimicrobiia; order Acidimicrobiales; family UBA8190; genus Chersky-840. The sequence goes on from CAWJUR010000002.1 coordinate 952,938, forward strand.
GCAGCCTCGGGGTCACGCGGAGGTCCCCTCCCGGGGCAGGGCGTCGGCGAGCGTGTCCACGATCTCGTTCTGCAGCATGCTCAGGTACTGGTAGACGGTGAACTGGTCCTCGCGCGGGTCGCCGGGGTCGATCTCGGTGAAGTCCTCGCTGACGTCGAGCTGGGTCCCGAGCAGCAGGCGCAGCACCTCGACCGCACCCAGCCACCCGTTGAGCTCGTCGACGTCGATGGTGGCCTCGTCGATGGTCGACACCAGGATGTCGAGCGCGTGCTGGTGGTGATCGAGAAGCGATCCCCCCATCATCTCGTGGTAGTCGGCCTGGGCCGCGTCGTCGTCGGTGTAGGCGACAGGGAAGAGGCGCTTGGCCGAGGGGTCGTCGTGGTCGACGAGCTCGCGGGCCTGCTGGGGCAGCATCCGCAGCAGGTCGCGCTCGGGGTCCTCGAGGCCGGGGCGGATGCGGCCGTGCCGGTCGCGGGCGAAACGCCGGCGTGTCATCCCGAGTGTTCCATGGTGGCCCACAGCCCGTGCTCGTGCAGCCGGAAGACGTCGAGCTCGGCCCGCTCGCGGGGCCCCGAGCTCACCACGGCCCGGCCCTTGTGGTGCACGTCGAGCATGAGCTTGGTGGCCTTGTCCTTGCTGTAGCCGAAGAGCTTCTGGAACACGAAGGTGACGTAGGACATGAGGTTGATGGGGTCGTTCCAGACGATCACCTGCCAGGGCCGGTCGGGGCGGACGTCCTCGCCGCCCTCGGGGGCGTCGACCTCGACGGGCTGGACCTCGGTGTCCGGGCCCGTCATGGGGCGACCGGGGTGGCGGCGTCCTCGTGCCGGCGCCGACTCCTTGGCGCACGGCCCCCCTGACACCGGGCTCTGTGGCCACTGTGACCACGGCGTGATCCGCAGCGCTGTCCGCCACCGTGGCGCGGTGGGTCAGCCCGTCGTAGAACCACAGCATCGCCATCCACACCACCGTGGCGCCGAAGACGTGGACTCCCACGAGCAGTGCGGGGAGGTGGGTGAAGTACTGGGCGTAGCCGATGCCCCCCTGGATCACCATCGCACCCAGCAGGAGACGGGCCCGGTCGAGCACCGACCGGGGCGCGGCGGTGTGGTCGAGGAGATACAGGAGGGCGATGGTGAGGGCGACGAGACAGATCACGAGGCCCGAGTGGATCCGGGCCATGTCCTCGAGGGCGATGGGCAGGCGCTTGGCCCCCTTCCCTCCGGCGTGGGGACCGGCCCCGGTGGTGGCGGTCCCGGCTGCCACCACGACGGCCAGCAGGCCCAGCATCACCTGGCTGACCCGCTTCTCCCGGGCTCCGACCTTGACGGCGACCGCCGCCCGGAGCGCCCAGCCCCGGAACCGTCGGGCCGGCCGGCGCGCAGCGTGAGCACGAAGGCGTCGGTGAGCAGGGCGATCCCCACCATGAAGTGGGTCATGACCACGTACGGGTTGAGCTTGGTGTAGACGACGACCGCGCCCAGCACCGCTTCGCCGAGCACGCCCCCGAGAAGGCCCGCCGACAGCCACACCAGGTCCCGCCGTCGGGGCACCCGCCTCAGCGCGGCCAGCAGGGCGATGGCCGTGACGATGCACAGGACCACGACCACCATGCGGTTCCCGAACTCGATGGCGGGATGCAGCGACAACTGCGGGGTGAGGCGGTGCTGCGAGCACGTCGGCCAGTCGGGACAGCCGAGCCCGGAGTCGCTCAGGCGCACGGCTGCGCCCGTGACGATGTTCAGCACCACGATCACCAGCGTGAGCTGGGTGATGCGCAGGAAGGCGCGAGGTGTGACGCCGGGGAGCTGCACCGGGGGATCATCGTACCGGGGGGCCGACAACCCCTTCGGGGGCGGGTGGAGGTCGGGGCAAGGGTCGGGGCAAGGGTCGGGGCAAGGGTCGGGGCAGGGGGCGAAGCGCCTCGTGCGCCACGTTGTCCGGTCGCGGTGTGCCGCCGTAGGCTCCGCCCGATGTCCTCGCTCTCTCCCGCGGTCCCCCGCGCCGTCCGCGCCGGAGGGATGAGAGCCCGCAGCTACCTGGCCTTGACCAAGCCGCGCATCATCGAGCTTCTGCTCGTCACCACCTTGCCGACCATGCTCGTGGCCAAGCGCGGGGTCCCGTCGGTGGGGCTCATGGCTCCTCGTGCTCCTGGGCGGGTCACTGGCCGCGGGTGGGGCCAACGCCCTCAACATGGTGCTCGACCGGGACATCGACAAGGTCATGCACCGGACCCGGCACCGTCCCCTCGTCACCGGCGAGGTCACGCCCCGGGCCGCCACGGTGTTCGCCGTAGTCCTCGAGGTGGCCGCCTTCGCCGAGCTGTGGGCCTGGGTCAACCTGCTCTCGGCGGTGCTGGCGGTGGCGGCCACGGCCTTCTACATCGTCGTCTACACGCTGTGGCTCAAGCGCACCTCGACCCAGAACATCGTGATCGGCGGGGCCGCGGGCGCCGTGCCCGTGCTGGTGGGGTGGGCGGCGGTCACCGACGCCTGGGGTGGGCGCCGCTGGTGCTGTTCGCGGTGATCGTCATCTGGACCCCGCCGCACTTCTGGGCCCTCGCCATCCGCTACCGCGAGGACTACGCCGCCGCGAACGTGCCCATGCTCCCCGTCGTCGCCACCTTGCGCCGCACCGCGCAGCAGATCCTCCTCTACACCGTGCTGCTCGTGGCGGTGACGGTGCTCTTCGCGGTGGTGGGGCACATGGGGCCGCTCGTACCTCGTCGGAGCGCTGGTGCTCGGCGCGCTCTTCGTCGTGTTCGCCCTGCGCCTGCGCCGCGACCAGACGCCACGTGCCGCCATGGCCCTGTTCCGGTACTCGATCACGTACCTCACGCTGCTCTTCGTCGCCATGGCGGGCGACGTGCTCATCCGGTTCCATTGACACGAGCGGTCCATTGACCCACCGGTCCATTGACCCGACCGGTCCATTGCCCGAAGCAGCGGGCGCCGCACCGCCCCGGGTCGTGGCCGGAGCCGCCGCCGGCTGGTGTCGCTCGGCATCGGGCTCGTCCTGGCCGCCGGGCTGTGGATCGGGCTGACCGTGGCATGCGGCGCCGGGGCCGCAGACCGCCCCCGCCTTCTCGTTGCCCCGGCTCGGGGGCGGCGAGCCGGTGTCGTACCCGCTCACGGGAACGAGGCCCACGACCGGTGGTGCTCACGTTCTTCGCGTCGTGGTGCCGCGCCGTGTCACGCCGAGCTGCCCATGGTGGCCCGGGTGGCCCGCCAGGACCAGGCCGCCGGGGGGCGGCGTGGTCTTCGTCGGCGTCGACGGCAACGACGATCCCGCCAGCGGGCTGGCCTTCGCCCGCAAGAGCGGGGTGGCGTTCGCGGTGGGAGCCAACGCCGACAGCGCCCTGGCGCCGAAGTTCACGCTGGTCGGGTATCCGGGCACGGTGTTCATCGACGCCAGCGGGGACGATCGTCAAGACCGTGCACGGTCCCGTGAGCCACGCCACCCTCGAGACCTACCTGGGCCGCCTCTCCCGCACCTGACGCGCCCCTGACACCGGGCACCGGCGAACGCTGCGCAGCCGACCCGGAAGCGCGTCAGGTGGCGACGACGGCGAAGCGGGGCGTCGACGCCGAGGAGCCGCTCGGGAAGTCGCTGCTCGAGCGTCGATGCCCATTCCACGTCGCGCAGCCGGACCAGGCGCGGCGCTGCGCCATCCCGCCTCGGCCACCAGCTCGGGCGACGGCACGGGGATGGGTGCCGGTGCCGAGAGGCAACGCGCCCCGCACCGCGGCGGGATAGGGCCCGTGGTGATCGGGGGCGGTGCCGCGCCGACGCTTCACGAGGTCCCAGGCGCGCCCACGGAGCGCCTCGAGGGGGTCGGCGTCGCCCCACATCGACTCGATGGCCACCAGCCTCCCGGCCGGGGCGACCGCCCGCCAGGCGCGCAGGGCGCCGCACGGGATCGGGAAGGGTCCACAGCAGGTGGCGCTCGATGACGGCGTCGAACCCGCCCCCGGCGGGCGCATCCGGGGAGGTTCGTGGGCGGGCGCCACCACGACGGCGATGTCGAGGCCTTCGGCCGCCGCCGCCGTCGTCAGACTTGGCCAGCATCTGCGAGCGAGAGGTCGAGGGCGGTGACCCGGTGCCCGAGGCGCGCCGCCATCAGGCTCAGGAACCCCGTCCCCGCCCCGCAGTCCAGGACGCTTGCCGGGGCGGGCGGCAAGAGGCGCCTCGAGGGCGGCCGTCCACGCCGCCTGCACGGCGAGGCGCTGGTGGGGCGATGGCCGGGGGCGTTGTCGTAGGTGGCGGCGTCGGCGTCCCAGAAACGCCGGATGTCGTCGAGGATGGCCATGGTCGCTGTTCTACTCCCGTGCTGTACTGGACCAGAATCCGACCCCGGCCCGAGGAGGCTCCCATGAAGATCGAAGGATCGCGCGTGCTCGTGACGGGGGCGTCGTCGGGGATCGGCGCCGCCCTGGCCCGGATCCTGGCCCGGCGGGGCGCCACGGTGGGGTTGGTGGCCCGGCGCGAGCAGCGCCTCGCCGAGGTCCTGGCCGATTGCCGGGTCGACGCGCCCGAATCGCGGCATGTGGGTGGCCGACCTCGCGGATGTGGAGCTGGCCGGCCGGGTGGCGCTCGAGGCGTGGGACGCCTTCGGCCATCTCGACTGTCTCGTCAACAACGCCGGCGTGCCCATGCGCCGCCTCGCCTCCAAGCTCGACCTCGCCACGCTCGAATGGGTCATGCGGGTGAACTTCTTCGCCCCGGCGCACATGGGGATGGTGCTGGTGCCGCAGATGACGGCACGCGGCGAGGGCATGATCGTCAACGTCTCGAGCGTGGCGGGCCGCCTCGGCAACGCCAACGAGGCCGCCTACTCGGCCAGCAAGTTCGCGCTGTGCGGCTGGAGCGAGGCCATCGCCGTGGACCTCTACGACACCGGCATCCAGATCCGGCTCGTCCTCCCGGGGCCCATCGACACCGAGATCTGGGACCTCCCCGACAACGACGACCCGCTCTACTCGGGGCCGAAGATCTGCCCCGAGGAGATGGCCGAGGGCATCGTCGACGGCCATGGAGAGCGACTCCTTCGAGCACTACGTGCCCGACATGCGCGCCATCGTGGTGTCGAAGACGAAGGATCCCGACCCCTTCATCAAGGGCATGGCGGCCATGCTGCGCAGCGCCACCAAGTAGCTGAGCCACCAAGTAGCACAGCCACCAAGTAGCTGAGCCACCAAGTAGCAGCGCAACAAGTAGCAGCGCCACCAAGCAACGCAGCGCCGCCAGATACCCAGTTCGGCTCAGGTGCGCTGGGCGGCCTCGAGGAACGCCTCGATGCCCGAGGCGATGCCCTGGGCCGCGCTCTGGCGCCAGGCCGGGCTCTGCACCGCGGCGGCGTCGTGGGCGTTGCGCATGTTGGCGCACTCGATGAGCACCTTGGGCACCGTCGACAGGTCGAGGCCACCCAGGTCGCCGCGGTAGGACGATGCCGTTCTGGCCCGTGTAGTTCGAGGGTGGCTCACCGGTGGCGGCCTGGAAGGCGTTGCGCACGTCGACCGAGAGCGCATCGGACGGCGCAACGATGGCGCGGTTGTCCGAGATGGCGCTCACCACCGGCACGGGCGTGTCGACGGCGAACCCGCTTCCCCCCGGAGGGCCCCCGTCGGCGTGGATCGACACGGCCACATCGGCGTGCAGCGCGTTGGCGATCGGCGGCGCGCACGTTCACACACGGGCCCACCCCGGTGTCGGTGGGGCGGGTGAGCACCACGCGCGCCCCGTCGGCCCCGAGAATGGCCTGGGCGCCGCCGCGGCCACGTCGAAGTTGAAGGCGTGCTCGGTGTAGCCGTTGTCGGTCTCGGTGCCGGTGGTGTCGCACGGTTCGGTGAGCCCGCCGCCGTCGATGGGGCGGTTCGACGATCGACGACGTCGGCGCCGTTGCCCCCGTCGTGGCCGGGGTCGATCACCACCGTCAGTCCCGCCAGCGGGGCCACGGCCACCGATCCCTGGAACCGGGCGTCGCCCAGCGCGTAGACACCACCGTCGGCCCCGAAGAGCCAGTACCCGCCACCGTCGGCCGTCGCCGCCATGGCCACCACGGGCGGTCGAGCACGAGAGCACCCGTCGATCCCTCATACGGCGCGCCGAAGGAGAAGATCCCGCCGTCGGCGCCTGACCAGCCAGTAGCCGCCCGACGGGTTGCCCGAGGGGCTGGCCGCCATGCCCACCACGGGCCGGGTGAGGTGCACCGCGCCCATCGACCCGGCGAAGCGGGCGTCGCCGTAGGCGAACACCCCGCCGTCCGCCGCCACGAGCCAGTAGCCGCGGCCGTCCGCGGTCGGCGCCATGCCGACAACGGGCGAGTTGAGCTTCAGCGCGCCGGCCGAGCCTTCGAAGGGGGCGCCGAAGGTGAAGACCCCGCCGTCCGAGGCCACCAACCAGTACCCGCCGGTGGCGCGGTCGGCGGCCATGCCCACCACGGGCCGGGTGAGGTGCACCGCACCCATCGACCCGGCGAAGCGGGCGTCGCCGTAGGCGAACACCCCGCCGTCGGCCGCCGCCAGCCAGTACCCGCCGCCGTCGGCCGTGGCCGCCATCCCCACCACCGGTGACGACAGCGCCAGGCCCCCCGCCGATCCCAGGAACGGGGCGCCGAAGTTGAACACCGCCCCGTCCGAGGCCACCAGCCAATACCCCCCCGTGGCCGTCGTCGGCGGCGCCGTCGACGATGGGCGCGTTGCTGGTGAACGTGGAGGTGGTGGTCGCAGCGTGGACGGAACGGGCGCCGTGATCGCCAACGGGGGGCTGAGAGGTGGGGGACAGGCCGACCGAAACCGCCGTCACCGCGGCGACCGCGACTGAAACGACCGCGACTGCGACTGCGACGACCGCCCCCCCGCCGCTGACGTTTCTGCGCAGACGTGGCACCGACCCCATCACGGTGCGGCCGACCGGGGCAGGGCAGCACGGGCCAGGGCAGCACGGGCCAGGGCGGTGCGGGCCAGGCCGACGGCGAGCTCCACCGCCTGCGCCGGGGTCGGCGGCGCGCACGACACCGTCGTCCGCCTCACCGCCGCGGCGCAGCTCCCAGGTGTCGAGCCCGACCACGGGAATGCCCGCCTGCAGAGCCAGCGCGATCTCCGACAGCGTGCCGTACTCCCCGGCCACGGCCACCACGGCGTCGGCGGCGCGCACCACCAGAGCGTTTCTCGCCTCGCCCAGCCCGGTGGGGATGGCGACGTCGACATGGGCGTTGGCGTCGGACCGGTCGCGGCCGGGGAGGATCCCGACCGTGAGCCCGCCCCCGGCGTGCGCGCCGCGGCAGGCCGCCTCCATCACGCCGCCGAGCCCACCGCAGACGAGGATGGCGTGGGCGTCGGCGACGGCCCGACCCACGTTCTCGGCTCGTCGCCGCGTCGGCGTCGGTCACGTTGCCCCCGCCGCCGATCACGGCGATGTGGAGCGCGTCCCCGGACGGGACCGGGTTCATTCCCACCGGAACGTGGCCGCGGCGGCGAGGGGAGCGGCGATCGCCCACACCACGAGCACGAGCCAGGCCCATCCCGGCACCGACAGTCCCAGGCCCAGGGCTGCGGTGCAGCGCGTCGGCGAGCGCGGCGGCGGGCAGCGCCTTGGCGACGGCCTGGAGCCCGCCCGGCAATTTGGACAGCGGTGCCAGCATCCCGCTCACGAGAAGAAGCAGCAGCCACAGCCCGTTGGCCGCGGCCAGGTTGACCTCGGCGCGCAGCACCCCGGCCAGCAACAGGCCGATGCCCCCGAACCCGACCGTGGCCAGCACCACGACGACGACGGCCCGGCCCACCCCGCCCGACGGTGGGGTGCCAGCCCAGGCCGAGCGCCACGGGGACGAGCACGGCGGCCTGGATCACCTCCACCACGAGGATGGCGACGATCTTGGCCCCCAACAACGAGGGGCGACCGAGGGGGGTCGCCCCCAGGCGCTTGAGCACGCCGTAGCCGCGCTCGAACCCGGTGGCGATGCTGAGGTTGACGAGCGCGGTGCCCATCACGGCCAGGGCCAGGATGCCCGGGGCCAGGAAGGTGACGGGGTGGGCGGTGCCGGTGGGGAGCAGGTGCACCTCGGAGAAGAACACGAGAAGGATGACGGGGATCCCGATCGTCAGCAGCAACGACTCACCCCGGCGCATGGTCATGCCCACTTCGGCTGCACACTGGGCGCGCAGCCGGCGCAGCGCCGGGGGCAACGACGAACGGCTGCCGCTCACCGCCGGCTCCTGTTCTCCCGTCGCTCCCGCTCCCGCTCCCACTCCCGCTCCGCTCTGCTCCTGCTCCCACTCCTGTTCTCCGCCTCCCGTTGGTGTTCACGGTGCTCGGGCGCGTCACGGCTCCTCGTCCCCCCGTGTCACGCGCAGGTAGATCTCTTCGAGTGAGCGGCGCCCGGCCCGCAGCTCGGTGAGGGGAAGGTCGCGGTCTTCCATCCACCCCGCCAGCAGCGCCAACCGGGTAGCGGTGGCGGGGCCGTCGACGCGGTACTCGCCGGGGCGCTCCTCGGTCACCGTCCCGGCCTCGGCGCCGAGCGCGGTCGGCGAGCCCGGCCACGTCGAGGGCGGCGGGGCCCTCGAAGCGGATGCCGCCCTCGCCTCCCGCCGCGGCGAGCTCGGCCACGGTTCCCTCCGCCACGGCGCGGCCGTGGGCGATGATCACCACGTCGTCGGCCACGCGCTCGGCCTCGGCCAGCTCGTGGGTGGTGAGCACGACGCACGCCCCGCGGTCGCGCAGCTCGGTGATGACCCGGCGCACCGCCAGGCGGCCCTCGGGGTCGACCCCGGCGGTGGGCTCGTCGAGGAAGACCACCTCGGGCCGGCCCACGATGGCGAGCGCCAACGACAACCGCTGTTGCTCGCCTCCCGACAACCGCCGCCACGGCGTGCGGGCCACCGCGCCGAGGCCCACCAACTCGAGCAGCACCTCAGGGTCCTCGGGATCGTCGTAGTAGTCGGCGAACAGCGCCAGGGCGCGGCGCGGCCCCATGACCGGATACACGCCGCCGCGCTGGAGCATGACGCCCATGCGGGCCACGACGTGGCGGTGGTCCGACACCGGGTCGAGTCCGAGAACCCGGACCGTCCCCTGCGTGGCGCGCCGGTATCCCTCGAGGGTCTCGACCGTCGAGGTCTTGCCCGCCCCGTTGGGGCCCAGCAGCGCCAGGACTTGGCCGTGATGCGCGGTCAGCGACAAGCCGTCGACCGCCGTGGTCGAGCCGTAGCGCACCACGAGGTCGCGGCATTGCACCGCGGGCGGGGACGGGACCGACATCGCGGCGAGGCTACCGTTGCGCCCCATGATCGACATCCGCCTGGCCAGGGAGAACCCCGACGCGGTGAAGGCGGCCCTGGCCCGCCGGGGGATCGACGGGGCCGAGGTGGACCGCCTGCTCGAGGCCGACGAACGGGCCCGCCTGGCGTTGCGCCAGCGCGACGAGCTGCGCGGCCAGGTGAAGAGCCTGTCGCGTCAGGTCGGCGAGGCGCGCCGCAGCGGCGACACCGCCCTCGCCGCGGAGGTATCGGAGCAGAGCCGGACGCTGGGCGAGCGGGAGACCGCGCTCGACGCCGAGGCGACCGCGGCCCTGGCCGAGGTGCGCGAGCAGCTCCTGTGGCTGCCCAACCTTCCCGACGAAGAGGCGCCCGACGGGGAAGGGCCCGAGGACAATCTCGTGGTGCGGGGGTGGCCCGAGGCGGCGCGGACCTACGGCGACCATCAGCGCGTGCCGCACTGGGACGTCGGGGCCGCGCTCGGCATCCTCGACCTCGAACGGGGGGCGAAGTTGTCGGGGTCGATGTTCCCGCTCTACCGGGGGCTCGGAGCCCGGCTCATCCGGGGGCTCAGCGCCTTCGCGCTGGACCGCCACAGTGAGCGCTACGAGGAGATCCGCCCCCCCACGCTGGTGCGCACCGAGACGATGGTGTCGACCGGGCACCTCCCCAAGTTCGCCGACGACGCCTACCACCTCGAACGCGACGACCTGTGGGCCATCCCCACGGCCGAGGTCCCGCTCACGTCGATGTTCCGGGACGAGATCCTCGACGAGGCCGACCTTCCCCTCCGGCTGACGGCGGGCACGGCCTGTTTCCGGCGCGAGGCGGGATCGGCGGGACGCGACACGCGGGGCCTGCTGCGCGTGCACGAGTTCGACAAGGTGGAGCTCTTCGCCTACGCCACCGCCGAGCAGTCCCGGGCCGAGCACGCCGAGATGGTGGGGCGCGCCGAGGCGCTGCTGCAGGAGCTCGACCTCGAGTACCGCGTCCTCGACCTCTGCGCCGGCGACATCGGCAACGCCGCGGCCCGCACCTTCGACATCGAGGTCTACGCCCCGGGTTGCGACATGTGGCTCGAGGTGTCCTCGGTGAGCTGGTGCACCGACTACCAGTCCCGTCGCGCCAACATCCGCTACCGGGCGTCTGCGTCTGCGTCTGCGTCTGCCGGTGGTGGTGGCGGTGGTGGTGGTGGCGGTGGGGCCAAGAGCCAGCCCGTGTTCGTCCACACCCTCAACGGCTCGGCCATCGCCTGGGCGCGGCGTGTGGGCGGCGTTGGTGGAGACCGGGCGCCGGGCCGACGGCTCGGTGGAGCTCCCCGCCGTGCTCGCCCCCTACCTCGGTGGCCGCACCGTCATCGGCCCGCCTTCGCAGTCGCAGTCGTAGCGTTCTTTACGCCGACTCCGGAGTGATCCCCGCACCCTTGAGCATCCGGCGCAGGTCGACGACCTGTTGCTCGTCGATGTCGTGATGGCGCGGCGCGTCGAACGTCTCGGTTTCGGCTCCCAACGTCACCGCGTACCTGCCGTCGTGTTCCTCGCTCACGGTGGCCACGCTGCCCAGGAGTGACAACACGTCGTGCCACTGGATGTTGTGACTGACCGGATGGTTGAAGATCTTCTCCAGAGTGGCCCGATGACGTCCGTCGAGGCCTTTGTCTTTTGCCATTCCGCACACTCCCTCGCGCCGTTCAGGGTAGTCTCCGTTCCGGACCGCAGATAGGGCCCAACAGTCACAATCACGCCGGCCTGGACCTTCTGGGGGGAGTGTCGGGTCAATGGTCGTGAGTCAGTGACTGCAGGCTGAAGGGGACCGGTAGCGGTCCGCTCCCGATCAACGCGGCGAGGCCCTTTGCCTCCGTCTCGCTCATGTTGCTGCTGATTTCCATCTTCCCCTGGAACGACGCGAAGGTCGATTGGTTGGGCTGGATGAGCGGGGCCTCGAGGATGGCCCCGTTCAGGTCGAATCCGACATAGGCGTGGAGACTTTGCTGGGCGACGACGTCCCATTGCGTCGCCGAAGTTGACGCGAGCGTGATGTCGATGACCCAGGCGTCTGTTTTGCGAATCGAATTGCGCGTGGGAGCTGGCGACGTGCAGGTCGGAACCACTGAGCTGGGCCGGCCCCAGGACGAAGCGTGAGTACTGCTGGGGACCCACCGCCGGATCGGCCGGGAGCAACACGGTGCTCGAGGGATCATCGTTCTCGACGGTCGTCGACGGATACGAGGCAAAGATCGGGTCCGGGCCGATCGTGTTGGCAGGGAGCCCGGAGTTGGGGTTCACATTGAGATTGGACGCCGTTGTGGCGTACTGGGCCTCGCACTCCGGCAGGGCCGTCGGCGCCGTGGTCGTGCCGGGCGCGGCGGTTGATGGCGGCGCCGTGGAGGCCGGCGCCCCACACAGCACGGGCCTCAAGAAGAAGGATCCCGTGCTTCCCACCAGCCGGACCTGGTCCTCGGTGAGCGTCGGGCTTACCACCACGATCGTGCCCCGGTCGGTCGACACGGTGCTGTCCGTGTCGCCCAGGGCGCGGAGGCGCGATGCCATCGCCGCCGCGGCTTCTTCGCGCTCTGTCGGTGATAGGGGCCGGGCGGGAGCGAAGACGGCGCGTAGTCCACCGGCGGGGCCGACCAGACCGGGCTGGGTGCCCGGAGCGGGGGGCGCGCACTGCGCGGCCCGTAGGCGAGGCCGAGGGCGACCGCCCCGATCACGACGAGCACGGCGAGACCGCCCGCCATCATCTGTCGACGCCGGCGCGGCGGCGACCCCGGAGCGTTGCGCCACGGCTCGGCGTCGCCGAGGGGCGTGACCGGTTGTTCGGCGACAGCCTGGAACGTGCGCCGCAGGCGTTGCTCGATGAAGTCGGTGTCGGTCATGTCAGCTCGTCTCGCAGCTTGGCCAGTCCCCGGTGCAGGCTCGACTTCACGGTTCCCAGTCGGCAACCGAGCACTCGGGCGATCTCGGCCTCGGGTAGGTCCTCGTAGAAACGCAGTGCCAGCACGGCCCGCTGGCGGAAAGGCAAGCGGCGCACCGCCACCCAGGTCTCGTCGATCACGGGGTCGTTGAACGTGACGAGTTCGGGCGCGGGCAGGCGTCTCTCCAGTCGCAGCCGGCGCAGGTGGCTCCTCGAGATGTTGGCCACCGTGGTGCGGAGATATCCCACCGGGTTGTCCGGAGGCGTGCGCTGCTGGTGCATGCGGAGAAATGCCTCTTGCACGATCTCTTCGGCCACGACCAGGGACCCGGTGAGGAGGCGGGCGAGACGAACCATCGCCTCGCGCTGGCGGAGATACAACGTGGCGAGATCCGGGGAGGCCGACGAAGCCGAGGTGCCCGGAGCACCCGGGGCACCCGCGGCGGCGTCCCTCGAGGGGGTGTGCCCGGACGCCACGTGATCCGACGTCATGTGCACAGCCTCCTCCGCGGCAACCCTCTCCACACTGACATGACGCACAGGGCCGGGAAAAGGTTCCATCCCAGCGTCGGCCCCTCGTCAGCCGACCTGACCGATCGGGGCGGGGCGAGTGCGGCGCCACTTGGCACGTGAAGGCAAGAATGCGGGTCCATGGACCCCGCCGCCACGAGGCCGACCATCTCGCCGATGCCACCGCGAGCGGCGACGGTCGGCTTGCCCTGGGACGTCGCGGTGGACGACCCGATCGCGGCGTTGGCCGACGCGCGGCGTGAATTCGGCGACACGTTCGTCGTCGACAGCGGTGACGACCGCTACCTGTTCACGTTCTCTCCGGTCGGTGTGGCTTCCTTCTATGGGCTGCCCGAAGAGCGCGCCAGCAAGGGTGTGGCCGATTGGCGGATGCTGCGTCGCAAGCTTCCCGACGAGATCTTCGTGGGCCGGCGCACGCTGCCGCATCAACTCTTCGGGCGCGACGACGTCGCCACCTATCTCGCCAACGTCGAGCGCGCCCTCGACAGCGCCGTGCAAGAGCTGGGTGGGGCGGGCGACTTCGACGTGTTCGACCTGACCCGACGACTAGGGCACCGGGTCGGGCTGGCGTCGTGGGGTGGCCCGGGATCGGCGGACGGCGAGCGCTTCGATCGGCTGGCCCGCGCCTTCGACGTGCTCGATGGTTCGGAGTCCTTCGTCCATCCCGACGCCATGGCGGCGGTGGCGGCCTCGGGCAAGTCGGCCGAGCGGGCCGCTCTCGCGGTCATCGCCACCGAGCTCGGACTCGCTCTGCGCCAGCTCGACGGCGTGGAGTCGGATCACGCCCTCTTTGCGCGGGTGGCAGCGGCATGGGCCGACCAGCCTGTCGACGAGCGGGCGCGGGGTGTGGCCCTCGACGTGGCGCTGGTCCACGTGGCATCGATGTCCAACCTCTTCGCCGCGCTGGGGTGGATGCTCATCGACCTATTGACCCATCCCGTGGAGCGGGACCGGGTGCGCGCCGGCGACCGCGCCCGGGCCGAGGTGTGCGCGCTGGAGTCGACGCGCCTGGCCCAACGTTCGATCATGGCCCGCTACGTGGTGAAGCCGGTGACGATCGATGTCGGTGACGCCGTCCACGAGGTGGGCGCCGGCGCCACCGTCGCCACGCTCCTGCCCCTTACGAACACGAGCGCGGCTCCGGGACTCGAAGCGTGGGATCCCGATCGCTGGAACCGGCGCCGCCTGGCTGATCCCTCCGCGTTGGCGGCAGTCGAACTGGTGACCGTGTTCGGCCATGGGCGCCACACGTGTCCGGCGCAGCCGTTCTCGTTGTCGACGATGACGGCGGCTGCGACCCGGCTCTTCACCGCTTTCGACATGGAGCCGAAATGGACGGGTCATCCCCTGCCGGTACGCACCCAGATCGGTGGTGTGGCACGCGCCGGCGGTCCGTGTCCGGTTCGCTACCGCCGCCGTTGAGCTAGCGCCCGAGGAACCAGGCCGCCACCCTCTTGAGGTCGAAGAGGTAGAGGGCGAGCCCGAACAACACCAGGAGCGCGCCGACAATGGCCAAGATCGTCTCGGGCAGCCCCAAGCCGGTGAAGGCTAACGAGCCCGACCCTGCGGAGACGGTGCCGGGTGTCGTCGAGGACGGTCCCGTACTTCCCCCGGTCCGGGCCCCCGGTGCAGGCGTGGTGCCGGCCGCGCCGCCCGGGCTCGCCCCCGGGCTCGTGCCCCCACCCGCCCCCGGGCTGGTGCCGGGGCTCGTGCCCGGGCCGGTCCCTGGGGTCCTCGGTGTGGTTCCCGGCGTGGTGGGCGGGTCCGTGCCGGGCGTGGTGGGCGGGTCCGTTCCCGGCGTGGTGGGCGGGACGGTGACGGGAGGCGGCGGCGAGGGTGGGCCCGCGAAGGTGATCGGTGCCGACACGACGTCGTGGCCGGTGTCGACGAAGACGAGGGCACACTTCACACCGACAACCTGTTGGACCGGTGAAGGTGGGCACGGATAGTTCTGCGCGTCGCCGTGTGGTCGTTTGCCGGAACTATCGGCGCGGCCGCATCCGGCGATCACGGGGAACACACCGCATGGAGGTCCGAGTTTCCGGCCCTCGTGGACCACGATGATCGTCGCCAGGGTTCCGTCCGAGGTGGTGGCGGTGATGCGCCTCAGCGAGGGAGCGCTGCAACCGATCGGAAGTGATTCGTCGAAGGGCGGACCGATGTGCACCGTGGGCTCACCGGGCGCTTCGTTGCACTCCAGCACGTACCCCTTGGCATTGGCGGCGAGACCAGAACCGGTGACCGTCACCTTTTTGCCGCCGCCGAGCTCGGTGGCCGGCCGGACCGAGATCGAGGGCGACGCCGCAGACGCGGTGGCGGTCTTGAAGAGCACGAAGCCCCCCGCCACCAGGACAATGGCGACCAACCGGGGCACGAGTTGCCGTTGGCGAACACTGTGAAGGAATCCCATCGAGTCCCGCCGCTCTCCGGTTGGTCACGGAATCAACGCGTCTTCTCGTCCGTCGCCCCCCAGGGAGAGTGCGACTGACGTTTTTGCACGTGGTGATACCTAAATCGCCACGATAGGAGGTCACTTGTGTAGCGAGAACTATCAATTCTGATGATCCAACCACCCAGATCCGGATGCCGTATCCGCTGCCGGTCCAGACAACCACGGACGGTGACCAGGTGAGGTAGATGTTGCTCATGAGCTTGCCTCATGAGCCTCGTTGGGTAGGCGACCGCAACGTGGCCGGCTCAGTGGTGGAAGCCGACGTCGGTGGGGCGTCCGAGTTGCGCGCTGCGCAGGCGCGCGTCCACGTGCTGCAGGTCGTCGATCAACATGCCCGCCAGGTCACGGCTGAAGCCGTTGCGAACCACGATGCGCAGCACGGCGACGTGGTCCAGGGCCGGGGGCATGGTGTAGGCGGGGACGAGCCAACCCCGTACCCGCAGGGCGTCGGACACGTCGTAGACGCTGTAGGGCGCGTCGCCGATACGGAAGGCGAAGGCGGGGATGCCGTCGCCTTCCGAGACGAGTTGGTAGGGACCGAGCCCCGCGATCTCATGGGCGAGCCACTGCGCGGTGTCCCTGCTCGCCTGTTGCACCTGCCGGTATCCGTCGGCCCCGAGCCGCAAGAAGTTGTAGTACTGGGCCACGACCTGGGCGCCGGGCCGTGAGAAGTTGAGCGCGAACGTGGGCATGTTGCCGCCGAGGTAGTTCACATCGAAGACGAGCTCGTCGGGCAGGGCGGCGGGGTCGCGCCAGATGACCCAGCCCACGCCCGGGTACACGAGGCCGTACTTGTGTCCCGAGGCGTTGATGGAGTGGACGCGCGCCAGGCGGAAGTCCCAGACCACCTTGGGGTCGAGGAAGGGGGCGATGAACCCCCCCGACGCGCCGTCGACGTGGATGGGCACGTCCACGCCACTGGCGCCGGCAAGGTCGTCGAGGGCCGACGCGATGGCGGCGACGGGCTCGTAGGCACCGTCGTAGGTCGATCCCATGACCGCGACCACGCCGATGGTGTTCTCGTCGCAGTGGGCAGCCGCCGCCTCCGCGGTCAGACAGGTGGCCTCGGGCCCGACGGGGACGAGACGGGCTTCGACGTCCCAGTACCGGCAGAACTTCTCCCAGCACACCTGCACGTTGGCGCCCATGACGAGGTTGGGCCGATCGACCGGCTTGCCCGCGGCGAGGCGGCGCTGGCGCCACCGCCACTTCAGCGCCAGGCCTCCCAGCATGCACGCCTCGCTCGAGCCCGTCGTCGAGCACCCCGTGGCCCCGCCCTGGTCGGGCGCGTTCCACAGCCCGGCCAGGATGTTGACGCAACGGCGCTCGAGCTCCGCGGTCTGCGGGTACTCGTCCTTGTCGATCATGTTCTTGGACGAACACTCCGCCATCAACCGCTCGGCGTCGCGCTCCATCCACGTGGTGACGAACGTGGCCAGGTTGAGACGGGCGTTGCCGTCGAGCAACAGCTCGTCGTGGACGATTTCGTAGGCGGTGCTCTCGGGCATCCCGCTCGGCGCCAGGCGGAGCTTCGGCACCTCGTTGATCTCGCCCAGTTGGGCGAACTGCGGGCGGACCTGGAGTTGATCCGTCGCACCGGTGGTCTCGTGCACATGAAGGGGCATGCCCGGACCGTAGTGCGACGGCTAGGGGGCTTTCCGGTCGTCGGGGACGAGCACGCAGCGGGTGCCGCTGTAGATGGTGGGCATGCACTTGTTGCAGTGGATGCACAGCGACGAGCGCGACGTGCCGGCGCCCATCTTCGCCACGAGGTCGGGCTCACGGAGCAGGGCTCGCGCCATGGCGACGAAGGAGAACCCCTCTGCCAGCGCCAGCTCCACCGTCGAGAGCTCGTTGATCCCCCCCAGCAAGATGAGCGGCATGTCGAGGGCGGCGCGGAACTGCCGGGCGTAGGGCAAGAAGAACGCCTCTTCGAACGGATAGTCGGGCATGAACCGTCGGCCCATGACGCGGAATCCGAGCCGCAGCGCCCGGGGCAGGGTGGCGGCAAACTCCTCACGGGGGGCCTCGCCCCGGAAGAGGTACATGGGGTTGGCCAGGGAGCTGCCCCCGGTGAGGGTGAAGGCGTCCAGCGCGCCGTCGGACTCGAGCAGTCGGGCCACCTCGACGCTCTCCTCGAGCCACAACCCCCCGGGCACCCCGTCGGCCATATTGAGCTTGGCCGTCACCGCCACGCGGTCGCCCACCGCGTCTCGCACGGTGCGCACGACCTGGCGGGCGAACCGGGCGCGGTTCTCGACGCTGCCACCCCACTGGTCGCGACGGTGGTTGAGCTTGGGGCTCAAGAACGCGCTCAACAGGTAGTTGTGGCCGAGATGGACCTCGATGCTGTCGAAGCCGGCGTCCACGACCCGGCGCGCCGCGTCGCCGTAGTCGGCGGTGACGCGGGCGATGTCGGCGTCGGTGATCTGGCGACTGAGCGTCCCGAGAGGGCTGATGTGTCGGGACGGGGCCAACGACGGGGCCCCGTTCGACCGCGAGTTCGCCACCGGGCCGGCGTGACCCAGCTGGGCGGCGACGGCGGCGCCCGTGTCGTGCACAGCGTCGGTGAGCCGGCGCAGGTCCGGGACCACCTCGTCGTGCACCGCGATGCAGTGGCGGTCGGTGCGTCCCTCGGGCGAGACCGCCAGATAGGCGACCGTGGTCATGGCCGCGCCCCCGGCTCCCACCCGGCGGTGGAAGTCGATCAGCGCGTCGGTGACCTGCCCCTTGGGCGAAGCGCCTTCGAAGGTCGCCGCCTTGATGAAGCGGTTCCGGAGGGTGACCGGGCCGAGGCGGGCCGGGTCGAACGGGGCGGGACGGGTTGTCGGGGAATGGGGCGGGCCGTCGTCGGCGGTCACGCGTCGTCGGTCACTCGTCGGCGGGGATCTCGAACCGGTACCCCACGCCCCGCACGGTGGTGATGATGGCCGGCGACGACGGGTCGGCCTCGACGTGGGTCCGGAGCCGCTTGATGTGGACGTCGAGGGTCTTCGTGTCGCCCACGTAGTCCGCACCCCACACCCGGTCGATGAGGGTGTCGCGGGTGAGGACGCGCCCCGCGTTCTCGACGAGCAACACCAGGAGCTCGAATTCCTTGCGGCGCAGGTGGACCTCTTGGCCCCGGACGAAGACCCGGTGGCGATCGGGGTCGACCCGGACGCCGCCCACCTCGAGCACCGCCACCGCGCTCGGCGGCCTCGTCAGCGTGCGGCGAGCCCGGTGTGGCCAGCGGCGAGCGGCGCAGCACGGCGCGCATACGGGCCACGAGCTCGCGCAGGCGGTAGGGCTTAGTGACGTAGTCGTCGGCTCCCACCTCGAGCCCCACGACGGTGTCGATCTCGGTGCCCTTGGCGGTCACCATGATGATGGGGACGTGCGAGCGGGCGCGGATGGCGCGACACACGTCGACTCCCGACATCTTGGGCAACATGATGTCGAGGAGCACGAGGTCGGGCTCGATGGCGTCGAACAGCGCCAGCGCTTCGGGCCCGTCCCGTGCCACCGAGACGTTGAACCCTTCACGCCCGAGGCCGATCACGAGAGCGTCGACGAAGGATTCCTCGTCCTCGGCGATCAGCACGGTCACGGCCCGGGAACCGTCGCCCCCATGGTCGGACGATTCCCCCGAACGCTCGCCTCGTCCTCCGCGCTGGGATGAGCGGGGCGACGGCGGGGAATGCGATGTGCGGGTGGAGTGGCTGGCCATCGAGCTGCTCACGACTCGGGCCGGGTGCGGCCCTGGGTGCTGCTCACGATTCAGACGACCTCTGAGTGTGTCGGGAGGATGAGCCGGAATGTCGACCCCTCGCCTTCGCGCGAGTCGACCTCGACGTGTCCCTGATGGTTGGCGGCCACATGACGGACGATAGACAAGCCGAGCCCGGTCCCTCCGCTGTTGCGACTCCGGCCCTGGTCGACGCGGTAGAAGCGTTCGAAGATGCGGTCGAGGTCGCGGGCCGGGATGCCCACGCCCTGGTCTTCGACGTCGAGACGCACCTGGCCGTCGGCGACCCGGCCCGCGAAGCGCACCGCGGTCCCGTCGTAGGAGAACTTCACGGCGTTCTCGAGGAGGTTGTAGAGCGCGGACACGAGTTGGCGCCGGTCGCCGAGGACGGTGACCGGCGGGGCCGGCTCTTCGAGCTCGATTTTCACGTCGCGTTGGTCGGCGGCGGCCCGCATGCGTTCCACGGCTTCAGCCATGATCAAGTTGACGAGAACGGGCTCGCGGGGCGGAGCCTCTTCGGCTTCGATCCGAGACAGGTCCAGCAGATCGTCGATGATCCTGCTGATCCGGAAGGCCTCGGTGTGGATGCGGCTGGCCAGTCGCTGGGCCACGGTGGGGTCTTTCTCCGCGGCCAGAGTCTCGGCCAGCAGGCCGATGGCGCCCATGGGGGTCTTGAGCTCGTGACTCACGTTGGCGACGAAGTCACGTCGGATCTCTTCGAGGCGCCGGCGCTCGGACACGTCGTCGATGGCGGCGATCACGCCCAAGGTGCGTCGGCCGTCATCGATCAGCTGCGTGGACACGGCCAATGTGCGCCGGGGTGGGCCGTAGAGGTCGAGAGTCTTGTGCGCCGAGCCCTGCTTCCAGGCATCGGCCAGCAAGTCGACGACGGCTTGGGCGGCCAGGGCGTCGCCGTGTCGGCCACCCATCAGTCCCACGGCGCGCGCGTTGCGGAACACGACGGTTCCGTTCTCGTCGCACACGATGACCCCTTGGGGGAGCGTGTCGAGGGCGCGCCGCAGTCGAATGGCGTCCGACGAAGATTCGGCAACCGCTTCGGCGGCGCGATCGGTGACGAGCTCGAGATGGTGCAGCGCGGGCTCGATCCCCATGCCGTGGTCTTCGGCGGGCGCGTCGACACCGAGCCGCGACGCCAGCGCCGACAAGCGCTGTTCGAGGGAGCGCCGACCTGACCGTCGCCCGAGGATCGTCGCCACCACGATCCCGATTACCGCTATGGCACCGAGTGCGGCGAACCCCGCGATGACGACGTTCGAAGACACGTTGGTGGTGCCGAGCACGGCCACCAGCATGACAGGCGGGCCGCGGTGGGTCCGGTTCCTGACCGGCCGTGCTCCCCGACGCCCGCTAGGCGCAGGGAAAGATACAAAAAATCATGAAATAGCTTGAAACGCTGTGCCGCCGACCATACCCTCGAGGGACACGGCCTGACCGGCATCCGACGCCGGCGGGCACGACTCGGAGAGGGGATCGTCATGGTGCTGTGGGCAATGCGCGAGGCGGCGTCGACGGTGACTCTCAACCCCGATCCGAGCAATCTCCCCGGCGGTGCCGTGCTCCAGCAGCTCACCAACGGGCTCGGGGGGTGGGCCCTGATCATGGCGTTGGTGGGGCTCGTGATCGGTGCCGCGGCGTGGGCACTGGGCGCCCATTCGCAGAACTACCACCAGTCCTTCAACGGACGGAAGACCGTTCTCGTGTCGGCGGTGGCCGCACTGTTGATCGGGGCGGCGCCGGCGATCGTCAACTTCTTCTTCCACGCCGGGCAGGGGGTGCATTGACGATGCTCGAGGCGTTCCCGCTGTGTCCCGGCGTCGGTGCCCGTGGCGGGCACCCTTTGCAACACCGTGTCGGGTGCGGCCGGCAACCTCGCCGGCAATGTCGCCAGTGCCGGGATCGGCGCCATCTTCTCCGAGGCGGCACGATGGGTGGCGTCGGGCGCGGTGTGGTTGATCGCCCAGGTGGGCCGGGCCATGTCCGGCACGACCTCCGTCGACCTCGAGCGCGGGCTGGTTCACGGCGCACGAGGCGGTGATGGCGAGCTTGGCGGCGGCCGTCGTCCTGCCCATGGCGTGCTGCGCCGCCATCCAGGCCATCTACCGCCAGAGTGCGTCGACGCTCTTGCGCACCTTTCTCGTGCACCTTCCCTTGTCCCTGCTGCTCACCGGTGTGGCCGTGACGCTCGTGCGCATGTCGCTGGCCGTGACCGACGCCATGTCGGCCACGGTGCTGTCGAGCGCCGGGGTCGACACCACGAACCTTTTCACCGGCCTCTTCAAGTTCCTCGATACCCTGCCGCGATCGGTGACGGCGGGCCGGTCCCGGGCTTCGTCGTCTTCCTCGGCGGTCTCTTCGTGGCGATGGCGGCGTTGACGCTCTGGTTAGAGCTGGTGGTGCGCGCCGCGGCGGTATCGGTGGCGGTGCTGTTTCTCCCTCTGGCATTGGCGGCGCTCGTGTGGCCGTCGGTGGCGCACTGGTGCAGACGGCTCGCCGACACGCTCGTCGCCCTCGTGCTCTCGAAATTCGTGGTGGCGGCGGTGCTGTCGCTGGCGGCCGGTGCGGCGGCCGGCGGCCTGGGGGTGTCCGGGAGCGGGAACGGCGGTGGGTTCGCCTCCGTGGTGACGGGGATCGCCCTGCTCCTGATCGCCATCCTGGCACCCTTCACCTTGCTGCGGTTGGTGCCGGCGGTCGAAGCGGGGGCGGTCGCCCATCTCGAATCGACACGGCATCGGCTCGAAGAGCGGAGTGGCCTCACCCGTCGACAACGGCCGGAACCTTGCACTCGATCTCGCCAAAGAAACCGGGTCGAAGTCCGACGGAGAGCAAGCCGGATCAGTTGGCACCGTCGGTTCGGCCGGCGCGACCGGACCAGCTGCTCGGGGAGGATCAGCTGCCGCGGGATCAGTTGGCACGGTGGCGACAGTCGGTACCGCCGGTGACCGCCGCCGGTGCAACCGCTGGTGCCGCCGCAGCGGGTTCGGCCGGCACCGTCAGTTCGATCGGTTCGACCGAAGCGATGGGCACCGGCACAGGCGGCGGGGCGGTCATCTCGATGACGCCAGGAGACCCTGAGGCGTCGGCCGCCTTCAGCCGGATACGTCCAGACGATGACCCCCACAGCGGTCGAAATTCAGAGGACGATGCCGGGCTCGACGTCCTGACGCTGCGAGCCGGGATCCGACGGCACCGCCCGCTGGCCGGGGCCGGCGGGTTCCGTTGAGACCACGGGTTCCCGAGACGACGGGTACGTGCCGGTGATGAGGCGTCACCGACCCGGTACCGGTTCGGCCCCCTCGAGCGGCGTGGTCTGGTGGCGGGTTGGCGGGGAGGACAGATCGGCGCGGTGGCCGTCGCGCTGGTCGTCGGGGTCGGGGTCTTGCGAGCGTCGGCGTCGCCGGTCGGGGTGGTCGTGGCGGTGGTCGTCCTGGCCATCGGTGTCGGCGTCGCCACGTGGCCGATCGGCGGACGAACGCCCGAAGAGTGGGTGCCCGACGCGCGGTCACGCCGTGACGCTGCGGCGGCGGTCCCGCGGTGGACCGGGCCCGTTCGCCGGCGTGCGACTCATTCGCGTCGACCCGAGCACTTCGGGGAGGCCGGGCCCCGGCGGCAGCCGGTGGGGCGGGAATCGGGGTGTTCCACGACCGCTCCCGCCGGACCTTCACTGCGGTGCTCGGAGCCTCGGACCCCGGGTTCGTGCTCCTGGGCGAGGCCGACAAGGTGCGCCGGGTCGGCGCGTGGTCGGGAGTGCTGGCGTCCTTGGCCCGCGAAGGATCGTCTGTCCACCGCCTGCAGTGGGTGGAGCGAGTCGTGCCCGTCGCCGCATGCCGTCTGGCCGGTTGACGGCCGCTGCGCGTTCGAGGAGACGACGAACGCGATGGCCCGGCGGTGACGATCGGCGCGCCGGCCTCGTACGCCGCATTGGTGGACGCCGAATCGCAGACGACGCTCCGCCACGAGGTGCTCGTGGCGGTGAGCATCCATGCCGGCCGTTCGGCGCGGGCCGTGAAGAGCGCCGGTGGTGGCAGAGGCCGGGAGCGTGCGTCGGTGTTGCTTGCGCGAGGTGGCCGCCCTGCGTCGGCGACTGACCGATGCATCGATCGACGTGGGTGCGGTGTTGTCGCCCCGGTGCTCGCCGCCGTGGTGCGCGACGCATCGGAGCTGCGAGGGCACCGGCGGCACGGACCACCGCGAGCTCCGCCGCAGTCCGCCGAAGCTCGACCCATGGTGCAGCGGCCGTGTCGCCTCGACGAGCACGCCGACCCGGAGCGCAATCGGTGGGTCCTCCGGACGGGCCAGAACTCTGGCCCTGGCCCATGGGTGTGGCCCCGGAGTGGGGCCGGCTCCGGGCCGACGGCACGTGGCACACCACGTACTGGGTCGCGGAGTGGCCCCGCACCGACGCCGGGCCCGACTTCCTCGGGCCCCTCCTGCTGCAGGCGAGTCCGCCGGACCATGTCGGTCGTCATGGAGCCCCTCGGGCCGATCGAGGCGTCGCGCAAGGTGGAGAAGGCTCGCACGGCCGACATCGCCGACTGCCGAACTCCGCCGACGAGGGGGATTCCTGGCGACGGCGAGACGACGACGAGAAGAGGAGATCCTGGTCCGGCGCGAGGTCGAGCTCGCCGACGGTCACGCCCAATACCGCTTCTCGGGCTACGTGACGGTGAGCGGGCCCGACCCTGATGCGCTCGAAGAGGCATGCGGTCGCGTCGAGCAGGCCGCCGGGCAAGCGGGACTGGAGCTCCGACGTTGCTACGGGGACCAGGCCAACACCTTCCTGTGCACGCTTCCCCTCGGCCGCGGCCTGTCCTGAGAACGGTCCAGAGACGGCCGCGTCATGGGGATCCCCGCGCACGAAGCCACGACGCGCCATCTCGGAGCGGTGTACCCGTTTCTGTCCGAGCCCGGCCTCGGCGTCGGGCGGCGGTGGCGGCGGTGCCAACCGGGCCGGGAGCGTGTTGGTAGGGCGCGACCTGCTGGGATCGACGTTCGGGTACGACCCCTTCGAGCTCTACCGGTGCGGGTACCTCACCAACCCCAACATGGTCGTGATCGGGCAGATCGGTCGGGGCAAGAGCGCGTTCGTGAAGACCTACCTGTGGCGCCTGGCCGGCTTCGGACGCCGGGCCTGGGTGGTGGACCCCAAAGGAGAGTACGGCGCGTCTGGCGCGAGCCTGGGGCGTGGAGCCCGTGGCCTTGCGTCCGGGGGGCCCGTCAGGCTCAACCCGCTCGACGCCGGTGCCACGTCGGCGACGGCACCGACGAAGTCGACCGCGAGGACGTGGCGCGACAGCGCGGTGAGCTGCTGGCTTCGTTGTCGGCGGCAAGTCTCGGACGTCCGCTTCTTCCCACCGAGCGCAGCGCCCTCGATCTGGCCGTCGTGGATCGTCGCTCACCTCGTCGAAGCGAGGACGAGACGACGACAGCTCCGGGCCCACACTGCCGACGGTCGTCGACGCGCTCCTGTACCCCGCCGCCGATGGGCCCGGTCGGTGGGCACCGACGTCGCCGGCCTCGCCGCCGACGGGCGCAACGTTGCGCTGGAGCTCCGCCGTCTCGTGGCCGGCGACCTGCGTGGCATGTTCGACGGTCCCACCTCACCGGGCCTCCGGCTCGATGCCCCGCTGGTGGTCCTCGACCTGTCGGCGGTGTACCACTCCGCCGCGTTGGGGATCCTGATGACCTGCGCCACCGCGTGGTTGCAAGCGGGACTGGGTGCCGTCACCGACGTGCCCGGGTCGCCAGGTCCCGGGCACAGGATCGACGGCGTCGTAGTCGTCGTGGACGAGGCGTGGGCGATCCTCGCAAATCTCGGAGTGGCCCGCTGGCTCCAGTCGTCGTGGAAACTTTCCCGGGCCCGGGGCGTGGCCAATGTGGCGGTGCTCCATCGGCTGTCGGACCTCGATACGACAGGGGCGGTGGGGTCCGAGCAGGTCGGGCTGGCGCGGGGGCTGCTGGCGGATTCGGAGACCCGGGTCGTCTACGCGCAACCCCCGGGCGAGGTCGAACGCGGCTGCGCCCCTGCTGGGGCTCTCGTCGACCGAGGCAGAGGTGGTCTCGCATCTCCGCCGGGGGGTGGCGCTGTGGAAGGTGGGCACCCGGTCATTTTTGGTCCAGCACCGACTGTCGCCGCACGAGTTGGCCATCATCGACACCGACGCCCGGATGGACGGCAGGTCGTGAACGGACTGTCGTGAACGGACTCTTGGAGGTGGGCGTGGCCGCCGTGGTTGTCGTCGGGTGGAGGTTGTCGGGCGCGACGGCGCCCCGTCAGAGCAAGGCGCCTCATGCCGCGACGTTGCCGTTTCGCGCCCCGCTGTTCAGAGACGCCTCCCGATCTCCGATCACCGGCCATCGCCTGGAGTGGGCTGCTCGGTGGACGTCGGTCGGGTGAGTTGGAGCCCGCTCGGTGGGCGACCCCACGCGACGTGCGCACTCTGGTCGTCGACGCACCCCGCGCCGGCCGCGTTGACGCTCGGCACCGCCCGGCGTCGGTTGCTCGCGGCCGAGCGCGGGCACTCGGTCCTGGTGGTGGGACCCACCCAGAGCCGAAAGACGAGCGGCTTTGCCATCCCGGCCATTCTCGAGTGGCAAGGCCCGGTAGTCGCCGCCTCGGTCAAGTCTGATCTCGCTCTGCACACGCTCGCATGGCGAACGCGGTCAGGGGCAGGTATGGGTCTACGACCCGTCGGCGTCGACGGGCCTCGCCTCGGCGTCATGGTCTCCGCTCCAGGCGTCGACGACGTGGGAGGGCGCGCGCCGAACGGCGGGGTCGTTGACCGAGGTGGCCCGGTCGTCACCGGGAGCGCTCGCCGACGGTGACTTCTGGTACGCCACCGCGGCCAAGCTGCTGGCCCCGTTGCTGTTCGCCGCCGCCACCTCGGAGGCACCATGAGAGACGTCGTCCGGTGGGTGGACACCCAGGAGATCGACGAGGTGTTCGACGCGCTCACGGCGTCCGGCGAGACCTCGGCTCTGCAGGCGGCGCGTGCCGCCTGGGGGCGCGACGAACGGCAACGCAGTGCGGTGTACACGACGACCGAGACCGTCGTCGAGGTCTTCGCCGATCCCGTTGTCGCCGCCAGCTGAGTCCCCGTTCCGCGGGCGCGCCGGTGGGAGGTTGTGTCGACCCCGGACGGTTGCTCGACGGGAACGACACCCTGTACCTATGTGCGCCCGCCCATGACCAGCGTCGCCTGCGGCCGTTGTTCGCCACCCTGGTGGCCCAGGTCGTCGAGGCCGCGTACGAGCGATCCGGCCGGCAAGGTGCACCGCTCGACCCTCCGCTGCTCGTCGTGCTCGATGAGGCCGCCAACGTTGCACCCCTGGCCGAACTCGACGTGTTGGCGTCGACGGCGGCGGGTCACGGCGTGCAACTCGTCACGGTGTGGCAGGACCTTGCGCAACTGCACGCCCGCTACGGCCCCCGTGCGGGCAGTGTCGTGAACAATCACCGGGCGAAGGTCTTCTTGTCGGGAATTGCCGACCCGGGCACGCTCGAGCACGCCAGTTCGCTCATCGGCGAGACCGAGCACGCGGACCTCCGCCATGACCGTGGACGGGTACGGCGGCACGTCGCGCACCGACTCGCCCTCCCTGCGTCGCCTGGCGCCGGCCGACGCGCTGCGTCGGATCCCACCCGGAGAGGCCGTGGTGGTATCAGGCCACCTCCCACCAGTTCGACTGCGACTGCGCCCATGGCAGGACGACAAGACCCTCCGATCCCGGGCCGAGACGGCCGACAAATCGTCGCGCCCGATGGTGACCGCATCGATCGGTGAGTACGGTGGAGCCATGACGAGCTCGGAGCCGGCGGGCGCACCTGACTCGAAGGTCGCCGATTTCGTCGCCCGAGCAGACGGCGCAGTACAGCGAGGCGGCGCGCGCCGTCCGGGACGAGGCCGCCGCGGCGGGGACGTTGGTGTGGGACCCCTACGACCCGGCCTGGGTCGAGGATCCGTACGCCGTCTATGCAGAGCTGCGACAGCGGAATCCCGTGCATCGCAACGCGCTGGGATTCTGGGTCTTCACCCGCCACACCGACTGTTTGGCCCTTCTGCGGGACCGGCGCTCGAGCAGCGACGGACGCAATGTCGACGAGACTGCCTTCCGCGAAGTGCGAGTGGCCGACCTGCCATTGGCGCAGGGGCCCGAGGCCATGCTGGCCGAGATGGCGCCGTTCCTGTTCCGAGACCCGCCCGACCACACCCGCCTGCGCGGGCTGGTGCAAAAGGCCTTCACACCAAGAGTCGTCGACGGCCTGCGCCCCCGCCTCGAGGAGATCTGCGACGAACTTCTCGACGAAGCGCTCGAGCGCGGCGAGGTCGACCTCGTGGCCGACTTCGCGTATCCCCTGCCCGTGCAGATCATCGTCGAGATGCTCGGCGTGCCCGCCGAGGACCACGAGCAGTTTCGGGTGTGGTCCCACGCGCTGGCCCGCGGGCTCGATCCCGATTTCCTGCTCCCTCCCGAAGCGGTGCAACAGCGGTTGGGTGCCATCTTGTCGTTCGTGCAGTACTTCGCGTCGCTCATCGAGGAGCGTCGGCAGAAGCCCGGCGACGACCTGCTCACCCGGTTGATCCAGGCCGAGGAGCAAGGCGACGTGCTGACCCAGGCCGAGCTGCTGTCCACGTGCATCTTGTTGCTGGTGGCCGGGCACGAGACGACGGTGAATCTCATCTCCGGGGGGGCACTCACCCTCATCGAGCACCCCGAGCAGCTGGCGCGCGTGCGCGACGATCCGGCGATCATCCGGAGTGCGGTCGAGGAGATGTTGCGCTTCGTCTGCCCCGTGCAACTCACCGGTCGGGTGGCGCTCGAAGACATGGAGGTCGGCGGGGCCCGCATCGCGAAAGGCGAGTTCTCGATGCTGCTGATCGGGTCGGCAAATCGTGACCCCGCTGCTTTCGAGGATCCCGAGACCTTCGACGTGGCCCGAACCGACAACAACCACCTCGGATTCGGCTTCGGCATCCACCACTGCCTCGGTGCGCCGCTGGCTCGCCTCGAGGCGCAGATCGCGTTGCCGGCCCTGCTGCGCCGGGCCCGTCTCCTCGAGCGCATCACCGACGATCTGTCCTACAAGGAGAACATCGTGCTCCGGGGCCTCGAGTCCCTCCCGGTCCGCCTGTCGGCCTGAGCACCGCGCCCAGTGCCGACTCCATCCGGGGCGGTCGGCTACGAGGCGGCGGGGGTGATCGGCAACTGGTGATCGCAGGTAGGGGCCGTGGGCCTGCTCGCGAACCTGTCACCCAACCAGTCCACGACGGCGGGCGCGATCGTCGAGGAGAGCTGGATGTGGCCGACATCGGTGAGCCACAGCGAAGTGAGGTCCGAACCAGCCGCGCAGGCGCGTTGGATGTAGAGGGCCGTCGTGTTCGGCAACACCACCTGGTCGGTGAGGCTTTCCACCACCATCACCGGCTGTGACGCGGTCAGCACCGGCGCCGTCTGTTGCTGGGCGATCGTCTTCCACCGGGAATTGTCCACCGGGTTGCCGTTGAAGAACCGCTGCTTGACGGCGTTGCGGATGAGGCCTTCGGCGGCGGCCGACGTGATGCACTTCTGCGCGATACGGCGGTAGTTGTCGTACCCGGCGCCGGTGAGGATCGGACGAATGGGGAGCCCCCGGTAGGTGGCGGGCCACGAGGTGAGCACCTCGGGGCCGATGACCCAGGCGAGGGTGGAGTTGTAGGTCTCGTTCAACAAGGGGACGAGCTCGGCGGCAGGAGCCGAGGCCACCGTCGCCACCAGGTGCAGCTCGGGCGCGTACGAGTGGGCCCGCGATGCGGTGAACAACGCCGAGCTGCCACCTTGAGAGTGTCCCCACACTGCGAAGGAGCTGCCCCGCGTGCCGCTGGGGATGTACCGGAGTGCCCGGACGCTGTTAAGCACGTCGTTGGCCTCGTCGTCACCGACCAGGTATCCCGAGGTACCCGGTGTGCCCAGCCCGGCATAGTCGGTGGCGGTCACCACCCATCCACGGGCCAGCATCGAAGACACCCAGGCGATGTTGCCGACCGGATGCGCGCTGCGCGACGGCGCGCACTGGGGCCCCAGACCCACGGTGCCGTGCGCCCACGCCACCACCGGCCTCGGGGTTCCCGCCAGGTTGTTGTCGGGGATGAACACCATCCCGGAACTGAAGGTCTTGGACCCGTCGGCACGCTGGGTCCGGTAGATGATCCGCAACGCCGTCCCGTTGTCCACGTGGACCCCGAGGGGTTGGCTGCGAACGACTTGGCCGAGGGGGCCCGAGACGTGCAACCCGGAGGTGTCGTAGAAGGGTTGCAAGGCGTTTTGCCGTTGCGCCGTCTTCACACCCGTGTCCACCACGATGCCGACGACGAGCCCCACGACGATCACGATGGCGATCAACACATTGCGGAGATAGCGGTGACGGGAGAAGAAGCGAGGACGTGGCGGCGGTTCCGTGGCTTTGTCGGTCTTCTTGCCGTTGCCGTTCCTCGCCCCGTTCTCCCGCCCGTTCATCATCGGGTTCGTCACCGCGTCAGGGAGAAGGACGACCACAAGCCGGCCGAGGACGTCGCCGGGAGGTGCACCATCAGTGGGGTGCTCCCGGGGCCATCAAGGGCCACGGCCTCTCTCGTTCGGCGATGAGCGCCAGGTCGAGGAGGAGCTCCTCCTCGTGATGTCGGCCGATGACCTGCATCCCCACCGGAAGTCCGTCGAAGGTGCCCGCCGGGATCGACACGGCCGGGTTGCCGGCGAAATTGGCGGGGAAGGTCAGATTCCCCTGGTTGGCCCCGACCCGCATGATGTCACCGAATTTCTCCATGAGGTCGACGTCGCCCACGGTGGTGGGCATGGGCCCCTCGGCCCCGAAGGCGACGTCGGGGTTGGTCGAGCAGAAGATGAAGTCGACCTCGTCGAGGATGTTCGCCATCACCTCGTGGGCTTCGACACGGAACCGCTCCGCAGTGGCCGCCATGGTGAGGTCGTAGTGATGGGAGGCGATGTTGAGGCCCAGCATGATCTCGGGGGTGAGATCGGACTCGCACGCGGGGTACTTGTCGCCGAGGTCGGCGGCCAGGGTCACGAGATTGGACATGGCCCACTCGAACAGCGCAGGAGGAAAATTCACCTCCACGTCGACGCGCGCCAGCCCGGCGTCGGCGATGAGCGACTCGGCACCGGCCGTGACCGAGGGCGGCCACCTCGGGATGGACGACCGCCACGCCCAGGTCGACGGCGATCACGGCCCGCTTGCCACGCAACTCCTGGCGGTGGCTCCCGAGACCGTCCTCCCATCCCTCGACACGGGGGAGGCTGTGGGTGTCGTGGGGGTCGTACCCGTTGCACACGTCGTACCACCGAGCGGTGTCGCGCACCGACCTGCTGATGCAGCCGACGGTGACGGTGTGGGGAGTCTGGTGGACGAAGGGCCCCTTGGGGATCCTCCCGTAGTTCGACTTCAAGCCGAACATGCCCGTGAATCCGGCCGGGATCCGAATGGACCCGCCCCCGTCACCACCCGATGCGATGGGGAGGAGGCCGCCCGCCACCGCCGCCGCAGTCCCTCCCGAGGACCCGCCCGGCGTGCGCTCGAGGTTCCAGGGGTTACGCGTCGCTCCGTGGAGACGCGTGTACGTGACGTTGATGCCGCCGAACTCACTGGCGGTCGTCTGGGCGGCGAGGACCGCGCCCGCGCCCCGCAGGCGGCGTACCTGTGTGGAGGTGTAGGTCGCCACTCGATCGGCGTAGACGAGCGACGCCTCGGTGAGAGGCCAACCCTCGACCGACTCGAGCTCTTTGATGCCGATGGGAACCCCTCCGAAGGGAAGCGTCACATCGGCTTGCGCTGCGGCGCGCCGCGCCGCGTCGGCGTCGACATGGCTGAAAGCGTTGAGTGAGGAGCCTTCGATGGCGCTCAGCGACAGCTCCAACGCCTCGGGCGGGGTGATCTCACCCTTGCGGTAGGCATCGACGAGCGAGCAGGCGTCCCCGGTCCAGGCTTGGTCGGTCATGAATGGAGGCTAGCCCCGGGCCGTGCGGCGACGACCCCGGCACAGACCACCCCGGGCGCGCCCGGCGCCTGCCGGGAGCAGCCCGTCGAGTCTCCGCCCGAGGCCGGCGAAGGTCTCGGTCCTGCGCTTGTAAGGTTCGACTGTGCTCCCCGGCTTCTACGACGTGATCCACCGCCGGCGCGATGTCAGAGCCGAGTTCAGCGGGGAACCCGTCGACGAGGAGGTCCTCGTCCGCGTGCTCGACGCCGCGCATAGTGCCCCGAGCGTGGGCCTGTCCCAGCCGTGGGACTTCATCCTGGTCTCCGACGAGTCCGTTCGCCGGGCCTTCTGGAGCCATGTCCAGGAGGAGCGCCGCGAATTCGCCGCGTCGCTCGAGGGAGAGCGCGCCGAGCGCTTCGCCGGCATCAAGATCGACGGCATTCTCGAGGCAAGCCTGTCGGTGGTGGTCACGTACGACCCCGCCCGGGGTGCGCCCGGCGTGCTGGGTCGCCACGCCATCGCCGACGCGGGTCTCTACTCGGTGTGTCTCGCCATCGAGAACATGTGGCTGGCCTGCACCGCCGAAGGCTGGGGAATGGGCTGGGTGTCGTTCTATCGCGAGTCGTTCCTGCGCGATCTGCTCGGCATCCCCGACGGGATCCGCCCCGTGGCGTGGCTGTGCGTCGGACCCGTGGGGACTCTGCAAGAGACTCCCGACCTCGAACGCGCCGGATGGCGTACACGCCTGCCCCTCGAGGCCTCGCTGCACCTCGACCACTGGGATCGTCGCGACCCCGAGGTGATCGCCGCTGCAGCGGGCAGTCGGGCCGTGGGCCCGGCGGTGCGTACCGGCGTCCCCGCATCGGAAAGGTTCGAGCAATGAGTGACTCCGACTCTGGTTCCGAAGCTCCGCCGTCCCCAAAGCGCGCCGCACCTCGGGCCGCCGCACCCCGAGCAACTACCCCGGCTGCCACTGCATCCGGAGTCGCCGCGTCCGGAGCCTCCCCATCCGGTTCTGGCGGTCCCGCGCCGGTGACGGCTGCGCCTGCCGAGCCCGGCCACATACCCCAGGCACCGTTCACCCTGGCCATCGACATCGGCGGCACCGGTCTCAAGGCGTCGGTGCTCGACGCCACCGGCGCCATGGTTGCCGACCGTGTCGTGGTGAAGACGACGTACCCCTGTCCACCCTCGAGGATGCTCGACGACCTCGCTGCTCTGGTGGCGCCGCTGCCGCCCGCCGACCGCGTGTCGGCCGGGTTCCCGGGAATGGTGCGCAACGGGATCGTCCTCTCGGCGCCGCACTTCGTGACCGAGCACGGCCCCGGCACCACCATCGACGCCAAGCTCGTGAAGGAATGGGCTGCATTCGATCTGGCCGGAGCGCTCACGAAGCGGCTGCGCAAGCCCACCCGAGTGGCTAACGACGCCGACATCCAGGGCGCCGCCGTCGTTGCCGGCAAGGGGCTCGAGCTCGTCATCACCCTCGGCACCGGTGTCGGGACGGCGTTCTTCTACGACGGGCGCCTCCTGCCCCACCTCGAATTCGC
Organism: uncultured Acidimicrobiales bacterium; assembly: GCA_963846125.1. Classification (GTDB taxonomy): domain Bacteria; phylum Actinomycetota; class Acidimicrobiia; order Acidimicrobiales; family UBA8190; genus Chersky-840. Next base: position 985,355 of record CAWJUR010000002.1, read on the forward strand.
GCACCACCCCTTCTTGAAGGGCGACACCTACAACGAACAACTCGGGGACGCGGCTCGCAAAGACGTGGGCAATCAGCGTTGGAACAAGAGGGTGCGCAAAGCGGTCGCGACCCTGCGCGCCCTGTCGTTCTTCGACCACTGCTACATCGGGGGTGGCAATGCCAAGAAGATCCACGGCAACCTCGGCTCCGATGTCTCGATGGTCGACAACACCGCAGGCATCCTGGGCGGGATCAGGCTGTGGGACGAATCGCACATCGCCGTGTAGCGCGGCGCGTTTCGCGGGCGATCGTCTCTGACGGGGAGGGAGGCGCAGTGTGAGCGAATTGCCGGACTACGAAACCGAACACGCAGAGATGGACCACGTCCTGCGCCGCCGCCGCCGGCGGGCCATCCGGTTCGTGCTGGTGGTGGCCCTGATCGTCCTCGTCTTCGCCTTCGTCATCCAGAACTCGCAGCTCGTCACCGTGCACTTCTGGTTCTTCACCCACAAGGCCCACCTCATCTGGGTCGTGCTCTCCTGTCTGGTGGCCGGCATCGTGTTCGGGTACGTGCTCGGCGTGCCCGAGCGCAGGAAGATGCGACGGCGCCGCAAGGCCGAGAAGGCGGCGCGCCGGGAGGCCCGGTAGTCGGGCCGGTGGAACCCCGGTAGTTTGCAGCGTCATGCGCGCCGTGACCATCGTCGACGGGGATCTCCGGTACCAGGAGCATCCAGACCCGGTCCCGGGTGACACCGAACTGGTCGTGGCGGTGCGCGCCGCGGGGATCAACAACGCGGATCTCATGCAGCGCCTCGGGTTCTATCCGGCGCCGGCGGGCTCACCGCCCGACATCCCCGGGATGGAGTTCGCCGGCGAAGTCGTCGCCACCGGGCGGCACACCACGCGGTTCTCGATCGGCGATCGTGTCATGGCTGTCGTGGGTGGCGGTGCGCAGGCCGAGCTCGTCGTCGTGGACGAGCGTGCCGCCATGGCCGTGCCGCTCCATCTCCCGTGGCCCGAAGCGGGCGGATTTCCCGAGGCGTTCTCCACTGCGTACGACGCGCTCTTCACCCAGTGCGGCCTCTCCCTCGGCGAGCGGGTGCTCGTCACCGGCGCCGCCGGCGGGGTCGGGAACGCCGGGGTGCAACTGGCCGCGGTGACCGGTGCCCACTGTGTCGCCTCGGTCCGTCACGCGCAGCTCCGTGATGCGGTCGCCACGCTCGGGGCACGTGCGGTCGACCCCGACGAGGCGCTCGGCCTCGGGCCTTTCGACGTGGTCCTCGAACTGGTCGGGTCATCCAGCATCACCGGCGTGCTCGGTGCCATGGCGGTGACCGGCCGCATCTCGGTCATCGGTGTGGGCGGCGGAGCGCGAGCCGAGATCGACCTGCTCGCCGTCATGCAGCGCCGACTGCACATCTCCGGTTCCACGCTGCGGGCCCGGACGTCGGTCGACAAGGCCGTCGTGGCTGGCGCTGTCGAACGTCATGTCGTCCCGCTTCTCGAGGCACGGCGAGTGCGCGTGCTCCTGGAGGCGACCTTCCCCATGGACCAAGCCGTCGAGGCCTACGAGCGCTTCGCGCAGGGCGGGAAGCTGGGCAAGATCGTTCTCGTGCCGCCGCGGTCGTAGTCCGGTGCGGGGTTCGTGCATCGACCCTGCCTCGTAGGAGAAGGCATCGACGCCAAGGCGTCAAGAAGCAGGCTGATGTGCCGAGGTGTCCAGTCAGACCTGCGAGCGTCCCCGGTCGACCACGCCCCGCCGGCGTCGTTCGATCTCGCCGGGGTCGACGCCGCCTCGTTGGAACTCAGCGGCGGAACGGGCTTCCACGTCCCACGCTTCGCCTCCGGCGACCCGGCTCGCCTCTTCGTAGGTGGCGAGGATGGCGCGCACGGCGCGTTGATCGCTCGACACGATGTCGGCGGCCAGGCGCCGCGCCGTGGGTAGGAGCTCGTCATGAGGGACCACATGGTTGACGAGCCCCCATTCGAGGGCTCGTTGCGCGTCGACGAAGTTCCCGGTGGCGCTCATCTCCCGGGCACGTCGCATCCCGACCGCCTGGGGAAGTAGGACGGTGAGCCCCCATAGGGGGTGGACGCCCACCCGGGCGTGGGTGTCGGCGAAGCGCGCCCGCTCCGACGCCACGAGGAAGTCGCACTGAAGCGCCAACTCGAGGCCTCCCGTCACCGCCACGCCGTTGACGGCCCCGATGATCGGCTTCGAGGTGGGCAGGGTCGGGCCCCGGCCTCGGCGCGCCGGCGCGCCGGCGCGGTCACCTTCGATGTCAGCGCTCCGGCCTTCCTCGGCACCGGGAGCGCGCTTGAGGGGACCACCATCGCGACCGAGCTCTTTCAGATCGAGCCCTGCACAGAAGGCCGGATCCGCTCCTGTGAGGATGAGAACGTCGACGTCGTCGCGTGCGTCGGCTTCTGCGACGAGTTGGGACAGCATGCGGATGAGCTCGGTCGAGAGCGCGTTGCGTGCGTCAGGTCGGTTGAGGGTGACCGTGGCGACTCGGTCCACCACATCCAACAGGGCGACGTCGGGCACGGACACGGACACGGTGGCGGTGCGAAGAGTGTGGGTCGGCGGGAGCGAGGTTGTTGGACGGGGCAGAGTCGGCGGTCAGGTGGTGACGATGACGCTCGACCCGTGACCGAAGAGCCCCTGGTTGGCGGTCACGCCCACGCGGGCCCCTTCGACCTGTCGGCCGGCGGCCTGGCCACGCAGCTGCCACACCAGTTCGCACACCTGGGCGATGGCCTGCGCAGGGATGGCCTCGCCGAAGCTCGAAAGCCCGCCACTGGGGTTCACCGGGATGCGGCCGCCCAGGGCGGTGTCGCCGTCGCGCAGGAGGCGCTCGGCCTCGCCCTCCTTGCACAGTCCCACGTCCTCGTACCAGTCCAGCTCCAGCGCCGTCGACAGGTCGTACACCTCGGCGACATCCACGTCCTCGGGGCCGATCCCGGCTTCCTCGTAGGCGGCGAAGGCGATGGAACGGCGAAACGCAGGTCCGTCAAAGGCGCCCACGGCGACGGCGGAGTCGGTTGAGAAGTTGGGCATCTCGATGACCGTCTGCGGAAAGTGGGGAGTGACCGTCGAGACCGCCGGGATCGACACCGGCGTGGTCCCGCTACCGTGACGGCGGGCGAAGGCCACGCTCGACAGCACCAGCGCGGCGCCGCCGTCGGACGTGGCGCAGATCTCCATCAGGCGCAACGGGTCGGCCACCATCGGAGAGGCCAGCACCTCGTCGACGGTCACCTCCTTCTGGTACCGGGCATTGGGGTTGGCCGCACCGGCCCGGGCGTTCTTGACCTTTACCGCCGCGAAGTCGTTCTCGGTGGCGCCGAAGAGCTCCATGCGCCGGCGTGCGTACAGAGCGAAGTAGGTGGGGTTGGTCGCCCCGAGCAGGTGGAACCGGAGCCAATCGGGGTCGTCGCGCCGTTCGCCCCCGACCGGCGCGAAGAATCCCTTGGGGGTGGTGTCGGCCCCGACCACCAGCGCCACGTCGCACAGTCCGGCCAGGATCTGAGCCCGCGCCGCCGCGATGGCGGTGGCCCCTGACGCGCACGCCGCGTAGGCACTCGACACGCGCGCCCCTGACCAACCGAGGGCCTGGGCGAACGTCGCCCCCGAGATGAAGCCGGGGTAGCCGTTGCGAATGGTGTCGGCACCGGACACGAATTGGATGTCGGTCCACGACACGCCGGCGTCGTCGAGAGCGTGGCGCGCCGCGGCGAGCCCGTACTCGACGAAGTTTCGGCCCCACTTGCCCCAGGGGTGCATACCCACCCCGAGGACGGCCACGCTGCGGTCGTCAGGCACCCGGGCCCCCCGATCCGGCCGTCACCGGCCGCCATTTCCACACCAGGTACTCATGATCGTCGTCTTCGTACAGCACGTCCACGACGAGCTCGACCTCGGTGCCCACCACGAGGTCGTCCACGGTGACCTCAGGGACGAGCTGACCCATGACCACCATCTTCTCTTCGGCGAGCTCGACGGCCGCGATGCAGAAAGGGACATAGGGGTCGGCGGCCACGTACGGCGGCGGGGGGGTGTAGCGGGCGTCGGTGTAGGACCACACCTTGCCCCGTCGACTCAGCGACACCTCGTCGAATTCGCTCCCGTCGCACCGGGGGTTGCGGCAGAAGAAGGTCTCGCGGGGAAAGGCGTAGGTGCCACATGTCCGGCACCGGCTCCCCAGCAGCGCCGGGCCGTCGCCGTCGGTGGTGAACCATCCGTCCACGGCGGGGACACGGGTCTTGGTGGAAGCCATCGACGCAGTCTAACGCTCCGTCAGATCCGGTCCCGGGGCCGCCGTCACGGGCCCTACGCTCAGGTCGTCATCCCGACCCGCACAGGCCCGACTCGCACTGGCCCGATTCGCACAGGACTGTGACCCCAGCCATGGACCTCACCGTCGTCGACTCGTTCACCGACCGCCCCTTCGCCGGCAACCCTGCCGCCATCGCCGTCGTGGACGCCTTTCCCGATGACGTCCGGATGCAGTCCATCGCGGGCGAGATGCACCTGTCGGAGACGGCCTTCGTGGTGCCACGCGGCGACGGTGCGTACGACCTGCGGTGGTTCACGCCCGAGGTCGAGGTGGACCTGTGCGGCCACGCCACCCTCGCCGCCGCCCATGTCCTCGGGGGGACCGGGACCTTCCACACCCGCAGCGGCGCCTTGGTGTGCACACCCGCCGCCGACGGCTGGATCGAGATGGACTTTCCCGCCGACCCGCCCGCCGAAGCCCCCGCCCCGGCCGGGCTCCTCGGTGCGCTCGGCCTCGACGACGCGTCGTCGGTGCGCGCCTACACTCGGACCCGCGCCGATGTGCTCGTCGAGCTGGCCGACGCCGACGTGGTGCGCGCCCTGCACCCGGACCAGGGTGCACTGGCTGCGCTGGGCTCGCGCTGTGTGATCGTCACCGCCGCGGGCGATCGCTCCGGCATCGACTGTGTCAGTCGCGTGTTCGCGCCCAATGCCGGCATCCCCGAGGACCCCGTCACCGGCTCCGCCCACTGCGCCTTGGCGGCGTACTGGGGCGCACGCCACGATCGCGACGAGTTGGTGGGGGAACAGGCCTCGGCGCGCGGTGGGGTGGTGCGGATGCGGCGGGATGGGGATCGGGTCGTGCTCGGCGGTCAGGCCGTCACGGTCTCGCAGGTGCAACTCGTCGTCTGACGATCAGCCCGTCGCCTTGCGCACGCCCTTGCGATACGCGCTTGGGAACAGGGCCCGGCCGATCGGCGCCAACTTGGCGATGGGCGCGGCATCGATGTCCACCTTGGCCCCGCCCAGGCGCGCCAGCACCAGCTGCGACACCTGCTCCTCGGTTCGCCTCACCATGCGAGGAGGCATCGGCATGCCGGCGTCGAGGGCCTCGGTGCCCATGGCGGTGGGCACCCAACCCGGGTACAGGACGTGAAGGTGCACACCCTTTCCCTCGGTGTCGAACGACAAGCTCTCGGTGAAGGCGCTCAGCGCCGCCTTGGACGCGCCGTAGCCGGCTTCGTGCGGTCCCGGCGCCCGGCCGCTGTCCGACGACACGTTGACGATCACGCCACGGTGACGTTCGAGCATGCCGGGCAGCACCGCCAGCGTGCCCGCCACGGCGGCGAAGTAGTTGGTCTCCATCACCATGCGGTACACGGCCAGGTCCGGGGGAGCCTCCCCCCGCGGGGGCCCGACCCCGGCGTTGTTCACGAGCACGTCGATGCGGCCGTGCTCGGTGTCGATGTCAGCCAGGACAGCGGTGAAGCGATCGGTGTCGCTCACGTCACAGACGACCGTGGACGAGCCCGGGGACAGCCGGCGGATCTCCTCACCCAGGCTCGCCAGAAGGGCCTGGCGGCGCGCCAACCCCACCATCTTCGCCCCCCTTGCCGCCATGTCGAGCGCGAATCGGCGCCCCAGACCCGACGACGCTCCCGTGACCACGGCGACCGCTCCTCGAACCTCGAACATGGTGTCCTCCTGGGGGGCTGTAGGGCGGGCGCAACGGACCGCCGGGCGATGGCAACATTGCCCCATGGACGCTCCCCGCACCGCACGCGCCATGTGGAAGCTCTTCGAGCCCCTGCACGCGGTGACGTACTTCGCCGACGAGTGCATCGAGGAGTACGCCTCCGCGGGCCTGAAGGGCTTCTGGATGGGCTATTTCGCCGGTCGCGCCTCTGCCATGGGTGCTGTCACGCCCGCTGTCGTCGACGCCACGTTCTTCAGCTTCAACCCCGACCGGGTGAAGCGGGCCCTTCCCGACGCGTGGGGATTCGCGGCCCCGGACCGTGTGCTCGTGGCCCGGCTGGCTGGGGTCGACCGGTTCCTACGCAAGGTCCTTGGCCTCGACGGGAACGGTGGCGCCGTCATCGGCGCCGCCGACCTGGCTCGTGCCGCCGCGCTGGCGCGATCCGCGGTCGAGGATTTGGCGATCGAAGGGCGACCCCTGGCGGCTGCCAACGCCGCGCTGTCGTGGCCCGACGAGCCTCACCTCGCACTGTGGCAGGCGGCCACGGTGCTGCGCGAGCACCGCGGCGACGGGCACGTCGTGGCGCTCGTGGCGGCGGGCCTGGACGGCCGTCAAGCTCTCGTGACCATGGCCGCCACCGGCGCGGTGCCGAAGGAGATGCTCCAGGCGGCGCGGGGTTGGGACGACGACGCCTGGGACGTGTCGGCCCGCGAATTGATGGAACGGGGCTGGTTGCACGAAGACGGCACCCAGACGAAGTCGGGAGCCATAGAGCGTCAGGAGATCGAGGACCTGACCGATTCGCTCGCCGCCCAACCGTGGGAGCGACTGGGCGACGACAACGCCGCATCGCTGCGCGCCGTCCTCACACCCCTTGCCCGTGCCATCGCGGCGGGGGGTGCGGTCCCGGTGCCCAACCCCATCGGCCTCCCACGGCCCGACGAGCTGTAACCAGCGGCGCCGGGTCCGGCACGCCGGGACCCATCATTCCCAGATGTCGACCGGCGCTTGTCCGAGCGGGTAGTGCCCGGGGAGCAGCCCGCCGGACGTGGCGCGCTCCATGCGGCGGCGCATGCCGTCGGAGAGGGCGTCGGCCTTGATCATCTCGATGAACAGCGCCGTGGCGTTGCCGACGTCGAAGAAGTCGCGTTGCCACGACCACTTCCAGTTCCCGGCGTAGCGGAACCAACTTCCACCGAGCCCGGCGATCACATAGGGCGAGCCGTCGGCGCGTTTGGTGTCGGCGATCTGCTTCCACAGGCCGATGACCTCGCCCTGTTTGGGGTCGATCAGGACCTTCTGGTACGGGTAGGTCCAGCCGTCGAGACCACCCATTTCGAGGCCGAGCGCGATGTCGCGGATGTCGTCGCGGCCGACGACCATGAAGTCCTCGTGCGGCCCGATGTTCCAGCCGTAAGTGGCGTCCTCGGTGTACATCTCCGACATGGGCTTCCAGTCGTTGGCCTCCTGGGCGCGGCGGTTGGTGGCCAGCCAGCGCTGCACCATCTCCTCGAGTTCCTCGTATGCGAACGCGGGCACGTCAGTCCTCCTCGATTCTCAGAGCATGGGTGGGACAGAACTTCACTGCCGCCTCGACCTCGGCGCGCAGTGTTTCGGATGGTGTCTCGTCGAGCACGACGACCGCGTTCTTCGACACCGTGAACACGGACTCTGCCTCGGACTCGCACACGCCATGACCCTGGCACAGGTCACGGTCGACCACGATCCTCACGGCGACCGCCGCGGCGCCGTGACCGGTACTTCGCCACGCACGGCTGGGCCAGCTGCACCACCATCTTGGAGTGGTCGTTGCGGTAGGTGTCCGACGGCTGGGCCAGCTCGAAGTCCCAGTGCCGCAGGAGCACCGAGAAGATCGCCTTCAGTTGCATCATGGCGAAAGGCGCTCCCACGCATCGGTGCCGACCCGCTCCGAAGGGGATCCACGTCCACGGATTGGCACGGTCCTCGGCACGGGGCTCGAGGTAGCGCTCGGGCACGAAGGCGTCGGGGTCGGGGAAGTCCTCGGCGATGCGGTTCGACACGGCTGGGCTCGCCCCCACCAGCTTGCCCGGAGCGATCCGGAAACCCTGCACCTCGAGTTCCTCCTTGACGACGCGCAACACCAGGATGAGCGGCGGATGCAGTCGCAGCGCCTCTTTGATGGCGGACTCGAGGCGGGGCATGGCCCGCAGGGCTTGGTAACTCACCTCTTCACCGTGCGCGTAAAGGTCGTCGAGCTCGGCCCGCACCGCCTCGAGCTCGCGGGGGTGCCGGAGCAATTCGATGAGCGTCCACGCGGCGGTGCCCGACGTGGTGTGGTGTCCGGCGAACATCATCGAGATGAACATGCCCGTCACGATGTCGGTCGAGAACTTCGGGGTGCCGTCCTCCTCGCGGATCGACATCAACACGTCGAGCAGGTCGCGGTCGTCGTCGGTGGCGGGGGACCCCGCACTGCGGCGGTCCATGATCCCCTGGACCAGGTCCACCAATCCGAGCCGGGCCTCGTCGCGACGGCGGAAGCTGTCGATCTCCGCGTAGGGGTCGACATACGCGATGGCGTCGGTGCCCTGCTCGAGGTCGTGGTAGAGCTCGGCGAAGCGGCGGTCGAGCTCGTGCCGGAACTTGCGCCCGATGAGACACGCCGAGGACGTGTAGATGGTGAGCTCGGCGAACCAGTCGAGGAGGTCGATGGACCCGGACTCGGACCAGGGCTGGACCATGCCCTCGACCTCGTCCGCGATGGTCGCGGCGTGGCCCCGCATGAACTTGTCGCGCAGGGCCTGGTTGTGCAGCATCTCGCGCCGTCGCTCGGGGGGAGCGTCGAACACCACGCCCTCTCCGAAGATGGGCGTCATGAAGGGATAGGCCTCGGCCTGGTCGAGCTGCTCCTCCGGAGCGCGGAAGAACAGTTCGTTGGCTTCGGCCCCGGTGAGGAGGACAACGTCACGATCGGCCAGACGGAATTGCCCGACGTCGCCGCATTCCTCGCGCACCCGCCGCATGAGCCCGATGGGATCCACTCGCAGCTCGTCAAGGTGCCCGTGCTCACCGTCTCCTCCCGAGACCTGGGGTGGTTCGCGCAGTCCGACGTCGACGGTCATGGTGTGCCTCCTGTGGTCGTGGCTCGATGGGAGCCTCGGGCTGGACCTCGATCAAGGGGAGATGGGTGCCCGGCGGCGTGGTCACCGCGGCCAGCACGGCGGCGGCGACGGCGGGAGGGCGGAGGAAGTGGCCGTGGCGGGCCGCGCCGAACCGGACCCACTCGCCGAGCACCTCCGTGGTGGTTTCGGGGCCCCAGTCCGTGCCCATCTCGGTGAGGGTCTGGCCGGGCTGGATGATCGTGGCCCGCACGCCGGTGCCTTCGAGCTCGAGCTGCAATGCCCGCACCAGGCCCTCGAGCCCCCACTTCGACGCCATGTACGCGGCCATGAGCGGCCGGGGGGTGCGGATGATGTCGGAGCTGACGAACACGAGGTCGCCGTGGTGGCGCTGTGCCATGGCGGGCGCGAGCGCGGCCACGAGGCGATGGGCACCGAGGAGGTTCACCTCCACGGTGTGGGCGAACGCCTTCGGAGACGTGGCGAGAGCGGTGCCGGGCTCGGCGTGTCCCGCGCTCGACACCATGATGTCGATCGGGCCCACCGCGTCCTCGGCGGCGCGGGCGAATTCCTCGACCGAGGCGGCCTCAGCGAGGTCGAGGCGCGTGCACATGCGCCTCGCCGCCCGCGGCCCGGATGACAGAAGCCACCTCGTCGCACTTCTCGACCCGTCGGGCCCCGAGCACGACGGGGTGCCCGGCCCCCGCCAGTGCCACCGCCACGGCGGCGCCGATCCCCGAGGACGCGCCGGTCACGACCGAGGGACGGCGTGCCTCGTGGGCGACGAATCTCGATCTCGCCATGGTCTCGATCCTCGCTCAGCCCGGCGTCCGGCGCGTCGCGCGACCCGCCGTCGGGCGCCGAACGACCGTCGTGGGCAGGCGGGCGAATCCCCGCACGTTGATGGAGTGGACCCGACGTGCCCCGCCGGCGTCGATGTCGTAGTCGGACACGCGGGTCACGAGCTCCTCGAGCACGACGCGCGCCTCGAGGCGGGCCAGCGGGGCGCCCAGACAGAAGTGGCGTCCCCCACCGAAGCTGATGAGCTTGGTGGTGTCACGGTCGAGGTCGTAGCGGTCGGGGTCGTCGAAGACGGCGGGGTCGCGGTTGGCCGAACCGACGAGGAGCAGGACGCGCTCGCCGTCGGGGATGACGGTGCCGAGGAGCTCGACGTCCCCGGTGGTGACCCGCAGCAGCATCTGCGAGGAGGTGTCGTAACGCAACGTCTCCTCGACCCAGCGCGGGGCGCACCCGGCGTCGGCGAGAGCCTTGGCCTTCTGGTCGGGGAACCGCCACGCCCAGTACCAGGCGTTGGCGAGCAGCTTGGTGGTGGTCTCGTTCCCGGCCACCACGATGAGGAAGAGAAAGGCGATGATCTCGTCGTCGTCCAGCCGGTCGCCGTCGACGTCCACGTCGAGAAGTCCCGAGGTGAGGTCGTCGCGCCGGGCGCGCCGGCGTTCGATGACCATGTCGGAGAAGTACCCGGCCAGGACGAGAGCGGCCTCCATCCCTTCCTGGGGCACGTCGAAGACACCTTCTTCGCGGTGCACGAGGAGATCGGCGAGGCGTCGCACCTCGGCCCGGTCGGTCTCGGGGACCCCGATCATCTGTGAGATGACGTCCATGGGGAGTTTTCCCGCCACGTCGCCCACCATGTCGAAGGTGCCGGCGTCCACCGCCGCGTCCAGGTAGTGGACGGCCAGAGCGCGGATTTGCGGCTCGAGCTCGGCGACCCGGCGCGGCGTGAAGGCCTTGGACACCAGTGAACGCATGCGGGTGTGGCGGGGTGGGTCCATGGCCAGGAACGACATGGACTTGTGGGCCTGGGGCCCGTAGGCGGCGGGGTCGAGCGTCACGCCGAAGCGGTTGGAGAGATGGGCCGGATCGCGAAAGGCGGCCAGCACATCGGCGTGGCGCGACAGCGCCCAGAAGTCGAACTCGTCGTTGCGGTACAGCGGGGCCTCGGTGCGCAGGCGCGCGTAGGTCGGATAGGGATCCTCGTGGATCCAGATAGTCGTACGGGCTGTAGTGCACGGGGGGACCGTGCCGGTGTCCCGGCCCGTGTCATGGCCGGTCCCCGCGCCGGTCACGGCGCGCCTCGCAGCACCAGTCGCGCCGCGTCGGCCAGGGCGTCGGGCACGTCCTCGAATCGGATGTGGCCCATGCCGGCCCACAGCATGGCCCCGCTGTAGGCGAGGTCGAGGCTGCGCAGCACCGCCTCGTCGGCCTCGTCCCCGAGCGCATGGGCCAGCCGTTCGTGCAGGGCGGTGCCGAACAGCACCCGCAGGGCGCGCACCTCGGGCCCGCTCCCGAGGAGCGCCGTGGTGCACGCGGCGGCCAGGGTGGGGTCGTCCGCCATGAACAGCCCCAGCACCCGCAACTCGGCCACGACCCGTTCGGTGGGACCGGCCGCACCGACCGACCCGACAGCACCGGGCACCGGAAGCGCCTGGAGCCGTCGCCACAGGACCTCGGCCAGGAGATGGTCCTTGGACGCGAAGTAGGTGTACGCGGTGGCCGGGGCCACGCCGGCGCGCCGGGCCACGTTGCGGACGGTCACGCCGTCGTATCCCTGGTCGCGGGCTTCGTCGGCGGCCGCTTCGAGCAATTGCTCGACCACCGCCACCTGGCGCACGGTGAGCCGGCGACGCGACGCCTCGGCGGCGAGGACGGCCACAGCCGCTTCGGTCACGGCTTGGCCTTCAGCTCGACGGCCACCTCGGGCGGGGGGATGTGGGGCGTGCCGTCGCGCATGGCCGGGAATTGGAAGGTGGCCGCCCCGGTGAGTCGCGTCATGGTGGTGATGTCCGCGTCGGGCAGCGTCTCGGTGTCCTCGTCGATCACGACCTCCCACCGGCAGTGCGGCACGCGGTCGGTGGGGACGCGGGGAGGGCGGTGGACGGCGCGGACGCGGGCCTTGGGGTTGACGGCCTGCGCGGTGACGTCGAAAGTGCCGTCCTCGATGGTGTGGCACATCCCTGTCACCATGCGATCCCCCCACGGCTCGACGTCCATGAGCGCCCCGCAGCTGCGCAATTCGAAATAGCCGTGGCGGTCGTCGACGACCTCGTAGTGGACGTCCATGTAGTGATGCGGGAAGCCCGGGTCGAGCTGCAGGACCTTGAAGATGGCCTCGATGCCGTCGCCCTCGACCGCCATGATCTCGCGCAGGCGGTCGCCGTAGATGGGGCTCGCCCCCCGCCACTCCTCGATGGCGAGCTCATTGACCATGTCGGCCCCGTACCGGATGCCGATGGCGGCGCACATGGACCGGTCCAGAAGGTGCACGATGAGGGCGTACTCGCGCACCAGGCGGACGAGGGCCTCCTTGGACAGGTCCTCGTAGCGGAAGTCGGGGTCGAAGGGCCCCGAGTAGTCATTGCGGTCGGCCATGGCGTCAGACTACGTTCCAGACAGCTGTCTGGCTAGAGGGGAATCATGGACGACGACGGTGGGGGTGATCGGGCTCGGCGACATCGGCCGTGGCGTCGCCGACGCCGTGGTGCGGGCCGGGCTCAACCTCGTGGTCTGTGACCTGCGCCCCGAGGCTACGGCCCCGTTCGAGACAAAAGCCCACGTCGCCGCGTACCCCGGCGCTCCTGGGCGCCCGGGCGGACGTGGTCGTCGTGGCCGTGGTCGACGACCGCCAGGTCCTGGCCGTGCTCGACGGGGACGAAGGGGCGCTGGCGGGCCTCGCCCCCGGTTCGGTCGTCGTGGTCCTGAGCACGGTGGCTCCGGCCACCGTCGATGCCGCCGCGGCGTTGGCCCTGCGGCGCGACGTCGACGTCATCGATTGCGGTGTGAGCGGCGGTCCGACCGCGGCGGCCGAGGGCACCCTCGTGGCCATGGTGGGTGGCGACGTCGACGGCCATCGAGCGGGTCCGGCCCGTCCTCGACAGCTTCACCTCGCTCGTGGTGCACATGGGCCCGCTCGGCGCCGGGCTCAAGGCGAAGTTGGCGCGCAATCTCGTGCAGTACGGGTCGTGGCTGGCCGCCTACGAGGCGCAGGTGCTCGCCGAAGCGGCGGGGATCGAGCTGTCCAAACTGGCCGAGGTGATCCGCGCGAGCGACAAGCTCATCGGCGGGTCGTCGAGGCTCATGTTCCGAGAGACCGTCGCCCCCTTGCCGCCCGACAGCCACCCCGGCATCGTGAGCGCCATGGCCGCCGGCGCCGGCCTCGCCCACAAGGACCTTCGGGCCGCCATGGCGCTGGGCGAGTCCCTCGGCGTTGAGTTGCCTCTGGCGCAGATGACCGACGACCGTTGCGATGCCGTCTTCGGGATCGACCGGGTTCACCGCCGGGGAGGCCCGGTGACGGTCGTCGTTCGGCGAGGAGCGCATGCTCATCGACGGCGCGTTGGTGGGGGCGTCGACGGCGAAGGTCTTCGAGACGGTGAACCCTGCCACCGAAGAGGTGCTCGGGGTCGTCGCCGACGCGTCGGACGAAGACGCCGAGCGCGCCCTGGCCGCGGCCCGGCGCGCCTTCGACGCCACGACGTGGTCGACCGACGTGGCGCTCCGGGTGCGCTGCCTGCGCCAGCTCCAGGCGGCCATGCGGACCCACGCCGAGGAGCTGCGGGCCATGACCATCGCCGAGACGGGCTCGCCGCTGTTCATGACGCGTTCGGCCCAGCTCGACGATCCCGGTGGAGTCTTTGGGGTGGGTGGCCGATCTCGCCGAGTCCTACGAGTGGGTGACAGATCTTGGCAAGGCGGAGCCTTTGGGGATGCCCGCGCAACGCTGGATCTATCGCGAGCCCGCCGGCGTGGTGGCCGCCATCACGCCGTGGAACGTTCCCCACCAGATCAACCTGGCCAAGCTGGGACCGGCCCTCGCTGCGGGCAACACCGTCATCCTCAAGCCCGCTCCCGATACGCCGTGGTGCGCCACGGTGCTCGGTCGTCTCATCGCCGAGGAGACCGACATCCCCGCCGGCGTCGTCAACATCCTGCCTTCGTCGGACCCCGCCTTCGGGGCGCGACTGGTCGACGACGCCCGGGTCGACCAGGTGAGCTTCACGGGCTCGACGGCCACGGGTCGCACGGTGATGGCCCAGGCCGCGGGCACCCTCAAGCGCGTGTTCCTCGAGCTCGGTGGGAAGTCTGCGTTCGTGGTGCTCGACGACGCTGAGCTGCGCAGCGCCTGCGGGGTGGCCGCCTTCACCGTGTGTGTGCACGCCGGGCAGGGATGTGCCATCACGACCGCGCCTCGTCGTCCCGAGAGCACACTTCGACGACGCCGTCGACGTCACCGCCGCCGCCCTCGCCAACCTTCCCGCCGGGGACCCGACCGAGCCCGGCACCATCTGCGGTCCACTCATCAATGCCCGCCAACGCGACCGGGTGGAGCACTACATCGACATGGCGCGCCACGAGGGCGGGACCATCGTCGTGGGTGGGGGCCGTCCCGCCGAGCAGACCAGGGGGTTCTTCGTCGATCCGACGCTGATCGTCGGGATCGGCAACGATTCCCGCGTGGCACGAGAAGAGATCTTCGGTCCGGTCCTCGTCGTTATCCCCCATGACGGGGACGGCGACGCGCTCGACATCGCCAACGACTCCCCGTACGGGTTGTCGGGCTCGGTGTGGTCCGGTGACCGGGACCGGGCCATGGCCGTGGCCGCGCGTCTGCGCACCGGGACGGTCGGCGTCAACGGTGGTGTGTGGTACAGCCCCGACGTGCCCTTCGGGGGCTACAAGCAGTCGGGGATCGGGCGCGAGATGGGCGTGGCCGGTTTCGAGGAGTACCTCGAGACCAAGGTCGTGGCGGAGCCGGCATGAGCGCGCGCCCCGGCGGCCGCCGAAGCCGGACCGGGCCCAGGGCCAGGCCAAGATGCAGGAGGTCTACAACTTCACCGTCGACCCCGAGGACGTGCCCGGGGACTTCGTGGCCTACACCGTCGACAACCTCTTCGGTGACGTGTGGTGCCGGCCCGGGTTGTCGGTGTTCGAACGGCGCCTCATGACCATCGGGGTGCTGGCCACGCTGGGAAAGACCGACCTCCTCGACGTCCAATTCGAGAGCGCGCTCGCACAACGGCGAGCTCAACGAGGACCAGGTGCGTGAGATCGTGATCCACCTGACGCACTACGTGGGTTGGCCTCTGGCCACGGGCATCAGCGAGGCGGCCGAGCGGGTCATCGCCCGGCGTCGCGCCGCCGCGGCGGGGTCCGAGGGAACTTCGTGACCGGCTACGACTTCTCGGGCAAGGTCGCCGTCGTCACCGGGGCGGGGCGCGGCATCGGCCGTGCCTATGCCGAGGCGATCGGGTCGGCGGGCGCAGCGGTGATGTGCGCGGACATCGACGAAGCCGGAGCCAAAGAGACTGCAGAGATCGTGATGGGAGCAGGCGGAAGTGCCGCCGCGATTCGGGTGGACATCGCCGATCACGACTCGGTGACCGCCATGGCCGACGTCGCCACGCAGCAATTCGGTGGGATCGACTTCCTCGTCAACAACGCGGCCATCTTCGGCGGCATGAAGCTCGACTTCCTCCTCACCGTGGACTGGGCGTATCTGCAGCGCTTTCTCGAGGTGAACCTCCTGGGCGCACTGGTGTGCACGCGGCGCCTGCTACCAGTCGATGGCGGCGCGTGGCGGTGGCGCGGTGGTCAACCAGTCCTCCTCCGCCGCCTACCTGTACGCCGGCTACTACGGCTGGGCCAAGGCGGGGGTGAACTCGCTCACCCAGCAGCTGTCGCACGAGCTCGGCGGGATGAACATCAGGGTGAACGCCATCGCGCCGGGGCCCACCGACACCGATGCGGCGCGCTCGGTGGTACCCGACGAGTACATGCGCCAGCTGGTGGGCTCGCTGGCACTCAAGCGCCAAGGGAGCCCCGAGGATCTCGTCGGCATGTGTCTGTTCCTGCTGTCCGACGACGCCCGGTGGGTGACCGGGCATATCTTCAGCGTCGACGGCGGACAGGTCATGCGCCCGTGACGGCTGAAGCGGGTGGCAGTCCTGCGCCGATCGTGGTGACCGAGGCAGTCGGCGACGGGTCGGTGCGGCTCGTCCGCTTCAACCGCCCCGAAGCGCGCAACGCCTTCAACTTCGCGCTCTATGACGCCGTCACCGACGCCATCACCGACGCCGCCGTGGCGAGCGACGTGCACGTGGTGGTGCTCACCGGAACCGGCTCTGCGTTCAGCTCCGGCCAGGACCTGAAGGAGATGGCCCAGCTCGTCACCGGAGAAGCCACGCCCGAGGCGGCCAAGGGATTTCGCGGCCTGCTCGACGCCGTGCAGTCCTTCGAGAAGCCGCTGCTCGCCGCGGTCAACGGCGTCGGTGTCGGCCTCGGGTTCACACTGCTGGCGCACTGCGATCTCGTGTTCATGGCCGACGACGCCCGCCTGCGCGTGCCCTTCGCCGAGCTGGGTGTGCCGCCTGAGGCGGCGAGCAGCTACCTCTTCCCGCGCACGATGGGGTGGCAGCGTGCCGCCCATCTGTTGTTCACGGGTGCCTGGATGGGGGCGGCTGAAGCCGTCGACGCCGGCCTCGCGTTGGCGCACTACCCGCCGGAGTCGCTGCTGGACGAGACCCTGGCCGTCGCCGCGGTCATCGCCGCGGCGCCGCTCGACGCGGTGATGGCCAGCAAGCGGCTGTTGCTGGCCACCCGCCACAGCGAGGTCACCGCGGCCCGCGACCGTGAGGACGCCGCCTTCGTCGAGCTCCTGGGCTCGGCGGCCAACCTGGCCGCGCTGGAGCGATTCGGCACAAACGCCGGTTCGTGAGTCGTCTCCGAGGCGAGACGAGGGCGTTCGATCGTGGAGGTAGGATGACCGACCGTCCTCGGAGCGGGCCTCTCGGTTCGCCTCGGAGCGGTTGTCCGGCGCTTGTAGCTCAATTGGATAGAGCATCTGACTACGGATCAGAAGGTTGGGGGTTCGAGTCCCTCCAAGCGCGCTGAGCGAAAGTCCTGGAAGCCTTGGCCGGGATCCCATGGGATTGCGGGTTCACACACCTGACACACGCCGGTAGTGATGCGTTCACACGTTTCGACCAGGCTGTCAGACATGTTGGTCCGGGTCGGCTGTCGGTTCGAATATGACACAGCTGAGAGGACACCGTCGTTGTGGCAGGTGCGACCCCGTTCCAACGGCGACCAGCGAATCATCACCGAGGTCTGGGAGCCTTCGGCTCCATTCCGGACGTACTTCGACGCTTATGGCAACGCGTGTGACCGCCTGACCCTGCCATCCGGGTTTTCGGTCTTGCACTATGACGCCACCGTGGAGGTGCCACCGAACTTCGATGACGCCGACAAGGGTGCGACTGAGGTCGCAATAGAGGACTTGCCCGACGAGGCCTTCGTGTACCTGCTTCCGAGTCGATTCTGCTGGCCCGACGTGCTCCATGACTCAGCGTGGGAGTTGTTCGACTCGGTGGAACCAGGGTGGCCTCGGGTTCAGGCCGTATGCGACTGGCTTCACGATCACATCCGTTATGAGCCTGGCACCAGCACAGCGCTCACCACCGCGTACGACGTATGGGAGTCGCGCACCGGCGTGTGCCGGGACATCACGCAGCTCGGCATCACCTTGTGCCGAGCCCTCAACCTGCCCGCCCGATACGTTGCCGGATACTTGCCTGACATCGCCGTTACCCCGCCCGAGCTTCCCATGGACTTCTGCTCATGGTTCGAGGTCTGGCTCGAAGGCCGATGGTGGACTTTCGACCCTCGAAACAACGAACCGCGCATCGGGCGAGTGGTCATCGCACGGGGCCGTGACGCCCTCGACACCGCCATGGTCACAACCTGGGGAGGCGCCCAACTCCAGGCGATCACGGTGTGGGCAGATGAGGTCGGGCATAGGGACTGAGACACCGCAGAGAAGGGCGCTTTCATGCTCGACCGGCCGTTCCGCTACACCCAAAGACCCGTGCTACCGGTGTCGGGAGTATGGGCATGTCAGAGATCCCAAAACGACCCGTCAGGATCTGTCCCGGTCACGTCAGTCGACAGCGTCGGAGGACCGTAACCGGGCGTTCACGGGCGCGACATGCTGCCGTGACCGGCGAGACGTAGAACCGGACCGGGTTGGGCTGGACCACTTGGTCGAGCCGTCCGAGGGGCCGACATGACCACGACAAATGGGAAGATCGCATCGACGTTTCAACTCATGGAACGCTTCGAAGGCGTGCAGTACAGGTTCTTCACCATCCACGGTTACCGGCGAGCCTTCCTGTCGGCCGGCCAAGGTCCGCCGCTGCTGCTGATCCACGGCATCGGTGACTCATCGAGCACCTGGTTGCCGGTGGTGGAGTCGTTCGCCGCCGACCACACGGTCATCGCGCCCGACCTGCTCGGGCACGGGCTATCGGACAAACCTCGCGCTGATTACTCCATTGCCGCCTATGCCAACGGCATGAGGGACCTGCTGTCCGTGCTGGACATCGACCGAGTAACGGTTATAGGCCACTCGCTCGGAGGCGGAGTGGCGGCCCAGTTCGCGTACACGTTCCCCGAGCGCTGTGAGCGCTTGGTCCTGGTGGGGACCGGTGGGATCGCACGAAGCGTGAGCGTCTTGTTGCGCCTCGCCGCCGCCCCCAATGTCGACCTGCTCATGCCTACCTTCGGATCACCGGTGTTCAAGCTCGCCTCCCGGATTGCCGCTCAGGTGCTTCGTGTGTTGGGAACCGATCTTGGACGCGACACCGAGGAGATCCTCAAGGTGTTCGACGCCCTGCCCGACGCCGCTGCCCGACGAGCCATCCTCCGGACCCTTCGCTCCGGCGTCGACTGGCGGGGTCAGGTGATCACGATGCTCGACCGTGCGTACCTGACCGAGGGCATGCCGACTCTGTTGCTGTGGGGAGCTCACGACGCCATCATCCCCGTCGCCCAGGGCCACTTGGCGGCCGTTTCGATGCCGGGAAGTCGCCTTGAGGTTTTCGAGGGCGCCGGCCATTTTCCCCATCATTCTGACCCGGAGCGCTTCACGGCCGTGGTGCGGGCCTTCCTCGACGATACGGTACCGTCGCAATTCGAACCCGAGGAATGGCGTGACCGGCTGCGACGCGGGCAGCCTGTTCGAGCTGTCCAGCGGACTGGCAACGCCGACGGGGCCCTCTCCGGCAGCGTGCGCAGTGGAACCTGAGATCGGGCCAATCCGTATCACCACCCACTCTCGGATGCCGGCATCCGTCTCGAGCAAACCCAGGGACATTCTTCGTCCTCAGTTTCCGCCGGTGTCGCCACCCCCGAGGTATCGAAGCTCGCCACGCTCGGACACCTTAGGAACATCGCCTTAGGAACATCGCCTCAGAACATGGGGTGTTATGAGATCGCGACGAATGGTCGCTCCGACTTCCGAATAGGCAACCACAACTCCACTCTCCGCTCTCGACTCTTGACGTCGGGAGCACGACGGCTCGGAAGTCGATCACAAATCTTCGGCCGATGTCATCCAAAAGCCAGCGCTGTCACGTAGAGACCTTGACATCGCCACGGTGGAGCAACACCAAGCGATGACGGGCATGGCCAGCCGCCAGTCCGTACGCAACTCGAGATCTCTTCATGACAGCCATCAATTGACGAGAGGTGACGCAATGTCCTCCCATCGTGAAGCTCCCCAGATCGCCAAAGACCCGGTCGCCGACAGCACAGACCTGTACGCGTTCGTCAGCCCGGACAATCCGGACACCGTGACGATCATCGCCAACTACGTGCCTTTGGAGAGCCCTGACGGCGGCCCGAACTTCTACGAGTTCGGCGACGATGTTCTGTACGAGATCAACATCGACAACAACGGCGACGGGAAGCCCGACATCACCTACCAGTTTCGATTCGGCAACTCGATCACCAATCCCAACACGTTTCTGTACAACACGGGGCCCATCGGGTCCTTGACCGACAAGAATTGGGTCCGGCGGCAGCACTACACGGTGACCCGTGTGGCAAATGGAAAGAACCAGGTTCTCGGCAAGCACCTGGCTTGCCCGCCCTGCAACATCGGGCCTCTCTCCACGCCGAATTACGCCGCCCTGGCCGCAGCTGCCGTTCATCGGCTCTCGGGTGGTCGCCAGGTCTTCGCCGGGCAGCGGGCCGAGGGTTTCTACGTCGACCTGGGTGCCATCTTCGACCTGGGCAATTTGCGGCCCTTCGAGCAGGACCACGCCACGTTCGGGCTCGCCAACACCGGGTTGGGGAAGATGGCGGCGGGCGTCAACTCGACCAAGGGTGTGAACGTGCACTCGATCGCACTCCAGGTCCCCAAGTCGGACTTGGCGAGACACGGGTCGACGCCCTCTGACGTCAGTTCGGCGGCTTCGGTCATCGGCGTGTGGACAACGGCCAGTCGTCAAAAGGCCCGGGTGCTTCAGGCATCGAATGGCACCGACGTCGTGTCGGGCCCCTGGGTCCAGGTGTCGCGCCTCGGAAATCCCCTCGTCAACGAAGTGGTCGTGCCGATGTCCAAGAAGGACTACTGGAACGCGCAGGCACCGGCGGGGGACAAGCAGTTCGCGGCCGCCGTTGCCAATCCCGAACTGGCTCAGCTCCTCCCGGTGCTGTACCCCGGGGTCTTTCCGAATCTTGCCGCATACAACAAGGCCTCTCCCAAGCGATCAGACCTTCTGGCCATCTTCCTGACGGGCCTTCCGAACGGTGTTGTGTCGGGATTCCAGAACAGCATGGGCACCAAGCCGGCCGACATGCTGCGTTTGAACATGGCGATTCCTCCGACCACGTCGGGCCCGAGCAATCTCGGCCTGATCGGCAAGGACGCCGCCGGGTTCCCCAATGGCCGGCGGGTCTTTGACGACGTGGTCACGATCGAGATCCGCGCCCTGGCCGGAGCGACACTCCCCCTTGTGGACAAGAGCTTCACTCCGGATGCGGCCGCAGGCGCAGTGACCGACGGACTGACGTCAGGGCCCTCGGACGTCACCGCGCTTGGCGACGCAAGCTATCTTCCGAATTTTCCCTATCTGGGGGTGCCACACAGCGGGTTTGCCGCGGGGTGAATTAGCGGTGCACAGCGTGGCTGGCGGCCGATGGGTGAAGATGCTTGTCTTGTGACGTGAACCCCCCCTTCCGTCACCGTTCGACCATGCTCTTTGCAGCCGTTGCGTGCTGCACTTTGCTCATCCCAACCATCGAGTTGCTGGGAGCTACCGCGGCCATGGCGGCCCCCTACCCCGATGTTGCCGCCGAGCCCGTGCCATTCGGAGATGCGGGTTCCTTCGGGTCCATGGCCGGCGTCCTACTCAACGCCCCTGTGGTGGGCATGGCCCCGACGCCCGACGGTCACGGCTACTGGCTCGTCGCGTCGGACGGCGGGGTGTTCAGCTTCGGCGATGCCGGCTCGTACGGGTCGATGGGCGGAACGAAGTTGACCCAGCCGGTGGTGGGCATGGCCCCGACGCCCGACGGTCACGGCTACTGGCTCGTCGCGTCGGACGGCGGGGTGTTCAGCTTCGGCGATGCAAGGTTCTTCGGATCCACGGGAGCGATGCGCCTCAATGCGCCCATCGTGAGCCTTGCCACCACGCCCGACGGAGGTGGTTACTGGCTCGTCGCCTCGGACGGAGGCGTCTTCTCCTACGGCGACGCCCACTTCCTCGGGTCGATGGGTGGGACCAGATTGAGCCAACCCGTGGTCGCCATGGCCGCTTCGCCCGACGGAGGTGGCTACTGGCTCGTCGCGTCGGACGGCGGGGTGTTCAGCTTCGGTGATGCCGGCTACTTCGGTTCCACCGGCGCCATCCACCTGGCCGCCCCTGTGGTCGGCATGGCGCCAACTGCAACCGGCCACGGCTACTGGCTGAGCGCGGCCGACGGCGGGGTGTTCAGCTTCGGCGACGCCACGTTCTTCGGATCCATGGGCGGCCAGCCGTTGCAGAACCCGGTCGCGGCCATCGCCTCCACTCCCGACGGCGGCGGCTATTGGCTTCTGCCCAGCACCCAGATCGCGTCGGCGAACATCAAGCCGGGCGCGAGCGGGGCTGCCGTGCTTGCGCTGCAACAGCGGCTCACTGCCCTGGGCTATTGGCTCGGGACGCCGGACGGCAAGTTCGGCGACAGCACGGAGCAGGCGGTCTGGGCACTGCAAAAGGCCGCGGGCATCAGCCGGAGCGGGGTGGTCGGGCCCGCCACGCAGACCGCGCTGGCCGAGGGAGTCATTCCTCAGCCACGCAGCACGTCAGGGTACGTGATCGAGGTCGATCTCGAAAACGACCTCGTGATGCTCGTGACCAACGGCAAGATCGACTTCACTCTCAACACGTCGACCGGCGGTGGATATCGCTACACCCAGGACGGAGTGACGTCGGTGGCGAACACTCCGACCGGTCATTTCACGATCTACCGACAAGTCGACGGCCTGGTGGTCGACTCACTCGGTTCGCTGTGGCGGCCGAAGTTCTTCGATGCCGGTTTCGCCCTCCACGGTGACACCTCTGTCCCGCCTGTACCCGTCTCACACGGCTGCGCGCGGGTGAGCAACGAGGCGATCAACTGGATCTGGGCCAACAACCTCGCCCCCATCGGCACCGCGCTCTGGGTGTACTGACCTCCAACTCCTACGCCAGCCCACAGCGCTAGCTCTCGGGTCTGCGTTCATCCCGGCCAACACCAGTCGGTGATCTCGGGTGCGTCCTCGCCGTGCGCACGGGTGTAGCGGCGCGCCTCGAGACGCGCATCGACCATGCGCTGGCGGATGGCGGCGAAGGGGACTTCGAGCCCAGGAACCCTGTCCAACACGTCGATCACAAGATGGAAGCGGTCGAGGTCGTTGAGCATGACCATGTCGAAGGGCGTTGTCGTGGTGCCGCGTTCCTTGAAGCCGCGTACGTGGAGGTTGGCGTGATTGGTGCGGCGGTAGGTGAGGCGGTGGATCAGAGTCGGATACCCGTGGAAGGCGAAGATCACGGGTCGGTCCGCAGTGAAGATCGTGTCGAATTCATTGTCGGTCATCCCATGGGGATGTTCGGAATCGGGCTGCAGCCGCATGAGGTCGACGACGTTGACGACACGAACCCGGAGGTCGGGAAGGTGTTGGTGCAACAGGTCTACCGCGGCCAGTGTCTCGAGGGTGGGCACGTCACCGCAACATGCCATGACGACGTCGGGAACCGAGCCGGCGTCGTTCGATGCGAAGTCCCACACGCCGACGCCGCGGGTGCAGTGCACCATGGCGTCATCCGGGGACAGCCAGTCGTGTTGCGGTTGCTTGCCGGCCACGATCACGTTGACGTAGTCGCGACTGCGCAGACAATGATCGGCGACGGACAGCAGGCAGTTGGTGTCCGGCGGGAGATAGACACGGATGACCGACGCCTGCTTGTTCACGACCAGATCGATGAAGCCCGGGTCCTGGTGGGAGAAGCCGTTGTGGTCCTGGCGCCAGACATGGCTCGACAACAAGTAGGTGAGCGACGCCACCGATCGGCGCCACGGGACGTCGTGCGCCGATTCGAGCCATTTGGCGTGTTGGTTGAACATGGAGTCCACGATGTGGATGAACGCCTCGTAGCAATTGAAGAGCCCGTGGCGGCCCGTGAGGAGGTACCCCTCGAGCCAGCCCTGACAGAGATGCTCCGAGAGCACCTCCATGACCCGGCCTCCGGGGGCGAGGTGGTCGTCGCCTTCGACCTTCTCGGCTTCCCAAGCCCGGTCGGTGACCTCGAAGACGTCCTGGAGGCGGTTCGAAGCCGTTTCGTCGGGGCCGAAGAGGCGGAAGTTGGACGGATTGTTCCGGATCACGTCCCGGAGGAACCCACCGAGCAACCTCGTGGCTTCACGTAGCGTCGTCCCAGGTGCGGTCACCGGCACCGTGTGCGACGTCCAGTCCGGCAGCTCGAGATCACGTAGGAGCACGCCACCGTTGGCGTGGGGCGAGGCGCTCATGCGGAGGTCGCCGGCGGGGGCGAACGTGGCGATCGCCGGCACCGGCCGACCGTCTTCGTCGAACAGCTCGTCGGGACGGTAGCTGCGCATCCACTCTTCGAGCTGGGCCAGATGGGCCGGGTTGGTACGCACCTCCCCCAGGGGCACTTGATGGGCCCGCCACGTCCCTTCGACGGGAACACCGTCGACGAATTTCGGGCCCGTCCAACCCTTGGGGGTGCGCAGCACGATCATGGGCCAGGACGGTCTCTCCCGCACAGTCCCGTCGCGGGCATCGGACCAGATGGTGGCGATCTCGTCGAAGGCCATGTCGAGGGTGGCGGCCATACGCTCGTGCACGAGCATCGGATCCTCGCCGTCGAAGCCACCCTCGACCTCAAGGGGGTGGTATCCGTAGCCGGTCAACAGCGCCGACAGCTCGGCCTTGGGGATGCGGGCAAGGATGGTGGGGTTGGCGATCTTGTAACCGTTCAGATGGAGGATGGGAAGCACGGCACCATCACTGACGGGGTCGAGGAACTTGTTGGCGTGCCAACTGGTGGCGAGAGCGCCTGTCTCGGCCTCTCCGTCACCAACGACACAGGCCACGATGAGGTCGGGGTTGTCGAATGCGGCGCCGTAGGCGTGAGCGAGCCCGTACCCGAGCTCGCCTCCCTCGTTGATCGATCCCGGCGTCTCGGGAGCGGCGTGACTCGGAATACCCCCCGGGAAGGAGAACTGACGGAACAACCGAGCCATGCCGTGGCCGTCCCTGGCGATATGGGAGTAGAGCTCGCTGTAGGTCCCTTCGAGCCAGGCGTTCGCCACCATGGCCGGGCCTCCGTGGCCGGGCCCGCAGATGTACAAGAGGTTGGCGGCACGGCGATTGATGACTCGATTGAGGTGCGCATACACGAAGTTCAAGCCAGGGCTCGTCCCCCAGTGGCCCAGGAGCCGGGGTTTGATGTCGGCGGCGCGTAACGGCTCGCGCAACAGCGGATTGTCGAGCAGGTAGATCTGCCCGACCGCCAGATAGTTGGCTGCACGCCAATAGGCGTCGAGCGTTCCGATCTCCTCGGCAGTGGGCGCAACCTCACTCCCGGTGCTCTGCACGGTGGGCGGACCGACCGGATCGTGCATGGGGATTTCCTCCTTGGCATGGTGGGGAGATGCGTGTGCTCGTGGTGAACGCCGGCTCGAGCAGTCTCAAGCTCAGTGTCCTCGATGGCGACGATTCGTCGCTCATGGTGTCCGAGCTTGATTTGCCGGCGCCCGGTGCCATCGGCGAGGTCCTGGAACGAGCCCTTCGAGATGCGCCCGCAGTGGATGCCATCGGACACCGCGTCGTCCATGGTGGCCACGAATTCACGGGCCCGCTCTTCCTCGAGGCGGCGTCCGAACGCCGACTCGAACAGATTTCCGAGCTGGCACCCCTCCACAATCCACCTGCCATCGCCGCCATCCTCAAACTGCAGTCCCTGTGGCCCGACCTCCCCCAAGTGGCGTGTTTCGACACCGCGTTCCACGTCACCATGCCGCCCGAGGCCTCAACCTATGCCCTCCCCGATGCCTGGCGGGACTGGGGCTTGCGGCGCTTCGGCTTCCACGGCCTCAGCCATGCCTGGGCCAGCGGGCGCGCTGCCGAGCTCCTCGGGCTTCCGGTGGAGCAGTTGCGCCTCGTGACCGCCCACCTCGGTGCCGGTGCATCGTTGGCGGCGGTCTCGGGGGGTCGATCGGTGGACACGACCATGGGCTTCACTCCGCTCGAAGGTCTCGTCATGGCGACACGCTCGGGGAGCGTCGACCCGGGCCTGTTGTTATGGGTCCTGCGCCACGGGCACCTGACCGTCGATGAGCTCGAGGATGCTCTGGATCGCCGAGCCGGGTTGTCGGGCCTGTCAGGAGTGTCGGGGGATCTTCGCGAGGTCCTGCACGCCGCGGACGGCGGCGACGCGCGTTCGCAACTGGCATTCGGGGTGTACGTGCACCGCCTGCGCGCCGAGGTCGGCGCCATGGTTGTGGCCATGGGCGGGTTCGACGGGTTGGTGTTCACGGGTGGCGCTGGTGAGGGGTCGGCTCGCCTGCGCCATGAAGCTTGTTCCGGTCTCGGGTTCTTGGGCATCGAGCTCGACGAACGACGAAACAATTCTGACCCGACGGAGGCAGCTGACCGAGTGGTCTCACGCAACGGCACAGCACCGGCAGTGCTCGTCGTCCATGCCAGGGAGGATCTCGAGATCGCCCGTCAGGTCCGGGCGCTTCTCACTCGACCCGGCTGACGGAAAGTAGCAGGTCGCCATGCGACGACACCGCGAGACATGCGGCGTGCGATCGACCTCACAGAAAGGCCGGATCGTCGTCGCGTCTGGTGATGAGGGACGTCGGGCCAGGATGACTACTGTGGCGGGGGAGGGGCTCCCGCACCGGCACCGCCGGGACCGAGCGGTCGATCCCCGAACATCTCGCCCCTGGAGTGCCAGGAACCATGCCCGAATACCAGATCCTTGTTCCCCCGCCGAGACGTCGTCGAGCGCCATGGATTGTCGCCGTCGTGGTGGTCGTCGTCGTCGGCGTGGCCGCAGGCGCGTACGTGCTCGGAAGACACAGCCAACCATCCCGTGCTGCATCCCAGACTCACCGTGGTTCAGGTGGAATTGCGTCCAAGGCCCTGGCTGTCGTGTCGACCGTTCCGAAGTCCGGTGCCACCAACGTGGCGTCGAATCAGGTCGTGACGGTGCACCTCTCACTTCCCGTGTCGGACACGTCGGGAATGCCCACCTTCGATCCGCCGATAAGCGGGACATGGAAGAAGGTGGGAGCCACATCTCTGGCGTTCGCCGCCACGGCGCCGTTCATACCCACAAGGACCGAGACGCTGCGAATCCCCGGCGGGGCGTCGGGGCCACGCAGCACCAGTGGTGCGCTGCTCGCGGCACCGGTCACGGTCACATTCACCGTTGCCCAGGCCAGCACCGAGCGATTGCAGCAGCTGTTGGCCCAATTGAACTATCTCCCTCTCTCGTTCACCCCCGCTCGGCCGGCGAGCTCGCCCAACCAGACATTGACGGCGCAATCCGGCACGTTCGCGTGGCGCTGGCCGAACCAACCGTCATCGTTGGTCTCGCTCTGGACCGAGGGCTATGAGAACGTCATCACCAAAGGCGCGTTGATGGACTTCGAGAACCAGAACGGCCTCACCGTGGACGGGTTGGCCGGGCCCCGGGTGTGGTCGGCGCTGTTGGCCGACATCGCCACGGCGAAGGTGGACGCCAATTCGTACACCTATGCCTTTGTGTCGAAGCAACTTCCGGAGGCATTGACGATCTTCGAGAACGGGGCTCCTGTCCTGGTCAACATCGCCGTCAACACGGGGGCACCGGGAGCCGACACCACCGACGGCACGTACCCGGTCTTCGAGCACGTCACAAGCTCACGAATGCAGGGGACCAATCCGGACGGCACCAAGTACGACGACCCGGATGTGCCCTGGGCCAGCTACTTCCTCGGCGGGGACGCGTTGCACGGTTTCGTGCGGGCGACCTACGGCTCTCCCCAGAGCAACGGCTGTGTCGAGATGAGAATCTCCGACGCTGCCAAGGTGTGGCCGTTGTCGCCGATCGGCACGCTGGTGACCGTGGTGGGCCCGGCGTCATAGCCATCGCACAGCCTCCCCGGGCGTCAACGCTCATTCCGCCCCACGCTCAGTTGATCCAAAGTTGAGCCAAATGGCTCGTTTCCTGCCTCGCACGCTCTGGTCATGTCGAGGGGTGGGGCCTAACCTGGTTTGACGCGGCGGGAGGGGGCTGGGTCGCGATGTCTGGGGCGAGCTGGGTGGGTAGAGGGCGTCATCGTTCGTCGCGGGCCGACCACCTTTCCCACCAGACCCACCGACGCTTTGCGTCACTGAAGCGCAGCGTCGTGGCCTCCCGACCGCTGGCCATGGTCTTGGGTGGCGCCGGAATGCACTCGCACCGGTCGCTCTCGGGCGCTGCAGTTCTGCGGAGACATACGCCCGACACGTTGTGGGTGGTGCCGCCGTCTTCTCATCACGTCCGACATCCCGATGCGTCGAGGTGGGGACGACACAAGAGGCGAATCGCAACGCTGCTTTCAGCCGCCATCGTCCTGGCCGGCGCCGACCTCGTGGTGGTTGCGGGCAGTGCGGGTGCTGCCGCCACGCCGGTCGGCAGTTTGGTCTTCAAGGCCGCCGCCGGGACCACGACGTTGGCCGTATCGCCGCAGCATGCCGGTGACCTGCTCACGCTCGTGGTCAAAGTCGAGTCGTCGACGATCACGGTGGCTTCGGTCACGGGCGGAGGTGTGAGCTCCTGGGCGCGCGCCGAAGGGCCGTACACGGGATACGCCGGCCATGACCTCGAGATCTGGACCGGCCCCGTGAGCACGGCCGGGGCGTCCTCGATCACGGTGGGATTCTCGGGCAGCGTCAGCACGGTCTATACCGCGCTGGCCAGCCAGGAGTTTTCGGCGGCAGGGTCGAACCTGGTGTGGAGCGTGGACAACGGGACCGGGATCTCGAACGCTTCGTCGACGACGGCGACCTTCCCGAAGCTCACCCCTTCCGGCACCGGCGAGCTGTACTTCGGGTACGCGGCGGTGGCCAACACCGCGTCGGCCGGAACCACGCCCGGGTTCACCTATGCGGCCACATCGGACGGAGATGTCTCGGCCTACGACACGAGCGTCTCGGCGGCGGTGCAGCCCACGGCCAAACAGAGCCCGGCCGGGGTGTCCGGAGCCGTGGGGGTGCTCATCACCGCGGTGAGCACCTCTCCCTCGGCCCCGACCGTCAGCGCCGTCGCGCCCAATACGGGCCCGACCTCCGGCGGGACCTCGGTCACCATCACAGGCACCAACTTCACCGGCGTCACCGGCGTGAAATTCGGCGCCACCGCCGCCACGCCCTTCACCGTAAATTCCGCTACTTCCATCACCGTGCCCGCTCCGGCCGGCTCGGCCGGCACGGTGGACGTCACCGTCACCGCCTCGGGCGGGACCTCGTCGACGGGCAGTGCGGACCAGTACACCTACACGGTGACCACGCCGCCGGGAACCATCACGGCCGTCGGCGCGCTCGGGTTCAAGGCTGCCAACGGAACGACCTCGCTGGCGGTGTCGCCGCAGCACTCGGGAGACCTGTTGGTCCTCGCCGTCAAGGCTGATTCGTCGACCGTTACCGTCTCGTCGGTTTCGGGTGGCGGTGTCGGGACCTGGTCACGCGTCGTCGCCCCCTACACGGGATATGCCGGACACGACCTCGAGATCTGGACCGGCACCGTCAACACGTCGGGCCCCTCCACCGTCGCGGTGACCTTCTCGGGAAGCGTCACCGCGATCTACACCGGGTTGGCGAGCCAGGAGTTCTCCGCCTCAGGTTCGAGCCCCGTCTGGACTTTCGACACAGGGGGCGGGATCTCCAATACGTCGTCGACGACCACCACCTTCCCGAAGCTCACGCCCACGGGGACCGGCGAGCTCTACTTCGGATACGCGGCGGTGGCGAACACCGCCTCAGCCGGTACCACCTCGGGCTTCACCTACGCACCAACCGCTGACGGTGACGTCGCCACCTACGACACGAGCACCTCCGCTGCCGTCCAGCCGACGGCGAAGCAAACCCCGACGGGGATCTCGGGGGCAGTGGCGTTTCTGATCTCGAGCGCGAGTGCCTCCACCACACCGACGGTCACCGCGGTGAGCCCGACGTCGGGCCCCACCGCGGGCGGCACGTCGGTCACCATCACCGGCACCAATTTCACGGGGGTCACCGCCGTGAGCTTCGGGACCGTGGCCGCCACGTCCTTCACGGTCAACTCCGCCACCTCCATCACCACCACCGCTCCGGCCGGCCCCGCCGGCACCGGGCATGTGACCGTCACCGCCCCGGGGGGGACGAGCGCCACCAGTAGCGCCGATCTCTTCACCTATGTCGCTCCCCCCACCGTCTCTGCGGTGAGCCCGTCCTCGGGCCCCACCACGGGGGGGACTTCGGTGACGATCACCGGCACCAACTTCACCGGCGTCACGGCCGTGAAGTTCGGCGCCACCGCGGCGGGCAGCTTCAGCGTGACGAGTGTCACCTCGATCGTCGTGCCCGCCCCAGCCGGTGCGTCGTCCACGGTGGACGTCACGGTCACCGCGGCGGGGGGAACATCGGCGACGGGTTCGTCTGACCAGTTCACCTACATCGTCTCCACCACTCCGACGGTCACCGCCGTGAGCCCGGGTTCCGGCCTTGCCACCGGTGGGAACTCCGTCACCATCACCGGCACCAACTTCACCGGCGTCACCGGCGTCAACTTCGGGAGTACCGCCGCCACGCCCATCACGGTGAATTCGTCGACGTCGATCACCGTCCCCGCCCCGGCCGGCTCGGCCGGCACCGTGGACGTGACCGTGACCGCCTCGGGGGGCACCAGCGCCACCAACAACGCCGATCACTACACCTACCTCGCCGCCCCGACCGTCAGCGCCGTCGCACCCAATTCGGGCCCGACGGCCGGCGGCAGCTCGGTCACCATCACCGGAACCAACTTCACCGGCGTCACCGGCGTGAACTTCGGGAGTAGCGCCGCCACGCCCATCACGGTGAATTCGTCGACGTCGATCACCGTGCCTGCACCGGCCGGCTCGGCCGGCACCGTGGACGTCACGGTCACCACCGGGGGCGGAACCTCGGCCACCAGCACCTCCGACCAGTTCACCTATGTCGTCTCGAGCACTCCCACCGTCAGCTCGGTCAGCCCGAGCTCGGGCCCGGTGGCGGGCGGGACATCGGTCACCATCACCGGCACCAACTTCGTCGGTGTCACGGCGGTGAAGTTCGGAACTGTCTCGGCCACCCCCGTCACGGTCAATTCGTCCACCTCGATCACGGTTCCCGCTCCAGCCGGCTCGGCCGGCACCGTGGACGTCACTGTCACCGCCGCGGGGGGCACGAGCGCCACCGGGAGCGGGGATCACTACACCTACGCCACCGCGTCCGCGGTCATCAGCGCGGTCGGGAGCATGTCGTACCTGGCCGCGTCAGGAGTGACGACGCTGGGGGTTTCACCGCAACACGTGGGCGACCTTCTCGCCCTCGTGGTCAAGGCCACGTCGACGACGATCACGGCCACGTCGGTCACCGGAGGTGGCGTGAGCTCCTGGTCTCGTGCCGAGGGCCCGTACGCGGGGTACACCGGTCACGACCTCGAGATCTGGACCGGGATCGTGGCCTCGACCGGGACCTCGACGATCACGGTGGGTTTCTCGAGCAGTGTGAGCGCGGTCGCCACCGGCCTCGCCGCGCAGGAATTCGCGGCGTCCGGAACGAGCCCGGTATGGGGCATCGACACAGGAGCCGCGATCTCCAACCCCTCGTCGGCCACGGTGACTTTCCCCAAGCTCACGCCCAAGTCCAGTGGCGAGGTCTATTTCGCCTTCGGTGCCGTCGCCAACACGGCGTCGGCCGGGGCCACGTCGGGCTTCACCTACACCACCACCGCTGACGGTGACGTCGCTACCTATGACACCAGCGTGTCCGGTGCCGTGCAGCCCACCACCACACAGAGCCCGGCCGGTGTGTCGGGCGCGCTGGCGGTTCTCATCACGGCCTCGAGCACGCCCGCACCTCCGTCGGTCACCGGTGTCACCCCCAACTCCGGCAACCCGTCGGGAGGGGCGTCGGTGACCATCACCGGAACCAATTTCCTGGGCGTCACGGGTGTGAAGTTCGGCGCCGTGGCGGCCACCACGTTCTCGGTGACGAGTGCCACCACCATGACGGCCCAGACCCCGGCGGAGTCGGCCGGGACCGTGGACGTCACCGTCACCACCACCGTGGGGCCCTCGACGACGAACGCGGCCGATCACTACACCTACACCGTCACGCCGGCGAGTCTCATCCCCCTCGGCGTGTACCCGCCCGCGGGTGGGGGTGACCCAGCGTCGATCGCCAGCTATGCGCAGGCCACCGGCACCAATCCCACCCTGGCTCTCGACTTCGGTGACAAGACCGACGGCTGGGCCGGGATGGACAGCGCCAGCACCATGATCCCGTGGTCAGGATCGGGCTACCGCCTCGTGATGGCGGTGCCCATCATCCCCACGAACTCGAGTGGCACGGCCCAGGGCACCCTGGCCACCGGGGCGACCGGTGCCTACAACCAGTACTTCACCATCCTGGGCCAGAACCTCGTCCAGATGGGGCTCTCCAACGCCATCTTGCGGCTGGGGTGGGAGTTCAACGGGAACTGGTACGCGTGGAGCGTTGCCAACGCCACCGACGCGGCCAACTACGTCGCTTACTGGCGCCAGATCGTCACCACCATGCGGGCCGTCCCCGGCGCGCAATTCAAGTTCTTCTGGAACCCCAACGGGCCGAGCCCCACGAGCTACACCCCGGACCAGGCCTACCCCGGCGACTCGTACGTGGACTACGTCGGCACCGACGTCTACGACAACTCGTGGGTGACTCCGTTCACGACCACCATGGGGTGGTCAAACCAGTTGTCGCAACAGTGGGGCCTCAACTGGCTGGCCTCGTTCGCCTCCGCGCACTCCAAGCCCATCGCCATTGCGGAATGGTCAGACGAGTACCGCGACGACGGGCACGGTTTCGGCGACGACCCGTCCTTCATCGACAACATGGCGGCCTGGTTCGTCGCCAACAACGTGGCGTTCACGGACAACTTCTGTTACGACTCGTCGGCCACGTACCGCAACAACCTTTTGGACGGCACCTTCCCCAACTCCCTGGCGGAATTCGAGAAGGTCTTCGGCTGAGCACCACCTCGGCCCGTGGAGTCCCGGTGCAAGTCGGGACGACTCAACGTTCGCTGAGCGTGGCTCGAAGGGCGGGCGGAGCCTTCAAGAGGCAACTCTCCTCGAGATACCCGATGAGGTCGTCACTCTCCACGTCGTCCAGGCGGACCAGGACGGCGCCGTGGCCCTCGTAGTGCGGCGTCGAGAAGAGCGCCCCCTCGCTGGCCTCGAGGAGGAACGGCTTCTCGTCGAGCTCACAGAACACGACGAGCACCTCGGTGTCGTGCACGTCGTTCCGGTCGTATTCGCGCTCGCCCCACATCCGGCAGAAGCTCTTGCCGCGCACCTTGAGCGAAGGGGTGCCGTACGACGTGGACTCGGTCACCTCCGGAAGGTGCGCCACGAGGGCCTTCAGGTCTTCGAACCTGGTCATGGCTCTATTCCAGGTCACGATCGGCCGGTCGTAAAGACCCTTCTGGCCTCGGGGCGGCCGCGTCGTCGATGGCCGAATATGTGGGTTGCGTGTCATTGACGTCATGGGCGGAGCCGTGCAGGCTGGCAGGCATGCAGCCACGCCACATGGTGATCGTCGCCTTTCCCGGGTTCCAGCCCCTCGACGCGGTGGGGCCCTTCGAGGTCTTCTCCGGTGCCACGCTCGCCGCCGAGGCGCTGGGTCGACCGGGCGGGTACCGGGTCACCCTCGCGTCCATGGCGGCGCCGCCGGTCCGCTCCCCGAGTGGGTTGGGCCTGTGCACCACGGCGTTACCCGGGGTGGGCGAGCCCATCGACACGCTCGTTCTCGCCGGTGGCGACGGCGCCCAATCGGCGCGTCGAGACGACGCCTTGCTGTCGTGGATCGCGACAACAGCACCCCGGTGTCGTCGCGTGGCGACGGTGTGCACCGGCGTTTTCCTGGCCGCGCGAGGCGGGACTGCTCGACGGCCGCCACGTCACTACCCACTGGGCGCGCGCCGGGCAACTGGCCGAGGAGTTCCCCACACTCGAGGTCGACGCCGATCCCATCTACATCCGAGACGGAAAGTTCTGGACCAGTGCCGGGGTCACCGCCGGCATCGACCTGTCCCTCGCCCTCGTGCAGGACGACCTCGGTGTCGAGGTGGCCCAGACCGTGGCGCGCCATCTCGTGATGTTCCTGCACCGCCCGGGGGGCCAGACCCAGTTCGCCTCGCCGGTTTGGGTTCCCCGGGCCGAGCGCTCGACCGTACGCGCCGTGCAGAGCGTGGTCGAAGCCGCGCCCGGGGGCGATCACCGCCTGCCGGCCCTGGCCGCGGCGGCGGCGATGAGCGTGCGGCATTTCGCCCGGGTGTTCACCGCCGAGGTCGGGGAGACCCCGGGTCGCTTCGTGGAGCGCGTGCGCGTGGAGGCGGCGCGACGCGAGCTCGAGACCACCGACGACACGCTCGAGGTGATCGCAGCCCGATGTGGTCTCGGAACCGCCGAGACGCTGCGGCGTGTCTTCCAGCGTCGCCTCAGTGTCGCCCCCGACTTCTACCGGCGACGCTTTCGCGTCGTCGCCGACGAAAGGACACCCGCGTGAGTGACAACCTGCAGGTCGCCATCCCCCTCTTCCCGAGGTTCACGGCCCTCGACGGTGTCGGCCCCTACGAGGTGCTGCAGCGCATCCCTTCCATCGACGTCACCTTCATCGGGCATCGTCGGGGCGAGGTCCGCAGTGAGAACGGCATGCTCGGGATCACCGTGGACGCCACCTTCGAAGACATGCCCGAGCCCGACATCATCGTGTTCCCCGGCGGGGTGGGCACGCGTCCTCTGGAGCACGACGATCGGGTGCTCGACTGGGTACGCCATGCCCACGTCACCACGCGTTTCACGACGTCAGTGTGCACGGGATCACTCGTGCTGGGCGCGGCCGGCCTGCTCAAGGGCCTGACCGCCACGACGCACTGGGCGTGTTACCCGGAGCTCGAAGCCCATGGCGCCGTGGCCACCGCCACCCGGGTCGAGGAGCACCTCGAACAGCGCATCATCACCGCCGCGGGCGTGTCGAGCGGCATCGACATGGCGCTGCGGCTGGTGGAGATCGTGGTGGACCGGACCGCGGGCCAAGCCGCCCAGCTCATGATCGAGTACGACCCGCAGCCGCCTTTCGACTCCGGCTCTGTGGCCAAGAGCGACGACGTGATCCTCGACCCGGGTCATCGAATACGCGCAGGCCCGCCAGTAGTCGGGCCGGACGGCGAGAAGCCGGAAAGCCGCGACGCCGGGACGTCGGTTACCCGACGACGGGGTGAGGCTCGACGCCTCTACTTCACGTTGGCAAGAAGGTAGCCCGCCGGGCTCGAGATCCCGCCCACCGACGCCCATCCCCAGTAGATGCCCGTGTCCGCGTTGGCGGACAGATACGGGCTCGTGGCCACCCCCGCCGCGTTCGTCACCGCCGTGGCGGGACCCCACACGTACGCCGAGGGCGCGGTGCCCATGGGCGGTGGCAGGGTGAAGGTGACGACGACACCGGGCACACCGGCCCCGGTGGTGTCGGTGACCTTGGCCACGAGCTTGGTGCCGAAGAAGTTGGCGAGCGAGGCGGCCTGGTAGTAACCGGCGGTGGCGGTGATCGCGGCCAGGAAGGTCGGGGCCGACGCCGATCCCCATGAGGGGGCTGACCCGCCGTCACCGGAATACGAAGCCAGGACGGTATGGGCCTGGGGGACCGGACCCGTGCAGCTGGCCGAGCCCTTGGAGAGCGTCGCACTGCACATGGCCGTCAGACCGGCCGAGAAGACGACCGTTCCGGTCGGCCCCGCCGACCCGTTCACCGTCGCCGAGTAGGTGAACGTCGCGCTCCCGGCCTGTTGGATGGAGACCGCCGTGGCAGACGCGGCGAGCGACGGGTCGGTCTCGACCACGCCTTCTCTGCCCCCGCTGCCCAAGTACGTGCCCACAGCCAGGCACACTCCCGCCCCCGGGCACGTGATGGGTGCGAACGAGGGATCGGAGCTTCCGCTGGCGTCGCTCGGGAGGGGTGCCGAGGTCGCCACCCAAGTGCCCCCGCTCAGATTCCACAGCAGGGCGTTGATGGTTCCGGCCGCATCGGACTGGCCGTCGGCGACACAGGTGCCCACCGCGGGACAAGCGACGTTGTGGATCTCGATGTTCGCACCCGCCGGGGTTCCCGCCGCGACCGGCGCCGTGGACGACGTCCAGGTCCCGGCGGCCAGGGTGTCGATGAGGCCATTCTCGACTCCGGACTCGAGGGAGAAGCCCGTGGCCACGCAGTCGGTGGCGTCAGCACACGCCACCGAGGTCAGCTGCAGGTCCGTCGACGGATTGCCGTCTCCCGTGGCGACCGGTGCCGCCGTCCACGTTCCGCCCGACAGCGTGTCGATGAGACCCTCGTAGTTCCCGTCGAATGTGGTCCCCGCCACGACACAGGTGCCCACCGTGGGACACGACACGGCCAAGTCGTTGTTGGCGATGGACGCCAACGAGGACGTCCCGGCCGGGACGGGCAGGTTTGCCCCCGTCCACGTTCCCCCCGACAACGAGTCGACGAGGCCCAGGACGATGCCACCGATCTGGTACGTGCCCACCGCGACGCACGAGCCCGCCGCCGGGCACGCCAACGACAGGAACTGCGATCCCGACGCGGGCGCGGGGAGCGGGGCCGCCGTTGCGCTCCAGGATCCTCCCGACAACGTGTCGACGAGGGCTTGTCCCCCTCCGGTGCTCGGGGTGGAGAGGCCGACCGCCGTGCATGACGCCGGACGAGGGACAACTGACCGAAGTCGAATTCCGCGTAGGCGCTGGACCCGGAGGTCAACGAACCGGCCGGGAGCGTGACCTCGGACGGGACCCAGGTGCCGTTGGACAATTGCTCGACGAGCCCCTGGGTGGCCCCGGAGGTGTCGAGGTACCGACCGACCGCCACACACGACCCTGTGCCAGAGCACGTCACCGACTGGAGGAGGCCTTGGGGGTCAACCGCCGCATTGCCCGGCAGCGGTGCCGCCATGGCATTCCAGGTGCTGCCCGACTCCGTCACGATCAAGCCGGGCTCGTAGTAGGTGGTCCCTGTGAGCGCGAGGTAGTCGCCAACGGCGACGCACCACCCGTCGACGGGACACGACGTGGAGGCGAGAGTGAGCCCTTGACCGGGCACGGCATTGGCCGGCAGGGGCGCGTTGATCGCGCTCCACGAGATCCCCGCGGTGGCGGTCCCCGCGTTCGCCACGACAAGAAGTGCACTGACGCCCAAGAGCGCCGCCAATGCAGCCACAAAGGTAGGACGTCGCGTCACCGCGTTGCTCATGTTGTCCCCCAAGACTCCGCCGGGTCGCCACCCTGCCAAAGGGAAGTTACCCCGCCTGTCAGTATCCCCGGCGCCAAGTTGGTCAGTTCTGTGGCCCCTGGCGCATCGTCATGATTGACGATTCACACGGCGTGGTCGGATTCCGTGCCCGAGCATGTGTGCGCCGTCCGGCCCGGCCCCGCGCGGGCACGAGAGACGCCTGTGGCTGTTGTGATCAATGAGGTAGGGCAGCGTCAGGTCCTCGGGAACTTCTGCTTGAGCTCCCTCACGACGTCACCCAAGGCGGCGATCTGCTCGCGTGCGGTGGTCGGAGAAACGCCGGGGACCTGGACGCGGAGATTGAGCGCGTCGACGCCGGCCCGGGTCATCACCGCAGCCAGTTCTCGCGGCCAGCGGACCGGCCCCGTCTGCCGCCACCAGCTGCTCGCCCTGCCAGTGCGCCTGCGCGCCGGCGGACGCATAGCCGCGGTACCGCTCTGTCTGCCGGTCGACCTCATCCCGGGGCGGGGCCCCCACCCACGCCCGTCGGACGAGCACGCACGGTCGGTTTCCCCCGGCGTCGCGGTACGCGTCCGACAGGGTGCGGATCCGTTCCGGTGTCGACAGCGAGTCGAAGAGCAGGCCGACCCCGAGATGTGCGGCCCGGCGTACCGCCGGGACGCTCATGGCCGCGCTCAGAATCGGCACGGGATCGAGTGCGCACCGGGCGACGGCGGCGTCACCGCCGAGCAGCCCCGGGTCGGTGCCGCCCAGCGCCCCCGCCACCGCGGCCATGGCCCTCGGCGAAGCGGCGGGTGAGGTCGTCCTTGGTGAGCCCCATGATCTCGAAGTCGGCGTCGAGGGAGCCCGCCGCCAGGCCCAGCCCGACGCGCCCGGGAAAGCGTGCCGCCAGCCAGGCCACTTCCTCGGTGACCAAGGCGGGAGGCCGCAACGTGAGCAAGAGCGGGCACGGCGCCGCCCACCCCGTGGGCATCGCCTCGAGCATCCACCCCGCCACTTGCACGGGATTGGGCATGTAGCCGGCGAACCCGCCGTGATGCTCGCTCGTCATCACTCCGTCGAATCCCGCTTCAATGCCGAGGACCGCCTGCTCCCGAAGTTCGCGCACCATCTCCGGGGCGGCGAGCCCGTCGTGCGGGTAGAGGCGCAGCGAGATCGATCCTTGGCCCAGGGGTCGGCCCGTGTCCACCGGGCGATCCTGTCACAGCGTCGTGAAACGCCCTCCGTCGACCACGATGGTCTGGCCGGTGATGTAGCGGGCGCCGTCGCTCAACAAGAACACGACGACGGGGGCGATGTCGGTGTCGGGATCACCCACCCGGCCCAGCGGGACGACCCGGGCCAGACCGTTCTTCGAGCTCGGGGTTCTCCACGTAAGCCGCGTTCCAGGGCGGCGGTGTGTGCCAGCGGCGACAGACACACGACCCCCACTCCGAGCGGGCCCCACTCCACGGCCAGGCTCTTGGCCAGGCCCCGCACCGCGCCCTTGACCGCCGCGTAGGCGGGCAGCGCGACGCTTCCCTCCATGGCCGCGGGCGACGTCATGAGGAGAAGGCGACCCCGGCGTCGCTCCAGATGGGGCAGCGCGAACCGTGCGCAGTGATAGGCGCCCCGCAGCGACACCGCCACGTGGTCCTCCCAGGTGTCGTCGTCGAGTGCGTCGATGGACACGACCTCGCTCGAGCGGCGGCTGGTGGCGTTGTGGACGACAGCGTCGAGCCCTCCGAAGGTGTCGACGGCCGCCTGCACCGCCGCCTCGACGTCTCCCGCCACCCCGACGTCGGTGCGGACGAACAACGCCGCGCCCGCCGCCGTCGATCGAAGCAGCTCGCGCGGTCTCCGCGGCGTTGTCGCCGGGCCCGGCCACGACCACCGCGGCCCCCGCCCGCGCGCACGCCACGCAGATGGCCCGGCCGATCCCCGCTCCGCCCCCGGTGATAAGGACGACGTTGCCCGCCAACGGTCCCTGCGAAGTCTCGGTCACGGTGTCATCCACACGCCGCCGTCCACGGCCACGGTGGCGCCTGTGACCGCTCGCCAGGCGGGAGAGAGAAGGCTGTGCACCACGGCGGCGACCTCGGCCCCCATGTCGGGCTGACCGAAGGCGGGAGCGGGTTGTCCGGGCCGGTCGGGCCCCGACGCGGCGCGCGGGTCTGTCGGCACTCGCCGTCGATGCGTGGTCGACGACACCTTGGTCGACGAAACGCGGTCGACGGCGCCATGAGCAACGGCGCGGGTACGGCCACGCAATTCACCGTGACGGCGCGACTCCCCAGGCCCGTGCCGCCGCCTTGGCCAGGGCGCGTTGGCCTTCGGTCACCGCCGCCCACGGCCCGTACCCCGCCGCCCCCACCAGGGAGAGGGTGGGCACCAGCAGCACCAGGCACCCTCCCGTCGTCGCCCAGGGCGCGACATGCCCCTTGAAAGCACACCAGGGTCCGGTGCAACGGGAGCTCGACCGCGCGCCCTCCACGCCTCGGAGTCGAGATCGGCGACGGCACCCCGCAGGGTGGGCTCGATCCCCACCGACGCCACCACGACACCGTCGAGCCTTCCCAGTCGGCGCGCCGCCGTATCCAGGGCGGCGTCGAACTCGTCGCGCCCGTGCAACGTGGCGAGATCGAGCGTCGCCACCGACGCGCCCAGGTGGTCGAGACCGGCGGCCAACTCGATGCCGGCTGTGGTGTCCGCGCCCACCACCGCCACGCCCGGACCGTGGGAGCCGACGGTCACGGATCGGGGACGGCGACGACGCCGGCCCGCGCCGGCGGACTACGACGTCGGTCAGCCATCGCGGACCTCGCCGTCGACCACCCAGCGCGAGCGCAGGTCCTCGAGCCAGGCCGGCAATTCGATGGCGGGATCGGGGAGTGCCTGCGGCGCCGCGCGCCGCCAGCGCACGGTGAAAGGCGTCGGGGTCGTCCCCCCACGAGCGGGGGTCGCCCATCATGACTTCGAGCAGCAGCGTTCCCGACTCGCCGGCGACGAAGGGACCGAAGGCGGCCCCGAAGGGGAGCTCGATGTGGGTCCCGGCCGGGCAGTGCCGGTCGCCGCACCACATGTCACCCTCGATGACGAACAGGACGTGCGGGCTGTAGTGGCCGTGGCGCCGCACCACCACGCCGGGGTCCCACTTGGCGTAGAGCGACAGGTACTGGGGATCGGGCGAGAAGGCGAGCCACTTCTCCCACACCGACGACACCGAACCGTCGGCGTTGCGCACCGCCTTCACCTGTTGCCAGGTGACGTCGGCGTCGTCGGTATGACGGAAGGTGGGCTCGAGCCCCGGCACCTTGACGCCGGCGCTCTCGTCCGCGGGTCCGTCGGCTTCGGCGTCGGTCGTCGCTCATCGTCGTTCTCCCCTGTGTCGTCGTCGGATCGGTAGCGCATTCACGAGGTGCCCCGACGTGGCGAGGGCGGCCCGTAGCACCAGCGGTAGCGCGACACCTCGACGAATCCGAGCCGGAGGTACAGGGGCTCGCCCGCCTCGGATGCCTCGAGCACGACGGCCCGGGCGCCGAGGTCGAAACCGGCCCCCACGGCCCAGCGCGTGCACAGCTCCCCGAGGCCGCGGCCCCGGGCGCCGGGGACCGTCCCGACCAACTGGATCCCGGCCACCGACCCCGTCGCCACCACCATGGCGGCCGACACCGGTCGCCCGTCCTGGCGCGCCACCACGGCGCGCACATCCGGAGCACACGCGGCGCGGCATGGTCCCGAATTGTGCTTCGGCCGCGTCGCGGGGGAGGAAGTCGTCGGCGAAGGCCTCGACGGTCACGTCCAGGTAGTCGCGCCGGGCCTCGTCGTCGGTGACCTCGTCGAGCGTGACGCCGGCCGGTGCCACGCCCGGGATCGAGCCGGTGTTCGATGGCCAGGCGGGGCGCCCCCGCGCCGAGATGGCGACGTACCCGGCGTCGAGCGCGCTCGATTCCAGGTCGGTATCGGCGTGCGCCGCGACCCACACGCAGTAGCCGGGGCGCGACGACGAAGAACGCGGCGGCGCGGGCCAGGACCTCGTCGGGGGCGAGGGACCGGTCCAGCCGCATGGCCCCGTTGTGATACGGGCCGGGCCAGGTCGCCGAGGTCGAGTACAGAAGGAGCCGGCCGTCGTCCTCGAGCATCGCCCCCGGTGCCGTGGTGGCGTAGAGGCGCATGGTCGAGGCCAGGTTGTGGTCGCCGGCGGCCAGCAATTCGTCGCGGTCCATCATCGGCAACGTAGTTTGCAGGACCGTGGTGAGAATCGGGTTCGTGGGGACAGGGGTGATCGCCTGGGCCCATGCCATCGGCCTGCAGGCCATGATCCGGGCCGGTGTGGTCGACGCGGCCGTGGTGGCGGTCCACGATCTCGACGCCGAGCGCGCCGACGGGTTCGCGGCGGTGAACGGGGCCGAGGTCGAGGCGAGCGTGGCGGCGGTGCTCGATCGCTGCGACGCGGTGTGGGTGTGCACCCCGACCGCGGCCCATGGCGCCGTGGTCGAAGCCGCCGCG
Organism: uncultured Acidimicrobiales bacterium; assembly: GCA_963846125.1. GTDB lineage: Bacteria > Actinomycetota > Acidimicrobiia > Acidimicrobiales > UBA8190 > Chersky-840. Next base: position 1,026,786 of record CAWJUR010000002.1, read on the forward strand.
GCGCCGTGGGTGCGCGGTGTTCTGCGAGAAGCCGCTCGCCCCCGACCTGGCCGGCGCGCGAGGCCCTGGCCGCCGTCGTGGACGACGCCGGGGTCCCGTCCCAGGTCGGCCTGGTGTTGCGCTCCGCCCCGGTGTTCCGCGCCCTGCGGGACCTGCTCGTCAGCCAAGAGCTCGGGGCGCCGATGACGGCGATCTTTCGCGACGACCAGTACTTCCCGGTCCAGGGTGTCTACGCCTCGACGTGGCGAGGCGACGTGACGGTGGCGGGAGGGGGGTGCCTCATCGAGCACTCCATCCACGACCTCGACATCCTCCGGTTCTGCCTGGGCGAGGTGACCGAGGTCGCGGGGCGCACCGCCAACTTCTCGGGGCACGAAGGGGTCGAGGACCTGGCCACGGTGTCCCTCCAATTCGCCTCGGGGGCGTCGGCCGAGCTCGTGAGCGTGTGGCACGACATCTTGAGCCGCGGCTCGACGCGCCGCGTCGAGGTGTTCTGTCGAGAGGGCATGGCGTGGCTGGACAACGACTTCTTAGGGCCGCTGCTACGTGCAGACCACCGACGGCACCGAGGTCCGTCCGTGTCCCCCGCCCGGTTGGGTGCGCGACCTGGCTCTCGGAGACGACGACATCGGCCTCGCCATCAGCGCCTATGTCGAGGCCGATCGGGCCTTCCTCGACGCCGTGACCGCAGGTCGCGTCCCCGCGCCCAGCTTCGCCGAGGCGGTGGTGGCCCACCGGCTCGTGGACGGCGCCTATCGCTCCTCGGCTGCCGGCGGGATCCCGGTCGCTCTGTCATGAACCGGCGCCTGCGCCGGCGCCGGCGCCGCGGTCAGGCGCTGGTGCGGATCTGGGCGGCGACGTTCCAGTTGCTCAGGTCGTCGGCGGGGTAGGGCTCGAGCGTGCTCGCCGGCTGGGGATAGCCGAACAGATACCCCTGGGCGATCGAACACCCCAGGGCCATGAGCGCGTTGGCCTGGGCCCGGCGCTCGACCCCCTCGGCCACGATGGCGAGGCCCAGGGAGTCACCGAGCCCGACGATGGCGCGCACGATGGCGACGTCGTCGGCGTCGCAGTCGAGCTCGTCGACGAAGCTCTGGTCCACCTTGAGCGTCTCGACGGGGAGTCGCTTCAGGTAGCTGAGCGACGAGTACCCGGTGCCGAAGTCGTCGATCTCGAGATGCGCCCCGAGGCCCCGCAGCGCGGCGAGCGCCGCCACGCTGGCGTCGCCGGTGCTCATGAGCGTGCTCTCGGTGATCTCGAGCCACAGCCGGTCGGGGTCGAGCCCCGACTCCGCCAGCGCAGAGGCGACCTGGCGGGGGAACGTCGAGTCGGCCAGCTGCTGGGCCGACACGTTGACCGAGATGTTGATCAGGTCCGGGCTCTCGCCCGCGGCGATACGCCTCCTCCCATAGCGCACCCTGGCGGCACGCCTCGCGCAACACCCAGGCCCCCAGGGGCACGATCAGTCCCGAGTCCTCGGCCAGGCCGATGAACTCGCCGGGCAGGAGCAGCCCCCGGGTGGGGTGGTGCCAGCGTACGAGCGATTCCATGCCGATCAGGGTCTCGGTGTGGAGGTCCACCATGGGCTGGTAGAAGACCTCGAGCTCGTCGCGCTCGAGGGCCCGGTGCAGCTCGTTGGACGTACGCAGACGACGGATGGTCCCGGTCTCGTCGTCGACCCGGTACACCTCGATGCGCGACGGGCCGATCTCCTTGGCGCGGTACATGGCCACATCGGCGTTGCGCAGCAGGTCCGCTCCCGACTCGAGACCGTCGAGCGAGAGAGCGACACCGACACTCACCGACACGAACAGCTCGCTGTCGGCCAGGTTGAGCGGCAGCTGCATGGCCACGACCAGTCGCTGGGCGATCTCGAGGGCCTCGGTCTTGTCGGCGACCTCGCACAACACGGTGAACTCGTCGCCGCCGAAGCGGGCCAGGGTGTCGACCGAGCGCAGCGCCCCGCTCAGGCGGTGGGCCACGCGCTCGAGGAGCCTGTCGCCCATCTCGTGGCCGAGGCTGTCGTTGATGAGCTTGAACCGGTCGAGGTCGAGGAACATGAGCGCCACGCAGTGGTGCTCGCGTTGGGCCCGGCTCAACGCCAGCTCCAGACGGTCCATGAACAGCACGCGGTTGGGGAGCCCGGTGAGCTGGTCGTGCACCGCGGCGTGGGCCAGGCGCTCGCGCATCTCGCGCCGTTCGGTCACGTCCTCGATCTGCCCGATCATGTAACGAGGGCGTCCCGTGTCGTCGCGCACACAGCTGGCGCTGACCGTCACCCACACCTCGTGGCCGTCGGCGTGGTGGTAGCGCTTCTCCACGTGGTAGCGGTCGATGTCCCCGCTCACCAACGCGTCGAGCTGCGCGGCGTTGGGCTCCCAGTCGTCGGGATGGGTGATGTCCTTGATGGCCTTGCCCACGAGCTCGTCGGGCTCGTAGCCGAGGATGTCGGCGTAGGCGCGGTTCACCCGCACCAGGTGCCCGTCCGGTGATGCCAGGCCCATGCCGATGGGGGCGTCCTCGAAGGCACTGCGAAAGCGCGCCTCGGCTTCGACGATGGCGGACTCCGAGTGCCGCAACAGGCCGCCCACCCACGCCACGGTCTCGCCCACGAGCACGCAACAGGGCACCACGAACAGCGCCGAGCTGAACCCCGTGGCGCGTCCGGACCGAGTCGATCTCGAACATGGGCAGCGCATAGGACAACGCCAGGAGGGGAGCGAAGCGGACGCAGGTCCAGCGCGGGTGGCCGAGCCCCATCCACACGAACACGACCAGGAAGAAGGTGCCGTACAGGAAGGCGTCATAGCCGGTGAAGCGGTTGTACAGGGTGATCATGCCCATCGCCACCGGCACGAGCCACAAGGTGGACGATCGCCGGTACCGGGCCCACGGGATCCGGTACACCACGGCGCCGATGGCAACACAGCCAATCCGACCGCCACCATCCCCGGTCGCGAGAAACCGACTCGGAAGGTCAGCACGGCACCGGCGACGGTGACGAGCACGCCCGTCCCGATCCACAAGATGGCCGACAGCCGGCCCACCAGATGGGTCGTGAGGGTCCCCTGGCCGACGTCGTCGACCTGCGTGCCGTCCATACCCACTCCATCGGCGCCTGGAACGTCGCGCCTACGGCCGGGGCCAGCGAGTTGGGCCTCCGTTGGGAACCCCGGTCACGCCAGCGTGGCCAGCACCTCCGCGGCGGCGCGCTGGCCCGAGGACACGGCACCGTCCATGTAGCCCGACCACACGCTGGCGGTCTCGGTCCCGGCCCAGTGGATGGGGCCCACCGGCTCGCGCAGCGCATGGCCGTAACGCGTCCACACGTTGGGCCCGAACAGCGTGCCGTAGCACCCGCCGCTCCACGGCTCGGCCTGCCAGTCGAGCTCCACGAAGTCGACCGGGTGCGCCGCCCTCTTCCCGAAATAGCGCACGAAGGAGTCGAGCACGGCCTGACGCCGCACCTCGGGCCCGGCCCGCGACAGGCGCCGGGCCTCGTCGCCTTCGAGGAATCCGAGCAGGATCCCAGGCGAGCCGTCGGGGGGCGAGTTGTCGAACACGACACGCGCCCCGAACCGTCGCCGGTGGCCTGGCCGCTCAACCCTTCGGCACGCCAGAACGGTTCGTCGTATATCGCATTGCATTTGATGACCGAGCCCATCGGGGTGCGCTGGGTGAGTTGGCTCCTCCACGGGGGGAGGAGCGGGTGGTAGTCGATCCGGCCCGCCAGCATCGGGGGTGTCGACACGATCACGCGCCGGCACTGCCACGACCCGTTGTCCGATGTCACCGTGGTCGTGTCACCGACCACGTCGATGCGGCGCACCGGGGCGTCCAGTGCCACGACATCGGGGCCGAGCTGCTCGGCCATCTTGTCGCACAGGAGCTGGGACCCGCCCACGAAACGGTCCTGCTGCGCGCCGCCGCCGGTGTCGATGGCCATCTGGAACGACCCCGCCGAGTGCGCGTAGAAGAGGACGTGGAGCAGTGACACGTCGCCGGGCTCACAGGCGAAGACCGCCTCCACCCCGAGGGCGAGGAGCAACCGGCCCGCTTTGGTCAAGGTGTTGCGGCGCAACCACGTCTCGAAGGTGATGGCGTCCCACGATTCGGCACGCGCCGCTGTCCACGGCGCCTCGAGCGGGACCTTCTTGGCCAGTGATTCCAGTCGGGCCTGGGCGCGGCCCACATCCGCGAGGACGACGGGGTTGATGCGGGGGATCGTCCCCTTGTAGGTGCCGCGCTTGCCGCCGAAGTGCAGGACCCGGGCGCCGGTGTCGTAGGTGGGGAAGGTCTCGACCCCGAGGTCCTTGGCGAGCGCCAGGACGCGGTCCTGGGTGGGCCCCACCCACTGGCCGCCCACCTCGACGACCTGGCCCGCTCCGATGGGCTCGTTTCGGACGCGGCCGCCCACCCGGTCGCGTGCTTCGACCACAGCCACCGAGCGCCGCGCCGCCACCAGGTCCCGTGCTGCGGCCAGCCCCGCGAACCCCGCCCCCACCACCACCACGTCGACTTCGGTCATCGCCATGGCGCGGTTCTAGTGCGTGACGGTCCGCTCCGCATCCGGTCGGGGACCGGCGCTCTCCCCGCCGGCCTCGGGTCCGCGGCGCGTCGCGACCCCCTCGCGCCGCGCAGTCGCTGAGCAGCACCACGCCCGCGCCCACGGCCACCCCCGCCAGCGCGTCGGTGGGGAAGTGCCACCGCAGAGCCACCACCGACAAGACCGCCAACACCGTCACCGTGCCGCCGAGGGCGGCCACCCCCGACCGCCACGGGTCCGGAGTGGCCAGCAGTGCGACCGTGGCCACCGCGGCCACGGCGGTGACGGTCCCCGAGGGGAAGCTCACGACATCGGCGAAGGTCCGGCCCACGACGGGCTTGACCACCCAGTCGCACACCGTCACGGCCAGCAACGGCCCGACCGCAAGGGCGACGGCCCGGGGCCGGTTGCGCCTGACGGTGGCGAGGAAGCCGGCGACGGCCGCGGCCACCACCACGAAGGGCGATCCCAGGCGCGTCACGGCGAGAAGGAGCCCGGAGTGGTGCACGGCCGGGATGGCCGCGAACGCCCACCGGTCGAACACCGTCGGCCCGGGCCGGGCCGAGAAGAAGAGCCCGGCCACGACCACGCCGGACACGAGCACGAGCGCGGTGGTGAGCTCGATGCCGGCGCGCCTCCTCGAACTGGGCGGGCGCGGCCGGCATGGGCACAGTGCTCGACGCCGCCCCGGCTGAGCGCGTCGAACTGCTCGTCGGAGAGCACGACCGTCGACGCCGCGCAGTTCTCCTCGAGATGCGACACCTTCGACGTGCCGGGAATGGGCAGCATGACCGCCGAGCGGCGCAGCAACCACGCCAGTGCCACCTGGGCCGGGGTGGCGCCCAGCGACTCGGCCACCTTGGCCAAGCGGCCGCGTCGGGCCGACAAGGTGCCGTCCGCGATCGGGAACCACGGGATGAAGCCGATGCCCTGGCCCTCGCAATGCTCGAGCACCGCCTCGGACCGGCGGTTGGCCACGTTGTAGAGGTTCTGCACCGAGACGATGGGAACGACGGCGCGCGCCGCCTCGATCTCGGCCACGGTCACCTCGGACAGCCCCACGTGGCGCACCTTGCCTTCGTCGCGCAGCTCCTTCAGGACCCCGAACTGCTCGGCCGCCGGCACCAGGGCGTCGATGCGGTGCAGCTGGAAGAGGTCGATGCATTCGAGGCGCAGGCGGCGCAGGCTCATCAGGCACTCCTGGCGCAGGTACTCGGGCCGACACACCGGCGGCCAGTCGGCGGGGTCGGGGCCGATGCGGGTCAGCCCCGCCTTGGTGCCGATGACGAGGCCCTCGGGGTAGGGATACAGCGCCTCGCAGATGAGCTCCTCCGACACGTAGGGGCCGTAGGAGTCGGCGGTGTCGATGAAGTCCACCCCGAGCTCGACGGCGCGGCGCAGGACCCGGATGCATTCGTCGTGGTCCTCGGGCGGGCCCCAGATCCCGGGGCCGGTGATCCGCATGGCTCCGTAGGCGAGGCGGTGCACGGGCAGGTCGCCGAGCATGAACGTGCCGCTGGCGTGCACGGGCTTGTCCGTCGTCGGGGTCACGTCCACCTCCTCGGTGCGCCGGGACGACGCCGTTCCATCCTTCCACTTGGGATTCGGGTCCGGTCCCCGCGATGGCGGAGACCTGGGGCGAGGCTCAGTCGCTGCGCACGGGGAACCACCCCACCACGGCCCGGTCGAGGGCCCGCTCGGCCCGGGCCCGGGCCCGGTCGGCCTCGGCCAGGTCCACGACCTCGAACCGCACGGCGTCGCCGGGCCGGAGCTGGCCGAGCACACCGAGATCGGCGCCCACCACGGTGGCCGCCACCGGGTAGCCCCCCACGGTGGCGTGGTCGCACAGCAGCACCACGGGCCCGCCGTCGGGCGGGACCTGCACCGCGCCGGTGACCATCCCCCGCGACGCCATTCCCGGCGCGCCGACGCGCGAACGGTTCGTCGCCGAGGAGGCGCACCCCCATGCGGTCACTGGCCGCGCCCACCTCCCAGTCGGGCGCCGCACAGGCGATGGGCGAGGTCGGTGTCGAGCACGTCGGGCCCGGCCATCACCCGCAGCAGGCGCGGGCGCGCGCCGCCCACGTGAGCGCCCCCGTCGCCGCGCACGATCTGGCCCCGGGGCCGCGTCGGCGGCACCGATCCCGACCACGTCCCCGGTTCGCAACGCGCCGGGCCCGAGGCCGGTGAGCACGTCCGAGGACCGGCTGCCCAGAATCGGGGCGACGTCGAACCCGCCCGCCACCGCCACGTAGCACCGCAGGTCGTCGTGTGTCGCTCCCACCGCCAGCTCCTGGCCCCGGGACATCGGGACCACGGTGTCGAGCGCGACGGGCCGGCCGTCGACGCTCGCCTCGGCCCGACCCACCACGGCCACATGGGCCGGGCCCGAGAAGCGCAGGCGCGGCCCGAGCGCGGTGACCTCGATCACGCCGGCTCCGTCCCCGTTGCCCACCAGCCGGTTGGCGGCCCGGGCCGAGTAGGGGTCGGCGGCCCCGGCCCGGGGGACGCCCAACGCGGCCACGCCCACGCGGCCCAGGTCCTGCACCATGGACAGCAGGCCCGGGGCCATGACCTCGACCGTGTCCCGGGCGTCGGATCGCAGGGCGGGGCGCGTCGCCGCCGGCCCGGTGTCCGTCGCGACCGGGACCGTCACATCCGCGGCATCGGCGACGCGCAGGCGGACGATGTCGCCGGGGTGCAGCGCCGTGAAGGGCGCGGCCTCGGGGTCGAAGAGCTCGAACCCGGTGCGTCCCACCAGCTGCCACCCGCCCGGGGAGGCCCGGGGGTAGATGCCGGCGAACCCGCCCCCGACGGCCACGGAGCCGGGGGCGACGGCGGTGCGCGGCGTGGAGCGCCGGGGCACCGTTGCCAGGGCGCTCGGGAGGCCGTCGAGGTAGGCGAAGCCGGGGAGGAACCCGATGAAGGCCACCGTCAGCTCAGCCTCGAGCAGTTGGCCGACCACGCCCTCCGCGGTCGTCTGGGCCAGCGCGGCGACTTCGTCGAGGTCGGGGCCGTCGAAGGTGACGGGGATGTCCACCACCGTTCTCGTCGGGGGCGGGGCGCGCCCGAGTGCCGGGATGCGGGCCAGCTCATCCGCGATAGCGCCGAGATCGGCGACCGGACGGATCGACGATCACCACGACAGAGCGGTACCCGACCACGACGTCCTCGACGCCGTCCCAACCCTGGTCGTTCGCCGCCGCCGCCAATGCGTGCGCGTCTCGCACCGATGTCAGCTCGGCCACCAGCGCTCCGTCGCCGAAGGGCCGCACCGGCCGTATCTGTTGCGTGTTCTTCATCGGCTTCATCGGCACCCGCTCACGCCACGAAGGGCGCGAGCGTCACCCCGGCGTCCTCGAGCGCGGCTCCGCACGTGGCGCGCCAGGTACTCGGCGCCCGGAGTGTCGCCGTGTACGCAGATCGACGATGCCGAGATGTCGAACCTCGAGCCGTCGAGGGCCGTCACCTGGCCGTCGCACGGCGATGTCCAGCGCACGGCGTGCCACCTCGGCGGGATCGACGAGCACGGCGCCGGGAACGGAGCGGTCCACGAGGCGCCCGTCGGATTCGATAGGCGCGATCGGCGAAGGCCTCGGTGGCGACGCGCACCCCCATCGACTCGGCCACGCCGACGCACGCCCGACCCCGCCGGGGCCAACAGGACCAGGCCGCCCGCGTCGGCGAGGCGCGGCGACGACCGCTCGGCGCAATCGTCTCGTCGTCGGCCATACGGTGATAGAGCGCGCCGTGGGGCTTCACGTAGCGGACCGTCACTCCGAGCGGGCGCGCCACGGTGTCGAGCGCACCCAACTGCGTCAGGACCTCGGCGGTGACCTGGGCCGGGGACAGGTCCATGGGGCGGCGGCCGAATCCCTGCCGGTCGGGGTACGAGGGATGCGCCCCGACGACCACACCGCGCCGAGCCGCCGCCTCCAGCGGTGCGACGCATGGTGTCGATGTCCCCGGCGTGCACCCCGCAGGCGACGCTCGCGCTCGTCACCACGTCGAGGAGGCGCTCGTCACCGTCCGGCCCGACGCCTTCGCCGACATCGGCGTTCAGGTCGACCGAGGGCACCGGCCCAGTATGACGGCGGGTGAGTTGCGGCGGGTCAGTGACGGCGGGGTCAGTGACGGCGGGTCAGCGCAGGACGGCCTCGATGAGCGCCGGGCCGGGCGTCGACAGAGCCCGCTCGAGCTGCGTCGGTGAACTCCTCGGCCGTGGTGGCGCGTCCGGCGGGGACGCCCATGCCCGACGCCAGGGCCACGAAGTCGAGGTCGGGACGCTTGAGGTCGAGCATGCCCCGGGCACGCGGTCCGGGATCGCCGGCGCCCACCCGGCTGAGCTCCAACTCGAGGATGGCGTAGGAGCCGTTGTTGAGTACCACCGTGGTCACGTCGAGACTCTCCCGGACCTGGGTCCACAAGCGACTGGAGCGTGTACATGGCACTGCCGTCGGCCTCGAGGGACAACACCCGCCGGTCCGGGCAGGCCACCGCCGCGCCCGTGGCGACGGGCAGGCCCTGGCCGATGGCGCCGCCGGTGAGGCAGAGCCAGTCGTGGCGCGGCGCTCCGGCCGTGGCCCCCGACACGAAGATCCCCGACGTGTTGCCCTCGTCGCTCACCACCGCTCCCTCGGGCAGCAGGGCGCCGATGGCGGCCGCCAAGCTCTGGGCATCGAGCGCGCCGGTGGGACGGTCGGGGCGCGCCGGCGGTTCGCGCGGCGGCGGCACCGGGCGCGCCCCCACGCGCGTCGGCGAGCGCTTCGAGCGCGCCGGCCACGTCGTCACAGCCGGTGGCGAGCGTGTGCACCTCGCAGCCGTCGGGAACCAGATAGCCGGGTACGCCCCGGGTAGGCGAAGAACGACACCGGGGCGAGGGCGTCGGCGAGGACCAGGTGCTTGGCCCCCTGGAGTTGGGCGATGGTGAACTCGGCCAGGTAGCCGAGCCGCTCGACGGCGGGGAGCCCGGCGCCGCGCTCGATCCGGGCCGGGAAGGTCTCGCACAGGAGCTTGGCGCCCGTGGCGTTGGCGACGCGGCTGGCGGCCACGAGACCTCGCTCGCGCACGGCGTTGCCCCCCACCAGGAGCACGGCCGGCTCACCCGAGCGCAGCGCCTTGGCCGCGGCCGACCACGACGTCGTCGACCACGGTGGCTGAGCACCCGGCTCGGTCGGCTGGTGGCGGGCTCTCCGGCCTCCTGCCACGACAGGTCGGCGGGCACCACCAGCGTGGCCACCCCGCCGGGCGGCCCGAACGAGGCCTGGACGGCGTCCACGGCGTCGGCCGCGAGCGCGTCGGCGCGCACCGATGACCGGAACCAGCGCGACACCGGCCGGGCCAGGCTCTCGATGTCCGAGGCCAGCGGGAGGGTCGTAGGCGAGGTGCGTGGTGGCGTGGTCGCCGACGAGGTTCACGACCGGGGTCCGGGCCCGCCGGGCGTTGTGGAGGTTGGCGATGCCGTTGCCCAGCCCCGGCCCGAGGTGCAACAAGGTGGCCGCCGGGCCGGCCCGCCATGCGGCCGTAGCCGTCGGCGGCGCCGGTGACCACCCCCTCGAACAGCCCGAGCACGGCGCGCATCTCCGGGACGTCGTCGAGGGCGGCGACGAAATGCATCTCCGAGGTCCCGGGGTTGGCGAAGCAGACGTCGACACCGCTGCCGACGAAGGTCCTGATGAGTGCCTGGGCGCCGTTCATCGATCTCTGATTCTTCGGTCAGTCGGGTCATCGGGTCAGTCGAGGAGGTTGCCGGGCCCGAGGATGCCGTTGGGATCGAAGGCACGCTTGACGGCGCGCATGAGCTCGATCTTCACGGGGTCCTCGAGCTCGAGGAAGTACTTCTTCTTCTCGGTGCCGATGCCGTGCTCGCCCGAGATGGCACCGCCCAGGGCCATGCCGGCCCGGAAGACCTCCCGCAGACCTCGGTGCGTTGCTCGGGGTCGGGCTGGAACACCGACAGGTGCACGTTGCCGTCGCCGACGTGCCCGCACCCGGTGATGAGCGCGCCGTGCTCCTTGGCGACGGCCGCCACCGCCAGCATGTACTGCGGGATCGCCGCCCGGGGCACCACGAGGTCCACGATGTCGTCGGCCCCGTGCCGCCTTGGCCACGAAGAACGCCTTCTCCCGGGCGCTGATGAGCTGGGTGGCGGCCTGGGGCGGCAGGACGTAGACCTCCATGGCGCCGAGCTCCACGAGCAGCTCGCCCAGCGCCGCCACGTCGTCGTCGAGGCGCGCCTCGTGGGTGCTCTCGAGCACGATGACGAGATAGGCCAGCGCGGCGTCGCGCACCGGCTCGGGGATGCCGAGGTCGAGGCCCACGTTGGCGGTGATGGCCGCCATGGTGATCATGTCGACGTACTCCAAGATGAGCGGGCCGATCCCGCTGGCGACGATGCGCGGGCACCGCCGCGGTGACTTCGTCGAGCGTGGTGAAGGGGGCCAGCACCGTGGCGGCGTGGGGCAGCCGGGGATGCAGCTTGAGCGTCGCCTCGGTGACCAGGGCCAGGGTGCCCTCGGACCCGATGAGCAGCTGGGTGAGGTCGTAGCCGGTGGAGGTCTTCACGAACTTGCCGCCGGTGCGGATCACGTCGCCGTTGGCGAGCACCGCCTCGAGGCCGAGCACGTGGTGGCGGGTCACGCCGTACTTGATGGCCCGCATCCCCCCGGCGTTGGTGGCCACGTTGCCACCGAGCGACGCGCTCGACTCTCCGGGGAACACCGGGTAGACGAGGCCGTGCTCGGCGAGGGCGGTGTTGAGCTCTTCGAGGGTCACGCCGGGCTGGACCACCGCCACGTGATTGTCGAGATCGATCTCGAGGATGGCGTTCATGCGCTCGAACGACACCAGGATCCCGTCGGGCGGTGAGATCGCCGCGCCCGAGAGCCCGGTGCCGCTGCCCCGGGCGGTGACCGGCAGGTGGAGCTCGTCGGCGACCTTGAGCACCGCGGCCACCTCCTCGGTGGACCGGGGTCGGACCACGGCCAGGGGCACGCTGGGCGTGGCGGTGAGGGCCTCGTCGTGGGCGTAGTCGGGAGAGACGTCGTCTCCGGCGAGGACGTTGCCGGCACCGACGACGTCGGTGAGCAACTCGACGATCTCGGCCACGACCTGCCTCCTCTCGTTCCCGACGTCACCCTAAACCGTCGTCGGGTAGGGGGTGCGCATGCGGGGTCCCGCCTGTGGGGAAGGATCTACGGAATGAACTGGGTCGACTACGTGCTGCTCGTCATCGTGGCGCTGTCGGGCATCCACGGCCTCCGACTCGGCGCCGCCATGCAGGTGTTGACCTTCGGGGGTCTCCTGCTCGGCCTGGTCCTCGGGGCGCTCCTCGCGCCTTCTGTCGCCAAGGTGGCGCACGGACGATCGGCGCAGACGCTCATCGCCCTCATCGTCCTGATCGGGGTGGCCACGATCGTGGGGGGCATGGGCCGGTTGCTCGGGGCGCGCTCGGGCCGACTCCTGCACCGGCTGCGCCTCGGGCCCGTCGACTCGGTGTTCGGTGTGGCCGTGGCCGTGGTGGTGGCGCTCGTCGTCACCTGGGTGGTGGCGATCCTGCTCCAGGGCAGCCAGTACTCCGTCGCTCGACCGGTCGCTGCAGCAGTCGCGGATCGTGCGGGCCCTCGACGCCGTGCTTCCGCCCATCCCCACCGTCTTCGCGGGGATGGAGCGGTTCCTCGCCCAGAACGGCTTCCCCGTCGTCTTCACCGGGCTCCCCCCTCAGACCGCGGCCCGGTGACCTGCCCACCGACGCATCGGCGCGCGCCGCGGTGCTGCGGGCCGAGGGGTCGACCGTGCAGGTGGCGGGGGCGGGATGCGGGGTCATCCAGGAAGGGTCGGGCTTCGTGGTCGCACCGGGGCTCGTCGTCACCAACGCGCACGTCGTGGCGGGGATCGCCCGCACCGTTCGTGATCGACTCCACCGGCCGCCACGCCACGTCGGTGGCGCTGTTCGACCCGAGGCTCGACATCGCCGTGTTGCGCGTGCACGCGCTCACCGACGCCGCGCTCCCCGTCGACTCCAGCGTGGTGGCACGAGGGACGACCGGCGTCGTACTCGGCTATCCCGGGGGAGGCCCGCTCACCCCCCGCAAGGCGGGCGTGGCGGCGGCCTTCCAGGCCGTCGGGCTCGACATCTACGGGAGCTCCCAGACGACGCGCGAGATCTACCAGCTCGACGCCTTGGTCCAGCCGGGTAACTCGGGTGGTCCCCTGGTGGCGTCGGGTGATCCCGGGGTCGCCGACGGCACCGTCATCGGCGTCGTGTTCGCGCGCTCGACCTCGAACTCCAACGTGGGTTATGCGCTCGCCATGCCGGCGGTCAGCGCCGATGTCGCTCATGCCCGGGCCAGGACCCAGACCGTGGGCACCGGCAGCTGCGTCTCGTAGGCCCGGCCCCCCGTTGCCGTAGAGGGGGGAGTAAGAATGACCCCCGTGTCGCTGCCCATCGAGGACTACGGGATCATCGGGGACCTCCACACGGCGGCGCTCGTGGGCCGCAACGGGTCGATCGACTGGCTGTGCCTGCCCCGATTCGACTCCGACGCCTGCTTCGCCCAGTTGCTCGGCACCGAGAAGCACGGCTACTGGCGCATCGCGCCCGCCACCGAGGACTACGAGGTGCGGCGCGGCTATCGCGGGCGACATCGCTCGTGCTCGAGACCGAATTCGAGACCGCCGACGGCATCGCCAAGGTCGTCGACTGCATGCCCATCCGCGAGGACCACCCCCAGGTGGTGCGCATGGTCGAGGGCGTCCGCGGTGAGGTCGCCATGCGCATGGACCTCGTCATCCGCTTCGGCTACGGGTCGATGGTGCCGTGGGTACGGCGCGCCGATGGCCTGCTGTGTGCCATCGCCGGCCCCGACGGCCTGGCGCTGTGGACCCCCATCGACACCCGGGGCGAGGACATGACGACGGTGGCGGACTTCACCTTGTCGGGGACCGAGCACATCCCCTTCGTCCTCACCTGGTATCCCAGCCACGAGACCGCACCGCGTCCGGTCGACGCCAGCTACGCCGTGCACGACACCCAGATGTGGTGGGCGGACTGGTCCGCAACCTGCACCTTCGAAGGGGAGTGGCGCGACGCGGTGATGCGTTCGCTCATCACGTTGAAGGCACTCACCTACCAACCAACGGGTGGGATCGTGGCCGCCCCCACGACGTCACTGCCCGAGACCCTCGGCGGGGAGCGCAACTGGGACTACCGCTACTGCTGGTTGCGCGACGCCACGCTGACGCTCGAGTCGCTCATGCGGGGGGGCTATCACGAGGAAGCCCTGGCGTGGCGCGACTGGTTGTTGCGCGCCGTGGCCGGGGACGTCTCCCAACTGCAGATCATGTACGGGCCCGGTGGCGAACGGCGCCTCGACGAGTGGGAGGTCGACTGGCTGCCGGGCTACGAGGGGTCGAAGCCGGTGCGGGTGGGCAACGCCGCGTCGGGCCAGTTCCAGCTGGACGTGTACGGCGAGGTGCTCTCGGCGCTGTACGAGGCGTGCAACGTGGGCACGGCGCTGAGCGCCACGGCCTGGGACCTGCAGAAGGCGCTGGTGCGAGTTCGTGGCCGACCACTGGGAGGAGCCCGACGAGGGCATCTGGGAGGTGCGCGGCCCCCGACGGCACTTCACCCACTCCAAGGTCATGGCCTGGGTGGCCCTCGACCGCGCCGTGCGGATGGTCGAGGAGTTCGGCGTCGACGGCCCCCTCGACGCTGGCGCGCGCTGCGCGACAGATCCACGACGAGGTGTGCACCAAGGGGTACAACGAGACGGTCGGCGCCTTCACCCAGTACTACGGGTCCGACGCCCTCGACGCCAGCCTCCTCATGATGCCGCTGGTGGGATTCCTGCCCGCCAGCGACGAGCGGGTGCGCTCGACGGTGGAGGTCATCGAGCGCGGGCTCACCGAGGACGGCTTCGTGTTGCGCTACCGCACCGAGGACAGTGGCGACGTCGACGGGCTCACCGGTCACGAAGGGGCCTTTCTGGCGTGCTCGTTCTGGATGGCCGACTGCCTCTATCTGATCGGCCGCTACGACGACGCCCACGCCATGCTCGACCGGCTCATCGGGCTGCGCAACGACCTCGGGCTGCTGGCCGAGGAGTACGACGTGCGGGCCGGTCGCCAGGTGGGCAACTTCCCCCAGGCCTTCTCCCACGTCTCGCTCGTCAACGCCGCCTACAACCTGTCGGGCCATCCCGACATGGCCGACCAGGTCGTGGCCGATGAACACCTGTTACGCAGTGTGGGCAGTCGGTGGGGCCGCGCCGGTTCGATGAGCGGGCTCGCCCCGTCGCGGCGACTCCGGTCCCCCTACTCCCGACGCAAGCATTCCGACACCACCCCCACGCCCGACGGGGCGCCCGCGAAGTCGGCGGCGAAGAACTCGAAGAGGAGGCGGACGCGATGAAAGCGCTCACGGTGCAACCCCTGACGGCGGGCTCGGCCCGGCTCGAAGACGTCGCCGAGCCCCCCGACTCCGATGGGGCGGTCCTCGTGGAGGGACTGGCCGTGGGGGTGTGCGGCACCGACATGGAGATCGTGTCGGGCGCCTACGGGTGGGCGCCGCCGGGACGTGACCGCCTCGTCCTCGGCCACGAGTCCCTGGGCCGCGTCATCGAGGCACCGGCGGGGGCGACGGTGGCGGCGGGGGATCTCGTCGTCGGCATCGTCCGGCTGCCCGACCCCGTGCCGTGCGGGAACTGTGCGGTGGGCGAATGGGACTTCTGCCACAACGGCCAGTACACCGAACACGGCATCAAGAGCCACGACGGGTACTGCTCCGAGCGCTACCGCCTCCATCCGGAATACGCCGTGAAGATCGACCCCGGGCTCGGTGCCCTGGGCGTGCTCATGGAGCCGACCAGCGTGGTGGCCAAAGCGTGGGAGCAGGTCGACCGCATCGGGGGACGGGCCCACTGGGACCCCCAGAACGTCGTCGTCACCGGGGCCGGGCCCATCGGCCTGCTGGCTGCCATGATCGGGATGCAGCGGGGGATCGACGTGCACGTCTTCGACCAGGTCACCACCGGCACCAAGCCCGACCTGGTGCATGCGCTCGGCGCCACCTACCACACCGGTCGGATCGAGCGCTCTTGTCCCCACCCCGACATCGTCATCGAGTGCACCGGGGTGGCGTCGCTCGTCTTCGACGCCATGGAGCACCTCAACGCGGGCGGGGTGGCGTGTCTCACCGGCGTCTCGTCGGGCAAGCACGCCCTGAAGGTCGACGCCTCGATGCTCAACCGGTCGATGGTCCTCGAGAACCAGGCCGTGGTGGGCTCGGTCAACGCCAATGCCCGTCACTACCACGCCGCTGCCGAGGCGCTCATGAAGGCCGACCACTCATGGATCTCGAAGCTCGTGACCAGGCGCGTGCCCCTCGAGCACTGGGCCGACGCGTTGGCACGACAGCCCGACGACGTGAAGGTGGTGATCGAGGTCGGCACGTGACGACCTCGGAGATCGCTCCCGGCATCATCGAGATCGACACCCTCCTCGGGGGGTGGGAGAAGGTGACGGCCGGCTACCTGGTGCACGGGGCGGCGCCGGTCCTGGTGGAGACGGGCAGCCAGAGCTCGGTGGGGGTGCTGCTCGACGCGCTCGACACCCTCGGCGTGCGCCCGGGTGACCTGGCCGGGGTGGCGGTGACCCACATCCATCTGGACCACGCCGGCGGTGTGGGCGACGTGGCCCGGGCCTTTCCCGCCGCCACCGTCTACGTGCACGAGAAAGGGGCCCGCCATCTGGTCGACCCGACGCGACTCATCGACTCCGGCATCGCGTGTATACGGGCCGCTGCTCGACTCGCTCTACGGCCGGTTGGACGCCACCCCGCAAGAGAGGATCCACGTGCTGGCCGACGGCGAGGAGATCCGGGTGTCCCCGGACCGGGTCCTCACCACCGTCGACTCCCCCGGGCACGCCAAGCACCATCTCGCCCTGCACGACTCGGTGAGCGGTGTCCTGTTCGCGGGCGACGCGGTGGGGGTGCGGCTGCCCGACGCCGGGGTGTTGCGCCCCTCGACCCCACCTCCGGACTTCGACCTCGACCTGGCCGTCCACTCGTTGCACCGGTTCGCGGCGCGCCGACCCAGTGGCCTCGCCCTCGCCCACTACGGCCTGCTGTCGGAGCCGGGCGCCATTCTCGACGAGGCCGAGGAGACCCTGCGGCGCTGGGCCAGTGTCGCCGAACAGGCGTGGCGCGACGGCGAGGACATCGCGGCGGCGCTCGACAGCGCCTTCGCGGCGGATGTCTCGGGTGTCGACGCCGTGCACCGCGAGAAGCTCGACACCCTCAACGGGGTGCACTCGAACGCGGCCGGGTTCCGGCGCTGGCTCGACACGCGGGCCCCGCCCACGGCCTCTCCTTAATCCCGCCTCTCCCTGAGCCCTTCTCCGACGACTCTGGAAGACTGAGGTCGCATGCGCAGCATCACGACATCGGTGGACGAGATCGTCGCCGCCCTCGAGCACGACGGCTACGCAGTCGTGGAGAATTTCCTCCCCGAGCCCGAGCTCAGCGCGGCGCGCACCGACATGCGACGCGTGCTGGCGGGGACGCCGGGAGGGCGCAACCCCTTCGAAGGGGCACACACCAAGCGCGTCTATGCCCTGTTCGCCAAGACCCGTGCCTTTGACGGGCCCGCCACGCATCCGCTCGTCCTCGGCGTGCTCGAGCGCGTGCTCGGGCACTGCCAGCTGAGCGCCCCTACCGGGATCGAGATCGGGCCCGGAGAGGTGGCGCAGATCCTGCACCACGACGACGCCATCTACCCGCTGCCGCGTCCACATCCCGAGGTGGTGCTCAACACCATGTGGGCGCTCGACGACTTCACCGAGGCCAACGGCGCCACGCGCATCATCCCCGGGAGCCACCGCTGGCGCCTGGAGCAACCCGACGAGCACAGCCCCACGACCCCGGCGGAGATGCCGGCGGGCTCGGTGCTGTTCTATCTGGGCAGTGTGTGGCACGGCGGCGGCGCCAACACCACCGACCGGGCCCGGCTAGGCGTGATCCTCGAGTACGTGGCGTCGTGGCTGAGGCCGCAGGAGAACCATTTCCTGGGCGTGCCGCCCCCCATCGTCCGGGAGCTGCCCGAGACGCTGCAGGAGTTGCTCGGCTACAACATCCGTCCCCCGTTCATGGGATACGTCGACGGTCGCCACCCGCGCCGCGCCCTCGAGCGCGACGCGACATAGCGGCGCAGGGCCAGCGCCCCGGGACCGCGCCCCGGTACCGTGCGCCCATGGCCGACACCGTCCTCTACGAGAGAAGTGGCCACGTGGCCACGATCACCTACAACCGCCCCCACGCCCTCAACGCGGTGAACGGCGAGCTGCGCCGCGACCTCAACGCCGCCTTCGCCCGATTCAGAGACGAAGAGGAAGCGTGGGTGGGCATCGTCACCGGCGCCGGGCGCGCCTTCTGTGCGGGCGCCGATCTCCGTGACGGCCAAGGGTCGACGGGCGAGTTCGCCGGCACCTTCTGGGAGAAGCCCACACTCAATTCCTTCGAGAGCGGTTGGGAGATCCACAAACCCGTCATCGCCGCGGTGAACGGGCACTGCCTCGGCTACGGGCTGACCCTCGTGACATGGTGCGACTTCGTGCTGGCGAGCGACCGGGCCAGCTTCGGCTATCCCGAGGTCCGCCTCGGCATCCCCGCCATCGTGGGGGCCATCCGCCTGCCCAAGCGCATCGCGTGGGCCGACGCCATGGAGCTGCTGCTCACCGGCGAGCGCGTCGACGCCGAACGGGCGCGCCAGATGGGGCTCGTGTGGCGAGTCGTGGCGCACGACGACCTCATGGTCGAAGCCCGGACGTTGGCGGACCGTCTGGTGGCGGGCGCACCTCTGGCGCAGCGGGCCATGAAGGAGGTGGCGGCGCGCGCCGAGGACCTGTCGTCGCTCGACGCCATCCGATTCGGAGAGACCATGCGAAGTGTCGTGGTCGCCACCGCCGATGCCGCCGAGGGGATGCGGGCCGCCGCCGAGCGCCGATCGCCGCGCTTCGAGGGCCGGTGAAGGGGATGCGCTCAGGCGAGGCGGTAGCGCTGGAAGAACTTCCAGATGATGTCGGTGGCGTCGATCTCGAAGGTGGACGGTCCCGTGATCGCCTTCAGCGACGCGCTGACCTGGCTCCCGGGCCAGGCGTGGCCGCCGCCGAGGACGATGTAGAACTCGACGCCCACACCGGGGGGGCACCGGTAGCTCCGCATGACGACGTGCGCGCTCACGTTGGTGTCGGTCGGCGTCGGGTTGCAGCCGTCCTTGGCCGCCCAGGCCTTCACGTTGGCGGGATACCCCTTGCCGTTGAGCTCGGTGGGCGGGGCGGTGGTCGTGGTCGGGGCCGGGCCGGAGCCCGAGGGCGTGGTTGAGCACGGCGGTGCCTATCCCTCCGTTGAAGTAGAGGATGGGGTCGGCGGTGCCATGGAAGGCGAGGATGGGCACCTTGCGCCCGGGGTCGCACGGCGACGGCATGACGATCCCGGCCACCGCGGCGAAGGCTGCGAAGCGGTTGGCCATGGTGCACGCCAGCAGGGACGTGAAGAGCGCGCCGTCGGAGAACCCGTCGGCGTAGAGGCGCGACGTGTCCACGCAGTGCTGGGCCTCGACGGCATCGAGCATGGCGTTCATGAAGTCGATGTCGTGGTTGGGGTGCGCGCTCGTCGACGGGGCGATGTCCCACGAGACCGGCGATCCCGTGCCTTCGGGGAACACCACGATGAACCCGTCGGCCTGCGCCTTGGGGCCGAACTGGCTCGTCTCGGCGTGCAGGGTGGCACCCTCGGCCAGTCCGTGCAGGTCGACGACGAGGGGGAGGGGAGCCGCCCCCGTCGGGTGGGGGGAGTGGTGAGCAGATACCAACGGGCCACCCCGTCGACGGTGATGTCCTGGCGCAGCCCGGTCACCGCCCCGGGCGCCGTGCCGGCAGACGAGGCAGGGGCAGAGGAGGTCGAGGACGTCTTGAAGGGAGAGCATCCGGGAGAGGGCACGGCGGCCCCGGCTGCCGCCAGCGCTCCGGCCTGGGACGAGCTCGTGGAGCTGACGGCCTTGGTGGTGCTCGTCCCGACCGTCCGTGGGGACGAGCAGGCCCCGACCGCGACTGCCACCACCAGGACGACGATTGTCCAGCGTGACGCCCGGATGCGCTCCCCCACCGGGCGAAGCACAGCACACGGTGGGCGGGGGTGTCGAAATCTCCCGTGACCAGCGGTTTCCAAGATGCCCCCGTGGATGAGAGAATGCTGAGAACGCCAAGTGGGGGGTGTGCTGGTGCGGGTGGCGATCTCGGGGACCGCTGTGCGAACGCGCCAGCGGCTCGCGCCAGTGGTAGCCACGACGCCCCCTCCCCGACGGCACCTTCGTCCTCTGCGGGCTGCGCCCGGTGCTCGTCGCCCTGTCCCTGCTGGCCGCCGCCTGTTCGGGCTCGACCCCGATGGGCCAGGTGGGTTCCACGCTGAGCGCCATGGACGGAACGGTGACCCTCGTCAAGGTGCTCTACCCGGCGCCCGTCGCCTTCGGCTCGATCGGGCCTGCTCTGGGCCACTCGTTGGCGGCGGTCGTCTTGACCGTGCACAGCCCGACGTCCTCCCCCGCCAAGTTCGCGGCGATCTACAGCAACTCGAAGCTCGTCGACTCCCACAAGCTGGCCCACATCGGCAAGAGCACGGCCAAATACAAGGTCAACGAGTGCCTCTCGTACCCTCCGTTCAGCACTCTGCCCGCAGGCCAGGCCGCCACCGGCTGCGTCGTCTTCATGTTGCCGGCGGCAGCCACTCCCGTCGAGCTGAAGATCTCGGGCAAGGCCAAAGCGGACTGGACGATCGCCGCCACCGGGTTCCAACCCGGGACCGCACCCGCCCCTCTCCCCAGCGAGGCGCTGCGCCCCACCGTGCCTCTGACCGACGGGTCAGGACCGACGACGACGATCGCCGGCACGACGTCCACGACGGCCGCTCCCGGGACCCAACCGGCAGGAGGGACCACCTCGACGGCGCCGTCCACCGGTGCGGCGAGCTCCATCGACGACGCCGGCGAAGCCCACCGGCTCGGCCGCACCGCACACCCATGTTCACGGCGCCGGCAAGACGCCGCGCATCGCACGGGTCACCCCTCGGGGCGCGCCGGTGGGGTCGAGGGTTCAGATCTTTGGCAGGAAGCTGAGCGGTGCCACCCAGGTCACCTTCAACGGTGTCCCGGCGTTCATGAAGCGGGAATCGGCGGGCAGGATCGTCGTGGTGGTCCCCGACGGCGCCACGACGGGCCCCATTACCGTGACCACGCCCTCGGGCACGGTGACCAGCCCGAGGTCGTTCGTCGTTCTCTGACCGTTCGTCGTTCTCTGAGTCAGGACAGGTCGGAGCGCGCCGACAGGGCCGAGCCGAGCTGATCGGCGAGCGCCACGGCCACGACGCAACGCTCGTGGGAGATGGGCATGGCCGGCGTGGGCGTCAGGATGAAGGTCCCCAGGGTCCGCCCCGCCCCCCGCACCGGGAGCTCGACCTGTCTGGTCGGCAGGCCCACCGACGTGGTCGGCCACTTGAGGGGATTGAGCCGAACCGTGCCGTCGGGGTCGATCCACGCCCCTTTGCCCGACGGGGGGTCCCACACGAAACGACAGTCCTGGAGCGCGAGCAGGTCGCGGAGCTCCGAAGCCACCGCCATCAAGACGAAGTCCGGCTCCTCACCACCGGCGATGCGCTCGGCCATGTCGTGGATCCGACCGAGGTCGAGCCGTCCTTCGGCCGCGGCGCGTCGGTGTCTCTGGCCTCGCGCCGCCAGTTCGCCGACGAGGAGCCCGACGACGACGAAGAGCAGCTCGGTGGTGAGGTCGGCCTGCCGGCTGATGCGGAACGACCCGTAGGGGCGGGTGAGAAAGAAGTCGAACGACGCGGCCGAGACGATGGCGGCCAACGCGCCCGGCCCCCGTCGACCCGACGACGCCACGGCCACGGTGACGACCACGAGCACGAGCGCGTCGTCGGCGGCGGTGAGATGGCCGCGGCCCGGAATCAGGAGCGTCGCCACGACGATGGGCGCGGCGACGGCGACGAGCCAGATCAGACGATGACCGTTTCGGCTCCAGGCCGATCGGGCGCGACCGTGCGGTGCCATGGCCGGGCCGGTCAGTGCGAGCCCGACGGCTCGGGGACCGAGAGCAGCTCGTAGAAGGGGTTGATCATCGCCAGCTTGCCCTGGTGCTTGCCGACCATCGCCTCGGCCGCCATCTGGGTGCCGTTCTTGATTCCGGGGATGGACCGGCGGCCCAGGAAGACGAGGGTGATGGCCTCCCCGCTCCCGTCGTACAACACGCACTCGAGGGTGGGGACGTCCCCCCAGGGCTGGACGCGCACCGTCTTGACCCGGCCCGCCACGCGCGCCGGGGTGCGCCACTGGAGCTGCGAGATCGGGGTGATCCCGGGCAGGCTCGCGAACGCAGTGCGATCGGGGGCGGGCACGGCCGGCGCGCCGGTCCGGGCCGGTTGGCGTCGGCTCGGCAGGGTGAGCGGCCGGCGTTCCTCGATCCCGGGTGCCACCAGGAAGGGGACGATGGTGGCGTTCACGTGGGACAGCTGGCTCACGATGTCGACGATGCGATCGGCGGTCTGGTCGTGGAGGATCCGCCGCCACGCCCGTCCGTAGGAGCGCCGGGGCAGCAGGATGCTGACCTCGGTCTCGCCGTCCGCCAACTCGGCCGCGAGCTCGAGCGCGGCCCGACCGAGCCGACGGTCGGGGCAGTCGATCACGTCCAGCGGCAAGCGGGTGAGGCCCACGCGCTGCCAACGCTCCATGAGGCCTTCGGCCCGAAGGTTGTCGATGTTGAAGTGGACGGCGCGGAGGTCGTCGGGCATCAGGGTCCGGGCGTATTGGATGGCCCTGGCCGCAGCGAGGTCGATGCGGTCGATGAGGATGACCACCACGTGTCGGCGCAGGATCTTGGCCTCGCACGCCTCGACGGCGACACCTTCTTCGAGCACCACGTCCTCGACGCGGTACTGGTGGTTGGTCCTCGTGAGTGAGTACACGAGGATGGGCATGACCAGGACGACCACCCAGGCTCCCTGGGTGAACTCGGCCACGGCGAAGACGATGACCACCACGAGGCAGACCACCGCCGCGAATCCGTTGACGGCCACGCTCTTGCGCCAGTGGGTGTCGCGATGGGTCCAGTGGTGCTTGGCCATCCCGGCACCGGCCATGGTGAAGCCGGTGAACACGGCGATGGCGTACATGGGGATCAGCGCGTTCACCTTCGCCCCGGTGGCGATGAGGAGCGCGATCGAGGCCGCCGCCAGCACGAGGATGCCGTTGGAGAACACCAACCGGTGCCCCCGGACGGTCAGCTTGCGGGGCAGGAACGAGTCCTCGGCCACGAAGCTCACCAGGAACGGGAAGCCGGTGAAGCTGGTGTTGGCCGCCAGGATCAGGATCAACGCCGTGGCCGCCTGCAGCGAGTAGAAGAGCACCTGGCCACCGGCGCTCGACCCGTACACGAGCCGGCCGATCTCCGACAGGACCGTCGGGAGGCCCGAGGTGTACGGCACCGGATGGCTCAAGGCGGCCAGCACCGACACACCGAGGAACATGGCCCCGAGGATGGTGCTCATGAGCACGAGGGTGGTACGGGCGTTCTTGGCCTGGGGCTCTCTGAAGATGCTCACGGCGTTGGAGATGGCCTCGGTGCCGGTCATGGCCGAGCTCCCGTTGGCGAAGGCGCGCAACATGTAGAAGGCCGAGATCCCGAGCAACAGCCCGCCGCCGGCGTGCCCGAGGGGAAGGGTGCCCGCGGCCTGGTGCACGTGGCCCAGGCTCCCGACGAGTGAGCGCACGAGCCCCATCACGATCAGGACGGCCATGTTGGCGATGAAGAAGTACGTGGGGACGGCGAACACCCGCCCGGCTTCGCGGATGCCGCGCAGGTTGCCGAAGGCGAGGAGCACGACGAAGCCGATCGACATCGGCACCACGGCGTGCTTGAGGACCGGCGCCGCCGATCCGATGGCGTCGGCTCCGGCGGCGACCGACACCGCCACGGTGATGGTGTAGCTGATGAGGAGGGCGGCCCCGGCGATCTGGGCGACGTTGGGGCCGAAGTTGTCGCGGCTCACGACGTAGGAGCCGCCCGCCTTGGGGTAGGAGCGGACGACGTCGCGGTAACAGATCGTCACGACCGCCAGGACGGCGAGGATCGCGGCGGTGAGCGGGGTGATCAACGAGAACGCCGCCAGCCCCCCGACGAGGACCAGCGTCCGCAACATCTGCTCGGTGGCGTAGGCCGAGGACGACATCACGTCGGAGGACAACACCGCCAGCGCGGTCGGCTTGCCCAGCCGCTGGCCGACCAACTGCTCGCTCACCAGCGGCGGCCCCAGCAGGACACGCTTGATCCGGTAGCTGAGCGTCTCGGGAAGGCTGGCGGCCTGGGTGGTGTCGGTCCGGGACGGGAGTCGCGTCAGGTTCGGCTCGATGCGTTGTGTCTCGCCGGTCTTGGTCGTACCCCCCGTACTCACTGCTCCCTGTTTACACCCCGTGGAGGCTTCCGCAAGCGAGCAGGCGAGGCCCCGTCGCCCGAAGTCAGGTGGCATCGGGCCCGGCCAGGGTGCGGGTCTTCCCGTAGAAGCGATGAAAGGCGATCACGCACCAGATGGCCTCGATCACCCCGAACGGCCACGCGCCACTGGCGAAGCCGTAACTGCTCGACAGGCCGCACCCGAGGGCGAAGGCGAGGACGAACCACCTGCCCCGGGATTCGAGGGCGTACATCACCATCATGAACGTGAGGACGGTCACGCCGTACGACAGTCAGCACGACACCAACCTACGGCGCGCGCGTCGGTGGCATGCCGAGGTCCAGGAGTCAACCTTGGGCGGGCTCGATGGCGATGAGCTCTTCGAGGAGATGCTCCCACGGAACCGAAGTCCAGCCGGACTTCTCGGCCGCGGCCTGTGCCACCTTGACGGCATCATCGACCCAGGCCAGCTCAACGTCGGTGACGGTTCTTCCCGGATTCAAGACACCGAACTCGATGGCCCAGTCGGTGTCGTGCATCTCGTGGACGAGGGCCTTCATCTCGTGGGCGAGGTGGGCGAGGTGGGAATGTTCGGGCTGGGCTGTGAGTGCGACTGCCCACTCCGCACATCGAAAACAACGGTGGAAGTCTCCTCGAGATGTCGTGGCGGCGATCTCGGCGTCGTGGGCGGTGAGCTTCTGGTACTCGTCGTCAGGGAGCACCTTCTCCAACGCGTCATCGAGGTATCGGAGCATCTCTGAAGGTGTTTTGGTTTGCGATCCCCTGGCCACGGTTCGGACTTTACCCCTCAGGCTGACCCTTCTCTGTGCGCCGCGACGGGCCACCCGGGTGGTCGTGGGCCCGCGACATACTGATGTGGTGGAACCGACATCGACAGTCTCACGGCGTCGTACCCGTGACGAGGAGGGATCGTCTTGACGACCGGATCGCCGGCCGCGCCTGCGGCTGCTTTATCGGGACCCATCACCGATGGCCGTTTCATCGAGCCCATCTCAGCGGTACCGGTGGACCTGGCGGCTCCCGGATATGTGAGCGAGGAGTTCTTCGTGGCCGGGACCGCCGCGGCGTTCGCGGCGGCGGGGCCTGTGGGGAGCGACGGCCGGTGGTCCGTCACGCCGCGGGAGAGCGCCGAGTACCGCACCAGGATCGTGGTGCGCAGGCCCCGAGACCTTGACCGGTTCAACGGGACCGTCCTCGTGGAGTGGTTCAACGTGTCCAGCGGGGGAGAAGCGAACCCTGATTGGACGTACCTGAGCCCTCAGATCGTGCACGACGGGTACGCCTATGTCGGAGTGTCGGCCCAGCGCACCGGTGTCGACGGCGGCGATGCGCTTGTCGGGGTGCCCGGCATGGGGGAGAGAAGCGGTCTCGTGACTTCGGGCCCCGACCGCTACGGGACGCTTCATCACCCCGGGGACCAGTTCTCCTTCGACATCTTCACCCAGATCGGCCGAGCTCTCCGTAACGCGGGACCGGGGTCCGCGCTCGGCGCGTTGCCCCTCGAACACCTCGTCGCCGTCGGGGAGTCGCAGTCCGCCTTCTTCTTGACCACGTACATCAACGCCGTCCAACCGATCGCTCAGGCCTACGACGGTTTCTTCGTGCACAGCCGGGGCGGGAGCGGCGCATCTCTGACAGGGATGCCGAGAGGTAGCAACGACGTGCCCCACGGACTGCTGATCCGTAGTGACACCAACGTCCCGGTCCTCATCTTCGAGACCGAGACCGACCTCGGGCCCGTGCTCGACTTTGGACCGGCGCGCCAGCCCGATTCCGATCGGATCCGAACCTGGGAGGTGGCGGGGACCGCCCACGCCGACGCGTACGTGGTGGGCGGCTTCGCCAGCCTGTTGGGTTGTGACTTCGTGGTCAACGAAGGTCCGCAGCATTTCGTGGCGCAGGCCGCCCTCGTCGCACTGACGCGGTGGATCACCGAAGGCGTGGCCCCCGCCACGGCGTCACCTCTCAGCCTGTCGACGACGTCCCCTCCCGAACTGGTCCGGGACAAACTCGGCAACGCCCTCGGTGGGGTGCGCACTCCCGCCGTCGATGTCCCGATCTCGGCGCTCAGCGGCGAGGCCCCGCCGGGCGCCAGCCGGCTCTGCGCCCTGTTCGGATCGACGGTGCGCTTCGATGCCCCCACCCTCGTCAGCCTGTACGGGGACGAGGCGCGGTACCTCGACGCCTACGAGCACAGCTTGGACACGGCCATCGCGGCGGGGTTCCTGCTCGGGTCTGACCGTGTCGAGTTGCTGGCGCAGGCACGAGCCGTGTCGTTCTCCTCGTGAGACGCGCCCTTGGTGAGGTAGCCGCCGCCGGCGGTTGGTGAGGTGGGCTCCGGCGGTTGGTGAGGTCGCCGCCCACAGGCCCGAAGCGTCGCCTGACCCCGTGCGGGATCATGGTGCGGTGCCGACACTGCGGGCTCGTGTTCTCGGTGGGTTCGAGATCGAGGGTGTCGACACGCCTCGGCTCGGGAGTCGCAAGGCCCGCATCCTTCTCAAGGTGTTGGTTCTGGCCCGGTCCAAGCCGGTGGCTGCCGATCTCCTGGCTGACTACATCTGGCCCGACGGCCTACCGAAGCGACCGGCGGATCAGCTCTCGGTTCTCGTGAGCCGGTTGCGCAGTGTCTTCGGCGCAGACGTGCTCACACGAACCGAGTCCGGATACTCGTTGGCGGTCGAATGGCTCGACGTCGACGCCATGGCAGCCCTGGTCGATGAGTCGCGCCGGCGCTTGGCGGCGGGGAACACCACGGCCGCCGCCGTGGCCGCCGCCGCCGCCGTCACCTTGGCGCGCGGTCCCCTCCTCCCCGACGACGATGACGCGCTCTGGGCGGAAGCCGATCGGGCGACGGCGGCACGGGTGGCGGCGACGAGCGCGGCGCTTCGGGGCAGAAGCAGCTTTGGTGGCAGGCGACTTCGTGGGTGCCGAGCTCCTGGCGCAAGGCGCCCTCGACCACGACGGATACGACGAGCCCGCCTTGCGCATCCTCATGACCGCACAAGTGGCAAACGGCCGACCGGCCAGTGCACTCGGTGCCTACGCGGAGATGCGCGCCCGTCTCGCCGAGGAGTTGGGTGTCGATCCCACATCGGAGACCGAGGAGCTCCATCGTGCGGTGCTGCTCGGACTGCCCCTGCCTCTGTCATCTGCTTCGTCTGCCGTGAATCGAATTACCGAGGACGAGCAGGCGCGTCACAAGCCCGCCAGCCAGGAGGCGCCCCCGGGCCGACGCGACGCGTGGGAGGTGCTCGACAACGCACTCGCGGCGGCGCGCGCGGGCCGGGGCAGCCTGGTCGCAATCGTGGGCGAGGCCGGTATGGGGAAGTCGCATCTGATCGAATCCTGGGCGGCACGGACCGCGCCGTCCGCCACCGTGCTTGTCGGTCGCTGCGACGAGCTTTCCCGGGGAACACCGCTGCAGGCGGTCATCGCGGCGTTGGAGCGGTACCTGCGCGGGCTTGGTCCCGAGGTGGCGACGCAGATGCTTGGTCCGGAGTCCGATGCGCTCGGACCCTTCATGGCACCATTCGTCGGCGCCCCGGCCATGCCGGCGTCGGCGCTGCGCGACTGGGGTGGTGGCCAGCTCGTCGCCTTTGCCGCCATTGTGGCGGTGCTGAGCAGACTTCCTGCTCCGACGGTCGTCATCCTGGACGACGTCCACCTGGCCGGTTCGGCCACGATCGAATGGCTCGACTACGCGGCGCGCCGGGCTGACGGGCTCTCACTTCTCTTGGTGGCAACCCAACGTCTTGAAGAGGCCGTGGCGTTGCCGGCCGGCACCACCGTCGAACTGAGCCCGTTCGACGAGGACAGCGCGGCCGAGCTGGTCGGGCCCGAACGGGCACCAGCCCTGGTGCTTCGCAGCGGCGGGAACCCGCTGTTCCTCGTCGAGCTGGCTGCATCCGACTCCGAGTCGGTGTTGCCGATCTCGATCCAGGATGCCGTGGTGGCGCGGTGCGAGCGCGCCGGCGCAACGACGGCGAACACACTCCGCACTGCGGCCGCCCTCGGCCTCGAGATCGACCTCGACCTTCTGGCCGCGGTCCTCAGGTCACCGCCGATCGAGCTGCTCGACCATCTCGAAGCAGGAGCACGACGCGGCTTGCTGGCGGAGATCGGCGGGAAGTTCGTGTTTCGGCATCAAGTTGTCCGCGATGCATTGGTCGAGGGGACGAGCGCGTCGCGTCGTGCGCTGGCCCATCGGGAGGCAGGTCGGGCTCTGGCCGCCCGCCCCGTCCGTGACGCCTACGCAGTCGCGCATCACGCCCGCCTGGGAGGCGACATCGAGCTGGCCGCAGACGCCTACGTCGAAGCAGCCGAACTGGCGTCAGCCCGCTTCGACCAGCACGAGGCGTTGGTTCTGGCTGACGCCGCCTTCGACACGAGGCCGTCGGCGCCCGGCCTGGTGCTGCGGGCCCGGGTCCGGATGATGCTCGGGGACTATCGCGGGGCCATCGCCGACGCCGAGGCCGCCGGCGAGCTGGGGGCGGGTGCAGCGGCTCTCGAGCTGCGCGCGTGGTCCTCGCACTACCTGCGTGAATTCGCGGACGCAGCTTGGCTCGCCGACGAAGGCGCAGCGCGAGCTGAACGCGATGACGACGTCGACGCCCGGGTCGGTTGTCTGACCATCGGCGGTTGGGTGCGCCAGGCGACGGGCGACCTGGCGGGGGCCGAAGAGCGGCTGGTGGCGGCCCATGGGGCCTCGTCGAGGGCGTGGCATCCCGTGAGCGCCATGTGGCTCGGGGGGTTGCGCGTGCACCAAGGACAGGTGGAAGAAGCCCTTGTCCTCCTCGGACCGGCCATGGCGGGAAGCGGCGTGGCGCCGTGGGGAAGCCCGACCGCCCACACGCTCCTCT
This sequence comes from uncultured Acidimicrobiales bacterium, assembly GCA_963846125.1. Taxonomy (GTDB): domain Bacteria; phylum Actinomycetota; class Acidimicrobiia; order Acidimicrobiales; family UBA8190; genus Chersky-840. The sequence continues at coordinate 1,055,728 of CAWJUR010000002.1, forward strand.
TCGGGGCCCAGGCGTACGCCCATCTGGGCCAGCCGGTGCAGGCCCTGGCGGCGGTAGACGCCATCGAGGCCGAGCAGGCCCGAACGGGCATCGTCCGGTGGGCCGGACGGGCCGAGAACACCCGAGGCTGGATACTGCGCAACCTCGGCGAGACCGAGCTCGCCGACGAGTCGAACCTCGCCGCCTTGGAGCACGCCACGGCGATCGACATGCGCGAGCCGATGTCCCACGCCCATCTCGACCTCGCCGCGGGAGCCATCATGCGCCGCGACTTCGATGCCGCGGCACGGTCGATCGAGGCTTCTCGCGCCCTCGGTGACCGCCACGCGCTGTCGTGGCGCCATCGCATGCGCGCCGATCTGTACACAGCTCAGATCGCCCTGGTCGGGGGCCACTGCGACGACGCCCTGGTCATGGCCGAAGCGGTCGTGAGCTCCGGCTCCGCCATGGGGGTGCAACGGCATACCGCCATGGGGAATCTGCTCGTGGCCGAGGCCAGGCACGGGCTCGGCCTTCCCGTCGCGCTGGATGAGGTCGAGGCTGTGCTCGAGTCTCTCGATCGACTGGCCGCGCTCGAGGCGTGGTGGCTCACAGCGGATGCGGCCGCGTCCTTCGGTGTCAACCGTTGGTCGGGGCTGGCCGAACAGCACGCGGCGCGACTGGTCCGATCCGCGGGGCGTTACGCCGGGACCCTTCGCCGGGCCGTGGAGGCGCGACTGACCAAGACGCGCAGGTCGAGCACGAGCGGTTGACGCCCCGGACCGAGCGCCGCCACCGCCTCGGCGTGGACGTCCTGGCGCTCACCGGCCGGCATGGCGGTGACAAACGACGCCACCCCCGGGGAGCCCAGCCGCCAGGCGACGAGATCGTCGGGGGCGTCGATCCCGGTGTCGACGACGAGGGTGGTCACGTCGGCGTCGCGCAGCCCGGCCGCCGATGCCATGGAAAGCAAACGCTCGGGATCTGCGACCTGGGGCTCGAGCTCCTCTTTCATATGTCGGAACCACGCCGGCGGGGTCCAGCCCCGACTCCGAAGGAGCCCTTCCACGACCTCGCCCACCACCGAGCGCATCCCCGTTCCGGCGAAGGACACGACGATGACCGCGCCGTGGGGTTCTGTCACGCGCCCTATCTCGCGCAGAAGAGCGACGGGGTCGATGACATGCGACAACACGAACGCCGCCACGGCGGCACCCGCAGCGTTGTCCCCCATCGGAACCGCACACGCATCGGCCACGACGGCGGGGGGTCTGTCGGCCCGGGCGTGCGCGAGCATGGCCCACGACGTGTCGACGGCCAGGGGACGACCGCCCACGGCGGACACGGCGCGCGACGTGGCCCCAGTCCCCGCACCGAGATCAAGCACCCGACGCCCCCGCAGTACAGAGCTGTGCTCGATCACCACCGCCATGCTCAGGGCCTGGTAGACGCGGTCGGGCCCCGACAACCACGCCTCAGGGGTGGTGTAGTCGGGGGTGGTGAAGTCGGGGGTGGTGTCGTGCGTCACAATTTTGCCAGCCCCGCCTCGGCCCGCTCGATCCACCATGACAGTTCGGGCCCGGCCCCGGCGAGTGCCTTCTCCCATCCGAACCACACCGATCCCGCTAACAGCGCCAGGTCCAGGGCGCGGTCCCACCATGCGACGGTGGAGACGCCGCTGCGACTCGAGCGCGCGGCGATAGGCGTCGATGGTGTCTTCTTTCGACTGGGGGAGGCGGGCGGCGTTGAGGGCGAGATACCAGGCCAACTCCAACGTCGGGCATCCTTCTCCGGGCATGGCCCAGTCGAGTAGCACCGTCGTCCCATCGGGCCGGCTTCCCAGGTTCCCCATCTTCCAGTCGCCATGCAGGAATGTGGCCGGACAGGCGCGCAGCGCGGCGGCCAACGGGGTGGGGTCGGCAGCCAGCGCCAGCACGGCATCGGCGATGTCAGGCGCCACCGACGGGTAGCGCGCCCATCCATCGACGATGAGCCGGGGAACGAGGTCGGGCCAGCCTCGAGCACCCTCGGAGGCCATGTTCTCGCGACTGAATTCGGCGAGGCGGTGGACGGGAGGGGTGAGATCCACCGTGTCGTGCCAACCCCAGAACGTGGCGTGCAGTGCGGCCATGTGTTCCATGAACCCGAGGTGCTGGTCGAGCGGCACGGGATCGTCACCTTCGGGGACCAGCCACGACGACATGTCGCGCATGAGCACCGCGGCCCCCCAGCCGTTGCGCCCCAAGCCCGTGGCGGCACCGACAACGCCGTGATCGATGCACACGGGCACACGATCGAGAATGCCTGCACGCCAGACGGTGACGGGCCGGCACGCGAGGTCTCCGGTCGACCGCATGATCCAGTCGTCGTCGACGTGAAGGTACTTCACGACATGGGGTTCGCCGTCGATCGTGACCCGTTCGAAGTGCGCCCCTGATTTGGAATCCATGGTGAGCATGGGTAGACGGCCCACCGCGCCGACGAGCAGCTCCTCGATGGACGACGCGACCGTTCGTTCAGGTGCCAACAACGTCCTGTGTCCTGTCGAAGACACTCTGGGCTTCCTCCATCTCGGCGAGCAACGACGCCGGCCAGCGCCCCCCACACCAGACGGTGTCCCGGACGATCCGATCGTCGCGGAGCTCGAGCACGTGAGCTTGTCTACAGGCGTGAGGCACTCCGCCCTCGACCCATGTGAGGTCGAATTCGATCAGCTCCCCAGCGGGAAGGGGTGTGCGGCGGAGCGCCTCGAAGTCGCCCGGATCGGCGTACCAATGGGCCAGCTCGGCCCTGACGGCGTCGTGGCCCCGTCGGACGAAATGCCAGTTGGGCACGGTGGCGTCGAGGACCACGTCGTCGCAGAAGACGTCGACGGTCCCCAGGTCGGCACCGACGATGGCGGCACAGAAGCGGTCGATGGCGGAATCGGTCACGGCCACAGTCTGCTCCGCTCGCCTTGCAGACACTTTGCAAACGGTGACTGCAAGCTCGCTGCAATCCCTGTCTCACACAATGGCCCCGCCACCCCTCGACGAAGGAGAGACGTCATGGCTATCGACGAAGACAAGCTCATGGGATACGTGCACCAGGCGGTCGGCGATTTCGGATCGCTCCTCAGCGCCGCCCTGATCAATATCGGCGACAAGCTGGGCCTTTTCACGGCGCTCGCCCAGGCCGGCCCCCTGACCCCGGCCGAGCTGGCCGAACGGACGGGGACGACCGAGCGTTACGTGCGTGAATGGGCGTGCGGGCTCGCCGCGGCCGGTTATGTCGACTACCGGGGTGACGGGCTCTACGAGCTCAACCCGGAACAGGCCGTGGCGCTGACCAACGAGGAAAGCCCGGCGTACGTCGTCGGGGGCTTCCAGGCGATGTTGGCGGCGACCCGGATCGTTCCCCGGGCCATCGAGGCCTTCCGTTCGGGGGAGGGCATCGGCTGGCACGAGCACGACGCCGACCTCTTCCAGGGGACCGAGCGCTTCTTCCGGCCCGGCTACGCGGCCAACCTCGTCCAGTCATGGATCCCGGCCCTCGAAGGTGTCGATGCCAAGCTGCGGCGCGGAGGCACCGTGGCGGATGTGGGTTGTGGCCACGGCGCATCCACCATCCTGATGGCCAAGGCCTATCCGGCCTCGACGTTCCGCGGGTTCGACTACCACCAGGGGTCGATCGACGCCGCCCGCAAAGCGGCGTCCGAGGCGGGCGTGAGTGACCGGGTCAGCTTCGAAGTGGCCTCGGCCAAGGACTACCCGGGTACGGACTACGACCTGGTGTGTCACTTCGACTGTCTCCACGACATGGGCGACCCTGTCGGGGCGGCGACGCATACGCGGAATTCGCTGCGGGCCGACGGCACGTGGCTCCTGGTCGAGCCCTTTGCTCAGGATGATGTGACCGACAATCTCAATCCCATCGGGCGCGTCTTCTACTCCGCATCGACACTCATCTGCACCCCGGCGTCGTTGTCGCAGGAGGTGGGCGCGGCTCTGGGCGCGCAGGCCGGCGAGTCGCGGTTGCGGGAAGTCGCCGAGGCAGCCGGTTTCTCGATCTTCCGCCGCGCCACGGAGACTCCGTTCAACCTCGTGCTCGAAGGCAAGCCCTGATCTACACGAGGCGATGTCCGTGGGCCGGACGATTGTCCGGCCCACGGGCGCGCTCGCACTTCCCTCTCTCAGTCGGAGGTCGTCGACTTCACCGACCGTCTTGTTCCCCCGCCGCTCGTGAAGCGGCAAAGTGCCATGGGATACGTTGGCGCCGTCGGGGAGGTCACCGTGGACGCTGAGGAACTGAAGGCCATCCAAGCTCCGTTGAAGGCGCGATATTCCGAGGACCCAGCCGCGGCCGTGATCACGTTGGAGGCGACCGGTCGGCTCGGGACCGAGGAAGTGAGCTGTTCTGTGGCGACTGGTCGAGCCATGGTCGAGGCCGGCCTTCACCCCGCGACGGGCGGAGACAGCAGCCTGGCCTGCTCCGGAGACATGCTGCTCCAGGCGTTGGTTGCGTGTGCCGGCGTGACGCTCCGATCCGTTGCCACCAACCGGGGTATTGAGGTCGAGGGCGTTGTACGGGCAGAGGGCGACCTCGACGTTCGTGGAACGTTGGGCGTTGATCGGGATGCTGCCGTCGGGTTTGCTTCGATCAGGCTGTCGTTCGACCTGACGAGCTCAGCCTCGGAAGATGAACTCAAGGCTCTGATCGCAACGACGGAGCGATATTGCGTGGTACTTCGGACTCTGACTCGATCACCAGCAATCGAGGTCACTGCCGCGTCCGAGTAGGAGGCAGTCCATCTGCGGTTCAGACGCAATTTTGGCGGAGGAGGTGGGATTCGAACCCACGGTGACCTTGCGACCACAACGGTTTTCGAGACCGTCCGATTCGTCCACTCTCGCACTCCTCCAACTGGACTTTCGTGGTTTACCCTGGCCCGGCGTCCTAGTTCTGTCCTAATTCTGTCGACTGGGCTCCCGGGAACACGAAATGCGAATCGTACAGGCACGATGCGGGAGCGCCCACCGGGATCGGGCCACGTTGGCAGCTCAGGGTCTTCGCCAGCATCGACCGGTCGCCCCCGGGCAGGCAGGTCTCCAAGACCTACGTGGGGAATGCCGCCGCTGCTGAGCGAGCCTTGAGGAGGTTCGCCTCCGAGGCAGAACGAGGGAAGGTGGACACGAGCCGTTCGATAGTGAGTGGGCTACTTGACCGTTTGCTGGAGTTACTGGAGCACATAGAGCCCACGCAGATTCGAGAGGTGGCGTTGGACAAGAGCCGGGTAGCGCTCCTACGGCGCATGTGGGCTTACATGGTTGATCTGTCTGACTGAGCCGGATCACCCGCAGCGTCGTATGGGTGACGTGGTTCACGACTATGCCACCCTCTTCACGCCTGCCCGGACAAACGCCGCGCACGTCGGATCGGTTCTTGATGATGCACACAGCACATACGGCATCTTGTATTCGGTGCGCAGCCGTTTTCCTTTGGACAGATAGGTGAGCGTCACGGAATAGATGGCGCCAACCCTGCTTTTAGGTGCGAGATGGATGCGAACTAGGAATGCCTCCCATTCGTGGGGTCGGATCACCGACGTGACGGGGATTGTTTCGACAGGGCGCCCGCTTCGGTAGTAGGTCAAAGGAGTCGGGACGATGCCCTCTTGTGGTTGCCCCGAGCTATCAAGTACTTGAAGGTAGACACCCGCAACCACAAGGCCACCGACGGTACTCGTCGAGTCGCTGAGGACTCTGATCGGTGATGCTGTGACGTTTTCGAACCCGGAAATGGCCAAATCGTATGATCGGTCAACGTCCCATGAAGATCCGTAGCCGCCGGGGTTGGGGCTCTGGAGGGGAGCCCGTTGTTCGATGAGAACCCGATCCTGCGGCGTGCTAGTGCACGCGGCTGCCAACAAGACGAGTGTTAGCAGCACCCCAGTTGAGTGTCTCAAGGCTCGAACACAGTACGCCCGCTGTCGGTGCCCGCAGGCCAGTGTGGGTAGTCGGAAGCCCTCCATTTACGTTTTTCGAGACTGTCCGATTCGTCCACTCTCGCAATCCTCCAACTGGATTCTCGCGTTTCCTGCTCGGCGTTCCGGGAGATCTAACCGGGATTCTCAGGCGTCGGAATCTGGCTACACGAAGCACCAATCGTACAGGCACAGTCAGGGGACGCCCACGTGGATCGAGCCAGGGCATGTGCACGCCGACAGACTCGATCTCACTGCCCCTCCGGCCCAGGGGGGTCGGGCAATCGGAGACCATTGGTCCCAGAGGCGGGACGAGGCGAAATGTCTTGATGCGAAACCGTCGCCTCTCGCAACCTCGGACGCACCGCTGTCAAGTAAACGATTGCCAAGGTCATGCCAACCACCACCGTGAAGAAGTAGAGGACGGCGATCATCGCAATCCATCGTCCCTTGGATGTTCCGGCAGCAACAAAGGTCGCTTTCGGGGTCGAGACCGCGTCGATGATTGCCCACAGCGAGCTGACGAGACTCCCAAGTCCGATGACAGCAAGACCGACGAGCAGACTCGCAGGCACCACCATCCAACTGGTCACGGTGAGCTCGACACCATGGACTCGGCTCTATGGATGAAGTCATTCACTTTGGAGACATACGTCTTGGGATCTCTCTGAAAAGCTCCGACGTGCCGAACACCCGGTAGAAGCCAAAGTGCGCCGTGCGTAAGACGAGCCAGCTCTGGGCCATTGTGCCAATCGATTTGGGTGTCGGCGGTGCCCTGAATGATCAACGTGGGCACGCGGTACCCGGGATGGAGTCGTAACTCGGTACCCACATCCAGGACATGACCTCCACCACTGAACAAGGGGTACAAGAGTGCGAAGGGCCCAAGAAGTGATTCGGGAAGATGACTGTTGAAAGCGACCTCATTGCGCTCACTGACGAGTCCGCTGTCGGAGACAATGGCCAACGGGCGAAGACCTTCAGCCCCCGCGAGCAGAACAGCGAGACCTCCTGCAGAAGTCCCGTAGAGTACGACGGGCCTGCCTGTATGCGCGGTTACCCAACGAGCAGCGAAGGTGACCTCGTCAGCCTCACGCTGGCCTCCGCCGAAGGTCGCACGCCCTATCTGGTAGGCGAGATCGATGCAGAGTAATCCGTATCCCAGGCGATGGAGTGGAGGTACCGCCCGGGCAAGGTTCCTCGTCCGGTCACCACCGTATCCACCGACCACAACCACGACGGGACTGTTCGGATCACCCGGGATGTACCAAGCGGGTAGCGAGCCGTCGAACTCAACGGACTCGAACCTAAGATGAACCGAAGTCGGAGTCTCTGCGGAAACGGGAGCTCGACCCCAATGTGCCAACGCGTAGTCGGAGAAGAGATTGGTTCCCAACCACGTTTGAACAAGTGCGACGATGAGTCCGGCTGCGCAAATGCTGATCGCGTATCTTCTGGGCAGTATTCTTGGGCGAGTCATGTAGCCGCCTCTGGCCTGCGATCGGCGCCATCCGATGAGGAGCAAATCCTACTCACTAGTCTGCGATTACCGAGACGTCGGGATCACGACGACATTTCACTCAGCCAGCACTGGGCTGCGAGTGATGCGTCAATCGGCGTTTGAACTTGGTTCACTCGAACTTGCAGTCGGCGCGGGTGGTTTGGGTATAGCAAGGATCAAGTGGTTCGGTTGATCCTGCCTCGGAGAGCAAGCAACGCCAGCGACATGCTCATAACGCCGATCCCTGTGAGAGCGGCCAGCCCCTCCAACAGAGTCCGTACCTGCCATCCGGAGGTGATGAGAGAGCGCAAGGCCCCGAGGAGGTATGTGACCGGATTGTAGGTGGCGATTGTCGAGAACCAACCCGTGAGCACGTGCTTGGGCACGACGGCATCGCTCAAAAAGAACAGAGGAAAGAAGATGACAAAGGAGGCGTTGACCGCAGCGGGACTACCCGTCTTGAGGGCAACGGCGTAGGGGAGGCCGGTGAAAACCACTCCCCACAAGGCCGAGAATCCAATGAAGACCAACACCCCGGGAACCCCGGTGGCAAAACGAACGCCAACCCCAAACCCGATCGCCAGAACCGGGACACAGAGAGCGACGATCACGACCAGGTCGGCCACCATGAGCCCGAGCAGCAAGGCGATTCGATGTATGGGTGTCATACAGAGTCGGTCGAAGTACCCACCTTGGATGTCGGTTACGAGGGTCGGGGCTCTCGACATTCCTGTGACGGCGAAGGCGATGGCCATGGGAATGAGAAAGGCCTTGTAGCTAAACCCGCCTGCACCGCGGGCCAGATTCTCCAGCGCTCCCAGGTTCACCGTATAGAAGAAGGCCGGCACCAACACTGCGGGAAGTACCGAGGCGGGCTCACGCGGGATCTGGCGGAGAGCGCGTCCGGCGACGGAGCGCACGTCACGAAGAAAGCCACCCTCTCGGGCTCTGATAGCTGCGCTTTCGACTCTCATGAGTTGATACCACTCACGTCGATATGCGACCCGGTCAGCTCTGCGAACACATCGTCCAAAGTCGGTGTCCGCAGGGTGAGACTCTTCACTCTCAGACGCGTCTTATTCAGGGCGATGACGACTGAGTTCAGCGCAACGGAGCTGTCGGACGTGCTGATCGTGATCCGCTCGTTCTTCTGCGACACCCCATCGACCACGTCCATGTGGCGAAGCGTGTCGAGCGCAGTCAAGTCATCGCCTTCGGTCTCGACGACGATGATGTCCTGACCGACAGATCGCTTCAGCACCTCGGGCGGGCCCTCTGCTACCAAGCGACCTCGAGAGATAATCCCGACTCGGTCGGCCAATTCGTCGGCCTCCTCGAGGTACTGAGTCGTAAGGAAGATTGTCATCCCCAAGTCGGAGTTGAGCCGGCGCACCTCCGACCACACGCTGGCGCGGCTGGTGGGATCCAATCCCGTGGTGGGCTCGTCGAGAAAGAGGACCTCTGGGTTGTGGATCAGGGCCGCGGCAAGGTCGAGTCGGCGCTTCATTCCGCCGGAGTACGTCCCGATTCGGCGGTCGATCGCATCGCCGATGTCGACGAGATCGAGCACCTCGTTCAGCCGGGTCCGGATCTCCGACGACGTGAGCCCGAACAGGCGGCCTTGGAGAGTGAGCAACTCGCGACCGCTTTGCCGATCGTCCAACGCCGCTTCCTGCAGGGCGACGCCGATACGGAACCTCACCTCCTGCGGCTCGTCAACGACGTCATGGCCGGCCACGATGGCGTGCCCGGCACTGGGGCGCAGCAGGGTGCAGAGCACCCTCAGCAGCGTCGATTTGCCGGCCCCGTTCGGTCCCAAGAATCCGTAGATCTCCCCGGCGCGGATCTCGAGGTTCAGCTCGTCCACCGCGGTGAGCGAACCGAAGCGCCGTACGAGACCCTTGGTGACCACTGCTGCCGGCGAGGCATCGGACCTAATCGTTGGGTCACTCCCGACCTCTGAATACCTCACAGCATTCTGCATACTGACAAGTATCTACTATGCTGGTCGGTAGCGCAACCCCCATGGCAATCGAACCCCTCACCCCTGAGCGCAGACGACAGCAGACCCGCGACCATCTCCTGGCCGCGGCAGCCCAGGTCTTTGCCGACCGAGGGTTCCACGGCGCTTCACTTGACGAGGTCGCGGCCGTGGCCGGGTTCACCAAGGGTGCGGTGTACTCGAACTTCGAGAGCAAGGAGGGTCTCTTCCTGGCGCTGTTCAAGGCGAACTACGACAGGGAGATGGAGGCGCTCCGCGAGACCCTGGTGGCCTCAGACGTTCCCCCTGAATTCCGTCTTTCCGACTTCGTAGCCTTGATCCGGGAGCAGACCCGCCAGGCTGGTGGGAACTTCGGGGTCCTTTACGAGGAATTCTGGCTCTATGCCGCACGAAACCCCGCGGCCCGGGAACAACTCACCAGGCTTGAGGACGCGAACGTCCGCGGGGTCGCCGAGATCCTGGAAGCGGAGTGGAAACGTCAGGGCCTCGAGCCCTCGGAGCCGGCCGAGCGCGTGGCGAGAATCATCGTGGTCCTCTTTCGTGGCATCGGGCTGCTCGCGGTGCTCCAACCCGAGGTGGTGGACGACGCGCTTATCGAGACTGCGATCGCTGTGATCGCCCGCGGCATAGGTGTCGATATCTGAGGGAAGCCACTACCACGAGGTGACCCTGCCATTTCACGTCAGGGTGCGATCAGGGTCTTGCCCGATGTCGCTCGCTCCGGCGTTCTTTCAGACTGCAGCTATGGAGACTGTGAGGTCGCGCCGTGCCGTGGCCCGATGGTGCGTCCATCTCGGCTTGATCGTCACCGCGTTGGTCGCTTTGGTTTTCGAGCCGATCCTGACTATCCACATCGTGGTGGGGCTCATCTTCTCTGTGCTTGTCGTGGCACATCTGGCCCAGCGGCGACAGGTGTCGGTGAAGCTGCTCACCCGTCTGGGCCGGTTCCGCACGCTGCATCGCCCCGGAGGTCGACGTGCGATAGCCGACGTGCTCTTGGCGTTGGTGACCGTCGGAATGCTGGTATCGGGGTTCTGGGACTGGTCGCTCGGCCACCCCACCCGTATCCGCTGGCACGCCATCACGGGCATCGTGTTGGCCGTCTTCCTTGTGGTCCACACCGTGCGCCGGCGAGTCCGCCTGCGCTCTTCTCAGATCCGTTGAGGTGGCGGGGCGGTGAAACTAGGGCTGATACAGAGCGTCATAGGCCTGGGAAGCAGCGTCGACCTGCCGCCGTGCTTGCGCCGCAGCCCACTCACGCGTCGCTCGATCGACGGCGAATGTCGTCCATCCCGATTCTTCCTCGTCGCTGAGGTGGATGAGCAAGGTGTGGGCGTCGTGCTCGACGCGAAGACGATGGCGAGGATTCGCCTCTTCGTGTAGTCCGCGCACGGCCTTCCCCGGCGCCGCCTCCTCGGCCACGAACGACGTCCACCGCCGTCGGCGGGAGTCAGGCCGGGGGAGCTTCGGACCGGATGTCGACCGCTTGGCCACGGGGCCACTCTATGTATTTGGGTCCGGGGCGCGTCAGGCCGCGACCCCGTCGCGCCACGATCCTCTCAGCGCCGACTCGCGAAGAACTCCTCCAGCACGGCGCCGCATTCCGGGCCGAGGACCCCGCCGGTGACGGGCAGCTCGTGGTTGAGACGCGGGTCGGCGCACAATTGGTAGAGCGACCCACACGCCCCGGCCTTGGGATCCGCGGCCCCGAACACGAGTCGCCCCAGGCGCGCCGCCACCAGGGCTCCGGCGCACATGGCACAGGGCTCGAGGGTCACGACCAGGGTGACGTCCCCCAGCCTCCAGGTGCCGAGGGAGGCGGCCGCATCGCGCAGCGCCAGGATCTCGGCGTGGGCGGTGGGGTCGAGCCGCAGCTCCCGTTCGTTGTGACGCGCGGCGATGACCCGTCCGTCCACCATGGCGACGGCGCCAACGGGCACGTCGCCGTGGTCGATGGCTCGCCTCGCTTCGGCCAGCGCGAGACGCATCGCGGCCTGGTCGTCGAGTGGTTGTCCCGGTTGGGTCGATCGGTCGCCAGCCATGGACGAGACGGTAGGGCAGACGGCGAGGCGGGAGTTCCCCGCCTCGCCGCCGAGCCCTTCACGCGGAGGAGGTGGGATTTGAACCCACGGTGAGTTTCCCCACACACGATTTCCAGTCGTGCCGATTCGGCCGCTCTCGCACTCCTCCGGAGCTGCCGGTGCGCAGCAGCAGGGAGGCTATCGTCTCGCGGTGCATTGTCCGGTGCTCCGTGCGACGGCCGGGTCCTGCGCAACGGTCTCCCGTGAACCGAGTCAGGGCCGGAAGGCAGCAGCTCTCAGCGGGTCCGGTCGTGTGCCGTAGCAAACCTGGCCGTCGCACCGAACACCGGCACCCACCGCTGGTACACCGCCGTCGACGGGCCGGCGCCGACGCACGCCACACCAGCGCCCTGACCAGGCGGCCGGGGGCGTCCGGTCCCCCCGGTAGGCTGCGGCCGTGGCCGCCGCCGGCGACAAGGATCCCGCTCCCTACCAGTCTCTCTACCGTCGTTTCCGCCCGCAGCGCTTCGAAGAGGTGCTCGGACAGGAGCACGTGAGCCTGGCTCTGAGAAACGCGGTGCGCGACGGTCGCGTCGGGCACGCGTATCTCTTCAGCGGCCCGCGCGGGACGGGGAAGACGTCGACGGCCCGCATCCTGGCCAAGGCGCTGAACTGCGCGGCACTCGAGGACGGCGAGCCTTGTGGGCGTTGCGACTCCTGCGTCGAGATCGCCCGAGGCGCGTCGCTCGACGTGCACGAGCTCGACGCGGCGTCGAACAACGGTGTCGACGCCATGCGCGACCTGGTGTCGCACGCCGCGCTCGGGACCCCCGGTCGGTGGAAGGTCTACATCGTCGACGAGGTGCACATGCTCTCGACGGCCGCGTCGAATGCGCTGCTGAAGACGCTCGAGGAGCCCCCCGGCCACGTCGTGTTCGTGTTGGCGACCACCGACGCCCAGAAGGTGCTTCCCACCATCCGGAGCCGGACCCAGCACTTCGAGTTCCGACTGCTCGGGTCCGAGACCTTGTCGGCGCTGCTGCACCAGGTGCGGACGGCCACCGGCCTGGCCCTGCCCGACGAAGCGCTCGACGCGGCCGTGCGCCGGGGACGGGGATCGGCCCGCGACGCCTTGTCGGCGCTGGACCAGGTCGCCGCGGGCGGGATCGTCGACGACGACATCGAGGTGCTGGCCGAGCTGGCCGAAGCCCTGGCCGAGCGCGATCCGGCCCGGGCCCTCGTCGCGGTGGCCCACGCGTCCGAAGCGGGTCGCGACCCGCAGCGCCTGGCCGCGGATCTCGCCGAGTACCTCCGCCAGGGGTTCCTGGCCATCGTGGCGGGCGAGCTCGTGAGCCTGTCGGGCGCGGACCGCTCCCGGGTCGAGGACACCGCCCGGCGCATGGGGCTCCCGGCCTTGGTGCGCGCCCTCGAAGAGCTCGGACGGGCCCAGGTCGACATGCGCGACATCCCCGACCAGCGGGTGCATCTCGAGGTGGCGCTCATCAAGCTGACGCACCCGCAGGCCGACGATTCCACCGTCGCGCTGCTGGAGCGCGTCGAGCGCCTCGAGCGCGCCCTGGCCGAAGGCGGCGCCGGCGCCGGACCTCCGACCGAGACCATGCCGGCCCGCACGCTCGAGGCTCCCCCGGCCGCGCCGGGTGGACCGTCCCCGACCCGGGCCGGCGACGCGCGGCGACGCGAACGGCAACCGACCCCGACCCCGGAGGACGCCGGCGTAGCCCACGGGAGCTCGCCTCCGACGCACGGCCGCTCTCGAGCTGGACCTGCGCCGTCCGGCGGCGAGAGCGGTCCCGATCTCGCCCGGCGCACGCTCGGGGCGGTCCGGCGCCAGAGCGGTTCGAGCCGCGGCACGCCCCGCACCGACGCACCGGGGACCGACCGCTCGGGCGCCAGTCGCGGCGGCACCGACGTGGCCGCCCGCAACCGGGCCCGCGTGGTCGGTCTCCGCGTCGTCACCCCCGGCGAATCCACCGGTGCCGTCGCCACCCTGCCGTCGCGCGACGAGCTCGTGCAGGTCTGGGGCGACGGGTTGCTCGCCCAGCTGCCCGAACCGGGCCCGGGCCCGGTTCCGGGTGGGAAGGTTCCTCGACGTCGACGGGGCCGACGGCGGTCTTCGCGTTGCCCAACGAGACCCACCGTTCGTATTGCGAAGAGGTCCGTCTCGATGTGGAGGCGGCGCTGGCGACGCGCTTCGGGACGGCGGTGCCCATCCGGCTCGTGGTCGACGAGATGCCGCCGAAGCACCGGTCGACGAGCGGCCGGCAGCGCCGCCCCGACGCCGCGCCCGCACCGGCGCCGACGCCGCCCACCCCGACGTCGGCGGGATCGGGCCGGAGCGCGAGCGGGACCACGGACCGGTCACAGCCCGGTGCCCGTGATCGAGACGACCGCCGCCGTCGCGACTGGCCGGCACCGGGGCGGTGCCACGGCCGTCAGCCCGACGGACGACGACGCCCCCGACCTGCTCGACCCCGCCGTGCTGGCCGCCGAGACCGAGCTCGCCGGCGCCGGGCTCAGTCCCGAAGAACGGTCTGAAGCAGGCCTTCCCCGGCGCGCAAGAGGTATAGAGCGTGTTCGCCGGCCCGTTGCAGGCCCTGGTGGACGAGCTCGGGCGCCTCCCGGGCATCGGGCCCAAGTCCGCCCAGCGCATCGCCTTCCACCTCCTGAAGGTGGCCCCCGAGGACGCCATGCGCCTGGCCGAGCCGATCGTGGCGGTGAAAGAACACATCACCCTGTGTCCCCGGTGCTTCAACGTCGCCGAGGGCGACCTCTGTGCGCGATCTGCAGCGACGATCGGCGCGACGGCACGGTCCTGTGCGTGGTGGAAGACCCCCGCGACATCGTCGCTGTGGAGAAGACCCAGGAATTCCGCGGTCGCTACCACGTCCTGCACGGTGCGCTCAACCCGATCGAAGGGGTGGGGCCCGACCAGATTCGAGTCAAGGAGCTCCTCGGACGCCTCGACGACGAGGCCGATCACCGAGATCATCCTGTGCACCAACCCCAACCTCGAAGGTGAGGCCACCGCCATGTACCTGGCCCGGCTGCTGAAGCCCTCGGGCTCAGCGTCACCCGGATCGCCAGCGGGCTCCCCGTCGGTGGGGACCTCGAGTACGCCGACGAGCTCACCCTCGGCCGCGCCCTCGAGGGCCGTCGCGAAGTCGACGCCTGAACGACGCGCGCGATCTCAGTCCCACAACTCGGGTTGATCGGCGCCGCGTTCGAGTGGGAAGTAGCCCGGGAGCTCGTTCGACGGGGTGTCGAGGTACACCTTGGCCTCGGGCGGCTGCGCGAAGCGGCCGTGGCTCCAGCGCACCTCCACGTGGCCCTGCACCGACCGCCGGCGCATCGGTGGCGCGCTCGACATAGGTGACGGACCAGTTCACCTGGGGCTGTCCCGACGTCGGCGGCGACGATGTCGAGGCCGACGAAACGGTAGGCCTGGCGCCAGTCCCACGAGCTCGCCACGCGCAGACGCAGCGACCGGCGGGGGTCGGCGCCGAGAAGGAAGTAGGCGGCGTTGCCGATGCGCAGCAACCGCCACATCAATCCTCTCCGCCGCACCCACGCCGAGCCACGTTGTCGAGCCAGCGCTGCGCCGACGCCTGCGCTCACCTGTGCGCACAGGCGCCGGTAGGCGTCGCGGGCTTCGGACGGGATAGGACCGGCCCGGTAGGGCGCGCCGGAGGCGCTGGCGGTCCTCGGTACCCGAGCTCCCCGAGGTCGTCGGAGAGATCGGTGAGCCCGGTGGCGCGGCGGCACGCGTCGTACAGGGCGCGCAGCTCGTCGGGGGCGACCACTTCGTACCAGTCGGTCTGCTCCCAATCGCCCGAGGTGGCGAGCAGCCCGTCGAACAGGCGGGCCGGGGAAGGGTTGGCGATGTTGCGCGACAGGTACTTGCAGCTGACGAGGTAGACGTGGTCGATCCGGAGGTCGACCGGCGCCACCTCGTCTCCGGGCGGACGACGGCCGCCGGTCCACTCGATCAGTCGCGGGCGCCGTCCCCGTAAGGCGTCCTCGGCTTCGAGGAAGGCGCGACCGTTGGCGAATGCGGTGGCGAACTTCGCCGGCGAACCGTCCCCGACGCGTACAGGGCGTCGAGCTCGTGCCACGTGGTCTCGGTGATGTCGAGCTGCCCGGGGCGGCGGGCCAGTGTGAGCGGGCAGGTCTCCTAGGCCGAGTGTGCCGAGTGCGGTGGCGAGCTCGGTGACCGTCGTGCGGTCATCGGGCACGGGAAGCGCCGCGCCGGCTCTTGGGGGCGGCGTCGGCGCCCGGTCGATCTGCGGCGCGGGGCAGCGGCCTCGAGGCCGTGCGCCGCATAGCGCGACAAGCGGGCCTCGTCCTCGGCGGAGCCGAGCTCGACGACGTCGTAGACCGCTCCGATCTCGCCCGGTGGTGCCGCCTCGCCGAGCGAGCGCCACGCCCGTTCCCCGGCACTGCCCCGCACCGGGGCCGCCGTGGTGAGGAGCACGAAAGGGACCTCGGGCCACGCCGCATGGATCACCGCCGCCTTGCCGAGCGCCTTCCACAGCGTGTCGGCCCGCCGCAGGCCGGTGTTGGTGGTGCGTGAAGGCCCCGGCGAAGTCGAAGAGCCACTGCCGCCCGGTGCGGTCGCGGGCCGTGTAGGCGACGTCGACGCCGGCCACGGGGCGCTTGTCTCGGCGCCACGTCGAAGAACCCGCACCGGGTGAGCATCTCGCCGGCCACGTCGCGCGCCCCGGTGCCTTCGCGCCGGGTCGCTCGAGGGCGTCGCCCTCGTCTTCGATGAGCCGGTCGCGCTCCTCGCTCACCCGTTGCTCGGCGATGCGGACGTACTCCGACTCCGTGTCGTAGCCGACGTAGTGGCGGTGGCTGCGCAGCGCGGCCGCGGCGGTCGTGCCCGACCCCATGAACGGGTCGAGGACGAGGTCCCCTCGTAGGTGTAGAGCTCGATCAGACGCAAGAGGGAGCTCGACCGGGAACGGGGCGGGATGGCCGACGCGCGTGGCGCGTTCGCTGGGAAGCTCCCACACGTCGGTGGTGGCCTCGATGAATTCCTCCTTGGTCAGGGAGATCGCCGACGGCAGGCCGCGTTCCTGGCGGGCGGGACGCGACACCGGCCCGGTCGAAGCGGCCCTTGCTGGCGATGACGACCCGCTCGGTGAGGTCACGCAGGACCGGGTTGGCCGGGACTGCGGAACGAGCCCCACGCGCACGACCCGCTGGCGCCGCGCGCCTTGAGCCAGATGACCTCGCCTCGCAGCAGCAGACCCCAAGCGGTCCTGGAGGATGGTGATCACGTCGGCCGACAGCGACCGGTACGGCTTGCGTCCCAGGTTGGCCACGTTGACGGCGATGCGACCGCCGGGCTCGAGTGTGCGCACGCATTCGGCGAAGACCTCGGTGAGCATGCCCAGGTAGTCGAGATAGCTGGCGGGGATGTGCCCTTCGCCGAGGGCCTCTTCGTACTCCTTGCCGGCGAAATACGGCGGTGACGTCACGACCAGTGCCACCGAGGCGTCTTCGACCTCGTCCATGTGACGGGCGTCCCCGGTGACGATCTTGTCCTTGATGGGGGAGCTGTTGACGGTGTCGTGCTGCGACAGGACCGGGGCGCTGAAGCGGTCGTAGAAGCCGCTGGCGTCGTGGCTCTCGCGCCGGCCCACGCCGAAGGAGGAGGTGGATGTGGGCCTGCGGCGACGGCTCACTGGCATGGCTCCCGATAGACGCAGGCGGAAAGGCGTCGACCCCTCATGCGTTGCATTGATAGTACCGGGGTGTGACGGTCCGGCAGCGGACCACGCGAGCAGCGCCGAACTCGGAACAATCGCTCGCATCAGACGTCGCATCACGCGAACGGTGAGGTAACGATCAGGCCAAGATCAGCCGATCGAGCGCACCACGAGGGCGTCGCCCTGGCCTCCGCCACCGCACAGGCTGGCGGCCCCGAGGCCCCCGCCGCGGCGCCGCAGCTCGTGGAGCATGGTGAGCGCCAGGCGGGTGCCCGGACATGCCGATGGGGTGGCCCAGGGCGATGGCTCCGCCGTTGACGTTCGTGACCTCGTCGGTGATGCCGAGCTCGGCCATCGAGGCCAGGCCCACCACCGCGAACGCCTCGTTGATCTCGAACAGCGAGACGTCGGCCGGTGTCTTCCCGACCTTGGCCAGCGCCTTGGACGATGGCGTTGGCCGGCTGGAGCAGGAGCGAGGCGTCGGGCCCGCCACCTGCCCGTAGCTCACGACCTCCCCGAGGGGTGTCACCCCGAGGGCCTCGGCCCGGGCCTTCGACGTCACGACCACCGCCGCCCCACCGTCGGAGATCTGGCTGGCGTTGCCGGCGGTGATGGTGCCCTCCTTGTCGAAGGCGGGCTTCAGGGCGCCGAGGGACTCCGCCGTCGTGCCGGGACGCACGCCCTCGTCGGTGTCGACCACGATGGGGTCGCCCTTGCGCTGGGGCACCGACACGGGGACGATCTCGTCGGCGAAGCGGCCGTCTTTGATGGCGGTGGCGGCCCGCTCGTGCGACAGCGCCGCGAAGCTGTCCTGGGCGGCACGCGAGATCTTCGCCTCCCGGTTGTACTGCTCGGTCCCGAGGCCCATGGCGCAGTGGTCGAACTGGCAGTACAGGCCGTCGTACATCATCGAGTCGACGAGCGTGCCGTCCCCGGCGCGGTACCCGGCGCGGGCGCCGGGGAGCAGGTACGGGGCCTGGGTCATCGACTCCATGCCCCCGGCCACCACGACGTCGGCTTCGCCCGCGGCGATGAGCATGTCGGCGAGGTAGATGCTGTTGAGCCCCGACAGACACACCTTGTTGATGGTGGTGGCGGGCACCGACATGGGGATCCCGCCCTTGGTGGCGGCCTGGCGGGCCGTGATCTGGCCCTGTCCGGCCTGGAGCACCTGGCCCATGAAGACGTAGTCGACGTCCTCGGCCGCCACCCCGGCCCGCTCGAGGGCCGCCGCGATGGCGAATCCGCCGAGGTCCATGGCGCTGAATCCGGCCAGGGCACCCGACAGCTTGCCGATGGGGGTGCGGGCCCCCGCGAGGATGACGGAACCGGGCATGGACGTGACCTCCGATTGGACCGTGTCAGCCGGACGGGCCGGATGGGGGCCGGATAGTGGGCGGAGCCTCATTCTACGGGAGGATCCGGGTCCCCGCCGAGTCGAATCGCGTCCGGCGCGGCCTGGGAAGCGGCCGGGACAGGCGGGTAGGGTGCGTCCCCATGCAGGCATTCCGTGAGGCCATTGTGGCGGGTGCGAACGGTGACGAGCTGGGGGCGATCGCGCTGCCCGAGTCCTACCGCGCCGCCCACGTCCGGCGGGACGAGGTCGACATGTTCGCCGGGGTCGACTCGGTCGACAAGGACCCCCGCAAGTCCCTCCACGTGTCGGAGGTCCCGGTCCCCGAGCTGGCGCCCGACGAGGCCTACCTGGCCGTCATGGCGTCGTCGATCAACTTCAACACCGTCTGGACCTCGATCTTCGAGCCCCTGCCCACCTTCGGGTTCCTGGACCGCCTGGGCAAGGAGAGCGCCTGGGGGGCCCGCCACGCCCTCGACTACCACGTGGTGGGATCCGACGCCTCGGGCGTGGTGCTCCGGGTCGGCTCGGCGGTGCGGAACTGGCGGCCGGGCGACAAGGTCGTCGGTGCACTGCAACTACGTCGACGACCAGGACCCCTCGGCCCACGACGACTCCATGCTGGCCGCCAATCAGCGCATCTGGGGATTCGAGTCGAACTTCGGGGGCCTGGCCGACCTGGCCGTGGTGAAGGCCAACCAGCTCATGCCCAAGGCGCGCCACCTGAGTTGGGAGGAGGCCGCCATCAACGCCTTGTGCAACTCGACCGCCTACCGGATGCTCGTGTCGCACAACGGCGCACCCATGAAGCAGGGCGACCGCGTCCTGGTGTGGGGCGGGAGCGGCGGGCTCGGGAGCTACGCCGTGCAGCACGTCATGAACGGGGGTGGCACGCCGGTGGCGGTGGTGTCATCGCCCGACAAGGTGGACCTGCTGCACCAGCTGGGCGTCGAGGCGGTGATCGACCGGGCCGCGGCGGGGTACCGGTTCTGGAAGGACGAGCACACCCAGGACGAGTCGGAGTGGCGTCGCTTCGGCAAGGACGTGCGGGCGCTCGTGGGCGCGGAGCCCGACATCGTGTTCGAGCATCCCGGTCGCCAGACCATGGGTGCGTCGGTGTTCGTGTGCAAGCGGGCCGGGACCATCGTCACGTGCGCGGCCACCTCGGGCTACATGATCGAGTACGACAACCGCCACCTGTGGATGAAGCTCAAGACCATCAAGGGCTCGCATTTCGCCAACTACCGCGAGGCGTGGGACGCCAACCAGCTCGTGTGCGACGGCAAGGTGGTCCCCCCGCTCTCCGCCGCTCTATCCCCTCGACGACGTCGGGGACGCCGCCTACCAGGTGCACCACAACCTGCACGAGGGCAAGATCGGGGTGCTGTGCCTGGCCCCCGAGGAGGGCCTCGGCATCGAGGACCCCGAGCTGCGGGCCCGGGTGGGGGAGGACCGGATCACGTTGTTCCGGAGGCACGGGGCATGACCGGCGCCGCGCATCACAGGGCACGACCCCTTGCTGACCGAGATCGACCACGTCGGGATCGCCGTGCGCGACCTCGACGCCGCCATCGGGTACTACCGCGACACCTTCGGGGCCACGCGTGAGCCACCGCGAGTGCATCGACCTCGACGGGGTGGAGGAGGCGCTCATCGCCGTGGCCGACTCCTACATCCAGCTCCTGTGCCCGACGCGGCCCGACTCTCCGGTGGCCCGCTTCCTCGAGCGGCGCGGCGAAGGGTTGCACCACGTCGGCTACCGCGTCGACGACTGCGCCGTGGCCCTGGAGTCCGTCCGCGCCGGGGGTGGGACCCTCATCGACGAAGCGCCCCGGCCCGGGCTCGCGGGGGACGACGGTGGCCTTCGTGCACCCCAAGGGGGCCTTCGGCACGCTCATCGAGCTGGTGCAGGAGCCCGGCTGACCTCAGCGTGGTGAAGCGCACCACGGTGCCGGGGTTGGCGGTGGTGCCCCACAGCGTCGCGCCGTTCTGGATCACCAGCTGGCGGATCACGCCGGGGACCTGCACCGGCATGCCCATCTGCTGGCCGGTGGCCGGGTTGAGGGCCACCACGACGCCCTGTTGTCCGTCGGCCACCCACAGCCGGTTGTGCCACACCGCCACCATCTCGGGATTGGCGGGGACCCCACCACCGGCTCCGCCCACGGTGTAGGTGGCGGTCACGCGCATCGAGGACGGGGTCGACCCGTGACACCGATCCGGACTTCACGTTCGCCACCCACACCGACCCGTCGCCCACGCCGACGCCGAAGGGGCCCTGGCCCACGTCGACGCGTCCGCCACTGCAGCACCCGTCGACGGGTCGGGGGTCGACCCGGGTGAGCGAGTCGGTCTGGCCACTCACCCACACGCCGTCGGGGCCGATGGCGAGGCGGACGGCCCCGTCGGGCAGCGTCCCGACGCCAACACCGCGCCGCTGCGGGGATCGATGAGGCTCACGGTTCCGGCCACGAGGCTCGCCACCCAGACCCCGCCGTCGCCGGCGGCGAGCGACACCGGCCCCTCGGCCACCGGGATGGGGGGCCCGACCACCGCGGCGGTCTTCGGGTTGATCTCCCACACCTTGCTCCCGGCGATGTCAGCCACCCAGATGCGGCCGAAGCCCGACACCACCGAGATCGGCCTGCCCCCCAGACGCACGGGGCGACCCAACGCCGCGCCGGTGGAGAGGTCGAAATGCCTGACGGTCCCGGCGTGGTCGTCGGCCAGCCATCCCCCCGTCGAGTCGAAGGTCATGGACGCCGCGACGGTGTGGGTCACCACCACGGCCCGGGCCGGGGGAGGGCCATCGGCGCCGGGGGTGGACGATGAAGTGAGCGTGTCGATGCCGAGCGCCATGGCGATGACGAGCGCCACAGAGAGGGTGACGACCACGCCGACCCCCCGGCGGGTGAGCTTCATCTTGGCCGTGGGCCGTGGGCCGGGAGCCCGGGGCCGCACCGGGACCGGTTCGTCCTCCAACGCCCGCAGTGTGTCCTGGGGTGAGCGTGCCCTCGTCTGCGCCGGGGGCGCGCCGGCGCCTGCGGTGCGACATGCGCCCGTGGTGGCATCACGACGCCCGTGGGCGGGGTCATGTCCGGGGCCGGCCGATCGGCCCTGGGGGCCTGGCGCTCGAGCTGATTCCCCGTCG
This sequence comes from uncultured Acidimicrobiales bacterium, assembly GCA_963846125.1. Lineage (GTDB taxonomy): Bacteria > Actinomycetota > Acidimicrobiia > Acidimicrobiales > UBA8190 > Chersky-840. The sequence goes on from CAWJUR010000002.1 coordinate 1,077,430, forward strand.
GGGTCACCACTCCATCCTGGTCTCGCTGCGACCCGCGCGGGGTGATCGTCGAGGTGGCCCGGTCCGCGGACCTGCACCCGGGCCCGCCGCGTGGGCCTGCCCCTCGAGCCCGGCCCCGCTGGTTCTTCGAGCCATGCGAGCTCTCGACGCAGGGTGGCGCGACGTGTCGCTCGTGTATGGGCCTCCGGTAGCCTCGGGTCCCATGGACCACCCCATGTCACAACGGCTGGCCGAGCTCAAGGCCCGCAAGGAGGAGGCCCTGCACGCGGGTTCGCCCCACGCCGTGGAGCGCCAGCACGCCAAGGGGAAGATGACGGCGCGAGAGCGCATCGAGTACCTCCTCGACGAAGGATCGTTCCAGGAGCTCGACATGCTGGCCCGGCACCGGGCGCACGGCATGGGGCTCGAGGAGAAACGTCCGTACACCGACGGCGTGATCACGGGCTTCGGCACCATCGACGGCCGACGGGTGTGCGCCTTCAGCCAGGACTTCACCGTCTTCGGGGGGGCGCTCGGAGAGGTGTTCGCCGAGAAGATCCACAAGGTCATGGATCTCGCCGAGTCCATCGGCGTGCCCATGATCGGGCTCAACGACGGAGCCGGGGCCCGGATCCAGGAGGGCGTCGTCTCGCTGCACTCCTACGGCGGGATCTTCCACCGCAACGTCCGGGCGTCGGGAGTGATCCCGCAGATCAGCGTGATCATGGGCCCGTGTGCAGGCGGTGCGGTGTACTCGCCCGCCATGACCGACTTCATCTTCATGGTCAACCAGTCGAGCCACATGTTCATCACGGGCCCCGACGTCGTGAAGACGGTCACCGGGGAGGACGTCACCCTCGAAGAGCTCGGCGGCGCCATGAGCCACGCCACGAAGTCCGGGGTGGCCACCTTCGTGGCGCCCGACGAGAAGACCTGCCTGGACGAGGTCCGCTATCTGCTGTCGTTCCTGCCCTCGAACAACCTCGAGGAGCCTCCGCTCGTCGACACCGACGACGACCCCGACCGGGGGACCCCCGAGCTGGTCGACCTGATGCCCAGCCTGCCCACGCAGCCCTACGACATGAAGCGGGTCATCACCTCGGTCGTCGACGAGGGGGACTACTTCGAGGTCCACCCCCACTGGGCCATGAACATCACGTGCGGGTTCGCGCGCATCGACCGGCGGGTCGTGGGAATCGTCGGCAACCAGCCCGCCGTGCTCGCCGGCGTGCTCGACATCGACTCCTCGGAGAAGGCGGCCCGCTTCGTGCGCACGTGCGACGCCTTCAACATCCCGTTGGTGACCTTCGTCGACGTCCCGGGATTCATGCCCGGCACCGATCAGGAGTACGGCGGGATCATCCGCCACGGCGCCAAGTTGCTGTACGCGTACTGCGAAGCGACCGTGCCGCGCATCCAGGTCATCACGCGCAAGGCCTACGGTGGCGCCTACGTGGTCATGAACTCCAAGTCGATCGGCGCCGACCTCGCCTTCGCGTGGCCATCGGCGGAGCTGGCGGTCATGGGGCCCCAGGGTGCGGTCGAGATCGTCTACCGGCGGGAGCTGACCGAGGCCGCCGACCCCGCGGCGCGCCGTGCTGAGCTCGTCGAGGAGTACACCGAGCGCTACGCCAATCCGTACGTGGCGGCCGAGCGTGGATATGTCGACGATGTGATCGACCCCACCGAGACGCGCCGTGTCCTGGTACGCAGCTTGCGCCTCCTCGCATCCAAGCGTGAAGAGCTGCCTCGTCGCAAGCACGGGAACGTGCCTTTGTGAGCGAGGGCAATGCGACCGGCGCCCCGGTCGTCGTCTCGGTGCGTCCCGAGCCCGAGCCCGCGGTGTTGGCCGCCATCATCGCCGCGGTCGAAGAGGCGTGGCCCCGCCCTCGTGCCGCCGAGGACAACGGCGGAGGCGCAGCGCAACCGGCGTGGCGCTTCAGCGGTCGGTGGTGGACCCAGCCCGCGGCGTTGCGTCGGGCTCGTCCTCGATCGAGTCGCTGATCCTGCGCGACGATGTCGTGTCGCGCCAGGAGTTCTTCGCCCTGACCGGGACGGGGAGGTAGCACGTCATGACCTCACGCCAGACATTCGTGATCGCCGGTGCCAGCCTGGCGGGAGCCAAGGCCGCCGAGACGCTGCGCCAGGAGGGATTCGAGGGTCGCGTCGTGCTCGTCGGCGAAGAAGCGGTCCGGCCCTACGAGCGCCCTCCGTTGTCGAAGGCCTATCTCCGGGGCGAGGTCGGATTCGACGACGCCGCCGTCCACGGCGAAGCCTTCTACCACGACAACGGCATCGACCTCCTGACCGCGACGACCGTCCGCACCGTCGACCCGGTGGCGAAGAAGGTGGTCCTCGATCCCGGGGGCGAGCTGTCGTACGACGAGTTGCTCGTGTCCACCGGGGCGACACCGAGGCGGCTGTCGAGCCCGGGCTCGGACCTGGCCGGGATCCACTACCTGCGCACCCTCTCGAGTTGCGATGCCCTGCGCGCCGCCTTGGCCGAGTCTTCGAAGCTCGTGGTGGTGGGTGGAGGATGGATCGGGTCCGAGGTAGCCGCGTCCGCCCGCCAGATGGGCAAAGAAGTGGCCCTGGTCGAAGCCGCCGCCGTTCCTCTCGAGCGCGTCCTGGGGGCGGAAGTGGGGGCCATGTTCCGGGACCTCCACGCCGAGCATGGTGTGGAGCTCCACCTCGGGGTGGGCGTCGACGGCTTCGGCGGAGGCGATCGTGCCGAAGAAGTGGTCCTGGCCGACGGCACGGTGGTGGCCGGTGACATTTTCGTGGTCGGTGTCGGGGTGACCCCCCGCACCGAGCTGGCCGATGACACAGCCATCGCGCTCGACAACGGCATCGTGGTCGACGAGTACCTGTCGAGCACGACCCCGGGTATCTGGGCCGCCGGGGACGTCGCCAACGCGTACCACCCCATCTTCGAGACGCACATCCGACTCGAGCACTGGTCGGCCGCGCTCAACCAGGGCCCGGTGGCGGCCAAGAACATGCTCGGTCGGCGCGTCGCCTACACGAAGGTCCCCTACTTCTACTCGGACCAGTACGACCTCGGCATGGAGTACAGCGGGTTTGCCACCAAGTGGGACCAGATCGTCTACCGGGGCGACAAGGAGCGCCGCGAGGTGATCGTGTTCTGGCTGGAAAAAGGAACGGTGGTGGCGGGAATGAACGTCAACGTGTGGGACGTCAACGATGACATCGCTGCCCTTGTCGGGACAAAGAGGCCCGTGGACAGCAAGCGCTTGGCCGACCCGGCGGTCGAGCTCTCAGCGCTGTAGGCAAAGCTGTACGCCCGGCACCCTCAGCGCGCCGCGCCGTGCCGTGCGTTGCGATGGTGCTCGACCAGGGTGATCAGCTCGTCGACGATGCGACCGAGTTGGAAGTCCTTGGGCGTGAAGACCGCGGCGACGCCCTTGCCCCGCAGCACCTCGGCGTCCTCGGGCGGGATGATGCCCCCCACGACGACGGGCGCGTCGACGCCGACGCCGCGTAGCCGGTCCAGCACCTCAGGGACGAGCTCGAGGTGGCTGCCCGACAAGATGGAGATGCCCACCACGTCGACGTCCTCGTCGCGCGCCGTGACCGCGATCTGCTCGGGGCTCAGCCGGATGCCTTGATAGATGACCTCGAAGCCGGCGTCGCGCGCCGCCACCGCGATCTGCTCGGCGCCGTTGGAGTGTCCGTCGAGACCGGGCTTGGCCACCAGTAGGCGCGGAGGCCCACCCGTGCGCTGGGCCACGAGCCGCGCACGCTCACGGACGGCGGCGAGCTCGGCGCCCCGGTGGCCGACCCCGCCGCTGACGCCGGTCGGGGCGCGGTACTCGCCGAACACCTCGCGCAGGACTCCGGCCCACTCCCCGGTGGTGCCCCCGGCGTGGGCGAGGGTGATGGTGGCCGGCATGAGGTTCTCGTTCTCGTCGGCCGCCACCCGGCGCAATTCGTCGAGGGCCCGCTGCACCGCGGCGTGGTCGCGCCGGGCGCGCCACGTCGCCACGTCGGCGCGCAGTTGGGCCTCCTCGGCGGGGTCGACCTTCAAGATCGTGGTGGCGCCGTCGTCGGCCATCTCCAGGGGGGAGGGCTCTGTCTCGGTGAAGGAGTTGACCCCCACCACGAGGAGGTCGCCCGTCTCGATGCGCCGCACCCGTTCGGCCTGGCTGCGCACGAGGCGGCGCTTCAATTCCTCGACAGCCTCGAATGCCCCGCCCAGCTCGAGCACTTCGTCGAGCTCGTCACCCGCCGCCGCGGCCAGCTCGGCGGTCTTGGCCTCGATCACGGTGGATCCCTCGAAGATGTCGTCGTACTCGAGCAGGTCGGTCTCGAAGGCCAGGATCTGCTGGATCCGCAGCGACCACTGCTGGTCCCACGGCCGCGGCAGGCCGAGGGCCTCGTTCCAGGCCGGGAGCTGGATCGCCCGGGCCCGGGCATCCTTCGACAAGGTGACGCCGAGAGCTTCGAGCACGATGCGCGGGACGTTGTTCTCGGGCTGGGCCTCGGTGAGACCGAGCGAGTTGACCTGGACGCCGTAGCGGAACCGCCGCAGTTTGGGGTCCTCGACCCCGTAGCGCTCCAGGCAGATGCGGTCCCACATGCGCGTCAGGGCGCGTACCTTGCATGTCTCCTCGACGAAACGGATACCGGCGTTGACGAAGAACGAGATGCGCCCGACGACGGCGGGGACCTCGGACTTCTCGATCTTCCCCGAGTCGCGCACCGCGTCGATGACGCCGATGGCCGTCGCCAGGGCGTAGGCGACCTCCTGGACCGGCGTGGCCCCGGCCTCTTGGAGGTGGTAGCTGCAGACGTTGATGGGGTTCCACTTGGGGACTTCGCGGACGGTGTAGGCGATCATGTCGACGATCAACCGGCGGCTCGGGCCGGGAGGGAAGATGTAGGTGCCGCGCGACAGGTACTCCTTCACGATGTCGTTCTGGGTGGTGCCCTGGAGCAGCCGACGGTCCACCCCGGTGTCCTCGGCGTAGGCGATGTAAAGGCCGAGCAGCCACGCCGCGGTGGCGTTGATCGTCATCGAGGTGTTCATGTCCCCGAGCGGGATCCCGTCGAGGAGCTCGGCCATGTGGCCCCGGTGCACCACGGGGACGCCGACCTTGCCCACCTCGCCCGTGGCTTCGGGTGCGTCGGGGTCGTAGCCGGTCTGGGTAGGAAGGTCGAAGGCGATCGAGAGCCCGGTCTGGCCCTTGGACAGGTTGGTCCGGTAGAGCTGGTTCGACGCCCGGGCCGAGGTGTGGCCCGAGTAGGTGCGCATCATCCAGGGCTTGTCCCGGCCTGCACCTCGAGGCGCCACGTCGCTCACCTCTCTATTCTCCCCCCGCTGTCGGCGGTACTCGCCCCCCGGACCCCGGTATCGGCTCCCGGTGCGCACTCGCAGCTGGAAACGGCTACTTGTGGTAGTCGAAGAAGCCCTGGCCCGACTTCCGGCCGAAGAGCTCGGCGGCCACCATGCGTCGCAACAGCGGGACGGCCGCATAGTTGGGGTCACGGAACTCGTTGTAGAGCGCGTCGAGGATGGCGAGGCTCGTGTCGAGGCCCACGAGGTCGAGGAGGGCGAAGGGTCCCATCGGGAACCCGCACCCACCCTTCATCGCCGTGTCGATGTCGTCGCGCGTGGCAACACCGTTCTCGAGCAGCCGGACGGCGTTGTTGAGATACGGGAAGAGCAGCGCGTTCACGATGAAGCCGGCCTGGTCCTTCACTTCGACCGGCGTCTTCCCGCATGCCTCGGCCAACGCCCGGGCCGCGGCGACCGTGGCGTCGGAGGCGGTGATGGGCCGGACCACTTCGACCAGGCTCATCACCGGGGCGGGGTTGAAGAAGTGGATGCCGCACACCTGGTCGGGCCGCCCCGTCTCCATGGCCATCTCCACGACAGGCAGGGTCGAGGTGTTGGTGGCCAGGATGGTGTGTTCCGGACAGATGCGGTCGAGCTCGGAGAAGAGGTGCTTCTTCACCCCGAGGTCTTCGACCACCGACTCGATGACGAGGTCGCATCCGGCCAGCTCGCCGAGGTCCGACACCGCCGTCACCCGCGACAGCGCGCCGTCGCGGTCGGCTTCGGCCAGCTTGCCCTTGTCCACCTGGCGTGCCAGCGACTTCTCCATCGCCGCCACCATGCCTTCGGCCGTGCTCTGGGCCCGGGAGCGCAGGACGACCTCGAAGCCGTGCACCGCCAATGTCTCGGCGATGCCCGAGCCCATGATCCCCGAACCGACGATTCCTACCCGCTTGATCGACATGGGCCGCATGTTACCGGCCGGTTACCTGCACGGCCCGTCCGATCATGCCCGTGCGATATGTCGGTCCCCTCAACCCCCGGCGCTACGCACCGCCCGGCGCATCAAGCGCGGACCGCTCTCGATCATCAGCCGGGGCGAGATCCGGTAGATCCGCCACGGGATGCGGGCGTGACGGGGGGTCACGATGATGGGGCGGTTGCGCGCCACGCCTTCGAGGACGTCCTCGGCCAGCGACGCGGCGGGGTAGGCGCGACCGACCATCTTGGTGAGCAGGGTCCGGGCGTTGGGCACGTCCGCGACCGGGGGAAGGTCGGGAGGGTTGCCCTTGTCGAGAAGAGGCGTGTCGATCACCCCGGGACAGACCACGCTGACCCGCACCCCGTGCTGCACGGCCTCCATGCGCAGGCTCTCGCTCAGGCTGACCACGCCGTGCTTGGTCATGCCATAGGGGGTGAGCATGGGAGCCGGCAGCAGGCCGGCCAGCGACGCGGTGTTCACGATGTGGCCGCGGCCTTGGCGGATCATGATGGGATAGGCGGCCACCACGCCGTGCACGACACCGCGCAGGTTGACGTCGATGGTGCGATTCCAATGCGCCAGGGTGAGCTCGCTCACCGGTCCCGCCACGGCGATCCCGGCGTTGTTGAAGAGGAAGTCGAGATGGCCGTGGTCGTCCGCGACGCGCTCGACCAGCGAGGCCACGGCCTCGGCGTCGGTCACGTCGAGGGCGACTGCAGACACCCGGCCCGGTGGTCCCGCCGCCAACGCGTCGGCAGCTGCCTTCACGCCGGCCTCGTCGATATCCGCGATGACCACGGTGGCGCCGCGTTGCGCCAACGCTCCGGCCAGCGCCTTGCCGATCCCCGAGGCTGCTCCGGTGACGATGGCCACGCGTCCTTGGAAGTGGGTGTCGACCGTCATGGAAACGAGCCTAGGCGTGACACCGTCGCCCGGGCTCGGGCGACGGGCCCTTTGCCATCGTGGGCCCGAGCCCCGCGGCCCACTCTCCTACAGTGACGGCCATGGTTGGCACGACAGGGGCCTGCGGGCCGTTGGCCCTCGTGGGTGGGGGCGAATGGAGCGACGGGTGTGACTTCGACGCTGAGCTCCTGGCCGCCTCGGGCGGGACCGAGGTGGTCATCTTGCCGACGGCCGCCGCCTACGAGCACCCCGAGAAGGCGGTGGCGACGGCCGTGGCGTGGTTCGCACGACTGGGCGGCCGGGCGCGCGGCCTCATGGTGCTCGGGCGTGTCGACGCCGAAGACGAAGCCAACGCGGCCCAGATCAGGGCCAGCCGCTTCGTGTACCTCGGCGGGGGATCGCCCATGCATCTGCGGTCGGTGTTGAAGGGATCACCGGTGTGGGAGGCGTTGCTCGACGCGTGGCGCCACGGGGCCGTGGTGGCGGGCTCCTCCGCAGGCGCCATGGTGCTCACCGACCCCATGGTCGACCCGCGTGGAGGGGCCCTGACCGTGGGCCTCGGCATGGTCGAGGAGCTGGCGGTGATACCGCATTTCGGCGAGGAGAACGCCGAGAAGGTCCACCGTTCCATCGCCCTCGCCGCGCCGGGACTGCCCGTCGTCGGGCTCCCCGAGCGCACCGCACTGATCCGTGACCCCGGTGGCGGGTGGCGCCAAGCCGGTGAGGGAACCGCGCAGGTCTACGTGAGTGGAAAGCCGGCCGGGATCGACGCCCTACCGCACTGAACCGCGCGCCGAGGTGACCGGCACAGGGGTCACCGGCACAGGGGTTATCCACGCGGGGGTCAGTCCACTTCGACGACGGTGACCGATTCGATGGTGATCTTCTCCTTGGTCTTGCCCGAGCCCGATCCCAAGGCGTCGATTTCGGCGACCACGTCGAGCCCCGCCACGACCTTGCCGAACAGCGAGTAACTGGGGGGCAGGCGCATGCCGTCGGGGCCCGAGATGATGAAGAACTGGCTCCCGTTGGTGTTCGGACCGGCATTGGCCATCGCCAACGAACCCAGCTCGTATCGTCCCGGGGCGGGGAGCTCGTCGGCGAACTTGTAGCCCGGCCCGCCCGTGCCGGTCCCGGTGGGGTCGCCTCCCTGGAGCACGAAGCCCGGGATCACGCGATGGAAGACGATGCCGTCGAAGTAGTGGTAGCGGGCGAGGAACACGAAGCTGTTCACCGTCCGGGGCGCGGCCTGCGGGTCGAGCGCGATGGTCATCGAACCCTTGGAGGTGACCATGGTGGCGGTGTAGCGCTTGGTCGTGTCGATGACCATGGGAGGCTCACCCTTGAAGGATCGGCGCTGGGCGCTCGAGCCGTCGGCGGCGGGCAATTCGACGGACATGGTGGACCTCCTGTGGGTTGTGTGCGAACGGTACCGGGGAACGAGACGCAGGCGCGCCGGGTGGTGACGCCGGGCCGCGGCCTATGAGGACGAGATGGTCACGGACAAGATGCGGTGGATCACCTTGGGGGGCGTGCCGTTGTCGGCGGGGTTGGCATTGCCGTCCGTGTTGATCTTGGTGGCCACATTGATCCCCGACGTCACCTGCCCGAAGAGCGTGTAATTCGGCGCCAGCGTGGCGCCTTCGGCTCCGGTGACGACGAAGAATTGGCTGCCGTTGGTGTTGGCGCCCGAGTTGGCCATGGCCACCGCTCCGACCGGGTACTGCGGGGTGGCCTTGGCCGGGAGCTCGTCGACGAATTCTGTACCCGGGCCGCCCGTGCCCGTCCCGGTGGGGTCGCCGGTCTGGTCCATGAACGTGGGCACCACCCGGTGGAACGTCACACAGTTGTAGAAATTCTTCTGGGCGAGGAAGACGAAGTTGTTCACGGTGATGGGTGCGTGCTTGTCGTCGAGGGTGATGACAAAGGTGCCGGCGTCGGTCTTCACCGTGGCCTTGTAGGTCTTGGCCGTGTCGATGGTCATGGCCGGGGACTTGCTCCACTTCGGTTTGTGCAGAGTGGTGGTCGGGCTCGAGGAACAGCCGCCCGCCACCGCGGCGTTGTCTGCCACGTCCTGGGCGGTGAGGACCTTCTTCGCCGGCTTCAGGAGGAAATACACGCCGATGACGACCGCGGCGACGACCACGAGCGTGATCACGCGCCGGGTCCGGGCACGCCGGCGGCGCTGGCGCTCCATGGCCGCCAGCTTCGCTTCACGTGCCGAGCGCTTTCGGGCTCGCTTGTCGGTGGGCACGGCCCGCCACCCTACCGGCCACCGCTGCTGCTCATAGCTCGCCCATCAGACGGTGGGCCACCCCGTGGGCCTCCCCGATGCGCCCATTGCTCGCCTCGATGTGCCTATGGGCCACCCCGATGTGGAGGTGGGGGGCCCACACGCCCGATAGCTTCGACGTGTGGCCCTGGTGGTGCAGAAATACGGCGGGACGTCGGTGAGCGATGCCGAGCGCGTGCGCGCCGTAGCCGACCACGTGGCTCGGACCCGGCGCCAGGGAGCCGAGGTGGTGGTCGTGGTGAGCGCCATGGGCAAGACCACCGACGATCTCCTCCGGTTGGCGGCCGATGTGAGCACCGTGCTGCCGCCGCGCGAGCTCGACATGCTCCTCACCTCGGGCGAGCGGGTGTCGGCGCCTCTCCTGGCGATGGCGCTCGCCGGGCTCGGTGTCGACGCCGTGTCCTTCACCGGCAGCCAGGCGCAGATCATCACCGACACCACCCACCTCAACGCCAAGATCGTCGAGGTCAAGGCCGACCGCCTGCGCGCCGCGTTGGCTGAGGGCAAGGTCCCCGTGGTGGCGGGATTCCAGGGGGTGTCGCTCGATCGCGACGTGACCTCGCTCGGACGGGGCGGTTCGGACACCACCGCCGTGGCCCTCGCCGCCGCGCTCGGCGCCGAAGCCTGTGAGATCTACACCGACGTGTCGGGGGTGTTCAGCGCCGATCCCCGCATCGTCCCCGAAGCACGTCGCCTGGCGCGGGTGAGCTTCGAGGAGATGCTCGACATCGCGGCCAGTGGAGGGCGCGTCCTGGCGCTGCGCTCGGTCGAGTTCGCCCGTAATCACGGAGTGCCGTTGCACGTCCGTTCGAGTTTCACCTGGGAGCCCGGCACCTGGGTGGTCGAGGAGGATCCGTCCATGGAACAGGCCGTCGTCACCGCCGTCACCCACGACATTTCCGAGGCCAAGGTGACCGTCACCGGCGTCCCCGACAAGCCGGGCATCGCGGCGCAGCTGTTCCGGGCCCTGGCCGACCGGGCCGTCAACGTGGACACGATCGTGCAGAACACGTCCCTGCACGGGACGACCGACATCTCCTTCACGGTGCCGAAGACCGACCTCGACGTCAGTCTCGACGTGGCTCGGGCCCTGGCGCCGGAGATCGGCGCCGGCGAGGTCATGGCCGACGACGGCATCGCCAAGGTGTCGCTCGTGGGTGCGGGGATGCGCAGCCACCCCGGAGTGTCGGCCACCATGTTCGAGGTTCTCGCCACCGCCGCGATCAACATCGAGATGATCTCCACCTCGTCGATCCGGCTGTCGTGTGTGGTGCGGGCCGATCGCATCGATGAGGCGGTCCGCCTGCTGCACGAGGCCTTCGAACTGTCAGGGGGATGATCCCGGCCCAGTAGGATCTCGCTATGCGCGTCGCCGTCGTCGGTGCCACCGGCCAGGTCGGCAAGGTCATGCGATCGGTGCTGGCCGAGCGCTCGTTCCCCGCGGATGACATCCGCTTCTTCGCCTCGGCGCGCTCGGCGGGCACACGCTTGGCATGGCGCGGAGCCGAGGTGGAGGTCGAGGTGGCCGAGGAGGCCGACTACCGGGGCGTCGACCTTGCCCTCATGTCGGTGGGCGCCGACGCGTCGCGCCGCATCTCGCCCCGGATCGCCGAGACCGGCGCGTTGGTGATCGACAACTCCTCGGCGTGGCGGATGGACCCGGCCGTGCCGCTCGTCGTCGCCGAGGTGAATCCCGACGCCCTCGATCACATGGAGAAGGGCATCGTCGCCAACCCCAACTGCACCACCATGGTGATGATGCCCGCGCTGGCACCACTGCATCGTGAGGCCGGGCTGCGTCGTCTCGTGGTCGCGACGTATCAGGCGGTGTCAGGTGCGGGCCTGGCCGGCGCCCGGGAGCTCGAGGAGCAGCTGACCAAGACCGTCGACGGAGCCGCCGCGCTCACCTTCGACGGTGCCAGTGTCGACTTCCCCGCCCCGACCGTGTTCGCCGGTCCGGTGGCCTACAACGTGCTGCCCCACGCGGGTCGTTTTCTCGAGGACGGGACGGGCGAGACCAACGAGGAGCAGAAGCTGCGTGACGAGAGCCGCAAGATCCTCGACATCCCTGACCTCGCCGTGTCCGGAACGTGCGTGCGCGTCCCGGTGTTCACCGGCCACAGCATGTCCATCAACGCCGAGTTCGAACGCGCCTTGACCGTGGAACGGGCTCGTGAGCTCCTGGAGCAAGCGCCGGGGGTGCGGTGCGTCGACGTGCCCACGCCCATCGCCGCCACCGGCATCGACCCCGTGCTCGTGGGGAGACTGCGGCGCGACGACACGGTGGCGCACGGGCTCGTGCTCTTCGTGTCGGGCGACAACCTGCGCAAGGGGGCCGCACTCAACGCGGTACAGATCGCCGAGGCTCTCCTCGCACGACGGGCGGGCTGAAGCGTCAGGTCGGAGTGGGCCTGAACCTTTCGGTCGCACCGGTGGTCGCCCGCCCCACCATCACGGCGATCCGGCGGGCCAGGTTGACGGCGTGGTCGCCGAAGCGTTCGTAGAAGCGGGCCACGAGGGCGGCTTCGATGGCGACGGGAAGTGCCATCGACCCGCTGGCGATCTCGGCCGTGAGCGTGACGTGCAGTTCGTCGAGCTCGTCGTCGAGCTCTTCGACCTCGTCAGCCACCCCGGCGCGATCGGCATAGGCATCCGCGGTGGCGCGCCACATCTCGGAGGCCACCTCGCCCATCTGCTCGACCAGGCCCCGGGCACGCGGCGACAGCTCCACCCCGAGTCCGCGCACGGCGCGGCGCGACACGTGCTCGGCGAGGTCGCCACTGCGCTCGAGCTCGGGCAGCATCCGCAACACGGCCACCAGGTAGCGCAACTCGTCGCGCCCCGTGTCGCGCTCGAGGAGCTGGCTCGTCGCCAGGTGTTCGACGTCGCGGTACAGAGCGTCGATGGCGTCGTCGCTCTCGGCGAGGACGCGCGCCGCCTCGCGGTCCCCGTCGAGCAGGCAGTGGGTGGCGCCGGCCACACCCTCACCCACCAGGGCGAAGAGCTTGATCACCTCGCGGTTGATGTGCTCGAGGGTCTCGGAGACCTGATCGGTGTTGCTCATCTCCACCACGACCCGTTTTGCCACGGTGCCACCGTAGCCCCACCGCCTCGGATGTTCTCCGCCCGGGTCGGTGCAACCGGGGGTCCGAGGCCTGTCGACACCACCGTCACGGGACGGAGTCCGTGCTCAGGGGCTCGGGAAAGAAACGGTGATGATGCCGACCCGTCACCTCGTAGATGGCCGTGCCGCTCCGGCCGTCGTCGGTCTGCACCGCCACGAGATGCTGGCCCCCGCCGTAGAACGGACGGTATGGCGCGCACCATCGTCCCGCCCCTCGCACCGTGACCACAGGCCCGTCGGCCAGCGCGAACGACACCGTGCCGGCCAGGCCGCTGACCGCCGCTCCGTCGGGCCCGTAGTTCACCGGAGTGCCGGCGTCGTCGGTCCAGTGCAGGTCGTGGTGGAACGACACCACCGGGACCGGCGCCCCGCCGCCGACCGGCGCCCAACAACCGTCGGTGAAGACCTGGGCCCCGTCGGCCAGTTCCCAGTGCCAGACGCCGAGCATCCCGTCGGGCAGTTGGATCGCCAACCACGTCCACATGGGGATCCGGCCGTGGTCGCGCACGCCCCAGGAGTGGTCGCGCTGCCCCAACCAGCCGTCGATGGACCCGCCCGCTCCGCCGTTGCTGTACGTGCCGGTGAAGTGGCCGGACTGGATCATGTGGCTCTGATCCCAGAGCAGCCCACCCGATTCATCGCGCAGGTGGCCCCGCCGCAGTGCGTAGGCGGCGGTGCGAGCATCGAAGGTCAGATCGGCGTCGAATCCGTCCGCCCCGTCGACGACCACCCGTACGCGCTGGAAGGGCTCTTCGATCACCACCGACACGGGGCCCACGGTGGGAGTGTGGGGATCTCGGCCCGCGGGGCGCTGGTAGTGGCGGAAGACGAGCTCACCACCGACGCGCCCCAGCACGAGCGCGTCGAGCATGCCCCGAGGCGGGTAGGCGGCCATCGTCACCACCACGACGTCGGTGTCGGGCGCGGGCCCGTGGGTCACGAAGAAGTAGCTCTCGCGCCAATGAGGGTGCTCGATGCCCACGACGCCCAGGGGCTCGGGGATCTGGTGCACGAGGCGTTCGTCGAAGTCACTGAGTTGGGGCAACGGTCTCCTCGGTGTCGGGGGCGGTTTCGATCGGGGGCTCAGTCGGCGCCCAGCAACGATTCGCAGTCGAGGTCCTGGACCTGGGCCGCGTGTCGCCGTGCCATGGTGAGGAACATCTCGTCCCCGCGGGCGGTGCGCTCGACGAGCATCGAAGCACCCACGGCCATGATGTAGCCCGCGTAGGCGTGGCGCCGGTACTCGGTCAGACAACGGTCCCACGAGTAGTCCTCGACGCCACCGGAGATCAGTCGCCGGTGGTAGTCGCGCACGAGCGCCTCTTCGTGGGCGCGCCGTTGCTCGGGCATGAGCCCGGCCCCGAGGAAGTACGACACGTCGGCAGGGCCGGGACCGAGCGTCACGGTCTGCCAGTCCACGACCGTCACCGTCGGGCACCCTCCGTCGGTCCCGAACAAGAGGTTGTCGAGCCGGTAGTCGGCGTGCTGCACGGTGCGCGGGCCCGACCGGGGTCGCAGGTAGTCGTGGATGCGGGGAAACAGACGACGACCCACACCGAGGACAGCGTCGTCGAGGTCGGCTCCGTAGCGGTCCACGAATCCGTCGAACAACAGACGCAGCAGCTCCCCGTTCCCGTCACCACCGCCGTCCCCACTGCGCTCCAGCCAGGCCAGCCGCTCCAGGGCGGGGTCGCCCCAGCGCGGCGCATGCAGACCCGCCAGCTCGTCGAGGGCCAGGGCGGCCTCGTCCGCGGTGCACCCCGCCATCTGGTCACCCTGGCGCGCCGGAGCCATGTCCTGGAGAACGAGGGCGAACGCGGCGTTGGAGGTGTCGACGGCCGCGAAGTAGCAACGCGGGGTGCGCACGTCGACGGTGCCGGCCACCTCCTGGTAGAAGCGCACCTCGACCTCCGAGGTCCGCAGGGCCAGCGCGGTGGCACGACTCGTCTCGTCGGCGGGCGTGAACTTCCCCACCACCGTGGCGGGCGCGTCGGGCGCAGGGACGTCGTAGGTGAGGCGCAGACGCACGCTGTCGGCCATCTGCCCGGTGCCCACCGGCTCGCTTGCCACTTGGACGACACGCTGGGCGCCGATGACCCCGGCGTGGCGCAACACGCCGGTGAGCCACGTCGCGTCGGCGTCCTCGGGCCGCCACACCGGAGTCTGTTGCTCAGAGGTGGGCATTCTCAGGGCCCCGCATGCTCAGGGTCCGCATCGACGTCCGCGACGATCAGGCGCGGTCCCGACGGCCAGTCCAGGTAGCGCCACCACCAGTTCACGAGCACGACCACCCGGTTGCGGAATCCGACGAGGTACACGAGATGGAGTCCGAGCCAGGCCAGCCAGCCGAGCGTCCCGCGCAGGATGGGCCCGCGGCGCAACTGGGCGACCGCGGCGTGGCGCCCGATCGTGGCCATGAGGCCCTTGTCGTGGTAGCGGAATGCAGTCGTGGGCTGGCCCTGGAGCTGTCTCGCGATCTGCTGGGCGGCATGCTTCCCGGATTGGATCGCCACCTGCGCCACCTGCGGACAGGGCTCGGGCGCGACCCGGCCCCCATGGCACCGCCCCGGCGTCGCCGACCACGAACACCTCGGGGTGGCCCGCCACCGACAGGTCGGGTTCGAGGGTCACGCGCCCGCCCCGCCCGTGCGCGGCTGGGGAGCGATGCCGCCAGGGTGCCGTCGACGGTCACACCACCCGCCCAGACCACCACCGCGGCCCGCTGCCAGGTGCCGTCCTTGAGGTGGACCCCCTCCGCGGTGACCTCCGCCACCGGCGTGCGCAGTCGGACGTCGACGCCCCGAGAGCGCAGGGTCTGCTCGGCGTAGCGGCTCGCCTGCCTCCTCGAACCCGGGGAGGAGGCGGTCGCCGGCTTCGAGGAGGATCACCTTGGAGCGCTCGGGGTCGATGCGCAGCCGGTCACGGCGAACCGACACGTCGAGCAGCTCGAGCAGCGCCCCCGACATCTCCACGCCCGTGGCACCCCCGCCCACCACCACGAATGTCGGAGCCCCGCCGTCGAAGTCCTCGGGATGGGCGTCGGCCGCCTCGAGACATCCGAGGACGGTGTTCCGCAGCCGGCGGGCGTCGGCCAGGGTGTAGAGCGGGAGCGCGTGCTGCGGTGCACCCGGGACCGAGAAGTACCCCGTGGTGGCGCCGGTGGCCACGACGAGTCGGTCGTACTCGAGGGCGGTGCCGTCGGCGAGCCCTACCCGCCGGCCCTCGACGTCGACGGACAGGGCGCGGCCGTGGCGGAACGTCACGTTGGGCTCGCGGCCGAAGATGGTGCGCACCGGATAGGCGACATCGGCGGGATCCAGCCCGGCCGTGGCCACCTGGTACAGCAGGGGTTGGAAGGTGTGGAAGTTGTGGTGGTCGACGATGGTCACCACCACCGGTTGGTCCTCGAGATGCCGGGTGGCGCTCAACCCGGCGAAGCCGGCTCCGATCACCACCACCCGGTCCACGTCCTCAGGATGGCACGCCCCGAGCGGGCCCACCTCGTCGGCCACTGCGAAGGGTCAGACCTTGGCCAACGCGCTGGCGGCGGTGACGATGTCCTCGACCTGGGGGAGGATGGCGTGCTCCAGGGTGGGCTCGTACGCCACGAAGGTGTCCTGTGCGGTCACGCGCCCCACCGGCGCGTCGAGGTCCCAGAAGCAGTGCTCGGCCACCCAGGCCGCGACCTCGGCTCCGAACCCGGCGGTGAGCGTGTCCTCGTGGACGACCAGGAGCCGCCCGGTCCGCTGCACCGACTCGCACACGATGTCGTGGTCCCACGGCGAGATGGTGCGAAGGTCGACGACCTCCACCGAACACCCGTCGGTCGAGAGTTGCTCGGCTGCCACCAGTGACTTCTGCACGGTGGCGCCCCACGTGGCGATGGTGAGGTCGCGCCCCGGTCGTGCCACCGTGCCCCGACCGAACGGCAGCACCCATCCGGCCCGCGGGATGGGGTCCGCCGCGTAGCGCTGGCGGTAGAGGTGCTTGTGCTCCAAGAAGAGCACCGGGTCCTGCGCCGCGAAGGCGCTGCGCAGGAGCCCGACGGCGTCGCGCGGCGCGCGACGGGAAGGCGACGAGGAGCCCCGGGATGTGGGCGAAGATCGACTCACCGCTCTGGGAGTGCCAGATGGCGCCTCCGGTGAGGTATCCGCCGATGGCGACGCGCACCACCAGGGGACAGGTGAAGTCACCGTTGGACCGCCACCGGATCGTGGCGGCCTCGCTGTGCAACTGCTGCATGGCCGGCCAGATGTAGTCGAAGAACTGGATCTCGGCGCAGGGCCGTAGCCCGCGCAGCGCCTGCCCGACCCCGCGGCCGATGATGTTCGACTCGGCCAGCGGCGTGTTGTAACAGCGGGCCGATCCGAAGGTTCGTTGCAGCCCCCGCGTGACTCCGAACACCCCGCCCTTCCCCTCCACGTGGTCGAGCACGTCGTCATCGGCGTCGGCGACGTCCTCGCCGAACACGCGGATGCGCTCGTCT
The DNA here is from genome assembly GCA_963846125.1 of uncultured Acidimicrobiales bacterium. Lineage (GTDB taxonomy): Bacteria > Actinomycetota > Acidimicrobiia > Acidimicrobiales > UBA8190 > Chersky-840. Next base: position 1,094,496 of record CAWJUR010000002.1, read on the forward strand.
GCGGCCAGCAGCTCGTGCAGGGTCAGCCGGATGGCCTCGGCCATCACCACCGGTTCTGCGTCTGCGGACGCCGGAGCGGGGTCGGGCTCGACTTCGGGGAGCGAAGGGAGGCGCACGACATTGTCGGTCACGGTGTTCGGGTCGGGACGGGGTGCGGCGAGGGCCTCCTCCGCCGCCGCCGCGGCGAGGTCGCGCGCCTCGGCGCGCACCGCGGCGGCCTCGTCCTCGGTCATGACGCCGGCGCTCACCAATTGGCGTTCGAGGGTGTCGATGGGGTCATGCGCCAGCTCCTCGGCGAGCTCGCCGGCGTCGCGGTACTTGGCCTGGGAGTCCGCGGAGGAGTGGGAGTAGGGGCGCGTCACGTGCGCGTGGATGAGTCCGGGCCCTTCCCCGGCGCGCACCCGGGCGATGGCGCGCCCTCCCTTGCTGCGGCACGACGCGTAGTCCCAGCCGTCCATCTGGGTGACCGCCAGCCCGCGGAACCCGCGCACCAATTCCGCCACCGGCGCCGGGGACTGGTCCGCGGCGCGCACCGAGATGGCATACCCGTTGTCGGCCACGACGAAGAGCGTCGGAAGGTGCAACCGGCAGGCGGTGTTGAGGCTCTCCCAGAACTCTCCTTCCGAGGTCGCTCCCTCGCCCAGCGACACGTAGGTGATCTCGTCGCCGTGCGCGGCGCACCCCACCAAGCCGGGTCGTCGGGCGATGTAGCGCCCGGCCTCGGCGCACCCCACCGCCGGCAGGCACTGGCTGCCGGTGGGGCTCGACTGGGTCACGATGTTGCGCGTCACCGCGCCCCAGTGACACGGCATCTGCCGTCCCCCCGAGGCCGGGTCGAGAGAGGAGCCCACCGCCTGGAGCATGATGTCGAGAGGCGTCACCCCGAGCGCCAGCACGAGGGACCGGTCGCGGTAATACGGGAAGAACCAGTCGTAGGCGGGGCGCAGCGATCGGGCCAGGGCCAGGAGCAGGATCTCGTGGCCGGCCCCGGAGATCTGGAAGAACACCCGGCTCTGCTTCTGCAGCAGGATCTCCCGGTCGTCGAGGGCCCGGGAGACACACGCCAGGCGGAAGTCCTCGAGCAGCTCTTCGGGCGGGAAGCTCCGCAGCGACCCCCGGGGGGCCGACGTCGCCGCGCCGCCCTTCCCCTGGCGCCCGACCGGCGCACCGGAGTGGGCCTGGGACTTCACACCTGCACCTCGCCCCACCGCGCCCTTGCGCACCACGATCGACGCTACCTGCCTCACGACCACAATCGGTGGCCTTCGGAGGTTCCCCGGTCCTGTTACACCCCAGCGTTACGCTCGGCCGCGTGCACCCTCGGAGCAGGGAGATCTCATGATCGTTGGCCTCGTGATCGGCATCCTCGTCGGTGGTGGGGGTGGCGTCGCCATTGCCTGGAGCATGACATCGGCGCGTGCCTCGGCCCGGGTCGGGGTCGAGCGTGAGCGATACGCCGAGGCGCTGGGCTCGGCGCGTGCCGAGGTGGCGTCCCTGCAGGCCACGCTCGAGCACGAGCGCGGGGCAGCCGACGAGCGCCGGTTGGCGGCCGAGGAGGTGCGTCGACAGCTCGTAGGTGAGTTCGCCGAGCTGTCGCGCCAGGCCCTCGAGCAGAACAACACGCAGTTCCTCGAGTTGGCCGACGCCCGCATGGCCCACTCCCAGCAGTCGGCGCGCGGTGATCTCGACCAGCGCACCCAGGCCATCGATCAGATGCTGACCCCGCTGCGCGAACAGCTGGGCCGCTACGAGCAGGGGCTGCGGCTCCTCGAGCTCGAGCGCCAGAAGGCCTACACGGGTCTGAGCGAGCAGGTCCGGACGCTCACCGACTCCCAGGACAAGCTGCAGTCCGAGACGCGCAACCTCGTCACCGCGCTTCGTTCGCCCGCCACCCGGGGTCGATGGGGAGAGCTGCAATTGCGGCGCGTCGTCGAGATGGCGGGGATGGTCGAGCACTGCGACTTCGACCAGCAGGTGACCACCGAGGGCGCCGAGGGACGGCTCCGACCGGACATGGTCGTCCATCTGCCCGGTGCCCGGAACGTGGTGGTGGATGCCAAGGTGCCGCTCCAGGCGTTCCTCGACGCCAACGACGCCACCGATGAGGCTGCCCGACTGAGCCATCTCGTCTCCCACGCCCGTCAATTGCGCGCCCACATCGACTCGCTGGCGAAGAAGGCCTACTGGGACCAGTTCGAGGATTCGCCGCAGTTCGTCGTGGCTTTCGTGCCCGGTGACGCGCTGTTGGCGGCCGCACTCGAGCACGACTCCTCGCTTCTCGAGCACGCCGTGTCACACCGCGTCCTGCTGGCGACACCCACGACGCTCATCGCCCTCCTGCTGACCGTCGCCAACGGGTGGCAGCAAGAAGCGCTGGCCGAGAACGCCCGCGAGGTGCAGGACATGGGCCGCGAGCTCTACAAGCGCCTGGCCACGTTCGGAGACCACATGGCGCGCACCGGTCGCAGCCTCAGTGGTGCCGTGGACTCCTACAACAAGGCCGTGGGCTCGCTCGAGCGCAACGTCTTCCCTCAGGCGCGGCGCTTCCATGAGCTCGGTGTGGTCGGTGGCGCCGACAAGGAGATGCCTGAGCTCGACCACATCGACGCCACCGCACGCGCCCTGGAGGCACCCGAGTTCGTCGGTGTGCCGCGCGGTCTGCCGGGAGAGTCGGGCCTCGAGCTCATCGAAGGGTCTCGACGCGACGACCGCGATCTCCCCGGGGCCGCAGTTACCTGAGGGTCGCAGCTACCTGACGGTGTTCAGGCGCCGGTCGCAAGGAGCTCGTCCACAGCACCACGCGCCCGGCTGCGAGCGTCGAGGAGCGCCGCTCCCTCGAGGACGACTTCGACAGCGTCGCCGTCGCCCAGAAAGACGAGCACGCAACGCCGCACCGGCCGGCCCGTCGCTTCCTCGAGGGCGAGCGCGTAGCAGGCCACCTGGGGCCCGTAGCGTGCCGTCGCCGTGGTGAGCCCGGCCGGACCACCGGTGCGGTCGGTCTTGTAGTCGACCACCACCAGCCCGTCGTCCTCCTCGATGACGAGGTCGATGAATCCCTCGAGGACGCCGGCGCCGACGGGCGCGGCGACGAAGAGCTCTCGCCAGTGTCGATGCGGCGCGCCGGCCGCCACCGTCGGTGAGGCCAGGGCCGCGTCCACCATGGCCACGATCGCATCGGCGTGCGAGCCGACCCCGTGGGCGCCGGCGCGCCCGCGAGCGACCTCAGGCGGGGGCCGTCCGATGTCGTCGGTCGCCGTCGCCAGGTCGATCGCCGCCAGCGCGCTGTGCACGGCGCGCCCGATCTGCAGCGCCGTGTCGGCGTCACGCCACAGTGCCCCCGTGGCGTCGGGCGATCCCGGATCCGCGGCGCTGCCCCACGCCGGGGGTGCGGAGCCGTCGGGGCCAGCTGTCGCCCGGCCGCCAGATGCCGACGCGTGGTCGAGGGCGGCGCGTTGCGCCACCGCGGTCGCCGTGGTCACCGGGGCCCGCCGGGTCGAGTCGAGCGCGCGCGGCGCGCGTCGTGCCGCGAAGTCCGCCATCGCCTGGCGCCACGCGACGACCTCGGGGTCATCGGCGCTGAGCACGGGGTCCGGCGCCGGGCCCAGGCCCAGGCCGGCCAGCACCTTGGCGACGGCCTCGGTGGGCGCGACGTCATCGGGGTCGTCCTCGCTGGTCAGCGCGGCGATGGGCAGGCGTCGCCACAGCTGCGGGAGAGCGCAGGCAGATGTCGTGGAGCTGCGCGGCCACGGTGGGGGCGGTGCTCGAGATTCCTTGAGCTCTTTGTGGTGCAGGCACATGATCAGATGGTCCCGGGCCCGCGTCATGCCCACGTACAGCAGGCGATGCTGCTCGAGGGCGTCGAGCTCGCGTTCGCGCTTGTGGGCCTGCGTCGAACCGAAGCGACCGCAGCTGCCCTCCGCCCCGCAGTTCCGGGGTGCCGTCCTCGCTCCACAGCACCGCCGGCGGTCGTTGCCCCGACGCCACCTCGCGTTCGAGGCCGGCCAGGACGACGATCGGGAATTCGAGGCCCTTGGAGCCGTGGATCGTCATGACGCGCACGGCGTCGTCGTCGGGGTCAGGGGGGCCCACGCCGCCGCTGCGGCGGTCGTCCTCGGCCTGGAGCTCGGCCCAGCCCAGGAAGGACCGCAACGACCCGCCCACGGTCTCGTCGAAGAGCCGGGCCTGGTCCATGAGCCAGCGCAGCCGTTGCCAGTGGTCGCGGGGCCGGTGGTAGGCGAGACAGAGCTCGAAGCTGCGCAGCTCCTCGAAGGCCCGCGCCACCATGGCCGAGGGCTCGCGCCACCAGCGCTCGTCGTGCAGCCGGGCCAGTACCGCCATGGCGCTGGCCACGGGATGGGTCTCGAGGCCCTCGGGCGCGGGCTCGGCGCGGGTCCCAGCGTGCCCTCGGCCTGGTGCCAGGTGACGAGGTCGTCGTCGCCGCAGGCCAGGCCCGGGCTCCGCAGCGCGCCGAGCACGGCCACGCGCGTCGACGGGATCGTCCGCGGCGTGCAGGACGGCGAGGACGTCGCGCACCTCGTCGGATCCCCACAGCAGCGCGACGCCTTCGAGCCGGTAGGGGATGCGGGCCTCCTCGAGGGCCTCTTCGAGCGCCGGCGAGGGCCGTGCGGGCCGGGAGCAGCACGGCGATGTCGCGCCAGCGCGCCGCCCGGACGGCGCCGTCCTCCTCGTCGACCACGGCCCAGCGGCTCTGGTGGACGTCGTCGATGGTGACGGCCACGTCGTGGGCGGCGGCCCGCCGCACCTCGGCGATGCTCGTCTTCATGGGTCCGCCCAGCAAGACGACAGGGGGCATCCCCGGGGCTGCCCGTCGCCGCGGGGTCGCGGCCGCGCCGAGGCGGCGTCGGCCGCTTCGTCGGGCGCGGTCGTGCCCGAGCCCGTCGAGCGACAACTGCACGGCGGCGGACCCGGGACCGCGGCCGCCGGGGCGGGGCCGGTCCGTGCCCCGGCCCGTCGAGGCCGCCCCGGTACCGCAGGGGCAGCGGGGCGCGCTCGCCGATCGAGGCATGGTGGGCGGCCTGGCCTGGCACGGGCTCGACGCCGAAGAGCTCGTCGAAGACGGTGTTGACGAAGGTCGAGGATGCCCGGCACCGAGCGGAAGTTGGTGACGAGCACGATCTGCTCCCCGAGCTGCGCGACCGACCCGCGAGAACAACTCGATGTCGGCCCGGCGGAAGCGGTAGATCGACTGCTTGGGGTCTCCCACCACGAAGAGCCCGCCCTTCTCGGCGTGGCCCAGGTCGCGCCGATCCGTCCACGGTGGCTGCGATGCGGGCGGCCAGCTCGACCTGGATGGGATCGGTGTCCTGGAACTCGTCGATGAGCAGGCGTCGGTAGCGGCGACGCAGGGACTGCGCCGCGCCGGGGTCGTCGCGCAGCAGCCTCCGGGCGTGCACCAGCAGGTCATGGAAGCCGAGCCGCCCTTCGACCCGTCGGGCGTCGGCGACGGCCATGACGAAGTGCGCCAGTCGTGCGCCCCGAGCTCGCCGAGGATGGCGTGGTAGCTGGCACGCAGGAGGTCGAGGCGCGCCTGCTCCGCGGCCGCGCAGGCGGCGCGCACCTCGTCGATGTGGCCGCTCCAGTTCGCCTGCTGACCGCAGTTGTTGCGCAGTGACTTCAGGCCGTCGAGGAATTGCAGCGTCGACTGCTCGTCGTCACACGATGCCAACTGCGGCCCGGACCACGGCGAGGGCGTCGAGGTGCTCTTTCAACCTGTCCCGGTCGTCGGTGCACCATCCGGCGACATGGCCAACGCCGCGTCGATGGCGTCGAGCACCGGTCGAGGGTCGGTCGCCGGCCACGCCCCGGGAGCCGGCCGCATGCTGCTCGAGGACCACGAGCCCGCCGTCTTCGAGCCGGTCCCAGTGCCGGTGCAGGGCCCGGGCGATCTCGACCAGGTCGTCGTGGGTCAATCCGATCGAGAATCCCTGGACCAGGGCGGGCTCGGCGTCGGGGTCGGCCAGCAGGGTGTCGGCGAAGCGCTCGAAGCGGGCGTCGAAGTCGGCGCGCTCGGCGGTCTCGTCGAGCACCTCGAACCCGGGCGGGATGCCGGCCGCCACGCAGTGCTCGACGAGGATGCGCTGGGCGAAGGCGTGCAGCGTGCAGATGGCGGCTTCGTCGACCTCCTGGCGGGCGGCGACGAGGCGCGCCTCGTCGGGGTGCTCCGACGGCCGACATCTTCGATCCTCGTCCCGGATGCGCTGGCGCAACTCGGCCGCGGCCGCCTCGGTGAAGGTGATCGCCGCGATCTCGCGCAGCGTGGCGCGCCCGCTCCTCACGAGCTCCATGATCCGGTTCACGAGGGCGGTCGTCTTGCCCGTGCCCGCTCCCGCCACCACCACCAGACGTCGAGTCGAGGTCGAGCTCGATCGACGCCCGGGCCTCGTCGTCGTGGACGGCACTCACCGTCCAGCACTCCCGAGCCGTCGCCGAACCCGTCGACGACCGCCCCCTCGAGATCGTCGGGGACCTCGGCGTTCATGAGCGCCAGGACCGGAGCGACTGCCGGGTCGCCGCTCTTGCGCGCCCATTGCCGTTCCCGGGTGACGGGACACAGCACGTCGAAGTCGCACGTCCGACAGGCATCGAACTGGCGGTCTCCGCGCTTCTCGGTGGGAGCACCGGGGAAGGCGCCCGCCTCGACGGCGTCTGCGATCAGGGCCAGGACGGCGACGGAAGCGCGGCCTGGACCTCGTCGGTGATGGTGAGGCTGAAGCACGGTGCCACGCGCTTTTGCGACAGCAGCCAGTAACGCGCCTGCACCGTCTCCCCCGGGGCGCCGAAGCGGGCCCGGGCCGCCATGGCGTAGATCGGGAGCTGGAGGAGCCGCCCGCCCGCCACGGGGTCCTTCTTGAGGCCGGACAGCATGCTCTGCCTGCCCGTCTTGTAGTCCGACACGACGAGCTCGCCCGACCGGGTCCGGTCCACCCGGTCGGCTTTGCCCTTGAAGCGGACCTCGCGCCCGTCCGTCGAGCGTGACGGTCACGGCGGGATCGGCGCCGTCGGCCCCGGTCCCGAACTCGAGCTCGGCCGCGAGCGGTTCGAGGTCGCCTTCCTCGTCGTGGAAGCGCACGAGGTCGCGTCGGATGGCCGCCTTGTCCATCCGCCACAGCAGCGGCTTTCCCACCAGGCCCTGCCCTTCGGCGGTCGCGAACTGGGTCTTCGGCGATGGCGAGGAGCCGGGGCAGCGATCGCGGCGACGCCCGCCAGGCGCTCGAGGAGGTACTCCTCGAGGATGGCGTGCACCAGGGTGCCGCGCTCGGTCGGTTCCATCTGCCAGATCTCTTCGGGAAGCGTGCGCTTGGAGACCTGCAGGACGCGGTCGTAGAGGAACCGCCGTGGGCACTTGGCATAGGCCTCGAGCCGGGTGGCCGACATCGGGGCTTCGGCGATGAACGGGGACACGCGTCCCACCCCGACGTTGCCGTCGAAGCGGGTGAAGTCCGGTTCCATGCGGTCGCGCGCCGCCTCGATCCCGACGCGCAGTCGGGGCGCGGCGATCGCCAACGGGGCCCGGGCCGGGATCGCCACCGTCGGCCGCCCACGCGGCCATGTCGTGGAGCTCGAGCTCGCGCACCGACAGCGGTGGGGTGGCCGAGGAGATCCCGGCCGCGAAGGAGTCGACGGATCGCCACCTGGTCCCGACAGCCGGTGAAGGAACGGCCATCCAGCGCGACGGCACCTGGGCCCGTCCGGTGCGGGGGTCGACGCGCGGGTAGGTGGCCGACCCGACGCGTCGTTCCGGCCCCGATGGCGGCGAGCGACGTCGGCGCGCATGTCGTCGAGCCGCGCGGCGCGCGTGCGCAGACCGCCCGGACGTGTCGAGACCGGCGGACGTCCTCGGGCAGCAGGGCGTCGTCGCCGATGCCGCCCGGGACGACGGCGTCGGCCAATGCCCAGGACCACGACACGATTCGAAGCGCAGGCCCCGGGCGCGGGCGAAGGGGGCCACGAAGACGCCGTCGCCGAAGCCGCCGTCGGGCAGCTCCGAGGTGTCGAGCCCGGCTTCTTCGAGCACGGTGCGGACGGCCCGCTGGAAACGCGCCGAGGTCGGCGCGGTCCGACACGGCGTCGAGCTCGCCCAGCGCCAGCACCGAGCCCCGCACCTGTTCGGCCGCGGCGAGCTCGTGCGGCGGGCCACGACCGGCGGGTCGGTGTCGAGGTAGTGGTCGAGGAGCTCGACGGCCCAGGTGGCGTGCGTCGACCACGATCCCGCGGGGCGGCGGCCGCGCTCGTCGACGAGGCCTCGACGAAGGCGGCCAGGGCCTCGGCCTGCGTGGGCCTGTTCGGGCGTGCCGCCCGGCCAGGTTCTGAGTCGCTCGGCCCACTGCGCCGCTCCGCGCACCACGCCGGCCTCCGGCCGACAGCGCGTCCCACCGACTGGTGGGGACCCGGCGACGGTCGGGGCCCGACACGATCGGCGCGGTCGAGAGCCAAGCCATGACCTCGTCGCGCCCCCAGTCCGAGGCGGCCAGCTCGAGCAGGCCGAGCAGCGCGGCCCCGGCCACCGACCGGTCGCAGGCGTCGCGTCCCGGGTCCGTTGACGGCGACCCCGGCGGCGGCGAGCTCCTGGTGCAGGGCCCGGGCGTAGCCGGGGCCGGGCGGATGGAAGATCGGCCTGGTCCCACGACGGCACGCCGGCGTCGACGGAGGCCACCACGGTGCCGGACCGCGGCCCGCACCTCTTCGTCGGGGTCGGCGCAGGCGCGGACCTCGGTCAACGGGCGCCCGGCCGTCGTCGGGCCGTCGAGTCGGGACCGCGGTGCCGGTCCGGGCCGGCCACGACGCGTCGAGGACGCTCTCGCTCCGACGGCGCCATGGCGCCGGGCTCGAGCACGAGCACCGGCGCCCAACGGGGCCGAGCGCGCCGTCGGTCGCCGTGGCGGCTGCCTCGGCGGCCTCGGCGAGATCGACGGTGTCGGCGAAGCCGCGTCCGTGCAGGTGGGCCGCGCACCTCCTCCACCAGGCGACACAGGTCGCCGACCGCCCGCGGCGCCGGCCCAGGGCGGCCAGCGTGGGAGCGGGACAGCGCCGCAAGCTCGGCCACGCCGTCGCGGATCGCCGCCAACCCCCGGGGGTGCCCGGACCAGCTCGGCCAGCCAGCGCCGCGACGCCAGGGCCGTGGTCCGGATGGCCTCGAGGTCGACGGGCGGCGGGCGCCAGGCGCAGCCCCCGGGCCGCCAGCACGGGGACGCCGAGCTGGCGGACCAGCTTGTCGACGGTGGTGCAGTTGACGTTGGCGACGCCGCGGCGCCCCTCGGCCGGCGCCGCGGCCCCGAGGGCCCGGCGGGCGAACAGCGCCGCGTAGGCCGAGGGCGCCACCACCGTCACCGGCGCGAGGGGATCGGACTCCTTGGCGCGAGCTGCACCGCCGCGCCCAGCGCGCGTGACCGACCGGTCGCCGTCGACGGCGCGGCGCGTCGATCGGTGTCCGGCGCGGGCGTCATCGCGGCATGCTACGACCCCGTTGTCTCAGCGCTCCCTCGTCGGGGACTCGCCGGGCCTCCCCGCGGTCCGCGGCCGGGCTGCTCAGGCCGGGCGCTTCGCCCCGTAGGCGTCGCCGGAGCGGAGCCGCCACCAGATGGCGAAGGTGTCGCGCAGCATGTCCGACCACCACTCGGCGCGACACCGTGCTCGAGAAGCGGATGCCGATGCGAACCGGGGCTTCCACCAGGTCACGGTGGCCGAGGTCGCCGGGCGATCACGAGCATCTCGAGGTCGAAGGCGTAGCCCTCCTCGACCATGAGCGGCAGGACCTCGGCCAGGACCTCGCGGCGCACGAGCTTGATGCCGGCCTGGGTGTCGCGGACGTCGAGATGGAACAGCACGCGGACCAGCTGCTGGTATCCCCACGAGTACAGGCGGCGGGCCAGGGGGTAGACGACCTGGGAGTCGGGGTGGCGCTTGCTGCCGAGGACGACGTCGGGGTGTTGCTGCTGGACCACCTCGACGAACTCGGCCAGCAGCTCGGGGGGGACGTCGCCGTCGCCGTCGATGAACCCCAGGTAGCGGCCCCGGCCCCGGGCGAGCCCGGCCCGCACCGCCTTGCCCTTGCCGGCGTGGGGGAGCACGACCTGGACCACGACGTCGGCGGGCAGTCCCTCGAGCGAGGCGTCGCTGCCGTCGGTGGAGCCGTCGGACACGGTCACGATCTCGAAGGAGACCCCGGTGGCCCGCAGAGACCTCGACGGCGCGCTCCACCGTGGCCCGCAGCGCCGGCCCCGGGGTTGTAATAGGGCACCACGACGGTGAGGTCGAGCTCCGCGGGCGGGAAGGTCGCGGGTTCCACGAGGCTCAGCGGCACCGCGGGACGTGCGCGGGTCGCGGAGCCCGCTCCCGGGTTGCTGTCGCGCCACCGCCCCCCCTCCCATGCCTGGGCACCCCCACTGCACCTGCCAGGCGCCGGCATTCGGCATTTTACCGGCGGGGCCGGTGCCAACTTTGGCGCGGCCCGGGTCCCGACCCCCCGCGATGACGGCTCGGCGCCGGCGATGGCGCTCACTTCACGGCGATGTAGATGGCCATGAAGGCCCCGAAGGCCAGGCAGTAGATCCCGAACGGGGTGAGGGTCCTGGTCTTGAAGTAGCGCACCAGGAAGCGCACCGAGATCAGGGCGGTGACCCCGGTGACGGCCATGGCCACGAGCGCCTGGGCCCGCAGCCCGTTGCCGAGCGGTCCGGTGAGGTCGGACAGCTTGAACAGGCCCGCGGCCAGGATGATCGGGGTGGCGAGGAGGAAGGCGAAGCGGGCCGAGTCCTCGTGGTCGAGGCCGCGCACCAGGCCCGCGGTCATGCAGACGCCCTCCCGGCTGATGCCGGCGATGAGGGCGGTCGACTGGGCCACGCCGACGACGCCCGCTTCTCTGTAGTCGAGCGACTCGAGCCGGCGTCCGCCGTCGGTCTTGGCCCCTTCGCGGACGGCCAGGGCCCGGACCTCGCGATCGCCGTCGCAGGCGCTCGGCGCCCAGCAGGATGCCGCCGTTCAGGATGAGGAACAGCGCGGCCGCCTCGGTTTGGCCAGCGCCACCCGCAGCGGATGCTCGAAGACCAGGCCGATGACGCCGGCGGGGATGGTGGCCACGATGATCAGCCAGGCCAGGCGCTCGTTCGGGGTCTCGATCCGCCGGGTCACGAGGGTATGGAGCCAGGCGCGGATGATGGCCACCCAGTCCCGCCAGAAGTAGACGAGCAGGCCGAGGGCGCTGCCCACGTGGAGCATGACCACGAAGGCCAGCCATGACGACTCGGGGTCGGACTGGGCCGCCACGACCTGGTGCCAGCCGAAGAGCGAGGGCAGGAGCACGGTGTGGCCCAGGCTCGAGACCGGGAAGAGCTCGCTCACGCCCTGCAGGACGCCGAGGACGACGGTCTGGAACCAGGTCAGGTGCAGGTGGACCGGGGCAGCGTGCGCGGCCAGGAGCACAGGAGCGACGCCGGGCACGACGACGATCGTAGTGCCGCCTGTGGCTGTCGTGGACGGCGGAAGCCGGCGACCTGTAATCCTCACGGTCTCCTCGGACGAGCTTCACAGAGCTTTCTGCAGGTCATCCCAGGTTCTTCCCAGCTTCATCGGGGATCCTGGAGGAGTCTGTTGCACGTGCGCAGGGGGGAACGAAAAAGGAGGTGGCACGGGTGAGGATCCTCGTGCTGGGGGGCGACGGGTACCTGGGGTGGCCGACGGCGCTGCACCTGTCTCGTCGTGGCCACGACGTGGGCGTGGTCGACAACTTCTGCCGGCGGCAGTACGACTTCGAGATGGGGGTGGACAGCCTCGTCCCCATCGCCCATCTCCAGCACCGGGTGCGGCGCTGGGACGAGGTGTCGGGGCTGACCGTCGAGGCCTTCGTCGGCGACCTCACCGACCACCGCTTCTGCGAGACCCTGCTCGAGCGCTTCGAGCCCGAGGCCATCGTGCACTTCGCCGAGCAGCGCAGCGCCCCCTACTCCATGATCGACCGGGCCCACGCCGTCTACACCCAGGTCAACAACGTGGTGGGGACGCTCAACCTGCTCTACGCCATCGCCGAGCGCGATCCCTCCATCCACCTCGTGAAGCTCGGCACCATGGGGGAGTACGGCACCCCCAACATCGACATCGAAGAGGGCTTCATCGAGATCACCCACAAGGGCCGGACCGACGTCCTGCCCTACCCCAAGCAGCCCGGGTCCTTCTACCACCTGTCCAAGGTCCACGACAGCCACAACATGCACTTCGCCTGTCGCATCTGGGGCCTGCGGGCCTACCGACCTCAACCAGGGCGTGGTCTACGGCCAGGAGACCGACGAGACCACCATGCACCCCGACCTGGCCACCCGCTTCGACTACGACGCCGTGTTCGGCACCGTGCTCAACCGCTTCTGCGTCCAGGCCGTCGTCGGCCATCCCCTGTCGGTCTACGGCAAGGGGGGCCAGACCCGGGGCATGCTCGACATCCGCGACACCCTGGCCTGTGTGGAGCTGGCCCTGCTGAACCCGGCCGACCCAGGGCGAGTACCGGGTCTTCAACCAGTTCACCGAGTCCTTCTCGGTGCTGCAGATGGCCGAGATGGTGGCCGACGCCTACCCCGGCACCACCCGCATCGAGCACGTCGAGGACCCCCGGGTGGAGAAGGAGGAGCACTACTACCGGGCCGCCCACACCAAGCTCCTCGACCTCGGCCTCGTGCCCCATCTCCTCGGGCCCGCCACCATCCATTCGCTGCTGGCCGTCGTCGACCGCCACCGCGACCGCGTCGACCCTCAGGCCATCGAGCCCACCGTGCAGTGGCGCAAGACCTCCAGCACCCTGCCCACCTCCGCGGGCTTCGCCACCGACTCGCCCGGCTGAGATCGCCCGCTACCGGGGCGACCAGCTCGGTCGGTTAGGGCCCTTCGCCGCCCGAGGCCGTGCAGGACCGGGGGTCGAACGGTGCCAGCGCCTGGGTCGGCGCCGTAGGCGGCTGCAACGTGGACGACCGTGGGGGCCGACGTCGACGAGCTCGCTGCGGTTCCCGCGTGGATCCCGACGTCGAGGACTTGCCCTGCGAGGGCGCGTTCGACCGAGAAGTTCGTGCCCGTCACCACGGTCACGTCGGCACCGAAACTCGTCGGCCCCTTGCCCAAGGTGGCCGTCCCCGTCAACGAGTGCAACACCGTCTCGGCGTGCGGCCAGATGGCTGGGCGACGAGTAGTACACGTAGGTCTCCGACAGCGAGCCGGTCGCCGGCGAGTCGCCCTGGCCGACGACGTTGAATCCCAGGGCACCGAGCGCCGCCGACGTCTGGCCCGCCTGGCCGGACAGTCCCGTGCCGTTGAGCACCGACACCGTGAACGAGCCCGGTGACGGGAGCGGCTTGCCCGTCATGGTGTTGGCATCGGCGCCGATGCCGAGGAAGCTCGAGATGGCCTGGGGGTCGTTGGGCTGGCTCGTCAGCTCCACGTTCCCGTAGTCGTATCCCTGGTAGAGGTAGCTCAGGCTCGAGAGCACGATCACCGGCAGGGTCTGTTGGGGCGTCTTCTGGATGTTGATGCCGTGGAACGTCGTCACGAGGCCGAACATCGACGACAGGGACAGGGCCGAGTCGACCTGGAGCTGGGGGGCCACGGCCCGGAGCAGGTCGTTGTCGGTGATCGGGTTGCCGAGTCCCCGCTTGTCCACCGCCGCCGCCAGCACCCGCAGGAATTCGTGGTCGCGGCGGATCCGGCTCAGGTCGCTCTCGGGGTCGGGGGTCCAGTCGGCGTGGTTGTTGGTCTTCACGCTGGGGCCCTTGTACACGAGGTGCCGGGCCCGGACGACCTCCAGCGCTTGGAAGCCGTTGAGCGGCCGGCATCCCGCCGTGGGCACGTTGAGCCCCGAGTAGGCGTCGAAGACGGGCTCGGGGAAGTACATCTTGATCCCGCCCAAGGCGTTGACCACGCCCTGGAAGCTGTCGAAGTTGAGCTCCACGTAGTGGTGGACGGGGATCCCGAGGTCCTGCTCGATGGCGCTCACCAGCTGCTGGGGCCCTTCGACCAGGGCGGCGTCGATCTTGTTGGCGCCCGTGGCGCGGGCGTTGGGGACGAAGAGGTCGCGGGGGATCGACAGGATCGAGGCGGTGTTCTTCGTGCGGGTCGACGTGGAGGATCATCACCACGTCGCTGTTGACGCCGGTGACGCCTTCGGAGCAGAGCCCGAAGGCCTTGTTCTGCTGCTTGAGGGCGCAGCGTGACGTGGAGCCCACCAGGACGATGTTCTCGACTCCCGACGGTGGTTGGGCCACCAGATCCTTCACGACGACGCGCTGGATCTGGTGGCTGAGGTACTCGGCGTAGCCGATGCCGGCACCGGCGATGACGACGATCACGGCGGCCACCACCACGCCCACTCGGAAGAGGCGCCGCGTCGTCCGGGAGCGGGTCTTCTTGCGTATGTCGGCGCGCCCGAAGACGGGCGGCGGTGCCGGGGGGGTGCTTTCAGGCACGGGAGGCGAGTGTAGTGGCGGGGTACCCGCGGACTTCGTCATGCGGCGCGGCCTCCCACTTCGGCGCGGAACCGCACTCGGAACCGCCCGCCGGCCCGGTGGGACCGTCCCCGGTGCCAGTAGGGTCGCAGCGATGGTCGGGGAGCGACGTCGACCGGTGCCCGGGGATCGACGTCGTCTCGGGCGGCGGCGAGCGCGGGGAAGAGCCTTGCTGCGGTGGGCCGTCCCCATGGCCGTTTCCGCCGTGGTGGTGGTCCTCGCCGTGAGTGCCGTGGCCCAGATCAGTCGGACCTCGGGGCCGTACCGGCGCACCGTGGACCGGGGGTACGCGGCGCTGGCGCAGCCGCTCGCGGTGGAGTCCGACGCGTCGGGCGCAGCCATGCGCTCGTTCTTGCACGACGCCGGCGCCCTCGGTCGGATCGCGTTCTTCTTCGACCTCGACACGCTCGTGTCCGACACGGCGGATCTGCAGCATCGCTACGACGCCATCACGCCGCCCGATCCCACCACGGGCTCGGGGTGCGCGACCGCCATCGCCGAGCGGGCGTCGGCGATCTCGACGTTGCGATCGTCGCTCGAGGGCGTCCTCGGGGGACGGACCGGGCTGGGACCGGTCGACGAGGCCGCCGCCACCGCCGCGGTCACCTCGGTCGGTGCCGAGCTGCAGTCCGCGGACGCGTCGTGGGCGGCGTGCCGGCGCGCCCTGCGACGGGCCCCGGGGTCGGCCCGGCTCCCGGCGTCGACGTGGGTGCACGACCCCGCGCTCTTCGACGCCCCCGCCGTCTCGAACCTCGTGTCCGCCGTGGCGAGCTCCCACGCGCTGACCCCGGTCCACAGCATCGTCGTCCTCGCCGTCGTGACCGACCCCGCCGCCGTGGCCAGCGGGTCGACGCTCGTGGCGCCGGCGGCCACCACCCTCGTCGCCCACGTCGTGCTGGCCAACCAGGGCAACGTCGACGAACGCGGCGTCGAGGTCGGCGGCGAGGCCACCCTGCAGGGCGCATCGGCGAGTCCCGTGCTCGTCCAGCGGACCGTCAACGTCGACGCGGGGCGTTCGACGACGATGGTGCTCCCCGGGCTCAAGGTGGTGCCCGGCTCCTCCTACACCGTGCAGGTCGTGGCGGAGTCGCCGCATTCGCCCGGGTCCGGCGCGCTGTCGACGCGCACGATCCAGGTGCAGGTGCAACCGGCGGCCACCGTGACCTCGGTGACGTCCTCGCCCCTGGTCGCGGTGCGGGGTCGGCCCGTGACGCTTGTCGCCGATGTCCTCTCGTCGCTGGTCGGCTCGGCTTCCTCGTCGCGTGCGGCCTCGCCCACGGGCACGGTGACCTTCGCCGATGACGGTGCCACCGTGCCGGGGTGCGGGGCCCAGCCCGTGCACAACGGACAGGCCACGTGTGTCGTCACCTACCCCGCCGCCTCGGCGCACGCCATCACCTCCCAGTACTCCGGCGACGCGCGCCATGCGGGGTCGATGTCGCCGGCCATCACCCTCAAGGTCGACTGAGACCTCCCGAGCCCAGGCCTCCTCGAGCGCCGAATCCCGAACCCGGTCCCCGAACCCCGACCTCCGAATCCCGAATCCCGGGCACGGGTATGAGGCTCACGCCGGGTCGCGGTCGGGCCGGTGTGCTGGAGTGACCCAGCTGACCCCGGAGCCATAGGATCGGGGTGGGACGTCAGAGGAGGATCCGAGCGTCGTGGCAGAGAGCATCACCATCACCGACAACCGGACGGGCAATCAGCTCGAGATCCCCATCCGCAACGGCGGGGTCGAGGCGGGTGAGTGGAGCAAGCTCCTCCCCGGCATCTGGTTCTACGACCCCGGGTTCACCGCCACCGCCGCGTGCGAGAGCTCGGTGTCGTTCGTCGACGGGGACGCCGGGATCCTGCGCTATCGCGGCTACGAGATCGCCGAGTTGGCCGAGCACTCCAACTACCTCGAGGTCGCGTACCTGCTGCTGCACGGCGAGCTCCCCACGGCGGGCGAATTCGACGCCTGGCGTCACGAGATCACGTACCACACCTACATCCACGAGAACGTACGAAAGCGGTTCCTCGAGGGGTTCCACTACGACGCCCATCCCATGGGCATGCTCGTCTCCGCGGTGGCGGCGCTGTCGACCTTCTACCTCGACGCCAAGGAGATCTTCGACCCCGAGTCCCGCCGCCGCCAGATCATCCGGCTCATCGCCAAGATGCCCACGCTGGCCGCCGCGGCCCACCGCTTCTCGGTGGGGATGCCCTTCGTCTACCCCGACAACTCACTCGACTTCGCCGGCAATTTCCTGTCGATGATGTGGAAGGTGGCCGAGCCCCGCTTCGACGCCAACCCCACCCTGGCCCGGGCGCTCGACATCCTGTTCATCCTCCACGCCGATCACGAGCAGAACTGCTCCACCACCGCCATGCGCGTGGTCGGGTCGTCACACGCCGATCCGTACTCGTGTACTGCGGCCGCCGCCGCCGCGCTGTACGGGCCCCGCCACGGGGGCGCCAACGAGATGGTCATCCGCATGCTCACGGAGATCGGCTCGATCGAGAACGTGCCCGCGTTCATCGAGTCGGTCAAGCAGGGCAACGGGGGAAGGCTCCAGGGCTTCGGCCATCGCGTCTACAAGAACTACGACCCCCGGGCCCGCATCATCAAGCAGACCGCCGACGAGGTGTTCGCCATCACCGGCAAGAACCCCCTCCTCGACATCGCGCTCAAGCTCGAGGAGATCGCGCTGTCCGACGAGTACTTCACGTCGCGCCGGCTGTATCCCAACGTCGACTTCTACTCCGGCCTCATCTACCAGGCCATGGGGTTCCCGCTCGAGATGTTCCCGGTCCTCTTCGCCATCCCCCGCACGGCGGGGTGGCTGGCGCACTGGCAGGAGATGCTCGACCAGGACTCCAAGATCGCCCGGCCCCGCCAGCTCTACATCGGCGCCGAGCCCCGCCAGTACGTACCCCTGGCCCAGCGGTAGGCCCCGCTCCGCGGGAGCCGGCCTCACGGGCGCGGCTCGGGCCGGGCCGGCGCGTCAGGTCTTGACCTTGGGCACCAGCCGCATGAGGCCTTCTTGGACCATCGACACCGCCAGGGTCCCGTCGCGGGTGAAGAGAAAGCCACGGGCGAGGCCCCGGGCGCCGAAGGCGTTGGGGCTGTCCATGTCGTAGAGGAGCCATTCGTCGGCCCGGAAGGGCCGGTGGAACCACATGCAGTGGTCCAGGCTCGCCCCCATGAATTCGGCGTCGTCCCAGCGCGCTTCGTGGGGGGCGAGCATGGTGTCGAACAGCGACATGTCCGACGCGTAGGCGGCCACACACGAGTGCAGCAGGGGGTCGTCGGGCAGGGTGCCGTCGGCGCGGATCCACACGCGTTGGATGGGGTCCCGGGCCTCGTGCTGCATCCACGGCAGCTCGCCCACGTGGCGCTGGTCGATGGGATGGGGCGCGGCGAACCAGTCCGCCAGCTCGTCGCGCAGGGGTTCGAGCCGGTCATGGAGCGACGGGAGCGTCTCGGGGTCGGGCACCTCGGGCATGCGGCGCCTGATGGTCGAAGGCGCCTTCTTCGTAGACGTGGAACGACGCGGCGACGTTGAAGATGGCCTGGCCGTGCTGGATGGCCACCACGCGGCGGGTGGTGAAGGAGCGGCCGTCGCGGATCCGGTCGACCTCGTAGAGGATGGGCACGTTGGGGTCGCCGGGGCGCAGGAAGTACGCGTGGAGCGAATGGACGCGGCCGCGCTCGACGGTGCGCCCCGCCGCCATGAGGGCCTGCGCGGCCACCTGCCCGCCGAAGACGCGCTGGCGGTGCTCGTCGGGGCTCACCCCTCGGAAGATGTTCACCTCGATGGGCTCGATGTCGAGCAGTTTGACCAGGAAGTCCAGCGCGTCGCTCACCACCACATCCTGGCAGGCGCCGCCGCTACGGTGTCGCTGTGCCGAAAACTGACTTCCCCGAAGGGTTCTTGTGGGGTACCGCCACCGCCGCCCACCAGATCGAGGGGGGCAACACCAACAACGACTGGTGGGCCTTCGAGCACGCTCCGGGGACGCCGTGCCTCGAGTCCAGCGGGGACGCGTGCGACTCGTGGCGGCTGTGGCCCGAGGACCTCGACCTGGTGGCTTCGCTCGGGCTCGGCGCATACCGGTTCTCGGTGGAGTGGGCCCGGATCGAGCCCGCCGAGGGGGAGTGGTCGCGTGCCGCGCTCGACCACTACCGGCGCCAGTGCGCGCGGTGCCACGAGCTCGGACTGTCGCCGGTGGTGACGCTCAACCACTTCACCATCCCGCGTTGGCTGTCCGAGCGCGGCGGTTGGGAGGCCGCCGATGCGCCGGAGCGTTTCGCCCGGTTCTGCCAGAAGGTGGTCGAGCACCTCGGCGACCTCGTCGGCTGGGCCTGCACGCTGAACGAGCCCAACGTCGTCGCCACCATGGGGTACCTCTTCGAGGTGTTCCCCCCTGCGGTGCGCGACTCGGGCCGGCGCCAGGCCGTCAACGCCTCGTTGTGCCGCGCCCATGTGCTCGGTGTCGAGGCGTTGCGCAGCGGCCCGGGAGACTTCCCCGTCGGGCTCACCCTCTCCATGACCGACTATCAGGCCGTGCCCGGGGGCGAGGAGCGTCTCGAGCGGATCCGGCGCCCGACCGAGGACGTGTTCCTCGAAGCCACGAAGGGCGACGACTTCGTGGGGGTGCAGTGCTACACCCGCATGCGCATCGGGCCCCAGGGGGTGCTCGGGACCGAGGAGGGCGTGGCGGTCACCCAGATGGGATATGAGTTCTGGCCCGCCGCCCTCGAGGCCACGGTGCGCCGGGCCTGGGAGGTCACCGGGGGGACGCCCGTGCTCGTGACCGAGAACGGGATCGGCACGGCCGACGACACCCAACGGATCGCATACGTGGCCGACGCCCTGGCCGGGGTCCGGCGGTGCCTGGACGACGGCATCGACGTGCGGGGCTACTTCTACTGGAGCCTGCTCGACAACTTCGAGTGGGTACTCGGGTACGGGCCCACCTTCGGCCTCGTCGAGGTGGACCACTCCACCTTCGAGCGTCGTCCCAAGCCGAGCGCGAAGTGGTTCGGAGACGTCGCCCGGGCCAACGCCGTGTCCTGAGAAAGGTCTGAGGAACGTCTGAGAAAGGTCCGCCCGGCGGGCTCGGCTGGGTAAATCTCAGGCGGGCAGGCTAAATTCGCCGCGATGGTCGCCGCAGTGAAGCGCCTGTGGCGCCTGTACCACACGCCTACCGGGAAGAAGATGTTCCGGTACGCCACGGTGTCGGTCATCTCCACCGCCGTGTCCTTCAGTGTGCTCGGCATCGTCTTCGGCGTGTTCCGGGTGTGGTCGGAGGTACCGAGCACGGTCTTCGCCAACCTGGTGGCGAGCGTCCCCGCCTACTACCTCAACCGCACATGGTCCTGGGGCAAGAGCGGGCGGTCGCACGTGTTCAAAGAAGTCGTCCCCTTCTGGACGATGACCGCCATCGGGATCACGATGTCGATCGGGACGGCGTCACTGGCGCGGCACCTCAGCAATGTCTACGACCTTCACCACTTCGGGCGCACCGTGGTGGTCGAGGGCGCCAACACCGCCGCCTTCGCGCTGCTGTGGATCGTGAAGTTCCTCGTCTTCAACCGCCTCTTCCATGTCGACCCCGTCGCGCACGCGGACGCCGAGTTGTTCATCGAAGCGGTGGTGGAGGTGGAGGGGGCCGAGCCCTGACAACCGTCGGTGGGTGCGGGGACATCGGTGGGTGCTCGAGTCCCTGACGCCGTTCGGTTGCTGTGTCTTGCGGTCAGTCCCTGAAGACGGTCAGTCCCTGAAGTTCTGGAACTGCAGGGGGATTCCGAAGTCCTGCTCCTTGAGCGCCTTGATCACAGCTTGAAGGTCGTCGCGCTTCTTCCCCGTCACCCGCAGCTGGTCGCCCTGTGCCTGGGACGACACGCCCTTCAGGTTCATGTCCTTGATGAATTTGTTGAGGCGCTTGGCGTGATCGGCCGAGATGCCGGCCTTGATGGAGATCTTCTGGCGGACCGTGCCCTTGGTCGCCTCTTCGATCTTGCCGTCGTCGAGTGCCTTGAGCGACACCTCGCGGCGGACGATCTTCTCCTGCAACACCTGGTGCAGGGCGCGCAGCCGGTCCTCGGTCGAGGACCGCAGGGTCATGTCGCTCTCGCCGAGCTCGATGCTCGACTCGGTTCCTTTGAAGTCGAAACGGGTGCCGGCCTCGCGGTTGGCTTGGTCGACGGCGTTGCGCACCTCTTGCATGTCGACTTGCGAGACCACGTCGAACGTGGGCATGCCGACACGTTAGTGCCGGGGCCGTCCCGGCCCGGCTCCCGGGTTCGCCCCTCGCCCGGCGGCGCGGGGCGGTCGCGACCCCCTCCGGCGACGCGAGGCGGTCGCGATATGGTCTCGCCTCGCGGGTCGGTGCCCGAGCGGCCAAAGGGAGCAGACTGTAAATCTGCCGGCACAGCCTACGAAGGTTCGAATCCTTCCCGGCCCACTCCCACTCCGTTTCCCCAACTCTCACCTGGGGATGATGGGGTCAGGCGTGAGGCCCCGGCGGTGCACTTGCCGGGGCCGTGGCGTTCATTACAATGCCGTTACGAATGTGTCCGACTCGTATCCTCCGAGCCTGGCGGACGGGGGGCCGCAGCAGGTGCGGCGACACCAAGTGGGTACGAGCAATGGCAGGGCGAGGGCCGACACGATGGGTCTAATGGGTAGGTCTGCCGCATCAGTACGCGGCTTTGACCCTTCGGCAATCCCTGTCGCCGGGCGTGTGCTCGACCGTTTGACGATTTGGGACGAGGCCGTGCGCCGGCGCTGGCCGTTCAGCGCACTGGTCGGTCCCGACCTCGAGCCCGGCGCTGTCGACGGCGACGGGTCGCGTCTGCTCGTCCGACCGGCCGTGCTGGGGTTCATCGCCGTCACCGCCATCACGCTCGGCTCGATCCCTCTGGGGTCGCCCTTCGTGTTGAAGCTCTCGGGCGCGTGGTTCTACGGCGTCCCCGGTGTCGGCGACACCACGAAGCACGCCCTCAATTTCCCCGCGCTGATCGCCATGTACGGCGGCCTCGTGCTCTTCATGCGGGTCTGGTACGGCTTGATCCGGACCCTGTCGCAGGTGAAGGGGGTGCCGGTCCGCAAGCTCGTGATGGTCCTGGCGCTGTGGATCGCGCCCTTGCTCCTGGCGCCGCCGCTGTTCAGCCGCGACATCTACAGCTACGCCGCCCAGGGCGAGATGATGAGCCACCACATCAGCCCGTACCACTACGGCCCCGGGGTCCTGGGCGCCGCCCCCTCGGTGATGCTGGTCGACCGCCTGTGGCTCAACGCCCCGGTGCCCTACGGGCCGCTGTTCATGGAGACCGACGGCCTGCTGACCAGTGCGTCGGGGCACAACGAGTTGGTCGACCTGGCGCTGTTGCGGTTGCTGGCGGTCGTCGGCGTCGGGCTCATGGCCATGTCGATCCCGTCGCTGGCCCGCAGTCTGGGGCGAGATCCGTCCTACGCCTTCACCATGGCGGTCTTGAACCCGGTCACGATCCTGCATCTCGTGGGGGGTGCCCACAACGATGCCCTCATGCTCGGCCTGCTCATGGCCGGACTGGCCGTGGCGCGCCGAGGGAGACCGGTGGCGGGCATCGTGCTGTGCGCGTTGGCCGCGGCGGTGAAGGTCCCGGCCGCGCTGGGTGTCTTGTACATCGGATGGAGCTGGATGGGCACCGGTCTGCCCTTGCGCGCCCGCATTCGCCCTGTGGTCACGGCGGGCTTGATCGCGACCGCGGTCATGGGCGCATTGTCGGTCGGCACCGGTCTCGGATGGAGCTGGGTGTTGAACCTGTCGACCCCGGGGACCGTCCGCTCGTGGGTGGCGCCCGCCACCGGGGCGGGGATCTTCCTCACCGACATCGCCCATCTCGTCGGGATCGGGGTGTCGTTGCACACCACGCTGTCGTTGACCCGGGGGCTCGGGATCCTCGTCGCCATCGGCGCCAGCGCGTGGTTACTGCTGCGGTCGGACCGGATCGGGGCGCTGCGCGCCATGGGCCTGTCCATGCTGATCATCGTGGCCCTGGGGCCTGTGGTCCAACCGTGGTACCTGTCGTGGGGGCTCGTGGTGCTCGCCCCCGTCGCCACCGGAAGGATCCGGACCCTCATCATCGGGTCGTCGATCGTGGCGGCGTTCATCGGCCTGCCCGCCGGCCGGCAGTTGGTGTCGGGCCTCTTCCAGGCCGATCCCCTCACCGTGGCGTTCGCGTTGTTGGTGTGTCTGGCCATCCTGACCCTGCCGCTGTCGCCCTTCGACCGGGAGCGCCTGCTGGCCCGGTGGCGTCGTCGGGGTGGCGGGGGCTCATCGCCGCAGCTCGAAGAGCCTGTCCCCGCACTCGACTTCGTCGAGGTCTGATTCCCGCTCTCAGAGCATGCGTTGCAGGACGGCGACGTCGATCCAGTGGCCGAACTTCCGTCCCACCTCGCGCTCGACGCCCACCGAGGTGAAGCCGCACGCCCGGTGCAGCGCGATCGAGGGCTCGTTGTCGCCCGAGACCCGGGCGATCACGGTGTGGAACCCCCGGGCCACGGCGAGGGCCACGAGCTCGTCGAGCAGGAGCCGACCCACCCCTTTGCCCCGCCAGGCGTCGTCGACGTAGAGCGAGTCCTCCACCGTGGTGGCGTAGGCGGCCCGGTCGCGGAACGGCGACAGCGACCCGAACCCGATGACGACGGACTCCTCCACGGCGACGACGGCGGGGTGCGCGCCCTGATGCCGGGCGACCCAGGCGCGTTGCTCCTCGGCGCTGCGGGGCTTGAGGTCGAAGGTGACGGTCGATCCCAGGACCTCGACGTTGTAGATGGAGCGGATCGCCTCGGCGTCCTCCTGGCGCGCCAGCCGGACCTCCATCGGGCGATCGTACCGGCGTCGAGTTCGACGCCGCCGCACGTTCCCGGGACAGCGGCGCCCACCGGAGAAGAAGCACGTCCCGACTATGCTCGTCCGGCGCGGAGTTGCCGTGTCCGCCCCCTTAGCTCAGTCGGCAGAGCACAGCCATGGTAAGGCTGGTGTCGTCGGTTCGATTCCGACAGGGGGCTCGCCACCTGGCGGCGTAGCTCAGTTGGTCAGAGCACACGGCTCATAATCGTGTTGTCGCGGGTTCGAGTCCCGCCGCCGCTACCAGCCTGAGAGAGACGGCCCCCCGCCCGAGCGGGGGGTTCGAGAAGGAGCACAGTCATGGCGAAGAACGAGAAGAGGGTGCAGGTCACTCTGGCCTGCGAGGTCTGCAAGCGCCGCAACTACATCACCATGAAGAACAAGCAGAACGACCGGGAGCGGATCGAGCTCACCAAGTTCTGCCGTTGGGACCGTCAGCACACCCTCCACAAAGAGACC
Source organism: uncultured Acidimicrobiales bacterium (assembly GCA_963846125.1). Lineage (GTDB taxonomy): Bacteria > Actinomycetota > Acidimicrobiia > Acidimicrobiales > UBA8190 > Chersky-840. Next base: position 1,118,333 of record CAWJUR010000002.1, read on the forward strand.
CGCTGACCGAAGAGCCCGCCCGGGGCCCCTCCGAGCCGTCCCGCGGGCGGGGCGTCGTGGGCCCGGTGACCGTCGGGAGAGCGGGTGCGACCGGTGATAACCTCACTGACCGGCCCCCTTGGCCGCCCGGGCGGTGACCGGTGTCCTGGCCGCCGAAGGGCAGTAGCTCAATTGGTAGAGCACCGGTCTCCAAAACCGGCGGTTGGGGGTTCGAGTCCCTCCTGCCCTGCCATCTGGCCGTCGAAAGGCGTGCGAAGCCGTGAACCGTGAGATGAAGCGCATGATGCAGCGCCAAGGTCAGATCGAGGCTGACGGCTCGCCCGCGACCAGACGGACCCCGCCGCCGCGGTCCCGTCCCGTCGTCCAGGACGAGAAGTCGGTCTTCGGCCGCATCGCCGAGTTCTTCCGCGACGTACGGTCCGAGCTCCGCCAGGTGGCCTGGCCCACCCGCAAAGAGGTGGCGAACTCCGCCACCATCGTCTTTCTCACCCTCGTGCTCTTGGTCAGCTTGATCTTCTTGCTCAACTACGCCTTCTCGCACGCCGTCATCTTCCTGTTCAAGTCATGAGCGATCCCGATCTCGAGCCGGCGGAGGACCTCGGGGCCTCTGCGGCCCCCGCCGTCGCCGCGTCCCTCGATGCGGAAGTGCTCTCGGCCGACGTCGATCTCGACCTCGCCGAGCTCGACACCGAGCCGGCCGTTGTTGAGGCCGAGGCGGAGCCCGCCCCTGAGGCAACCGCCCCCGCTCTCGACGCCGAGCCCGCTCCCGCGGCGTTCGACGACGAGCCCGCCGAGGCCGTCGCCGGTCTGTCGGGAGAGGCCGAGGAGAACGGTCACGTCGAAGGTCCGGGATGGGACAACGACGATGAGGAGGACGAGCTTCCCGTCGTCGTCGAGAGCCCCTATGACCGGGCCGGCCGGTGGTTCGTGGTCCACACCTACGCCGGCTACGAGAACAAGGTGAAGTCCAACCTCGAGAGCCGGATCGTCTCGATGAACATGGAGGACCGGATCTTCGAGGTCGTGATCCCCATGGAGGACGTCGTCGAGTTCAAGAACGGGAAGAAGGTCGTCGTCCAGAAGAAGGTCTTCCCCGGATATCTCCTGACCCGCTGTGACCTCGACGACGACTCGTGGTCGGTCATCAGAAACACCCCGGGGGTCACCGGGTTCGTCGGCCCCGGGACCAAGCCCACGCCGCTGTCACGGCGTGAGGTGGAGAGCATCCTCCAGGTCAAGGTCGAGGGCGGTGCCGAGCCCATCAAGAAGACCCGACCCCGCCTGGAGTACGAGGTCGGCGAGACGGTGCGGGTCAAAGAAGGGCCCTTCGCCGACTTCTCGGGACAGATCGACGAGATCAACGAGGACCAGCTGAAGCTGAAGGTGCTGGTCAACATCTTCGGCCGGGAGACGCCGGTCGAGCTCGAATTCAGCCAGGTCGCCAAGCTCTAATCCTCCAGGAGGATCCCCGCTATGCCCCCCAAGAAGAAGGTTCTCGCCGTCGTGAAGATCCAGCTCCCCGCCGGGAGCGCCACGCCCGCGCCGCCGGTCGGCACCGCGCTCGGACCGCACGGCGTGCAGACGATGGAATTCTGCAAGCAGTACAACGCCGCGACCGAGAACCAGCGGGGCACGATCGTGCCCGTCGAGATCACCATCTTCGAGGACCGCTCGTTCTCCTTCGTGCTCAAGACGCCGCCGACCCCGTCGCTCATCAGAGAGGCCGTCGGCATCGACAAGGGAGCCACCGCCGCGGGCCGCGAAACAGCGGGCTCGATCACCGACGCCCAGATCACCCAGATCGCCACGGTGAAGCTTCCCGACCTCAACACCGACGACATCGAAGCCGCCAAGCGCCAGGTGGCGGGCACGGCGCGCTCGATGGGCATCGCCGTCCAGGGCTGACGGCCCGGCGACGCGCAGAGAACGAAGAACAGGAGCCCGACGTGCAAAAAGGCAAGAAGTACCGGGCCGCGCTCGAGCATTTCGACCGGCAGCATCTCTACTCGCCCAGCGAGGCGGTGGAGCTGGTCAAGGAACAGGCGCCGGCCAAGTTCGACGAGACCGTCGAGCTCGCCGTCCGTCTCGGGGTGGACCCCCGCAAGGCCGACCAGATCGTCCGGGGGACCCTGAGCCTGCCGGCCGGCACGGGTCGGACCGCCCGCGTGGTGGTGTTCGGCCAGGGTGACGCGGCCGCCGAGGCCCGCGCCGCCGGTGCCGACGAGGTCGGGGCCGACGATCTCGTGGCCAAGGTCGAAGGGGGGTTCCTGGACTTCGACGTGGCCATCGCCACCCCCGACATGATGGGCCAGGTGGGCAAGCTCGGACGGGTCCTGGGCCCGCGCGGGCTCATGCCGAACCCCAAGACGGGCACGGTGACCACCGACGTCGGCAAGGCGGTGGTCGAGTTCAAGGGCGGACGGGTCGAGTACCGGACCGAAAAGGTGGGCAACGTCCACGTCCGGGTGGGCAAGGTGTCGTTCACCAAGGAGCAGCTGCTCCAGAACGTCCACGCCGTGATCGAGGAGCTGATGCGGGTGAAGCCCGCCGCAGCCAAGGGCCGGTACCTGCGTGGAGTGACGCTGTCGTCCACGATGGGCCCCGGGGTCCACATCGACCCGGCCCGGGCCCGGGAGCTCGACGAGGACCTCGCCGCGTCGGCCTAGGAAAAAGCACGTCTTCGGGAAGTAGTAGATTTTCCCGGCGACCTCCTCGGAGGTCGAGCACGACAGATCGAGTATTCGCCGTCGCCGTAGACCTCCGGTCACGCCCTTGGGCGTCGAAGGGGCTCTCGAGCCCGCCTGACAAGGTGACGATCGTGACACTCGGTGGGGCGCGTCGGCCCTGCTCGGTGGGTGCGGTGACGGCATGAGATGAGCGGTGCCGCACCGTTCCGAGCACGGGAGTCGACTGATGGAGAACCCCAGGCCCCAGAAGGTGGCCGTCGTGACCGAGGTGCGCGAGCGACTCGACGCGGCCGAGGCCGCCATCCTCACCGAGTACCGGGGCCTGTCCGTCGCCGAGCTCAAGGCATTGCGGGGTGTGCTCCGGGCTGCCGGTGGCGACTACAAGGTCTACAAGAACACCCTGGTCAAGCTGGCAATTAGCGGCGGTCGCCACGAGGCCCTGTCGCCGCTTCTGGAGGGCCCGACCGCCATCGCCTTCGTGTCGGGTGAGGTGAGCGCAGCCGCCAAGGCGCTGCGTGACTACGCCCGTACCTATCCCAACCTGGTCATCAAGGGAGGCCTGCACGGCGACGGCTTCTTGTCGACCCAGGACCTCGCCGTCCTGGCCGACCTGCCCTCGCGCGACGTCCTCCTGGCGCAGTTGGCCGGGGCCATCGCGGCGCCGCTCCGCCAGTTCGCCGGCCTCTTGCAGGCCCTTCCCCGCAACCTCGCCTACGGGCTGTCCGCGCTGCTCGAGCAGCAAGGGGGCGCTCCCGTCGAGGCCGCCGCGACCCCGGAGGCGGCGGCGTCCGAGTCAGAGACACCGGAGGCCGCGGCACCGGAGGCAGCGACCCCGGAAACAGGCGAGCCGGTCGAAACCGCCTCTGCCGAGGTCGAGGTGAGCGCCGAGGCTGAGCCGGAGTCGGCACCCGTGGCCGAGGCCGAGCCGGAGTCCGCACCCGTGGCCGAGGCCGAGCCCACGCCGGAGGCCGAGTCGACACCGGAGGCCGAGTCGACACCCGATGCCGAGCCGACGGCGAAGGCCGCCACCGACGAGGGCTGAGCCCGCCCCACCGACCAAAAAACCTCTACACCATCGAGCAATTCAAAGGAGCAGAGCCACCATGGCCACCAAGATCAGCAAAGACGACATTCTCGAGGGGATCGCCAATCTCTCGGTCCTCGAGCTCTCCGAGCTCCTGAAGGACTTCGAGGAGAAGTTCGGGGTCACCGCGGCCGCGCCCATGGCAGTGGCCGCTGCCCCTGCCGCCGGGGGCGGCGACGCCGGAGGCGGGGAAGAGGAGAAGACCGAGTTCGACGTCATCCTCAACGCCGCCGGCGACAAGAAGATCCAGGTCATCAAGGAGGTCCGGTCGCTCACGAGCCTGGGCCTGAAAGAGGCCAAGGACCTGGTGGACTCCGCCCCGAAGCCCGTGCTCGAGCGGGTGTCGAAGGAGGACGCCGACAAGGCCAAGGCCCAGCTCGAGGAGGCTGGCGCAAGCGTCGAAGTCAAGTAGCCCCCGGTGCCGCAGGGTCCCGGAGTGCTTGACGACACCCCGGCGCGTCCGTAGCCTGTCGGTGGCAGTAACAAAGGGGTTGCCATTTGCCGCGCGCGCGCGTATGCTGTGCGGTTGCCGTGCCCCTTTCTTCGCGCCACCCTTGCCGTATCCGGCTGGCTGACGCGCGCCGCTGTGCCCGCGGCGCAGGTGTATTCGCCACGGTTTTCCGCGCCTGCCCTGTCCGTCCTGTGTAAAACCCCCTAGCCACCCCGTCCCCGGTCCGCCGGGGGCACTCCACCCGCCACCGTCACGCCGTCTCGTTCATTGCCCGCCACCCACCTGGGAGGAGTCGACCGTTGCCTTCACGGTCTAAGAGCCCCGAACGCTTTTCGTTTGCCAACCTCGATGAGGTCCTGCGGCTGCCGGACCTCATCGCCATCCAGCGGGACTCGTTCCGCTGGTTCTTGGACAAGGGACTGGCCGAAGCGTTTGCCGACATCAGCCCCATCGAGGATTTCACCGGCCAGCTGAGCCTCGAGCTGGAGTACGACCCGTCCGACCCCGACCTGCGCCCACCTCCCAAGTTCCCCGAGGAGGAGTGCAAGGAGAAGGACATGACCTATGCCGCCCCGGTGTTCGTCCGGGCGCGGTTCATGAACGCGCAGACAGGGGAGATCAAGGAGCAGACCGTCTTCATGGGGGACTTCCCGATGATGACGGACAAGGGCACCTTCATCATCAACGGCACCGAGCGGGTCGTGGTGAGCCAGTTGGTGCGTTCCCCCGGCGTGATCTTCCAGCCCGGTCGCGATGCCAAGACCATCGTGACCGGCACCGTCCACCCCTACCGGGGGGAATGGATCGAGTTCGACGTCGAGGCGAAGCCCTCCAAGGACGTGACCGCCGGCGCCCGGGTGGCTCGCAAGCGCCGCCTGTCGTTGTTCGTCTTACTGCGGGCCCTCGGCTATGAGGACGAGGGGTTCCTGAACCGGTTCGTCCGCCACTTCGACTTCCTCGAAGGCCAGTGGGAGAAGGAGCGCGACCTCGCCCCCACCCGGGAGGACGCCCTCCTCGAGATCTACAAGCGGGCCCGCCCCGGCGAGCCGCTGTCGGCCGACGCGGCACGCGCCTACTTCGAGAACGCCTTCTTCAACCCCAAGCGCTACGACCTGACCCGGGTCGGGCGCTACAAGCTGAACCGCAAGCTCGGCCCCGAGATCGAGCGGATCTCGAGCGTCCTCGACATCGACCTGGAGCGGCCCTCGCCCACCCAGGGCGTGCTGAGCCCCTCGGAGATCCTGGCCACCGCCACCTACATGCTGCACCTCGCCGACGGTGAGTCGGGGTACCGGATCGACGACCAGGACCACTTCGCCAACCGCCGCATCCGGTCGGTGGGCGAGCTCATCCAGAACCAGGTGCGCGTCGGCCTGTCCCGCATGGAGCGCGTGGTGCGGGAACGCATGACGACCCAGGACGTCGAGGCGATCACCCCGCAGACCCTGATCAACATCCGGCCCGTGGTGGCTGCGATCAAGGAGTTCTTCGGCACCAGCCAGCTCAGCCAGTTCATGGACCAGAACAACCCCCTGTCGGGCCTGGCCCACAAGCGCCGCCTCTCCGCGCTCGGCCCCGGTGGCCTGTCGCGTGAGCGGGCCGGGTTCGAGGTCCGTGACGTGCACAGCTCCCACTACGGGCGCATGTGTCCCATCGAGACGCCCGAGGGCCCCAACATCGGCCTGATCGGCGCGCTCGCCACCTACGCCCGGGTCAACGAGTACGGGTTCATCGAGACCCCGTACCGCAAGGTGGTCGACGGGCGCGTCAGCGACGAGATCGTCTACCTCGCCGCCGACGAGGAAGAGGAGCACGTCATCGCCCAGGCCAACGCCAAGCTCGACGAGCGTGGCCGCTTCGTCGACGAGCGCGTCCTGGTTCGGCGCGGGCCTCAAGGGGCCGGGGTCAGAGTCGGGGCCACCACCACCTCCTACGGCACGACCAGCGAGATCGACTACGTCCCGCCGGCCGAGGTCGACCTCATGGACGTCTCGCCGAAGCAGATCGTGTCGGTGTCGACCGCGCTGATCCCCTTCGTCGAGCACGACGACGCCAACCGCGCCCTGATGGGCGCCAACATGCAGAAGCAGGCCGTTCCTCTCGTGGTGCCCGAGGCTCCCTACATCGGCACCGGGGTCGAGGCGCGTGCCGCCCAGGACGCCGGCGACGTGCTGTTGTCCGAGGGCGAGGGCACCGTGGCCGAGGTGTCGGGCGACCACATCGTGGTGGAGTACCGCTCCGGCCAGCGTGACCGGCTGGGCCACGAGCTCGGCCGCCGCCGCTACACCCTGGCCAAGTTCCGGCGCTCGAACCAGAACACCTCGATCAACCAGAAGGTGATCGTCGACGAGGGCCAGCGGGTCGTGGCCAACGACGTCCTCGCCGACGGCTCGGCCACCCACAACGGCGAGTTGGCGCTCGGGAAGAACCTCCTCGTCGCCTTCATGCCGTGGGAGGGCTACAACTTCGAGGACGCCATCATCCTCTCCGAGCGTCTCGTGCGCGACGACGTGCTCACCTCGATCCACATCGAGGAGCACGAGGTCGACGCCCGCGACACCAAGCTCGGCGCCGAGGAGATCACCCGGGACATCCCCAACCTGTCCGAGGAGATCCTGGCCGACCTCGACGAGCGCGGCATCATCCGCATCGGTGCCGAGGTCGGGCCCGGCGACGTGCTCGTGGGAAAGGTCACTCCCAAGGGTGAGACCGAGCAGACCCCCGAGGAGCGCCTCCTGCGTGCCATCTTCGGGGAGAAGGCCCGCGAGGTGCGTGACACTTCGCTGAAGGTGCCCCACGGCGAGTCCGGCAAGGTCATCGACGTCCGCGTCTTCTCCCGTGAGGACTCGCACGAGCTCCCCCCGGGGGTCAACCAGCTCGTCCGGGTGTACGTGGCCCAGAAGCGCAAGATCTCCGAGGGCGACAAGCTGGCGGGACGCCACGGCAACAAGGGCGTCATCTCCAAGATCCTGCCCGTGGAAGACATGCCGTTCCTGTCCGACGGCACCCACGTCGACATCATCTTGAACCCGCTGGGCGTGCCCAGCCGGATGAACGTGGGCCAGGTGCTCGAGAGCCACCTCGGCTACGCGGCCCGATGGGGCTGGGACGGGTCCGAGGCCCATCAGACCCAAGCCGGGGCCAACGAGGAGAAGACCCGCCCCCGTACCGACCCGGCGGTGTGGGTCTCTACCCCTGCCTTCGACGGTGCGCACTGGGACGAGGAGGACGACGCCGGGCGGCATCCCACCATCAAGCGGCTGTTCGAGCTCTTGCACACCGACTCCGCCGACGGGACGCGTCTCATCGGCCCGGACGGCAAGGCGACGCTGTACAACGGGAGGACGGGCGAGCGCTACGACAATCCCATCTCGGTGGGTTACGTCTACATCTTGAAGCTCGCCCACCTCGTGGACGACAAGATCCACGCCCGCTCGACGGGGCCGTACTCGATGATCACGCAGCAGCCGCTGGGCGGAAAGGCCCAGTTCGGTGGACAGCGCTTCGGCGAGATGGAGGTGTGGGCGCTCGAGGCGTACGGGGCGGCCTACGCGCTCCAGGAGCTGCTCACCATCAAGTCCGACGACGTCCTCGGCCGCGTCAAGGTGTACGAGGCCATCGTCAAGGGCGAGAACATTCCGGAGCCGGGCATCCCCGAGAGCTTCAAGGTGCTCATCAAGGAGATGCAGTCGTTGTGCCTCAACGTCGAGGTGCTGTCGACCACCGGTGAGGAGATCGAGATGCGCGAGCTCGACGAGGACGTCTTCCGGACGGCCGAGGAGCTCGGTATCGACATCAGCCGGCCCGAGCGTGGGTCGGACGAAGAAGACGAACGTCGTGCCGCCGAGAGGAGCTTCTAGCCGTGCTGGACGTCAATAATTTCGACCAGCTCCGTATCGGACTGGCCACCGCGGAGTCCATCCGCTCGTGGTCCAACGGAGAGGTCAAGAAGCCCGAGACCATCAACTACCGGACCCTGCGCCCGGAGAAGGACGGTCTGTTCTGCGAGAAGATCTTCGGTCCCACCAAGGACTGGGAGTGCTACTGCGGCAAGTACAAGCGCGTCCGGTTCCGGGGCATCATCTGTGAGCGCTGTGGCGTGGAGGTCACGCGCTCCAAGGTGCGGCGCGAGCGCATGGGGCACATCGAGCTCGCCGCTCCGGTCGTGCACATCTGGTACCTGCGCGGCACCCGCAGTTGGCTGGCGTACCTGCTCATGGGCACCGAAGCCCGCGAGGAGCTGAAGGCCAAGCAACTCGAGAAGGTCATCTACTTCGCGGCCAACCTCGTCACCTGGGTCGACGACGAACGCCGCCACGAAGACCTGGCCGCGCTCGAAGGCGAGCTCGGCGAAGAGGTCACCCAACTCGAGCGCCAGCGCGACCTCGAGATCGACCGTCGCTTCAAGGAGCTCGAGAAGGAACTGGCCGAGCTCGAGGCCGGAGGCGCCAAGGATGCCGAGATCAAGGCCCGCCAGCGCCTGTCGGAGAAGGAGATCGGCTCGGTCCGCGAGCGCTCCGAGGCCGACATCGACCTGGCCAAGCGCGCCTTCGACGAGTTCCGTGACCTGTTCCCGCGCAAGATCATCGAAGACGAGTTGCTGTGGCGGGAGCTCAAGATCCGCTACGACGACTACTTCGAGGGTGGCATGGGCGCCGAGGCCATCGCCCGGCTGATCGACCGGATCGACTTCGACGTCGAAGAGGTGAAGCTGCGCGAGGCCATCGACGCCACCGACGGACGCCGTCCGCTCTCCGCCCAGCGCCGGCAGAAGGCGATCAAGCGGCTGAAGATCGTCACGGCCTTCAACCGCCGCGACGACCACGGCCGTCGCGCCAACGACCCGCGGGCCATGATCCTCGAGGTCGTGCCCGTCATCCCGCCCGACCTGCGCCCCATGGTGCAGCTCGACGGTGGCCGCTTCGCCACCTCGGACCTCAACGACCTGTACCGCCGCGTCATCAACCGCAACAACCGGTTGAAGCGCCTCCTCGACCTCGGCGCCCCCGAGATCATCATCAACAACGAGAAGCGCATGCTCCAAGAGGCCGTCGACGCCCTGTTCGACAACGGCCGCCGCGGCCGTCCCGTCACGGGCCCGGGCAACCGCCCCCTCAAGAGCCTGTCGGACATGTTGAAGGGCAAGCAGGGGCGTTTCCGCCAGAACCTGCTGGGCAAGCGCGTCGACTACTCGGGTCGTTCGGTCATCGTGATCGGCCCCACGCTGCAGCTGCACCAGTGCGGCCTGCCCAAGCTCATGGCCCTCGAGCTGTTCAAGCCCTTCGTCATGAAGCGCCTCGTCGACCTGGAGCTGGCCCAGAACATCAAGTCCGCCAAGCGCATGGTCGAGCGCCGTCGGCCCCAGGTGTGGGACGTCCTCGAAGGTGTCATCAAGGAGCACCCGGTGCTGCTCAACCGGGCGCCGACGCTTCACCGTCTCGGCATCCAGGCCTTCGAGCCGGTCCTGGTCGAGGGCAAGGCCATCCAGGTCCACCCGCTCGTGTGCACGGCCTTCAACGCCGACTTCGACGGCGACCAGATGGCGGTGCACCTGCCGCTGTCGGCCGAGGCCCAGGCCGAGGCGCGTGTGCTCATGCTGTCGGCCAACAACATCCTGTCCCCGGCCACGGGCCGTCCCATCACCGTCCCCACCCAGGACATGGTGTTCGGCGCCTACTACCTCACCCTCGAGGTCGACGGGGCCAAGGGCGAGGGCTACATCTTCCGCCACGCCTACGAGGTCGAGCGCGCCTTCGAAGAGGGCGAGATCGACCTGCACGCCAAGATCGTGCTGCGGACGAACCCCGGTTCGTCGATGCACACGGCGCTCACCAAGGCGCTCGACGCCGTTCCCGGTGAGGACGACTTCCTTTCCATCGTCACCACGGCGGGACGGGTGTTCTTCAACAGCGCGCTGCCCAAGGGCTTCCGCTACGTGAACGACGTCGTGGGCAAGCGCTCCACCCCCATCGGCGGCATCGTCGAAGAGGTGTCGGCCACCGAGCCCAAGAACGTCGTGGCCGAGAGCCTCGACCGCATCAAGGCGCTCGGCTTCCGGTACGCGGCGCAGTCGGGGCTCACCATCTCCATCGACGACGTGCGCACGCCGCCCGAGAAGCGGGCCATCCTCGACCGCTACGAGCGGGAGGCGGAGAAGGCCGAGGCCCAGTTCAAGCGGGGCATCATCACCGACGACGAGCGGCGCCAGAAGGAGATCGAGATCTGGACCTCCGCCACGTCCGAGGTCGGACGGGCCATGGAGAAGACCCTGTCGGCCATCGCCTTCAACCCCCTCGACATGATGGTGGACTCCGGAGCCCGAGGGAACAGCCAGCAGATCCGCCAGATCGCCGGCATGAAGGGCCTGGTGTCGAACCCCCGGGGCGAGATGATCCCCCGACCCATCAAGTCCTCGTTCCGTGAGGGCCTGTCGGTGCTCGAGTACTTCATCTCCACCCACGGTGCCCGCAAGGGCCTGGCCGACACCGCGCTGCGGACCGCCGACTCGGGGTACCTCACCCGGCGTCTGGTCGACGTGGCCCAGGAGCTCATCATCCGCATCGACGACTGCGAGACGTCGCGAGGCATCTGGCTCGAAGGCGTGGTGCCCGACGAGGCCAGCCGTCGTTCCTACCTCGAGACGCGCGCCTACGGTCGGGTCCTCGCCGAGGACGTGAACCTGGCCAGCGGTGTCATCCCTTCCGGGACGATGCTCGACGACGAGCTCGTGGCCCGCATCCGCGACGACGAGGTCATCGACCGGGTCCGGGTGCGCTCGGTGCTCACGTGCGAGTCCGAGCACGGCGTGTGTGTCACTTGCTATGGCCAGTCCCTGGCCACGGGTCGGCTCATCGAGCTGGGCGAGGCCGTCGGGGTCATCGCCGCCCAGTCGATCGGCGAGCCCGGGACGCAGCTCACCATGCGGACGTTCCACACCGGTGGTGTGGTGGGAGAGGACATCACCCACGGACTGCCCCGCGTCGTCGAGCTGTTCGAAGCCCGCACGCCCAAGGGGGCGGCCGTCCTCGCCCACTACTCGGGCGTGGCCCGCCTCGAGGACGAGGAAGGAGGGCGCCGCATCACCGTCGTCGCCGAGGACGGCACCGAGGAATCGGTGCTCGTCTCCGCCCGTGCCCATCTCGAGGTGACCGCAGGCCAGGAGGTCGCCGCCGGCGACGCGCTGGTCGAGGGCCCCAAGGACCCCAAGGAGCTCCTCGAGGTCAAGGGCATCCGCGAGACCCAGCAGTACCTGGTGGAAGAGGTCCAGAAGGTCTACCGGGACCAAGGTGTGTCGATCCACGACAAGCACATCGAGCTGATCGTCCGTCAGATGTTGCGGCGGGTGCTCGTGGCCGAGCCCGGGGATGCTCCTTTCCTCCCGGGCGAGCGCGTCGACAACCAGATCTACGCCGAGGTCAACCGGAGCCTGGTCCAAGAAGGCAATCGCCCCGCCGAGGGCCGCCCCGAGCTCATGGGGATCACCAAGGCGTCGCTCGCCACCGACTCGTGGCTCTCGGCCGCCTCGTTCCAAGAGACCACCCGGGTCCTCACCGAGGCCGCCATCGAGGGCAAGTCCGACCAGCTCTTCGGGCTCAAGGAGAACATCATCATCGGCAAGCTGATCCCGGCCGGGACCGGCATGGGCCGTTACCGCGACATCGAGGTCGACCTGCCCGATGCGGCGGGGGTGTCGCTGCGGACCTACGGGTTCGACGAGGAGACCGAGGACCTCGCCGCCTGGCTGCGTGACGTGGGCGGCCCGACCGGAGCCGGGGACGCCGGATTCGGCGGGGCCGGGCAGTCCGATCCCGCCTACGGAGAGTTCCCCGAGCCGGGCGGCAGCTCCGCCGGGTGGGGTGCGCTCGACGCCGGCACCGCCGATCCCTTCGCGGTCTCATCCAACGGGGAAGGCACCGATCACGGGGTCGACGGCAACGGTCAGCTCGAGGCCGGCGCTTGACCCCGGGCGTCGTCACAGCCCCGGCGCGATTGCTCCGAATAGCCCATAAGCTCTAGCATTGCCTGCTCGCGTGGCGTGGTGTCCGTAAGGGCCCCGCGCACGGCAGTTCCCGCGAGCAAGCCCCGAAAATCACCCAGAGGTCACGCGTGCCCACGATCGAACAGCTCGTCCGCAAGGGACGGGCATCGAAGCAGTCAAAGACCAAGACGCCGGCGCTCAAAGGCGCGCCCCAGCGTCGTGGCGTGTGCACGCGCGTCTTCACGACCACTCCCAAGAAGCCGAACTCGGCACTGCGCAAGGTGGCCCGGGTGCGGCTGACCAGCGGGGTCGAAGTGAGCGCCTACATCCCCGGCGTGGGCCACAACCTCCAAGAGCACTCCATCGTCCTCGTGCGCGGAGGCAGGGTGAAGGACCTTCCCGGTGTGCGCTACAAGGTGATCCGCGGGGCACTCGACGCGGCCGGGGTGCGCGAGCGCAACCAGGCACGTTCGCGCTACGGCGCCAAGAAGGAGTCCTGACATGCCCCGCAAAGGACCCGCCACCAGGCGCGAGCTCGTTCCCGACCCGGTGTTCCGGTCGGTGCTCGTCACCCAGGTGGTCAACAAGGTCCTGTCCCGGGGCAAGCGCACGCTGGCGGAGCGTCTCGTCTACGACGCGCTCAAGGTCGTGGGCGAGAAGACCGGTGGCGACCCGGTGACCATCCTCAAGCGGGCCGTGGAGAACACGAGGCCCGAGCTCGAGGTGAAGAGCCGGCGGGTCGGTGGCGCCACGTACCAGGTGCCCGTCGAGGTCCGGCCTCGTCGAGCCACCACCCTGGCCATCCGCTGGCTGGTGGGCTTCTCGCGTCAGCGACGTGAGAAGACCATGGCCGAGCGCCTCGCCAACGAAGTCCTCGACGCCGCCAACGCCACCGGCGCGGCGGTCAAACGCCGGGAGGACATGCACAAGATGGCCGAATCCAACAAGGCCTTCGCCCACTACCGCTGGTAGCGGACACGGCGCCCGCCGGGCGCCACCGCTGCAGCCGGGCCCATCCAGAAACGACCTGAAAGCTCAGCACCATGGCCGACGCACGCCCAATCCGAGAGTTCCCCCTCGCCCGGACCCGCAACATCGGGATCATGGCCCACATCGACGCGGGCAAGACCACGACGACCGAGCGCATCCTCTACTACACCGGAAAGAACTACAAGATCGGTGAGGTCCACGAGGGCGCCGCCACCATGGACTGGATGGTCCAGGAACAAGAGCGCGGCATCACCATCACCTCGGCGGCCACGACCTGTAAATGGCGCGACTGCTGGATCAACATCATCGACACCCCCGGCCACGTGGACTTCACCGTCGAGGTGGAGCGGTCCCTGCGTGTGCTCGACGGGGCCGTGGCGGTGTTCGACGCCGTGGCCGGCGTCGAACCCCAGACCGAGACCGTGTGGCGCCAGGCCAACAAGTACTCGGTGCCCCGCATCTGCTTCATCAACAAGATGGACCGCATCGGCGCCGACTTCAACCGCGCCGTGGAGATGATCCGGGACCGCCTCGACGCGGTGCCGGCGGTCATCCAACTCCCCATCGGTGTCGAGGGTGGCTACCAGGGGGTGGTCGACCTCCTGGCCATGAAGGCGCTCGTGTGGAACGACGACATGGGTGAGAAATGGCGTGACGAGGACATCCCCGCCGATCTCGCCGCCGAGGCCGACGCGGCGCGCCACCAACTCGTCGACGTGCTGTCGAACTACGACGACACGATCATGGAGAAGTACGTCGGCGACGAGCAGATCACCGACGACGACCTGCGCCGGGGGCTGCGGCGGGCCACCATCGCCAGCGAGGTCGTGCCCGTCCTGTGCGGCTCGGCCTTCAAGAACAAGGCCGTCCAGCCCTTGCTCGACGCCGTCGTGGACTACCTGCCGAGTCCCCTCGACGTCCCTCCGGCCATCGGGACCACCACCAAGGGCGAGCCCATCGAGCGCAACGCGGACGACGCCGAGCCGTTCGCGGCCCTCGCCTTCAAGATCATGACCGACCCGTATGTGGGCAAGCTGACCTACCTGCGCGTCTACTCCGGCACCCTCGCCAAGGGCTCGACGATCATCAACTCCACCAAGGGTGGTCGCAAGGAGCGCGTGGGCCGCATCCTGCAGATGCACGCCAACCACCGCGAGGACAAAGAAGCCATCTTCACCGGCGACATCGTGGCCGCGGTGGGACTCAAGGACACCACAACCGGTGACACCCTGACCGACCCGGGCCACCCCATCCTCCTCGAGACGCTCGAGTTCCCCGATCCCGTGATCCACGTGGCCGTCGAGCCCAAGACCAAGGCCGACCAGGACAAGCTGGGCAAGGCCCTCTTCGCCTTGAGCGAGGAGGACCCGACGTTCCGCGTCCGCACCGACGACGAGACCAACCAGACGGTGATCTCGGGCATGGGTGAGCTGCACCTCGAGGTCCTGGTGGACCGGATGCTGCGGGAGTTCTCGGTGGACGCCAACGTGGGCAAGCCCCAGGTCGCCTACCGCGAGACCATCCGCAAGCTGGTCGAGAAGGTCGAAGGGCGCTACATCCGCCAGACCGGTGGCCGGGGCCAGTACGGCCACGTGGTCATCAGCCTGGAGCCCACCGGGCCCGGGGGCGGCTACGAGTTCGTGGACAAGATCACCGGTGGGGTCATCCCCAAGGAGTACATCCCGGCCGTCGACGCCGGCATCCAGGAGGCCCTGACCAACGGGGTCCTGGCCGGATATCCCATGGTCGACGTGCGGGTGCTGCTCACCTACGGGTCGTACCACGACGTGGACTCCTCGGAGATGGCCTTCAAGATCGCCGGGTCGATGGCCGTCAAAGAGGCCGCCCGGCGGGCGAGCCCGGTCCTGCTCGAGCCCGTCATGGCCGTCGAGGTGGTGACGCCCGAGGACTACATGGGCGAGGTCATCGGGGACCTGTCGTCCCGACGGGGCAAGGTCGAGGGCATGGAACAGCGGGGGACCAGCCATGTCGTGCGGGCTCTGGTGCCGCTGGGCGACATGTTCGGCTACGCTACCGACCTGCGTTCGCGGACCCAGGGCCGGGCCACGTACACCATGCAATTCAGCGCATATCACGAGGTCCCGGACTCGATTGCACGCGAGATCGTGGCTCGGGCACGCGGCGAGTAGAGACGCTCGCACCAAGGACGGCCCGAGCAGTAGGGCTCGTCAGTACGCCACGCAGCACATAGCAGCAAGACCGCACGACACAGGAAAATGAGGCGGCCCCCGAGGGGGAGCCGCCGGAGATAGGGAGCCGGAGCAACAGTCATGGCCAAGAAGAAGTTCGAGCGCTCGAAGCCTCACGTCAACGTCGGGACGATGGGTCACATCGACCACGGCAAGACCACGCTCACGGCGGCCATCACCAAGGTGCTGTCGGAGAAGAACCCCAACGTCTCGTTCACCCCCTTCGACCAGATCGACAAGGCCCCCGAGGAGAAGCAGCGCGGCATCACCATCTCGATCGCGCACGTCGAGTACGAGACCGACAAGCGCCACTACGCGCACGTCGACATGCCCGGCCACGCCGACTACATCAAGAACATGATCACCGGTGCGGCCCAGGTGGACGGCGCCATCCTGGTGGTCTCCGCCGCCGACGGCCCCATGCCCCAGACCCGTGAGCACGTGCTGCTCGCCCGCCAGGTGGGTGTGCCCTCCATCGTGGTGGCCCTCAACAAGGCCGACATGGTCGACGACGAGGAGCTCCTCGACCTGGTCGAGCTCGAGGTACGCGAGCTGCTCACCCAGTACAGCTTCCCCGGTGACGACGTCCCGGTGGTGCGCGTCGAGCGCGCTCAAGGCGCTCGAGGGTGACCCGGAGTGGACGCCCAAGATCATCGAGCTCATGGACGCCGTGGACGAGTTCATCCCCGAGCCCGAGCGCCCCATCGACCGCCCCTTCCTCATGCCCATCGAGGACGTGATGTCCATCACCGGCCGCGGCACCGTCGTGACCGGCAAGGTGGAGCAGGGCCAGGTCAAGGTGGGCGAGGAGGTCGAGATCGTCGGGCTGCGCACCACCCAGAAGACCGTCGTAACCGGAGTCGAGATGTTCCGCAAGCTCCTCGACGAGGGCCGGGCCGGCGACAACATCGGCGCCCTCCTGCGCGGCACGAAGAAGGAGGACGTCGAGCGGGGCCAGGTGCTGGCCAAGCCGGGCTCGATCACTCCCCACACCAACTTCGAGGCCAACGTGTACGTGCTCACCAAGGAGGAGGGCGGTCGCCACAAGCCCTTCTTCAACAACTACCGGCCGCAGTTCTACTTCCGGACCACCGACGTCACCGGTTCCATCACGCTCCCCGAAGGCACCGAGATGGTCATGCCGGGGGACAACACCGAGATGACGGTCGAGCTCCAGAAGCCCATCGCCATGGACGAGGGCCTGCTGTTCGCCATCCGAGAGGGTGGGCGCACGGTGGGCTCCGGCCGGGTCACGAAGATCCTCAAGTAAGGGATCAGGGCGCGGCGGCAGGAAGAGAAGCGGAGAAGCACGCATGGCAGACGCATCGCGCCAGAAGATCCGGATTCGGTTGAAGGCCTACGACCACGAGATCCTCGACCAGTCGACGGAGAAGATCGTGCAGACCGTCCTGCGCACCCAGGCCAAGGTCCAGGGCCCGGTCCCGTTGCCCACGGAGCGGCACCGCTACACCGTCATCCGTTCGCCGCACAAGTACAAAGACAGTCGCGAGCACTTCGAGATGCAGGTGCACAAGCGCCTGGTCGACATCGTGGAGCACACCCCGAAGACGGTGGACTCCCTGCAGCGATTGGACCTCCCGGCCGGCGTCGACATCGAGATCAAGATCCAAAACGTCTGAGCCTGCCTCGCCCTGCTCCCGGGGCGAAATTCGTCTGGCAGGCTCCTGAACCCATGGTGTAACGTCGCAGGTCGGGCCGATTTCGGCCCTGTAGGCCGAATCGACGTCTTCGAGCGCCTGCCGGCATTCCCGGTGGGGACCTCGGGGCAGAACCTGGCGAACGCTCCGTTCGGGTTTCCCGGACGGAGCGTTGGCATGCGAACCGGGCGCCGGTGACGGCGCCGAAGAACCGAACCAGGCGTGCCGCGACATGGCGGACGCTCCAGCATGAGGACGGAAGGACCCTATCCACCGTGGCGACCAAGGCGATCGTCGGCGAAAAGGTCGGCATGACCCAGGTCTGGGACGAGAACAACCGCGCCATTCCGGTGACGGTGCTCAAGATCGCGCCCCTGCGAGTGGTCC
Source organism: uncultured Acidimicrobiales bacterium (assembly GCA_963846125.1). Taxonomy (GTDB): domain Bacteria; phylum Actinomycetota; class Acidimicrobiia; order Acidimicrobiales; family UBA8190; genus Chersky-840. Next base: position 1,135,778 of record CAWJUR010000002.1, read on the forward strand.
AGGTGAAGACCGCTGAGCGCGAGGGCTACTCCGCCCTGCAGGTGACGTGGGGGGTCCGGCGCCCGTCCTCGCTGAACAAACCGGAGCAGGGGCATTTCACCGCGGCGGGGGTCGAGCCCGGGCGCCACCTCGTGGAGCTCCGACTCGACGACGCCAGCGGGTTCGAGGTGGGCCAGCAGCTCACCGCCGATCTGATGACGGCCGGCGAGCGGGTCGACGCCATCGCGGTGTCCAAGGGCAAGGGGTTCACCGGAGCCATGAAGCGCCACAACTTCAAGGGCCAGGGTGCTTCGCACGGCAACCACAAGAAGCACCGGTCACCGGGATCGATCGGTGCCTGTGCCACGCCGGCCCGTGTCTTCAAAGGGACCCGCATGGCGGGGCGCATGGGAGGCCACCAGGTCACCACCCTCAACCTCGAGGTCGTGCAGGCCGATGCCGAGCGCGAGCTGATCCTCGTGCGCGGCGCCGTCCCCGGCCCGCGCGGCGGCATGGTGGTCCTGCGCAACACCGTCAAGGGCACGAACGGCGTGAAGACGTCATGACCACCGCCACCATCCCCGCTCCCGGCGGGCAGCGTCGCCGCGAGCGGCCCGAGCCCGAGCGCCGCACCGTGGAACGCAGGCGGATCGACGGCACCGTCATCGACTCCGTGACCCTCGATCCTCAGATCTTCGGCGTCGTGCCCAACAAGGCGGTGCTGCACCAGGTGATCACGGCCCAGCTCGCAGCGGCGCGCGCCGGTACGCAGTCGACCCGCACCCGCGCCGAGGTGCGCGGCGGCGGCGCCAAGCCCTTCCGGCAGAAGGGGACCGGCCGGGCCCGTCAGGGCTCCACCCGCTCACCGCAGTGGTCCGGTGGTGGTGTGGCGCTCGGGCCCAAACCCCGCTCCTACCGCCAGCGCACCCCCAAGAAGATGATCCGACTCGCCTTGTACTCGGCCCTTTCCGACCGGGCATCCGACGACAAGGTCGTCGTCGTCGACGAGTGGTCGTTCCCGGCCCCGAGGACCAAGGACGCCGTGGCCGCCCTCGCCGCGCTCGAGCTCACGGGGCGCATCCTCGTCGTGCTCGGCCCCGACGACGGGATCCCCGATCGTTCCTTCGCCAACCTGCGTGACGTCCAGACCATGCAGACCACCGAGCTCAACGCCTACGACGTGTTGAAGAGCGATTGGGTGGTGTTCAGCGACGCCACCTTGCCGGGAGAGACGACCCCGGCACCGGGCAAGGCCCCCGCCGCCCGCAAGGCTCGGCGCGCCCCCCAGTCCAAGGCCGCCACGGTCGCCGCCGACACCGACACTGATGACACCGCCGCCGACGACACCGTCACCCACGAGGCCGGGAGCGATGCGGCCGCCACCGACGAGGCCGACACCGCGGCCACCGAAAACGACGGGAGCGACGGATGAAAGACGCCTCGCAGGTCCTCGTGCGCCCCGTCGTGTCGGAGAAGTCCTACGCCCTCATGGAAGACGGTGCCTATGTCTTCGTGGTGGCCCCCGACGCCACCAAGATCGACGTCCGCCACGCCGTCGAGCAGGCCTTCGGCGTGCGGGTGAAGAGCGTGAACACGATGAACCGCAAGGGCAAGAAGCGCCGTAACCGCAAGACCAACACCGTCGGGACCCGTTCCGCCACCAAGCGCGCCGTCGTCACGCTGGCCGGTGGCGACAAGATCGACCTGTTCGAGAAGAGCTGAGAGGTCGCCTCCGATGGCCCTGCGCAAACGCAAGCCGACCAGTGCCGGTCGCCGATTCCAGACCGTCTCGGACTTCTCCGAGATCACGCGGTCCAAGCCCGAGAGGTCCCTCGTCGTCCCCAAGCCCAGCACGGGCGGGCGCAACAGCTATGGGCGCAAGACCGCCCGGCACAGTGGCGGTGGGCACAAGCAGCAGTACCGCCTGGTCGACTTCAAGCGCGACAAGGACGGCGTTCCCGCCAAGGTGGCCGCCATCGAGTACGACCCCAACCGCAATGCCCGCATCGCGCTGCTGCACTACTACGACGGAGAGAAGCGCTACATCCTCGCCCCGGCCCAGGTCCGGGTGGGAGACGTGCTGGCGAGCGGCCAGGGCTCGGAGATCAGGCCCGGCAACGCACTTCCCCTTCGCTACATCCCGGTCGGGTCGACCGTGCACAACGTCGAGCTTCGCCCCGGCCAGGGCGGCAAGCTCGCCCGTGGGGCGGGGATGAGCGCCCAACTCGTCGCCAAAGAAGGCCAGTTCGCCACCATCCGACTGCCCTCGACGGAGATGCGGCGCATACCCATCGACTGCCGGGGAACCCTGGGCGAGGTCGGCAACGCCGAGGCCGAGCTGGTCTCGATCGGCAAGGCCGGCCGTAACCGCTGGAAGGGCGTGCGTCCCCAGACCCGTGGCGTCGCCATGAACCCGGTCGACCACCCCCTCGGTGGCGGTGAAGGCAAGTCGTCGGGAGGCCGGCACCCCGTGTCGCCGTGGGGCAAGCCCGAGGGCCGGACCCGTTCCCGCCACAAGCAGTCCGACCAGATGATCGTCCGCCGCCGCCGCAAGCGCGGGGCGCGGCGATGACCGGAGCCGAAGGAGCCTTGTCGTATGCCTCGTAGCCTCAAGAAGGGGCCCTTCGTCGACGACCACCTGCTCAAGAAGGTGGACGCGTTGAACGCCACCAACGAAAAGCGCGTGATCAAGACGTGGTCACGGCGTTCCACGATCATCCCCGACATGGTGGGCCACACCATCGCGGTCCATGACGGGCGCAAGCACGTCCCGGTGTACATCACCGAGTCCATGGTGGGTCACAAGCTCGGCGAGTTCGCCATGACCCGGACCTTCCGGTACCACGCCGGTCAGGAACGGTCAGCGAGGCGATGACATGCCGGGTGTAAAGACCAACGAAGTCGCCGGGACCCGGGCCGTCCTGCGCCACTACCGGATGTCGGCGTACAAGGCTCGCCAGGTCCTCGACCTCATCCGGGGTCGCGACGCGGATCGCGCCGAGGAGATCCTGAACGCCACGCCGCGCGAGGCTGCCCGGGTCATCGGCAAGGTGCTCGCCTCGGCGGTCGCCAACGCCCGGAACAACGACCAACTCGACCCTGACGAGCTCTTCGTTTCGGCGTGTTACGCCGATGAGGGCACCACCCTGAAGCGTTGGCGCCCCCGGGCCCGGGGGCGAGCCACCCGGATTCGCAAGCGCACGTGTCACATCACGGTGATCGTGAGCCGGCTGCCCGAAGACCGCCTCGAACGGCGCCGGGCCCGCCAGGCCACCGAGACCTCCGGCCTGCGTTCGCGTCGGGTGGCGGCGTCTCGCCGGGGCGGCGACGCCGACGGCACCGAGACGCTTTCCTCGCAGAGTGCCACCGCCGACGCCGCCGCCGACGTCGAGGATCTCGATGTCACCTCGACCGACGTCGACGAGGGCGAGGGTGGCGACGACGACGAGGCCGGCGCGGAGGTCGAAGCCGAGACCGACGTCGAGGCCGGGGCCGAATCCGGCACCGACGTCGCCGAAGCTGAGGGCGAAGCCGAAGATTTCAAAGAGCCGGAGTGGCTGAACGACGAGCTCGACGGACCTGACGCCGCAGCCGAGACCCCAGCCGAGACCGAAGCCGAGGCCGAGGAGCAAGCGCCTCCGGCCAAGCCTCGCCGGGCGCGCGCCCGCAAGAGCACGACCAAGGCCGCCCCCGCCGCCGATGAGAGCGACGCGGGCGGATCGGGCGAAGAGGAGAAGGGCTGAGCCATGGGCCAGAAGGTCAATCCCTACGGGTTCCGCCTCGGCGTGACCACCGACTGGAAGTCGCGCTGGTTCGAAGAGCGCAACTACCAGGACTTCGTCATCGAGGACTGGAAGATCCGTGACTACCTGATGTCCCAGCTCGAGTCGGCGGCGGTGAGCCGGATCGAGATCGAGCGGACGCGCGACCGGCTGCGCGTCGACATCCATACGGCCCGGCCCGGGATCGTGATCGGCCGCCGAGGCTCAGAAGCCGATCGCCTCAAGAAGAAGCTCGAGGACATCACCGGCCTGCGCAACCGCATCCAGCTCAACATCCAGGAGATCAAGCAGCCCGAGCTCGACGCCGCTCTCATCGCGCAGAGCATCGCCGACCAATTGACCCGCCGCGTCGCCTTCCGCCGGGCCATGAAGCGCGCCATGCAGACGGTGACCAAGGCCGGTGCCCTCGGAGTGCGCGTGCAGTGTGCGGGCCGACTCGGTGGTTCGGAGATGGCCCGTCGTGAGGGATACCGGGAAGGCCGGGTACCCCTGCACACACTGCGCGCCGACATCGATTACGGCTTTCGCGAGGCCCGCACGACCTTCGGCCGCATCGGCGTGAAGGTATGGATCTACAAGGGCGACATCCTGCCCTACAAGCTCTCGTCCGAGGACAAGATCTCGCGCGAGGCGGCCATGGCCGCCGGTGAGACCTCGGGACAGTCGGGCCCGCGCCGCCTCGTCACCGCTGGTGGTGGGCGTCGCCGCGCCGAGCAGGGCGAGCCCGGCAGCGTGCTCACCGCGCCGGACTCGGGTGATCTGGGCGACGATGCCGTGGCAGCCGCCGATGGCGGCGCAGCCGACACCGGTGCCGAGACCGCTGCCGCGCCGCTTCCCGGCGCCGCACCGGCGGGGGACGACTTCGAGCGCCTGCTGGCCGAGGAAGAAGAGATCGAACGCCGCACCCGCAACGAGCATCACGAGACGCCGCACTTCCGCAAGGAGTCCGACTGATGCTCATGCCTCGCAAGGTCAAGCACCGCAAGCAACATCGCGGGCGCCTCAACGGCCTCGCCAAGGGCGCGTCGACGATCAACTTCGGCGACTTCGGGATCCAGGCCCTCGAACCGGCGTGGATCACCCAGCGCCAGATCGAAGCCGCTCGAATCGCCATGACCCGCCACGTCAAGCGAGGCGGCAAGGTGTGGATCCGGGTCTTCCCCGACAAGCCCGTGACCCAGAAGCCGGCCGAGACCCGCATGGGGTCGGGCAAGGGGAACCCCGAGCACTGGGTGGCCGTGGTCCGGCCCGGCCGCATCCTCTTCGAGCTGGCCGGGGTCGAGCGCGACCTCGCCCGGGAGGCCATGGAGCGGGCCATCCAGAAGCTTCCGTTCAAGGCTCGTTTCGTCGTTCGCCCGGGCACGCACGGCGCGCCCGAGGTGGAGGTGTAGACGAAGATGCCTCACGCTTCAGAACTGCGCGAGCTCGACGACGAGGAGCTCGAGAGCCGCTTGAACGAGTACCGCCGCGAGATGCTCAATCTCCGCTTCCAGCTCGCCACGGGCCAGCTCGACAACATCGTGCGCATCTCGGTCGTCCGCAAGGACGTGGCCCGGGTCCTCACGATCCTGCGTGACCGGGAGATCGCGCTGGCGGAAGGTCGCGACGCCGGACCGGTGCCTGCCGCCCGGCCACGGCGCCGTCCTGTCGAGGACGTCGAGGTACCAGACGAGGACGCCCCCGTTCGGCGCCCGCGCAAGCCCCGGGCCGAGAGTGTCGACGAGGTTTCCGACCTCGCCGGGGACGGGGACGTCGAAGTTGCCGACGGCGACGATGGCGCCGACGAGGAGGACGAGTGATGGCCGAGCAAGAGACAACTGACCAAGAGCCGCGTCGGAGTCGCAAGATGCGCGAGGGTCTCGTCGTCTCCGACAAGATGCAGGCCACCGTGGTCGTTGCCGTGACCGAGCGGGTGCGCCACGCGCGCTACGGCAAGACCGTGCAACGTACGCGCAAGCTCTACGCGCACGACTCGGAGAACGACGCCAAGGTGGGCGACCGGGTGCGCGTCGTCGAGACGCGGCCCCTGTCGAAGCTCAAGCGTTGGCGCGTTACCGAAGTGCTGGAGCGTGCCCGGTGATCCAACAGGAGTCGCGCCTCAAGGTGGCCGACAATTCCGGAGCACGCGTGGTGCTGTGCATCAAGGTGCTCGGGGGCTCGCGCCGGCGGTACGCGGGCATAGGCGACATCTTCGTGGCGACCGTCAAAGACGCCATCCCCGGTGCGGCGGTCAAGAAGGGCGAGGTCGTGAAGTGCGTCGTGGTGCGTACCGCCAAGGAGACCCGCCGACCCGACGGCAGCTACATCAGATTCGACGAGAACGCCGCAGTTCTCATCAATGACCAGCAGCAACCGCGAGGGACCCGAATCTTCGGCCCGGTGGGACGCGAGCTGCGCGACAAGCGGTTCATGCGAATCGTGTCGCTTGCTCCGGAGGTGTTGTGATGCGAATCCGCAAAGGTGACACGGTGCAGGTGCTCTCGGGCAAGCACCGGGGCAAGCGCGGCCAGGTGATGGTGGCCCTTCCCGAGCAGGGCAAGGTGATCGTCGACGGCGCCAACATGGCCAAGAAGCACACCAAGCCCCGGGGCGCGACCATGCAGGGCGGGATCATCGACAAGGACATGCCGTTGCCGGTGTCCGCGGTGGCCATCGTGTGCCCGGCGTGCGGACCGACGCGCATCGGCATGCGGATCGACGAGACCGGGCGCAAGATCCGCGTCTGTCGCAAGTGCGGGACGGACCTGTCATGACCGCCGTCGCCACCCGTGCCCGGCCCCGCCTCAAGGAGCGCTACGACGAGACGCTGCGGGTCGAGCTCCAGCAGCACCTGGGCCTCGACAACATCATGCAGGTTCCCCGCCTGGCGAAGGTCGTGATCAACATGGGGGTGGGCAAGGCCACCCTGCAGCCTTCGCTCATCGAGGGTGCCGTGCGCGACCTCGAGGTGATCACCGGTCAGAAGCCCGTGGTGACCCGGGCCCGGCAGTCCATCGCGGCGTTCAAGCTCCGCGAGGGCATGCCCATCGGTGCCAAGGTGACGCTGCGCGGCGACAGGGCCTGGGAGTTCCTCGACCGGTTGATCTCCGTGGCCATTCCCAGGATCCGCGACTTCCGTGGTCTGGCACCTTCGTCGTTCGACGGACGGGGGAACTACACCTTCGGGGTGACCGAGCAGCTCATCTTCCCCGAGATCGACTACGACCGCGTGGACAACATCCGCGGCATGGACATCACCATCTGCATCACCGCCCAGAACGACGAAGAGGGCCGTGCCTTCCTCGTCGCCTTCGGCTTCCCATTCAAGCAGGAGATCGTCTAGCCCCATGGCCAAGAAGGCATTGATCGAGAAGCAACAGCGGACGCCCAAGTTCAAGGTCCGGGCGTACACGAGGTGTCGGCGCTGCGGACGCCCGCGGGCGGTGTTGCGCAAGTTCGGCCTCTGTCGAATCTGCCTGCGCGTCATGGTGCACTCGGGAGAGATCCCCGGCGTCACCAAGGCCAGCTGGTGAAGGGGGGAACGCGCTCATGACGATGACTGACCCCGTGGCCGACATGTTGACCCGTATCCGCAACGCCAACACGGCGATGCACGACAGCGTCAAGATGCCCAGCTCGAAGCTCAAGCAATCCCTCGCCGTCATCCTCCAGCGCGAGGGCTACATCGCCGGGTTCGACGTGACCGAGTCGGGCACCGGCCCGGGCAGCGTGCTCGAGATCCAACTCAAGTACGCGCCTGACCGGACGCGCACCATCGCCGGGCTCAAGCGCGTGTCGAGGCCCGGGTTGCGCATCTACGCCGCGCGCCGACGGGCTCCCCCGGGTCCTGGGCGGCATGGGCGTGGCGGTCGTGTCGACCAGTCACGGGCTCATGACCGACCGCGAGGCCAGGCAGAAGCGGGTGGGCGGGGAGGTCCTCTGTTATGTGTGGTGAGAGGCTCTCGGGCTGTCGTCGTGGGGAGGTGCGCTGATGTCTCGTGTCGGCCGTGCTCCCATCACCGTTCCCGGCGGGGTGACCGTGACGCTCGCCGAGAGGATCGTCACCGTGGCGGGGCCCCAGGGCACCTTGACGCGCCCCCTCCCGGGGGCCATCACCGTGCGCCAGGAGGACGAGGCCCTGCTCGTCGAACGGCCCGACGACCAGCGCCAGAACCGGGCCCTGCACGGGCTCACGAGGTCGCTCGTCGCCAACATGGTCACCGGCGTCACCGCCGGGTTCTCCAAGGACCTCGAGATCGTGGGCGTCGGATACCGGGCCATCGCCAAGGGCCCGTCGTCGCTCGAGCTCGCCCTGGGCTTCTCGCATCCGGTCACGGTGGAGGCTCCCGACGGGGTGGTGTTCGAGGTGCCCACGCCGACCCGTATCGTCGTCAGAGGCATCGACAAAGAAAAGGTCGGACAGGTGGCTGCAGACATCCGAAAGCTCCGGAAACCCGAGCCCTACAAGGGCAAGGGCATCCGCTACGCCGGCGAACGCGTCATTCGCAAGGCCGGCAAGGCGGCCAAGTAGCCATGCCCACCGCAGCAGCGCGCAAGCGGACTCTGCGCATCCGGCGCCACGCCCGGGTACGCAAGCAGGTGGCGGGCACCACGAGCCGTCCCCGACTGGCGGTATTCCGCTCGGGACGCCATATCTCCGCCCAGGTCATCGACGACACCGCCGGGCGCACGCTGGCCGCGGCGAGCACCGTGGAGGCGGCGCTGCGCAGCGCCACGGGTGGCAACGTGGCCGCGGCCACGGCCGTCGGCAAGCTGGTCGCCGACCGGGCGAAATCGGCGGGGGTGACCCAGGTCGTGTTCGACCGCGGGGGCTTCCGGTATCACGGGCGAGTGGCGGCATTGGCCGACGCGGCCCGCGAGGGAGGACTGGAGTTCTGATGCTCGACGGACAATTCGAAGAGCGCACCATCCGGGTGAACCGGGTCGCCAAGGTCGTCCAGGGCGGCCGCCGGTTCTCGTTCACGGCCCTCATGGTCGTCGGTGACGGGAACGGGCGCGTCGGCCTCGGCTACGGCAAGGCCAAGGAAGCGGGACTGGCGGTGCAAAAGGGCATCGAAGAGGCCCGGAAGAACATGTTCGACGTTCCCCTCGCCGGCTCGACGATCACCCACCCGGTGATGGGCGTGGCCGGTGCGGGTCGCGTCATGCTGAAGCCCGCCTCTCCCGGTACCGGGGTCATCGCCGGCGGGGCGGCGCGCGCCATCCTCGAGATGGCGGGCATCCACGACATCTTGTGCAAGTCCCTGGGCTCGTCCAACGGCATCAACGTCGCCCACGCCACCATCGCCGGTCTCAAGTCGCTCAAGCGGCCCGAGGACGTGGCCCGCCTGCGGGGCCTGCCCGCCGACCAGTGCGTGCCCCGCGGTGTGCTGCGCGCCTATCGCGAGCGCCAGCGCGCCTCTGACCTGTTCCAGGAAGTGCCCACGTGAGCGCGGCCAAAGCGGCGTCGTCCGCCGGCGCCGAAGGCCACGTGCGGGTGACCCAGGTGCGCTCGGGCATCAGCACCAAGCCCAAGCACCGAGCCACGCTGCGGGCCCTGGGCCTGCGCGGCGTGGGTCGCAGCCGGGTCCTCCCCGACCGCCCCGAAGTCCGGGGCATGCTGGCGCGCGTCCCGCATCTCGTGACGGTGGAGACCGCCGGCGACGACGAGGCCGCCGTCCAGCGCGAACGATCCGCCCACGCCCGCCGGGCACGGCGCGCCTCGGAAGGTGCCGTGATCGTCGAAGAAGCACCCGCGCCGGCGAAGAGGGCTCGGCGCGTCGCCAAGGAGACCGCATGAAACTCCACGACCTCCGCCCGCCCGCCGGCTCCAACCGGCCCAAGCGACGGGTGGGACGGGGCATCGCCGGCAAAGGCGGCAAGACCGCGGGCCGCGGCACCAAGGGCACCGGGGCGCGCGGCAGCGTGCCGCCGGGCTTCGAGGGCGGTCAGCTCCAGCTGGCCCAGCGCATCCCGAAGCTCAAGGGCTTTCACAACCCGTTCCGCGTGGAGTACGCGGTGGTGAACCTCGACACCCTCGACGCCTTCGGCGGCGAGGAGGCGACCCCGACCACGCTCAGCTCGATCGGGCGCGTCCGCAAGGGCGCCCTGGTCAAAGTGCTCGGACGCGGAGAGCTGCACCGCGCCATCCGGGTCCAGGCGCACGCCGTGTCGGCCTCGGCTCGTGCCGCGATCGAAGGCGCCGGAGGGAGCGTCGAGATCCTGCCCATGCCCTTCGGCAACGGGCGCCCACCGGCGCGGGGTAACGCGCTCACCAACCGGTAGCCTCGTACCCCCGGGTGCCGGTGCGCAGCGAGGAGGAGGGGCGTTGCTCTCGAGCCTGAAGAACATCTTCAAAGTCCCTGACCTGCGCAACAAGGTCATCTTCACGCTGCTGATCATCGGGCTCTACCAGCTCGGCGCGAACCTCATCGTGCCGTTCATCTCCATCAAGCAGGTCCAACTCCTCGAAGCGAACGCCAAGCAGGCCGGCATCCTGGGATTCCTCAACCTCTTCTCGGGAGGCGGGCTGCTGCGCATGGCCCTGTTCGGGCTGGGCATCATGCCCTACATCACCAGCTCGATCATCATCCAGCTGCTGTCGACGGTGATCCCGAAGCTCGAGGAATGGCGTGACCAGGGCGCGGTGGGGCAGAAGAAGCTCACCCAGACGACCAGGTACCTCACCATCGGCCTCGCCCTGTTGCAGTCGGCCGGCCTCGTCTACGTCTTCCACAACGGCGGGGGTGGCCTGCTCGGCACCAAGAACGTCGACCTCATCCCCAACTTCAGCTTGTGGAAGGGGGGGTTCATCTGTCTGACGCTCACGGCCGGCACCGCCTTCGTGATGTGGCTCGGTGAGCTCATCACCCAGCGCGGCATCGGCAACGGCATGTCCATCATCATTTTCGCCAACGTGACCGCGGGCATCCCCGCCGGTGGCACCGCCGTGCTCACCCAGGGCGGAGCCCTCAAATTCGGGGTCATCGTGGCGGTGACCCTGGTCCTGCTCGTGGTCGTGGTCTTCATGGAACAGGGCCAGCGCCGCATCCCGGTCACCTTCGCCAAACGCGTCGTGGGCAGACGGATGTACGGGGGGTCCTCGACCTATATCCCACTCAAGGTCAACCAGTCCGGTGTGATCCCGATCATCTTCGCCAACTCCCTGCTCTACATCCCGGTCCTGCTGGCGAACATCATCCCGTGGACGGGGTTCCGCACCTTCGTGAACAACCACATCACGCCGACCAGTCTCTTGTACGTGGTCTCCTACGGCATCTTGATCTTCGCCTTCACCTTCTTCTATGTCTACGTGGCGTTCGACCCGCATCAGCAGGCCGACATCATCCGCAAGCAGGGCGGCTACATCCCGGGCATTCGGCCCGGCCCGCCCACTGAGCGCTATCTGGCGCGCATTTTGAACCGCATCACCGTTCCCGGGGGGTTGTACCTGGCTGTGGTGGCCGTGTTGCCATCACTGCTGATGGCGCTGTGGAACATTCAGGGCTACCCGTTCTACGGAACGACGTTGCTGATCGCCGTGGGCGTCTCGCTCGAGACCATGCGGCAGATCGACAGCCAGCTCATGATGCGGAACTACGAGGGTTTCCTCAAGTAGCTGACGGTGGTACCCGGCGTCAGGCTCGTGGTCCTCGGAAAGCAGGGGGCCGGCAAAGGAACTCAGTGTGTGCGCCTGTCGCACCACTATGTGGTCCCGCACATCTCCACGGGGGACATGCTGCGCGCCGCGGTGAAGACCGGCTCGGCCCTGGGCCTCAAGGTGCGAGAGACCATGGAGAGCGGGGAGCTCCTCGGCGACGACCTCATCGTCGAGATGGTGGCCGAGCGCCTGGCCGAGCCCGACGCCCGGGCCCGGGGCTTCATCCTCGACGGTTGCCCGCGCACCACGCACCAGGCGGAGTCCGTCGCCGGCCTCCTCCTGCCCGGAGCCCTCGACCTCACCGTCGACATCGAGGTGCCCACCGCGCAGGCCCTGCGTCGCCTGGCCAGCCGTCGGGTCTGCACCGACTGTGGATCGAACTACTCGGTCTCGACCCCGCCCAAGGTCAACTGGACGTGCGACGTGTGCGGAGGCGAGGTCATCCAACGCGAGGACGACACCGAGGACGCCATCCGACGCCGCCTCGAGCTCTACGAACGCCAGACGGCGCCGCTCATCGAGTGGTACGAGTCGCGAAGCCAGCTCGCTAAGGTCAGCGGGGTGGGGTCGCCCGACGCCGTACTGCGCCGGATCATCCGGGCGGTGGAGGATCGGCGGGGCAGAGGAAAATCCCGATGAGACGCAGCACCGAGGAGATCGCCAAGATGCGCCGGGCGGGGCGCGTCGTGGCCGAGATGCACGAGGCCACCCGGGAGGCGGCCAAGCCCGGGGTGACCACCCTGGAGCTCGACGCCGTGGCCCGGGACGTGTTGGCACGCCGGGACGCCAAGTCCAACTTCTTGCACTACCGGGGGTACCCGGCGGTGATCTGCACGTCGCCGAACGACATGATCGTCCACGGCATCCCCGGCGAGTACACCCTCGAAGAAGGCGACATCCTGTCGATCGACTGTGGTGCCATCATCGAGGGCTATCACGGCGACGCGGCCTTCACCATGGCCATCGGCGACGTGTCGGGCGAGGCCGCCCGGCTCATCGAGACGACCGAGCGCAGCCTGTGGGCCGGGATCGAGCAGCTGCGCAACGGCAACCGCCTCCACGAGGTGGGCCGGGCCGTCCAGGACGTGGCCGAGGGGGCCGGGTTCTCCGTGGTCCGGGAGTACGTCGGGCACGCCATCGGGACCGCCATGCACGAGGAGCCCCAGGTGCCCAACTACTGGCCCGGCCAGGGCGGCCCGATGCTCAAGCCCGGGATGGTCTTCGCCGTGGAGCCCATGGTGAACGCCGGGGGACCCGCCACCCGGGTTCTCGAGGACGGGTGGAGCGTGGTCACCACCGACGGGAAGCTGTCGGCCCATTTCGAGCACACCATCGCCGTCACCGACGACGGGCCCGAGGTCCTCACCCTCCCCTGAGCGAGTCCGGCGCCGCCGGGGCCGGGTCCCGACGCCCTGGGCAGCCAGGACGCCCTGGCTGGCAGCGGACAAGGGCGCTATGCTGGTAGGTCGGCTCGCCGAGCGGAGGCCCCCCTCCGGCTCGGTTGGCGGTGGGCCGAATCACCGCTGCAGCAACGGGTCCTCGGGTCCGGTCGGGCGTCGTCCCGGTCATTGGTGTCCCGGTGCGCGGCGTGCCATTCGACAAGTAACGAGGAGGAGTCACCTGCCCAAGCCCAAAGAGGATGCGATCGTGCTCGAGGGGACGGTCGTCGAGCCGCTTCCGAACGCCATGTTCCGTGTCGAGCTCGAGAACGGCCACAAGGTGCTTGCGCACAGCTCGGGCAAGATGCGCATGCACCGGATCCGGATCCTCCCCGGCGATCGTGTGCAGGTTGAGATCACGCCCTACGACTTGAGCCGCGGCCGGATCACTTACCGGTACAAGTAGTCCACGGCACGTAGGGCCGGGTACCGACAGTTCGAATCAGGGAAGACAGCGATGAAAGTTCGACCGAGCGTCAAGCCGATCTGTGAGAAGTGCAAGGTCATCCGCCGCAACGGCCGGGTGATGGTGATCTGCGCCAACCCCCGGCACAAGCAGCGCCAGGGCTGAGGCCCCGGCCCCCGGACTGACCAGGACGAGAGGAGCGGCAACACAAGTGGCACGCATCTCCGGTGTGGACATCCCCCGCGAAAAGCGGTTGGAGGTGTCTCTCACCTACATCTTCGGCATCGGCCGGACCCGAGCGCAGCAGACCATCGCCGGGACCGACCTCAACGCCGACACCCGCGTACGGGACCTCACCGACGAGGAGGTCGTCCGCCTCCGCTCCTACATCGACACCAACTTCAAGGTCGAAGGTGACCTCCGTCGTGACATCGCCCAGGACATCAAGCGCAAGATGGAGATCGGCTGTTACGAGGGCGTGCGCCACCGCAAGGGCCTGCCCGTCCACGGCCAGCGCACCCACACCAACGCCCGAACCCGCAAGGGCCCCAAGAAGACCGTCGCCGGCAAGAAGAAGGTTCGGAAACACTGATGGCAAAGACCGCAAAGGCATCCAAAGCAGCCAAGACCACCACCAAGGCCGCCGCGGTCCGTCGACCCCGCAAGCGCGAGCGCAAGAACATCGCCTACGGGGTGGCGCACATCAAGAGCTCGTTCAACAACACCATCATCTCGATCTCGGACCACGAAGGGAACATCCTGGCCTGGGCCTCGGCCGGAAACGTCGGCTTCAAGGGATCACGCAAGTCCACGCCCTTCGCCGCCCAGCTGGCCGCCGAGCAGGCGGCACGACGCGCCATGGAGCACGGCGTGCGCAAGGTCGACGTGCTCGTGCGCGGCCCCGGCTCAGGACGTGAGACAGCCATCCGCTCGCTCGCAGCCGTCGGCATCGAGGTCGCCGGCATCAAAGACGTCACCCCCATCCCGCACAACGGCTGCCGCCCCAAGAAGCGGCGCCGGGTCTAGCGGGAACGGAAGGAGCACCACCGCATGGCGCGTTACACGGGTCCCGTCTGCCGCTTGTGTCGGCGCGAGCGGACCAAGCTGTTTCTGAAGGGCGAGCGCTGCTACTCGCTCAAGTGTCCAGTCAGCGAAGCGGTCACCGATCGTCACAGCCGCGCCTACCCGCCCGGGGAGCACGGCCGTGACCGGATGCGCCAGGGCTCGGAGTACCTGGCCCAGCTGCGCGAGAAGCAGAAGGCCCGCCGTATCTACGGGCTCTTGGAGCGCCAGTTCCGCAACCTCTACGCCGAGGCGAGCCGTCAGCCGGGGATCACCGGAGAGAACCTCCTGCGCCTTCTCGAGCTGCGCCTGGACAACGTGACGTTCCGGGCCACCTGGGGCGCGAGCCGTGCCCAGGCGCGCCAGCTGGTGCGCCACGGCCACATCCACGTGAACGGCAAGCGCGTCACGATCCCGAGCTACCGGGTCCGCCAGGGAGACGTGGTCACGCTCAAGCCGTCTTCACGCGAGCTCTACTTCGTGCGACGGAACCTCGACACCCTCGACCGCCCGCTGCCCTTGTGGCTCGAATCGGGAGAGGCCCGCACCCAGGTGCGCGTCACGACGCTGCCCGAGCGCGAGCACATCGACGAGCCCGTGCGTGAGTCGCTCATCGTCGAGCTCTACTCCAAGTAGCACCTCGGCCCCGCCACCCCGAGCCCCCGACACTCAGCCCCCCACGACACCCAGGAGTCAGTCCCATGCTCATCATCCAGCGCCCCACCGTCGAGGCCATCGGCGAGGAAGAGGCCAACCGTCAGCGGTTCGCCGTCAGCCCCCTCGAGCCCGGTTTCGGCCACACCCTCGGAAACTCGATCCGCCGGACACTGCTGTCGTCGATCCCCGGCGCGGCCGTGACCCAGGTCCGGTTCGACGATGCCCTGCACGAGTTCACGACACTGCCCGGTGTCAAAGAGGATGTCACCGACATCATCTTGAACCTCAAAGACGTCGTCCTGCGTGTGCACGCCGACGAAGCGGTCACGCTGCGCTGCGACAAGCGCGGCCCCGGAGACGTCACGGCCGGAGACCTGCAACTCACCGCGGACGTGGAGGTCCTCAATCCGGATCTCCACATCGCCACCTTGAACGGCAAGGGACGCCTGGCCATCGACGTCACCGTGGAGCGCGGTCGCGGCTACGCCTCGGCGGAGCGCAACAAGCGGTCCAACACCATCGGCGTGATCCCGGTCGACTCGATCTTCTCGCCGGTGCGGCGGGTGGCCTTCTCGGTGGAGCCGGTCCGGGTCGAGCAGTCCACCGACTTCGATCGCCTCGTCCTCGACATCGAGACCGACGGTTCGCTGACGCCGCGCGAGGCGCTCGCCTCGGCCGGAGACACCTTGCGCTCGCTGGTGGGGCTCGTCGCCGACCTCGAGGACGAGCCCCAGGGCCTCGAGCTGGGCGAGGTGGGGACGTCGACGAGTGGCTCACCCGACCTCGACCTCGCCATCGAGGACCTCGACCTCTCCGAGCGGCCCCGCAACTGCCTCAAGCGGGCCCAGGTCAACACCATCGGCGAGCTCGTGGAGCGGACCGCCGAGGACCTTCTCGCCATCACCAACTTCGGCCAGAAGTCCCTCGACGAGGTCATCCAGCGCCTCGACGAGCGGGGCCTCTCGCTCCGCATCAAGGACTGAGCCGGCCATGCGTGCCACGCCCCGGAGGGGTCGGCGACTGGGCGGCGACGCCGCCCATCAGAAAGCCATGCTCGGCAACCTCGTGGCCTCGCTCATCGCCGCCGAGTCGCTCGTGACGACCGAGGCCAAAGCCAAGGCCCTGCGGCCGGTGGCGGAGAAGTGCATCACGGCCGCGGTAAAAGGCGGCGTGCACCGCCACCGCAACGTGGTCGCCCTGATCCGGGACAAGGACATGGCCCACAAGCTGTTCGCCGAGATCGCCCCCCGGTACACCGACCGACCCGGCGGCTACACCCGCATCTTGAAGCTCGGCCCACGCCAGGGCGACAGCGCGCCCATGGCGCGCATCGAACTGGTTTGACCCTGTTCGACCCCGACCTCACGACCGCCCCCGAGGCGGCCGGGGTGGGGTCGACGGTGGCCGGATCAGAGGCGGCGGCTCCGAGGGCATCGAAAGCGGTCGATCCTGTCCCGAACGACGCGTCACCGCCCCGGGACGAGGTCCCCACGGTGACGACGCGCCTGCGCTTGACCATTTCCTATGACGGGGCGGGATTCCGCGGCTTCGCGGTGCAACCCGGCCAGCGCACCGTGGCCGGAGCGCTGGGTGATGCCCTCGCCGTGGTCGTCGGCCACCGTGTCGAGCTCGTGTGCGCGGGGCGGACCGACGCCGGCGTGCACGCCCGGGGCCAGGTGGTGCATGTCGACGTGCGTCCGGACGTGGAGCCGGCCCGGTTGATTCGGTCGGTGAACACCCTGCTCAAGCCCGCCGTCGTGGTGCGGTCGGCGGAAGTCGCCCTGGCCGGATTCGACGCCCGTCGTTCCGCAAGGGGCCGGCGCTACCGGTACCTGATCCTCGAAGACGAGACCCCGGACCCGCTGCTCGCTCCGGTGGCGTGGCACGTGCCCGGCCCGCTCGACCTCCGGGCCATGGCCAGCGGGGCGGACGCGCTGCTGGGCGAGCACGACTTCAGGGCCTTCTGCCGACGCGTCCCCGGTACCGCGCCCGGCACGCCCATCCCTCGCCGGGTGCTCGACGCCGGCTTCAGTGTGGTCCCCCTCCGCCCCGGCGAGCTCGGCCCCGGGGCCCGATTGCTCCGATTCGACATCGAGGCGACCTCGTTCTGCCACCAGATGGTGCGTTCGGTGGTGGGGGCGCTCGTCGAGGTGGGTCGAGGCCGGCGCCGGGCGGCCGACGTCAACTGGTTGCTGCAGAGCGGCGACCGGTCCCGGGTCGGAGGCGTGATCGCCCCGCCCCAGGGGTTGTGCCTGGTCGGCGTGGATTACGACGAGTGACGATCAGGGCCGACCGCGACCCGTGCCGGCCTGCGACAGCTTGCCCGGGGCACGCCGAGCGCCTAACGTTGTCCGCCTGCTACGTGCAGGAGCTGCCGCTTTGCACGGGGTTGCCCGGCGGTCGGCACCCGAGCCGGGAGACGTCGTGACGCCCGACCGGGCCCGGGATACAAGACGAGGATTTTGCGTGCGCACGTTTTCGCCCAAAGCTGACGACATCACCCGGTCCTGGCACGTCATCGACGCCGAGGGCATGGTGCTCGGACGACTGGCTACCGTCGTCGCCTCCCGCCTGCGCGGCAAGCACAAGCCCATCTTCGCCCCCCACGTCGACACCGGAGACCACATCGTCGTCGTGAATGCGGCCAAGGTCGTGCTCACCGCGGACAAGTCCGAGAAGAAGTTCGTGTACCACCACAGCGGCTACCCCGGCGGGCTCACCAAGAAGAAGTACGGCGAGTTGCTCTCCGAACGTCCTGAGGAGGTCGTGCGGCGCGCCGTGCGGGGGATGCTGCCCCGCACCCGGCTCGGCCGGCAGCAGTTGAACAAGCTGAAGGTGTACGCCGGCGCCGAGCATCCCCATCAGGCCCAGCAGCCCCAGCCCCTCGACGTGCCCGGCGCAAGGGCCCGGTCGTGAACCCCCGGGTCGTCACCGCGTCCCACGAGAGCAAGAGACAGGAACCAAGAACGTGACGACCAAGGTCAAGCTTCCCGCTCCTCTGTGCCAGAACACAGGCCGACGCAAGGCGGCGGTGGCACACGTGAGGTTCCGGCCCGGCGAGGGCAAGATCACCATCAACCGGCGCGCCTTCGACGACTACTTCAGCTCCGCCACCCACCGCATGGTCGTGACCGAGCCGCTGCGGGTCACCAACCTCGCCGAGGGCTACGACATCGACGCCACCATCGCCGGCGGAGGAGTGTCGGGCCAGGCCGGTGCCATGCGACTCGGGATCACGCGCTCGCTCGTCGAGCTCAACCCCGAGCTGCGCGCCATTCTCAAGAAGGCCGGCCTGCTCACCCGCGACGCCCGCGAGAAGGAGAGCAAGAAGTACGGCCTCAAAAAGGCGCGCAAGGCACCTCAGTACTCCAAGCGGTAGCCGGTCGTGGGGCTGCGGTTCGGCACGGACGGAATTCGCGGAGTCGCCAACGCCGAGTTGGGTGCCGAGTTGGTCATGGCGCTCGGGCGGGCGACGGCGCGCGCCCTGCAGGCGAGATGCTTCCTGGTCGGGCGCGACACCCGACGATCGGGTCCTCTGCTCCAGGCGGCATTGTCGGCCGGGATGGCGAGCGAGGGGGCCGACGTGGTCGACCTGGGCGTCCTGCCGACGCCGGGGGTGGCGTGGTGGTCGGCGACGAGCGGGTACCCGGCCGCCGTCGTCTCGGCATCGCACAACCCGTTCGCCGACAACGGCATCAAGCTTTTCGCCGCCGGCGGCGTCAAGCTGCCCGACCTCACCGAGGCCGCCATCGAGGATGAGCTCGGCCGGGTGCTTCAGTCTCCGGGCTCGGCGTCAGCGCCTGTCGGTCACGGAGTCGGGCAATTGTCGGTCGAGACGGACGCGCACCGCCGATACGTCGAACATCTGGTGGGTGTGCTCGAGGGCCGCGACCTGACCGGCATGCGCGTCGTGGTCGACTGCGCCAACGGCGCGGCGTCGACCGTCGCTCCCGAAGTCCTGGCGCGTCTGGGCGCGGACGTGCACGCCATCGCCCATGAGCCCGACGGTTCGAACATCAACGACGGCTGTGGTTCGACCCATCCGGAGTCGTTGGCGGCCGAGGTGGTGGCCCGGGGCGCGCACCTCGGCCTGGCCCTCGACGGAGACGCCGATCGGCTGCTGGCGGTGGACCACACCGGCGAAGTGGCCACGGGGGACGAGTTGGTTTCGATGTTCGCCACCGATCTGGCCGGCCGGGGCGAGCTGGCGCACAACACGGTGGTGGTGACGGTGATGACGAACCTCGGCTTTCGCCTGGCCATGGCGGAGCGGGGCATCACCGTGCACGAGACCCAGGTCGGAGACCGCTACGTCCTCGAGGCGCTCAACGCGGATCGGCTCACCCTGGGAGGCGAACAGTCGGGTCACATCGTGTTCCGGGACCTGGCGACCACGGGCGACGGCGTGCTGACGGGGATCTTGCTGCTCGACCTCGTCAAGCGTTCGGGGGCTCCGTTCGCGGTCTTGGCCAAGCAGTCCATGCGACGCCTCCCCCAGGTGCTGCTCAACGTGGTGGCGCCGCGACCCGAACGCGTCGTGGCCGAGCCCGCCGTCACCGCCGAGGTGGCCGCCGTGCAGAACGAGCTCGGGCAGCGCGGTCGCGTGCTGCTGCGGGCCAGTGGCACCGAGCCCCTGGTCCGGGTGATGGTGGAGGCCGAGGACGAGGCGGCGGCCCACGCCGCCGCGCAACGCCTGTGCGCCGTGGTGGAGAAGGCGCTCGTGGTGGCCTCGGCTCCTGAGTAGGCAGGCAGGACCCGGGGACGTCCGGCGTTCCCGCCTGAGGCCGATGACCCCGTAGCCTGGGAACTCATGTGCGGCATCATCGGAGCCACCGGCGGTGGCGAAGTGCTGGGTGTCCTGCTCCAGGGGCTCGAGCGTCTCGAATACCGCGGCTACGACTCGGCCGGCGTGGCTCTGCAGTCGGCGGGGGCCCTGTGGCGCGCCCGGGCCGCCACCGGGACGCGTTCGCTCGAGGATCTCCGCAAGGTCGTCGAAGAGGGCCCGAGCGCGGTGTCGGCGGGCATCGGCCACACCCGGTGGGCGACACACGGCCATCCCACCGAATCCAACGCCCACCCCATCCTCGACTGCAGCGGGAACGTCGCCGTGGTGCACAACGGCATCATCGAGAACTGGCGGGAGCTCGCCGAGCAGCTACGCGGCGAGGGACACACCTTCGTGTCCGACACCGACACCGAGGTCATCGCCCACCTCGTCGAGAGAGAGCTCTCCGGCGGAGGGTCGCTCGCCGATGCGGTGCGGGCGACGCTGCGCGAGGTGCGGGGCGCATTCGCCTTAGCGGTCATCTGCGCCGGGGAGCCGGGCACCATCGTGGCGGGGCGCCGGGTGTCGCCG
Organism: uncultured Acidimicrobiales bacterium; assembly: GCA_963846125.1. GTDB lineage: Bacteria > Actinomycetota > Acidimicrobiia > Acidimicrobiales > UBA8190 > Chersky-840. The sequence goes on from CAWJUR010000002.1 coordinate 1,156,098, forward strand.
CTCATCATCGGCATGGGTGACGGCGAGTCGGGTGAAGGCCTGCTCGCCTCTGACATCCCCGCGTTGTTGGGCCGCACGCGACGGTTCTGGGTACTCGATGACGATCAGGTCGTGGTCCTGCGGCCCGGATCCATGCTCGTCACGACCCTGCAGGGGAAAGAGGTCGAGCCCAAAGAGCTCCACGTCGACTGGGACCTCGAGGCCGCCGAGAAAGGTGGCTACCCCGACTTCATGGGCAAGGAGATGCACGAGCAACCCCGTGCCATCGCCGACACCCTGCTCGGTCGGCTGCTTCCCGACGGAACCGTCGAGCTCGACGAGTTGCGCATCACCGACGACGAGCTGCGCCGTGTCGACAAGGTGTTCGTGGTGGCATGCGGTTCGAGCTACCACGCCGGCATGGTGGCCAAGTACGCCATCGAGCGCCTGGCCCGCCTCCCCACCGAGATCGACATCGCCTCGGAGTTCCGGTACCGGGATCCGGTGCTCGACGACCGGACGCTCGTCGTGGGGGTGAGTCAGTCGGGCGAGACCATCGACACCCTCCAGGCCATGCGCGAGGCCCGGCAGTGGGACGCCAAGATCATGGTCATCTCCAACGTGGTCGACTCGTCGATGGCCCGGGAGGCCGACGGCGTGCTCTACACGCGTGCCGGCCCCGAGGTGGGCGTGGCCGCCACCAAGACGCACCTGACCCAGGTCGTGGCGCTGGAGCTGCTGGCTCTGTATCTGGCGCAGTTGCGGGGATTCGAGACGCCCGCCGACGCCCGAGTCCTGTTCGACGACCTGGCCAAGCTGCCCGAGCTCGTCGAGCAGACCCTCTCGCCCGAGCGCGAGGCGCAGGTGGCCGCCATCGCCGCCAAGTTCACCGACACCCGTGACTTCTTCTTCTTGGGCCGCCACGTCGGGTTCCCGGTGGCGCTCGAAGGGGCGCTGAAACTCAAGGAGATCTCCTACGTGCGGGCCGAGGGGTATCCGGCCGGCGAACTCAAGCACGGCCCCATCGCGTTGATCGTGCCCGGCACCGTGGTCGTCGGCGTGGCTACGCGCACGCATCTGTGGGCGAAGATGATGGGCAACGTGGCCGAGGTGAAGGCCCGCGGCGCCACGGTCGTCCTGGTCGCCAACGAAGGTGACGAAGACACCGCCGCCCAGGCCGACGAGGTCCTGTGGGTGCCGACGACCCATCCGCTGTTCGCGCCTGTGCTCGACGTCGTGCCGCTCCAGTTGCTGGCGTACCACATCGCCCGGCTGCACGGTCACAACGTCGACCGGCCTCGGAACCTGGCCAAGACCGTCACGGTGGAGTGAGCGCGCCCCGCCGCGACCTCGGTATGGGGGGAGTCCGTGGCATCGGCGTCGATGCCGTCGACGTGGTTCGGTTCCGACGGGTCATCGAACGCCGGCCCGGCATCGTGGATCGTCTGTTCACCGACACCGAGCGGGCCTACGCGGAGCGGTGCCGCGACCCCGGCCCCCGTCTCGCCGTCCGCTTCGCCGCCAAGGAAGCCGTGCTGAAGGCACTGGGTGTCGGGGTGGGGGCGGCGGGGTTCCGCGACGTCGAGGTGGTCCGGGCCGACAACGGCGACCCCGGTGTGGCCCTCACCGGGCGTGCCGCCGCCCTGAGCATCGACCTCGGTGTGCAGCGGTGGCACCTGTCGATGACCCACACCGACACCGTGGCCATGGCGACGGTGGTGGCCGAGGGCGCCACCCTCCCCAGCGCCGAGGCCTCGCCGTGAAACCGGTGCTGCGAGTCGAAGAGATGCGTGGCGTCGATGCGGACGCGCTGCGCACGGTGTCGGAGGACACGCTCGTCGAGCGCGCCGGGACGGCCGTGGCCACCTGGGCGGTGCGCATGCTGGGGGGCACGTACGGACGACACGTCGTGGTGGTGGCCGGCAAGGGCAACAACGGCGCGGACGGACGGGTGGCCGCGGCGCGACTGCGTCGACGAGGAGCCCAAGTGAGCGTCGTGGAGGCAACCGACGCTCCTGATCGCATCGGCGCGGCGGGGACCGTCGACCTCGTCATCGACGCCGCCTACGGGACCGGGTTCCGCGGCACCTACCGGGCCCCGGCCGTGCCGGCCGGGGTGCCTGTGCTCGCCGTCGACATTCCCTCGGGCGTGAACGGTGACACCGGCGAAGCGTGCGGCGAGCCTCTGCGCGCCGATGTGACGGTGACGTTCGCGGCGCTCAAGACCGGCCTCGTCCAAGGGGACGGCTCGTTGCTGGCGGGACGGGTCGAGGTCGCCGACATCGGCCTCGACGTGAGCGGGGCCAGCATGTGGGTGGTCGAGGACGCCGACGTGGCCCGACTGCTCACCCCCCGTCCACGCGACGCCCACAAATGGCAGTCGGCGGTAGCGGTGGTGGCGGGCTCCCCGGGCATGACCGGCGCCGCCGGCCTGTGCGCCCGGGCCGCGTACCGCGCCGGCGCGGGGATGGTTCGCCTGGGCATTCCCGGTGGGGACCTGTCCGAGCTCCCCGTGAGCGAAGCCGTGGGAGCGTCCCTGCCTGTGACCGGCTGGTCTGCCGACGCGCTCGCCATGGCGCAACGGTGCCGGGCACTCGTGGTCGGGCCCGGGCTGGGTCGAGCCGACGCCACTGTCGGCGACGTGCGCGGGCTCCTCGCCGGCGCCACCGTGCCCGTGGTGGTGGACGCCGACGGCCTCTACGCGCTCGGCACGGGGGACGAGATCGGCGCCGCACTGCACCCTGCTGCTGACGCGACGGCCTCGACGGTCGTGCTCACCCCCCATGACGGGGAGTTCACCCGACTGGCAGGAGCGCCACCGGGGGCCGATCGGATCACCGCCGCCGGCGCGCTGGCGCAACGATGCGGGGCGGTGGTCTTGCTGAAGGGACCGACCACGATCGTGGCCGACCCGGCCGGGCGGGTGTTGTTGGCCACGGCGGGGTCACCCCGGCTGGCGACGGCGGGGACCGGCGACGTGCTGTCGGGCGTCATCGGGGCGTTCGTCGCCCGCGGCGTCGAACCGCATCTCGCCGCAGCCCTGGCCGCGCACGTCCACGGTCGCGCCGCCGAGCTCGGCTGTGCGGAGGGGCTCGTGGCGGGAGATCTGGCCGAGCTCATCGGCCGATGGCTGTCGAGCGTCCGGCGATGAGCAGGGCCGACGTCCGCGGTTCGCCGACGGCGGCGCCGGACGGGGTGGGGTCGCGACCGGTGTGGGCCGAGATCGACCTGAGTGCGGTCCGCCACAATGCGTCGCTGCTGGGTCAGGCCGCCGCGCCCGCCGCGTTGTGCGCCGTGGTCAAGGCGGACGGCTACGGGCACGGCGCCGTGGCGGTGGCGCGGGCCGCCTTGGAGGGCGGCGCCACCTGGTTGGCGGTGGCGACACCCGAAGAGGGCATGCACCTGCTCGACGCCGGCATCGCCGCCCCCGTGCTCGTCCTGTCCGAGCCTCCTCCCGAGGCCATGGTCGATGTGGTCGGACGCGGGCTCACGTTGGCGCTGTACTCGCGTCCGGCCGTGCAGGCCGCGGCGGCGGCGTCGACGCGTGCCGGTGTGGTCACCGATGTCCATGTCAAGGTCGACACCGGTATGCACCGGGTCGGCGTCGCCCCCGCCGAGCTCCTCGAGACGGTGCAGGCGGTGGTGGCCGAGCCCTCGCTCCGTTTCGCGGCGCTCTGGACGCACTTCCCGGTGGCCGACGGCGTCGAGGACGAGGACCGGTCCTTCACCGAGGCACAGATCCGAAGTCTCGATGAGGCCCGGGACCTCCTGGCACGCGCCGGGCACGCCCCCCCGATGCTCCACGCCGCCAATTCGGCGGGCGCGCTGGCGTACCCGGGGGCCCGACTCGACATGGTGCGATGCGGCATCGCCCTGTACGGGGTCTCGCCCTTCCCTGTGGTCGACGCCGTCTTCGCGCAGGTGCTCGACAGTACCGGGGCGGGGGCCCTGCGCCCCGTGCTGTCGCTGCGGGCCAAGGTGACCCTCGTGCGCCGACTCGACGCCGGCGAGCGCCCCTCGTACGGCCGCCTCTACGGCCTGCGGTCGGCGTCGACGGTGGCGACGGTTCCCCTCGGGTACGCCGACGGTGTGCCGCGGCGCTACTTCACTCTGGGCGGTACCGTCCTCGTGGGTGGCCGGCGCCGCCCCCTGGCCGGGATGGTGACGATGGACCAGATCGTGGTGGACTGCGGTCCCGACGACGACGTGGCCGTGGGCGACGACGTGGTGCTCATCGGTGAGCAGGGTGCCGGGTCGCTCACCGCACCGGAGTGGGCGGAGATGCTCGGCACCATCTCGCACGAAGTGTTCTGCGGCATCGGCCCCCGTGTGCCGCGCGTGGTCGTGGACCAGGAGGGTCAGAGATGAGCGACAGGCGGCCTCTGTACAGGAGCCGGCTCGTGCGGGGTGTGGCCGCGGGTGCCGGCGCCGCGCTGGCCGCGGGGTGGGCGACACAGCACCGTCTGGTGGCTCGCTCCCACACGACCGTCGATGAGATCGAGGCCGAGGGACTCACCGTTCCCGACGACTGCACCGAGCACGTCGTCGACGTTGACGACGGGGGCCGAATCCACGTCATCGAACGTGGCCAGGGCACGCCGATCGTGTTGTTGCACGGGTTCATGTTGAGCGGGGCGCTGTGGGCCCATCAATTGCGCGACCTGGCGCTGCACCACCGGGTCATCGCCCCCGATTTTCGAGGCCACGGGTCGTCGGTGCCGGGAACGGCGGGCTTCTCGTTGGGGGCCGACCCCGATCTCGTCGACGCGTTGCGCGCCGATGTCCGCATGGCCGTGGCCCAGGAGGGCTCTCCGGCCGTGCGACGCATGGTCAGAGACGTCCGCGCCGTGCTCGACGCGCTCGACGTCGAGCACGCGCTCGTCGTCGGGCACTCCATGGGTGGCATGGTCGCCCTCCAGCTCGCCCACGACACGCCGGCGGACGAATTGCACCGGCGCGTGGCGGGCCTGGCCCTCGTCTCCACCACCGGAGGCCCCTTCACCAAGGTGCCCGGCTTCGGGGGTATGGCGCGCCTGGCCGGGCCGGCATCGGCACGGGCCATGAGCCTGGCCGACCGCTGGGGGGTGCGCACGTTGGCGTCCCAGGACCTGCGGTGGTGGCTCACCCGAGTCGGATTCGGGGCCGATGCGCCTCCGGCGCAGGTCCGATTCGTAGAGGGGCTCCACCTGGCCACGGCGTCGTCCACCGTGTCCGAGCTCATTCCCGGCCCTCGCGCTCTTCGACCTGTCGAAGTGGCTCGGGACGATCGACCTACCCGCGCTCGTCGTCGTGGGCTCCAACGATCGCCTCACGCCTCCCCGCCACGCGCTTCGTACCGCGGCGGCCCTGCCCCGCTCCGAGCTCGTGGAGCTCCCCCGGTGCGGGCACATGCCCATGATCGAGCGCCGCCGTGAGTTCACGCGCCTCATCGAGGAGTTCGCGGCGAAGATCGGCTGATTCCGCCGGCGGGCCGAGTGCCAGGCGGCGATACCATCGGCCGGTGAGCACCTTGGCCGAGTTGCGGACCGAGGCCCTGGCCTGCACGCGCTGCGCGCTGGCTTCGGGCCGGACCCAGGTCGTGTTCGGCGTCGGGGACCCCGCCGCCTCGCTCATGTTCGTCGGTGAGGGCCCCGGGCGCGAGGAGGACCTGGCCGGGGAGCCCTTCGTCGGCCGGTCCGGCAAATTGCTCGACAAGCTCCTGCAGCAGGAGATCGGCCTCGACCGGAGCCAGTGCTACATCGCCAATGTGGTGAAATGCCGACCCCCCGGGAACCGGGACCCGCTTCCCGACGAGATCGCTTCATGCCGCCCCTTCCTCGAAGCCCAGCTCGAGCTGATCGCCCCACGCGTGGTGGTCACGCTCGGGAATTTCGCCACCCGTCTGCTCCTCGATACGAGTGAGGGCATCCGCCGGCTGCGGGGGCGGGCCTATCCGTTTGGCGGCGGCCAACTCGTCCCGACGTACCACCCCGCCGCCGGGCTGCGCGGCGGGGCCGAGGTGGTGGCGGAGATGCGCGCCGACTTCGTCCGGGCCAAGCTGCTCCTGGCCGGCGATACCCCGTGAGCGCGGCCGCCGGGGACCCCGACCCGGTGCGGCTCCGGACCGAATCTGCCGACGACACCCGCGCTCTGGGGGCCGCGCTCGCGAAGAGCCTGCGACCGGGCGACGTCGTACTCCTGGCCGGAGACCTGGGGGCGGGAAAGACGACGCTGGCCCAGGGGATCGGGACCGGCCTCGGCGTGGCCGATCACGTGACGAGCCCGACGTTCACGCTCGTTCGTTCCTACCCGTGCCCGACTCCGCCCGCGTCGGCCGACGGGCAGCCGCCGTCCACTGCCGTGGTGCGGACCTTCCTGCACGCCGATCTGTACCGCCTCGAACACCTGGGTGAGGTCGTCGACCTCGCCATCGCGGAGCTGGTCGAGGACGACGCCGTGGCCGTGGTGGAGTGGGGTGACGTGGCCGAGCCCGTGCTCGGCGCCGGTGCGATCACGGTTCGCCTCGACGACGGACACCGGGACGATGAGCGGCGGGTGACGATCAGCGTCACCGGGCCGTCGCCAGAGCCTCGGCGCCACGAGCTCAGCCAACGACTCTCGGCGTGGGCGGCGTCATGATGGTGCTCGCCGTCGAGTCGTCGACGGAGCTGGCGGGCGTGGCGTTGGCGGACGAGGACGGCGTGCTCGCCACCGCCACGGTGTCGCGAGGCCGGCATCATGCCGAGTCGATAGCGCCGGCCATCGAGTTCATCTGTCGTCGCGCCGGGGTCGGCTTGTCGGAGATCGACGCCGTGGGAGTCGACGTGGGACCCGGGCTCTTCACCGGCCTGCGGGTCGGCGTGGGCACCGCCAAGGCGCTGGCGTTCGCGCTGGCGCGGCCTCTCATCACCCTCGGCAGCCTCGAGGTTCTGGCCCACGCCATGTCGACGTCGGGGACCGCGCCGGGCACGCTCGTCGTCCCCGTCGTCGACGCCCGGCGCGACGAGGTGTTCGTCGGCAACCTCCGGACGACCGAGAACGGCGTGTCGTGGGAGGAGCCCGAGCGACGCCGGTCCCCCGAAGCGCTCGCCGAAGAGCTCGGTGCTCTGGGCGAGACGATGGTGGTGGCGGGAAACGGCGCGCGGCGTTACCGGGCCGTGCTCGGCACCGTGCCCGGTGCGGTGTTCGCCGGCGAGGCGCTCGACTTCCCTCCTCCCGGTGTGCTTGCCACGTTGGTGGTGGCCAAGGCGGTCGCGGGACAGAGCACCGACGTGGACGCCGTGGTTCCGCACTATCTGCGTGACGCCGAGACCCGGATCAACTGGGAGACCCGGTCGCCCCGTGCCGGTGGGGAGGCCTGAGATGGCGCCGGCGTGGGACGACGAGGGCCCGGCCCTTCCCGAGGACACCCCCGACGCTGACTCCGACGCAGGCCGCGTGGCGGGGGCGGTGCGGATCATGCCGCTGCGCCGCCGACACCTGCGCAACGTGGTCCAGATCGAAGAAGCCAACTACCCGCGCCCGTGGACGTCGACGGTCTTTCTGTCCGAGCTCGCCCAACGGCGGTCGCGCCGTTACACCGTGGCCACGATCGGACCGCTCATCGTCGGCTACAGCGGGCTCATGATCGTGATCGAAGACGGGCACATCACCACCCTGACGGTGGACCCGGCGTGGCACCGGCGCGGCATCGGCACGGTGTTGCTCCTCGACCAGGCCCGCGCCGCCCCCGCGCTCGGTGTCCGGCATCTGACCCTCGAGGTCAGGGCGTCGAACACGCCGGCACAATTGTTGTACCAGCGCTTCGGCTTCGCTCCCGTCGGGGTGCGCCGCAACTACTACCCCGAGACCGGTGAAGACGCCATCGTGATGTGGGCGCGCGACATAGACACCGCCGACTACGCGCATCGGCTGGCCGACATCGACGCGCAGCTCGGATCGGGTCGATGACCGGCACCGACGCGCTCGTGCTCGGCATCGAGACCTCGTGCGACGACACCGCCGCGGCGGTGGTGGACGGTGGCACCGCGGTGTTGTCGTCGGTGGTGTCGAGCCAGGTGGACCTGCACGCCATGTACGGCGGGGTGGTCCCCGAGATAGCCGGGCGAGCACATCTCGAGCTCCTGACCCCCGTGATCGCGGAGGCGCTGCACCGGGCCGCGGTGACGGGTAGGGAACTGCACGCCGTGGCGGCCACCATCGGCCCCGGTCTCATCGGCTCGCTCCTCGTGGGGGTGAGTGAAGCCAAGGCGCTCGCCCTGGCGTGGGAGCTTCCCTTCGCCGGGGTCAACCACCTGGAGGGTCACCTCTTCGCGGCGCTGCTCGAACATCGCGCCATCGAATGGCCCGTGGCGGTGCTCCTCGTCTCGGGTGGCCACACCCTGCTCGTGTCGATGGAAGGCCCGGGCCGATACCGGCTCCTGGGTCAGACCCTCGACGACGCGGCCGGAGAGGCCTTCGACAAGGTGGCTCGATTCCTCGGACTGGGGTACCCCGGCGGGCCCTTCATCGAGCGCGCCGCGGCGTCGGGTGACCCCACGGCGTTCGCGTTTCCCCGGGCCCTGCTCGACCAGGGACTCGATTTCTCCTTCAGTGGGCTCAAGACCGCCGTCGTCCACGCCGTGCGGGCCCGCCCCGACGCCTCGGACCAGGACGTGGCGGCCTCGTTTCAACAGGCCGTGGTGGATGTGCTCGTGGCCAAGGCTGCCCAGGCGGCGACCTCGGTCGGGGCCCGCGGCGTGTGCCTGGCCGGAGGGGTGGCCGCCAACGGCGCCCTCCGGGGGGCCCTCACCGCGGCGTGCGAGGAGCTCGGCCTGCCCGCCTACCTCCCCAGCCTGGCCACCTGCACCGACAACGCAGCGATGATCGCGGCCGCGGGCTGGTGGCAGCTCGAGCACCTCGGCCCCACCCCGCTCGACGCCGGTGCCGACCCCAATCTCCGCCTCCCCCTGCTCAGCTGAGGCGGGGGGCCGAGCGGCGGGGCCCGGTTGCCCGGTGCTCCGGCGCCCGCTATCGTTAGCACTCGCAAGGTTCGAGTGCTAAGTGCCTACAGGAGGCTCACCTGCCATGAAGCTCCACCCCCTCGAGGACCGGATTGTTGTCCGCCCCGGCGAATCGGAAGAGACCACGGCCTCCGGGCTCGTGATCCCCGACACCGCCAAAGAGAAGCCCCAGCAAGGTGAGGTGATCGCCGTCGGCCCCGGCCGTCGTGCCGAGAACACCGGCGACCTCGTGCCCGTCGACGTCGCCGCGGGCGACACCGTCGTCTACTCGAAGTACGGCGGCACCGAGATCACCTTCGAGGGCGAGGACTTTCTCATCCTTTCCAGTCGTGACGTGCTCGCCAAGATCAGCAAGAAGTAGAGGCGACCGGCGATGTCCAAGATCCTGAAGTTCGACGAAGCGGCGCGCCGCGGCCTGGAGGCCGGTGTCGCCAAGCTCGCCGACACCGTCAAGGTGACGCTCGGCCCCAAGGGCCGCAACGTCGTCATCGACAAGAAGTTCGGTGCTCCCACCATCACCAACGACGGCGTGACCATCGCCCGTGAGGTAGAGCTCGAGGACCCGTTCGAGAACATGGGTGCCCAGTTGGTGAAGGAGGTCGCCACCAAGACCAACGACGTCGCCGGTGACGGCACCACCACGGCCACCGTGCTCGCCCAGGCCCTTATTCACGAAGGCCTGCGCAACGTCGCCGCCGGAGCCAGCCCCATGTCGTTGAAGCGGGGCATCGAGAAGGCGGTCGAGGCCGCGGTGGGGGCCATCAAGAAGCAGGCCAAGGAGATCGACTCCCGGACCGAGATCGCCCAGGTCGCTTCGATCTCGGCGGCCGACGCGTCGATCGGCGAGGTACTGGCCGAGGCCATCGACAAGGTGGGCAAGGACGGCACCGTCACGGTGGAGGAGTCGAACACCTTCGGCCTCGAGCTCGAGTTCACCGAAGGCATGCAGTTCGACAAGGGCTATCTGTCCCCGTACTTCGTGACCGACCCCGAGCGCCAGGAGGCGATCCTCGAGGAGCCGCTGATCCTGATCGCCAACCAGAAGATCAGCGCCGTGCACGATCTCGTGCCCGTGCTCGAGAAGGTCATGCAGACGGGCAAGCCCCTGCTGCTGATCGCCGAGGACGTCGAAGGCGAGGCCCTCGCCACGCTCGTGGTGAACAAGATCCGAGGAACCTTCACCTCCCTGGCCGTGAAGGCGCCGGGCTTCGGCGACCGTCGCAAGGCGATGCTCCAGGACCTGGCCGTGCTCACCGGTGCCCAGGTCATCTCGGAGGAGATCGGGCTCAAGCTCGAGAACGCCACCGTCGACCTGCTCGGCAGTGCCCGCCGGGTGATCGTCACCAAGGACGACACCACGATCGTCGACGGCGCCGGCGCCGAGGCGGACGTGAAGGGTCGGATCGCCCAGATCAAACGTGAGATCGAGGACACCGACTCCGACTGGGACCGCGAGAAGCTCCAAGAGCGCCTGGCCAAGCTGGCCGGCGGCGTGGCCGTCGTCCGTGTCGGTGCCGCCACCGAGGTCGAGCTCAAGGAGAAGAAGCACCGCATCGAGGACGCCCTCTCCGCCACACGCGCCGCCATCGAAGAAGGCATCGTGGCCGGGGGTGGAGTCGCTCTGGTCCGCAGCCGGGCTGCGGTCGAGAAGCTCGCCAAGACCCTCGACGGCGACGAGGCGACCGGGGCGCGCATCGTGGCGCACGCCCTCGACGAACCACTCAAGTGGATCGCCATCAACGCCGGGCTCGAGGGAGCCGTGGTGGTGCGCCAGGTCGAGAGCGAGTCGGGACCTGTGGGCCTGAACGCGGCGACGGGGAACTTCGAAGACCTCGTCAAGGCGGGCGTCATCGATCCCGCCAAGGTCACCCGCTCCGCTTTGCAGAACGCCGCCTCGGTGGCAGCGCTGCTGCTCACCACCGAAGCGGTGGTGGCGGACAAGCCCGAGAAGAGCGACCCCGCCGCCGCAGCTGCGGCCATGGGTGGCATGGGGGGCGGCATGGGTGGCATGGGCGGAATGGGGATGATGTAGCGACAACCGGCCCGCCGCCACCGGGCGGGCACGCTTCGAACGAAACGGCCGGGCCTTTTGGGGCCCGGCCGTTCGTCGTCGGTGGTGACGCCGGTAGCGTCCACGTCGATGCCGGGCTCCGCCGATTCCGCCGACTCCGATCGGGGCTTTTCCGAGGGCTTCCCCCCGGCGGGACGCCAGGTGATCCCCCGCCCGCAGCGGGCGTACGCCGGGGTGGCGGCCCCCTGGGCCGCGTTGGAGCCTGCCCGCCGGCGCGGCCTCGGGTTGGCGAGGGTGCGCGCCGCGGTGGAGGCCCATCACCGAGGGCTCGTGGCGGCCCAGCGCGTCACCTTCGACGGCTTTCCCGACCCTGGCGCCCCGTCGGCGGTGCTCGTGGCGCTGTTCGAGCAAGACGGGGAGACACGGGTCGTCCTCACCCGCCGGGCCGCGCACCTGCGCACCCACACCGGTGAGGTCAGCTTCCCGGGGGGTCGTCTCGACGCCGGTGAGGCCCCCGAGGCCGGCGCCCTGCGCGAGGCCGCCGAGGAGGTCGGGCTCGACCCCACCCAGGTCGAGGTGGTGGGACGTCTCACCCCCCTCGTCACCTTCTCCTCGAGCGCCAGCATCACACCGGTGGTGGGGACGCTGCCCGGCGCGCCGCGCCTTCAGGCCAACCCCCATGAGGTCGAGCACGTCTTCAACGTGTCACTGGCGGAGTTGGCGGCCGACGACGTGTTCCGCGAGGAACGCTGGGTCGTGCCGGGGCGGCCCATGCCCGTGGTGGATGCGGGCGAGGACGGGTCGTTCCCGGTGTGGTTCTTCGAGCTTCCCCACGACACCGTGTGGGGGGCGACGGCCCGCATGCTTGTAGAGCTGCTGCGCCTCGTCCTCGAGGTGTGAGCTCGGGTACGCCCCCTCTCCACCTGCCCGTTCGCGCCCTCACCGGCCAGTGGTGCGCGCGGGTGCCCTGAGGAGGGTGCGGGGCGCGGAGCCGAGGGTGGTGGACGGTATCGTGGAGGAACGCCGCGGGCGAAGGCGGGTGTCACGACCGACGTGCAGGAGGCGGCCAGGTGGCTGAGATAGAGATCGGCATCTACAAGTCGGGGCGCCGTGCCTACGGCTTCGACGACATCGCCATCGTGCCCAGCCGCCGGACCCGGGACCCCGAAGACGTCGACATCTCCTGGGAGATCGACGCCTTTCGTTTCGACCTGCCCTTGATGGCGGCGGCCATGGACGGGGTCGTGAGCCCGAGGACGGCCATCGAGATCGGGCGCCTGGGGGGCCTGGCGGTGCTCAATCTCGAGGGGTTGTGGACCCGCTACGAGGACCCCGAGCCCCTGCTCGAGGAGATCGCCCGGCTCGACGACGACAAAGCCACGGCCCGGATGCAGCAGATGTACCTCGAGCCCATCAATCCCGAGCTCGTCACCGAGCGCATTCGCGAGATCAAGTCGGCCGGCGTGGTGTCGTGCGCGTCGGTGACGCCCCAGCGAACCACGGGGCTGGCCCCGGCGATCCTCGCCGGCGAGCTCGACATGCTCGTCATCCAGGGGACCGTCGTCTCCGCCGAGCATGTGTCGAAGACCGTCGAGCCGCTCAACCTGAAGAAATTCATCCGCGCATTCGATCTTCCCGTCATCGTGGGCGGTTGTGCCTCGTACCAGGCCGCGCTGCACCTCATGCGCACCGGCGCGGTGGGTGTGCTCGTGGGCGTGGGCCCGGGCAACGCGTGCACGACCCGGGGCGTGCTCGGCTTGGGTGTGCCCCAGGCCACCGCCATCGCGGACGTGGCCGGGGCGCGCATGCGACATCTCGACGAGACCGGCGTCTACGTGCACGTGATCGCCGACGGTGGGATGAGCCGGGGCGGTGACATCGCCAAAGCCATCGCCTGTGGGGCCGACGCGGTGATGCTCGGCTCGCCGCTGTCGTCGGCCGAAGAAGCGCCGGCCCGGGGATTTCACTGGGGCATGGCCACGTTCCACCCCACCCTGCCCCGAGGGGCACGCGTGCGCACCACCGTGCGCGGCACCTTGACGGAGATCCTCCTCGGCCCCGCGCACGAGAACGACGGGCGCATGAACCTCTTCGGCGCGCTGCGCACGGCCATGGCCACCTGTGGGTACGAGACGGTCAAGGAATTCCAGAAGGCCGAGGTGATGGTGGCCCCCGCGTTGCAGACCGAGGGCAAGGCGCTGCAACGCTCGCAGGGAGTGGGGATGGGGCACTGAGCGCCAGCCGGTCCCGTTCCCTTCCCACCCGACACCACCTTCGTAGTGACTGACGCCCCGGACACCGTTCTCGTCGTCGACTTCGGCGCCCAGTACGCCCAGCTGATCGCCCGCCGGGTGCGCGAGGCGCGGGTCTACTCGGAGATCGTGCGCTTCGACACCCCCGCCTCTGAACTGCTGGCCCGGCGTCCCAAGGGGATCATCCTGTCGGGCGGCCCCAAGTCGGTCTACGCGGACTGGGCACCCGCCGTCGATCCCGCCGTGTATGAGTCGGGCGTCCCGATTCTCGGCATCTGTTACGGCGCGCAGCTGCTCACCCAGCAACTCGGCGGCGTCGTGTCGCGCACCGGGCGCGGGGAGTACGGGCGCACCGTGCTCACGCGCAGCACCACGTCCCCGTTGTTCGCCGACTGGCCCCCGCAGGGCCCCGCCGATGTGTGGATGAGCCACGCCGACTCCATCACGGAGGTGCCGGCCGGCTTCGTGGCCAACGCCTCGACGCCCGAAGCACCCGTCGCCGTCCTGAGCGACGCCGAGCGACACATCTACGGGGTGCAGTTCCACCCCGAGGTCGTCCACACCGAGCGCGGCCAGGAGCTGTTGGAGCGCTTTCTGTTCGACGTGTGCGGCGCCCGCCCCCTGTGGACCCACACCAACATCATCGAATCCGCCGTGCAGGCGGTGCGGTCCCAGGTCACCGACGCCCGCGTCCTGTGCGCGTTGTCGGGGGGCGTCGACTCCGCCGTGGCCGCCGCGCTCGTGCATCGGGCCATCGGCGACCAGCTCACCTGTGTGTTCGTGGACACCGGGCTCATGCGCACCGGCGAGGCCGATCAGGTCGAGGAGACGTTTCGAAGCCAGTTCCACATGGACCTCATCCACATCAAGGCCGCCGACCGGTTCTTCGGCGTGCTGCAGGGCGTCACCGACCCCGAGGCGAAACGCAAGGCCATCGGTGAGACCTTCATCCGGGTGTTCGAAGAGGTTGCCACCGACGTCGAGGACGCCCGCTTCCTCGTCCAGGGCACGCTGTACCCCGACATCATCGAATCGGGAACCCGCGACGCGGCCACCATCAAGTCGCACCACAACGTGGGAGGCCTGCCCGAGGACATGGCGTTCGCGCTGGTGGAGCCCTTGCGTCCGTTGTTCAAGGACGAGGTGCGCGCCGTGGGCGAAGAGCTCGGGCTGCCCGAGGAGATCGTGTGGCGTCAGCCCTTCCCGGGGCCGGGCCTGGCCGTGCGCATCATCGGTGAGGTGACACCCGAGCGCGCCGAGATCCTGCGGGCCGCCGACGCCATCGTCATCGACGAGATCCGCCGGGCCGGCCTCTACCGGCAGCTGTGGCAGAGCTTTGCGGTGCTCCCCGCCGTCCGCACCGTGGGGGTGATGGGGGACGAGCGCACGTACGCCTACCCCGTGGTCATCCGCGCCGTCACCTCCGACGACGCCATGACCGCCGATTGGGCCCGACTGCCCTACGAACTGCTCGAGCGCCTGTCCTCCCGCATCATCAACGAGGTGGACGGCGTCAACCGGGTGGCCCTCGACATCACGTCGAAGCCGCCCGGCACCATTGAATGGGAGTGAGGGTGGCCCACGCCCCGTTGCCCCGTCTCGGTGGGCTCGGTTCCTTTGACGGTGTCGACGAGTTCGAAGGCTTGGGCACCACCGAACCGGGGGAGGATGCGGACTCTCCCGCTCCTCCGGCCCGGCGGCCGCGCTGGACCGACGACCTTCCCAAGCCCGACGAGTTGCTGGAGGGCCTGAACGGCCCCCAGCGCCGTGCCGTGGTCCACCGCGGCCGCCCGTTGTTGGTGGTGGCGGGGGCGGGGTCGGGCAAGACGCGCGTGCTCACCCACCGTGTCGCGCATCTGATCGCCACCGGCGACGCCACGCCGTGGGAGATCCTCGCCATCACCTTCACCAACAAGGCGGCCGACGAGATGCGGGCGCGACTGGTGGGGCTCATCGGCTCTGTCGCCGAGCGCATGTGGGTCTCGACGTTCCACGCCGCCTGTGTGCGCATGCTGCGGGCCCATGCGGATCGTCTCGGGTACCGCAAGTCCTTCACGATCTATGACGACTCGGACTCGCGGCGACTCGTCGAGCACATCCTGCGCGATCTCAATATCGACGCCAAGAAGCTGCCGGCCCGAGGTGTCCAGGCCGCCATCTCGGGAGCCAAGGCCGAGCTCGCCCGCGCCGGCGACTACGCGCAGGGCGCGCGCTCGGTCTTCGAGCGGCGCATCGCCGATGTCTACCAGGAGTACGAGCAGCGGCTATTCGCCGCCTCGGCCATGGACTTCGACGACCTGTTGCTGCTCACCGTGCGACTGTTCCAGAGTGCGCCGGATGTGCTCGACTCGTACCGCATCCGCTTCAAGCACATTCTCGTCGACGAGTTCCAGGACACCAACCGCGCTCAGAACGAGATCGTGCTCATGCTCGCCGCCGAGCATCACAACGTGTGTGTCGTGGGCGACAGCGACCAGTCGATCTTCGGATGGCGCGGTGCGGACATCCGCAACATCGTGGAATTCGAAGAGGCGTTCCCCGACGCGGCGGTGATCCCCCTCGAGCAGAACTACCGCTCGACCAAGACGATCCTCGATGCGGCCAACGCCGTGATCGCCAACAACGTCACCCGTGTGCCCAAGGAGCTGTGGACCGAGGGCGACGCGGGCGGCCCCATCGTGCGCTACCGGGCCGAGGACGAGTACGACGAGGCGGCGTGGGTGGCCACCGAGATCGGCCGGCTGCGCGAGTTCGATGGCATCGGCTACGGCGACGTGGCTGTCTTCTACCGCACCAACGCCCAGAGCCGGGCGCTCGAGGAAGAGCTCGTTCGTGCCGCCATCTCGTACAAGGTGGTGGGCGGCACCCGGTTCTACGACCGGCGTGAGGTGAAGGACCTGCTGGCCTACGTACGTCTCCTCGGCAATCCTTCTGACGAGGTGTCGGCGAGGCGCATCGTCAATGTGCCGCGCCGCGGGGTGGGCGACGCGTCGGTGGAACGCCTGGCCCGATGGGCCCGGGACAATCAAAGCTCGTTCGTCGACGCGCTCGAGCACGCGGTGGAAGCGGGGGTGACGGGAAAAGCCGTCAAGGGAGCCGCCGAGCTCCGAGGGCTGCTCGACGAACTGCGCCTGATGATCGAGCGAGGGGCGGGCCCCGGTGCCATCCTCGAGACCGTCGCCGAGCGCACGGGCTATCTCGCCGCCCTCGAGGCGGAGGACACCATCGAGGCTCACAGCCGCATGGAGAACATCGCCGAGCTGGCGGGAGCGGCGGGCGAGTACGACAGCCTCGACGAGTTCCTGGAATCGGTGGCCCTCGTCGCTGACAGCGACGAGCTCGACGCCGCCGACAGCCGAGTGTCGCTCATGACGCTGCATACCGCCAAGGGCCTGGAGTTCCCCGCCGTCTTCCTGGTGGGACTCGAGGACGGGGTCTTCCCGCACATGCGCGCCCTGGAGGATCCGCTCCAGCTCGAGGAGGAGCGTCGACTCTGCTACGTCGGCATCACCCGGGCCCGACGGCAGCTCTATCTGACCCACGCCTGGAGCCGCACGTTGTGGGGATCGACGAGCCACGCCATCCCCAGTCGGTTCCTGTCCGAGCTGCCCGCCGAGCTGGTGCGGGACGTGGGCTCGTCGTGGACCAAGCGTCCTGATCCGCTGGGCGCCGTGTCGTGGTCGGGCCGGCGCCTGGGCCGAGCCCGGGAACAGGCCACCGATGCATGGGAGGGCGTCGACGATTCGACCGTCGGCGACACCGAGCACGTCGCGCCCGACGCCACCGATGAGTGGGCGCAGGACTTCCACGACCCTGACCCGTGGGGCGACTCCGAACAGGGCCCACCGGCGCGCTCGGCCCCGTCCGCAACCCACCCCGCGCCCCGCCCCGCCCCCCGATCGGCTGCGCCGGGCACGCGCGTGTCAGGACGCAAGAGCCGGCTCCCGAAGATGGCGGAGTGGCGCAACGGCACGACGCCGAGGTCGTGACCGCATCGAGAGAGCGACCGGGGAACGGCGCCCCCGGCGCGCACCGCGACTGGGACGCGACCACCTACGACCGCATCTCCGACCCCATGACGCGCTGGGGTGCCGACGTGCTCACCCGTTTGGTCCTGCACGGCGGCGAGACCGTCCTCGACGCCGGGGCCGGCAGTGGCCGCGTCACCGAGATGTTGCTGGAGCGTCTTCCCACAGGTCGTGTCGTGGCCCTCGACGCCGCCCCCTCGATGCTCGTCGAGGCGCGCAAGCGTCTGACACGCTTCGGCTCGCAGGTGTCCTTTGTCGAGAGCGACCTCCTCGAGCTGTCGCCGGACCTCCTCGGCCCGGACTCGGCCGTCGACGCCGTGCTGTCGACCGCCACCTTCCACTGGGTGCTCGACCATGACCGCCTCTTCGCCAACCTCGCCACCGTGATGCGCCCGGGCGCGATGTTGGCGGCACAGTGCGGGGCCGCCGGCAACATCGCCGCCCTGATCGAGGCGGTGCGGTCGACGGGCCACGAACGCGCCGGACGGTGGCTCTACGCCACGCCGGAAGAGACCCACGCCCGGCTGGAGCGGGCCGGCTTCGAGGACGTCGAGGTATGGACCCACCCCGAGCCCACGCGCCTGGCCCCCGGGGAAGAGCTCGAGACCTACCTCGAAACGGTGTGTCTGCGCACGCATGTGGCGGGGATGTCTCGGTCGGAGCGGGCCCGGTTCCTGAGCGAGGTGGCGGCGGCCATGCCCGAGCCCATCATCGACTACGTGCGTCTCAACATCAGCGCCCGACGGCGAGCCTGACGAGCGGGGGCGGGGCTCAGCCCGGGAGCCGCCGCCACAGCGCGACGGGCAACAGTCGCATGACCGCGAACACCAAGCGCAACGGGCGCGGTGACCAGACGACCGGCGCCGACCGCTCCATGCCCGCCACCACGTCGGCCGCCACGGCCTCGGGCGTGGTGGCGAAGGGTGCGGGGTCGAGCCCCTCGGTCATGCGGGTGGCCACCCAACCGGGGCGGACGATCATGAGCGACGCCCCCGAGCCCCGCAGCGCCTCGGCCATCCCCAGCGCGAATCCGTCGAGCCCGGCCTTGGAGGCCCCGTAGACGTAGTTCGCACGGCGCACGCGTACGCCGGCCACCGACGACAACACGACCATCCGACCGTGGCCCTGGTGGCGGAGCACCGACGCAAAGGCCGTCATGATCGCGGCCGTGCCGGTGAAATTCGTCGTGAGCACCCGGGCCACGGCCTCGGGATCGGATTCGTCGCGGGCCTGATTGCCGAGCATGCCGGCGGCGACGAGAACCAGGTCCACTTGGCCCAGCCGCGCCGTGGAGTCCCGGACGACGGTGGCGAGCTGCTTCGCGTCGGTGACGTCGAACGTCACCGTGTCGACCTCGATCGTCCCCAGTGCCTGGAGCTCCTTGGCCGCCGTCGCCAGGCCGATCTCGTCGCGACCCAGAAGAACGATGCGGCGCAGACGGCGCGCCACCAACGAGCGCAGCACGGCCCGGGCGATGTCGGAGGTGCCTCCCACGACCACGGCTGTCTGGGGCATCCCCATGGCGTCGATCATGGCGATGCGCCTTCCGCGGTCTTGGCCTTGGCTTTCGTGGTGGCTCGAGCCCGGGCCGGCCGGGCCACGCGGCGCGGTCGAGAGCTCGACACCAGGCCGAGACGACGCGACAGGTCCGAGACGAACATGCCGTTGGGATCGACGCGCTGTCGCGTGGCGCGCCACTCGGCCAGGCGGGGATACATGGTCTCGAGCAACTCGGGTCGGAGCCGGGCATCCTTGGCGAGATAGACGCGACCGCCGGCGCCGGCCACGATGTCGTCGAGGGTGTCGAGGAGCGGACCGGTCGAGAGCGGCCCCACGGGGAGGTCGAAGGCGAGCGTCCATCCCTCCACCGGGAACGACAGCGGCCCGGGGTCGGCGGGGCCGAATCGCTTCAGCACCGTCACGAACGACGCCATCCGCCCCTGGCTCAAGCGGGTGACCACGTCGCGCAAGGCATCTTCGGCGCCGAAGGGGACCACGAATTGGTACTGGACGAACCCTCGCGCGCCGTACATGCGGTTCCAGGAGCCCACGCCGTCGAGGGGGTGGAAGTAGGTCGCCATCGTCTGGAGCTGGCCGTGACGAGACCTAGGAGCCTTGCGGAACCACAGCTCGTTGAAGGCGGCCACGGTCAGCGGGTTGAGGAGGCCCGACGGAGGTGTCACGGGCACCTCGGCGCGCACGACCGGGTCGAAGCGCAGCGCCTCGGCGCGTCGCGCCGGAGGGAGGTCCTCGAGCCGGGCGTGGTCGGATCGGGCGAGCACGGCCCGGCCCATCTTCGATCCCCGTGCCAAGCAGTCGATCCACGCCACCGAGTACCGGTACTCGTCGTCACGCTCGATCATGCGGGCCAGGCAGTCTTCGAGATTGTGGGCGCGTTCGGTGTCCACCCGCATGGTGGCGGTCTCCACCCGCAGCATCCGCAAGGTGGCCTCGACGACGATGCCGGTCAGGCCCATGCCACCGGCGGTCGCCCAGAACAGCTCGGGGTCGCTGTCGGGGGAGACCTCGACGCGTCCCGTCGGCGTGGCGAGAGACAGGCGTGTGACGTAGGAGCAGAACGAGCCGTCGCGGTGGTGGTTCTTGCCGTGGATGTCGGCCGCGATGGCGCCTCCGACCGTGACATGGCGCGTGCCCGGGCTCACGGGGACGAACCAGCCGCGGGGGACGAAGGCGCGCATCAGGGCGTCGAGGCTCATTCCCGCACCCACCCGCACCACGCCCGCTTCGAGGTCCGCTTCGAGCACACTGTCGAGACCCGTGATGTCGACGACGACTCCTCCCGCACACTGCGCGGCGTCGCCGTAGGAACGGCCCAGACCGCGAGCCACGACACTGCGCCCGTCGCGGGCCGCGTCCGAAAGCACCGAGTCGAGGTCCTCACCGCTGCGGACCTCGGTGACGTCACAGGCGCTGGGCGCGGTGCGACCCCACCCCGTCAGGGCGCGACGGAAGCTGGGAGGGGCGTGCGCAGTCGTGCCGTTGCTCTTCACGAGTAGATACCGATGGCAACCAGCGCCACCCACACCACGCCGAGCACTTGCAGCATGCGGTCCTGCAGCGCCATCTCTTCGGGGGCACTGCCTTGACCCCGGGCGAAGCGCAGCTCCACGTGCAAGATGGCGATCACGAACGGGACGATCGACAGCTCGAACCAGATGGGATGATGGCCGCGGCCGCTTTGGACGGAACGCTCGAAGGCCCAGAGGCAGTAGGCGCTGATCGTGACCGCGGCGGCCAACAGGCGCACCGAGCGGAGAAAGGCCTCGGGGTAGGCACTCAGCGTGGGTCGGTGCACCCCGCCGCGCTCTCCCAGCTCGATCTGCTCGGCGCTGCGCTTGCCCGTCACGATGAGGAGCGACCCGAACGAGGACACGATGATGAACCAGTCCGACAAAGGGACGCCGGTGGCGACCCCGCCGGCGATGGCCCGGAGCACGAACCCCGTCGAGACACAGGCCAGGTCGACCACGGGCTCGTGCTTGAGTCGGACCGAGTACGCGGTGGTGAGGGCCACGTAGATGGCGATGACCAGAGCCAGGTGGCTGCCGGCCAGCCACCAGGCCAGGCCGATCGAGGCGACCATGAGCACCGTCCCCACGGCGACGGCGAGGGAGGCGGGCACGTCACCCGCCGCCACCGGGCGAAAGCGCTTCACCGGATGGTGCCGGTCGGCTTCGACGTCGAGGGTGTCGTTGATGAAGTAGGTGCCCGACGCGGCCAGGCAGAAGACCCCGAAAGCACCGGCGGCGTGGGCGGCCACGTTGCCGGTGGACAGGTGGCCGGCGGCGGCGGGAGCGGCGAAGACGAGGAGGTTCTTCACCCAGTGGCGCGGCCTGGCGATGCGCAGCAACCCCGACCACCGCGTCGAGGATGCCGACCCGGGACCGGACGGTTCTGGCTGCCCTTCCCGCTGGCTGGTGACGGCGCGGACCATAGTTGTCGGGCCAACGGGCCGAGAGCGCATGGGCTGCCACCCGCTTGTGGCCGAACACGACGCTACCATGCGCCTTCTGGCTATCGACGGCCGTTTCCGGCCGTCTGGCGCCCACTCAGGCCCAGGTGCCTACACTCGGTGCCCGATGAAGCGTCCTTACCGGGTCGTGGTGGCCAAGCCCGGGCTCGACGGCCACGACCGAGGTGCCAAGGTCATCGCTCGCGCCTTTCGAGATGCCGGCTTCGAGGTGATCTACACCGGGCTCCACCAGACGCCCGAGCAGGTGGTCCAGGCCGTGGTCCAGGAGGACGCCGACGCGGTGGGACTGTCCCTGCTGTCGGGCGCGCATCTCACCCTCGTCCCTCGTGTCATCGACGGGCTCCGCGACCAGGGTCTCGACGACGTGCTCGTGATCGTCGGCGGGATCATTCCCGAGGGTGACATCCCGGCCCTCAAGGACCTGGGCGTCGCCGCGGTGTTCACGCCCGGGGCGTCGCTCGACACCATGGTGCACTGGCTGGCTGACGCCCTCGACGGGCGTGAGGAGGCCACCGCCGGGAGCTGAGCCACCACAGAAACAGTGACGCAGCGGACGGGCGCCAGCCACAAGGCGGCGAGAGGAGCAAGGAGCACCGGTGGATCTCTACGAGTACCAGGGCAAGCAGTACTTCGCCCGCTACGGCATTCCCACGTCGCTCGGCGGTGTGGCCGACACGGTGGACCAAGCCGTGACCCAGGCCGACGCGGCCGGCTACCCGGTCGTGGTGAAGGCCCAGGTGAAGGTGGGCGGGCGCGGCAAGGCCGGGGGCATCAAGTTGGCCAACGACGCCGCCGAGGTGTGCCACCCACGCCCAGGCCATCCTCGGCATGGACATCCACGGTCACGTCGTGCACCGCCTCTGGGTCGAGCACGCATCGGACATCGCCCGGGAGTACTACGCGAGCTTCACCCTCGACCGTGCCGCCAAGCTCCATCTGTGCATGGTGTCGGCCAAGGGGGGAGTCGAGATCGAGGAGGTGGCCGCCACCGACCCCACCGCCATCGCCAAGCTGCATGTGGACCCCGTCGACGGGCTGTCGGTCGCCGCCGCCGCAAGCCTCGTCGAAGAGGCGGGCCTCGACCCCGAGGCCCGTGCCCCCGCCGCGGAGCTCCTGGTGGCGCTGTACCGGTGCTACGTCGAGGGCGACTGTGACCTGGCCGAGATCAACCCCCTGATCCTGACCACCGACGGGCGTGTCCATGCGCTCGACGCCAAGGTCACGCTCGACGACAACGCCGCCTTCCGCCACCCCGAATGGGAGGAATTCGCCGGGACCGACACC
Source organism: uncultured Acidimicrobiales bacterium (assembly GCA_963846125.1). Lineage (GTDB taxonomy): Bacteria > Actinomycetota > Acidimicrobiia > Acidimicrobiales > UBA8190 > Chersky-840. Next base: position 1,178,627 of record CAWJUR010000002.1, read on the forward strand.
CTCGACGAGCGCGAGCTCCTCGCCAAGGAGAAGGGCCTCAACTACATCGGGCTGTCAGGGTCGGTCGGCATCATCGCCAACGGTGCGGGCCTGGCGATGTCCACGCTCGACGTGGTCACCCAGGCCGGCGGGAGCGCCGCCAACTTCCTCGACATCGGGGGCGGTGCCAACGCCGATGTCATGGCCGCGGCCCTCGAGGTGATCAACACCGACCAGGCCGTGCGCTCGATCTTCGTGAACATCTTCGGTGGCATCACCCGCTGCGACGAGGTGGCCAACGGCATCGTTGAGGCCCTGGGACGGGTCGACCTGCGCTCGCCCATCGTGTTACGCCTCGACGGCACCAACGCCGAGGCGGGTCACGCCATCCTCGCCCCTCATATCTCGGATCGTCTGGTCGTGGACGAGACCATGCTCGGCGCCGCCCGCCGTGCCGTGGCGCTGGCAGGAGGAGACAAGTGAGCATCTTCGTCGACGAGAACACCAAGGTGATCGTGCAGGGCCTGACCGGCAGCCAGGGCCGGTTCCACGGCCTGCGCAACCGCGACTACGGCACCCAGGTGGTGGCGGGTGTGACACCGGGGAAGGGCGGCACCGACGTGGACGGCGTGCCCGTCTACGACAGTGTCAGCGACGCCGTGCGCGCCACGGGGGCCGACGCGTCGTTCGTGGTCGTTCCCCCCAAGGGCGCATCGGCCGCCATCGTCGAAGCGGCCGCGGGCGGAGTCCGCTTCATCGTGTGCATCACCGAGGGGATCCCGGCCCAGGACGAGGCGCGCTTCTACAACGTGTTGCGGCGCGACTACCCGGGCGTGCGCCTGCTCGGCCCCAACTGCCCCGGCGTCATCTCCCCGGGGAAGTGCAACATCGGCATCACCTCGGGGGACATCGCGCTGCCCGGTGGGCCCGTGGGGATCGTGAGTCGCTCGGGGACCCTCACCTATCAGGCACTGCACGAGCTGTCCCAGCAGAAGGTGGGCCAGACCACATGCGTCGGCATCGGCGGTGACCCCGTCCCCGGGACGAGCTTCATCGACTGCCTGGCCGCCTTCGAGGCGGATCCCGACACCCGCGCCGTGATGATGATCGGGGAGATCGGCGGCTCGGCGGAAGAGGAGGCGGCGCAATTCATCAAGGACAACATGTCCAAGCCCGTCGTCTGTTATGTCGCCGGGGTGACCGCTCCCCCGGGGCGCAAGATGGGACACGCCGGCGCCATCATCTCGGGATCGCAAGGCACGGCCCAGGCGAAGATGGCCGCTTTGGCCGACGCCGGTGCCATCGTGGCGCTCAATCCGACCGAAGCCGGCGAGCGCATGGTGGAGATCGTCAAGGCCTTCGACTGAGCACGGCGGGGCAGGCCGGGGCTGGACTGACGCGTACGCTCGAGACGTGTCTCATCACGGCTCGACAAGAGCTGGCAGGTCCTGGCAAGCCCGTCGACGCTCGCGGTGGATCGATGTGTCGACATCTTCGTCCGTCCGGACGGCACATTCGGATTCGAGGAGTTCCGACGTGACCCCGAGGACATGGGGATCTGGACCCCGATCGCGTATTACTCGGCTCAGGAGTTCACTTCCCAGCAAGACGCCGTCGCCGCCGCTCGGGAAATGGTGCCCTGGCTCGCCGAGGCGCTTGACCGCTCACACTGACCCACTGCCGACGGCGGGGCACGGCTCCGTCGCTGGTAGCGTGACCATCGTGCGCGTGGCGGTACTCGTGTCGGGTACTGGGAGCATCCTCGACGCCATGCTCGCCGAGGATGTGCCGGTCGCGCTCGTGCTCGCCGACCGGTCCTGTCGTGCCCTGGAGATCGCGTCGGCGGCCGGGATCGACGTGGAGCTCGTCGACCGACAGGCCTTCGGCGGCTACGGCGCGGGATTCGATCGCTGGGCGTTCACGCGTCGGGTGACCGATGTGCTCACCGCGAATCACGTCGATCTCGTGGCCATGGCAGGATTCGGCACCGTGTTCGCCCCACCGGTCTTCGATGCCTTCCCCGGTCGGATGGTGAACACCCACCCCGCCCTCCTCCCGGCGTTCCCCGGGTGGCACGCCGTCGAAGAGGCGCTGGCCGCGGGGGTGGGGGTCACGGGCTGCACCGTGCACCTCGCCACCGTCGAAACCGACGCCGGGCCGGTGCTCGCCCAAGAAGAGGTTCCCGTGCTCCCCGGCGACACCGTTCAAAGCCTCCACGAGCGGATCAAGCAGGTCGAGCGTCGTCTCTACCCGGAGACGCTGAAGAAGATGATCGAAGACCTCGAGGGCGCGGCCGTTGGCCGGGGCGACCGGGAGGCACGCACATGAGGGCGTTGGTATCGGTGTACGACAAGACCGGCCTCGTCGACCTGGCCCAAGGCCTGGTCGACCTGGGATGGGAGCTCATCGCCAGTGGCAAGAGCGCAGCCGCGCTCGCCGACGCCGGGATCGCCGTCACCGAGGTGGCCGAGATCACCGGTGCCCCCGAGATGCTCGGGGGCCGGGTGAAGACCCTTCACCCCAAGGTGCACGGTGGCATTTTGGCCGACCGTTCCGACCCGTCACACGTGGCCGACCTCGCCGCGCAGGACGTCGAGCCCATCGACCTCGTGGTGTGCAACCTCTATCCGTTCTCGTCGGACCCGTCCATCGAGCTGATCGACGTCGGCGGTCCCACCATGGTGCGCGCCGCCGCCAAGAACCATGCCCATGTCGGTGTGGTCGTCGACCCGGCCGACTACCAACTCGTCCTCGACGAGCTGCGCGCCACGGGGTCGTTGTCGGCCGAAACACGTCGCCGCCTGGCCCGCGCCGCCTTCGCCCATACCGCCGGATATGACGCCGCCATCGTGGCGTGGTTCGACACCGGGGGAGCGGGCGGGGAGCCCGAGCTGCTTCCTCCCACGTTGCACCTGGCGCTCGAGCGCGCCGAGGAGCTCCGCTACGGCGAGAACCCCCACCAACGCGGGGCGCGCTACCGCGATCGAAGCCAGCCGACGTGGTGGGACGGCGTGGTGCAACACAGCGGCACGGCACTTTCGTACCTGAACCTCTTCGACGCCGACGCGGCGTGGCGTCTGGTGACCGAGCTCGGCGCGGGCCGGGAGTCGGCGGTGGCGATCATCAAGCACGCCAACCCGTGCGGCGCCGCGCTCGCCCCCACCCTCGCCGAGGCGTACCGCCGTGCGCTCGAGTGCGACCCCCTCTCCGCGTTCGGCGGCGTGGTCGCCCTCGGCGGGCCGTGTACCTCCGAAGTGGCCCTCGCCGTGGCCGAGGGCCCGCAGGCCGACGTGATCGTGGCGCCGTCGTTCGATCCGGACGCGCTGGAGACCCTGATCAAGAGACGAAAGGTCACACGGATCCTCCAGGCGCCGCCCCACAGCGCCAGTGCGCTCGAGTTGCGCAGCCTGGGTGCCGGTTTCCTCGTCCAGGACGCCGACCACCTGGCCACGACGCGCTCGGACTGGCAGGTGCCCACCAAGGCGGCTCCCACCGACGACCAGTGGCGCGACATCGAGCTGGCGTGGCGGGTGTGTGCCCGGACGTCGTCCAACGCCATCGTCGTCGCCAACGACGGGCAGGCCGTCGGGGTCGGAGCGGGCCAGCAGAGCCGCGTGGAGGCGGCCCAGATCGCGGTGGGAAAGGCGGGGGACAGAGCTCGGGGCGCAGCCGCGGCCAGCGACGCCTTCTTCCCGTTCCGCGACGGCCTGGACGTGCTCGCCGCGGCCGGTGTGGCCGCCGTGGTCCAGCCGGGCGGTTCGGTCAAAGACGGCGAGATCGTGGCCGCCGCCGACGAGCACGGCATCGCCATGGTGCTCACCGGCGAGCGGCACTTCCGGCATTGAGGGAACTCCTGTGACGGCCCGACTCCTCGACGGCGCGGCCCTGGCGGCGCGCTTTCGTGCCGAGATCACCGACCGCGTGGCGCGGTTGGCGTCCGAGGGCATCCGGCCCGGGTTGGGAACCATCCTCGTGGGTGACGACACACCCAGCGAGCGTTATGTGGCGTTGAAGCACTCCGATTGCGCCGAGGTCGGCATCGCTTCGGTGCACGAGCACCTGCCCGCCGAGACGAGCCAGGAAGAGCTCGAAGCCGTGATCCGTCGCTTCAACGCTGATCCCGCCGTGCATGCCTATCTCGTCCAGCTCCCCCTCCCGAAGGGCCTCGACGAGGAGGCCGCGCTGCTGGCGATGGACGACGCCAAGGACGTCGACGGCCTGCACCCGGTGAATCTCGGGCGCCTGGTGATGGGAACACCGGGGCCCCTGCCGTGCACGCCGGCGGGCATCGTCGAGCTCCTCCACGCCTATGACGTGCCGGTGGAGGGCCGTCACGTGGTCGTGATCGGCCGGGGCATCACCATCGGCCGTCCTCTAGCCCTGCTTCTCGCTCTCAAGCGACCGGGGTGCAACGCGGCGGTGACCGTGGTGCATACCGGGGTGCCCGATCTCGCCGACTACGTCCGGCGCGCCGACATCGTGGTGGCGGCGGCTGGCTCGGCCGGGCTGGTCACGCCCGACATGGTGAAGCCCGGTGCGGCCGTCGTGGGGGCGGGCACGACATGGGAGGGCCGTAAGGTCCTCTCCGACGTCGAGGAGTCCGTGGCCGAGGTGGCGGGTTGGATCACGCCCCGGATCGGCGGCGTGGGCCCGATGACCCGAGCCATGCTCCTGCGCAACGCGGTGCGCGCCGCCGAGCGCAGCGCCTGACCGCGCCCCGGAACCCTGACGGGGCCCGAGGTGAGGCTCCACCCGTCCGGCTGTAACACCCCAGGCGTAGGCTTTTTGGCATGTCGCAGACGCAGCGGCTGGAGCACATCGACCTGTTCGACGGGCCGTCCTGGGACGATCGCGACTATTGGGACGACGTCCCCAAGGCCAGGTCGAAGCTGGGCGTTGTCGTCCAGGTGCTCCTGGGAATTGGGGTGAACCTGCTGGTTCCGGCGGCCTTCGCAGGAGCGTTTTTCGGTCTGGGGTGGGGCTTCAACCACCTCTTTGACTTTGCACACACCTTGTACCCCTGACCGTTGGCGTCGGGCCGGCCCGAGACTAAGAACCGGCCCGACACTACGATGGCCTGGTCATGGCCTTGATCTCGGAGATGCTCGACGGGGGTGCCACCTACTCCTTCGAGTTCTTCCCGCCCAAGAACGACGCCGAGCAGGTCACCCTGGTCCGTACCCTGCGCGACCTCGAGCCGTTGGCCCCCTCGTTCGTGTCGGTCACCTACCGAGGGGGCAGGGAGTCGCGCCAGCGCACCCATGACCTGGTGGCGGGCATGCTGCGCACCACCACCCTGACCCCCATGGCCCACCTCGTGTGCGTGGCCCACACCCGCTTGGAGCTCGCCGACATCCTGGTGCAGTTCCGCAAGGCGGGCGTGGAGAACCTCATGGCCCTGGGGGGCGACCCCCCCACCGATCCCTCGGCCGGGCCGGGCGAGCTCCTCCATGCCGACGAGCTCGTGAAGCTGGCCCGGGAGGTCGGGGGTTTCTCGATCGGCGTCGCCGCCCACCCCGCCGGCCACCCGGCGTCTCCCGACATGCAGTCGGACCGCGACCTTCTGGCCACCAAGCTCCGGCTGGCCGACTTCGGAGTCACCCAGTTCTTCTTCGAGGCCGAGGAGTACGTGGGCCTGGTCGAGGACCTCGCCGCGCGGGGTGTCCACAAGCCCGTGCTCCCCGGGATCATGCCCGTCACGGCCCTGCGCTCGGTGCCCCGGATGGCCGAGATGGGCGCGGCGCTGCCGGAGTGGGCCGTGGCCCGCCTGGAAGAGGCGTCGGCTCGAGGGGGCGACGAGGCCGTCCGCCAGGCCGGCGTGGCCATGGCCACCGAACTGTGCGAGAAGCTGCTCGAGGCGGGCGCCCCGGGCCTGCACTTCTACACGCTCAACCGCTCGAGCGCGACCCGCGAGATCTACGCAGCACTGGGGCTCTCCACCAGCGCTTAGGCTCGCCGGTCATGGCCCAGCGCATCACCATGAGTCCCGATGGGACCCTCCAGGTCCCCGACGAGCCCATCATCCCGTTCATCGAGGGTGACGGCACGGGCGTCGACATCTGGCCCGCCTCGCGCCTCGTCTTCGACGCCGCGGCCGCCAAGCACGGCCGCAAGATCGCCTGGAAGGAGGTCCTTGCCGGGGAGAAAGCCTTCAAAGAGACGGGCGACTGGCTCCCCGACAAGACCGTCGAGGCATTCCGCGAGCACCTCATCGGCATCAAAGGGCCCCTCACCACCCCGGTGGGCGGCGGCATCCGCTCCCTCAACGTGGCCCTGCGCCAGATCCTCGACCTCTACGTGTGCCTGCGCCCGGTGCGCTGGTTCACCGGTGTCCCCTCGCCGGTGCGCCATCCCGAGAAGGTCGACATGGTGATCTTCCGGGAGAACACCGAGGACGTCTACGCCGGCCTCGAGGTCCAGGCGGGCACGCCCGAGGCGGACCGCCTCTCCGCCTTCTTGCGCGACGAGCTCGGCTGGGAGATCCGGCCCCAGTCCGGCATCGGCATCAAGCCCATCTCCGAGTTCGGCTCCAAGCGGCTCGTGCGCGCCGCCATCGAGTACGCCTTGAGCCACGACCGCGAGAGCGTCACCCTCGTGCACAAGGGCAACATCCAGAAGTTCACCGAAGGGGCGTTTCGCAACTGGGGATATGACCTCGTGCGCGAGGAGTTCTCCGACGTGGCCGTGGGCTGGGACGACTGCGACGGCAAGCCGGGGAACAAGTTGCTCGTCAAGGACAACATCGCGGACATCACTCTGCAACAGGTCCTGACCCGTCCCGAGGACTTCGACGTCATCGCCACCACCAATCTCAACGGTGACTACCTGTCGGACGCGTTGGCAGCGCAGGTGGGTGGCATCGGGATCGCACCGGGCGGAAACATCAACTACGTCACCGGCCACGGCGTCTTCGAAGCCACCCACGGCACCGCCCCGAAGTACGCGGGCCAGGACAAGGTCAACCCCGGCTCGGTGATCCTGTCGGGCGTGCTCATGTTCGAGCACCTCGGGTGGGCCGGAGCCGCCGCCGACATCGTGCGCGCCCTCGAGGCCACCATCGCCGACAAGATCGTGACGTACGACTTCGCCCGGCTGATGGACGGCGCCACCGAGGTGAAGTGCTCGGAGTTCGCGGCGGCCATCGTCGAACGCCTCTGACACCCGGTAGCCTCGGCGTCCATGTCACCGTCGAAAACCCCCGTCCACGTCACCGTCACCGGCGCCGCCGGGCAGATCGGCTACTCGTTGTTGTTCCGCATCGCCTCGGGCGAGATGTTCGGCTCCGACCAGCCCGTCGTGCTCCGCCTGCTCGAGATCGAGCCGGCCATGGGCGCGCTCGACGGCGTGGTGATGGAGCTCGACGACTGCGCCTTTCCGCTCCTGGCCGGCATCGAGCCCACCTCAGACGCCAAGACCGCTTTTGACGGGACGTCGTGGGCGCTGCTCGTGGGGTCGATCCCCCGCAAGGCGGGGATGGAGCGCAACGACCTGCTCACCGTGAACGGTGGCATCTTCGGCCCCCAGGGCGAGGCCGTCGCCGCGCACGCCGCCGCCGACGTGCGGGTATTGGTGGTCGGCAACCCCTGCAACACCAACTGCCTCATCGCCCGCGCCCACGCCCCGGACATCCCCGACGACCGGTTCTTCGCCATGACGCGCCTCGACCAGAACCGCGCCCAGAGCCTGCTGGCCCACAAGGCCGGTGTGCCCGTGGCCTCGGTGACGAGCGTGGCCATCTGGGGCAATCACTCCGCCACGCAGTACCCCGACTTCGAGAACGCCCGGATCGGCGGCAAAGCGGTGCCGGCGGTGATCAAGGACGGGGACTGGCTCCGCGGCGAGTTCATCACCACCGTGCAGCAGCGGGGTGCGCAGATCATCGCGGCGCGCGGGGCGTCGTCGGCGGCATCGGCGGCCAACGCCGTGGTCGACTCCGTGCGCAGCATCGTGGCCCCGACGGCGAAGGACGACTGCGTGTCACTCGCCGTCGTGTCCCACGGAGAGTACGGCGCGCCCGAGGGCCTCGTCTTCGGGCTCCCCATCCGGTCCGACGGCTCGACGTGGCACGTGGTGCAAGGCCTCGAGCACAGCGATTTCGCCCGGGACCGCATCCGGGTGACGACTGAAGAGCTCGAGTCCGAGCGCGCCGCGGTGCGCGACCTGCTGGGCTGACTGCTCAGCTGCGGCTGTCCTGCGACAGCCGAAGCAGTCTGACGACCGAAGCAGTCCGACGGCCGAAAGAAGCGCGACCGCCGAAACAAGCAGAAGGTCAGACGATGGCGGGAACCGCAGGCTGCGGGATGTCGATCCCCATGCGCTGGAGGAAGGCGAGCTTCCGTGCCAGTGACTGACGCCAGGCCGAGAGGTCGGCTTCGAAGTGGGCACGGTCACCCTCTTCGTAGGCATGCTCCAACTCGTCGAATGCGGCGTCCTCCGCGTCGAGCAACTCGCGGTAGCGGCGGAGGGCCTGGTCGTCCAGTACGCCGGGCACGGTCATGGAACCTCCCCTCGTCGGCCTCCTCTTCGGAGACCGTCCTCACGTCCGACTCTATCCCCGTCCGGTCCTTAGTACTCGGTGACGTCGCGCAGCTTTTGGAGCTGCTCCTGCACCGCGCCCAGGACGGCCTGCGCCTCGGCCAGGACCGAGAGGTCCCCCCGCACCCGAACCCGGCCGGCCGCGATGGCCTCGGCCGGGGCCAGCTCGCCGGCCGCCATGGACAGCGCGTCGGCCCAGGTCAGCCGGATGGTGACCGCCGCATCCGAGGCCTCGCCCTCGGTCATGGTGACCCGGCCCTCGACGACCCGCAGCGTGACCCCGACGTCGCCGTCGGGGCCTCCGGTCACGACCTGGCCCATGGTGAAGCGGCCGTCGCGCACGGCCAGCCCGGCGTCGGGGCCCGGGGGCGCGATGGACACTTCGGCCAGGGCCTCGTTGAACGCCGTGATCCACTGCGGGCTGAGGAACCTGATCACGGGCGGGGTGTCACGGGCGCGGTGTCACGGGCGCGGTGTCACGGGCGCGGTGTCACGGGCGCGGTGTCACGAGGGCGGGGCGCCCGTCTGCGTGAGCACTCAGCTGGGGTCGGTCGCCGACGCCAGCGGGCGGGTCGGCTGTTCCTGACGGGTGGGCGTGCGCTGGCCGGGCGCCTCGAGCGCGGCCTCGAGGGCGGAGACCTTGGTGCGGCGCAGGATCTTGCGGCCGAGCCACGCCACCGGGTCGTACGACGCGTCGACGACGCGTTCCTTCAAGGGGATGATGGCGTTGTCGGTGATCTTGATGTGCTCGGGACACACCTCGGTGCAGCACTTGGTGATGTTGCACATGCCGAGCCCCATGCGCTGGCGCAGCAGCTCGCGCCGGTCGTCGGTGTCCAGAGGATGCGACTCGAGCTCCATGATGCGGATGAACATGCGCGGCCCCGCGTAGGCGGCCTTGTTGTCCTCGTGGTCCCGGATGACGTGGCACACGTCCTGGCACATGAAGCATTCGATGCACTTGCGGAATTCCTGCCCGCGCTCGATGTCGATCTGCTGCATGCGGTACGTGCCGTCGGCCTCGGGCTCCCGGGGCTTGAGCGGGGGGACCTGTCTGGCCATGGTGTAGTTGAACGACACGTCGGTGACGAGGTCGCGGATGATCGGGAAGGTGCGCATGGGCGCCACCACGACGGGCTCGCCCTCGGGCAGCACGTCCATGCGGGTCATGCACATGAGCTTGGGCAGGCCGTTGATCTCGGCCGAGCACGAGCCGCACTTCCCCGCCTTGCAGTTCCACCGGCACGCCAGGTCGGGGGCGGGGCCGGCCTGGATGCGGTGGATGACGTCGAGCACGACCTCCCCCTCCACCGCGGGCATGACGTACTCGGTGAACGTGCCCCCCGCCTCGTCGCCGCGCCACACCCGCATCGTCACGTCGGCCATCAGTGCGGGTCCTCCTCGAAGAGCTCTTTGAGCTCCGCCGGCATCTCGAGCAGCGCCTCGGGCTCGAGGCTGTAGTTCCCGCCGGCGTCGATGCGCTGGACGAGGTTGACCTTGCCCAGCTCGGGATCGGGCTTGGGGTAGTCCTCGCGGGTATGGCCCCCTCTGCTCTCTCGTCGTTCGAGGGCACCGGTGGCCACCAAACGCGACGTCGTGAGCATGGCGGGGAGGTCGGTGGCGAGGTTCCATCCCGGGTTGTAGGCGCGCCCGCCCGACACCGACAGCTTCAGGGCCCGCTCGTGCAGGGTTTCGAGCTCGTCGAGCGCGCGGACGAGCTCGGTCTCGGTGCGGATGATGCCCACGAGCTCCTGCATCATCTCCTGCAGGGCGTGCTGCAGGTCATAGGGGCTCTCGCCCCCGTCGCGCCCCAACGGAGCCTCGGCTTCGGCGATCACCGCATCGACCTCGTCGGTCGGCGCGGCCGGGGCCCGGGTGCGGCCCTGCGCGTATTCGCGCGGCGGCCATGCCCGGCCCGGCGGCCGAAGACGAGGAGGTCCGACAGCGAGTTCCCTCCCAGACGGTTGGCCCCGTGCATGCCTCCGGCCACCTCGCCCGCGGCGAAGAGGCCCGGCACCGTCGGTCTGCTCGCTCTCGGCGTCGACGCGCACGCCGCCCATCATGTAGTGACAGGTGGGGCCGACCTCCATGGGCTGGGCGGTGATGTCGACGCCGGCGAGCTCTTTGAACTGGTGGTACATCGACGGCAGGCGCCGCCGGATCTCATCGGCGCTGCGGCGCGTGGCGATGTCGAGGAACACCCCACCATGGGGCCCACCCCGGCCTGCCTTCACCTCGGAGTTGATGGACCGGGCCACCTCGTCGCGCGGCAGGAGCTCGGGGGGACGGCGGTTGTTGATGTGGTCGTCGTACCAGCGGTCCCCCTCTTCCTCGGTGTCCGCCGTCTCGGCCGCGAACATGGGGGGGATGTAGTCGAACATGAAGCGCCGGCCCTCGGTGTTGCGCAGGACGCCACCGTCGCCGCGCACGCCCTCGGTCACGAGGATGCCGCGCACCGACAGGGGCCACACCATGCCGGTGGGATGGAACTGCACGCACTCCATGTCGATCATGTCCGCGCCCGCCCACGCCGCCATGGCGTGGCCGTCGCCGGTGGACTCCCACGAGTTCGACGTATAGAGCCACGACTTGCCGATGCTGCCGGTGGCGAGCACGAAGGCCTCGGGCGCTGAAGCTCACCATCTCCCCGGAGGGCCGCCAGTACCCGACGGCGGTGCTCACCGCACCATCGGCGTCTTTGAGGAGCCGGAGGATCTTGCACTCCATGAACACGTCGATCTCGAGCGTGACGGCGCGCTGCTGCAGGGTCCGGATCAGCTCCAGGCCGGTGCGGTCACCGACATGCGCGAGGCGCGCGTAGCGGTGGCCGCCGAAGTCGCGCTGGAGGATGCGGCCGTCCTTGGTGCGGTCGAACAGGGCCCCCCACCGCTCGAGCTCGTAGATGCGGTCGGGGGCCTCCTGGGCGTGCAACTGGGCCATGCGCCAGTTGTTGAGCATCTTCCCGCCCCGCATGGTGTCGCGGAAGTGCACCTTCCAGTTGTCCTCGGGCCACACGTTTCCCATCGCCGCCGCGGCGCCACCCTCGGCCATGACGGTGTGGGCCTTGCCCAGCAGGGACTTGCACACGAGCGCGGTGCGCTGTCCGAGCTCACGCGCCTCGATCGCGGCGCGCAGCCCCGCCCCGCCGGCGCCGATGACGACGACGTCGTAGTCGTGGGTCTCGAGATCGTTGCTGGTGTCGGCCACGACGCGGCTCAGAAGATCTTCGGGTCCGAGAACACGCCGCTCGCCACGAGCCGCACGTACAGATCCGCGAACGCCACCATGGCCAGGCTCGCCCACGCGATCTGCATGTGCCGGGCGTTGAGCGGCGTGGTGAATTTCCACAGCCGGTAGCGGATGGGGTGCTTCGAGAACTCGTTGACCTGACCGCCACACAGATGGCGACAGGCGTGGCACGACGCCGAGTAGAGCCACAACAAGGTGGCATTGGCCACGAGCACGAGGGTGCCCACGCTCACGCCGATGCCGCCGTCGCCGGGGAGCCGGAAGGCCATGACGGCGTCGATGGTGAGGACCACGTTGAACACCAGGGCGAGCACGAAGAAGTACCGGTGCAGGTTCTGCAGGATGAGGGGGAAGCGCGTCTCGCCGGTGTAGCGGGCGTGGCCGTCGGACACCGCACAGCCCGGAGGCGACTGCCAGAAGCCCCGGTAATAGGCCTTGCGGTAGTAGTAACAGGTGGCCCGGAACCCGCCGGGAATGGTGAGCGCCAGCAGGCCCGGCGAGATCTTCCACCACGAGATGTGCCAGCCCCCGGTGACCGTGCCGTAGCAATTGGCGGTGATGCAGGGCGAGTACAGCGGCGAGATCAGGTCACGGTGGTGCGCGGCGCCCACGAAGAAGTGCGAGTTCTGGAACACCGCCCAGGTGGCGTAGACCACGACCACGGTCAGGAACGCCACGGTGGCCGCCGGGCTGCGCCACCAGCCGTCGCGCCGCAGGGTGCGGACGTCGGGACCGCCCCGCACTCCACCCAGCTCGACCGGAACGGGCTTGAGGTCCTGGAGTGTCGTACTCACGCGCTCGTGGTCCTCCTCTCGATCCCTCGGCGCGCGCGGCCACCCCTGACACTTCGCACCGGCCCGGCCGTCGGCGCCGTCCCCGGGGACTGCGCCACGCTGCCGTGCTCTGACGGTTCATCATCTTTCCCCTCGGACCAGGTGGCGCGCAATCCAATCTTCACAATCCGTTCACCGTCCCATTCGCGCATGCACCGACGGGCCCACCCTCACCGACCTGCGCCGAGGGCGCGAGGCCCCCATGACGGGGGGAGGCGGGCGCTGTCGATAGGCGCGGCGCGCGACGCCTAGGCTCGGCGCCATGAGCGCCACCATCCCTCCCGAGCCCCCGTCCGACCTTCCCTCCACGCTCGGCGAGCTCCGGGCGTCGGGCTGGGAGTCGACACCGGTCCACGAAGAGCTCCGCCGCAACGCCGCGGCCCGCATCGCCGGGGGGATGGCGCTGGTGGACGGCGTCCTCGGCTTCGACGACACCGTGCTGCCCCAGCTCGAGAACGCCCTGCTGGCCGGGCACGACATCATCCTCCTGGGCGAGCGGGGCCAGGCCAAGACCCGGCTGGTGCGGTCGCTCACGGCGCTCCTCGACGAGTGGCTGCCGGTGGTGGCGGGGTCCGAGATCCGTGACGACCCCTACTTCCCGGTGTCGCGCCACGCCCGCGACCTGGTGGCCGAGAAGGGCGACGGCACGCCGCTGGCGTGGGTGCACCGGGACCTGCGCTTCTCGGAGAAGCTGGCCACGCCCGACACCTCGATCGCGGACCTCATCGGCGAGGTGGACCCCATCAAGATCGCCGAGGGCCGCTACCTCTCCGACGAGATGACGCTGCACTACGGGCTCGTGCCCCGGTCGAACCGGGGGATCTTCGCCATCAACGAGCTCCCCGACCTCGCCGAGCGGATCCAGGTGGGCCTGCTGAACGTGCTCGAGGAGCGCGACGTCCAGATCCGGGGCTTCACGGTGCGGCTGCCCCTCGACGTCGTCCTGGTGGCGACGGCCAACCCCGAGGACTACACCAACCGGGGCCGCATCATCACGCCGCTCAAGGACCGTTTCGGCGCCCAGATCCGCACCCACTACCCCGAGGACACCGAGACCGAGCTGGCCATCGTCCACCAAGAGGCCCGGCCCCCCATCAGCGCGCCGGGCGGGCCCCGGGTCGAGATCCCCGACTTCATGGCCGAGATCGTGGCCGAGCTCTCCCAGCTCGCCCGCCAGAGCCCGCACGTCAACCAGCGCTCGGGCGTGTCGGTCCGCCTCAGCATCTCGAACTACGAGACCCTGGCCGCCAACGCCGTGCGCCGGTCGCTGCGCCTGGGCGAGCCCGACGCCGTGCCCCGCATCAGCGACCTGGCCGCGCTCATCGCCTCGACCCAGGGCAAGATCGAGATCGAGGCGCTCGAGGAGGGCCGCGAGGAGCGCATCCTCCAGGGCCTGCTGTCGGCCTCGGTGCTCAGCGTGTTCCGCCGCCGGTGCCCCACCGAGCAGCTCGGCCCGGTCGTGAACGCCTTCGACGAGGCCCGGGTGGTCCACGCCGGCGACGACCTGCCCGCCTCGGCCTACGCCGAGGTCCTGGCCCAGGTGCCCGCGCTCGAGGGCCCCGTCCTCGCCCTGGCGGGCGGGGAGACGCCGGGCGCGGTCGCCTCGGCGGCCGAGTTCATCCTCGAGGGGCTGCACCTCACCAAGCGCCTCAACAAGGAAGCGGCCGGGGCCAAGGCCACCTACCGGGGCCGGGGATGACACGGCGCTGGGACTACCGGCGCTGGGACGGTTCCCAGACCGGGTTCGAGGACGAGGTCGACGCCCTGTTCTCCGAGCTCGCCGACGACCTCCTCTACCACGGCGACCCCGACGCGGCGCTGCGCCGGCTCCTCACCTCGGGGTTCCGCCGGCCCGACGGCGAGCAGGTCCAGGGACTGCGTGAGCTCATGGAGCGCCTGCGCCAACGGCGTCAGGAGGAGCTCGAGAGCGGAGATCTCGGGGGGGCGTTCCACGAGATCGCCCAGGAGCTCGAGGACGTGGTCAACGAGGAACGCGAGGGCCTGCAGTCCCTCGCCGACGACGCCCGCCAGTCCGGCGACGACCGCCGCCACGAGGTCACCGACGACGTCGTGGCCGAGCGCAGCGTCGAGCTCGACCTGCTCCCCCCGACCTCGCCGGCAAGGTGCGCGGCCTGCAGAACTACGACTTCGTCTCCTCCGAGGCGCGCGAGCACTTCGAGCAGCTCCTCGAGAAGCTGCGCGAGGAGCTCGCCAAGAGCTTCTTCGACCAGATGTCCGAGGCCATGACGAACCCCGACCCCGAGCAGCTCGAACGGGTGCGCCAGATGCTCGACGCCCTCAACCGCATGATGGAGCAGCGCCAGGCCGGTCGAGGACCTCGACCCCACCTTCGAGTCGTTCATGGAGTCCTTCGGGGACTTCTTCCCGGGCAACCCCCAGACCCTCGACGAGCTCCTCGAGCAGTTCGCGGCGCAGATGGCCGCGGTGCAGGCCGCCCTCGACTCCATGTCCCCCGAGCAGCGCGCCCAGCTCCAGGCGCTCGCGGCGTCGCTCTTCGAGGACATGGACCTGCGCTGGCAGATGGACCGCCTGGCCGAGAACCTGCGCCAGGCCGTGCCCGGGGCGGGCTGGGGCCGGCGCTACCAGTACAGCGGCAACGACCCCATGGGCCTGGCCGACGCGGCCGCCTCGGCGCGCCGCCTGGGCGAGATGGACCAGCTCGAGCAGTTCCTGCGCTCGGCGACCTCCCCCGGCGCCCTGGCCGAGGTGGACCTGGACGAGGTGGCCAAGTACCTCGGCGAGGACGGGGCCCGGTCCCTCGACACGCTGGCCCGCCTGGCCAAGCAGCTCGAGGAGGCCGGCCTCATCGAGCAGCGCGAGGGCCGCTACGAGCTGACCGCCCTCGGCATCCGCCGCATCGGGCAGCAGGCGCTGACCGACCTGTTCTCGAAGCTCGCCAAGGACCGCCTGGGCGGGCACCGCAACACCTACGTGGGAACGGGGCACGAGCCCGAGGGCCAGACCAAGCCCTACGAGTTCGGCGACCCCTTCACCCTCGACATCCAGCGCACCATGCACAACGCCGTGACGCGCTCGGGGGCGGGCACCCCGGTGCACCTCGCCCCCGACGACTTCGAGATCTCGCGCACCGAGCACATGACCCAAGCGTCGACGGTGCTCATGGTCGACCTCTCCCTGTCGATGCCGATGCGCGACAACTTCCTCGCCGCGAAGAAGGTGGCCATCGCGCTGCACACATTGATCTCGACGAAGTTCCCCCGTGACTTCCTGGGACTGGTGGGTTTCTCCGAGGTGGCGCGCGAGATCAAGCCACAGGACCTTCCCGAAGTTTCGTGGGACTTCGTCTACGGCACGAACATGCAACACGGGCTCATGCTGGCGCGTCGCATGCTGGCGCACCGCGCCGGGACCAAGCAGATCATCATGATCACCGACGGCGAGCCCACCGCCCACATCATCCCCGACGGCGCGGGGAGCTTCACCGTCGACTTCAACTACCCGCCCACCGCCGAGACGGTGCGCGTCACGCTCACCGAGGTGGTGCGGTGCACGCGCGCCGGGATCACCATCAACACCTTCATGCTCGACGCCAACCGCTCGCTGCAGGGGTTCGTCGAGCAGATGACGAAACTCAACCGGGGCCGGGCTTTTTTCACCACTCCCGAGACCCTCGGCGACTACGTCCTCGTCGACTTCCTCGAGCATCGCCGCACCGTCCGCTCCGCCACTCGTCGCGGCGCGTAACCCCCTCGCAGTCACCTCCGGCCGTCCGGAGCGGGGCGTTGCCTGTGGATAACTGAATCCAAGCCGCATTTGTCAGCGCGCTGCGGCGAAAGCACCACGGTGCGTCCACCGTTCCTTCGTTTCGTGACGGCGCGTCGGCCACGCTGCGTGGAGTGCGATCGTCATCGGACCGTCACCGGATCGATATTGCCCCTTGCGCCTCCAGGGACGATCAACGATGATGACACCGCTGTTATCACACAGCTGTAATTACAAAGATGCCACTTAGATGGTGAGGGGAGGCGTACCCGGTGGACGCAGTTTCACTGTTGTACGGCCGCCAGGACCGCGACTGGCAAACAAGAGCCAACTGCATGGGAGTAGATCCCGATCTTTTCTTCCCGGAGCGTGGAGCATCCACGCGCGAAGCCAAGGAAGTGTGCCGGGGCTGCGTGGTACGCGAGGACTGTCTCGAGTACACGCTGGCCAACGGCGAGAAGTTCGGGATCTGGGGAGGACTCTCTGAACGCGAGCGTCGGCGCCTGCGCCGAGCTCGAGCCATGAGCCGCCGCGCTGCGGCAACCGCTTCGGCTTCGTAGATCCTCGGCCTCCTGGGGCGGGCGGGCGGCGCCCTCAGGAGAAGCCGGGTCTCGACAGGAGCGCTTCGATCGTCTTGTCGGAATCGAGGTCCAAGGCGGCGCGACGCGTCGAGGGGACGGCCTCGACGACTGCGGCAGGGGCGAGGCCCACGAGCTCGGCCCGGGCCAGCTCGGTGCCGGCTTCCTCGGCCAGTCGGCGCACGGCGTCGTAGACCTGGGCGGGGCCGAAGGCCAGCGGGTCGACGAGGTTGCACGACACCTGGGTGACACCATCCACGGCCAGTCCCAGCGCGCGGACGGCCGGGCCCCGGATGGCCTTCGCCACGGCCCGGGCCACGGATAGGTCGGGAGTGGCGAGCCACAGGTTGTAGGCCACCAGGGCGGGGCGCGCTCCCACCGCGCACGCTCCCGCGCCGGGGTGGGGACCTGCGGGGCCGAAGTCGGGCGCCAGCGGGCCGAAGGCGTGGCGCCGCACCTCGGGCAGGGTGCGCTCGGGCCCATAGAGGAAGCAGGGCAGGCCCAGCTCGGCGCCGGCCCAGGCGGCGAAGCGGTCGCGGGCCTCGATGGCGGGGGCCAGGCCCGGATTCGGGCTCCCGCCGGGGTTCCCGGCGATGCCCAGGTCAGGGCTCCCGCCGGGGCCGAGGGGTACGAAGGGCACCACGTCGAGGGCCCCGAGCCGGGGGTGGACCCCCTCGTGGTGGCGGAGGTCGATGTGCTCCAGCGTGGAGCGGGCCACGGCCCGCACGGCGTCTTCGAGGCGGGGCCCGGGGCCGGCCAGGGTCAGGACCGAGCGATGGTGATCGGCGTCGGTGTGCACGTCGAGCAGACAATCGCCCCCGGCGGCGGCGATGGCGGTCACGACGCCGAGGTCACGGCCCTCGCTCACGTTCACGACGCACTCGAGCACGACCGAGGTTGCCACCGGCGTCATCCCGGGCACCCCGGAGGTGCCCCGGGCGTCAGGTGCGGCTGGCCTGGAGGCTCGAGATCCGGCGGCGGCGCAGGATCCGGCGCCGCTCGCGCTCGGAGGTGCCGCCCCACACGCCGTGGTCCACCCGGTTGTCGAGGGCGTACTCGAGGCACGGGGCCTTCACGGGGCACTCGGAGCAGGTCTTCTGGGCCAGCTGCACCCCGATGCCGTCGCTCGGGAAGAACATGCCAGGGTCCATGTCCCTGCACTTGCCCTGGGCCATCCATTCGTTGTCCACGGGCGCCTCCGATGCCACGGTCACAATACCAGCGGCTCCTTGTGACCAACCTGTGAGAACGCCGGACTTTTTCGACGCCCCCGGGCTGGCCACCGGTCATGGTGCTGGCACGACCGGTGGCCTGGGGACGGCCCGGGGACGCCTGTGCGGGTGGCGTTTGCGACCCTGCATACGTCGGGCGAGCCCGGATCCGTCACCCGTTAGTCTGGGCGCCGGACACGAGGAGGCGCGGTGGTCGACGAGATCGAGGAGCAGGAAGAGCCCCAGCCGCCGCGCGGACACGTCCGGGTGGTCTACCTGGGCCCGGTGGCCCCGCACTGGGAGGTGCAGTCGACCTACGGCGAGGCGTCGCTGATCGACCCCTTCCGAGACCGGACACTGGCCCGCCTCACCCTGCTCCCCCCGCACGACCCCCAGTTCCGTCGCAACCGCGAGCGCGTGGTGCGCGACGCCGAGCGCGAGAACCTCGAGCTCGAATGGGACCTCGGCATCCCCGAGGAAGAGGCCCCGCCCCCGGCCGAGGCGGCCACCACCGTCTGAGCAGCTCCGGTGGGCCCGGCTCGGTTGTTGTCGGCTGGCCAGCTCGTCAGCCGGCTTACCCGTCGGGCTCGGTGAGGTCGATCCGCTCCAGCCACAGGCCCGGCGCATCGACTTCGGCCGGCGTGGGGAGGGTGTGCGGGCCCGACCACAGCCGAGCCAGGCCCTCGTCGCCGGCGCGTTCGAACACACCGCGCACGAAGGCCGCACCCCGATCGATCTGCGTCGGCCCCAGGTCGAGGCCGAGCATGAGCTCGGCGGCGCGGTCGGAGCTCTCCCGGTCGACCTGGTGGCGGCGCCACGCCTCGGTGATCGCACCGCGTCCGCCCAGCAGCCTGGTGGCGGCGAGGTCGAGGATGTGCTCGACGTAGCCGAGCAGGGCGGCGACCACGGCCAACAGATCCTCGGCGGCACGCCGGCGCGCCGGTGAAGGTTCGAGGCTCATCAGCGCCGTCGGGTCACCGAGCAGGCTCTGGAGTGCGTCGGGCTGGGTGAGGTCCATGCCCTGGAGGTTGTCGACCAGGCCGGCGGTGTCCTCGGCCATGCCCTGCACCACCCGCACCAGGAGCTCGCGGAAGCGGTCGGCCACGTGCGGTCGCGACAACACGGCGTGCGCCGTCAGTTCGCGCAGGCACACCCACAGGCGCACCTCGTCGGGGTCGAGGCTCCAGTCTTCGGCGAAACGGGCCGCGTTGGCCGGCACCACCAGGAGCCGGGGCGCGTTGCGGGGGATGGGGAGCTCGTACGGGCCCATCGTCGATCGCGCCAGGTGCCCCACCGCGGAGCCCAACTGCATGGCGGCCAGCATCGGGCCCATGGTCGCCATCCAGCGCGCCAACAGGTCTCCGGGCCCCGCCGGGCCCGAGGCGAGATCGGGCTCGAGCCCGCCCAGGCTGTCGAGGTGGTCGGGGATGTCGAAGTCCTCGAGGGAGTCGAGGTCATGCGAAGTGTCGACGTAGCCGAGCGTGCCTTTGGGCCGGGGCCGATCCTGATCCGGCGGGGCCGCCACCGGCCCGGCGTCAGGGCGCTTCGGCATCGGTCGGCGCCGGTGGCGCCGGTGGCTCGGCCATCGCCTCGAGCAGGAACCGCCAGTCCTCGACGGTCTGCCACGCCCACGCCCCCGGGGCGACGGCGGCGATCTCGATGGTCGCCCCCGTGGAGGTGATGGGGAGACCGGTGAGCTCGGCCACGTGGAGCTCGGCCACGTGCGCCAACTCCTCGAACTTCATGCGGGCAGCGGGATCGACATTGGGCTCGGGCTCCCCGCCGCTCGCCACCCCCTGCGCGAGCGTGCGCGCCAGGTCGATGCGGGCTCCGCCCGGTGACGAGCCACCCATGAGCTGGAGCAGGTCGCCGAGGATCTGTTCCAGGAAGTTGCCGCCCGCGCCCGGTCCAGGAAATGCCACTCTTGGCATCGTAGGCGGGGCATCACCGGACCCGGTCCAGCGCGCCCGAGCTTCCGTCAGCCTCCGGACGAGTCGGCCAAGGTCACCGCCACGTCGGCCTGGCCGCCACCGCGTTCCACATGGAGCTGCACGGTGGTACCCGGCGCCACCGTGTAGAGGCGCTCCTGGAGATCGGCGACGGAGTCCACCCGGTGGTTGCCCACGGCCATCACCACGTCACCGGTCTCGAGTCCGGCCTTCAGCGCCGGGCTCCCGGGCAGGATGGTGGCCACCTCGGCGCCGTGCGCCGTCGGGTCGGCGCTCGACGGCACCGGATCGATGCACTTCACGCCGAGCCAACCGTGGTCGACGCGGTGTGTCTGGGCGAGCTCGAGCCCGACACCTTCGACGAGCGGTGCGGGCACGAACAACCCGATGGTGTCGCTCCCCAGGGTCATCTGCCCGTCGAGGATGCCGAGGACACGCCCGTGACTGTCGAGCAGCACGCCGCCCCACGATGTCGGCCCGAGCGGCATCTCCGCCTGGATGGTGTTGACGAGGTTGATCCCGCCGTCGAGCTGGACACCGGTCCCGACCTGCTGGACCATGCCGACGGCGGCGGCAGCGGGTGCACCCGAAGACGAGGACGAGGGCGCACCCGTGCACAGACAGACGACGATGTCGAGGTCGTTCTGCTGGACGTCCTCGTCGGCGAAGGTGGCGGGCGTCAGCCCACCGTCGGTGCTGATGACCGCGACTCCCGAACGTGCGTCGGACCCGACCACATGGCCACGCATGCGTCGCCCCGAGGCGGTGACGACATCGAGTTGCGACGCGCCCGCGACCGCCGACGCGGCGGTGACGACGAACTCACCACCGGGGAGGACCACGCCCGTCATGTGCACCGGGCCGTTGCCGTCGAGGGGCTCGAGGCCGACGAGCGAGGGCCGGACCGCCGCGACCAGCTGCATCACGTCGTGGCCGACGACAGGTGTCGACGTGAGCGATGTCGTCGAGGCGGGAATGATGTTCGACCCGGCCCCGGCATCGGTCTTGAAGGCGGTCGTCGTCCCCTTCGAGTCGATGAAGGTGAGCACCACGGCGAGGGTGGTGGCGATGGCGGCTGCGCCCACGACGCCGGCGGCCAGCGCCGCCCGACGTGCCCGGCGACGCTGGCGGCGGGCCGCTCCCGAGGTGGGGTAGGGCGAGACCGGTCGGGGGAGGCCTAGGCCCGAGACCTCAGACGGGTGTCGCCACAACCGGTCTTCGGGGGAGAGCCAGCCGCGCTGCGAGGCGCCCGCCTCGTCGCCGGCGCCTTCGGGATCTTCTGGATTCTCCCCTCCGGTGAACGGGCCCCCACGTTCCATCGTGCCCCGAGGTTACTGTCGAGTTCTGCGCAAAGGACGTCGCGGCGATGCCACGTCGCGCCGCCCGAGGCGTGCCTGAGTGGTTACCCATAGCATGGTCCCGTGCGAGCGGGGCGAAGTGGCTAGAGACCTCGCGATCGATCTCGGCACCGCAAACACCCTCGTCTACGCGCGCGGGAAGGGCATCGTGCTCAACGAGCCGACGGTGATCGCCCTCAACACCCGAACCCACGAGGTCCTGGCCATGGGACAGGACGCGTGGCAGATGATCGGTCGCACCCCGGGCTACATCGTGGCGGTGCGACCCCTCCGACAAGGGGCGATCACCGACTTCGACATCACCGAGCGCATGATCCGTCTGCTGCTGCAGCGGTGTGGCGTCTCCCGCCTCAACCGTCCACGCGTGCTCATCTGCGTGCCGTCGGCCATCACGAGCGTGGAGCGTCGGGCCGTGAAGGAGGCGACGCATCGGGCCGGGGCGTCGGCTGCGTATCTGATCGAGCAACCGATGGCGGCCGCGATCGGCGCCGGGCTCTCGATCCACGAGCCCATCGGCAACATGGTGGTGGACGTGGGCGGCGGTACCTCCGAGACGGCGGTCATCTCGCTCGGTGGTGTGGTGGCATCCGAAGCCATCCGCTGTGGCGGCTTCGACATCGACGCCGCGATCCAGATCTACGTGCGGACGCGAGCACGGTGTCGCCATCGGTGAGCGCACGGCCGAGGAGATCAAGCTGGCCATCGGGTCGGCGGCGCCCTACAACGACGAGGTGAAGGCCGAGGTGCGCGGGCGCGAGCTGATGACCGGGCATGCCCAAGACGGTCGTGTTGACGCCGGGGGAGTTGCGCGGGGCGGTGGAGGACCAGGTGCGCCAGATCATCACCGCCGCGGTGAATTGCCTCGGCGCGGCGCCCCCCGAGCTCGCCCAGGACATCATCTTCCAGGGCATTCATCTCGTGGGGGGCGGGGCACTCCTCCGGGGCATGGCGCGGCGCCTCGCCAACGAGACGGCCGTGCCCGTGCACCTCGTGGACACACCACTGGAATGCGTGGCGCTGGGGGCGGGGCAGTGTCTGGAGTCCTTCGACAAGCTCCGCCAGCTCTTCGTGGGCGCCGACGCCTGAGCGCGTCGCCACGCCCCGTCAGGTCCGCCCCAGAAGATCCTCCGCCGCTTGGCGCACCTGCCAGTCCCGGTCCTCCAGGCAGCGACGAAGGGCGACGTCGACGCGGGGGTCGTCGAAGGCGGCCAGCGCGATGGTGGCGCGCCGACGGATCGCCGTCTTGTCCTGCAGCGCGGCGAGGACGCTGTCCAAGGCGGCCGGGTCGCCGATGGCACCGAGCGCGGCGACCGCCGCCTCGCGACACAGCGGGTCGCGGTGTGCCCGCGTGACGAGCTCGAGCGCTTCGACCACACGCTGATCGCACCTCGAGCCCGCCTCGCCCAGGCTCCACGCCGCGGACTCCACGACCGAAGCGTCGGCATCCGAGGACAATGTCCCTACCAGCGCGTCGAGGACCCCCGCCGTCGTGGCATCGGCCGCCCGGGTGGGACCGGTGTCATCGGGGTCGCCCGTGTCATCGGCGTCATCGGCGGCAGCAGCACCCAAGGCCCGACCCGCCAATGCACAGGCCCGCCGTCGCACGGCGGCATCGGGATCGGCCATGGCGGCGGTGAGCGTGGCGGTGTCGAGCGCTCCCAGGCGGCTCAGGGCCCCCAACGCCGCGGCGCGCACGGCGGGGTCCTGGTGGCCCACCAGTCGCAGCGCGGTGTCGAGATCGCCGGTGTGGCCGGCCACGACCGCGGCGCGCACCGGGGCGCCTAGGAGCAGGGAAGGAACCATGGCAGGCTGGTGATCTCCTGTTTCGCCCTTCCCCATGTCGACCTCCCAATCCACGCTACCGCCGGCCACCGACCCCACCTCCCCGCGCCGCCGTCGTTGGCCCGTGGTCTTGGTGGGGGCGTTGATCATGGTGGCGGGGTTCGTGATCGCGACGTCGCTCATCACCGCGCCCTACACCGAGCTCATCCCCGGAAACGCCCAGCCTGTGTCCAGCCTCATCACGGTGCCCCAGGGGCGCGGTCACCCTATTCAGGGCAAGGTCCTGCTCACCGACGTCGGAGTCCAGAACCTGCACTACCTCGAGTACTACTGGGAACAGATCTTCTCGGACCCGGCCAATGCCATCGTCCCCACGGGTGAGCTGACCTACAACCTCCCCGAGAGCGAGTTCGAGGCCCAGGGGAAAGTCGACATGGCCGAGTCGCAGTTGACGGCGAAGTCCGTGGCGCTGCGCCAACTCGGTTATGCGGTTCCCATGCGCGACGTCGGCGTGACCATCTATGTCATCGACCCGACCTCGCCGGCGTGGACCACGTTGCAGGTCGGTGAGGTCGTGACCTCCATCGACGGAGTGCCGACCACGAGCCCGAACGCATTGCAGAATGCCGTGCGCACGCATCAACCGGGCGACACCGTGACGATCCGGGTGGGGACCATCACGCAGCCCACACCCGGTCATGACGTCTCGGTCCGCCTGGGATCGATCACGTCGCACCACAAAAAGGTGGCATTCCTCGGCATCGGCGACCCCTCGATCCCGTTCCTGGGAATGGGCACGCAGCCGGAATACGACTTCCCCTTCGACGTGAGCATCAACAGCGATGGCATCGGGGGACCGTCGGCCGGATTGGCGTGGACCCTCGGGATCCTGAACTCGCTGGGGGGCGGGAACCTCACCGGCGGCCGCATCGTGGCGGCCACGGGGACGATCCGTCCGGACGGCACCATCGGCGACGTCGGTGGCGTGCAACAAAAGACCGTCGCCGTCGAGCGCGCCGGGGCGACGCTGTTCCTCGTGCCCCAGACCCCCACGCATGCGGAACTGAAGATCGCCCGGTCCCTGGCCACCCCGGGGCTCGAGGTTATGGAGGTGAGCTCACTGAGCGAGGCGCTCAACGACCTCGAGCACTTGGGCGGGAAACTAGGCCCGGCGGCCACGGGCCCACCGGCGGGCCCCGATGGTCACAGCGTGCCCACGGACTGGCAGGCTTCGCCGTGGAGCTAGCAGTTCTTCGACTCAGAGAGCCTTTGTTCACCCGCCCAACCGGCGCGTCGTAGGCTCTCGCCCATGCCAGAGGAGCGGCTCTCGATCTCGTCGTCCGCCCGTGTCCATCCCGACGAGGTCGCACGCCATACCTTCGGCACCCAGCGGCGCGGCTTCGACCCCGCCGAGGTCCGGTCCTTCCTCGAGCACGTGGCACGTGAGCTGGTGGCGGCGAGCGACCGGGAGCAGGAGCTGCGCCGGGCGCTCACCGAAGCCGAGAACCGGGCGGCCAATCCTGTGCTCGACGAGTCCACGCTCACCGCGGCGCTCGGGCTCGAGACCGCCCGCGTCCTGCGCTCCGCCCACGAAGCCGCCGCCGAGCTGGTGGGGCGGGCCGAGAACGACGCGGCGCGTCTGCGCGCTCAGGCCCAAGAAGACGCCGAGCAGCTCCAACGCCACACCGAACAGAACGTCCACGACCGCTCCGCCGAAGCCGACGCCGCGGTCACCGAGTTGCGTCGGCGCGCCCACGAGGAGTCGAGCGCCAGGGTGGAAGGCGCCAAGCTCGAAGCCGAGGCTCTGGTGACCCAGACGCGGGCAGAGTGCCGCTCCATGGTGCAAGAGGCGCAGGAGTTGCGAGCCCGAGTGCTGGCCGACCTGGCGCGTCGCCGACGCGTGCTCCACAGCCAGATCGAGCAGCTGCGGGCTGGACGCGAGCGCCTGGCCGAGACGATCGGTGACGTCCGCGTCGCCGTCGACCAGATCACCGACGAGCTCTTCCGGGCCGAGGACGAAGCCCGACTGGCGGCCGAGGCCGCCGGGCGCCAGGCCGCGCAGGGCGAGCTCTCCGAGGCCCCCATCGAGATCTCCGAGGGGGACTCCCCGGGCGAGTTGGCGAGTGGGGACGAGCCCGGCCCGCGGCCGTCGGTGGAGGAACTGTTCGCGCGTCTGCGGGCCGAAGCCGGGGCGGCGGGCGCCCCCGACGCCGGCCTCGACGAAGGATCGGTGGCGGTGACCGCCGTCGAGCGCGGCTCGGGCGAGCTCGTCCCTGACGACTTCGTCGAGAGCGTTCGTATCGTGCCGGGGCCACCGTCTGGGTCCCCGGCGTCAGCACCCTCGGCGCCGGCCCCGAGTGCGGGGTCGGCGGACCCAGCGCCGGGAAGCGCTTCGACCCGGACGGCGAGCACGCGCCGCAAGCCGGCCACGGAACGGGCCAAGCAGTCGACGCCGGGCTCGTCGTCGGCGGCGCTCGACGCTCCGGCCGAGGCATCAACGCCCGAGACGCCAACGCCAGAGACGACATCGCCAGAGGCAAGAACGACCTCCGCAGCGGCGAGCCCGTCGGACGAAGGTGAGCACGACGGGACCGAGCCGATCGTCGACCCCGTGGTGGCGCAACGTGACGAGGTGCTCACTCCGCTGGTTTCGTCGCTGGCCCGCCGGCTCAAGCGTGCGTTGCAAGACGACCAGAACGACATCCTCGACCGCTTGCGGGCCAAGGGGGGCTGGGCCCCCGGAGTGCTGCTCTCGGAGGACGACCACGCCCTGCGCTACGTGGAGGCCGCCACCGACCAACTGATGGAGGCCGCCCGGGCCGGGGCCACCTTCGCGGGGGGGAAGGCCGACGAAGCGCCCGGCGTCGACGACGTGGCCGCCTCGATGGCATCGGAGATCGTGGCCCCGTTGCGCCGACGTCTGGAGGGTGCGGGCCCTTCGGTCGAAGAAGGTGACGAGTCCGCCCTGGTCGAGCTCGTCGGGGCGGCGTTTCGTGAATGGAAGGGCGCACGCACCGAACGTCTGGCCGGAGACCAGACGGTCTTCGCTTTCTCCCGGGCGGCGCTGGCGGCGGTACCGAAGGGCACGGCGCTGCGATGGGTCGTCCTCGACGACGTGGCGGAGTGCCCGGACTGCGACGACAACGCGCTGGCAGGGCCGGTCCCATCCCGTGAGGCCTTCCCCACCGGACATCCACACCCGCCGGCGCACGCCGGTTGCCGCTGTTTGCTTGTTCTGGCGAACGCCTAAGCTGCGGCGCCGTGCGCACCCCGCAGGATCTGCCCCGTCGGGCGCGTCGCGCCGTGCGACGGGGCAGATTGTGGCTGCTCGTGGCGATCGTGGTGCTCGTCATCGTCCTGGCGTCGCTGCGGACGTTGGCCACCTTCTACACGGACTACCTCTGGTTCGGGTCGGTGCATCTGAGTGGGGTGTGGCGACGCCTCTTCGAGGTGAAGGCCGAGCTCTTCTTCGGATTCGCGGCCATCTTCTTCGTGCTCATGTGGGTCAACCTCGCCGTCGTGGACCGGCTGGCTCCGGGCGAGCTCGCTCTCGGGCCCGAGGACGAGTTGGTGCGTCGGTATCAACAACGGGTGGCACCGCGCGCCGTGCTCGTCCGCAGCCTGGTCTCTGTGGTGATCGCGTTGATCGCCGCCACCGGCGCGCTCGGGCAATGGCGTAACTACCTGCTCTTCACCAACGGCGGGTCCTTCGATGCCACGGACCCGCAGTTCCACAAGAACGTCGGTTTCTTCGTCTTCAAGCTTCCCTTCCTGTCCTTCATCATTTCCTGGGCCTTCGTCACCCTCGTGGTGGTGGCGGTCTTCACCGTCATCGCCCATTACCTCAACGGCGGGATCCGCGTGCAGTCGGGGACGCCCAGCGTCGCCCCTCAGGTGAAGGTGCACATCTCGGTCCTGCTGGCCTGCATGGCTCTGGTGAAGGCAGCCGGGTACGTGTTGGCGCGCTACAACCTCGACCTTTCCCAGAACGGATACGTCCAGGGGGCCGGCTACACCGACGTGCATGCCCGCCTGCCCGCGCTCACCTTGCTCATCGGGATCTCGGTGCTCGCCGCGGTGATCCTGCTCATCAACATCCGCCGCCGGGGTTGGGCGCTACCGGTGCTCGGTGTGGGCCTGTGGGCGTTCGTGGCGGTAGTCGTGGGTGCGATCTATCCGGCCATCGTCCAGGCCGTGAAGGTGAAACCGGCGGAGAACGCGCTCGAGCAGACCTACATCGCCCGCAACATCGATGCCACCCGCGACGCCTTCGGCATCAACAACATCACCCGGTCGACGTTCAAGGGAACCCAGACCCTCACCCCGCCCCAGGTGCAGGCCAACGCCAGCACGCTCGACAACGTCCAGCTCTGGGACCCGACGCTCACGAGCCAGACCTACACCAAGCTCCAGGCGACGAAGTCGTACTACTCGTTCAACACCCTGGCCGTGGACCGATACAAGGTCAACGGCGCGTTGGATCCCGAGGTGGTCGGCGTCCGGCAGGTCAACGCCAGCGACCTGCCGTCACAGGGCTGGGTGAACACCCATCTGCAGTACACCCACGGCTACGCCATGATCCTCGGGCCCTCCAACCAGACCAACAACGGGCAACCGGCCTTCGCGATCTCGCAGGTGCCGCCGGTGTCCTCGCCCGGAGCGCCCAAGGTCAAAGAGCCCCGGGTCTACTTCGGGCTGAACAACCCCAACGGTGGCGACGTCGACTACGTGTTGGGCAACACCCGACAGTCCGAGATCGACTACCCGGCCGCGTCCAGCTCGGGGACCCCGGTCCAGAGCTCCTACAAGGGCACCGGGGGAGTGCAGCTCAAGAACTTCCTCGTGAAGGCGGCCTTCGCCATCCGCTTCTCGGACTTCAACCTCCTCGTCTCGGACCTCGTGACGTCGCAGTCGAGGCTGATGTTCGTGCGCGACATCACCCAGATGGCACAGAAGGCAGCACCGTTCCTCAGTTATGACTCCGACCCCTATCCGGTGCTGTCCGGTGGTCAGATCTCGTGGGTCCTCGACGCCTACACCACCACTGACAATTACCCCTACTCGCAGAACGTCGACACGTCGTCGCTGCCGGCCAACAGCGGGTTGAACCAGAATCTCAACTACGTGCGGAACTCGGTCAAGGTGGTCGTCAACGCCTACTCCGGGAAGATGACGTTCTACGACGTGACCGGGCTCACCAAGACCAAGGACCCGATCCTCCAGACCTGGGAGAAGGTCTTCCCCGGCATGTTCGTCCCCGTGTCGCAGATGCCCAAGGCCCTCGAGGCCCATCTCCGCTACCCCGAAGACCTTCTGTCGGTCCAGGCCGCGACCTACGGTCGGTACCACCTGACCAAGCCGCTCTCCTTCTACAACGCCAACAACGCATGGAACGTGTCGCAGAGCGCCGGAGCGGGATCACCGGACCAGGCTCTGCCCGCCACATTGACGACCAACGCCCAGGGGAACCTCGTGTCCACGGGCCAGGTGGCCCGCATGTCACCGATCTACGAGCTGCTTCAGGTCCCCGGACAGTCCACCCAGTCGTTCAATCTCGTGGACGCGTTCGTCCCGGTTTCCAAGGGTGATCAGATCCAGACCATGTCCGCCTTCATCGTGGCCGGATCCGATCCGGGCCAGTACGGGAAGCTCACGGTGTTCCAGACGCCCCCGATCGACGGGCCGGCTCTGGTGGACGCGGATATCTCCGAGGTGGGCAAGATCTCGTCGCAGATCAGCTTGCTCAATCAACAGGGCACCACCGTCCAGTTGGGCAACCTGCAGGTGGTCCCGGTAGGTGACTCCATGCTGTATTTCCGTCCCTTCTACGTGGAGTCGGCGCGCAACCCGTTCCCCAAGCTCGACTACTTCATCGTCGTCTACGCCGGTCCCACAGGCCAGAGCCAGGTCGCCTTCGACACCAGCCTGCCGCTCGCGCTCCAGGACCTGTTCTCGGTGTCGATTCCGGGACAAGGCACGCAGACGCCCACGCAACCGACGGGCCCGGCGACGGTGAATCAGCACGTCCAGAGCCTGATCGCGCAAGCCAATACCGACTTCCAACAGGCCCAGACCGACCTCAAGAGCGGCAACTTCGCCGCCTACGGGACCGACATCACCACGCTCCAGGGCGTGCTCCAACAACTGCAACAGGCCACGGGGAACACGGGCTCGTCCAAGTCGACGACGCCCAAGTCCTCGACCTCCACGACGAGCACCACCAGCACGACAACCCCTAACGGTGTGGCGCTCCGGGGGCTCCTCGGCAACAATCCCGGCCGGTAGCGGTGGAACCGGTCTCCGGACCGGGTGCTATTCTGCGAGGCACGACGCGGGGTGGAGCAGTCTGGTAGCTCGTCGGGCTCATAACCCGAAGGTCGGAGGTTCAAATCCTCCCCCCGCCACCAACGCAAAAGGCCCTGGTTAGAAACGCTTCTAGCCAGGGCCTTTTCCTGTCGGCGAGTGGGATCGCGTCGAAACGTCTCACCCCTCCGATCCTGAGGGGAGGAATTCGGGCAGCTGTGTCGTGCGGCACAGAACGTCGCCAGGTCCTGCAGTGGGCGCTCCGAGACACCTCCCGTAAGGAGCAATCAGGCTCGTGACGGTGCGATAACCGTCTTGCCGTACTGCTCGAGAGTTTCGAGGGCGTGGGCCACCGAGTCGCCCGGCAAACCGATATGAGCCCAGGTCACACCCAACCCGACAAGCTTTTGGAGACCCAACATGTGCGCTTCAGGCTGGAATGCGTCGCTACCGGGTATACCGCCTTCCGGAGTTCCGAAGGCGACGTCGATCTCGGCGCGGTCGCGGCCCTCCTCGTCGACGAAGCGCCATAACTCGTCGAGCATTTCCGCCAATTCGTCGACCGACTCAAGGGGTGCGGTCTTGGTTGTCTGAGAGATCGCTCGCGGTGCCGGAAACGGAGTCCAGCCGTCCCCGTATCGAGCCACCCGGCGACGGGAACGACGGCTGTTCCCTCCGATCCACAACGGTGGCAGTGGAAAGGGCTTGGGACGGGCGGCAAGGCCAATGGCTGCGATCCCAGCGCCCTCGTACGTGAAGTCGTCGTCTGACCAGACCCCGCGGATCACTTCTACAGATTGATCGAAGAGCGCGTTGCGCTGCTCGAAGTCGACACCAAGTGCCTTGTACTCGCCTCGCAGGTAACCGGTGGCGACTGCCAGCGTGAATCGCCCCGCGGAGAGGGTGTCGAGCGTCGCCACCATCTTGGCAACGATCAGGGGATGTCGGTATGGGAGCACCACGATGTTCGGGATGAGACGGATCCGCTCGGTCATGGCCCCACAGAACGACAGGGCCACGAAGGGGTCAAGGGCATCGTGACCCCCACTGTGCAACCACTTTGCGGTTGGGGCGGGATGGTCAGTGAATCCGATGGCGTCGAAGCCGCTCTTCTCGGCGGTTTGGCAAATTTGCTTGAGGGCGTCCCTTTTCAAAAGGTCGGGGCTGTAGGGATGCGCAACCAGGGGGTAGGTAAAAGAGAATTTCACGTTGGAAGGCTAGCCAGCTACAGATAGCGTCGGTAATGGTCCGTCGGTGGCCTGGAGAGAGGCGATAGCGGCGGGCCATCGAGTCCAGGCGTTGTTACGCGCGATGGCTGATCTGGCGGAATGCCACAGCGTGGGAGGTTGCCCCAATTGGGGGAGCGCTCGACCATCTTTGGCGACAATGTCGGTCGCGGTGGGCTCCTCGGCAACGATCTCACGGGAATCCCGCAGATACTGCTGAGATCGTCCAACGGTGCAGAGAACTGTCGACGTGTGGCGGAAAGCCCACAGATCGAAAAACGTTTGGTCGGGCTCCGACACATGGCAACTCAGGTTTGACCATCTGAAGGCCTGGACGGTGTGGATTCAGCGGACCAGAGCGGATCGGATTTGGAGGCTACGGACAGTTGAAGACGGGCTCATAACCCGAGGTCGGAAGTTCAAATCCCCTGTAGATATCTCATAGCTACTGGCCGGCCGCGTAAACCAAAGCGCGAAAGTCTGTACGGAACCCAGGGCGCTTCAGTCGACGTCGTTTGTTTGGATTGGAAGCTGCACGAGAATCTCAAGTCCGCCACCAACGCGACCATTCAGCGCCACCGTTCCGTGATGCGACGTTACGACTGCATTCACGATGGCAAGTCCGAGTCCGGCCCCCTCGGCATCGCCGAGCCGTGAGTTCGCCCGGCGAAACGGTTCAAGAAGAGAGGGCACTACATCGTTGGGAATCGGTTCGCCGCTGTTGACGACTTCCATGAACACGGTGTTGTCTCGCCGTCCAGAACTGACGCGAATCCAGCCCTCCCGGTCGCCGTGGCGCGTCGCGTTATCGATGATATTGCCGACCATGCGTTCGAGGAGCAGTCGATCTCCGTGCAACTCCGCTGGTTCAAGTGCGCACGTCACTTTGAGATCGCGATCCCAAATTCGATTCGTGGCGGCATCAAGTGAGTCCTCGCACGCCGTCGCGAGATCAACGAACTCGTTCGTTGCAGTACTACGCTCGCTTCTCGCCAGGGTGAGGAGTGCGTCGATCAAGCCGTTGGAGTGCTCGACCTCGAGCCGCACGAGCTCGGCCATTGCTTCAAGCTGTGCCGGCGTGCGGTCCGCCTTTGCGAGCGTGACCTCGATCGCTGTGAGCATCGCAGGTGAGCGGAGTCCGCAGCTCGTGTGAGGCGTTGGCGATGAAGACCCGTTGACTCGCGAACGCCGCCTCGAGGCGATCAAGCATCGCGTCGAACGTATCGGCGAGCTCTTTCAGCTCGTCGGGCGGTCCTTCGAGCCCGACCCGTTCGGTGAGGCTCTCCTCGGACGCCCGTCGAGCGGTATTGGTGATCTCCCGAACCGGTCGAAGTAGCCGGCCGGCCATGAGCCAACCGAGCCCGCCCGAGATGACCGCCATCCCGCCGAGTCCGAGCAACGAAAACAGCAGCTGATCGGTGAGCGTCTTGTTGATTTGGTACCCCGCAGGCGTGGGGTGGCGAGTTCCCGAGGCTATACGAGACGAGCCCAAACGAGATGACAAGAACCACGGAACTGGCGACCAAGAAGAGCGCTGCGTAGCGGAGGGCGAGGCGAAATCGCACGGTGCGGCGCATCATGCGATCCGGTAGCCGCTACCGACGATGGTCTCGATGATCTCGGGCTGACCGAGCTTCTTGCGGAGGCGGGCAACGGTCACCGACACGGTGTTCGTGAACGGATCGGTGTGCTCGTCCCAGACGGTCTCGAGCAGTTGCTCCGCGCTCGACGACCACGCCCTCGGCGACGAGCAGGACCTCGAGAACGGCCGTCTCCTTCTTGTTCAACGAGATCGGCCTTCCGCCTCGGCTGACTCGACGTCGCGAGCGGTCCAGCAGCACATCGCCGCGAACGACGAGGGGTGGCGTCGCCGGTGCGCGCCTCGTGAGCGCATGGATGCGCGCCACGAGCTCGGCAAAGGCGAAGGGTTTCGTCAGGTAGTCGTCGGCACCGAGGTTGAGGCCTTCCACGCGTGCATCGATCTCCGCGGCAGCCGTCAACATCAGGATTCGGGCCGGCGTCGGCCCGGCGACCAAGGTTGCACAGAGGGCGTCGCCGTGGACCTTCGGCAGATCTCGGTCCAAGACAATCACGTCGTACCGATTCATGAGTGCCTTCTCGAGACCCACAGAACCGTCAAAGGCGACATCGGCCGCGAACCCTTGGTCCCGCAGCCCGTCGGCGATGTAGTCGGCGAGCGCCACCTGGTCTTCGACGACGAGTACGCGCATCGCACCATATTGCCGCAACGGGCCTTACAACGAGGTAACAAGGGGCGCCTTTCGTCCCCCTCGATGGCCCTCGCGACCTGCGGTTGGGTCTTCGGTCACGCCGCCGATAGGGCGATCTTGTAGGGGTGTTGTTATCCGGCCCGGCGTAGAACTGCCACGTTCTTGGTCATTGGTTCCGAAGCGAGGAGTGCGATTGTGAAGTGGAGGAAACGCAGTTCGGCGCAATGGCGTTGGGGCGGACCGGGCGTGTTCGCTGGGCTCGCTCTGATCGCAGTGCTCTCGGCGGCGTGCTCATCGCCGCCGCCAAGTCGATCGATCGCCAGCCTGCCCAGCCGCGGGGGATCGACAACGACGACGCCACCTACACTCAGCAAGGCGCAGCAGATCGCGCTCGACGATCAGCATATGGTCGACTACGCGCGATGCATGCGGAGTCATGGAGTCAACCAGTCTGATCCGGTGCCCGATCCGATACCAGGCCACGCGGGGCTGACGATGCAAGTGCCCGCTCGAACAGCCTCCAACGGTGCTGCCTTCGATGCCTGCATTCACTTCCTTCAGACATCGGGGGCGGGGAATGGGGGAACTGGTGGTCCCGCGATCTCCGCGGCACAGCTCGCGGCGCGCACGAGCTACGCCCGCTGCATGCGCAGCCACGACATCGCCATGCTCGACCCCGACCAGTACGGCGATCTGGGCTTGGGGAATGTGCCAGGGATCAACAACGGCTTCGGCCGCTACTCACCCCAGTTTCGGGCGGCAGACAGCGCCTGCCGGCACTTGTTGCCCGCAGGCAGCCACGACTAGGGGAGCGGCCCATGAGGCGGTCGATCATCATCACTGCCGGGATCCTCGCCGCGGCGATCGTCGGGTCGGTTGCGACGATCGCAGTGCGGGGAGGATCTTCGGCCCCTGCGGCGCCGAAGCCGCCTCCGGTAACCACGGCCACGGTGGTCCGTACCACGCTCGCCGACTCGGTGCTCACGGCCGGAACTCTCGACTACGCCCCCACTGATCCGGTCGTCAACCGGCTCACGGGGACCTACACCCAACTGCCCTCCGTAGGTACCGTCGTCAGCGCCGGTCAGGTCCTCTACCGGGTCGACAACCTACCCGTGGTGCTCATGACCGGGGGTACACCCGCGTGGCGTTCGTTCGCCGCCAGCATGACCGACGGCCCCGACGTGGCCGAGTTGCAGTCCACTCTGATCGGCTTCGGTGACGCCGCCGGGCTCTTCTCCACCGCGAGCGACGACTTCGACTCGCTCACCGTCGACGCCATCGAGCGCTGGCAGCGGGCTGAAGGCCAACCCGCAACCGGCCAGATCCCACTGGGGCAGGTTGTCTTTCTCCCCTCGGCGGTTCGCGTCGGTGCCGAGAGCGTCGCCATCGGCCATGCGGCGGCGCTTGGCGACCTTCCCTATCAGGTCACCACGACGGCCAGGACGGTGACCGTCCCGCTCGATCCCACCAACGCCCCAACGGTGAGCGTCGGTGAGCCGGTGACGATCACCCTCCCGTCGACTTCGACGACCCCAGGCACGATCACCGCGATCGGCCCGGTCCCACCTTCCGCCAGCTCCTCGTCGAGCAGCCAGGGAAACTCCTCGTCAGCAGCCACGCCGTCCGAGCAGCTCACGGTGACACCGTCCGATCCGTCGGCGACGGGCACCGCCACCGGAGTGGCGGTGCAGGTCTCGCTCACGACCGAGGAGGCGGCGAATGTCCTCGCTGCCCCGATCTCGGCGCTCCTTGCCCTCTCGGGGGGCGGCTACGGCGTCGAAATCCTCGAACCGTCGGGGACGCATCGGCTCGTCGGCGTAAAGACCGGCCTCTACTCGAACACGTTGGTGGAGGTGCGCGGGAGCGGGATAGTGGCGGGAACGAAAGTCGTCGTCTCTCAATGAGCGCCGCCCTCGAGCTGGTCGACGTGACGAAGTTGTACCCGGCATCGACGCCAGTCGTCGCCCTCGATGACGTCTCGCTCCGCATTGAGCGGGGAGAATTCGTCGCGATCGCGGGGCCCTCAGGGTCGGGGAAAACCACGATGCTTTCCGTCGGTAGCACGCTGGAGCGACCAACACATGGCGCCGTTCGGATCGCCGGGGAGGCAGTGGTCGACCTCGACGACAGCGAGCTCTCTGCGTTCCGCGCCCGCCACATTGGCTTCGTCTTCCAGCAGTTCTTTCTCCTCCCAACGCTCTCGGCGCTTGACAACGTCGCCACCGGCCTCCTCTATCGAGGTTTGCCCAGACGGGAGCGCAGGCTTGCGGCCGCCGGTGCACTCGAAGGGGTAGGGCTGGCGAAACGCCGGTCGCACCTTCCGAGCCAGCTGTCGGGTGGAGAGTGCCAGCGGGTGGCGATCGCTCGCGCCCTCGTCGGGGCTCCGGCGATCGTCTTCGCGGACGAACCGACCGGCAATCTCGATACCACGACCGGAGGAGAGATTCTGGAGCTCCTACGGGGCGTCAACCGTTCAGGCACCACGGTCGTCATCGTGACGCACAGCCTCGATGTCGCCGATTCCGCCCATCGCACCATCCGAGTCCGCGACGGTGCGATCGAGTCGGATGTCTCGGTGCCCCGATGAGCGGTCGGGACCGGCGGAACGGTTCGTCCTCCGAACGAGCGAAGAGCAGGCTGCGTGCCGGCGATGTCGCTCTTATGGGCGCAGAGGGCCTTCGCGGGCGACCCGCCCGCACGATCCTCTCGGCGCTTGGCGTCGCGCTGGGCGTAGCGACATTGGTCGCGGTGCTTGGTATCTCTACGTCGAGTCGAGCGCAGCTTGTCGCGGAGATCGACGCCCTCGGCACCAATCTCCTCACGGTCACGCCCGGCCAGTCGTTTTCGGGACAGACCGTCACCCTTCCGAACACAGCGCCCCCGATGATTGGCCGCATTGGGCCGGTCCTTTCCGCCGCCGCCATCGGGAGTGCGAATGCCTCCGTCTACCGAAACCCGCGTATCCCGTCAGTCAATACGAACGCAATCTCCGTGTACACCGCGGACACCAAGCTGCTGCAAACGGTCGAAGGAAGCCTTGCTCGAGGTCGTTTTCTCAACCGCGCAACCGCGCACTTCCCGGCTGTCGTGCTCGGCGCCACCACCGCGAGTGTGCTCGGCATAGACCGAGCGGACGGTTCGGTGGCCGTTTGGCTCGGCGGACACGAATTCGCCGTAGTCGGAATCCTCGAACCTGTCGCGCTCGCTCCCGAACTCGATCGGTCGGCGCTGATCGGCTTCCCGATCGCCGACAGCCTGCTGGGAGCGAATTCGTCGCCGGTCGAGATCTACGTGCGCACCGATCCGACGAGCGTCGCAGCGGTCGCGGCCGTCCTTCCGGCGACGGCCGACCCAGCCGCCCCGCAGAACGTCAGTATTGCCAACCCCTCCGACGCACTCGTCGCACGAGCTGATGCTTCGGCCGCATTCCAGAGCCTGTTTCTTGCCCTCGGCGGAGTGGCGCTGCTCGTCGGGGGGGTGGGGATCGCGAACGTGATGGTGATCGCAGTGCTCGAGCGTCGAGGTGAGATCGGACTGCGACGCGCACTTGGCGCGACTCGCCGCCAGATCGGGCTGCAGTTCGTTGCCGAAGCAGGTTTGCTGGCACTGATGGGTGGGACGATCGGTGCGGTGCTCGGAGGGTTCACGACCACCATCTATTCGGCGGCGCGCCATTGGAGCACCGTCGTCCCCGGCGGCGCGCTCGTCGGGGCGGTTGCACTTGCTCTAATCGTCGGAGTGATTGCGGGTCTGTATCCGGCGATGCGAGCTACTCGCCTGTCGCCAACGGAAGCGTTGCGAACTATCTAGGCACCGGCCTTGAGCAAATTCGTTGGCGGTAAACTGTGACGAAGCGCTCCAGGGCCCTCGTTCGCTCGTTAGATCAGGATGCCGGAGCCGGCGACAGAATTGGCCCACCACCAACCGAGGGGCCCATTGAGCAACGACCAGCGCGCCAATTAGCGGGAGTTGCTTTCCAGCACCTCACGAACTGCTTCTCTGTCCACCGATTTCGCCGCTTGAGTCAGCCACTCGCGGGGTGTGCGGCCACGGTCGTCGAGCGCATCCTCGGCGGCGCCGTGATCGAGCAAGAGTCGGATTGTCTGCACGAATCCGGCCTTTACTGCGTAGTGCAACGGGGTTGCCCCGTTGTAACGCTGGTCGACGCGCGCCCCGTAATGGAGGAGCGAGGCGACGTATGCGGGATCGTCTTTGCGTCCCTGATTACCGGTACAGCTGCCTCTCACCCAAACGCCGGAGTCTTCGCCGTCATGCCCTAAAGCGGCCGACGCCCCTGAGTTCGCCAGCAGCGGTGCGAGCTCGGGATCAAGCACCCATCGGCCGGCGCCGATGGCGTGCGCCTCGGCTCCATGCTCTAGCAAGAGGTCGATCATGTCCCGATTGCAGCGATCGACCGCAGTCCGAAGGGCGCGGCCCCCGGTTCGAACGGGTTCCGTCGTGTGTTCGAGCAGGGCGCGTACTGTCGGCAACTGGTTGCCGGCCACCGCGTGGTGGACCGGCGTGATGGTGAGCACATCAACCGCCGGATCAGAGACCTGCGCCAACGATGGCTGTTCCGCAAGCAGGTGACGTACGAGTGACAGGTCCCCCATGAAGGCTGCGGTGAATATATCGTCGAGGGCGCCACGGCGAAGCAAATGAGTGCTGACATCCGAACGGCGGTTCATGCGAGCCGCGCACAGCGGCGTCACGAACAAGATCCCCTCCAGGCTGCCGCCAATCAGGCTCACGTGCAGAGGCCAGGGTTTGTTCACGTCGACCTCACGGTCGATGAGCCACTCGACGACCTCGATTCGCCCGGCCAGAGTGGCGCTTTGTAGCAACTGCGCGGCAAATGCGGCGCGGGTGATGACGTCGGGTACCTCCAAAACGAGCGTTGCCAACTCGTCCACCTTGCCGCGCTGAGCAAGGAGCACGGCCTGCTTGAGCGTCCGGGCCCCGACGCCGCAGGAGGCGATCAGCTCCGAACGGTGCTTCGCCGCCGGAACCCGCCGAGCAGATGGCACCGGCGCCTCCTGCTCATGGTTGACGAGCGCAAAGGCCACGGCCTGGGCGCGTTCAAGGATGACGGCAGCATCGCCTTCATCGGGCACAGCGGCACCCAGCGCGTCGGCAAGATGACTGAGCCAACGCTGGGCGAGTACCTGGGTGATGGGCAGATCCTCGTGGCGCTGATACAGCCCGGCCCAGGTGGATTCGCTGTAGTGATGTGGTCCCCCGAGCCACTCGGCAAAGAACCGCTTCTGCTTCTCACGTTCGTTCGAGATATCCCTGCCGAACAGCGGCCGGATCAGCCGGTCGACCTCGAAACGGTCATAGAGGGAGTCCACCATCCGATCTACTGTGGCTTGACCACCGACGCGGTCGAACACGGTGCTGTCCTGGAACGGCCGAAGACCGGGGACGGGACCTAAGAAGCGGCGGTGGCTCAAGTGCTGCTCGACGTGTGTTAGTGGAGCTTCCATTTCATCATTCGAGTTCTGAGTAGATCGCGACGTCGAAGTGGTCGGGATCAGGGTCTCCGTACACTTCCCACGAGACGCCCGTCAACCGACGGTTCTCCGTCTTGCAATAGTCCTGAATGGCATCGTACGCGGCCCCGATCTCGGTCACCGGGCCGGCGTGGATGGTCGTCGCCACCTCGGCTCCGGGGAGAAACGATGGTACGACACGACCTGTGGGATCAAATGAGCGAGTGACCTGTGCGCCGACCTCGGCGGCAAGCTCGACTCCTGGAACGTTGTTTCGGTACACCATGACGTTGTGGCCGTCCGTGTGCAGGCCCGGTGTCGCCCGGAGGAAGGCCCACACTTCGTCGAGAAATGTGGCCCACAGGGTTGGGAACTCCTGACTGGTCGTGTTGGCCCTCACCACCGCCGTCGGACACTCGCTTGTCTGCTCGATTCGCACTTCGTACATGACATACCTCAACCTTCAACCCGGAGTGTCGGGTCGCATGGCCCAGAATAACTATGTGGCGTGACGACCAATATGAC
Source organism: uncultured Acidimicrobiales bacterium (assembly GCA_963846125.1). GTDB lineage: Bacteria > Actinomycetota > Acidimicrobiia > Acidimicrobiales > UBA8190 > Chersky-840. The sequence continues at coordinate 1,217,625 of CAWJUR010000002.1, forward strand.
CGCGGCGCCCCCCGCTCGCGCTATGGAGCGGTGACAACTTGATCCCACTCCGCCGCACGGCGGAGTGGCAATATTCGCGGCCGACAGGGTTCCCGCTCCGTTGTGTAATCTCCGCATCGCCGCCAATTTCGACCGGTCTACGGAAGTCCGCAGAGGCTACGAAGAGCCGGTACTACGGCTCGGGGCGAATGTCAGGCAACGACCAGTTGGGCGAGGTGGGTCAACGAATTGTCCAGGTGATCGGGGGAGAAAGGCGGGAACGTGGGCCCCGTCTGACGCACGTCCTCGGGTACCGCCGACCAATCGTAAGTGAGCGTGACCTCGGTCTCGGACGGGCCGAGCGGAGCCAGGTCGTAACGCCATATCCAGCCACCGAAGCGGAGGACGGCGTCGCCTGGGTCGTAGCCTGGCTTCCAGGAGATGGCATGGGGCGGGTCGAACACCTGGACCAGATTGGCCATCTCGTAGTTCCCATTCGGATGGCCGCGGTGGTACATGGCCATGCGGAAGACCTGCCCCGACGCCGTCAAGGGTTGGCGGTCGAGGGGATCGAGGACCCAGCCCGTGCCGTCAATTGCGGCGTGTTTCGCGGGGTCGACGAGGACCGCAAAGATGGCCTCGGCCGGAGCCTTGATGCCGATGCTCGCGCTGATCGTTTCGGGCGCCACTGTTAGTACCTCCGGCCTCGTGGATTTGGAAATGAATGCGAATGCTGATCCACATTTGAGACACGAGGAGGGGGCCACCGCCAACCCTCACCTCCCGGCGTCCCCTCAATCTCCAGCCAAAGCACAGCGCTTATCGGCACGGTCGCGGATTCGGTTGGAGCTCACGCGAGAATCGGGCCCTCGGCACCAAAGAACGTGCACGTCAGGGACACTCTCAGTGACCGGCCCATCTGCTACCCGAGACTTATGAGCGGTTTGCGGCGTAGAAGGGGTTATCTTCGGAATGTGGCGATCACCACGCCTGAGCTAGTCGCCTTCGCATCGACCAAAGTCAGCTCCATGTAGGTGTCACCCGAGAAGAGATGCCGACCATGTCCGAGAACCACAGGAAAGATCATCAGCAAGAACTCATCGACGAGTTGATGAGCCACAAGCTCCTCTGTGAGTTGCCCGCTGCCCATGACGTGGAGCTCCCGTCCTGGCCGTGACCTGAGCTCGGCCACTGCGTCGACCACATTGCCGGACAGAAGCGTGGAGTTTGGCCAAGGCAACGGATCGGTGAGGGTCTGCGACACGACGTATTTCTGCGCCGCGTTGAGCGCATCCTTGAACATGCCGCCTCGGCTGTTCCAGGCGGTCAACAAGTCCTCATAGGTACGTCTTCCGAACAGCAGCCCGTCGCTTTGAGACATCCGGACGCCCATCGCCGCTCCGATCTCGGGGTCCGGTTCGCCGATGTTGCGCGACGCCCATCCTCCGTGGGAAAAGCCTCCTCGAGTGTCCTCGTCCGCCCTCCCGGGCGCCTGCATCACGCCATCGAGGGTCACGTTGTTCATAACGACGATCTTCATTTGTCGGCCTCGACTAGTACTAGACGGTTCCGTACCCTATCACAGCCCAAGTACGGAACTGTCTAGTACTGTTTGTCCCCATGGCTCCCCGGGTCAAGGCCGAAAGTGCGGAAGCTCCCTCCCGGGGAGCTCGCAAGAGAGCGGCGATCCTCGAGGCCGCCCGGCAGGCGTTCTTCGCGAACGGCTTCGTGGGGACAAGCATGGATCAAGTGGCAGCCAAAGCGGCGGTCTCGAAGCAGACCGTATACAAGCACTTCAGTGACAAGGAGGCATTGTTCCGAGAGGTCGTCACGGACGTGGTGCACGCCCGCGACGGTGGCATACCGGCAGACTTCCTCACGACGGGCGAGGGGTCAGTCGGAGAGCGGCTGCGCCCGTTCGCTCGCTCCTTCTTGAAGGGAGTGATGCAGCCCAACGTCCTCAAGCTCCGGAGGTTGGTCATAGGCGAGGCGGGCCGGTTCCCAGAGCTCGGGCAATCATTTTATGACCTCGGTCCCAAGCGAGCAGCTGAGCAGCTGACAGTCGCTCTCCGCGATGCGGCTGACCGGCAGGGTCTGTCTTTGGGAGATCCTGAGCTTGCCGCCGAGCATCTGTTGTGGCTGATCCTCTCGATCCCGCTGAACCAAGCAATGCTCCTTGGAGACACAATCTCCTTCACCGAAGCAGCCCTTGATAGATATGCGGACGAAGGCGTCACGGCATTCTTGCGAGCCTATGGATTCTCGAACGGCTGAATCGGTGCGCCATCTCCGCCGCCGTTCAGTCGCGCACTTGGCCTCGGCATCCCTGGTCGTGTTTGCTGATTGCCCGGTTCGGTCAGGGGGACACCGATGTCGCGAGTCCGAAGAGCTCGCCGAACTGGTCGACCATCAGGTCCCTGCCCTTGACCTCGGAAATGGTCTCGCTCCCCACGATCTCGTCCTGTCCGGGGAACTGACCCGCCCCGCCGGTGGGACCAATGGGCACGACGATGGCGACACCCATGGACTCGTAGTGGGCCAGGTCCGATCGTCCCTGGGCCAGGGAGTTGATGTTGTCCGCCACGGTGGCGGCCTCACGCCGAGCGAAGCCGGCCATCTTGCTGTCGGCGGTTGAGATGTCCCCGATGGCGAAGACGGTTGTCTGCCCCGCGACCTGAAGGGTGGGGCCGACTTCGATGAATCCGTCCGACCGGAGTGCGGAAGCTAGCTCTTCTCCGAGGTAGTCGCTGTTCGGTGTCACGCCATAGCAGCGAAACCAGATGTCAGCAGTCACCGCGGTTCCTGCTTCGGTGGTGACGGTGAAGGCGGCCAGCTCCCCAGGCTCGGTCGGGGGTGCCTGCTGCAACGGGCTACCGAGAATCAACTCGACGCGGGACTCGAGCAGTTGACGTCGAAGCTCGGCTTTCAGCGCGGGCAGGTAGGGACCGCCGAGAATCTCGTCGGCGACGTCGAGCAGGACAATCGTCTTCTCGGGCCACACGTGACGGATCTCTCCTGCCAACTCAATACCGACCGGGCCTGCTCCGACGAGCAGGACCCGATCAGCCTGTGCAAGTGCTCGATTCGTTTGGCGGACCTGCTCTTGGGCGTGACGAGTGTCGACGAGGTCCGTTTTGGCCGGGAACGGGTACCTCGACCCGGTGGCCAGCACCACATAGTCGGCGGAGATCTCCTCGCCTGCCGCCGTGAGCACCCGGTGCGGATCGACCACCACGGCTCGGTCGCGAACGACCCGCCCGTTGGCGAGCAGTCCTGCATAGGGCAGGAAGATCCGCGGCAGCCAGGAGGGATCCACCAGCGCCCGCAGAGCGGCGATGTTGTGCATGAAAGCGTCCTTTGGCTCGACCAGCACCACGTCGCTCGTCTCGTCCAATGCCTTGGCCACAGTGATGCCGCCGTACCCGCCACCGACGACGACCACGGTCGGCTTCGCCACCTCATTGCTGCCGGTCATATCGTCTCCGCTCCGTGTCCGAGTCTCCGATTCATGCCTCCACAACTATATGGTAAGAAGATCATCATGTCTACAGAGCATCTGACTAGCAACGCTTCTAGGTCCAGCGGCTCGTATGATGGTGTGGTGGACAACATCGCTGGCCAGCGTGACGAGGTTGAGGACGTCCCGAGCTGCGCGGACGCGTTGACAGACGACCTCGGATGGGGCCTGGGCATGATTTTTCGGGCCTACGTCAAGGCTGCCCATGCCGCGGTGGCTGACCTTCCCGGAGGTCCGCGGGGCTACCAGGTGCTTTCCGCCGCCGCTCAGGGCACCGTCGGAAGCCAGCTCGCCCTGGCCCAGCACCTCGGAGTCGACCGTACCGTTATGACCTACCTCCTCGATGACCTCGAAGGGGCCAGCCTGATCGAGCGACGCCCTGATCCGGCCGATCGGCGCGCCCGCCGAATCGTCGCCACCCAAAAGGGCAACGAACTCCTCATCAGCCTCAATGACCGCCTCCAGGCAGCGGAAGCGCACCTGCTGGCGCCGCTGGGGACCGAGACGGGCGCCACGTTCCGTTCTCAGGTTCGGTTGCTCGCCACCAAGCTCGATGCTCTGGACCCGCCCGACAGCCCGTGTGACCTCGCCGATGAGGTCAACGCCGAAATACCCGCTCCTCGCCAGCGTCGTTGACCTGCAGGTTCGGGCACCGTAGGATACTGCGTATGGTACGAATCGGCTTCTCGGGCGCGGCGCAGTGAGCGTCCGCCACGCGCTGCTGGCGCTCTTGAGCGAGGCTCCCAAGTACGGGTTGCAGCTGCGTCAGGAATTCGAGGAGAGCACCGGCGAGGTGTGGCCCCTCAACGTGGGACAGGTCTACACGACGCTCCAGCGCCTGGAGCGCGACGAGCTGATCGAGTCCGACGACAGCGGGGAGGAAGCCGGGCCTCAAAAGGTCTTCCACATCACCGAGTCCGGCCGGACCGAGCTCGACACGTGGTTGAGCACGCCATCGGACATGACCGAGCCGCCCCGTGACGAGCTCGTGATCAAGGTGCTCGCGGCCATTCGCGTCCCGGACGTCTCGGTCCACGACGTGATCCAGGTCCATCGCCGGTATCTCGTCGAGCTGATGCAGCAGTGGACGCGGCTCAAGGAGGACGAAGCGGACTTCGATCTGACCTTCGCCCTCGTCGTCGATGCCGAACTCTTCCGGCTCGACTCCGCCGTCCGCTGGCTCGACACCGCCGACGGTCGGTTGAAGCGTGCCGCGCTCGAGGCTCCCTCGGCAAAGCCCGGCCCGCTCATCCGTCGGAGGTTGGTCGCTCGGCGATGAGCTATCTCGAGCTCCGCCAGGTCTCGAAGAGCTACGGGACCGGCGCCACTGCGGTGCACGCGCTGTCCGACATCGACCTCGCCGTTGAGCGTGGCTCACTCGTCGCCGTGATGGGGCCGTCAGGTTCAGGAAAGTCGACGTTGCTCACGATCGCGGGCAGCCTCGAAGAGCCGACCAGCGGCGAGGTCGTCATAGACACCAAGACGCTGTTGTCGATGACTCGCGACGACAAGGCGCGGCTTCGCCGTCGGACGGTCGGGTATGTCTTCCAAGACTTCAATCTCCTCGCCGGGCTCACCGCCGCGGAGAACGTCTCGCTGCCGCTAGAACTCGACGGTGTCTCGGCCAAGAAGGCACAGCTCGCCGGCATCGCCGCGCTCGAGGAGCTCGGTATCGCTGATCGCGCCGCCCATTATCCCGACGAGCTCTCGGGTGGTGAACGCCAGCGGGTCGCGATCGCACGGGCCATCGTCGGCGAGCGTTCGTTGCTGCTCGCCGACGAGCCCTCGGGAGCGCTCGACTCGGCGAATGGCGAGGCCGTGATGCGGATGATCCTCACCGCCTGCCACCGTGGCGTCGCGGCGATAGTGGTCACCCACGACGCGCAGCTGGCGGCATGGGCGGATCGGGTGGTCTTCATCCGGGACGGCCGGATCGTGGACCAGACGGTCCCGCCGCCGACCCCGGAGGCGCTCGTCGCCGACCGGGCGCCGAGCGGGCGCCGGTAGCACCTCGCCTTCGACCAGCGACCCCAGGACGAAAAATCGTGGCCTTGACAACCACATATTCGGCTCAATAGGATACTCAGTATGCACTCGGGTGACCTACCCAAACTCAACGCCGGGCTCCCGGCAAAGGACGGTCGGCGCAGATGAGCCTTCTCGAATTCCAAGACATCTCGAAGTTCTACGGCGAGGGTGAAACCGCCGTACGTGCCCTGTACGAGATCAATCTTTCCGTCGACCAGGGCCAGCTCGTGGCAGTGATGGGTCCCTCGGGCTCGGGGAAGTCAACGATGCTCACCATCGCCGGAAGCCTCGAAGAGCCGTCGAGTGGTGAGGTGCGCATTGGCGGGGTGGCGCTGTCCAGGCTGTCTCGCAACGACAAGGCTCGGCTCAGGCGGCGGAGCATCGGCTACGTCTTCCAGGACTTCAACCTCCTGCCCGGGCTTACCGCCGCGGAGAACGTCGCGCTGCCCCTCGAGCTCGACGGCGTCTCGGGACGCAAGGCCCATCAGGCGGGACTCGTCGCGCTCGAAGGGCTCGGGCTTGCCGACAGAGCCGGGCACTACCCCGACCAACTCTCCGGTGGCGAGCGCCAGCGGGTGGCGATAGCTCGCGCCGTGGTCGGTGAGCGCCACATCCTCCTCGCCGACGAGCCCTCGGGAGCACTCGACTCGACGAACGGCGAGGCCGTGATGGCGATGATCCGTGCCGCCTGTGCACGCGGGGTCGCCGCGGTCGTCGTCACCCACGACGCGCACCTCGCGTCGTGGGCCGACCGGGTCATCTTCCTCCGCGATGGCCACATGGTCGACACCGTCGATTCCCGCCTTGTCGACTCGTCCCTCGCCTCACCGCGCGCCTGACGCGCCCGAACGCACGATTCCGAAGGAGTCACGATGAGCACCGCAATCCTCGCACCGCGGAATCGACACCCGCCCCGCCGGTGGCGGCGCACCAGCCCGTCGTGCGGTCGTCCGCTGGGCCTGGCGACTCTTCCGGAAGGAGTGGCGTCAGCAATTCCTGATCCTCGCCCTCATCACGCTGGCGGTTGCCGCGACGATCGTCGGCTCAGCCGTCGCCACGAACACGCCGCCGCCGAAGAACTCCGGCTTCGGCTCGGCTGAGGACTCTGTGTCCTTCACGACCTACAACACGCACGCGGCGAGCGTCATCGCCGGCCTCGAGCACCGCTTCGGCCGCGTCGAGCTGATCGAGAACGAGACGCAGTCGATCCCGGGATCGATCAACACCTATCAGATCCGGGCGCAAGACCCGCACGGACCTTTCGGCGGTCCGATGCTCTCGCTCGTCTCCGGGCACTACCCGACGGGCGCCGACCAGGTCGCCCTGACCAGTGGAGTCGTGTCGGCGTTCCACTTGAGGGTGGGGGCCACTTGGCGAGTCGGCGGCGTCGAACGCCAAGTGGTTGGCATCGTGGAAAACCCACAAAGCCTCCTCGACGAGTTCGCGCTCGTCGCGCCCGGACAGGTGAATCACCCCACGGGCGTCGCGGCGTTGTTCGACGCCAAGGGGGTGCCGCTGAGCTCGATCGGCAACCACGTGCAGACCCCCGCTTCGGTGGCGCAGTCGAACCCGTTCAACCCCGAGACCATCTCGCTCGCCGCCCTCGTTCTCGGCATGTTGCTCATCGCTCTCGTCTCGGTCGGAGGATTCACGGTGCTGGCCCAGCGGCGCCTCCGCTCGATCGGAATGCTCGAGTCGACCGGCGCCACGGATCGCCACGTCCGGCTCGTTATCAGTGCGAACGGCACGGTCGTCGGTTTCGTCGGTGCGGTCCTTGGCTTCGTCCTCGGCCTCGTCACGTGGCTCGCCTACCGTCCGAGTCTCGAACAGAGCTCGCACCACGTCATCGGAGTACTCGCGCTCTCGTGGACCGTTGTGGTCGCCGCCATGGTGCTTGCGGTCGTCGCGGCCTACTTCGCGGCGTCCCGGCCGGCGCGGGCCATGACCAAGGTGCCGATCGTCCAGGCGCTGTCGGGCCGACCGGCGCCTCCTCGTCAGATCCACCGGTCCGTGATCCCAGGCATCGTCTTCCTCGGCCTCGCCTTCTTGTTACTCGGTTACTCCGGTGGCACGAATAACGGCAACGGGAGCGGTGGCGCACCCGAACTCCTCTTCGGGATCGTCCTCCTCATCCCCGGCCTGATCCTGCTGGCGCCGTTCCTCCTGTCGTTGACGGCGCGGCTCGGTCGCCGTGCGCCGATCGCGACCCGTATGGCGCTGCGCGATCTCGCCCGGTATCGGGCGCGCTCGGGTTCGGCGCTGGCGGCGATCAGTGTCGGGGTGCTCGTCGCGGTCATCGTGCTGCTGGCGGCGGCGTCCCGTTACGGCGACGTCCTCGATTACGCGGGCCCGAACCTGGCCTCGAACCAGCTGTGGCTCACCGTCAACCAGCCGCCGCCCGGCCAGCCGATTGTGCAGCGCAACGCCCAGGGTCGACTTGTTCCGGTCAAGAACCAACCGGTGGAGACCACAGCAAATCCCATTCAACTTGCCGCGAGCGCCGAGCAGATCTCGAAGGGTCTCGGCGCGCAGCTCATCGTCCTCGAGTCTCCGAATGCGGAGATTGGTGGCGAGCCACACCCAGGGCGGTCGCAGCTGGAACGGTGCGCTCTTCGTCGCCACGCCCCAGCTGCTGCGGGCGTTCGGTATCACGGCGTCCGAGATCGACCCCAACGCGGACATCTTGAGCTCACGTCCTGGTCTCTCGGGCGTCTCGGGTCTCGGCCTCGACACCGCTCGGGTCGTCACCCTGTACGGCCGCCGCGGGCTGTGTCGTGCACCCGGTGATCCAAGAGGTGGGGGCACTCCCAACCGGGACGTCGGCGCCGAACACGGTGATCACCGAGCACGCCATGCACGAGTTCCACCTCCAGGCAACTGCGTCCGACTGGTTGGTCCAGGGATCGCAGCCCTTCACCGCCGCCCAGATCAGCAGCGCCGAGCTCACCGCGTCGACGACGCAGCTCTCCGTCGAGGCGAAGAACGACCAGCCGACCTCGTCCGCGGTCATCGGCTGGGCCACGATCTTGGGGATCGTCATCGCGCTCGGTGTGCTCGGGATGTCGGTGGGACTCGTCCGAAGCGAGACAGCGAGCGATCTCCGCACACTCGCAGCGACCGGTGCGTCCGGTTACACGCGGCGCACACTGACGGCGGTGACGGCCGGGGCGCTCGGCTTTCTCGGGGCGCTCCTCGGGACTCTGGGGGGCTACCTCGGCATGATCGGTTGGCTGCGGAGCAACTCGCTGAACGGGGGGATCGCCGCGCTCGGCAACGTCCCCGTCGCAGACCTCCTCCTCCTCCTGCTCGCCATGCCGGCCTTCGCGGCGATCGTCGGTTGGCTGTTGGCCGGTCGCGAGCCCGCGGCAATGGCACACCAGGCGATCGAGTGAGACACCTTGATGGCAGCCAAGGCGTCCAACCAGGATCATCGGCGCTTACCGACTCGCCCAAATGGTCACTCCATACAGGTGCGTAGGTACGGGGGAGCGACGTCGATCGAGATGGCGACATCGATCGCGCCGCGTGCCGGTGATGGCATGCGGAGTGCTCGCCCGTCTCACTCGCAGAAGCCGGCGGGTGTGCAGTGCCTGACGTACCGCTCGAGACCCAGGCCGCCGAGCTCGAACGGCCCGCCGCCCGCCGGTCGGCGTGGGGGCGGCGATCCCGTTTCGCCGTCCATCTCGCTCTGCTGGGCTCGGCCGCGGCCGCACTCGGCACGCTGCAACTACTGCACGTGCGGGTCGCCTACCACACCGTCGTCGGCTTCGTCTTCGTCGGGCTGGTGGTGGTGCACCTGGGCCAGCGCCGCCGGACCATCACTCGGATGGCCACTCAGATCGTGCGGGCCCGGACATCCGTCGAACGGCGGACTCGTCTCGCCCTTTCAGACCTCGTGCTCCTCTTCATCACCCTGAACCTGCTCGTGTCGGGGGTCGTGGACTGGAACCGCGGTGCACCGACACAGCTGCCGCTCCCCGCGCCCTTCTACAGGTGGCACCTCGACTCGGGGCTCGCCCTCGTCATCTACCTGGCGGTGCACGTCTGGCGTCGGAGGAAGCGCCTTCGGCGCTCGACGATCCGATAGGCGGACGGAGCCAGGGGGCGCAAAACGAGTAGGAAAGCACTTATCCCGGATCGATGGGCGTGACGCGACTCGTGGCGCAGGCGGATCGATCCCCAACCCTTAGTTGACTCCCTCGTCCCGGCAATTGATCGCTGACGACTCCGCCAGCTGCCGGAGCTGTGTCTCTTGGGATTGCGACAGGCTGTTGGAGACCAGGTCATCGTAGTGAGAGGGCCCGACACCGATCAGGACCTTGTCGACGACGCATGTGCCCATGGCGAAGTCGACCTGATCGCTCGTCATGACGCCGTCGATGATCCCGGCTCGGGCCGGCGAGAACGTCGAATGCCGATGGCGTGATCGTCGGCGGGCCCGCAGCTTTGGGACCGGGGTCACAGGAGCGCACGTCGACAGCTTGCCGTTTTGGGTCACGGTGGCGCCCGGGGATCGTCCGTGGCCCAGGCGCGGGCCGCACCGAAGAGGTTCGCGGCCGACGTCGTGCCGACCATGGCCACATCGATGGCCATGCAGGTGCGGCCATGGTCCTTGTAAGGCACCGAATTGTCGCCCTGCCATCCCTGCACCGCGCTCCAGGCTCGGTCGTAGCCGAGCCGGCTCCCGAGGACCTCGAACAGAGACACCTGTCCGAAAGGGCCTCGGCGTGTCGATCCGATGCGCACCGGCGCGCAGCGTGGGGACGGCCACCCGGGTCGGGCGCCATCCGACCGGGTATTGACCGGGGTTGGCGATCTGGGCTTCTGCCACCGGTGGATCGCGAAATGCACGATCGATGGCGGCGGTGCCACCGTTCGCACAAGGGAGTCGACGAAGGTGGGACCGAACGCATAGGGGAATTCCGAGCATGTCACTCAAGATCTCCGGGACGTTCGAAGTCTGGCCGGCGCCCTTCTCAGTTGGTTCTGTTCGTTTTGATACGCCTGCTGATCGGCGGTTGACAGGCTCTGTTCGTAGAGGTTCTCGTCCCGCACGGCGTCGCCCTCGATCAGCGCCGTGACCGCGGTGTCGTCGCCGTCATCGCTCCTGTTGCAACTTGGCGAGATCGAAGTACTGGTCCTGAAGAGCATGGGTGAGCTCGTGGGCGAGGGTGACCCTGACATAGGGCGTGAGCGCGGTGCCGCGGACGAAGACGGTCTTCTTGGTCGTCGACGTACAGACCGACGACGTCGGATTGGCTCAGTTTGTTCTCGCTGGCGCGCGAGGTTGAGGATTGCCGTGCACGAGCCCGAGAGCCCGGAGTTCGCCGAGGGCGTGACTTTCGGCAGTGCGGTCAGCCTTTGACGTCGGATCGGGAACGCTGACCTCCTTGTTGAACTGGGCGTTGTTGAGAAACTCGACCTTGACGGGTGTCTTGAAGGTCAGGCCGCGGTGCTGTTCGTCGAAATGCACGATCCCCAGAACCCGTGGATCCCATTTCGGGCTCTGACCTGAAGGTGTCACGAGTACTCCCGCCGCCACGATCATCGTCACCACAACGCCCGCACCCCAGCGCCGAGCTCGGCGATTGACACGGGGCCGCGGCCCGGCAGTACCGGACCGACTGCGAACGCGTCGGTCCCGAAGCTCCGCACCGGCTCGGGGAAGAGTGGCGGTCCGGGAGGTGCCCCAGCTCGACTCCGTGCTGGAGGGTCGGGGAGTAGACCCTGCACTGTCCCAAGGCGCCGCACTCATGGGCGTCTCAATGCGGGACGCGTTGATCATTCCCTCTGCGGGCGAGCCCATCGGCGCGGACGCGTCGGGATGGAGGTCCGGGGAGTACCACTTCCCGTCGGAGGCCAACCAATATCCGGGACCCTGCCACGTGTCGCTCACGGACGACCTCCCGACCCGGTTGCATCGAGGTCTCGGGCCGGCTCCGATTGAGCCTTCCGAACCACGATGACTGGGGTCGCCGCCTGGGTCATCGACCGTCGGCCGCGTCTTCTTGAGGTGGTCCAGGCCCATTGGCCCCGCCGATCGGAGCCCCAGATTCTCCCTTGGCCTTGACAGTCAAGAGGGGAGTCACACCCTGCCTCCGGCGCCGGAGGCAGGGTGTGCGCAACCCGTGTGCATTGCCGGGTGCCGGCAGCCGTGGATTACTGCAGAGGCTGCGCCGCGTCGACGGGGGCGTTGGTGTTGACCAACGGTGACCCCGACGATCCTGGTCCCGGCCGTGGGGCTTTGTGCCCGCACCGGGCGCGTTGGTGTTGACCAACCTGCCCGAGCTGCTCGACCCTCCCGAACCGCTTCCGTTACCGGTGGTGTCACGGGGGCGTTGGTGTTGACCAACGGTGACCCGACGACGGTCCGAGCCGGCCGTGGGGCTTTGTGCCTGCACCGGGGCGTTGGTGTTGACCAACGTGCCCGAGCTGCTCGACCCTCCCGAACCGCTTCCGTCACCGGTGGTGTCACGGGGGCGTTGGTGTTGACCAACGGTGATCCCGACGAGTCTGACCGGTGCCGGGTCGTGCCGGTCGTTCCCGTGCCGTCCGCGTTGCCGGTGGGGGTCCCACTCTCGGTTCCTGTGGGTGCGGGATTCGTCGGCCACGGAGCGCCGATGCCGAGTTGCCCTTGTGTGCACCGATCGCTGCCCCGGGCCCCTGCGACACAGATGCGGTGTTCGGACACAGCGCCGGCAAAGGCGGGTGACGTCGAGGACACCATGGTCATCCCGGCTCCTGCGAGCCCGAGAAGCGATGCGCCTACGGCAATGGCACGGGCGCGTTTGATGAAGGTGTTCATTTCAAGTTCTCCTTTGAGTGGTTTGGCGTTGCTGTTGTTGGTCGCGGCGAGTGGGCCGCTTTGCACAACAGGCACGGTTAACCAGGAGGGGAGTACCTCAAGTGGAAAAGCGAGCAGCGGTGTCTTTTCCCGTGCCAGAAGGAGGGCTCCCAGGAGCAGTGGCAGCAACAGCACCGTTGTCGGAGGCAAGCGCCCCGAACGGACTGCCGCCCTGGCCCGGGAGTGAAGAACCCGCCGACTCGCTGCCGCTCCACGGCGGGACCGGCGAAGGATCCGGGCCGGGAGGAGGACGACCGGGGAGTGACCGGGGTGCTGCGCGTCGCCATGCACAGCGTGTGTGACGCTCAACGTGCCACCCGCAGGGTGACGGTGCTGGCCGTCCGGCGCTCCGCTGAGATGTGTGTGCGTGGAGGTGGCGATCACGAGGGCGCCGGTCAAACCGTCCAGGCTCCCTGCGGGCAGGCTCGTTTGCACCGTGTGCACGAGCGGGCCGGCCAGCTGGCCGGCCGTCGTGTTCAGTCCGTCGGCGGTGCCGCGGACGGTCTTGAGTGCGGGTCGACAGCGACTACGCCGATCTTGTCGGAACCGACCTTGGGTCGAAACGGCGACCGTGCGCTCGGACCGAGAATTCGGGATCGAGCGGCGTCACCCGTGACGACTCCGAGGGGGACGCGCTGGGCAGGCTCGGAGTCGGGAGAGGAGCCGCATCGGCCGCGCTCGAGAAGGCCGCCGACAGGGCGATCCCGACGACGACTCCGCCGGCGCTTCCTGCCCAGGAGGAGCACGCCCCGCCGGAACCTGCGGCCCGGGCGCGCCGGGGCGCTCTCGGAGTGGGGCTCGCTCGGCCCAGGGGTCACCACACGCGGCAATCTACCACGATAAGTGGTTAACCAATCACTATGAGAGATTGCGGAGCCAGGCGACCAGGGCCTTCCGGCCCGGCGTGCAGGCCTTCTGACCGGCCCGTACGGGACCCGTGGATCCGTGATGGCCCCGGCGTTACCTGGCTTCGACGTCCCTCGGTCCGATGGGCTCGCCGCACGAACCGCACACCAGGACCGCTTCCGACGCCGACCCGCACGCCTTGTGGGAGACCTCGATGGGCGGCCCCGACGGAGCCGCGTGGCGGTCCCCCCACTGCCGCATGGCGGTGAGCACGGGCCACAGGTCGCGCCCTTTGTCGGTGAGCCGGTAGTCGATGGCGGGGCGGGTGCTCGGAGTACGGCACCCGGTGCAGGACGCCGGCGTCGACGAGTCGGCCCAGGCGCTGCTGGAGGATGTTGCGGGAGATCCCGAGGCGCCGTCTGGAAGTCGTCGAATCGGCTGACGCCCAGAAAGACGTCTCGGACGATGAGCATGCTCCACCACTCGCCCACGACCTCGAGGCACTGGGCGACCGAGCAGTCCATGTCGGCGAAGCTCTTCCGTTCCACCTCCCCCACGGTAGTGAGTTGCATGATAGAATGCAATCTCCTACAGTGCGTTCGTGAGAGGATCCTCGGTCGGTCGACGACGGAGCCGGCAGCCCGTGCCGAGGTCAAGGCCCGCAGTTCCTGCCATCTTCGTGGTCACCGCCCTCGGCGCCTTCATGGCGTCGCTCGACCTCTCGATCGTCAACGTCGCCTTTCCCGGCTCTCGAGCGATCCTTCCCCCACGACTCCCGGGCCGCCCTGGCCTGGGTGATCACCGGCTACAGCATCGTGTTCGGATCGCTGCTCGTGACCGCGGGCCGCAGCGCCGACCGGATCGGGCGCGGCGGGTGTTCTTCGCCGGCCTGGCCGTCTTCAGCCTGGGCTCGGCGCTGTGCGGGCTGGCGCCGTCGGTGAGCCTGCTGGTGGCGGGGCGACTGATCCAGGGATGCGGCGCGGCGGCGATGCTGCCGGCGTCGTTGGGGCTGCTTCTCGGCGCCTTCCCGACCGAGCGCCGCTCCCAGGTCGTCGCCATGTGGGGAGGCGTCGGGGCCCTGGCGGTGGCCACGGGACCTTCTCTGGGCGCCGCTCCTGATCTCGGCCGGTGGGTGGCGGTGGGCCTTCTACGTGAACCTGCCCGTCGGCGCGCTGGCCTGGCTCGTCGGGCCGCCGGGTGCTGAGCGACTCCAAGTCCGACGAGGTGCGGGCCCGCCCCGACTACCTGGGTGTGGTGCTCGTGAGCACGCGCGCTGGCGGCCTTGGTGCTGGGGATCTCGGAGGGACCGAGCTGGGGTTGGTCGAGCGCCGCGGTGGTGGTCTGCTTCGTGGCGGCGGTCGATCCTCGGTGCGGCCTTCTTGTACCGCTCGGCCCACCACGCCGAGCCCGTGCTGGACCTGACCTTGTTCTCGGCTCGATCCTTCAGCGTGGCCAACGCCGCCACCTTGCTCTACGCCATGGGCTTCTTCGCCATGCTCCTCGGCAACATCCTCTTCCTCACCTCGGTGTGGCACTACTCCATCCTCCGCGCCGGCCTGGCCGTCACGCCCGGGCCGCTGGTGGTGGCGGTCGTGTCGGGGCCGGCCGGTCGACTGGCGGCTCGTGTCGGGTTCCGCCGCGTCCTCGCTGGTGGGGACGGCGTGCTTCGCCGGTGGGCTCGTCTGGTACGCCACCCGGATCGGTCTGCACCCCGCCTACCTGGCGCGCTGGCTGCCGGCCACGCTCATCACCGGTCTCGGGATCGGTCTCACCTTCCCGGTGCTGAGCGCGGCGGCGGTCTCGAGCCTGCACCCCGAGCGCTTCGCCGTGGGGAGTGCGGTCAACCAGACCGCCCGCCAGGTCGGAGGCGCCTTCGGCGTGGCGCTGCTCGTCGTCATCCTCGGCACTCCGCACACGCGCCGTCGCCGCCCTCGACAACTTCCGGCACCTGTGGTGGTACGCGGCCTCGATGGCGGTGTTGTCCGGTCTGGCGTGCAGCCTTCTCCGTCCGGGCCGTGCCGCGTCCGACGTCGAGTGCCGGGGGACGGTGTCGTCACCGAGGGTCGCGTCGTGGTGCCGGGCTTTTCGGGAGTGGGGCCGTCGGTGGCCCACCACAGAGCTCTCAGACCTGACGCGCAGGATGTCGCGGTGCTGTCGTCGCGACGTCAATGCAGGACGACGCGGACGAGCAGGATGCCGGCGCCGAGGAGCGCGCCCACCGATGATCTGCGTGAGCCGTTGGGCTCCGGTGACCCGGCTGCGCACCGTGGCGATGATCTCGAAGCCGGCGAGAGCGAGCGGCACTGCTCCACAGCGCGGCGGTGACGCCGGTCTGCAGCGACACCCCGGCCGCCCACAGCACGCGCCAGCACGGCGATGGGGATGGCTGCTCCTTTGACGATGGCTCCCTCGTGCAGGAACGCGCGCCACAGTCGGCCCGACGACAGGGTCTCCCGGGTCTTGAGACGGTCGCCGACCACGGTGGCGTAGGTGTGGGCGAGCCAGTAGAGGCCGAGGATGATCACGGTGGCTTCGATGGTGTCGGCGAAGGTCTCGCGGCGGGTGCTCTCCGCCGCCAGGACCGCTCCGACGGCGATGGTCCCGTAGATCACGCCCGAGGGATTGTCCTCGGGTTCCACCCATGTCGAGATCGCCGACGCCAGGCCCGCGATCCCGGGACGTGAGCGGCGGGGGGCTGGGTTCCGGGGGGACGTCGGTCATCCCTGCATCATGCCGCTCGGCCGCAGGCGGTCGGCTCACGGGCGAGACGGCGGCTCCTGAGGTCGCCGATCGATAGGCGGCGTCGACGAGCTCGTGCGCGCGCAGGGCGTCGCCGAAGCCCGGGGACGCCGGCTCGCCGTCGCTGGACGCAGCGCACCCAGTGTCGGTCGGCGGGATAGGTGTAGAAGACGAAGTCACGGCGGGGGAGGCCGAGCGCGGCGAAGTGCTCCTCTCGCATGGCGTCGAGGTCGGGACGCTGCGGGGTCGGCATCGGGTCTGCTGCACGAGCAAGCTGTCCTCGGTGGCTCCCACGATGAAGTCGGTGGTGGCCTCGACGGCGGCGCCCTCGAAGAAGACCTCGAAGCGACGCTCCTCGCGTCCACGCACGCCGTTGAAGACACTGAGGATGGTGCCGACGACACCCGACGCGTGCTCGACCATGACCGCCGCCACGTCCTCGACGTCGTACCCGAACACCGCCCGGGTGCTGGCCGAGACCCGCACGGCCGGGCCGAACAGCCAGCACACGATGTCGGCGGCATGGATCGAGTGCTCGAGGAGAGCGCCTCCCCCGGCCTGGGCCCGATCCGAACGCCACGAGCTGTGGCCCGGGTACCACCGCGCCCGTGGGCCAGTACTGGTCGTCGCGCAACGTGTAGGCCATGGGGGCGCCGAGCTCAGCCCGATGCGACGAGCCGCCGGATCGTGGTTGACGATGGGGTGGAAGCGGGAGTGGAAGCCGACCTGGGCGGGGCGTGTCGGCCATCGCCACCGCGTCGCAGAGCTCCCGGACGTCGGCGAAGTTCGGGGCGAGCGGCTTCTCGCAGAAGAGGGCCTTCCCGGCGTCCAGGGTGGCCAGAACGAGTTCGCGGTGTGTCGACGTGGGCGAGGTGATCATGACGCGCGTCGATGCCGGGGTCCTCGATGACCCGCCGGGGATCGTCGGTCAGGTACTGGAACGGGCAATTGTGCTGCGGTCGCAGCCCGCGACGACTCGGACGGGTCGGCCGCACCCACCGTCACGATCTCGCCGTCCTCGGCCAGCTTGCGCAGTCCGTCGGCGTGGATCTGCCCGATCATCCCGCAGCCGACGAGCCCGACCCGGAGTGGTCGTCGCGCCGTCGGTCACCCGTGTGCCTCCGTCGCCGAAACGCTGCGGACCTCAGCGCGTGGGCTGCGGGGTGCGCTCGTGCCGACTCCACGGTCGGGCGGGACCGGGGCCGACCCGGTGCCACACCCACCGGGCGGACGGGCGCCGAGTTTGGCGGCGGCGGCGAGCTCGTCGAGTGGCGTCGGGGATGTAGCAGCGCAAGATCGGCGAGGCGGGGCACGGTCTCGGCGCAGGCCATGAGACCCCAGTTGAGGACACCCCGGTAGCTCATGACGGTGATGTTCAATCCGGCTCCGTCCATGACCGGGCCCAGAGGGAAGCCGGCCACCATCTCCGCTCCTGCCAGGTAGAGCGGGAAGTCGGGGCCCGGGCACGTTGGAGATCACCAGGCTGTGGATCGGCCGGTGGTGATCGGCGAGCTTCAGCCGCGTGTAGGCACGGGCCGCGGCGGAGAACACGTTCGGAGTGGCGTGCTCGGTCCAATTGAGCAGCACGTCCGCACCCAGCGCGTTGTGCTCCTCCTTGGCTCCCTTGGTGCTCTCCCGGATCGACCTGAAGCCTCTCGACCGGGTCGGCGAGGTGACAGGGCAGGGCCACGAACATGGCGGAGACCTTGTTGGCGCCGCGCCGGTTGGCGTCGGTCGGGGCGGTCGACACCGGGACCGTGGCCACGAGCGGCTCGTCGGGCAGCTCGTCGCCGTCGATGAGGTACCGCCGCAGCGCGCCGGTGCAGATCGGCCAGGACCACGTCGTTGAGCGTGGTGTCGCACGCCCGCTTGATGCGCTTGGCGTCCTCGAGGGAGATCGAGGAAAACGCCACCCGCCGGTGCGGGGTGATGGACGCGTTGAGCGAAGTGCGCGGCGTGGTGAGAGGCAACGCGGCGCGTCCCTGCCCCCCGAGCCCGCACCCGCCGGACGTCGAGCAGCGCCCGCCCGGTGCGCCACGCCAGTTTCGTCATCCCGAACGGCCGCGTCAGGCGCGTCCCCAGCGACTGCGCCAGGAGCTGGAGGTCCGAGGGAAGGTGCTCGTCGACTGCGAGAGGTGCGTCGGGCGCAGGTCGGGCCGGCGGCTCGGGTTCGAGGTCGAAGAGCTGTGAGAGCAGCTCGGCACCCGAGACGCCGTCGATGGTGCAGTGGTGGATCTTCGTCACCACCGCGATCTGGCCGCCGCGCAAGCCCTCGACGATGTACATCTCCCACAGTGGTTTGGTGCGGTCGAGTTGGCGGCTGCACACGTCCCCGACGAACTGGGCCAGCTCCTCGACGCCGCCAGGAGCGGGCACCGCGCCGCGGCGGATGTGGTACTCGATGTCGAAGGTCGGGTCGTCGACCCAGTAGGGGTGGCCCAGGCGGAACGGGACCTCGACCAGTCTCCGGCGGAAGATCGGGGCCAGCTCGAGCCGCGAGCTCACGAGGTCGCGCAGCTTGTCGAACGAGTAGCCGCCCGGGACCGTGGACGGGTCGAACATCGCCGCCATCGAGACGTGCATGTGCAGGCTCGATGTCTCGAGATAGAGGAACGTCGCGTCGAGCCCGGTGAGCTGTTCCATGGTCGTCCTGCCTCGCTCGGTCGGTTCGTGCCCCCCCGGACGCCCTGCGGTCGCCCGCCATTTCGGCGTGCGCCATCTTCCCACCATGAGCGAGGATGGTGCCATGGCGTGGGCATGGGTGTACCTGGCGGTCAGCCTCGTGGGCGCCCTGTTGGTGGTGAACGCCTTCCGCCCCGCCCGTCATCAGCTCCTGCTGGTTCCGAGCTTCTTCGCCGGTTGGTACACCGCCGAGATGCCCGTGTGGCACATCGCCTGGCAAGGCGCCGCCACCGTGGTCTTCGGCCTCGAGGGCGCCTTCGGGTCGTGGCCGGGCTGGGTGGCGCTGGGGGTCAACGCGGCTTCGTGGACCGGGCTCGTGGTCCACGCCCGGATCTCCGCCGGCGCCCAAGGCGTCTTTCTCCGTGCCGAGTCGGAGATGCCCGTGCCGGCGTCCGGGTGATGGCGATCTTCCCGTGCACGGGGGCGACACCATGTGGCGCTTCCCGCGTCTTCTCTACCCGCTGCCGCGCCCGGCCCGCTCGGTGCGGGCCCTTCGCAACATCGACTACGTGGGCGACGGCATCCGCGCGCATCGCCTCGACATCATCCGGCGACGCGGCGACCCTCCTCAGGGTGCTCCGGTTCTGGTCTACATCCATGGCGGGGCGTGGGTCATCGGCGACAAGCGCGAACAGGGCCTCCCCCTGCTGCACGAGCTCGCCCGGCGGGGCTGGGTCACCGTCACCATCAACTACCGGCTGAGTCCTCGGGCCACGTGGCCCGACCACATCGTCGACTGCAAGCGGGCCGTGGTCGTGGGTGCGGGAGCACATCGCCGAGTACGGCGGTGACCCCGAGTTCATCGCCGTGTCGGGTGGATCGGCGGGGGGACACCTGTCCGCCCTGTTGGCCCTCACACCCGGCGACGCCGATTTCCAGCCCGGGTTCGAGAGCGCCGACGCCTCCGTGGACGCGTGCGTGCCGTTCTACGGGGTCTACGACATGACCGCCGGCCGGGGGACGTCGGGGTATGACGCCGGCCTGCTCTCGCTGCTCGAGCGCCGGGTGTTCAAGCGCCGGATCGCCGACGATCCCGGCACCTTCGAAGTCGGCATCGCCCCTGTACCGGGTGAACGCCGACGCACCGCCGTTCTTCGTGGTCCACGGCACCAACGACACCCTCGTCCCGGTGGCCGAAGCCCGGGCTTTCGTGCGCGCCCTGCGGGCCGTGTCCAAGTCGCTCGTGCTCTACGCCGAGCTTCCCTACACCCAACACGCCTTCGACGTGCTTCCCGTCCGTTCGGAGCGCCCACGCGGTGGCCGCGGTGGTGCGCTTCCTCGAAGGAGGCGCGTTCCCGCCCGTTCCGCCGCTCGTGCGGAACAGCATTCCGAGACGCCCCGGGCGTCCTAGCGGGGACGCCGGGCGCCGGTCCCGGCCACCGTCGGCCAAAACGCAGTCTCGGGCGGGTCCGAAACGACGGCCGGCGAAGGCACTACCCATAGCGCCCGGCATCTGACGTAGCATTAATAACTAGAACGCGTTCCCGCCACGGCTCGCGTGGGACCGTCGCCGGGCCCGGCACAGAGGTTGCCGCGGGTGCGGGTCGCGGCAGCCGTGACAGGGCGACATGGCAAGCTGGTTGTGTGACCCCGGGGAAGGGTCGCACGGTGAGGGCTGGAACACAGAGGGGGGCCTGGTGAACGCGAACCGAGAGAGGGTGCGAATGCGAGCGCGCCGACCACGCCTGGCGGGGTCCGTTCTCGCCACGTGCCGGGCTCGCGGTCACACTCTCCGTGTGCGTCGTGGCCCTGGTCGCCTGTAGTCGAAGACCGGGGACCTCGGGGACGCCGACGACCCAGGCGTCGACGCCGACCGGGCGGATCGGGGACGTCGGGGACATCGGGCCCCTCACCGGGGGTCACCGCCACCTCGGTGACCGTGGGCCAGGTCGACGACCTGTCCTCACCGATCCCGGGGTTGTTCAAGGGCGCTGAGGACGGCACCAAGGCCTACTTCGCGTACATCAACAGCAAGGGTGGCGTGAACGGGCGGAAGCTGATCCTCGACGCCCAGGACAGCACCTTCCAAGGTGGTCAGGTCGCCACCGTCACCGGCACCCAGATCCGCACCGATTTCGCCCTCGTGGGCGGGTTCTCACTCCTCGACAACGCCGAGAAGCCGCTCATCGACATCGCCCGGGTGCCCGACGTGGGGTTCTCGTTGAGCCCTGGCCTGTCGACGGACCCCTACCTCTACAGCCCCCTGCCCGAGCCCCTCGTACGACTACCCGCTCAACCTCTTCCTGTACCTGAAGCAGAAATATCCGCAGGCCGTGAAGAAGGTGGGGGTCATCTGGGAGAACGCCACGGCTTCGACGACGGCGGCCGAGACCGCGGTCGAAGCGGCCATGAAGGCCGCGGGATTCAGATCGTCTACGACCACGGCGTGGGGCCCTTCGACACCAACTTCCTTCCCGACATCATCGCCATGAAGAACAAGGGCGTGAAGATGTTCTTCTCTACGGAGCTGCCCGACAACTACGCGGCCACACTCGCCAAGCAATTCCAGCAGCAGAACTTCAAGGCGATCAACATCGAAGGTGCGGCCTACTCGGCGCAGCTGCTGAAGCTGGCCGGCAGTGCTGCCAACAACATGTACATCTCGCAGGGGTACGCGCTGTACCTCGGCCAGGACGCCAAGACCGTCCCTGCCGTGGGGTTGTTCAACAAGTGGATGAAGAAGGTCTCCTCGAATCCGAACTTCGAGATCGAGTCGGTGTACGGCTGGGCGTCGGGGATGCTCTTCGCCCAGGCGCTTCAGAACGCCGGGTAACCCCCCCACACGGTCGGGTCTGGTCGCCGCGCTCAACAAGGTCACCTTCTTCGACGCCGGCGGTCTCGTCCCCCCGAGCAACCCAGCCGGGGCCGTCCCGTCGGGGTGTTTCCTGTTGGCTCAGGTGCAAAACGGCAAGATCAAGCGGGTGGCACCGACGCCGCCGGTGGGGTTCTACTGCGGCTCGAACCGCTTCCTCAAGGAGCCGGGCTACACCGCCATGGTTCGGCCGACGTCGTAGAGCAGCAGATGGACGATCGCCCGAACGCCCGACCTTCGGGCACCGCCTCGCAGGAGCTCGTCGTTCGGTGACCGAATTCTTCAGCTTCCTCATCGCCGGGCTCGTCTTCGGCGCGATCTACGCCGTAAGCGCCAGTGGCCTGGTGGTCACGTACAACACGACGGGCATCTTCAACTTCGCCCACGGTGCCATGGGCATGGTGATGGCCTACCTGTTCTGGCAGCTGTGGCAGGGCTGGGGCCTGTCCGAGCTGCTGTCGATCGTTCTCGTCCTGTTCGTGGCGGCCCCGGTGCTCGGCATCGTCGTCGAGCGTGTCGTCATGCGGCCTCTGTACGGAGCGGCCACGAGCATCCGGTTGGCGGTCACCCTCGGCCTGCTCCTCGTGCTCGTCGCCGCCGCGGGCGCCATCTGGAGCCCGACCGCCAACTCGTACAACACGCCCGAGCTGTTCAGCGGCAACCCGGTCTCCCTGGCGGGGATCACCCTCTCGTGGGAGCAGCTCATCACCGTGGGTGTGGCCATCGCGGTGGCGATATTCCTGCGGGTGTTCTTCCGCCGCACCCGGACCGGTGTGGCCATGCGCGCCGTCGTGGACGACCCGAGCCTGGCGTCGCTGTCGGGGGCACCGTCGGGGCGGATCTCGGCCTACTCGTGGATGATCGGCGTCATGTTCGCCGGACTGGGCGGCATCCTGCTGGCCCCGAGTGTGCAGGGCATGAACATCCAGACCCTGACCCAGCTCGTGATCTACGGCTATGCGGCCGCCGTGGTGGGCCGTTTGCGGAGCCTGCCCATGACGTTCCTGGGCGCCATGATCCTGGGCGTGGCCAACGCCATGGCCATCGGCTACGCCCCGCAGAGTGTGGTGAACGACGTGGACGCCGCCCTGCCTATGGCGATGTTGTTCCTGGCCTTGCTCCTCATCCCCGAGGTGCGCCTGGCCATCGGCCGGGTGGTGCGGGTGCGGCCCCCGCGCGTGGCGAGCGCCCGGACGACGCTCGTCGGGGGCGCGTCCATCGTCGTCGCGGTGATCATCCTCGGTGCCGTGCTCACGGGCAACAACCTCTTCACGATGGGTAACGCCCTGACGTTGTGCATTCTGGCCCTGAGTCTTGTGCCGCTGTCGGGGTACGCGGGCCAAGTCTCGTTGTGTCAGTTCACGTTCCTGGGTATCGGCGCGGTGACGATGCACGCCGTCGACGGCGGCAGTTCGGTCCTCGGCCTGCTCGCCGCGGTCGGCGTCTGCGCCGGCGTCGGTGCCGTGCTGGCGCTGCCCGTGTTGCGCCTGCGTGGTCTGTACCTGGCCCTGGCCACCTTGGCGTTCGCGGTGCTCATGGACAACATCTTCTTCCAATCCAGCTCCATCATGGGGGTGGGCGGCACGGTTGCGGTCGGTCGCCCCGACATCTTCGGCATGCGCTTTACGACCGACCGTGCCTTCGATGTGTTCCTGGCCATCGTCCTGGCCCTGTGCCTGATCGGTGTCGGCGCCCTGCGGCGAGGTCCCTTCGGCCGGCGTCTCGTCGGCATGAATGACTCACCGGCTGCCTGTAGCACCGTCGGGTTGAGCCTCACGGTCACGAAGCTGATCGTGTTCGCGTTCTCGGCCGGGCTCGCGGGTTTGGCGGGCGCGCTCTACGGCGGGATCGGCACCGTGGTCGGAGCCCAGCAATTCGACTTCCTCTTCAGCATCGCCATCTTCGTCGGCCTTACGCTGACCGGAGTCAACCTCCTCACCGGGGCCGTGCTGGCCGGGGTGTTCATCGCCGTCGGTCCGGTGATCGGTGCTCATATCCCGCAAATCCCCAATCTCACGCAGCTTCTCATCGGCGTCGGGGTCGTCACCATCGGTCGCAATCCCAACGGCGTCGGCAAGTTCTACGCCGAGGTCACCGATTTCTGGAACCGGCGAAAGGGACGGGGCGCGCCGATCGTCGACCAGTTGGACGCCGGGGCCCTCGCACCCGCCCCCGCCATGGGGATGGTTGGGACGGGGGTTCGTTCTGTTGGCTGAGCTCGTCGTCGAGGAGATCTCCGTTCGTTTCGGTGGACTCCAGGCACTCCAAGATGTCAACCTCGAGGTCCATGCCGGGGCCGTGAACGGCCTGATCGGTCCCAACGGGGCGGGAAAGACGACGCTCTTCAACGTCATCACCGGATTGCAGCCACCGACGCAGGGTCGGGTGCGTCTCGCCGGTCAGGACATCACCCGTGTCTCTCCCCACCAGCGGGCACGGCTCGGAATCGCCCGCACGTTCCAGCGACTCGAGCTCTTCGGAACCCTGACGGCGCGCGAGAACGTGCAGATGGCGGCCGAGACGAGGCGCCGTCGTCCGACCGGCGCCAGCTCACGGGTCGAAGCGGACATCGTCCTCGCCCATATCGGTTTGTCGCACGTCGCCGACGAGCCCACCGACTTGCTCCCCACCGGCCTGGCCCGGCTGGTCGAGCTCGGCCGCGCCCTGGCCACCGGCCCGTCGGTGCTCCTGCTCGACGAGCCCAGCTCGGGCCTGAATCAGGAGGAGACCGTCGAGCTGGGCCGTGTGCTCATGGACCTCGCCCACCGGGGCATCGCCGTGTTGCTGGTGGAGCACGACATGAGCCTGGTCATGAGCATCTGTGACGTCGTGAGCGTCCTCGACTACGGCGCCGTCATCGCGCATGGCGACCCCGTGAGTGTGCAGGCCGACCCCGCCGTCCAAGCCGCGTACCTCGGTGCCGCCGAAGAGACTCCCGCTCCTGAGCCATCGTCGCCCGCGTTCGTGGGCGCGCCGGGCGGGGCGGCTCACCCGGCCACGGCGGGCGCCGGGAGCCAGATGATCGCCTTTCCCCGACAGGCTGCGCCGCCGACGTCGGCCACCCCCATGCTGTCGATCACCGATGTCAGTGCCGCCTACGGCCGCATCGAGGTGGTCCACCGGGTATCGCTCGAGGTTCCGGAGGGGTCGGTGTACGCGTTGCTCGGTCCGAACGGGGCGGGCAAGTCCACGCTGCTCAAGGTGGCGAGTGGACGGATGCCGGCCACGACCGGCACCGTCACGTTCGACGGCGAGGAGCTCCGCCGGCCCCTTCCCGACCGTCTGGCCCGTCGGGGCCTGTGTGCGGTGCCCGAAGGTCGTGCCGTCTTCCCCAACCTGACCGTCGCCGAGAACCTGCTCATGTACAGCTATCGCAGCCGGGCCACGAAGGTCGCCGACCTCGAGGAACAGAGCTACGCCAGGTTCCCCGTCCTGGGCGAACGTCGTCGACAGCTGGCGGGAAGGCTCTCGGGGGGCGAGCAACAGATGTTGGCCTTGGCCCGGGCGCTGTTCACCAACCCGCGCATGTTGCTCCTCGACGAGATCTCGATGGGACTCGCCCCGCTCGTCGTGGCCGAGCTCTACG
Source organism: uncultured Acidimicrobiales bacterium (assembly GCA_963846125.1). GTDB lineage: Bacteria > Actinomycetota > Acidimicrobiia > Acidimicrobiales > UBA8190 > Chersky-840. The sequence goes on from CAWJUR010000002.1 coordinate 1,242,658, forward strand.
AGCTCGTGGCGCAGGCCGTGGCCGACGAGGGCATCACGATCCTCCTGGTGGAGCAGTTCGCCCAGACGGCCTTGGCCATCGCGGATCGAGCCGGAGTCATGGTGAACGGTCGTCTGGTGCGAACGGGATCGCCCGCCGAAGTGGGCGAGCACCTGCTGGGTGCGTACATGGGCGAGGTGGGCTGAGCCCTACGCCTTGTCGGCGATGAGCTCCTCGCTGGACTTCCACAGCCTCCGGGCCGCCTCGTCGTCCTGGGCCGCCTTCGACGGCGTGCGCACCTTGTTCTTCACGAAGTACTGGCCTGTGACATTGGCGACGTCCGGCGATGACGCCAGGTAGATCGATGTGCGTGCACCCTGCGCGGCGCTGAGGATGAAGGGCTTGATGACCTTGAGCCCGAAGGCGAGCACACCCGAGGAGTCACCGTCGCGGCCGTATGCCGTGGCCACTGTGCCCGGGTGCAGGCAGTTCACCGTGACCCCGGTGCCCTCGAGGCGCCGTGCCAACTCGGTCGTGAAGTAGATGTTGGCGAGCTTCGACTTGGAATAGACCTTCATTCCGCTGTAGGCACGGGCCGACTGCAGGTCGTCGAAGTCGAGGCCTTTGCCGGCTCCCTTGTGCGCCGTCGAGGCCACGTTCACGATGCGCGCCGGAGCGCTGTCTTTGATTCGTTGGAGCAGAAGCTCGGTGAGGACGAAAGGCCCGAGGTGGTTGATGCCGAGGGTCGCTTCGAAGCCGTCGGCGGTCTCACGCCGATCCGACAGGACCACGCCCGCGTTGTTGACCAGGACGTCGATGCGGTCGCACTTCTGCAAGATGGCGGCCGCTCCCTCTTTGATCGAGGCGACGCTGGCGAGGTCGAAGAGAACGAGATCCACGTCGCCTTGGCCCGACCGGGCTCGGAGATCCGCGAGAGCGGATTCACCGCGACCGCGGTCTCGAGCGGTGATGAGGGTCTTGGCCCCGGCCCCGGCCAGAGCGACGGCGGTCTCCAGGCCGATGCCCGAATTCCCACCCGTGACGATCACGGTCTTGCCGGTCATGTCGGCGACGTCCATCGATTCCACCCTCCAATGTCGTGCCGGAAGCCGGCCCGTGCCCGCGACGGGCGATCTTAGGTTGCCACCCGGAACGTCGGGCTGCTCCGGAGGTTGGCCGGGACCGGAAAATCGTTCTTGTCGCCGACCCTCCAGACCCCTGTACGGTGGCGGGCCGTGCCGATGCCAAAAGATGTCGGGGTGGTCGACTGCATGATCGGGTTCCCGAGTGCACGCGCCGCCCGCCGCTTCGACTTCCTCAAGCCGCAGCTGCGCGACGAGGAGAGTGCGTCATCGAAGTCTCCGATCGCGTACATGTTCAAAGACGATCCCAACGCCGTCACCGAGGATGATGATCCTGTCGCTGTGACCCTGGCGGAGATGGACCGCTTCGGAATCGCCATCGGGCTCGTGGGACTGGCCGGATCGGTCGTGGACCGTGCCCTTTCCGAGCACCCTGACCGATTCAAGGCAAACCTCGAAGCATTGGACCCCAACGACATCACCGGGGCGGTGCGTCGCATCCGCGAGGCACACGCCGAGTACGACATCAAGGCCGTCACCACGTTCCCCGCCGGTTGTAACCCCCAGGTGCCGGTCAGCGACCGCCGCTACTACCCGGTCTACCAAGCGTGCATCGACCTCGACCTCCCCATCGTCGTCAACGCCGGGATCGCGGGGCCCCGGGTGCCTTCCGCGTGCCAGGACGTGATGCACTTCGACCAGGTCTGTTACGACTTCCCGGAACTGCGCATCGTCATGCGACACGGAGCCGAGCCCTGGGAGGAGCTGGCGGTCAAGCTGATGCTCAAGTGGCCCGGCCTCCACTACATGACGAGCGCGTTCGCGCCCAAGTACTACCCGAAGGCGATCATCGACTATGCCAACACGCGCGGTGCGGAGAAGATCCTGTACGCCGGGTACTACCCGATGGCCTTGACCTTGGAGCGGATCTTCTCGGAGTTGGCCGACGTCCCACTGCGCGACCATGTATGGCCGAAGTTTCTGCGCGAGAACGCCATGCGGGTATTCAAGCTCGACGCATGACCGGCGTCTGCTCCGGGCCCTCGACCACGCTCAGTCCGAGATACCCCTGAAGTAATTCCCCGGGCGCGACTCCCATCCCGCCAGGTCGAGCTCGCCCGGTGACGCGGCGCGCCCCGTGAGCCATGCCAGGAGCCTGCGTCGTTGGGTGGCATCAGCGACACGACCGGGGACCGTTGCCAGGGTGAGCTGAAGTTCCCGGCGGACGTAACCCTCGGGCCAGTCGGCGGGGTCGTATCCCGTTCCGAGGTCGACGTGGTGAATCTCGACCTCGCGCCAGCGGAAGTAGGGCATGGCCCGACACGGCCAGGGTCGGCCACGAGAGAGCCCGTTCCCGTTCCAGGCCGACGGGGGTCATCGCCACCCACGCCGCTTCGAGCTCGGCGATCGAGCGCAAGGTGTCGTCCCAGAGCTCTGCGGCGCTGCGTCCGGAGCCGGCCTCGATCGCACTCGCCCGTTCCTCGCGCCCGCCGGCGTACTGCTCGACGGCCTCGCCATGGAGCGCTGCGGTGAGCATCCGGGTATGGGAGTCGGCGTTTCGAGCCAGGTGGGTCATGACGTGTCCGACCGTCCAGCCCTCCAGCCGGCTCGGGCCCCGCACCCCTGCGTCGTCGAGTTCGGAGAGAGTCCTGACCAACGTGTCGTGCGATTCCCGGCACCCGCTCAGGACGGCCTCGAGCTCGGCTTGGACCTCCTCTGCGCTATGCATCGGATCGCCGCCCATCAGGACCGTTTTCCTTCGTTTCCCCCGCTCTCCTCGGCCAATTCGACGATGACCTCCGGCGGCCCCGGTCGGGTCACGAGCTCCTCGACACCACCTGCGTCGCGCAGGTCTGATTCGGCTTGGCTGAGCAAGGCGAGACGTTCGGCGTCGTCGACGACGGTCAGTCGCGCCACCGGGGCTCGCATGGACACCTGTCGTGCGGTCTTCGCTCGGCGAACTTCTCCGAGCACCGAAGCGACCATGTCGAGTACGGCGACGTTGCCTTGTTGCTGGCGCCGGGGAGAGCTCCGCGGCGTCCGGCCACGGGGAACGGTGGATCGAGCCCTCGTGCCACCACGACCACACCTCTTCGGTGACGAAGGGCACGAAGGGAGCGAGCAGGCGGAGCTGCACCGACAAGGCGATCGCCAGTGCGGCGCGTGCGGAGGTCGGGCCGGGGGCCGTCGAGTCCTCGTAGGCGCGGGCCTTCACCAGTTCGAGGTAGTCGTCACAAAACGACCAGAAGAAGGCTTCCGTGCGCTCCAGGGCGCGTGCGTAGTCGTACGAGTCGAGTGCCGCCGTGGCTTCGACGACGACATCCGCGAGCCGGTGCAACATGGCGAGATCAAGCGATGCTGTCACAGCGGTGCTGTGATTGGTCGTCTGGGTGCCGAGTCTTGTCAACGCGAAACGTGAGGCGTTGAGCACTTTGATGGCGAGGCGTCGGCCGACCTTCATCTGCCCCTCGTCCACCGCCGTGTCGACCCCGGGCCGGCCGCTCGCCGCCCAGTAGCGCACCCCGTCGGCGCCATGGGACTCCAGAAGGGGTAGCGGGGTCACCACGTTGCCGCGCGACTTCGACATCTTCTTGCGTTCGGGGTCGAGTACCCATCCGGAGATGGCGGTGTCAGTCCACGGTAGACAGCCGAACTCGAGCTCGGTCCGCACGATCGTGCTGAACAGCCAGGTCCGGATGATCTCGTGCGCCTGGGGCCGGAGATCCATGGGGAACACCCTCGAAAAGAGGTCGGGGTCGTCTTCTCGGCGGCCCGCGATCTGCGGGGAGAGTGAGGAGGTGGCCCAGGTGTCCATGACGTCGGGATCACCGACGAACCCTCCGGGCTCGCCCCGCTGGTCCTCGCTATACCCGTCGGGAACATCGCTCGAGGGGTCGACAGGGAGCCGGTCTTCGGCGCCGAGAAGCGGGTGGTCGTGGTCGATGGAGCCGTCGTCGCGCACCGGGTACCAGACCGGGAACGACACCCCGAAGAAGCGCTGTCGGCTGATGTTCCAGTCCCCGTTCAACCCTTCCACCCACGCCTCGAAGCGGTGGCGCATGTGCGGAGGGTGCCAGTGCAGCTCGCGACCTCTCTCCAGGAGGCGTTCGCGCATCACGAGCGTTCTCACGTACCACTGGCGACTCGAGACGATCTCGAGCGGTCGGTCACCCCGCTCGTAGAACTTGACCGGGTGTCGGATGGGCTTGGGCTCGCCTATGAGCGCTCCTGCTTCGGCCAGCATCTCCACGATGCGGGCCCGGGCCTGTGAGACGGTGCGCCCTTCGATCTCGCCGTAGGCTCGTGCCGCTGCCGCGGTGTCATCGGATTTCCACTCCGCGTCACCCCACGGCACGGCGCGCAGGCGCCCGTTGCGGCCCACGATGGTTCGGGTGGGCAGAGACAGTTCGCGCCACCACGTCACGTCCGTGCTGTCGCCGAACGTGCAGATCATGGCCACGCCCGAGCCCTTCTCGGGGTCGGCGAGGGGGTGGGAAAGCACCGGCACCCGAACACCGAAAAGCGGGGTGATCACCTCACGGCCGAAGAGCGCCCGGTAGCGGTCGTCCTCGGGGTGCGCCACCAGGGCCACGCACGCGGCCAGCAACTCCGGGCGGGTGGTCTCGATGTCCACCGCGCCGTCGCTCGCCACCTGTGCGAATCGAAGCCGGTGATAGGCACCGGCCAGCTCGCGGTCCTCCATCTCGGCTTGCGACACCGCCGTCTGAAAGTCCACGTCCCACTGCGTGGGCGCTTCTGTCGAGTACACGCTTCCGGAGCGGAGCATTCTGAGGAAGGCGTGCTGCGACGTTCGCCGCGACGTGGTGTCGATGGTGGCGTAGTTCTGGCCCCAGTCCACTGACAGGCCGAGCGTGCGCCAGAGATGCTCGAACGCTTTTTCGTCCTCGACGACCAGCCGATCGCACAATTCGATGAAGTTCGGCCGCGAGATCGAAATGGTCTCCTTTCCTGGCTTCTCGGGCGGAGCAAAGGTCGGGTCGTAACGCAAGCTCGGATCGCAACGCACGCCGTAGTAGTTCTGGACGCGGCGCTCGGTGGGAAGACCGTTGTCGTCCCAACCCATCGGATAGAAGACCTCGTATCCCCGCATGCGCCGGTAGCGAGCGATGGCATCGGTGTGGGTGTACGAGAACATGTGACCGATGTGCAGTGAGCCCGACACGGTGGGGGGTGGCGTGTCGATGGCGAAGACCCGGGCGCGGGTGCGGACCGGTCAAATCGATAGGTGCCCGCCTCGTCCCACCGGGCCGACCATTTGGCCTCGAGGCCGGCCAGAGACGGCTTGTCGGGGACCTCGGGCGACCGCGGCTCCTCGAGCTCGGGCGGGTGTATCTCGGTGGTCGTGCTGACGTTCCCGGTGGTCTCCACGGTGCGGTTACCGTACTCCGAGTGCTGCGCCTTCACGACACTGCGACGGGCACCGTCCGACCCCTCGAACTGCGCGAGGAAGGCTGCGCGTCGATCTACGTGTGCGGCCCGACGGTCTACGACGTCCCGCATCTCGGGCACGGGCGCTTCTCCCTCGTCTTTGACGTGCTCCGGCGCTACCTCGAGTTCCGAGGGCTCGAGGTTCGCTACGTGTCGAACATCACCGACATCGACGACCACATCATCACCAGGGCCGCCGAGGAGGGGCGCAGTGAGGCCGAAGTCGCCGCAGAGTACGAGGCGGTGTGGTGGGACGCCATGGACGCCCTCGGGGTGAAGCGGCCCACCGAGACCCCGCACGCCACCGCGTTTGTGGCCGACATGGTGGCGTTGATCCATTCGCTCGTCGATCGAGGCGTCGCCTATGAGACCACCGACGGTGTCTATCTCTCGGTGGACCGGGTCGACGGCTACGGGCTCCTGGCGCGCCAGAACCTGGATTCGTTGCGCTCGGGGGCGCGCGTCGAGCCCGGAGAGGAGAAGCGCTCGCCCCTGGACTTCGTGCTGTGGAAGAAGGCCCGGCCCGGTGAGCCCACCTGGGAATCGCCGTGGGGCCCGGGTCGTCCGGGGTGGCATACCGAGTGTGTGGTGATGTCACTCGACCTCCTCGGCGACGATTTTGACATCCACGGAGGCGGGCTCGACCTGGCTTTCCCCCATCACGAGAACGAACGCGCCCAGGCCGTTGGGCTCGATCGTCTCTTTGCCCGTCACTGGGTCCACAACGGGTGGGTGATGGTCGGGGGCGAGAAGATGTCGAAGTCCCTGGCGAACTTCACGTCTCTCACCGATCTGCTCGAGCGCGCCGACGCCCGGGCGTACCGCCTGCTGGTGCTGCGCGCCCACTACCGCTCTCCCATCGAGGTGACCCCGTCCACCATCGAGCAGGCCGAACAGGGTCTCGCCCGTCTCGACGACATGGCGCGACGTTTCGACCTGGTGACGCTGGCGGACGGTGCCACCGCCGCGGATGCCACCGAGGGGGGAGCCGACGCCGGCGCGCTGACATCGTTCGTCGAGCACATGGACAACGACCTCGACACCCCCGGGGCGTTGGCCGAGATCTTCGACCTCGCTCGGAGAGCCCATTCCGCCGCCGACGACGGAGACCCGGAGGAGGGCCGGCGCCTGGCGGTCACCGCCGCCTTGTTGTGCAACGCGCTCGGTTTGCCGCTGGTGGGTTCGGAGCCGGAGTTGGACGCCGAGGTGGCCGCCCTGGTGTCCGAGCGCGACGGCGCTCGGGCCTCAGGGGACTATCCCCGGGCCGACGCCATCCGCGCCGAGCTCGAGGCGCGGGGCTGGGTCGTGGAAGACGGGTCCGGAGGCACGCGGCTGCACCGTTGAACCCCCAGGTCGGAGGCGGTCGCTGCTACCTTTTGCGCGTGGGGGGATGCAGGAGGACAGAGGGGAGAATGAAGTGGCATCGGGAACGGTCAAGTGGTTCAACTCGGAGAAGGGTTACGGCTTCATCGCGCAGCCGGAAGGCGAGGATGTCTTCGTTCACCACTCCGCCATCCAGATGAACGGCTACCGCAGCCTCGAGGAGGGGCAGCCGGTTGAATTCGAGTTGACCGAGGGACCGAAAGGACTGCAGGCGGTGGAGGTGCGGCCCGCTATCGCCTGACAGGACGGCGCGGCCGTCGGGTGGGTGGAGAAGCACCACCCGACTTGACGTTGCGGAGGCACTGCCCTCTGCTGTGACCCATGTCGGAGGCCCGGGCGTCAGGGCGCGTCTTGCTCCCCGGTTTTCGCGCCGTGGGTCGTGGCCTTCCACCGGGGTTCGGCGTGCTGTGGACCACCGTTGCCGTCGACCTCCTCGGCTTCGGCATCGTCGTCCCCCTGCTGCCCCTCTACGCCCGGCACCTCGGTGCCGGTCCCGCTTCGGTCGGGCTCCTCCTTGCCGCCTTCTCCGCCGCGCAGTTCGTGAGTGCGCCGTTGCTCGGGCGACTGTCGGACCGGATAGGGCGCAAGCCGCTGCTGATCGTGTCACTGGCGGGAACCGCGGCCGCCAGCCTCCTCACCGGGGTGGCCGGTTCCTTGTGGCTTCTCGTCGTGGCTCGCCTCCTTGACGGGGCCTCGGGCGGAAGCGTCGCCGTCGCCCAAGCGTCGGCGGCCGACATGGTCGGACCCGACGACCACATGCGTGTCTTCGGTCTCCTCGGCGCCGCCTACGGGGTCGGCTTCGTCATCGGGCCAGCCATCGGGGGCCTGGCCGCGTTGGGGGGCGCACGGATTCCGTTCTTCGTGGCGGCGGGCATCGCCGGGCTCAACGCCGTGGTCGCGATCCGACGACTCCCCGAGACGCGGCCCCGAGCCGAGCCGGGAAACGAGCCAGGGTGGCGCCCTTCATCGCGACTCGCACCGGCACAGTCCTTCGGAAGATCGCCGCCCCGGCCACGGTCACCGTGTTGCTCATCGCGTCGTTCAGCGCTTTCGAAGCGACCTTTGCCTTGTTCGGCCAGCGCCGTCTTGGGCTTCGGCCTGGCCGCCATCGGAGCGGTCTTCGCCATGGTCGGCGTGGTCGCGGTGGTCGTGCAGGGAGGTCTCGTGCGCCCGCTGGCGGCGCGCATCGGGGACCTCGGGTGCTTGCGTGCCGGACTGGTCGCCGAGTCCTTCGGGCTGCTGCTCGTGCCGACGGTGCACGCCCGCGTCGGCCTCGTGCTCCCCCTGCTCCTGATCACCGCCGGCCAGAGCCTGAGCACGCCGGCCCTCAGCGCCCTCGTCGTGGCTCGGGTCGGTCCGGGGGGCGCGGCGCCGCCCTCGGAGCCCAGCAGGGGCTTTCCGCGCTGGCCCGCATCATCGGACCGACCGTCGGGGGGCTGTCCTACGAGCTCCTGGGTGTGGGCGTGCCGTTCGTGGAGGCGGGCGTCGCCGTCGCCGGGGCGCTGGTGTTCTCCCTGGTCATGCGTGCCGGCATGACAACTTCGACGCGAATGGTTGTCGAAACCGCCGACCATAGGTTACCGTTGAGTAACAACGGATAGGTCGAGGATCGCCCCCGTGCCCACTGGGCCCGGGACGCGCTGACACCACAACCGTGCCGACCAGGTCTGCGAGCCGGGATCGGCGCTTGGACGGAGGGGAAGAAATGTCCGAGTTCTCGCTCGATCTCAGCGAAGACCAGCTGCAGATCCAGAAGTGGGTCCACGACTTCGCCGAGGGCGTCATCCGACCCGCCGCCCACGAATGGGACGAGCGGGAAGAGACCCCGTGGCCGATCATCGAGGAGGCCGCCCGGATCGGCTTGTACTCCTTCGACTTCATCTCCCAGTGCTTCTTCGACCCGGGCGGATTGATGATGCCCATCGCCAACGAGGAGCTGGCCTGGGGTGACGCCGGCATCGGGCTGGCCATCTTCGGCAGTGCACTGGGTCTCGCCGGCATCGTCGCCAACGGAACGCCAGAGCAGCTCGGCGAGTGGGGGCCCCAGTGCTTCGGAACTCCCGAGAAGATCCAGCTCGCCGCGTTCGCGGTTTCGGAACCCGACGCCGGTTCCGACGTCAGCTCTCTGCGCACGCGGGCCGTCTACGACCAAGCCAAGGACGAGTGGGTCATCAACGGGACCAAGACGTGGATCACCAACGGAGGCATCGCCGATATCCACGTGGTGGTTGCCGCGGTCGACCCCGAGCTCGGTTCACGAGGTCAGGCCAGCTTCATCGTGCCACCGGGGACGCCGGGCCTGTCGGCCGGTCAGAAGTTCAAGAAGATGGGGATCCGCGCCTCGCACACCGGCGAAGTCGTCCTCGACGACGTGCGGGTCCCGGGTCACTGCCTGCTCGGAGGCAAGGAGAAGCTCGACGCCAAGATGGCCCGGGCGCGCGAAGGGAAGAAGTCCAACTCGCAGGCCGCCATGGCGACGTTCGAGGCCACGCGCCCGTCGGTGGGGGCACAGGCACTCGGCATCTCGCGAGCCGCCTACGAATACGCCCTCGACTACGCCAAGGAGCGCAAGGCGTTCGGTCGGCTCATCATCGAGAACCAGGGCATCGCCTTCAAGCTCGCCGACATGAAGATGCGCATCGACGCGTCGCGGTTGCTCGTGTGGCGCGCCGCGTGGATGGGCCGCACCGGCAAGCCTTTCGTGGCCGGGCGAAGGGTCGATGTCCAAGCTCTACGCGGGCGAGACGGCGGTGTGGGTCACCGAGCAGGCCATCCAGATCATGGGTGGATACGGCTACATCCGGGAGCACCCCGTCGAGCGCTGGCACCGGGACTCGAAGATCTACACCATCTTCGAGGGCACCTCGGAGATCCAGCGGCTGATCATCGCCCGGGCCGTCTCGGGCATCCACATCCAGTAGGTTCCGACCACACCCGCACCGGGCCCGCACGCGCCTCGACGGGGCGCCTGCATCCGGTCACCAGCGCTCGGGCATGGTCGATGACGCCGCACGTCCTGTTCCTCTGCACCGGCAACGCGGCCCGCTCGGTGATGGCGGGGGTGATGCTCGAGTCGAGTGGGCTCGCGGTGCGCGTCACCACGGCCGGCACCCACGTCATCGAGTACCAACCGGTCAGCATCCGCACCCGCCAAGCGCTCGATGCCGTCGGGCTCCACGCCTCGTCGCACCGCAGCCGTCAGATCACCGACGCCGACGTGATGGCGGCCGACGTGGTCGTGGCCATGGCGAGCGAGCACGTGTCGTACATCCGTCGCCGCCACCCCGTCGGTGCGGATCGCACCGCGACGCTGCGCTTCCTTGCGCAGCCACCTCGCCGTCGGTGCGGCTCCGCTGGCCGAACGCGTCGCCGCCCTCGGGCTGGCCGAGCCTCGATCCCCTCGGCCAGGGCGACGTCGCCGACCCGGCCGGGGGCGACGACGAGGATTACGTCGAGTGCGCCCGGGAGCTGGCGGTGCTCATCGGCGAGCTCGTGCCCCGCCTCGTCTGAGGATAGCGGCGGTCCCAGGTGAGCCCGGGGCTCGCCACCGGCGCGGCGTCCGCCCGTCAGACCCGGGCGGGCTCCCGTCGGAGCTCGGGGAGACGGGCGGTGATGTCGGCGCACGCCTCGCACACCGTCTCGGGGACGAGCCCGGTCCGCATGAGCACGGCGAAGACCCTGCAGCCGAGGCACAGGCCGAAAGCGGACTCGAGCACTGCCGCTGCCGCCGAGGAGACCGACGACGACCCAGGCCGCGGGTGCGCGCCGAACCCGAACCACAGACACCACGGCCCCGGAGGAGAAGACCACACCCGATCGCCTGGGCGAAGCGCTTGGGTGGGCCGGCCACCGGACGGGGAGGGAATCCCGAGCCGAGGAGCGATGACCCTCGTGGCCAGCTGGCCGAGCGGGCTCAAGGTGGGCCCGGTCGAGCACCCGGGCCCAGAAGCCGTAGGCGAGGGGGACGAGGAGCCACTGCTGGCGCAGCGCGATGGCCACGACGCACATCACCACGACACCGCCCGCCACCACCCGGGCCGCCACCTCGTTCACCGGGTTCGGGAAGCTGAAAACGGACCTGGCCCGAGTGCCCATGGGGTGCACCTCGCGTCGCGGTCCACGCCCGTGCGAGGGCCGCCCCGAAAGCCTACCTGTCAGGTCGGCTTTTCATTCCGGGGGCCGGGAGGCTGTGTGCCCGGGGTCAGTCGGGATGGACCGAGCGGAGCCCGGCCCAGGCCAGATCGGCGAGCCGTCGCGCCAGGCGGGTCGCCTCGGACTCGTGGGGATCACCCTCCTCGGGGTCGCGCTCGGCGAGAAAGTGCCGACTGGCGCCCTTCGGCCATGCCCACCACGGCGAAGGCGAGGAGCCGGCGGTGGTCCTCGTCGAGCCCGGCGTCGATCAGGACGTCGATGGACTCGGCGATGCTGTCCTCCACCTTTCGTACCGCCCTCGACAGCTCCGGATCGTTGGGCACCTCGCTGCCGAAGAGCAGGTGGAAGGCGTCGGCGTGGGTCACCACGAGATGGAAGTAGGCGGCGAACCCGCCCTCGACCTGCTGGCGGGGCCCCCCGGCGGCGGCGATCGCCTTCCCGATGGCCTCGAGCATGGTGTGCGACACCGAGTCGAGGAGCTCGAGGTAGAGGGCACGCTTGGACGCGAAGTGCTGGTAGAGCAACGGCTTCGTGACGCCGGCCGCTTCGGCGATGTCGTCCATGGTGGTGGCGTTGAAGCCGCGCTCGGCGAAGAGCTTCAACGAGACGTCGAGGAGTTGTTGCGCGGCGCCGGTCGGCGGGCAGCCGCTTGGCGTTGGCTGCCGGGGCCGTGGGGACGACGGGTCGCCATATCCGAAGCGTACCGGCACCGGATGCGCTGCTCCCGGCCCGGCCCGGCCCGGCCCGAGCCCGGACTCGGACCGGTCGTCGGCGCCGGGTGCCTACGGCAACGGTCCAGCGGGCAGACTCGAAGACGCGCTCGATCCGGCCGGGCAGGTCGCGCAGGGCGAAGTGGTCGCCGGGCGACGAGATGGTTGTGCTCGAGCAGCGCCGGGTCCGGGGCGTCGAGAAAGGCGGCGACCGCCGCCGGGTCGTCGTACGCGAACCACCGGAAGCCGAAGGCGGCCAGCTCGGCGGCCACCGGGTAGGGGCCGATGGCGAGGGGGCGCCGGTGCACCGCCGATTCGACGGCGGGGTTGCCGAATCCCTCCCATGTGGACCCGAGCACGACGACGTCGCACGCCGCGTAGGCGTCGGCGACGCCTACCCGCTGGCCCCAGCGCTCCGGGCCCGAGCACGCACGGGCAGCGGCCCCGGCCACCAGCCGGTCCAGCTCGGGACCGAAACCGTCCTCGGCCGGCCCGAGCAGCCAGAACGTGGCCCCCAGGTCCTCGGCCAGCGCGATGCCTCCCGCCACGTTCTTCCTGGGGATGGCCCGGGTGGGCTGGAGCACGAGGCGCGTGCGCGGCGCGCAGCCCGAGGGCGGCGCGGGTGCCGTCGCGATCACCTCGGGGAGCGTCGACGTCGAAGGCGTTGCGCACCACGGTCGCCGTGATCCCGACCGTCGTCCAGCTCTCGTCGGGACCGTTCGTTCACCGTGACGTGGACCCAGGCGGGATCGTCGGGGGGCGGGGGATAGCCGGCGTACTGCTGGCGCTGCCAGGGGAGGTCGTGGTGGTGCAAGACGCGCGCGGTCGGTCCTTGATCACCCCGGCCACCACCGCGGCGGCGCGTTCGTTGAGGGGGAGCGAACACAGGTTCTCCACCACCACCAGCGTCGGCGTCGGCAAGGGCGTCTTCGACCTCGGCTGCCGTCGGTGGCTCGGGGGCGCCCATGGCCAACCCGGGACGAGGCGGTCGACGGGGCCCTCGCCCGCCACGGTGCGGACGTCGAAACCGAGCGCCGCGAGGGCGCCGCTCCACTTGGCCGCCTCGACCGCCACCCCGTCGGAGCCGCCCAGGCGGAACGACACGATGGCGGCGACGGGTCTGGCCACGGCCCGGCCACGCTACTGCGAGCTCGGTCGGGTCGCCGGCTCGGGCTGGGCTTGGACGGGAGCCGGGCACTACCGTCGCTCGGGTGCCCGAGCCCGACACGCGACCCGCCCCTCCGACGAGGGGGTCTCGGGGACCCCGACCGTCTTGTACGAGGTCGACGGGGGCGTGGCCCGCATCACGATCAACCGTCCCGAGCGTCGCAACGCCATGTCGTGGGAGGTCATGCGGGGACTCGGTCGAAGTGCTGGCCGAGGCGGCCGCACGACGGTGCCGTGCGTGTCGTGGTCCTGGCCGGGGCGGGCGAGCGACGCCTTCTGCGCAGGGGCCGACCTCGGGAAGATGACCGGGGCTGACGACGCCCGACGCGGGGATCCTGTCGGTCCACGAGGCGCGCGGCGTGCTGGCCGAGGTGTTCGGGGCGCTGTGGCAGCTGGGCAAGCCCACCGTGGCTCGGGTCCAGGGCTTCGCCATGGCGGGTGGCTTCGGGCTGGCGTTGGCCTGCGACCTGGTCGTGGCCTCCGAGCGGGCTCGATTCGGGGCCCCGGAGATCAACGTGGGCCTCTGGCCCTACATGATCACGGTTCCCCTGGTGCGCTCGATGCCGCCCAAGCAGGCGCTCGAGCTGATGCTCACCGGGCGGATGGTCGACGCCGCCGAAGGGCACTGCGGCTGGGATTCGTGACCAGGGTCGTGCCGCACGCGGAGCTCGACGCGGCGGTGTCCGAGCTGGCCGAGACGCTGGCCGCCAAGTCGCCGGCCGCGATGAAGCTCGGTCGCGACGCGTTCTACGCTGTGTGGGACATGGCGGCTCCCGAAGCCCTCGCCCACCTCCATGCCATGCTCTCGCTCACGGCGCAGACCGAGGACGCCGCCGAGGGCATCGCCGCCTTCCTGGAAAAACGAGCGCCGCGGTGGCGGGGGCGTTGACGGACCGTGCCGGACCGACGAAGCGAGTGACGAATGCGTAAGAGGGCTCTGATCACCGGCATCACCGGGCAGGACGGGTCGTACCTGGCCGAGCTCCTCTTGGAGGAGGGCTACGAGGTGATCGGCATGGTGCGGCGGTCGTCCACCTTGAACTTCGAGCGCATCGCCCACATCCAGGACCGGGTCTCGCTGGTGGCGGGGGATCTCCTCGACGAGATCTCACTCATCGGGATCCTGCGCGAGCACCGGCCGGCCGAGGTCTACAACCTCGCCGCCCAGTCCTTCGTCCAGACCTCGTGGACCCAACCGGTCCTGACCGGGCGAGACGACCGCACTCGGCGTGACGCGTGTGCTCGACGCCATCCGCATCGCCGATCCCGAGATCCGCTTCTATCAAGCCTCGTCGTCGGAGATGTTCGGCAAGGTGCAGGAGGTCCCGCAGAACGAAGGCGACGCCCTTCTATCCGCGCAGCCCCTACGGCGTGGCCAAGGTGTACGGCCACTGGATCACCGTGAACTACCGCGAGAGCTACGGCCTGCACGCGTCGTCGGGCATGTTGTTCAACCACGAGAGCCCCCGCCGCGGCCTCGAGTTCGTCACGCGCAAGGTGAGCCACGGCGTGGCCCGGATCGCGGCCGGAATGGACGACAAGCTCTTCCTCGGCAATCTCGACGCCCAGCGTGACTGGGGATTCGCCGGCGACTACGTGCGCGCCATGTGGTTGATGCTGCAGCGAGACGAGCCCGACGACTTCGTGGTGTCGACCGGTGAGACCCATTCGGTGCGCGAGTTGTGCGAGATCGCCTTCGCCCACGTCGGCCTCGACTGGAACGAGCACGTCGTGGTGGACGACAAGTTCCTCCGCCCCGCCGAGGTGGACCTCCTGGTGGGCGACGCCACCAAGGCCAAGACCGTGCTCAAGTGGGAGAAGACCGTCACCTTCGCCGATCTGGTCGCCATGATGGTGGACGCCGACGTGGAGCTCCTCCGTGTGCAGAACCGCTGAACTCGAGGCGACGCCATCGGCGTCGTGATGACTGATGTCGGCGGCGGCTCTGACCGCACACGCCACCATCTCGGCGGACCCGTTGGGCGTGCTCGTGGCGTTCGGGGCGGGGATGTTGTCGTTCCTCTCGCCTTGCGTGTTGCCGCTCGTCCCCGGCTACGTGTCGATGGTGTCGGGCCTGTCCGCGGCCGAGATCGAGACGGGGGCGACCCGTGACCTGGCTCCGCTCCTGCGGGGAGTGCTCGGCTTCGTGGCCGGCTTCACGATCGTGTTCACCGCCCTCGGTGCCGCCGCGTCAGGGCTCGGCCATCTCCTCCTCGGCCACCAACGCCAGCTCGACATCGCCGCCGGGGTCCTCGTCGTGGTGTTCGGGGTGACGATGGTCGGCTTCGCCACCCCGGGTCGGTTGCTCCGCGAGCGCCGCTTCCACCCCCTGCCGTCGAGATTGGGCGCGTGGGCGCCTCCGGTTCTCGGCATGGCGTTCGCCTTCGGGTGGACTCCGTGTATCGGGCCCGTCCTGGGCAGCGTCCTCGGGCTCGCCGCCACCCGGGCCACCCTGGTCTCGGGCGTGACGCTGCTCGTCGCGTATTCGCTGGGTCTCGGCGTGCCCTTCCTCGCCACCGGGCTCGCCTTCGGCAGGCTCACCTCGCTGTTCGCCCGGTTCAAACGACGCCTGTTCCTCGTGAACATGGTCTCGGGCGCCGCTCTGGTGGTGTTCGGGGTGTTGCTGCTCACGAACAACCTCCATTGGTTGTCCTCGGTGAGCGCGGACGTGCTCCGAGGGTCTCGGTCTCAGCCGCCTGACGGTGAGCTGAACACCGAGGCACCGCGTTCCCGCGGAGCCTGGGTACCTCGAGGTCGCCGGGCCCGGGCCGGCGCCGACTCCCGCTTGGAATCACAGAGGGGGTCCCCCGTAGCATGGGCGCCAGGCCATGGCCCCCGCAGTCCTCCTCAGTACCGCCGTTTGTGTGACCGGGCGGTTTCCGGCCCTGGCCGGCGTCGATCTCGCCGTCGCCCAGGGTGAAGTGGTCGTTCTCGAAGGGCCGAACGGGGCGGGCAAGACGAGCGTGCTGCGGGTGTGCGCCGGCTTACTACCACTGACGGGGGGCGAGGGCACGGTGCTCGGGATGCGACCTCCGCCGGGATGCGGCCTGCGCTCCGTCGGCGGGTGGGCATGCTCGGACATGCCGCCGCCCTCTACGACGACCTGACCGTCGTCGAGAACGTGCGCTTCGCGGTCCGAGCCGCTGGCGCCAGCGTGTCGAACGTCGACGCCGTGCTCGATCGCCTGGAGCTCGGGGGCCGGGTGCGGCGGACCTCGGTGGGTCGACTGTCGGCCGGCCAGCGCCGGCGGGTGGCGCTCGCGCTTGCTCGTGACGCGCCGTCCCGAGCTGTGGCTCCTCGACGAGCCCCATGCCGGGCTCGACGCCGGTGCCAGGGCAGTGCTCGGAGAGATCGTCGCCGAGGTCGTGGCCGAGGGCGCCACCGTGCTCCTGGCGTCGCACGAGCCCGAGGAGTCGTGGCCTCTGGCGGACCGGGTCGTGTCTCTCGTGGGTGGGCGCGTCGTGGTGGTGCGCGACGTCGGGTGGCGGCGTGCCGCGCACCGGTCCGACCGACACGCTGCGATCCGTACCGGGGAGTGTCCATGTGGCGTGACACCGTCCTCGTGGCGGGCAAGGACCTGCGCATCGAGCTTCGCTCGCGGGTCGTCATGCATCAGGTCGTGCCCGTCGGCCGTCTTGGTGCTCGTCCTGTTCGCGTTCGCCCTCGGCCCCGACCGCGCCCCGATGGCGCACGCCGCCCCCGGGTCTGTTCTGGGTGGCGGTGCTCTTTGCCAGCGTGCTCGCCGTGCAGCGGAGCTTCGCTATCGAAGCTCCCGACGGTGCCCGGGACGGCTTGCGTCTCTCCGGGCTCGATCCCGCCGGGGTGTTCCTGGGCAAGTCCGCCGGCGGTGGCGCTGCAGATGGTGATCCTCGAGGTGGTCCTCACCGCCGGCATCGTGGTCGCTGTACGGCTCGCACATCCGCTCGTACGCGTCGATCGTGGTCGCCGGCTTGGCCGGAACTGCCGGGTTGGCCGCCGCCGGCACCCTCTACGGTGCCCTGGCCGCCGGATTGCGGGTGCGCGAGACGTTGTTGCCGTTCTTGTTCCTCCCCGTGGCGGCTCCGGTCCTGTTGGCAGGAACCCGGGCGTGGCAGGCCGCCTTGGGGATCAGCGCCGGGGGTGCCGGTGACCCGTGGGTTCGCCTCCTGCTCGTCTTCGCGGCCGTCTATCTCGCCCTCGGCGTCGTCATCTTCGGACCGCTGCAGGAGGCGTCGTGAGCCCGAAAGACCCGAGCGTGGCGCCGTGGAGCACACGCGTCACGTGGGCGGTGCGCGGTCTCGGGATCGCGGCGGCCCTGGCCCTGGTGGGCACGCTTTGGCTCGGATTGTGGGTGACTCCACCCGACCAGGTGCAGCACAACCTCGTCCGCTTGGTCTACATCCACCCGCCCATCGCCTGGGTGGCGCTGTATCTCGCCTTCGGTGTGGCCGCAGGGTCGAGCGTGTTGTGGTTGTGGCCTCGCACCCGAAGCCGGTTCTGGGACCGATTGGCGGTGTCTGCGGTCGAGGTGGGCATCGTCTTCACGGCCCTCACGCTCGTGACGGGGTCGATCTGGGGTCGCCCCACCTGGGGGTTGTGGTGGGCCTGGGATGCCCGCCTCACCTCGACGGCGTTGTTGCTCGTGCTCCTGCTCGGGTACATGGCGGTGCGCCGGGTGCCGGCCGACCCCGACTCCCGGGCTCGACGCAGTGCCGTTGTGGCGCTCGTGGCCGCGGTGGACGTCCCCATCGTGCACTTCTCGGTGGACTGGTGGCACACGCTGCACCAGGGGGCCACGGTCCTCAACGCCAACCTTTCTCCCACGATCCACGGCTCCATGGCGTGGACGCTTTTGCTCGGTTTCGTCGCCTTCACGCTGCTGTTCGCGTGGATGCTCGCCATCCGGTACCGGGTGGAGGTGTTGTCGCGAGCACCTTCAGGACTCCGAGCTCGACGTCGCCCTGCACGAGCGGTGGGCCGAAGGCACCGCTCCCATGCCCGACCCCGGTGGGGCCTTGGCAGGAAGTGGTCGCCAAGCGTGAGTCCGCCCCATGAGGTACATCGACGCGGGCTACATCATCGCCTTCAGTGTGTTGTCCGCATATGCGGCGATGCTCTGGCGTCGACGTCATCGTCTGGAACGAACGGCTTCGCGCCCCCCGCGCGTCGTGAGCCATGAACGAACCTTCGGTCCTGGCCACCACGTCCTCAGCACCCGGAACCGCTGACGCCGGAGGCACCGGCACACCGGACACAGTTCCACCTCGGGTCGTCGCGCCGACGCGTGTCGCGGTGGCGGCTGTGGGGCGTCGCCGCCGTCCTCGTGGGGGCGTTCACCTTTCTCCTCGTCGAAGGCCTCGGCAGCTCGCTCAACTACTTCGAGACCGTCGACCAGGCGCTGGCGCACAAGGCGACCCTCGGCTCCCAGACCTTCCGGCTCGAAGGTGTGGTCGTCCCCGGCACGGTGCAACGCATTAAAGGTGGAGTCTCCTTCGTCGCCGCCGGCACCAAGCACACGGTGGACGTCGTCAACCATGGCAACCCCCCCCAGCTCTTCCAGCCCGACATCCCGGTGGTGGTGGTGGGCCACTTCGCCGGGGCTTCGTTCGTCTCCGACCAACTGATCGTCGACCACAGCGCGCAGTACACCCAGGAACATCCCAACCGAGTCAGGGCACCGAACGGGACCACGCGGTGAACGCCGCCCTCGGGCACAGCGGCGTCCTGCTCAGCCTGGCGGCGTCGATCGTGGGCGTGGCGGTGATCGCCTTCGGCCTGGCCCGCAATCGCCCTGACCTGGCGCGTACCGGCCGCGTCTACGCCGCCCTCGTGCTGGCGGGTGCGATCCTCGCCACTGTGGCTATGGAGCGCGGGCTCATCACTCACGACTTCTCGCTCGCATTCGTCGCCGCCAACAACAGCAGATCGACGCCGCTGCTATACACGATCACGGGCATGTGGTCCGCGCTGGCGGGGTCGATCCTGCTGTGGGGGCTCATCCTCGCCGGCTACATCGTGGCCATGGTGTGGCGGTTCCGCCGCCAGGCCACGGATCCCCTCGTCGCCTGGGCGACACTGGTCACCCTCGTCGTGGCCATCTTCTTCTTCGGGCTCATGGCGGGACCCGCCGACCCGTTCCGCACCGTCGCCGGAGCGGTGCCGGCCAACGGCTTGGGACCCAACGTGCTGTTGCAGGACAACGCGCTGGTGGCGTTCCACCCGCCCATCCTCTATCTCGGTTTCGTCGGGTTCACGATCCCTTTCGCCTTCGCCATCGCGTCGCTCATCACCGGGAGGATCGGCGAGGGCTGGCAACTCGCCACGCGTCGGTGGACGTTGTTCGCGTGGGCGTTCCTGACCGTGGGGATCGTCCTTGGGGCATGGTGGTCGTACCAGGTGCTCGGGTGGGGAGGGTTCTGGGCCTGGGACCCCGTCGAGAACGCCTCGTTCCTCCCGTGGCTGTGTGCCACTGCGTACCTGCATTCGGTGCTCGTGCAGGAGCGACGGGGTCTGCTGCGCGTCTGGAACCTGTCACTGGTGATCGCCACGTTCAGCCTCACCATCCTGGGCACGTTCCTCACCCGGTCCGGGGTGATCGAGTCCGTGCACGCCTTCTCCGACTCCGACATCGGCCCCCTCCTGCTCGGCTTCTTCGGGGCGGTGATGGCGACCGGGGTCGGTCTCATCGCGTGGCGGGGAGACCGACTGCGCTCACCCGGAGGCATCGACTCTGTGGTCAGCCGGGAAGGGGCGTTCTTGGTGAACAACCTTCTCTTCGTCGCCTTCGCCTTCGTGGTGCTGCTGGGCACGGTGTTCCCCCTCCTCTACGAGGCGTTTCGCGGCCAGCAGGTCACCGTCGGTGCGCCGTACTTCAACGCCATGACCGTGCCGATCGGTCTCGCCCTGCTCTTTCTTATGTCGATCGGGCCCGCCCTTCCCTGGCGCAAGACGTCGGTGGGCACGCTGCGCGACCGGTTGACGGTGCCCGCCTGGGTCGGCGCGCTCGTCATCGTGGGGTGCGTTGTCGGAGGGGTGCGGGGCCTCGGGCCCCTCGTGGCCTTCGGTCTCGGCGGATTCGCCGCCGCCGCCAACGCCCGACAGCTCGTGTTGTCGGCCCGAGGAGCCCATCGCAGCGGAGCGGGTGTGTGGCGTGGTCTGGTGGGGCGCGCCAATGGCGGCATGGTGGTGCACCTCGGTGTCGTGGTGATCGCCGTCGCCCTGGCCGCGGCCACGTCGTTCGGCCACCGCAGCGAGGTGACGCTCCGCCCGGGACAGGTGGTCTCGAGTGACGGCCATCAGATCAAATTCCTGGGTCTGACTCAGATACGCACGTCGGCCCGAACCGCGACCGAGGCCCTCGTCATGGTCGACGGGCACGGGCCCTTGCTCCCCGCCGTGAGCCAATTCGGTCAGAACACCGAGGCGGTGGGGACACCGGCCATCGACTCGAGCCTCGAGGACGACGTGTATCTCACCGTGGACGCGCTGCCCGTCAAAGCGGGTGGACGGGTCACCATCGGTATCACCGTGCAACCCCTCGTCGTCTGGTTGTGGGGTGGGGGGCTGTTGCTCGTGCTCGGGTCCGCCTTGGCGGCCGTCCCCGGCAAGCGTCGTCGTCCCACCGACCCGGTCTCGGCGCCGGTGCCCGCCGCGGAGGCCGGCGACGGCAGTACGGGTTCGGGCGACGCCCTCGGTGTCGCTGCCACGGTGCCGCTTCCCGAGCGCGACACCGCGGGTGTGACCGAGCCCGGCGACGAGAAGCGCGCGCCCGAGCCCGTCCCGGCCGGCTCCCCATGACGATTGCGGACCCCGACGCCGCCGATCCCGGCGTCACCTCGCATCGCCGACACACGGCCAAGTGGGTGGCGGGGGTGACACTCGTGGTCGGCGCCGCGTTGGTAGCGCTGCTCGCCACGCAGGCCTCCCCAGACGGGGACCGAAGTCGACACACCGCTCGTCGGTCAGACGGCCCCGGCGATCAGCGGCCCGACCCTCGGCGGGGGCTCGTTCAATCTCTCCGCATGGCGAGGCCGCTGGGTCTTCGTGAACTTCTTCGCCAGCTGGTGCCCACCGTGCCAGCAGGAACAACCCGAGCTCGTGGCGTTCGCCTACGCGCACCGTTCGCCGGGAGACGCCGCGTTGGTCGGCGTGGTGTTCGACGACTCGGCCGCCACGGCGCGCAGCTTCATGCGCTCCACCGGCGCCACGTGGCCGGCGGTCGTCGACGGCGGCGGTCAGATCGCCCTCGACTACGGCGTGCGCGGGCCGCCCGAGACGTTCATCGTGTCGCCCGACGGAACCGTGGTGGCGCATTTCGACGGGCCCATGACCAATGCCTCGCTGGACTACTGGCTGAAACGGGCCCAGGGAAGCCAGCCGTGAGTGCGCGCCGCGAGCACGAGTGGGCGCGCTCGGTGCCCGTGGGTGGTGCTCGTCGTCGTGGTCGCCGTCGCCCTCGGTTTCGGGGCGTCGCGGGGCGGTGCTCCGGTCACCGCCACCCAACGGGCCGACGCCATCGACGCGCAGCTGCGGTGCCCGAGTTGTGAAGGCATCTCGGTGGCGGACTCCTCGGCCTCGACGGCGGTGGCGATTCGCCACGCCGTGGCGGCCCGTGTCCGCGCCGGGGCAGAGCGACAGCCAGATCGACGCCTTCCTGGTGAGTCGGTACGGGCCCGGCATCCTCCTCCGTCCCCCGGCGCGGGGTGGACAGCGTGGGTATGGGTCCTTCCTCCTGGCGCATTGGTGGTGGCGGTGGTGGGCATGGTGGCGGTGCTGAGGCGTCGCCGGCATCGCGGGCGCGGCGTCGGTCTCCGACGAGGACCGCGCCCTGGTGCACGAGGCCCTGGCCGATCGCGCCCGCGCCGTCGGCGGTCGGGCAAGCCTGCACCCACGCCGTGACACGGTGCCGAGCTCGAGGACGAACTCTCCTTTCTCCTGGACTCGCTCGAGGATCTCGAGCGCGAGCGCGGCGCAGGCGACATCTCGGAGGTGGACTTCGTCGCCCTGCGCGACCGCGTACACGCGGCGAGCCGCCGAGGTCCTGCGGGCATTGGAACGAGGAACAGCCGGCTCGAACGTCGACGTCCGACGTCGCCGCCCGAGACAGACGGAGACACCGCACACCGACACCGCGCGACTCGGCACCGGATCGGCGCCCGACCCCGACCCCGACACGGAGGCGCCGCCCGTCCATGCTGGTGGTGGGTTCGCTGGCCGTCGTGGCGGCGGTGGCGGTCACCGTCGTGGTAACGCAGACCGGGACCCGCCTCCCGGGCCAGACCGCCTCGGGCTCGGTGAGCCTGAGCCGGTCCGCCCAGTTGCACCGGACCCTGGCGCAGGCCGAGACGCTCGAGACATCGGGCAACGCGGCGGGCGCGCTCCGCCTCTATCTGCAGGTGCTCGCGCAGGACCCCGACACAGCCCGAGGCGCTGGCCGAGTCCGGGTGGCTCGAGTTCGAGGCGGGCGTGCGGTCGGGGACGCCGCGGTGCTGTCGCGAGCCCAGGACCAGGAGCAGACGGCGGATCGCGCCGATCCGGGCGCCTATGCGCCCCACCTGTATCTGGGGTCGATGTTCCTCGCCGAGGGCAACGCGGCGGGTGCCGTCACCAGTACCGCCAGTTCCTCGCGGACGGGCCTCCGCCGTCCGAGGTCCAGGTCGCGCAGCCGTTCATCACCGAGGCGTTTCAGAAGGTGGGCCAGCCCGTTCCGGCCATGCCGGGCGCGCCGCCCGACCACGACGGGGACGTCACGACCGAACCGGTCCGCTGAGATCGCGCCGGGACTCAGGCCCGAAGGGCGCGCAACTGCGCCACCACCCGGCGGAAACGCCGTGGCGAACGCCTCGACGTCGTCGTCGGTCGTGGACCACCCGACCGACAGCCGCAGCGAGCGTTCGGCGTCGACACCCATGGCCGCCAGCACGGGCGAGGGCGCCAGGGACTCCGACGAGCACGACGACCCCGAGTGCGCGGCGATGCCGCTCTGGTCGAGGCCGAGCAGGACGGGCTCGGCCTCGACGCCGCCCACGGCGATGCACACGAGGTGGGGCACGCGGCGGTCACGGGGTCGCCGAGGACCTCGACGTCGTCGACCGCCGTGGCCGCGGCCAGGAAGGCTTCGGTGTGCCGGCTCGCGCTGCGGCCGACTCGCGCGCCAGGCGGCCCGGCTCGGTCAGCGCCTCGGCGGCCGCCCCGAACCCGACGATGCCGGCCACGTTCTCGAGCCCGCCGCGCCGGGCCCGCTCCTGTTCGCCGCCGAGCAGCCAGGGCTCGACCCGCAGGCCGCGCCGGACGCACCAGGGCGCCGGTGCCCGGGAGGCCCGCCCAGCTTGTGGGCGCTCACCGACACCAGATCGGCGCCGAGCTCGTCGAGATCCAGCTCGATGTGCCCGACGGCCATGCAGGCGTCGACGTGGACGAAGGCGTCGTGGCGCCGGCACACCTCGATGACCTCGGCCACGGGTTGCACGGTGCCGACCTCGTGATTGGCGACCTGGCAGTGCACGAGCGCAGCGGGAGCGCCGCGATCGGGCCGTGTCTTCTGAGGGCGTTCTCGACCGCCGGCGGGGTCGATGCGTCCGAGGCGGTCGACCTCGACGCGCACGACGGCAGCCGGCTCGCACCGACGCGTCGCGCACCGAGGAATGCTCGACGTCGGCGAGCACGATGGGCTGTCCCGGGCGCGCCCGGGTCGCTCCCCACGTGGCGGCGTTGACCGCCTCGGTGCCCCCCGAGGTGAAGACGACCTGGCGGGGGCGGGTGCCGAGCAGCGCGGCGACCTGTTCTCGGGCCTGCTCCACGATGGCGCGGACGATGCGACCTTCGGTGTGGACCCGACCCGGGTCGCCGGTGGCGTGGCGCGAGGACTCCAACCAGCTGACCATGGCCGCCACCACTTCGGGGCGCGGCGGCGAGGTGGAGGCGTGGTCGAGGTAGTGGCGAGCCAGGGCTCAGACCAGCGCCGCGCAGGCGTCGTCGCCGCGGCGCCGGGACGACAGCACGACCGGGATCGGTGCGTCGGCCTCTTCGCCGCACAGCCCGGCCAGGAGCCCGCGCACGAGCCCCCGGTCCACGGCGCAGATCACCGGATGCTGGGTGGCGGCTTCGCCGAACGGGCAGTGCTCGGCCACGACGGCGGTCGACTCGCCGCGGTCCTCGGCGTGGGCGGCGAACCCGTGGGCGGTGAGGGCGTCGGCGATGGCGTGCATGGCGGCGCGCACCGAACGCTGGCCTTCGCCGGGCTCCATGCGATCGGCGAGCACCCTGCCGTAGCTTCTCCCCGAGCCGCTCGGCCATGCGCTCGGCCTCGACGGGGCCGAGCAGCTCGAGGGCTTCGGCGAGCAGGGCCACGATCAGGTCGTCGCGGTGGTTGGCGAAGTCCAGCGTCGGATCGCCCCCGGGCCCGTCGGCGGCCCGGTAGCGCTTCGACGGGTCGTCCCGCCCCGGCGGTGGGGGAGCGTTCCAGGCTCACTTCGAGGTACCCGCCGGCGGCGAGCCGGTCGAGATGGTGCCGGGCCACGTTGGGGTGCACCGAGAACTCGGCGGCCAATTCCGAGGCGGTCGCACCGGGGTGCGACCGGACGTGGAGATAGATCTCGCGGCGTGTCGGGTCGCCGAATGCAGAGGTCACCGCCGCCACCGCGGCGGAGAACCTGCGATCGGCGGGGGCGCTCCCACCGGAAATCGGGCGGGGATTGCACACCAGTAGTCTACCGGTTGGGCGCGGCGTAATCCCTGGTCGCGCCGCCGGACCCTTTCCGAGAGAGGCGCCGTGGCCCCGACCGATGCCGAAGTGCGCGCCGCCGCCGCGGCCGTGGAGGACCCCACGCTGCGGCGCGGCCTCGGGCGAGCTCGGGATGGTGCGATCCGTGCGGTCGGGGCGCCGCCAGGCCTCGGTGGTGGTGGCGCTCCCCGTCGACCAATGGCCCGCCGCCGACGAGCTGGTCGACCTGGTCGATCCGCAGCGTGGGGGCGCTGCCCGGGCGTGGGTGAGGTGAAGGTCGAGGTCGCCACCATGACCGGCGAGGAGCGGGCCGAGCTCCACCGCCGGTTGGCGCTCGGGCCCGGGGGCGAGCCTGTCGAGCCCGTGCCCGGCGGCGGCGCCCACGCCCACGCGCACGGGCCGGCGACGGCCCGCCCGCGCCCCTCGGGCACGAGGCGGGTCGGCCCAACCGGTTCATGGCGCCGGGATCGCGTACCCGGGTGGTGGGGATCTCGTCGGGCAAAGGCGGCGTCGGGAAGTCGTCGGTGACGGTGAACCTGGCCGTGGCCCTGGCGGCGCGGGGCTACGACGTCGGATTGCTCGACGCCGATGTCTACGGCTTCTCGGTGCCGAAGATGCTGGGCGTGACCCGGGGCCCCGTCGGCGCTGGACGACCTGCTCGTGCCGCCCGTGGTCCACGGGGTGCGCGTGCCTGTCGATGGGCTTCTTCGTGCCCGACGAACAGCCCGTGATCTGGCGGGGCCCGATGCTGCACAAGGCGCTCGAACAGTTCCTGGTCGACTCGTACTGGGGCGAGCCCGACTTCCTGCTCATCGACATGCCCCCGGGCACCGGTGACGTCACCCTCTCGCTGGGCCAGTATCTGCCCCGCACCGAGATCGTGGTGGTCACCACCCCGCAAGCCGCCGCCCAGCGCGTGGCCCAGCGCTCGGCCTACGCGGCCAAGAAGCTGAAGTTGGCGGTGCGCGGCGTCGTCGAGAACCTGTCGTGGTTCACCGGCGACGACGGCACGCGCTACGAGCTCTTCGGGGCCGGCGGCGGCCAGGCGCTCGCCGATGACCTCGAGGTGCCCGCTGCTGGGTCAGGTCCCGCTCGTGCCCGCCGTCCGGGTCGGCGGCGACATCGGCGTGCCCGTGCGCGTGTCGGACCCCGCCGGTGAAGCGGCCCTGGCGTTCGACGCCTTGGCGACCCGCCTCGAGGAGCTCGGCCCGGCCCGCATCTACCGGCGGGAGCTCAACGTCCGGTGAGGTAGTCGACGCCCCGGGGGAGTCGGTCGCGATCCCAGCCGAGGTCCGAGACGGCGATGCCCACGGCGAAGCGGTCGGTCATCCCCGCCACGTAGGCGACCGCTTCGAAGACCGCTTCGTCACTGCCCCCCGCCAGGCCTCCGCCGCTCCGCACGCCCGGGATGAGGTTGGGTTGGTCGGTGAAGTGCGCGACCAGGGCGCGCAACATCGCCACCACCGACGCGCCCTGTGTCACCGACGCGGGGCGGAGGTAGATGTGCTCGTAGTTGCAACGCCGGAAGGCGGCGAGGGCCTCGGCCAGCTCCTCGTCCATCCCGACCTGGCCGCGTGCGAAGGGTGGCTCGGACCGTCCCTTCGATGAACGTGCGCAGTTGTCTGGAGCGGCGTCTCGCCGCACAGCCCGAGCACGACGTCGGGTAGGAGCGTCGGGGTGACGATCCCGGCCGAGACGGCGTCCTCCCAGTCGTGGCACAGGTATGCGATGCGGTCGGCCCAGCTGACCACCTCGCCCTCGGGGGTGGCCGGGGCGGGACGCGACCAGGAGTGGTTGCGGATGCCGTCGAGCGTCTCCTCGCACAGGTTCAGGTCCGCCGACCGAGACATCGGCGCCCCACACGGCGTGGTCGAAACCTCCCGGGAGGAAGATCCCGAGCGCGTCCTCGCTCATGTGCCCGCCCGGGCCGTGGCCGCAGTCGTGGCCGAGGGCGATGGCCTCGGTGAGCGCCACGTTGAGGCGGCAGGCCCGGGCGATCCCGGTGGCCACCTGCGCCACCTCGAGCGCGTGGCTGAGCCGTGGTGCGCTGGTGGTCGGCGGGGAAGACGAAGACCTGGGTCTTGCCCGCCAGCCGCCGGAAGGCCGGCGAGTGCAGGATGCGGTCCCGGTCCCGCTCGAAGCAGGTGCGCCACGGGTCGGGCTCCTCGGGGACGGCGCGCCGGCCCCCGGCCGTGGCCCGGGTCGCCCCCGGGGCGAGCACCAGGTCCTCGGCCGCTTCGCGCGCCGGGCGCCCGAGGGGCTCTACCTCGGCGCCGGCTCCGAGGCCGGCGGAGGAGTCGGCATGCGCCGTGCGCAGGCCCTGGTCACCGTGCCCGGCCATGGTGGCGGCCCAGCGCCGACCCCGCTCGGTCGGCGCGACAGGGGTTGGCTCCATGGGCCTTAGTGTGGCTCACGGTTGTATGGTCGTGGGCCGCCCGGCCGGGGCCGGTTCGATCGGAGGAGCGAGACACAGGTGGACGTGCGCATCGGGATCGTGCAGAGCGCCAAGGAGCTCGAGGTCGAATTGGAAGAGGACGCTGATCGCGAGGCGGTCATCGCCGACATCGAGTCCTCTCTGGGCGAGGAATCAGGGGTGTTGTGGCTCACCGACCGCAAGGGTCGGCGCGTCGCCGTCCCGGTGGCCAAAGTCGCATACGTCGAGGTCGGGGCCCCGACCCACGAGCGCCGGGTCGGTTTCGGCGCTCCCTGACCAGACTGCGGCGGTCGCGGCACCCGTGAGCACCGCCGAGC
Source organism: uncultured Acidimicrobiales bacterium (assembly GCA_963846125.1). GTDB lineage: Bacteria > Actinomycetota > Acidimicrobiia > Acidimicrobiales > UBA8190 > Chersky-840. Next base: position 1,270,032 of record CAWJUR010000002.1, read on the forward strand.
GCCAGATGGTGGGACTGCTCGACCGCCGCCTGCTCTTCGTCACCGGCAAGGGCGGGGTCGGCAAGACGACGGTCGCCGCCGGGCTGGCGTTGTACGCGGCCGAGCACGGCCGGCGCACCCTGGTGTGCGAGATGGACGCCAAGGGTGACGTGGCCGCCTACTTCGAGACCGGCCCCACCAACTTCACGGCCCGCGAGGTGTTCCCGTCGCTGTGGGCGATGTCGATGGACACCGAGGCGTCGCTGCGCGAATACCTCCGCCTCAATCTGCGCATCCCCGTCGTGGGCCGTATCGGACCCCTGGCCAAGGCGTTCGACTTCGTCGCCACCGCGGCCCCGGGGGTGCGCGAGATCCTCACCGTGGGAAAGTTCTGCTACGAGGTGCGCGAGCGTCACTACGACCTCGTCGTCGTCGACGCGTCGGCCACGGGCCACATCATCGGGCAGCTGGCTGCGCCCCAGGCCATCAACGACCTCGTCAAGGTCGGGCTGATCCGCTCCCAGACGGACTGGATCCTCGAAATCCTCTCCGATCCCGCCACGACGGGCCTCGTCATCGTCACGACCCCCGAGGAGATGCCGGTCAACGAGACGATCGAGTTGGCCGGGAAGGTCGCCACCGAGACCTCGGTCGAGCTCGCCGCGGTCATCGTGAACCGGGTCCTTCCCGAGCTGTTCGGGCGCAACGAAGAGACCGTGTTCAACGAGCTGTGCCGACCGGCGGTGTCGGCCGAGCTCAAGAAGCTCGTGCACGACGACCCCAAACCCGTGCTCGACGCGGCGCGCCTGGCCGTCACCCTGCGCCGCACGCGCGCCGAGCATCTCGAGCGCCTACGGGGAGGAATCGACCCGGTCGTCCCCATGATGTACCTGCCGTTCCTCTTCACCCGCTTGCACGGGCTGCGCACGCTCCGCCAGGTGGCGTTGTCCCTGGGCGAGGAGCTGGCCTCGTGATGGCCAGGCGCAATCCTCCCAAGGCCGACGCGCGCCGGGTGTCGCTCGACGGCCTCATGGCGTCGAAGGAGATCGTCGTGGCGTGCGGGCCCGGGGGGGTGGGAAAGACGACCACCGCGGCCGCGGCGGCGGCTATGGCTGCCGCGCACCTCGGTGGCAAGGTGCTCGTGCTCACCGTCGACCCCGCCCGCCGCCTGGCCGACGCCCTGGGTCTCGAAGGGATCGGCAACACCGAGCGGCGCGTGCCCGAGGAGACGTTCCTCGCCGCCGGGGTGAAGCCGAGGGGGGAGCTGTGGGCGGCGATGCTCGACACCAAGGAGTCCTGGGACTCCCTCATCCGACTGCACGCCCCTGACGACCGCACCCGGGACGAGATCCTGTCGAACCCGCTGTACCGCAACATCTCGTCGCGCTTCGTCCAGAGCCACGACTACATCGCCATGGAGCGGCTGTTCGAGATCCACGCCGGAGGCAACTACGACCTGATCGTGGTGGACACCCCGCCCACGCGCAATGCGCTCGACTTCCTCGACGCTCCCGAGCGGATGGCCGAGTTCTTCTCGAGCCGACTGCTGCGGTGGCTCATCGTGCCCTATCGCTCCCGGCTCGTGAACTTCGCCTCGAAACCCTTCTACCAAATCGCCGACAGGATCCTCGGCACCCAATTCCTCGAGGATGTCGCCCAGTTCTTCGTCCTCTTCCAGACCATGTACGACGGGTTCGTCGAGCGCGCCCACGCCGTGCACCGCCTCATGGCCGACCGCCGCACGTCGTTCATCGTGGTGTCGACCCTCGAGGCGGTTCCCCTGCGCGAAGCCGAGTTCTTCGCCCAGGCACTCAAGGATCGTCGCCTGCATCTCGGGGCCATCGTCCTCAACAAGGTGCTGCCCGCCTACCTGCGTGATCCCCAGGGCGCGGCGGTGGCCGAGAAGCTCCGGGACCGGGCCGACGACCTCGCCGATGCCATCGCCCCCAAGGTCAGCTCGGGTGACGTCAGTCAGATCCGCCGCGTGCTGTCGGAGGTCGGGCGGAGCTACCTCGACTACCGGGTCGTGGCGCAGCGTGAGGCCGAGCAGCAGGCGGAGTTGGCCACGGTGCCCGAGGCACTGGTGAGCGTTCCCTATTTCGAGACCGACGTCTACGACCTCGCCGGCCTGCTCCGGCTGGGCCAGCAGCTGTGGGGCTCGTGACGAGAGCGGGACCGCGCTGCTACTGGGGGTAGTTCCCGCCGCCTTCGGCGTGCTGCTTGGCGATGTACATGGCGGTGTCGGCCCGGCCGAGCAACGTGGCGGCGGTGTCGCCGGGCCCGGGATGGGCGAGGCCCACGCTGGCGGTCAGTCGGAACGTGCCCTCGGGCAGCTCGATGGGGCGTTGGATCCCCTCGGCGAGACGTGCGGCCAGCGACCGCAGCTCCTCGGGGTCGCGGATCGCGGCCACCACCACGAACTCGTCGCCCCCGTAGCGCGCCACGACGTCACCCTTGCGCACGGACGCCTCGAGCCGCGCCGCCACCCGGCGCAGGATCTCGTCGCCGGTGGCGCGACCGTGTTCGTCGTTGATGGGGCGGAACCCGTTGAGGTCGATGAACACCACCGCGGTGGTGGGGTTGCCCAGACACCGCTCGACATGCGCGCGCAGGGTCACCCGGTTGGCGAGGCCCGTGAGGGGGTCGAAGGTCGTCAACTCGTCGAGGGCGTCCCTGGTGGCGCGGAGCTGGCTGATGTCGTGCCCCGACACCACGAGGCCGTTCACGGTGGGGTCGTCGAGGAGGTTCACGATGCTCAACTCGAAAGGGACCGACTCGTTGCCGCCCCGTCGCATGAGCTCGACCTCGACGACGGTGGGGGACCGGCTGAACGACGGCACGTCGATGGAGCGGGACAGTGCCGCCGCCAAGCTCCCGCGATCGTGGGCGGCGGCGAATTCCACGAGTGGCCGGCCCTCGACGAGCTCCTGGTCGTGTCCGAGCAGTCTCGTGATAGCGGCGGAGACCGACTGGATGCGGCCCGAACCGTCCAGCAGCATGATGACGCTGGTGGCGTTGTGCACGATGGCTCGGAACTTCCCGACCTCGTCACCGGCGATCTCCCACCGCCGGCGCTCGGTCAGGTCGCGCAGACACAGGACGAGCCCGTTGACGGCGGGCCGGTCGAGAAGATTGGCGCCGATGACCTCGACGAGCTTGTAGCCCTCGGGAGTGCGCACCCGAAGCTCGATCGGTGTCCCGACGGTCTTGCCCTGGATGCTCGTCAACGCGACCGCGGCGACCTCCAGGTCGTCGGGATGGAGGAAATCGAGCCCGTTGGCTCCGGCCAGGCGCGTGCTGTCGACGCCGAACAACCGTTCGGCGGCGTCGTTGGCCCAAATGAGCCGGGCCGAGGCATCAACAACGACGACCGCGTCCGGGAGCCAGACAGCAATGTCGAGCAAGCCGCGCGATTCGATCACCAGGACTCCATCGGCTGTGCCGGCCCCCGGCCTTAGCTTCGGTGTGGGCAGGGGGCGCCCGAAAGCGCTCCCGTGGCCCCCTCAGGCCTCCTGGGTGGGCCTCCCAGGCACGATTCGGGGCCCCCGGGGGACCCCGTGGTGCCCGGGGTCGCGGGGGGCCCGGGGAGATTGGGCGGGTCCGCCGATCCTGGTCCGGTGGGACCGAGGGCGCGGCCGGGCGTGGCCCACGAGGCGATTCCAGCGGTCCGGAGCAGAGAGCGGCGCCGGTCCGGGCAGGCCGCGTCTTCACGTGCCGGCGTCGTTTCGCGGCCCCGGTTACGAACGGACTCGATGTTCGCACGAGACTCGCTGCGTGGGCGGCCTTGGCCGGAGATTGTGTTGCCCTGGATGAAGAACGGCGCTCGAGATGCCGACAGGCATGGCATGACGAATCGGTCGGAGACGGGTGCGAGGGCAACCCGACCCGACGCAGACGCGGCGATGGCGACGAGACAATGTGGTTTTGTGTTCACGACCACCGGGCGCCCCTGTGCCAACCTCGTTTCCGACGACGCCCCGTGGTGCCGGGCCGGGCATCCGTGCGCGCCGGCCACCGTGTCCGACGACGCCGTTCCGTCGTCGCCCCGGATCGCTCCGACGCGCCGCCCGGGCGTTCGCGACCGGGAATCAGGGCCCGGCGCCCCGAGACCCGGATCGCGACGTGCCACCGAACTGATCAGACAGGCCATGGCGAGCGAGGATGCCGACGAGGTCGGGTTGCGGGCCGAGACCGTGCTCGCCGACGCGACGACCGCCCTGGCCCTGCTCGGGTGGGCCCGACGCCTCGCCGGCGGCTCGCGCCGCGGTCGTCCAGCGCTTCGGACGGGTCGGGGCACTGCTCGTCCTCGGCTACGAGGAACGGGGCCGGGCCCGTCATCTCGTGCCGTGAACGGCAACGGGTCGGCGGCGCGGCGAACTGGTAACGCCGATGCCGATGCCCACATCGAAACCCTGGTGCAGGACTTCCACCGCCTCGACGCGCGCGACCTGTACGGCCTCCTGTGCGAGATCGACGAGGACGAAGGCTTCGCGGGGGACCTCGACGGGATCGACGCACACCGCTGGCTCCACGCCACCTACGCCATCGCGGCGCGCGACGGCACGCCCGGCGCCCACCGGGCCTACATGTGCGCGCTCGATCGGGTCATGCGCCTCGTGAGGCCGCTGGTCGCCTCGTGAGACGGTCCGTGGGTCGGGCCCCGCCGCCTACGATGCGGGCCGGAGGGACCACCCCATGACCGACATCACCGACCCCGTCCTCGAGGCCTACGCGCAGGCGCACACCACCGCGCCCGACGACCATCTGGTGGCGCTGGCCGAGGAGACCCGCGCCACCCTCAGCGCCCCGCAGATGATGGTGGGCGCGCTCGAGGGGCGCTTTCTCGAGATGCTCGTCTACGCCCTGCGCCCCTCATGGGTGCTCGAGATCGGGACCTTCAGCGGCTACTCCTCGCTGTCGATGGCGGCCGGCCTGCCCCCCGGGGGACGGATCACGACCTGTGAGCTGAGCCCGCGAGCACGCCGCCGTGGCCCGGTCGCCACATCGCCGCAGCCCGTACGCGGACGCGATCGAGGTCGATCGAGGGCCCGGCCCTCGACACGGTGGGGAAGCTCGAGCGGGCCCTTCGACTTCGTGTTCATCGACGCCGACAAGACCAACTACCTGGCGTACTACGAAGCGGTCCTGCCCAAGCTCGCGCCGCGGGGGCTCATCGCCGCCGACAACACCCTGTGGAGCGGGAACGTGGTGGACGACGCGGACCAGTCCGACGACACCCGGGCCATCCGCGCCTTCAACGACGCCGTGGTGGCCGACCGCGCGAGTGGTGTGCGTGCAGACCACGGTTCGAGACGGCGTCACGCTCATCCGGCCCGTGTCACCGTCGCCTCCGGCGGCGCGGTGAGCGCGGTCGAGAGACGAAGCGGATCGATGCTCGACTACCACCTCCACCTCTGGCCCCACGGACAGCGCGACACGGCCCCCACCCTCGAGCAGGTGGCCGACTACTGCGAGAGCGCCCGGGCGGCGGGCATCCACGAGGTGGCGCTCACCGAGCACCTCTTCCGCTTCCGCCAGGCCGACCGGTTGCTGCGTGGCTTCTGGGACGACGAGCCCGACGCCGCCCTGCGGGCGTCGATGGCCGACTACTGGGACGACCACGCCCGTGCCGACCTCGACGCCTACGTGGAATGCGTGCTGGCCGCCAAGGACGCCGGCCTGCCCGTCGTGCTCGGTCTCGAGGTCGACTACTACCGGGGTCGGATGGACGACGTCGCCACCTTGCTCGCCGGCTATCCCTTCGACGTCTTGCTGGGATCGGTCCACTGGATCGGGACGTGGCGGTTCGACGACATCGACGACGCGCTCTCCATGGCGCAGTGGTCGGCGCGCGACGTCGACGCGGCCTGGAGCGACTACGTGACGCGCCATCGAGGAGCTCGCCGCCACCGGGGCGTGCGACGTGCTCGCCCACCCCGACCTGGTGAAGGCGGCCGGCCACCGCCCCGCGGCCCCCGAGGAGTGCTGGGACCGGCTGGTCGAGGCGGCGCTGCGCTCGGGCATGGCCGCCGAGCTCTCCTCGGCGGGATGGCGCAAGCCCGCGGCGGAGGCCTATCCGGCGCCGGGGTTGCTGGCGCGGTTCGTGGCCGACGGGGTGCCGCTCACGACCGCGTCCGACGCCCATCGGCTCTCCGACGTGGCGCATCGCACGCGCGGATCTGGCCCGGATGCTCGAAGCCTTGGACGTGACCTCGCTGCGGGCCTTTCGCGCCCGGCGTCCCGTGGACGTCCCCCTGGCGACGACGGTGTCGGGGCCATGAAGACGCCCGGCGAGCTCGCCGCGCTGCACACCGGGCTCGACGCGGCGAGCCTCGACCACCTGCAGCGCCTGCTCGGGTCGTGGGGGGTGCTCTCGGACCTCTCGTTCTCCGACCTCCTGCTGGTGGCGCCGGTGCGGGGGACCGTCGGGAGCCCAGATCATCGTGCTGGGCCAGATCCGCCCCACCACGTGGGCGACGTTGCTGCGCGTCGACCTCGTGGGCCAGATCGTCGAGAGCTCGGACTGGCCGGTGGTGACCGAGGCCCTCCAGGCCGGGACGATGTCGTCGGGCCTGGCGGTGATCCCCGTCCCGGTCCGGGTCCGGCTGGCCTCGGCCGACCCCGACTCCCGCGACACCGGTGAGGTGCCTGCCGTCCCGACACGGCGCAGCTCGAATGCGTGCCCGTGCGCCACGGCGGCGATCCCGTGGCCGTCGATCGTCCGGGTGGCGCCGCTCGAGGACCGCCGGCCCGGGTCGCCTCGAAAAGCGTCTACCGGGACCTCTACCGACGCCTGGCCCACATGGTGGCGGTCGGCGACTTCCCGTTCATGGGCGAGGACTACACGACCGAGGATGCGCCCCGGGTCGGTGACGGCCTCCTCCAGGTCGAGCCCGACGGACAGATCCGCTACGCGTCGCCCAACGCCATGAGCGCGCTGCACCGCATGGGCGTCAGCGACGTGGTCGAAGGACGACGACTCTCGGAGCTCGGGATCGACGACGCCGCGCTCGACTGGGCCTTGCGGGCCGGGTGCCCGGTCACCGAGGAGGTCGAGCGCCGGCCCGACGTCATCGTCCTGATGCAGTGCACGCCGCTGCTCGAGCAGGACACCGTCACCGGCGCCATGGTGCTGTTGCGCGACGTCACGGACCTCCGCCGCCTCGACCGCCTGTTGCTGTCGAAGGACGCGGCCATCCGTGAGGTGCACCACCGGGTCAAGAACAACCTGCAGACGATCTCGTCGTTGCTCCGGCTCCAGGCTCGACGCCTCGAGCCCGGCAAGGGCCAAGAGGCGCTGCGCGAGGCCGAGCGCCGCGTCCGGTCGATCGCGCTCGTCCACGAGATCCTGTCGCGCGAGCCCGGCGACGAGGTCCCCTTCGACGAGATCGTCGGGTCGCTGGTGCGGATGGCCGAGGACTCGGTCGTGTCGGGGGACCGCATCGGGATCCGGGTCACCGGCGACGTGGGCGAGGTGGCCGCCGACGTCGCCACGCCCCTGGCCGTGGTCCTGGCCGAGCTGCTGCAGAACGCCGTGGAGCACGCCTTCCCGTCGGTCGGTGCCGACTCGGTGTTCATCGGCAACGACGAGGGCGAGGCGGTCGGCCACGTGGAGCTCGTCCTCGCCAACGACGCCGACCACCTCACCCTGCAGGTCCGCGACGACGGGTGCGGGCTCCCCGAGGGGTTCGACATCGACCACACCACCAGCCTCGGGCTCTCGATCGTGCGGGACCTCGTCACGAGCCAGCTCGGGGGCTCCATCGTCATGCAGAGCAACGGCGGGACCCTCGTGACCATCGACCTCCCCGTCCAGCGATCGTCGAGCGACACCCCCTCGCTCTGGAAATCTCTCCCGGCGGTGCAAGGTTCTCGCCCCGCCGTGCGTCTAACCAGGCGATGGCCACCGATGCGGGAGTCGTGATGACCGAGTCCGACCCGGACAGGACCGGCATCCCGGCGCCGGTGGGCCCGTCCGTGGCGGCGCCCGTGCCCGGGGCTCCGGGGGGCTCGTCCTTCGGGGAGCTGTACCTGGGGTCCTTCGCGGCGATGGTGCGCCTGGCGCGCGTCCTCGTCGACTCGCCCGAGACGGCCGAGGATCTCGTCCAGGACGCCTTCGTCCGTCTGCACCGGCACTGGGGCGGCGTCCGCGACCCGCGCGCCTACCTGCATCGCTCCGTGGTCAACGCGTGCCGGTCGCATCATCGCCGCGCCTGGCGCGAACGCACCCGTGCGCCTCGTGCCGACACCGGCCTGCGGGCGCCGGCACCGGGCTCGGGCTCCGGACCGGGCGCAGCCGGGCTCGTCGTCGACGGCGCCGCCGAGCAGGGCCGCTCCGACGATGCCGATGTCCTCGGCACCGCCCTGGCCACACTGCCCTACCGACAGCGAGCCGCTCTCGTGCTGCGGTACTACTCGGACCTTCCCGACGCCGAGATCGCCGTCGCCCTCGGGTGCCGGCCCGGCACCGTCGGTTCACTCGTCCACCGGGGTCTCGAACGACTCCGAGAGGTGGTTGACCATGCCTGATGACTCTGTGTCTGAAAACGCCGCGCCTCAAGACTTCGAAGCCCGGTTGCGCAATGCCATGGCCGCCAAGGCGCAAGGCGAGCCCGTGGCGCCGGCGGACTGGGGCGTGTTCGCGGGGCGGTTGGCGTCGACGACGCGCCGGCGCCAGCGGGCCCTGGTCGGCCTGGCCGGGCTGACGCTCGTGATCGGGGCCCTGGGCGGGTACCTGGGCGAAGCCGCGGCCGCCCCGGTGGCGGCTCGGGCCACGGGGCCCGGCTCGACACCCAGCACCACCGCACCGTCGGGAGGGATCCGCGTCCCTCGCTCCTTCGGCCTCGGGGCCGGCCATGCTGTGTCCGAATTCCTCGGGCGGCTCATCGGGCGCGTCGTCGGGCACTAGCGCCACCAACGGGTCCGGCGACATCGGCTCGGCCACGCGCGTCTTCACCCGCACCACCACCGACGGCGTGACGATCCGGGTCTATCAAGACGCCAACACCGGGGTGTCGTGCATCGGGCTTCCCACCCCCATGGCAGGTTCCGCCACGAGCGGGGGCCCCGTCACCACGACGGCGCCGGCACCGTCTGGTCCGGTGTCGTCGCCCGCGTTCCGAGACGGGCCCGAATGTGACCATCGAGCTCTCCGACGGCGACGCCGTGGGACAAGGTGCGATCACCGAAATGCAGTGTGTCGTCGCCCCCGAGGGGGAGTCGGCGCTGCGCCTCCTCCGTCCGGGGTGATCACGAACCCGCTCCCCACGAACCCGACCCCCACTGAGCCGATCAACACCGGGCCGGCGACGACCGTGCCCCCGACCACCGCCACCACCACGCCGCCGTCTTCGCCGGGCCAACCGCGCCAGCTTTCCAGCGGGGCCTTCGGGGTCGTCGAGGGTGACCCGGTGTGGTGGGTGGCGGTCGAGGTCGGCACCGACGTGACATCGGTGCGCATGACCTTCCCCGACGGGGCCGCCGACGAGATGGCACCGGTGAACGGCATCGCCGTCCTCGCCCACAAGGTGGCGCCGGCACTGGCCTCGGCGGCCACGGGGCCCTATGCGGTGCGAGGCACGCTCGAGATGCTCGGAGCGGGCGGGAGCGTCCTGGACACGGTGTCACTGCCCCAGCAGTTCGCGCCGGTGCCGGTTCCCACCCCGATGCCCCTGCAGCCCGCGACGACGGTCCCCACCCCGACGGTTCCCGGCAGCGCGGGCTCGCAGAGCAGTGCGGGCTCGCAGAGCAGCTCCGGCTCGCAGGCCGTGGCCCCCAACGTGATCGAGGTGTGCCCGCCGCTGGCGGTGCAGCCCCAGGCTCAGTCCTCGGCCACCACCGAGAAGCGGTAGCCGATCCCGCGCACGGTGTGGAGCCAGCGCGGGCTGCCGGCCTCGGGCTCGAGCTTCAGGCGCAAGCGACGGACGTGCTCGGTGACCGTGGCCGGGTCCTGCCACTCCTGGGTCGATCCCCACACGTGCTCGAGGAGCTCCTCGCGTGTGAAGACCTGATCCGGTGTGGCGGCGAGAAAGGCCAGGAGGTCGAATTCCTTGGGAGTCAGGTCGATGGTCGTCGCACCCACGGTGACGCGGTGGGCGGCCCGGTCGATCACGAGACCGTCGTGCTCGATCTGGTTCGCTCGTCGGCGTCGGTTGGCCGCGGCGCAGCACGGCGCGGATGCGGGCGTCGAGCTCAGGCAAAGAGCACGGCTTCACGACGTAGTCGTCGGCTCCCAGATTCAGGACGCGGACGCGCTCGGACTCCTCGGAACGACCGGTGAGGACGATCACCGGCAGCGCGCTGTCGCGCCGCAGCCGTGCGAGCACCTCTTCACCGTCGAGTCCCGGCAAGCCGAGGTCCAAGACCACCAGGTCGTAGCTGCCGAGACTTGCCTCGCGCAGCGTGCCCGGCCCGTCGGCGGCCTCACCCACCCGGTAGCCCACCCGCTGCAGAAAGAGCCGGGTGGCGGTGCGGCTGGCCATGTCGTCTTCGGCGACCAAGACCATGTGGTCCTCGTCGGGCAAAGTCATCGTCACAGAACTACCTCCGGTCGCACATGATCTCGTCCACGTGGTCGAGGTGCCCCCCACGACCGTCGCTGCGTTGCGGTCTGCTCGATCGTCAGGGTACCGGCGGGCGTGGCGGGCGCGAACCCGGGGCGACCGTCGTCTCCGACGCTCCCCCTGGCACCTTCGCACGATCCCTTCATTGCGGCTCACCCTGCTTGGCTCCGATCTCGTAGTCCACCAGTCGGAGGAGAGCTTCGACGTCCACCGGCTTCGTCAGGTAGCCCTCGACCCCGAGGTCGAGCATCTCCCTGATCCTGCTCGGCGTGGCGTCTGCGCTCACCACGACTACCTTTGTGTCGGCCAACTCAGGCACGGCCTTGAGCCTGTGGAGCAGCTCGTCACCGGGGAGATCGGGCAGGTGGAGGTCGAGAAGGACCAGGTCAGGGCGATGTTGCCGGGCCAATTCCAGCCCGGCCCGGCCTTCGCCGGCTGAAATCAACCGCACGTCGGGGCGCTTGGCCAGCACCTGCTCGACCAGGGCGGAGTTCGAGGGGTTGTCCTCGATCTGGAGCACGACGACCCCCGCACCGCCCACCACCGGGGGCGGGGCGCCGTTGGGTTGGACATCGGCGCTGTCGACGTAGCGAGGACCGGAGCGGCGCCGCCGTTCCCGTGGGCCGAAGCCGCCCATGGGCGCGTGCGACACCGGCGCCTGTGACACCGGCGCCTGTGACATCGGCGCCTGTGACATCGGCGGGTGCTGCGCCGGCCCCGGCGGCATCGCCGCTTGCGACATCGGCGCTCGCGGCGATCGGCGTCCGAATCAGCGGCGAGCAACTCGACCCAGAACGTCGAGCCGTGTCCGGGGAACGAGTCCACACCGATGACGCCACCCATGACCTCGACGAGCTGTTTCGACAAGGCCAGCCCGACTCCTGTCCCTTCGACGGCGGAGCGCTCGGCACCGAGCCTCGAGAAGGGCACGAACAACTGGTTCTGCTTTTCGTGCGGGATGCCCGGCCCCGTGTCGCGCACCTCGAACCGCACTCGGCCGCTGGCACCGGCGGCGGTGAGAAACGCCACCGACCCCCCACGGGTGTTGTACTTCACGGCGTTGGAGCCCAGATTGAGCAGCACCTGGAGCAACCGTTGGCGATCGGCGCGCACCCGCAGCACGCGTGACCCGTCGACGTCGACCGACAGCTCGACGCCCGCCGCTTCGGCCACGGGAGAGAGCAGCGTCGTCACCTCGTCGAGCACTTCGCTGACCTCGACCGGCTCGGTGGACAGGCTGACGCGCCCGGCCTCGATGCGCGAGATGTCGAGCACCTCGTTGATGAGTGACAACAGGTGGCGCCCGGCCACCTGGATCTGGTCGACACTCGACGACTGCTCCTCGGGGAGCTCGTCCATCTCGAGCAGCTGCGCGAAGCCGAGGATGGCATTGAGGGGCGTGCGCAGCTCGTGGCTCATCCGGGACAGGAATTCGCTCTTGGCCTGACTGGCGCGCTCGGCCCCCACCGAGGCGTGCCGGAGGGACTGCTCGAGGTGCATGCGCTCGGTCACGTCGCGCGAGATGGTGACGGTGCCCGTCACCCGACCGCCGTGGTCGAAGACCGGCCGGGCCCGGGTCTCATAGGTGCGGAGCTCGCCGCCCGGCAGCCGGCCCGTGGTCACCACCGGGTCCGGGCTCTGCTCGCCGGCGACACAGCGGGCGATCAATTCGTCGAGGACGGCGCGGTCCACGTCGTCGCGCACGGTGTCGGTGGTGCCGATCACGTCGGCCAGGGGCGAGCTGCCGAGCAGGACCTGTCCCGAGATGTCGCGCACCACGATGGTGTCGGGCGAGGCGTGGAAGATGGACTCCAACAGGAACCGGCGCTCGTCGGCGGCACGCTGCGCCACGTGGCGTTCGGACACGTCGATGAGATACGCCACGAGCCCCTGGAGCTCTCCGGTGGTGCTCCACTCCAAGGTGAAGACGGCCTCGGCCTCGCGCCAGTCCTGTGAGACCGGGTCGCGCCGGAAGCGCATGAGGATCTCGAGGCGTTCCCCGTGGCCTGCGGTCCGGCCGGCGAGCGCGTCGCGCAACTGCTCGGCGGAGTCGCGATGGAAGCGCTCGATGATGCGGCGCGGCGCGGCGATGGCCTGCTCGGCCGAGATGCCGAGGAGCCGATCGACGTTCGGGCTGGCGTAGGAAAAGCGCCGGGTGCCGACGTCATAGCGCAGCGACACCACCGGGCTGGCGGTGAGGATGTTCTCGAGCTCGGCCCGGGCGCGGTCGCGTTCCTCGGCGCGCTCGCGCAATTGGGCGGTGGTGTCGAGCAGTCTCGTCGACAGCCGCCCGATCTCGTCGCGCCCGCTCGGCACCTGCACCGGGGTTTCGCCCCGTTCGAGGTCCTCGGTGGCCCGCTCCAGACGGCGCAGTCGCCGCACGACGCCGGTGGTGAAGAGCTGCGACACCATGACGCCGCCGGCCAGGGCGAGGACGAAGGCGGCGATGACGATGGCGGGAAGGACGATGTTCGAGGTGTGGATGTCCGACTGCTGGCTGACGATGATGGCGCTCTCGCGCACCGTGAGCGACGAGATGTCGCTGCGGAGCTTGTTCGTCTCGCCCTCGATCGACTGCAGCAGCGCCTGGGTCTCGGCCGAGGGAGCCGCGGACGGAGACGGTTGCTCGGCGTTCAGGCGGGCCAGGGCGTTGACGAGTTGGTCGGTGTCGCGTTGGATGGCGCGGCCCGAGATCTGTTCGGGCACCGAGTCGAGGGTCAGCGCCTCGAGTTGCCCGATCTGGGGCGGGAGTGCCTTCTCGGCCCGGGCATAGGAGTCCCGGAAGGACGGGTCCCCCGTGAGGAGATAGTTGCCCAGGCCGGTCTGCGCCGAGAGCAGGCTGTTCTCGAGCGTGGTGGCGGCGTCGACGACTTGGCGGGAGTGACTGGCGACGTCCTGGGCCCGGTTGTCGACGTGGGTGAACCACGACGTCGACCCCAGCACGATGAAGAGGATGGCGATGGGAACGGCGATGACCACGAGGCCCTTGGTCCGCATCGACCGGTCGACCCATCTGGTGCCGAGCCGTTGCCCACTCGACGCGTCACGCATGACGGCACCTCTCAGCGAGGAGCGGTACCTCTCACCGAGGGGAAGTGGAGAACGGAGAGGCCGACGCGTTCCTCGTCAATCGAGAATACCGAGGGCGCGGTCGCTATGGCCCTGATACCCGACGCGACTCGGCCCCGGAATCGCTCCGGGGCCGGAGTGAATCTGTGCGGTTGAGGTTCGGGGACGTGCTACGAGGCGCGTCGGCGGGCGGCGAGCCACGCCTTGCGGAGCTTGCGGCGCTCCTCCTCGGAGGTGCCACCCCAGATGCCCGACTCCTGGTTGGTGGCGAGGGCGAACTCGAGACAGGGCTCGATGGCTTCACACGCCCGGCATACCCGCTTGGCCGCTTCGATCTGCTCGATGGCGGGCCCGGTCGTGCCGACCGGGAAGAAGAGGTCGGGCTCGGTGTACCGACACGCCGCAACCTTGCGCCAGTCCTCGGCATCCCATTCGACCGAACGGTTCCACATGAGTGCCACGATTACCTCCTCCGGTACGGTGCAGTTCCGGGCAAATCTGACCGTCCGCTCCTTGTGAACCCGTTCACTTGGCTGGCCACAGGGGTTGGCCGCCACGGGAAACGGTGAATGTGAAGCTACTCCCAAGCGCTCACCCCTGCAAGCGCGAAGTGGACTCGGAGGGACTCAAAGGCCAGGGAATGCCGGGGAAATGATCGAAATCACGGGAACTGTCTATCTGGCGGGCTCCGACCGACCCAATGGGCTGGTGTCAGTCGTGGACGCCAGCATGGCAGGTCTGACTGACAATTCCCGGTACCCTCCCCTACGGCACCGGGGCGCCACGGCTTTCGGGGGCCTCTGCCTTCCGACTGCTTTCCTGCCATGGGCTCAACGCCCCGGTGCCGCTCATCCGCTCCGTGACACCGGGGAGCAGGTGGTTTCTCTCGCCAAATGGCAGGTGGAACCCCTCTGGGCGACGTTGACCCACCGGCGTACGGTTGCATCGGGCGGTCAAGTCGAAACAGCGGTTCCCCCAAGACCCCATCTGGCTCGCTGAGCGCCCGACTTCGCAGGGAATGGCGAGGCATGGGCAGCGTTCTCGTGCAGTGTCCGCTGCTGGCGCTGTCCATGCACTCTCGCCCTGACCCTGAGTCCTAGGTCTCCCTCCGAGTCAGGTCCCCTACCCCGCATGGGGACCAGACCGGAGGAGACCAGCCGGCGGAAACGTTCTGCCTATGGTTCGACCCGTGGGCAGCCCACGCGAAGTCCCCTCTCCCGTCCGCCGACCCGCCTCTGGCGCCGCGCCACGTTGGCCACGGCGACAACCCGACGATCCGGTGACGGTGCTGGCGCACCGAGGCGGGACCGGGCCCTGGCGCGAGAACACCCTCGAGGCCTTCTCCTCCGCCCTGGCCCTCGGCGCCGACGGCGTGGAGCTCGACGTTCGGCTCAGCGCCGATGGAAAGCTCGTCGTGCACCACGACGCCGAGATCCCGGGCTCGGGGCTCATCCACGAGTGTCGACGCGACCAGCTCCCACAGTGGGTCCCCACCCTCGAAGCCGCCCTGGCGACGTGCGCCGGCGCCGTCGTCAACGTCGAGATCAAGAACATCCCCACCGACCCCGGCTACGACCCCGCCGAACGGGTCGCCCTCGACGTCGCCGCCGCCGTCCTTGCCCATGGCGCCGCCCTCGCCGAAGCCGACGAAGCGGACGCCGACCGGTCGGCACTGTGGCCGGCGCACGTGGTGGTGTCGTCGTTCTGGCCCGAGTCCCTGGCCGTCGTCGGTCGGCACGACAGCGCGGTTCCGCTCGGGCTCCTCGTGCATCCCGCCCTCGACGTGTTGGGCGCGCTGGAGACGGCCACCGAGCTCGGGTGCGTGGCCCTGCATCCGCACCACACGCGGGTGAGCGCCGAGCTCGTCGACCGGGCCCACGGGCTCGGTCTCGCCGTCGCCACCTGGACCGTGAACAGCCCCGAAGAGATCGACGCCGTGATCGATGCCGGCGTCGACGTCGTGATCACCGATTCGGTGACCGCCACCCTCGCCCACCTGGGCCGGAACTGAGGCTTCGGCCCACGCGCGGCGGGGCCGCCACGCCGGGGGCCGCGCCCGTGGATTGGTCCGAGGGCAGGGTTCTCGGGAACAATCGAGGCCATGAACGTCGTCGTCTGCGTCAAACAGATCCCCGATCCGGCCGTCCCCGGGACCCTCGACCCCCAGACTCACACCCTGGTCAGGGAGGGGAAACTGATCATGGACGACTCCGATGCCTATGGCGTCGAGATGGGCCTGCAACTCGCCGAGGCCGCGGGCGGCGGCGAGGTCACCCTGGTCTCGATGGCCCCCGGGGGAGAGACGTCGGGGCTGCGCACCGCCCTCGCCATGGGAGCGGCCAAGGCCATTCTCGTGAGCGATGACGCGCTCAAGGGATCCGATGCGTTGTCGACGGCCAAGGTGCTCGCCAAGGCCATCGAGCGCGCCCAACCCGACCTCGTCATTGCCGCCACGGAGTCGACCGACGGGTACACCGGGACCACACCGGTCCAGGTGGCCGAATTGCTCGGCTTCCCGTCGGTGACCTTCGCCAAGAAGGTGTCGGTAGGCGACGGCCGGGTGCACGTCGAGCGCCAGACCGAAGCCGGTTACGACGAGGTCGACTGCCCGTTGCCCGCCGTGGTCACCGTGACCGCCGGTGTCGTCGAGCCGCGCTACCCGTCGTTCAAGGGGATCATGGCGGCGAAGTCCAAGCCCGTCGACCAGTTGACCGTCGCCGACCTCGGCCTCGACGCCGGGCAGGTGGGCGCGGCCGGGGCGCGCTCGGAGGTCACCGACGTCACCGCCGCCGATGAGCGCAAGGCCGGCGAGATCGTCGTCGACGAAGGCGAGGGCTACGAGAACATCGTGGCGTTCCTCGAGAAGCTCAAGCTCGTCTGAGCCGACCCGCCCCCTCTCGCACGTACCCAGGAGAAGAGAATGTCGATCGACAAGGTTTGGGTCCTCGCCGAATCCGCCGAGGGCAAGCCCACCAGCACCACCCTCGAGTTGCTCACCCAGGCGCGCACCATGGGTGGCGTCACCGAGGCCGTGGCGTGGGGAGCCGACACCGCGGCGGTGGCCGGCGAGCTCGGCAACTTCGGGGCCACCACCGTCTACGACGTCGGTGACCTCGGCGACGCGCTGCCCGGCTCGCCCGTGGCGGGCGCCATCGCCTCGCTCGTGGCGTCGGGCAACCGCCCCGACGTCATCCTCGTCCCCGCCAGCTACGACGGTCGCGACATCGCGGCGCGCCTGTCAGTGCGTCTCGACCTGCCCGTCATCACCAACGTGGTGAACCTCACGACCGACGGCGACGACGTGCGTTCCCAGCACGGGCTGTTCGGTGGCGCCCAGGTGGCCACGGCCCGGTTCACCGGGGCGCACCCGTGGGTGTTCGTGGTGCGGGCCAAGTCCTTCGCGGCCGAGCCCGCCGGCGGCGGCGCGGCCGCGGTCGTGGCCGCCCCGGTGCCCGAGCTCGGTGCCACCAACGGGGCCAAGGTCCTCGCCCGCCACGCCGAGGAGCGCACCGGGCCCAAGCTCGACGAGGCCGAGGTCGTGGTGTCGGGGGGCCGGGGCCTCGGCGGGGCCGAGCACTACGCGCTGATCGAGGAGCTGGCCAAGCTGCTGCACGGCGCCGCGGGTGCCAGCCGCGCCATCGTGGACGCCGGATGGGTGCCCTACTCACACCAGGTCGGCCAGACCGGCAAGACCGTGAAGCCCACCGTCTACCTGGCGTGCGGCATCTCGGGTGCGACCCAGCACCTCGTCGGCATGAAGGGCTCGAAGAACATCATCGCCATCAACAAGGACCAGGACGCCCCCATCTTCTCGGTGGCGGACCTCGGCATCGTCGGGGATGTCCACAAGGTGGTGCCCAAGTTGATCGAGGCTCTCAAAGCACGCAGCTGACCTGGGCTGGTGCCGTTGTCGTCGCCGTGCGCGGCGAGCGCAGTAGCCTCCGCGGGGTTCATAACGCCCCCGTGACCCCGGAGTGCGTCCTTCTCTGAACAGCGGGTGATCTCCACGCATGCTGTTCCCGACGATCGACTTCGCCATCTTCTTCGCCGTGGCCTTCACGGCGAACTGGTTGCTGAACCCGTACCCGCGCCCGTGGAAGCTCGCCATGGTGGCGTTGAGCTACGTCTTCTACAGCTGGTGGGACTGGCGCTTCGTGTTCCTGTTGGCGGCGGTGACGCTCACCGCGCAGGTCGGTGCCACCGCCGTGCACCGTCTCGAGGACCAGCGCCACCGCCGCGTCGCCATGGTGGGTGCGGTGGCCGCGCTGCTGGGGATCCTCGGATGGTTCAAGTACTACGGCTTCATGGCCGTGAACCTCGACAACCTGTTCCACTCCCTGGGCTCGGGACGGGCCCTGCCCCTGCTCGAGGTGACGCTCCCGGTGGGCATCTCGTTCTTCACCTTCATGGCGCTCAGCTACGTCATCGACGTCTACCGCCGGCAGCTCCCGCCCGCCCACTTCCTCGACGTGGCCGTGTACCTGTCGTTCTTCCCCCATCTCATCGCCGGCCCCATCGTGCGCGGCGAGGAGTTGCTCCCCCAGATCCGGCGCAAGCGCGACCCGGCCGCTGTCGACTTCGGGCGCGCTGCGTGGTTGGTGGCGGGGGGCCTGTTCAAGAAGGTCGTGATCTCGTCGTACGTCGACTCGGCCATCGTCACGCCGGTTTTCTCCGCGCCGCACCAACACTCGGCGCTCGAGATCCTCTTCGGCATCTACGGCTTCGCCGTGCAGATCTACGCGGACTTCAGCGGCTACACCGACATCGCCATCGGCCTGGCCATGTTCCTCGGGTTCCGTTTCCCCGACAACTTCGACGCGCCCTACACGGCGCGCAACCTCCAGGACTTCTGGCGGCGCTGGCACATGACCCTGTCGCGCTGGCTGCGCGACTACCTCTACATCCCCCTCGGGGGAGGGCGAGGGTCACGGCTCACCGTGGCCCGCAACATCATGATCACCATGGTGCTCGGCGGCCTGTGGCACGGCGCGGCGTGGACCTTCGTGGCCTGGGGGGCGATCCACGGCTCGGGCCAGGTGGTGGGCTATCTGCGCCGGTCGAAGCGGACCGCGGCGGGCCTCGACCCCGTGCCCGACGGCACGGTGCGGGTGTGGGTGCAGCGCATCGTCACCTTCCACATCGTGTGTCTGGGCTGGGTCTTCTTCCGCGCCGACTCGTTCTCGACGGCGACCACCTTGATCGGGCGGCTCTTCACCGCCTGGGGTCGTGCCCCCCTCGTGACGCCGCTGGTCGTGCTCACCGTGGTGGGCGCGCTGGCGTTGCAGTACCTGCCGAGGTCGCTGGGGGGACGGGCCCAGCGGGAATTCGCCGGTCAACCCTGGGTGGTACAAGGGGCCATACTGGGTGTCGTCCTTCTCGCCATCACGACGCTCGGGCCACAGGGTGTCGCACCGTTCATCTACTACAAGTTCTAGGTACGAGTTCTCGGCCGGGGCCCCAGGGTTCGGTCACCGGTCTTCGAGGTTCCGGGGGGCGGTTCCGAGCATGCAGATGCACACGCGGACCACATGACCGACATCCCCAGTGACCATCCCGAGCCGTCCGGACACGGGTCCCACGCGCCCGTGGTGACCGAGGAGTGGGGACGGCGGCGCCACGGTGACGACACCGGTGTTGGCAGCTCCGTCGCCCTGCACGACGACAAGGCCGACGAGGAGGCCGGGGACACGGCGCGCCTCGGCGGCGGCGACGACGGTGTCAACGGATCGGCCCGGTCGATGCGTGATCCGTCCGTGGACGATCGCGCTCGCACCGTGGGCAGGCACGTCCGGCGGGCCGTGCCGGGCCGGGTGCACGTCAGCTGGCGCCAGGCCTTGGCGGCGGGACTGGCGTGCTTCGCGCTGTGGCTGGTGGTCGACGGCCCCACGCTCTTGCACTCGGCGCAGGATGCGCCGTTGGGCACGCGCCGGACCGTCGCCATCGACCTGCTGCGGCCCATCGCGGCGGTGTCGGACGCGCTCGGCCTGGGCCATGTCGTGGGGGGTGTCGATCGCGCCATCGGGCGCACCGGCAACTCCGGCACCGGCGTGCTGCGGATCGAAGGGCCCCCCGCCCATCGTCACAAGGTGCTGCCCCCGCCCCCGAGCACATCCGCGCCGACCACCGCACCGACGCTGGGGCCCACGGCGTCGTCGGTGCCGGTCCCGCCGCCGACCACGCCGGTCACCGCCCCCGACGGATTGGCGCCGTTGGCCGTGCCCTCGCAGTCGGCCCCGTTGCGGTTGCTGGTGATGGGCGACTCCCTCGGGATCGACTTCGGACAGCCCCTCGTCAACGACCTCGCCGCCACCGACGTCGTGAGCGCGGTGCTCGACGGCCACATCGACACGGGCCTGGCCCGTCAGGACTATTTCGACTGGCAGACCGAGCTCCAGCGCGACATCTCCCGCTACCAGCCCCAGGCCGTCGTGGTGTTCATCGGTACCAACGACCCCCAGAACTTCGTGGACGGGTCGACGTCGCTCGCCTACGGCACCCCGGCGTGGAACGCTGCCTATGCCAAGCGCGTCAGCGCCTTCATGGCCGCGGCCACCGCCGCGGGGGCCCGGGTCCTGTGGATCGGGATGCCGCCCATGGCCGATCCCGCCCTGAACGCCAAGATGGAGAACCTGAACCAGATCGACAACAGCCAGGCCACCGCGCACTCCGGCGTCACCTACTTCGCGTCATGGCCGGTGCTCTCGAACCCCCAGGGGCACTACGCCGCCTTCCTCCCCGACGCCTCGGGGAACGAGGTCCAGGTGCGCGCCCCCGACGGGACCCACATCGCGGGGCCGGGCGCGCAACGGTTGAGCCAGGCCACCATCGCCTTCATGGGACATGAGTGGGGCCTCGTCCTGTAACAACAAGGTCGGTGTGGGTGCTGCGCCACGCCAAGGCGACGTCGCAGGGGCCCGACGACCACGGCCGCGTCCTCACCGCGCGCGGCAGACGCCAGGCCGCCGCCGTCGGCTCCGGTTTCGCCCGTAACCCGGTGCCGGCGGCGCCGACGCCGCGGCTCGTGCTGTCGTCGTCGGCGCGCCGCGCCGTGCAGACCGCCGAGCTCGTCGTGGCTGAGCTCGAGCCCGGTGTGGAGCTCGTGGTCGAGCGCGCCCTCTACGGCGCCGATCCCGACGACGTCATCGCCATCCTCCGGGGGCTCGACGACGACGTCGCCTCGGTGATGGTGGTGGGGCACAACCCGACGATGCACGAGCTCGCCCTCGGCCTGCTCGACGGCGAGGACACCGAGGCGGCGACGGTGCTCGAACGGGGATTCCCCACCGCCGCGCTAGCGGTGCTGGGCGTCGCCGACGATGGGTGGGCGACGGTGACCCTGGGGAGCGCCACCCTCGTCGCGCTCCGGACCGTCGACCACTGACGTGGGCCCCGCCGAACACGAGACGGCGGTGACCCGCCGTGCCCATGCCCATGCCCATGCCCATGCCCATGCCCATGCCCTTGACCATGCCCTTGACCATGCCCTTGACCATGCCCTTGAGTGACCATGCCGCGGTGACGAGGGCGCTCACCGGTGCGGGCTGTGTCGCCGCGTCGGAGGAAGCCGAGGAGCTCATCGCTGCGGCCGGTGGTGACCGGGACGCGCTCGACGAGCTCGTCCGCCGTCGCTGCACCGGCGAGCCTCTGGCGTGGCTCACGGGGTCGACGGTGTTCTGTGGGGTCGAGTTGTCGGTGGCACCGGGCGTCTACGTGCCGAGATGGCACACCGAGCCGTTGGCGCGCCGGGCCATGGCGCTCCTGGCGCCGGGGGGAGTGGCCGTCGACCTGTGCACGGGAGCGGGCGCCATCGCAGCCGTGCTCGGCTCGGCCGTCCCGACGGCGCGGGTGGTCGGGACCGAGCTCGACCCTGGTGCGGTGCGGTGCGCGCGCGGCAACGGGGTGGAGGTCTTCGAGGGGTTCCTCGACGACCCCGTCCCGGCGGAGCTCGAGCACCGAGTCGACGTCCTCACCGCCGTGGTCCCCTACGTGCCGACAGGCTCGTTGCGGTTGCTCCCGCGCGACGTCCAGGCCTTCGAGCCCCCACTGGCCCTCGACGGCGGGGTGCACGGCACGGACGTCCTCGAAGAGGTCGTCCGCCGAAGCCCGCGCTGGATCAGAGGCGGGGGATCGATCCTGCTCGAGTTGGGTGGTGACCAGGCCGGGCCCATCGGCCGCCTGCTCGGTCAGGTCGGCTTCGAGGGGCTCGAGGTCATGGTCGACGACGACGGCGACCCTCGCGCCGTGTGGGCCCGGCTCGCCAGGCGCGTGGCGCCGGCGCGGGTCAGCGCCCGGGCAGTTGATGCCCCAGCAGCTCGATCCACACGACCTTGATGGGAGGGCTCGTGACGCCGCCTTTGGCGAGAGCGTCGGCGAGGCGCGACTCCATGAACCGGGCCTGGTGGCCGGGGGTGTCCCACACTTCGGTCACGATCAGGTGCCCGGCGTCGTCGAGCCCGCCCGCGTGGGTGATGAGCCCGTCGGGCCAGTCGCCCTTGCCGGTGCTCATGTCGATGCCGAGCTCCTTGTTGACGGCCTCGTACTCCTTGGCCGTGACGCCTTCGAACTCCAAGATCACCTGGGCCGGCATGAGACACCTCTCTGTGGGGGGAAGCGGGATCGGGCTGCTCACACTAGGGGGATCAGGCGAGCGCTGTCTTGGGGGGGAGCAACTGGTCGACCAGCTCCCCGAAGCGGGCGACCACCGGCGGAAGAGGTCCGTTGCGGCACCACCACAACTTGAAGAGCTCGGCCGTCGCTTCGCGGGCGTTGGTGGTGGCGTAGGGCGACACCTCGGCCGCCAGCCGCCGGTAGGCCGACTGCCAGGCCGGCGGGGCCTTGGGATTGGCGCCCTTCACAGCGTGCTCGAGGGTCTGCACGCCGAGCTCCAGACCGATCTGGTGGCGCAGCTCCATGCTGAGCGCGTAGTGACGCGCTTCGAAGGCGCTCTCGATCTGGTGCCACAACTCGTGGGCCACGGTGGCGTCGACGACGGTGTAGGGCGACGACGGGCTCGCCGAGGTCGTACGTACCGCACCAGGCGGTCGCGCTCGCATCATGTGCATGAGCTGTTCCGTGGTCACGTAGCCGATGGTGAGGTGGATGGAGGGAACCGAGAGCTGGGCCACGCCGGCATACCGTCCCGACTTCAGCCCGTGCTCGGCGCGGTCGAATCGAATGGCCTTGGCCGCGTCGGCCTGATCCGGGAACCGGCGGAGGACCGCCGCGGCCGTGTCGGCGGTGAGCGCGACGCCTTCGGGCATGATGTCGGGCCGGTCCGGCACGCTGATCCTGAAGGTGCGTCCCGGCGCCCACTCGACGACGACGTCCAGGGTGTCGCCGACACCACCGGACAGTCGCGTGGCCAACCTTCCGAGCGGGCGACTGCGGCGAGCCGGTGTGGACGCCACCCCGAGCTCGTGCAGCCTGGCGCTGAGCCACGCCGTCGCATCGGGTTCGCCGGGCCCTGTCGCCGAGGTGCGCGCCGAGGTGCGCAGCGAGGTCCGTGGCGCCACGTCGCCGACGCGCCCATGGAGGGGCACGCGCAGCGCCCCGCCGAATCCCACCTCACGCGCTGCGTGCCGCAGAAGAAGAGAGTCGCTGTGGAACTCGACGTCGGTGGCCCCGAGCTCCTTGGCCCGCGCCACGGTGGCGAGCACGACGTCCTCGATGTGGCGCAGTTCGAGCCCCGCGATGAGCTCGACCTGGGCCGCCATCTGGGCGCGGTCCCCGGCCACCCGGAGGCGGACCGTGCCCATCGCCACGTCGTCGACGGTGGCCTCGAGCAGCTCGGGGTCACCCGGCACAGCCCGGAGCTCGACGGTCATGGCCGGCACCGCGTCATGACCGCGTCATCACCGTGGCATCACTGTGTGATCATCGGCACGCTCAGGCATCGTCAGCGCCCGGGACCACCTTGACGGTGCGTCACCCGGGCGCAGCGCGCGCGGGCCCGGTCTCAGGTGCCGGCCGTGCGGGCGAACTCGGCGATGCTCAGCGCCGTGTCGCGGCTGATGTCGGGGCACAGCATGGGAAACATCTCGGTCCCGTGGATCGTCCCCATCACCTGGCGGCAACGGGCCTCGACACCGGCCCGCAGGAGCAGCCGGTAGAAGTTGATGCCCTCGTCGCGCAGCGGGTCGCACTCGTTGACACTGATCACGGTGGGGACGAGGTCGCGGACGTCGTCCTCGGTGGCGAGTCCCGGCCACGCCAGGGGGTTGCGGGCCGTGAGCTCGTCGATCCCGTAGGACATGGCGCCGCGGTTGTTGTGCAGGTCCAGGAGGATGCCGTTGTTCTCGATCGACGACGGGTTCTCGGGTGTCGGCCAGGTCCCCGCGATGTAGGGGCACAACGCGTAGAGGCCTCGGATGAGGCCGAGATCGCCGTCGCGCTTCAGGCGCATGCCCGTCGCCAGGGTGAGGTTGCCGCCCCCACTCTCCCCGGCCACGACGATCCGATCAGGGTCGATGCCGAGCAGGGAGTGGTTCTGCGCCACCCACCGCAGCCCCGACACACAGTCGTTCAACCCGGCGGGGTAGGGGGCCACCTCGTCTGCGGTCGAAGGCACGAGGGAGTTGCGGAAGTCGACCATGGCGACGGCCACGCCCCGAGCGGCGATGATCCTCCCCCAGGCCCGGTAGTTGCCGTCGTAACACGACATGGTGGCCATCCCGCCCCCGTGGATGTAATAGACACAGGGCAGCTCGCCGTCGGCGTCGGGGCGGATGTATCGGATGTTGATCTTGTTGGCGTCCGGTGCCGAGACCACGACGTGCTCGGTGATGGTCAACCCCGTCGACGGAGCCACCTCCTCGGTGTCGCACATGCCGAGGACCGCGGTCATGAGCGACCGTCTGTTGATCGCTTCCTCGGTGTTGGCTTCCTCGAGCATCTGCTCGCGGCTCTCGGCGTCCCCGAGGGGCGGCATCTCGAGCAGTCCCAGCACGGCCCGGATGCGCGGATCGATCCTCGGATCCTCGGTGATATCGGTGGCCCCCATTGACCCGTCTCCTCGGCTCGACCGGCGTCAGACCCTAACCCCGACACCACCGCCAGTTCCGGCCGCGGGCCCCGACGGGTGCCAGCACGATGAGCGCGCACGGGCTGGCCACCTTGGACCTGAGGTCGTATCCGAGGCACACTCCAAGCACACTCCGAGCACGACCGGCGAGGGCGGGAGACGTCACGATGGGGAACGAGCCGCGGCGCTTTCTGATGCCGACGTGGGACGGTGGCGGCAACGTCCCCCCCGAGCTCGGAGTGGCCCGACGGCTCGTCGCCCGGGGACACGAAGTCCATGTCCTCGCCGACCCGACCGTCGGCGACGAGGCCCGGGCCGTGGGCGCCACCTTCAGCGCGTGGGATCGGGCGCCGCACATGACGTCGTTCGACCGGGCCGAGGACCTCATCAGGGATTGGGAGACCCGGAACCCGGTCGTCTTGTTGCAGCGGGTCCGGGACCGGCTCATCGGGGGCCCGGCGGCCGACTTCGCCGCCGACACCGCGGCCGCCATCGAGGCGTTCCACCCCGACGTCGTGGTCTCCGACGCGTTTCTCTTCGGTGCGATCATCGCCGCGCAGGCCGCCCGGCTCCCGGTCGCCCTCCTCGTGTCGAACATCTGGATCATGCCGACGCCCGGCTCTCCGCCCATCGGTCCGGGTTTCGCGCTGGCCAAGACCGTCGTCGGGCGCACTCGGGACGCGGCCATGCGGGCGGTGGTCAACCGCATTGTTCGCAAAGGGCTGCCACCGGTCAACGCAGCCCGGTCCCGGTACGGGCTCGCGCCACTGTCCTCGTTCTACGACCAGGCTCTGTCCGCCGATCGGATCCTGGTCCTCACCAACGCCGTGTTCGACTACGCGTCGAGCTCGGTGCCGGCCAACGTGCACTACGTAGGCCCCGTCCTCGACGACCCGGGCTGGGTCGAGCCGTGGACCCCGCCCTGGCCCGACCGCGACCACCGCCCCCTTGTCCTCGTCGGCTTCAGCTCGACGTACCAGGACCAGGGCCCATTGCTGCGTCGGGTGGTCGAGGCGCTCTCGTCGCTCGACGTGCGCGCCGTGGTGACCGTCGGTCAGCGGCTCGACTCCGCCGAGATCACCGAGACCCCGAATGTCGCCGTGGTGGCATCGGCCCCGCATGCACAGATCCTCGGCGAGGCCGCGCTGGTGGTGTCGCACTGCGGGCACGGGACGACGATCAAGACACTGGCCGCGGGCGTTCCCATGGTCTGCATTCCCATGGGGCGGGATCAGAACGACACCGCCGTCCGGGTCGTCCATCACGGAGCGGGTGTCCGGCTCTCACCGAAGGCCTCGGTGGCCGCCATCCGCAGCGCCGTGACCAAGGTGCTCGGCGACGACCACTTTCGTGCCGAGGCGCGGCGCCTGGCGCAGTCCATCGCCGATGACGGTCGGCGTTCCGACGTCGTCGACGACCTCGAGTCCATGGCCCGGAGCTGAGCCCCGCACCAAGCTCACTCCCGCACCGAGCTGACGCCGGCGCCGACGGATCGTTCAGTCCGGACGGTCGTCGGGCAACAGGACGCGGGCCAGGGCGTCTTCGAGCCACTGGGCGTACCGGTCCTGTGTCCAGCCCAGGCCGTCACAGAACATGCGCGCCACGTCGGGGCTGGCGAGAGCCCAGATGATCTCGCCGGCGCGGTCCGCCTCGACGCGAAGCGCACCGTGTGCGGCGATCCAGCCCGCCACCCGCCGCATGTTGGCGAGGCGATGGGCGTCCATCTCGGCGTAGATCACCGCCATCTCGGGTTCCACCGCCGAGGCCGTGCGCAGGATCTCGTACACGGGTCGCACGCGGGCCGAGACCGCGGCGATGTCGCGGGCGAAGAGAGCGAGCTGGCGGCGCGGGTCGGGCTCGTCGCGCACGGCCTGGGCCTTGGGACGGTCGGTCACGTTGTCGACGCCGTCGGCGGGGGCCAGGCGCTGGTCGATCAGCGCGGTCAGGACGCGCGCCTTGGTGCCGAACACGGCGTAGACGGTGTCGTCGGCGACATGGGCGGCCTGGGCGATCTCGCGAATGGTGGTGCGCCCGTAGCCGTTGGCGACGAATCGCTCGCCGGCCGCTTCGAGGATGCGCGCCCGGGTGGAGGCGGCTTGTTCCCGGCGGACGACCGACGTGTAGGCACGCTTCTTGACAGGTTTCGGCATTTGGTCCAGTATGACTTTATTCAATCCGGTGACTATCGGATTATAGTGACTGGAGCGACGCCATGACCGAATTGCTCACCCTTCCCCCGACGCCCGAGGCCATCTCGGCCATGGTCGCCATTCCCCGCATGCAGATCACGCCCACCATCCTTGCCACCCAACAGGGTCCGGACGGCATGCTCGGGCCCGAGTCCGCCGGAGCCATCCTCGTGCTCCAAGCCACCTTCGTCGAGGCCGAGGGGGCCGAGCGCTTCTGGGCCGCGGCCGTCCCGCTCATGGAGTTGCTCGCCTCGGCGCCCGGATTCATCCGTCGCTTCAGCTTCCCCGACGGGCCTGTCATCACGCTGATCGCCCTGTGGCGGACGGCGGCCGACGCCAGAGCATTCGCCGACTCACCGACGCACCGCGCCGCGGTCCGGGACCTCTATCAACAGCGTTGGCAATACAGCCACTTCTCCGCGCTGTGGGAGATGGCCTCGAATCACGGGCGCGTGATCTTCTGCACCCAGTGCGACGGGATCACGGCCGCGTCCGAGCCGGTGTGTAGCGGCTGCGGCATGGCCCTCGTCGACGTGTACCGATAGGCCCGGCAAGTCGTCGCGCCGACGACCCGGGTCAACCGATCGAGATCGTCGCCGTCTGCGGAAGGTTCGTCGACGAGTCGCCGACCATGACGTTGTAGGAGCCCGGCGTCTCCACCCATGCCTGGTGGGTGCTGTCCCAGGTGGAGAAGGACTGCGGTCCGAGGGTGATGGTCACCGTGGCGGTCTGGCCCGGTGCCAGCGACACCTTGCTGAATCCCTTCAGCTGCTCGGGCGGTTCGCCTGTCGACGCCGGGTCCCCGACGTAGGCCTGGACCGTGTCGGCCCCGGCCACGGTCCCGGTGTTGGTGACGTCGACGGTGGCCGTGGCCGTGTCCCCCGAGGAGAGGCTCGACGGGGTGACGTTCAGGTTCGCGAACGAGAACGTCGTGTACGACAAGCCGAAGCCGAAGGGGAAGAGCGGGGTGATCGCCTTGGCGTCATACCAGCGGTACCCGACGAGCAGGCCCTCGGAGTACTGGACCTGGTGATTCAGCCCGGGCCACTGCGCCGGTGTCGACGCCGGGACGTCGGCGAGGGTGGCCGGGAACGTGACGGGAAGCTTCCCCGAAGGATCGACCTTTCCGAACAGGACATCCGCGATGGCGTCACCGTCCTCCTGCCCCGGGTACCAGGCCTCGACCACCGCCTTGACCGCGCTCAGCCACGGCATGGTCACCGCCGAGCCGGTATTGAGCACGACGACGGTGTTGGGGTTGGCATGGGCGACGGCGCTGATGAGCTGGTTCTCGGCCGGCGAAAGGTCGATGCTCTGGAGGTCGACTCCCTCTTGCTCGGGCAGCCCCGCGAAGACGACCGCCACCGAGGAGGCCCGCGCCTTCGCCACCGCCTGGCGCCTGGAGCCCCGAGTTGGGCTTTCCCTGGTTGGGTGGATTGCCCTTCGAGTAGGTCACCTTCGTTCCCCGGGGGGCGGCCGCGGCGATGCCCTGGAACGGTGTCACTACGTGCGGTGCGACCACGTGGGTGCTGCCGCCTCCGGCGGTGACGGCGTCGGGCCCGGCGTCGTCACCGATGACGGCGATCGACGTGGCGCCGCGCGCCAGGGGAAGGATGGCGCCCGAGTTCTTGAGAAGCACCGTTCCGGCGGCGGCCACGGCCCGAGACACCGCGGCGTGCGCGGTGGACGTCACCACGTTGCTCAAAGACCCGGTGGGAGCCTTGTCGAAGAGGCCGAATCTGAACATCGTGGTGAGGACCCGCGACGCCATCGTGCGCAGCGTGGCCATTGACACCTGGCCGTTCTGGACGGCGCGCACCAGGGCAGCCCCGAAGTGCTGGCCGCCGCGGCTCTCCATGTCCTCGAGCCCGGCGTTGGCAGCGGCCACCGTGGAGTGCGTGCCGCCACCGTCGGACATGACGAAGCCGCCGAACTGCCACTGGTTGTCGAGGATCTGCGTGAGGTACGGGTCCTGACAGGCGTCGGTCCCGTCGATGGTGGAGTACGAGCACATGACCGCCCCCGCCCCACCTTGTTGGACGGCGGCCTGGAACTGGGGCATGTAGATCTCGCGTGCGACCCGGTCCGTCACGATCACGTTGTCAGCGGCGGTGTTGCGGTAGGTCTCCTGGTTGTAGAGCGCGAAGTGCTTGACCATGGCGACCGGTCCCTGGCCCTGGACACCTTCGACGTCGGCCGCCGCGATCTGCCCCGAGAGATAGGGGTCCTCACCGTAGGACTCGAAGGCCCGGCCCCATCTCGGGTCGCGCACGATGTTCACCGTCGGGCCCAGCTCGACGTTGACGCCCTTGCCGGCCAGCTCCGCGCCGGTCACCGCCCCGAACTGCTGCACCAGCGACGGGTCCCAGGTCGCGGCGGCGCTCACCGCCGACGGGAGCCGGGTCACGCCGTTGAGGTGCGGCCCCGGGCCCGCCGGCCCGCCCGACATGTGCAGGGCCGGCACACACAGCGAGGGAATGGCCTTGGTGTTGCCCTCGTAGGGGCCCGAGACCCGGTGCACCATGTCGTCGAGCTGCGCCACGGTCATCTGAGCCACGAGCATGGCGGCTCGTGCTGCCGGCGACGCCGTGGAGTTGACCCATGGGCACGACGGCCCTGCCGACCTCGTGCGCGCCACGACATGACGGGCGGGCTTTCGCACCTGTGGCGCGTGAGGCTTGTGCGTTCTCGTGTGGGGAACGGGGCTCGCGGCCGCGGCGGGAACCGCGACACCAAAAGCAAGCGCGAGAGAAGCGATGACGACGAGTGCCCGTTGTGTGGGCGTCCGGTCCGTCAATCCCGCCACCATCGAACCCCCCGCGGGCGGACTCCCGATCGAATGCCGGACCCCGCCTCGTCCAACTGGCCGCCTCTCCCCGCCCCATGGCGACCAGGCATCCAGCCTTTCATCTGGGTGGGGTGGGAGCAACCAAGGACGGCCCGGATTTCCCGCAAAATTTCGAGGGCAAGACGGCGCGAGCACCGGGCGTCGACGGCGTCGCGCCGTCTCAGGGCCGCCGCGAACGAGAGCAGCGTTCAGGCGGTGCGGGAGTTGGCCCCGGTGAGCTCGGTCAGGGCGTCAGGCGTGTCGGTGGGCTCGGGGAGCCGGACGGAAAGACACGTCACGTCACCTTCACGCTTCTGGAATTCGCTGATGTCGACCGGCACCACTTCGAAGCCGAGGCCGGCGATCAACGACGCGCTCCTGCGGCAATTCGCTGCGATCAGGACCTTGTTCTCCCCCAGGAGCACAACGTTCGATCCTTGCAGCTCCGGGACCGGACGGAACTTGGGAAAGATCTCGGGGACCATGAGCGCCGGGGTGTACCCGATGAACGATCCGTCGGGGAGGGCGGTGACGGCCGACTTGAGGTGCAGGGCGCGGCCCATGGGCACCGACACGACCTTGGCCCCTCTCGGCTCCAGAATCGTCCGCAGTTGCGCGATCCCCTCGGCATTGCTCCGCCCGCCCTGGCCGACATAAACGCGGTCGCCGACCGCGAGTATGTCACCCCCCTCGAGGGTGCCCGGGGCCTCGATCTCGTGGATCGAGTAGCCCAAGGGCGCCAGCGACTCCTCGATACCCAGGACTTCGGCTCGACGAGAGGCGACGCGCGGCCGGGTCAAGATGGCGATGTCCTCGTAGACCACGACCGGGTCTTCGATGAACACACCGTCGGGGCACGAAGCCGACGTCGGGACGAGGATCGTCTGCCAACCGGCACTGATGACGGTCTCGACGTAATTGGACCACTGCTCATAGGCGCGTGCGAAGTCGACGGGCATCCGCGTGATGTAGGTCACGATGCCGTCGGTGATCTGCCGACTCGGTTCGCGCACGAGCATCTGCTTCATCGACGATTGACTCTCTTCAGTGGTCCGGTCCGTGGTCCCCACGAGACATGGCGCGGCGCCATTGCTTGGGAGTATGGGCGACCCCGGTCACGGTGCGGCCAATTGCCCGTCAACGCTTGGTCAACATGGAGGCCTCCCACCAGGACCGGGACTGATCCTTCGCAGGGCGGCGATCAGACGAGCGGCCAGGGGTAGTGGTGGGTGTCGGGGTCGGGGACCGGGAACCGACCGGCCTTGACCAGCGCGCCGGCGCGCCGGCCGACGGCTTGGACCTCTCGGGCCGAGAGAAGGGAGCGCAGCGACTCCGGTGGTGCGTCGGCCACCCGGGCCAGGTCGTCGACAAGCCCGGCGGGCAGAGACTCCCCGGCGAATTCCCAGATCACCGTGCGCAGCTTGGGCTCGGCGTGGAAGCACAGGCCGTTGTCGATGGCCCAGATCCGGCCGTCCTCGCCGAGAATGCAGTGCCCGCTCTTGCGATCGGCGTTGTTGGCCACGACGTCGAAGGCGCAGATCGCCCGCAGCTGGTCGTGGTAGTCCTCGTCCTCGACAAGGGTGAAGTGGTGTTGGGAGAAGTCCGCGGCGATGAAGAGTTGAAGCGATCCCGGGCCCAGGGGCGCGTCGTCGCGCTCGACGGTCTCGGGAACGATGTCCCACCCCAGCGCGCACGCCAATTCGTAGGCGGCGATCTCGCGCCGGTAGATGGGCTCGGGAAAGTCCCACAGATGACGCTCGCCGCGCCCGGGCTTGTACACCGCGCTCGCTTCTTCGTCGTCGAGGGTGCACGTCACGAGGAACGTGTGGTTCGAGCTCCACGGCATGCGGCCGACGATCTCGACGTCGCCCTCGGCGAGAAGCTTCAAGTGGCGGGCGGCCGGTGGCCGTTGGTCCTGGGGCACTCGTGCCCGGAAGGGTCGAGAGGGCCCCCGCACAACGGGCACGGAGGGCGCCCGGCTTCGACCAAGGTGGTGGCGCGGATGGCGAATGCGGCGGCTTGGGATCGGGTGATCGTGAAGCGCGCCATGTCACCCTCTTCGTCCTCGGCGACGAGCTCCTCGGCGACGAGCACGATGCGGTCGAGCGCCTCGTCGTAGCTCACCCCGAGGGTGCCGATGACCCAGTGCGGGTCGGCGGGCTCTTCGAGCTCGAGGTTGATGGGAAGGTCCTCGGGTCGATCGAGATCGGCGAGCAGGCGTCCGAGGTACTCCGCCAGCACCGACACCTGTTGTTTCTCGGCCTTCAAGGTGACGACGGTGAGCCCGCTGCGACACTGCAGCAAGAAGACCCGCTCTCCGACCGGCCCTTCGGTGCCGACGGTGAAGCGGTCCAGGTCTCCGAGATCGAGGGCCGGGCTCATGACACTGCCACTCTCATGACACGGCCACTCTCACGACATTGCCACTCTCACGACACTGCCACTCTCATGACACTGCCACTCTCATGACACTGCCAATTCGGAGAGTGACGCCGTGGCGTTGACGCAGAGCACGTACGAACCGGATTCGCCCCGCACGAGCCCGGTCACCGAGCACGGTGACACGGCCAGCCTCTGGAAGAGGTCGAGGGGCACCCCCGCCGTGGCCGCCACGGCCGCCTTGATGGGATCGGCGTGGGACACCGCCACGAAGGTCTCGCCGCGATGACGATCGGCCAGGCGGTCGAGAGTGGACAGCATGCGAGCCTGCATCTCGATGAAGGATTCACCGTCGGGGAACCGGAACGAGCTCGGGAACGCCTGGACACTGCGCCATTCGCGCCGCCGGCGCAGGGCCGAAAGCTTGGCCCCGGTCCACGCGCCGAAGTCACACTCGAGCAAGCCCCCGCTCGACGCGCACCCGCAGCCCGAGGCGGCTGGCGATGGGCTTGGCCGTCTCCATCGCCCGCTCCAGAGGCGATGCGTACACCGCCACGGGGGATTTCTTCAGAGCCGCAATGCGCTCCGCCGCCTTTTCGGCCTGCGCCTTGCCCTCGTCGGACAGGTGGAGCCCCGGCGCCCGCCCGGGGAGCACGGACCCCGTCGTGGGCGTGCGTCCGTGCCGGACGAGGAGCGCGACGGCAGGGGCCGGAATTCGGCGGGCGGGCACGGCGTGCCATCGTACGCTGTCGGCCGTGCACGTCTCGCCGCTCGACGAGTTGACCAGCGAGATCACGCATTGCCGGCGCTGTCCCCGCCTGGTGGCGTGGCGCGAAGAGGTGGCCACCGAGAGACGAGCCGCGTTCGCGGACCAGGACTACTGGGGTCGGCCCGTCCCCGGGTTCGGTGACCCCGGGGCCAGGGTGGCGGTGGTGGGCCTGGCGCCGGCGGCCCACGGCGGGAACCGGACGGGACGCGTTTTCACCGGCGACCGCTCCGGGGACTGGCTGTTCGCGGCGCTGTGGCGGGCGGGCATGGCGAACCAGCCCACGAGCGTGTCCCTCGACGACGGGCTCGTGTTGTCGGGGGCCTATGTGCTCGCCGCGGTGCGGTGCGCGCCTCCGCAGAACAAACCGACTCCGGCCGAGCGCGACACGTGTCGTCCCTTCCTGCACCGGGAGCTCGAACTGCTCACCGAGCTCCGGGTCTTCGTGGCGCTGGGTCACTTCGCCTACCAGGTACTGGCCGACGAGCTCGGACTGCGGCCCCGACCGAAGTTCGGCCACGGCATGGAAGCGGTCGTGCCCGACGGCCGCACCCTGGTGTGCTCGTACCATCCGAGCCAGCAGAACACCTTCACGGGCCGGCTCACCGAGCCCATGTTCGATGCCGTGTTCGACCGGGCCCGCGACCTTGCCGGGATCCACAGGGCGGACTCTCGTTAGACACCTTTTCACCGTGCCGTTGGTCCGGTCGCCCGGTTCGGGGTGTCTCCGATTGGGCCAAGGGTGGTCGGGACGGTTCCTTCCCTCGGCCGTAAGGTCCATTGCCAAGGATGTGACAAGGGAGCACGGATGACTGAGCATGAAGTTGGAACGCGGGGCGAGTGGCTGACAGCCAGGCTTGAGCTCCTTGAGGGGGAGAAGGCGCATACTCGGCGTGGCGACGAGCTCGCCCGCCAGCGGCAAGAGCTGCCATGGGTCCGGTTGGACAAGGATTACGCCTTCGAGACGGACGAGGGAAGCGCGTCTCTGGCCGACCTCTTCTGCGGACGGTCGCAGCTACTCGTGTACCACTTCATGTTCGGGCCCGACTTCACCGGCGGTTGTCTCTCATGCTCGGCGATCGCCGATGGCTTCGACGGGTTCGCGATTCACCTCGCGCACCACGACGTGATGCTCTGGGCGGTGTCGCGGGCTCCTCTCAAAAAGCTCCAGGCGTACAAAAAGCGCATGGGCTGGAGCGTTCCGTGGGCTTCGTCGACCGACAACGACTTCAACTTCGACTTTGACGTCTCGCTGACCGAGGAGCAACAGCGGACGGGCGGCTCCCAATACAACTTCCGCGACGCCTCACCCCAGCCGCCCGAACAGGTACCCACTGAAGGACCCTTAGCGGCCTGGGCAGCCACCACCGGCACCGACTTGCCCACCTACAGCCGGGAACGCCCAGGCGTGAGCGCGTTCGCGCTCGAGGACGGCGCCGTCTACCACACGTACTCCGCGTATGCGCGCGGCCTTGACGCCCTCTGGGGCATGTACCAATGGCTCGACCGAGCACCGCTGGGGCGAAACGAAGCGCGTTCCGAAGACGGCCCCATGAATTTCTACCAACGGCACGACGAGTACGGCGGTGTCTGACGTCAGCCCACGAAGGGCACCGGCACAGGTCGGCGTTATTCGGGAGTACGCAGCCGACCTCAAGACCGTGACTGTCTCTCTGTGGCGGCCTGCTAAGCGGGCGAGGGCAAGACGCCCGGCCCTGCCACGGCCGTTTCGGGCCAGCGCCGCCGGCTGACGCGGGCGAGCTTGCGCAGCAGCTCCAACGCGCCGGGGTCGTCGTCGCCGGGGCGCGTCTCGACCGCGCCGTCGGCCACCATGCCGGCCAGGATCTCGCGCCCCAGGTCGGTGCGCACGATGGTGAGGGTCCAGTCGCTGAAGGCGCCGATGCCACCGGTGGAAATATCGGCGTGCTCGGCGGCGAAATCCGGACACGCCTTGCATCCTTCGCGTGTCCAGGCGTGTCCTTCTTTGAGCGGCACCTCGTGGTACCCGCCGTCGTGTGTCCAGATCTGGAACACGCCCTTGATGTTGATCTTCGTGATATCGGCGCGCTCGAGGCCGTACTTGGCCTCGAAGAGCTCGGGGAAGATGGCGTCGTCGAAGGTCTTCGAGCACAACAGGCCGATCGAGAGCGCCAGACGACGGGCCACCTTGCCCGTCTTGCGCGCCTTCATGACCGCAGGGATCGACGCCTGGCAGCTCATCCCGACCAGGGCGATGCGCTCGGCGCCGGCCGCGATGGCCTGGGGATAGGCGAGGGTGTTGGCCGAGTACGTGTAGCGCGAGCCCGCCGCGGCCAGCACTTCGGCCCGGTTGCGGGCCACGGCCGGGATCGCCTTCCAGGTTCCCTCTCCTTCGAGGGCCGAGACGAGGGCGGCGTCGATTTTGTCGTGCTCGAGGGCCCAGATGAGGATGGCGGACACGAGCCCGCCGTCCTGGCCGGCGCCCAGGATCTCGGGGTCCGTGGCCCGGGCGAGGACGACGTCGCCAGAGATCCCGGCCACCTCGTCGGCGGTCCGCTCGCGCCCGAAGAGGAACGACTCGATGTCGGTCTCCCAATCGCGAAAGCGCGGGCACGCCCGGGTGCACATCGTGCAGCCCTTGACCCCGTGGGTGCAGTCGGTGGGCCCACCGTCCTCGTCGACCTTCCACGGCCGGTACACCCCGCCCTGGTCGTCGTACTTCAAGACGTCATGGGGACAGGCGATGATGCACGCCGCGCACCCTGTGCACAGTCCGGACGTCACGACTTCTTTGTACAGGTGGGCCCAATGCGGCTTCTCGGGAGGCACGGCGCCCACAGTAGCGTCGGCGGTCGTGCCTGAGTTGCCCGAGGTGGAGGCGTATCGCCAGTTGGCCGAAGGGGCGCTCGGTCGACCGGTCGAACGCGCCGTCGTCGGTGACCGGCGCTTCGTCCGCGGCCACTCGTCGCCCCGACACCTCGTCGCCGCGTTGGCGGGGGTGTCGTTCACCCGGGCCCGGCGTCACGGCAAGTTGCTGATTCTCGACACCGGCGGGCTTCCCGACGCCGACGGGCCCGGCGAGGGCCTGCACCTCGGGCTGCGCTTCGGCATGACGGGGCGACTGCTCGTCGACGGGCGCGCCGGGGTGGAGCGGCTCATCTACGCGAGCGAGCGCGACGTCTCGGCGTGGGACCGGTTCACCGTCGTGTTCGAAGACGGTGGCCGGATGGTGGTGCGCGACCCCCGCCTGCTCGGTGGGGTGGAGCTCGACCCCGACGAGTCGGCCCTCGGGCCTGACGCCCTCGAGGTCACCCCCGCCCAGCTCCGCCGGGCCCTCGAGCACAGCACGGTGGCGCTCAAGGCCCGGCTCATGGACCAGCACCGCCTGGCCGGCGTCGGCAACCTCATCGCCGACGAGTTGCTGTGGCGCGCCTCTCTCGCCCCTCACCGACGTTCCGGCTCACTGACGCCGGCCGAACACCGCCGACTCCACCGTCATCTGCGCGAGACCCTGGACGAGCTGATCAGGCGCGGCGGATCGCACCTCGGGGACCTCATGCCTGAACGGGTCCCCGGCGGCCGCTGCCCGCGCGACGGGACCGAGCTCGTCCGATCGACCGTCGGAGGCCGGACCAGCTGGTGGTGCCCGAAGCACCAGCACTGACCCCAGCGCGGCGGCGTTCAGTCGCCGATCTCGGCGAGGACCTTCTCGGCGTGCCCGTCGGCCTTCACGTGGTACCAGGCGCGCTGGACCTTGCCGTCGGCGCCGACGAGGAACGTGGAGCGGATCACCCCGACCGACTTCTTCCCGTACAGCGTCTTCTCTCCCCAGGCGCCGTAGCGCTCCATCACGGCATGGCCCGTGTCGCTCAGCAACGGGAAGCGCAGCCCGTACTTCTTGCGGAACGCCTGATGCTTCTCGGCGCCGTCGGGGGAGATGCCGAGCACGGCGGCACCCGTCCGGGAGAAGGCCCGCAGGTTGTCGTTGAATTGGCACGCCTCTTTGGTGCACCCCGGCGTGTCGTCGGCCGGGTAGAAGTACACGACCACGGGCTTGCCGGCGAAGTCGCGCAAGGAGACCTTGTTGCCGTCCTGGTCAGGCAGCGTGAACGCCGGGGCCCTGTCGCCGGGGCCGAGGCGGGTCTTGTCGTCTTTGTTCTCGGGCACCGAGGCTCCTCCTGGTCGGGTCGCGCCCACCTTGGCACAGAGCGGCGCCCCCCGGGCGGGCCGGCGCGGCGCCGGGCGCGGCGCCATCGGCTCCTGCGCGAGACTCGGGCCGCGGGAGCTCGGAGGTACCGGGCTGAGAGGGCGCCTCGCCGGCGCCGACCGTCGACCTGATCCGGGTAATGCCGGCGGAGGGAGGCACGTCATGGACAGCACCGATATCACCAGCGTCACCGAAACCCCCGAAGTCACCGATGCGGTGTCGGACCCAGCGACGTTCAACCGTCGCAAGGTGTACGTCGACGGCGCCACACCGGGGGTGCGCGTCCCGTTCGTCGAGGTCTCGTTGTCGCCCACCCCGGGCCCCGAGACGCCCAACGCGCCCGTCCTCCTCTACGACACGTCGGGCCCCGGATCCGACCCCCGCGGCGGGCTGACACCGATGCGCCTGGAGTGGATCTCGGGGCGGGGGGACGTCGGGGAGTACGAGGGGCGCGCCCCGAATCTCCGTGACGACGGGCGGGGCGCGGTGCGCCGCGCCGGGGCACCCGAAGCGTTCCCCGGTCCGCGTCGTCGCCCCTTGGTCGGTCGCGGGCCCGAGCCCGTGACGCAGCTGCACTACGCGCGGCGCGGCGAGATCACCCCCGAGATGGAGTTCGTGGCCCTGCGCGAGCAGATGGACCCCGCCACGGTGCGCGACGAGGTGGCGGCGGGCCGCGCCATCATCCCGGCCAACGTCAACCACCCCGAGTCCGAGCCCATGGCCATCGGACGCGCCTTCCTCGTGAAGGTGAACGCCAACATCGGGAACTCTGCGGTGACCTCGTCGGTGGCCGAAGAGGTGGAGAAGCTGACCTGGGCCACCCACTGGGGCGCCGACACCGTCATGGACCTGTCCACGGGCCCCGACATCCACACCACCCGCGAATGGATCGTGCGCAATTCGCCCGTGCCCATCGGCACCGTGCCCATCTACCAGGCCCTCGAGAAGGTCGACGGTCGTCCCGAGGAGCTCACCTGGGAGCTCTACCGCGACACCATCATCGAGCAGGCCGAACAGGGCGTCGACTACTTCACGGTCCATGCCGGGGTCCTGCTGCGCTACGTCCCGCTCACGGCGCGACGAGTGACGGGCATCGTGAGCCGGGGCGGCTCGATCATGGCGGCGTGGTGCCTGGCGCATCACGAGGAGAACTTCCTGTACACGCGCTTCGAGGAGCTGTGCGAGATCCTCGCCTCCTACGACGTGGCCTTCTCGCTCGGTGACGGCTTGCGCCCGGGCTCGATCGCGGACGCCAACGACCAGGCGCAGTTCGCGGAGCTGCGCACCTTGGGAGAGCTCACGCAGGTGGCGTGGCGTCACGACGTCCAGGTGATGATCGAAGGCCCCGGCCACGTTCCGCTGCATCGCATCGCCGAGAACGTGACGCTGCAACAAGAGGTGTGCCACGACGCCCCCTTCTACACACTCGGGCCCCTCACCACCGACGTGGCCCCGGGCTACGACCACATCACCTCGGCCATCGGCGCGGCGGTGATCGGCATGCACGGCACCGCCATGCTCTGTTACGTCACCCCGAAGGAACATCTCGGGCTCCCCGACCGCGAGGACGTCAAGGCGGGCATGATCGCCTACAAGATCGCGGCGCACGCCGCGGACGTGGCCAAGGGCCACCCCGGTGCCCAGGCGTGGGACGACGCACTGTCGGCGGCGCGCTTCGAGTTCCGTTGGGAGGACCAGTTCAACCTCGCCCTCGACCCCGGCACGGCGCGCCGTTACCACGACGCCACCCTTCCAGCCGCGCCGGCCAAGACGGCGCACTTCTGCTCGATGTGCGGCCCCAAGTTCTGCTCCATGCGCATCAGCCACGACGTGCGCGCCCTCGCCGACGAGCAAGGGGTGTCGCCCGAGGAGGCGCTCGAGCTCGGCATGCAGGCCAAGGCGGTGGAGTTCCGCACCACGGGGGCGGAGATCTACCGGGCCCCCGCCGACGCCTGACCGACACGGTGTCGACGGCGGCCTGACCAGGCCCGCCCTCGGAAACGTCCTGTTCGGAGCCCTGACCGCTACACTGAAGACGTATGCCGCGGCGACGTGCCGCGTGCATCGGGGTCTTCCTCACCGGTTCTTCGATGGCCGACACTTACGGCCGGGGCGGAGTCATCGAGGCGGGCCCGCCCCGCGGCCGATGGGCGGCCGTCAGTGAAGACAAGCGAGCGACACCACCGATGACCATGACCTCCAGGGGCCCGGCGGAGCTGGAGAGCTCCGATCCCGAGCTCGACCGCGCCTCAACCCATTGCCGCCACGACCTTCGAACAGTTGGGAGTGGCCCCCGAGCTGGTGGCGGTCCTGCAGTCGCAGGGCATCACCGCGCCGTTCCCGGTTCAGGCCCTCACCATCCCCGACGGCATCGCCGGCCGTGACGTGTGCGGCAAGGCCAAGACCGGCTCGGGCAAGACCCTGGCTTTCGGCCTGCCGCTGCTCATGCGGGCGGGCACCGGTGGCCCCGACAGCCCCCGTGCCCTGGTGCTCGTGCCCACGCGTGAGCTCGCCGTCCAGGTGGCCGACGTGCTCGAGCCCCTCGGCAAGTCGACGGGAAGGCGTGTCGTCGTCGTCTACGGCGGCGCCGACATCGAACGCCAGATCAAGAAGCTTCACAAGGGCGTCGACGTCGTCATCGCCACACCGGGCCGGCTCATCGACCTGACCGAGCGACGCGCCGTATCGCTCGCCAAGGTCGAGGTCGTCGTGCTCGACGAAGCCGACCGCATGGCCGACATGGGATTCCTGCCCCAGGTCGAGTGGGTGCTGCGCAAGATCGAAGGTCGTCACCAGACCATGCTCTTCTCGGCCACGCTCGACGGGGACGTCGACCGGGTCGTGAAGCGCCACCTGCACGACCCCGTTCGTCACGAGGTGGCGTCGGTGACGGCCACCGTCGAGTCCATGGAGCACCGGTTCCTGCAGGTCCATCAGA
The DNA here is from genome assembly GCA_963846125.1 of uncultured Acidimicrobiales bacterium. Taxonomy (GTDB): domain Bacteria; phylum Actinomycetota; class Acidimicrobiia; order Acidimicrobiales; family UBA8190; genus Chersky-840. Next base: position 1,309,947 of record CAWJUR010000002.1, read on the forward strand.
TGGACAAGGTGAAGGTGGTGGCGTCGATCTGCCGGGGTGCCTCCAAGGCCCTCGTGTTCGTCCGCACCAAGCGGGGCGCCGACCGCCTCGTCGAGCAATTGGGTCGCGAGCAGGTGCGCGCCGCCGCTATCCACGGGGACCTCCGCCAGTCGAGCCGCGAGAAGGCGCTCGAGGACTTCACCGCCGGTCGTCTGCACGTGCTCGTCGCCACCGACGTGGCAGCACGGGGCCTCGACATCGACGACGTCGACGTCGTCGTGCACTACGACCCGCCTGAGGACCACAAGGCGTACCTCCACCGCTCGGGACGGACGGCTCGAGCCGGGGGCTCGGGCGTGGTCGCCACCCTCGTGTTGTGGAACGAGATCCTCGACGTCGAGCGGATCCAGAAGCGCCTCAGCCTGCGGGCTCCGATCGTCGAGATCTTCTCCAACGACCCCCGTCTCGACGACCTCGCCGCCTGGCAGCCCGACAAGGGCGCGGCCTGAGCGACTCGTAACTGGGGACCGCGTAGACCGCGTAGCCCGATACGTTCCGATACGTAGCGCGAGAAGACTCCCTCTCCCGTGTGCGACACCCTGTGCGTCCTCGGCGACGCGGGCACCCTGTTCGCCAAGAACTCTGACCGCCCCGTCAGTGAGGCGCAGGTGGTCGAGGTCCACGGCCGCCGGGCGGGCGGGGGCCGCCTGCGCACGCAATACCTGGAGCTTCCCGACCCCGGTGCCTTTGCCACCGTGCTGTCGCGCCCGGCGTGGCTGTGGGGGGCGGAGCACGGGATCAACGAGCACGGCGTGGCCATCGGCAACGAGATGGTCAACACCGTCGACGACCCCAGTGCCGCACCCCCGGCTCTGCTCGGCATGGACCTCGTCCGCCTCGGCCTCGAACGCGCCACCACCGCCGAGGACGCGCTCGACCTCATGACCGCGCTCCTCGAACGCCACGGTCAGGGGGGCGTGGGGGACGCCGTGAACAACATCGCCTACTGGTCCTCGTTCCTCATCGCCGATCGAACCTCGGCCTGGGTACTCGAGACCTCGGGGCGAGCGTGGGCGGCACGCCCGGTCGAAAGGGGCGATGCCATCTCCAACCGGCTCACACTGCGACGCGACTGGACCCGCTCCTCGCCCGGTGTCGTCCCGGGGACCGACCTCGACGAGTGGCGCGACCGGGCAACGCCCACCGGATTCGCCGACGGGCGTCTCGCCGCCAGCCGGGCCTTCGTCTCGCGCAGTCTCGACACGCCGGCCGCGAGCGGGCGCTTGGCGGCGGCACGAGCAGTGGTGGCGCATCTGCGCGACCACGGCACGGGACCGTGGGGCGCGCCCGGGAGCTCGGGGCCGGCCGTGGCTGCACCCACCGCGGTCGAAGCCGACGGCACCGGGGTGACGGTGTGCATGCACATCCGCGATTTCGAGGCCACGACCTCGTCGATGGTGGCCGAGCTCTCTGCCGGTGTCGCCGACGGCGCTCCCGACGGCGCTCCCGGGCGGGCCTGGATCGCGCTCGGCAACCCGTGCGCGTCGGTGTTCGTTCCCGTCCTGGTGCCGTCACCGTCGGCGCTGCTCGGGTCGGTGCCCGGCGCCCTCGCGCACGAGGTGTGGGCACGCCGCTTCGCGGCGTTGGCGCGCGCCGCTGAGACCGACGTCGCCACCCTGGAGTCCGTGCGCGTTGTCCTGGGCCCGCTCGAAGCCGAGTTGTGGGACGGCGCTGAGGCCCTCGACCCCCGAGACACCGACCCGGCCCGGTGGCGCTCGTTCGCGTCGGAGGCCGAGCGCCGCGTCCAGGGCGCACTCGACACGCTGGCGGGAGCGGGCATCGGCGTCGTGGCCTGACTTCGCGTCGGAGGGTCCCGGATAGGATCGCCCTCATGGCGAACGACGGACCAGACCCGACTCCGATCGCTCTCGACGACCTCGCTGGCGTCGAGAAGATCCTGGTGGTGTGCGCGCATCCCGACGATGTCGATTTCGGCGTGGCGGGCTCCGTGGCGGTATGGGTGAAGGCGGGTATCGACGTCGCCTACTGCATCGTGACCGACGGGGACGCGGGCGGTTCGGATCGTTCCATCTCTCGTGCCGACATGGCCGTGCTGCGACGTGAGGAACAGCGCGCCGCGGCCGCCGAGGTGGGGGTGCACGACGTCACGTTCCTCGGCTACCCCGACGGGCGCCTCACGTCGAGCATCGAGTTGCGGCGCGACATCAGCCGGCAGATCCGCATCTTCCGCCCGCAACGACTGGTGTGCCAGTCACCGGAACGGCTGTGGGACCGCATCGGCGCCAGTCATCCCGACCACCTGGCGGCGGGCGAGGCGTCGGTGTGCGCGGTCTATCCCGATGCGCGCAACCCCTTCGCCCATCCCGAGCTCCTCGTAGAGGGCCTCGAGCCGCACACCGTGGCCGAGATGTGGTTGATGGCGGCGCCGGATCCCGATCGAGCCGTCGAGATCACCGACACCTTCGACCTCAAGATCGCGGCGCTGCGCCGACACCGGAGCCAGGTGGGCGAGGGCGAGTGGCTCGCCGAGCGCATCCGGACGTGGGTCGAAGCCGGTGGCCGCGCCGCGGGCTTGGCAGAAGGTCGCACGGCCGAGCTGTTCAAGGTCGTCGCAACCCCCTGATCTCACCGTGCCGTCAGACCGCCACGGGTCGTCGTCGCGCCCGGGGCTCCCCTGGGTCGTCGCCCAGCATGCACCGCACGAAGGCCCGGGGCTTCTCGCCGACGTGCTCGCCGCCGCCGGCGCGGACATGCACGTCGTGCGGCTCGACCTTGGCGACGACCTTCCGCCGCCGGCGGATCTCGGAGGGCTCGTCGTCATGGGTGGCGCCATGGGGGTCAACGACGACGACGAATTCCCGTGGCTCGAGACCGAGCGCCGGTGGATCGCCGACGCGGTCGGCTCCGAGATCCCGGTCCTCGGTGTGTGCCTGGGGGCGCAACAGCTCGCCGCTGCTCTGGGCGCGACGGTGACGACGGGCCCGTCACCGGAGATCGGTGTGGGCGACGTCGAGCTCACGGCCGAGGGTCGAGCCGATCCCCTCCTCGGCCCCGAGGGAGCGGCGCGTGCCCGTCATCCACTGGCACGGTGACACCTTCGCGATCCCTCCCGGTGCCGTTCGCCTGGCGACCGGTGACCGGTATCCGAACCAGGCGTTCCGCTACGGCCATCTGGTGTACGGCTTGCAATTCCACGTCGAGGTCGACGACGCCATGGCCGAGGCGTGGGCGCCCGAGCTTCCGTCCGGGATCACCCTCGCCGCCGAGGATCGACGCACCGTCGAGGCCGTGGGACGCCGGGTGTTGGCACGCTTCGTGGAGGCGGCCCGGCGCCGCTGAGCTTCGGTGCGGGCGCTTGTCGTTGCGGGCGCTTGTCGTTGCGGGCGCGTGTCGATGGAGGAGCTGTTGCGGGAGTCAGACCCAGCGGAGATCGTCGTCGGCCTGCTCGGTAACGCGCGCGCATGTCGGGCAGTACCAACGCGCTTCAAGGGCAGTGCCGCACGAGCGATGATGGGGGCCCTCCACGTCGCCGCCCATGTCGCGCGCCCCCATCGGCTGAGGAGACGCAGGGCCCCGGCGAGGTCGCGACCGGCCTCGGTGACCCGGTACTCGACCCGCGGCGGTCGGTCCGAATAGCGCGCTCCTGCCACCAGGCCCTGCGCCTCGAGACGGCGCAGCCGGGCGGTGAGCACGTTGGGGGCCACCTTGGGGATGGCGTCTTGGAGCTCGGAGAACCGCCGCGGCCCGTCGAGCAGGGCGTCGACCACGAGGAGGGTCCAGCGGTCCCCGACGGCGGCCATGGCGGCGTCGAGTCCCGAGGTCACGTCGCTGATCCTCGCATGTGGCGTCGGCCTGATCTGTGTTCGCTCCATCCCCGAACATGCTAACTTGCAAGTTGCAAGTGACTAGCGAACCCAGACCGGGCACGGGTAAGTGCAGGTCAGAGGTAGATCCGGAGGACAGGCGATGGCAACGGTGGCAGAGGAGCTTTCGAAGGCGACGGCAGACGTGGCGGCCCGCGTGGCCCCCTCGGTGGTCGGTGTAGGCGCCGGCGGGAGTGGCGTGGTGGTGGGACCAGGGCTCGTGGTGACCAACGCCCACAACATCCGTCGTGACGAGATCGTTGTCACCTTCGCCGATGGTCGACGCGCCGACGGTCGGCCTGCGGGCGTCGACGTGGAGGGAGACCTGGCCGTGGTGGCAGTGGAGACAGGAGACGCCCCCGCGCTCCGGTGTCGGGCGCCACGGTCCGGATGGGCGACGCCGTCCTGGCCCTCGCCAATCCGGGCGGGCGCGCCGTGCGGGTGAGCGTGGGTTTCGTCTCCGCGCTCGAGGTGGCCTTCCGGGGCCCAGGCGGGCGACGTGTGCGCGGCGCCGTCGAGCACACGGCTCCGCTGGCGCGCGGATCCTCGGGTGGGCCGGTGGTCGACGTCCTCGGCAACCTGGTCGGGATCGACACCCATCGGGTCGGTGACGGCTTCTATCTGGCACTCCCCGCCGACGAAGACCTCAAGGCGCGCGTCGACGCACTCTCGCGTGGGGAGGTGCCGCGCCGTCCTCGACTGGGGATCGCCATCGCACCGCCGCGGGTGGCACGACGGCTCCGGCAGTCGGTGGGGCTCCCCGAGCGCGACGGACTACTCGTCCATGCCGTCGAAGAAGGCGGGGCTGCCGACCGGGCCGGTATCCGCCAGGGCGACCTGGTGGTACGCGTCGCCGGGACGAGCGTCGCCACCGTCGACGAGCTGGCGGCCGCGCTCGAGAGCTCGGCTCCCGACGCTTCGGTCGAGGTGCTCGTGGTGCGCGGCGCCGACGAAGTAACCGTGACCGTCGATCTTGCCGAGGCCGCTGATTGACGAAGCCGCCGGCGAAGTCCTCGTCCCGACGTCGAGATCTCCACGTTGGGAGGGAGCCGAGGGTTCGCCGTGGCGGGCGGACGCGTGGCAACCTGCTGTTTCCCGGGAGGCGTGTTCGTTCCGGGGATGCCGGAGATCGCCCGACGGAGGACCTCGCCATGGTCAAGCTCACCTGTCTCATTCGCCGCAAGGAGGGGATGTCTCCCGGGGACTTCCACACGTACTGGCGCGACCACCACGGACCGCTGGTGTTGTCGACCCGGAGCGGGAGCCACGTGCAGCGCTACGAGCAGCACCACCGTTCGCTGAGCGACTACGGGCCCGACGATGACGGCCAGTACGACGGGGTGACCGAGCAGTGGTTCGAGTCGATGGAGGAGTACCAGGCTCACATCGCCGAGAAGGACTTCGCCGAGGTCTGGGCGGACCTGCCCAAGTTCCTCGACGTGGATCGCCTGGCGTTCGTGGTCACCGAGGAGCCGGTGGTGATCCTGGCCGGTCGCTGACGGCGCGTCGCGAGCGTGCGAGTCGGTCGGAGACTTCGGAGACTTCGGAGTGTTCGGAGTCTTCGGAGTGTTCCGACGAGGTCAGGGGGTGGAACCGCTCGTGACCGGCGCGGTCAGGTGGGTGGCCCCCATCGAGCCCAGATAGGCGGCGTCTCCGTAGGAGAAGATGCCTCCGTCCGACGCGACGAGCCAGTACCCCCCGCTCCCCGGACCCACGACGATCCCAACGACGGGCCGGCTGATCCGGTGCCCGCCCATCGAGCCGTAGAACGGCGCGCCGCCGAAGGCGAAGATCCCGCCGTCGGAAGCCACCAACCAGTACCCGCCGCCTTGGGACATGGCCGCGATCCCGACCACGGGCGCGTCGAGGTGCCGGGCCCCCATCGATCCGGAGAACGGCGCGTCGCCGAAGGCGAAGATCCCGCCGTCGGATGCCACCAGCCAATAACCGCCCCCGTCCGCGGTCGGTGCCATTCCGACGACAGGCGCGTCGAGGTGGCGGGCACCCATGGACCCGAAGTAGCGGGCGTCGCCGAAGGCGAAGATCCCGCCGTCGGAGGCAACCAGCCAATAGCCGCCCCCGTCTGATGTGGGTGCCATCGCGACCACGGGGGCGTCGAGGGCGCGGCCGCCCATCGAGCCCTCGAAAGGCGCGTCGAAGGCGAAGACCCCACCGTCGCCGCCGACTTCCCAATACCCACCCGTGGGGGCGTCGGACGCGCCATCCACCACCGGAGCACGCAGCGTTGTCGCACCCATCGATCCCGCGAAACGAGCCGCCCCGAAGGTGAAGACACCGCCGTCCTTGGCGAAGAGGTGATACCCCTCCGCGGCCTCACCCGCCGCCACCGTGGGTGTGCCGCCCGAGAAGGTCACGGGCGCGACCCAGAGGCTGCGGAACCCGCCGCTGCCGTACGAGTAGGTGCTGACGGGGCCGTCCCACGCGTGGTACGCCATCCACCAGTTGCCCGAAGTGTCCTGGAAGAGCGCCTCGCCCCCCGGACCGAGGCGGGCCGCGTCGGAGTGGAGGATCGGGGCCCCCGTGGGCTTGGTGCACGGTCCGAACGGGCCGGCGCAGTCGGCGTAGCCCACTCCGTACCCGGGGCCGTTCCATGTTCCCCCCGAGTAGAACAGGACGTAGGAGCCCGAGGCGTTGACCATGTCGGGCCCCTCGACGGTGGACTCCCAGGCCTGATCCTGGGTGAGCACGGAACGCGGTGATGACGCCAGGGACAATCCGTCGGGTGACAGCAGTGCCGCCCAGATGAACGCGGGCGCTCGACTGACCCGAGTTCGACTTCCAATACAGGTAAGGGGTGCCGTTCGCATCGACGAAGGGCTGGGGGTCGATGGACCCGCCCAGGTCCGTCTGGCAGATCAACGGCGCCAGGGAACTGTCGACGAAGGGGCCGGTCGGGCCGCCGGCGATGGCGGTCGAGATGCACTGCCCGCCCGTGGCGGCCACCTCGGTCGCGTAGAACATGACGTAGTGGCCGTTGAGAAAGACGACACCTGGTGACCACGTCCGTCCCGTCACCGACCACAGGGGTAGCGTCGGGAGGGCGTCGCCGACCGGAGTCCAGGTCTGGAGATCGGTCGACCTCAGCACGGGGATGTTGCCGCGAGTGGTCCCGGTCGTATACGCGAAGTACGTCGTTCCCACCCGGATCACGTCGGGGTCGGGCGCGTCGGCGTCGTACACGGGAGTGGTGACGCCAGGAGGGACACGGGGAAGCACCTGCGCGTGGGCGGGCCGCACCCCGACGGCCAGTGAGCCGAGTGTCCCGACCACTCCCAAAAGGACGAGCACGGCACGAACGAGCGCGGTGCACCTGGAGCCGGGCGCGGTCGGGCATGCGCGTCGAGGTCATTGGTGCGACGGTCCGAGGTCCGAGGGTCCGCACGGGCGCGGGGCTCGAGGGTGGAGGGTCAGTGGAGCGGAGCAGCGTCGAACCGGCTTCAGCGAGCGAGCTGGCGCAGGACGTACGCCAGGATGCCCCCGTGGCGGAAGTACTCAGCTTCCATAGGGGTGTCGATCCGAAGGCGTGCGTTGAATTCGAGTGCTCCGGCGCGCACCGCTATCTCCTTCGGCACATCCCCGGCGCGCAACGCGTCCAGTCCGGCGATGTCGAAGGTCTCCTCCCCGGTCAAGCCGAGGCTGGCCATGGAGCTCCCGTCGGTGAACTGGAGAGGAAGGATTCCCATCCCCAACAGGTTCGACCGGTGGATTCGCTCGAAGCTTTCGGCGATGACCGCCCGCACGCCGAGCAGAGCGGGACCCTTGGCGGCCCAGTCGCGCGACGAGCCGGACCCGTACTCTCTGCCGGCGAGCACCACCAGCGGGACGCCGTCGGCGCGATAGCGCATGGCGGCGTCGTAGATGCTCATCTGCTCGCCACTCGGCAACAACCGGGTGACGCCGCCTTCGGTGCCGGGGGCCAGCAGATTGCGAAGACGGACATTGGCGAACGTCCCCCGCATCATGACCTCGTGATTGCCCCGACGGGCTCCATAGGAGTTGAACTCCGACGGCTCGACGCCGTGCTCGGTGAGATACACCCCGGCCGGTGAGCTGGCCCGGATCGACCCCGCGGGGGAGATGTGATCGGTGGTGACGCTGTCGCCGAGTATCGCCAGCACGCGGGCGCCCACGATGTCGGTGACAGGAGCGGGCTCGGCGCTGAAACCTTCAAAGAAAGGTGGTTTCAAGACGTAGGTGGAATGACCGTCCCAACTGAAAGTGTCACCTTGGCTGGTGTCGATGTCCTTCCACCGGTCGTCGCCCTCGAAGACAGACCCGTAGCGGGTTCGGAACATCTCAGACGTCACGGCCTGTTCGATGGCCGCCGACACCTCGGTCGGGGTCGGCCACAGGTCGCGCAGGTAGACGGGCCGGCCGTCGAGGTCGGTGCCGAGGGGCTCGGTGGTGAGATCGAGGTCCATCGTGCCCGCCAGGGCGTAGGCCACCACCAGTGGTGGAGACGCCAGGTAGTTCAACCGGACGTCGGGGTGGATGCGGCCCTCGAAGTTGCGATTCCCCGACAACACCGCCGCCACCGACAGGTCTCCCTCGTGCACCGCCTCGGACACGCCGGACAACAGCGGGCCGGAGTTGCCGATGCACGTGGTGCAGCCGAAGCCGACGAGCTGAAACCCGAGTGTTTCAAGCGGTTCGCGCAGCCCGGCGCGGTCGTAGTAGTCCATGACGACGCGTGACCCGGGAGCCAGCGAGGTCTTCACCCAGGGCCTGGAGCGGAGCCCGCGGGCGACGGCCTTTTTGGCCAGCAGCCCGGCCGCCAGCATCACCTGGGGGTTCGAGGTGTTGGTGCAGCTCGTGATGGCAGCGATCACGACGTGGCCGTCGGCGATCTCGACCGGCGCGTCACCGTCGACCTGCGCCGTGGCCACCCGGAGCGACGCGCTGACGCCCTTCACCCTCGCCCTGTCCGGCTGATGCCAAGGTGTGTCGGAACCCCGCCTTGCTGTCAGTCAGGGCCACGCGGTCCTGAGGGCGACTTGGCCCGGCCAGGCTCGGCACCACCGTAGAGAGGTCGAGCGTCGCCATTTCGGAGAAGACGGGCTCGGGGTCCTCGGCCCGGTGGAACAGGCCCTGTTCCTTGGCGTATGTCTCGACCAGGGCCACGTGTGCCTCGTCGCGCCCGGTGAATCGGAGGTAGCGCAAGGTCACGTCGTCGATGGGGAAGATCACGCACGTGGCCCCGTACTCCGGTGCCATGTTGCCGATGGTGGCCCGGTTCTCGAGGGGGAGCTGGGCGAGTCCCGGGCCGTGCACCTCGACGAACTTTCCGACGACGCCGTGCTGGCGGAGCAACTGCGCGATCGTGAGCACCAGGTCGGTCGCCGTCGTCCCTTCGGGCAGCTCTCCGGTGAGCCGAAGGCCGACCACCGGTGGCACCAGCATGGTGAGGGGCTGCCCGAGCATGGCGGCTTCGGCCTCGATACCCCCGACGCCCCATCCGAGTACGCCCAGCCCGTTGACCATGGTGGTGTGGGAGTCGGTTCCTACGAGAGTGTCGGGAAATGCCTGGCCGTCCTCGGTGGCGAACACCACACGGGCCAAGTACTCCAGGTTGACCTGGTGGCAGATGCCGGTTCCCGGTGGCACGACGCGAAAGCCGTCAAATGCCTGCTGTGCCCACCGCAGGAGCTGGTACCGCTCGATATTGCGTCCGTACTCGATGTCGACATTGGTGGCGAAGGATGTGGCGAGCCCCGACGACTCAGCGATGACCGAATGGTCGATGACGAGCTCGACGGGGACCAGAGGGTTGATGGCGTTGGGGTCCCCGCCCAAATCCGCCAGCGCATCTCGCATGGCGGCCAGATCGACCACGCCCGGGACCCCGGTGAAGTCCTGCATGAGGACACGTTCGGGCGTGAAGGCGATTTCGGTGGTGGACGCGACCCCGGCCTGCTGGCGGCCGGCCCAGCCTGCCACCGCTTCGATGTCCGCGGCGTGGACCTGGCGCCCGTCCTCATGACGGAGGAGGTTCTCAAGAAGGACCTTCATGGCATAGGGCAGGCGGGCCACGTCGAACCGGCCGGCCAGGGCATCGAGGCGGTGCACCTCGAAACGCCGGTCGCCGACGGCGATCGTGGCGCGGGTGGAGAAGCTGTCAGCTGATTGCGAGGCGGCGGCCATGAGGTCCATTCTGCTCCTCACCGGAGAACTCCGGCACACCGGGCCCCAGGGGTCAGCGCACGCAGGCTTCCGGTGTAGCGTCTGCGGGGCACACCCTTGGGAGTGACGCCTTGTTTGGGCCTGACGACCGTAACGAGGTTGTCGCCTTGGGCAGGCTCGACGCCTCTTCTGAGCATCGACAAAGGACCGTCATGCCTGTCGTCCCGTCCGCCCGGCTCCACCTGGTGGTGCCGGTTGCGGGAACCGATTCCGGACTCGAGGAACGCCCTCGCGTCGCGAGGACGTGCGGACGATGCCGGCGGACCTTCGCCCGCCACCCCTCCACCTGCCTTGACGAAACGTCGGTCCGGTGGTTGTGCCCGCCGTGCCGCCGAGGCCCATCGTGGCGCTCGTCGGGGACACCGCTCCGGCTCGTGACGACATCGACCGAATCCGAAGCAGGACGTGGGCCCGTTTCCGACGGGCGTTCCCGGTGAGCCCGGACGACCCAAGACGTTTCTGGGAGGTGTTGTCGGGCGCCGATGGACACGAACCACCTTCGCTGTCGACGCTGTGCCGGGGGTGCGTCTCGCTCTTGTCCGTGAGCGGTGCCGCCGTCTCGCTCATGGCCCCGGCCCAATCACAGAGTGTCGCCAGTGCATTTGACGGAACGGCACGTGCCTTACAAGACCTCGAGTTCACACTCGGCGAGGGGCCGGCCATCGACTCCTACACCCAGGGCAGGCCCGTCTTGGTGGATGACGTTCGGGGCTTGGGTCGCCAGTGGCCGCAGTTCAGCAACGCTGTCGCCGCCATGGGCGTGCGCGCCGTATTCGCATTGCCGCTGCAGACCAGGGGGACGAGGATCGGGGTCCTGGTCCTGTACCGCGACGAGGCCGGGGCCCTGGCCGACACCGAGCTCGCCGACGCCCTCGAGGTCGCCGACATGATCACGCAGCTCGTCCTCGTCATGCAGTCCGAAGTGGCGACTGAGTCGGTGGCGTGGGCGCTCGACGTCTCGGACCACCGTGCCGTGGTCCACCAGGCCACGGGGATGATCGCCGTGCAGATCGATGCCGATGTCGACGAGGCACTGGTGCGCCTGCGGGCCCACTCCTTCGCCACCGACCGGCCCATTCGAGAGGTGGCAGAAGACGTGGTGGCCGGCCAACTTCGCTTCGACGACCGGTGACTGCTCTGCGTGTGGCCCCCGATGGGTCCCCGATCGTCGAACCCGGTGCCAAAATGGGTGCCCGCCGATGTGTCGACAGCGGCGGGGGCTCGACGACACGACCCGGGCAACCCTGTCGGGAGGAGATGGATTGAATATCGAACGGCGGGATGAATGGTTGGCGAAGACGTTCGTCGAACTGGCCGACACACTTGTCGCCGACTACGACGTGGTGGAATTTCTTTCCACGCTGTCCGAGCGATGTGTGGAGCTGCTCGAAACGGTCGAGGTGGGTCTCGTGCTCCTCGACCGTCAAGGGGGGCTGCAGGTGATGGCGTCATCCACCGAACGAATGCGAGTGGCGGAGCTGTTCGAAGTGCAGAACGAAGAAGGCCCCTGTTTCGATTGCCAACGAGGCGGCGAGCAAGTCATCAACGTGGCTCTCGACGCGACGGGAGATCGGTGGCCCCGGTTCGGTCCGATGGCCCGCGATGCCGGCTTCCAGATGGTGCACGCCCTGCCGCTGCGACTCCGCCGTGACGTCATCGGCGCCATGAACATCTTCGACACCGAGTCGAAGGCCATGACACCCCCACAGGTGAATATCAGCCAAGCCTTGGCCGACGCGGCGACCATCGGGATCCTCCAAGAGCGCAGCGTCCGGCAACAGGTCGACGTGGCCGGCCAACTCCAAGGGGCGCTCAACTCCAGGATCGTGATCGAGCAAGCGAAAGGTGTCGTTGCCGAACAGCAGAGAGTGAGCATGGAAGAAGCGTTCGGACTGCTCCGGGGATACTCCCGCAGCAGTCGGCTCCCGCTCAGCGACGTTGCTCGTGCCGTCATCGATCGATCCCTCAGCTCGGCCACGCTGCGCTCGGCCCCCCCACTGGGTCGCGACGTCGGCTCGTCGCGAAAGGCGCCGTGACGAGCTTTCGCGTGGGCACCGGCGTCGGCGCTTTTGGCGGCGAGCCGACGTAGATCCGGACCGGTTTGTCACCGCGCCAAACGACGGCGGACAGGTTCGCGTCGGTGCGGTGCGGGGCGGGCGGCACTGACGGGCGGGTCATCGCCTGGCAAGGTGCTCGAGCAAGCCCTACCGTGCGCTTCCGACGTCTTTACCTGACTGTTCTCAAGGATCGGCATTCCGGAGAGTTTTTCGACCGGTGGGACACATGATTCCGGCCTCGGCCTGCGACGACACCCATGCGTTGTGGCGCCCACCGTGCGGCGATTACTGGGGGTAGAATGGGTTTTGAAACGTGTCGCCCGAGACCACGGTGACCCCGAACGCCTCAACTGCGTAGTTGTTCGCGCCGCGCCAGGCAGAAAAAGGACGCCGTGTCCGAAACCGTTCTCGAGAGGATGCCCGCACCCCGGGCCGCCCCCGTCTTACCGGAGCCGAATCTCGACGGCCCCCCTCCCGGTCCACTCAATGCGGCGCGCATCGTGACCTCGCTGCTGGTGGCAGGACCACTGGTGGCATTGGCCGTCTTCATCCCGCTCGGTTGGGGTGGAACGAAGACGATCTGGGGCCTCGGGTTGGCCGCCGCGTTCTATGTCTTCACCGGTTTCGGGATCAGCGTCGGGTTCCACCGGCTCTTCGCCCATCGCAGCTTCACCGCGCACCGCACCCTCAAGATCGTGTTGGCAGTGGCGGGGACGATGGCGCTCGAAGGGTCGATCATCAGCTGGGTCACAACGCACCGCCGTCATCACATGTTCAGCGACCGTCCCGGCGACCCCCACTCTCCGGTCAGTTACGGCACGGAGAACCCCACGGCAACTCGGGGGTTTCTCTGGGCCCACGTGGGTTGGTTGTTCGCTTCCGACCCCACGAGCCAGAAGCGGTTCGCCCCCGATCTCCTGCGTGACCCGGACCTGGTGACGATTGACCGATTGTTCCCGGTCCTGGCCGTGGCCTCGCTGGTGATCCCCTTGGTCATCGGTTGGGTGGTCACGGGCACCCTCGGTGGAGCGCTCGGCGTGTTCTTGTGGGCTGGCCTGATCCGTATGGCGCTGCTGCATCACGTCACGTGGAGCATCAATTCGGTGTGTCACCTCTGGGGCCGCCGACCCTTCACCACCGGTGACCACAGCGCCAATGTGGCTTCTCTGGCTCTGGTGTCATTCGGAGAGAGCTGGCACAACTTCCACCATGCCGCACCGGCATCGGCTCGCCACGGAGTCCTTGCCCATCAGGTCGATTTGGCCGCAGGGTTGATCCGGATGTTCGAACGAGCGGGGTGGGTGACCAAGGTGCGCTGGCCCACCGCGATCCAGATCGAGACGCTGACCACTCGGGTGGAGGAACGCCTCCCCGCCTGACCCGTTGTCGCGGCTGACCCGTTGTCGGGCCGAGGTCTCGGCTCCTCGCTCAGCGAAACGCCTCCACCTTGCTCGCGCCCGCCACGACCAACATCCCTCCGGCGATGCTCGGGGCGGCGAAGTGTTGTGGCGTCCCGGTGCGGAGCGGAATCGTGTAGCGGGTGGCGCCGGTGGAGATGTCCACCCCGTAGAGCAGTGACGAGCCGATGTCGATGGTCCACAGGACTCCGCCGGCGATCGTCGGAGATCCGGCTTCACCGGTGGGCGAGGTCCATGTCCAGCCCCGTGCCATGGTCGAGCCGGGACCCACCCGCACCTGGGCGATGGTGCCGTCAGATATGCACACCACGTACACATCGGGTGACTGATATGCGTTGCCACCTCTGGAATGGCAGACATTGAGCGAGGCCAACTGCCCGCCGATCCCACCGAGCCTGGAGGTGTCGAGCAGGTAGGCGGTCTGCTGCTTGCCTACGATGAACATCCTCGAGTCGTCCAGAAGGATGGCCGCCGTCGATCCCAGGTCACCGTCATCGGCGTTGTCCTGGGCCCAGTTCGTCGGGGCGAAGTATTGGCGCTCAGCCAGCGTCGGCGACAATTCGATCACGGCGTTCCCGTGGTCGAAGGGCTGGCCGGGCCCGGCGTCGCCATTGCCCGTGACGACGAAGATGTCGCCGGCCGCGTCCACGGTCGCCCCCGCCGGGGCCCAGATGGCACCCTCGCGACCGGTCGGCACCTCGTAGGTGAGGAGCGATCCCGTGCCCGATTCGGGGACGCCGACGACCCAGCCGTGGTAGTTGCCGCAATCGCCATAGTTCCCGCCGAAGCCGACGATCACATTGCCGGCAGAGAGGGTGAGCCCGATGCGTTGCAACTGCGCGCCGGCGGTCCATCCCGGCTGGTCAACGCCACGGGTCCATACCACCTGGTGGGTGGCCGTGTCGATGGCGTACACCACGTGCTTGACCGACGACCCCGACAGCACGGCCACGGACGCGAACAGGCGGCCCGAGGCGGGGTCGATGACCATGGTCGACGTGATCCCCACCGTGGGTGCGATGTCTCCGCACGGGAGGTCGCCGGCGGGAACCGGTGTGGCCAGATGGTCGGACCACGCCAGAGCGCCGTTGGCAGCGGACAGCGCGTACACGGTGTCGTTCTGCGTGGCCACGAAGACCTGGCCTTTGTAGATCAGCGGCTCTCCGTAGACCGGGCCGTCGAGCGCCGGTGAGGTCCAGGTGGCGGCGGGCTTGTGTCCGAACGCGGGATCTGTGCTGTCGAGCGACGTGCGCGCGAAGTTCCCCCCGTAGGTGAGCCACGCCGCCCCTGACGTCGGTGTCGTCGTCGTACTCGAACCCGACGTCGAGGAGCCTGGCTCGACGGACGTGCTCGACGGGTGTGGCGATCCGGCTCGAGTCGAGGGGGAGGATGTCGTACACGCTGCGCTTCCTGTCACCAGCGACGCCATCACCACGCCGCGCCACGCCAAGCCTCGTCGGCGCCTCTGTGCCATGGGCTGAGTCTTGTCCCTCGGGAGGTGCCATGCAGGCGCGCGGTGGCGTTGTCGTGCTGGACTGCTGGGCATGGCCAAGGTCCGACTCGGGTTCTTCTCCTTCACAGAAGTCACGGATCCTGCCGAACACCGCTCGTACAACGAGTGGCACCAGCTCGACCACATGCCCGAGCAATACCCCATTCCGGGCGTGGTGTTCGGACAACGATGGGTGTCGACCCCCGCATGTCGCCGCATACGTGCGTACGACGATCCGACGTTGGCCCCGGTCCACTACGTGACCCTGTACCTCATGGGCGAGCCCGTCGACGCCACGTTGGAGGAGTTCCGGGCCCTCGGGGAGCACCTGCGGGCGGAGGGCCGCTTCCACCAACACCGGAAGTCGCGGCTCTCGGGCCCCTTCGCCGTCACCGGCCTATGGGCGGCCCCCCGGGTGCTCGTGTCGGCTGAATCGATTCCCTTCCGACCCAACCTCGGGGTCTACGTCGTGGTGCGCACCGGATACCCAGACGTCGCGTCGGCCGAACCCGCGCCGGAGTCTGCAGGCATGCCGTATGGCGGCGCCGCGGAGCGCGACTCGGCGCTGGCCGGTTCGCTGCTCGAGGTGGACGGAGTGGCGGGGGTGTGGACATTCGCCACCGACGGCCGATTCGGCCGTCACGGGTGGCGTCCCGGCGACAAGACGATCACCGTGTGCTACCTCGACACCTCACCACTGTCGGTCGCGCCTCGACTGAGCCATGTCGTGCGCGCCACCGTTGACGAGAGCTCCCGGACCGTGCTCTTCGCCGCGCCCCTGGAGACGATCACACCGTGGAGCTGGGACTGGTTCGACGATGACACCTGATCTACGAGGGTCTCGCGTCGGCGCCGGTGCTCAGAGCTTGACGATCACCTTGCCGGTGTTCCCCCCTGTGAAAAGGAGGTTGAGGGCTTCAGGGGCGTGCTCGAGGCCGTCGACAAAATGCTCGGCGTGTTTGACCTTGCCCTCCGCCAACCACCCCACCATTTCGATCTGCGCCTCGAGGAATCGGTCCAAGTAATCGAGGACGAGAAACCCCTCCATCCGCCCTCGCTTGATGATGAGGTTGACGATGTTGCCGGGACCCGGCGGTCTGGTTTTCGCGTTGTACATCGAGATGGCGCCGCACAGGACGATCCGGCCCCGCATGGCCAGCTGGGCGAGGCAGATGTCGAGGATCTCACCGCCCACGTTGTCGTAGTAGAGGTTGATCCCCTTGGGGCACAGCGAGCGTAGTGACGCCGCGACGTCATCGGTCTTGTAGTTGATGGCGGCGTCGAAGCCGAGCTCGTCGACGATCCATGCGCATTTCTCGGCTGACCCGGCGATGCCGACTACGTTTGCGGCACCCTTGATCCGCGCGATCTGACCGGCGACAGAGCCGGTCGCCCCCGCGGCGCCGGACACGACGACGGTGTCGCCCTCGGCCACGGTGCCCACGTCGATCATTCCGAAGTACGCCGTCATTCCCGTGACCCCGAGCACGCTCAGCACCAAGGGTGGCTCGATCCCCGGCGGGATCACCTGCATGGAGGTCGCGCCCTCGTCGGCGACCACGTAGTCCTGCCACCCCGTCATTCCCACCACGAGGTCACCGACGGCATACCGATCACAGTTGGAGCGAACTACCTCACCGACTCCTCCGCCCCGAACGGTCTCGCCGATCCCGATGGGAGGGAGATAGCCAGGTGCGTCGTCCATCCACGTGCGAATGGTGGGGTCCACCGACAAGAAGCGGACATGGACCAGGGCCTGTCCCGGCCCCGGCTCGGGCTCGGGGGATTGCTCCAATCGGGTGGTGGTCTCATCCACCATGCCCGACGGCCGGGCGGCGAGGACGATGCGACGGTTCAACTGCACATCTCCTTCAACTGCCCGATGGTGGCGAGCGGGTCGGGCCCGATCGGCATGACGTTGAGGACACTCACGCCTGCTTGGCGATACGCGGCGATGCGCTCTTTCACGTAGCCGGCGGGGCCCACGAGCGAAGTCAGCTCCAGGAGCTCGGCCGGGACAGCGGCGGCGGCTTCGTCCTTCTTCCCACTCAGGTAAAGGTCCTGGATGAGTGTGGCCTCGGCCTCGAACCCGTAGCGACGTGTGAGGGCGTTGTAGAAGTTGCGTCCCTTGGCACCCATGCCGCCGACGTAGAGGGCGGTCATGGGTCGGGCGAACTCGCGCAGATGCTCGAGGCCGTCACCGATCGCAACCAATCCGCCTGCAGCGATTTCGAGCGGTCCCAGTGCGGGCGAGCGTTTGGCGGCACCTGCAGCCAGAGCATCGCCCCACACATCGTTTGCGCGTTCGGGTATGTACAGGAATGGGAACCATCCGTTGGCCAGCTCGGCGGTCATCTCGACGTTCTTCGGGCCCATCGATGCCACCCAGACGGGGATGTCCTCACGCACCGGGTGGTTGATGAGCTTCAGGGGCTTGCCCAGTCCGGTCCCGAGGCCCGGCGCCAGAGGGATGGGATAGAGACCCTCGTTGGTCAACACCTCGCGGCGCCACACCCTGCGACAGATGCCGATGATCTCCCGGGTGCGCTCGAGCGGCTGCGTGTAGGGCACGCCGTGCCAGCCTTCGATGACCTGCGGGCCCGACGCCCCGAGTCCGAGGATGAAACGCCCGTTGCTCAAGGCGTCGATCCCCGCCGCGGTCTGCGCCAGCAACGCCGGCGTGCGGGAGTAGATGGGGAGGATGGCCGAGCCGATCTCGATCCGTTCGGTCTTCGCCGCGATGTACCCCATCTGACTGGGTCCGTCGAGGCCGTAGGCCTCGGCCACCCACACGATGTCGAGCCCGGCGCGCTCGAGATCGGCCACGTGGTCGGCCGATTCCTTCACCCCTCGCGAATAGTCGAGCATCGTGCTCAGGCGCATCGGGCATCCTTTCCTCGGGTTGCTCCGGATCGTTCCGAGCATGGCGGGCGGGGGTTGACCACAGCCTCAGGTCCCCACCGTGGACATGCCACCGTCGACGGGGATCAGCGCACCTGTCAGGTATGCACCGGCCCGTGATGCCAGGAAGATGGCGGCGCCGGCCATGTCGTCGGGTCGACCGATGCGCTTGAGGGGAGCGTTGGCGGCGATCTGCTCGCCGAAGGCCTCGAGCGTCGCCTCCATCATCTTGGATTCGAAGGGGCCAGGTGCAATGGCGTTGACCGTGATCGACGGCGCCAGGCGTTTGGCGAGGTTGCGTGTGAGCTGGTGCACAGCTGCCTTCGAGGCCGAGTACGAGTAGGTCTCGAGCACCGACACCATGATCCCGTCGATCGACCCGATGTTGATGACGCGTGCCGGATCCGCGGGATCGGAGGCGGTACGCAACAGCGGTGTGAGGAACTTGGTGGTGTGGAACACGCCCTTCACGTTCAGCGAAAGGACGCGGTCCCAGGCGGCGTCGTCGAACTGTTCGAAGGGTGCTCCCCAGGTGTTCCCGGCGTTGTTGACGAGAATGTGAAGCATGGGCTCGCGCTCGGCCAACGCATCAGCCAGGGCGCGACAGCCGGGCTCGGTGGAGAGGTCCGCGGGTAGTGCGATGCACTCACCGAGGCGCGACAGCTCGGCGGCGAGCTCGTCACATGCCTCGGCTTTGCGTGACGACACGTATACCTTGGCTCCGGCCTCGACGAACCCTGTGGCGATCATCTTGCCGATGCCTCGTGATCCCCCGGTGACGAGGGCCGTCTTGCCGGCGATGGAGAACAGGTCGGTCATGGTCGAGGGTGGCTCTCGGAAGGGGAGGCCGACGCTACCTTGAGCGCCCCGAGACCGCCACCGCGACCACCACCAGGCGACGCAGTTGCGGGTTGATGCAGAACACCGCTGGTCCGGTGCACTCCTTCGAATGTGAAGCGATGCACTGATGCGGTGATGGGTCTGTTGTGCGCCGCCGGTGCGCCTCCGTGCCAAGCTGGACTCGTGGGCACCGACAGGGCAAAGCGCAACAAGGAACGGCAGGTGCGGGCCGCCCGTCGACGCCTGCAGCCCATTCGTGGTGCGAGGGGGAGAAGTCTCAAGCACAAGCGTCTGAGCGCGCCGCGCGTCGTCGGGTTGGGCCAGTTCGCCGAAGGGCTCACAGGCCCGAGACGACGGTCGCAGCCGCGACGTCGAATCACGGGATGGCTGCTGTCAGCGCTGCCCTTCGTCGTCCTCGTGATCTGGGTCGTGGTGCGTGTTGCCGGCCACCGCTGAGTTTCGCCTCAGCCCCCGGTAGCCGAGAAGTGTTGGTAGTCAGGGCTCGCCGTCCACCGGCCCCCCCACAACCAGCCGACCGAAGCGAAGGCGTCCACGAGTTGACCGCCTGATACCGCCATTCCCGGCCGGAACCGGGAACGCTCCAAATACGGTGCACCCGCGGCGGGCTGCACCTGGCCACCTTCGAGATAGGGGTTCTCCACGGGGTTCACGTCGATCGCCTCGCCGTACGCGTGCACCGACCACGACGGGGGCCCCGGGGCCACCGCGTACCGACAATTGAATCCCGACGTGTTGTCATTGGCCATCGAAACAGGGTCCTGGCCGCCGTACGCATCCTCAGGCTGCATCTGGCGAATGGGGAAGTGCTCGGTGAAGAGCACGCCGAAGACTTTCACCACCGCCGATGTCACCGTGCTGTTCACGACCATGGTGCCAGTGTGGGGTCGGCCGTCGAATCCCCAGTAGCTCATGGTGAGCATCCGCAGCTGGGCGGGCCCGACGGGGCAGCCCGGCCTCCACGTGGCCGAGAGCTGTGCCGCATCGACCGGGGCCACCGAGCCGACAAATCCCGTGGAGTGCGTCGGAGGGGTTGCAGTGGTGACGGGACGAGTGGTCGCCGGTGTCGGGGGAGGTGCCGTCGTAGACGGCGTCGTGGACGGCGTGGACGGCACCACCACGGCTGTGACCTGGGAGTGGGTATGGAGGGTCGCAATCCGCGATGTACTGGAGCATGCAGCCAGCAGTCCGCTGCAGAGGAGACCGGTGGCGACAAGGACAATCAGGAGGCGCGCGGGGCGCGGCACGGACGCGCACCATAGCCGGGGCAGCGCGCCTGTCGTCATGGTGGGCCTCGTCGCGGTCCTGGTTTTGTCCCTCGCCTCGTGCGGTTCTGCCCGCCACGCCGGAGTCCGACATCGGGCGATCGCGCCCATCACGGCGTCGACGACGAGCACGGCGGCGACGACGGTTCCGACCACCATTCCAACCACGGTTCCGACCACGGTGGCCCCGGCGCCGACCACTGCGCCGGTGAAAGTCACGGCTCCGGTCCCGGTGACGACGAAACCCCACCCGGTGGTACCGGCACCCCCTCCACCCCTTCTCGTCACGCGCCTGGTGGGCGTGGGATCTGCCGCCCAGGTCATCGCCGTGAGCGCCTCGACATACGGACAGACGACCGCCACCGTGACCGCCTACCAGCAAGACGCGGCCGGGTGGCACCAGGTGTTCGGCCCCTGGCAGGCCCATGTCGGGTACGCCGGGTTCGCCCCGCCGGGACAGAAGCGAGAAGGAGACGGTCGTACGCCGTCAGGCTCGTTCGGGTTCGACTTCTTCTTCGGGGTTCTTGGGAATCCCGGCGTGCAATTCCCATACCGGCCGGTGACAGGGCACAACCTGGTCTGGGACGACGACTCCGCGAGCCCGCTCTACAACCAGTGGGTGGACACGAACACCGCCAATCCCGGAGCGAAGCCCGAGGCTATGGACCAGACGCCGGTGTACGACTACGGAGCGGTGATCGGCTACAACACGAACCCGACCGTCCCCGGAGCGGGCAGTGCGATCTTCCTTCACGTCTCGGACGGCGCCGCGACCACAGGGTGTGTTTCGCTCCCGACCAGCGAGCTGCTGGCCATCCTGCGCTGGCTCACCCCCGCCGCCCAGCCCCGGATCATCATGGGGACGGCCGCCACGATCTCTTCCTAGGGCGCGTCCTCTTTCATCGGGCGCGTCTCGCCCGGGCGTCGTCCCGCCAGGGCGTCATCTCGCCGCGGGCCGGTTCCCGCCGTAGCGTGGGCGGCGTGGAGGACGTGTTCGAGGTCGTGCACCGCCAGCGCGCCTGTCGGCTCTTCAGCGAAGAGCCGGTAGATGACGACACCGTGGAGAAGGTGCTCGATGCCGCCACCTTCGCCCCGAGTGCCGAGAATCGCCAGCCGTGGGTCTTCGTCGTGGTGCGCGACGACGATCGGCGCTCCGCCATCGGTGCTCTCACCCGCCAAGCCTGGGAGGGCGGGGGTCGAGCGCACTCCGAGGGTCGGCTGTCCCCGGGGCTACTGGCCGATGTCGAGACCGGCGCGCAAGGAGGCGTGGCCGGGGCCCCGGTTCTCGTCGTGGTGTGCGGCGACACGCGCCTCGGGGACCGGCGCGTGCTCGAGGCCTCGGTGTTCCCCGCCATCCAGAACCTGCTCCTGGCCGCCACTGCTCTCGGTCTGGGCTCCTCGCTCACCACGTTGCCGCTGGTGTTCGGCGGGGAACTGGCGACGATCGTCGAGCTGCCGACTGAGGTCCTCCCGATGGCCGTCATCCCCCTGGGCTGGCCGGCCCGGCCCCTGTCGCCACCTCGACGTCTTCCCGTCACCGACAAGGCTCACCGAGAGACCTTCGGCACGCGGTGGTGAGATCGGCATAGATCTCGCCGTGCTCCGGCGCGCCGCGTCGGGCTACGGTCGCCTCGTTTCCGTCAACGATGTCGGGAGGGGTACACGGTCCGATGCAAGAGCACCGCTACTCCGTGATCGTGAACGGCACCCCGCCCGAAGTGTGGGAGCTGTTCTGGTACCGAGGCCCTCGCCGGCCCACCTCATCGGGCGTGTCGATCGAGATCCTGCACCCCGGTGATGCCGTGGGGGAGGGTCTCGTCCGACACTGCACGTTCCGAGTTCCTCGCTATCTCCTGTCGGGAGGGGTCGGCAAGTCTTGGGAGTGGCTGACCGAGGTAACGCCACCCGTGTCGTGGAAGTACGACGCAGTGGGCAAACCACTGTGGTCGATCGCCGAAGGACGCACCCGGCTCGAGGACCTGGGCGACGGTCGGACGAAGATCCATTTCAGTGAGACCTATCACGCCTTCAACCCGGTGCTGCGCGTCCTCCTCGAACGCCGGGTCCACCACTTCATCTCGAAGGACAACGACCGCCTGATCACCACCGCCATCAACGACGGGATCCGCAGACTGCGCGCCGCCCGGGGATCGGGTCCTCCCGCCGCAGAAGGTGGGCCGAACGGCGGATCGTGACGCGCCGGAACCTTCCGGGGGTCAGCAGCCTCTTGTAGGCGTGGAGCATCTCGTCCGGGCGGCTCGGCGAGGTGATGCCG
This sequence comes from uncultured Acidimicrobiales bacterium, assembly GCA_963846125.1. Classification (GTDB taxonomy): domain Bacteria; phylum Actinomycetota; class Acidimicrobiia; order Acidimicrobiales; family UBA8190; genus Chersky-840. Next base: position 1,332,277 of record CAWJUR010000002.1, read on the forward strand.
CGGCTATGGACGCGCTCGTGCGCGAGCTGATGCCCTATGTAGGGCGGGTGTGTGGGGCCATTGCCCTCGACCGCGGAGATGACGCCATGCAGGAGACCTTCATCGCGGTGCTGCGCAACCTCGGGTCTCTCCGCGAGCCCGCAGCGTTGCACGGTTGGGTGCGCCGAATCGCAGTGCGAGAGTCAATCCGGATCGCCCGCGGAGGCCGCGAGCATCCCGTCGACCCCGCCATGCTGGTGGGATCCACCGTCGTTCCCGTCGATGTGGCCACGGTGGTCGACGTCCGGGCCACGCTGGCGAGCCTTGCCCCGGAGCAGCGGGCCATTCTCGTACTCCGTGATGTGGACGGGTTGAGCGAGTCCGAGGCCGCCCGGCTTCTGGGGGTGGCCGAAGGCACGGCCAAATCACGATTGCACCGGGCCCGATCGGCATTCGTCCGGAGGTGGGAGACGTGAGCGACGTACGAGGCCAGTGGCCGGTGGCGACGTTCGGCCCGATCGCTCGGGCTCGGGCCTTGGGCGCGTCGATCCCGAGCGCGGCGTGGACCGAGGGAATCCTGGATTCTCCCTACGACACTGCATGGCCGTGGGTCACCGACCTCGAGGTGTCCGTTCCGCGCTTCGACACCCAGGTGCGCAAGGTTCGAGTGCTGGAGCGCGCTTCCGAGGGTGGGGCCGAACGGCTCCGCATCACGGCGTCGACATTCGGGATCGCGTTTCCCTTCGACGTGCGGCTGGAGGACGGCTTCTGCCTCATGCAGGCCCGGGCGCGCCTGTACCTGGTACTCATGGCGGCCGAGCCCCACGACGGTGGCGCCCGGACGAGGTTCTTCCATCTCGAGGCCGTTCCCCTGCCCGGCACCCGCGTGCTCCGTGGCTATCTCCAGCGTGTCGTCGATGCCGACTTCCGCAATCTCGCCCGGCTCGCCGCTCAGGGCTTCTGACGCGACCGCTCTGATCGGCGTGGTTCCGGGGACGCGCTTCGACACCGATACTGTGCGGGCGTGACGGTGATGAGTGTGAGCCAGCTCCAGAGCCTTCTCAACGGGACCTTCCCCGACTCACCTCCTCCGTATCTCATCGAGGAGACCGGTGACTGGGGCGTCAGGATCCGGCTCCCGATCACAGAGCAGCACAGTCGCCCGGGCGGCACGGTGGCGGGCCCGGCGCTCATGGCGCTGGCTGACGCGGCGGCTTGGTTGGCGATCCTGGCGCAGATCGGGCCGGTCCTGTTGGCCGTGACGACGAGTCTGCACATCGATTTCCTGCGCAAGCCGGATCTCGTCGACGTGGTGGCCGACGGGTGTCTCCTGAAGCTGGGGAAACAGCTCGGCGTGGTCGACGTGGGGCTGCGCTCCGACGGGCACGAAGAGCTGGTGGCCAAGGCGCAGGTCACGTACTCGATCCCGCCCCGCTAGCGGTCAGCGCCCGACAGCTCGCTCGACGAGGAAGGCACGCCGCGGACATTCCTTTGCGGCCCGCCGCGCCAGATCGACCAGGTGCGCAGGCACCGGGCGGCCGTCGACGATCGGATATCCCCACTCGTCGAGGGTGACGAGCTCCGGGAGCAGCTCGGCGCAGTATCCGTACGCCTCGCAGGCGATCGGGTTCACCTTGATGACCGACCTCATCGGGCTGTCGCCGTCAGCGCGGCCACGGCCGGAGGAAGGACCGAGGGCTCGTTCCGAAACTCGCACGGACGTCCGGCGCAGTGCGTTGCCGCATCCGAGGCGAAGACAGACAACGCGCTGCGCACCATGCGGGCGACGCCGTCGGGGTGACGACACGCACCGCGCCCGTCCACGGTGGCGATCCGCATCTCCAGCCGCGCGATCGTGTCCCGATCGACCGTTCCGGCCGCCAGGTGCGCGAGGTCATCGGCGACGGCAGGAAGGCCGAACACACAGGGCCCGCATTGTCCGGCACTCTCACCGGCCATGTAGCGCGCCAGGCGTGCCGTCTCGGCGATCCCGCACGCCCGTCGCGTCAGCACCACGAGCACTCCGGGTCCCACTACTCGGCCCATCGTGGCCAGAGGTCGCGGCGCGTATGGCGTGTCGCGGGCGGCGGCCGAGACCCAGCTGCCTCCGAAACCCCCGGTGAGCACGGCGGCAACGCCAGCGGTCGGACGGGCTCGTTCGACGATCGAGCCCAGGGTGGTGCCCATGGCGACCTCGTACACGCCAGGATGTTCGACGCCACCGGACACCGTCACGAGCGTGGTCCCCGGTGCATCGACCGTGCCCACCGCTCGAAACGACGACGCACCGTACCGGGCGACCAGCGCCATGTGGGCGAGGGTCTCCGCGTTGTGCACGAGCGCGGTGCCGCGGCCGATGGCCAGGGGAGTCCTCTTGTCCGGCCGCCAGCTCGGCGCGCCGATCCCCGTGTTGAGCCATGACGCCAACGCCGACTCTTCACCGGCCACGTACCGGCCTGGAGGTCGTTGCACCTCGACGGGAATCGGCGCGAGCGCCGTGCCCGCTCGTTCCTCCACGGCTCGGACGACGGCGGCCACAACGTCGGGCCGATCATCGGCGACGCAGACCACGATCCGAGTGGCCCCCAGGGCACTTGCCGCCAGCTCGGCGCCGTCGAGCACGAGGTGGGGCACGCACGACAGCAGGACCTTGTCCTTGGCGCTGGCCGGCTCACTCTCCATGGCGTTGACGACCAGCGTCGGTCTTCCTCGCGCCGACCCGACGAGCTTGAGCTTGGTGGCCGAAGGGAACGACGCCCCGCCGCGACCGGTGAGCCCGGACTCCTCGATCGCGCCCACGAAGCGCTCGGACCATCTGGTGTCGCCCGGTTGGGGAAGGGGAGGTGCCCCGTGATCCGCGAGGTGTGACGGGAGCGCAGCGTTGCGGTTCGATCGCCACGCGCCGAGAAGCGTGGCACGGTCGGCAGCCCCACCCTCATGGGCATCGCTATCGGTTGATGCGGCGGTGGTGGGTGCTGTGACGGGAGACATGAGCTCGTTCCTGGGGGGCTAGGAGGAAAGGTGCTTGACGGGGACACCGGGAGGACGGTGATGAACCGGAGCGAACGCCAGCGCGTGACCTTTGCGCCTAGCAGCGAGCGACACCCTCCACATGGCCGCGACGGCGACAGCAGTAATACAACCGATGCTCAGGTCGACGACCCACCCTTGGCCCATGTCGGTTCCCATCCCGAACGAATGCGAGAGCGCCACCGGCCAACTCAGGTAAGCCAGCCAGTGCACGGCCCTCCAGGTTCCGGGACGCATTTTGTGGCGGAGGTGGCTGGTCACGGCGACCGCGAGCAGAAGGTCCAGGCCTATTGCGCCGAGCGCTACCCAAAGTCGCTTGTACGACGAGGCGAAGGGCACGACGATCGCCGCCCATCCGATATGCACATAGGTGTCGACGACGCTGGTGAGGATGTGACAGGCCAGGAAACCCATCGTGATCACCGAGAGCCGGCGGTGCAGATCCTGAACCGAGAACGCCGGCCAGCGCGGGGTCACGACCCGGTTGGCGGTGAGGATTCCGAGCAGGGTCGTGGCGGTCAGGAGGACCAGCGCCACCAGTCCGGTCGCCCGGGTGGCATACCAAAGGACGGGAGAGCTCATGAGGCCGACTCTTTGATCGCGTCGGACGCGGCTGCACGCTGGGCGTCGGGCCAGCCGTTGAGGAGGATGACCTGGCCGTCGTGTCGGACCAGGCGAACGGGAAGGCCGAGCTCGACGAGTTTCGGAACCGCCCGTGGGCCCCAGACGACAGCGGCGGTGGTCGCGGCGTTGGCGTCCACGCAACTCTCGGCGGCGGCGGACACGAGCAGCCAGAACGGCGGAGCGCAGTTGCCGGTGGCGGGATCGACGATGTGATGCAGGCGTCGTCCGCCGCACTGCCACGTGCGCACGGTTGTGCTCGAAGAGGCCATCCCACCGTTGGAGATCGACACCACCTGGTCGACGGCCTCCGTCGGAGCCGAAGCGTCCGCAGCGATGCCGACGGACCAACCGCCGTCCGGCGCGGTCCCGGCGGTGGCGATATCTCCGCCGATGCTCACAAGCACCCCCGTTTCCATGCTGTGGGCGATCCGTCGTGCGGCGCGATCGGCGACGAGGGCCTTGGCCGACGACCCGAGGTCGATGTGTGTGCCGGGGGGTATCCGCACCGTGTGCTTTTGCCAGTCGAGCTCGATCTGCCACCAACCCGGGGCGGGTCGGGGAGGCTCGCGGAGCTCGGTGCGCTGGGGGTCGAGCTCGTCGAAGTCCCGGTCGTACCCCAGCGCCGCGATCGCGCTCCCGACGGTCGGGTCCACGGCACCCTCGGTGCGCTGCGCCACGTCACAGGCCACCGTGATGGAGTCGAAGAGCAGGGAGCTCACCCTCACCGGTGCGCCGTTGGCCCGGTGCAACGTTGACAATTCCGAGTCCGCCCGGAAGCGGCTGCACGCATCGTCGATGGCGACCAGCTCGTCGCGCAGGATCCTTGCTGCCGTCTCGATCTTGGCCGGCTCGGTGACGACGACGATCGCCGTGGTCCCGATGGCGCGCATGGTGCGGAGCGCAAGATGCGATGACGACCCACTGACGACGGAGTCGGAGTCGTTGCTGGTGGATTGGGGGACTCCCACGTCAGTGCCCGGATCCGCCCGAGACGACTGTGGCCGAATTGGTCGTCGAGCTCGGCGCCGCGGTGGTCGTCGTCACCGCCGTCGAGGCGACCCCCGAGGAGGAGTCGTCCGAGGAGCTTCCGGTCGTGGCGGTGGTGTCTTGCTGAGACGCGCTCGACGACGCGGAGCGGTTCCCCGAAGTCGTCGAGCTCACGGTGGTGCCGGCTGAGGCGGTGGTGCCCGGGATCTGCCTCGAGACGACGAGACCCAGCACCGCTGTGGCCGCTCCGGCGAGGACGGCCACCGCCCGCGAGGTTCGACGGACCCTGGTCCGGGCCGACTCGCGCCGCCTGGCTCCGAGCTGCACGGCTCGACCCGAGGGTCCCGTCGGACGTCTCTGTGGAGGACGTGCCGAGGAGGACTTGCTCATGCCAGGTATGTCACCATCCGAACCTCGCAGCCCTCGCACAGTCGGCTATGAGTCCGCTGTGAATGCGCCTCCCACGTCGGCGTTCTCGGACGCCTCGGACTCGAGATCTTCGGGCTCAGGCATTCCTGACAGGGGCAGGCGCACCGTGAACACCGTGCCTCCTCTCGACCCGCCGGCGACCGTGACCGTGCCACCGTGGGCCTTGGTGATCGACGCCACAATGGACAGGCCCAAGCCGGCGCCGCCCAGGAGGCGCGAGCGCGAGGCATCGGCACGGAAGAATCGTTCGAAGACGCGAGAAGTGTCCTCGGGGCCCAAGCCCGGACCATCGTCTTCGACGTTGATGACGGCGTCATGCTCGTCTTTGTCGACGGTGACCACGCACGATGTCCCGGGCGGGCAATGGGTGCGGACGTTGGCGAGCAGATTGTCGAGGACCTGGCGCAGCCGCATGCGGTCACCGACAACCTCGACCGGTCTTGGAGCGACGAGGCGGACCGGCCATTGCGGGCCCACGGTCGACGCCGTCTGGACGGCTTCTGCTGCGACGCCCAGGAGCTCGACATCCTCGCGTTCGAGCGGTCGACCCTCGTCCAGCCGCGCCAGCAGGAGGAGATCCTCGACGAGGCTCCCCATTCGCGCCGTCTCGCTGCGAATGCCGTGCATCACGCGCTCGAAGGTCCTCGGCGTGCGTTGCTGCTCCCTGCTCGAACAGCTCCGCATAGGCCGAGACCGCGGTGAGCGGGGTCCGTAGCTCGTGTGAGGCATCTGCGACGAACTGCCGCATCCGACCCTCCGACTCCCGCAGATCCTGCTCGGTGGCGTCTCGTTGGGCGAACGCCCTCTCGATGCGTCCGAGCATGACGTTGATCGCCCGGGCCAGGCGACCCACTTCGGTGCGTTTCTCTTCACCAGGGACCCGCTCGGCGAGCTCGCCTCGGGCGATGGCTTCTGCGGTGGCTTCAACGGCTCGTAAGGGGCGGAAGCTCACCCTCACCAACCACCATCCCATGAGGAGGGCGGCGACGAGAGCGGCGCCGGTGACCGCCAGCTCGACACCGACCAGGCGGTCCAGCGTCGAGACCGTCGATCCCATCGGGAGCCCGATCACGAGCTGTCCGCCCGAGTGGGAGCCGCCCCTGAGCACCGACGCCCGCAGTCTGAACTGCGAATCCGAGCTCGTGAAGTAGACGGTCGGCTCGTGAAAGTCGGCAGCGTTGGACACGAATCCGGTGATTTGCGCCGGAAGCTTGGGATTCGCCGTGGCGCTCGATCCCAGCGGTGCAGGCTGCATCGAACGGCAGAGGACGGCGTTGGATGCGCTGCGCACCTCGATGAAGGTGCCCGGCCCCAACTCGCGGAAGAGGTCGTCGTTCAGTCCCGCGAAACCGTGGCAGGTCGGAGGTTGCGATGAGGCCTTGTTCGTCGACTCCCCGGTCGATATCGGCTCCGACGTGGTGGTCAGCGGTGGCCCATCGGCCGCGCCCGGGGGGTTTCCATCCGGCGATAACGACCCTCGTCCGAGCGCACCGTGCGGCCCGCTCCCGAGGGCTCCTTCAATGGCCACGTGTGACTGCTCGAGCGATTGGTCGATGCGATTGAAGAGGAACGATCGCAACTCCTGGTAGGTGACGACATCCGCGATCGCCAGCGCCGTGAGTGCCACGGCTCCGACAGCGAGGAGCAGCCGGACCCGCAGCGACACCTACTAAGCCTCCGACTCACGCAACGTGTAACCGACGAGGCGAATCGTGTGGATGAGGGGGGCCCCGTGGCGTTCGAGCTTTTTGCGCAAGTAGCTCACATAGGTCTCGACCACGTTGGCTTCACCACCGAAGTCATAGTGCCAGACGTTGTCGAGGATCTGTGCTTTGGAAAGCACTTGACGGGGATTGCGAAGAAAGAATCGCAGCAGGTTGAACTCGGTCGCCGTCAGCTGGATCAGCGCACCTCCCCGACGGACTTCGTGCGCGCCTTCGTCCATCTCGAGGTCGGAGAATCGCAAGAGGCCCTCGTCGGTGGTTTCCACACCCGCTCGTCGCAGTAGCGCTCGTGTCCGGGCGATGATCTCAGCCAACGCGAATGGTTTGGTGACGTAGTCGTCCCCGCCGACGGTCAACCCCGCGATCTTGTCCTCCAAGGAGTCGCGAGCGGTGAGAAAGAGCACGGGCGCCCGGATCCCGTCGGTGCGCAACCTCCGGGTGACTTCCAACCCGTCGAGATCAGGGAGCATGACATCGAGAACGATGAGGTCGGGTGGTCGTTCCTGCGCGGCGACGAGTGCCGCCCGACCCGACATCGCCTCTTCGACCTCGAAACCCTCGTAGCGCAGTGACGTCGCCACGGCGTCGACAATCGATGGCTCGTCGTCGACGACGAGAACTCGGTTTCGCTTGGTGTCCATGGGTCGATGTCCCTCCTGTGTCGAGGATGGACGGTCGGCTTGCGGGGGCCCTGTGTGTCTGCTGTGCGCCTCCTGTGAATCGATACCCCGTGGGGGTCGTCTCGTCCACGGAGAGTTCCCACCGGGATGCCAAACGTCGTATTCCCTGGTCCGAAGGCCAAATCGGACGCCCCGGAGGGTTGACCGTTGCTCCGCGGGGGTCCAGTGTGGAGGACGAGACGTCCAGGAACGACGGCTCCAGGTCCGCTCCCAGGCTAAAGGCCCCGGGGACGGGGGTCGATCGACAATAAACCGGTCGACAATTAGTCGTCGTTCGAACGGAGACCTTTCATGGCTGCTACCTACGAGGGCTGGGCACCCGACCCGTTCGACGCGCACGAAGTTCGTTATTTCGTCGATGGGAAACCCACCAAACTGGTTCGGGACGGTTCCGTCGAAGCCTTCGACGATCTTCCTCCCCGATCTGACTGGCCAGAGAGTCTCCGAACGCCACGGCTGGCAGACCCGATCGTCGAACAACCCGTCGAGCCGCTGACCCAGGCCCCGGTCGAGCCCGTGATGCAGGCCTTACCACCCCCTCCGCCGCCACCTCCGCCGCCTCCGCCGGTCGAGCCGATGATGCAGGCGCCACCGCCGGTCGAGCCGATGATGCAGGCGCCACCGCCACCGCCCCCTCCGCTGGGGGCGTCGTTTTGGACACCACCCCCTCCGCCGGGTGCTGTTGGTGACCGGCAACCAGAGGGTTCGGCGACGGGATCTCCGATGCAGGGGTTGGGCGAGTCCTCACAGTTCGGCTTCGGTCCCACCGACAGCTTCGTCGTGGGGTCCGAGTCGGCTCCGGCGCGCCGACCCAGGCGACGTCTGGTCACGAGCATGGTGGCGCTCATCGTGCTCGCCATCGCCGGCAGTGTCATTGCCGTCATGAGCGGCGGCAAGAGCGCCGAGGCCGCCGTCATCGACTCGGTGAACAGCACGATGGCTGATCGGACGGCTCACATCACCATGAACATGTCGGTCCACGCACCGACGGGGACAGTCACGGGGACCGGCACAGGCGGTATCGACTTCAGCAGCAACGCCATGCAGATTCAGATCACCGCCGGTGCGGCCGACCAGCAGATCACGGTCCAGGCTATTTACCTAGGCGGATTGATCTACGAGAACGTCCCCGGCATCGACCAGGTCGTCCCGGGAAAGTCATGGGTGTCGATTGACCTCTCGTCTCTCGCCGCCTCCACCGGCCAGAGCACCCCCTCGCTCGGCACCACCGACAACCCCGCCGCGATGCTGCGCCTTCTCACGCAGCAGGGCAACACCGTGGTTCCGCTGGGATCGTCCTCGATCGACGGCACGTCCGTTCAGGGCTACTCGGTGACCCTCAACTCGGCCGCCATCAAGGAGCAGATCGCCAACGCCAAGCTGCCGTCATGGATGACCGCCGCCCTCAGCCACGTCGACATCGGGGACACCACGGTCAATGTGTACGTGGACGGCTCCGGGCTCCTCCGGCGCACGACCATCGGCCTCACCGAGACGGTCGGTTCATCGGGGAAGACCAGCGTCGACGAGAGCCTCGACTTCTCCGACTACGGGTCGCCGGTCACCGTGAGCGCCCCGCCGGCGGACCAAGTCGTGACCTTCCAGCAGTTCCTGGAGGCGGCCGCGGCCGCCGCGCCCGCGGCCGGAGCCACCTCGTCCTAAGGGCGACCAGAAGTCAGGTCGAGGTGCGGCTCGGCGGATCGCGCAGCTCCAACCGGACGACCTCGTATACCTCACGAGCGGCGCCGGTCCCCGCCACACGCTGAACTTCGCGGCGGAACTCGGCTGCGATCTCCTCGGAGTCCTCCAGGTCGCCGTCCCAAAGCGAGATGCCGGCCACCTCCACGCGTGATCCGCGCTCCGATTGCAGCACCACTACGCCCACAAAGTGGGGGAGGGCGCGATATCGGGGCAGCACATCCTCGTCGATGACACGCAAGACCTCGGGAAGTGCTTCCGGTTCGATGTAGAAATTGACGGTACGGCCCTTCATGGTCGTGCTCCGATCGCGATCTGCATACCCGCACACCCAGGCTAGGACGCCCGGTTGGTCCGGACACGGCCACCCTTGAGGAGCCGTTTGGTCACGGCACCGTCCCGTGCACATCATGTACGTCCTGTCACAAGACGTTTGCACAGCGCGCCAGGCCCCCGTCGACGACTCGACCGGTCGGGGCCCGATCAGCCGAGCCGACCTCCCCTGCGAATGGTCGAGGTCAGGTCTCGAGCTCCTTGGCGACGCGAGCCCCCAGGCCGGGGTCGACGAGACGCCAGTACTCCTTCACACGTGACAGCACCGGCTCGATGACACCGGCGCCCACGTGAGTGACGATGTTTCCCACCAGCCGGTCCCGAGCGGCGTCGTCGAGCACGTTGCGCACCAACGAGCCAGCTTGTCCGAAGTCATCGTCCTCGGCGTGCAGCTCGTACGCGGCGCGGACGAACTCTCCGTCGACGGCCCACGACGGGTCGGTCCCGAAGCGCTCGGGTTGGGCCTGGGGGCCGCCGACGGAGTTCGGTGCGTACACCGGGTCGGACGGATTGTCATAGCGCATGTGCCCGTCGCGGTTGTAGGAATGCACGGGGGAACGGGGCCGGTTGACCGGGAGCTCCTGCGCATTGGCCCCGACACGGTGCAGGTGGGTGTCGTGATAGCTGAACAGCCGACCCAGGAGCATCTTGTCGGGTGACGGACCGATGCCCGGCACCATGTTGGACGGCTCGAAGGTCGACTGTTCGATCTCGGCGAAGTAGTTGGCCGGATTCCGGGCCAGCACCATCCGGCCCACTCGGATGGGTGGGTAGTCGGCGTGGGGCCACACCTTGGTGAGGTCGAAGGGGTTGAACCGGTATCCCTGTGCGTCGTCGAACGCCATGATCTGCACGTACAGCGACCATGACGGGTGATCACCGCGCCCGATCGTGTCGTAGAGATCGCGGATATGCGCGTCGGGGTCGGCCGCGGCGATGCCCGCCGCCTCGTCGTTGGTGAGGAATTCGTTGCCCTGGTCGCTCTTGAAGTGGTACTTGACCCAGAAACGCTCACCCCCGGCGTTGATCCACATGTAGGTGTGACTCGAGAACCCGTCCATGTGCCGCCATGTCCGGGGAATGCCACGGTCCCCCATGAGCACCGTCACCTGGTGGGCAGACTCGGGGGAGAGGGTCCAGAAGTCCCACTGCATGTTGTTGTCGCGCAGGTGATTGTCGGCCCGCCGTTTTTGGGAGTGGATGAAGTCCTGGAACTTCTGCGGGTCCCGGATGAAAAAGACCGGAGTGTTGTTGCCGACCATGTCGTAGTTGCCCTGCTCTGTGTAGAACTTGATGGCGAACCCACGCGGGTCACGGACGGTGTCGGGCGAGCCCAACTCGCCGGCCACCGTCGAGAACCGAACCAGGAGGTCCGTCTTGACGCCCGGCTGGAACAGGGCGGCTTTCGTGAAGCCCGAGACGTCCTCGGTCGTCTCGAAGAACCCGTGCGCGCCACCGCCTTTGGCATGGACGACTCGTTCCGGGACGCGCTCGCGGTTGAACTGCTGCATCTTCTGGACCAGATAGGTGTCCTGGAGCAGGATGGGCCCGTCGGGACCGACGGTCAGCGAGTGCTCGTCGCTCGCGGCGGGGATTCCGGCATCCGACGTGGTGTACGGAGTGTCGCTCATTGACTGGCCTCCTTCTGCTTCACAGACCTCGTTTCGGCCTGACGCTTTTTGGGGGACCGGCACTGCGGGCACAGTCCCCAGAACGTGACCTCGGCTTCGTCGAGGTCGTACCCGTGGGTCTCGGAAGGCGTGAGACACGGTCGCTTGCCCACCGCGCAGTCGACGTCGGTCGTCGACCCGCAGGCGCGGCACACGATGTGGTGGTGGTTGTCCCCGACGCGCACCTCGTAGCGCGCCGGGCTTCCGGCCGGCTCGATTCGTCGTACGAGGCCGACCGCCACCAATGCCGCCAGGACGTTGTAGACGGCCTGGGCCGAGACCGCGCCGAGCTCGTCGCGTACGAGGCGGATGACGGTGTCGGTATCGGAATGGGGTCGGGACCGCAGGGCCTTCATCACCCCGAGGCGAGCCGCAGTCACGCGCAGCCCTCCGGCGCGCAGGGCCTCGCTCACGTCGGGGTCCGGCCTGTCGGCGACGGCTGGGGCCATGGCTTTACTCTAGAGCCAGTCCTTGAATGGAGTCAATCCATTTTTTATGCTTGGCCCTCCGGCCTGGTCGTGTGGGGTGGGGAGCCCTCAGGACATCGGATGCGCCGTGAAGAAGGCCCACATGACGTCGTCGGCGTTGACGGCGTCGGACTGCGGGCCCAGTTTCCGGGTGAGCGATCTCGGCAGAAGGGGACCGCCGGGCCATTCGTGGCCCTCACCCGTGAGGGTGTAGAGCTCGACTGTGGTACCTCCCGCGCAACCGCCGTATCGGGTCATGGTGGCGCCCGCGGCCGGTTGGGTCGTCGTGGCCGACGCCGAGCAGCGGTCCTGGACAGCCCAGTCCTTGGCCGCCTGGGGGACCGAGTACGTCCAGTACGCCTCACCGTTGCCGTCGTAGGGATCGACCGGGTCGGCGGTGCCGTGGAAGGCGATGACCGGGACAGGCCTGGTCGTCGGGCACGGCGTGGGGCGTCGCAATCCGCTCACGGGGGCGATGGCCGCGAACGTGCTCGACGCGTCGCAGGCCAGCTGGCTGGTGATCCGAGAACCACCCGAGAACCCCGTCGCGAACACGCGCAAGTTGTCGATGCAGTACCGCTGCTCGAGGACTTGGACCAGTGTGGTCAGGAACGTCACATCGTCGGCAGACCCGGCGGGGACGGGCTTGCCCCGGACCAGAGGCACTCCGGGTACGTTCCAGTCGAAGCCCGAGCCTGCGGGGATCAACGCCTGCGGATAGGCGACGATGAACCCGTTGCTGTCGGCGGTGACGTCCATGGCCGTGAATGCCTCCTGGTCCGCAGCCGTGGTCTCACTGCCGTGCATGTTGAGCACGAGTGGGACCTGGCTCGAGCCGGAGTAGCCGGTGGGGACGTGCACGATCACCGTTCGACTACGCCCCGCGACGGTAACCACCTGTGTCGTCGACCCCGGGTTGGCGGCGGTGCCGCACCCGCTGCCGCTCGTGGGCGAGCCCGACGACGTCGACGTTGACGTCGACGAGGTGGACGAAGTGGCGATGCCCGAATGGGTGCTGCTGCCGCCGCACGCACTGAGGGCGATGGCCGCCGATGCGATGGTCACGAGCCAGCTCGCCGGGGTCGGTCGGGGACCGCGGGCTCGGTGCCGCTCACCGGCTCGTCGGTCCACCGCCAGGGGTCCTGTCATCACGGCGGAGAGTAGAGCCTCGGGTTGCGCAATTCGCGTCGGCAACCGCCTCACGGTCGGCTGTCGACCTCCCGGCGACCGCCGGGCTACTTCATTGACACAACTATATAGATTAGCCTATGATTATGGCCATGGCCGAAAGCAACGACATCCTGGGCGAGGCGTTGTTCGCACTGGCCCGATTGGCGGTTCAGGACCGGGGTAGAGAACTGAGCCTGACAGCGGCGTCGACCCTCGCCACGATGGAGCGAACCGGGCCTAGGCGGCTCACCGACCTGGCCCTCAACGAGGGGGTGACCCAACCGTCGATGACGGCCGTGGTGAGCCAACTGGAGGACCTCAGTTTCGCCGAACGCCGGGGCGACCCTGGCGATGGCCGGGTGGTGCTCGTGGCTATCACCCGGGCCGGGCGACAGCACCTGCGCATGATGCGGCGACGTCGGTGCATCTCTGTTCACGACGCTGATCGACAAGCTGACCGAGCACGAAGTGGCCTCGCTCGAGACCGCCCTTCCGGCGCTCCGCCACCTGCTGGACCTAGCGGAACAGGGCCAGATCGGAGTTGAAGAGCCGAGGCCCAGCTTGCAACGAGAGAAACGCCGCCGAAGGCCTCAAATGGCGAAGCGGTGATGTGGAGGTAACGAGATGACCCACGCCCCAAGCAGATTGCGGCTGCTCAACTCCTCAAGCACTGCCAGAGGTGCCGAACAGGTGATTGTCGTCGGCCTGGACGGCTCACCCACCAGCTGGGATGCGTTCGTGTGGGCGGCCCAAGAGGTTACCCGCACCGGCGGCAGGTTGATCGCCGTCTACGTCGCTCCAACGGTTGAGCCGGGTGCCGAATTTGGGGCGCCCATCAACTACGGCGCTGCCGAAGAAGCCAGGGACGAGATGGTCGCGCAGCTGAAAGGGGAGGCCGAACGGCGAGCTCGCGACCTTGGAGTGAGGGTGCGTTTCGTCCGGGAAATTGGCGACAGTGCCGATGCTTTGACCACGTCTCACGATCGGAGGACGCCGATCTCATCGTGGTCGGAAAGTCCTCCAAGATTCTGCACCACCTGGCCGGCTCACTCGGTAAAAGGCTCGTGTCCCGTCATGATGCGCCGGCGATCGTTGTGGTGCCCGAGTCGGGCACACGACAGACATCAATTAGGTAAGGCATCGCAACGACCCTCGAGCGATCGCCGTGCATCGCTTCACAACTGCGCCTAGTCCGGCGATTTTGGCGCCCTCGGCAGGACTCGAACCTGCGCCACCGGCTCCGGAGGGCGATCCGAGGTGTCCATAGCGTCTTGCCCGTGAACCTCAGTGCTCCTGACCCGGGAGTGGTGTCTGCCCGTGTGCTCACAGCTACCCAGGAACCCCGAATTGATTTCCAACTTTGTTTGCCAAATTTGGCCACCGGCCCCGTCGCCCGGTCAGTCGTTTCGGGCGACCTCGGGTCCCGTCATGCGATCGAGCAGCGGGAACGTCGAGGCGATGATCGCGAGCGAAGCAGCGAGCCCAGCGAACACGGTCGCCCAGTAAGCGATCCCGGGGGTTCGGAATGCTATGCCGACCTGGGAGTGGAGGTAGAGGGCGGCCGATACGAGGCCGACCACGATCGACACTGCAGCGACAATTAGGAGTGGTAGCGCGCTCTCCAGCGCGACGACACGATGCAGGAGCGCAGTGGGGACACCGGTGAGCCTGAGCAAGCTGAACGGGCGCTTCCGCTCGCCCAAACCGGCGGCGATGTTCACGGCGAGACTGCAGGCGGCGATGATGAGGCTCGCCACGATGACCGCGTCGGTCATGTCCTGGATCATCGTCAGGAGGCGCGCGGTCGACGGATCGAGCGACTCGATCCCGACTGGTACTCCCTGGAATGGAAAGGCCCGTTCGAGCACAGCGCGTACCCGCTCAATGGCACTCGACGATCCGTTCGTCGCGACCACAACTGCGTCGACGGGGAATCTCGCGATGTCCGCCACCGACAGGTGCGCGGAAGGCCAGACCGTCGACGACGCGTGCGAGTTGTGCCCGGTGAGGGACGAAAGGAAGTAGCCGATATTCGCCGCCGCCGCTCCCGGTGCGCACTTGCCGATGGCGGGCGTCCTCGCCAGCTGGTCGCACGCGACAACCCCAAACGAGTTCATCTGCTGAGCTTGAGATGGGCTCTGGTGGACCACCGTCACACTGCGAACTCCCGGCGTCGTGCGGAGCACTGCTAGCACCTGGCCTGAGACGGAAGGAACTGCGGGACAGTTCGACGTTCCGTAGCTGCAGAACGTGTCGGCGAGAGTGTCTTGCTCGGCGCTTCCTCCGCCTGCGCCGGAGCTGGCGGCGGCGGCAATCGAGCTGAGCGCCCCGATCGCGGCACTCGCAACGAAGAGAGCGATCACGAGCCCACTGATGAACCGGAAGGCGGCCTTGGGATTGTCGAGAAGCCGCCGGCCGGCGATGAGCGTGGCAGGTCGACTGGCCCGCTTCGCCAAGAGTCGAGAACCCGCAGTCGTGAACCACGGTCCAGCGAGAACCAGCCCCGCGACAAGGAGCACGAAACCCGTGAGCACCTCAAGAATCTGGCTGCCATTGCTGCCCGGCTTGCCGTGTGCGTCGAAGTACGCGAGCACGGCGATGCCGGCGACTAAGGGGATGATCCGTACGATCCGCGGTGGGCGTGAAGCCGATCGGCGGTTGACGCCGAGCGGCGATATCTGGACCCTGCGTAGAGCGAGTAGAGCGGACACGACAGCTGCGACCGGGACGCCGATCAGGGCGGGCACAATGTCGATCCACTGCAGCGAGAGGTCGCCTTCAGCGAGAGGCGCTCCCGTAAACGGCACGTGGTAGAGCAGCGGTCGAATGACGAAGAAGAGTGCGAAGCCGACTGCGACGCCCGCGACCGCCGCGACCACTGCCTCGACCGCGGAGACCACAGAAATCTGACGCGGCGTGGCGCCGACGAGCCGCATCGCTGCGAAACGCTCCTCTCGCCGCGCGGCTGACAGTCGAGTTGCCGTCGCGATCAAGATCAGCACTGGCAGCAAGAGCGCGACGGCTCCGCCGGCCAGAACGAACTGCAGAACGGGTCCGCTCCCGATGGTGTTCTGGCAGGCGTAGCAGCTGGCCGGCGTGCGTTGGATGGCTCCCACCTCGACCGCACCAGGCGCCCGCGAGAGCTGGCGTGCGGTGTGGCCGATGACGATGATCAGCGAGTTCGCGGACGGTAGCGCCGCTGCGCCGATGGTCCCAATTTGGTGCCCCGAATACCGGTCACGAAGTTCGTTCGCCGGTTCGGACTTGAGGAGCGTCGTAAGAGCCGGCGAGGCGTAGTAGTCCCCCGGCCCGGGCAGATGCGCAATCCCCGGAGGCACCGGAGCGTCCGGCCCGGCGGCGGCCATGTCGATCCGATCGATCGCCTGGTTGCCGAACTGGTCGGTGCTCGACAGCCACCACAGCCGGTCGGATGTCGAGGTCGGCCGTGACGCCTGCGCCGAGGTGTCGAGCCACGCACCACGGTCGGTCTGGGCGCGTAGCCCGTAGCCACCGGCCAGGGCGGCCAGGAGCAGACCGACGCCGAGTGCGACGGCTGCCGCGGTGACGAGGACGCGCAGCAACGCTTCGCGACCGCTTCCCAACGTCAATCGCAGGCCAAGTCGGATCATCGGGGGATCAGTTCCGGCGAGGTCACGAGTCCGTCACGCACGATCACTTCTCGGTCCGCATACGCGGCGACTCGGGGTTCGTGGGTGACGAGGATGACCGTCGATCCCTGCTCACGCGCGGCGCGGGTCAGCAGCCCCATGACCAGCTCACCGCTGAGCGAGTCGAGTGACCCGGTCGGTTCGTCGGCGAAAAGCACGTCGGGGTGGGCGACGAGCCCGCGCGCCAACGCGACGCGCTGGCACTGGCCGCCGGACATCTCGCCGGTTCGGTGGTGCTCCATACCCTGAAGCTCGAGACGTTCGAACCAGCCACGGGCTTCACGAATGGCCTCGTCACGGCGCGTGCCACCGAGGAGCAGCGGCAGCGCCACATTCTCCTCGGCGGTCAGCTCCGGAACGAGCTGCCCGAACTGGAAGACGAAGCCGAAGCGATCACGCCGTAGCCGGGAGCGCTCTGACTCCCGCATGGTGTCGAGGCGCCGCCCATCGAAGTAGACCCCGCCGCCGGAGTGCGGAACGAGGATGCCCGCTAGGCAGTGCAGCAGCGTGGATTTGCCCGAGCCGCTCGGGCCCATCACAGCGACGATCTCGCCCGGCTGCACCGAGAGACTCGCGCCGCGAAGCGCTGGGGTCTCGCCGAAGGAGAGGACGAGGTCTCGCCCCTCGATGATTGCGCCTCCGACGGTGACCATCGAGGAACCGTGGGCGGCCGTCATGATGCCACCTCCTCGGCGAGCGCCGCGAGCCGAGCCGCAGTGAGATCGATCCAGCGGAGGTCGGCCTCCAGGTGGAAAAGGCCGTGGTCGGCGAGGAGGGAATCCACGAGTTTGCCTTTCTGCTTGAGCTCGGTGAGCTCACGCATCCGCCGGAGGTGGGCTGCGCGCTGTCCGTCGAGGTACTCCTCCGCGGGGCGACCGAGCATCAGCGACAGGACGACCTTCACGAAGAGGTCGGTCTGGAGGTGAGGTTCGGCCGGGATGGGCTCGGCGAGCCATGCTTCGACCTCGCTCTTTCCCGTCACGGTGATCGTGTAGCGCTTGCGGTCAGGACCGGCTCCGGGTTCGGCCTCGCCGACCATCGCCTTTCCGTCCCTCGCCAGACGGGCGAGGGTTGCGTACACCTGGCCGAACGGCAGCGGCCGGTCGCGGCCGAAGTAGGTGTCGTAGTCGCGCTTCAGGTCGTAGCCGTGGCTCGGTTCGCGATCAAGGAGCCCGAGGAGGGCCATAGGTACACTCATACTCTCAGAGAATACTCTGAGAGTATACGTTCTGTCAATAGGGTATCGAGCGGAGATACCTTGGTGCATGGAATGGCCACGTTGTTACGGGGAATGAATAGGACGGACGGAACGGGGCAGTCCGAGAAGACGTTCATAGCAACGGAGAGTGAAGAGAGGATTTTGGATGTCCGACAAACTGACGACCTGCTTGTGGTTTGACCACGGTGAAGCCCGCGGGGCAGCCGAGTTCTACGCGACGACCTTTCCCAACAGCCACGTCGACGCGATCCACGTCGCTCCTTCGGACTACCCCGACGGATCGGCTGGGAACGAGCTTACGGTCGAATTCACCGTGCTCGGCCGATCATTTGTAGGTCTCAACGGTGGACCGAACTTCGTCCCGAACGAGGCCGTCAGCTTCATGGTGCTGGCCGACGACCAGGCCGAGACTGACCGGTATTGGAACGCAATCGTCGACAACGGCGGCGAGGAGAGCGCGTGCGGCTGGTGTAGAGACCGGTGGGGCTTCTCTTGGCAAATCACGCCTCGAGCCTTGCTGGAGGCGATGAACAGCCATGACGAGGCCGCTGCAAAGCGGGCTATGGATGCGATGATGACGATGACGAAGATCGACATCTTTGCAATCGAGGCCGCGGCTCGAGGGTCATGAAAGAGCCCTTCGGGCTGAGGCGCCACGTGGGCTGCCACAGCACCGATTTCCCTGTCTTCACCTGAGGCCCGGAGAAATTTTGCGCCCTCGGCAGGACTCGAACCTGCGCCACCGGCTCCGGAGGCCGGTGCTCTATCCGCTGAGCTACGAGGGCAGTGGTGGCCTCCGACGCTCACGCGGGGGTCGAGGGGGCCATCTCGAACTGTAGTCCGAGCGGTTGCCGCCGCCTCCCGCCGGCGCCGTCGTTCGACCCCCACACGTGGCCCTGAAAGCCGCACCGCCTGACTCCAATGGTCGAGCTGCTGACCCCTGGCAATTGCGTAGTCGGTTCCGGCGCGCCATCCTCGGCGGGACCATGGCTGCCCGCCCCGCTATCGCCGCTGCCGTGAGCCGAGCCTTGTCCGCCATGGGGATCGACGTGGACGCCGCCTCGGTTCATCTCGAGCGGCCCGCCCGGCGCGATCACGGGGACTGGTCGACCAACACTGCCCTGGTCAACGCGAAAGCACTGGGTCGGCCTCCTCGTCAGATCGCCGAAGAGCTGGCCGGGCACCTCCGTGCCGACCCCCCTCCGCACCTCGCGTCGGTGGAGGTGGCCGGGCCCGGGTTCGTCAACCTTCACCTGTCTCCCGGGTGGCTCCACGACACCCTGGGCGACGTCGTGGCAGAAGGCGAGGACGGATACGCGCGCAACGACATCGGGGCGGGCGAAAAGGTTCAGATCGAGTTCATCTCGGCCAATCCCACCGGGCCGGTGCATGTCGGCAACGGGTGGTGGGGTGCCTACAGCGACGCCATGGGTCGCGTGATGACGCGCTGTGGATGGCAGGTCCACCGCGAGTACTACGTCAACGACACCGGTGGGCAGATACGCGCCCTCGGCGAGAGCCTCCTCGCCCGGCGTCGGGGCGAAGCCGTCCCCGAAGAGGGATACCAGGGCGAGTACGTCGCGGAGCTTGCCACCGCCTACGACGGGCCCGAAGAGCTCGAGGCGGCGGGGCGCTGGGCGGCGCAACGCATCCTCGACAACATCCGGACCACGCTGGCCCGCCTGGGGATGCAATTCGACGAGTGGTACAGCCAGGCCTCGGTCGAGGAGAGTGGTGCGGTACGCGAGACCATCGAGCTGCTCGCCAGCAAAGGTCTCGTGGAGGAAGAGGACGGAGCGGTGTGGTTCCGGTCCTCTCGACTCGGCGACAACCGCGATCGCGTCCTCATGAAGTCGAACGGGGATGCCACCTATCTGGCCGGCGATCTCGCCTATCACCGGGACAAGTTCCTCGTTCGCCACTTCGACCGTGTCATCGACGTGTTCGGTGCCGACCACGCCGGCCAAGTAAAGAGCCTCACGCTCGGAGTCCAAGCCATGGGTGTCGAACCCGGCAGGCTCGAGGTGAAGCTGGGCCAGATGGTGTCCCTCGTCCAAGGTGGCCAGGCGGGGAGGATGTCCAGGCGGGCCGGCAACTTCGTGGCACTCGACGAGTTGATCGACGACATCGGGGCCGATGCGACTCGTCTGCTCTCGCTCATGTCGTCGCTCGACCAGGCCGCGGTACTCGACCTGGACCTGGTGCGAAGCCAGTCGATGGAGAATCCGGTCTTCTACGTGCAGTACGCCCACGCCCGCATTGCGTCGATCGAGCGGCGGCGCGTCGAACGTGGCATCAACCGTCGCCCTCTCGAGGACGTGAACCTGTCCCTGCTCGTCCACGACCGCGAGCTCGAGCTGCTCCGCAGCCTCGAAGAGCTCCCCGATGTGGTCGCCGAGGCGGGGCGGGATCGCGCCCCCACAAAGTCACCGCGTGGGTGCGGGCCCTGGCCGGCACCTTCCACGGCTTTTACCACGACTGTCCGGTGCTGGCAGAGACCGTTGCCGACGATCTGACCCAGGCGCGCCTGTGGCTCGTCGAGGCGGCCCGTGTCGGCCTCGCCATCGGTCTCGACATTCTCGGCGTGAGCGCCCCGGATTCGATGTAGTGCAGGTTCGGGCTGCAACGCGGCCTGAGTAGCCTTTCCCCATGGACGACCTGGTCGATCGGGCTGTGTCGGCGGAGCAAGCGTGGGCGCGGTGAGTACCGTTCGACCCAGCACCGACCACAGCTCCGACGCGGCTTCCGACTCGAACCTCGACGAGGGCCCCGCCTCGAGGCCCGACGAGGGCCCTGTGCGCGTCGAGCTGCTTCCCATGACGGCCGAGGTGCGTGCCGGGGGGAGCCTGGCGATCGGAGGAGTGGAGCTCCTGGAGCTGGCAGAGCGTTTCGGGACGCCGCTGTTCGTCTATGACGAGGAACATCTCCGAGCGCGCTGTCGTGAGGCCGTGGCGGCCTGGGGTGACGGCGTCGCCTATGCCACCAAGGCCTTCCTCTGCACGGCGATGGCCAAGCTCGTCCACGAAGAGGGGATGTGGCTGGATGTTTCGACGGGGGGCGAGCTCCACGTCGCATTGGCCGCAGGCGTGCCTGCCGCGCGTCTGGTTCTTCACGGCAACAACAAGTCCGACGAGGAGCTCGCTAGCGCCTTGGGCGCAGGTGTCGGGCGCATCGTCATCGACTCATTCGACGAGATCGAGCGACTGGCTCGTCTCGTGCCGCTGTCGTCGACGGCCGCCGACACTCGGCAAGCCGTCATGATTCGGGTGACACCGGGAGTTGAAGCCCACACGCACGACTTCGTGCGCACGGGACAGGAGGACTCGAAATTCGGGTTCGGACTCGCCTCCGGGGCGGCCGCCGACGCCGTGGCGCGATTGCAGATGCTCCCGGGGCTCGACCTGGTGGGGATCCACGCCCACATCGGAAGCCAGGTCTTCCGAGTCGATTCGTTCGCGGAGGAAGTGGAGGTGCTGGCCGACTTCTTCGTCCCCCTGGGTCTGCGCGAGATCTGTGTCGGCGGTGGGCTCGGCGTCCCCTATGTGGCCAGGGAGTCCGCACCATCCCTGTCGCAGTGGGCCGAGACGGTGCATGGCGCATGTCGACGGGCCGGAATCCCCACCGACACGTTGATCACCGCCGAGCCGGGTCGCTCGATCGCCGCCAGTGCAGGGATCACGCTCTATCGAGTGGGGACGATCAAGGACCTCCCGGGACTGCGCACGTACGTGGCCGTCGACGGCGGGATGAGCGACAACCCTCGGCCCGTGCTCTACGGGAGCGGATATGAAGCCTTCCTTCCCCGGGAAGCGGCGGCCTCGCGTCCGAAGACGGTGAGGGTCGTGGGCAAGCACTGCGAGTCGGGGGACATCGTCGTGGCGGACGCCCGGCTGCCCGGTGACGTGGCGGTGGGCGACGTCGTGGCCACGCCCGTGACCGGCGCGTACGGGTACTCCATGGCCTCGAATTACAACAAGGTGCCGCGCCCCGCGGTGGTGTTCGTGGCCGACGGCCACGCCCGAGTGGTGGTGAGGCGCGAGACCCACGACGACCTGACCCGTCTGGACGGGTGAGCCGATCCGGCTCGCCCGCGAGTCCGGGGTCGATCGCTCGGCGGCGGTAGCGTGAGCTAATGGCGAGGACCGACGACGGCGGGGTCGAAGCCCGAGCCCGCGATGACGGCACCGCCGCGGCCGTGCGTGTGGCCGTCCTCGGGTGCGGCAACGTCGGCGGTGCGCTGGTGGCGCTCCTTCTGGGCGACGCCGACGGCATCGAGGCTCGCTCCGGCGTGCGTCTCGAGCTCGTCGGGGTAGCCGTGGGGGATCCGTCACGACCTCGCTCGGGCGTGCCGACGGAGTTGATCACCGGGGACGCCAAGGGTCTGGTCAACGACCCGCGGGTCGACGTCGTCGTCGAGCTCATCGGAGGGGTCGAACCGGCCCGCTCGCTGGTCGAGGCGGCGCTGGCGGCGGGGAAATCGGTGGTGACGGCCAACAAGGAGCTGCTGGCCGCCCATGGAACGGCATTGGCTGAGTCCGCTGCGACAGCCGGACTCGACCTCCTCTACGAAGCGGCCGTGGCCGGTGCGATCCCACTCATCCGTCCCTTGCGGGAATCGCTCGCCGGAGAGCGGATCCGTCGCGTCATGGGCATCGTCAACGGCACCACGAACTACATCCTGACGATGATGTCCGAGGCAGGTGTGTCGTACGCGCAGGCCCTGGCCGAGGCCCAACGCCTGGGCTATGCCGAGCGCGATCCCAGTGCCGACGTCGACGGACACGACGCCGCATCGAAGGCCGCCATCCTCGCCGGGCTGGCGTTTCGCTGCGATGTGGTCGCCGACGACGTGCCGCGGGAGGGGATCGCCGCCGTCGACCCCGTCGACATCGCCTTCGCGGACCGGTTGGGCTACGTCGTGAAGCTGTTGGCCGTCATCGAGCGGACCGGCGACGTCGAGGGGTCGGCGGGGGAGCGTGGGGTCGGGGCCGATGGATCCGGGGCCGAGAGCGTTCCCGAGATCTCGGTACGGGTCCACCCCGCCATGCTGCCCCGGACCCATCCGCTGGCCGCGGTTCGAGGGGCGTTCAACGCCGTGTTCATCGAGGGCGACAATGCCGGCGAGCTCATGCTCTACGGCCAAGGAGCCGGCGGGAGACCTACCGCGTCGGCCGTTCTCGGCGACGTCATCGACGCCGCCCATCACCTGCTCACGGGTGCGCCGGCTCGTTTCGTGGCCCGCCCGCGACCGACGTTTCGGCCCACCGACGAGTTGCGGTGCGCGTGGTACCTCAACATCGACGTCGTCGATCGACCCGGCGTGCTTGCTGCCGTGGCGCAGTTGTTCGGTGACAACGGCGTGTCGATCCGGTCGATGGAACAGGTCGGCCTGGGAGACGAGGCCCGATTGATCTTCCTCACCCACGTGGCGCGCGAGGGCGATGTGCAAAACACCCTGTCGGGGCTGCGCCGCCTCGATGTGGTGGACCATGTCGGCGGGGTGCTGCGGGTGATGGGCGACGAGGAAGGGACCTAGCGCCATGGCGTGGTCGGGAGTCATCGAGGCCTACCGGTCATTGCTCCCAGTGACGAGTGCCACTCCCGTGGTGACGCTGCTCGAAGGGGGTACGCCTCTGCTCGAAGCGCCCCGGTTGTCGGCCCGCGTCGGTGCTCGGGTGTTGTTGAAGCTCGAGGGACAGAACCCCACCGGCTCCTTCAAGGATCGCGGCATGACCCTGGCGATCTCCAAGGCCCTCGAGGAAGGCGCCAAAGCGGTGGTGTGCGCGTCGACGGGCAACACCTCTGCGTCAGCGGCGGCCTACGCGGCCCGAGCCGGCATGACCTGTGCCGTGCTCATTCCCGAGGGACACATCGCGCTCGGGAAGCTGGCCCAGGCTCTGGTGCACGGTGCCAAGGTGCTCCAGGTGCGCGGCAACTTCGACGAGGCTCTCACCATCGTCCGTCGCCTCGGTGAGAAGGCCCCCGTGACCGTGGTCAACTCGGTGAACCCATTCCGCATCGAGGGCCAGAAGACCGGAGCATTCGAAATTGTGGACGTGTTGGGCGACGCCCCCGACGTCCACTGCATCCCGGTCGGCAATGCCGGAAACATCACCGCCTACTGGCGCGGCTACCTCGAATACCGGGAGGCGGGACACGCCACGAAACTCCCGAAGATGTTCGGATTCCAAGCCGCGGGAGCGGCTCCCATCGTCGAGGGCCACCCCATCGAGCACCCCGAGACGGTGGCGACAGCGATCCGGATCGGAAACCCCGCCTCTTGGTACGGAGCGACAGCTGCCGCCAGCGAGTCCGGAGGCGCCATCGATGCCGTGACGGATGAGGAAATCCTTGCCGCATACCGGTTCCTGGCGTCCGAGGAGTCGGTCTTCTGCGAGGCAGCGTCCGCCGCGTCCGTGGCGGGGCTGATGAAAGTGGGCGCTCCCGCTGGCTCCACCGTCGTGTGCGTCTTGACGGGCCACGGCCTGAAGGACCCCGACTTGGCGATCAGCCAGATCTCGGTTCCCACCACCGTCGAGGCCGACTACTCGGCGGTTCTGGCCGCTCTGGGGCTCTAGCAGAGGGCGCCCGGCCGCGGGCCAGCGAGAGGGTGGCCGACGGTCATGATCTGAGGGAGTCGGGAACAACTCCGACCGCCGTGGGGTTGTTGCCTGTGGGCCTCGGTGTCCGGTATCATGTGTGTACCGCCGCTCCCCAGTACCCTCTGGGCGTCGCGGGCGACAGGCTTTCGAAGCCGGACTCGCCAGGCGGTGCTCCGACGGTGACTTGTTGGAGAGGCGGGGGCCTGACGTAAGAAAGCGCCGGGCGCCTTTATCCTCTGTTCCGTGTCCCTTGGCGTCCGGGCTCACCGAGCCGAAAACGGGGACGCAACCTAGCGAGGTGACTGATGACTGCAGAGCAACAGCTCGAGCGGTCCGTACTCGAACGAAAAGAACGCGAAGAGCTTCGGGCGATCGCCCAGGCGATGTCGCTCGACACCAATTCGCGCAGCAAAAAGGCCGACATCATCGACCAGATTCTGCGCGCCGCGGGAGTGGAAGTGTCCGCCGGAAGCGCCAACGGCGGCGCCGACGCGCGCCCGCGCCCACACGGCACGCGCAGTGTCGCGACCAACGGCGCCTCCGAGGACATCGAGCTCGACGGTGATGCCACGAACGGGACAGGCCCTGGTCGACAGAGTGCCAACGGCAGTTCGAGGTCCGCTTCTTCTGGGTCCTCAGGCTCCTCCTCAGGTGGATCCCAGGTTGATGCCGCCTCCGGTTCCGACGACGCTGATGCGATCGCGGACCAGTCCTCTGGAGATGACGGCTCAGGAGAGCCCGATGGCGCAGGGTCGACGGTGACGACCTCGACTCCTCGTCCCGCCGGTGGTCAGGGTGGCCAAGGTCAGAATCAGAATCGCCAGCACATGTCACAAGGTGGACAAGGGGGCAACGCCAACGAGCCCGGGAATCGCCGGGGCCGGCGTCGCCGCGGTCGCGAGCGCACACCCGGCGGCGGACCTGGTGGTGGCGGTGAGCGTGAGCTGCAAGGAGGCGGGCAAGAAGCCCAGTACTCCGGTGAGCTGATCCCGGTTCGCGGGCTGCTCGACCTGCGCGACGAGGGCTATGGCTTCCTGCGCGCCGACGGATATCTCCCGAGCTCGAAGGACGTCTACATCTCGATCAGCCAGGCGCGCCGCTTCGCCATGCGCCGCGGCGACTTCGTCGAGGGTGCTTGTCGCCCGGCGGCCTCGAACGAGAAGTTCCCGGCGCTCATCCGCATCGACTCGGTTTCGGGTCTGGCGCCGGACGAAGCTCGGAATCGTCCTCGATTCGAGGACCTCACGCCGCTGTTCCCTGACGAGCGGCTACGGCTCGAGACACCGGGCGCGGCTGAATTGACCACCCGGATCATCGACCTGCTCTCGCCGATCGGCAAGGGTCAGCGAGGGATGATCGTCTCGCCCCCCAAGGCCGGCAAGACCACGATCCTGAAGCAGATCGCCCACTCCATCGAGGCGAACAACCCCGAGGTGCACCTCATCGTCCTTCTGGTCGATGAGCGACCCGAGGAAGTCACCGACATGCGCCGTTCGGTCAAGGGCGAGGTGGTGGCGTCCACCTTCGACCGACCTTCGGACGAGCACACCGCCATCGCCGAGCTCACGATCGATCGCGCCAAGCGCCTCGTTGAGCTCGGACGGGACGTGGTGATCGTGCTCGACGGCATCACGCGACTCGCCCGGGCCTACAACTTGGCGGCACCGGCCACGGGTCGGATCATGTCCGGTGGTGTCGACTCCGGCGCCCTATACCCGCCCAAGAGGTTCTTCGGCGCGGCCCGCAACATCGAGGAAGGTGGGTCGCTCACCATCCTCGCCACCGCCCTGGTGGAGACGGGCTCGAAGATGGACGAGGTGATCTTCGAGGAGTTCAAGGGAACCGGCAACATGGAGCTCCGCCTCGACCGGCGCCTGGCTGAGCGACGCCTGTACCCCTCGATCGACGTCAACGCCAGCTCCACCCGTCACGAGGAGCTTCTCTTCGACCGGGGCCAGCTCCAGCAGGTCTGGAAACTGCGCCGGGTGCTCAACACGCTCGCCGCAGACGGGAGCGCGGCGGCCGGGCTCGAGCTGCTCATGGACAAGATCCGGAGCACCAAGAGCAACGACGAGTTCCTGGCGGAGATCGCCAAGGGTCCCGCCCCGCCGGTCTGAGCACCACGAGGTGACAGGCAGGCGCACGGGCCGGCCCGACCTCGACGGGGAACCCCTAGAATGGAGGAATCATGAAGGCTGACATTCACCCCTCCTACGTCGACGCCACCGTGCGCTGCTCGTGTGGCAACACGTTCGCGACCAGATCGACCAAGGCAGAGCTCCACGTCGAGCTGTGCAACGAGTGCCACCCGTTCTTCACGGGTAAGCAGAAGCTGGTCGACTCCGGTGGTCGGGTCGAGCGCTTCCAGCGCCGCTACGGACAACGTGGCTCTCGATCGAAGGCCAAGCGCGCCTGACCCTGGAGCTGCTTCGCTCCTGATCGCCTGATTCCCGATTCCCTCCCGCTGGAGACGGCGGGAAGGCTCGGATGCGTCGGTACCCTGGTGCCATGGATCCAGAACGCCTCGCCGCGTGGGAGGACGAGTACCAAGCGGTGCTCGACTCTCTCGGCGACCCCGCCGTCGTGGCCGATCAAGGCCGCCTGCGCGACGCGTCACGACGGCACAAGGACCTCGAGGCGCTCCTCTCCGTGGCGCGGCGTCTGAGTCAAGCCGAACAGGACCTGGAGACGGCGCGCCAGATGTTGACCGACGCGTCGGGCGACGACCGTGACTTCGCCAACGCCGAGATCGAACAAGCCGCGGCGGAGGCGGCCAAGCTCGATGATGAGCTCAGTCTCATGTTGTTGCCCAAGGATCCCAACGTAGGTCGCAACGTCATCGTCGAGATCCGCGGCGCCGAGGGGGGCGAAGAGGCGAACCTTTTCGCCAAGGATCTCTTCGAGATGTACCGGCGTTACGCCGAGCAACACGGGTGGCGGCTCGAGGTCCTTTCTTCTGACCCTTCTGATCGCGACGGCCTCAACGAGGTCACCTTCATGGTGAAGGGGCCCGACGCCTGGACCCGCTTCAAGCACGAGGGAGGTACCCACCGCGTCCAACGCGTGCCGGTGACCGAGTCCCAAGGCCGGATCCACACCTCGGCCGCCACGGTGATGGTGCTTCCCGAAGCTGACGAGGTCGAGGTGTCCATCGACCCGTCCGATCTGCGTGTCGACGTGTTCCGTTCGACGGGCCCCGGAGGCCAATCGGTGAACACCACGGACTCGGCTGTGCGAATCACGCACCTTCCGACGGGCATCGTCGTCTCGATGCAGGACGAGAAGAGCCAGATCCAAAATCGCGCCCGAGCCCTGCAGGTCCTACGGGCCCGCCTCCTCAAGCTCGAACAGGATCGTGTCGCAGCAGAACAGTCAGAACAGCGTCGCAGCCAGGTCGGCGGGGGAAGCAGGTCCGAGAAGATCCGGACTTACAACTTCAAGGAGAACCGCGTGACCGATCACCGCGTCAAGCTCACGCTGCACAAGCTCGACCGTGTGCTCGAGGGCGATCTCGACGAGATCGTGGATGCCCTTCTCGCCGACGAGCGAGAGCGTGAGATCGCGCGGGCGGCTGATCGCCGCGTATGAGTCCGGCCGTGGTGTCTTCTGCACCGCAGAGGGTGCGCGACCTTCTGGCATTCGCATCCGATGCTCTGGATTCGGCCTCCGAGGCACGATGGGTCGTGGCCCACGCCGCCGGAATCAGCACCGGCGCACTGGTGGCGAGTCCCGATGCCGTGGTGGAGCCGAAAGTCTGGCGCGCCGTGCAGGACATGGTCGACAGGTGTCTCGCCGGCGAGCCCCTGCAGTACGTCCTCGGGACGTGGGCGTTTCGATCGCTAGAGCTCCGTGTGGACCCGCGTGTCCTCATACCGCGGCCCGAGACCGAACAGGTGGCGGCGGTGGCTCTCGACGAGCTCGCGTTCCAGGCGCGCCGTGTCACTGAGGGAGCGCAACTCGTCGTCGCTGACCTCGGTGCCGGGTCGGGGGCGATCGCACTGTCGCTGGCAGTTGAGTTCGAGCCCGAGCCCGTACCTGGTCGGGCGCGGAACGCAGCGATCGAGGTGTGGGCAACAGACGTGTCCTCGCGTGCTCTCGAGGTGCTCGGTGAGAATCTCACCGTGTTGGCACGAGACAACCCCGATGCCGCCGCCCGGGTGCGAACGGCGGAGGGCTCATGGTTCGATGCCCTGCCGGGCGCTCTCGCCGGGCACGTGGCACTGATCGTTTCGAACCCGCCGTATGTGTCGGAGGCGGAATGGGAAGTCCTCGAGCCCGTGGTGCGCGACCACGAGCCGAAGGCGGCTCTGGTACCGGGCCCGACCGGCCTCGAAGCCATCGAATGTCTCCTGTACGGCGCGTCCCGGTGGCTCGCCCCGGGCGGGAGTCTCGTCGTCGAATTGGCGCCCGGACAGGCGAAGACGGCGCAGAGGAGAGCGACCCAGCTCGGATACGAGAAGCCGGAGGTGCGCGACGATCTCGCCGGCCGCCAGCGCATCCTCGTGGCCCGGCGCCCCGGTTGAGACTCGACGCCGCACTCGCGGCGCTGCGGGCCGGGGACGTCGTGGCCATCCCGACAGACACGGTGTACGGCCTCGCCGTCGACCCCACGCGTCCCGGCGCCACCGATGCGCTGTTCGCGTTGAAAGACCGGCCTGCGTCACTCGACCTCCCGGTCCTGGTGGGGTCGATCGATCAGGCCGAGGCGTTGGCCGGTCCCGACGGCCTGTCGAGGACAAGGCCCGACAGCCTGGCCCGGATGTTCTGGCCGGGGGCTCTCACCATTGTGGTTCCCCGACGGCGCGGCCTTGACTGGGCCCTTGGTGGCCATGGTGACACAATCGGGCTGCGTCTCCCCGACCATGCCGTGGCGCGCACGCTGTGCGAAGTCGGAGCACTTGCCACCACCAGTGCCAACGTGCACGGCGAAGAACCGTGCACCGATGCCGCATCAGTGCGGCGAGCGTTCGGGTCGAAGGTGGTGGTGGTCGACGGCGGTCGCTGTGCCGGCGCTCCGTCGACGGTGGTCTCCCTCGTCGAAGACGTCGCCCAGTGTCTGCGCGAGGGGTCGGTGCCGTGGGCCGATATCAGCGCCGCCATCGGGGTCGCCTGAGTCGACCGAGAGGGGTCGACTGGGAGGGACTGCGTCGACGGAGAGGCTCGGTCTCCCTCGGTTGTGGCAGGCTCACGCCCTACTGCACTTGGTCAGGCCGAGGTCGGCCGGGTGAGAAAAGGAGCGACAGATGCCAGCGGACCACGAGGCGACAGTGCGTGCCTTCTTCGCAGCTTGGGTTGATCGCAATCCCGAGCGCCTCACGAGCTTCTTCGCACCCGACGGCACCTGGAGCGAGGCGAATCGCGATGCCGCCAAGGGCCACGACGAGATCCGCCCCGTCTTCGAGCTTCAGACCACCTTCGGCTCGGACTTCTCGTTCGAATTCAAAAAGTTGGAAGTCGTCGGGGACACCGTCTTCACCGAGCGCGTCGACCGGTTCGCGGTCAACGAGACGCCGATGGCGGTACCCGTGGCCGGCATCATGGAATTCGACGCCGAGGGACGCATCCAGTCCTGGCGCGACTACTACGACTGGTCGCTTCTCGAAGCCCAACTGCTGGCCGCCGGTGTCGACCTGAGTGGCATCGACGACATCTGAGAGCTCATCGAAGCTCGGCTCGTCCCCCTGAGGCCAGGCGTACCGCTCGTCCGCATCCTTCGGTTTCGGTCAGGCCCACCATGTCGTCGCGACCCGTGATGTTCCCCCAGGCTCGGGACCCGTCATCGGTGAGGACAGAGACGATGGCGAGCTCGGGCTCCCCGTCACGGTCGTAGACCACGGTGTATGTCTCGATGGTGGCGTCGCCCTCGAAGTCCGGGGCGGGGCTGCGGCGAGGCAATGCGTCGACCGCGTCCTGTGGGGACTGGTGACGGAACCCGGCGGGCGGGGGTGTGGTGGACCACACGCCGATGGCATGTTTCGTGCTGTACCACCCCAGGCCGGTGACGAGCCCGAAGGTCCCGGGATCGACTCGGAGGCGTTCGGCCATGCTGGCGATGGAATGGCTCACGTAGTTGTTGCCCGGACCCCCGGCGAACCCGAGCCCGCCGGTCACCGTCAGGGACCGACCGGGGTCGTCGACCGCCAGGCCGAGTTCACCAGCCGCGATCTGCACGGCGCACGGGAAGCACGAATAGAGGTCGACATGGGCCACATCGTCGATACCGATCCCCGCCAGCGAGAGGGCGCTGGTCCCGGCCAGTCTGATGGCCGGCGACGACCGGAGGTCGTGTCGCTGCGAGAGAAACCAGTGATCGTGCGCGTCTGCTCCCGCGACGGGAAACACCCAGCGGTCCTCGGGCACTCCGGCCTCACGGGCGGCGAGTACCGAGCACAGAATGAACGCGGCACCCTGGTCGACCCAGTCATTGGCGTTCATGAGCTTGGGGTAGGGGAACGACACCATCCGGTTGGACGGGCCCGGTGCCCTGATCTCCTGGGCGGTGCAAGGCTCACGCGACCACGCGTAGGGGTTCGAAGCCGCCACCGACGAGAACCGGGCCCAGAGCTCGGAAACTTGTCGCTGATGCTCGTCGATGGTCCGGCCTGACGCGGCGCGCAGCGCGTTCTCGAACAGGGGAAAGACCCGCAGGGGTCGATCCAGTCCCCGTGCCGCCTCGTCGGCGGAGACGGGGTCGCGGTCGGTGCCGAGCATCACCGGGGGCGCGGTGTCGTCGGCCTGGGTGCTCCACGCCAGGACCGGACGCGTCGGGTCGCGTCGGGCGGCCCGGCGCGAGAAGATGCACTCGGCCCCGGTGACCAGGGCGACGTCGAGCTCGCCCCTGGCGATCTGGAGGGCGGTGGCGTTGACCAAGCTCTGAGGGTTGTTCCCCCCGATAGCCGTGAGCGCGAGCTCCTGGGGCGTGATCCCGAGCTCCTCGGAGACCAAGATCCCGGGGTTCACGTATCGCCAGCTCAGCGGGAGGATGACCCGCAGTGACTGGGCCCGGGCCAGGAGATCCCGGCCGCCCCCGGATGCCGCGCTGTCCCGGGCCGCGGCGCGCAGCGCCCTTGCCATGAGCTGCACCGGCTCCTGGCGTTCGGCGATGGGGAGGTCGGGGTCGGGCCGCTCGATGACCTGGCCGACGCCCACCAGCACCGGCGTCCGAGGGTCGAGGGTCACGGCGGCCGAGCGTAGCTTTCTGGTGTTTGCGGGCATTTCGGGTGTTGGCGCGGTTCGCGTCGGCGACCCGACGCCACCTCATTCGGGCCCGGGAGAGCCCCAAGGGAGCCCCCAGGGCGCCACAGGGGCCTCGGTATGCTTCGACCATGCGCATCGCGGTCGGCTCCGACCACGCCGGCTACCTCCTGAAGGAGTTCCTCTCCGCCCACCTCGCCGAGTTGGGACACGACGTCGACGACCTCGGGACGCATTCCGAACAGGAGGTGGACTACCCGCAGTTCGGAGCGGCGGTGGGACAGGCGGTGATCGAGGGGCGCGCCGAGCTGGGTGTCTGCGCGTGTGGCACCGGGATCGGCATCTCCATCGCCGCCAACAAGGTCCAGGGGGTGCGCGCCGCGGTCGTCCACGACGTCACCACGGCGCGCCTGGCCCGGGCCCACAATCATGCCAACGTGGTGTGCATGGGTGGCCGGAACGTCGGGAACGAGGTCGCCAAAGACGCCATCGACACGTTCTTGTCGACCGAACCCATCGGGGGTCGCCATGAACACCGTGTCGAGGAGATCGCCGTGCTCGATGCGCGCTGAGTCGGGCGACAGACCAGTGAGAGGACCGAGAGGACCGAGATGAGCAATGCACGCGACGGCGCCGGTCGGGCGTCGTCCCCCTTCGACCAATGGCTCGTCGACGACCCCGAGATCATGGCACTGCTCGGTGCCGAGATCGACCGCCAATCCACGACCCTGCAACTGATCGCGTCGGAGAACTTCACCTCGCCGGCGGTGCTGGCCGCCTCGGGGTCGGTCTTGACCAACAAATATTCCGAGGGGTATCCCGGTCGCCGGTACTACGGCGGCAACCAGGTCATCGACGAGGTCGAGGACCTGGCGCGGGACCGGGCCAAGGCGCTTTTCGGCGCCGAGCACGCCAATGTGCAGCCCCACGCCGGGGCCATCGCCAACCTCGCCGTCTACCAAGCGTTGCTCGAGCCCGGCGACACCGTCCTCGCCATGAGCCTCGACCACGGCGGGCATCTCACGCATGGTTCTCCGGCCAGTATCACGAGCAAGATCTGGCACTTCGTCTCCTACGGGGTGACCCCGGCGTCGGGAGACCCCGACGCGCCGGGGGAGACGATCGACTTCGACGAAGTCGCCGACGTCGCCAAGCGCGAGCGCCCCAAGCTGATCGTGGCAGGGGCCACGGCGTACTCCCGGCTCATCGATGCCCAGCCCTTCCGGGAGATCGCCGACGCGGTGGGAGCGCAGCTCATGTTCGACATCGCCCATCCGGCTGGTCTGGTGGCCGGCGGTGTGCACCCCAACCCGGTCGGGATCGCGGACGTGGTGACGCTCACGACCCACAAGACGTTGCGTGGTCCGCGTGGTGGCGCCATCTTGTGCAACCAGGGTCTTGCCAAGGCGATCGACTCCGCCGTCTTCCCTGGACTCCAAGGTGGCCCGCTCGAGCACGTCATCGCGGCCAAGGCGGTCGCGTTCGGAGAGGCCTCGCTGCCGTCGTTCCGGGACTATGCGACGAGGGTGGTGGCCAACGCCCGTGCCCTTGCCGTCGCCCTTGTCGCCGAGGGGTTCCGGTTGGTGTCGGGGGGGACCGACAACCACCTGCTCCTCGTCGACCTGCGGCCATTCGACGCCGAGCTCACGGGCAAAGAGGGCCAAGAGGTCCTCGACCGTGCCGGGATCACCCTCAACCGCAACACCATCCCCGACGACCCCCGCTCGCCTTTCGTGACGTCGGGTCTCCGACTCGGCACTGCGGCGCAGACGACGGCAGGGATGGGGCCCGTAGAGATGGCTCAGATCGCCGGGTTGATCGGGCGGGCCCTTCGCCAACGCGGCGACGAGGCCGCGTTGCGCGCCAGTGCGCGGCGAGGTCCTCGAGCTGTGCGGTGGTTTTCCGCCGTATCCGGAGCTTGTCCGAGGTGCCTCGCGGCACAGCCCAACCGGAGGCCGCTGAGATCGTGCCCCCTCTCGGGGCATACGCGATCGTGGCGGTGGTCGCCGCGGTGGGCACCTTCGTGGCGATGTTCCCGATCCGGGCTCTCGCCATGCGTGCCGGATTCGTGGTCGAGCCGGACGAACGCCGGGTCCACGCCCGGGTGACCCCCTATGGAGGGGGCGCGGCGATGTTCCTGGCGTTTCTCGTGGCCATCCTGGTGGCCTCGCAACTGGGGCAGCTGCACGAGATCTTCGCCGGGTCCTCGGAGCCGCTCGGACTGGTCCTCGGAGCGGCAGTGATCTTCGTCGTCGGATTCATCGACGACGTGAGAGAGATGTCGGCGCCGGCCAAGATGGCGGGCCAGGTGCTCGCGGCCATGGTGCTCGTGTTCCTGGGCGTCACCATGTTCCAGTTCAAGATCCCCTTCGTCGGCTTCTTCGTCCTGTCCCCCGATGTGACGCCGTTGCTCACGGCGTTGTGGGTCATCGTCATCACCAATGCCGTGAACCTCATCGACGGCCTCGACGGGCTCGCCACCGGGATCGTGGCCATCGCGTCGGGAGCCCTCGCGCTGTACGGCCTTCGCCTCGTCTTCACGGGAAACCTTCCGTCGGACAACCTCGGCCCGTTGATCGCGGTGGTGGCGTTCGGCGTGTGCATCGGCTTCCTGCCGCACAACCTCCATCCCGCCCGAGCCTTCATGGGCGACGCCGGAGCGCTGTTCCTGGGCCTGTTGTTGGCCGCCTCGACCATGCTCATCGGCGGCCGGACCGCCGATGTCAGCGGCCAGACCTACTTCTTCTTCGCACCCCTGTTCATCCCGATCTTCATCCTGGGGGTGCCCATCGCCGACATGGCATTCGCGTTCATCCGGCGCACGGCCCGAGGCACCGGATTCCACACCCCCGACAAGGATCACGTGCACCACCGGCTCCTGCGCCTCGGCCACGGTCCGCGGCGCACCGTTGCCATCCTGTGGGCGTGGACGGCGGTCCTCTCCGCGTTCCTGCTCTACCCGCTCTTCGACAAGCAGGGCAACGCCGTGATCCCGTTCGGTGTCATCGTCCTCGGGCTGGTGTTGTACACGCTGTTCCATCCCGGGCTCCGCAAGGACACCCTCAATGGCAACGGCAACGGCGAGCACTCGGAGATGCCGGGAAGCGACGTCGCCGGTCGTGGGCCCGCCCGAGCCGATGCGAGCGCCTCATCGGTCGTCGGGTCCGGCGACGTGGGGGAGACCGGGGGCAACGTGGTCAACGGAGGCAACGGGACGGGCCCCGGCGACGGCGACGCGACTCGAGCCACGACCCCGGTCACCCATGCATCGTCCCGGGTGAAGTACCGGCCGTAGTCCCGGGACCTGTTGCAGAGCGCAAATACTCGGCTGGTTCAGGCTCGTTTTGCCGCGCTCAAGGGGCAGATGCGAAGATTGTGGTGTGCGTTTTCCGCTCCCTGCCGGTACCCGTGATGGGGCATCGGCCACGGTTGCAGCCGGCTCCACTGCCGGGCACGCCGAGTGAACTCGGGAAGGTCCCGGCGATGCACGATGACATCTTCGCCCTGACCGGCGCGCGCCGAGTCGAGTGCCGTGGACGACAAGCCCTCCCCCAGCCTCTTCACTCTGGCGGGCCTCGGGGTCTCCATCGCGCTGTGCGTGGCCGGGGGAGTGGTCCTGGGCCTCTATCTCGACGGAGTCACGCACCGGTCGCCGCTGTTCACCTTGTTGGGTCTCGTGGTCGGCGTCGTGTTGGCGGTCGTGACGGCGTACGTCGAGATCAAGAAGTTCTTGTAGCTCTTCTCGGTGACCCTCGGCGCACAGGCGGGTTCCGATGCTTGAGGAATTCGGCGACCTCGATGCGTTGCGCCTGGGCCGGGCCCTGCGGCGCACCCGGATCACCGCGGTCTTGATGGCCGTGGTCGGATTCGTCGTAGCGCCGTTGGTCGGCTACCCGACCGCCGGTCTCGGCATCGCCATCGGGCTCGGGCTCGGAGCCCTGAACACGCACTGGGTCGACTCCTCGGTCGCCCGCTTGAAGCACCTCTCGGACGGGAAAGCGGCCCGCCGCCCGTTGGCGGCCCGCACCCTCGGCCGACTCGGCATCACCACGGTGGTCGTCCTGGCGCTGCTGTTCCTCGTGACTCCCATGGGCTTCGGCGCCCTTCTGGGCCTCGTGCTGTATCAAGCCGCCTTCCTGTCCAGCATGATCACGGCCGTCTTCCGAGGGGTATCACACCGGTGAGCGGTGCTATCCACCTGCTCGCCAGCGGGAACATCAACATCTCGAACCATGTGACCCGCAAAGTGTTCGGGTTGTCGATCGAGCTCGACGTCGTGTGGTCGAGCCTGATCGCAGGCCTCATCGTGATCGGCCTCGGTCTCCTCACGGCTCGCCGGGCCACTTCGGGCGTCCCGGGCAAGCTCCAGCTGTTCTTCGAGACCACCGTCGACCAGGTGAACCAACTGGTCGAGTCGACGGTCGGCCCGGCCGGGGTCCGGATCGTGCCCCTCGCCCTCGCCCTCTTCCTGTTCATCCTGACGGCGAACTGGCTCGAGGTGATCCCGAGCTCGCCCCGGGGCGGAACCGAGTACCTTCCGTCGCCCACGGCCAACGTCAATCTCACGTATGCGATGGCGTTGATCGTGATCGTGATCGTGCACGCCGCGTCCATTCGTGCCCGCGGGTTGCGCGGATACGTCAAGCACTACTTCCAGCCCTTCCCGTTCTTCTTCCCGATCAACGTGATCGAGGAGATCACCAAGCCGATAACCCTTGCGCTCCGGCTCTTCGGGAACCTCTTCGCGGGCACGCTGATGCTGCTGCTCATCGCCGCGCTGCTGCCGGTGTTCATCGTGCCCGTCGCCGACGTCGCCTGGAAGCTGTTCGACATGTTCATCGGCTTCATCCAGGCCTTCATCTTCGCCCTGCTGACGATCGTCTACTACGGCATGGCGACGACCGTGGATGCCGAGCACTAGCGAAGCCTTCACGTGCCGAAACAACCCCTGAAATCCAAGGAGGAGCAATGGCTGCAAACGGTCCGGTAACGAGTCAAGCTGTCCAGTTGGCGGGTGCGATGGTCGGTGGCGGCTTGGCACTGGCGGGCGGTGCTGTCGGTGCCGCCATCGGCGACGGTCTCGCCGGGAGCCAGACCATCGCGGCCGTGGCACGCCAGCCCGAGGTCGAGGCCAAAGCGCGCCTCTACCTGTTCATCACGGTGGGTCTGGTCGAGGCCATGTACTTCATCAACCTGGCCTTCATGGCGTTCTTCGTGTTCGTTCTCTACAAGAAGTAACGAGGTATCCCCATGCCAGCAGCTTCGAGCAGTTCAAACTTCCTGGTTCCCGACGGGACGTTCATCGCCGAATTCATCGCCTTCCTGCTCATCGTCGTGGTCATCGCCAAGTGGATCCTTCCGCCTCTGAACAAGGCGATGCAGGCGCGTCAGGAGGAGATCCGGACGTCTCTGGATGCGGCCGAGACGGCGCGCGCCGAGGCCGCCGAGGCCGGCCAGCAGCGCCAGGAGACGCTCGATGAGGCGCGCCGCCAGGCACGCGAGATCGTCGCCGCCGCCAACAAGGCTTCGGAGCGGATCAATGCGCAGGCCGAGGAGCGGGGACAGACTGGAATACGACCGTCTGGTGGCCAGAGCCGAGGCCGAGATCGCCGGAGCGCGTCAGCGAGCCGTGGACGAGGTGAGCTCGAAAGTCGGGGCGCTGGTGATCTCGGTCGCCCGTCAGGTCATCGGTCGCGAGATCGACGAGTCCAGCCATCGGGCCCTGATCGACGAGGCCGTTGCCGCCTTGCGCGGGTCCGTCGGTACGGCGGCGAGCGGAACCTCCGGCTGACCCGAGGGCCGGCGGCAGCGTCGACCCCACCGTCGACCGACTGTTGCTCCAAGAACCCAACTCTGGACCCAAGAACCCAACTCTGGACCCAAGAACCGACCGGACCGGCTGAGCGAGAAGAGGAGGAAGTCGAGCGTGCACCAATCGCTTCGGGGATACACGACGGCACTCCTGGCCGACGTGGCAAGGGACGACGTCGGGGGACAGATCGCCGAGGACCTGAACGCGGTCGCGCACCTCGTGTCGCGGACCAACGACCTCGCGCTGGCCCTGACCGACTTCGCGGTGTCGACAACGGCCCGCAAGGCGGTGCTCGAGGACCTGCTCACCACGCGGGTCCACGGGGTCGCGCTCAAGATCGTGCTGAAGGCCGTCGACACGGGGCGGGTGGAGGAGTTCCCGACCTCGCTGCACGAGGTGTACGAGCTGGCCCGTCACATGCATGACCTGCATCCGGAAGAACTACGGGCCGAAGAGCCGATCGTGAGCCGAAGCGCATGGCGCGACGTACGTGGCCGGGTACTCCGAGGCCGTGTTCGAAACGGTTCCCGAAACTGCTGAGCTCGAGGAGATCGAGGACGAGCTGTTCCGCTTCGCCCGGGTCATCGAGTCGAGCCCGTCGTTGCGCAGTGTCCTCTCCGACACCACGCTGCCGGTCGAGAACCGGGAGCAGATCCTGGGTGACCTGCTCGCAGGCAAGGTGCACCCGGCCACGCTCCGGCTCGTCCGCACCACTGTCCAGGGGCGGGTGCGTGATCTCGCGTCGTCGCTCGACTGGCTCGCCGAACAGGCGGCCAGTGCCAGAGGATGGCGGGTGGCCCGGGTCTTCACGGGGCTCCCGATCGACGCCGACGAGCACCGGATCCTGAGCGAGGCCCTGCAGCACCTCACCCGCCAGCCCGTAGAACTCCAGATCCAGGCCGCGCCCGACATTCTCGGCGGTGCGGTGATCCAAATCGGCGACCTGCTCGTCGATGCCAGCGCCCAGCGCCGTCTTGACCTAGTGGAAGAGAACCTCCTCAGCCATGAGGGGGCAACCCGAGGAGCACAGACCTGATGGCAGAGCTGACCATCAACGCCGACGAGATCGCCGCCGCGTTGCAGCGACACGTCACCGACTACACCCCCGAGGTCTCCGCCGAGCAGGTGGGACGGATCACCGAAGTGGGTGACGGCATCGCTCGAATCAGCGGGCTGCCCATGGTGGCGGTGAACGAGTTGCTCGAATTCCAAGACGGCACGCTCGGCATCGCCCTGAACCTCGATGAGGACACCGTGGGCGCGGTGGTCCTCGGGAGCGACGCCCACATCGAAGAGGAGCAGCTGGTCAGAGCGACGGGGCGCATCCTGTCGGTACCCGTCGGCGACGGGCTGCTCGGCCGGGTCGTGAACCCCCTGGGCGAGCCCATCGACGGCAAGGGTGTCATCCCCGCCACCGAGACGCGCCGGCTCGAAGTCCAGGCTCCTGGCATCGTGGCCCGGCAGCCCGTGAAGGAACCCCTCCAGACGGGCATCAAGGCGATCGACGCCATGACTCCCATCGGGCGGGGTCAGCGCGAGTTGATCATCGGCGACCGCAAGACCGGAAAGACGACGGTCGCCATCGACACCATCCTCAACCAGAAGGGCCTGGGGGTGAAGTGCATCTACGTCGCCATCGGCCAGAAGGGCTCGTCGGTGGCACAGACGGTGGCGACCCTCGAGGCGCATGACGCCATGGACTACACCGTCGTCGTCAGCGCGCGCCGGCGTCGGAGCCCGCTCCGTTCAAGTACATCGCCCCGTACTCCGGGTGCGCCATGGGCCAGCACTGGATGGAGAACGGCGAGCACGCCCTCATCGTGTACGACGACCTCTCGAAGCAGGCCGAGGCATATCGCCAGATGTCGCTGCTGCTGCGCCGGCCCCCGGGCCGTGAGGCCTATCCCGGAGACGTCTTCTATCTGCACAGCCGGCTGCTCGAGCGCGCCGCCAAGCTCTCCGACGCGCGGGGAGGCGGGTCGCTCACCGCACTCCCGATCATCGAGACCAAGGGTGGCGACGTGTCGGCCTACATCCCCACCAACGTGATCTCCATCACCGACGGGCAGATCTACCTCGAGTCCGAGCTCTTCTACGCCGGGGTCCGACCGGCCATGAACGTGGGTATCTCGGTCTCGCGCGTCGGAGGTGCCGCCCAGGTCAAGGCCATGCGGGCGGTGGCGGGGACGCTCAAGATCGACCTCGCCCAGTTCCGGGAGCTCGAGGCCTTCGCCACGTTCGGGTCCGAGCTCGACAAGGTGTCCCAGGCCCAGCTCGACCGGGGATACCGCCTCACCGAGCTCCTCAAGCAGTCACAGAACGCCCCCATGCCGGTGGAGGAGCAGGTGGTCGTGATCTACGCCGGCTCGAACGGTTGGGTCGACGACGTGGCGGTGTCCGAAGTCCGCCGCTTCGAAGCCGAGCTGCTCGAGTTCATGCGGGCGAGCCATCCGGAGATGCTCGACCACCTCCGGACGACGGGCGCCCTGCCCGAAGCGTCCGAACTGGAGGCCGCCCTGCAGGCGTTCAAGGACAGCTTCATCGCCATGGAGGGTGACTGACCGATGGCCGGTGGCCAGGAAAAGGTCCTTCGGCGTCGCATCCGCACCGTCCAGGCGACCAAGAAGATCACGCGCGCCTTCGAGTTGATCGCGGCGTCGCAGATCGTTCGGGCCCAGAATCGCCTCACCGGGTTCCGCCCCTATCTGAAGGGGCTCTCGGCCATCCTCGCCGAGGCCGCCGCCGATGCCGGGGCGACGGCGGGAAGAGTGCTCGGTGTCCCCGAGTCGCCGCAGCGCGTCCTGGTGGTGGCGGTGGTGGCGGACCGTGGCCTGTGCGGCGCGTACAACGCCAATGTCCTGCGTCTCGCCGAGCGGACGGTGCGCGCTTTCCAGGCCGAAGGTGTCGACAACCGGCTGGTGAGCGTGGGCCGAAAGTCCCAGTCCTTCTTCCGGTTCCGTCGCCTCGACCTCGAGCAGTCGTTCTCGGGGTTCTCGGACCGCCCCACTTTCGAGGACGCCCGTCGGGTGGCCGAATTCGATCACCCCACTGTTCCTCACCGACGAGGTCGACCAGGTCCTGATCGTCTCGACGCGGTTCTTGTCCGCCGGCACCCAGGTGGTCGAGACCCGACAGCTGCTCCCGCTCCCCGAGCCCACCGAACAAGACATCGAGGGCGAGGAGAGGCCACGACGCGAGGGCTATACCGAGTTCGAGCCCGAGTCCCCTGATCTCCTGGTGGAGCTGGTGCCGCGCTACGTCGAGGCGGCGCTGTTCGGCGCACTCCTCGAGGCGGCCGCCAGCGAGCACACGGCGCGCCAGCGGGCCATGGCGGCGGCGACCGAGAACGCCGACGAGCTGGCCAAGA
This sequence comes from uncultured Acidimicrobiales bacterium, assembly GCA_963846125.1. Taxonomy (GTDB): domain Bacteria; phylum Actinomycetota; class Acidimicrobiia; order Acidimicrobiales; family UBA8190; genus Chersky-840. The sequence continues at coordinate 1,372,930 of CAWJUR010000002.1, forward strand.
CGCTCACCCGGGACATGAACCGCGCCCGTCAGGACGCCATCACCACCGAGATCATGGAGATCGTCGGGGGGGCCGAGGCACTTCGCCAGGCCGCCGACGCCAAGACGGAATAGACGCAATAGGAAGCCAGGAGACCATGACAACCACAGTCACCCAGCCTGCCACCAGCGACAACGGCCACCGCCCCGACGGGCGGGTCGTCGCCATCGCCGGGCCCGTCGTCGACGTCGAATTCCCTCCCCACGCGTTGCCCGAGATCAACATGGCCGTCGAGATGGACCTCGATCTCGAAGGGGCCAAGGTCACCGTCACCGCCGAGGTGGCCCAGCAGATCGGCGAGGGCCGCGTGCGCTGCGTGTGCCTCAAGGCGACCGACGGGCTGCACCGGGGCACCGCGGTTCGCAACCTCGGTCGCGGTCTAACGGTGCCGGTGGGAGACGCCACCTTGGGCCACGTCTTCAACGTGCTCGGGGAATCGCTCGACACCGATGACATCGGGGTCGCCGAGGACCGATGGGAGATCCACCGCGACTCACCGGACTTCGACCAGCTCGAGCCCCGAGCACAGATGTTCGAAACCGGCATCAAGGTGATCGACCTGCTCGAGCCCTACGTCCAAGGGGGCAAGATCGGCCTGTTCGGCGGTGCGGGCGTGGGCAAGACCGTGATCATCCAGGAGATGATCAACCGGGTCGCCCTCAACCACGGCGGTGTGTCGGTGTTCGCCGGGGTGGGGGAACGTACCCGTGAGGGGACCGACCTCTGGCTCGAGATGCAGGAGTCGGGTGTCATCGACAAGGCCGCCCTCGTGTACGGACAGATGGACGAGCCTCCCGGTGTGCGCCTCCGAGTGGGGTTGGCAGCGCTCACGATGGCCGAGTACTTCCGCGACGTGAAGAACCAGGACGTGTTGTTGTTCATCGACAACATCTTCCGGTTCGTCCAGGCCGGCTCCGAGGTCTCGACGCTGCTGGGCCGCATGCCCTCCGCGGTGGGATACCAGCCGACCCTCGCCGACGAGATGGGGGAGCTGCAAGAGCGCATCACCTCGACGCGTGGCCGATCCATCACGTCGCTCCAGGCGGTGTTCGTTCCCGCCGACGACTACACCGACCCCGCTCCCTTCACCACCTTCACCCACCTCGACGCCACCACCGAGCTGTCCCGGCAGATCGCGTCGCTGGGCATCTACCCGGCCGTGGACCCCCTGGCGTCGACGTCGAATATCCTGGCGCCCGAGATCGTCGGGGACCGGCACTACGACGTGGCCCGGAAGGTCCAAGGGGTCTTGCAGCGCTACCGCGAACTCCAGGACATCATCGCCATCCTCGGGCTCGACGAGCTGTCCGAAGAGGACCGGCTCATCGTGACCCGGGCCCGCAAGATCCAGCGCTTCCTGTCCCAGCCCTTCAACGTCGGTGAGGTGTTCACCGGCCTGAAAGGTGTCACCGTTCCGATCGCCGAGACCGTGGAGTCGTTCGAGGTCCTGCTCAACGGTGATCTCGACGACGTTCCCGAGCAGGCGTTCCTGAACGTGGGCGGGGTCGAGTCCGTCCTCGAGAAGGCTCGCAAGCTCGAAGCCGGCAGCGAGTAGGAGCGACGCCGATGGCGACCTTCGCGGCCAGCCTGATCACGCCCGAGCGCGTCCTGCTCGAGCACGAGGTGCAGACCGTCTTCCTCCGCACCGACGGGGGGGACTCCGCCTACATGCCCGGGCACACGCCGCTCATCGGGGCTGTGATCCCGGGTCTCGTCCGCTTTCAGCTCGAGGACGGTTCCGAGGAGCGCGCCGCCGTGCACGGCGGGTTCGTCCAGGTCGAGAACGACCGCGTCACCGTTCTCGCACCCATCGCCGAGCGGGCCGAGGACATCGACGTCGAGCGGGCTCGGCGAGCGCTGGACACCGCCACGCAGCTGGTGGCTGACCTGGGCGGGGCCCGCACCGCAACCGGTGACGCCGCCGAGGAGACCGAGGCCGACCGGGCTCTACACGACGCAGAAGCGGCCCAACGCCGTGCCGAGGTCCGTCTCGAAGTGGCCGGGGTGAGCGACTCCCGAGGATCCTGACCGTCTGACCGTCTGACCATCTGACCGTCTGACGGCGAGGCCGCCGGCTAGGGCCGACGGGCCGAGACCCGGTGCCGGGCCGCGAAGGGAACGGCGAAAGCGGGGTTCTGGAGGAGCTCGATCATGGCGTCGTAGGAGCTGTCGTCGACGGCGTGGCGTCCGAGTGACTCCATGCGAGCGGCGTCGGTGACGATGGGGCGGATGGTGGCGAGAGTCTGGCTCCAGAACGCCGCCGCCGGCGACGCTCCGGTGAGCAGGTCCTCGCGCACGTCGTCGTGGACGTCGGTGAACCCGAGGGCGACGAGCCGAGTCGCCAACGTGCGCGCCCAGGTCCATTGCATCGCCAGCGGGACCATGACGTCGCGAAACGGGGCCGGCAGCTCCGCGCCGGTGGCGGCGCGCTGGGCAGGCTCGCCGTCAGCCTCTTCGAAGAGCACGACCGCGCCGGGCCGCAGCGCCGGTACGAGATGCTCCAAGACGGTGTCGGGGTCCTCGACGTGCATGAGCACCGAGCGTGAGTGGGCGAGGTCGAAGCATGCCGACCCGAACGACATCGTCATCAGGTCACCCTCCACGACCCTGACGTTGGGGCGCGCCGCGAGCTCCGCGAGCAGACTGGTGTCGCGGTCGACGGCGGTCACCGATCCACCTGCGCCCACGACGTCCGACAGCCACCTCGCGATCGAGCCCGCTCCTGCCCCCAACTCGACGCAGTGCCACCCCCCGCCCACCCCGAGCCGCTCGAACTGCCTGATGGTGGAGGCATCGTGCAGCGACTGCAGGGAACCGAGGCGCGCCTGTTCCTCGGGGTCGGCGTTGCGCAGCGGATACCGGCTCGGGGGAGTAGTCAGTGTCGCCCCCAGCGGTCAGCCGAATTCGATCTGGCTGTATTCGCTCAACTTGTGCAGGGCGTGACGTGCGCTCACGAAACGCACCGTCCCCGACCGGGAACGCATCACGATGGACTGGGTGGTCACGCCGTAGTCGTTGTAGCGCACGCCCTGGAGGAGCTCGCCGTCGGTGACGGCGGTGGCGGCGAAGAAGCAGTTGTCGCCCTTCACGAGGTCGTCGGTACTGAGCAGCGCGTCGAGGTCGTAGCCGGCGGCGAGGGCGGCCTTTCGCTCGTCGTCGTCGCGGGGGTACAGGCGCCCCTGGATCTCCCCGCCCATGCACTTGAGCGCGGCCGCCGCGATCACCCCTTCGGGTGTGCCCCCGATCCCGTATAGGACATCGACCCCCGAGTCGGGCCATGCCACCGAGATCGCCCCGGCGACGTCCCCGTCGGAGATCAGCTTGATGCGAGCACCGCTGGCGCGCACCTCCTCGATGAGATCGCCGTGTCGGGGCCGGTCCAAGATCACGACGGTGACGTCGCGCAGGGACTTGCCGAGCGCCTTGGCCACGGCCTCGAGGTTCTCGGTCGGGGGGCGGCGCACGTCCACCGACCCGGCCGCCTTGGGCCCGACCGCCAGCTTCTCCATATAGACACAGGGACCGGGGTTGAACATGGTGCCGCGGTCGGAGACCGCGATCACCGCCAGGGCCCCGCCGCGCCCGAGCGACGTCAGGTTCGTCCCGTCGATGGGGTCGACGGCGATGTCGGTGGGAGGTGGCGAGCCGTCGCCGATGCGCTCACCGTTGTAGAGCATGGGCGCGTGGTCCTTCTCGCCCTCGCCGATCACCACCACGCCGTCCATGGCCACCGATTGCAGGACCACGCGCATGGCTTGGACGGCGGCACCGTCGGCACCTTCTTTGTCGCCGCGTCCCATCCAACGGCCCGCGGCCATGGCGGCCGCCTCGGTGACGCGGACGAGCTCCATGGCGAGGTTGCGATCCGGTGCGCGAGGGTTGGGCGCCACGTCTCGACCATAACGCGCTCAGTACGCGCCGGCAGGCACTGCGGGTATTCCTACTTGGGTGCCGGAGCCCGGTGTCGAACTCGGGCGAGCCCTGCCTGGCGCCCGGGTAGGGCCACCCGGTAGGGACCTGTTGCGTCCGAGAATGCCGGGGGCGGACCGTTAGGCTGGAGCCCATGGACACCTCGCCTCACGAGGGCCTCGACGAGGGCCGAGCTCGGTGGCAGGAGGCCTACGACTCGTCGGAGCTGCAGGACGCAGATTTCGAGACGATGTCGGGTATCGGGCTCGCTCCCGTCTACGGACCGTCGGATTGGCCCGAGGACCAGGTGGCCGAGCGCTTGGGCTGGCCGGGCCGTCCCCCCTACACGCGGGGCCCGTACGCCTCGATGTACCGCTCGAAGCTCTGGACGATGCGGTTGTTCGCGGGGTTCGGCACCGCCGAGGACACCAACGTGCGCTTCCGCGAGTTGCTCCGGGCCGGCAGCGGGGGGTTGTCGGTCGCGTTCGACCTTCCGACGCTCATGGGGCGCGACTCCGACGATCCGCTCACCGAAGGTGAGGTCGGGCGCTGCGGTGTCGCCGTCGACACGCTGGCCGACGCCGAGGACCTCTTCGCCGACATCGACCTGGGCGAGGTGACGACGTCGATGACGATCAACTCGCCCGCCCCCATTCTCATGGCCATGTACGTGGGCGCCGCCGAGAAGGCCGGCGTGGCGCGTCGTGATCTGGGCGGAACACTCCAGAACGACATCCTCAAGGAGTACCAGGCCCAGAAGGAGTACATCTTCCCGCCGCGTCCCTCGATGCGCCTCGTCGTCGACGTCGTGCGATTCTGCGCAGCCGAGATGCCCAAGTTCCATCCCGTGTCGGTGTCGGGCTACCACATCCGCGAGGCCGGTGCCACGGCCGCACAGGAGCTCGCCTTCACCCTCGCCAACGGGTTCGCCTACGTCGAAGCCGTCCTGGCCGCCGGTCTCACCGTCGACGAGTTCGCGCCGCGCCTCAGCTTCTTCTTCAATGCCCATCTCGACTTCTTCGAGGAGATCGCCAAGTACCGGGCGGCCGCGCCGCATCTGGGCGCGCTGGATGGCCAACCGCTACGGGGCGACATCACCCCGCTCTCTGCAATTGCGGTTCCACACCCAGACGGCGGGGGTCTCGCTCACGGCCCAGCAGCCCGAGGTCAACATCGTGCGCACCGCCATCGAAGCGCTGGCGGGCGTGCTCGGTGGCACCCAGAGCCTGCACACCAATTCGATGGACGAGGTACTGGCGCTGCCCACCGAGAAGGCGGCCCGCATCGCGCTGCGCACCCAGCAGGTCATCGCCCATGAGACGGGCGTGACGAACGTGTCGGACCCCCTCGGGGGGTCGTGGTTCGTGGAGTCGCTCACCGACGAGATCGAGCGCCAGGCCGAGGAGATCTTCGCCCGTCTCGAGCAGTGGGGCGAGGGATCCATGCTCGAAGGCGTCTACCACGGGATCGAGAACAACTGGTTCCAGGGCGAGATCGCCGACGCCGCCTACGTGTTCCAGCGCAAGGTGGCCTCGGGCCGGCGCGTCGTGGTGGGCGTGAACGCCTTCACCGAGGGGAGCGAAGAGCCCGCCCCTCCGACGCTGCACATCGGGCCCGAGGTGGACGAGGCCCAGCGCAAGCGCCTGGCTTCGGTCCGTCAACGGCGCAGCCAACACGACGTCGACGCCGCGCTGGCCGCGGTGGCCGCCGACGCGGCGGTCGCCGAGGTGAATCTCATGCCCGCCATCCTCGACGCCGTGCGGGCCTACGCCACCGTGGGCGAGATCGTCGGCGCATTGGGGTCGGTCTTCGGTCGTTGGGCCGAGAACCCGGTCGTCTGATCCGGACGGGGTCGATGGTCCGGTTCGTCGTGCGCCCCGGCGGTCCTCTGCACGGGACGGTGTGCGCGGGGGGAGCCAAGAACTCCGCGCTCAAGTTGATGGCGGCGTGTCTGTTGGCCCCGGGCCGGCATGTCCTCGCCGGCGTGCCGCGCATCGTGGACGTCGAGATCATGGCCGAGGTCCTCGCCGCCATCGGCGCGCACGTCGAGCGTGCTCCCGACCAACCCGACGGCGGTCCCGGGGACCTGGTCATCGACACGCCCGCCACCCTCGTCCCCGAGGCGCCCTACGAGCTGGTGGAGAAGATGCGGGCGTCGGTGGTCGTGCTCGGCCCGTTGCTGGCTCGCTGCGGACGAGCCAGCGTGTCGCTCCCCGGCGGCGACGACTTCGGCAACCGCCCCATCGACATCCACCTCCATGGCCTGTCGACCCTGGGTGCGGTGTTCCAGACGGTGCACGGCAACATCGAAGGCCAGGTGCCCGGAGGCGCCGAGGGCCGTCTGGTCGGCCAGCGGGTCGTGTTCGAGTACCCGAGCCACACCGCCACCGACAACGTGCTCATGGCCGCGGTCCTGGCCAAGGGGACCACGGTCATCGAGAACGCGGCACGCGAGCCCGAGGTGTCGGACCTCGCCGACTTCCTGACGCACATGGGAGCACGGATCCGCGGCGCGGGGACCTCGCACATCGAGGTCGACGGCGTCGAGGAGCTCCACCCCGCCCCCGGGGCCCATCGCGTCATCCCCGACCGGGTGGTGGCCGCCACCTTGTTGTCGGCGGTGGCGATGGCCGGGGGAGAGATCGTGATCGAAGACGGCCGTCCCGACCACATGGACATGGTCCTCCGCAAGATGGGCGATCTCGGTGTGACCGTGACCCAGGGCCCCGACGGGATGCGGGCGACGTCGAGCGAGCGGCTCCACAGCGTGGACGTGGCGACGCTCCCGTACCCGGGGGTGGCCACCGACTACAAGCCGTTCCTGGTGACGATGTTGAGCGTGGCCGATGGTGTCGGGATCGTCACCGAGAACCTCTTCTCCGGGCGTTTCCGCTACGTCGACGAGTTGCGACGCATGGGTGCGGACATCCGCACCGAGGGCCATCACGCCGTGGTGCGCGGGGTGCGGAGACTCTCGGGCGCTCCCGTGCGTGCCCCGGACCTGCGTGCCGGCGCCGCGCTCGTCCTCGCCGGCATGATGGCCGAGGGTGAGACCGTCGTCTCCGACGCCCAGCACATCGACCGCGGTTACGAGGACCTCGCCGCCATGCTCAGCTCGCTGGGCGCGGACGTGACCCGCACCTGATCCGCGCCTGCCCCTGAGCCGCGCCCGACCCGCCTACGCTCCGTCGCAGTCATGACCCCCGCCCTTTCCTCTCCGTCGGGCCCTCCCGCCTCCGGCCCCACCGGTGACGGGGCCGGCGCCAAGCCCCCGGCCCGGCACGAGCGCGGCGGCGACCCCGCCGCGCTGCTCGAGGCGGCCACCGCGGGCGACCGGGTGGCGCTCGCCCGCCTGTTGACCCAGGTCGAGAGCGGTGGCGCGCCCAGCAGGGCGGCAGCCGCCCTGGCCTATCGCAGCGGGCGCGAAGCGCGGACGGTCGGGATCACCGGCCCCCCCGGAGCGGGCAAGTCGACCCTCGTCGACCGCCTCATCGCCACGGCGCGCGCCGCCGGGGTGGCCCAGCTCGCCGTGTTGGCGGTGGACCCGTCCTCGCCCTTCACCGGCGGCGCCATCCTCGGTGACCGGGTCAGGATGCAGGACCACGCGCTCGACACCGGGGTCTTCATCCGCTCCATGGCATCGCGCGGCCATCTCGGTGGGCTGGCGGTGGCGGTACCCGAGGCGATCCGCGTGCTGGCGTCCGCCGGCTTTCCGCTCGTGCTCGTCGAGACCGTCGGGGTCGGACAGGTCGAGGTCGAGGTGGCCGGGGCCACCGACACCACCGTCGTCGTGCTCAACCCCAAATGGGGAGATGCCGTCCAGGCCAACAAGGCCGGGCTCCTCGAGACGGCGGACATCTTCGTCATCAACAAGGCCGACCGGCCCGGCGCCAAGGAGACGCGCCGCGACCTCGAGCAGATGCTCGACCTCACCAACCTCGGTGCGTGGCGCCCGCCGGTCCTCGAGACGGCGGCCACCACCGGCGAGGGCGTGGAGGCGCTGTGGGAGGAGATGGCGCGCCACGAACGGCATCTCGCCGAGCACGGCGCGCTCGGAGCGGTGCGGGCGGCGCGCCTCGAGCGCGAGTTCAGGATCGTGTTGGCGGCCCGGATCCAAAGCGAGGTGGACAGCATAAGCGCCGACGGCGAGTTCGCGGGGCTGGTGGCGGCGGTCGCCGAGCACCGCCTCGACCCCTACGACGCCGCCGACCGACTGCTGCGCGCCGTGTACGGCGGGGGCACGGGCGGAACCGCCCACGGGAGCACCGACCGCACCACCCGCTGACATCGGCACCACCGGTTACTTCCCCCGGCACCACCGACGGGTCTCACACCCACCGATGTGACGCGAGACCGGCGCCCTCCCCCTCCATGGGTCGCCACAGGAGCCCCCGGCGGCGCGCCGGAGCACCCGGAGCCGAGCGCCGCGCCTGTGGCCCTCGTTGGCACGACGCCCAGGGCGCGGTCGGGTACGGTGCGCTGAATGGTCGCCTCGGGTCCCGCGTCGCACGGCACGGACGCCGGAGTGGTGGCTCTGGACCGGCGGAGCGACGGCGTGGCGCTCGTGACCCTGCAGCGCCCCAAGATGAACGCGTTGTCGGTGGCGTTCCTCGGGCAGCTGCGCGACGTGGTGGTCGAGCTGGCGGACGACCCGCCGGGGGCGGTCGTGCTGTGGGGAGGGCCGCGCCTCTTCGCGGCCGGTGCCGACGTGGGCGAGTTCCGCGAGCCTGACGCCGCCAAGCGCATCGCGGCCGCCTTCCACTCCGCCACCGGCGCGCTGGCCGCGCTGCCACGCGTCACCGTCGCGGCCATCACCGGCTACGCGCTCGGGGGTGGGCTCGAGCTGGCCCTGGCGTGTGACCTCCGCGTCGTCTCCGAGGACGCCCGTCTCGGCCAACCCGAGATCCTCCTCGGCATCGTGCCGGGCGGGGGCGCCACGCAGCGCCTGCCCCGGCTGGTCGGGCTGAGCCGGGCCAAGGACATCATCTTGACCGGGCGCCAGGTCGGCGCCGACGAGGCATTGCGCATGGGCCTCGTGGACCGCGTGGTGGCTCGCGACACGGTGCTCGACGAGGCGCTCGCCCTGGCGGCCGGATTCGCGTCGGGGCCCCTGGAGGCGTTGGCGGCGGCCAAGCGCGTCATCGACGACGGCATCGACCAACCGTTGGCCGACGCGCTCGAGCTCGAGATCGCCGCGTTCGTCTCGGTGTCACACACCGAGGACGCGGCCCTGGGCGTGACGTCGTTCCTCGAGCACGGGCCGGGCCGGGCCCGGTTCGTCGGGCATTGAGCGTCGCGTCGTGACCGTCTCTCGTCCTCCCAAGTCTCCGCGCCTGCGCGGGGCGGCCCCCGCCTCGCCGTCGACGCGCCGCAGTGGTGGGGCGCGCCTGCCGGGGATCCGCCCCACGGCCCTCCCGGCCAAAGGTGTCGCCGACTGGTACCGCCGGGGCGTGTTCTACGAGGTCCTCACGCGCGGCTTCTTCGACTCCAACGACGACGGCATCGGCGACCTGACCGGGCTGCGGGCCAAGCTCGACTACCTCGAGTGGCTCGGTGTCGATGCCCTGTGGCTGCTGCCCTTCTACCCCTCGCCCATCCGCGACGGCGGATATGACATCAGCGACTTCTTCACCGTCCACGCCGACCTCGGATATCTCGACGACCTCGTGGAATTCCTCGACGACGCTCATCGACGGGGGATCAGGGTGATCGCTGATCTCGTGATGAACCATACGAGCGATCAACATCCGTGGTTCATCGAGTCGCGGTCGTCGCGAGACAATCCCAAGGCGGACTGGTACGTCTGGAACGACGACGACCAACGCTGGCCCGAGGCGCGCGTGGTCTTCGTGGACGTGGAGACCTCCAACTGGACCTGGGACCAGACCCGCCAGCAGTACTACTGGCACCGCTTCTACTCCCATCAGCCCGACCTCAACTACGAGAACCCCGCCGTGGTCGAGGCCATGTTCGGCGTGGTGCGCTTCTGGCTCGACCTCGGTCTCGACGGCTTCCGCCTCGACGCCGTCCCGTACCTGTTCCAGCGCGACGGGACCACCGGTGAGAACCTCCCCGAGACCCACGCTCTTCTCCGCCAGCTGCGCAAGGAGGTCGACGCCGCCCATCCCAACCGCGTGCTCCTGGCCGAGGCCAACCAATGGCCGGCCGACCTCGTCGACTACTTCGGCAACGGCGACGAGTGCCACATGTGCTTCCACTTTCCGCTCATGCCGCGCCTGTTCATGGCCGTGCGCCGCGAGCAGCGCTTTCCCGTCACCGAGATCCTGGCCCAGACACCGGAGATCCCCGACAACTGCCAGTGGGCCATCTTCCTGCGCAACCACGACGAGCTCACCCTCGAGAAGGTGACCGAGGAGGAGCGCGACTACATGGTGGCGGAGTACGTGAAGGATCCCCGCATGCGCCGGCACATGGGGATCGGCCGCCGCCTCGCCCCGCTCCTCGACGGCGACCGCCGCCTCGCCGAGCTGCTGCACGCCGTGCTCTTCTCGCTGCCGGGCAGCCCCGTCATCTACTACGGCGACGAGATCCTCATGGGGGACAACGTCTACCTCGGTGACCGCGACTCGGTGCGCACGCCCATGCAATGGAGCCCCGACAGAAACGGCGGTTTCAGCCGAGCCGACTTCGCGCAGCTCTACCTCCCCCCGCTCATGGACCCCGTCTACGGATTCGAGGCCGTGAACGTCGAAGCCCAACGGCGCAACCCCAGCTCGCACCTGCACTGGCTGCGCAACATCCTCCAGACCCGCAAACAGTTTCCCGTGTTCGGCACCGGGACCTTCGACCTCGTGCCCTGTGCCAACCCGTCGATCCTCGCCTATGTCCGCAGCCCGCAACCCGAGCCCGACGCCCCGGCTCGCCCTCGTCGCGCCGGGCGGCGGACGCCGGGCGGGCCGCAGCGAGGCCAGTGACAATCCCGTGCTGTGCGTGCACAATCTCAGCCGGTTCGCCCAGCCTGCGGAGCTGGACCTGGCCCGATGGGCCAACCGCAATCCCATCGAGCTCCTGGGCCGGATACCGTTCCCGCCCGTGGGGAACGGCACCTACAGCGTGACCCTCGGGCCCTACGGCTTCTACTGGTTCGAGCTCACCGCCGAGTCCACGGCGGGCCCCGACACCCCCGGGGCCGGAGACCTCGCGTGAGCCCGTCGGAGACCGGCGTGGTCGACGTGTCGGACTCGGCGCGCGCCGCGCTCGCCGATCTCGTGGCGGCCTATGCGGCCCGCCGGCCCGGCTGGGATGTCGATGAAGGTGCCGTGGCGGGGCCGGTGCAGGTGCTCGAGGCCGAGCTCCTCGTCCCCGGCCGTCCCGGCATCGTCGACGTGGTGGCGGACCTCGGGGGGCGGGTCGTGCACGTCGCCTTCGGCCTGCGGGCGCCGGGTGAGGACGCCCGATTCATCCCCGACGACGTCGACGCCGTGCTCGGTTCGCTCGTCGACGACGAAGGTGAAGCCATGGTGTTCGACGCCACGCGCGACGCCGAGGTGGCCGCGATGCTGCTCGAGCGCGTGTCGGGGGAGGTGGTCCAGCCGTCGCTCGTGCACCATCTGCGCGACGACAAGGGCTCGATGACCCTGGCCATGGAGGACCGCATCGCCTTCACCCTCTACAACGAAGTCGTCGACGGGCCTCGACCCGACCTCGAGCTGTTCCTCGCCCTCGACGAGGTGGGGTTCAACCACCTGGCTGCGCCGCTGGCGGTGTGGCGCCGGGCCGGGCGTGACCTGGGCGTGGCCCAGGAGTACCTCGCCGGCGCGTCGTCGGGGTACGCGCTGGCGCTCACCTCGGTGCGCGACCTGTACGCGTCGGGGGGCCCTCCCGAGCTCGCCGGTGGAGACTTCGGCGCAGAGGCCCACCGTCTCGGCACCATGACTGCGCGCATGCACCTGGGTCTGGACAAGGCCTTCGGTCGCCGCCCCGGTGACGTCGGGCGCTGGGCGGTGGGGATCGAAGAAGCGCTGCGCCCGCTGTCACCGCACGTGCTCGAACGCCCCGACGTCGAGGAGCTGCTCGTCGAGCTGCGCGCCCTGCAGGTCTCCTCCCAAGCGATCCGCACCCACGGGGACTTCCATCTGGGCCGGACGTGTCGGACCGAACAGGGCTGGTACGTCGTCGACTTCGCCTCCGGAGGGAGACCGACGTCGATGGCGGGCGCGGTGACCGACTCCGACGACGGCGGTCCCGTCTACCGTTCCCCGCTCGCCGATGTCGCCGACATGCTGTGGTCGCTCGAGCACGTGGCCAACGCCGCCGCCGACGAACGCGACCCGTCGGGGCGGGACGGTCTCAGCGAGCTCGCCGACGCCTGGGTGGCGCGCAACCGCCGGGCATTTCTGGCCGGCTATCTCGGGGTGCCCGGCATCAGCGGCCTCGTCCCCCCCGGGCGCGAGGCGCTGCGCATCCTGACGGCGTCGTTCGAGCTCGTCCGGGCCGCGGTGCACCAGGCCAGGCTCAGCGAGAGCTGATCCGCAGGTCCAGATGCGCATCGGGATCCTCACCGGCGGGGGTGACTGCCCCGGCCTCAATGCGGTGATCCGGGCCGTCGTGCTCAGCGCCGAGCTGCGCCACGGCGACGAGGTGATCGGGTATCTCGACGGATGGAAGGGCGTGCTCGAGGACCAGTCCGTGGCTCTCGACGTCACCCGGTGCCGCGACATCCTGGCCCTGGGCGGGACCATCCTGGGGACGTCGCGCACCAACCCCTTCACCATCGAGGGCGGCCCCGAACGCGCCCGCGCCAATCTGGCCGCCCGGCACGTGGACGCCCTGGTGGCGGTGGGGGGCGAGGACACCCTGGGCGTGGCGCTGCGTCTCGGGGAGCACGGCGTGAGTGCGGTCGGCGTCCCCAAGACCATCGACAACGACCTGTCGGGGACCGAGGTGACCTTCGGGTTCGACACCGCCGTGCAGATCGCCACCGACGCTATCGACCGCCTGCGCACGACGGCGGAGTCGCATCACCGCGTCATCGTGTGCGAGGTCATGGGCCGCCACGTGGGATGGATCGCCACCCACGCCGGGATCGCCGGGGGAGCGGCCGAGATTCTCGTGCCCGAGGTCCCCTTCGACGTCGACGCGGTGTGCGAGCGGTTGCAACGCCGGCACCGCGGGGGACAATTCTCGTCCATCGTCGTCATCTCCGAAGGTGCGGTCCCCGTCGACGGCCCCGACGCCGACTCGGCGCGTCTGGCCACGTCGGGAGCCCCCGTCGACCAATTCGGCCACGCCCGCCTGGGCGGGATCGGGGCTTGGCTCGCCGGCGAGCTCGAGGGGCGGACGGGGTTCGAGGCGCGCACCACCATCCTGGGCCACATCCAGCGGGGAGGGACGCCGTCGGCCTTCGACCGGGTCCTCGCCACACGCTTCGGCGTGGCGGCGGTGGCGGCCGTCCACGACGGAGCCTTCGGGACGATGGTGGCGCTGCAGGCGGGCGAGATCGTGCGGGTGCCCATCGCCGACGCGGTGGCCCAGTCGAAGACCGTCGACCTCGATCTCTACCGTGGCGTCGCGGGTGTGTTCCTGGGCTAGCTCGCGACGGTCTCGACTACGAAGGCAACCACGGTGTTGTCGATGAGGCGAGCCAGCTCAGGACTTGGCGGCGGGTTGTCGGACCATGGGGGGTCCATGGAGAGGGAAGGGCTCCGTCGGAGCGGAGCTGAGCTGTTTCCGAGATGTTCGCGGTCAGCGGATCTTGCGCAAGGGCACAGCGCGTCGCGGTGGCGTCGAGGCCGAACAGCGCCGCCGCGTTCGTCCCGAAGATGGATGCCTTGATCTCGTCGGTCAGGGCTGGATAGCCGAAACGGTCCTGGTACTCGGCGGTGATCTGGAAGGCACGCATGGCCATGATCTGCGGTTGCGGGCTGCCGTACCAGATGGCGTCTGTTCCCCACATCACGCGCTTGTCACCGACGCGCTTGAGCAACTTGCCCACAGCATGTGCCGCCTGGTCGGGCTGGGTGAGCAGTTGGCGCCACATCGTGGCCAGGTCCACCCACACATTGTCGTTGGGAGGGACGGCGTGACGGTCCAGGGCGGCGAGCAACGTGTCGATCCCCGTTGTCGCAGCCGGATCGTAAGGGCCTTCGATGTGGGAAGGGTCCCACGCCGCGTGGTAGATGACGAAGTTCATGTCCGGAAACTGCCGTGACACGGCAACCACGTCGTCGGGGTGGTTGAAGGCTGGGTCGAAGTTCACGAGCGGGAGCCCCTTGTGGGCCACGAAGACCTTGACTCCGAGGTCGTGTGCGTGTTGAACGGTGGGGAGCCCGATGCCCGGGCTTTCCAGGGAATAGCCCTGACCCGATGGGCTCCAGGCCGTGTACACCTTGAACGCCGCCACCTGGCCCGTGGCTGCTGCGGCGGACATCTCGTCGAGGGTGGCACCGAGCGGGCCGACGTTCGGGGCTATGACGTTCTCCACCAGGAGGCGACTCGCGCCACCATGTGCAAGGCCGGTAAGGATCTGCTGGGTATCCATGGCCTCGGGGAAGGGGATCGGGGCGTTGGACGGCCCTGAGTTCGGGACATCGGTCAAGACGGACACGGTGGTGTCACTGGCCAAGAACATGTCATGGAGGTAAGTCGCTCGGTCCACACAATCGAGTCGTGGGTTGTCGGTACATCCGGAGGGCAGCATCCCGAGAATGAGACCGACCGTCTCGGGTGCATTCTTCGCCCAGGGCCCGTTCGGAATGACGTGATGGGTGTGCACGTCGACGATGAACTCCGCGTTGCTCGCCAGTGCCTCTTGACACGCGGCGGTGTCGAGAGGCGAGGGCGTGGTGAAGGTACCTCCCCGGCCGCCTCGTGGCGTCTGTGAAGTTCGAGTCGACGACACCGCCCTCGAGCATCCCGACAACTCGAATGCCGCGAGAGACGCGGCAATGGCTCCGGCGCTCTGGAGGAACCGACGGCGGTCTACGCCGAGGCGCCGCGCCGCGTCGTCGACCTCCGATCTGATCAGCGCATTCGTTGCTCGCGCACGGGCGCCTGAATCCGCAGGCACGAACTCACCGTTGGAGACCGGGCCCGCTGGGAGTGGCAGGTACTCATGCTCCTGATCGCGCAACCTGCGGGAGAATCGACCGGCCATGGCCACGACATCGACGATACGCCTGCCCCGTGCACGGCGGCTGGCAGGTGTTCCTGCCTACGATCGTGATGAGAGGGACGGTCAGATGAAGCCATCGGACGACGAGGAATACCGACGGTACGAAGGAATGCCGGCCTCCCTCTGGCCCCCCTGGGAACCGGGCAAGGGGTGGCCCCACGCCCGAGGCCAAGGAAGTGGAAGCAACTTTCCATTGCTGTGGCATCCCGTCGCCTGGTTCCGGTGGCGGTCAGCCGTTCGCCGCTCGGGACCCTACGCCCCTGATTTCA
This sequence comes from uncultured Acidimicrobiales bacterium, assembly GCA_963846125.1. Lineage (GTDB taxonomy): Bacteria > Actinomycetota > Acidimicrobiia > Acidimicrobiales > UBA8190 > Chersky-840. Next base: position 1,388,281 of record CAWJUR010000002.1, read on the forward strand.
AGGAGTTCCGCGAGAGGCATCGGTCCCACGGCGACCAGTGACAGTCACCGGTCCGCGCCGTAGCGGTCTTCGGCTCAACCAGTCGGGCACGAGTGGCTTGAGTACTCGGGTGTTCGACAAATCCTCGAGGCGGCACGTCGTGGTGGCCGTCCTGCACCGCGGCAAGAAGGGCCGCCGGCTGCCACGACTGTGGATCGGTTACGCTCAGTACTCCTCCTGGGAGCAATCGTCATCGAAAGGGAGATGTGACGAACATGCCTGCTCGGAAGCCCAAGGGTCGGCAGTGGCGGATCGGGGCCTTTGTCCTTGCCGGCATTGCTGCCGCATCCCTCCTGGCCGCCTGCTCGTCATCGCCAAAAGCCGACTCGGCTCACTCAGCCCAGCTGATCGACAATGCCGCCGTGACGACTCTGTCGATGACATCGCCCACTCCCTATACGCCACACCCCCAGAACGGGGGTACCGACGACTACCACTGCACGCTCCTGAACCCCCATGCGCAGCAGAACTCGTTCATCGTCGCCAGTCAGTTCTTTCCCGGGACGGGGCCGGCGACGGTCGAGGTTCACCATGCGATCCTCTTCCTGGTTCCGCCCGAACTGGTGACTGCGGCCGAGACGGCCAACAACGGGGGCACGGGCTGGACCTGCTTCGGCGAGCCCCCGGTTCTCGGACGCGGCCTGGGCCAGTTCCTCGACATGCCGTGGCTCAGTGCCTGGGCACCCGGACACGGCAAGGACGTCCTGCCGCTCACCACCGGCACGCCGCTGGCCAAGGGCAGTCTGGTCATCATGCAGGTCCACTACAACCTGCTCGTAGGGGACAAACCCGTCAGCCCGAGCGCGCAGCTCGAGACCGTGCCCGCGTCCGCCAAGCTGCGCCCGACCACGATCCAACCCGTCGTGGCCGTCCCCAACATCCCCTGCCCGGCCGGGGTCACGGGCCCACTGTGCAACCGAGCGGCCGAGATCGTGAATCTCGACCAGCGTTTCGGCTACTACATGGGAGCCTTCGATGCGGGCATGGCGACGGTCTGCGGCGAAAACCCCTCGAACCCGCCCGTGGGGGACTCGACTTCGTGTACCTGGCAGATCGGCCAGGCTGGCTACATCGTGCGGGATATGGCCCACATGCATCTGACCGGCGTGTCAGAGAAGCTCACCCTGAACCCGGGCACCCCTCAGGCACAGACGATCATGGATGTCCCTGACTACAACTTTCACTATCAGCGCGCCTACAACCAGAAGACCTGGGTCAAGGTGACCAATGGCGAGTCCGTGCAGGTGAGCTGCACGTACAACCCGACGCTCGCCCAGACCCTGCCGGCGCTGCGCAAGCTGCCCCCTCACTTCATCACCTGGGGTGACGGCTCCTCCGACGAGATGTGTCTCGGCCTCCTCTGGGAAGTTCCGCTCAACCCGAACGCCACCGTGGACTGGGGACACCCGGCCGGCGGGCTCAACATCAGGGTCTGACCGACTTCATCCCACCGGTCTGGACCGGGTCAGCATCAGCGCATCCTCCACCCGGTAATACCGGTACGCCGCGCGGTGGCGCGATCGAGTGGCCGTCACCTGTGCCAAAACAGGAGATGGGTCATGCCGCTGGGGCTGGGCACGGAATCGAGATGGAAGCGGTCGAGTAGCTCGCTGGGGGACTCCCACAGGCGTTCACCGCGGCCAAGCTCGATTGGCGCGACGGCGATATGCATCGTGTCAACGAGGTCGGCGTCGAGGAACTCGCGCACGGTCGCGACGCCGCCACCCAGGCGCACGTCCTGACCACTTGCGGCCTCCTTGGCGCGCCCCAGAGCTTCGACGGGTGTGGCGTCGAGGAAGTGGAACGTGGTGTCGGACAACGTGAAAGCCGGGCGGTCGTGATGGGTCAGCACGAACACCGGGGTGTGGAACGGTGGGGTGTCGCCCCACCAACCCTTCCACTCGTGATCCTTCCAAGGGCCGCGCACGGGACCGAACTTGTTGCGTCCCATGATCTCGGCGCCGATGTTGCGTGCCCAGTCGCGGGTGAAGTAGTCGTCGAGCCCTCGGCTACCGCCCGGGTCAGTGCGGTTCACCCAGCTTGCGGTGGCGCCGGCCCACGAGAGCAGGTCTTCGGGGTTGGCGTGCCCGAAGGGGTGGTCCAGGCTCTGTCGTTCACCCGCGCCGAACCCGTCTGACGACACGCTGAAGCACTGGACCCTCAGCAGCTGAGACATTCCTGCTCCTTCCCGACGCACCGGCGGAGCCCGCTCGGCGCTGACAGCAAAGCACATGAGGCGTGCCTTCCAAGTCACATCGCCAGAAATGGGCTCCCCCGATTGAACGAGGCTCGGGGTTGACCCATAGCGCCAGGAGGGCTTCCTGAAACGTCATATCCGGCGAGCGTGGAGTCAGCCCCAGCCCTGAGAGTCCTTCACAGCCTGTTGGTGAGAACTCGGCCACTGCCAGGATTGACGTCCCGGCGTCCGAGGCGAACATCATGTCGTAGACAAGCGGATACGCAACGGGACAGTGCCTCACCGAGCCCGTGAAACTCGGCGCTGGCGCGGTACAGATCGCGTTGCGGAGCGAAACGATGCGGGAGCTGTCGGTGACCACGACGTGGTCCGGAAGATTGGCGGGCTCCATGACACCATCGCTTGTGAAGAGGCCGCCTACCCGCTGCACAACCAAGTAGTCGGGAATCGAGCCTCCGCACAGACCGGCATCGTGAGCCAACGTGGATGTCGAGTTCGGGGCGAGGCATCCCCACCCGTAACCCGCCGCCACAGCCACAACCAGCACTGCGGCAACAACCCACCGGCGACCCGACACAAGAGTGTGCTCCTCGGCTCCGTTGTTTGTGACGCCTTCTGTGACGTCTTCTGTGACGTATGAGCCTCCCGATAAGTTCCCCGTCGATAGGGTGGCCGTATCGCCAGCGACCGAGATCAGGGGAGTTCTTTTTCTCAGGGGGGTTCTTTCTACGGACTCCTGCGAAAGTCGGTTGAACGAAGCCGAGCCAAGACCGGAGCTCGGAAGGCTGTCCTCACCCAAGCGGGCAGCAGGTCTCGATCGGAGTTGCGCGAGCTACTTGCCACTGAGCTGAGGGCAAGAGGTCAACGCGTCCCTCCTGAGCCCTTGCTGGACATGGAGCTCGATCACATTCTGGCCGGCGCCGGTGCCGTCGGTTACGTGAGCGAGACGGTCAAGGGAGTCAAGGTGCTCGGCGATGCAGTCGCAGGACTCATCAAGCTCGTCCGGGACACGACGCACGAGCCGACAAGGACACCAGACGGGCTATCTTCTGAGTACTCGGACGAGCGGTTGAAACACGTCGTCATCGGGGATCGCGATCGCACGGTCCAGGTGCAGCTCGCACCCGGTGCGCAAACCGCTATCGCCGAGGCAGACAATGATGGATCGTGGCCCTGGGGCGGTTCGAGTCCCTTACGGCGCGTGGAGCTCCGTCTATTCGCGGACTCCCACGTGCAGGTGTTCCTCGGTGGGTCCCCTGTGGGTGATCTTTCGGAGGATGACGCGCAGGAGTTCGTTCCCCTCCTTCGAGCGGAGTCGAATGGCGACCACACGATCACGGTGGCGGGGTGGCGTTACAAGCCGGCCGATGGCGCTTGGCAGTTGTGGCTCCAGCTGCCTGACTTCTTCTACAGATGGTTTGGTGATCCCCTGGCCTGCATCGTGTGTGGCAGGCACGTCTCCGACGACTACTGCGGCAATCCCACGGTGTGGATTTCGAGGCGCGACGGGACAGGCGGCAAGTCTGGGAGGTCGGTGACGGCGCACATCGACTGCATGGAGATGGGCGAGGCGATCGCCACCGCCGACGGTATTACCTGGGAACGCAGATCCTGAGAGCTAGGCGGGAACGGCGACGCGGAGCTCTTCGGTGGCCTGCTCCGGAGGCACGATGTTGATCAGGACCCCGGTGCCCGCCTCGAAACCCGCCGCGGTGGTGAGCTTCGGCCACACATGCACGTGCCAGTGGTACGGCTCAGGGGCGCGGTAGGGGGCGGAGTGGAAGACGATGTTGTAGGAGACGTCGCCGAGGCGCTCGACGAGCGATCCCAGGACGGTGCGCACCGACCGGCCCACCGCGGAAAGATCCGCAGGGCTGGCCCGGTGGAGATGCGGCCCGTGGTTCCTCGGGATGATCAGCATCTCGTAGGGGTTGCCGCTCCAGAAGGGGCACACCACGAGCACGCGCTCGTTGGCGTAGACGACGCGGTGCCCGGCGTCCTCCTCGGCGTCGACGGTGGTGCACAGCAGGCACCGACCGGCGAAGCGGGCGAAGCCGGCCTGCTCCTCGGCGAGCTCGCGGGCACGAACGACATCCCGAGCAGCTGGCCGTGGGGGTGCTCGATCGATGCGCCCGCCTCACGTCCCGCGTTGACGATGGCCTGGCTGTAGCGCAGGCCCGGTACCGAGGAGTGCTCCTCGATGCGGTCCCTGATGGCGGCCATGACGAGCACCGCCTGCTCGTCGGAGATGTGCTCCCAGCCGTTGTCGTGTTCGGGCGACAGCACGAGAACCTCGTGGATGCCTCCCGCGGTGGCCTGTGTGAACACCGGTCCGCGGTTCTCCACCACGAAGGGGTGGTCGCCCTCGAAGGCGGGGTAGAGGTTCGGGACCACCCGCACCAGCCAGTGGCCGCTCGAGCCGTAGGTCTCGAGGGCGGGAGGGGTGGACTCCTCGTTGCCGGGGCAGAACGGGCAAGGTCGGGAGGTGTCGGCCTGGACGGGCACGGGCGTGGCGAAGTGGAAGGGACGGTGCGAACGGTCGGTGCTCACCACCACCCACCGGCCGGTGAGTGGGTCCAGGCGGAGTTGGTTCATGGCCTTGCCCCCAACCCGCGTGCTGTTTTCGCCGTCTTCGTCCACTGACCCATGCCTTCAGCCCTTAATGACCCATCAGTAACTTACCGTGTCCTCCAAGATCGTGTGCTTGGTCACCATCCGTACGCACGTGCTCACCTACACGCTACCTGGCGCCGGCAACGACCTGTCTGATGTCCGCTTGTTGTGTTGTCGGCCCGGAGGACGCCGGCGAGAACCCGTTCACCTGCCTGTTGGCCCGGAGTTGTGTTGTGCGAGCACCGGCGGTGGCGGCCGGCCCCGCGATGTCGCGCTCGGCGACGGTGGGGCCCTCCTGGCGCCGGGTCGGGTCCGGCGACGACGATGGCGCCCGTGATGGTGCTGGCCGGGGTCCACAGCGTGCCGACCGGAGCGCTGTACACGATCCTGCTCATGCTGCACGTCCTGTGCGCGGTGATCGGCTTCGGGACCATGGTCGTGACGGGCGTCCAGGCGGGCCGGGCCCGGCGGGGTCCTTCGGCTCCGGGTGCCGACGGGGTGCGGCGTTACTTCCGGCCCGGGGTCAACTGGGCGGGTCGGGCCCTGTACGGCGTGCCCGTGTTCGGCTTCGCCCTCATCGCCGCGAGTGACGGTGCCTTTGCGTCCGGCGACGGCTTCGTCGTGGTGGGCCTCGTGGTGTGGCTCGCGGCCGCACTGCTGGCCGAGGTCGTGGTGTGGCCCGGGGAGCGCCGCATCCAGGTCGAGGTGACGGGGCGCTGGGGTGAGGCCGAGGGTGCCCGCGCCCTCGATCGCGACTGTCGTCAGGTCGGTGGCGCCGCTGCGGTGCTGGCGATCCTGTTCGTGGCGGCCACGGTGATCATGATCGGCAAGCCCTGATCAGGGGGCCCGGCATGCCGACGTAGCCTTGGATGATGCCGGCCTACCTCGACCACGCTGCGACCACGCCCATGCGTCCCGAGGCCTTGGCGGCCATGGTCCCCTATCTGACCGAGCATTTCGGCAACCCTTCGGGCTCCCACGCCATCGCCCGGCGCGCCCGGGTGGCCATCGACGAGGCCCGCGACGAGGTGGCCCGGTGCCTGGGGTGCGAGCCCGGCGAGGTCGTCTTCACCTCGGGGGGGACCGAGTCCGACAATCTGGCCGTCCTGGGCGCACCCGCGTCGGGACCGGGCACGGTGCTGTGTTCGGCGGTCGAGCATCACGCCGTCCTGCACGCCTGCGCCGCACGCGGCGGGACCACCGTGCCGGTGGGCCCAAACGGGGTCGTGGACCTCGACGCGCTGGCCGGGCTGCTGGGCCCCGAGGTCGCGCTGGTGTCGGTCATGCTCGTCAACAACGAGGTGGGCTCGGTGCAGCCCCTTCACGACGTCGCCGCGCTGGTGCGCGAGCGCGCCCCCGGGGCGTTGCTCCACACCGACGCCGTCGCCGCGGTGGGGTGGCTGGACGTGGCGAGCCTCGCCGCGGTGGCCGACCTCGTGTCGGTGAGCGCCCACAAGTTCGGAGGCCCCAAGGGCGTGGGCGCGCTCGTCGTGCGCGACAGGGCGCGCCTGGCGCCGGTGCTGCACGGCGGAGCCCAGGAGCGCGGCCGGCGTCCGGGGACCCACGACGTCGCCGGTGTCATGGGCATGGCGGCCGCCTTGCGCGTCGCCACCGATTCCCGGGACGCCACCGTGGCGCGCGATCGGCGGATTGCGCGACCGCCTCGTCGAGGGGCTGACGTCGTCGATCACCGATGTGGGGGAGAGCGCTGTTTCGGGCGGCGTCGGGGAAGTGGGTGACGGCCCCATGGTGGAGACGGTGAAGGTCGCTTCGAGCTGCCACCTCCGCGTCGGCGGCGTGGACCAGGAGGAGCTGCTCCTGCTCCTCGACGACGAAGGGGTGTGCGCGTCGGCGGGCGCGGCCTGTGCCAGTGGTGCCATCGAGCCCAGCCACGTCCTGCTGGCCATGGGCTTCAGTGCCGCCGAGGCCAGGACCGCCATTCGCCTCTCTCTCGGCTACACCACCACCGACGACGACGTCGACCACGTCCTCGCCGTGATGCCCAAGGTCGTCGAGCGGTTGCGGGCCTGACGTGCGCGTCCTGGTGGCGATGTCGGGCGGGGTGGACTCCTCGGTGGCGGCCGCCGTCCTCGCCGCGTCCGGCCACGACGTCGTGGGCGCCACCCTCAAGCTCTGGGGAGGAGCGTCGGACAGCGGCTGCTGTTCGGTGGCCGACGTGGACGACGCCCGGCGTGTGGCCGAGCAACTCGGCCTGGACCACCACGTCTTCAACTTCACCGACGCCTTCGAAGCGTCGGTCGTCACGCCGTATGTCGCCGACCACGCTGCGGGGCGCACACCCAATCCCTGCATCGAGTGCAACCGGTCCATCAAATTCGGCCTGCTCCTCGAGCGCGCCATGCGCCTGGGCTTCGACGCCCTCGCCACCGGGCACCACGCCCGGATCGGTGGCGGGGCCGGCGGCGTCGGGGACGCCAATTACGACAGTGTCGGGGGAGCCACCGGTGGGCCGACCCTGCGGCGCGGCACCGACAAGAAGAAGGACCAGTCCTACGTGCTGTCGATGCTCAGCGCCGACGAGCTGGCCCGGATAGTGCTCCCGGTCGGGGAAATGGATAAGGCCGAGGTGCGGGCCCGGGCCGCCACACTCGGACTGCGCACGGCCGACAAGCCCGACAGCCAGGACGTCTGTTTCATCCACTCCGGGCGCGGCCGGCGGAGGTTTCTCGCCGAGCGCATGGAGCTGCATGGCGCCGAATTGGTCGACTCCTCGAGCGGTGAGGTGGTGGGCTCCGTCCCTGCCGGTGAGCTCGTCACGGTGGGCCAGCGGCGCGGGCTCGGTGTGGCGGTCGACGGTCACCGACGCTATGCCCTCACCGTCGATGTCCGGGCGCGACGCATCACCGTAGGAACATGCGACGACGCCGTCGGGGCCCGTGTCCTGGTCGATCGGGCCACCTGGGTGGGCCCTGCTTTGGCGCGCCACGATCGGGCTTATGCCCAGACGAGCGCCCACGGAGCAGCCGCGCCGTGTACCTGGGAGGGCGATGTCGTCGTGTTCGACGAGCCCCAACCTCTCGTCGCACCGGGGCAGACGGTCGCCCTCTACGACGCCGCCGACCCCGATGCGGTGGTGGGTGGCGCCGTGGCGACGGCGTCCCCGACGGCGTCCGCGTGCGCGCCCCCTCCCCACTGGCATAACCCCCCGGTACGCTCCCGCGCATGGCGGACGCTTCGAGGGAGGCAGACGACGCGGCGGCGCGGCGGGTCGAGGAGCTGCGCGGCTCAGATCCTCCACCACGACGAGAGCTACTACCAGCTCGACTCCCCCGAGATCCCCGACGCCGACTACGACGCCCTGATCGGCGAGTTGCGCCTGCTCGAGGACGCCCATCCCGAGCTCGTCAGCCCCGACTCGCCCACCCGGCGCGTGGCGGGCCCGGCGGCGCTGCTGTTCTCGCCGGTGCAGCACCGTTCGCCCATGATGAGCCTCGACGACGCGTTCGGCGTCGAGGAGCTCCACGCCTGGTTCGATCGCATGGCGCGCATCGCGCCCGAGACGGCCGATGCCGCCTTCGTGTGCGAGCTCAAGATCGACGGCCTGGCCATGTCCCTCGTCTACGAGGACGGCCGTCTGGTCCAGGCCGGCACCCGCGGCGACGGCGTCACCGGCGACGACGTCACCGCCAACGTGGCCACCATCGGCGCGGTCCCCGATCGCATCACGTGGCCCAAGAAGCGGGGTCCGCGCCCGTCCGTGCTCGAGGTGCGCGGCGAGGTGTACATGCCGGTGTCGTCGTTCGAGCAGCTCAACCAGCGCCAGCTCGAGGCCGGGCTCAAGACCTTCGCCAACCCCCGCAACTCCGCCGCGGGATCGTTGCGGCAGAAGGACTCGAGGATCACCGCCTCGCGCGTGCTGTCGTTCTGGGCGTACCAGCTCGGTGCCATGGACGGCGGCCCGGCCATCGCCAGCCACAGCGACGGGCTCGAGCTGCTGCGCCAGTGCGGTCTCCCCGTGGACCCGCACGTGACGGTGGTGCGTGGCACCGCCGACGCCGAGGCGTTCTGCCGGCGGTGGGAAGAGCACCGTCACGACCTCGACTACGAGATCGACGGGGTGGTCATCAAGCTCGACGACCTGGAGCTGCAACAGCGCCTGGGGTCGACCTCGCGCGCCCCTCGGTGGGCCATCGCCTTCAAGTTCCCTCCCGAGGAGCGCACCACCAAGCTGCTGCGCATCATGGTGTCGATCGGGCGCACCGGCCGGGCCACGCCCTTCGCCGTGCTCGAGCCCGTGTTCGTGGGCGGGTCGACCGTCGGGCTCGCCACTTTGCACAACGAGGACCAGGTGCGCCTGAAAGACGTCCGTCCCGGGGACACCGTGGTGGTGCGCAAGGCGGGGGACGTCATCCCCGAAGTGGTGGGGCCGGTGCTGTCGGACCGGACCAAGAAGTCGCGCCCGTGGCACTTCCCGAAGAAGTGCCCGAGCTGCGGTGGGCCGCTCGTCCGTCTCCCGGGCGAGAGCGACACCTTCTGCACGAACATCGACTGCCCCGCCCAACGGGTGCAGCGCATCGTGCACTTCGCTTCTCGTGGTGCGCTCGACATCGAGGGACTGGGCGAGAAACGTGTCGTCCAACTCGTCGAAGCCGGCCTGTTGTCGGATCCCAGCGACATCTACTCGCTCGGTGCTGCGCCGCTCGTGACCCTCGAACGCTTCGGCGACCTGTCGGTCGACAACCTGCTGAGTGCGATCGAGGCCTCGAAGGGCCGCCCCTTGAGCCGCCTCCTGGTCGGGCTCGGCATCCGCCACCTCGGGCCCACCGGCAGCCGCGCCCTGGCGCGCGCCTACGGGTCGCTCGACGCCTTGATGGTCGCCGAGCTCGCCGAGCTCGCCGCGGTGGAGGGGATCGGCCCGGTCATCGCCGACAGCGTGGTGGAGTTCGTGGCCTCAGAGGCAAACCGACGCGTCATCGACAAGCTCCGTCTGGCGGAGGTGGCCCTCGTCGAGCCCGGCGCGCGTGGCGTCCGGGGCAGGCGGGACCAGAAGTCCGCGTGGTGCAGGTGGAACCACCGGTGCCGGTAGTGCCAGTGGTGCCGGCGTGCCGGTAGTGCCGGTAGTGCCGGCGGGGTCGGCGCGGACGGTGCCGTCGAGGACGAGCTCCCCCAGACGCTCCAAGGCCGATCGGTCGTGGTGACCGGAACGGTCCGGGCTACACCCGGGAGGAGGCCGAGGAGGCCATCCTGGCCCGGGGAGGCAAGTCGCCCGGAAGCGTGTCGGCCCGGACCTGGGCGGTCGTGCTCGGCACCGAGCCCGGGGCGGCCAAGCTCAAAAAGGCCGAGGAGCTGGGAATTCCCATCGTCGAGGGACGCCGCTTCCAAGAGCTCCTCGACCGCGGCGAGCTGCCCGGGTCCTGAGGTCGCCGGCCCGCCCGGCACCTCGAGACCGGCTCCGGACGCCCGACCCGCGCCCTACCCGTACTCCCGACCCCGTCGCCCGACCCGACGCCTGGGTATCTGGCGGTGCGGCCACTCGGTCACAGCTGGTGGTGGCCGTCCACCAGGCGGCGCCCACCCGTCAGTAGCCTGGGCGTGGACCATGTCGACCATTACCGAATCCATCGGTCGGGTCCTTGCCGGCCGCTACCGGATCGAGTCTGCGCTCGGAAGCGGGGCGTCTGCGAACGTGTTCGCGGCGTTCGACACGACACTGCAACGTCGTGTGGCCGTCAAGGTCCTGCACCCCGCGCTGGCCGCCGACGGCGGATTCCTGCGCCGGTTTCGCGCCGAGGCCCAGGCCGCCGCCGCGCTGGCCGACGCGCACGTGTTGGCGGTCCACGACTGGGGTGAGGACACCCAGGGCCCGTTCCTGGTGCTCGAGTTCCTCGGCGGCGGGTCGTTGCGGGACATGCTCGACGAGGGGACCCGCCTGAGCCTGTCCCAAGCGGTGTCCGTCGGGGCCCAGGCTGCCGAGGGGCTGGCCTACGCGCACGCCCGTGGCTTCGTGCATCGAGACGTGAAGCCCGCCAACCTGCTCTTCGACGAGGAGGGGCGCCTGCGCGTCGCCGACTTCGGGCTCGCCCGGGCCCTGGCCGAGGCGTCGCTGACCGAGCCGGCCGGGACCACGGTGGGCACGGCCCGGTATGCCGCGCCCGAGCAGGCTCTCGGGAACAGGGTCGACGGGCGCGCCGATGTCTACTCGCTCGCCCTGGTCCTCTACGAAGCGGTCACCGGGGTGGTCCCCTTCACCGCCGACACCACGATCTCGACCCTCATGGCGCGCGTCGGCGCCGAGCTCCCGGGCCACGACGGCCTGGGGCCGCTGGCCGACGTGCTGAGCGAGGCGGCGACACCCGATGCCGAGGACCGGCTGGATGCGAATGCCTTCGCGGCCCGTCTCAACGAGTTGGCCGAGGACCTCCCCCCGCCCGAGAAACTCCGGCTGGCGGGCGCGGGCGGGGCGGGCGTGGTCATGCCCCGTCCCGTCACCCCGGCCCCGGACCACGACCTCACCAATCACGGCATGGTCCTGCCCCCGCCGCCCACGACGGGCCGCCGTGCCCGCGGGGCGGAAGACCCCGACGTCCTCGCCTTCGCCACCGCCGTCGGGATCACCAACAGCGCCGCCGCGGTGCGCCGGCACCGGCGCCGCTGGCCCTGGGTCGTCGCCGTCCTGGTCGTGGTGCTGGCGCTGGCCGGCACCGGAACGGTGTTGGCCCTCAAGAAGGCGAAGATCATTCTCGTGACGCCCAGTTACAAGCTGGTGTCCGTCGTCGGCCTCACCCAGGCCGAGGCCCAGGCCAAGCTCCATCACGACCAGTTCCACGTGGTCGTGACGGGCCATCAGACTTCGATCACCGCACCGGCGGGCCAGATCCTGAGCCAGACGCCGCTGCCGGGGGGGAAGTTGAAGCGGGGGAGCACCGTGTCGGTGGTGACGTCGGGGGGTCTGCCCGCGGTGGCGATTCCGGTGCTCACCACGGTGACCGGGGACTGCCCGGCCATCACGGCCCTGTTGGCCACGTCCCATCTGGTCGCGGCGTGCACCGACAAGAACTCGACCACCGTGGTGAAGGGGACGATCATCGCCTGGAGTCCCCAGGGGACCGCGCCGTACGGGTCGACGATCAGCGTCCTGGTTTCGGCGGGGCCGCCGAGCGAGACCATCCCCTCGCTCACGGGCCAGACCTGTGCCGGCGCCACCACGACGCTCCAAGCCGTCGGCCTCCTCGCCAACTGCACGCTTGCAGTACAGCCCGACGGTGCCGAACACCGAAGTGATCACCTGGGCTCCCACCGGTACCGCGCTCGAGGGGAGCACGGTGAACATCGTCGTCTCGCAGGGTCCCCAACCGGTCACGATCCCCTCCAACCTGTACGGGATGACGGTGTCCGAAGCCATCGCCGCCCTCCAGGCCCTGGGCCTGACGCCGGTCAGCGGGGGCGGCTCGCTGAGCGGCCACGTCTTTCTGAGCAACCCCGCCGCCGGTACGTCGGTGCTCCCGGGGGCGACCGTCACGCTCTTCAGCAAGTAGGCGGGCCACTCGATGCCTGTCCCTCGTCGGCACTCGGACAACGAGGCGAGATGATGGCCAGAGCCGCGGGCAGTTGTGAGCTGTGCGAGGCGGCGCGACTGACGACCTGGTACCACGAAGACGACGTCTGCTGGGTGGCGGACTGCGAGATCTGCGCGGTGCCCATGGTGGTGTGGAAGACGCATGCCACCGACCCACCCGAACAGGACCGCGAGCACATGATGGTGCAGCTCGGGCGCGTGGCCGATGAGGTCCTCGGCGCGGAGACGTGGTCGGTCGATGCCGTCATGCGCCAGATCCCCGACCACTTCCACGCCCATGCCCGTGACCCGGGTTGGTGGATGCGCCGCTTCGGCGCGCCGCGCCGGTAGGGCATGGTCTTTGTCGATCGACGCGACGCCGGCCGCCGGCTGGCCGCACTGCTGGTGCAGTCAGGCCGGTGGGAACAGGAGGGGCCGGTCGTCATGGAAACGGTGACCGTGGGCCGCGGTCGTCATGGGCCCGGTCGTCATGGGTATGGCACGAGGCGGGGTGCCGGTTGCCTTCGAGGTCGCCGCCGCGCTGCGCGCGCCGCTCGAGGTGGTGGTGGTGCGCAAACTCGGGCATCCCTCGCAGCCCGAGCTCGGCCTGGGGGCGATCGCCGAGGATGACGTGCGCGTCGTCAACGACGCACTGGTGCGCAAGCTCGCGGTTCCTGAGGATGTGATCGACGCCGTGGCCGCTCAGCAGACGATCGAGCTCGAGCGCCGGCTGCGCGTGTATCGCGGTGATCGCGCCCCGGTGCCGGTGCGAGGCCGGACCGCGATCGTCGTGGACGACGGCCTGGCCACGGGCTTCACCGCTCGCGCCGCCATCGAGGTCATGCGTCGTCGGGATGCGACCCGGGTCGTCCTGGCCGTGCCGGTGAGCCCGCCGGCCGCCGTCGAGGCTCTGCGTGAGGTTGCCGATGACGTCGTGTGCGTCGAGACGACGGAGCACTTCTTCGGCCTCAGCGAGTGGTACGAGGATTTCCGCCAGGTGAGCGACGACGAGGTCGCCACGCTCCTCTCGCCGGGCGAGGTAGGGGCGCGGTGATCAAGTACCTCGGGTCCAAGCGCCGCCTCGTGCCCGTGCTCGCCGAGCTCGCTCGGCGCACCCGCGCCCGCACCGCGCTCGACCTCTTCACCGGCACCACACGCGTCGCCCAGGCCTTCAAGCTCGAAGGGGTCGAGGTGACCGCCGTCGACTCGACGCGTTGCGCGGCCGCGCTCGCCGCGTGTTACGTGGCGACCGACAGGGACGGTATCGACACGGACGCGCTGGAGCGGGCCGTGGCCGAGCTCAATGCCGTGCCGGGGTGTCCCGGGTACGTCACCGAGACGTTCTGCGAGCGCTCCCGTTTCTTCCAGCCGTTCAACGGCGCACGCATCGACGCCGTGCGCGACGCCATCGCGGCGCGCCATGGCGGCTCGTGGCTCGAGCCGGTGCTGCTCACGAGCCTTCTCGAGGCGGCTGACCGCGTGGATTCCACCACCGGAGTGCAGATGGCGTACGTGAAGCAATGGGCCGATCGCTCGTTCCGGCCCCTCGAGCTCCGTGTGCCGATCCTGTTGCCGGGCCCGGGTCGGGCCGTGCGCGGCGATGCCTGTCTCGTAGCGACGGAGCTCGACGACTTCGATCTTGCCTATCTCGACCCGCCCTACAACCAGCACCGCTACGAGGCGAACTATCACATCTGGGAGACACTCGTTGCCTGGGACGCGCCCGATCACTACGGGGTGGCTTGTAAGCGGACCGAGATTCGCCACGGAGAGCGCAGCGCGTTCAATTCCCGCCGCACCATGCCCGCCGCCCTGGGACAGGTCGTGCGGGATGTGCGGGCCCGGGTCCTGGTGTTGTCCTACAACGACGAGTCGTGGATGGGCCTGGACGAATTGGTCGAGATCTGTCGCGCCCGGGGCCATGTGGAGGTGCTGGCGTTCGCCTCGAACCGGTACGTGGGTGCCCGGATCGGCATCCACAATCCCGCCGGGGAGCGGGTCGGCACGGTCGGGCGGCTGCGGAACCTCGAGTACGTCCTGGTGGCCGGAGAGCGCGACGAGGTCTGCCATATCGTGGAGCCCTGGCGCGACTCGGTGGTGCAAGCCCAGGCGAGCTGACACCGGACCGCCTCGAGTCCGGACCGACTCGCTGCTTGACCCCTCCGAGCAGCCCTGTCAACGTTGGCTGCCTTCCCCACGCCGGATGATCCTGGCCGGGGTTGTTGGTATCCCCAGTTTCGGGGAGTTTTTCGGGGGTTGCGGGGTTGTCGGGCGAATGTTCCGGGAACCCGAGGAGGAAACGTGGGAGCGCTCGAAGGGCGAGTAGCCATCATCACCGGCGCCGGCCGCGGCCTCGGTCGTGAGCACGCACTGTTGTTCGCGGCCGAAGGCGCCAAAGTCATCGTCAACGACCTCGGGGGGTCGATCGACGGCTCGGGCGACGACCGGAGCGCCGCCGAGATGGTCGTCGACGAGATCCGTGGTTTCGGCGGGGTGGCCGAGTCCAACAGCGACGACATCGCCTCTCCCGAAGGTGCGCAGAACCTGGTCGATGCCGCCGTGAGCGCCTTCGGCGGTCTGCATGTTCTGGTCAACAACGCCGGGATCCTCCGCGACCGGATGCTCGTCAACATGTCCGAGGAGGACTGGGACTCGGTCATCCACGTGCATCTGAAGGGTCATTTCCTTCCCACCCGCTACGCGGCCGGGTATTGGCGCGAGCAGGTGAAGCAGGGCCGCGACGTCAGCGCGTCGGTGATCAACACGTCCTCGACGTCGGGCCTGCTGGGCAATCCGGGCCAGACCAACTACGGGGCCGCCAAGGCGGGGATCGGCGCCTTCACCGTCATCGCCGCCCAGGAGCTGAGTCGCTACGGCGTGCGGGTGAACGCCATCGCCCCCGCGGCGCGCACGCGCATGACCGAGGCGACGCCGGGTCTGGGCGACATCGTGAAGGCACCGCGCGACCCTGGCGCCTTCGACGTCTGGAATCCCGCCAATGTGTCCCCGCTCGTGGCGTACCTCGCCACCGAGGGCTGTCCGCTGACCGGTCGGGTCTTGTTCGTCCAGGGTGGCCAGGTGCGCGTGTTCCAACCTTGGACCATGACCACCACGCTCGAGAAGGACGACCGTTGGACCGTCGAGGAACTTGCCAAGGAGCTCCCCGGGCTCTTCGACTGACACCCCGCGCACCGGGGGTGACCCCGGCAGCGGCCACCGGGTGGGGCCACCGAAGTGCGGCAGTAACCTTGGGCCGTTGTGTGCCCCCCTGATCCAACCACTCCTGACGATCGCGCCACTTCTGAAAGTCGCGCCACTGCCGGCCCAGGCGCGCACGTGAACGAGAACTCGGACGCGGACCCGTCTGCGAACGCGTCGCGCCTGCGTTCTCGCATGGATTCCCTGGGCGCCCGGGCGCGCCGCAGTCCCCGCTACCAGTGGTGGGTCTTGTGGGTGTCGCTGTCAGGCCTGCTCGCCACCAACCTGCTCTTCACGGTGTTCGTGGTGGCGCTACCCGAGGTCTCCAAGAGCCTGCACGCCAGCTTCGGAGCCACCACCTGGGTCGTGACCGGGCCGTTGCTCGCCTACGGCGTGGTGGCGCCGCTGGTCGGCAAGGCCGGTGACTTGTTCGGGCATCGCCGGCTGTTCATGGCCGGGATCATGGCCGAGACGGTGGCTGCCGCCCTGTCCGCGCTGGCACCGAACATCGGCGTGCTCATCACGGCCCGCATCCTGGGCGGCATGGTGGGCGCGTCGATCGGCGCCGCCTCGATGGCGCTCGTGCTGTCAGTGTTCGACCACGGGGACCGCGTGAAGGCGCTCGGCTTCTGGTCGCTCGTGGGCGCCGGAGGCCCCGTGATCGGCGTCGCCCTCGGTGGTCCGGTGATCCAGGCCTTCGGTTGGCGGTGGATGTTCTTCCTCCAGGTCCCGCTGTTGTTGATCTCGGCGGTGCTCGCCATGGCGGTATTGCCGCCGCGGGCCGCCGGGCGTCGGCACGTCCGGTGGGAGGAGCTCGACCTTGACTGGGCCGGCGCATTCTCGATCGCGGCCTGCGTCGGCGCGTTCCTCTTGGCGTTGACGTTCCTGCCGACGTACGGGTTGTCGAGCCCGCTCGTCCTCGGTCTGCTGGCGGCCTCTGTCGTATGCGGAGTGGTGTTCCGGGCCGCCGAGCGCCGGGCCGCCGAGCCCATTTTCCCGCTGTCCTACCTCCGCAAGCGGAACTTCGTCTTCCCCGTCGTAGCGCAGAGCACGGCCAACTTCGCCTATCTCGGTGGGTTCTTCCTCACCCCGCTATTGCTCGAGTACTTCGTTCGGGTACCTACACAGACCAGTCGGTGGTGGGCTTCCTGTCGTTGCCTCGGCCCATCGTCTTCTCCACCATCGCGCCCTTCGCCGGCTACCTGGCGGTGCGCGTCGGGGAGCGCACGCTGGCCGTCGTGGGGACCACGGCGGTGGTGCTGTCCATGGTCGTGTTCGCGCTGGCCGGACACTCCACCGGCATCGCCCTGGTGGAGATCGCGCTGGCGCTGTCGGGGATGGGCCTCGGCGTGGCGTCACCGTCGTTGTCTGCCACCGCTTCCAACGAGTTCGCCCCCGAAGACCTCGGGACCGCGGCCGCCTCCCAACAGCTCATGAACCAACTCGGCACTGTGGCCGGGATCCAGGTGATGGAGACCGTCTACGACGCCGTCCTGCGGGGCCATCACGCTGCCGGCGATCGACTGCATGCCTTTCATGTCGCGTATCTGGTGGGAGGTGCGGTGGCGATCCTGGGCGTCGCCGGTGCGGTGATGTCGCGATCGACCCCGAGGAACCTGGCGCCGTCGGTGGAGGCGCTCGAAGCCCTCGACGTGACCGAGCGTCAGCCGGTCGTGCTGCCCGACCCGGCGTAGGAGACCCGGCGTAACTCGAACTCCCGAATGGGCCGGACCATTGGGCAGACTTCTCGGTCACGTTCCTGGTCACGTTCGTGGGTAGTCGGTGAACATCGACGTTGTCATTCGGTATGGAAGTGGCTTCTGGCCCGGGCGGCTGTGCTCTAGGTTTTCCTTCATGAGCGCTTCCAGCGATCCCTATTACGCCAGTCCGCCGGTGCGGAAATACAACCAGCGCATGTCTCAGCGGGTGGCCAGGCGCGCACATGTCAACGAGCAGGGCGTGGCGGTGTGTTTCGCGTACAACAACCTGCTGACCTCCGTGCTGATCGGCGTGGTGGAGGACGTCGCCCGGTTCGTACCGACGGTCGGTTCCGTGATCGAGCTGGCGATCAGCCTCCTGACGTTCTACTTCCATCGCATCGTGCTGGTCACCGATCAGAACGTGTATGTGTATCGGGATTGGCCCTTCCACATTCCCGGCAAGCAGCTGGCCGCCTACCCGCGCCACGCCGGCCTGGTGAAGCTCGGCAGCCCGAACACGGGCGGTTTCTCCAGGTTCATCCGCCGCGGGCAGCTGAACTTCGAAGACGGTCATGTCGTGTATCACGGCATTCTGTGGATTCGCCGCGCGCAGTACATCGTCCAGGAGGGGAACAGCCCCGTTGGGAGGTAATCCCCGCCTGAGGGCCATAGCCTTCGCCCGGTAGACCTCCCCCGGTCCACGCTCCGTCGATCAGCCGGGCAGACAACGCTGTAGTTGTCTCGACGACCTGACGTATGGGATCTGCTCTGGCGCGATAGCGGCCATCTCCGGTCGAGAGCTCGCAGCTGCTCTACCGGGGTCCTGCCTCAATTGGTCCACGGTGAGCGGCGTTCGGGGTCGCTCCGTACGGCGGTTCGGTGTCATGGTGCTGCTGACCGCGGGTCCCGGCTACCCCAGCCGAGTCGCGGTGATCAGGACGGTCTCGAAGTTCATGACGAACGAGCCGCCCTGATCATCGATGGCTGCGCCGATGGCTTCGAACAGGCGCTCTCGGACCGTTGGTTCGAGGGCGGCATGGTCGCTCCGTGAGACAAGCTGGTCCAGCCACTCATCCCGCTGGTAGGCCCGCGTCCACGGGAACCACCTCTCTGTCGGCGCACTGAAGTCGGGCACCGCCGAGATGGCGTCGATCTCCGAGTCGAGTCCGGTCTTCACGTCAGATGACCGGCTGGCCGCGTAGCCCCGGAACAGACGGTGACCCCCGGGCGGCACGACACTGCGCGTACACCTCCTCGAGAGCATCGGCCAGATCATCGGGCTGACAACCCGCGTTCCAGATCAGACCAAGCCTGCCCCCCGGCCGCAGCACAGAGGCCGCCTTCGCGGTGGCGATAGGCAGGTCGAGCCAGTGCCAGGCCTGCGCCGAAGTCACCCGGTCGAAGGTGCGACCAGCAGGGTCCCAGCCTTCGAAGGCGGCAATTTCTACGTCGACCCCGTGGCCCCGGGCGATCTCCGCCATTCGTGGAGCGAGTTCCACTCCCAGCACCTTGGCGCCGCGCTGGGCGATCTGCCTTGAAGCGATCCCGGTGCCACAACCCACATCGAGAACCTCCAGGCCCGAGGGCACGGGACCGAGCAGCTCATCGATCACCGCATCGGGATAGGTCGGCCGGAACCGGTCGTAGGCCTCGGCTTGCTCGTCGAACAACCTCGAACGTTCCTGGGCTAGAGGTCGCGCTGCCAGACGGTGGCGTTCCTCGTCGGCATCCACAGGTGCCAGCCTGCCCCAAAACGCCGGTTCGGCGGTTGTCACCTGCCGTCGGATGAGCGTTCGGTGCTTCCTCTGGCAGGCGGAGCCGAACCCGTCGCGTGACCGCTTACAACTTAAGAGGTCATGGCCCGGAGTCGCTGGGCGACCTCCTGGGCGTTCGCGTCGGGTGGGGCGCCCTGGAGCATCATGAGCTTGGCCATGTCGCCCTCGACCTTGATCCGGCCGGCCATGAAGGCTTGCATGCCGACTTGGGGATTGCCCTCCACGAGGATCGCCTTGGCCGTGGCGTAGTCGAGAGTGACCTTGAGGTCTGCGGGGTCGATGTGGCCCTTGTCGAGCTTCAGGGCGCCGTCGGTGGTGTCGAGGTGGGCGTCGATCGGAGCGTCGCCGAAGGGGACGTCGGTGATGACCAGGTTCATCCGCATCTGGTGCGTCATGGCCGCGGCGCGACCCTCGTACTCCTGGCGGATCTTGCGCGCCTCGTCTAACCACTCGTCACTCAGGAAGGCGTACTGGGCCATCGTCGCTGTGCTCCTTACCGCTGGTTGCCGTTCGTTGCGCTTCGTGCCGTGCACTTGTGGCCGATGCCCGCGCACCGCCCTGGGTCGGGCGGATTCACCATACCCGGCGGGCCCCAGCGCACGTCTGAGCAGGCCGGTGCGGCTCGTGGCCTAGCATCTCGACGTGGTCGCCCCCATCCTTCCCGGTGCCGAGCCCTTCACCCACGACGGTGACTCGCGCGGTGTGCTCGTCCTGCACGGTTTCACAGGCAACCCCCAGTCGATGCGGCCGTTGGCCCAAGCCCTGGCGGCGGTGGGGTACAGCGTCGAGCTCCCGCTCCTTCCCGGTCATGGGACTTCCGTCGAGGACATGATCCCGACGCGGTGGTCCGATTACGCGGCTGCGGCCGACGCCGCCTACCGCGACCTGGCGCGCCGCTGCGACGCGGTGGCGGTGGTGGCGCTGTCGATGGGAGGGACTCTCGCCTGCTGGCTGGCCGAGCACCATCCCGAGATCGTGGGGATGGCGTTGGTCAATCCGTTCGTCGACCCCCCCGCCGCGAGCTTCCGAGAGGTGTTGCAAGGCATTCTCGACTCGGGGACCGAAGTGGCTCCCGGCGTGGGATCCGACATCGCCAAGGAGGGCTCCACCGAGCTCGCCTATCTGGGGTCGCCCGTCGCTGCGGTGCTGAGCCTGTTCGACGGGATCGACGAGGTCGCCGCTGAGCTCGGCCGGATCACGTGCCCGGTGTTGTTGCTGTCGAGCCGACAGGATCACGTGGTGCCGTCGTCGTCGGGCGATTTGCTCGTTGCCAGGGTCGGGGGCCCCATCGAGCGGGTGTGGCTCGAGCGCAGCTACCACGTGGCCACACTCGACTACGACGCCGAGCTCGTGGTGGCGCGCACGGTGGAATTCGTGGGCGAGGTGCTGAGCTCGTCCGCGGCCGGCGGGATGGTGGCAGGGACGGCGGGTTGATGCCGGGCAAGGCCGAGACCGGCGAGCCCAAATGGCGAAAAATCCGGAGCACCCAGCCTCACGCGTGATGACGCCGCCTACGTGGCCCGCCTGGCCCGCATCGACCTCACCGACGCCGAGCTCGATCTGTACGCGGTGCAGCTGGCCGCTGTGATCGGACACGCGGCGGAGGTCGCCGCCCTCGACACCGAGGGGGTCGAGCCCACCGCCCATCCCTTGCCCCTGCGCAACGTGACGCGTCCCGACGATCCCCGCCCTTGCCTCGACCGCGCCGAGGTCCTCGCCCAGGCGCCGGCGGTGGAGGACGGGCGCTTCCGGGTGCCGCCGATTCTGGGTGAGGCCCTGTGACCGGCTCTGCCGGCCCCGCCGATCCTGCGCCCGGGGCCAGGCCCAGCCCCGCCCTCGACATCGTCCGTGACGTGCGGGCCGGATCGGTCTCCGCCGCCGATGTCGTCGAGAAGTACCTCGGCGCCATCGACGACGTTGACGGGGAGCTGCACGCTTTCGTGACCGTGCTGCACGACGCGGCGCGCCGCGACGCGCAGGCCGTCGACGCGGTGGTGGCGGCGGGAGGGGACCCCGGTCCGCTGGCCGGTGTGCCCGTGGCGTTGAAGGACAACATGTGCACACGGGGAGTGCCCACCACGTGCTCGTCGCGCATCCTCGACGGTTGGTGTCCGCCCTATGACGCCACCGTCGTGCAGCGGTTGCGCGCCGCCGGTGCCATCGTGATCGGCAAGACCAACCTCGACGAGTTCGCCATGGGGTCGTCGACCGAGAACTCGGCGTTCGGGCCCACGCGCAACCCCCATGACCCGACCCGTGTCCCGGGCGGCTCGTCGGGCGGCTCGGCGGCGGCGGTGGCGGCGGGGTTGGCCCCGATGGCGCTCGGCTCGGACACGGGGGGGTCGATCCGCCAACCCGCCGCGCTGTGCGGGGTGGTCGGGATGAAGCCCACCTACGGGACGGTGTCGCGCTACGGGCTCGTGGCCTTCGCCAGCTCGCTCGACCAGATCGGGCCCCTCACGACGACGGTGACCGAGAGCGCCGTGTTGTTCGACGTGATCGGCGGGCAGGACCCCATGGACTCCACCTGTCTAGAACGGCCCGTACCCCGCACCGTCTCGGCGCTCGCCGACGGGGTCGAGGGGTTGCGGGTGGGGTTGGTCGCCGAGCTGGTCGAAGGGGTGGACGCGGCCGTCGAGGCGCGGGTGCGTGAAGCAGCCGAGGTACTGGCGGGTGCCGGGGCCAACGTGGAGGACGTCTCGATCCCCGAGTTCCGCCACGGCCTGCCCGCGTATTACATCGTGGCCCCGGCCGAGGCCTCGTCGAACCTGTCGCGCTATGACGGCGTGCGCTACGGGTTGCGCGTCGAGGCCGACACCGCCGAGGCCATGAATGCGGCGACGCGCGCCGCGGGGTTCGGGGCCGAGGTGAAGCGCCGCATCATGCTCGGCACCTACGCGTTGTCGGCGGGGTACTACGACGCCTATTACGGCCAGGCTCAGAAGGTGCGGACGCTCATCATCGACGCGCTGGCGGCCGCCTATCAGCGCTTCGACGTATTGCTGGGGGCGACCACGCCCACCACCGCCTTCGCCATCGGGGCCAAGGTCGACGACCCGTGGGCCATGTACCTGTCGGATGTGTGCACCGTGCCATCCAACCTGGCCGGGCATCCCGCTATCAGCATCCCCTTCGGCACCGACGACAGCGGGTTGCCGGTCGGGGTGCAGGTGCTCGCGCCCGCGTTGGGTGAGCCCGTCATGTTCCAGGTGACCGCCGTTCTCGAGGTCGGCGCGCCCGTCCTCGCTCCTCCCCGGGTACACGCCCGATGAGCCCCGACGCCGAAGCTCACGCCGCCGCACCCGCCGCGGCACCAGCCGCCGCACCAAGCGACGCGGCATGGGAGCCCGTCATCGGGCTCGAGGTGCACTGCGAGCTGAGCACGAGGACCAAGTTGTTCTGTGGGTGCCGCAACGCCTTCGGCGACGAGCCCAACACCAACGTGTGCCCGGTGTGTCTGGGCCTGCCGGGGTCGCTCCCGGTGCTGAACATCCGCGCCGTCGAGTACGCCATGCGGATCGGCCTGGCGCTGCACTGTGAGATCCGGCCGTCGATCTTCCACCGCAAGAACTACTTCTACCCGGACATGCCCAAGGACTATCAGGTCAGTCAGTACGACGCGCCCATCAACGTCAACGGTTGGCTCGAGCTGCCCGACGACAGCCGGGTGCGGATCGAGCGGGCGCACATGGAGGAGGACACCGGCAAGACGTCGCACATCGGCGGCGGTGGTCGCATCCACGACGCCGACCACTCGCTCGTCGACTACAACCGGGCCGGGGTGCCGTTGGTGGAGATCGTGTCCGCACCGGACATGCGGTCCTCGACCCAGGCGCGGCTCTACGCGTCGGAGCTGCGGGCCATCCTCGTCGCTACGGGCGCGTCGGACGGGCGGATGGAAGAGGGGTCCATGCGGGTCGACGCCAACGTGTCGATGCGGCCGTCGGGGACTTTCGAGCTCGGCACGCGCTGTGAGATCAAGAACCTCAACTCGCTGCGGTCGCTCGGTCGGGCCATCGAGTACGAGATCGAACGGCAGATCGGGTTGCTCGAGGCCGGCGACAAGGTGGTGCAACAGACTCGGCACTGGAACGAAGACGAGGGGGTCACCGTCGCCCTGCGCTCGAAGGAGGAGGCCTTCGACTACCGGTACTTTCCCGAGCCCGACCTCGTGCCCGTGGTGCCCGATGCGGGTTGGCAGGCCGAGGTGGCGGGGTCGATCGGGGCCATGCCGGCCGAGCGACGGGACAAGCTCGCCGGGCTGCTGGGCCCCGAGCCCGTCAGCCGGGCCCGCGCCGATCAGATCGCCACCGTGGTCGCCAATGGTCTCGACGGTTTGGTGACGGCGGCCGCCGGCGCCGGTATCGACGCCGCGTTGGCGTTGGCGCGCACCTCGAACGAGGCATCGCACGATCCCGACGCGGCCCGCCGCATCGACGTGGTCGCGTTCGTAGCGCTGCTGCGGATGGAGCAGGACGGCAAGCTCAGCGCCACCCAGTCCAAGACCGTGCTCGAGGAAATGCTCGAGCACGGCGGTGATCCCGCCGAGATCGCCCGGCGCCGCGGCTTCGAGGCCCTCGACACCGGGTCGCTGGCGAGCGTCGTGGCCGGGGTGGTGGCCGAGCATCCCGACGAGTGGCAGCGCTACCTCGAAGGTGAGGACAAGCTCGTCGGCTTCTTCACCGGCCATGTGATGCGGGCCTCGAACAACCGCGCCGACGGCAAGGCCGTGGCCGCGGAGCTCCGCCGCCTGCGGGCCTGACGTCTACGGGGGGCCTCGCCTCACCGGAGCAGGTCGGTGATGGTGCCTGCGGTTGTCTGAGGTCGAGGCGGCGGGTGCGTGGGACCGTGGCGGGCGACCCACGCCCCGCCGCCACCCCCCTACGAGGTGATTCCCTCAGGGAAGGGGAGTTGAGGATTTCCCCAGAATCACCTCGAGTCACTCATACCCACGATCTGGTCTCTCGAATCGCGCCGCTCCTTTCCGAACCGCTCTTGCCTCACTTCGAGCCCGTTTGGCCCCTCCGCCGAGTCGGTTGCCCAGCCTCGGACGACTGCTGGGTTCCCCCATCTCACCGTTTGTGCTGATGTCGAATGATTTTCTATTAAACCCTGATGAGTGTTACAGCCTTCTGGCATTCTCTACCGCATGAGCTTCGAGGTACCCAGGCAGGCGGTGAGCGATATCTCCGCCTACCTCGCGCAGCTGGAGCCGGATTTGGTCACGACGGCCCAGGCCACCGAGCTCTACCGCCTCTTCGCCGAGCTGACCCGGCTGGGCTCGGCCGGGCAGATGCTCCTCTCCCCCCGGGTGGCGCAGTCCGACACCTGGAAGAACGAGGGCCATCGCAGCGCGGCGTCCTGGTTGGCCAAGGAATCCGGGACCGGCCTCGGCGACGCCTTCGGCTCGCTCGAGACGGCCGAACGTCTCGAGTCGTTGCCGAGGACGGCCGAGGCGCTGCGAAACGGCAAGCTGTCCGTCCCACAGGTCCGCGAGATCGCGGCCGCGGCCGCACGTGATCGATCGGTCGAGAGCGAGCTGCTCGAAGCCGCTACCACCGGGACGCTGAAGGGTCTCAAGGACCGGTGTCGACGGGTGCGGGCCGCATCGGGTTCTGCCGAGGCCGAGAACGCCCGGTACGAAGCCATCCGGACGAGCCGGTACTTCCGGCACTGGAGTGACGTCGACGGGGCCTTCCGGGGTGAGTTCAAGCTCACTCCCGACGCGGGGGCGAGGCTGTTGTCGTCGCTGGAGGCCCGGGCCAACGAGTTGTTCGACGAGGCCAGGAAGGCCGAGCACCGGGAGTCGCCGGGCGCCTATGCCGCTGACGCTCTAGTGGATCTCGTCACCCGAAGCTCCGTCAACGGCAAGAACAAGTCCGGCCCTTCTTCCCGGTGGTACACGTGCGGGTGGATGCCGCCGCACTGCGGCGTGGGTACGTCGAAGCCGGCGAAGTGTGTGAGATCGCCGGCGTGGGCCCGGTGCCGGTGGCCACGGCCCGGGCCCTGCTTCCCGAGGCGTTTCTCAAAGTGGTCATCGTCGACGCCGTCGACGTCATTTCGGTGTGCCATCTCGGCCGAAACATCTCTGCCCATGTCCGGACCGCCATCGAAGAGCGGGATCCGACATGTGTCGTGCCCGGGTGCGACGTGGCCATGGGGCTCGAGATCGACCATTGGCAGACCGACTACCGCGACGATGGGCCCACGGCCCTTTTCAATCTGGCCCGGCTGTGCCATTTCCACCACGCCATGAAGACCTACCGGGGCTTCGGCCTGGGAGGCGGCCCCGGGAAGTGGGAGTGGCAACCGCCGCCCGATTTCCCCCCGATTGAGCCGCAGTCCGCCCCAAAATGCCGGGTGGCGCGCGGCACGACCGAGGATCAGGGGCCATAGCCTGGTGGGCGTGAGGTCGGGAATGAGGTCGAGGCCGTGAGACAGTCCGATACGACAAGTGTCACCCCGGGAGTCCGCCGTCGACCCGATGCGGTGTGGAGGTTGCGGCGGTCCCCGTTGGCACGGGCGGCGTTGTTGTGGGTGGCCAAGATCTGCTTGGCGCTCCTTGCCGTCGTGTTCCTCATCACCGTGTTCTTCGTGTGGGCCTTCGGCCATCCCGTGGCGTGGAGCGTGATCGGTTGTCTCTTCGGCGCGCTGCCTCTCGCCGGGCTCGTCGCCACGATCGGCGTCGGGCTCCGGGCCGCGGTGACCGCCGGACCGGGCCGGATCGCCATCCGGTTCTTCGGCCGGTGGCGCGTCGTCGACCTCGGGCAGGTCCGGGCCGTGCGCCTCGGCGACCAAGGGCCCTTCGGCGGCATGAGTGGATTCGCGACCTTCGGCGGGCCCGGCCGATTCGGCGGGCCCGGTGGGTTCGGGGGCTTCGGCGGCTTCGGTGGATCAGGCCCGTTCGGGTCGAGCGGTCCCGGTAGCGGTAGCGCCGGTCCTGGTAGCGGGGGAGCCGGCGGCTTCGGGGGCCAGACATTGGTCTTCGAAGATGTGCACGGCCAGCGCGTGCAGATCGGTGTCGACGCGCTCGAGGCGGGGCTCGCCGCGGTGGTGCGCGAGGGACTCGGTGCCGACGTCGAGATCGACGCCGGCGCGGCTCGTGCGCTCGGTCGTGGGCCCGGTCCCGATGACGGTACGGATCTCGGCACGGATCTCGGCACGAACCATCGGGATGGCTCCACGGGCGAACCCGACGCGGGCCCACGGGAACAGGGGAACGGCCCCCGGCCCTAACCTTGGGCCCCATGGCTCCCGACGATCCCTCTTATGCCGGTGGTTCCACCGGCTCGGCCGGCAACACCCACGGCATGAAGATCCGCAGCTACGAGGTCACCGACGGGCCCACCCGCGCCCCGGCCCGGGCCATGCTGCGCGCCATCGGCATGACCGACGACGACTGGACCAAGCCCCAGGTCGGGGTGGCGTCGTCTTGGAACGAGGTCACCCCCTGCAACATGCCCCTCGACCGTTTGGCCAAGCGGTCCAAGGACGGGGTGCGCGCCGCCGGGGGGTTCCCCATCGAGTTCGTCACCATCGCCGTGTCCGACGGCATCTCCATGGGACACGAGGGCATGCGCGCCTCACTCGTGTCACGCGAGGTCATCGCTGATTCCATCGAGACGATGATGCACGCCGAGCGCTTCGACGCCCTGCTCACCTTCGCGGGCTGTGACAAGTCGCTGCCGGGCATGCTCATGGCCGCGGCGCGCGTCAACCTGCCCGCGGTCTTCCTCTACGGCGGGTCGATCCTGCCCGGCAAGATCCCGGGCCGGGCCGACGACGAGGCCCTCGACATCGTGAGCGTCTTCGAAGCGGTGGGCGCCCATGCCACGGGATCTCTCTCCGACGAGGAGCTCTCGCTCATCGAGCACCACGCCTGTCCCACGGCGGGCTCGTGTGCGGGGATGTTCACCGCCAACACCATGGCGTCGGTGGGCGAGGCCATCGGCATGTCGCTTCCCGGCTCGGCATCGCCGTCGGCCATCGACCCCCGCCGCCAGGACTTCGCCTTCGAGTCCGGGCGCGCCGTGATCGAGCTCCTCGCCCGCGACATTCGACCCCGGGACATCATGACCAAACCGGCCTTCGAGAACGCCATCGCCGTGGTGATGGCGCTCGGTGGCTCGACCAACGCCGTGTTGCACCTGCTCGCCATCGCCAACGAGGCACGGGTCGAGCTCGTTCTCGACGACTTCAACCGGGTGGCCTCCAAGGTGCCGCACATCGCCGACACCAAGCCCCACGGCAAGTACCACATGGTGGACGTCGACGGGGTGGGGGGCGTTCCCGTGGTGATGCGAGAATTGCTCGACGCCGGTCTCCTCCACGGCGACTGCATCACGGTCACGGGGCGCACGGTGGCGGAGAACCTCGCCGCGATCGACCCGCCCGCCCCCGACGGCAAGGTCATCCACCTGCTGTCGAAGCCCATCCACGCCGAAGGCGGCATCGCCGTGCTGCGGGGATCGATGGCTCCCAACGGGGGCGTGGTGAAGGTGGCGGGCATCGACACGCCCCGCTTCGAGGGCACGGCGCGGGTCTTCGACGGGGAGCAAAGCGCGCTCGAGGTCATCCTGGCGGGGAAGATCGAGCCCGGCACAGTCGTCGTCATCCGTTACGAGGGGCCCAAGGGTGGCCCCGGCATGCGCGAGATGCTGGCCGTGACCGGCGCCATGAAGGGGGCCGGCCGGGGCGGTGACTGCGCGCTCGTGACCGACGGGCGGTTCTCGGGCGGCACCCACGGTTTCTGTGTGGGCCACGTCGCCCCCGAAGCGGTGGACGGTGGCCCCATCGCCTTCGTGGCCGACGGCGACCGCATCGTGATCGACACCACCACCAAGACCATCGACCTCATCGTCGACGACCCCGAGTTGGCGCGCCGGCGAGCCCAGTGGAAACTGCCCGAGCCGCGCTACACCACCGGCGTGCTCGCCAAGTACGCCCGCCTCGTCACCGGGGCCGAGCGGGGTGCGGTCACCGAGCCCTAACTGCACCTTGCGCCGGGTGCGGTCACCGAGCCCTAACTGAGCTGAGCCCTAACTGCGCTGCGACGGCCGTCGCTCCGATGCGGGTGGCGCGGGTGCCGGCCGCTCAGATGCGGGTGGCGCGGGTGCCGGCCGCTCCGATGCGGGTGGCGCGGGTGCCGGCCGCTCAGATGCGGGTGGCGCGCCAGCAGCTCGTGACGTAAGGGACCACGATGCGGCCGCGGCCCGCCACCGCGGGGTGGCTGGCGACGAAGTCGCCCACGCGGGCGAGGACCTCGGACCGCTCGGTGTCGGCCATGACCTGGACCTGGCTGCGTGTGGCCACCAGGTCCACGATGTCGGTGGGGGCCAGCTCCTGGGACCACCGGAATTCGCGTGCCGCCGCGGCGGTGAAGGGCGCGCCCGCCGGCAGCCGTACCTCGGCGGCGTGGCGGTGATGGACGTCGTCCCCGCCGAAGACCGACCCCAACTCCGCCATCCACTCCACCCGCTCGTCGCGCAGGTTCCACAGCAGGCCGAGGGTCCCGCCGGGCCGCAGCACCCGGGCCACCTCGGCGGTGGCGCGGGCCACGTCGACCCAGTGCCACATCTGGGCCCCGATCACGACGTCGACGTCCCCGTCCTCGACGGGCAGCTCCTCCGCGCTCCCGGCCCGCACGTCGGCCCGGGGCACACGCGACTCGAGCACGGCCCGCATGTGGGGATCGGGCTCGACCGCCACCACCTCGAGCCCCCGCGCCACGAGATCCCTCGTGAGCGCGCCCGTCCCCGCCCCGAGGTCCAGCACCCGACGCCGCCCCGCCCGGGCGATGCGCGCCGCGGCCGCCTCCTCCAAAAGCCACGACACGCCGTCGGGGGGATACCCGGGCCGGACCCGGTCGTAGGTGGCGGCGACCGGCCCGAACGACTTGGCGCGACGGGCGGTGAGCTCGTCCATGGCGCCCAACCCTACGGGGGCGCGTCCCGGCTGCCCATTCCGACCGCCCATCCCGACGGCCCCGACCCCAACTGGCCGGGAGGGGGGAGGGGTTGCCCGCGCGCCGTGACGCGTGCCAAACTGTCCGGACCATGAACGGAGAGACCTTTACGACCGACCGCCTTCTCGTAGTTCTCCGGTAGCGCACGTCGCCGCGACCGCGGTTCCGTGCGCCTTGCGACCTCCCCCCGGGGAGGTCGTTTCATTTTCCGGCCACGGCCCCCGGCGCCTCGAAACGGCAACCACCGGCAACCACCGCAACCACCCGCAACCACCGCAACCACCGGCAACCACCGGCGCAGGCACCATCACCGACCCGACCATGGCACCAGCGAGGCCCCCATCCCCATGAGACTCACCCCCGAACCCGACCGGCAGCACCGACAGACAGGAACAGGCACATCATGCGACTGACCGGGGCCCAGGCCCTCATCAAGAGCCTCGAGATGCAGCACGTGGAGGTCATCTTCGGCCTCCCCGGTGGTGCCATCCTGCCCGTCTACGACCCCATCCTCGACTCGTCGATCCGCCACGTCCTGGTGCGCCACGAGCAGGGGGCGGGTCACATGGCCGAGGGCTACGCGCACGTGACGGGGCGGCCGGGCGTGGCCATGGTCACGAGCGGGCCGGGCGCCACCAACATCGTCACGCCCCTCGCCGACGCCATGATGGACTCGATCCCCATCGTCGTGATCACGGGCCAGGTGCCCACCACCGCCATCGGCACCGACGCCTTCCAGGAGTGCCCCATCACCGGGGTGACCATGGACATCACCAAGCACAACTGGCTCGTCACCGACGCCCAGGACCTGCCGAGAGTGGTGGCCGAGGCCTTCCACGTCGCCACCACGGGTCGCCCCGGCCCCGTGCTCATCGACGTTCCCAAGGACGTCTCCAACGCCATGATGGACTGGTACTGGCCCTCGTCGATCGACGAGCTCGACCTGCCCGGCTACAAGCCGCAGACCGTGGGCGACCCCGTCGCCATCCGCCAGGCGGCCGAGCTGATCCTCACCGCGCAGCGCCCCGTCATCTACGCCGGCGGCGGGATCCTGAAGGCCCGCGCCGCCGAGGTGCTGCGCGAGCTGGCCGAGCGCACCGGCATCCCCGTCGTCACCACCCTCATGGCGCGCGGTGCCTTCCCCGACCGCCACCCGCTGTGTCTGGGCATGCCCGGCATGCACGGCAACTACACCGCCGTCACGGCTCTGCAGCGCGCCGACCTGCTCATCGCCCTGGGCAGCCGCTTCGACGACCGCGTCACGGGCAAGATCAGCGCCTTCGCGCCGGACGCCAAGGTCATCCACGTCGACATCGACGCGGCGGAGCTCGGCAAGGTCCGGCGCCCCGACGTCGCCATCGCGGGCGACGCCCGCGTCGTGATCGAGGAGATGCTGCGGGCGCTGGAGTCTCTGGGGTTGGGCGCCGACCGTGGCTCGTCGGTGGGTGAGGGCTCGCCGGCCGCCGGGTCAGTGGCGGCGGCGCGGCCCGACCTGGCGCCGTGGATCGCTCAGGTACGCGCCTGGCAGGAGGAATTCCCCCTCGCCTACGACCAGGAGGAGGGCGGCGCGCTCAAGCCGCAGTTCGTGGTCGAGACCCTGCGCGACTCCACGCCCGACGACACCATCGTCGTGGCCGGCGTGGGCCAGCACCAGATGTGGGCCTCACAGTACTGGAAGTTCGACAACCCCTACACGTGGGTGAACTCCGGGGGTGCGGGCACCATGGGCTTCGCCGTGCCCGCCGCCGTCGGGGCCAAGGTGGGCCGGCCCGACAAGATGGTGTGGGCCATCGACGGCGACGGCTGCTTCCAGATGACGGCCCAGGAGCTCGTCACCGCCTCGGCCGAGCGCATCCCCATCAAGGTGGCCATCTTGAACAACGCCTATCTGGGCATGGTGCGCCAGTGGCAGGAGCTCTTCTACGCGGAGCGTTACTCCGAGGTCTACCTGTCGCCGGACCTTCCGGACTACGTCAAGTGGGCCGAGTCCATGGGGTGCGTCGGGCTCAAGGTGGAGTCCGCGGAGGAGGTCGCCCCCGCCATCGAGAAGGCGAACGGGATCGACGACCGTCCCGTTGTCATCGACTTCCGGACCGACGCCTTCGAGAAGGTCTATCCCATGGTCCCCGCCGGTGCCTCCAACGACGACATCATCGTGGGCCCGTCGGCCGGGGAGGGTGGACGATGAGCCCGGCTCCGTCACCGGCTCCCGCGCCGCCGCCGGCTCCCGCTCCGGCTCCTGCTCCCGCGCCGCCGCCGGCCGGTGGGCACGTCCCCGGCAGCCATCTGGCCGGCCTGGGCGCGCCGCGCCACCACATCGTGACGGCGATGGTCGAGAACAAAGCCGGCGTCCTCGCCCGCGTCGCCTCGTTGTTCAGCCGGCGGGGGTTCAACATCTTCTCGTTGGCGGTGGCTCCGACCGATGACGAGCGCTTCAGCCGCATCACCATCGTGGTGGACGTGGAGTCCGCTCCGCTCGAGCAGATCATGAAGCAGCTCGACAAGCTCATCAACGTCGTCACGATCACCGAGCTCGCCCCCCACGAGGCCGTCGAGCGGGAGATGCTCCTGGTGACGGTGTCGGTCGGTGCGGGTGGCGGCGATGCGGGTGGTGCGGGCGGCGGCGGTGCGGGTGGTGCGGGTGACGCCGGTGGGCGCGGCCCGCTGGACGCTCTCGTCGAGTCGTTCGACGCCGCCATCGTGGACGAGGGCGCCGACCGGGTCACCGTCATGCTGGCCGGCACCCCGGTCCGCATCGACGAATTCGAGGAGCTCGTCCGGCCCTTCGGCATCACCGAGCTCCAGCGGACGGGACTGGTCGCCCTGCCTAAGCTGTCGCCGGTGCCGGCCGCGACACCGACCTGATCCACCGCATCGACCGGCTTGATTGACCTTGATTGACCTTGATTTGACCTTGATTGACCTTGATTGACCTTGATTGACACAGCCCCGGCGCACATCGCCATCGGGGATCTCCAGGGAGAGGCAGGCTGAGATGGCCAAGCTGTACTACGAGTCCGACGCCGACGCGAGCCTGATCCAGGGCCGCAAGGTGGCCGTCATCGGATACGGGTCCCAGGGCCACGCCCATGCGCTGAACCTGGCCGAGTCGGGTGTGGACGTCCGGGTGGGGTTGCGTGCCGGGTCGAAGTCCAAGACCAAGGCCGAAGAAGCGGGGCTGCGCGTCCTGCCCGTGGCCGAAGCCGCGGCGGAGGCCGACCTCATCATGATGTTGCTCCCCGACACCGAGCAGGCGTCGGTATACGAGTCCGACATCGCGCCGTCATTGCGCGAGGGCGACGCCTTGTTCTTCGCGCACGGATTCAACATCCGCTTCGACCAGATCGTCCCGCCGCCCGGCGTCGACGTCGCCATGGTGGCGCCCAAGGGACCCGGCCATCTCGTGCGTCGCACCTACACCGAGGGTGGGGGAGTCCCCTCGCTCGTGGCGGTGGCCCAGGACGCCTCGGGCAAGGCGCACGACCTGGCGCTCTCATACGCCTATGCGCTCGGTGCCACCCGGGCCGGGGTGCTCGACACCACCTTCGAGGAGGAGACCGAGACCGACCTCTTCGGCGAGCAGGTGGTGTTGTGCGGAGGGCTGACGGCGCTGGTCCAGGCGGGCTACGAGACGTTGGTCGGGGCCGGGTACCAGCCCGAGTCGGCGTACTTCGAGTGCCTGCATGAGCTCAAGCTGATCGTCGACCTCATGTACGAGGAGGGCATCGCCGGGATGCGCTACTCCATTTCCGACACCGCCGAGTACGGCGACGTCACCCGGGGGCCGCGCATCATCGACGACCACGTGCGCGCCGCCATGGCCCAGATCCTCGACGACATCAAGTCGGGGGCCTTCGCCCAGGAGTGGATCGCCGAGAACCGCGCCGGCCGGAAGCGTTTCGAGGAGCTGCGCGCCGCGGGCGCCAACCATCCCATCGAGAAGGTGGGGGCCGAGCTGCGCGCCATGATGCCCTTCATCTCTGCGGGCAAGAAGCGCGTCCAGGACGTGTCCGGCGGCTGAGGCGGCTGAGGTCGGCGTCCCGGGCGTGATGTCCGGAAACAACAGCGCGGGCGCCCTGGCAGGGCTGCCCCTCGAGGAGGTGCGCTCGGCCGCGCTCGAACGTGCCGCCGCGCTCGGATGCAGCCACGCCGAGGTGCGCATCGAGCGCATCCGCTCGCAGTTCGTGGCGCTGCGAGACGGGAACGTCGAGACCACCGTGGACGACACCGAGATCGGGGTCGGGCTGCACGTGGTGCGCGACGGGTCCTTCGGGTTCGCGGCCACGGTAGAGCTGAATGCCGACGCCGCGGCCCGGCTCGCCGACGACGCTGCCGGATTGGCGAACGAGACCTCGGCCGCCATGGGCCGGCGCGTCGAGCTCGCCGAGGAGCCCGCCCACGGTGATGTGCAGTGGTCGTCGCCCTACGAGGTGGACCCGTCCACGGTGGCGATGGCCGACAAGGTGGCGCTGCTCGAGGACTGGAGCAGCCGGCTCATGGTGTCGGACGGAGTCGACCATGTCTCGGCGCGCGTGCTGGCAGTGGTCGAGGACAAGCACTACGCCGATCTCTCCGGCACGGTGACGACGCAACGGCGCGTCCGCATCTATCCCGTGGTCGAGGCCGTGGCCGTGGACGAGGGCTCGGGGTCCTTCGAGTCGATGCGGACGCTGGCGCCCCCCGTCGGCCGGGGCTGGGAGTACACCGGCGGACAGGGTTGGGACTGGGACGCCGAGCTCGACACCCTC
This sequence comes from uncultured Acidimicrobiales bacterium, assembly GCA_963846125.1. Lineage (GTDB taxonomy): Bacteria > Actinomycetota > Acidimicrobiia > Acidimicrobiales > UBA8190 > Chersky-840. The sequence continues at coordinate 1,422,031 of CAWJUR010000002.1, forward strand.
CCTACGCTGCTCGCCGAGAAGGTGGCGTCGCCGTCGGTGGAGGCGGGGACCTACGACCTCGTCATCGACCCCTCCAACCTGTGGCTCACCATCCACGAGTCGGTGGGCCACGCCACCGAGCTCGACCGGGCCCTCGGCTACGAGGCCGCCTACGCGGGGACGTCGTTCGCCACCTTCGACCAGCTCGGCACCCTGCGTTACGGCTCGCCCGTCATGCACGTGGTGGGGGACCGCACGACGCCCCACGGCCTCGCCTCGGTGGGATACGACGACGAGGGGGTGGCGGCCCAGAGCTTCGACATCGTGCGCGACGGCGTGCTCGTGGGGTACCAGCTCGACCGGCGCATGGCGGCCGAGAACGGCTTCGCCCGGTCCAACGGCTGCGCCTTCGCCGACTCACCCCTGCACGTGCCGATCCAGCGCATGGCCAACGTGTCGCTGCAGCCCGCGCCGGGACCGGGGCCGGGCCCAAGCACCGACGACCTCGTGTCGGGCGTCGAGCGCGGTGTCTATGTGGTGGGCGACAAGAGCTGGTCCATCGACATGCAGCGCTACAACTTCCAATTCACCGGGCAGCGCTTCTACCGGATCGACCACGGCCGGCTGGCGGGACAGCTCAAAGACGTCGCCTACCAGGCCCAGACCACCGAGTTCTGGGGGTCGCTCGAGGCCGTGGGCGGCCGGTCCACCTACGTGCTCGGTGGCGCCTTCAATTGCGGCAAGGGCCAGCCCGGGCAGGTCGCCCCGGTGAGCCACGGCTGCCCGAGCGCGTTGTTCCGTGCCGTCAACGTCCTCAACGCCCGGGCCGAGGCGTCGCGGTGAGCGCGGGTGCGGGCTCGGGCGGCGGCGGTGCGGGCGGCGGCGGCGGTGCGGGCGGCGGTGCGGGCTCGGGCTTGGGCTTGGGCTCGCGTGAACGGCGCCTGACGTCACCGCAGGAGGTCGTCGAGCGCGCCCTGGCGGCGAGCCGCGCCGAGGGATGCGTCGTCATCGTCGAGGAGGTCAGCCAGGCCGAGGTGCGTTTCGCCAACAACACGACCACCACCAACGGCGTGCGCCGCGACCGCCGTGTGGCGGTGGTGAGCTTCCGGGCCGTCGGCGGCGACGGAAGCGCGGGCTTCTCCCGGTTGGCCGTGGGCGCAGCCAGCGGCAGCGGCGAGGTCGAGGTGACCGAGTTGGTCCGGGCCAGCGAGGCCGAGGCGGCCGGCGCGGCCCCCGCCGACGACGCCGCTCCGCTCATCGAGCCCGGCGACGGGACCGCGTCCGGCGTCGGTGCAACCGCGTTCGACGAGCCGCCCGTCCCGACGTCGCCGGCCGTCCTGGGTGGGGTCATCACGGGACTGGGAGACGCCTTCGCCCGGGCCCGCTCCGCCGGGAACCGACTGGCGGGGTTCGCCACCCATGGCGTGGAGACGGTCTATCTGGGGACGAGCACCGGCCTCCGGCTCCGCCACGTCCAGCCCGCCGGCACCATGGAGCTCGTCGCCCGCAGCGCCGATGGCACCCGCTCGGTGTGGTCGGGCGCGGGCACCTCGAGCTTCGACGACATCGACGTGCACGCCTTCGAGGCGCGGCTGGACCGGCGCCTGGCCTGGGCCCAGCGCAGCATCGAGCTCCCCGCCGGGCGCTACGAGGTGCTCCTTCCCCCCGACGCCAGCGCGGACCTCATGGTGGCCATGTCCCAGTCCATGTCGGGTCGGGACGCCGAGGAGGGCCGCAGTCCGTTCTCGTCTCCGGGGGGAGCCACCTTGGTCGGCGAATCACTGTGCCCGCTGCCCTTCGACCTGCGGGGCGACCCGGGGGAACCCGGCCTCGAGTCCTCGCCTTTCCTCGTCACGAGCGCGTCGGGGACCGACGTGTCGGTGTTCGACAACGGGCTCGCCGTCGGCGCCACGAATTGGGTGGAGGACGGCCGGCTGCGGCGCCTGCAGTACCACCGCGCCGGCGCGGCGCGCTCGGGCGTCGAGCCCTCGCCCTCGGTCGGCAACCTGATCCTGGCGCTGCCCGGTGCGACGGCATCGCTCGAAGACATGATCGCGTCCACCGAACGGGGGCTGCTGCTCACCTGTCTGTGGTACATCCGGGAGGTCGACCCCGTCACGATGTTGCTCACCGGGCTCACCCGCGACGGCGTCTACCTCATCGAGCACGGGGAGGTCGCCGGGGCCGTGAACAACTTCCGCTTCAACGAGAGCCCGATCGACGTCCTGGCCCGCACCACCGAGGCGGGCCGCAGCGAGCGGGCCCTGTCGCGCGAGTGGGGCGAATGGATGAACCGCACCGCCATGCCACCGTTGCGGGTGGCGGACTTCAACATGAGCTCGGTGAGCCCGGCCACCTGATACACCCGGCTGGTTGACTGCCTCTGGACACACACTGTCGACACACCCGCTGTCGACACACTCGCTGGACATACACGGCGTGTGAGTCCCATCGGCGCCCTGAGCCTAGGAAGCCAGGGCCCCCACCACATGGTTGATGCAAGCGCACAGCGCGGCGACATCTTCGGGATCGATGGCCGGGAACATGGCGATACGTAGCTGGTTGCGGCCCAGCTTGCGGTAGGGCTCGGTGTCGACGATGCCGTTGGCGCGCAGGACCTGGGCGACCGCGGCGGCGTCGACGGCATCGACGAAGTCGACGGTCCCCACCACGTGGCTGCGCTCGGAGGGCTTGCCCACGAACGGCATGGCGAAGTCCGACTGCTCGGCCCAGGTGTAGAGGATCTCGGCGGAGCGGTCGCAGCGACCCGCCGACCAGTCGAGGCCGCCGCCGGCGAGCATCCACTCGACCTGCTCGGCGAAGAGGAGGAGTGTGGCCAGCGCGGGCGTGTTGTAGGTCTGGTCCTTGGTGGAGTTGTCGATGGCGATGGCGAGGTCGAGGAAGGCCGGCACCCAGCGCTTCGTACCGCCGTCCGGGCCCGGGCCGGTGACCGCCGTGACCCGGTCGAGCGCGGCCGGCGAAAGCAGAGCCACCCACAGCCCACCGTCGGAGGCGAAGCACTTCTGGGGCGCGAAGTAATAGGCGTCGAACTGGGTCGGGTCGACCCGTAGCCCGCCCGCGGCCGAGGTTCCGTCGACGGCCACGAGCTGCCCGGCGGTTCCGGGGTGGGCTGCGCCGCCGCCGCCGCCGCCGCCGCCGGCGCCTGGGGCCGTGGGGGTTGCCGGGACGGCGGATCTCCATGGCCACGCCGGTCGAGGTCTCGTTGTGGGTGAGCGCGTAGAGGTCGACGTCGTCGACGGCCACCGCCTCGGGGTGGGTTCCCGGCGGGGACTCGATGACGTGGGGGTCTTCCAGATGGGGTGCCGCCTTGGCGGCGGCCGCGAACTTGGACGAGAACTCGCCGAAAGAGAGGTGCTGGCTGCGCCGCTCGATGAGGCAGAAGGTGGCGATGTCCCAGAAGCATGTGGTGCCGCCGTTGCCGAGCACGACTTCGTAGCCGTCGGGGAGCGAGAACAGCTGGGCGAGCCCGGTGCGGAGCCGGCCCACGACCGACCGCACCGTGGCCTGGCGGTGGCTGGTGCCGAGGTAGCCCGACCCCGTCGCCGCCAGCGCGGCCAGCTGCTCGGGGCGCACCTTGGAGGGACCGCTCCCGAAGCGCCCGTCGGACGGCTTGAGGGCGTCGGGGATGCGGATGTCGGGCGTGGCAGAGGCGTTCGTCACGTGTGCAAGCATGGCAGCCATGGCGTCCCCCCGAGAAACCGCCACGACCCCCGGTGCCGGCCCCTCCACCCGGTCGCGCATCTCCGCCTTGGTCGCCGCGGTCTCCCCGTCGGCCACCCTCGCCGTCGACGCCAAGGCGAAGGCACTGGCCGCGGCGGGGGCCGACGTCATCGGGTTCGGCGCCGGTGAGCCCGACTTCCCCACCCCCGCGCACATCGTCGAGGCGGCCGTCGCCGCCTGTTACGACCCCGTCAACCACCACTACACGCCCACTGCCGGCATCGCCCCCCTGCGCGAGGCCATCGCGGCCAAGACCCGGCGCGACTCCGGCTACGAGGTGGCCGCCTCGCAGGTGCTCGTCACCAACGGCGCCAAACAAGCCGTCTACGAGGCCTTCGCCACGGTGCTGGACCCGGGCGACGAAGTTCTCGTCCCGGCTCCGTACTGGACGACCTACCCCGAGGTCATCGCCCTGGCCGGCGGCATCCCGGTGGCGGTGCCCACCGACGAGTCCACCGGGTTCCACCTCACCGTGGACGCGCTCGAGGCGGCCCTGACCCCGGCCACCAAGGTCCTGCTCTTCGTGTCGCCCAACAACCCCACCGGCGCGGTGAGCACCCCCGAGGAGATCCTCGCCATCGGGCAATGGGCGGCCGATCGCGGCCTGTGGGTTGTCACCGACGAGATCTACGAGCATCTCGTCTACGGCGGTCGCGCCTTTCAGTCCATGCCGGTGGCCGTCCCCGAGCTTTCGGACCGCTGCATCGTCATCAACGGGGTGGCCAAGACCTACGCCATGACGGGATGGCGCGTGGGCTGGTTGATCGGGCCCCCCGACGTGGTGGCCGCCGCCTCCAACCTGCAGTCGCACGCCACCTCGAACGTCTCCAACGTGTCCCAGCGCGCCGCGCTGGCCGCGCTCACGGGCGACCTGGTGGCGGTGGGGGAGATGCGCGCCGCCTTCGAGCGTCGACGCGTCACCATCCACTCCATGCTCAACGAGTGCCACGGCGTCACCTGCGTCGAGCCCGAGGGCGCCTTCTACGCTTTCCCGTCGGTGCGAGGCCTGTTGGGGCGCCGCCTGGCGGGACGCCTCGTGTCGTCATCGGCCGACGTGGCGACGGTGGCCATCGAAGAATCCCAGGTGGCCGTGGTCCCTGGTGAAGCCTTCGGCGCGGAGGGGTACTTGCGGCTGTCCTACGCACTCGGCGACGACGCCATCGTCGAGGGAGTCACGCGCCTCGGCAAGCTCTTCGCCACCGCCGAGTAGTCGCGTAGCCGAGTAGTCGCGTAGCCGAGTAGTCGCGTAGTAGACGACCACGCGCCGAGCACAGCCGAGTAAGGACGACGATCCACATGGCACGGGTACTCATCACAGAGAAGCTCGCCGAGCGCGGGCTCAAGACACTGGCCGACGCCGGCCACGAGGCCGATGTCCAGCTCGACCTCGACCCCGAGGCGCTGCTCGGCGTCATCGTGGGCGCCCACGCCCTCATCGTCCGCTCGGCCACCCAGGTCAGCGCCGAGGTCCTCGAGGCCGGGACCGACCTCGTGGTGGTGGGACGCGCCGGCATCGGGCTCGACAACGTGGACGTCGAGGCGGCCACTCGGCGCGGCGTCATGGTGGTCAACGCGCCGGAGTCCAACGTCCTTTCTGCCGCCGAGCACGCCATGGCATTGCTCCTGGCCCAGGCGCGCAACGTCCCCCAGGCCCACGCCGCGCTCATGGCGGGGAAGTGGGAGCGCTCCAAATGGGAGGGCGTCGAGCTGCACGGCAAGACCCTCGGTGTCGTTGGCCTGGGCCGCATCGGTGCGCTCGTGGCCCAGCGTGCGCTGGCCTTCGGTATGCGGCTGTGCGCCTACGACCCCTACGTCTCGGCCGACCGGGCCCGCCACATGGGGGTCGAGATGCTCTCTCTCGACGAACTGGTGGCCGAGTCCGACTTCCTCACCATCCATCTCCCCAAGACGGCGGAGACGGCGGGACTGATCGGCGCCGAGCTGCTCGCCAAGGCTAAGCCCGGCATCCGCATCGTCAACGCGGCGCGCGGGGGGATCGTCGACGAGGATGCCCTCGCCGACGCGCTTCGGTCGGGCCGCGTCGGGGGTGCCGCCTTCGACGTCTTCGCCACCGAGCCCTGCACCGACTCGCCCCTGTTCGCGTTCTCCAACGTGGTGGTGACCCCGCACCTGGGCGCGTCCACGGCCGAGGCGCAGGACAAGGCCGGTGTGACAATCGCCGAGCAGGTCAACCTGGCGCTGGCCGGCGACTTCGTGCCCTTCGCCGTCAACGTGGCCGCCAGCGAGGTGTCGGAGACCGTCCGTCCGTTCCTCCGCCTGGCCGAACAGCTCGGCCGCTGCTTCGCCTGTCTCAACGACGGGCTCCCGGAACGACTCGAGGTGGAGTACCAAGGCGGGCTGGCCGGTTCCAACACCTCGATCCTGACCCTGGCGGTGCTCAAGGGCATCTTCTCGGCCGGCACCGAGGAGCCCGTGTCGTACGTGAACGCGCCCCAGTTGGCAGCGGAAAGGGGTCTCGAAGTCCGCGAGGCGTCGACCGCGACGGCTCGCGACTACGTGAACCTGATCACCCTGCGCTCCCCCGAGCACTCCATCGCCGGCACCTTGACCGGGCCCCGATCCGAGTCGCGCATCGTCCTCCTCGACGACCACGCCGTCGAGGTCCCCCCCGCCGAGCACATGCTCATCGTGCGCAACGACGACCGTCCCGGGATGATCGGAGTAGTGGGCGTCGTCTTGGGTGAGGCCGGCGTGTCCATCTCCTCGATGGACGTCGACCCCTCCCGTCGCACCGAGGGCACCGCGCTCATGGTCCTCTCCACCGACCGGGCTGTTCCCGACGACGTCTTCGCCACCCTGCAAGGGACCGACGGCATTCTCGCTATCCACCGTATTGCCGCTGTTTGAGTTTTCGCGGGCTTCGGCTTTGGCTTTGGCTTTGGCTCGGGCTTCGCCTTTGTGCTGGGGTTGGGTGGGCTTGAGCCGACTGTGAGCTCGTTTCTGTTGGGGCTGGACCTCGAATTCGAGAGGCCGCCGGTTAGCCTCTTCGACATCGACGACCACCGCGGCCAGGCTCGGGAGGGTGAGGACGGAGTGCTCGACGCGGCTCGACGCGGCGACCGCCACGCTCTCGAGGCCTTGGTAACTGCGCATTACGACCGTGTCCACGCGCTGTGTCGCCGGATGCTCGGGAACGACTCCGATGCTCTCGATGCGACCCAGGACACGCTGGTGGCCGCCATCAGAGCTCTCGGCCGGTTCGACGGGCGCAGTTCGTTCGGCACCTGGATCTACCGCATCGCCACCAACACCTGTATCGACGAGATGCGTCGCCGTCGCCGACGACCGGTGACCGGTCTCGTGGCGGATTTTGCCCAGACCGCCGACGAGATCTCCTTTGGCGCGCCGGGCCTGTTCGTGGTCCCGAGTCCGCACGACGCCGATCGCTCCGATGACATCGGCGAGTCTCGCGACGGCGGCACCCGGGATACCGGAGGGCTCGGTACCGGCGGGCTCGGTACCGGCGGCGGTCGTGATCCGGCCGACATCGTCGCCGCTCGTGTGGATGTCGACACCGCTCTCGCCTCGCTCCCCCTCGAGTTTCGCACTGCCGTGGTGCTGCGCGATGTCTGTGATCTTCCCTACGACGAGATCGCGGAGATCTTGGGAGTGCCGGTTGGAACCGTTCGATCGCGCATCGCCCGCGCCCGGTCAGCGTTGGCGGATACGTGGGCCACCGAAGCCACCGAGCAGAAGCGGGAATCGGAGGAGATTGCGGGTGGTGGCACCGGGAACCATTCCGGCGCGCCGACCGTCAGAAGATCGAACGCTTTCACAGACCAATCCCGAGAGCGATCCCGAGGAGATGACCACAGCCGATGACCGAGGGGCACCTGACTGACGAGCAGCTGTCGTCACATCTCGACGGGGTCCCCGGCGCGGGTCTCGACGAGACGGCGTCGGCGTCGGCGTCATTCAGTGCGCATCTCGCCGGTTGCGGCCCCTGCCGCGAACGATTGGCGGACCTCGATTCGGTGCGGGCGCGCCTCATGCAGGCTCCGGTTCCGACGGTTCCTCCCGACATTCGTGCCACCTCGATCGAGTCCGTTCTGCGCAGAGCCGTCGAGGGGTCTGCTCCTGGTTTCCCTCCGAGCGACATCCAGAAGCAGAGTCCGGACCTGGTCAGGATCCCGAACCCGATCCCGATTCCTCGGCGTCGTCCGCATGTGTTCGTGGGCGCGGCCGCAGCCATCCTGGTTCTGGCCGCAGCGATAGGGGTCCCCCTCGCCCTGTTGGGTCAGAGCACCTCCAACAGCGCCCAAAGCCGGGCTTCGGGATCATCTGCGGGACCGTCGGTTCGCCGTCTCGCGCCAACCAGCCACGGTGCTCGAGCCTCGGGAACCTACGGCCTCTCGAACGGTGCCACCGCCACCGTCTACGCCCTGGGTCCTGTGAGCTCCGTCGATGGATTGCGCTCCCGGGTGGCGGCACTCGGATCGCAGGAATTCTCCGCAGCGGCGCCGGAAAAGCAGTCAGACGCCAATGCCACGGCCACGACCACGACAGGGAGTAGTTCCACCAAAATTCGCTCCGGGGCGGGAGCGACACCAGTCCAGTTCGAGCGCTGCCTCGCACCGGCTCTGCGTGCCGCAGCCTCCACGAGGACCGTGAGTCGACTCGCCACCGCCACGTTCAAGACCACACCCGCGTTGGTGTACGTCTTTCAGGCTGCACCGAGCGCATCGGCCACGTCGAATGCGGCGCGGTCCGCGGTGGTGGCCACGGCACGCGACGGATGCAGGGTGCTGGCGAAGACGTACTTGTGACGACGTACTTGTGACGGATCGGTCGTCGCGACTTCCGACCGCCCGGGGTCCATCCGGCTCAGCTCCCGGCGGGAACGCGAGAGCCGTTGGGCGCCAGTCGTCCCGGCGCGGGTGGCACCGTCGGCCATGTGTCGAAACTGCCCCGCTGGGGACTCGGCGCGCCTGGCTCCCCGGCGACTTTTCCGAGCACAACTCGTCCCACCGCCGCAATGGCAGCCAACGCCGCTAGCACGACGATCGACCAGCCCAGACCTCGCACCACGCCTCTCACACCGTGCAGCGTAGATCCCCGAGGACGGCGGGTGTGCTTGACCTGAGCCGCCCGGTTTGCCACCATGAACACTGATATGCGTGAGCGCCCCTTCACCACCACCCTGCTTCTTACCTGACGGCGAGCGCCACACCGCGCTCGCCGAGCCCGCCCCCTGTGCCAAATGGCCAGGGGGTTTCTTCTTGGGCGACGAGCCGTCCCGGAATCGTCAGGGGATCCCACGAGGCAAGCCAGAGCAACAGAGAACACAGAGCAACAGAGAACACAGAGCAACAGAGAACACAGAGCAACAGAGAACACAGAGCAACAGAGAACACAGACCAGCATGGACACAACGCACGAGAGTGAGGACATCCGATGAGCGACAAGCCGAGCGCCAAGCAAGGCCCGAAGCCGTCCACCCAGCCTGCACAGGCAGAGGGACGGCTTCCCGGCGGCGGAGACGCGGGGCACCTCGTCGTGTTCGACACGACCCTTCGTGACGGAGAGCAGTCGCCGGGCATCTCGCTCGACGTCGCCGAGAAGCTCGAGATCGCTGAACAGCTGGCCCGGGCCGGGGTCGACTACATCGAGGCCGGGTTCCCCGTCGCCAGCCAGGGAGACTTCGAAGCCGTCCAGACGATCGCGCGGTCGGTCGGCAACGCCCCCGACGCCCCGGCCATCTGCGGCCTCTCGCGAACGCAGCTTTCCGACGTCGACCGTTGTTGGGACGCGGTACGCGATGCGGCACGTGCCCGCATCCACGTGTTCATCTCGACGAGCCCTCAGCACATGGAGCACATGCTCAAGATGAACGAGGCCCAGGTGCTGGCCGAGACACGCGGTGGCGTGGCCCACGCCAGAGAGCACACCGACGACGTGGAGTTCAGCCCCCAGGACGCCACCCGGACGCCCCTCGACTTCATGCTGGAGGTGCTGCGGGCTTCGGTCGAGGCGGGTGCCACCACATTGAATATCCCCGACACCGTCGGCTACGGCATTCCGTGGGACTTCGGTGCCCTGATCCAGCACATCCGCAAGGAGGTCCCTGGCGACTACGTGCTGTCGACCCATTGCCATAACGACCTCGGGCTTGCCACGGCCAACACCCTGGCCGGAGTCCAGGCCGGAGCGCGTCAGGTCGAGGTGTGTGTCAACGGTCTCGGCGAGCGGGCCGGTAACGCCGCGCTCGAGGAGGTCGTCATGGCGCTTCGGATCCGCGCCGACCAGTTCCCCGGCATCACCACCACGGTGCACACCGAGGAGCTGGCGCGAGCCTCCCGGCTCGTGGCTCGCCTCACCGGCTACCCGGTGCAGTACAACAAGGCCGTGGTGGGCCGCAACGCCTTCGCCCACGAGTCCGGCATCCACCAGCACGGGGTGTTGGTGGATCGGTCGACCTACGAGATCATCGACGCAGCCAGCGTGGGCCAGGTCGGCCGCCAGATCGTCATGGGCAAGCACTCGGGACGGCACGCCTTCGCCAACACGCTCGAGAAGATGGGGATCCGGGTCCATGGCGACGGCCTCAACCAGGCCTTCACCCGGTTCAAGGAGCTCGCCGACCGCAAGGTCGAGATCACCGAGGCCGACCTCGAGGCGATCGTCGCCGAGGAGCTCGGCCAGGACCTGGTGGAGGGTTTCCATCTCGAGGCGCTCGAGGTGGCCGGCGGGACCGTCGGCATGCCCCGGGCCCGCGTCGTGGTGAGCCGGTCGGGGGACAAGGTCGAGGCCGCCGCCGAGGGCAACGGCATGATCGACGCCGCCTGCACCGCCATCCGGGCCGCCACCAAGGTGGAGTCCCGTCTCATCGGGTTCAACGTGTCGTCGGTGACGGGGGGCGTCGACGCCCTCGGGGACGTGGTGGTCCAGCTCGAGGACCAAGGGCTCAAGGTCTCGGGACGGGGCGTCTCCACCGACGTGGTCGAAGCCTCCGCGCGCGCTTATCTGGCCGCGGTCAACCGCCTCGTCCGGATCCGGGCCCGCAACGACCAGCGCGAGACCGAGATCGGGCCCTAGGTCACTGACCGCCGCCGATCGCAGGCCGCCGATCGCAGGCCGCCGATCGCAGCCCCCGCAGCCACCTCTCGCAGCCACCTCTCGCAGCCACCTCTCGCAGCCACCTCTCGATGCCCTGACGGGTCCGGGGCTATAGCGTCGGGCGCGACAGCTGGACAGTCGACGAGAGGGGACCGACGATGCTCAAGGGCCTGAAGAACTTCCTCATGCGTGGCGACGTGATCGTCGTCGCCGTCGGGCTGGTGGTGGCGCTTGCCTTCAGCACCCTGGTGAAGGCGTTCACGGACTTTGTGATCAACCCGCTGGTGGCGCGCGCCCAAGGCGGGCAGTCGGTCGGCCTCGGCTGGCAGCTCGGCCAAAAGGGCAACGCCAAGACGTTCCTCGATCTCGGCTCGTTCATCTCCGCCGTCGTCTACTTCCTCGTCTTCATGGCCGTCGTGTACTTCGTGATCGTCGTGCCCTACCGCCGGGTGTCGGCCCGCCGCGGCGTCACGGTGTTCGGCGATCCGGCGCCGACCAAGACATGCCTGGCGTGCCTGTCCGACGACTTGCCCGCCGCCGCCTCGAAGTGCAAGTACTGCGCCACCGACCAGCCCGCGGTGACCGGTTCGTAAGGCCCTGGGAGCTCAGCCCGTGGTCGAGGCCGTCATGGTCGGCATCCACGGGACCCGCGTGTGCTCGTAGGTCGTGATGTCCTGCGCGTGGCGCAGTGTCAGGCCGATGTCGTCCCAGCCGTTGAGGAGCCGCTCGCGCGTGAACTCGTCGAGAGGGAACGAGCCCGTCAGCCCGGCCGCCGGTGCCTCGATGGTGCCGCGGGCGACGTCGATGGTCAGCTCGAGCGACGGGTCGGCCACGACGGCGTCGAGAAGGGCACGACCCAGGTCAGGTTCGACCTCGACGGGGAGCAGACCCTGCTTTGTGCAGTTGTTCCGGAAGATGTCCGCGAAGCGCGGCGACACGACGGCCTCGAAGCCGTAGTCGAGGAGTGCCCACACGGCGTGCTCCCGAGAGGATCCTGTCCCGAAGTTCGGGCCGGCCACCAAGATGGAGGCCCCTGCGTACTCGGGTTGGTTCAGGACGAAGGCGCGGTCGTCGCGCCACTCCGAGAAGAGGCCGGCGCCGAACCCGGTGCGCTCGACGCGCTTGAGCCAGTCCGACGGGATGATCTGGTCGGTGTCGACGTCGGAGCGGTCGAGGGGGACGGCGCGTCCGGTGACCACGCTGACGGGCTTCACCACGGCCTCGGCGGGGTCACAGACGGGGTCACAGACGGGGTCACAGGCAAAGTCATGACAGGTCCTCGGGGGTGGCGAAGTGTCCGGCCACGGCGGTCGCCGCCGCCACCGCGGGGGAGACCAGGTGGGTGCGGCCGCCCCGACCCTGGCGCCCTTCGAAGTTGCGGTTCGAGGTCGAGGCGCAGCGTTCGCCCACGGCCAGCTTGTCGGGGTTCATGGCCAGGCACATCGAGCAACCGGGCTGGCGCCATTCGAAGCCGGCGGCGAGGAAGACCTTGTCGAGCCCTTCGGCTTCGGCCTGGGCCTTCACGGGATGCGAGCCGGGCACGACCAGCGCCCGCAGACCGGGGCGGACGTGGCGGTCGTGGAGAACCTCGGCCGCGGCCCGGAGGTCCTCGATGCGGGAGTTGGTGCACGACCCGATGAAGACCGTGTCGACCGGGACGTCGCGCATCGCCGTTCCCGCCGTCAGGCCCATGTACTGCAGGGCCCGGGCGGCGGCCTCGCGCTCGGCCGGCTCGGCGAAGCTCGACGGGTCAGGGACGTTCCCGTCGATGGGGACCACCTGGGCGGGGTTGGTGCCCCACGTGACATGGGGCCGGATCTGCCGACGCGTCGATGGTCACCGTCTTGTCGAACACCGCGCCCTCGTCGGTGCCGAGGCTGCGCCAGTCGTCGAGGGCGCGCTCCCACATCTTGCCGGTCGGCGCGTGCGGCCGGCCCTCGAGGTACGCGAACGTCACGTCGTCGGGCGCAATCATCCCGGCCCGGGCACCCGCTTCGATGGACATGTTGCACATCGTCATCCGACCTTCCATCGACAGCGCACGGATGGCGGGGCCGCGGTACTCGATCACGTGTCCCATGCCGCCGCTGGTGCCGATGCGCCCGATGATGGCGAGGACGATGTCCTTGGCGGTGACCCCCGCCGGCGCGTCGCCCTCGACCTCGATGGCCATGGTCTCGAGCCGCATCTGCGGAAGGGTCTGGGTGGCGAGGACGTGCTCGACCTCGGACGTGCCGATGCCGAATGCCAGCGCGCCGAACGCGCCGTGGGTCGACGTGTGGCTGTCGCCGCACACGATGGTCATGCCCGGCTGCGACAGGCCGAGCTCGGGCCCGATGATATGGACGATGCCCTGGTTGGCGTGGCCCATCGGATAGCAGGTGATCCCGAACTCTTCGCAGTTGGCGGTGAGCACCTCGAGCTGCCGGGCCGACACCGGGTCGGCGACGGGCTTGTCGATGTCGGTGGTCGGGACGTTGTGGTCGGCGGTCGCCACGGTGAGCTCGGGATGCCGGACCGGCCGGCCCGCCAGACGCAGGCCGTCGAAGGCCTGAGGCGACGTGACCTCGTGGACCAGGTGCAGGTCGATGAAGAGCAGATCGGGCTCACCGTCGGCTTGATGGACGAGGTGCCGTTCCCACACCTTGTCGCTGAGTGGACGTGCGCTCTGTGTGCCCACGCGTGACGTCATGGTTCAGCTGCCGATCTGGACGATCTCGACACGCAGGGTGCCGCCCGGGGCCTCGTACTGGACCACGTCGCCCGAGGTCTTGCCCAGCAGGGCCTGGCCCAGAGGCGATCCGGGGGACACCACGTTGAGCTCGTCGTGGCGCTCCTCGATCGAGCCCACGAGGAACCGCTCGACCTCCTCGTCGCCCTCGTATCGGATGGCGACGACCGACCCGGCCGACACCGTCTCGGAGCTCCCCACGGCCTCGTCGTCGACGATGACGGCGTGGCCGAGGGTGTGCTGGAGCCTGCGGATCCGGGACTCCATCTTCCCCTGGGTGTCCTTGGCGGCGTGATAGTCGCCGTTCTCGGACAGGTCGCCGAGGGCCCGGGCGGCCTCGATGGCACGGGCGATCTCGACCCGGCCCCGGGTCGTTAGGTCCTCGAGCTCGGCCTGCAGCCGATCGAAGGTGGCCTGGGTCAGGCTGGTGGATTCGTCATCGGCCATGCCCTGCAAGGGTATCGGCTAGGTCGGGGTCCTCCGGTGGGTGGCGCAGTGGGTCGCGCGCCCGGTCGTGGCCGCCTCGATGGGGCCTCACCAGGTTCTCCGTCCTCACACGACGGGCCGGCCCGGTGCCGGGACGGTGCCCGGTTCGACCCGTGTGTCCCCGGGGTGTGGTTGACGGGCACGTCGGGGCGCGGGAGACTGTTTTTCTGATGGGAACCCCGAGCACTTCCGTAATCGTCATCGAATAGGCGCGCACCCGATTGGTGTGCGCCTCCCCGACCGTCCACATTGTGGGCGGTTTTTCATTTTCCGGGCCATGCTCCACCCGGGGCCCTAACCGGGGGCCCCACCCAAGGCTCGACCCAAGGCCCGACCTGAGACGCCGAGGACCAGACCCAGACACGATGAGCCACCCCCGATGCAGGCAACGATGAGCGCACACCCCACCCCCACCGTGGCCGTGATCGGCGGCGACGGCATCGGCCCCGAGGTGCTGTCCGAGGCCCTCAAGGTGGTGGCCGCGGCCGGCGTCACCCTCGACACGACCGATTTCGAGCTCGGCGCCGCCCACTACCTCCGCACCGGCGAGGTGCTTCCCGACGCCACGCTCGAGGAGCTGCGGGGATATGACGCCATCCTTCTCGGGGCGGTGGGCCCTCCGGTGGGATCGACCGAGGTCCCCTCGGGCCTGTTGGAGCGCGGGCTGTTGCTCCGGTTGCGCTTCGAGCTCGACCTCTATGTGAACCTCCGGCCCTTCGTCGGGCTGGCCGGGGCTCCCGCGCCCGACTGTGACTTCGTCGTCATCCGCGAGAACACCGAAGGCACCTACGCCGGAGAGGGCGGGTTCCTCCGTCGCAACACACCCCACGAGGTGGCCACGCAGGGATCGGTCAACACCCGCATGGGCGTGGAGCGGTGCGTGCGCTTCGCCTTCGAGCTCGCCTCACGGCGTGAACGTCATCACCTCACTCTGGTGCACAAGACGAACGTCCTCACATTCTCGGGTGACCTGTGGCAACGGGTGGTGGACGAAGTCGCTGCCGAGTACCCGGCGGTGACCCGCGACTACAACCATGTCGACGCGGCGTGCATCTACCTGGTGGAGCGTCCCGACCGCTACGACGTCATCGTGACCGACAACCTGTTCGGCGACATCCTCACCGACCTGGCCGGCGCGGTGGCCGGGGGGATCGGTTTCGCGGCGTCGGCCAACCTGAACCCGGCCCGCACCGGGCCGTCGCTGTTCGAGCCCGTCCACGGCGCCGCCCACGACATCGCCGGCACGGGCACGGCTAACCCGGTGGCGGCCGTCCGCTCCGCCGCGCTCATGCTCGAGCACCTCGGCGAGGTCGACGCGGCGGAGCGCGTCACCAAGGCCGTCACCGCGTACCTGTCGGATCTGTCCGAACAACCGCCGGTGTCGTCCGGCTCTCATGTTTCGTCCACCGTCGCCGTCGGCGACGCCATTGCAGAAAGGCTCTGAGCCCGTGCCCATCACCCCGACCGAGAAGATCTGGCTCGACGGCGAGCTCGTCGACTGGGACAAGGCACGCATCCACGTGCTCACGCACTCGCTGCACTACGGGTCGGGTGTGTTCGAGGGCATCCGCGCTTACCCGACGAGCCGCGGCGTGGCGGTGTTCCGGCTCACCGACCACATCAACCGGCTGTTCACCTCGGCCAAGGTGTTCATGATCGACATGCCCTACACCCCCGACGAGCTCATCGCGGCGAGCAAAGAGGTGGTGCGGGTCAACGGGCTCGATGACGGGTGCTATCTGCGGCCGATCGCCTACCTCGGTTACGGCGAGATGGGCCTCAACCCTCTGCCGTGTCCCGTCAGCGTGGCTATCGCGGCCTGGCCGTGGGGGACGTACCTAGGCGACGAGGGGGTGGCCAACGGCATCCGCCTCAAGGTTTCGACGTGGCAGCGCCACGATCCCAACGCCGTGCCCACCGCGGCCAAGGGGACGGGCATGTACGTGAACTCCTCGCTGGCCAAGGTCGAGGCCCTGAAGGCGGGCTACGACGAGGCGGTCCTGCTCGCGCCCGATGGCCGCGTGTCGGAGTGCACGGGCGAGAACATCTTCGTGGTGCGGGGCCGGACCGTGGTCACCCCGCCCACGTCGGAGTCGGGCGCGCTGGCGGGCATCACCCAGGACTCGGTGCGGACCATCGCCACCGACCTCGGGTACGAGTACGTCTCCGAGACGCTCATCCGCACCGACCTCTACACCGCGGATGAGGCCTTTCTGACCGGCACCGCCGCCGAGGTGGTCCCCATCCGCGAGGTCGACGACCGCACTGTCGGAAATGGTCGGCCCGGCCCGGTGACCAAGCACATCCAGGACACCTACTTCGCCACCGTCCGCGGCGAAGTGGACCGGTACAAGGACTGGCTCGAACATGTCGAGTGAGGTAGAGCCCGGCCCCGAGTACCGGCGCAGCAAGGTCGTCAAGCGCCGCGCCGGTCCGGGGCACAGTGCACGGCGCTGCCAGCCACGGCGCTGCCAGCCACGGCTTCGAGATGCCGGAGCTTCCCGAGGCCGTCGACATCTTCGACACGACATTGCGCGACGGATCGCAGCAGGAGGGCCTGTCGCTGACCGTGGACGACAAGCTCCGGGTGGCCGAGCAACTCGACCATCTCGGCGTCACCTTCATCGAAGGGGGATGGCCCGGCGCCAACCACAAGGACGAGGAATTCTTCGCCCGGGCCCCGGCCGAGCTCCGCCTCTCGTCGGCCACGCTCGTCGCCTTCGGTTCCACCCGCCGGGCCGGGGTGCGTGCCGAGGACGACGAGGTCCTGCGGCAGCTCGTGAAGGCCAACACCGAAGCCGTCTGCATCGTGGCCAAGGCTTCGAAGCTGCATGTCACCGAGGCGTTGCGCACGACGCTCGACGAAGCCGTCGCGATGGCAGCCGACTCGGTGAATTTCCTCCGGGACCACGACCTCCGCGTGTTCTTCGACGCCGAGCACTTCTTCGACGGTTTTCGTGACGACCCCGAATTCACGCTGCGCATCCTGCGTGCCGCCGAGGAAGCGGGGGCCGAAGCTCTCGTGCTGTGCGACACCAACGGAGGCACCCTGCCCCACGACGTGGAGCGGATCGTGGCCGAGGTGGTATCGGACTTCGAGTGTCAGGTCGGCGTGCACTTCCACAACGACTCGGGATGTGCGGTGGCCAACTCCATCGCCGGGGTCCGGGCCGGAGCAACCCATGTCCAAGGGTGTGTGAACGGCTACGGGGAGCGCACTGGCAACGCCGATCTCTCCGCCGCGATCCCCAACCTGTCGCTCAAGCTGAACGTGCGCACCATCCCCGCGGACCGGCTGGAGCGGATCACGCCGGTGTCGCACCACATCGCCGAGCTCGTGAACGTGGCCCCCAATCCGCAGCAGCCCTACGTGGGTGCCGCCGCCTTCGCGCACAAGGCCGGCCTGCACACGAGCGCCATCGCCCGCCGGCGTGACGCCTACGAGCACATACCGCCCGATTCGGTCGGCAACGGCACACGATTCGTGGTGTCGGAGATGGCGGGCCGGTCGACACTGGCACTCAAGGCCCAGGAGCTCGGCCTCGAGCTGGACTCCGACGCGCTGTCGGGTGTGCTCGACACACTCAAGGCCCTCGAGTACCGGGGATACCACTTCGAGGTCGCCGACGGCTCGCTCGAGCTCCTGCTGCGGAGGGCGACGGGGTGGGAGCCCACCTTCTTCGAGGTCGAGTCGTTCCGGGTCATCAACGACCACACGGACCGCTTTCCCCACACCGCCGATCGCACGGACCGTGCCGATCGCATCGACCGGGCCGATCGCATCGACCGGGCCGACCACTCGGGGCGGCACACCACCGAGGCGACGGTCAAGATCCGCGTCGGCGACGAGAGGGTGGTGGCCACCGCCGAGGGGAACGGCCCCATCAACGCACTCGACTCGGCGCTCCGGCAGGCCATCGGAGGCCACTTCCCGAAGCTGTCGGCCGTCCATCTGGTCGACTACCGGGTACGGGTGCTCGACACGGGCAAGGGCACCGGGGCGGTCACCCGGGTCCTTATCGACTCCAGTGACGGTGAACACGTGTGGACGACGATCGGAGTCTCGGAGAACATCATCGAGGCATCCTGGCAGGCCCTTTTCGACTCGATCGTCTACGGTCTCGTCCACGCCGAGCAGGGCGAGCACGCCGGGCAGGGCGAGCACGCCGAGCAGGGCGAGCACGCCGAGTAGGACGAGCAGGAGTAGCGAAATCTCCCATGACCCAGCCCAACTTCGTGCCGATCGTCGAGACCGACCAGGTCCGACCCTCATACCGCCTGCGGACCCCCGGCGACTGGCGTGCCGGACGCGTCGCCGATCTGCGCGGGCCCGAGAAGACACGGGGCCGCGAGTTCGGAGTGCCCGGGCCCGATCAGGGGTACGCGTTGCTGCTCGCCCACTCGCAATTCGAAGAGCGCCTCGTGCTCTCCGCCGGGATCACTGCCGAGGATGCGCTCGTGGGGTGCGCCGCGGTGGCGAGCCGGCGTGCTGCTTTGTTCGGTCGGGCCCCGGTGGCGAAGGACATCGAGCTGGCGCTGGTGCTCTTCGGCTTCCTGAGTGACGCTCCCGACGACCTCGTGGCGTGGCGCGCCCCGTTGTTCCAGGCCGCCGCCCACCACTACCAGCAGCAGCGCGCCATCGCCGGCGCCGTCTCCGAGGACACACTACGGATGACCCCGGTCGACGTCCGGGCACGACTGGCGCAGTGGCGCAGCTTGGTGTCGGTGGCGTCGGTCGCCAACCCGACCTCCTGACCCCGGGGTGATGCAACAGCTCGAAGTGGCGGCGCGCGGGCTCACGTTCGAGGCGCTGGACACGGGACCGGCCGACGGTCGCGCCGTGCTCTTCCTGCACGGCTTTCCCCAGACCTGGTACTCGTGGCACCACCAGCTCGAAGCGCTCTCCGCGGCGGGATACCGCGGCCTCGCCTTCGACCAGCGCGGCTACTCACCCGGGGCCCGCCCACCCGATGTCGAGGACTACCGCATCGCCGAGCTCGTCGATGACGTCCTCGCCGTCGCCGATCACTTCGGGCTCGACCGTTTCGACCTCGTGGGTCACGACTGGGGGGCGATGGTGGCCTGGGTCGTGGCCGGCCGCCATCCCGATCGGGTGCGCACGCTCACGGCGGTGTCGGTCCCACATCCCCGCGCCTTCGCGGCTGCCTTCGGTGGCGGGGCCGAAAGTGCAACCGGTGGAGACGCCGGTGGAGACGCCGGTGGAGACGCCGGTGGGGGCGCAGCCGGCGACGACGACCAGCGCCAGCGGTCGTCTTACATCGAGGTGTTCCGCGCCGAGGGAGGGGTGGCCGAGCGGGCCCTGCTCGGTGAGGACGGATCGGGCTCAGGACTCCTGGCCATGTTCAACGCCAGCGGGCTCTCCTCGGACAGCGACGAGGTGGGTCGCTTCGTCGCCAAGATGCTCGAGCCCGGAGCTATGACCGCCGCGCTCGAATTGGTACCGAGCCACCGAGCCCCATGCACTCGTCGACGTGGGTGCGATTACGGTCCCCACCCTCTATGTGTGGTCCGACAACGACATCGCCCTGGGACGCACCGCTGCCGAGGCGACGGAGCAGTGGGTGTCGGGCCCGTACCGCTTCGAGGTCCTGCGTGGGATAAGCCACTGGATCCCGGAGACCGCCCCCGTGGACCTGAACCGCTTCCTGCTCGAGCACCTCGCCGCGCACGGATAACACGGGTAGCACCGGGAGCAGGGGCACCGCGGATAGCGCGGGAAAGCCAGCCGGGGATGCGAGACTGGGGGGATGGACCAGACCCCCGCCTACACGCTCGCCGATACCCATAAGCAGTTCCGGAGTGCGGTCCGCCAGATGTGCGAGGAGCGCATCGCGCCCCACGCCGCGGCGGTCGACCGTGACGCCGCGTTCCCGTGGGACGGCTTCAAGGCGTCGGTGGAGATGGAGCTGCCCACCCTGGGGATCCCCGTGAAGTACGGCGGCGCCGGGGCCGACCACGTCACCCAGGCGATCATGGTCGAGGAGCTCGCCCGCGTGTGCGCGTCGACGAGCGTGACGATGCTCATCTCCAAGCTCGGCATGATGCCGATCTTCAACTGGGGATCGGAGTACCTGAGGGAGAAGTACGTCCCACGGCGTGGCGTCGGGCGAGGCCCAGGCGAGCTACTGCCTGTCCGAGGCCGATGCCGGCAGCGACGTCGCGGCCATGCGGTGCCGGGCGGTGCGCGACGGCGATGACTACGTAATCTCGGGTACCAAGTACTGGATCACCAACGCCGGCGCCTCCGACACCTACACCGTGTTCGCCAAGACCGATCCCGACGCCGGACACAGGGGAATGAGTTGTTTCGTGGTCGAAGCCGACTGGGGTGTGCGCGTCGCCAAGCTCGAGCACAAGATGGGTTTGCGGGGCAGCCCGACCGGCGAGGTCGTCCTCGACGACGTCCGGGTGCCGGTCGAGAACCGGATCGGCGAAGAGGGCCAGGGCTTCACCATCGCCATGCACACCCTCGACCGCAGCCGCCCCACCATCGGCGCCCAGGCCGTCGGCATCGCCCAGGGTGCCATCGACTACGCGGCGCAGTACATGACCCAGCGAAAGGCCTTCGGTCAGCCCATCGCCGAATTCCAGGGACTGCGTTTCATGCTCGCTGACATGGCCATGAGGACCGAGGCGGCACGCACTCTCGTGTACCGCGCCTGCTCGGTGATCGACGCGGGTGATCCCGACAACGAGCTCACGATGATCGGGGCCATGGCGAAGTGCTTCGCCTCGGACACCGCCATGGCCGTGACCACCGACGCGGTGCAGCTCCTCGGGGGCTACGGATACACCACCGAGTTCCCCGCCGAGCGCTTCATGCGCGACGCAAAGATCACCCAGATCTACGAAGGCACCAACCAGATCCAGCGGGTCGTGATCGCAAAGAGACTGCTCGGTTAGGGCTGTTTCCGGAGCCGGGCTGCCGGAGAAGCCGCTGAGGTGGCAGAGCGGTTCGATCGACGCGAATGGCGTCGGTCGGCAAATGCCCACGACGCTTCTGCTGACGGTTGCTGCCACGCTGCTGTCGGACGCGCGGTGGACTCGTTGTAATGTTCGGGACCGATGCCGGAGCGCGGAGCAGGGCGACTACGAAGGCTCGCCGAGGAGCTCGAGGAAAGCGGGCTACGTCTGGACGAAACCTCTGCCGTCCGAGAGATACTGATCGAGGAGATCGATCAGGCTCTCCGGCCGCCCGTCCACGAGCGGCGGACTGCGAGCAGCGGCATGATCCTGGAGCCAGGATCAGATCCAGCCACCTGGGCGTCTGAAACGCAGCTCGACATCACCCGCACGCCGCTTGGTCGGCAGCCCCTTCCTGCTGCCAGACGCTTTGCCGATGGGCTCTCGAGTTGGCTTCTGCGCCGTGCTGACGGCCGGAACGAGTTGATCGTCTTCGACCGACCGGCCGGCTCGGAACGTGACATTGCAGTGCTTGCGCACGTGCTCGACGCGACGATCGTTCAGCGGCACCCGGCCGGCTCAGTCCGGGTCGTTGGAAGATTCGGCGTTCTTCGTTGGGAAGGCTTGAGCTGGCACCACGAACCACCTGTGAGCAGTTGGAGCGACTCCCTCACGGCCAGTCCGGCGCACGGCGATCCAGCGGTCCTCTTGGCCATGCTCCGGTTCGCCGTACACGATCTCGGATCTCTGGGCATCGGCGCGCTACTCATCTATCGACCCGATGCCGAACCTGGACCGTTCGTCGAGGAGAGGCTCCCTTCGCCACCACCCTTACAGATTCGCCAGGCCTCTCATCTGGCGCCGATTCGCCACGCCCTCGGCCAAGTCGACGGCGCCGCTATCTTTGACGCCGACGGAGTGCTCCGCCTGCTCGGCGTGCGGCTCGTGCCGAGCATTTCTTCCGAAGAGATGGTTGAGGCCCTTGGAGGTACTCGGCACACCTCGGGTCGGCGTTACAGCTTCGACGACCCTCTTTCTACCGTGATCGCCGTCAGCGACGACGGTCCTGTCTCCGTGCTCCGCAACGGCGCTGTACTCAACCGTCCGCCGGTCGGTCACTAATGCCGAGAAGTGTGGGGCCACGCCAATCGAAAATGCTGGTTTGGTGCGAGTATCGACAGCTCCAACCCGGCCATGTTGATCGGAGCGGACCGGACCGGCAACGAGTGGTGCTCCTCAGAACCGGCCGATGCATCGTTCGCCTGTGCCGCGCCCCGCTCGTCGATCCGATGTCGGAGGCTTTAGTCATCCCTACTCCGTCCCTGCTTCTGATGGATATGCGCCGGATCGAGCGTCACCGAGATCCGAAGAGAGCGAAATCAGCCGGACTCACGACCACAAGTTGGATGAGCTCGTCAGGTCAGCCAGATCTACGAAGGCACAAACCCAGGCCCAGCGCGTCGTGATCGCCAAGAGGCTGCTCGGCTGGCAATACCCGCCCGACGAGTTGCAGCGCCACGCATGAGGGGGCGCCGCGACAGCGACGAGCCCGCGACGGGACTGAACGTCGTCATCTCTGACGAGGCTTGCTGAGCGCATTGCCGCTTGGCCCCATCGATGTTGGGACGAATGGCTCTAGGCGGCCAGGGCCTCGGCCCGCCACAGTTGAAGCATGTGGATCGACCAACGTGGGTCAGAAATACTCCCTGAAACTGAGTGCCTCCGATTGCTCGCGCTGGCCGCCAAGGAACACCACATCGGGCGACTGGCGGTTACCGACGAGCAGGCCCCGCTGGTGGTGCCGCTCAACTTCACGTTCCAAGACCGTCGATTGCTGGTTCGGATCGGTCCAGGGCGGTTGTCTGAGCTCGTTCCGGGCTCGCTGGTCGCCTTCGAAGTCGACCGTTTGGAACCCGCGTCGAGCATGGCCTGGAGCGTCCTGGTTCGGGGCCTGGCGTCAACCCTTGCGCCTGACGGCCAATGTCTCGACGGAGGTCCCTCTCCGCAGCCGATGGTTCCCGAGCCTGGGGAACACGTGATCTCCATTCGCCCGGACGTGGTGACAGGACGTCGGTTCCAGCTCTCGGCTCAGTTCGTCAATCAAGCCAAACTCGTCAATCAAGCCAAACTCGTCAATGGAACCAACTCTGTCAATGGAGCCAACTCGGTCAATGGAGCAAAGTTCGTCGATGAAGTCAATGAAGGAGCCACGCAATGAAGGCACTCGTTTACCACGGACCGAACGAAAAGAGCTGGGACGAGGTACCCGACTCCAAGCTGATCGACGATACCGATGCCATCGTTCGCGTCGATTCGACCACCATCTGCGGGAGCGACCTCCATATTCTCAAGGGGCACCTTCCCGAGGTGACACCGGGTCGGATTCTCGGCCACGAGGCTGTCGGCACCGTGGAGGAGGTCGGTGCCGCGGTGCGCAACGTCGGGCCCGGTGACCGTGTGCTCGTGTCGTGTATCTCCGCGTGCGGAGCATGCCGATTCTGCCGTCAGTCCCGCTTCGGACAGTGCCTCGGTGGCGGGGGCTGGATTCTCGGCCACAACGTCAATGGGACCCAGGCCGAGATGGTCCGGGTGCCCTTCGCCGGCACTTCGATGTATCCGGTCCCGTCCGGAGTATCTGACGAGGAGTTCCTGATGCTCGCCGACATCCTGCCGACGGCGTACGAGGTCGGTGTGCTGAATGGGAACGTGTCGCCCGGTGACGTCGTCGCCATCGTCGGGGCGGGCCCGATCGGCCTTTCGGCCATCACGGGGTCGCTGCTCTTCAGCCCAAGTCATGTCATCGCGATCGACCTCGCCGACTCTCGACTCGAAGCGGCCAAGCAGTTCGGGGCAGATATCACGGTGAACAACGGCCGCGAGGATCCGCTGGCGATTGTGCAGAGCCTCACCGACGGGCTTGGCGCCGACGTGGCGATCGAAGCCGTAGGCGCACCGGCGACGTTCGAGCTTGCCACCGCTTTGGTCCGCCCCGGTGGGCGCATCGCCAATATCGGCGTCCATGGCGAGCCCGCCACGCTTCACCTGGAAACACTATGGACTCGAGACGTCACGATCACCACGGGTCTTGTTGACACATACTCCACGCCGACGCTCAGTCGGCTCATGGCCACTCATCAGCTCGACACGGCGCGCTTCGCTACCCATCATTTCTCTCTTGATCAGATGATGGAGGCCTACGACGTCTTCTCGAATGCCTCGGAGACCGGTGCTCTGAAGGTCGTGCTCTCCCGCATGCAGTAGGCGCTCGGCGCCTGGGACGTGCCGGTTTTCGAAAAGTCTCCCCGAACTCGTCTCGACGAAAGTGCTTCGCTCAGCCTTCGGTGATGGTGCCACCTGCGAGTAGGGCCAGCTCGGCATTCTGCAAGTGGGGCTCGTAATCGGCATCGGCGCGGGCCGCGGTCGCCGTCGGGATGAAGACGGCTGCAACCACCGCCACGACGGTCATCACCGCCAGGAACGCGAATCCTCTCGTGTAGCCCGATGCAGCCGGTCGTCCATGGAGGCCGAGCTCGGAGGTGACGATGCTCGACATGACCGCCGCCCCGATGGCGCCACCGATGGTGCGGATGTTGGCGTTCATCCCGCTGGCGACACCGGTCTGCTCAGCGGGCACCGCCTGGACGATGAGGTTGGACATGGCGGAGAAGGCCAGGCCCAAGCCCACGCCGAGCAGCGTGCTGGCCACGTAGATCTCCCATGCGGAGGTGTGGGCGAAGGCCAACATGAGATACGCGCCGGCGGAGATGATGGACCCGGTGATGACCGCCGCTTTGGAGCCGATGGCGACGGCGATCCGGCCCGACAACAGCCCGAACAGGAACATGGTCACGGTCAGAGGCAGGAGGAACAATCCCGACTGGACGATGTCGGCCCCGAACCCATAGCCGGCCGATCTCGGTGTCTGGAGGAACTCGGGAAGAAAGGCCATGACCGAGTACATGCCGATCCCGAAGAGAAATGCCACCAGATTGTTCGTCCACACGCAGGGGACGCGCATCATGGTCATGTCGATGAGCGGCTGTCGCGATCGCGATTCGACGATGACCCATGCCACCGCGACCACGATCGCCAGCGCGACCAATCCGATCACCTTGCCCGATCCCCATCCCCACGTGGGGGCCTGGCTCACGCCCAGGAGGAGGGCGACCAACCAACCCGAGAGCAGGACGGCGGCCAGCCAGCTGATCCGACCTGGGGTCCGCACCGGTGACTCGGGGACGAACAAGTGCGCGCACACCGCCGCGATCACCGTGATGATCAACGGGATCCAGAACAACCAGTGGTAGTCGAGATGCTTGACGATCGGTCCGGCGAGGACGATCCCCGCCCCACCACCGACCGCCGCCATGGCGGCCACGACACCGACTCCCGTGGCCACCTTTGCGGCGGGGAACTCGTCCCGGATGATCCCGAACGACAAAGGGAGGACGGCACCGCCGATCCCCTGGACGACCCGACCCAGGATCAGCAGGCCGATCGAATGCGAAAGTCCGGCCATCACCGACCCGAGAGCCAGGGCCGCCAGGGTGACCACCAGCATCCGTTCCTTGCCGACCATGTCACCCACCCGCCCGAGAATGGGCGTGAAGATCGAGGCAGAGAGCAGATAGGCCGTCAATACCCACGTCACGGTGCTCTGGGAGGTGTGCAGATCGTGTTGGATCGTCGATAGGACCGGCAACACGAGCGACTGCAGGAGTGCATACGCCGACACACCCAAGAGAAGGACAGTGAAGGTGGCCCGGTAGCCCGCCCGACCGAGCGATCGGGTTACCTCAGGCTTCGTACCGCTTCCGGCGCTTCTGGCGCTTCCGTCGCTTCTGTGGAATCCGTTGATGTCGCCACTATAAACGGAACACGTACTCCGTATTTCGCCGTTCGGGCCAAAGGGGCCAAGGCCAAAGATCGATTAATACAATCTCTGATACAATCGAACCGTGGAGCAGGTTGACGTGGAAGCGTTTGTGGCCCTCGATCCCGAGTCTCCGATAGCCCCGTTCGAACAGGTCCGGGAGCAAATCGCGGTTGCCATCGAGACGGGAAGCATCCAACCCGCCGAGCGCCTCCCTCCCGTCCGACAGCTGGCCACCGATCTTGGACTTGCAGCCAACACGGTGGCCCGTGCGTATCGAGAGTTGGAGCTGGCGGGATTGCTCGAGACCCGCGGTCGACACGGCACCTTCGTCGCCAATGTTCGATCACCGACCCGGAAGCTCGCAGCCCGCGAGGCCAGGAGTTTCGCCCGACGTATGCGCGAGCTTGGTATCGGGGACGAAGAGACGCTCGACATACTGCGCCGAGAGATGGATCGACTTGCCGTTCCGAGATCGCCGCGACGCAAGCCCTCACCGCCGCGCCGATGAAACATGGGGTGCTGCATCCTTCGATCTGCCGACAACATCGGCGATCCGACCGCGACCACCAATGACTCCACCGACTTCCACGGACTTCCGACCACCATCACCTTCCATCGAACTGAAGGGGGTCCGAGAGTCGGCGCCGGGGGTCCGGAGGGCTGAGCGTGTGGCGACCGGGTGGTGCGTATACCATTTGACCTGGGCGTGGCCATAAGGCGGTCGGCGCGTCCCCGGGTCGGTTTCTCCCTTGTCGACTCGGCAGGGTGGGGTTTTGGGGGTTGAGGTCCATGTCCAAGTCCGTCCGCATCGAATCGGGTTCGATGGAAAGCCTGTCTCGCTTCGCTGGGCGCGTAGTTGAGTGCGCACCGTGAGATTCCAACGGTTGAGGTGCGGAGCCGTCGTGGCCGTGGCGGGCTCGATCATCGCCGCGTCGGCGCTGATCGGTGTCACCTCGAGCTCGGCCGCGGCCGGAGGGTCCGACGTGATCACCACGGTCGCGGGGGGCGGGGGCACCCCGGGAATCGGGAGCGGGGTGGCGAGCCTCTCAGCCTCCCTCGGGTCCCCATTGTCAGGAGTCTTCGACGCCCACGGCAACGTGGTCTTCGCCGACCAGAACAACAACGTGATCCGCGTGAGCGGCCGCCTCGACCGGCACGTTCTGGGGCCACGCCATGACCGCCGGCCACACCTACACCATCGTGGGCAACGGCACCGACGGGGACCTGGGTGATGGGAGCAGCAACCCCCTCACCTCCGCGGAGCTCTCCGGCCCCAATGGCGTCGCCATCGACTCCACCGGTGACCTGGCCATCACCGACTCGGGCAACGACGCCGTTCGCTTCGTGGCCGCCGCCGGCGGCTTCCGCTACGGACAGCAGATGACGGCGGGCAAGATCTACACCATCGCCGGAGGTGGGCAAGAGGGTGAGATCACGCCGGGCGGCTCGACATTCTCGGCCGGACTCACCTCACCCGACGGCGTCGCCTTCGACGCCCAGGGCGACGTCATCGTGGCCGACACCGGCAACGACCTCATCCGACTCATCCCCGCCACGACCCGGGTCGTCTTCGGCATGGCCGTGCAACCCGGGAGCATCTACACCCTCGCCGGGAACATGAACTACGGGTACACCGGCAACGGTGGTCCCGGACCTTCGGCCCAGCTCCAGCTCAACACCTTCAACGGCGTGGCCATCGACTCCAAGGGCGACGTCGTGTTCTCCGACGTCGACAACGAGGCCGTCCGCATGGTGGCGGCGGCCACCGGCACGAGCCTGGGCCGGGCGGTCAAGGCCGGCTACATCTACACGATCGCCGGTACCGGGCCCAACGACGAGGGATTCAAAGGCAACAAGAAGCCGGCCACGAAGGCCTGGCTCGACACACCCCAAGGCGTCGCCGTCGACTCGGCCGGCAACGTCTTCATCAGCGACTCGCTCAACAACATGATCCGCGTCGTTCCCGCCTCGAAGGGGAGCTTCGACGGCTTCGGGGTCAAGGCGGGTGACATTTACACCATCGCCGGCAACGGCCAGCCCGGGTATTCCGGAAACGGGGGACGGGCCACCGCGGCGGCAGCTCAACGGCCCCGCCGGGCTCAGCATCGGTCCCACAGGCCGTCTTCTCGTCGCGGACAACGGGAACAACGTCTTCCGCGAGATTGCCGGCACGCCGCCCCCGCCCCCCAGTGTGTCCGTCGTCAAGCCCGCCTCGGGGCCGTTCTCGGGTGATCGCAAGGTGACGCTCATAGGCGCCAACTTTGAGGGAGTGACCGCGGTCATGTTCGGGTCGAAGCCGGCATTGACCTTCACCGTGCGGTCGGCCCGGAAGATCATCGCCTACTCTCCGGCCGCCGCCGTTGGCAGGGTCACGATCACCGTGACCTCGCCCACCGGCACGAGCGCGGTGAGCCCGGGCGCCACCTACACCTACTCCTTCGCTGCCGCAGCCAAGAAGCATCACCGCCGCCGCTGAGCATTCGCGCCCCGAGATCTCTGGCGCGGCGCCGGCATCGGTACCGGTACCGGGTATTGGTAGGGCTTGGGAGTTTTCCCGCTGAACAGCAGTGATGGATCAGCGGCGAGCAGCGAACTGCGACAGCCACGGCGCGGTGGCGGCGAGAAGCTCGTCGGTCATGGCGACCACGTGCTCATAGGGGAGCGAGCCCGCCATCGGATCGGCGAGCATGGCCTCGAGGGCAGTCGTCCGGTCCCCTGAGACTGCGGCGTCCACCGTGAATTCCTGCGAGCTCACCACCCTTCGAAGGTGCTCGCCGAGGAACGAGGGCACCAGGGCCCGGTCCCGGGGCCGGACGCCGTCGGCACCAGCCACGACCATGCACTCCACGACGACGTCGGCAGGCAGGTTCTCGACCTGGCCCGTGTTCGGGATGTTGGCGGGAATGGCCTGCTCCTCGCCGGTGACGAGCCCCTGCAGCAGGGGAGCGACGAACTCACCGGACGGCCACTTGGGAATGGTCTCGGCAGCCAGCAGATCGGCCATCTCGGAATCGTCATCAGCCTTGTCGGACTGGTGGCCGTGCATGCCGTAGTGGTGGACCGCCCAATCTCGTCCGTAGTCAGACGCAGCGGTCACGAACCCGGGAAAGAACTCAACCACGTGGGTGTCCGACGATCCCGGGAGGACGCCGAAGCGCTGGAAGAGCTCGAACTTGACCTTGTTGTTGGCCAGGATGTCGGCCTTCGACCATCCGTGCTCGGGGTCGGTCATCTTGTAGTGCATCGCCTCCGGAGGCTCCATCCACAGGCGTCCGGAGAGGTCGACGTCGCCGGCGAGCGCGGCGCTGCAACATCTCGAATCCGTCGCGATCGCCTATACGCAGCGAGGTCACGAGGGGGAGATGGTTGACGCCTGCCACCACGGGGTCGACCGACGTGAAGTCGGCGTCGAAGAGCAGGCTCAGGACGAACTTGAGACCGACGATCTCGGCGCACAAGCCGACGGTTTTGATCGAGGTCTCGCGGGTCACGGCCCGGCACAACGCCGTGAGGGGGTTGCTCACGTTGACGAGCAGCGCGTCGGGGCAGGACCGTTCCATGGCCCGGGCCACCGCCAGGATCACCGGCACGCTGCGCAGCGCCCGGGAGATCCCCCCCGGCCCGACGCTGTCGCCCACGGTCTGCCGGATCCCGTAGCGAGACGGGATCTCGATGTCGTGGCGCATGCTGGCGAAGCCACCGACCGAGAAAGTGGCGATCACGTATTCGGCACCGCCGAGCGCGTCGCCGATGTCGGTGGTGGCGCGGGCGGTGAGCGGGATCCCTCGGCGCTCGGCAACGTGCTCGACGACCTTCAGCGCCGGCGGCAGGGACTCGGGGTCGAGGTCGTACAGGACCAACTCGGCGTCGGCCAGCGCGGGGGCGTTAGCGAAGTCCACCGTGAGCTTCGGTGTCCAGTGGGTGCTTCCTCCACCGACGAGAGTGATCTTGGCGGGCATCGAGGCGACGATACCCCTCACCGGCCGCTCCCGCACTGGCGCGTGCCCCGCACTGGCGCGTGCCCCGCACTGGCGCGTGCCCCGCACTGGCGCGTGCCCGCGGGACCTCCCCTACAGTGCGGCCATGTCCGAGACCCGGCAACGGACCGTCGACCATCTGGAAGTCCGAGTGCATCTCGACTCCCGCACCCTGGCCCGTGCCGCCGCCGATCGTGCCGCCACGGCGCTACGTGACGCGGTCGAGGACAACGGTGTCGCCCACGCCATGTTCGCCACGGGGAACTCGCAACTGGAATTCGTCGACGCGTTGGTGAGTGACACCCCCGGCGTCCCGTGGTCCGACATCGTCGTCTTTCACATGGACGAGTACGTGGGGGTGGGTCCTGATCACCCGGCCGGCTTCCAACGGTGGATCCGGGAGCGCATCAGCGACCGCGTCCACCCCCGCCAGGCCCACTTCATCGACGGGATGGCCGAACCCGAAGCGGAATGCAAACGCTACGCGGGGCTCTTGCGGCGGAACCCGCTCGACATCTGCTGTCTCGGCATCGGCGAGAACGGGCACCTCGCTTTCAACGACCCTCCCGTCGCCGACTTCGACGACCCTCTCGACATGAAGGTGGTCGAGCTCGACCGCGAGTGCCGCCTCCAGCAGGTCCACGAAGGCCACTTCCCCGACATCGACACGGTGCCGCGCCTGGCCCTTACCGCCACCATCCCCGCCCTCCTCCGGGCCCGCACCGTCCTCGCCATCGTGCCCGAGGCGCGCAAGGCCACCCCGTCCGCGCCACCCTCACGGGCCCGGTGTCGACCGCGTGCCCGGCCTCGTATCTGCGCACGCGGGACAACGTGACGCTCTTTCTCGATCCCGGGTCGGCATCGCTCCTCGAGTGGTGATCGGGTGAGGACGCCCGGCTCCCGGTCGCCCGGCTCAGTGTCGATCGGCTCTCTGGTCCTGGGGCTGGTCCTCGCACTGGGATTTTCCGGCTGCGGCAGTGGCGGAGCGAGCGGATCACGGACAACGACGACGCTGCGACCGGCGGCGAAGACCGTGGGAGCCGATCACCAGTGCATCGTGGGGGGAGCAAGCCCTGCTCCCCGCGTGGCGTGGGGGCAACTGCGCAACCCGATCCTGAGTGAGCCGAACGCGGGCGTCAAGGACCAGGCCCTCGTTTGGGCCGACGACGAGTGGCACATGCTCTTCAGCTACGTCACCGGCGACGTCACCACCAAGGGAGCCGAGAGCTGGAACATCGCCTCGGCCACGAGCCCCGACCTCTCGCACTGGTCGGCGCCCTCACCTTGGCCCGTCCAGGCGGGCGTGGTGGGGGTGGCCTCTCCGGACATCGTCCGCAGCCCGTCGGGAACCTTCGTCGCCACCTACGACTCGAACCCTGATGTCGGGAGCGGCGCTCAGTCCAAGCTCTACTACCGCACCTCGACCGACCTCACCACGTGGTCCCCGCCCGAGCCGTTGGCCCTCAGCCTGCATCCCGCCCCCGGCGACCGGATGATCGACGCCGCTCTGGCGTGGACCGGACACGGGCTGATCCTCGGCTACAAATACGGGACCGCGACCGGAACGACGTCACAGCATTTCGAGATCGCGTGGTCGCCGAGCGGATCGCTGCGCGGCCCGTGGAGCTATGTCGGGCGCCCCGACATCGTCGTCCACGGCGACACCGTCGAGAACCTGGAGTTCGTCGCCGTGGCCGGCCGCTGGCACCTGGTGGCGACGTCGAACACATTCGACCAACCGTGGATGTTCACATTGTCGGGCGACCCGACCAAACCATCGTCGTGGCTGCACTGGAGCCGAGCGCGGATGCTCGTCATCCCCGGACAGTCCTGGGACACCGGTCCCGGCGTCTCGAGCGTCGGCTTCGAACACGCCAACTCGGTGTTCCTCTGCGACGCCCGCATTGGCTCCGGCGACTCCAACGGCACCAGCGGCACCAGCGGCTCCGGCACCCCCACCGCCACGGGCTACTACTACGCCACTTATTCAGGTAGCGACGAGCTCACGCGCTTCGGGGGATGGGGTCACGCCGAGATCGGGATCGTCCGGAGCACCGACCTCGTCCACTGGCAGACTCCGGGCTGACAGATCTCCGGCTGAGTCAGAGAAAACTCCGGGCCGACTGATCTGCGGCTGAGTCAAAGAAGACTCGGGACCGACTGATCTGCGGCTGAGCCAGAGAGGACTCCGGGCCGACAGACTCCGGGCCGGCCTGCATGCGGGATCACTCACCGACGGGACACCATCACCGACTCCCTACTGCATCGCCAGGTCCAATCCAATGCTCGAGGAAGCCGAACGCCTCGACCCCGTGCCATTCGTGGATCCCCTCGAACACGTCGTGGACGACACATTCAGGCGCACCGTCCGACGCATAGACGGCGCGCAACCGCTCGACCTCCGCCGCGGCGACGGTGGAGGGGAAGAGGTCGTCGTGGGTGCCGGACTCGATGAGCAGGGGGCGCGGCGAGATGAGCGCTCCCAGGTCGACGTGCTCGAGCCGACCGAGCATCCCCGGGAGCACCTGGGAGCCGCACATGTTCCACGGCATCTTGTGCGCCTCGGCCCACGACGAGAAGTATCCGCTCACCACCGCGGCGGCCACGCGTTCGTCGATCGCGGCGAGGAAGAGGGTCACGGTGCCGCCGTAGGAGAGGCCCGCCATGCCGATGCGCGTCGGGTCCACGAGGGCGTGGGCCTCGAGGACGTCGAGGGCGCGCGCCAGGTCCCACAGGTTCTGCGCCAGCGGGTTGAGCCCGGCCATCACGGCGTGGACGAGGTTGGTGTCGCAGGCGTAGTGGTCGTCAGGGTTCCAGTCGAGTCGCTCGCCGAAGCAGCGCAGGTCCGGCGCCAGCACGACGTAGCCCCGCCGCGCCAGCTGGTGCGCGTAGTCGGCATTGGGCGTGCCGGTGCGCTCGAGCCCGACCGCCTCGGACTTCCCGGGCCCGTGGCCGTGGACAGCCAGGATGGCCGGTCCCGGCGCCACCCGTCCGTGCGGCACCAGCACGTACGCCGGCACCGACATCGTCACCTCGGTGTCGAAGACCACCTTGTCGCGCCGGTATCCGTCGCACTCGACGGACTCGAGGGTCTCGAGCCGCAGCGGGACGCGCCCGGGCATCGGCCCCAACATCGCGTCGAGGCGGGCCCGGCACCGCGCCTTCCAGTCGGCGAGGACCTGGGCGTACCCGTCGCCGTTGTCACCGGCAGGAGCGGCCGGCAGCGGGTCGAATTGCCGGGTCTCGCCCAGCCGCACCATCCACGAGTACCAAGGCGAGTAGTTCCGGTCTGGCACGGGAAGGACGAAGGGCTCGTCCCCGGGCGACACGGGCGCCACGGGCGCCACGGGCGCGGGCGTTGGCGCGGGCGCGCGCCCGTCGGCGGGATCAGCCGGAGCCGACAAGGGGAGCCCAACTCTGCACGGTGTGCCAGCACGTCCCCTGGGGCTTGCCGGTGAAGGTCGGCACGCACAGCGGCGACGGCGGGTCGTTGTTGTAGAGCTCGACCACCTGGTACTGGGTCGGCCCCGCGTACTTGTCGGGCCCGAATGACAGCGCGGGCGTGTAGGTGCCCGAGAAGTTCTGGATCCTCGACATCGACTGCACGAAGGTGCGCCGGTCGAGATGCGGGCCCGCCCCGAGCGCGGCGGCGGCGAAGAGCCGGATGGCTTGGCACCACCCCACGATGGGCCCCTGCTCCTCGATGTACGGCGACGTCGACGAGGTGGGCTTGTTCTTGGCGCTCCACGCGTCGTAGCAACTCTGGACGGCGGAGTTGTAGCCGCCACCGCCCGGCGTCACGCTCACCGGAGCGTCGGTGCCGCCCAGGGTCTCGACGGTCACACCCTCCTGATGGTCGAGGCCCTTCTCGTAGGGGATCGGGATGAGCCCCAGCGTCACCTGGATCGATGACTCGTAGTCCGACAGCAGCAGCTTCGGGAAGTAGTTCTGCCCGTTCTCCTGGCTCAGGAACGGGAAGAACGAGTTGAACGGGATGAGCGGGATCACCGACTTCACGCCCGCCGCCTTGAGGCGCTGCACGACGAGGGGCGCGGCCGAGTTGCTGGCCGCGGTGTCGGAGGGATTCGACGGCAGGGTCTGCACCAAGGGGTTGGTGAACCCCGCCCGGCGCAGGTCCGGCAAGAGATACTGGTTCAGCGCCACCTGGTCGCTGGTGCGGTCCCCGGCCACGATGCCGATGCGGCTGGTGGTACTGAGCAGGCCCGAGCTCTTCCCCCACGCCACCACCGTGGCCAGGATCTGGGCCTGGTCGGGACCCGTCCACCACAGGTACGGCGCCCCCTCCTGGGTCCAGTTGGTCACCGTCGTCCATTGCCCGATGAAGGGAGTGTGGCCTTCTTGGGTGACACACAGCTCGTTGTCGCCGGTCCAGGAACCGATCCCGTCGAGCACGGCGAAGACCGCGGGATTGCCCTCGGTCCATTGCTTGCACAGCGCCCGCATGCCCGATTCGTTGGTGGGGTCGAAGTTCACGATGATGGGATTGATCGTGCGGCCGTTGATCCCCCCCGCATCGTTGATGTCGTTGACGAAGGTATGGATGGCGGCCTTCTGCGCCGCGAACTCGGTGTCGCCCGCGAAGCCGAAGTTCGATGCCAGCGAGGTGAGGTTCGACACCGGGAAAGCCACATTGATCGAGGTGGCGGTGACGCCGCGCGTGCTCGTCGATGCCTGGTCCACGCCCACGCCGCTGGGCTTGCCCAGTCCGAGCCCGCTGCTGTTGCCGCCGCTGCCGCCCGTGCCGGTGGCGCCGGCGCCGCCGCTGCCGCCCGACCCCGCGGTCTTCTTCGACGACGTCCCCGCGATGGCGAACACCGCACCGGCCACCACCGCGATCACCACCACCAACGCCACGACCTGCACGCCCGCGGGCCGGCGCCGGAAGCGCCGCCACGACCGCTTGAGTGCCGTAGTGCCCGAACCCGCCATGGTCGTCCTTCCCCCTCTGCCGCCCTGCCCGCCGCCCTGCTGCCGCCCTGCTGCCCGCCGCCTAGTTGCGAACTCCCGCCGCCCGCGTCCGCTGGTGGCCACACGATACGTGGACCCGGAGGCGCGGACCGGCCAGGCACAGACCCTGTCGGAGTGGCGGCGTGAGTGCGCCGTTCATGGGGCGGGGTTGTGGCCGTATCCAAGCTGGGGCACGATGGTCCGCATGGCGTTGGCGACCGGTCTCGACATCAGGGCGATCTCGCCCAACATCGGTGCGGAGGTGCGGGGCCTCGACCTCAGCCGGCCGCTCGGCGATGCGGTGGTGGCCGAGGTGCGGGCCGCGCTGTGCCGCCATCTTGTGTTGTTCTTCCCCGACCAGGACCTCGCCCCCGACGTGCAGGCCGACTTCGCCCGCCAATTCGGTGAGGTCACGCCGGCCCATCCGGTCATCCCGTCGCTCGACGGGAGTCCCGAAGTCCTCAACATCGACGGGCGCGAGGACCGCGCCTCGTGGTGGCATACCGACGTGACCTTTCTCCAGACCCCTCCCCTGGGGTCGATCCTGCACATGCGCGAGGCGCCCGCCGTCGGGGGCGACACGATGTGGGTGAGCCTCCAGGCCGCCTACGACGCGCTGGGGGCGCCCGTCCGCGCTCTGTGCGACCAGTTGATTGCCTGGCACCACGACCCGTGGTTCGCGGCCGATGTCGAGGCCCAGGGCGGATACGAATGGGACGGCCGCCATCACGACAGGCTCTTCCCGGTGTCGCACCCGGTGGTGCGGACGCACCCCGAGACCGGCCGCAACGGGCTGTTCGTCAACTCGCAGTTCACCCGGTTCCTCGAAGGCGTCTCCAAGGTCGAGAGCGACTCGTTGCTCGACATGCTCTACCGGCACTGCCAGCGGCCCGAGTTCAGCTGCCGGTACCACTGGGAGGCCGGTGGAGTGGCGTTCTGGGATAACCGGGCCACCTTGCACTACGCGCTCGACGATTACGGCGACGCCCTGCGCATCGCCCACCGCGTGACGTTGCGCGGCGACCGTCCCTACGGACCGGCCCGCCCGCTGACTCCCAGCGCCTAGCCCGACCCGCGTCACGACGTCGGCGAACCGGCCGGTGGCGCACCGGCCGACGGCGGCGCACCCGGAGGCGTGACAGGCGGGACAGGCGGGACAGGCGTGACAGACGCGGCGCGCCAGGAGGCGGAACAGCCGGGACAGGCCGGACCGGCCCCGTCACGTTGAGCGCAGCGTCGCTGGCCCCGAGATAGGCGGCGAGAGCCCGCGGGTCCTCGCGCACGACGTCGGGGCTGCCCGATACGACCACGGAGCCGGTCTGCATCACGATGACGGTGGAGCACAGCTCGAACACCAGCGGGACGTCGTGCTCGACCAACAGGATGGTGGACCCAGTCACCTGGTGGAGTTGTTGGAGCAGCGGGATGAACGCCTCGGCCTCGCGCTGGGCGATGCCCGCCGTCGGCTCGTCGAGCAGCAGCAGGCGCGGGCCGGCCAGCACGATCGACGCCAGGTCGACGACGCGGCGGGTGCCGGTCGAGAGGTGTCCCGTGAGGTGGTGGCGGAAGCGCTCGAGGCCGAACGATGCGATGACGCGGTCCACGGCGGTGCGCTTGTCGCGCTCGGAGCGGCGCGCCCACGGGAGCTGCAGCGTGGTGGCGAGCACGCTCACGCTGTGGCGGGCGTCCTCGCACAGCATGAGCGTGTCCTGCACGCTGAGCTCGGGGTAGAGGCGGCAGTCCTGGAACGAACGCACCACCCCGAGGGCACTGCGTTCCTCGGGCAGGTAGTCGGCGAGGTCCTCACCGTCGAGCGCCAGCGATCCCTCCGCCGGCGCCACCAACCCCGACACGGTGTCGAGCAGCGTGGTCTTGCCCGACCCGTTGGGCCCGATGAGCCCCACGATCGTGCCCGGCTCGACCGACACGCTGACCTGGTCGACGGCCCGCAACCCCCCGAACGACACGACCAGGTCGGTGATCTCCAGGCGGGCGGGGCCTTCTTTTCTCGTCTTGCGCCGGGAGGGCCTCGACAATCCGTCGTCGTCGGTGATGGTGCCTGCGTCGGTGGTGCTGCCTGCGTCGGTGGTGCTGCCTGCGTCGGTGGTGTTGCCTCCCTCCGAAACGTGAGGGTTACTCACGAGATGACCTCGGCCACGGCCCCTGCTGTGGTCTCGGTCGTGGCGGATCCGGCGCCCACACCCGCTCCGCCGTCGGGACCGGCGGGCGGCTCACCGCGCCAGCGCGCCCGCACGCGCACGAAGCCGGCGGTGGCGAGGTCGCCGAATTGGTGCATGACCTGAGCCATGCCACCGGGGAGGTAGAGGATGAACGCCATCAGCCCCACGCCACTGGTGAGGAACTGGACCGTCGTGGAGGACCCGAAGATGGCCGGCAGCCCGACCAGGTAGAGCGCCCCGAGCACCGCGCCCGGGATGGCGTCGATCCCGCCGATCACGACCATCGAGATCACCAGGATCGAGATGTTGGGGTCGAACGTGTCGGTGCTGAAGCGTTCGGTGGCGAAGGCGAGGCACACTCCGGCGTAGCCCGCCATGAACCCCGACAGCGCGAAGGCCATGAGCTTCGTCCGCACCACGGGAATGCCGGCCGAGCCGGCCGCCACCTCGTTGTCGCGCACCGAGATGAGCCGGCGGGCGATGCCGCGGTCCCGCCACAGCCGCACCATGAGGATGGACAAGATGAGCACGGCGAGCGAGAACCAGGCGAAGGCGCGCTCCGAGGAGAGCCCCAGCCCGAAGAGGGTGGGGCGTGAGATCAACGTGGACTGCGGGTCGGGGAGGCCCGAGCAGATGGTGCGGTGGATGAGCGGGACCGTCCAGCACGACGTGGCCAGCACCGAGGTCTGCATGAAGAGCGCGAACCCGAGGGTGCTCACGGCCAGGTAGAGGCCGCGGATGCGCAGGGCCGTGAGCCCCACGAGCATCGACACCAGCGCGGTCACGACTCCGGCCAAGGGGAGCAGCAGGATGAGCGGGACGCCGGCGCCGAAATGGGCGGCCATGTCGGCGCCCACCGCCACCAGCGCGAACTGGCCCAGCGAGACCTGGCCCGCCCAACCGGTGAGGACCGTGAGCGACAGGGCGATCACGCCGTAGATGCAGATCTGGGACATGAGGTAGGACCGGCCCACGTCCAGGACGAGCGGGAGCAACGCGGCGACGACCACCACCGACAGCACGCCGGCGGTGCCGACCTGTCTTCGCAGTGTCTCCCCGGCGCGCCGCACCCCGAGGGTGCCGGTCATCCACGACGTGCGCTCGGCGGTGCGCGAGCCCTTCTGCAGCGACGCGGCGCGTACCAACAGGGCCAGCTGCAGCAGCACGAAGAGGACGAGCTCGACCGTTGCCGAGGTGGTGATGTTCCAGACGAGCAGGTCCTGCACGACGCCCACGCCGATGCCGGCCACGAAGGCCACGGGCAGGCTCACCATTCCCCCGAGCAACGCGGCCAGCAGCGCCAGGAGCAGGAGCCCGGGGGAGAGGACCTGGGTGAGGGTGCTCGTCTGGGTGCTGGACGAGGCGAGGATGGCCGTGATCGCGGACAACGCTCCGGCCAGGGTCCAGGCCACGGTGGAGGTGCGCCGGACCCAGACACCCGACAGCCGGGCCGACTCGGAGTTCTCGGCCGAGGCCCGCATGGCCAGGCCCCAGTGCGAGAAGCGGATGAACGCGGCGAGCCCGAGCGCCACGATGGGCGCCACGATCAGGGTGACGACCTCACCGGGAGCGAAGAGGAACGTGCCGATGTGAAACGACCAGTGGACCGGCACCGGGAAGGCCCGGAACAGCTTCTTGGGCCGGATGAAGGGGAAGAGGGTGAAGAGGAAGAGGACCTGGGACAGGCCGATGGTGGCGACCATGACCATGACCCGGGGGCGGTTGAAAAGGCGGCGGAGCACGAGCTCCGACAGCGCGCCCACCGCGGCCGCCAGTGCCAGGGCGGCGACCAGCGCGGCCCAGTAGTTGATGCCGTAGTCGTAGTAGAGCTTGACGAGGAACACCGCGGCGACCACGCCGAGCTGGCCCTGGGCGAAGTTCACCACCCGGCTGGTGCGGTAGATCAGCACGAGCCCCGCCGCCAGGAGCCCGTAGTTGAGGCCGAGGATGGCTCCCTCGAGGACGACCGACGACGGGATCGACACGGCGATCACGCCGTTCCCCCGTCCTTCCCGTCTGGCCCGTCCGGCTCAGGATCCGGATCCGGATCCGGATCCGGATCCGGGGAGCCTGCGATCCACAGCCCGTCGGCCTGTGCTGCACTCGGCGCACTCGGCGCACTCGGCGCACTCGGCGCACTCGGCGCACTCGGCGCACTCGGCGCACTCGGCGCGTCGGATGCCGTTGTCGGTATGGGTGTCGGTGTCTCCGGGGTTGGTGCGGTCGGCGCCTGGGGGGCCGCCCCGGCACCACTTGTCGTGGCGATTGTTGTGGCAGCCCCGTTGGGCACAGCGGCTTGCTTGGCGGCGGCGTGCGGCGCGGCGGCGTGCGGCGCGGCGGCGTGCGGCGCGGCGGCGGGGTTGGCGGCGCCGTTGGTCCCGGTGCCGGTGCCGATGGTGCTGGTGCCGTTGGTCCCGGCGCCGTTGCCGAGGGCGGCCCCCACGCTGGCGAGGAAGACCGGGCGCAGGAGGTCGTCGCGCGACAACAGGTCGGTGATCGAGCCGTCGAAGCGCACCTCGCCCCGCTCGAGGAAGAAGGCGTGCTCCGCCAGCGTCATGGCGCGGTTCACGCTCTGCTCGACGAGGATGACCGTGGCCCCGTCCGCGTTGACCCGCCGGACGATGTCCATGAGGCGCTCGACGGTCATCGGGGCCAGGCCGAAAGCGAGCTCGTCGATCATGAGCAGCCGGGGCTTGCTCATCATGACCCGGGCCAGGGCCAGCATCTGCTGCTCGCCACCCGACAGCGTGCCGGCGGGCTGGTCGAGGCGGGACTCGAGCTCGGGGAAGAGGCCGATGGCGTCGTCGAGCGCCATCTTGGCCCGAGACGTCTGGCGGCGGAACGAGTGTTCGCCGATGCGGAGGTTGTCGCGCACCGTCAGCCCCGGGAACGTCATCTTCCCCCCCACGAGCAGCGCGGCGCCGAGGTCGATGATCTGTTCGGGCTCGAGGTAGGTGCAGTTGGCGCCGAAGATGCGGATCACGCCGCGATGGGGATGGTCGAGCCCGGCCACGGCCCGCAGCAGCGTGCTCTTGCCCGCGCCGTTGGTGCCGAGCAGCGCCACGATGTCACCCTCGGGGACCTCGAGGTTCACGTCGAAGAGCACCTGCTGGTTCCCGTAGAAGAAGTCCATGTTGTGGATCTGCAGGGCCGGGATCTCACCCCCGGACTTGCGCCGTTTGCCTTCGGCGTAGCGCTCGAGGACGTCCTCGATGACGAGAGTGATGTCGCTGCGCACGAAGCGCGACCCGACGAGCAGCAGCACGCCCCCCACCGCGCACACCGGGCCGATGAGGGTGAGGGCGGTGGTCACGTTCGAGGCGTCGCTGATGGCACCGAGCAGGATCCCGCCCGCGAACCCCCCGAAGACGAGCGCGTACACACCGAACAGCCCGAAGCAGATGGCGCGCATCTCGGGCGGGGCCGTCGCCGCCAGGGTCTGGAAGATGCAGATGGACAGGGGCGCCACCGCCGACTGGGCCAGGAATTGGAGCACCACCACCATCCAGAGGTGGGGCATGTACAGCGACAGGCTGTAGAGGCCCCCGAACACGGCGATGCAGATGCCGGCCACGACGAGCGGCTTCTCGGGGGCGCGCCGGAAGAGCTGGTCGCCCGACGACGAAGACCACGGGCAGCCCGAGGAACGACGACAGGCCGATGATCGAGAACACGTCGGCGCGGTGCGCGACTCCGAGATGCCAATGGCGCTGGAAGTACAGCGAGCCGAACAACGGGATGCCGGTGCCGGCGAAGCCGAGGATGGCCACGGCCACGAGCTCGTAGTAGAGCGACCGGATGCGCAGCAGGCGGGTGACGGCCGAGCCGAGAAGGACCTTGGGGGCGTTCTCCTGCTCGGTCTCGATGTCCATGCCGGCGGCCTTGAGGATGT
This sequence comes from uncultured Acidimicrobiales bacterium, assembly GCA_963846125.1. Classification (GTDB taxonomy): domain Bacteria; phylum Actinomycetota; class Acidimicrobiia; order Acidimicrobiales; family UBA8190; genus Chersky-840. The sequence goes on from CAWJUR010000002.1 coordinate 1,462,862, forward strand.
GGCTGGACTCGTTGGCCCCCTTCTCGGGCTCCCGGATGAAGAAGATGGCGATGGCGACGGGCACGCCGATGAGCGGCCAGCGCCAGCGCCCAGCGCCAGTTGTGCGTGGCCGACGCGATGTAGCCGACGAGCAGGATCCCGATGGTCTGGGACACCGGGTCGTTCATGTTGTGCCAGGTGAAGATGCGGGCGCGGCCGTGGGTGGGATAGGCGTCGGCCAGATAGGCGTTGTGCACGGTGTCGCTCGACCCCAGGCCGATCGCCGCGATCAGGTAGAGGAAGACGAAGGGCCACACGTTGTGGACCAGGGCCATGAGCGGGACCGTGGCCGAGAAGACGAGCAGGGTGATGCCCGGCCACCTTCTTGCGGCTGCCCCGGTCGGCGAACACCGCCACCGGCATGCCCCACGCGATCTGGGCCACGGCCCCGACGAAGATCACGGCCCCCAGGCCGGTGTCGCTCAGGTGGAACGAGCTTTTGATCTCGGGGCCGAGGATGCCGATGCCGTTGACGATGGTGTCGGTCACCATGGCCGCCACCGTGAGCAGGATCAGGGGCGCGAAGCCGTGCTCCCGCAGGATGCCCATGAGGGGGGGAGGCTTGCCCTCGCCCGTGCCGGGCATGAGGGCCACGTCGGCCACCGCCGCCTTGTCGCGGCTCTTGCTGACCGCGGCGGCGAGGAGCTCGTCGGGGACGACGAAGTTGAAGAGGGGCTGCTCTCCCTCGAACATCGCCTGCTCACCTACAAGCGGGTCCCCCATAGCTGCGACACGCTAATCCCTGACGCAATCGTCAGAGACTTCGGACGGTCTCCGGCGGCTGGGTCCCGTAGGCCATGGCGGCAGGCAGGAGCAGGACCGGCGGACGCAGGACTGGCGCACCAGGATCCGGCGGTGGCGCAGGACCGGCGTGGCGCGAGCAGGACCGGCGCAGCAGGACGCGGCCTGGCGCAGGCCGGCCGGCGGCGCGGACCGGGGTGGCGCGGGCGGGGGTGGCGCGGGCGGGGGTGGCGCGGACGGGGTGGCGAGTCAGGACGCCGACGCCACGGTGAGCGGTCCGTAGGGGAGCACGCCGAGCCGGGCGCGCCGGCCCGAGGCCCGTGGCATCGAGCGCCTCAGCCACCGCATCGGTCACGTCCGCCACAGGTCGGAGGAAGGCGGCCTGGACCTCGTCGTCGGTCAACCCGCTGGTGTGCAGCCAGACCTCGGCGTGGTCGCAGGACCCGACCGAGGACCTGGGCCTGCCAGCGGTCGGTCTCCGACGGTCCCGTCCACGGCGCCGAGCGCGTCGGGCGCTCGGCGCCTCGGCCAGCAGTCGGGCGAAGGCGCCGCCATCAGGTGTCCCGTCGGCGCACTGGGCCGCCATCACGATCGTCCCACCGGCGCGGACCACCCGTTCGGCTGCGGCCATGCCCTTCACGGCCTGGTAGAGGTTCCGGTCGAGGGGATAGCCGCCGTTGGTGCTGAGGACGACGTCGAAGCGGCTCGCCCACGGTCTGGACCGACGTCTCCTCGACGAACCGGCACGCCGCGGCGTGCCCGGCGGGCAGCGGGCCGGCGAACACGGCCGTGAGTTGGCGCTGCTGGTTGATGGCCACGTCGACCGACAGGGTCGGCGGCGCCAGGGCCACCGCAGCGCGCACGAAGTCGTGGACGGGATTGCCCTCGGTCACGAGCCAGGTGGCGCGGGGGTCGGCGATGCGGCTCGGGCTGTGGGCCTCGAGGATCGTCTCGAGCGCGGCGAGCCCCGGGCACGCCCCTTTGGGACCGCCGCTGAAGCCGGCGAAGAAATGGGGCTCGACGAACCCGGTCAGGATGCGGATGTCGGCCTCGACGTAGCGGCGGTCGATCCGCACCGGGGTGCCGTCGACGCGACCCACCTCGACGTGGTCGTCGCGGGCGCGTCGGCCCGGTGCTGATGCACGGTGTAGCGGCCGGCGATCTCCGGGCCGAGGAGCTCGACCATCTCGTCGTCGGTGGCCGAGGCGGTGGGTCCCCGTGGCGCACAGCAGCTCCACGCGGTCGGGGCCCGCACCGAGCCGGTCGAGCTCGGCGAGCAAGGGCGGCAGGACGGTGCGGTTGGGCATGGGCCTGGTGAGGTCGGGGAACACCACCGCCACCCGCGGCACGCCCCCGGAGTCCCGCGCGTCCGCTCGCCTTGCCCATGATCTCGGGCCAGAGGCGGGCCGCTCGCGATGCCGGACAGCGGTGCGCCAACGCCCGGGCGCAAGCACGGCGCCGGCCTCGTCGGGCAGGCCGGGCAGCTCGGTGGCGGTCACGACCACGGCGTCGTCGGGGACGCGCGCCACGATCCCGTCCCGGCCGTAGGCCAGGCGGACCTCTTTCATCGGTTCACCCGCTTCACCCGGTTCATCCTCGTCCGGTTCACCCGGTTCGTCCTCGTCCGGTTCATCCTCGTCCGGTTCATCCTCGTCCGGTTCATCGGCCGGTTCATCCTCGTCCGTTCATCGGCCGAGCTCGATGACAGCGGCGGCGGCGGCGTCGACGTCGGGCCGGAGTGTCGCGTAGCAGTCTCCACCAACGATGCATCTGGCCGGTATCTCGAGCACGACGGGGTCCTAGCCGATCCAGATCGAGTCCGAGGTCGACGCGTCCGGTGGCGTGCGCCACGATCATCGCCGCGCCGGCCGACGCCGCCTCCCCCGAGCGCCGGCGCCGCCCCGGCAGCCCCGTGACGGCGGTCGAGGATCTCGGTCCACAACGCGCTGTTGGCGCCCCCGCCGCCGAGGACGAGGCCCACCGGATCGGTCGCGTCGGCGCCCGCGTCGCTCGCCGACTCGAGACAGCGCTGCACGTCCCACGCCACCGACTCGACCACGGCGCGTGCCATGTCGCCGACGTCGTGGTCGAACGACAGTCCCACCACCGCCCCCCGGGCCGTGTCGCGCCACCACGGGCCCGTGCTCCGCCGAGCCAGGGGAGCACGATGACCCCACGCGACCCCGGCGGGCTCGACCCGGCGCGCAGTACGAGGACGTCGACGTCGAGCCCGGCCAGGCGGGCCAGCCAGTCGAGGAGGGACCCGGCCGCCGAGAGTCCGCCCTCGAGCAGCCACCCTCCGAGCGCACCCCGCGTCACGATCATGGCCTCGGGCGTGGCGTCGCCGAGACGGGGAACCGGCAATCGACACGTTGGCCGTGGTTCCCCACGACACCATCGGCCACGGCCTCGTGACGAACTCGGTGCCCGAGGACTTCGCAGGCGCGGTCCCCGGCGCCGATCACCACGGGAATGCCGACGGGCAGTCCGAGCTCGCTCGCCGGGGCGCCGAGCAGGCCGCCGATCACCGTGTTCGACGGCCGGGACTCGGGGAGTAGGTCGGCGACGGCGTCGACGAGTCCCGGGACGAGCGGACCGAGGCCGTCGTCCTGGCCGACATTGCTCGACATCCCGGAGATCTCGAACAGTCCCGAGGCCGACGCCAGCGTGTGATCGGTCGCACACCTCGCCGGTGAGACGCCATGCCACAGGTCTCTCGGAGCGAGCAGCCAGCGGGCGCGGTCGATCCTCTCGGGCTCGTGACGTTCGAGCCATGCCACCTTGGCGGCGACAGAGCCGGCGTCGAGCACAACTCCGGTGCGGCGCCGAACCAAGTCGGCACCGTCGGCACCGTCTCCACCGTCGGCCACGTCTCCACCGTCGGCCACGTCTTCACCGTCGGCACCGTCTCCACCGTCGGCACCGTCGGCACCGTCGGCGCCGCCTCCACCGGCGCCACGATCGGCCATGTCAGCGAACGATGCCGCCAAGCGCATCAGCCTCGGCGCCGGCCCGCCGGTCCGACCACAGCAACGCCGGGCCCAACGGCGTGGAGTCCGCGGCCACCGGAACGAAGGTCTGGCGCGCCGCCGAGAAGCCGAGTGCCTTGACGGCGCCGAACACTCGGGCCGCGTCCGGGCCGAGCGATGAACGAGCAACGTCGCATGCCGTCACGACCGAGGGCCACCACGTCGCCGGGTCCTGTTCGGCCCGGTTGTCTGCTGTGTAATTGCACACCAGGGGGCTTCGGCCCAGTGCGACCTGACCGTCCTCGCCCCACACGACGACCTTGGTGACGCTGGTGCCGAGGTCGACGGTGAGGATCACGCCGGGACGGACCCGGCAGGCCCACTGCCGGCAGGGGGTGCACCGTCGCGCACAGCTTCGGCGACGAGCCGCGCCATCTCCGCCGGGTCGGGGTCCTGGTAGACGACGCGTCCGACGGCGAGACCGGCGGCCCCACCGGCCATGACGTCGCGAATCTCCTCGAGGGCACCGGCGCGAGGGTCGCCCGCCCCCGAGGCTTCGGCACTCCGGCGCGGGCCCCCGAGGAAGAGGACGGGGACACCGACACTGGCGACGATGCGCGCCACCGCGTCGACGCGCGCCGCGCCCGGTGCCACGTCGGGGATCGCTGCCTTGACCACGGGGGCGCCCAGATCATGGGCGACGATGGCGGCGAAGACGATCGAGTCGGTGTCGCGCGCCACCCGGCCGTCTCGCCACGAAAGGGGCTCCACCAGCGCATCGAGCCCGAAGGACCGCGCCTATTCCAGGACCTGCCCCAACAGCTCCAGGGCCGGTGCTGTCAACGGGTCGGTCATGTCGATGCGCGTCATGTGCTTGACGCCGGTCCATCCCTCGGCCGCGGCTTGCTCGACGCTCGCCACCAAACGGTCGTCGAGCTCGAACGCGCTGCCCGCCAATCCGGTGCGGTTCAGCGACAGGTAGGTGCGGTGCCGGGGCTCGATCGCACCCGACGCGGCCAGGTCACGCAGAGGCTGGGTGCTCGCCAGGATGCCGTCGCAGAACGGCAGCGCGGCGGCGACGGCCCCGACGTAAGCCGCATACGGCTCGATGGTGATCACGCCCCGGGCGCGGTGATCGGCCGCCAGGATCACCGCCGGCGTCTCGAGCGGCCCATCAACCGGCAACGTCATCGCCTCCCCGGCGGCGTCGGCCACTCCGGCCACTCCGGCCAGGCGGAGCACCACCTTCGCCAACGCCGAGAAGTCCTCGCGCCCGAATCCCGCCGTCGAGGCGGCGGTCAGCGCCTGGCGGGCCGTGGCCGTGGTCGTCATGGGCACACCGGCGCGCGCCGCGTAGGACAGGGCGAGGTCGAGGTCCTTCGCCATCAGGTCGGTCATGAAGCCGGGCTGCCATCCGTTCGACGCGGGGCTATCGGCGATGACACCCGGCACCGGGAGGCGGGTGCGCACCGCGGTGCAGTCCCCGGTCGAATGCACGAGCACCTCGAGCAGCTTGGCCATGTCGACGCCCGAGCGCACCGCCAGCGCGGTCGCCTCCGCCGTCGCCACCATCTGCGCCGCGTAGATGAGGTTGTTGCACAGCTTGACGACCTGGCCCATCCCCGGCCCGCCCACGTGCACGATCAGGCCCGCCATGGGATCGAGTGCGGGTTGGGCGTCGGCGAGCGTGGCCTCGTCGCCACCCACCATCAACGTGAGCGTGCCCTTCTTCGCACCCACGGTCCCGCCCGACACCGGCGCGTCGAGGTAACGGGCACCGGTGGCGCTCACCCGGGCGTGCTGGGCCCGCTCGACATCGGGGTCGATGGTCGAGCAGTCCACCACGATCGTGCCTGGCCCGATGGCGGGGACGACCGCGTCGAGCACCTGGACCACCTCGGGGGAATTGGGGACGCAGAGGATGAGGACCTCGCTGGACGACGCCACGTCGGTGATGGTGCCTCCGTCGATGGCGCCGAACGCCATCGCCTCGTCACGGGTGGTCTGCTGCGCGACGCCACGGTCACCTGATGGCCCGCGGCGACGAGGTTGCGCGTCATGGGCAGGCCCATCGCTCCGAGGCCGATGAAACCCAGCTTCACGAGAACCTCCGTTGTGTCAGCGGAAATGTCAGCCGACGGTCAGATGAACAGTGTCAGCCGAACTGTCAGCCGAACAGTGTCAGCTGAATTGTGGGAGCCATTTGGCGGTGCCGGCGAGGAGCTCGTCGACCATGGCCTCGGTCTCGTGCAGGTCGCCCCGACCGGCCAGCGGGTCGAGGGCGAAGGCCTGATGGGCGAGGGCCCGGTTGCCCGTCAACGCGGCCTCGACGGTCATTTCCTGCACCGCGACATGACGGCGGACGAGCTCTGCGAACGGAGCCGGTGCGTAGGTGACGTCCCGGCCCCGGATGCCGTCGGCGTCGACGACGCACATCGCCTCCACCACGGCGTCGGTCGGAAGGTCGGGGCACTGGCCGGTGTTGGGGCGGTTGAGGGGGAGCTCACGGCGGGTGCCGGTGATGAGCGAGTCGATGACCGGCGCCACCATCTCGCCCGAGTCCCACGTGGCGAGCTCTTCCTTGCCGGCCAGCACGGCGTCGACTTCGGCGACGAATTCGGCTTGGTGCTCTTCTCGTCGTGCCATGGGAGTCAGCTCGATGCCCCACGCCGCACCCCACCCCGACTCCTCGGTGAGCACCGACGGCATGAACTCGGCCAGATGGCGGTCGTTGGCGCCGAGCAGCGCGCCCCAGCGGTCGAGGAGCGTCAACTTGAGCAGGTGGCGTCGTCCGAAGTCGAGCTTCGAGAAGGGCTCGGCTTCTTCTTGGCCCGGCTTGGGCGCGAGCGCTTCGAGGCCGCCGAGCTCGTCGACGAGCTCCGCCACCATCTCGAAGCCGTCGCGGCCGTCCACGTCGATCTCGGTGATGACAGGAAAGTGGTTGACCCCCATGATCACCGGTCGCACCGCCGTGTGCGGCTTTCGGAAGGCGATGGCGAGGTCCATGCAGAAGCCGCCGACCTCGTGGCAGAGGCCGACGGTGTTGATGCGGGTCTCGCGACACACCGTGCGCGTGCAGCGCGGTCATGGGGTTGGTGATGTTGAGCAACCACGCGTCGGGGCACTGGTCCTCCATGTCGCGGCCGATGCCGGCGAGGACGGGGATGTTGCGCAGGGAGCGGCTGATCCCACCGGGGCCGATGCTGTCGCCCACCGACTGGTGGATGCCGTGGCGGGCGGGCACGTCGATGTCGACGGCCATGGAGGTGAAGCCGCCCGTGGAGATCGTCACGACCACGAAGTCCGCCCCCTCGAGGGCACGGCGCTGGTCGGTCGTGGTCGACACCGTGGACTTGGCGCCCAACTTGTCGTCCGCGATGCGGGCGATCTCCCCCATCTTCTCGAGAGGGACGGGGTCGATGTCCTCGAGGACGAGGTGGACCCCGGCCAGGGACGGGAGGCTGAGGAGGTCGGCGATGAGTTTGGGTGACCACTGGTAACTGCCCCCGCCGATGATGGTGACCTGCATGTCTTCATCCTTCCACGACGTCTCTCCACGGGGCGGCCGGGCATCTTCCGTAGAACAGGTTCTATACTCGGCCGTCGCAGAGCGATCGCTCCAGCGGGAATCTCGCTCACCGCGGGCGCTCTGCGCAACCGGACTCGGACTCTCTCGGAGGTAGGGCAATGGCACAACCGGTGATCGTCGAGGCGGTGCGCACCCCCATCGGCAAGCGCAACGGATGGCTGTCGGGCTTCCATGCCGCCGAACTGCTCGCCACGGCCCAGGTGGAAGTGGTCAAGCGGGCCGGGATCGAGCCGTCCGAGGTGGAGCAGATCGTGGGGGGATGTGTCACCCAGGCCGGGGAGCAGGCGTCCAACGTCACCCGGACGGCGTGGCTCAGCATGGGCCTGCCCTATGAGACCGCGGCGACCACCATCGACTGCCAGTGCGGCTCGGCGCAGCAGGCCAACCACTTCGTGGCCAATCTCGTCGGTGCCGGGGCTATCGACGTCGGGATCGCCTGCGGGGTCGAGGCCATGAGCCGGGTGGGGCTGGGCGCCAACGCCTTGAACGGTCCGGGGAGCTCGCGCCCTCCGGACTTCCCCTGGGACATGCCCGACCAGTTCGGGGCGGCGGAGCGGATCGCCGAGAAGTACGGCATCACGCGCCAGGACGTCGATGCGCTCGGGCTCGCTTCGCAGCAGAAGGCGGCCCGGGCCTGGGAGGAGGGCCGCTTCGACCGCGAGGTGTTCAGCCTCGAGGCGCCGGTGGTGGGACCTGACGGCCCGACCGGCTCGCACCAGCACGTCACGCGCGACCAGGGCCTGCGCGACACGACGGCGGAGGCGCTGGCCGGGTTGAAGCCCGTGCTCCCCGACGGGATGCACACGGCGGGGAACTCGTCACAGATCTCCGACGGGGCCGCGGCGGTGCTGTGGATGTCCGAGGACAGAGCCAAGGCAGGCGGCTTGCGGCCCCGGGCGCGCATCGTGGCCCAGGTACTGGTGGGATCGGATCCGTACTACCACCTCGACGGACCGATCTCCGCCACCGAGAAGGTGCTCGCCAAGGCCGGGATGACCGCCGATGACATCGACATCTTCGAGGTCAACGAGGCGTTCGCATCGGTGGTGTGCTCGTGGCAGAAGGTGCACGGCATCGACTGGGACAAGGTGAACGTCAACGGCGGCGCTATCGCCATCGGCCACCCCGTGGGATCCACGGGCAGCCGGCTGATCACGACCGCGCTGCACGAGCTCGAGCGCCGCGACGCCAACCTGGCGTTGGTCTCGATGTGCTGCGGCGGTGCGCTCGCCACCGGCACGATCATCGAGCGGCTCTGATCGAGCGTCTCCCGGCGGCAGTTTCCTGGGCCGCAGCTTCCTGGGCCGCAGCTTCCTGGGCCGCAGCCTCTCGGGCCGCAGCGTCTCGGGCCGCAGCGTCTCGGGCCGCAGCGTCTCGGGCCGCAGCTTCTGCGAGGTCACGGCGTTTCTGAAGGAGTTCGGAGGAGAATTGTCCCCCGGTTGCTCCCCCCTGGTGTAGGACGGGGGCCAGGATGGGACGGTGATGGCGGGGCGAACAAGGCGGGGCGCTCGACGTCGTGTCCCCAAGGACGTGGCGGTGGGCGCGTTGCTCGTGCTGGGCGCCACGACGACGGCAGTGCTCCCGTCGGCCGCGTCGCCTGCGGCCGTGGCCGCGACCGTGGCCGCAGCCCCGGGCCCGAACCCGGTGGCCCACACGGTGTTCGGCACGAGCTGGCCCGTTTACCACCACGACGGCCTCGGCAGCGGTGCCGACCCCACCAGCACCAACCTCACCCCGGCGGTGCCGGCATGGACGTCGGTGGCTCTCGACGGCCAGATCTTCGGCGAGCCCCTGGTGCAGAGCGGGCGGGTCATCGTCGCCACCGAGAACGACACCGTCAACGAGTTGGCGGCGAACAGCGGCGCGGTGTTGTGGTCGACGCACGTGGGGACGGCCGTGCCGTCGGGCAACCTTCCCTGTGGTGACATCTCGCCCCTGGTCGGGATCACGGGGACGCCGGTCATCGACCCGGCGCGCGGCGAGGTGTTCGCCGTCACCGACGAGACGGCCGGTGCCGAGGCGCAGCACTTCTTGGTGGGCCTCGACCTCTACACCGGTGCCGTGCTGCTCCACCAGCCCATCGTGCTGGCGGGATCCGACCAGTTGGCCGAGCTGCAGCGGACCGGGTTGGCACTCGACAACGGGAACGTCGTCGCCGGATTCGGGGGGAACGCCGGAGACTGCGGCAACTACCACGGATGGGTGGTCTCGATCCCCGAGGGGGGCGGGGCCGAGCAGTCCTTCGAGGTGGCCACGCTGCAGAACGACAGCCAGGGCGCGGTATGGATGGGGGGCGCCGCTCCGGAAGTCGACGGGCAGGGCGACATCTGGTTCTCCACCGGCAACAGCGCGTTCCACTCCTCGAGCGACGCCTATGACAACAGCGACAGCGTCGTCGAGTTGTCTCCGACGATGCAGGTCGTCCAGACCTTCGCCCCCTCCGCGTGGTACAGCGACAACGCCGGGGATGCGGATCTGGGCTCGAGCTCACCCGCACTGGTGTCGGCCGACGGCCTGGCCTTCCAGGCCGGCAAATCGCAAACCGGCTATCTGCTCTCACAGTCGCATCTCGGTGGCCCCGGAGGACAGCTCCAGGCCATCGGATCGTTCTGCGGGAGCGACGTGGACGGGGGGACGGCGGTGTCGGGGACCACGGTGTACGAGCCCTGTCAGTCCGGTGTCATGGCCGTCACCACCGCCGCTCCCAGCAGCGCCAGCGTGTTGTGGAAGACCAACACCGGCGCGGGCGGCCCCCCCATCACGGCCGGGGGGTTCGTGTGGACCATCGGGGGGTCCACGCTCGACGCGCTCGACCCCTCTACCGGGCACCTGGTCCAGAGCTTCGGTCTGGGCTCGGTGGCCAACCACTTCCCGACTCCTTCCGTGGCTGACGGGCTCGTCTTGGCCGCGTCGTCGAATCAGGTGCACGCCTTCGTGGGCCCCGCCGGGCTCCCACCGGCGCCGCCGCCCCCACCGCTGCGGTCGGGGTACTGGACGACGGCGTCCGACGGTGGGGTGTTCAGCTTCGGTGGTGCGGGCTTCGCCGGCTCGATGGGCGGCAGACGTCTGAGCGCACCGGTGGTGGGCATCACCGCCACCGGTGATGGCGGCGGGTACTGGTTGGTGGCGTCGGACGGCGGCGTCTTCGCCTTCGGTGACGCCGGCTACTTCGGTTCCATGGGCGGCCGTGCCCTCGCCAAGCCCATGGTGGGGCTGGCCGCCGCGCCCAACGGTGACGGCTACTGGACCGTGGCGTCGGACGGCGGCGTGTTCGCCTTCGGCGGCGCTAAGTACTTCGGCTCCATGGGCGGTAGGGCGCTGGCGCGACCGGTGGTCGGAATGGCCTCGACCGGGGACGGCGGCGGGTACTGGTTGGTGGCCTCCGACGGCGGGGTGTTCGCATTCGGCGACGCCCGGTTCCAAGGGTCGATGGGGGGGAGGCAGCTCGCCCAACCTGTGGTGGCGATGGCAGCAACGGCCGGTGGGGGGTACTGGATGGTGGCGTCCGACGGTGGGATCTTCGCTTTCGGTGGGGCAGGTTTCTTCGGCTCCATGGGGGGAAGGAAGCTGATCCGCCCGGTGGTGGGCATGACACCGACCTCGACGGGTCAGGGCTACTGGGAAGTGGCGTCGGACGGGGGGATCTTCACCTTCGGTGACGCACCTTTCGAAGGCTCCGAGGGTGGGGCGCGTCTGGTGGCGCCCATGGTGGGCATCGCCGCGCCGCCGCTCGTCTAGCCGCTGTCGCTTTCGCTTTCGCTTTCGCTTTCGCTTTCGCTTTCGCTTTCGCTCGCTGAGGCCCCGTCGCCGTCGGGCGAGCGCGGCGGGCGTTGCGAGCGCTCCGCCATCTTGCGGATCCGTCTCGTGTCGAGAACGGCGAACTCGCCCTCGGCCTCCACGCAGACGACGCCGTCTTGCACGAGGCGCCCTTTGCTCGTGACACGTCGACCGTCGTTGGCTACCACCTCGGCCTCGAAACGGGCCTCAACCCCTACGAGCGTGGGGCGTCGGAAGCGGATGGTGAGCCACACGGTGGGGCCCGCCGCGCCACTCAGGTGGTTGGCGGCGGTGAGGACGATGTCGAACGTGGCGGCGAGGGCGGCGCCATGGACCCAGCCCGGCCCCCCTTCGTACGGCGTCGTAAAAGTGGCGGTGCCGATGGCGAGCGGCGGCTGGAACGAGATCGCCACCGGGAGCGCGATCGGGTTGTAGCGGCCCACGACCGGGTCATAGGGCATGGCCCCGTCCATCGATCCGCCGACGCTGCGCGGCCCGGCACCCTCGGGCGGGTCGATGAAGCGGGGCACGGCATGGGTCGGGACGTGCGCGGCGAGCACATCGGCGGTCGACCGCAGCTGCGCCACCACGGTGTCGAGGACATCGGGCGAAGCGGTGTTCGTCACCACCAGGTCGACGAGGCGGCGGACGGTGTCGGCCAGCTCGGTCATCGGGCGTTCCCGTCCCGCGATGGCGGGGTGAAGACTCCCTGGGACGTCGTCGCTCACCATCTCTCCCTCTGCTGTGGGCCGGGCGCAGCGATTTATGCGCCTCGTGTGCAATAGGCCAGTCCGGTGGCCGGTCCGATGTGACCAGTCCGGTGTGACCGGTCAGGGACTGTCTAGCTGGCGGGGTCCCGGACCCTCACATCGGTGAGGGTGGGTGTGGGTGCTAGCACCAGACCCCGAAGCGGGTTGGCCACCTTGGTCGCGGTCCGCCGATCGGCAACACTTCCTGCAGGGAGGTGACGTTGGGGGCTGTCAGGCTGGTCTTTCGCGCTGAGCTGCGGCGTCGGTGGCGATCATGGCTGGCGATAACCGTGCTCATCGCCCTCGTCGGTGGGTTCGTCCTGGCGGCCACCTCCGCCGGCCGCCGGACCGACTCGGCGTTCTCCGGCTTCCTGGCCGCGCACGGCATCGACGCCGTGGCCTATGCCACGCAGCCTGTTCCCAAGCTCGCTACCTTGCCCGAGGTGGCGTCGGCCACACGGATCGGGGCCCCGGCGAGCGGCCAGCCGAGGTGCTCCTGCGGTCAACAGATCAATGGGGCGGACTTCGGCGTGGATGTCGTGCCGCCCAAGGCGCGGGCGTATTCCAAGCTCCTTTCCGGCCACTGGCCCGACCCGTCATCTGCGGACCAGGTCCTGGCCTCGACCACGCTTCAGCACGACTACCACGTCAACATCGGAACGGTGATCACTGTCCCCTTCTACGCGCCGTCGCAGCTCCAAGCGGTGTTCAGCGCCACAGGCGCACTCCCGAAACCGATCGGCCCCACCGTCGCCTTTCACGTGGTGGGGATCGAAGTCAGCGAGGGAGAGTTCTCCTCGGGCACGACGCCTTCCTACAACGTGTATGCCACTCCGGCCTTCGCTCGCACGGTGGCGACGCGGACGGGGAATTTCACCGTCTACCTGATCCGCCTCCGCCACGGCACGGCTGACCTTCCCCGCTTTACCTCCGATACCAATGCCTTGGGCGCGGCCGGCCTGGCGGGAGCGCAGAACTTTCAACAGACCAACGCGTCGGTACAGTCGTCGATTCATCCTCAGGCCATCGGATGGTGGGTGCTGGCGGTCCTGGCTCTGCTCGTCGGTCTGCTCGTCATCGGCCAGGCGTTGGCCCGCCAGAGCGTCGTCGAGAGCGAGGACTATCCCACCTTCGCGACCTTGGGACTGGAGCAGCGCCAGCTCGTGACGCTGGGCGTGGTCCGCAACCTCGTCCTGGCGATCGGCGGTGCGATCGGCGCCGTGGCGCTCGCCACGGTGTTGTCCCCGGTCACACCGGTTGGTGAGGCCCGAATCGCCGAGCCCACGACGGGCATCTCATTCGACGCGCTCGTCCTACTTCCCGGCCTGTTCGCCATCGTCGCGGTCGTGCTTGCCTTGGGCATCTTTCCGGCACTGCGCGCCGCCAGCACGCTGGACGCGGATGACGAGTCACGGGTGTATCGCCCCTCGGCCGTAGTCGGGCAACTGGCGGCCACAGGTGCACCGCCGAGCGCGGTGATCGGCGTACGGCATGCCCTGCAGAGAGGCCGCGGGCGAGCGACGGTTCCCGTCGGCACTGCGCTCATCGGCATGGCGGTGGCGGTGACGGCTCTGTGCGCGACGGCCGTCTTCGGCGAAAGCCTCTCTCACCTGACCGCCACTCCGAGGTTGTACGGCGACCCCTTCCAACTCAACATCAACGTGGTCTCGGGCCAACCAGATCCCACCTTGCTCCGGAGCCTGGAACACGACCCGGCCGTCACCGGAATCACGCACGGTTTCGGGACCGAGATCTCGATCAACAAGGTGGTAGTGGGCGCCGTGGCGGGATCGGCGGTCCGGGGACCCGTGCTGTTGTCTACCGTCACCGGACACTTTCCGGCGCGCGATGACGAGATCGGCCTCGGCGCGTCGACGATGCGTCAGGCGGGGGCACACTTGAGGTCGGTGATCCCCGTCACGGTGACCGGCCCTTCGGGCACCAAGCGAACGGTTCGGTTCCGGGTCGTCGCCGAGATCTCCTTCCCGGTCCTGAGCGGGATCGCTGGTCTCGGAAGTGGGGCTGCGTTCACGATCCCGGGATATGAGGAGGCCGCATGTCCTGCCGGCCCGACGCAGGCCCAGTGTGAGCAGGCGATCGCTGGGACATCCAACGGTGGGCTCTTGGTCAGCGTGGTGCCCGGCGCCCGAGGTAGGGCTGCGGTCAAGCACTACGTCGATTCCTACCTCTCGCTCGCCAAGCTCCCCATCACGCCGACCTCCCTGGTCAACTTCGGAGAGGCCGTCAACTTCCCGCTCATCTTCGGGGTCATGCTGGCGCTCTTCGGCGCCGCGACGCTGGCGCACCTTCTCGTGGTGAGCGTGGCCCGTCGGCGGCGCGAGATCGGGCTTCTGAAGGTCCTCGGGTTCGTGAACCACCAGATCGCCTCGGCCGTTGCCTGGCAGGCCACAGCGTTGGCACTTGTCGGGATCCTGGTCGGCGTGCCGGTGGGCCTGGCCGTCGGTGAGGCGGTGTGGAAGGCCTTCGCTTCCAACCTCGGGGTCGTTCCCGTGGCGGTGGTGCCGGTCTGGATCGTCGTAGGGCTCGCGATCGGCGTCGTCGTCGTCGCGAACCTCCTTGCCATCGCACCGGCACTGGCTGCGACCCGGTCGAGGCCCGGACAACTGCTGCGGGAGCGGTGACCTGACCTGACCTGACCTGACCTGACCTGACCTGACCTGACCTGACCGGCCGGGCCGGGCCGGGCCGGATCCCTCGGCCGACCCTCCGTCCCTCCGCGCCCGGGTCCCGGGTTCCCGTTCGTCTCGTCACGTCCCCCCTGGTCGGGGCCGTCGGCTGCCGCTGGAACTGGAATCCGTTCTATTGTCGGGCCGTCCCGTAGAGGGCGGGGGAGGAGCCAGAACACGGCACCCCTCCAGCCCAGGCGGCGGACCGAGACGCGAAGGAGGGGTCATGCCCAGTCCCGGCACAGAGAATTTGATCTTCGAGCGACACGGAGCCACCGCGGTGGTCACCATGAACAGGCCCGAAGCCAAGAACGCTCTCAGCCTTCCCATGCTCGTCGGCATGGCCGACGCGTGGGAGGAGATCGACGGGAACGACGAGATCCGCTGTGCGGTGTTGACCGGCGCGGGCGGGACCTTTTGTTCGGGGATGGACCTCAAGTCGATGGCGGCGCCTGAGGCCGAGGCGTATCGCCACCGTCAGGAGGCCGATCCCGATCTGCACTGGAAGGCACTGCTCCGCCATTACCAATTACGTAAGCCGCTCATCGCCGCCGTCGAGGGATGGGCGGTGGCGGGGGGAACCGAGATCCTCCAGGCGACCGACATCCGGGTGGCGGGCGAGAGTGCCAAATTCGGTGTCTTCGAGGCCCGCCGTGGGCTGTTCCCGCTGGGCGGGTCCACCGTCCGGCTCCGGCGTCAGATCCCGTTCACCGTCGCCATGGACCTCCTGCTCACGGCGCGCCAGGTCGGTGCGCAAGAGGCCAAGGAGATCGGGCTCATCGGTCGGGTCGTCCCCGACGGGAAGGCTCTGGAAGAGGCGATGGGCATCGCCGAGGTCATCTGTGGCAACGGCCCGCTGGCGGTCGAGGCCATCAAGCGGTCGGTTCGAGAGACCGAAGGGATCCCCGAGGTCGAGGCGCTCAAGATCGAGCTCGAGATCGGATGGCCCATCTTCGCCACCGAAGATGCCAAAGAGGGTCAGAAGGCGTTCGCCGAGAAGCGCACGCCCGAGTACAAGCGGCGCTGATGCCCGAACCCGAGTTGGGCGTCTCAGACTTCGGCATCTCCGCGGGTGGCGGTGGTCGCGGTCCCGGAGCGCCGCGCCACGACGGGGTCGATGCCCGCTTCGAGTTGGCCGATCAAATTCGGCGGGTCACGAGCGCCATGGTGGGACTGCCGATCAGCGACACCGACATCACGGCCGCCGCAGCCGCGATCAAGGGAGTCGCCGACGACCTCGAGCGGGTGGCCGGGCCCGGCCGCCGGGCTCGCGCCCAACCCGATCCGGTCGGTGACCCGCAGGAGTTCTTCCCGACGAGCCCCGTGATCGGCTTCGCCAATCCGGTGGCGCCCCCCGTGGTCGTCGAAGCGGTCGACGGCGAGCTGCGCGGCACCGCCACGTTCGACTATCAGTACGAGGGTCCGCCCACGTGCGTGCACGGTGGAGTCATCGCCATGGTCTTCGACGAGATGTTGGGCGCGGCCAACATCATGGCGGGGAGCCCCGCCATGACCGGCACGCTCACCATCAAGTACCGCAAGCCGACACCCTTGCGGACCCCGCTGCGGCTCGAGGCCCGGTACCTCGAACGAGATGGCCGAAAGGTCCGGACCTACGGCGCCATCTTCCATGGCGACCTGCTCACCGCCGAGGCCGAAGGCATCTTCATCGAGGTCGTCCCCCAGCGGTTCCTCGCCATCGTGACCGAGAACTCCGACTCGCCCGAGGCTGTCGAGCAGGTGCGGGCCGACGCCCGCCGCTTGGGTTTCGCCGAGGACTGATCGCACCCCTTTCCCAGCAACGCCGGGAGCTCAGGCGGAAATCGCCTCCAAGGGCTCGCGCTCCGCTCCGCTGCGGTCCGCTAGCCCGTCCCGCTCCGGTCGGTTCGGCTGCGAACACCCCGTTTGACCAGGGGTTTCCAGGACCGCTCCGGGTGTCGCCCCGGCCGCCGCTGTGCGTGGTCCCAGTCTCAACACAGGCGGCTCGCGCGCCGATAACTCATGGGACGGCCGGCGCTCGGGCCCGGCCCCAGGGTGAGGACGGCGGAGGTTGAGGGCAAAAGCACGCCAAAACAGCGCCCCTTCGCCCTCCACGGGCGGTCCCGAGCGAAAGGTCTGGCCCTGCCCCGACGACCACCGCCGGGGAATTGGCCGACGAGGACCTGGCCGTTTTCCTCGAGATGTCGAACGAGATCTTCGGCGTGTTCGACCTGCAGCAGGGCCTCGTGTGGAGCAACGGCACCGCGGCCGCCCTCCTCGGCTACGGCGAGGAGGAACTGGCGCGGATGTCGCTCGTCGACCTCATCCATCCCGACGACCTGGTGCAGGCGCTCGCCCTGTTCGACCAACCCGCCGCTGACACGGAGCCGGCCGGGATCCAGTCGCGCTACCGGTGCAAGGACGGCAGCTGGCGCTGGTTGGAGTGGACGGCACGGAGATCGCCCGAGTCCGGCTTCGTCTACGGAGCCGCCCGCGACGTCACCGGCCACCACGTCGCCCAGAGCCGCGCTCGGCGCCAACGAGGCGTGGCTCGCTGCCATCCTGGACCACTCCAACGCGGCGATCTTCGTGAAGGACCGGATGGAGCGGTACGTGGTGGTCAACGAAATCTTCCTGCGCGCCTTCGGGCATCGAGCGCGAGGACGTGCTGGGGAAGACCGTGAGCGAGATCTGGCCAGGCGCCCCTGTCGACGACACCGACATGCGCGTGCTCGACCACGGTGAGGTCTTCACCCGTGACGACATCGTGACGCTCCCCGACGGCGCCCACACCATGATGACGACACGGTTCCCGCTGCTCGACTCCTCGGGTGCCATCACCGGGATGGCGGCCATCGCCACCGACATCACCGAGTGGACCCGGGTCCAATCCGCACTCGCCGAACGCCAGCGCCTCCTCGACACCGTGATCCGGGCCTGTCCCGACATCGTCACCGTCTTGGACGGCGACGGACGGGTCCGCGAGATCAGCGAGGCCTCGGCTCGCATCCTGGGGTACGACCTGCGCAACCCCGTCCATGACGAGATCGAGGCCCTCATCCATCCCGACGACATCGCCCGGGTCCAGCGAGGAGTCGGCCAAGATCTTCTCGAGGCCCGACACCCAGCTCGACCTCACCTACCGCGTCCGCCACGCGGATGGTCGCTGGGTCGTGCTCGACACCCGGGGCCAGGCGATGGTGGGGGACGACGGCACAACCGTGGGGGCCGTCGTCGTGTCGCGGGACGTGACCGACGAGCTCGAGATCGAAGCCGAGATGCACGTCGCCGTGGAGGCCGCCGAGCAAGCCAGCAAGGCCAAGAGCGACTTCCTGTCGCGGATGAGCCACGAACTGCGCACGCCGCTCAACAGCGTGTTGGGCTTCTCCCAGCTCCTCGAGATGGACGACCTGCCCGATAATCACGGTGAGGCCGTCGGACACATCATGCGGGCCGGCCGCCACCTGCTGAACTTGATCGACGAAGTGCTCGACATCGCCCGGATCGAGTCGGGCAACCTCGAGCTCCTGTTGGAGCCGGTGGCGATCCGCGGGGTTCTCGGAGACGCCATCGACCTCGCCGGGCCGATCGCCGAGCGCGGCGACATCACGGTCGTCACCGACTTCGAGCTGTGCCCCGACACGTTCTACGTCCTTGCCGACCGCCAGCGCCTGCTCCAGGTGATGCTCAACTTGTTGTCCAACGCCGTGAAGTACAACCGGACCGGCGGGCGCGTGGGCGTGGGCGTCGAGGCGGTCTCGCCCAGCCTGGTCCGGATCACGGTCACCGACACCGGCAACGGGATCAAGACCCAGGACATCGACCGTGTCTTCGAGCCGTTCGACCGCCTGGGTGCCGAGACCACGGGCGTGGAAGGCACCGGCGTCGGGCTCACGCTGTCGAAGTACCTGGTCGAGCGGATGGGCGGGACCATCGCCGTGTTCTCGAAGGTCGGTGAGGGGACCACCTTCACCGTGGACCTCGCCACCGCGGCCGCGCCCGAGGCCCCGGTGCGCGGGCCCGAGACAGCCCCCGATGCGCTGCCCAGCGTGGCCACGATGCGGGTGCTGCACATCGAGGACAACCTCGCCAACCTCGAATTGGTCGAGCAGGTCCTGACCCGTTCGGGCTTCGTGGAACTGCTGGCGGCGATGTCGGGGAGCCTCGGCATCGAGCTGGCCCGCGAGCACCGACCCCATCTCATCCTCCTCGACCTCCATCTCCCCGACATGTCGGGCACCGACCTGCTCGACGCGTTGCGGGCCGACCCGCGTACCGCTGAGATCCCCGTCGTCGTCGTGACCGCGGATGCCACGCCCTCACAGATCCAACGGTTGCGCGACAGCGGCGTAGCCGCCTATCTGACCAAGCCCATCGACATCCGCGAGCTGCTGCGCGTGGTGGAGACGATGTCGTCGCGCCCGGGCGAGCTCCTGTGACCCCTCGCGTCAAGACGCCGCGCGTGACCCAGGTCCCGGCGCGCCGGTCTTCGGGCCCGGCCGTGGCGGAGGCGGCCCGGGTGGCGGTCGAGGCGGCCACCGCGGCGGCGACAGCGGCGGCGAGAGCGGCGGCGACGGCGTCGGCGGCCCCGACGGCGGCGGGTGTCGAGGCACCTCCGGGCACGCCGACCCCTGTCTCAGGGCGCGCCCAGCTCACGACTTTCCTCGACCTCTCGGCGCAGATCTTCTGCATCACCGACCTCACGGGCTCGTTGGTGTGGTGGAACCCGGCGTTCGAACGAACCCTCGGCTACGGAGCCGAGGAGCTGCGGCACCTTCGGCTCGACGACCTGGTCCACCCCGAGGACCGGGAGGTGCGCAGAGCGGCCGAGGCGGTGTTGGCCGAGAACGGTGAGGCGGGGCTCACCCAGATCCGGTTCTGCACACGGCAAGGCGAATGGCGCTGGCTCGAGTGGACCACCCGCGTCGACTTCGGTCGCCAACGCGTGTACGGAGCGGCCCGGGACGTCACCGAACGACGACAGGACGAGATCGCCCTACGCGAGAGCGAAGCTCGGCTGCGGGCCATCATGCGGTACTCGCCGTCGGTCATCTTCGTGATGGACCTCGAAGGGCGCTACCTGCTCGTCAACGACGAGTTCTCGCGCGCCTCGGGTATTTCTATGGAGGCGGCAGTGGGTATGACTGCCGAGGAGTGTTGGCCCGAGGACGTCAACACCATCCCGGGGCGCCAGGGTCAGCTCATCGACGACGGGGCGTCCTTCGACAGCGACGATCATCATGACCACGGTCGACGGCCCCCGGAACTTCATGGTGAGCCGACTTCCTCATTCGCGACGAGGCCGGCACACCCTTCGCGATCGGTGGGATCGCCACGGACACGACCGAACGCCGAGGCGCGGAGAGGGCCCTGGCCGCTCGGGACCGCCTCCTCGACTCCGTGATCGGGGCGAGCCCCGACATGATCACCCTGATGGACCGGGCCGGGAAGATCCATCAGATCAGCGAAGCCGAGAGTGCTCTGTTCGGCCATCGTCACGAGGTCTTCACCCGCAGTGACGTGTTCGACTTCGTCCATCCCGACGACTTCGACGATGTCGCCTCACTGTTCATCCGTATGGTCACCGGTGCCATCTCCCACCTCCACCTGCGGTACCGGGCCCGCCATGCCGAGGGCCACTGGGTCACCGTGGACTCCCGGGCCCAGGCCGTGCTCGACAACGACGGCCACTTCGCCGGCGCGGTCGTCGTCTCGCGTGACATCTCGGACAAACTCGAGTCCGAACAGCGCTTGCAGACCTCTCGCGAGTCGGCGGAGAAGGCCAGCAAGGCCAAGAGCGACTTCCTGTCGCGCATGAGCCACGAGCTGCGCACCCCGTTGAACTCGATCCTCGGGTTCGCCCAGCTGCTGCAGATGGACGACATCCCCGGGCAGCAGGCCGACGCCGTGGACCACATCTTGCGGGCCGGCCGCCATCTTCTCGACCTCATCGACGAGGTGCTCGACATCGCCCGGATCGAGTCGGGCTACCTCGAGCTGACGCTGACGCCGGTGGCCGTGGCCGAGATCGTGTCCGAGGCGCTCGAGCTGACCAATCCCATGGCCGCCCGTGCCGAGGTGGTCATCCGCTCCGCCGTGGATCCCCGTGACGCGCTACGTCGTCACCGCCGACCGCCAACGCTTGATGCAGGTCCTGCTCAACCTGTTGTCCAACGCCGTGAAGTACAACAAGCCCGGGGGACGTGTCGACGTGACCTGCGAGCCGGGCCCGCTGGGCCGGCTCCTGTTGGCCGTGGCCGACACCGGGAGAGGAATCCGCCCCGAGGACCTCGACCGCGTCTTCGTCCCCTTCGACCGACTCGGGCTCGAGCAGACCGGCATCGAGGGAACCGGTGTGGGCCTGGCGTTGTCGCAGCACCTGTGCGAGCGCATGGGCGGTGAGCTCAGCCTGGAGTCGGTGGCCGGTGTGGGGAGCACGTTCACCGTCGAGCTTCCGGCCTCGGAGCCTGCTCCGGGCGCGACCGGGAGCAGCGCACCGGCCAGCGGGGTCGACGCGGACTTGGGAGCGGGCGCGCGAGACGGCGCGATCGGCGCGATCGGTGCGCCCGGCTCGGGCACCGCGGGCACCTCGGGCACCTCGCGGCACGGGCGGCACGGGTGGCTCGGCGGGCACGAGCGGTGTCACCGTCATCGGCGACGCCGACGGCAACGGGGCCGTGGACACGGACCCGCCCGGGGGAGCACTGGTCGCGGGAGGGCTGCTCAGCGCCGAGCCCGCAACCTCGAGCACGGGGCGCGACGTCGGTGGCGACGCAGGCGGGCCTTCGGGGCCGGGACGGGCGTTCCGCGTCCTGCTCGTCGAGAACAACTTGACCACGCTCGATCTGGTGGAGCGGGTGCTGTCACGCCGGCCCGGCACCGAGGTCCTGGCTGCCATGCAAGGCGGCCTGGGCGTGGACCTCGCCCGCGAGCACGTCCCGGACATGATCCTGCTCGATTTCTACCTTCCCGACATGACGGGGAATGTCGTCCTCGACCGCCTCGCCGAGGACCCCGCCACCGCGGAGATCCCCGTGGCCGTGATCGGTGCCGATGCCCCGGCGCAGCAGGTGCGCCAACTGCTCGGGCGCGGGGTCATGGGATTCCTGGCCAAGCCCATCGACGTACGCGGGCTCTTGTCGCTCGTCGACGCGGTGCGCGCCGCCAGAGGTACCTGAGGCCCCATCGGGCAGGCGCCGGAATGCGGCACGACGCCCCGGCTCAAATGGCCCGCTCGCGCCCTTCCCAGTAGGGGTCGCGGAGCTTGCGCTTGTAGAGCTTGCCGTTGGGGTCACGCGGCATGTCGTCGGTGAAGTCGATGGTCTTCGGAGTCTTGAACTTCGCCAGCCGCCCCTCGCACCACCCCAGGATCTCCGCCTCGAGCGCGGGATTCCCCTCCACGCCATCGACAGGTTGGACGACCGCCTTCACTTCCTCGCCCCAGTCGTCATGCGGGATCCCGAACACCGCGGCGTCGACGATCTTGGGATGGCCCAGGAGGACGTTCTCGATCTCGGCCGGGTAGATGTTGGCGCCCCCGGAGATGATCATGTCGGTCTTGCGGTCGCGCAGGAAGAGAAACCCGTCGTCGTCGAGGTACCCCACGTCGCCGACCGTGAAGAACTTGCCGATCCGGTTCTTCCGCGTCTTCTCCTTGTCCCCGTGGTACTCGAATTCGGCCGACTGCATGGCCATGTAGACGGTGCCGATCTGGTTGGCCTCGAGCCGGTTCTCGTCGTCGTCGAAGATGGCGATCTCGGAGATCGGCCACGGCTTGCCCACCGTGCCGGGCTTGCTGAGCCACTCCTCGGTGTTGACGATGGTGCCGCCGCCCTCCGACGCCGCGTAGTACTCGTCGATCACGGGCCCCCACCATTCGATCATGGCGTGCTTGGTGTCGATCGGGCACGGGGCGGCAGCGTGGATCATATGGCGCAACGATGTGAGGTCGTACTTGTTCCGGACGTCATCGGGGAGTGCGAGGAGTCGGTGGAATTGTGTGGGGACCATGTGCGAGTGCGTCACCCGGTACCGCTCGATGAGCTCGAGCATGCCCTCGGCGCTCCACTTGTCCATGAGCACGACGGTGTGGCCCATGTGGATGGCCGCCCCCGAGAAGCGGAGCACGGCGGTGTGGTACAGCGGCGAGCCCACGATATGGACGTTGTCGTCGCGCGGGCTGATGCCGAAAAGGAGCAGGATGCCCGCCAGGCCGATGGCCATCTCGTCGGGGTCCGCGCCCGACAGCGTTCGATGCACACCCTTGGGGTTTCCCGTCGTCCCCGAGGTGTAGTTCATGGTGTCGCCGAGGCTGCGGTCGTCGGGTCGGTCGGTCTTCTGGTTGTCGCGGAACTGCGCGTAGGAGGCGAAGCCGGGGATGTCACCGACGGCCAGGCGGCGTGACGCGGGGACCTCGGCCTCGTCGGCGGCATCGATGCACATCTGGGCAAAGCGCTCGTGGCCGATGAAGACCTGCGCCCCCGAGTCCTTCACGATGTAGGCGATCTCGGGCGCCACCAGGTGGTGGTTGATCGGGACGATGTACCACCCGGCCTGCATGGCGGCGAGATAGATCTCGAACACCTCCGTGCTGTTGGGCAGGACGAAGGCGATCGTGTCGCCCTTTTTCAGTCCTAACTGCCGGAGCCCGTGCACGACCTGGTTGGCGCGGCCCAGCAGCTCACCCGCCTTGAGCTCGGTGCCGTCGGGGGCCACCAGGGCCAGGTGCCCGGGCTCCTCCTCTGCCATCGCCCAGAATCCGAAGTCGGTCATCTTCGCTCCTCACTCGGCGTTCCGGTGCATCCCCACTGGGGACTCGACGAGCCGGGACGGCGTCTGCGATCACCCGATGCGCGGTCCCGAGCGTTGTCGCGCGCCCGCACCGGAACTTCCCCCATCTGCGCGGTGGGACCGACGCGAGACTAGAACGTGTTCTCGCCCCCGGCAAGCCGCTCGACGGCCAGCTTGCGCAGCTCGTCGGCGCGGATCTTGGCGTTCCCGGTGAGCGTGAGCTCCTCCTCGGCGAAGAACAGGACCCGGCGGGGCAATTTGTAGGAGGCCAACCGGCCCCGCAGGAAGGCGCGCACGCTGTCCTCGTCGACGTGCACAGCCGGGTTGGACCACGGCGCACACCACCACGATCTCGCCCAGGGTCGGATGCGGCACGCCGACCGCCAACGCACTGTGCAGGCCGGGATGGCGCAGGAGCTCGTTGTCGATCTCGACGGGGGAGACGTTGGCGCCCCCGGTCTTGATCAGGTCCGAGGTGCGGCCCACCCAGTGGAGGTGTCCCTCGTCGTCGACGAAACCGGCGTCGCCGGTGGCGAAGAACCCGTCGGTGTCGAAGACCTCCTCGGGGGCGACCTTCACGTAGCCCTTCATCAGGGTGGGCCCCTTGACGCGGATCTCACCCGGCGCGCCGGCCGGTTGCTCCTCACCGGTTGACGCGTCGACGATGCGCACGATGTTGCCGGGAAGGATCATCCCCTCATGCCCCTCGCGTGCCGCCGCGGGGGTGTCGGCCGGCATGGAACTGATGATGGTGAAGGTCTCGGTGAGCCCGTAGGCGGCGCGCGGGCTCCACGAGTCGTCGGCCCGGACCGACGGGTGCCGGCCGATGCTCGTGAACGAGTCGACCTGGCTCACCGCCGAGAGATCGCGCCGCGCGTAGTCGGGGTGGCTCTCGAGCGCGGCGAGCTGATGCGGCCAGGCGTGCGGCGACGTGACGCGCTCGCACTCCAGCAGGGCTAACGCGTCGCCCGGTTCGAAGAGCTCCTGGAGCACGAGACAGGCACCGGCCGCCAAGGTGCCGCCCATGACCATGCAGTAG
Source organism: uncultured Acidimicrobiales bacterium (assembly GCA_963846125.1). Lineage (GTDB taxonomy): Bacteria > Actinomycetota > Acidimicrobiia > Acidimicrobiales > UBA8190 > Chersky-840. The sequence continues at coordinate 1,487,221 of CAWJUR010000002.1, forward strand.
CCCGCCGTCCAGAAGAACGGGAAGGCGCTCCACACCCGGCGGGTGCAGTCCACGCGCAGATGCTGGACGAAGCGCCAGCTCTGGAGCGCTGCGGCCCGGTGCGCGTGCAGCACGCCCTTGGGCTTGCCGGTGGAGCCCGAGGTGTAGACGACGAGCGCGTCGTCATGCGGCGAGACCTCGGCGGCACGCCCGAGCGCGACGTCGTCGTCCACGGTGTCTCCGGCGTCGAGGAAGGCGTCGAAGGAGGACGTTCCCAAGCACGCCAGCGTGGTGAGGTAAGGGAGGCCTTGCACCATGGCCCCCACCTGGTCGTGGTAGCGGTGCCTGGCCAGGCGTTCCTGGTAGATGAGGACGGCGCTGTCGGAGTGGCGCAGCACATGCTCGATCTCGGGTGGTTCGAACAGCGTGTTCACGGGGACGAGCACGGCACCGGCCAGGGCGACGCCGAAGGCCGCTTCGACCCATTCGGGGCGGTTGCCCATGAGCAGCGCCACCCGGGTGCCCTTGCCGACTCCCGCTGCCGCCAAGGCTTTGGCGAAGCGCTTGGCGCGTGTCTCGAGCTCGGCGTAGCTCCACCGCACCACATCGCCGGGGGAGTCACCGATGGAGTCACCGATGGAGTCACCGATGAAGTCACGCGACTCGTGGAAACCGGACTCGTGGAAACACAGGGCCTCGCGCTCGGCGTGACGAGAGGCGACCTCGGTGAGAAGCCCTCCCATGGTGAGCGCGCCGATGCCTGGCTCGGTCTCAAGGGGTGGTCCCCGGAAGAGGGGCACGGAAAGCGTCCGCGACCCGGCCCGTGTCGCCGCGGCCTACGCGGGCAGCTCGACCTCCACCGGCCCCTTTGCCATCACCGACCCGTCCTGGTTCGTCATGGTCACCTCCAAGGTCACGAGCCCGGCGCCGAGGGTCCTGTCGTACCGGGCGTCGGTCACCTCGGCATCGAGGAGGGTGAGGTCGCCGTCGAAGGCGGGGAAGCGGTACTGCACCGCCGAGTGGCGCACGAAGCCGCGGTCACCCGCCCACGCCGAGACGTAGTCGAGGACCCACGCCCCCATCGACGCGCCGTACCCGTAGCCGCGGGGCATGCCGATGAGCCGGGCGTGCTCCTCGTCGGTGTGGCCGCGCGAAGGGCCGTGGTAGAGGCCGTCGGCGAGCTCGGGGTCCTCCTGGGCACCCTCGAGGTCGCGGTCCATCTCCTCGAGCCACCCCGCGTCGCTCAGGTGGTCGGCCCCTTCGTGGTAGGTCGATCCCCACACCGTGAAGGTGTAGCCGCGCCACTCCGACGCCAGGCTCGGTAACGAGTGGGGGCCGATGGGTCGCGTGAGCAAGCTCTGTCCCACCTCGACCGACTCGAGTGTGGGGCTGTTCGGCACCGGCGCGGCTGCGGATCCACGTCCGGCGCTGGGACTCGATGGCGGCCAGGCGCTCCTCGGTCCACGTGGGCAGCGGCGCGGCCTGTTCGAAGAAGCCGCGCTCGCGCGCCACGTCGGCGCGGTAGCGCACCGCTGTCGACCACTGCTTGGCAACCCGCTCGCCGCGCTGGTTGGTGTAGATGGTCTCGCCCCGGCTGAACATGGTGGGGCCGGCGAACTTGGTCTCCGACACCTTGTAGTCAACGAAGCGCCGCTTCATCCGCAGCAGGTCTCCGGGATAGATGCGGGGCCCCGAGAACCACCATTCGTCGCCGCCGAAGATCATGTGCGTGCCGGGGATGTTCCCGACGATGGCAGGTCCTGCCCCGTGCCCGACGTCGCAGCAGATGGTGAAGGACTGCGGCGCCACGATCCGCCCGAACACGCTGGCGGCGGCGACCTCGTCCTCGAAATGCAGCGGGTTCGGGTACTGCATGGCCTGGACCCACCGGCGGATGTCGGTTACGGTCACGGGCTCTTTCAATTGCCCCCCGCCCACGGGCTGGCCGACATGGCGGTCGACGTCAGAAGTGTCGAACTCGATGTGCTCGTTGACCTGGGTCATCGTCCCCCTCCTGCTCGGCCGAAATCCTGACACAGGCGTCAGGCTGTCGCTCGGCGATCGTTCGGCGATCGCTCGGCGCCGGCTGGGGAGTCCCCGGCCCCGGCGACTAACATCCCGTCAGATTTCAGTCCGACCAGGCAGACAGGCAGACCGGGGCAGACCGAGTCAGTCCGACCAGGCAGACAGGCAGACCGGGGCAGACCGAGACAGACCGGGCAGACCGGGCAGACCGGGCAGACCGGGCAGACCAACCGAGACAGGAGCGACGGGCGAGTGGCTGGGTACCTCGACAACAAGGCGGTCGTGATCACCGGAGCGGGGCGGCGGCATCGGCCGGGCCTGCGCCCTGGCGTGCGCGGCCGAGGGCGCCAAGGTCGTGGTGGCCGACATCGGGGTGGGCCTCGCCGGAGAGGACCCCACCAGCGAGGTCGCCGATGCCGTGGTGAAAGAGATCGAAGCTGCGGGCGGCGAGGCCGTCGCCGTCGCCGAGGACGTGAGCACCATGGCGGGCGGCGAGCGCATCGTGAACACCGCCGTCGAGCACTGGGGCCGCATCGACGGGGTGGTGGCCGTGGCCGGCATCCTGCGTGAGCGGATGCTGTTCAACATGTCCGAGGACGAGTTCGACGCCGTGATCGCCACCCACCTCAAGGGCCACTTCACGGTGTTCCGCCACGCGGCGGCCATCATGCGCAAGCAGGAATCGGGGTCGCTCATCGGCTTCACGTCGGGCGCCTTCGCCGGCAGCGTGGCCCAGGCCAACTACTCCGCCGCCAAGGGCGGGATCGTGTCGCTCGTACGCTCTGCCGCGGTCGGACTGCACCGCTACGGCGTGCGCGCCAACGCCGTCGCCCCCGTGGCCCGCACCCGCATGTCGGCCAACGTCCCGTCGGAACTGGCCGAGATGGGCGATCCCGAGGACGTCGCCCCCCTCGTCGTGTTCCTGCTGTCGGACGCGGCCAAGGACGTGACGGGACAGGTCTACACGGCCGTAGGCGGACGCATCGCGGTGTGGAACCAGCCCGTCGAGCTGCGCTCGATGACCGTCGAGGGTCGCTGGACACCGGAGCAGATCGCGGCACGGTTCGACGAGGTGGGCCAGGAGCGGATGGGGCTCATCGACCGTCTCGAGCAGATCCGGAAAGCGGCTGCATCGGGCGAGAAGCCCAACGCCTGAGTCGCCCTCGGCCTTCTCGCACATACCCTCACCGACGTCCCACCAACACCGACCGCCACCCGAAGACCGAGGCCCCCTTATGCGCTTCAGCTACGCGGAGTCGATGACCGACCCGTCGTTCTACGCGCCGCTGGCCCGGGCCGCCGAGGACGCCGGCTACGACACCTTCGTCGTCCCCGACAGCATCGCCTACCCCCAAGAGTCCGACACCACCTACCCCTTCAACCCCGACGGTTCGCGCGAGTTCCTCGAGGACAAGCCCTTCATCGAGCCCTTCAGCCTGATCCCGGCGCTGGGGGCGGTCACCACGACGCTTCGTTTCGTGACGTTCGTGGTGAAGCTCCCCATCCGCCATCCCGTGATGGTCGCCAAGCAGGCGGCGTCGGTGGCGGTGCTCACCGGTGACCGCTTCCTGTTCGGCGTGGGGACGAGCCCGTGGCCCGAGGACTACGAGCTGCTCGATGTCCCCTGGGCGCGGCGGGGCAAGCGCATGGACGAATGCATCGAGGTCATCCGGGGGCTCACCTCCGGCGGGTACTTCGAGTACCACGGGGAGGTCTTCGACATCCCGGCGGTGAAGATGTCCCCGGCTCCCTCCCAACCGGTGCCGATCCTGATCGGTGGTCACGGGGAGGCCGCGCTGCGCCGGGCCGCGGTGATGGGTGACGGCTGGATGCACGGTGGCGGCGACCCGGCCGCGCTGGCGGGGTTGCTGGCGCGTTTGTCGGTGTTGCGGGCCGAGGCCGGGCGCGACACGGCGCCGTTCGAGACGCATGTCATCTCGATGGACGCGTTCAGCGTCGACGGAGTGCGGCGCCTCGAGGAACAAGGCGTGACCGACGTCGTCGTCGGGTTCCGCTGGCCCTACGTGGTGGGCCCGGACATCGAGCCTCTCCAGGACAAAATCGATAACCTGCGACGGTTCGCGGACACGGTCATCACCAAGGCGAAGGCCTAGTCACCACCGGCAACACACGCACCGGCAACACCACGGGAAACACCGCAGGCTCGCAGGCACGCAGGCTGCAGGCACACCAGGGGGAGGCGACTCGATGGGCACAGCGTTCGAGATGTCGAAGAAGTCGATGAAGATGTCCGAGGCCAAGGACCGAGAAGGGTGGTTGGCGCTGTTCGCCGACGACGCCGTGGTCGAGGACCCCGTGGGCCCGTCGTTCGTCGACCCCGACGGCAAGGGCCAGCGCGGCAAGGAAGCCATCACCGCCTTCTACGACAACGTGATCTCGCAGAGCGAGAGCCTCAAATTCACCATCCGCCAGTCCATCGAGTGTGGCGACGAGGTGGCCAACATCGGCGAGATCCGCATCACCCTTCCCGGCAATCAGGTCGGGATCGTCCCGATCGCCAACATCTACAAGGTGAACGCCGACGGCAAGCTCGTGTCGCTGCGGTCGTTCTGGGAACAGGACAAGCTCAAGTTCACAGCAGGTTGATTACAGGATCACAGCAGGTTGATTACAGGATCACAGCAGGCTGATCACCGGGGTGATCACTCGGGGTGATCACTGCGGGCCGATCGCTACAGACTGAGGAGGGGGCTCAGTCTCGATCTCGACCCGCACAGGAGAGAGGGGTGCCGGGGGTACCGGCCGATCTCTCAGCAGAGGGGACTGCCCAGGCTGGCAATCCTTCCCACCAACCCGGGCTGCGACCGCGCTTCCGCTTGTCGGCGCGTTCTGCGGCCCACCGCGGGGAGCACGGATGTGCAGTGACGTGAATCGACCTGTGGCCGGGCCGCTCGCCCGACCGTCGCGGCGCGTCCTTCGTCGATCGCTGTGGCTGGCCGTCGTGCTGACGGCCTTGCCGAGCCTCGGATGGCTGGTGTCCGACGCGGTGGCCGCCAACCCTCCCACCGTCACCAGCGTCAGCCCCAGCTGGGGCCCGGCGGGGACCTCGGTCACCGTCAACGGCACCAACCTGTCGGGAGCGTCGGCCGTGAGTCTTCGGAACCACCGCGGCCACGGGATTCACGGTGGCTGGCACCGGAACGACCTTGACGGTCGTGGCGCCCGCCGCCTCGACGGGGACCGTCGACATCACCGTCACGACGCCCAGTGGCGTCAGCGCGCCGACGTCGTCGGACTACTTCACCTACACGGCCGCGGCTCCTCTGGCGTTCCCGCCGTTCGGGTTCGCGTTCGGCACCGCCGCCTACGAGAGCCCGCAGGCCTACGGCAGTCCGAACGATCCCGTGACCGAGCAGTACGCCGCCTTCGACAGCTGGGCCCACATGGCGTCGAGCGTGCAGACCGGCGCTCCGGGGTGGGCCTCCTACGGCGTGCGCGTCGTCCTCGGGGTCGGGATCATCCCGACGGGGACGTCGTTCCCCCGGTCGGGCAACCTGCCCTCGGGCACGCTCACCACCCTCAAGAGCACGGCGACATCGATCGCCCAGAGTCTCGTGAACGCGCACATCGCCAATGCCATCATCCGCCTGGGGTGGGAATTCAACGGCAATTGGTATCCGTGGGCAGCGCAGAAGAACCCCGCCGCCTACGTCAACGCCTTCCAGACCTGGGTGACCCAGATGCGCGCCGTCCCGGGCGCCAACTTCCAATTCGACTGGGGCTCGGTCCAGGCCCAGGGCTGGAACATCGCCACGGCGTATCCCGGGGACAGTTTCGTCGACTACGTGAGCAGCGATCCCTACGACGAGGACTACTCCTACACGCCCAACAACCTCCCCACCAACACGGCGACGACGTGGAGCAACATCCTGGGCACGTCGAACAACGCCAAGTACACCTACGACAGCCTGAACGCCGTGTCGGCCTTGGCGGCGGCCCACAACAAGCAGGTGGGACTGCCCGAATGGGGATGCTGGTACCGGACCGACTCCCACGGGCTCGGCGACGACCCGACCTACATCAGGAACATCTACAACTTCGTGACGAACCCGTCGAACCACGTCGGCTATTTCGTCTACTTCTCGGTCGACGAAGCGGGCGACGGCAAGCACACGCTCTCCGACGGCTCGTTCCCCCATTCCCTCGCCACCTTCGAGCAGCTCTTCGAGCCCGGGCCCGTTCCCACCGTGACCGCGCTCGCCCCCGCCTCGGGCCCGCTGGCGGGGAACCAGTCGGTCACGATCATGGGCACCAACTTCACCGGGGCCAGTGCCGTCACCTTCGGTTCCGTGGCGGCCACCTCGTTCACCGTGAATTCGTCGACGTCCATCACGGCTACGACTCCGCCGGCAGGAGCAGGAGCAGGAGCAGGAGCAGGAGCAGGAGCAGGAGCGGGAGCGGGAGCGGGAGCGGGAGCGGGCGCGGGAGCGGGCGGGGGCGCCGTCGATGTGACGGTCACGACCGGCAGTGGTCCGAGCGCACACACCAACGCGGATCTCTTCTCCTACGTGCCGCCTCCGACCGTGGATTCCGTCTCACCGGCCTCGGGCTTCACCACGGGAGGGACGTCGGTCACGATCACGGGCACCAACCTGACGGGGGCGTCGGCCGTGAGCTTCGGCTCCTCGGCGGCGACCTCGTTCACCGTGAATTCGGATTCTTCCATCACCGCGGCCGCCCCGGCCGCGCCGGTCGGGACCGTCGACGTGACGGTGACGACGCCGGGGGGAACGAGTGCGGTCGTTGGTGCCGATCAGTTCTCGTACTCGCTCCCGCCCGCGCCCGAGGTTGCGGCCGTGGCTCCTGACGCGGGCTTCACCACGGGAGGGACGTCGGTCACGATCACGGGCACCAACTTCACCGGGGCCAGCGCCGTCACCTTCGGTTCCTCGGCGGCGACCTCGTTCACCGTGAACTCGGATTCTTCCATCACCGCCGCCGCCCCGGCCGAGGCGGTCGGGACCGTCGACATCACGGTGACGACGCCGGGGGGAACGAGTGCGGTCGTTGCTGCCGATCAGTTCTCGTACTCGCTCCCGCCCGCGCCCGCGGTTGCCGCCGTCTCGCCGGCTTCCGGTCTCACGGCGGGAGGAACCTCGGTCACGATCACGGGCACCAACTTCACCGGGGCCAGCGCCGTCACCTTCGGTTCCTCGGCGTCGACCTCGTTCACCGTGAACTCGGATTCTTCCATCACCGCCGCCGCCCCGGCCGAGGCGGTCGGGACCGTCGACATCACGGTGACGACGCCGGGGGGAACGAGTGCGGTCGTTGCTGCCGACCAGTTCTCGTACGCGCTCCCACCCGCGCCCGCGGTTGCCGCCGTCTCACCGGCTTCGGGCCCGCCGGCGGGGGGCACGTCGGTCACCATCACCGGCACCAACTTCACCGGGGCCAGCGCCGTAGTCTTCGGTTCCTCGGCGGCGACCTCGTTCACCGTGAACTCGGGGTCTTCCATCACCGCGGCCGGCCCGGCCGGTGCGGCGGGAACGGTGGACGTCACTGTCACCACCCCGGGGGGAACGAGCCCGCTCACCAGTGCCGATCACTTCACCTACGTCGTCCCCGCGCTCACCATCAGCGCCGTCAGCACCGTGGTCAACAAGACCGGGAACGGCACCGCCACCTTGACAGTTGTGCCCCAGCACGTCGGTGACCTCGAGGTCCTGGCGGTCAAGGTGGGCTCGGCCACCGTCAAGGTGTCGTCGGTCATGGGTGGTGGGGTGGGCACCTGGACGCGAGGCGAAGGCCCCTACACCGGCTACGCCGGCAACGACCTGGAGATCTGGTCCGGTGTGGTGACCATCACGGGCTCGGCCACGGTCCTCGTCACCTTCTCGGCCAGCGTGACTCAGGTCCACACGGCGCTCGCCGACCAGGAGTTCACCGCCTCGACGGGATCGTCGACGCCGTGGATCCTCGACACCGCAGGCGGTCTCTCCAACGCCTCGTCGACCACGGTCACCTTGCCCAAGCTCACCCCCACCGTGACCCCCGAGCTCTACTTCGGCTACGGCGCCGTGGCCAACACCGGATCAGCGGGGACCACGTCGGGCTTCACCTACAGCGTCACCTCCGACGCCGATGTGGTGGTCACCGGCACCAACGTGACCGCCGCCGTGCAACCCACGGCGAAGCAGAGCCCGGCCGGCGTGTCGGGCGCGGTGGCGGTGCTCATCAGGGCGTCATCGGGCTCGGTGTCTCCGCCACCCGCGCCCGCGGTTGCCGCCGTCTCACCGGCTTCGGGCCCGCCGGCGGGGGGCACGTCGGTCACCATCACCGGCACCAACTTCACCGGGGCCAGCGCCGTAGTCTTCGGTTCCTCGGCGGCGACCTCGTTCACCGTGAACTCGGGGTCTTCCATCACCGCGGCCGCCCCGGCCGGTGCGGCGGGAACGGTGGACGTCACTGTCACCACCCCGGGGGGAACGAGCCCGCTCACCAGTGCCGATCACTTCACCTACGTCGTCCCCGCGCTCACCATCAGCGCCGTCAGCACCGTGGTCAACAAGACCGGGAACGGCACCGCCACCTTGACAGTTGTGCCCCAGCACGTCGGTGACCTCGAGGTCCTGGCGGTCAAGGTGGGCTCGGCCACCGTCAAGGTGTCGTCGGTCATGGGTGGTGGGGTGGGCACCTGGACGCGAGGCGAAGGCCCCTACACCGGCTACGCCGGCAACGACCTGGAGATCTGGTCCGGTGTGGTGACCATCACGGGCTCGGCCACGGTCCTCGTCACCTTCTCGGCCAGCGTGACTCAGGTCCACACGGCGCTCGCCGACCAGGAGTTCACCGCCTCGACGGGATCGTCGACGCCGTGGATCCTCGACACCGCAGGCGGTCTCTCCAACGCCTCGTCGACCACGGTCACCTTGCCCAAGCTCACCCCCACCGTGACCCCCGAGCTCTACTTCGGCTACGGCGCCGTGGCCAACACCGGATCAGCGGGGACCACGTCGGGCTTCACCTACAGCGTCACCTCCGACGCCGATGTGGTGGTCACCGGCACCAACGTGACCGCCGCCGTGCAACCCACGGCGAAGCAGAGCCCGGCCGGCGTGTCGGGCGCGGTGGCGGTGCTCATCAGGGCGTCATGATTCCGTACGGTCCGATTCGCCCCTGACCCTGTGTCGTCGACACCGGTGGCTTTGCACCTGTCACCTGCTGTCACCTTGCTGTCAACGTGCCGTCACCGGCGACGGGTGGTGAGGGAGTCCTCGAGCTGCTGGCCGATCAGGGTCCACCCGTGTCGGTGCGCATCGACCACCTCCGGCGGGATCTGGACGTGATGAATCGTCATCAAGGTGAGCGCGTCGTCGTGTGGTTCGAGAGTGACGGTCACGATGCTGTGCGGGTCGCTCGGTTCCCACAGGGAGCAGAACCACGTGAATCGAAGCCGGTCCGGCCGGGTCAGTTCGAGGTACTCGCCCGTGATCGAAAGCTCGACGCCCTCGTCGAAGATGTCGATGACGTATCGGCCGCCGACACGCGGGTCCAGCTCGATCCGGGTGGGACGGGCCGGGCGGGGGCACATCCAGTCCGCCATTCCCTCGGCGTCGAGCCATTCGTCGTAGACGACGTCGGGGGAGGCAGGGATATAGCGCTGCACCACGACAGCGGGCATTTCTGCTCCCCTCGGCTCCGAGTTGGCCATCACCGCCGCTTCCTTCGCTCGAGGCGCACCGCCAACGCATCGGCACGGCGTGTCCAGAACGCGAATTGCTCTTCGATCCAGCGCTCGGCGTGACGCAGGCCGTCGGGCTGCACCGAGACCCAGTGCTCGCGACCCCGGATCTCGCGGCGCACGAGCCCCGCTGCTTCGAGGACACCCACGTGCCGTGACACCCCGGCGAAGGTCATCGGCAATGGACCTGCGAGATCGGTGATCCTCGCCTCGCCCGCCCGAAGCGCCACGAGCAGCGCCCGCCGGGTCGGATCGGAGAGCGCCGCGTACGTGCGGTCCAGCACCTGATCTTCAACCACCTTGTTGACCGTACCACTCCGTCGTGATAATAAACAGATCCGTTGAACGTTGATCGCCGCGGAAATCGCAGAAATACCGGAAGTACCGGAAGTAGCGGAATTAGACGTGAAGGGGTCGCATCGTGATGCAGCACGCAGTGGTGTCGAACCGGGAGTGGGTCGAGGCCCGCATGGCGCTGCTCGCTCGCGAGAAGGAGTTCGCCCGCCAGCGCGAGCAGTTGGCACAACAACGGCGCGCCCTCCCCTGGGAGGCGGTCACCAAGGAGTACACCTTCGAAGGTCCCGACGGCGCGTGGACGCTCGAGGACCTCTTCGACGGCCGCAGCCAGCTCGTCGTCTACCACTTCATGTTCGATCCCGCCTGGGACGAGGGTTGCCCGTCGTGCTCGTACTGGGCGGACAACTTCAACGGGGCACCCGCCCACGTCAATGCCCGCGACGTGACGCTCACGGCGGTGTCACGGGCACCGTTCGCCAAGATCGACGCCTACAAGCGACGCATGGGGTGGAGCTTCCCGTGGGTCTCGGCGTACGGCAGCGACTTCAACTACGACTTCGGGGTGTCGTTTCGACCCGAGGATGTGGCCGATCACACCGCCCAATACAACTACGCCTCTGCCGAACCGGGCATGGAAGACCGTGAGGGCATCAGCGTCTTCGTCAAGAGCGAAGCAGGGGACCTGTTCCACACGTACTCGACGTATGCCCGGGGCATCGACATGGTCAACGGCGCCTACCAATTCCTCGACCTCGTGCCCAAGGGTCGAGACGAGCCCGAAGGGAACCGTCAGTTCTGGGTGCGCCGTCACGACGAATACAGCGCGTGACTGCCGCCGAATCCGCCCCTGCGCGCTCGGTCAGGCCTTCCGCTCCGTCTCTGATTGGAACTGCTCGAGGGCCTCGGCCACCGACGAGTCCGGGTTGAGCTGAGGGAAGTCCTCGCGAGTGTTGAGATGGGGGAACGGCTCGTCGGGAACGGCGATCCCGAGAGCCTCGCACAGCGGGCCCCATCCATCGCTCGCCTGCCAGTCCACGAGGCGGTCCGACGGCACCGAGGCGCGCACCTCGGCGTTGTGGCGTTCATAGGCGGCGATCGACGCCTCTTTGTCCGTCCAGTCGGGGGTGAACCGAGCCGACGCCACCGCGCTCCACATCGCGAACCAGTCGGCCATCTCGGGAGGAAGCTGCGTCCCGTCGATGGAGAAGATGGTCTGACTGGCGCTGTCCCACCAGGCTTCTGCGCTGCTACGGGTCGAGAGCACGACCACGGCGTCGGGGTTGGCCTCGAGGATCTCGGGCCAGAACAGACAGGCCGGGAAGTCGGAGGTGGCGCCGTAGCCGTCGAGGAGGGTCGCCCAGTCCACCTTGCCCCCCTCGGCCGCTTGGCGCCACGGCGCCACGTGGTCGGGATGGGTGATGACCTCGAGCATGTGATAGCAGGGCTGTCCGATCAGTTGTTCGAGCCCCGTCTTCAGCGACAACGTGCCCGTCCTCCCGACCCCCGCGCCGACAACTTTCAACTCCATGACGTCCCCCGCTTGCCCGATTGCCCTCGTCGATTCCCGCTGACCGACCTCGGAATGGCTTACCACGTCGAAGTCCGGTCGCGCCGCGTGTCGAACGACACGCATCCCCGTGTCATCGGCAGTCCTTTGCGGTGTCCGTCGACGCGACGGCGGCGGCGTTGAGGACGTGACGGTGCAGGTGACGGTGCAGGTGACGGCGACGGTGCGGTGACGCTGCTGCGGAGGTGCGGTGACGTTCGTGCCGAACGGAGCGGGCGGTGACGGCGGGCGGTGACGGCGGGCGGTGACGGCGCGCGAGCCGGCGGTGTGTCGAAGCCAGTCCCGCCGACGCACGAATGTATTCCGACACAGAAGAGGCCGTCATTGATGGGAAAAATGCCACCAGAGGCTCTTTCATTCCGAATGAGAATATGTATACTTGACGCTATGCGGTACATCGACGCGACCTGTGGCCGAATGAATCGGCACTTCGAAGGCAAAGCGGCCTTCGTGGCGACACGCGTCGCCATGCCCATGGAGCTCACGCTCCAGGGCGGGCAAACGATCGAATCGCGCCCAGCGGACACGGAGGTGCTCCTGACGGTATGACCTGGTTAATCACAGGTCCGAAGACCGTTCAGGAGCCGTCTCCACATGGAGGCGGCTCTTTTGTTTTTCGGGCCCGAGCACAACTGAACCAAGACCGGAGGGGTGAGGCGCCGGAAGCCGGACGGTCCCCAACACCGTCATGGGCAGGGTTCGATTCCCTGCACCCCTGCAGGTGTGACGCGCCCATATTTCGATATGGGAACGGCGCGTCGCGCCCAAATAGATCCTTGAAAATTGAAGAGATCGCCAATAAGCGGATCGGGGCGGCGCCATGCCCTGGCGCGAGCTCCCCGATCCATCCGCGGGATGCCGTCTCGGGACGGCACCTGGCCGTAACCCAGGCGCCTTCGGGCACGGCAGGTTCGATTCCTGCCCCGCGGACCACGGGCCCAGAGCACGAGAGGCAGTGCAACTCCCCTGCACGGAGTGAGGTGACGGTTCGAGCCCGTCTGGGTCCACGAGCGCCAGGTCTGTGACCCGGCGCTCCGGGCGGGCGTGGCGGAAACGGAAGACGCGCCGGGCTCAGACCCCGGTGGACTCGGTCCATTGAGAGTTCGACTCTCTCCGCCCGCACTCCTGCGCCTCTGCGGTAACGGGAAACCGAGCGGGCCCTTACCCCGCGGATCGGAGTTCGAATCTCCGGGGGCGTACCAGTCACGAGTTTTGCGCCGTCTGAAGGCGCGGCTCATCCGAGAGCACATTCGGGAGTGGTGCAATGGGCAGCACACCTGGCTCTGAACCAGGAGATGGGGGATCGTGTCCTTCCTCCCGAGCTCATGCAGGAATCTCGCATGACACGACGGGTTGTGGCGCAGCTGGCAGCGCGCGGCGTTCGGGGCGCCGAGGGCGCCGGTTCGAGTCCGGCCAACCCGACCAAGTCATCGATCGACCAGCTTGACCTGCTCGACCGGATCGAACCCGCTCGACCCCGATCGAGCATGGCCATCGACAGCTGTCTGGCGCGTTAGCTCAGTTGGAGGAGCACCGGATTGTCGATCCGGGGGTCGCGGGTTCGAGTCCCGCACGCGTCGCTGCGCCACCGCCGATCGAACGGTGGACCTACCCGGGTGGTGTACGGGACAACACGGGGGCGTGCGAAGCCCCAGTAGTCAGTTCGACTCTGGCCCCGGGTGCCATCTCGCCGTAGCTCAGCGGATCAAGAGCACTGCCCTCCGAAGGCAGGAGTCGTCCGTTCGAATCGGACCGGCGAGGCTGCGGGGACCGTCGTCCCCGTCCAGGAAGGTTCCGTCCATGGGGACACGTGGCTTCGAAAACCATCGGCACGGGAGACCGTGGGAGTTCGATTCTTCAACCTTCCGCCCTCCCCACGCACCGCCTTCCACGCTGTCTTCCACACCGCCTTCCAGGCCGCCATCGGATAGTGGTCAGTCCGCCGGATTCTCAATCCGGAAGTCGGGGGTCAGTACCCCGTGGCGGTACGCATTGCGAGGTAGCTCAGCGGTAGAGCGGCCGGTTGTTACCCGGCGCCGTCGGGGGTTCGACACCTCCCCTCGCAGCCATCTCGGGGCTGAGGTGTTGAAAGACGCACGCGTGGCTTCCACCCACGAGGAGCCGGGGCGGTACCGGCCAGCCCTTCCATCGCATCAGCGCTTCATCAGCAGGCCTAACCGCCGAATCATCGGCAGATCCGGTCCCGTAGCTCAGCGGGAAGAGCGCCCGCGTGAAAGCCGGGAGGCCGGTGGTTCGACGCCACCCGGGACCACGAACAGGTCGCGGCGCAGGCTCCGAGCCAGTTGGGACGGCTCCGCCCTGATACGGCGGGACGACCGGGTTCGATTCCCGGGGGGCCTACACAACCAGGAGTGGCGCAGCGGGAGCGCAGCTCTTTCACACAGAGAAGGTCGTCAGTTCGAATCTGACCTCCTGGACCGAAGCGGCGGATTCGTGGGAATGGATGGAGCAGGGTCGATGACGCGAGCTCCCTGCCGAGATTCCGCCGCGATCGCGGTGATCGAAGTCGAAGTGGCCGAGACGCCGGCCGTGAACCCGGAGGAAGGGAGTTCGAGTCTCCCCGTTCACCCCTCGTGGCTCCCCGAACGGGGGCCCATCCGCAGCAGGCAGGGACGGTGACCTCGCCGGCCTCATACGCCGGGACATCCTGGTTCGACTCCAGGTGCTGCGACTCTCGCCGGTGTTGCTCGGGTGGCCGGGCACCTGCCTTGTAAGCAGGCTATTGAGAGTTCGACTCTCTCCGCCGGCTCCATCGACTCGGCTCCGCCGGCTCCATCGACTCTCTCCGCCGGCTCCATCGACTCGGCTCCGCCGGCTCCATCGACTCGGCTCCGCCGGCTCCATCGACTCGGCTCCGCCGGCTCCATCGGCTTCATGCTCCGATCCGCTTGTTGGCGATCTCTTCACCGGTCGGCCTGTTGCGCAGGTTGGGGTTACTTCGACTTCAGATCGGGTGGTTGCGGGTTCGAGTCCCGTCCCCAGGCGCAAGCCCGGGGTAGCTCAATTGGCAGAGCGCCTCTGTTCCTCTTCCGCTTGGTTCTCAGGCCGACCACTTCCTTCCGGCCAGCTGCGAAGGACGGGATTACTTCTTGGCGAGAGGCGCTGCGGCGCCTGCGGTTCGAGTCCGCGTCCCCGTCCAATCGGTTCCCTGGCCGGCATCACTCATATCGACGAAAAGAGGTGACCGACATGACCAAGTTCTCCGGATCCACACGGCGTCGCCTGCGGGCGAACGTCACCGCCCCGGTGCGCACCCGCGCCGACAACCGCCGCATCGCCACCCACGAGGGTGGAGTCGGCTACGAGCACGAGGACACCTCGGCGCTGTTCCTCCTTGCCGCCACCAACATGGTGGGGGAGGACACGTTCTACGAGCGCGCCCATGATCGCGACGCCCGCTTCGTCGAGCTCGTGCACCGTGTGACGGCCGCCGACCCGGCGTTCATCGCCGGAGCCGACGCCGACGCCGACGCCGACGCCGACACAGGAGCCGATGCCCACGGGGGCCGGATGGGACTGGCGCAGTATCTCCGTCAGTCGATGCTCATGCGCTCGGCCGCGGTCGTCATGGCGGCCGAGTACGTCGCCGCGGGTGGGGCCGGTGGCCGCTCGGTGATCGGGCGCGCCCTGCAGCGTCCCGACGAGCCCGCCGAGATGGTCGGCTACTGGATGACGACCCACGGTCGCCGGCTCCCCATGGCGGTGAAGCGCGGTGTGGCCGACGCGGCACGGCGCATGTACAACGAGCGCGCCGCGCTCCGCTACGACGGGCTGTCGCGTCAGATCCGCATGGCCGATGTCATCGAGCTCGTGCACCCCGAGCCCAAGGACGGCGCCCAGTCGGCGCTGTTCCGCTACCTCCTGGATCGTCGCCACCACGACGACGCCGTGGCCGACGGGGCCACGCTGCCGATGCTGGCCGCCGCCGCCGAGCTCGACGGAGTGCCGGCCGACCAGCGGCGCGCCGTGCTGCGCCGTCGCGGGCCGGGCGCGCTGGCCGCGGCGGGGTACTCCTGGGAGCGCCTGGCCGGTTGGCTGCCCGGAGGCATGGACGCCGAGGCGTGGGAGGCCGTCATCCCGTCCATGGGTGTGATGGCCCTGGTGCGCAACCTGCGGAACTTCGACGAGGCGGCCATTTCCGAGGCCGCGGCCGAGACCGTCATCGCCAAGATCACCGACCGGGCCGAGGTGGCCAAGGCACGTCTTTTCCCGTACCAGGTGTGGGCGGCGTACACCCACGCGCCCTCGGACGACTGGAAGCGGGCGCTGGCGAAGACCCTGGCCTTCACGACACAGAACATCCCGGCCCTCGACGGCACCCTGGTCGTGATCGACACCTCCGCGTCCATGCAGGCCGCCGTATCGGGGCGCTCCACGATGGCGCGGGTCGAGGTGGCGGCGGTGATGGCCATGGCCACGGCGCGTGCTGCCCGTGACGTCGATGTCGTGATCTACGGCCGTACCCACGCCAAGGTTCGGGGTCTGGCGGGCGCGTCGGTGCTTGGAGGGGTGGGGAAGGTAGTGGGCTCGGTGGGATCGGTGGGTCACCACACCTTTGGGCACACCGCCATTGCGCATCACTTCAACCCGGCCCGGCACCGGCGGGTCGTGCTCTTCACCGACGACCAGCAGCAGGACTCCGGCCGGGTGCGGCTCGACCACGTGCCGCTCATCTACACCTTCAACCTGGCCGGCTACCGGCCCTCCGCCCTGCCCGCGGGTGGTCGGGGCCGGTACACGCTGGGGGGCTTCACCGACGCCACCTTCACCGCCATGGCGGTGCTCGAGGCGGGACGTGACGCCCACTGGCCGTTCTGAGTTCCCGCCCCCAGCCACGGCCGTCCCCCGGGTCCCCCCCGGCCCGGGGGACGGCCCGCCCCAGGAACCACGCCCGGACCACGACCGATCAAGATAGGACGAGAGAGAGAAAACGACCATGCCGACCACCATCACCGACACCCTCATCTCGTGGGCCTCGGACCTCGACGAAAACGCGCGCGACCAGGCGTTGCGGACGTCGCGTCTGCCCATCCTGGCCGGGCCGGTGGCGCTCATGCCCGATGCGCACTGGGGCATCGGCGCCACGGTGGGATCGGTCATCGCCACGGAGAACACCATCCTTCCCTCCGCCGTGGGCGTCGACATCGGGTGCGGCATGATCGCGGCCGAGACGTCGCTGGTGGCGTCGGATCTTCCCGACGACCTCAACGCGCTGCACGGAATGCTGCGCCAGCGGATCCCCGCGGGCGTGGGCAAGGGACATGACCGGGGCGAGGGGTCCGAGCCCGCTGCGCTGCGCAGCATCGGACTGCCGCCGGGATCCGAGAGCGAGCTCAGCGAGCGCCAGCGCGCCAAGATCGTCGCCCAGTTCGGCAGCCTGGGGTCGGGGAACCATTTCTGCGAGGTCTGCCTCGACGAGCGCGACCGGGTCTGGGTCGTCCTGCACTCGGGAAGCCGGGGTATCGGCAAGGAGCTCGCCGAGCACCACATCAAGGCGGCCAAGCTCGTGGCCGTCGAGGAGCACCAGCGGCTCGAGGACAAGAACCTGGCGTGGCTGACCGAGGGGCGTCCCGAGTTCGACGCCTATCTGGCCGACATGCTGTGGGCCCAGAGCTACGCGTGGGAGAACCGCAACCAGATGATGGACACCGCCCTGGCCGCGCTGCGTCGGGTCGTGCACAGCTCCATGGAGGTCACCCGCATCAACTGTCATCACAATTACGCCACGCGCGAGACCCACGGCGGGCGTGAGGTGTGGATCACGCGCAAGGGGGCCATCCGGGCCCGCCAGGGTGATCTCGGGGTCATCCCGGGATCGATGGCGGCGAGCTCGTTCATCGTCCGCGGGACGGGGAACCCGTTGTCGTACGAGTCGTGCTCGCACGGCGCGGGCCGCCGGCTCGGGCGCAACCAGGCCAAGAGCCAGCTCACCGGCGCCTCGCTGCGCAAGGCCATGGCCGGCAAGGCGTGGGACGACACCATGGCGGCCGAGCTCGTCGACGAGCATCCCGAGGCCTACAAGGACATCCACCAGGTCATGGTCGACCAGGCTGACCTGGTCGAGGTGGTCCACGAGCTGCGCCAGGTGCTCAACCTGAAGGGCACGTGAGCGCGTCGCGTTCCAATTGCGTCAGCGGGACGAGAGCTCGTTCACCAACTTCTGGGGTGCCTTGCGGATCCAGGCGTCGGTCAACAGTTCCTCCACCACGTCGGGGCCGGCACGACGGAGGTCCACCACCAGGGCGGCGAGCCGCTTCCCCCAGTAGAGCTCCTGGCAGACATCGGGGTCGGCGGCCGCAGCGGCACGGATCTCCATCTCGTCGATCATGACCCGCAGGTGGGTGGTGTCCGGGACGGTGGCGAAGATCTTTCCCTTCACCCGGAACGAGATCATGCCGTGGTGGTCCTCCTCGGTTGTCCCGGGCAGGCCGAGGGCGATCTTGCGTACCCGGGCGAGCGTGGTCACGGGGCCGAGCTACTGCTCGTCTTCGTCGGGAGGCGCGCTTTGGATGATCATGGGACCGTCGTTGCGGGGGCTGTTCACCGCTTTGTCGACGGGGTGCCGGACGAGCGTGCCTTTGGGAGCGGGAAGCAACAGCTTGGACAGGGCCTCGGTGTCGTGCTGGTCGGGGTCGAGCCAGCGGTCGAAGTCGAGCGCGCTCGATGATGACGGGCATACGATCGTGGACGTCGACCATGTCGGCACCGGCGTTGGTGGTGATGATGGTGCAGGTGCGCAGCATCGTCTCGGGGTCGGGCTCCTCGGAGCGTGATTTGTCCCACCAGGTCTCATACAAACCGGCGAAGGTAATTGGTTGGCCGTCTGCCCGCCGGAAATAGAACGGAACCTTGCGCTTGGGGCTGTCAGGGTCCGGAACCTGCCACTCGAAGAACCCGTCCACGACGATGAGGCAGCGGTGCTTGGCGAAGGCAGAACGATAGGCGGGCTTCTTCGTGATCGTCTCGGCCCGGGCGTTGATCATCTTGTAGCCGGACTTGGGGTCCTTGGCCCAGTGGGGGACGAGCCCCCAGCGCAGGACGTCCAAAACCCTCTCGTGGTCCTCGCCCTTCTCGCCGGAGTCGGTGTGGGGGTGGCGCTCGGTGATGGCGGGGATGCCCCGCGCCGGCGGCACGTTCCAGCTCGGCCGGCCGTCGGGGTTGACGCCTGCCGCCAACTGGACCTCGAGAAGTTCGGGCCAGCTGGGAGGGGGGCGTATGAATATCCACCCGGCCGCACATCATCGACTCCGAAATTTCGAGGATTGAGCCGCCACGCCCAACGCGGCGTTCCATCGGCATTCCGATTGCAGCCTGCGATTCATCGATGCGGCAGCCAATTGCGCAATTGTTCGTCTCCTACCGCGAGGTTTCCAGCAAGGTCGGCAGCAAGCTCTGCCAATCATGCTTGACGTGTGAAGGGCCCTGAGTCGACGCATCCTCGTTCACTTCGATCAACGCCACGGAGGGTCGTGCGCGGATCGACATCCGACGGGCGCGACCTGGCATTTCGCGCGAACAGTTCGCCAAGTTGCCTCTTACTGCCACTCCCCGTAGTCTCCCCACGTTCAGTGGGGGTGCAGCCTCCGCAAGAACGCAGATTCGGGGGGGTGTTCATGCTTTCGTCTTGGTTGAGCGCGCTTTGTGGTCGACTTAGGGCGCTAGGCGCGCGAAATGCCTTCTTCATCAGGGTTTCTATCGATCACAACGCAGAGCCCAGCAACCGCAGCGCTGAATTGTCGGTTCGATGACTGAGAGCACCTGGCGCGGGTTCCCCCGCCGAAGAAAGCTCTGGGTGGGGGCGGCAATCGCTGCGATTGTCGGCACCCAGGGAGCCTTCGTGGCGTGGGCAGCGACGAACTCGGGCTCGGCATCGGACGGCGGAGACACCGTGCACGTGGGTGCCGGCAGAGCCACGTCGGACCCCGGCAGAGCAGTTCACAGGGGCATCCACAAGACCACCAGCTCCGGAACCGCGGTTGCTCCATGCACCTACATACCGCTTCCAGCCAAGGACGCCGCGACCTTCGGTCCGGGCGGCCCGACACCAGGCGCTTGGTATTTTGTGAAGTGCCCCGGGAAAACGCTCACGATTTACAACGGCGCCCTCTCGTGGTTTCCCACCGGGTCACCCGCCATTGCAGGAACACCGGCAGTGGCTCCGAGTGCGCTGGCACAGCAGGCCGCCGACTCCCTGACGTTGCCTTCCCCGGCTGTGGACCTGAATCCTTCGGCGTTCAGCGTCGTGAATCTGAGCTCGTGGCTTTGGATCGACCCGCAGATCTGGCACAGCTTTCGCGCCACGGCAACTGCAGGAAGCGTGAGTGCCACGGCGGTTGCCGTGCCGAACACCGTCTCCTGGTCGATGGGCGATGGACACTCGGTGGTCTGTGGTGGTCCTGGTACGCCGTATCGGCCAACGGTGCCGGAGGAAGCGCAAACGACGGATTGTTCGTACACTTACGCTTCGTCGTCGGCGGGTCAGCCCAGCTCCGACGGCGACCCCAACAACGGGGCATTCAAAGTAACCGCAACGATCACCTGGACCGTGAGCTGGCTGGCCACGGGTGTCGCGGGAGGTGGTGCGCTCCCCCCGCTACATACGAGTTCGACGGTTCCGGTTCGGGTGGAGCAAGTCGAATCAGTCGGAACAGCCGGCTAGCGGCCGAGCCAGGCTCCGGTACTCGTGTCCACCATGTCGACGCGCGCTCGGTCAAGGACGAATCCGCCGGTCGAGGCCCCCCGCTTTGTCGGGAACGGGTATCGACGCCGTCCCGTCGTCGCGGTCGCTTCGATCGTATTGGTCACGTTTTGCGTTGCGATCTTCACGAGCATCTACGTGCATGCTGGCAACCGAGTGGCAGTTCTAGCCCTGGCACACGATATTCCTCAGGGACATGCGATCAACCGGGCCGACCTTGCTGTGGTCAGGATCTCCTTCTCGGCAGGTTTGGCTCCGATCTCTGCCCACGATCTCAATCAGGTCGTGGGGCGAACGGCGGCCGTATCGATTCTTCGGGGGACTCTGCTCAGCAGGACCGAGTTGGCTGTCCATCGCGGTCCGGCTCGGGGTAATGCGGTTGTTGGGGTCGCTACCAAAACGGGCCAGCTTCCTGCTGGAGGTGTTGTGGTCGGGGACACCGTTGACGTGATCCTCACGGGCTCTCCGGCCACTTTGACGGGGGGTGCCATTACCGGGCCTGACGCGACTGGGTCCTCCACGACGCCGGATCAGCTGGAACTCGGTGGTGTTCTGGCATCCAATGCCACGGTCACTGGGGTGGCGTTCTCTGCCTCTTCGAGTCCGGACACGGTGGTGGTGTCGGTGTTGATCCCTTCGGCCATGGCGCCGCTCGTAGCCAGTGCGTCTGCGGCGGGGCAGGCAGCCCTCGTTCTGGTGGGGTCGACTTCATGACTCTCGTTGCTCTTTGCTCCGGCAAGGGCTCGCCAGGAGTGTCGACTCTCGCCTGTGTCATTGGAGCGGTTTGGCCGCCCGAAAGGCGCATCATCGTTGCAGAATGTGATCCCTCTGGCAATGATCTCGTTGCTCGATTCGGCTTGTCACCCCGTTATGGCATGACGAGCCTCGCTCTTGCTCAACGACGAACCGAGCGGTCGGACGCGCCATTCGATCTCCATCTTCAGTCTCTTCCTGGCGGCCTCGAAGTGCTGGTTGGTCCGGTCACGCCCGACGCCGCCAGCAGCCTGGATCGGGAATTCGCCTCGGTTGGAACCGCGATGTTTCCCCAGGCAATCGATTTCTTGGTCGACTGTGGACGAGTTCTTGCGAGCGCGCCAGGCCAGCAAGCGATCGTCAAAGCCGCGGACTACGTGATCGTGATTTCGCGGCCAGACGCCTCTGGTTTGGCGCACGCGCTGTGGACCCTCGACCTCGTTCGCAACCTTACGAAGGGCGTGAGCTCCTTCGTGGTGGTGGGATCCTTGCAGTTCTCCATTGAGGAGATGGAACGCGTCTTCCGTACGACGCTCTTGGGAGCGATTCCCCGAGACGAGAAGTCTGCTGCGCTGGCGTGCGGTACTCCCGGGCGCTCACGGCGATTCGCGAAGAGCGACCTCGTCACCTCAGCAAGACAACTTGTCGATCAGATGATGAGTCAACGCGCCATCGGCGATGCAGTCATCAGCAATCCGGATCTCAATAGGGTCGACCACGTAGACAGCCTCCGTGAAAGCCCAACCTGGACCGCTCACATCCATCAGATGGTCACTCCAGTGGAGCAGGGAGTGGAGACGTGATCGGGGCGACCGAGCAGTCTTCATTGGTAACAAAGCTCCGGGTTGAAGTTGCAGACGACCTTTCGGGTTCCACCGGTTACGAGTTGGCTTTGGACGACCGTCGGGAGCTCGCACGCCAGCTGACCCTGTCGCGCCTCGAACACTATGCGGCCGAGACCGTGCAGAACGGGAACACTCCTCTCGAATTGGTTGACGAGGAGCGTGTGGCGCGTGCCGTTCTCGACGCTTTGTTCGGACTCGGTCGCCTGCAATCGCTGATTGACGATCCTTACATCGAGAATATCGACGTCAACGGGTGCGACCGTGTGTGGGTGACGTATGCGGATGGGACCAAGGCGAGCGTCGAGCCTGCAGCCGAATCAGATGCCGAGCTCGCCGAGTTATTGAGATCCGCGGCAGCACGGTTCGGTCTGTCCGAGCGGCGGTTCGACATATCGCATCCCGAGCTGGACCTCCGTCTTCCAGACGGCAGCCGACTCTCGGCATTGATGTCCGTCGTGCAGAGACCCGTTGTCTCGATCCGGCGGCACCGGTTTGTCGACTTGACGCTCGATGACTTAGTCGAGATGGGTGGGCTCGATGCGACCCTTGCAAGTTTTCTGGCAGCCGCCGTTCGCGCCCGGAAGAACATCGTCGTGGGCGGTGCCATGAACTCTGGGAAGACGACTCTCATACGCGCACTTGCCTCCGCGATTCCTCCACGGGAGAGAGTTGTCACAATCGAGCAAGCTTTTGAGCTGGGACTGGATTCGCTTCCCGATCGACATCCTGATCTGGTGGCGCTCGAGGCTCGCCCGGCCAACGCCGAGGGGGAAGGTGCAATCTCGATGGCTCGGCTCGTCCGGAGGGCGCTTCGGATGAATGCGGACCGAGTGATTGTCGGAGAGGTCCTGGGTGATGAGATCTTGCCGATGCTCAATGCGATGAGCCAGGGTCGATCAGGGTCGATGTGCACGATCCACGCCGACTCGCCGCTCGGGATCTTCCGACGCCTGGCGTCATATGCAGTTCAGGCTCCGGAGCGTCTTCCACTTGAGTCCACCAACCTCCTGATCGCCGGATCCGTGCACTTCACGGTCTTTGTTGAGGTTGTAGATGTCGAGAGATCCTCGCCGGATCTGCGGTATCTGCACGGTTCTGACCGCGATGAATTCACTGGCGAGCCTGCGGACCGAATGACCTTCAAGGCGCTAAAGCGACGCCGCTTTGTCTCTTCCGTGCAGGAGGTCGTTGGATCCGAAGGTCTGCATGTGATCTCGAATGAGGTCTTTCGGTCTGACGGGGTAAGTCAGTCCCAACAGGTTGCTCCATTGCGCTCCTCGACCCTCGAAGAATTGGTCGATTACGGTTTCGAACCGTCCTTGCGGAGTCCTGAGGCGGTGCTTTGGTGACGGTCGTCGTTGCGGTCCTGGGATTTGGAATTGCCATTGGAATCCTCGGTCTGGCCTCGGTGCTCTCCAGCCGGCGGCTGGCTGGTCGTGGGGCGCATCTTGGCGGTCGACTACTCCCGGCCGCCTCACTGGTTCGGGGCGACGGCGAGGTTTGGCGTCGAATCCGCAAGGTTGTTTTCCCGGCGGCCTTCGGCCTTCTCTGCATCGTCATCACCCGCTGGCCGGTTGCCGGCTTCTTTGGGGGGTTGGCTCTGGCGACCTTGCCCAGCAGTCTGCGCAAAGTTCTTCCCGGGGCGGCATCCCGGCGAACTGAAGCTGTGGCTACCTGGACCGAATTGATCAGAGACTCTCTTTCGGCTTCGGCTGGCCTCGCTCAAGCGATCGTGGTCACAGCCCCCTCGGCCCCGCTCCCTATCCGGCCGGAGGTCAGGGCATTGGCCACACGATTGACTAACGGTGTCTCTTTGGAAACTGCCCTCCGTTCGCTCGCCCTCGAGGTGGACGATCCCGCCGCCGAATTCCTGGTTTGTGCACTGCTCCTTGCTGCGACCTCGCGAGCACAGAAACTGGTGGAGGTGCTGAGTGCTTTGGCCGACTCGATGCGAGAGGACGTGTCGATGCACCTCCGAGTCGACGCAAGCCGCGCATCGGCGCGCAGCAGTGTGCGAACCGTGATGGTGTTCTCGTTGGCGTTTGCGTGCGCGTTGGCGGTCGTCGCCCACTCGTACCTCAGCCCGTTCGGCACCGCGGAGGGACAGTTGGTCCTCGCCGTGGTGGGGACTTTCTATGCGGTTGGACTTGCACTGATGGTGCGGTTGGTTCGCCCCACGCCTGAACTGCGGCTGCTGAATTCGGAGAGAACAAGATGACCATGGTCATCGTTCTCGCTCTTGGCACCGGCTTGGGAGTGATAGGTGTGGTTTCGGGGCTTCGAAGAAAGCGGCGAACGTTGCAAGACGTTTTGGCGGGGCTTGCATCGGAGCCGAGCGGTATCGGACCTGTGCGAATGTCGGAGCAACAGAACTCGAAACGGCTTGATCATCGAATCGCGGTGGTCCTTGCCAACGAGGTGAGACAGAGGAGATATTTCGAGCGCGAAGTCGGCATCCGCCTTGCGCTTTCGAACTCAACCCTCGAGGACCTCTGCGCTCGCTGCCTCGTGTGCGCAACAATCGGCTGCCTTATCCCAGTTCTTGCCGGTGTCCTCTTGACCGCAGGGGGCTTGCGTGTACCCATCCTTGTCCCAGTCGTTGCCGGGGGGCTTCTCGGATTCGGAGGGGCCCTCCTCCCCATTTCGGAACTGAACACGGAAGCCAAACGGGGTCGCCGTCACGCACGAAGGGTTATCTGTTCGTTCCTGGACCTCGTGGTGTTGGGTCTTGCCGGTGGCATGGGGATCGAAAGCGCCCTCTTCGCCGCCGCTCAGCTCGGTGAGAATGCCGTTTCTCGTCGGATGGTGGCAGCGCTGTCGTTGTGCCGCGACACGGGTGAGCCTCCTTGGGAAGCATTGGCGCGTCTCGGCGACACGCTGGGTATCGAAGAGTTGGGCGAAGTAGCGGCAACAGCCGGACTGGCTGGGCTCGAGGGTGCCAGGGTGCGAGCCACACTGGCGGCCCGTTCTGCATCGATCCGGCGTCACGAGCTCGCCAACGCCGAGGCGGAGGCCAACGCGTTGACAGAGAGGTTGTTCATCCCCGGTGTGTTTCTTCTCGTCGGATTTCTCATCTTCATTGGGTATCCAGCATTCACGCGGATCGCTTCGGGTCTCTGATTGCAGGGATTGAAACACCAAACGGCGCGTACGGCGTCGTTGAGATGAAAGGAGAAGCCAACGATGGCTGTTCAGATCAAAACATTGTGGGTGATCGTCTCAGCTCGATGGGCTGCATTGCATCATGACGAGGACGGAAGTGTAGTCGAGAAAGTGATTCTGACAGCGGTCTTCGCGGCACTCGCCATCGCTGTCGGCGCCATCATCGTTGCAAAGGTGATGGACAAGGCCAACTCGATCAACCTCAATTGATGTTGCTGGTAGCGAGGGTGCGACAAAGACTCTCGATGGACGAGGGCGGGTCAGTTGTGGAGGCGGCGATTGCCATACCTGCCGCGATGCTGGTGATCCTCCTCGCGGTACAAGTATGCCTCTGGGCGCACGCATCCACCCTTGTCCAAGCCGCGGCAACACGAGGTGATGAATCTGCATGTGTCGAGGGTGGTTCTTTGGCAGCTGGTGTCGCAGAGGCAAAGAGGGCTCTGGCGAACTCTGCCAACAACGTCGTCATGAGCACCTCCGTAACGGCGGAGATCTTGACTGACGACCAGGTGCAGGTACGGGTGACGGGCGTGACCGAGTCGATCGTGCCAGGGATTCACCTTCCGGTATCAGCGGTCCGTGTGGGCACAAGACAGGAGTTCCGTGCCGGTGGGTGAGGGTCAGGGAGAAGGCCGGAGACGCTTTCGCTCCGACACCGCGACGGGAAGCCTCACCGTAGAGCTCGTTGTCCTGACTCCTGTCATCGCGCTCTTCCTGCTCGTAGCACTCGCCTTTGGCAGATATTCACTGGCTCGGGAGCAGGTGGTTGGGGGTGCTCGGGCGGCGGCGAGTGCTGCAGCCGTGGCCGGTTCGTTCGCTCAGGCCCAGCAGGCTGCACTTGCCGCCGCCCTGCCAGTGCTTGAGTCCAATCACTCGTGCATCGATCCAAGTGTCATTGTCGATCCGGGGTCCTTTGTGCCTGGCGCGATCGTCCGCGTGTCGGTGTCGTGCAGCGTCCAGTTCGCGGATCTTCTTGTTCCCGGATTTCCTGGTTCCACCAAGGTCGAGGCGGTGCAAAGAGCCGCTATCGATCCCTACCGGACGATTCAGCCATGACGGACCCGGTCCACGCAGTGCTGGATGCGAATCATGGCTACAGCGGCAGGCTCTGTGAGGAGAATGGGTCCTTCACGGTCTTTGTGGCCGTACTCACGCTCGCACTGTTCGCGCTGGTCGGGCTCGTCGTCGATGGGGGACGAGCGGTTGCCGCCCAGAGCGCTGTGACAGGTGAAGCCGAACAGGCGGCTCGCTTGGGTGCGGCTCAGATCTCCGTGCGAGCCATCCGATCGGGAACGGTGGCTGTCGATCCGACCGCGGCGGTGCGCGTCGCCGATGCCTACCTGCGAACCGTCGGGACTGTCGGTTCGGTCACAGTTGCCGGCCAGACCGTGAGTGTCCACATCGAGTCATCGGAGCCGACCGTCATTCTGGGGATCGTAGGCGTTCAACAGATTGGGATCTCCGCGTCTGCCAGCGCCACAAACTTGCATGGCGTGACAAGGGAGGATTGATGGGAGTAATGCCTGGTCCGCGACGATTCTCCCGGTATTGGCCGATGTCCCTTCGGGTTCTGGCGATCCTCGGGTTTGCCGGACTCGTAGGAGGCGTCCCCCTTCTCCTCGTGGAGATGCACGCGACTCTGCCCTTATCGGAAGTGCGACATCTGGTGCTTCATCCGAACCAGGTCAGAGGCGCGCTCGCCAACCGCGTCAGTGATGGAGCCACGTCCAAGCTCATCTGGTCAATCGCCTGGTTGGCGTGGGTATGGTTCGTTGTTTGCGTCGGGGTAGAGGTTGTGGGTCGGGTCCGAGGTCGGACTCCAGGGAGGCTGCCGGCGAGCAGGCATATCCAGTGGTTGGTGAACTGTTTAGTTGGCGCATCTCTGGCATTTGGTATCCCCAGCAGGCAGATGGCACCCCTCAGGATACAGGTGGCTTCCGCTTCCGCACCAGATGTTCACCGCCCGGCTCGGGCTGATGACTCGCACGTGTCGTCCAGTTCCCAGTTCCCCTTCGATTCTTCGGGCGGGACTCCGGGGCTTCTCGAGCGCGCCGTCGGGGGTCCCGGAGTCTCATGATCGAACCTATGTGGTGAAGCCTCGAGACACGCTTTGGTCGATATCCGAGTCCGAATTTGGCTCGCCCTTGAGTTGGCGACTGATCGCGGCCGCCAACTACGCCAAGCCACAGCCCGACGGTGGTGCGCTCACTGACGACCATTGGATACGACCTGGTTGGGTTCTCGTAATCCCAATCTTGGGAGGTACCCAGCCTGGGGTGGGGCACGCTGCTACTTCGTCTCTCACTGTCTCGACGTCGGGAGCGTCGCAGCCGGCCACCCCCGACATCTTCGCACCAAGCACTTCCGCAATGTCTCCTTCGACCTCGAGGGGAGTCGCCAACCGGACGCCCTTCAGAAACGAATGCAGTTCCGCGAGGACAGTTGAATCCCTTTCGACCGCGGCGCCGCCCTCAGCGAAGAGTGGCGGGTCGTCCGGTCCTCATGTCCCCATTGTGCCTATAGGGTTTGGACTCCTCGGAGCAGGGATCGTGGCGTTGCTCGAACGCATGCGGCGAGCTCAACAACGGCATCGCCCTGAAGGTCTTCGAATCGCGCTTCCCGAAGGTGATCTCGTCGAACTGGAGAGAGGCCTGCGAGTCGGGGCTGACTCGGGGGCCGCCGACTGGGTGGACCTGAGCCTTCGGCTTCTCTCGGCAAGCGTGCGGCGCGGTCATTTGGAGTCCCCGGTCGTTTCGGCGGTGTTGCTTCGTGATGACGTTGTCGAAGTCCTCCTTCACCATCCGGATCAGCTTCCGCCGACCCCGTTTGAACCTGGGCCAGACGACCACAGTTGGATCTTGCGGAAGAGTGGGCGGCTTCTCGACGAGCTGCGCAACGATTGGGAGGTCATCGGGATCGATGCACCTCTACCGTCGCTAGTGACACTTGGGCGCGATGCCCATGGGATCCTGATGATCAACCTTGAGATCGCAGGCTCCGTGGCTGTCTCCGGTTCGGAAGCCGACCAGCTTGTCCAAGCCATCGCTGTCGAACTAGCGACGGCACAATGGTCCGACCAGATCGACCTCATCCTCGTGGGATTCGGTGATGTGGACCAAAGCTTGGAGCGAGTCAGTCACGCCAGCTCGCTTGTTCCGGTAACTGCCAAGATGAAAAGAAGGGTACAGGAACGCGCCGCTCTATTGGCGACGATGGCCCGCGCCACGAACAGCGACAGTCGTTGGCGGGAGGGTGGAGACTCGTGGGATCTCTGTGTGGTGATTTGCTCCCCTGTTGTGTCTGCAGACGAACTGGGTGCGTTGAACGACCTCATTGCGATTGCGGGCGACGGCTCTTTCGGTGTGGCTGTGATCTGCGGTGGTGACGTCCTCTTGGCGCGGTGGCACGCCAGAACAGACGGTGGCTATGTATCGGTCGATGGGGTGAGTCTGTCGCGATCGTCGCTTTCGCTTCAGTCGGTGCCGCAAGATCTGCTGGCGAAGGTCGGTGACCTGGTCACAGTTGCTTCTCAGACAACCGGTGTTACCCCCGATGAGGGACCATACGGGAATCTGTCGCTTCGAAACCCTGAAAGTGACGCCCACCAGTGGCGGACCAAGGGCCCGTTAGCTGGTGGCGTGGGCAACCAGGACACCGCCGATGCCAGGTCATCTCAATCGGGCCAACCCGAGGTGGAAGTACGAGTTCTGGGCCAGGTGGACATCATCGGAGCCGCTCGTCAATTTACCCGCGCCTGGGCGATTGAACTTGTCGTGTATCTAGCCGTGCACCCGGGTGGTGTGAGTAACGAACAATGGGCCACCGCCCTTTGGCCAGAAAAGACGATGGCCCCGGCAAGTCTTCACTCGACCGCGTCGGCTGCTCGTCGGTCCTTGGGAACATCCGCGTCCGGAGAAGACCACCTTCCACGCTCGCGTGGCCGCTTGGCTCTTGGCCCTGCAGTTCGCACTGATTGGGACACGTTCGTTGATCTGTCACGGTCACCCGTTCCTGACGACTGGCGGGAGGCTCTAAAACTCATCGTCGGGAGACCATTCGACGGGCTTCGTTCGCCCGACTGGGTCGTTTTGGAGGGGATTCAGGCAACGGTTGAGGCGTGCATCGTGGATCTCACGTGCCGTTATGCACAGCATTGTCTGGAGGTCTTCGACGCATCGGGAGCGGAATGGGCAGCGCGCCAAGGTTTGCGCGTCAGTGCGTACGACGAAAGGCTGTACCGCGTCCTACTCCAGGCAGCCGACGCGGCCGGCAATCCCGCCGGGGTTGAATCCACGATGGCAGAACTCGTTCACCTCGTGGCCGACGATGTCGAACCCTTCGATGCCGTACATCCGGAAACGATGGCACTTTACCGCAGACTCTCGCGGCGTGCGTTCGCTACTCGCAGTCGCTGAACATTCAACCTGCGCGCGCACTGCACTCGTTGTCGAGAAGACGACCTCGAATTTGCTTCTCAACCGGCCCGGAAAGGTCGTTAGACAGGTTCTCTGCAAGGTCGATGCTCGACGATGCAGCCTGCCGCCAGATGGTGAGCGACAGACGAGGAGAGCAAAGACCGATGAGCAATGCGACGACTCTGTCAGGCAACTTGACCCGGGATCCAGAGATCCGTTACACGAGAGACGGCCAAGCGAATGCGACGTTCGGTTTGGCCGTTAATCGCCGTTGGCAACCGCGAGGATCCGATGAGTGGGAAGAGGCCACTTCCTTTTTCGACGTGGTCTGTTGGCGGGACCTCGCCGAGAACGTCGCGTTAAGCCTGGTCAAGGGAAGTCGCGTTATCGTGACGGGTCGTTTGGAGCAGCACAGTTGGGAAACAGAAAATGGGGAACGTCGGAGTCGAGTGGAGGTCACGGCCGAGGAAGTCGGTCCGTCGCTCCGGTTCGCGACGGCGGAAATCTCTCGGACCGAGCGTCGCGGTCCCGACCAGGCAGACCCAGTCGGAAACTCCGACCCGGCTGACGAAGCCGAGGCCATTGGAATCGACGCCTGACCGACTCGATCCGGACTCGCGGTGGCCGAGCACGCCATTGCGGGTCCGGTCAGTCGGTTCACCGACCGCCGGTGCTGGCGCGGACCAGGAGGAAGGTTGGCGCCCGCGTTCGGACATTGGTCTGACCTTACGAGACGTTGTCACCTAGGCATTGTTCGATGAATTTTGGACATGTAGGAGTCAAGCCCATGCTGGCAGTCAAAGGAGAACAGGTGAGCTTCTCGACGGCGGTTGTTCTGACCAAGCGCGAGGCCTTTGAGGCGTGTGAAGCCTGTGCAGAAGCTGAACGTGCCCTTCTTCGCACGGGTCGCGCCGCTGAAGCCGGACGACTGGCTGCACTGTTCGAGCTCATCGAGGGTCGCCTCGTCTCAGGCTGAGCCCGGGGGGCTACACCGCCAACCGGTGAATGCCCTCCCCGGTACCCATTCTGAGTTGAACCATCCAGTGCTGGCCTCTACCGGCCCCTACTGGGTCGAGCCCGGCTCGAACTCCAACGACAGCGAGTTGATGCAGAACCGCTCACCCGTGGGTGCAGGGCCATCGGGGAAGACGTGGCCCAGGTGGCTGCCGCAGCGGGCGCAGGTGACCTCGGTCCGGCGCATGCCGAACGAGCTGTCGTCGTGCTCGACGATGACACCGTCGGCCGCCGCCTTGGTGAAGCTCGGCCAACCCGATCCCGAGTCGAACTTGTCGTCCGACCGGAACAGCTCGGCGCCGCAGGCCGCGCAACGGAACAGGCCAGGGTCGTGCACGTCGAGCAGCGCTCCGGTCCATGCCGGCTCGGTGCCCTTCTCGCGCAGTACGTGGTAACGGTCCGGCGGGAGCTCCGCCTTCCACTCGTCCTCTGACTTCACGATCTCAGGTGCCACTTGTCCCTCCTTGGGGGGTCGTACTGGTCTGGCGAAAACCTTCTGAAGTATTCCCATGCCCAGGTAACGCCGACCGGGGGACAACTGTTCCACGAAGTCCACCACGAATCCCGGGCGGCGCTCCATGTGGCGACGGGCTGGCCGGGGAAGTCGCCGCACGTCCGGAGTGGCGCAGAACCCCTTTGCTAACGTCACCCCGGAAACCCTTCCTGCCAGGGAGCTTGTACCAAAACCCCCCCATGGACCTTCACGACAGCCCCGAGGACGCCGCCTTCCGCGCCGAGGCGCGCCACTGGCTCGAGGCCAACCTCACCGGCGAGTTCGCCGAAGCCCGGGGCCTGGGACGGGCGGGATTGCAGCACGAGGGTCGAGGCCTCCGCACCGCTTGGGAGCGCAAGCTCGGGGAGGACGGCTGGACCTGTGTGGGCTGGCCCCTCGAGTACGGCGGCCGGGGCGCGCCGATGTCACAGCAGGTCATCTGGAACGAGGAGTACGTCCGCGCCGACGCCCCCGCCCGCGTCAACGTCATGGGGGAGGGGCTCCTGGGCCCGACGCTCATCGCCTACGGCACCGACGAGCAGAAGAAGCGGTTCCTCAATCCCATCCGGTGGGGCACCGAGCTGTGGTGCCAGGGCTACTCCGAGCCCGACGCCGGTTCCGATCTCGCCAACGTGCAGACCAAAGCCGTCCTCGAAGACGACGAGTGGGTGATCACGGGCCAGAAGGTCTGGACCTCCTACGCCCAGTGGGCCGACTGGTGCTTCGTCCTCTGCCGCACCGATCCCGGATCGCAGCGCCACCGGGGACTCTCGTACCTTCTCGTCCCTATGGACCAACCCGGTGTCGAGATCCGGCCCATCAAACAGATCACGGGGACCTCCGAATTCAATGAGGTCTTCTTCGACCGGGCTCACACCGACGCCGATCTCGTCGTGGGTGACGTCAACGACGGATGGCGCGTGGCGCTCGCCACCCTGGCCTTCGAGCGCGGCGTCGGGCTGCTCGGAGACATCGTGGGTTTTCGCAAAGAGCTCGACCATCTGCTGGAGCTCGCCCACAAAAACGGAAGCACTACCAACAAGGTGCTCCGCCAACGACTGGCCGGCATCTGGATCCGGCTCTACATCCTTCGTCTCAACACCCTGCGTTCCCTCACTGGCGTGGACGGCCCGGTGGCCCCACCCCAGGCGTCGATCTCCAAACTTTTCTGGTCTACGTGGCACCGCGACCTCGGTGAGCTCGCCATGGACGTCCTCGGCATGCACGCAGAAGTGGCCGAGTTCCTGCCCTACGAGCTCGGCGACCTGCAGCGCATCTTCTTGTTCAGCCGTGCCGACACCATCTACGGCGGGTCGAACGAGATCCAACGCAACATCATCGGCGAGCGCGTGCTCGGGCTCCCACCCGAGCCCAAGGTCTCCGCCCCGAAGGGAGACCCGTCGCCGTGACCCCCACCACGCCACAACCACCCGCGCCCCACGCCCTCCTGGCGGGCAAGGTGGTTGTCGTCACCGCCGCGGCGGGAACCGGCATCGGCTTCTCGACGGCGAAGCGTTGTGCCGAGGAAGGCGCGATGGTGGTGATCTCCGACGCACACGAACGGCGGCTCGGAGAGGCGGCCGACGCGCTGGCCGAGGTGTCGGGGACCAGGCCCCTGGCGGTGCCGTGCGACGTGACTCTCGAAGCGCAGGTCCAACACCTCTACGACGCAGCGATGGCCGAGCACGGCCGCATCGACGTCGCCATCAACAACGCCGGCCTGGGCGGCAACGCCCCCATCGTGGACATGACCGACGAGCAGTGGTCGATCGTGCTCGACATCACCCTCACGGGCACCTTCCGATGCATGCGCGCCGAGCTCCGCCACATGTACGAACAAGGGAGCGGCGTGATCGTCAACAACTCGTCGGTCCTCGGCTGGCGCGCCCAGGCCGACCAGGCCCACTACGCGGCGGCCAAGGCCGGGGTCATGGCGCTCACCCGCTGTGCCGCCGTCGAGGCGGCGGTCCACGGCGTGCGAGTCAACGCGGTGGCTCCCAGCCTGGCGTTGCATCCGTTTCTCAACCGGGTCTTCCCCGACGACGAGCTCGAGCGCCTGCGCCAGGCCGAATTGTTCGGCGCGCGGCCGAGACGTGGGAGGTCGCCAACGTCATGGTGTTCCTGGCCAGCGACTACTCGTCGTACATGAGCGGCGAGATCGTCTCGGTCTCGAGCCAACACCCCTGAGTGGCGCCCGGCGCTCCCGGTTGGGGGCTAGGGATCGATGGTGATGGGGATGAACGAGGCGTTGAGCTCGGAACCAGGCGAGTAGGAGTCGTTGACCTCGAAAATCGCGTCCGAGAATGTTCCCACTGTGGTCGGCGTGCCGGTCACTTCGCCGGTGGTCGGGTTAATGCTCAGGCCCGGCGGGAAATCGCCTCCCGCCCAGGTATAGGGGGCGACGCCGCCGGTGGCCGTGACGAACTGGTCGTAGGGAACTCCGACCTGGCCGTCGGGAAGTGACGTAGTCACGATGGCCAACGCGGGGAGGACGGTCAGGGTGATCGGGGGGCTGGAGCGGATACCTATCGAGGCCGAGATCTGGGTGGTCCCGGCAGCCAACGGGTTCAGGCCCTCCATCTTGTCCTGTATCCCGCCGGCGAGGCCGGTGAACACGGCCACAGAGGGATTGGAGCTCGTCCAGGTAACCCGCGAATTGACGTCGAAGGCGGGATACCCGGGGTATGCGGCGGTGGCGGTGTAGGACGCGCCCGTGCCGGCCGGGATGGAAAACAGGCCTGCGGGCGATGTCTGTGTGACCGTGATCGACGACGGGGGGACTCCGAAATCGGCCAGACCGCTGCCGTCAGTCACCGTCTTGAGCCCCGTGGCGCTCGCGCACCCCTGCAGGAACGACGAGAGTGTCTCGTTGGTTTGGGAGTAGGAGAACGACTCTGATGGGTTGGCGGAGAACGACCCTGCCACCGTGCCCAGATTATCCCCCGGGAAAGTCAGCGTGTTGAACTGGTCGGGCGGGTTGCCGACGAAGCCGACGGCCCCGCTGCCGACACCGACGCGTGTGATGCCCGACGTGATCTTGGGGGAAGTCGTCCACTTGATCTTCAAAGTGCCGCTGAACGCGAAGCTGCCCCCGTCCTCGACGCTCTGCAGACACGAGGTGCCCTTGCTGCCCTCTAGCTTGCCCGTCACCACACCCTTGGAGATCGTCAACGGCGCCCCGCCGCTCGGCGGCGTCGCCGTGCAGTGCGACAGGGTGGCTTTGATGCTGAGCTTGACGCCCCCAGATGTCGTACCGGGGAACTTCAGCGGGGGCGAGAAGGACGTCGAGCCCGACTGGCCCGTGCACGTCACCCCGTAGTTGGACGCATTGATCTTGGCGGCGTGGGTGGCGTGGACCTTCTTCGCTTTGGCCAATGCCGAGCCGGCGTCGAGGGCACTAATCGCACCGATCCCAATGAGCCCCGCGCAGAGCATCGCGGCGACTTTCCGAGCAGACATCGGTACCCCCAAGATGATTCGCCCCGTTCCCGCGACCGGGGTCGAAAAAGCTGGATGTGTTTCTATCGCATAAAGGGTGGGTCAACCTCGTCAAACATGGGGAACCAGAGCCCGAGCGGGCCGAGTCGGGTCAGCGACAGCGGCGGACGAGGGCACTCGTTCTTGGCAGTAATGAGTGCCACGGTGTCAGTCGCACATGACATGTGGTTCCTCCCAGGGGTTCCGGGTGATCACCCTTGGGGATCCCCGGACCGGGGTTCGTGCCACGCTGTCGAGCGCCGTTGCTTGCGCGGCGCGTGCCTTGAACGGCGTTAGTTGAACAATGTGTGAACGGCGAGCGCTGGACGCGGCCGGGCCCTGTGCCCTCGTCAGAATGAAGGATGACCGGGCAAGAGCCGGACGTCTAGAGTCCAACCCCGGGTGGACGCGGTCGAGTGGGTGCACGGCCGCGGTGCAAGGGAGGTTGGTGTGCGTCGTTCTCGAACACTGCTGATTCCGGCTGTCGCCGCGTCACTGGCCGTAGCGGTCCTGTTGGCCGTGGCCGGACCGGCCTCCGCCAAGCTCCAGGGCGCGCACGGCGCGAGCCGGGCCACCAAGACCCACAACGCGAGCACAAAGGTGAAGGTGGGGAACTACGGGCTGAGCTGCACGGGCGTGTCCGGCTCACTGACCTTCAACCCACCCCTGACCCAGAATGCGTCGTTCAAAAAAGAGAAGGTGAAGACGTCCGCCTCGCTTTCTCACTGTGCGTCGGTTCCCACTGCCGGCGGAACACCCGTAGCTATCACGAGCGGCACGTTGTCGGGCACGCTCACCATCAAGCCGACCTCGTCAGGGATCACCTGTACCGGGGTCCTGGCCGGACTGGCCAACGGCGGGGGAAGCATCCTCTTGACCGGGAAGCTCAGCGCGAAATGGGTGAGCTCGTCCAAGCTGAGCCCGTCGAAGACCGCCATCGCGGTGAAGAGCGCGGCGGCGCCCACGTCGGGTAACTCGCATGTCCGTCAGACCTACCTCATTCCTGGACACCAGGCGTCGACCATCTCGGGAGCCTTCACCGGTGCCAACAGCGCGGGTAGCTTGCTGGCTCTGGTGTCGGGTCTCACTCCCGAACAAGAGGGAGTGCAGTGCGTGCCGAGCATCTCGGGCGGCAACGGTCTGGCGACGCTTCCGCTGTCCGGTGGCCTACTGGACAGCGGCGTCAGCCCGTCGTCGATCGCGGTGACCCCGGCTAACGCCACCGTTTCCTTCTCGCAGTGCTACACCGCCGTCGGTACCTTCCCCGGTGGCACCTCTGACCTCTCCGCCCTGGCGTCGTGGGCCATCGGCAACACCGCCATCGCCACGGTGGACAACAGCGGCATCAACGACGGTGGTTGTGTCTTCGTGCGCGGCCATGCCAACGGCACCACCACGATCGCGGCTTCCTTCAAAGCAACGACCGGCTCGACCGGCATCACCGTTTCGCTCCCGGTCACGATCACGACCTCTTCCTTGCCAGACGGCACCGTCGGCACCCCGTACGACCAGACGCTCGCCGCCGCCAATGGCACCACCCCCTACTCGTGGTCGATCAGCTTCGGGTCGCTGCCGAGTTGGGCCAGTTTGAACAGCGCCACGGGCGAGATCACGGGCACCCCCGACGCCACGGGAACGACCTCGTTCACCGTGCAGGTGACCGACTCGTCCACCCCGACGCCACAAACCGACAGCCAATCGCTCTCGATCACCGTCAACTGACGACCGGGTGCGCCGGTCCCGTAGACCGATCGCAGCCCGGAAGCTGTTGATCATTTCCTAAGCCCGTCGACTCCGTGTTCGACACCATCGGGCGCTTCACCGTCCGTTTCGCCGTTCCTATCGTCGTCTTCTGGGTGGCGGCCACGGTGTCGGCAGTGGCCTTCCTGCCCTCGCTGTCGAGCGTCAACCAGACTCAGCAGGTCGCCTTCCTCCCGGTATCGGCGCCGAGCATCCAGGCGGTCGGACTAGCCCGCCCCTTCCAGCCGCCGAACGTGACCACGAGCCTCATGGTCGCGGCCGACACGAGGGGACCCCTGTCCTCACCGGACCTGGTCGCCATCGACCGGGCCCAGGCTGCCATCCGCGCCCTTCCTTTGGTGACCGGCGTGGTCGACGAGGGCATATCGGGGGACCGGGCCGCCGACAAGATCTCGATCGAGACCAGTGCCGGCATCTTCGGCCGTGGCAACGCGGCCAAGAGCGTCGTCGATGCCATTCGCCACACCTTCACCGAGGTCGGCGCGCCCTCCACCTTGGAGCTTCACCTGACGGGACTGCTGGCGACGTGGGTCGACCTGAACCCGTTCAACAACAGCTCCCGGGCACAGAAAGAGACCGAGATCCTCTCGATTCTCTTCATCATCGTTCTCGTGCTCGTCGTGTTCAGGGCGCTCCTCGCTCCGCTGGTGGCGTTGGCGCCGGCGGGGCTGGCCTTGATGGTGAGCAGCCCGATCATCGCCCAAGTGGCGAAACGGGGTTTTCCCGCTTCTGACTTGACGCAGTTCCTGCTCATCATCTTGGTGCTAGGGGCAGGAACCGACTACGGGCTGTTTCTGATCTTTCGGGTTCGAGAGGAGATGTGGCGTGGCCTCGAGCCCCGAGACGCCGTGGTGCGCGCCGTGGCCCGCGTGGGACAGGCCATCAGCTTCTCCGCGGCGACGGTTATGGCTGCCTTCGGCACACTGTTGTTGGGGAGCCTTGAGCTCTACCGCGGACTGGGTCTGGACCTCGCCATCGCCATCGCCTTCGTCCTCGTCGTCGACCTGACGCTCCTGCCGGCGCTGCTGGCGCTGTTTGGGAGAGTGGTGTTCTGGCCCTCGGCCCCCGAACGAGGCCGTCTCGGTTGGAAGTGGTGGCGAAATATCGCCGGCCGGGTCACGGACCACCCCCTCGCCACGATCGTGGGTGGAACCGTGTTCCTGGGTGTGCTGGCGTTGATGACGATCGGCTACACGGGGGGCCTCGGCACCCCCAATCCGACGCTTCGCAGCGACTCCGTCATTGGCGCGCGACGTTGTCTCGGCCCACTTCGGGGCGGCGGAGTCGGACCTCACGAGCGTTCTGTTCGTGTACCCCGTGGCGGTGTGGCAGTACCCCGACGTCCTGGCGCAGGCCGACAGGGACCTGGCCCGACAGCCGGAGTTCGTGGCCGTGGCCGGCGCACTCGACCCCAACGGAACGGCCCTGACTCCCGAAGAACTCGTGAGCCTGCACCGAGAGCTGGGCCGGGCCGACCGCCTGCCGGTCATCCCGCCCGACAGGACGCGAGTCTCGGGCCAGGAGTACGAGGCGTACCGGGCCACCGCCCAATTCATCAGCCCCGACGGCCGCACGGTGCAGTACGACGCGTCGCTGGCGGCGGGCCCGTCCCAAGGCGACAAATCGATTTCCGCCATCCCCGCCATCCGCAATGCCGTCGAACGGGTCGGCCGTCACACGGGCGCGTTCGTGAGCGCCGTCGGCGGCGTCACCGCCCAGGACTACGACCTGATCAACCTCTCGAACCTGGACCTGATCGCGCTTGTCCCTATCGTGCTGTTGCTCATCGCCCTCATCCTGGCGGTCCTGCTGCGGGCACTGGTGGCCCCGCTCTATCTCATCGCCACCGTCGGCCTGTCCTACCTGGCCGCGTTCGGTCTGGTGGTCCTGATCTTCAAGGTCATCAACGGAGACGCCGTGCTCAATTTCACCGTGCCCTTCGTGATGTTCATCTTCTTGATGGCCATCGGCGAGGACTACAACATCCTCATCATGAACCGCGTCCGCGAGGAGGCGCGGTGCGGGTCGCTCAAAGAAGCGGTCCGCACGGCGATGGCCAGGACCGGGTCCACGATCTCCTCGGCCGGGCTGATCCTGGTGGGGACGTTCGCCGTGCTCACGGTGGCCACGACCGGGGCCGCCCGTCAGGTCGGCGTGGGCGTGGCCCTCGGCATCCTGCTCGACACATTCCTGGTGCGCACCGTCCTGGTCCCGGCCATCGTCGTCCTCCTGGGCCGATGGAACTGGTGGCCCTCGCGCCCAGAAGGCGACGTCACGCCTGAAACGATGGTGACAGGCAGGCGTCCCGGGTCGTGACGGGCGTGCGGTCGATCTCGAGCCCCGTACTTGAAGACGTTGTGAGTGACGCGCTGAATCGCTTGTAGCGGGAACGACGAAGCGCACGGGTCGGTACGCGCTTGTCTGGCCTTTCGACAGATTGCGTGGCGATCTGGGTGGCCCAACGTGCCGTACCTCTCGACGCGACGCTCCCACCATCCTGCCGATCGCTAGTGAGGGCGCCAGGCCCCGGTAGCACTTCCCGCCCCTGAACAGGGAGAACGACGCGCCGGCTTGTGACATGGCACCGCCGTTCGGTTCGGAACCGGACTGTCATATCGGTGGCACTGACGCCGGTAGCGCATCGTCGCCCGTTGGCGCCCTCTGCAATGATGCGGGCACGGCGAGCAGTCCGCCGCCGCGGCTGGCGGCATGGGGAGCAAGCAAATGCCGGGGATGGGAACGTTCCTTCAGACCAAGAACCCCGTCGTCGTGTCCTCGTTTCACGCCGCGCTCCTCCATCAGATGCTGGTGATCGGCCTCGTTCTGGTGTTCCTTTCGGTGGTCTGGAACTTCCTCCGTACTACCCAGTACCGCCGCTCGATCTCTGCCGGCTCGATCCCCACCGGGAAGATCCCGGTGACGTTCATGCCCGAGCCGGTCGCTCGTCGGATCCTTCGGATCGGGTTCGGACTGCTGTGGATCCTCGACGCTCTGTTGCAGCTCCAATCGGCGATGCCGCTCGGTCTGCCGCCGAGTGTGCTGCAACCTTCAGCGAGCACTTCGCCGGGATGGGTCGAGCACGTCGTGAACTTCGGCGTCAAGGTCTGGACCGAACATCCCGTGCAGGCCGCCTCATCCGCCGTTTGGCTCCAGCTCGGGATCGGGGCTCTGCTCCTCCTCGCTCCCCGGGGTCGGTGGTCCCGGTTCGCCGGGCTGGCGGCGACGGGGTGGGGTCTCGTCGTCTGGGCGTTCGGTGAGGCGTTCGGCGGGATCTTCGGGTCGGGAACCTCCTGGCTTTTCGGCACACCGGGTGCTGTCCTTTTCTATTGCGTGGCCGGCGTTCTCGTAGCTCTTCCCGATCGGGCCTGGTCGAGCCCGAGGCTGGGGCGACTGATCCTGCGAGGTTCGGGCGTGTTCCTGATCGGTATGGCCGTCTTGCAAGCGTGGCCGGGGCGGGGCTCGTGGCAGGGCTCAGTGCGGGGCACGAGCACGGGAACACTCACCACCATGGTCCGCCAGATGTCCCAGACCTCTCAACCCGGTCCCCTTGCCTCGGCCGTCAGGGGATTCGGACGGTTCGATGCTTCACACGGGTGGGGGGTCAACCTCTTCGTCGTGATCACGTTGGCGGCGATCGGGGTCGCGTACTGCTGGGCCGACCGCCGGGTGGTCTGGCCGGCTACGTGGCGTGGCCGTGACGTTGTGTGTGGCGGACTGGGCCCTTGTCCAGGATTTCGGATTCTTTGGAGGGGTCGGCACCGATCCCAACAGCATGGTGCCGATGGCACTCGTGTTCGTCTCTGGTTACCTGGCCATCGCCAAGATTCCGGCGTCGCTTCCGGTCGTAGCTCCATCGAGAACCGACCGGGCTCGGGTCGGCTCGGACGCGGCCGCCGGCCTGGTCGAGACG
Organism: uncultured Acidimicrobiales bacterium; assembly: GCA_963846125.1. Classification (GTDB taxonomy): domain Bacteria; phylum Actinomycetota; class Acidimicrobiia; order Acidimicrobiales; family UBA8190; genus Chersky-840. The sequence continues at coordinate 1,527,343 of CAWJUR010000002.1, forward strand.
AGGCCCTGGTGGGACACGGTGGCTCCCGGCTACCTAGCCCGGGTCCTGGCTGCCGTCGCAGCCATCGCCGTGGTGGTCGTCGGAGCCGTGCCCATGGCGGCGGCGTCGGTGAACCCGAATGCCGACCCCATCCTTGCTGTGGCGGTGGACGGCACGCCGAACCTCGTTAACACTCCGGCGCCTGCGTTCCACCTCGTCGACCAAGCGGGTAGGACGGTGTCGCTGTCGAGCCTCCGGGGACGAACCGTGGCGTTGACATTCCTGGACCCCGTCTGCACCTCCGATTGCCCACTGATCGCACAGGAGTTTCGCAGCGCCAACGAGTTGCTCGGAGCCGACTCGAACCGGGTGGTGTTCGTGGCTGTGGTGGCCAACCCGATCTATCGGACCACTGCTTCGACGAACGCGTTCGACCGCCAAGAGGGGCTCGAGCACATGAGCAATTGGTTGTTCCTCACCGGATCGGTCTCCGCGCTCGAGCAAGTCTGGGGGAAATACGGCATCGAGGCAGACGTCTTGCCGGCGGGTGCGATGGTCGCTCACAGTGATCTCGCCTACCTCATCGATGCCCGGGGCCATACCCGTGAAGTGCTGAGTGCCAATCCGGGCGACGGCTCGTCTTCGGCATCATCGTCATTCTCCGTGTATCTGGCCGATGCGCTCAAACGTGTGATCCACGGGTGAGGAGGGTCAAGGTCCGCACCCCGCTCGTCGGTGCCGCGGCCGCGTTCGTGGCCTCGGCGTTCGTGCTGGCCGCCTGTTCGAGCGCCGGGACCGGCCATGGCGAGAATCCGGCTGAGTCCCCGTTGTCGATCGAAGTGTCCCTTGACGCCACCTCCGCCATCGGGTCCGCCGTGGAGGCCGTCGTTCCCATGGGCCGGCTCAACGATCGGCTCGAAACGTTCTGGCAGCTCTTCTTCCGCTCGACTGCCACCTCGCGGTGGACACTCTCGACCCCCACCGGGGTGGCGGACAACGGTGGACTTGTCGTGAGCACGAGCACGAACCCAGACGGGACCACGGAGTCATTGGCAGGATTCGAGCCAAGCCAGGATCTCGACTTCTCACCCCTCGCCTCGAGCGCAGACCTGGGAAGAACGTGGACGGCCGGGCTTCTTCCCGCAGGTTTGGCGGCGGTTCCCGACGCCCTCGCAGTTTCGATGGATGCCGGGTCGGCCGCCCTCGTTCGTGACCGAGGAGGTGAGGTGCTCACGAGCGTCGGCAACACCTCGCGTTGGTCGAAGCTCGTCAGCCGAGATGCGATCGCATCGTCGGCGGCGGGTCGGGAATGTGGCGTCGGCGATCTGACGGCCGTTGCCGTTGACTCCGTTCGAGGCGTAGAGGTGGGGGCGACGTGTTCGTCATCGGGCCTCGTAGGCATCTTCGGGAAAGCCGGCGGCACATGGCACCTGCTCGGGCCTCGGATCTCGAGCCTTTCGGCGGGGGCGGAGACGAAGGTGCTGCGCCTGGTCGATGTGAATGGCGTGCGGAGCGGCCTCGTGGCCCTGCGCAGCAAATCCCGGACGGTCATCGTTGCGGTGGCCAGCACAGGCGGTGGGGTTTGGGCACGCTCAGGGGCACTCCCGGTTCGGACCGGTGATCGCATCGCCTCGACCGGAGTGGAGCCGGGGGGTGGGTTCCTGGTGCTCGTCTCGCAGTCGAACGGGTCCGTGGCGCTCGAAGCCGAGACAGGGCCAGGCGGTGGTTGGCAGGCGCTGCCGTCGCCGCCCCCCGGCACCGCCACGGTTGCGGTATCGACTGGTGGCCTGGTCGATGCGCTGGCCGTGGCGACCACGAGGCTCACCGACTGGCGGCTCGACGCGTCGTCGGGGACATGGAGCAAGATCAGCACCGTGACCGTGCCGATCCAGTTCGGTTCCTCGTCGTGAACCGCCGTCCGAGCAGGCGACGATGTCGAGCATGAAGACCAGCCCATGGCGTACCTGACCGGTCACTGGTCGTTCGACCCGTTCCTCGTCGTGGTCGTCGCGGTGGTGGCCGCCCATGAAGTGGGATTGGCCCGGTTGCGGGCCCGGTCGGATCCCCGGCGCACGAGGACAGCGCCGCTGGCGCTCCCTCATGTTCTACGGGGGGCTGATCTGCCTCTTGGTGGCGGTGGAGTCGCCCATCGACTACTGGTCCGATGACTACTTCTTCGTCCACATGATCGAGCACATCCTCATCTCTTTCTACGCCCCGATCCTGATCGTGGCCGGGGCTCCTTGGATTCCCCTGCTGTTCGCCTTCCCGGTGGGAGTTCGCCGCCGACTCGGGCGAGCGCTCCTGTTGGGCTCCTGGGCCCGCCCGCTTCGCGCCGTGGGTCGTGTCGTCATGAGCCCGTGGACAGCATTGGGCGCCTTCAACGTGGCTATGGTCGCCTGGCATTTCCCGGCAGCTTTCGACCTCGCCGAGAACAACCAGTCAGTGCACATCTGGCTCATGCACGGGACCTTTCTGGTCACCGGCATCCTCTTCTGGCTCCAGATCATCCCGTCGCACCCGATGAGGCCCCGGGCCTCGTTCGTCTGGCAGGGGGGAGCCATCATCGCCACCGACATCGTGATGTTCGTGCTGGCCATGTCGCTGAGCATCTTCACGAGCTCGTCGTGGTACCCGGTCTACGCCCACATCCCCGGAGTCTCGCTGTCCCCGTTCGCCGATCAGCAGATCGGGGCGGCCATCTTGTGGGTGTGCGGTGACTTCTGGGCGGTCCCCGCGCTGATCGTGGTCATTCGGCGGGCGATGGTGGCGGAGGGTGGGTTTTCCAACGTCCTCGAGCGGGTTGTCCACCGCCTCCCCGACGCGCCGCTGGTCCACGCGGAAGATCGTTGACGAGGGCCGACACCGGGCCTAGCGTCTGCGCGCGGAGGCGTGCTGGGCCCCACTGACATGGAGTGCACGGGGGACCGAGTCGTCTAGGACTATGGGCCGAGGGGGCTCCATGAGTGTCGGCGGATCCGTCATTTCCGGGGCACCAAAGGGTTGAGGGTGGGTCGCGGCGGCCGACTGGCCATCCTCGGCGTGTTGTTCGGCGTCGCGGTGGCTCTCGTGGTCTTCACGGTCATGGCGTTCCTCCGTTCTTCACCGCCCACCGTCGACTTCACCGTCGGTCACCAGGCAGGTGCCCCCGTGGACCTCAGGGTGCAAACGGTCGGTTCCATCGGCTTCGGCCCCCATCCGACGTGGGTGTCGTACATGACCGAGACTCCTGACGGGCAGTGGGTCCACACCACCTTGTGGGACCTTCCTGCCCATACCCGGATCAACGTCACACTCGACCAGTACGACAGCGGCTCACCTCTGCGGAACCAACAGCTCGGCCAGATCATCGGGACGACCGGAACCGTCGCTTTGTACAACGGCAAGACCGGAATCCGTGATCGATTCCAACGACACCGACGGGGTGGGGCACACCTTCACGATCCCCACGCTCGGCATCAGCGTCCCCTTGATCGGCATCCCGGGCGACGCCAAGAACCCGTGCAGCGTGGCACCCTGTGCCACCAGCTTTGACCACATCGTGATCAAGTTCTCCTTTACGACGCCGGGCGCAGGCCAGTACCCGTGGCAATGCTTCGTCCCCTGTGGCCTCGCCTACTTGTATGGGAACGGTGGTCCCATGCAAACCGTGGGGTACATGGACGGGTTCCTCAAGGTGGTGGCGTGAGCGTGCCCGAGGAGACGCCCCATTTTCGACGGCTGATCGCCATCTGGGTGGTCCTCGCCGTCGTGTTGGACATCGTCTTCTACTTCGCTGTCGGTCCGCACGTCCCCCCCGGGGCGATGTCGTCGTCGGCCAGCGGCCAACAGACCGACTTCATCGTCCTTTTCATGATCGCGCTCCCCGTGATGCTGGCCGTGTGGGTCTACATGGCCTACGCCCTGATCGTCTGGCGAGGGTCACGGGGCGGCGAGGACGAGCCCGAAGGCGGAGCCAGGGCCCGGGGCCACTTCGGGATCCAGGTCGGATGGATCGCCACCACCACGGTCATCGTGCTGGGAGTGTTCGTCTACGGCACGGTCGAGCTCATCGTGCCTGCCGGAGCCGGTGGTGGCGAGGGCCCGAGCCCGATCTGGACGCCCACGTCGCATGACGTCCTTCCCATCCAGGTCATCGGCCAGCAGTGGGAGTTCACCTACCGCTACCCGACGTTCGGGGGTTTCGAGACCCGGCAGCTGATGATCCCGGTCGACACACCGTCGCCTTCCACGTGACCTCCCTCGATGTCATCCACTCCTTCTGGGCCTATCAACTCGGGGTCAAGGCTGACGCCAACCCTTCTTCGGACAACATCGCCTACACCACCGCCAGCCAACTGGGCGCGTTCACCGTCCGCTGTTCGGAGCTGTGCGGCCTCTGGCACGGAGCTATGTACAACTTCGGTCGGGTGGTCACCAAGTCGCAGTTCTTCGCCTGGGCCCAATCCACCGAACGCCAGAACGCCGCCAACACCAAGCTCCTGCCGCCCTTCTCCTACACCTACGTTCCTGACGCCAACGGCGCCGACGGCGGCTACTACCCCGACAACGTCGACCCGTACAGCAAGGTGGAGCAGTACGGCGCCACCAGTCCGAGCAAATAGGAAGGACGACTGAGGCATGGCACTCGACATGCGTGCGTCGACGCGAGCTGAGCACTCGGGTGACGCCATCACGCCGCCTCGTGCTCGGGGCCGACGCCATTCGGGGTGGCTCGGCCCCCATCTCGGTCGGGCCCTCGTCGGGGCGGTCGGCGGGTACGCCTTCGGTCATTGGGTCGGCAACCTCATCGCCAGTGGCTACATCAACGTCCAGGGCAACGGTCAGAACGACGTCGCCACCGTCCTCGGGCTCTCGATCGGCGTGGTGGGATGGCTCGCCGGCGCCGGCATGCTCGACTACCCGCTGGCCAAGATCGTCGGCCGAGAGCCGCTTCCCCCCACGACGTCGAAGAGCTGGACCCGCTACTTCGGCCCTGCGCTCGACCACAAGGTGATCGGCCTGCAGTACACGGTCGTCGTGCTCCTGTTCTTCTTCACCGGTGGCCTGCTGGCGATGGCTATCCGGACGGAGCTGTTGACGCCGACGAACCACATCTTCGGTCCCGGCACCTATATCTCCGTGGTCAGTGAGCACGGGACGATCATGATGATGATGGCATCGTCGATCGTCATCGGTCCCCTCGGGAACTGGCTGGTCCCTCTCATGATCGGGTCCCGGCGCATGGCGTTCCCGCGTGTCGAAGCCTTCTCGCTGTGGATGTTCGCCGCCGGCTACCTCGTGATATTGACCGCCCTGCCACTCGGTGGCTTCCCCACGGGGTGGACCGGGTACGCCCCGCTGCAGACCCAGGCGTCAGCAGGGATGGACTCCTATCTCGTCGGATTCGCCGTCATCGGGATCGGCATGATCTGCGCGGGGTTCAACCTTGCCGCCACCATCATCAATTACCGAGCCCCGGGGATGACGTGGGGCCGGATCCCGATCTTCGTCTGGTCCATCCTGGCCACCGCCGCCCTCCTGACGCTGGCCACCCCGACGCTCGTAGCCGCCGGGCTGTTCGGTGTGCTCGACCGGACGGCTCAGACCGCGCTCTATGTCAACGAGCACGGCGGCAGTTCGTACTTGTGGCAGAACCTCTTCTGGTTCTTCGGCCACCCCGAGGTCTACATCATGGCCTTGCCCGGCTTCGGGATCGTCGCCGAGATCCTGCCCGTGTTCACGAGAAAACCGCTCTTCGGGTATCGGACCGCGGCGGCCGGGATGATCGGTGTCGCTCTGCTGTCGTTCTTCGTGTGGCAGCACCACCTCTTCCAAAGCGGGATCAACCCCGACATGCGTCCCTTGTTCATGCTCACGACCGAGCTCATCTCCATCCCCACAGGGTTCATCTTCCTGGTCGGCCTGGGGACGCTGTGGAAATCGAAAATCCGGTACGAGGTGCCGATGCTGTTCGCCCTCGGGATGTTCTTCAACTTCCTCATCGGCGGCATCTCGGGCGTCTTCCTTTCAGACGTCCCCGTCGATGTGACCGTCCACGGGAGCTTCTTCGTCCTGGCCCACTTCCACTACACGATCATGGGCGGGCTCGTGTTCGCCTTCTTCGGTGGCCTCTACTACTGGCTGCCGAAGATGACGGGGAAGACGATGAACAAGCGGTTGGGCAAGTGGCACTTCTGGACCATGTTCATCTTCTTCAACCTGACGTTCTTCCCCCTGTTCCTCGTCGGGTTGCTGGGCCAACCTCGCCGCGTGTTCGAATACGCGCAGAACCTTCAGGTGTTGAACGACTTTGCTTCGGTGAGCGCCTTCCTTCTCGGTGCGTCATTCGTGATCTTCATCGCCAACTTCGTGTGGTCGATCTTCATCGACCCCAAGCCGGCGCCTCCCAACCCGTGGAACTCGCGAGGGCTCGAGTGGCAGACGCCAACCCCGGTGCCGTCCTACAACTTCACCCGGATCCCCGTGGTACTGGCCGATCCCTATCACTACGGCCGGGGCGATTCTCAGGCCGTGGCCGATCTCGGCCCGAGGACCCTGGCACTGGCGGGTGCCGTCCGCGCCGATGCCTCGGCTTCGGTGGAACAGGACGGCGTGACCGGAGAAGAGGGATCCGCCGACCCGAGGCCACCGATCGCATGAGCACCGAACCCGTCACCACGGCGAGACCCCCTGGCGCAAGAACCTCCGGACTTTCATCGAGACGCCGGAGGAGATCGAGTACGAGATGCGCTCGGCCGAGGGCGCCATGTGGACCGGTGGGCGTCTCGTCATCGGCATCACGGCGTTCTTCTTCGCGTCGCTGGCCTTCGCCTACTTCTATCTCCGCTCGACCAACAGCGACGACCTGTGGCGACCGCACAAGATCACGGCGCCGACCGGCGTGGGCGCTGCCGTCTTCGCCGTGGCGCTCGCCGAGCGCGGTGTTGAGCGGATACGGGACCACGCGACTGCGCCGCGGTGAAACCCTCGACTGGGAGGTCGCCGGCTGGACCACGGTCCTGGGTGGGCTGGTGGCGATCGGGCTCCAGGTGTGGGAGCTCACCCAGCTCCCGTTCTTCCCGGGATCGAGCGGCTACGCCTCGTGCTTCGTGGCCTGGGCTGTCATGAACATCGTGCTGCTCCTCGTGCGGGGTCTACTGGCTCGAGACACTGCTGGCCCGCTGGTTGCGGCTGCGACGGGCGGTCACCGAAGACGGGGGCGCTCTGCACTCGACGCTGCCCGGTGGCCCGCCTGTTCCGGGCCAACCTCGAGGCGTGCTCGTACTTCTGGGGTTTCATCGCCCTCGTCGAGTTGCTCTTCTGGCTACTGTTCTATGTGATCTGACCTCTGTGATCTGACTCTGTGATCTGACCTCGGTGTGGCCCGACTGGTCTGACGGGCTGGGCGGAGCTGCGAGACGAAAGGTGGTGAGCGATGCTCGGGACTTCCAGCCTGGTCGGAGCTCAGGCGCTCACGTTCGCCATCCCGGTCGGGACGCTCGCCGTCGTATGCCTGTGGGGCTTCTTCCAACGTCGCCCGAACCGGTGACCGAGGGGGCCGCTGAAGAGCGGCCCCCTGCACCGTCGCACCGTCAGGGCAGTGCGAAGACCACGCCGCCGGCCCTCCGACTCGGCTCTGGTGCTGCTGGCCCTTGCTGTCCTGCTCCTCGTGGGCGCGCTGGTGCCCCCGCTCGCCACCGTGGCCCGTCGGGTCGAGGCGCTCGAGGCGCTGCAGTTCGCCTTACTCGCCATCGGCGTGCCGGCCTTGGTGGCGCTGGGGGCACCGTGGCGCCTCCTGGGGCTGGCGGCCCGAAGCACCGGCGTCGCGGACAGCGAAGGCGTGGCCGTCCCCGAGCGACCGGAGCTCTTCGACCGGGCCGCCGTCGGCGCGCCGGCGCCACCCCGAAGGGGCTCGCAGCGTCGCCTATCTCGTCGTGGACGTGGCTCTGGTGGTGGCGTGGCGAATCCCGCCCAGCGTCGACGCCCTGGCCCGCCACGGCTGGCTGTCCCTGCTCGAAGCCGTCTCCCTGATGACCGCAGGGGTCGGCCTGTGGCTCGAGCTGGTCGAGTCGCCGCCCTTCTCGCCGCGCCTGGCGCGGCCCAAGCGCATCGCCCTCGCGGCGGTGGCCATGTGGACGATCTGGGTCACCGCGTACCTGGTGGGCCTGTCCCATGCATCGGTGTACCGCTCCTATGCCCATGTGGCCGGGCGTGATCTGAGCGTCTCGGCGGACCAAGCGTTGACCACGGGCATCCTCTGGGTCACATCACTGGGCGCGTTCATCCCCGTCATCTTCTCGAACCTCGTCCTCTGGCTCCGCAGCGACGAGGATCCCGACGATGCGCTCTACCGGCTGGTTCGCGACCGACGCCGCAGCGCTGACCCGCGCTCGACCGGTCAGAGCCCCGATGGGGGCGGTCTCTCCCCTTAGCTTCGGTGCAGGGATCACCGCACCGGACACGCCGGCGTTGTTCTATGACGAGGCCGCGGCACCCGGGACGCCGGGCAGCGATTCGGTCGACACGTCGAGTTTCGCCAACCTGGTGCCCAGGGCGTGGCCCGCACCATCGATCTGGGCCGTTGCCTTGTTGCGATCCTCGATGAGGAGACGTTCGTCGTTGCGGAGCTGGGCTCGGGCCGTTCGATCACCCGGACGCGAGGTGAGGGTCTGGATCGCCTCGACAACTCCGAGGGCGTCGGAGGTGGCCCACACGGTTACGGTGTTCACCGCCTGGCTGACCTGCTTCCCGGCCGCCGAGCCGGGTGCGGCGATGTCGGACAGTTGAAAGATGCTGTCGTTGGTGTAGGAGCACGCCGTCTGATCATCGCGAAGCAGCGCCGGGATCTGGGCCCGGTGCGCGGAGCTCAATGTTCCCGACGTCTCGTCGGCGTAGAGCGTGAGCGCCTCTCGGACCGAGAAGAGACACGGGGCCACATCCGTGTTGATCTGTTTGATGACAGCGTTCTCGGCTTGGACGTCGGAGGCGGGGGAGGTGGGGGTAGGGAGGTCGCTGATGACCGCAGCCCCCACCACGACGATGACGCCCGCGGCGACGAGAAACGCTCGCCGCTTGTACCAGCGGCCGGCGCTGGCGCCGGGCTCGGGAACGGGCGGGAAACGACGTTCCGTCGTGGTGGGCCCCGATATCCCGGTCACGGGGTTGCCCCGAGCAACTGACGGGCGTAGGTGGCGATGCCCTGGCCCCACCGGTCGATGCTCGCCGCAGGCAGGCTGAACGCTCCCGCCGAGCTCTCGTCGGCGAAGGGCGTCGCCTCATATCGGAGCCGACCCGAAGGGTCGACGAAGTACATCACGTCGTTGTGGGCGACGATCCCCGAGGTTCGGGAGACGTTCACCGACACGCCATAGGCCCGCCACACGGCGTTGAGCGTGGTGAGGTTCGAAGTGAGGAAGTGCCACGTCGCCAAGCTGGCGAGACCGCTTCGAACCGCAGCCGTCGACGCCGGCGCACTCGAGAGTACGACGGGGTCTGTGTTCACGGTCAGGAAGACGACACGACTCCGGGTTGTCCCCAGGTCGTTCGCCGCTCGGAGAAGTTCCGCCGCGACCACGGGGCAGATGTCCTGGCACGGTGCGTCGAAGAAGGTCAGGACCACGGCGTGGCCGCGCTCATCGGCGAGCGACGTGGGGTGTCCGGCCTGGTCCTCGAGTGAGAATCCCGCCGCGGTGCCCGAGCGTGGGGTGATCCCCATGAACTCCGGTAGGGGAGCGCCCACCTGTGGCACCGACGGTGTCGATGCGGGGGGAGCGATGAGACCCGGCGCAAACGTCGTCGCTGTGGACTGGCCGGCGGTGGTCGCGTCAGGGTTGAGGCCGACGCTCGACAGGAGGTGTTCGAGAAGCGTCCCGCCGACGCCGAGCACCACGAGGACGGCCACGACGATCAGAGCGAACTTCGGAGGGAGCTTGGGGTCGGGTCGACGGAACGCTGCGGCGCGTTGAGCCTCGCTGAGCACCGGCGGGTCCGGCTGGAGGTCGGGCTCTCCGGGGGACATGGTGGCGCCGGTGTCGTCCCGGCTCACGATGTCAGTGAACCCGGACGATGGCATCGATGCCCATGGCCACGAACAATGCGGTCAGGTAGGTAATCGAGAACCCGAAGAGCTTCATGGCCCGACGGGGAACCGGGTCCCGCATCAGAGCCACGGCGTAGACGAAGAAGGCGCCACCCGCTACGAAGGCGACGGCCGCGTAGCCGATGTTGAGATGAGCCACGGGTGCCAGGAGCAGCGACACCACCCACACGGCGACGACGTAGCCCGTTATCCGGCGCGTCACCGTGCGGAGGTCGGCGACCGAGGGGAGCATCGGGACCCGGGCGTTGGAGTAGTCGTCTCGGTAACGGACCGCGAGGGCCCAGAAATGGGGGGGAGTCCACAGGAAGATGATCCCGAACATCACGAAGGGGGCGAGGCCCAGGTGTCCGGTCACCGCACTCCATCCCACCAGGACGGGAACGGCTCCGGCGGCGCCACCGATGACGATGTTCTGGGGAGAGGACCGCTTGAGCCACATGGTGTAGACGCCCAGATAAAACGCCGTCGCCGACACCGCCAACACGGCCGAAATCGGGTTCACGAACGACCACAGCAGCGCGAACGCCCCCACCTCGAGTGTGGCCGCGAAGACGGTTGCCGCCCGCGGGGTGATCGCACCGGTGACCAGGGGCCGGTTCTTCGTTCTCTCCATCAGTGCGTCGATGTCGCGGTCGTAGACCATGTTCAAGGCGTTGGCCCCACCGGCCGCCAAGGCTCCGCCCACGATGGTTGTCACCATGAGACGGAGCGAGGGGACATGACGAGCCGCCACGAACATGGTCGGAATCGTCGTGATGAGTAAGAGCTCGATTATCCGGGGCTTCGTGAGTGCGACGTAGCTCTGGAACCTCACCAGGACACTGGTGCGGGGCCGCTCGAGGTGGAGCTCTCCGATCCCCCACCGGTTCAGCACGCACGTGATGCTAGCCCTCGACGATTGCCCGTGCCATCATCACAAGCGCGGTTTTTGACCCGATCTACCAGGCCTTTTCTGGCTCGGATGACGAACGGGACACCGCTGGCTCGCAGCACGCGGGCCGGTCGACCGACGACCCGATGTGGTCGGCGGGCGGCGAGCGCCCGATGGCACGCGCCTCGGTCGGATCGTCGAGCGCCGCGGTATTTCCACCCGGGTTGTGAGCGGCTTTCACGGGCGTCATCGGCGGAGCCAGGGGGGTTCTCGACGACGGCCCCGCTCGAAGCCAGGCGGCCGCCCCACGTTGCGCGTCCATGTAACGCGTCATCGGACGGCGTCTACGCTCATGCCGTGCGGAAGCGCTGGTTCTCGCGCAGGGCATTCCTGCTTCACGTCGAGTTCTTCGTGCTGGCATCCGCGTGTCTGGTCGCAGGATGGTGGCAGGTGACAAGGGCTCTCACGGGAAACGGGCTCAGTTGGGTGTACTCCGCAGAGTGGCCGGGATTCGCTCTGCTCGCCATCTTCGCCTGGTGGCACCTCATCCACGAGGATCCCGAGGCCTATCGAGCCCGCAAACAACGGCCGGCCGAATGGGACGACGATTGACCGCACTCGGGCCCGACGTCACCCCCGTTGGTCGGTGACGAGCCGGCTCAGTCGACGACGAACCCCGACACGGTGACCGACCCGGCGTCGGTGACGACACTGATGGGCCCGCTCGTGGCCCCGGCGGGAACAACGGCCCTGATGTGAGTGGAGGTGTTGGAGGTGATGGTGGCCGGGATGCCGTCGAAGGCCACCGCGGTGGCATGCGACAGGCGCTTGCCGAAGATGACCACAACGGCGCCGGTCGGGCTCGACAGGGGCCTGAACTTCGAGATGGCGGGGGCCAGGTGCCGGCGCAGGACGCGTCCGGTCTTGGTGATCCGGTACTGCGGCGTCGCGCCCGGTGGGGCGGTGGTGCCGGTCATGCCGGCGATGGCGGCGATGCTCGGCGAGATCGTGGTGGTGGTCCCCTTCCCGTCGCCGGCGGTGGACTTCGCCCCCGGGGTGTCCAACGTGCCGGGGAGGGCGAGGCCCTGGCCGGTATTGGTGCCGGCTCCGGTGTTGCCGGTGATCGACGCCCCGTTCCCGAAGACTCCGACGATGACCTTCGGCTTGTGCGCTTTGTGGTGCGCGGCGGGGTGGGTGACGGACGCCTTCTTGGGCGCCTTGACGGCCGCCGGCGAGGCCGAGCACGAGGCGGCGAGGACGGCCGAGGTCGCGACCAGCGCCACCAGGCGCCACGTCGGTCGCCGCATCAGCGTGGCCCCACCCATGACCGGCCGTTCAACGGGCGCGGCGCCAGCACGCCACTCCAATTGCCCCCTCGATCCACTTCGACACTCCCCCCGCAAAACGTCCCCGCGCCATTATCGCACCGTGACGATGGTTCGGGGCCTCGAGGTGTCATCGAGGCACCGCAGAGCGGGCGCCGGGGTTTCGGTAGCCTGACGCCGTGTCAGATCCACGGGGACCGCAGGGGGCGGGGTCGGGAGAGGCCGGCGCGCCCGGCGCCACGACGGGCACACCCGGTGCCGGGACGCGCACACCCGAGGACCCCCGCGGCGACCGGCGCTGGGGATCGATCCCGGGCCTGGTGGCCGACGCCTCGGCCCGCTTCGGGGACGCCGAGGCCGTGGTCGACGGCGAGGTCCGGCTCACCTTCTCCCAGCTCGAACGCGACGCCCTGCGGGTCACCGGCGCGGCCATGGCGGCGGGCATCCACCCCGGCGACCGCGTGGCCATGTGGGCCCCCAACATGGCGGAGTGGATTGTCGCCGCGCTCGGCCTCGTCGGCGCCGGCGCGGCCCTCGTGCCCCTCAACACCCGCTTCAAAGGGCCCGAAGCCGCCTACGTGCTCACCCGGTCGCGCGCCCGGGCGCTGTTCACGGTGCGCGGCTTCCTCGGCAACGACTACCCGGCCATGCTCGAGGACGAGGACGTCCCCCATCTCGAACGCATCGTCCTGCTCCGTGACGACGAAGGCACCACCAGCGAAGTGACGAAGACCGACGAGGTCCCCATCTTCGGGTGGCACGAATTCCTGGCCGGCGCCGACGGCGTGGTGGAGTGCGACGAGGGTGTGGTGGGGGCGCCCGTCGACCTGCGCGGCGGAGCGCGCCCGCTGGCACAGCGTCACCGGCGAGGACCTCTCCGACGTGATCTTCACCTCGGGGACGACGGGGCGTCCCAAGGGGGCGATGACGACCCACGCCCAGACCCTGCGCACCTTCGCCACGTGGGCCTCGATCGTGGGCCTGGCCCAGGGCGACCGCTATCTGGTGGTGAACCCGTTCTTCCACACCTTCGGGTACAAGGCGGGCATCATCGCCTGTCTCATGCAGGGCGCCACCATCGTTCCCGAGCCCGTCTTCGACGTGGACAAGGTGCTCGCCACCGTCGCCGCCCAACACATCACCGTGCTCCCGGGCCCGCCCACGCTCTACCAGTCGATCCTCGACCACCCCCGGCGCGACCACTACGACCTCTCGAGCCTGCGCCTGGCCGTCACCGGCGCGGCGGTGGTGCCGGTCGAGCTCGTGAAGCGCATGCGCTCGGAGCTCACCTTCTCGACCGTCCTCACTGCCTACGGCCTCACCGAGTCGACGGGCACGGTGACGATGTGCCGGCAGGGGGACGATCCCGAGACCATCGCCCACACATCGGGACGCGCCATCCCGGGCCTCGAGGTGCGCGTCGTCGACGCGAATGGGGTCGAGCTGGGGCGCGGCGAGCCGGGCGAGATCGTGGTGCGCGGCTACACGGTGGTATCGGGCTACTTCGAGGACCCCGACGCCACCGCCGACGCCATCGACGCGCAGGGGTGGCTGCACACCGGTGACATCGGGGTCATGGACGACGCCGGCAACGTGCGGATCACCGACCGCAAGAAGGACATGTTCATCGTGGGCGGGTTCAACGCCTATCCGGCCGAGATCGAGGGTGCGCTGCTCCGCCACCCCGGCGTGGCCCAGGCCGCGGTCATCGGGGTGCCCGACGAGCGTATGGGGGAGGTCGGCTTCGCCTTCGTGGTGGCCCGGCCCGATGCCGACCCCGGCGCCCTGGCCGAGGAGCTCGTGGCGTGGTCCCGGGACCAGATGGCCAATTACAAGGTGCCCCGCCACGTCGAGGTGATCGAAGCCCTGCCCGTCAACGCCAGTGGCAAGGTACTGAAGACCGAGCTGCGCGAGCTCTTCGCGCAACGACCCGTGAAGGGAGCCTGATGCGAGGGATCGTCTACACCGGTGAGGACGCCGAGGTCACCGACAAACTCGGCATCACCGAGCCGGGCCCCACCGAGGTGAAGGTGAAGATCGTGGCGGCGGGGGTGTGTCACTCGGACCTGTCGGTGCTCGACGGCACCATCCCGTGGAAGGCGCCGTCGGTCCTCGGCCACGAGGGCGCGGGCATCGTCGAGTCCATCGGATCCTCGGTGAAGTCGGTCAAGCCCGGGGACCACGTCGTCGTGGCCACCCTGGCGAGCTGCGGGACGTGCCGGGCGTGCAACACCGGGCACCCCACCATGTGCATCCGCAGTCTCGGCAACGTCTCCACCCCCTTCACCTACAACGGTGAGCCGGCTTCGAACTTCGCAGCCGCGTCGGTGTTCGCCGAGTACACCATCATCCAAGAGGTCCAGGCCGTCCCGATCTCCAAGGAGGTGCCCTTCACCTCGGCGTGTCTCATCGGCTGCGGCGTGCTCACCGGCGTGGGCTCCGTGCTCAACCGGGCCAAGGTCGCCCCCGGGGAGACCTCGGCGGTGTTCGGTGTGGGGGGAGTGGGCCTCAACGTGATCCAGGCCCTGCGCCTGTCGGCCGCCAGCCGCATCGTGGCCGTCGACACCGTGGCCTCGAAAGAGGGCCTCGCCATGCAATTCGGCGCCACCCACTTCGTCGACGCCAGTAAGGCTGACGCGGTGGAGGAGATCAAGAAGATCGTCCCCCACGGGCCGAAGTCGATGGCGCGGGCCCTGGGCCCCGGAGGAGTCACATGGGCGTTCGACTGCGTGGGCCACCCCGCGGTGCTGCGCAACGCCATCGACTCGCTCGACTGGGGTGGCACCGCCGTCGCCATCGGCGTGCCCCCGCGCGGCAGCGAGGTGAGCGTGGACATCAACAACCTCGCCTATGTCGACAGGGGACTGATCGGATGCCGCTACGGCGCTTCTCGTCCCCACCATGACATCCCCCTCATGGTGGAGCTCTATCTCAGCGGCAAGCTCATGCTCGACGAGCTCGTCACCGAGACCAGGCCGCTCGAGGGATTCCGCGAGATCGTCGAGGACATGCACGCCGGCAAGCTGGCACGGGGGGTGCTCATTCTGTAGTTCGCCCCCCGGTGTGGTCGGGCGTGCCGGCGTGCGTTGTGAAGCGATCGTCGAACGAAACGATTTGCCACTGCAAATGACCGCGTCCGGCGTGGGCGTGCCGCCCAGCAGGGCTCCTGGTTTCAAGAGTGGGGCACTTCCGCCACTTCCGCCGCGCTTTCGCCGCGCCGCTGCCGCGCCTGCCGCCGCGCTTCCGCCAGGATTCGACGACCGTGGGATATGGTCGATTCGCACCTTCAAGGCTGAGGAGCGCCCATGAACTACTGCTCGCAGTGCGGAAGCCAACTCCAACCCGAGGACACCGCGTGCCGGGGGTGCGGAAGAGCAGTGTCGGTCACACCCGGGGCGAGCGCCGCCGGTGAATTCGGCACCCCCTCGAGCCCACCACCGGGTGGGAGCCCCGCTCCTCCCGTCAGTTACCCGCCTCCCGGATCGTTCACACCGCCGCCCCCGCCGGTCCCTCCGCCGCCGGTTTCGTTCGGTACACCGCCGGGTTCGTTTGGTACAACTCCCGGCACGATGAACATGGAGAGCGGTTACCCGCCGCCCCCGCCCGGTGGATACCCGCCGCCCGGAGGCAGCGCACCTCCACCCGGGGGCTACCCGCCGCCCGGTGGATATCCGGCCGCACCTCCGGGCGGGTACGCGCCGCCCCCCGGTGCCTATCCGCCCGGCGGAGGCTATGTGCCGCCCCCCGGCGCCTACTCGCCGCAAGGTGTGCTCGCCGATTGGGGACCCGCGCGCTGGGGTTGCTGATCGACTGGGCCATCACCGTCGTCGTGATCATCCCGTTCCTCATCCTCGGTGCGGTGATCGGCCGCGGAGTGATCTACGTGGCCGATCTGGCCGGCATCCTCGTCGCCATCTTCCTGGCCGTGCAGGTCGGTCAGAACGGACAGTCACCGGGCATGCGCGCCATCGGGCTCAAATGCATCGGCCAGACCACGGGACAGCCGATCGGGGCCGGCCTCGCCATCGTGCGCGCCATCGCCCATCTGGTGGACAGCCTCATCTGCTACGTGGGATGGCTGTTTCCCCTGTGGGACAAGAACCGGCAGACCCTGAGCGACAAGATCATGAGCACCGTGGTCATCCGCGTCCCACCGCAGAAGTTCAGTGTGATGCCACCAGGGTCGTGATCGCCCTCGCCCCGTACGAGCTCGACGTCGGGAGGCTTCGGAAACCGGCGGCGATCTTCTTGGCGGGAGGGCTGCTCCTCGCCCACCTGCCGGCGGGCGTCGGGCTGCCCTGCCCGATGCGGTCGCTCACCGGCGTGCCCTGTCCCTTCTGCGGGGTGACGACCTCGGTCCGCGACACCCTCGGAGGCCACGTCCGAGCCGGGTTCGACGCCGCTCCACTGGGACTGGTCCTCATCGCGGCCGCCTTCGTCATCGCACTCCGGCTGGGTCCGGCCCGAGTGCGGTTCCTGGTCCCGATCGTGATTGCCGCGGTGATGGCCGAGTGGGCCTTCGAGTTGGTTCGCTTCCACATCTTCTGAGCCATCTGAGTCATCTGAGTCATCGGGATCATCTGACGGGCCCGGCTCGGCCCGGTCATGGGCCGGCGGTCCTCGCCCGGTCCCGCCCGGGAGGATCCCGCCACCCCCGGCGGGAGGCGTCAGAGTGCTCGGGGCCCGGCGGAACCGCAGCTCGCCCCGGTCCCGCAAGTAACCCTCGGGTCACCACGGCGTTAGTCGTATGCTGCTCCCGACGGCACGACAAAGAAGGTGGACCGTGAGCTTCGACCGGTTGAGCCCCCTCGATGCGTCATTCCTGCATGTCGAGGACGACGTCAGCCACATGCACATCGCGGCCATCGGGATCTTCGAAGGGCCCGCGCCCCGTTACAGCGACGTCGTCAACATGGTGCGGGGCAAACTCCCTCTCGTTCCCCGCTACCGGCAGGTGGTCCGATTCGTGCCCTTCGACATGGGCCGGCCGGTGTGGGTGGACGACCAGCATTTCAACATCGACTACCACCTCCGCCACACCGCGCTGCCGGCGCCGGGGGGAGAGCCCGAGCTTCGAGCGCTCGTGGGACGCGTCATGGCCCAACAGCTCGACCGCTCGAAACCCCTGTGGGAGATCTGGATGGTCGAGGGCCTGGGCGGGGGGCGTTGGGCCCTGCTCTCGAAGACCCACCACGCGCTGGTCGACGGAGTGTCGGGTACCGACCTGCTGGCCGTGATCATGGACACCACTCCGCAGCCGTCGCCCCCGGTCATCGACGACTGGGTTCCCCGGCCCGCACCGAGCGGCGCCAGCCTGGTGCTGGCGGCCGCCAGCGACCTGGCCCGCAGCCCCTACGAGCAACTCCGCGCCGTGCGTGCGAGCACCCGGTTACCACGCCATGCGCTGGCCCAGGCCGGCGAGGTGGCCCGGGGCCTGTCCTCCATGGCGGGCCTGATCCGGCCCACACCGATCTCCAGCCTCAACGGCCCCCTCGGCCCCCACCGCCGGTATGCGTGGGCGGCGACCACGGTGGACGACATCAAGCGGGTCCGCAAGGGGCTCGGGGGTGCCTTCAACGACGTCGTGTTGGCGTCGATCACCAACGGCTTCCGTGAATTGCTCCGCTCCCGGGGCGAGTCCGTCGAGCGGGTGGTGCGCACCCTCGTCCCGGTGTCGGTGCGGCCCCGCAGCCCCGGCGCCATGGCCGTCGGGGACGGCACGTTGCAGAACAAGGTCTCGGCCATGTTCGCCTCGCTGCCCGTCGGCATCGACGACCCCGCCGAACGCCTGCGGGCCATCGCCATCCAGATGACCGGCCTCAAGGAGTCCAAGGAAGCCGTGGCGGGTGAGGCACTGACTTCTCTGTCGGGGTTCGCCCCGCCCATGCTGCTGGCCCTCGGGATGAGACTCGCCAGTCGTGTCGCCCAACGCAATGTCAACACGGTGACCACCAATGTGCCCGGGCCGCAGCTACCCCTCTACGTGGCGGGCCGGCGCATGGTGACCGCATACCCGTACGTGCCGCTGGCGGGCCAGGTCCGCATCGGCTTGGCCATCTTCTCCTACGACGGCCAGGTGACGTTCGGGATCACCGGAGACTGGGACACGACCGAGGACCTCGACGTGCTCGGGCGCGGCATCGAGAGCGGCATGCGGACCATGCTGGCGTTGTGCCGGTGACATCGGGTCGGTAGCGCCAACGGTCGAGGGGTCGCCCGCTAGCGTGACGGCCGTGACATCTGGCGCCGCATCCGACACGTTGCAGGTTCGGTTCTTCCGATCCTTCGCCAAGAGGCACACGCGCTTCCTGGTCCGCACTCGGGGACGCCCGTCGTGGTCCGGCCCACGCCTTCGGTTCCTGGTGCTCGAGACGTTGGGTCGTCACTCGGGGCTCCCTCGCAGCGTGGTGCTCTTGTACATGCCCGACGGCGAGGACTTCGTGGTGATCGCGTCCAACTACGGCGGCGAGCGTCCTCCGGCGTGGTGGATGAACCTGAGCACCGACCCCGCCGCCACCGTGCACGTGTCGGGCCGTTCCGTACCGGTGCGGGCGCGCGCCCTCGCCGGTGACGAGCGAGCCGCCATGCTCACGAGAGCGGTGTCCTACAACCGGCAGTGGCGCGGTTATGCCGCGCACGGTGCAACGGGAGTTGCCCATCGTGCGACTAGAGCGGGTGTAGACAAGGCAAAGCAGTTTGGCTCACTCTCTCGCTTCCCGTGACCGTTGCGGGGTCCGAGGTCCGATTGCCCGGTGTCCCGGGGGGAAACGCCAGCCTGGAGCGTCTCGGGTCTCACCGTCATCGAGCGAGGCCAGGGCGGATGCGCCAAGATATGGCACGTGCCCAAGCCACCAGAGACCAAGTACGCCAGCTCCGATGGCCTAAGCATCGCCTATCAGGTGAGCGGCGCCGGGCCCATCGACGTGGTGCTCGTGCCCGGGCTTGTGTCGCACCTGGAGATTTCGAGGGAGATGTTCGGGCCAGCCCACGCCTTTGAGCGCTACGAATCATTCGCCCGTTTGATCCGCTTCGACAAGCGCGGAACGGGGCTGTCGGATCGAGTGACAGGCTCGCCCACGCTCGAGGAGCGCATGGATGACGTCAGGGCCGTCATGGACGCCGCAGGGTCCGAGCGGGCAGCCCTGGTGGGGTTTTCCGAAGGGGGTCCGATGAGCATTCTGTTCGCGGCGTCCCACCCCGAGCGCACGGCCGCCCTCGTCCTGGAGGACTCCTTTGCCCGCCTTGCATGGGCACCGGACTATCCCTGGGGCATGACCACGCAGACATCCGATGGCCTCAGAGAGCTCATCCACGGGTCATGGGGCGATGGCACCTTTATTTCGCTGTTCTTCCCGAGCGCCAAGGACGATGAAGCTGCCAACGAACGATTCCGGCGCCTGGAGCGATACTCGGCTACCCCTGGCTCAGTGGCCGACATCGCCGAAATGATCCTCGAGATCGACATCCGTAGCGTGCTCCCGACTCTCACGGTGCCGACCCTCGTCATCCATCGGTCTGGTGACCCGGTCATTCCCCCCGAACACGGGCGCTATCTTGCCCAGCACATTCCGGACGCTCGCTTCGTTGAGATCGAAAGTGTCGATCACATGGCGGTCCAGCCGTTAGAAGGGGATACGCACCTCGACGAAATCGAGGAGTTCCTCACCGGCGTTCGCCACGGTCCAACTCTCGACCGCATCCTTGCCACTGTCTTGTTCACGGACATCGTAGGATCCACCGAACATGCTGCACAGCTCGGGGATCGAAAGTGGCGGGAGACGCTCCAGGCTCACCACGACATCACCCGGCGGGAACTCGAGCGCTTCAGGGGCAACGAGGTGAAGACCACCGGAGACGGTTTTTTGGCAACCTTTGACGGGCCGGCGCGCGCCATCAGATGTGGATGTGCCATTCGAGACGGGATCCGGAGTTGGGGATTGGAAGTGCGCGCCGGGCTTCACACCGGTGAGATCGAGACCATTGGCAACGACGTCGGCGGCATTGGTGTGCACATCGCGCAGCGTGTTCAATCCTACGCTGACCCCGGCGAGGTACTCGTGTCCCGCACTGTGACGGACCTCGTTGCGGGATCAGGCATCGATTTCCGTGACCGGGGTGAACACGAGCTCAAGGGCGTCCCGGGTAGCTGGCGGCTCTTTGCCGTGGACGCCTGACATACCGCCGTGTGTGCCGGTTGCGATTGGGCTATTGACGCGCACGCTCGGTACCGATAGTTGAGTCAGGCTTATCCCATGCGAAAGCAGTACCACTTCTGGCCTGGAGAGGATGGGCTCGACGCTTGGGACGTCGACCGACTCATCCGCTTGAGCGCCGATCTTCCAATCCGGGAAGTTCCTCTCGAGACCATCACCGATGTAGACACTGACTATTGGTTCGATGGAAGCGCCGAAGTCGCCACCATCCGTAAGGTGGTAGAGCACATTCGGCTCATCCAAGAAGTTGACCTTTCCTATCCGATCATCCTCGGCGCCGATGGTCGAGTGATGGATGGAATGCATAGGGTCGCTCGTGCCCTTCTTGACGGTCGTGCGTCGATCCGGGCAGTGCAGTTCGAGGTTCATCCAGAACCGGACCGCCGAAACTGCCGACCCGACGAACTTCCCTACGACAGATCCGGCGCAGATACTTATTGAAGTGCGAACGTCTCCGACCGAAAAGCTGCCGCCAACTGCGACCCCAACAGCTTCTTGTGGGTAAGAGCGTCTTGTCGTGCGTACCACCAGAAGTAGCCCCCGACGTAGTACGGAAGGCCCGGATTGAGGCCGTAGGCCCACGACATCACCCGTTCGGCGCTGGCGAGCGTTCTTTTGGTAGCAGGGTGAGGCAGCCCGGTTTCCCCGAATCCGAGGAGGGCGTTGGGGTACAGGGCATGAAGCTGCTGCATCTCCGTCGCCACCTGGGCGCTGGTTGGGTACGTGTTCTGACACTGGGTCGGGTAGTAACTCTCGAAGACATAGGCGAGGCCATCACGCACCGAGGGTGCGACATATTGCCCGGAATACTGGACCGGAGTGAGCTCGGAAACACCGTCGCCGCAGTGGTCTGGGGCAAACTCGTTGGCGTACAGGGTAAGGGCGGCGGTCGCGCCATGGGCAGCGACATCGTCATAAGCCTCGGTGAGCTTCGCCGACTCATCACTGTACGGACCTGTCCAGTTGCCGTTTACTTCGTTGCCGACCTCCCAGATCGTCACGTCTGAACCGAGAGTCGATAGGTAGGACTCGACACGCGTCTGGAATGCGCTCGTCGTGATGCGTGTGGCGTCACTGGAGTCAAGCAGTTCGCCCATGACGTTGCTCACTGCGTGTACATCGGTAACTGCAGCCCGGTAGTAGCTCGCTGGCTCTGAGACGTTGAAGTACACGCGCGTTGTTGGCCGGTTAGGAAGTCTTCTCTCTCCCCACACGATGGTCTTGATCTGTCCGATGTTGTCGATGGTGACGCCGTAGAGAGGCCCGGCTGATGGTTGAGCCGACGCCAGCACGGGCGAGAGGGTGAAGACCAGTAAGAAGGTGAGGGCAGCCAGGACGATCGGGCTCCGGCCAGTGATGAGCCTGGACATCGGTCGTCACGCTACCGGCTGCATCTGGCTCTCGCAGTCGTTGCTGTTGATGTCCCTAGAGGGGAAGCCTTTGCGAGCGGCTCTCTGGAGTCGTCGACAGGCAGGCGGGCGGGGTCGCTCAGATGGAGTTGTGAGCGTTGGGCACCGACGACGTCTCCCACGTGACCCCCACGCACATCTCGTCGGATGAACCATCGCCGAATGTGACGAAGTGCGGCGGCGCCTTGCGGAGGATGGGCAGCTGCTGCGCGAGCAAGGGGTTGTAGGTGCAGTTGATCTGCACCCGGTCGCCGCTACTCACGGGGATGGGCGCCACGTTGTACGCCTTCTGGTAGTCGAAGTTGTAGTTCGGGACGTTGAGGATGGTCTTGGCTTGCGGGGTCCCCGGATTGAGCACCATCGTGAACCCGACCCCCAACAGGTGCATGTGGGGCTGGATCCTGACGATGTAGCCGTTCGATCCGATCTGCGACGTGCACGTGGCCGTGTCACCCGTCGGTGGGTGGTCCGCGTTTTCATGACATATCGCGTCGATGCCTTTCGCCATCAGGACGCCGTCAGTGCCGAAGCGCTGGTTCAGGTAGTTGAGCGACGCCTGGTAGCTGCAATACGACCCGGTCACGCCGGCCGGGCACGGGATGTTCGGCGGGGCCACCAGGTATTGGGACTGCATCGGCAGCAGGGAAGTGGACGCCGGCACGGTGTTGAGCATGAGGGAATTCGTCACGGGCTTGTCGCCCACGAGCAGGTTGTAGTGCACCTGCTCGATGACCAGGCTCCCCTTGGCCAGCGCGATGCCCGTGCCCTTCGGGAGCACGTCGGCGCCGTGCCCCGGCGCCCACACGCTCAGGAAGGGGGTGCTCAAGAAGGCGGCGAGCCCTGCGTTGGGCAGCGCCGGCGCGCCGAAGCACGTCCATCCCTTGCCGCCGGTGGCGGCGTTGGCCGCGATGGCCTGAGCCGTGTCGGCCGGGGGCACCAGGGCGAGCACGGCGTGGTGGACCTCGGAACTACCCGGGCGGAACTGGCTCGAGATGACGTACGAGTTCTTCGCGATGTGCGGGTTGACCAAGTTGCAGTGGTAGTCGTCGGTCGCCCCCACGGCCGCCCGGGGCGTGTACCTGGGCGAGGCCACCGACACGGTCGAGATAAGCGAGTTCGTCGCCGTTTTGATCTTGCCCGACCCCGACGTCGACCCTGATGTCGTGGCCATCGCCACTGCGCCCAGCGTGCCGGCGACGACCACCACACAGATGGCCACGATGACGGCGCGCGGCCGGCGCATGGCGCCGGCGAGGCCGCGTCGCTCGGGGGTGACGGGCCCACCCCGCGCCCCTTCGGTCTCCTTGTCCGCGCTGTCGCCAGGCTCGGTGTCAGCGTGTTCGATGAGATCGGTCATGTTCCCCCATCCCCGTCGTCGGTCCACCTGATGCGCCGGGCCCCCGTGCCCAG
Organism: uncultured Acidimicrobiales bacterium; assembly: GCA_963846125.1. GTDB lineage: Bacteria > Actinomycetota > Acidimicrobiia > Acidimicrobiales > UBA8190 > Chersky-840. The sequence goes on from CAWJUR010000002.1 coordinate 1,550,631, forward strand.
GTAGCCGAGGTGTGGCTGACCCGAAGGCTAACCCACCTCGCGCCCGAATGCCGTGGTAGCAAGGCCATGGCAGAGCTCGAAGGGTGTCGGCAGGGTGGAACTGCCCTTCGTAGCCACGGACTCGGCTCCTCCGCCCCGCCGCCGACGCTGCCGGGCTGGTCCATCTATTGCATGGTCAGGGGTTCGGTCAGGGACAGTCCGTGGGGGTGGCATCAGAGGGCTGAAGCTGGGAGCGGCGGAAGCCTGTGGACTCAGCAGACGAGGCGAGGCAGCGGCCCCGAGCGTTTTGAGTGGGTCTTCAGCTCATGCTCAGGCTGCGGGTTGAGTCGCTCCGCGTCGCCAGCGCCGTCGATCCGACACGGTGGTCGGGTTCGTATTCGCCACCGTGTCAGCCCTTCACGCAAGCGTGCCGGCGAGGACCGCTTCGATTTGCGAGAAGACAAGGCGCATGCCTTCCTCGATCCCGATGGCGAGCACCTCTTCCATGCCCGCCTGCGAGTCGAAGTGGGTGCGGATCGCCATCACGGCGCCCCCGCCGTCGCGCTCGGTGAAGGTGATGATCATGGCCGTCATGGCGTTCCCGTCGTTCGGGCGGCCGTCGTCGTCGACGTCGGCATCCCGCAGTTCGAGGTGGAGGGGCGGGTCGGCGGCGATGACTGCCCACGTGCTGTCGTGGCGCTCGCCCTCCGGCCCGGTCATGAAGAAGGTGATCCGTCCGCCGGCCCGCAGATCGTGGTCGACCACGGTCGCCGGGTAGCCAGGGGGTCCCCACCACTGCTCGAACTGGCGGGGGTCGGCCCACAGCTGCCATGCCCGTTCGACGGTGGCATCGAGGTCCGCCGTGACCGTCATGGTCAGGGATACGGGGTCCTTCTCGACGCTGGCCACGCTCATCGCTTCCCTCCAGTGGTTCGCTTCTCGGTTGCCAGAAGGTCGTCGATCCGGTCCACCCGCGCCCGCCACAGCTCCTCGATGCCATCCAGGAGCGCCCGGGCCCTCTGGACGGTGTCGACGTCGGTGCGCACGAGCCGCTCGCGCCCACGCCGCTCCTTGGTGATGAGCCCGGCACCTTCGAGCACGGCGACGTGCTTCTGCACGGCGGCAAAGCTCATCGGGTAGCGCTTCGCTAACGCCGACACGCTGTACCTGCCCCCGACGGCGAGGGAGACGATGTCGCGCCGAGTGCCGTCGGCGAGGGCGTGAAAGATGCGGTCTACGCCAACGTCGGATTCCCGATCTACAACCATCGGGTTGTACGATAGCCCAGAACGATGACGCACACAAGATCCTCGGTACGGATCGTGAGGTGCCTGCCGCAGCGCCACCTAAAGCGCCCAGACATGGCTCCCGATGACATGGACCGTCGAACGGTCCGGTGTGAATGCTGTGGTGCCTGTCACCCATGTCCTCACCCGAAACGACTGCCGAACGAGTACAACGAAATGTCGTAACTTGGCCGAACCGCCTCAGAGGAAGGTGGTCGACCCACTGAGGAGGAGTCCCCGCCATGAGTGTCACCGTCATTGCCCATTTCCCAGTTGCCGACATCAAAAAGGCCATTGCAGGCTTGCAGGGCAACGCAGCGTTGCTAGAGGAGATCACCGAGGACACCAAGGCCGGTGGGCTCATCCACCACACCTTCGTTGCCGGCGAGGGCGAACTCGTGGTCATTGACGAGTGGAAAACGGCGGAACAGTTCCAGAGCTTCTTCGAGGGCAACGCCAAGGTCGCGAAGATCATGGAGTCTGTTGGCGCCAGTGGTCCTCCCGCCATTGCGGTATACAACGAAGTTGAGGCGGCCGGCAAGGTATAGCCAGGTGGGCGGGCGACGGGGCAGAGTGGAGGACGATCCGGGTCGAGGCTGCTGTCCCGACCCTGCCCCGACCCGACAGCGAAGGTCAGCTCAGAAAGCGCATACACCGGGGGATGTCTCAACCGGTCAGCAGGGGTCCCGCAATAGCGGGCGGAACCGGGCGCACGTGTAGCGTTTTAGGGATGAAGTCGAACACACCGGGCGTGCCAAGGGTTCTCGTATTGGTGGGCTTCCTTCTTGTTGCGGTGGGCCAACTACCTCCGCTTGGGGTCGCTTCTTTCTCGCCCCACAGCTATGACTTCTACTTGATTGTCTCGGCGGTTGGATACGTCCTCTTGGGGTGGGCATCCTGGGCCTGGCTCACTGTTCTGTCTCGCACAAGAGAGGGCGGGACTGGGATGCGCCGAGTTCTCAGACTCGTAGCGCTTGCGTGTTTGGTTCTCGGGGTCGCCTATGTAGGGCTGATCAACGAGGTCATCGAGCTTCACCGACGACTTGATCATTCTGGGCTGCGACGACAGCTCCTCAACTACGGGCTACCGCTGGTCGGCTTTTGCGTGGCCGCATTTGGATTCGGGACGGCAGCCGGCGCGTCGGAAGCAGGGCCATCAGTGAAATCCCGCGAGATGGACTCGACCGCCCTGTAGGTGCGGGCTCCGGGCGACGTCCTGACCCTCGACCGGTTGAGATGGCAGGTGATACCCGGCGCGTGGGGGTGTATCCAAGGATCAAGAGTCCGACGCATTCGGGAGGGCGAAGTGTCGTTAGACACACTTTTCCCTTACAGGGCGGCCGCCCGGTAGCGGGTGATACCCCCCCGAAAAAGTTCCTTGCTCGCCGAGGCTGGCTCCACAGTCGAACCGATTCTCAGTCGCGGTCGCGCATCACCATGGTTATGACTTTGAACTCCTTCCGCGCTAGTGCGGCACCGGTGACGCGCTCGATTTCGTCCCGGAACCTCTCGGAGATTGCCTCGGAGTTTTCCAGTTCACCGTGCCAGAAGGACATGGCGATGATTTCCGGTCGGGTGCGGTCAGAAAGTAAGGCTAGGAATCCCAGGAAGCCGGGAAGCTCCGAGAAGCGGGGCAGAACATCGTCATTGATCCGGCGCTCTACTTCGGCCACCTGGTCTTGCTCCGCGAAGAAGCGCACAGATCGAACGCTTACTGCTCGTTTTGCTCCGAGTTCGTCCATCGATCACCAGGCAACCTTCATTAGCTCCATCGTGTTCAAGATTGCTCGCTCGGTTTCCGAGAGGCCAACGAACTCCAGGCCCGCTCGGACCGAGCCTTCGGCGCCGGAACCCATGTTCTTGACCCTTCCCATCAGACGGAGGGTGACAGAGTCTCCGACCGGGGCGTGAACCTCAATGGTCAGTCGGTGTCCGATGAGATCCCCTGGAACGTCGCCAAGAAGCTCTAGCCCGAGACCGAGGACCGAGATGTCAATCACCTTGCATTCGTGCGCGGCATCGTCATCGGTGTACGTGCCCGACCAGCCTGAGGTGGCCATTCGAGGGACTCGTCTGCGTCGTCGGTTGTCCATGTTCCCCTCTCATTCCAGGTGCCATGTGCTTCGGCGCGGATGGTCGATCGGGGTCGGTCTTACCAGCTCCGCGACGGGACAAAGGCCCACTCAGGACATCTGCCTAGCAATCGGGGAGGCCTGACTAGGTCTGCGACGTATCCCTAAGAAGCTTGGCCAAGAATTCCGCCTGCGAATGAACGCCGAACTTCCTGTAGATGGCAGTGAGGTGGTTCCGCACCGTACTGGGGCTCAGGTACAGGGCAGCAGCGATGTCTTTGATTCTCTCGCCACGGACTAGACGCGTGACGATCTCCCACTGTCGTGTGGAGAGGCTTTCAGAGGGCACAGGCGGCGGGCATTGATCCATACCGCCCACAACGTCTCCACCAAGGACGGCCAGTTGGCGTTGAAATTCCGAGGACAGTTCCTCATCAAACTCAGACATGGCACTGATAGCCAGACCAAGTCTTGGGGGCGTGTGTTGACACATCGCCACGACCATGCACCAGACATCTCGCCATTGGTCGCTGTCAGCGCGAAGGTTCATCCGTAGAGTTGCTTTGCCCCCGTCGACGGCGACTCGGGTGGCAGCCGACAAAAAGTTCTGCACACAGGCCGGGTGAAACAGGCCCAGAAGGGGGACACCTTTGTAAGTCTCTGCGCTGCAACCCAGGATGCCTTCGATGTCACTACTGACTAGTTCGATCACCCAGTGATGGTCTGTCACGATACCGGCGATATCGATGCTTGCGTCAAAGAGGGGCCAAGGGAAGGTCGTCGTCTCAGGATCAATGATGGCCAAACCAAATCTACATCCGTCCTTCGTTGTCAGCCGTACCCACGAGCTCGCCTCGTACTCCGTGCCATCAGGGCGATGAAAACGACGGACTGCCCTATAACCCTCAATCGCTCCCGATGCAAGCAGCTTTGCTGCCGCCTCCACGGTGGAACGGTCGACATTGCTTACAACGGAAGTGACCGGGACCCCGGCCAAGGAGTCAGGCGACATGCCAAGAAGCTCGCAGGCGGCCTTGTTCGCACCGAGGAAGACCAGGTCTTCGAGGTCGAATGCCAAGAGCGGGTACGGGCTACTTCCCAGGACCTCGGCGACGGCAGACGGCGTCGGTGCGCTTGCCATCGCAACCACCGAACCTCTCCCCAAGGGTTGGCCGGGTTCAGACTGAGACGGACCTCGTGGATATAGCCAACCACAACTGGAGCAATGCGGTTGGGCGACCCCCATATTCGGGGATAGCGGACACGTCATGGATCGGTGTGGACCGCGCAATTCACCCCTATAAGCCCGGCGCATTCGGGAGTCGGTATTCAGCCCCCGGTGCAGGGGCCAGCTCGGCTCCTACCATTCGGCCCAGCCAGCCGGGGTGACCGATCCAGTGATGGTGCGGGGATCCACGGGCTGGCGGGTGTCGGACGCCTGGTAGACGGCGAAGCAGAGCTGGAGGACCTTGGCGGCCTCGGCCGCGGACATCGCCGCGGGGCTGCCGGCGCGCAGTGCCTCGACGAAATGGGCGGAGGACCGCCGGAATCCCGTGGCCCAGTCGGCGTCGATCTGATCGAATTCGGTGAATGTCCGGGCGTTGTCCTTCCCCTGGTAGAGCACGACTGGGGGGAGTTCGAGCATCTCGCCGGTGGCCCGTGTCACCCACACGAAGCCCTCTTCGCCCTGCACCTCGAAGAACTCGTCGGCGCCGAAATAACCCGAACGCATCCACATGTCGCGCGCGTACTGGACCTCCATAGTGCCGAGCAGGTCGGGGTCGTCGTACTCGAAGATCACCGCGCAGGGCTCGAAGAAGATGTCGCGGCGACGGACCACGGCCTGGACCGAGATGATGTCGGGATCGACGAGCCACAGGGCCATGGCGTACTTGTGCACATTGTCGTCGAAGAGGTGCCCACCCGGGCTGCGCTTGTCGAGGCGCCAGCCGTATCCCTCGGGGCGAAGGGCGGCCTGGAACGGTGAGTCGGTCTGGCCGACGACCGTCCTGATGCGCACGCCGATGGGCCGGCCGATCGCCCCCTCGGAGATGAGCTTCTTGGCCATTTCGAGCGGGGGGTAGTGCACGAAGCATTCGCTCACCCGCAGGGTGAGGCCAGCCGCCTCGGCCAGGGTCCCGAGCTCGAGGGCTTCGTCGACGGTGTTCGTGATCGGCTTCTGCACCGAGACGTGCTTGCCCGCCGCCAGTGCCGCTTTGATGTGGGTGTAGTGCAGGTGCGTCGGAGTGAGGATCTCCACCGCGTCGATGTCGTCATCACCCAGGAGGTCGTCGATGTCGGAACAGGACCGCGGCACCCCCCAGCGTTTGGCGGCTTCGGCTGCCAGTGCGCCGTCGACGTCGCACACCGACACCACATCACAATCGGGATGCTCCAGGTACCCGGCCACGTTCATGTCGGCGATGTTCCCAGCGCCCAGAATGCCGAGACGGACCGTGCCCGTGCGCGCGCCGTTCCCCATGGGATCCCCCCTTTTCGTGATCACGCGGCAGGCCCGACGATCAGGAGGCCCCGAATGTACCTTCGCAGCCGCTCCGGACGAAAACCCGGTGCCGAGTTCGAGTCAGAAGCGATTCGCGCCACCGCGGCTATGCGGCTCCGGTATGCGGACGCGGCTATGCGGACGCGGCTATGTGGACGCGGCTATGCGGCCGCGGCGGTCGTGTACGAGCGCCGTAGCGCTTCGTCGACGAAGCGCTTGACGGCGGGGGACCAGAAGAACCCGACGTGCCCTCCGGCGTAGGTCTCGAATGCGGGGCGGTCCCAGTGCAGCCAGAGCCGCCGGGCGTGACCGAAGGTCGACATGCGGTCGGCGAGACCGGCGAAGATGAACCGGCGCTCGAACGGCACCTTGCAGTCCAGGGCCAACGGCGAGACCACACGGTGGACCTCATCCGCGGCGGGCCCGAGCACACCACTGGTGTCGGCCAGCCGGGCGACGCTGGGGGGGCTGTGGCGCCGGACCAGATGGGGTAGGTCGACCACCGGGATACCGGCGATCACACAGGCGAGGTCGTCCTCGAGCGAGGCCACGATGGAGGCGACGAGCCCGCCGAGGGAGTACCCGATCACGCCCACCTGCTCGGCGCCCTGCTCTTCGCGCAACCACCGGATGACGCGCCGGAGGTCCCAGGCGGCCTGGGCCACGCCGTGCATGGAGTCGACCATGTCGATGGTCATGAGGTCCTCGCCCCGCCCTCGGCCCGAGGCGCGCGGCCCGTGCAGGGGGAGCACCGGGACGACGACATTGATGCCGCGCCGGGCGAGTTGCGAGGCTCGGAAGGCGCGCAGGTCCATGGCCGGGTTGTTGCCCATCCCGAGCCCGTGTGCGCACACCAACCAGGAGCGGTGATGTCGGCCCGGGACCCGTGACACCGAGGCGTGCACGGTCTGGTTGGCCTCGTGCCCCATCCATCGCGCCCATCCCGGCTCCAACGGATTGGGCTCCCACCCGCTCGAGAACGTGATGTGCTCGAAGCCCAATCCGGCCCGGTGCTCACTCCAGGCCTCGAGGTCGTCGGGCGGTGGGGGGGCGCGGTGGTACGCCGCGGGTCGGTCCAGCCAACCTTCTCGGGCGAACAGGTCGCGCAGTCGTTCGATGTCGGCGGCCGCCGACGCGCAGTCACTCTCCTTGGGCAGCAGCTCGGGATGCCGCAGAACCGCCACCAGCACTTCGTCGAGATACGCCTGGAGAGCCAGTCCCGGCGTGGCTCGGACCGGGACGACGGTGTCGTCGTGCGCCGCTCCGGCGGTGCGGACCCGGCTACGGGCGATGAACGACGCCACGCTGGGGCCGGCCCGCAACACGCCCGTCAGGCGGGGATCTACGGCCGCCCGCGTGGCTCCCAGATAGGTGCGTACCGCCAGACGTCCCACCGACGCCAGCCACAGACCGCCCGATGCCGGGGCGGCAGGGGCCTCGACCTCGTCTGGCGTCGGGAGCCTGACGCTCTCGAGGTGCGAGGCCAGACCGGCGGCCGGCTCGGCGGCCGGTTCGTGGGTCCGCAGCTCCCAGAGCGGGACCCCGTCGGGACACACGACACGATCCACGTCCACAACCCTGATGGCGCCGGGAATCACCCGAGGACGACGCTCGAAAAGCGGCGAGCCGTCGAGGTGCGCGGCGTGGCCGTTGACGGCCAGGCGACGCTGCCACAACGGTGCGTCCTCAACCTGCTGGCCCCGGCCATTGCCCCGAGGCTCCCACAGGGATGCCTCGTCGAGATGCACGGTAGGGCCGTTGGTCCGAGCTCCGCGTCGTGAAGAAGCATCGAGGACGGCGGTGAATATCGACCCCCCGACCCACAGTGCCTCTGGCATCGCCGTGAGCCTACGACGCGCGACCGCGAAATTCGGGGTTTTCCGATAGCCGTCAGAGCCGATCGCCACCCGAGCGGCACTCGAGGCGCGACGAGCCGCGAGTACCGCTGCTTCAGTCGGGTGTCGCTGAGGCCCGGATCGGGCCGCTGCTAGTTGTTGGCGGAGACGTTCGTCGTCACGTCGTGGAACGAGTTGTCGTCCAGCCCGTGCGCCGTCACCACCGCGCTCAGCCAGATCCCGATCTCGTTGTCAAAGATGTGGTTGTCGGCTATCCGCAGGCTGACGGGCGTGCCTCCCGAGAACACCAGCACTCCGGTCGTCACCTTGTCGCTGGTGCCGGGAGGTGCGGGCGGGGGAGCCGAGTCGAGGGGGTCACCACCGGTGTTGTTGGCGCCGATCCAGTTGCCCACGACGTTGTTGCCGTTCAGGTCCTCGAACTGCCCTGGTCCCAGCGTGTGGGCGTGCATCGTCACGCCGGAGAGCTCGTTGCCGGCGATGTAGTTGTCGATGACCCAGTTGTTGTAGGACGCTGTCCCCGGCCCGGCGTTGGCGAACAGGACGCCTGCGCCCTCGCCCAGCGTGCCGTTGTCGGTGATCCGGTTGTCCCGGATGACGTTGTTGTAGACGCCGGCGACCGACGGTTGCGGGTTGCCGCTGGCGTCGAGGGCGTTGCCGTTGTGGCTCGGAACGGTGATCCCGCAGTCGAAGAGGTTCTTCGTCACGGTGTTGCCCTCGACCACATTGTCGTGGGTGGGACCGATGTCGTCGGAGAGGAGGATCCCTCCGGAGTTGCCACTCACGAAGTTGTCACTGATCTCGGACCAGGCCACGCCCCCGATGAAGTGGATACCCTCACCGCAGTCACCCGGGATCTGACCGTTGGCGGCGCACTGGAAGTACGGCGAAGCCGGCGGGACACCTCCACCGAGGTCGTTGTTGACGACCTTGTTGTTGTTGATGTCGACGTGGGCGATCGGAGCCGCCAGCCCGGCCGCGATGATGCCCTCGCCCATGGCGCCCGTGATGGTGAGGTTCTCGACGTCCACGTTGGAACTGATGATCACGATGCCGGCGTAGATCGTGATGGGGGGGCCCGGAGGCATGGGCACCGAGAAGGTCGGGGTGACGCCGGTCTCGTCGATGGTGGCGTGGTTGCGACCCTCGAGCGACAGCGGTTGGTTGATCACCACCTGCTCGTGGTACGTGCCTCCGCACACGACGACCGTCGCCCATGGGCTCGCCGCACTCACCGCGGCACCGATTGTCGAATAGGCGGCGCTGTTGCACGACCAGTCGGAGTTCCCGCTCTGACCCGAGGGCGACACGAAGAGCGTGGCGGGCCCGTTGTGGTGGTGGTCACCGTGGAACGAACCGCCGTTGCCGTCGGCGAATGCGGTCCCCGCGCCGCTGAATGCCATGGTTCCCACGACGAGCGCGGCGACGAAGAGTGGTCCTGCGGTACGAGCGAGTCTCACGTGTCCCCCCTGAGAGTGTGTGATTTTCCAACACCGTGTCTTTGCACATCGTGTCATCGGTGCCGACACGATGCATTCGGTTGACGATCTTCGTGGTTCGGCGCCCACGCGTCAACCAAAGAGTTCGTGAACTGGGAAGAGCACTGCAGATCAGCAGGACAACAGAGCAGTCACGGACCCCCCGGTCCCTCGCGGGCCTCGTGCATCCCGTGCGTCCCGTGCATCCCGTGCATCCCGCGCGCCACAGGGTGCTCGCAGGCAACAACGTGCCCGCGCACCACGATGTCCCCGCCTAGCCCTTGCTTCACCGGGCGGGTTCGAGGATGACCACGGGGATCTGGCGCGACGTCTTTGTCTCGTAGTCGGCGAATCCCGGGTTGTCGCGCTTTTGGGCTTCCCAGATGGGAGCTCGCTCGGCGTCGTCGGGGACACGGGCCACGACCGGGATCGTCTCGGTGCCCACCTCGACGGTCGTGTGGGGATGGGCACGCAGGTTGTAGTACCAGTCCGGGTTGGTCGGTGCCCCTCCCTTCGACGCGAACACCGCCAGCGAGTCCCCCACCTTCCGGTATGCGACCGGATTGACCCGCTCGGCGCCGGTCTTGGCTCCCTTGTGGTGCAGCAGGAGCACCGACGCGCCCTCGAAGGGCCCTCCGAGCTTGCCGTCCTTGGCGTGGAACTCTTCGATGATCTTTGCGTTGAAGTCGTTTACCCCGGCCACCGTCGCCTCCCGGTCTCTCTCACCCGCGTCAACGCCGAGAGGCCAGAAGTGATTCCGATCAACCCGTCAGGGCCGCGCTCGGGTCCTTGTAGGTCTTGAACTCGATGGCGTTACCGCTGGGGTCCGCCACCATGGCTTTGTGCTGCTCGCGGGGCGTGCCGGCGTAGTCGGTGGCAGGTGGGCGCAGGAAGGTCGTGCCCTCGGCCCGGAGGTGCTCGACCAGTTGGCGCCAACTTTCGTCTGGGAGAGTCACCCCGAAGTGCCGGACCCCTCGGTGCCCGGACCCGACCACCTCGGCGGGGCGCTCGTGCAGCGTCACCTGGCAGCCGAAAAAGAAGACGTCGAGGGACCGGTCCATGACGCGGCCCGGCTCGCAGCCGAGCACATCGACGTAGAAGTGCCGAGACTCTTCGAGGTCGCGTACCGCCATGGAGAGGTGGAGGATGGGTTCGCCCGGTGGGAACTTCACAGATCTCCTCCTGTGCCTCGTCCTGTGCCTCGTCGTCGCAGGGCCAGCGCCGTGACGACCATTGTTACCGCCAAGAGGAAATAGGGGACAGCGTCGGTCGTCGCCTGGGCGAGTGCGCCGCTGCCCGCGGCCGCGACCCCCTGGCCCGACGCCCAGGCCAGGTTCCCGACGCCGTAGGCGAGCCCGTGATGCAACTGGCGGCGCTCGGCGCCGTCGCCGATCATCGTGGCGGCGGGCACGAACAACGTCCCGAACGCGGGCAGCCCGACGACGAGAAAGACGATGAGGACCGGGAGGGGTCGCAGCCACGGCGCCAGGACAGCGACGGCGATGGCCGCCATGAGCGACAGGCGCACCGGGACCATGCGACCCCGTCGGTCCGCCAGGCGGCCGACGAAGGGCGCGAGCACGGCCTCGACGCCGGCCGCGCCCAGGAACACCCCGGCGATGACGAATGCGCTGGCACCCAGCCGATTGAGACGCAGCGGGGCCAGCACGTCGACGACACCGAGGGCGATCCCGGCCACGAACGTCAACCACAGTCCTACGGCGATGGCAGGCTCGGAGATCGCCGGCAGTGCGCTGCGCAAGCCTTGGTGCGGCGCGGCAGGTGGTCTGGGGACGAGCACACTGGCCACCATGAGCGTGCCGCCGGCCACGGTGGCGGCCGCGAAGGCGGGCCCGGTTCCGACGTGGCTGGCGACGGCGCCGATGACGGGGCCGAACAGCGCTCCCCCCACCGCCGCCGCGAATGCCGTACCCAGCGCGGCGCCCCGTCGTTCTGCGGTGGCGGCGGCCGCGAGCCAGGCGAGACCCCCCGCCCACGTGCACGCACCGGCGATGCCTTGGACCAGTCGGGCCGCGTCGAGCAGTGCGAGCGAGTGCGCATACCCGAAGACGAGACTCGCCACACTCATCGCCGCCAGTCCGCTCACCACCGCCGGTCGCACCCCGAAGCGACTGGCGAGCACGCCACCGGGGACGGCGCCGAGAAGCGTTCCGATGGGGTACGACGCCACCAGGACGCCGACCTGTGCCTTGGAGAGACCGAGACTGTGGACGTAGTGGGGGAGTAGCGGCGTCAGGGCGGTGAAGAACACCGTGTCGACGAGCACCACCGCGCACACCAGCACGACGAGCCCGGGTGCGACCCCCGATCGTCCGGGAGGACGCGTCCGGCCTGTCATCGGATCAGTATGGCCGCGATGGTTGGGGCGAGCCCCCGGGTCCGTTGAGGCGGGCGAACATGGGTTTCTGCGAGCGGTAGAGCTTGGGGAACTCTCCGAACAGGCGGTCGTATGTCGCCGCCGCGGCGGCGTCGGGCTCGAAGCGGGCGTCCACGGCAACGAGCCCGTCGATCTCCTCGAGGCCCACCTCGCCCAGAGCCAGAGCCGCGAACATCGCCGCGCCGCGCAGGTTGGCGTGCAACGGCTCGGCGACGCGTTCAATCGTGCGCCGCATGACGTCGGCGTGGATCTGGCACCACAGGTCCGAGGTGGCACCACCGCCGATGACGCGCAAGGGATCGAGGCGGCGTTTGACGAACCGTTCCACTGCATCGTGCAGCCATCGACTGTTGTAGGCGACGCCTTCGAGCACCGCCCGCACCAGGTGTGCCCGCGTGGTGGCCAACGACAGGTTGTGAAAGCCACCTCGGGCCCTGCGGTCGTCGACCGGTGACCGCTCCCCGGCCAGCCACGGGGTGAACACGACGTCCCCGCTGCCCGCCGGCGCCGACCTGGCCAGGGTGGTCATCGCATCGAAGCTGGGTGCGGAGCTTTGCTGGGCGTCGAAAAGGTCGAAAAGGCCGTCCTCGGGGCCGACCACGTTGTCTCGCAGCCACTGCAGGCACAGGCCGCCCGTGTCGTGGTTGTCGGCGACGAGGTATCGGCCCGGGCTCAGTCCGGGCACCGACGCGATCTGGTGTACAGCGTCGGTCTTCTTCATGGGCACCGGACAACTGATCCACGACGTGGTGCTGATCACGAGGTGGGCCTGGTAGTCGAGGACGGCCCCCGAACCGACCGCCGCGGTGTGGAGGTCGGGGGTTCCCGTCACCACCAGGACGCCGCCGGGCAGGCCGAGCTCGTCGGCGATTTCGGCGCGCACCTCGCCCACCACCGAGCCCGTGGGCACCAAGGGTGGGAGCTTGTCGGCCGGCACCCCGGCGCGTCGGACGAGGACGGGGTCATAGGCGAGGCGTGCGGGCTTTCGGTTGTCGGTCAGCCATGCCGCGGTCATCGAGGCATGGGAGGCGGCGGCGATGCCGGTGAATCGCATCGACAGGTAGTCGACCGGTTCCATGTACCAGCGGGCCCGTTGCGCCACGGCGGGCTCGTCGTGCTCGAGATAAAGGATGTGCCCGATGGGATCGGCGCCCGAGGTGGAGGGGGCGCCACCGCTGTGTCGCACCCAGCGCCACAGGGCCAGAGGGGCGTAGCCCGACACCGGACCTCCCACGGCGCGACGCGTGTAGGGACCGCCCCGGCTGTCCATCCACATGACACAGTCCCCGACGGGCCGCCCGTCCTCGGACACGGGGACGGTGCTCGCCCACTGTCCGGTGCACGACACCGCCACGACCTGTTCGCGCCGCACCACTCCGCTCGCCATGGCCCGCCGCGAGGCGTCGGCGATCACCCGCCACCACTCCTCGGCGTCTTGGACCGAGCCACCCCCGACCAGCATCCGGGTGGCGAGCGCGACGTGGTCGCTCCACGCCACCTTGCCGGTGAGCGAGACGAGGCCGATCTTCGGTCCGCCCGTCCCCAGGTCGACGGCGAGGACGAAGCGTTCGTGACGTGGGAGGGTCACTCCTCCCCGGGAACCCGCTGGTACCCATCCATCATGTCGGCCATGACGGCTTTGATGAAGGTGTCGGCCTCGTCGGTCATGCCGCCGGCGACGCCGCCATAAATGGCCCCCGACTTGGGCGGCTCGTCCTTGTGTTCCCGGGCGTACTCGACGGCGTCGGCGAGGTCGACGGCGAAGGCGTCGGCCACACCGGCCTGGGTCTGGGGTCGGGTCACGGCCATGTGCAGCGCGTTCGGGTACTGCTGGCCGTTGAGTCGCCACCCCCGCAAACGCATGAAGTCGTTGACGTGGTACACGTCGAAGGCGTCAGAGGTGAAGCTGAACAAGAACGTCGGCCGCCCCCGCATTTGAAGCTCGGGATGCGACCTGACCGCGTCCTGCATGATGGCGGCGGTCTCGAAGATGCGCCGGGCGTGGTTGCGGTACCCCTGCCGGCCGAGGTGCACCATCGACGCCCACGTGGCGGCGAGGAGCCCACCCGAGCGAGACCCCTCCATGCCCGGAGAGCAGTACTTCCCCCCGCTCCAGTCGGTCAGGAAGAAGTACTGGGAGTTGCGCAGCGCCTGGTCGCGGAAGGTCAGCACCGAGGTGCCTTTCAAGGCGTAGCCGTACTTGTGGGTGTCGGCCGACATCGAGGTGACGCCGGGCACGCGGTAGTCGAAGACGGGGATGTCGTATCCGAGCTCCTGGCCGAAGGGGAGGATAAACCCGCCCAGGCAACTGTCGACGTGCAGGCCCACACCGTGGCGCAGCGCCACGTCCGAGAGCTCCGCGATGGGATCGATGGTCCCGTAGCCGTAGTTGCACGCCGATCCGATGATGGCGACGGTCTGGTTGTCGATGTTCTTGTCGACCCAATCGATGTCGACGAGGGTGGACACGGGGTCCACCGGGGCGCGGCGCAATTCGATGCCGAAGAGATGGCATGCCTTGTCGAAGGCGGGGTGGGCGGTTTCGGGCTTGATCACATTGGGCCGCGTGACCCCGCGCTCCTGATTGGCGTGCTCGCGATAGGCCAGCATGGCGTGGGCGATGCTGCCGGTGCCCCCGGTGGTCACGAGACCGGCGGGAGTGGTGTCCTGCACGGCTTCGCCGTGAAGGAGGTCGAGTGTCATGGCGATGACCTCGGCCTCGAACTTGGTGGAGCTCGGGCACATGTCGCGCTGGAGTGAGTTGACATGGGCGAACAACCCGAAGGCGTTGTTCAGGAAGTGGTAGTGGTCGTGGTCGCCGCAGTACATCGTCCCGGAGCACTTCCCTGTCTCCCAGAACGCGTCCTCCTCCTTCGCCATCACCTCCAGCTCGCTGAGGATCTCCTGGTGGCTCCGTCCCGTCTCGGGGAGCCCACGGTTGATCTCGAAGCGGTCGTGATACGGGAACGTGCTCATGGCGTGGTGCCCCCCGGTGCAAGTGGGTGGTCGGGTGGCCCCGACCGCGGGTGATGGCCGACTCGCCCACTGTACGGCAACCCTCGCGCTGGGCAGCCCGCTGGGCAGCCCGTCATCCCGTCAGCCCGGAACCCTCCGTCGCCTGGGAGCGGTCTCCTGTGTGGGCATGGAGTTGCGGTTCGGCAATGGGTATGGCTGGCCCAGGTCCACGGTGCCGGCCAAGGCGTTGACGACTGCCTGTTCTGCGACCGCCGTGTCCCCGAGCGATGTCGCCGGCAACTTCGGCACCGTGGTGTCGGGCCGGTGTCGGAGTGCAAACGCCTGGGTCAGGTCCCCGGTCGTCGATCGTCGCCATGCCGAGAGATTCGGCACCTCCACCCCGTACCGGGTCTCCAGGAAGCGGAGGAGCGACGTGTGGTCGAAAGTGTGCGAGCTCACGTAGCCCCCTCGACTGAAGGGAGACACGACGAGGCACGGAACCCGGAAGCCGAGACCGATCGGACCGGCGATACCGGAAGCCTCCGCAGGAAGCGGGCTGACGGTCAGGTACTCCTGTGCGGTCCCCGGCGGTGGCGTGGGAGGAGGAACGTGGTCGAAGAAGCCGCCGTTCTCGTCATAGACGATGAACAGCGCCGTCTGGCTCCAGACGTCAGTGTTGGACACGAGGGTCTGGAGGATGTCTTGGACGAGGTTCTCGCCGTACTCGGGCGGCGCCGCGGGGTGCTCACACTGGGCGAGCGGCGGCATGATCCAGGACACCGCCGGCAGGGTGCCCGCCGCCACGTCGGCTTGGAACGACGCCGGGTAGGTCGGCGTCAACGCCTGCGCGGCCAGCGCCGTCTGGGCTGGGGTCGAAGGGTCGGAGAAGACCTTGAAGTAAGGAAACGGGCTCAGCTCCGAGAGCGAGGTCGGGTCGTTGTAGACCTTCCAACTGATCCCCGCCGCGCTCAGTCGCTCCGGCATCGTTGTCCACGTGAACGTGCCGTAGTGGGTCTGACGATCGCTGGTCAACGTCTCGAGGACCGGGCCGCCCGCAACACCGGCCGGATCGATGGTCGCCGAGATCGACATGACCCGGTTCGGGTCGGTCGGGCCCAACACCGAACAGTGGTACCCGTCGCAGATCGTGAAGGCGTCGGCCAGGGCGTAATAGAAAGCCAGGTCTTGGCGGGTGAAGTAACCCATGGTCACGGGGCCGTTGGCGGGGCCGTCGGCGGCCACGTGTGTCGTCACGAAGGCGTCCATGGCACCGGAATTCCAACTCTGATGTTGTGGGCCCCAGTTGTGGGTGATGTCGTTCGTCGTCTGCCCGTCTTCGGTGGGTGAGTTGCTCTCAAGATGGAACGGTTGCAGGTAGCCGTGGGGGTCCACTCCGACGCCAGGCTTGTAGCCGAACTGATCGAACACCGAATGTTTCCGACCGTTCACGGGTCGCTTGTGAACGTGGCCTTGCGAGAAGCCGCGCACGTGAGAGAGCACGCCGAAGTAGTGATCGAACGACCGGTTTTCTTGCATCAAGATCACCACGTGTTCGATGTCGCTCAAGCGGCCGCGACTTGCTCCCTTGGAGAGTGCGGTGTCGATGAGCTTGCCCGCCCGGGTCGACAAACCCATGCCGGCCGCGCTCGCCGCCACTCCTGCTTGCAGGAAAGTCCTTCGATTAACTGCGGGTCACGTGAGATCGATTTCTCTGTGTCATCGTTCGGCCGTGACAAGGCTTTCCTCCACATCGGGCGCGATCCAGTGCGGGAGACGAAGCTCTCCAGACCAACAGATCATGCCGTTCACAATCGAACCCTTCGCGACGGCTGCGTGAACTTGCAGTGAATAGTGCCGAAAGTGGAGACATTTCGCGGGCGACCGGCGAGCTCTCGCCGTCGATGCGACCCGACGGCGTAGAATCACCCGGGTGAGATTGCCTGGCAGGGTTGGGCCACGCGACAGCGGAGTGACTGGCGATCCACACGATCCACACGACCCGCACCAACTGCTCGTCGAACGAGGTGCAGACCACATCGCGCATCCAGGGGGCACGCTTCTCGAGCATGTGCACCGGGTGGCGTCGCTCCTCGAGAGCTGGGGAGCTTCCGGCGAGGTGCAGTGGGCCGGTTTGTGTCACGCCTGTTACGGCACCGACGGTTTCGCCCCGTCGCTCCTCGACCTCGACGAGCGCGGTGTGTTGGCCGACCGGATCGGCGCACGCGCCGAGGCGTGGGTGTACATGTATGCGAGTTGTGACCGCGGGGCCGTCTACCCCGTGCTCGGCGCACCCGGGCCGGTGCATTTCCGGGACCGGTTCACCGGGCAACGTTCGATGCTGTCCGAAGAAGACGCCGCGGTCTTGACCGAGCTCACCGCGGCGAACGAGCTCGACATCGTGATGGTGAACCCGGCGTGGGGTGCGCAGATGGCTCCCGGCCTGCTCGATCTTCTGGGCGCGGCGCGCCACCGCCTCAGTGAGCCTGCCTGGGAGGCGTGCGCATCGATCCTCGGGGGAGCCGCTCGTCCTTCTTGACCGAGCGTCGCGGAACTCCCGGTCGAGTTTCACTCACCGTGACCCCTCCGAGGTCAGGAGGCGTCTCATCCGTCTCACCCGTCGCACCCCTGGTCGACGGGTATCCCGTCCCCACGAGCCGTCACTTCGTAGGATGCGGTAGGAACGGGACGGCCGGAGCAGATTGGGGGCTCGTCGTTGCCGAGAGCGGGGACCACGGGGTAATGGCTGACGAGACGGCGACATCCGCCGACGAGGAGTACTCGCAGGCTGCTCAGTCGTATATCCGGGCCGTAGGAGCCCGGCTCCGCGTGGTGCGCAACCAGCTCGGGCTTTCTCTTCAGGCCGTCGAGGCCACCTCGAACCAGGAATTCAAGGCCTCGGTGCTGGGTGCCTACGAGCG
This sequence comes from uncultured Acidimicrobiales bacterium, assembly GCA_963846125.1. Lineage (GTDB taxonomy): Bacteria > Actinomycetota > Acidimicrobiia > Acidimicrobiales > UBA8190 > Chersky-840. The sequence goes on from CAWJUR010000002.1 coordinate 1,568,073, forward strand.
AGGCGAGCGAGCGGTCTCTGTGTCGAGGTTGCAGCGCTTGGCCAAGCTCTACAGCGTCAGTGTCGACCAGCTGTTGCCGCACGAGAGCGACGCCACCCGGTGGTGGATGTCGAAAGACGCCGAGTCACCGGGATCCCCGGGTGCGACGCAGCCCGAGCGTCCCGCCGCGCAGCCGTGGCAGAACAGTGACACGGTGACCATCGATCTCACTCGGTTGCGGGACGTGAGCGGTCCCGAACGCGACCTCATCCGTCGCTTCGTGAGCATGATCCAGGTGCAGCGTCAGGACTTCAACGGACAGCTCATCACCATCCGCTCCAGTGACGTCCGCGCCATTGCGTGCCTCTTCGGCATGACGCCCGACGCCATGGGCCGGCGACTCGACGAATTGAGCCTGCGCATCAACACCTGAACACCCGGCCGCCGCCCATCGCCTGCTGGCGACGTGGACCGCCGCTTTTCTGCCGTTCAGCTCCAGGGGAGAGCGCTGCGCCGGGCCCAGTAGTCGGCGGCATCCTCGGCGACCGGGGCGAGGCGGTCCCAGTCCTCCCCGCTAAGGGTCAGCTCGAGTGCGGCCAGGTTCGACTCGAGTTGGGAGCGCGTGACCGCGCCGGAAAGCACCACGTCCGCCCAGGGCTGGCCGAGAGCGGCGGCGATGGCGACCTGATCGACCGATGCGCCATGGCGCGCCGCCACCTCTTGCAACGCGCCGGCGGCACGATCGTCTCCCCGGGCCGTGAGGCGCCCGTTGGCCAAGGCTTCTTTGACCAATACTCCCCATCCCCGGGCGCGCGCCTCTTCCAGTGCGGGGCCGACCGAGGGCTCGAGCACATTCCAGGTGGCCTGCACCGTCGAGAAGGGGTTCACACCCTCGACTCCCAGCTCGAGCGCGTGGCGAACGACGTCGGCCTGACGCGGCCCGCTCACGGTCAGGCCGATGGCGACACCGCTGTCGCCCAACTCGGCCAGAGCGTGCAGCACGTCGTGATCGTCGAGCACGCCGCTCTCCAGCGTGGCCGAGTGCACCTGATAGAGGTCGAGGTGCGGACCGAGCAACGCCGAGGTCTGGGGCAGCTGGTCGCGGAACATGGCGAGAGAGTGGTCCTTGGTCTCGTGGACCGCCGCGGCCATGTCCCAGTCCCCGGTGTAGCGGTATCCCCACTTCGAGCCGACGGTGAGGGCGTCAGGAGCGATGGCGCGCGACTGCAGCCATGAGGCCAGGAATTCCTCGGCCCGTCCGTAGGACCGTGCCGCGTCCACGTAGCGGATGCCCGCCCCGTAGGCGGCGTCGAGCATGTCGTGACAGCGCTGTTCCATCGTGGACCGGGCGCGCTCAGAGCCGAGGTCGACGTCGCGCCCCAGCGTGATGTAAGCGGGCCGGCCCAGCGCAGCGAGGCCGAGGCCGATGCGGGTGACCGCCAGTCCGGTAGTCCCGAGCGTCGTGGTGTTCAACCTGGCTTCGCCGCTTCGATCAGAAAGCGCGTGGAATGGGCGACGAAGGGTCCGTTGGCCGTGATCTCCCGATCCATGGCGTTGAGTCGATCCCGGTACTTCTCCACGCTGAAATCGGGCACCGTCCAGATGACAAGTCGCAGGAAGTAGACGACCGCACCCACGTCGGCAAAGGTGGCTCGAAGTCGCTCGATCTTCAGGTCCTCGACTCGCAGCCCAGCCATCGCCGCCTTCTCTCGGGCCAGCTCCGGCTTCCTTGGCGATGTGTCGGGCTGTGGGCCCATGAAGAACTCGCTCACTTCCCGCATGGTGTGTGGGCCCACTTGTTGGGAGAGGTAGCGGCCGCCCGGCCGAAGGACCCGTGCTACTTCCTCCCACCAGGTCACGACGGGATGCCGGCTGACAACGAGGTCGAAGGTCCCCGAGCCGAATGGAAACGCCGGTCGGTCCTCCTGCTCAACCACGACCCACACCCCTCGTGGATGAAGCCGCTGGGCGGCCCGACGCACGTTCGGCGCCCATCCTTCGGTGGCCACCGTCAGCGGAGGTAGCCAGGGAAGCCCAGCCAGCAGCTCGCCGCCGCCCGTTTGCAGGTCGAGCAGGGACGAAGCGTCTCTGGCCCGCGCCGCCAACAACCTGGAGTAGCCCCAACTGGGCCGTTGTTCGGTGGCGCGCCCGTCGAGCCAACTGAAGTCCCATCCTTCGATGGGAGCGGCGTCAGCCTCCTCGATGAGCGCCTCGCACGACCCCTTCATGTTCCCAATCGTTCCATGGGCACGACCGCTCGCAAGGGGCGCTCCCAGGTCGATATCAGCGTCAAGATCAAGGGAGTGCGACGTCGAGGGGGCCCTTTGCCACCGACACCCGGGCGTCGGAGAACGGCGCGGCCCGGCCGTGGCTGATCCAGACGGCGCGCATTCCCGCCGCCAGTGCCCCGGTCACGTCGCGCTCCCAGCTGTCGCCGATCATCACGGTGTGCTCGGGTGTCGCGTCGATGAGCTCGAGCGCACGGCCGAATGCCGCCGGGTCGGGCTTCCCGATCCCGGTCTCGCCCGAGATCACCACGGCCGAGAGGAAGTCGGCCGATCCCCGCTTGCTCGATCTTGAGGCGCTGGATGTCGGGAGGCCCGTTGGTGACCAGTGCGACCGGCATGGCCTCGGCCAATCGGGCCACGAGCTCGACCGCACCGGGGAGCAAGGGATGGCCCGAGCGTTGGCCTTCGATGTAGCCCTCGACGAGGGCGTCCACGAGGGTTTCGCCGCCCGGGTCGTGACCGACGGCGTCGAGCGCCGATCGCCACGCGGCGCGGCGATAGGTCCCCGCCCACTCCGCCAAACCCTCGAGCCGGGGGTGCACCCCGTCGAACGTGGCCCAGAGTCCCTCCCACGACGCGAAGCCGAGGTCGAGGAACTCGGGGTAGTACTGCGACGCCCTCCACAGGGCGCGAGCCGACTCGATGACCACATCGTCCCAGGTGTCGGCGTCGATCCCCTCCACGAGATCGGCGGTACGCCGGAGCTGTGCCCGCGCGAAGGGCTCCTCCTCGATGAGCGTGTCATCGAGGTCCAGCAGCACCGCCCGCACCGACTGCGAAGCGAGCTGCGCTCAGCGCTCGGCGTCCTCGGCGGGGTGCTCGACCACCGCCACTACCCGGGCGACCATGAAACGGGCCGTACGGACGGCCCGGCCGGACCGGGTCACCTCGGTGACTTCAACCGACCCGCGCGAGTTGGTGATCTCGACGCGCCGTCCCGCGCGAGTGGCCCGGATGTCGAAGCGCTGCACGCCGTCACCGACGTCGACGACGACTTCGACCCGGTCTCCCTTCACGATCTCAATGCTAGGGCGGTGGCAGCCTCAGCCCGGCCGGCTCAGCCCCGCCGCCTCAGCCCGGCCGGCTCAGCCCCGCCGCCTCAGCCCGGCAGAGTCAGGGCGTTCGCCTGGGCCACGGATCCGAGCCAACGGGCGCTGGGTTTGGGGTGGCGCTCGAAGGTCACCGGGTCGACGGCACAGATCCCGAGCTTGGGCCCGAATCCGAGGTGCCACTCGAAGTTGTCGAGCAGGCTCCAGACGAAGTAGCCGCGCACGTCGATCCCGTCGGAGATGCAGCGGTGCAGGCCCTCGAGGGCGGTGGTGATGAACTCGACACGTTCGGCATCGTCCTCGGTGGCGAGCCCGTTCTCGGTCACCAACACCGGGAGCCCCGTATAGGCGGCGGCGCGGCGCACCGTGTACTCGACCACCTGGGGCCAGTACTGGTAGCCCATCTGGGTCAGGCGCGTCCCCGGCGGGGGCTCGATCGGGCCCGTGGGGCCGAGGACGGTGCGCTCGTAGCACTGCACGCCGATGAAGTCGTCCCCGGCCGTGCCGTCGAGGAAGGTGTTCTCGAGGATCTGCTCGGCCGCGTCCCGCGTGCCCTCTCCGCCCTCGCCCGCCACGAGCTCTTCCATCGACAGGCAGATCCCGACGGGGAACGATCCCGGGCCCCGAGCGCAGGGCGTCCACGGCGAGGCGATGGGCCCGGACCAGCGCATCGTTGACGGCGAAGTGACGGACGTACTCGTCCTTCAGGCCCGGCGGGTAGAGCCCGACGGTGTATCCCAGGACGGCGACCACGTTGGGCTCGTTGATGGTGCAGGCCCAACCGATGAGGTCGCCGAGGTGCGCCACGGTGCGCTCGACGTAGCGGGCGAAGCGTTCGGGCGCGTCGGGGGCCTCCCAGCCGCCGCGCTCGTGCCAGCCAGAGCGGCGTTCGCGAAGTGGTGGAAGGTGACCACGGGCGAGACACCGCGCTCGTGCAGGGCCGCGCACATGCGGCGGTAGTGGTCGAGGGCGGCCCGCGGAGAACTCACCCTCGGCGGGCTCGATCCGGCTCCATTCGAGCGAGAAGCGATAGGCGCCGAGGCCGAGGTCCGAGACGAGGTCGACGTCCTCGTTCCAGCGGTCGTACGAATCGCAGGCGTCGCCACTCGATGCCACGCATCCCGACGCCGGGTTGTGCTCCCACTGCCACCAGTCGTTGTTGAAATTGCCGCCCTCGATCTGGTGTGAGGAAGTGGCCGTTCCCCATACGAACCCGGCCGGGAATTGGAGGGCTGTTTCCGTTGTTTGCTTCGTCGTTCCGGGGCTCATGAACGCACGGTAGCGGGCCGCACGGCCGCGGGGCCGCTCGGCGCGTCGCCTGCACCGACGCGCAGGTGGACTAGCGGCCCGATCCCAGTGACGCGGCCCGGTCGGCCAGAGCGGGGTCGCGCAGGAAGCGGGCGATGTCCTCGAAGTCCGGTGTCGGGCCCCCTCCACACCAGGTCATCCACCGCCGCCAGCACCGAGCGGTCGATGCGCAGCGTCGCCAGGTCGCGGAACAGCAGCGCGTCGTCCATGTCCGACGCCAGCCGTTCGGCCAGCTTGGGGGCGCTGCGCACCGCAGCGCGCGCAAGGCGGGGTCCCAGTCCGACGCCGACGCGGGGATGGCCTCGAGATGCTCGTAGAGCCCGAGCACCTTCGACGCCGACTGCTTGCCCCAACCCTGGAGGCCGGGGAACCCGTCGGCGCTGTCACCGACGAGGGCCAGCCAGTCGGGGATCGACCGCGGCCCGATGCCGTAGCGGTCCCGCACCGCCTCTTCGTCGGTGATGACGTCCTTGCGCCGGTCGAGCTGCACGACGCGGCGGCCGCGCACGCACTGGGCGAGGTCCTTGTCGGGGGTGCACACGAGAATCTGCTCGACCCCGTCATCGTCGACACGCCACCGCTGCCGCTGATGCCAGGGCGTCGTCGGCTTCGAGCTCGACCATCGGCCACACGACCACGCCCATGGCCACGAGGGCGGCTTCGAGGAGGGGGAACTGGGCCATGAGCACCTCGTCCACGCCTTCGCCTGTCTTGTAGCCGGGCCAGAGGTCGTTGCGGAACGACTCGATGACGTGATCGGTGGCGACGCCGACATGGGTGGCCCGGGCCGCGAACATCGACAGCACCGACTGGACCACGCCTCGCACCGCGCCGACCTCGCCTCCCTCGGAGCTCTCCCGGGGCGGGGCACCGTAGAAGTGGCGGAACAATTCGTAGGTCCCGTCGAGGAGATGGACCCGCAATCCCTTCACGGCCGCGCCTCCCGCCGCATGTACCAGGTCTCGACGCCGACGACGGTGGCCTTGTCGGCGATCTCGAAGCCCAAGCCGGTGTAGAAGCGGACGTTGCGCTCCTTGTCGGTCTCGAGCCACGCCAGGCGCGCTGCCCTCGTCGAGCCACGCGCACACCGCACGCATGAGCGCGCCGCCGATGCCGCGCCCCTGGAACCCGGGCTCGACGCCGACCGGCCCCAGATGCCAGTGCTCCTCGGCCAGGTCCGCCTGCGCCCAGTGCGCCCAGAAGACATGCGCCCGGGCGGGGTCGCCCACCGCGGGCTCCGGTGCCCCGATGAGCTGCGCCGCCTCGGCGCCGACGAAGGACCCGATGCATCCTCCCGGGGGGGCGACGCCGGCCGCCGCGATCACGCAGTCGCCGGTGAACGCGGCCATCTGCGGCGACGGCAGCAGTCCGAAGAACGGCCCCAACTCGCCGTAGAGCCCGGCCAACCCGTCGAGGGGGTCGTCGCCGTAGATGGCGACCGCGGTGGGGGAGTCGGCCAGGGCGCGTGCCGTCACCGCCGCCGCGGCCCGGTGCTCGTTCTGGCGCAACGCGCGGACCTCGGTTCGGTGCACGCCCCAATCATGTGCCACAACGTGTCCGGGGTCGCCTCTCCGAGGGGGAGCCGCCTCGGGCGAGCACGACGGGGAGGCGCAGCCGCCGTGATCGGAGACGGCAATGAGGTCGGTGATGGTGCCCTGTTACCATCGGCGCCTCTATGACGGTGCGTCAGATCCGGGGGGAGCACATCACCGTCACCGACGTCCTGCGGGCCGCCGCCGACGCGAACGCCGAGGTCGAGGCCTATGTCGAGATGGCCGGCCCCGGTGCGAGCGGGCTGGTGCCCGACGGCCCCGACGGGCGCCGGCGTCTGAGCTTCGCGGGGTGGGACGCCGCCGCGCGAGGCGGTGGCGGGGCTGTTCACCTCGATGGGGGTGACCAAGGGCGACGTCGTCTGTCTGCTTCTGCCGTCGTCGATCGACTACGCCGTGTGCTACCAGGCCGCGGCCCGGCATCGGCGCCATCACGACGGGCGTGAACCTGCGCATGGGCGCGGCCGAGCAGGCCTCGATCATGGCCCGGGTCCATCCCGTCGTGACCGTCGTCGACACCGACGTCGTGGCCGAGGAGTCGGTGCCTCCCGGGTCGGGCACCGTGCTGACGCGTGGCTCGCTCGCCGCCGCACGGGACCACGAGGGCCGACAACGCGACGCGCCCGGCTCCGTGCTGCGTTCGACGCGCACGACCCGGTCACCATCGTGTGGACCAGCGGGTCGACCGGGCGTGCCCAAGGGTGCGGTGTTCGACCACGCCAACCTGCGGGCCGTGGCGGCGGGCACCGACGTGCTCTCGCATCCCGGCGACCGCCGGTTGTCGCCCCTGCCGTTCGCCCACGTCGGGCTACATGACCCGCGCCTGGGACGAGATCGCCCACGGCGTCACCACGGTGATCACCCCCCAGCCGTGGACCGCCGCCTCCGCCATCGAGCTGCTCACCAGCGAGCGGGTCACCGTGGGCCAGGGCGTGCCCACCCAGTGGGCCCTGATGCTGGCGCACGCCGATCTCGACGGCGCCGACCTGTCGAGCCTCCGGATCGCCGGCACCGGGGCGTCGCGCGTCCCGCCCGAGCTGGTCCGGGCCATGCGGGAGCGACTGCGGATGCCCGGTGGTGGTGCGCTACACCTCGACCGAGTCCTCGCTCGGGACCGGGACACGGCCCGAGGACGACGACGAGATCGTGGCCACCACCGTGGGCCGTCCCGTGCCCGGGGTGGAGCTCGAGGTCGTCGGCGCCGACGGGCGTTCGGTGCCGCCCGGTGAGGTCGGCCGGGTGCGGCTGCGCTCGGCGCGCGGTGCTGCGCGGCTACGTGGGCGACCTGGCCTCGGGCACCCTGCTCGACCCCGTCGCCACCGCCGCCGTGCTCGACGCCGAGGGCTGGGTCACCACCGGCGATCTGGGCCGGGTCGGCGACGACGGCAACCTGCGGCTGGCGGGCCGGGTGTCGGAGATGTACATCCGCGGTGGCTACAACGTGTACCCCGCCGAGGTCGAGGCGGTGCTGGGTGAGCTGCCCGGCGTGGTGCAGGTGGCGGTGGTGGGCGCGCCCGACCCCGTCCTCGGGGAGATCGGCGTCGCCTTCGTCGTCGCGTGTGGTCTCCGGCCGCCGCCCCCACGCTCGACGACCTCCGCGGCCGCGTGCCGGCGCGAGACTGGCCGACTACAAGGCCCCGACCGGCTCCACCTCGTGGCCGAGCTGCCCGGTGACCCCGATGGCGAAGATCGACAAGCGAGAGCTGGCGGCGCGCGCCGCCGAGCTCGAGACACAGGCGAATGAAGGAGCGAGTGACGCACATGACCGAGACCAAGGACCCGGGGGCGAAGAGCGACGCCCCGGCCAAGCCGGCCGGGGAGCGCCGCCGCGCCAGCACCCCATCGTGGCCGGCGCCGAGCCCATCAAGCTGGGGTCGATGCTCGTCACGCTGGTGGAGCCCCGGCGCGGCCACGAGGTGGCCTACAACCGCTGGTACGAGCGGGACCACTTCTATGCCGGCTGCATGATCGGGCCGTACCAATTCGCCGGCAAGCGCTTCGTCGCCACCGCCGAGCTCAAGGCGCTGCGCGACCCCGACTCCTCCAGCCGTCACCGGCGAGCCCGACCGGGGCAGCTTCCTGTCGGTGTACTGGGTGCTCGACGGCTACCACGACGTCGTGGAACCGCTGGGCCGTCGACCAGGTGAAGGCCCTGCACAAGGCGGGTCGCATGTTCAACGAGCGCGACCACGTCCACACCCTGCTGTACCGCTACGCCTGGGAGCGCGCCCGCGAGGCCGACGGCCTGCCCGCCGAGCTCGCCCTCGACCACCCCTCGGCCGGGCTCGTGGCGGTGTTCACCGATCGGGCCGAGGACCTCGACGCCGCCGACTACGAGGCGTGGATCCGCGACGAGCACCTGCCGGCCCTGCTGCCCGGCACCGCGGCCCGGCTCGTGATCGGCGCCGACCCGCTGCCGCTGCTCATCGACGCGCCCGGGCGACGTGCCCCGCTCGGAGTCCGACGACCGCCGCCAGCTGACCCTGTGGTTCCTCGACACCGCGCCCCAAGAGGCCTGGGACAGCGTCATCACCGCGCACCGCCAGGCGCTGGAGAAGTCGGGGAAGGGCCGCGTCGTGGCCGCCCTCCCGTTCATCCCGACCATTCCCGGTACCGACACCTACACCGACATGCTCTGGGCCGACAGGCCGGAGCGGACCAAGAGGAGGACTTCGTGAGCCCGGATCCCGCCGTGGTCACACCGCCGGCGCGACGCTTCGACGGCAAGACCGCCATCGTCACCGGTGCCGGCTCGGGCATCGGCCGGGCCACGGCCATCCGCCTGGCGGTGGAGGGGGCCTCGGTGGCGTGTCTCGACGTCGTGCCCGACAACCTCGACGAGACCGTCGAGGCGCTCAGCCATCCTGGGGGGGAAGGCCGTCGCCTACCGCTGCGACGTCACCGACGAGGCCGTCGTCAACGAGACCGTGACCGAGGTGGCCTCGGCGCTGGGCCGGCCCGACGTCCTGTGCAACGTGGCCGGGCATCGGGACCTTCGCCCACACCGCCGAGATGCCCCTCGCCAAATGGGAGCGCATCCTGGCGGTCGAACCTGACCGGCACCTTCCTCATGACCAAGGCGGCGCTCGCCTACATGCTCGAGCCCCCGGGCGGGAGCATCGTCAACATCGCGTCGACGGCGGGCCTCATGGGATCGGCCTACAGCGCCGCCTACGCGGCGTCGAAGGGTGGCGTGATCATGTTCACCAAGGCCCTCGCCATCGAGTACGCCGGTCGCGGGGTGCGCATCAACGCCGTGGCGCCGGGCGGGAGTCGACACGCCGCTGCTCGGGAGCTTCCAGCTTCCCGAGGGAGGCGACATGAAGCACATCTACCGGATCACGAGCCGCATGGGCTTCTGCACCCCCGACCAGATCGCGGCGGCCATCGCCTTCCTGGCTTCGGAGGAGTCGGCCTACACGACCGGCGCCGTGCTGGCCGTCGACGGAGGCATCACGGCGTAGACCCGGCCCAAGTGGGCCCGGGCCACGTGAGCCGCGGTCGCTACCATCCACGACGGTGAGCCCGGCCGCCGATGTTCATCGTCACCGACGTGTCTCCGTATCGAGACGGGCCCGCCGGTGTCCACGGCGTCCTGCCCCAGGCGGCGGTGGCGCTGACGCGAGCTGGCCGGGCTGGCCTCGCTCGAGGCGGTGCGCGGTGGACGACGTCCCCGACGTCGATCCCGCCGCGCTGGCGGGTGGCGGTGTGCTGGCGCTGTTCACCATCGGGGAGACCCCGTGGACCGACGCTCAGCGCGCCGCCATCACCGACGGCGTGCGCTCGGGTCGTCTGGGGATCCTGGGGGTGCACGCCGCCACCGACGCCTGTGTGTCGTGGGAGGAGTACGGCGTCGCTCGTCGGGGCCCGCTTCGACGGGCATCCCTGGACCGAGACCTTCGACATCGACGTCGACGTGGCCCATCCGAGCACCCGACATCTCGAGCCGGTGTGGCGTTGGCGCGACGAGGTGTACCTGTTCCGCGACCTCCGACCCGATGCCCGGGTGCTGCTGCGGGTGGCCGAGGGCCAACTCGACATGGACGTCGCCGGGGCACGGCGCCCCGCCGTCGGCTTCCCCCTGGCGTGGTGCTTCACCGAAGGCGCGGGGCGCGTCTTCTATACCTCGCTCGGGCACTTCCCCGGGGCGTGGGAGACCCCCGACTATCTCCGCCACCTCCAGGGCGGGTTGGCCTGGGTCCTCGGGCGACGGGGACTGAGACTGGCCGACCGTGATGCACCTCGTCGACACCGTCGAGGTCGAGCCCGAGCGCGTGGAGGAATACCTCGAGGTCGTCCGCGACCCTGGGGATGGCGGTGATGACCGACGCCGGCGCGTCCTTCGTGTCGTGTGCCACGACGTCGGAAGCCGATCGGCGAGCGTGTGCACATCCAGGTGGTCTGGTCCTTCGACGACTCACGTGCACTGGGACGAGATCCGCAAGAACCTGGTGCTCGATCCCCGGTACCACGAGTACGGGGCCCGCCTGTCCTCGCTGCGCGTGGGGGGGACGCGCCGGTTCTTCACCCCCGCGACGATTTCGTCGGCGCCGTGATGCTCCGGCGCTTCGAGGTCTACGCCCTTCGCCCCGACGCGCCCGCCGACCGCCGTGCGCGCCCTCGAGGCGGCGTGTCGCCAATGCGGGCGGTTCATTCCCGAGGTCATCGACTGCGCCGTCGGCACGAACCTCTCCGACGCGCCCGTGCAGCTCGTGTGGGAGCACGCCTACGAGTCGCCCGAGGCGTACCGCCGCTACATGGTGCATCCGTATCACGCCGTGGTCATCGACCGGTACCTGCTGCCCGACGCACCCGAGAGGATCGTCATCGACGGCCCCTTGGGGGCGGGGCTCTACGGCTACCGCTGTGACGTCCCCTCGTACCGGATGAGCACCGGGGTGCGCCGGCTCGTGCTCCTGCGCCTCGACGCCGGCGCCTCGGAGACCGACGTGGCCCGCCTGGCCGAGACCCTGGGCCGAGCGTCGGCCGACGTCTCGGACATGGAGGTGTCGATCATGGCCGCCAACACCATGGGCTCGGCCTGGTTCGACGGCGTCACGCCCGTCATGGGCCCACCTCGATGGACCCATCTGTGGGAGCAGGGATTCTCGAGCCTCGCCGCGCTGGACTCCTACCGCCACGGCGACTCGACCTTGGCGGCAGTGGAGCGCGGCGGGCTGGGACCGATGGATGGACGGCATCGTGAAGCGCTCGGCGGAGCTCTTCTACGAGGTGTCGCGCCAGGACTGACCCGGTACGGCGATCCTGGTCCCGGCCCTGCCGGGGCCCGACCGCGCCGCGGCCCGAGGGTGCGTAAACACAGGACTTCGGTACGCTGCGTGTGATGCCATTCCGCCGCAAATCCGGCCGAGCGGAACACCGAGCAGGTGTGGTTGATCCCGGTCTCACCCCCGGCGTACGTGCCCGGGCCCCCACCGAGGCGCCGGCGGAGGCGGCCCAACGGCGGGTCGAGCTCCCTGCTCCTCGTGATCGCGGTGGCGTCTCTCGCCACCGGGGGCGCCGCCGTGGCCTTGGGCATCGCCGGGAGCCACGGTGCCCCGGCGCCGGTGAAGTCGGCCCCCGCGCCGCACGTCGCCACCAAGGCGGCCGGACACCACGATGCCGCTCCCGTCGTGATCCCCGAGGCCCCGGCGCCGATCATCATCCCCCCGGCACCCACGACCACCGACTCGGTCGACGTGAACGCCCCGAGCGGGCCCAAGCCCAGCACGTGGCAGACCCACGTCGTGCCCGCCGTGGCCCCGCTCATCAACAGCGCCCCGTCGAACGTCAACGACCCCTCGGTGATCGCCACCGCAACGGTGCGCAGCCTTCCCCTCTACGCGTCGCCCGGTGCGGCCAAGCCGGTGAGCACGCTCGCCAACCCGAACTACCTGGGCGCCACCGTGACGCTGCTCGTGACGGGGTACCAGCCGGGCTGGGTGCAGGCCTACATCCCGGTGCGCCCCAACGAGACCACGAGGTGGATACCGAGCGCGGACGTCTCCACCTCCTTCGTCGATGACCACATCGTCGTCAGCCTGTCGGCCCGCAAGCTCACGCTCTACCAGAACAACGCACCGGTGTTCACGACGGCGGTGGCGCCGGGTGCTCCCAGCTCGCCCACGCCCACCGGTTCGTTCTTCGTGGCCTTCATCGTGAAGCTGACCGATCCCGGCAACGTCTACGGGCCCTATGCGATGGGGACATCCGCGTTCTCGAACACCTACTTCAGCTTCGAGGGCGGGCCGGGCCAGGTGGGGATCCACGGCACGAACCAGCCCTGGGTCATCGGGTCCTACGCCAGTCACGGTTGTGTCCGACTGCCCAACGCCGCCATCACGACGTTGGCGCAGCAGGTAGTCCCGGGCACGCCCGTCGAGATCGAGCACTGAGTCTCGTCACCGACGACGAGACCGCGGGAAGCCGACACAGCGACACAGCCGTGAAGGAGATCAAGGAGCGGTGAGGTGGCGATGAAGGGGTATGTGCTCACGGTCGAGCGGGTGGTGCCGGCCGCCCCCGACGTGGTCTTCGACGTCCTGGCCGATGTCAGCCGGCACCACCTCATCGACGGCTCGGGGATGCTCCAGGGCGCCAACGAGGCGGCTCCCCAGCGCCTGGCCCTCGGGATGACCTTCGGCATGGGGATGAAGATGCTCGTCAAGTACTCGACCGTGAACAAGGTGGTCGAGTTCGAGGAGAACCGGCGGATCGCCTGGAAGACCGGCCCCGCCGGCTTCATGGGCAAGCTCGTGGCGGGCCGGGTGTGGCGCTACGAGCTCTCGCCGGTCGACGGGGGGACCTTGGTCCGAGAGAGCTGGGACATCACCGCCGACCATCAGCGCTTCCTGTTGAAGCTGGGGGACATCTACTCGGGCAAGACGCGCCGGGACATGGAGCGGACCCTGGACCGCCTGAGCTCGCTGGTCGCCGCCGGCGGGGTGCCGGACACCCCCGAGCGCACCTGACGCTCGGGCGCAAGCCCGGAGCACCCGATCCCACCTCACGCTACGGTAGGCCCGTCGCAGGCCCCGAGCACCGGGCATCGAGGAGGGACAAGCCATGCCGGACATCGTCGCTGGCGTCATCGGGATAGCGCTCGTCTTTATCTGGATCTACTGCCTCTATGACGTCATCACCACCCACGACGGCGCTCGTGCGCAACCTGCCGAAGATCGCCTGGTTCGTCATCGTGCTGCTGCTCCCCGATCTCGGGTCCATCTTGTGGCTGTGCTTCGGTCGGCCCCGTCTCCAGAGTCAACGTCGTCAATCTCGACGGGCTCCGCTCTCGAGGCCCCGGCGCCGCCGATCGCGGAGTTCGAGATGTCGTCACTGGACCACCTGCACCCCGTCGTCCGTGAGCGCGAAGAGCTGGCCCGGCTGCGGATGATGCAGGCGCAGCTGCAACGGCGCGAGAACGAGTTGCGCCAGCGCGGGCTCGGCGACAGCGCCGAGTCGTAACCCGACATCCGACACCCCACCCGAGACCCGGGCGCGGGCCCGTCGGAGTCGACGTCGTTGCGGTCCTGACCGATTCGAGCCCGCCGCACCTCGCTGATGCCTTCTGTCCACGTCAACGGGATCGACCTCTACTACGAGCGCGCCGGCCATGGGCCACCGGTGTTGTTCCTGAACGGGTCGGGCTCGACACTCGCCACCATGTCGCTCCGCTCATCGAGGTGCTCGCCCGTCAGCTCGACGTGGTCGCCCACGACCAGCGCGGCCTGGGCCGCAGCTGCCGTCCCCGTCGGCCCGTACACCATGGCGCAGTACGCCAAGGATGCGCTCGGGCTCCTCGACGAGCTGCGGTGGCCGACGTGTCGCGTGGTCGGGGTGAGCTTCGGTGGCATGGTGGCCCAGGAGCTCGCTGTCACCGCCCCGGCACGCGTGGAGCGCACTGGCCCTGGTGTGCACGTCACCGGGGGGAGACGGTGGCGCGTCGTACCCGCTGCACGAGCTCGTCGGGTTGGAACCGCGCCGACGCGCCGAGATCTCGAGGCAACTGCTCGACTCCCGCTTCACCGAGGAGTGGCTGGAGTCCCACCCGCGCGACCGCATGCTCGTGGACGACCATGAGCCCAGAGGAGGCGGGCCTGTCCGACGAGGCGCGCCGAGGCGAGGCCGAGCAGCTCGAGGCCCGTCGGCATCACGACGTCTGGTCCCGACTGGGGCGCATCACGTGTCCGACCTTCGTGGCGGCGGGCCGCTTCGACGGCATCGCCCCCGTGGCCAACAGCGAGGCCATCGTGAGCCGTGTCCCCGATGCCACGCTGCACGTCTACGAAGGGGGCCACGCCTTCTTCGCCCAGGACCGCCGGGCCCTGCCCGAGATCATCGACTTCCTGGGTTCGTGACCGTCACGACGGCGCGGACGTCTCGATGAAGTCGCCGATGATGTGCCCGAGCTCTTCACCCTTCTCCTCCGGGACGAAGTGCCCGGCGCCGCCGATGGTGGGGTGGGCCCGGCCGGCGGCCCCCGGCACGCGCTCCTGGAACACCGTCTCCCATCCCCGGGTGGCGGGGTCGCCGTCGGAGTAGGCGGTGAGGAAGGGGCGTTCCCATCGCCGCAGTGCCTCCATGGTGGCGCGGCCGATGACCGCGCCCCGGGTCGTTGGGGGTGAGGGGGATGAGGCTGGTCATCTGCCGCAGGCCGGCGGTGAACGACGGGTCGGGGAACGGGGCGTCGTAGGCGGCGAGCACCTCGGGAGGAAGCGCGCCAGCCGACGAGTACAGGAAATGGCTCGCCACCAGCTCCGGGGCCCGCTGGCAGTACAAGCACGTAGTCGACGAGGGACTGCTCGAGGACGACCCGCCCGTCGTCGCGGGCCGTGGTTTGCCCACGTCAACTTCCCGGCCAGGGCGGGGTCCGAAGTGTGCATGGACGGTGTTCGACGCCACCACCCGGGCGAATCGCTCGGGCAACGCCGCGAGGGTGCCGAGTCCGATGGGGCCGCCCCAGTCCTGGACGACCAACGTGACGTCGCCCAGGTCGAGGCCATTGACGAAGCTCGTCATCCACTCGACGTGACGGCGGTAGGTGTAGTCGGTCCGCTCGGTGGGCTTGTCCGATCGGCCGAACCCGATGTTGTCGGGGGCGATGGCGCGCAGGCCGCGTCGGGTCAGGACGGCGATGACCGTGCCGGTAGAGGTACGACCACGTGGGCTGGCCGTGGAGCAGGAGCACGACGGGCGCATCACGAGGTCCGGCATCGACGTAGTGCATGCGCAGAGCGTCGACACCCTTGGCGTGCACCGACAGGTAATTGGGCTTGAACGGGTAGTCACCGAGGGCGGCAAAGCGCTCGTCGGGCGTGCGGACGAACGCCGTGCCGGACCGACCTGGCTCGCGGTGATCGGCGCCGGTCACCTGCCTGGTGCGATCAAGGCTCAGGCGGTCCCGTCGCCGGAGTGGGCCTTCTTCGCCGCTATCCACGTCCTTGACGGCCGGCGCGAAGTTGGCGGGGTTGTAGACGTCCTCCTCGGAGGAGAAGCGCATGTCGCCGGCGTACTTGAGGATCGTGATGTTCGCCGACTGGTAGACCTCGCCGTCACCGGGGTCGTTGAAGCGGTTCTCGATCTGACAGATCCACCATCCCCGTTCCTCGTCGCAGACGCACCAATCGTGGGGGAACATCGTCATCTCGTTGTTCGGCCACTGCGCCATCGTCGTGGAGATCCAATCGAGGATCTGGTCTCGCCCGACGAAGCGACCGAAGAGATGCTCGATGTACTCGGCGTCCTCGCTGAACAGCTCGGCCCACGGCCTCCAGTCCCCGCTGCGCCCCGACTCGTTGGCTACAGCCAGGTAATTGTCGTGCGCCCGTTGCAGCTCGGCGCGATCCCACGTGCCCACGAGTACCCCCTGTGCCGGCGGTCAGTCGAGCGCGAGGCTGGCCGCACCGGTGAAGAGGTCCCGTGCGAGAGCGTCGTCGCCGGTGACGACCGTAGCAATCGCGGCCGGGTCCAGGCGGTTGGCCACGAGCCGGCAGAAGTCCACCGCATCGATCACGATGCGGACGTCCACCGGGCCCTCCGGTTGCGGGCCCCCCGGTTGCAAGACGTCCGGGGCGGTCCCCAGCTGGGTCTGCCAGGTCCCCCCACCAGTCCCCGTGAGGACGATCCGCGCCCAGCGGCCGTTGCCCGGTCGATCGGCGCGCCGCATGCCTGAAGGCAGCATCGCCACGGCCAGCTCGGTCATGAGTCGCAGGCTGGCTCCGTCCGGGGCCTGCAGAGGCCGGTTGGTGGCGCGACGGATGTCTTCCTCGTGGGTCCACAGTTCGAAGGTGCGCACCACCAGAAGCGGACCGACGGGCATGCGCAGACTATGGAGGGCGACGACCTCGCGCGAGCCCGTCCGGTGATGTCTCGACAACGTCGAGCATCCGAAGCGACTCCGCCGTCGCTCCCCGCCATTCGTCGAAGGTCTCCGAGGGCGGGCGACCGCGTTGGGCTGCCGCCACCGGGTCGGTCGACGCCACATGGTCGGCGTCACCTTGCGCACTGTCGGGCGCGCCCAGCCCGGCCTGGAAGTCGCGCTCGACTCCGGTCAGGTGTCCGACCAATTGCTGAACGGTCAGGTCGCGGAGCGCGGGCCGCTGCCATTCCTCGGGCTCGAGTGTTCCCAGCAACTCGTCGACCGATGCCACGGCCCGTCGGAAGGCTTCGACAGGGGAGATCGGTGAGGGCTCGTCGACGGGCCGTCCCGCCGACCTGGCCGCCAGGGCCGCGTCGAGGACGGTGGCGCCGAGGCCCTTGGGCGGACGTTGGGCGTCTGCCTCGGCCAAGGCGAAGTGGAGCTCCTCGAGCGGATTGTCGTGGCGACGCAGTTCGGTCATACGAGCTCCAGAAGGTTCGGGTCGAGCCAGGTCTGAAGCTTTGTCTGGGCCAACCGCAGTCGAGATTTGGCTGTCCCTTCCGGGATGCCGAGGGTGGTTGCGACCTCGCGATGGGTCAGGCCGCTGAAATAGGCGAGCTCGACGGCTTCGCGTTGCTCGAGGGGCAGCTTCTTGATGGCGTCACGGACGACGCCGGACAAGCTCCGAGCACTCGGCCGAGTCGCCTGGCGTCGCCACCGCCGTCGGGTGCAGGCGGTGATGCCGGTGTTCGCGCTCGGTCCGGCGTCCGTCGCGCCGCATGGCGTCGATGGCGCGACGCTGGGCGTGGACCCCGAGATAGGCGCGCAGCGAGCCCCGTCTGGGCGTCGAAGCGCTCGGGTTGTTGCCACAGGGTGACGAAGACTTCCTGGGTGACGTCTTCGGCGGTTGACGAATCTCCCGTCAGACGGCGGGCCAGGCCGAAGACGAGGGAGCCGTGGCGCTGCCACACCTCGGCAAGGGCTTCTTCATCCCCGGCCGCCAGCCTGGCGACGAGCACGGCGTCCCCCGAGTCCACGGCGCGCACGATATCTTCCCGCCGGGTCTGTTGCAGGGGAAAGGCGGCGCGCCGCGCTTGGGTGGGCGAGGCCGGGCGTTCGCGCGTGAGCAGCATCATCTCCATCCGGGCGTCAATGCGCCCCGGTCGCGGCCAGCCCCCGACGTTGGTGCACGGAGTCTCCCTTCGACTGTCGCTCCGCTGCGTTCAAGCCGTATTCGTCGCGACACCAGCCGACGGATCACCACCGCTCGATTTCTCTGAGAATCAGCTGGGAACGGGAGGGCGCGGGGACACGGGGGAAGGGAGGCAACAGAGGCGCCCGGTGACGCCGTGCCGAGGCCCTGGTCCGGCTGCCTTAAGGGAGCCCGACAGCCGAGGGTCACCATCGGGCCGGCACCGCGCCGTTAGGGCCCCGCCGTCGTGGTCGTCGTGGCCGGGGTCGTCGTCGTGGTCGTCGACGGGGGCGAGGTGGTGGTTGTCGTGGCCGGTGCAGTCGTGGTGGTTGTGGTCGGTGCCGTCGTGGTCGTGGTCGTGGTCGTCGGCAGAGTGGTGGTCGTCGTTGTTGTGGTGGTCGTCGTGGTCGTGGTCGTAGTGGTGGTCGTCGGGGTGGTGGTCGTCGTCGGCGGTGTCGTGGTCGTCGACGGGGGCGACGGCGTGGTCGTGGTGGTAGGAGGAGAGGTGTTTCCTGTCGTCGGGCCGGTCGTCGGCGCCGCGATGATCGTCGGAGCGCCGATGCGTGTCGGTTTGGTCGACTTCTTGGTCGACTTCTTGGCCGGCGCCGCTATCTTCGCAGTCTTCGGTCGTTGCGACGAGCCCGTCGACTTCGCGGGTGGTGGCGAGGTCGCGGTGGTGGAGCTCGCTGCCTGGCTTCCCTGCGACTGGAGGACCAACTCGCGCAGACGGCTCATCAGTGTGCCCGATCCCGGATTTGGCGGGACACTTGTCGACGTCCGGGGCAACGTTCCGTTTCCTTGGCCGGGGAGGTGCACGGCGGGATTGGGGTTCGTCCCGGTCGCATTGTGGAGCGCAGGCGACGACGAGGAGAGCCCGAAGATCAGTGCCAGGATCCCGCCGACCAAGATCAGGACCGCAGCACCAACCAGGTACACCGGCACTCGGCCGTGGAACATTGAACGGGTCGTGACGACACCGCTCGCATCTTTCGCCACCACCGGCACAGGAGTACTGGGAGGACCCTGCACCGGCGTCGGCGACGGGACGACGACGGCCGTCGCCGGCTCCTGGTCGGGAGCGAGCTCGTCGATCTCGTCGTAGCTGACGACCTCCCCGTTCTTCACCAACGACGTGGGCCTGCCGAGGAAGAACCGCCGTGACTCGAATCGTCCGGTCGGGTCGGGGCGCCACTCCGCGTTGGGGCTCTCTTTCGACTCGCTCTCTTTCGACGCGGCGACGTCGTCGGTCTTCGCCGGTGACGTCACCCCCTCCGGTTGGGATGCATCCGACGCATTCGACGCGTCTGACGCGTCCGATGATCCGGGGAGGTGCGCGGATACAGAGTCCGGGTGCTGCTCGGGGGGATACCACCTGCCGTCCGAAGCCTGCCACCAACCCGCGGCCGAGTGTGCCTTGTAGTCGGGGTGCAGTTCCGGCGCGTACCACTTGCCATCGGATGCGAGCCACCAACCGGGGCCCTGGAAGACGTCACTCATGGGCAGCATGCCTCGATACGCGGCGAAGCATGCGTTTACCGTACCTACGGCGGGAATCCGGCCACATCGTCAACTTTGTCGAACTTCGAGGTGAGAAGGCCAAAATGGCGGCTCACCGACACGTTTTTGCGCACTCGTTGGCTCTTCGCCGCCCACCCCTGCCGTCCGGCAGGTTAAGGATTCGCGAACGTGGAGTGAACCGCCTGGAGCGCGGGTGGCGAAGATCCCACAGATCACACCGCTACCCGGAAGGGGATCCCATGGGTTCTGAGGACAACATCAAGACGATCCAGGCCGTGTACGAGGCGTTCGGCCGAGGCGACGTGGGGGCCATCCTCGACGCCGTGACCGACGACGTCGACTGGGCCTCGGACACGAGCTCCACCGTGGCGCCGTGGTACGGGGTCAAGCACGGCAAGGACGGAGTCACGTCGTTCTTCCAGGCTTACGGCGGGACCATGGAAGTGGACGAGTTCACTCCAATCACCTTCGCCGCCAACGAGGACGCCGTGTTCACCATCGTGCATTGCCGGGCCCGGTCCGCGGCACCAAGAAGGCGGTCGACATGAACCTGCACCATTACTTCCGGTTCCGGGGCGGCAAGATCTTCTACTACCGGGGAACCGAGGACAGCGTCCAGACCGAGGCCGCGCTGCAGGCATGAAGACCCCACAGATCTCGAGACCCCGCCACGGCGCGGTACCCTGGGGGTGATGGGGACGCGGCTCTCGGGATCACCCGGGCACCTTCGACGAGGCTGACGTGCACAGCGCCACGTTCGTGCTGTTGGCGTCGGTCTTCCTCGCCAGCTCTGTCGAGATGGTCGAGGCCCTGACCATCGTCGTCGCCGTGGGCGTGACCCGGGGATGGCGCTCCGCCCTCGAAGGGACGGCCGCCGCACTGGGGACCCTCGCCGCGTTGGTGGTGGCTATCGGTCCTGCGCTCGTGCACTACGTGCCGTTGAGCGGGCTCCGGATCGCGGTGGGCGGCCTGTTGCTCGTGTTCGGCATGCAGTGGCTGCGCAAGGCCGTCCTACGCGCCGTGGGGTTGAAGGCCAAGCACGACGAGGACGCCATCTTCACCGAACAGGTGGCCGAGCTCTCGGCCCATGATCGCCCTGCTACCGGACGTGACTCCACGGCGTTCGCCGTCGCCTTCAAGGGCGTGTTCCTCGAGGGCCTCGAGGTCGTGGTGATCGTCCTCACGTTGGGCGTGGCCGATCACCGGTTGGGGCTGGCCGCCGCTGCCGCCGGTGCTGCGGTGGTCGTCGTGGCGATCGTCGGGACCATCGTGGCGCGTCAGTTGGCGGGCGTTCCCGAGAACGCCTTGAAGATGGCCGTCGGCATCATGCTGGTGAGCTTCGGCTCCTTCTGGGCGGGCGAGGGGGTCGGGGTGCATTGGCCCGGATCCGAGCTCGCCCTTCCCGTGCTCGTGGCCGTGTACGGATTGGTGACGTGGGTGACGGTGGCCGCCATCGGCCGAGAGCGCCGGGCCGGAGTCGAAGTTGCCTGACGCGCGGCCCGTGGGCGAGCGAGCGGTGAATCCTCTGCGACGATACGTCTCTGCCTTCGGGCGGTTCTGGTGGGAGTTCCTCATCGGGGACACACCCGAGCTCCTGGTCGGCGCGGTGGTGGTGGTCGTCGTCGTGGCCCTGCTGGCCCACAACGGCGCGGCTCGGTTCGTCACCGTGGGGGCGACGCCCGTGCTCGTGATCGCCATGCTCGGCGCCTCGGTTCGACGCGCCCAGCGCGCCGCCCGAGCGCCGCGCCCTCCGAAGCCCTAGCGAAACACGACCGGCCCGCCCCCGACCGGCCCCGGCCACGACCGGCCCCGGCCACGACCGGCCCGGGCCCCGACAACGAGCTCAGCCCGGAAAGGGCTTGTCGGCCAGCTCCTCGCGCAGCTTGTACTTGAGCACCTTGTTCAGGGTCTTGTTGCGGGGGAGCTCGTCGACCACCTCGAGCTGCTCGGGGACCTTCTGCTTCATGAGGTTGGCGGCGCGAAGGTGCTCGACCATCTCGTCGAACGTGAGGGGATCGGCCCCGGGGGCGGTCTCGACCACCGCGCACACCCGCTCACCGCGCTCGGGGTCGGTCAACCCGATGACGGCCACGTCGCCCACCTTGGGGTGGGTGTAGAGCAGGTCCTCGATCTCCTTGGCCGAGATGTTCTCGCCCTTGCGGATGATGATGTCCTTGAGCCGGCTCGTGAGCACCACGTGACCGTCGGGCCGGAAGTGCCCGACGTCGCCGGTGCGGAAGTAACCCTGGCCGTCGAACGACTCCGGCGGACAGGGCGGGGTCGGTGTAGCCCTTGCACACCATGGCCCCGCGCACCCGTACCTCGCCGTCGACCCCGGTGGGGGCCTCGACCTCGTCGAGGGTCACGATGCGGATGTCGGCGCCGAAGACAGGCTTGCCCACGGTGTTGGCGAGCTGGTCGTCGGTGTCGGACGGCGAGCCCATGCAGATCATGGGGATCTCGGTCATCCCGTATCCGTGGGCCACGGTGACGCCGATCTCGCGTCCCACCTCGTAGAAGATCTCGGGCGGCATGGGCGCCCCGCCGCCGGAGAGGATGCGCAGGGACGGGATGATCTTCTTCCCCGGTTGCTTGCGCTGCTCGTTGAGATAGGCCATGTAGAAGGCGGTGCTGCCTCCGGCCATGGTCACGCCGTGGCGGGAGAAGACCTCCACGGCGAGCGCCGGTGCGAAGGCTTCGAAGAGCACCGTCGAGAAGCCGATGGCGAGCACCATGACGAGGTAGTCGGGTCCCGCGATGTGCGCGAACGGGAACGCGATCGACCCCACGTCCTGATCGGTCAGCTCGACGGCCATGGCGAGACCACGCCCGCCGGTCACGAGCGTGGTGTCGGTGTGGCGCACGCCCTTGGGGTCCGACGTGGTGCCCGACGTGTAGTAGATCCACCGCACCTGCTCGTCCCGGGGCGGGGGAGGGGGCAGCGTGGCCGGGTCGCCTTCGGGCAGCGAGTCGTAGGCCACCACGACCGTCGGGGGCCGGTCGAGCCCGGCGCCGATCTTCTGCGCCATGGCGGCGTAGTCGAAGTCCTTCCACACCCCGGGCACGAAGAAGAACTCGGCGCTCGTCTGGGCCAGGGCGAAGGCCACCTCGCGCTCGCGGTAGATGTGGATGATGGGGTTCTGCACCACACCCAGCCGGGCCAGCGCCATCGACAGCACGATGGTCTCGATGCGGGTGGGCAGCTGCCACGACACCGGCGTCGACGGGCCGACGCCCATGGCGTGGAGTCCGGCCGCGACGACCTCGCACCGGTGGTGGAACTCGCCGAAGGTGATGTGGCGTCCGGCCTCGTCGATGAGCATCACGCGATCGGCGGACGCCGTGGCTCTGGCTTCGACGAGCTCCCACATCGAGCCCACGTCGTAGATGGCGTCGGCCACTGCGGTACCTCCGGCCCCCGAAGTGCCCGTGTCTACGACAGGCGTTCGACGACCATGGCCATGCCTTGGCCACCGCCGACACACATCGACTCGAGCCCCCACGTCTTGTCGTCATCGTCGAGGGCGTTGAGCAGTGTGGTCATGATGCGGGCCCCGGTCATGCCGAAGGGGTGGCCCAGCGCGATGGAGCCGCCCTTCACGTTCAGCTTGTCCCAGTCGATGCCGAGGTGCTTGGCCGACGGGATGACCTGCGCCGCGAAGGCCTCGTTGATCTCGACCAGGTCGATGTCGTCGATGGTCTTGCCGGCGCGCTTGAGGGCTTGGCGGCACGCTTCGATGGGCCCGAGGCCCATGATCTCGGGGTCGAGGGCAGACACGCCGCTCGACACGATGCGGGCCAGCGGCGTGATGCCCAACTGGCTGGCCTTGGTCTCCGACATCACGATCACCGCGGCGGCGCCGTCGTTCAACGGGCAGGCGTTGCCGGCCGTGATGGTGCCGCCCTCGCGGAACACCGGCTTCAGCGCGGCGAGGCCTTCGACCGTGGTGCCGTCACGGGGCCCGTCGTCCTTGGTGACGACGGTGCCGTCCTCGAGGGTCACGGGGATGATCTCGCGCTCGAAGAACCCGTTCTTCTGGGACTCCACCGCCCGGTTCTGGCTGCGCGCCGCGAACTCGTCCATCTCTTCGCGCGTCACCTTCTCGTACTCGGCGACGTTCTCGGCGGTCTGGCCCATGGCGATGTAGACGTCGGAGAGGCCCTTGGGCGGTGTCCACGGGTCGGTGACGGCGGGGTTCCGGGCCGCGGTGCGGGCCTCGGCCTTGGCGAACGCGGCGTTGTGGGGCCCGACATCCGACGCCCCGAACTGGAACCGGCTGACGGTCTCGACGCCACCGGCCAGGAACACGTCGCCCTCGCCGGCCTTGATGGCGTGTGCGGCCATGCGGATGGTCTGCAACGACGACGAGCAGTACCGGTTCACCGTCACTCCCGGCACGTCCACCCCGGCCAGGATGGCGGCCACGCGGGCCACGTTGTACCCGGCCTCGCCGGCGGGCTGCCCGCAGCCCAGCATGACGTCTTCGACGAGGGCGGGGTCGAGCTGGGGCACCTTGGCGAGGACTTCCTTGATGACGAGGGCGGCCAGGTCGTCGGGGCGGCAGCTCACCAGCGAGCCCTTGTTGGCGCGCCCGATGGGCGTTCTTCCTGTGGCGACGATGACGGCGTCGGGCATTGCGCTGGCTCCTTGGGTGCGTGCTCGGGGAAGACCCTAGGTTGGCACACGTGGGCGGGGACGACCCATTGGCGGCTTTTCGCGCTCAGTTGGTCGAGGGGGGCTCGCCGGTGCCGCGCTCGTCGGTGGGTGCGGGGACGTCGGTGGGTGGATGGTCGACAGCGACGGTCCGCCACATGTGGATGTGGGGGCCGATGCCGGGGATGTCGAACACCTCACCCCGGGGCGCGAAGCCGGCGCGCGCGTAGAGGCCCTGGGCCGGAATGCGGGCATTGCACCACACCAGCCCGCCCCCGTGGCGCGCCACATGGGTGAGCAGCGCGTCGAGGATGGCGCCCCCGAAGCCGCGTCGGCGCGCCTGGTCGTGCGTCGCCATGCCCCGGACGCGCCAGCCGTCGGCCCGCGCCGGTTCCCACGGCGGGGGCTCGGGGAGGACCGACCCCACCGCCACCAGGTCGGTTCCGGCCGCGTCGCCGCGCCCGGCGTGGTCATGAGGTGCGAGCCGGACCGCCCCGTGGGCGCTGCGGGGGTCGTCGTCGGCCGGGTACTCGGAATTCTCGACGGGCTGATGGGGCCGTAGCACGGCTCGCCGCAGAGGACGCACCACCTGGGCGTCCACCAGTTCGACCACGATGGGGCCGTCGATCACCGGGGCGAGGATAGGCCCGCCGAGCCTTCGGCCTCTCTGCCGTCCCAGGGCAGATCGGGACGCTCTGAGCCCCGTCACGGCACGACGGGCGTTTAGGGACAGGCGGCGAGGTGGTCCAAGTTGTTGTCCGTGACGGCATCGGCTGCGGACCGGATCGTGGACACCGTGCACCCCGGCTCTGGGCACGTGTCTTTGCGGACCGCTGCCTTGGCTCCGGTGGTCGGGCTGACCGTGTGGAACGTCTCCCCGGCATCGATCATCGACCGGACCTTGGAGACGGTATACGTACTGCTCGGGGCGGTGGCATTGTCGCCGGTTCCGACGCTGATGATGTGGCGGTGCGGGGCCAACGTTGTGACACAGACAATGTGGTGGTCAGCCATGGTCACACCTTCTTTCGGTCGGGTAGACAACATGAGGCGGTCAACTCACAAACTCCTCGCACCGCGCTCGCCTCACCGGCCCTGGCAAGCCAGAAAGCAGAAGGGCGGGGCCGATCCTCCGCCCCCCGCACCGGTCCCACTTGCGGGGTAGGGGCGACGTCCTGTCGCTCGATCGAATCTTGAACACCTGCCCGCGCGACACCTCCCCGGAAACGCTACGCCTGAGGGGACCCTGAGTCTTAGGTGCAATCACCTGAATATCTGCCGTTCTTCTCACTGCTCGTATACGACGGTCATTCCGAATCGCCCAGCGCGTCAAACGAGACGCGGTGAGTCACCAGTTCTGAGGTCACGGCACGCGCCACGGCCAGAGCAGTACCGTTCGCGGCCCCTCGCGAGGTAGCGCTCCTTACTCTCCGGTACTGGACGTACGGCTTTGACGCGCTCACGCTTCAGTGAGGGCCCGGGGGGAAGCGGTACCGGCGATTTGGGAGGGCTTCGGCCCTCCCTCTTCGCGTTCCCGGTCGAGGCCCTGTCTGGGCGCTGCGTTTCGCCGACCGGAACGCCGAACCCTCGGCAGCTGGCCCGGTCCCGGGGCCGAACTGTAACCTGTTCCAAGTTCGACCCGGAAGAAGGGCAGGGCGGGCATGGAGATCGGTTACACCGAGGAACAACAAGCATTGCGCCGGGAGTTGCGCGACTACTACTCCAACCTCCTCACGCCCGAGGTCGAGGCGGAGCTGTCCCAGAGCCACGGGATCGGGCCGACCGTCCGGCGGATCACGAAGCAGATGGCGAGCGACGGGTGGCTCGGTATCGGCTGGCCCAAGCAGTACGGGGGCCAGGGCCGTTCGGCCATCGAGCAGTTCATCTTCTTCGACGAGTCGATGCGCAGTGGCGCGCCGGTGCCGATGCTCACCATCAACACGGTGGGCCCCACCATCATGAACTTCGGCACCGACGAGCAGAAGGCGTTCTTCCTGCCCAAGATCCTCGCCGGCGAGATCCATTTCTGCATCGGATACTCCGAGCCCCAGGCCGGCACCGACCTCGCTGCGCTACAGACGCGGGGGGTGGTCGACGGTGAAGAGCTCGTCATCAACGGGACGAAGATCTTCACCTCGCTGGCCGGCGACGCCGACTACTGCTGGTTGGCGGTGCGCACGGACCCCGACGCGTCCAAGCACAAGGGCATCTCCATGGTGATCGTCCCCATGAACACCCCCGGGGTGCGCGTCGTGCCCATGCAGCTGCTCGGTGACCACAACATCAACTACACGTTCTGGGAGGACGTGCGCGTCCCGATCGGCAACGTGGTGGGGGGGCTCAACAACGGGTGGAGCCTGATTACCAACCAGTTGAACCACGAGCGCGTCACGCTGTGCTCTCCAGGGATCATCGAGCGGGCCCTGGGCGACGTGCGCAAATGGGCCCAGGACACCAAGCTCGCCGACGGCCGTCGCGTCATCGACCAGGAATGGGTGCGCATCGCCTTGGCCCGGGTGCACGCCAAGCTCGAGTTCCTCCGGCTCATCAACTGGAAGGTGGCTTGGAACGGTACCCAGGGACACCTCGACGTGGCCGACGCCTCGTCGATCAAGGTGTTCGGGACCGAGTTCTACATGGAGGCCCTCCGGACGCTGTCCGAAGTCGTGGGCCAGTCCGGCTATCTGCGTCGGGGCTCGCCCGAGGAGGTCCTGCGGGGACGGCTCGAGGCCTACACCCGCGGCCTGGTCATCCTGACCTTCGGCGGCGGGACCAACGAGATCCAGCGCGACCTGATCGCCATCTTCGGCCTCGGCATGCCGCGGTCGCTTCGCTAGAAAGAGAGAGACGTCGTGGACTTCTCCTTCACCGAGGAGCAGGAGGCCGTCAGGGAGCTGGCGTCCCGCATCTTCTCCGACCTCGCCACCCCGGAGCGCCTGAAGGAGGTCGAAGCCACCGACGACCGCTTTGACGCCAAGCTCTGGAGCGAGCTAGCCGCGGCCGGGTTGCTCGGTATCTGGCTCCCCGAGGCCGTGGGCGGATCCGGTCTGGGCTTCGTCGCCGCCGGCATCGTCGCCGAGGAGGCCGGGCGGGTTGCCGCCGCGGTTCCGTACATCGCCAGCGCGGTGCTCGGTGCCGGGCCCATCGTCGAGTTCGGTGACGGCGAGCAACAGCGTCGTTGGGTGGAGCCCATGGTGGCCGGCGACGTCGTGCTCACCGCCGCGCTCGTGGAGCAGGGAGGGGACCCGTTCAGTCCTCTCACCACGGCCACACGTCAGGGCGACGGGTGGAGGCTGGATGGCACCAAGTCGTTCGTGCCGGCCGGGATGATCGCCCACGCGGTCGTGGTGTCGGCTCGCACCGACGACGGCATCGGGCTGTTCGTCGTCGACCCCTCGGCGTCGGGCGTGTCGCGTCGCGGCCAGGAGGCCACCAGCCGCCAGATCGAGGCCGAGATCGAGTTGTCGGGTGTCGTCGTCGGGCCCGGTGAGGTCCTCGTGACCGGCCCGGCCGGTGTCGATGCGCTGCGTTGGCTCCTCGAGCACGCGGAAGCGGCACTGTGTCTGTGTGTGGCCGGTGCGTGTGACGCCGCGGTGAAGCTCACCGCGGCGTACACGACCACGCGTGAGCAATTCGGAAAGCCCATCGCCACCTTCCAGGCGGTGGGCCAGCGCGCCGCCGACGCCTATATCGACGCCGAGGCCGTACGGCTGACAGCGTGGCAGGCGGCATGGCGACTGGCCGAGGGACTCCCCGCCACCAGCGAGGTGGCCATCGCCAAGTACTGGGCCGACGAAGGTGGCCAGCGCGTCGTGCACGCCGCCCAGCACCTCCACGGGGGCATGGGCGTCGACCGCGACTACCCGTTGCACCGTTACTACCTGCTCACCAAGCACCTGGCGCTGACCCTCGGGGGCGCCACCACCAGCCTGCTCCGCCTGGGTGACGTCCTCGCTTCCGAGCCCGCCTGACCTTCTCTTCGGGTCTCTCCGGGCTAGGTGATGTCGTGCACCTTGGCGCCGTCGAGCTCGCGAACGAAGTCGGCCCCGAGCGCCTGTGACGGGGTGTACGCCCCCGGTGACACCGACCCGGTGCCGAGCCGCTGGGCGATCCGCACCACCGAGTCAGCGGTGAGGTCGTAGGGGTCGAGTGTGGTGATGGTCCCTGACGCCGACTTCCCTGCCGCGTCGGTGACTTCGCCCCACAGCTGTCCCTGGTTCTTGGCCCTGGACTCCGCCGAAGGGCCTGGCAGTCTCCCCACGGCGCGCTTCAACAGGCTCTGGACAATCCGGCTGCGGGAGGCGGGCCCGGCCACCTGGGCCAGCGCCATGACCGGCGCCATCGAGGGTGGCAGCGCCGCGTACACCACGATGTCCCCGATGCCCGTGGAGTGAAAGGCGGTCGAGACGTCGCCCCACGCGATGGCGTGCACGGTGGCCCGCCCGTCGGCGAACTCGACCTGACGCCGGCGGCGATCCGACGGCACGGGGCCGATGACGCCGCCCACGCGGGCTCGCCCCGCCGTGCCCAGTGATTCCATGGCCGTCTTGGCCGTGCCCGGGCTCACCCCGCCCGAGGCGCGCAGGGCGAGCTCGAGCCGCTGCGCCTCTGGCAGCGCCCGGGCCAACAGCGCGGCCAGGCAGTCCGAGGGCACGACGTCGAATCCGGCCCCGGGGAGCAGGACCACGCCGGCGCGCCGGGCCTCGTCGTCACGGGCGAGCACGGCTTCGAAGACGTCGATCTCCCCGGTGATGTCGAGGTAGTGCGTCCCCGTGGCCAGACAGGCGTCCACCATGGGCTTCGACGTCGACGAGAACGGGCCCGCGCAATGCGCCACCACGTCGATGCCCTCGAGCGCGGCGCGCAGCTCCGAGGGGTCCAACAGGTTGACGGTCCGGTACTCGAGCTCGAAGCGCTCGCCCAGTGTGCGCAACCGGCGTTCGTCGCGCCCGGCCAGGACCGGGAGCTCGCCGCGCTCGGCCGCCAAGGCGGCCACGAGGCGTCCCGTGTACCCGTACGCGCCGTAGACCATCCAACTCATGCGCCACCTCGAGGCTCGCAAACGATCGGGGGTCACCCTATCGGGCGCCTTCGCGCCTGTCCCTGGGACGAAATCGACCCGTCACGTCCGATGGCGTCGGTGAGGGACACGACGATGGGCAGTTGCGGCGCGGCGGTGTGCGACCGAGCGACCCTCGGCCGCCACCCACGGGTGCTCTCGCACTATGCAGGGGTAGGCGGTCCGAACCAGGTGGTCAGCGCGTCGGGGAGCGCCGGGTCGGTGAGGTCTCCCACCCAGGCGACGTGACCGTCGGGCCTGACGAGCACGGCCGACGGCGCCACCACCTCGCCGACCACCGGAAGCTCCCAGATGCCGGCGTACGAAGCATCAATGCGTTGAACGCGGTCGGCCCACGGTGCGATGTCGATCCCACCGGCCTCACCGAAGTTGATCAGCACCGGCTTGGCGCCGTGTAGGAGCGAGAAAACGCGCAACGGGCCATCACCGGTCTCGAGGTCGAGGTCGGGCATGCGGCGTCCCAGCAACGGGTGTCCCTCGCCGAGGTCGTAGGCGACGTCGAGGCCAGAGATCATCCCGGCGATGTGCTTGCGCGGTTGATCCATCGTCAGCAACTCGGCCAGGATGTCGCGCAGTGCGACCGTGCGCTCGTCGCTGGCGCCGATCGCTCTCTGCGCCATCGTGTTCTGCAGCACGCGGGCACCAACCGGATGCCGTTCAGCGTGGTACGTGTCGAGAAGGCTCACAGGTGATGTTCCCTTGACAACCTGAGCCAGCTTCCACCCCAGGTTGACAGCGTCCTGCACGCCGATATTCAAGCCCTGTCCGCCCACCGGGGCGTGCACGTGTGCGGCGTCACCGGCGAGCAGCACGCTCCCGCGGCGATACGCCACCGCCTGACGCGTCATGTCGGTAAAGGTAGAGATCCAGCGCGGGCTGTGTACGCCGTAGTCCGTGCCGTCAACCCGGACGAGCGCGTCGCGGAGGTCCTGCAGGGTGGGGTCATCGGTGCGGTCCAAATCCCGCACGATGAGGGTGACGCCCACCCGTCCGTCTTCGGCCGGGCCGATGCCACCACCGCCACGCAATCCGAATTGCGGCGTCTCCTCCATCTCGACCTCGGCGATGATCCAGCACGTGGTGGGATCCCAGCCCGCGAAATCGATGCCGGCCGCCTTGCGTACGACGCTGCGGCCCCCGTCGCAACCGACCAGATATTGCGCCTGCAGCGATGTGTGGTCCGAGAGCGCAACGGCGACGCCACTGTCATCTTGCGTAAAACCGGTCACCTCGCGCTCGCGCAGGATGGGCACACCCAGCTCATCGATCCAGCCGGCGAGGATTCGCTCGAAATGGCTCTGCAAAAGCGCCATCCCGTAGTTGTGGCGGGTGGGGAAATCGCTGATGTCCATCGGCACCCCCGCGAACGCCTGCACCTGCATCGCCTTCCCCTCGGCAAGGAAGCGATCAACGACGCCGCGCTGATCCAGCACTTCGATGGTCCGGGAGTGCAGGCCTCTCGAGCGCGAGCTCTCGAGCTTGAAGCTGGCGCGCCGCTCGACGACGAGGGCGTCGATCCCCGCCAGCGTCAGCTCCGCCGCCAGCATCATCCCTGTCGGACCTCCACCGGCGATCACCACGGCTCGGTCGGTCATCGGCACACTCCGGTCGCCGGGCGCGCCCCACATCCCTCGACTCCCACGCTGATGGCGTTGACCCTCGCCCGGTCCGACCCTTTCGTCGTCGACGACACACGCAGGTCGCCACTGCATTCGTCGGTTGTTCCCTCGATCGCTGAGCTCATGGCGAGCATTGTCAGCACATCCGAGGTCCTTGCGGGAAGCCCCCCTCCTAGCGATATGCTTTTGCTGGCGGGGGATGTTGGACGAAACAGTCGGGCACCGTTCGACTTCTGGTTTCGACAGACACCCATCGAACATCCCGCACGAGCAGCTCAGACCGTGCCACCGTTCGACCCGTCCGCGGCGGCTGCCGACGTCCCCCTCCGGCCCTTGGCCAGGGCAGCGTTATCGGGGCTCTTTGCGCTCGGGAAGGAGCTCGACGGGGCCGTGCCCGACACGCTCCACAGGGCATCAAGGGCAGCCAGGCCATTGCGATGCTCCACGACACGTTCGGACACGTCTTCCCTGGCCTCCGGACGCACAAGTGATGGCTCGCCCCTCCACCACGCTTCGCTCCGGCGGCCCGTCCCGGGGTCGGTGAAGAGGTGTCGTCCCTAGGAAACAAGGCGGCTCCCGCACGGTATGGTCGAAGGTGGCAGGGGCCTCGGAAGGGAAGTCGACATTGGCGGAGGAACTGGACCAGGATCTGGTTGGCACTGTCGGCCAGGTGACAGTTCCCATCACTGCCGCTCGACCGGGCGAGGTCGTTCTACCGGTTCGAGGTGGCACTGAGGCTTTCACGGCGTGCGCGGACGAGCCGATCGCCAAATATGCGCGCGTCGTTGTCGTTGAATGTCTATCCGGACGGACGGTCTCGGTGACCACACTGACATGACTGCGTATTAGGCCCAGGAGGTAGCTCCATGTTGTTTTGGCATGTTCCCGCACCGAACGAAGCCCTGTTGATCTCGGGATCGCGCCGAAGGGCCCAGGACACGCAATTTCGGATCGTCACCGGACACGGTTGCTTCGTCTTGCCGATCAAACAGAAGGCCCGCTTCCTATCGCTGTCTCTCCAGGAGTCCGAGATCGCCGAGGACTGCATCACCACGCAGGGTATCCGGCTCCACATTCGAGCCATCGCCGCCTTCAAGGTCGGGGACGACCCCGTCTCCATCGCCAATGCAGCCCGGCGTTTTCTCGCCGAGCAGGATCGTATGGAGGAGCTCGTAGGCCGGATATTCGCCGGCCACCTCCGGTCCATCATCGGAAGCCTGACTGTCGAGGAGATCATCCGGGAGCGAGATCGTCTTGCTTCGGAGGTCAAAGACGGCAGTCACGGCGAGATGGAGAAGCTCGGCATCGTCGTCGACTCCCTGCAGATCCAGGAGATCGAGGACGCAACCGGCTACATCAACAACATCGCCGCCCCCCACGCCGCGGCGGTGGCCAGCCAGGCGCGCATCGCCGGAGCGAAGGCCGACCAGGAGGCCACCGAGCGCGAGCAGGAGGCGGCTGCTCTCAAGGCCCAGTACGTGCGGGACACGGCCATCAAGCAGGCCGGGTTCTCCGCCGAGACCGAGCAGGCCAAGGCCAAGGCCGCGCAAGCCGGGCCCCTCGCCGAAGCTCAGGCTTCCCAAGAGGTCATCGAGCAGCAGACGATGTTGGCCGAGCGCGCCGCGCAGCTCACCGAGAAACGCCTCGAGTCCGAGGTGCGACGCCCGGCCGACGCCGAGGCGTACAAGACCAGGACCCTGGCCGATGCCGATCGCGACAAGGTCAAGGCCGAGACCGAGGCCGAAGCCTTCCGCCAGCGGACCCTGGCCGAAGCCAACCGTGACACCGTCAACTTCAACACCGAAGCAGAGGCCAACCGCCAGCGCCTTATCGCGGCCGCCGCGGGTGAGGCGGAGAAGGTGCGAGCGGAGGCCGACGCCCAAGCCAAGAAGCACGAGGCCGACGGGGACGCCTATGCCCAGCGGACCGTGGCCGCGGCCGAGGCCGAGGCGATCAACGTCAGAGCATCGGCGCTGGCCGACGGGAACCAGGCGCTCATCGCCGCCAACAAGCTCATCGATGTTCTTCCCCGCCTCGTCGAGGAGTCGGCCAAGGGAATCGCGGGATCGAACCTGACGATTCTCAACGGGACCGAAGGAGTCAACGAGGTGGTGGCCGGAGTGGTCGGCCAAGGCCTGTCCATCTACGAGGCGCTGCGGAGATCGGTCGCCTTCGACCAAGGGCTTGGACGTCGACAGTGCGAAGGTGATCGATCCGGGCGACAACGGCGCCACACCGGCGCGGTCCAAAGAAATCCGGTAGCGACCGGACCGTGCGGTGACGACGGTCTCGCCCGAGAGATTCGAGGAGCTGGTCGGCGAAGCCCTGGCGGGACTTCCGCCGCAGTTCGCCAGTGCCATGGAGAACGTGGCGGTGATCGTCGAAGATCATGCCGAAGGTCGGAACCTGTTCGGCCTGTACCAGGGCATCCCCCTGACTCGGCGGGGCCCGCTGAGCTACGCGGGGGTGATGCCCGACCGGATCACGCTCTATCAAGAGACGATCTCCGCGCACGCGCGCAATGAGGAGGAGCTCGTGGCGCAGATCCGAAAGACCGTCATCCACGAGGTGGCCCATCACTTCGGCATCGACGACCCCCGGCTCGAGGAGCTCGGCTGGGCCTGAGCACGGCGCCGAGGATGGCGCCATGGGGTTGAATCACGTCGAGTTGAATGCAGTCATGACCAAGACCGAACGCTTCCTCTCCCTGCACACCGGAGCCTCACCCCTCCTGCTTCCCAATCCATGGGACCCGGGCTCGGCTCGTCTCTTGGCCTGGCTCGGCTTCGAGGCGCTCGCCACCACCAGCAGCGGGTGTGCCGCGACCCAAGGGCGCCTCGACGGCGCGTTGGACCGCGACGCCGTCATGGTGCACGCCGCCGCCATCGTGGCGGCCGTGGATCTCCCCGTCTCCGCCGACCTCGAGAACGGGTTCGGGGACGATCCCGCCACCGTGGCCGAAACGGTGCGCCTCGCTATTGATGCCGGGCTGGCGGGTTGCTCGATCGAGGACTTCACCGGTCGTCTCGACGACCCCATCTACGACATCGCCCTGGCCGAGGAGCGAATGGCCGCCGCCGCCGAGGCGGCCCACGGGGCAGGCCCGGGCCTGGTGCTCACCGGACGGGCCGAGAACTACCTCCACGGCCACCCCGACCTGGACGCCACCATCACCAGGCTCCTGGCCTACGAGCGCGCCGGCGCCGATGTGCTCTACGCGCCGGGCCTGACCAGTCTCGACGACATCGCTCAGGTCGTGGCCAACGTGAACCGGCCGGTGAACGTGTTGGCCCGCCCCACAGGTCCGACCGTCTCCGAGCTCGCCGGCGCCGGAGTGGCGCGGATCTCGGTCGGTGGGGCTCTGTGTTTCGCCGCCCTCGGTGCGGTGGTCGAGGCGGCCCGCGAGCTCCAGGAGCACGGCACCTACGGGTTCATGGAAGGCGCCGGCGTCGGTGCGAAGGCGGCGCGCGCCGCCTTCGTTCCTTGAGGCCGGTTAGAGGAGGTACTCCGCCATCATCCGCAACACGTCGGGGCTGCCGGCCACGAGCAAGGTGGTGGCGATCGACTCCTGCCACGCCGCGAGCTCGTCACGGATCTTCTGGCGGGGGCCGATGAGGGCGATCTTCTCCACCATGGAGGTGGGCACCGCGGCAGCGGCGTCGTCCTTGTGGCCGTCGAGGTAGAGCTCCTGGATCTTGTGCGCCTCGGCCTCGAAGCCCATGCGCACGAACACGTCGAAGTGGAAGTTCATCTCCTTGGCCCCCATCCCGCCGATGTACAGCGCCAGCATGGGGCGGTAGAGATCCGCGGCGCGCTCGGCGTCGTCGTCGACGACCACCGGGCAGAAGGCGATCACCTCGAAGTCCGCGGCGCTGTGGCGGGCCCCGGGCCGGGCGAATCCCTCGTCGAGGGCCGTGGCGAACTCGCCCATGTGGGCGGGGGAGAAGAAGATCGGGAACCAGCCATCGGCGATCTCCGCCGCCAGCGCCACGTTCTTGGGCCCTTCGGCACCGAGAACGATGGGGATGTCGTTGCGCAGCGGGTGGACGATCGCCTTCAAGGGCTTGCCCAGTCCCGTTCCTCCCGGATAGGGCAGGGGGTAGTGCGGACCGCTGTTGGTGACTGGCGCTTCACGGGCGAGCACCTGGCGGACGATCGAGACGTACTCCCGGGTGCGCGCCAAGGGCTTGGGGAAGGGCTGGCCGTACCAGCCTTCGACGACCTGCGGCCCCGACACGCCCAGGCCGAGCACGAGTCGTCCGCCGCACAGATGGTCGAGGGTCAGCGCCGCCATGGCCATGGCGGTGGGAGTGCCGCGCCGAGAGCTGGCACAAGGCGGTACCGAGGCGCACCTGGGTGGTGCGCGACCCCCACCACGCCAACGGGGTGAGGGCGTCAGAGCCGTACGCCTCCGCCGTCCACACCGAGTCGAACCCGAGCCGCTCGGCCTCGGCCACGAGCTCGGGGGCGTTCGGCGGGGGACCCGAACTCCAATATCCCAGTTGCAGACCGAGCTTCAGGCTCGCCATGGGGCCCTCCTGTTGGTGTCCGAGACATGTCCCGAGCCGATCCTCGGGGGCGCCGTCATCGATTGTCGAACGTCATCGCATCTTGGCCAGGATCTCATCGGCGAACCGCGCCGAAGCGTCCAGTCTGGCCTGCAGCTGCACCTCGGGGGAGTCGGACGGGTCGACCTTCGCCACCATCGCCGGCGCGCACAAGGTGTCGGTGACGCCGTAGTCCTCCTCGAAGCTCCGGTACAGGTCCGCGTCGGGCCGGGACCACAACGACAGGTAGATCGAGAACGGCTCGTTCTCCCGTCCCGCCCGGCGGCGCTGCTCGGCGAGGGCATCGAGATAGGTCCGGGCCTGGTCGGGCTTGTAGGCGCCCGCAGCCACCCAGCCGTCGCACAGCTCGGCCGCTCGACGCAGGGCCGGAGCCGAGTGGCCTCCGCCGATGATCGGGATGGGCCCCGGAGGCGAGGGCTCCATGCGCATGGCGGGCACGTCGTAGTACGGCCCGTGGTACTCGACCCAGTCCCCGGCCCCGGACCACAGGGCGCGCAGCGCGGGGATCATGTCGTCGAGCCGTTTGCCCCGGGTGTGGAAGTCCTGTCCCGTGGCCACGAACTCCTCTTCGCACCACCCCACGCCCACCCCGAGCGCGACTCGACCCTGGGAGAGCACCGCCGCGGTGCCCACCTGTTTCGCCACCGTCATGAGGTCGCGGGCCGGCGCGATGTAGACCCCGGTCGTGAACTCGAGATGTCGGGTCACAGCCGCCATGGCGGAGATGAGGCACCACGCGTCGGGCCAGTGCGTGTCGGGATCCCAGTGGTCCCCGAAGCCCGGGGCGCCGTCCTCGCGCGTCGAGTAGGTGTAGCGGGACTGGCGGTCGCGGGGGAAGAACATGTGGTCCGACACGTACATCCCGTCATAGCCCTGCTCGTCGGCGGCCTTGGCCAGCTCGAGGGTATGCAGGGTCGGGAGGAACGTCACCGCTTGATGGAATCGCACGAAACCAGCCTCTCCTCGGGTCGCCCGTCGCTGCCGGCGACCCGCTCGTCAGCGTCCGACCGGTGCGCCTGGGCTGAAGGCGATCGGAAGGTGCTTCACGCCGTTGATGAACGCCGACTGGAGCCGCTGGGCCTCCCCGTCGAGGCGCATGTCGGGCATGCGGTCGAGGAGATGCTGGAACATGACCCGGATCTCCATGCGGGCCAGGTTCGTCCCCAGGCAGAAGTGCGGTCCGCCGCCACCGAAGGCCATGTGGGGGTTGGGGGACCGGCCGATGTCGAAGGTGTCGGGGTTCTCGAAGATGTCCTCGTCGCGGTTGGCCGAGATGTGGAAGAAGACCACCTTCTGGTCCTCCTCGATGTGCTGGCCCCGGATCTCGACCGGACCGGTGGTCTGGCGGCGGAAGTTCATGACGGGGGTCACGAAGCGCAGCATCTCGTCGGTGGCCGTCGGCAGGAGTGAGCGGTCGGCGAGCAGTCGTTGCCACTGGTCGGGGTTCTGGAAGAAGGCGTGCATCGCCCCCGAGATCAGGTTCCGTGTCGTTTCGTTGCCGGCCACGGTGAGCAGGAGGAAGAACAACTCGAGCTCGAGCTCCGAGAGCTGGTCGCCGTCGACCTCGACGTTGGCGAGCACGCTCATGAGGTCGTCGGCGGGGTTGGCCTTCTTCTGGGCGAAGAGCTCGGACGCGTAGGTGAAGAGCTCGATGGCCGCCTCGCCGGCGTAGTTCTCGCCGTCGGCATTGGTCTGGAACTCGGGGTCTTCTTGTCCGATCATCCGGTTGGACCAGTCGAACATGTTGTGACGATCGGCCTGGGGTACGCCGAGGAGATCGGCGATGACCTGGAGCGGGAGCTCGGCCGAGATGTCGGTGACGAAGTCGGCCTCGCCCTTTTCGATGACGGCGTCGATGATCTCGTCGGCCGTCTGGTGGATCTTCTCCTCGAGCGAGTTCACCATGCGCGGGGTGAAGCCCTTGTTCACCAGACGCCGGTAGCGCGTGTGCAGCGGAGGGTCCATGTTCAGCATCATGAGACGCTGCTGCTCGAGCTGCTCATCGGGCATCTCCCACAGCAACGTGGCCCGCTTGGCCGAGGAGAAGTGCTCGTAGTCACGATTCACCGCCACGCAGTCGTCGTACTTGGTCACGGCCCAGAACCCGGGGCCCTCGGGCTCCTCGTGCCAGTACACCGGGGCCTGGCGCCGGAGCTCGGCGAACCAGGCGTGGGGGACGTCCGAGACGAAATTCGTCGAGTCGATCAGGTCGATCTCGCTGAGCTCCATGGCCGGTCCTCCTCGGTACGTCGTCGACGTCCCGGCCCGAGGTGCCCGGGCCTGTCGTGGCCGAGGAGCCCCGCCCGCCGAAGGGCCGACCGCGTTTTCAGAACGTGTTCCAGTGATGATACGCCGCCACCCCGGCACCGGCCAACGAGGGACCGCCGGGCCGGGCCGGGGTCGGCCGAGAGTCTCGGGCACCACGCCGGCGCCCCGCCAAAGCTCGGGAAAGGGCAATTGTCGTGCCCCGAGGCGGCTGGTACGGTGCCAAACTAGAACGAGTTACAGCACGAGCATACCGCAGCAACGACATCACAACAGCAACGAACCACAGCGAAGGCCGGGACCGGGCGATCCGGCTCGGACCGGTGGTAGGACGGCGCCATGTTCCTGGAGGAAACCCCCGAGCAGCTGGCCCTGCGCCAGGAACTGCGCGCGTACTACGCCGAATTGCTCACCGACGACGTGCGCCGGGGCATCGGCGAGGTGGGCGAGGGCGGTGAGCTGTGGCGCCAGGTCGTCGGGCGCATCGGCAAGGACGGCTGGCTCGGCATCGGGTGGCCCAAGGAGTTCGGCGGCCAGGGTCGTCCCGCCACCGACCAGTTCATCTTCTTCGACGAGACCCGTCGGGCCAGCGCCCCGTTCCCGTTCGTGACGGTGAACACGGTGGGCCCCACCATCATGCGCTTCGGCACCGAGGAGCAGAAGTCGTTCTTCCTCCCCGCCATCCTGGCCGGCGAGGTCAATTTCGCCATCGGCTACACCGAGCCCGAGGCGGGCACCGACCTGGCCTCGCTGCAGACGCGGGCCGTGCGCGACGGCGACGAGTACGTCGTCAACGGGGCCAAGGTCTTCACGAGCGGCGCCGACATGGCGGACTACGTCTGGCTGGCGGTGCGCACCAACCCCGACGCCGCCAAGCACAAGGGCATCTCGATCCTGGCCATGTCGACCGACTCGCCGGGCTTCTCGTGGAGCCCCATCGTCACGGTGGCGGGCGCCCGGACCACGGCCACCTACTACTCCGACGTCCGCGTCCCGGTCGAGCAACTGGTCGGCGCCGAGAACGAGGGCTGGCGGATGATCACCACCCAGCTCAACCACGAGCGCGTGGGCCTGGCCGCCTGGAGCGGCTTCGCCTCCCAGCTCTACGAAGAGGTCGCCGCCTGGGCGGCGCACACGGCCACCCCCGACGGCCCGACCGTGCTCGATCTCGGGTGGGTGCAGTCGGACCTGGCCCGGTGTCGGGCCGAGCTCGAGGCCATGTACCTCCTCAACTGGCGCATGGCGACCGCACTCGTCGGCCGACACCATGAGCCCGGCCGACTCCTCGACGGTGAAGGTCTTCGGCGTGGAGCGCAGCATGGACATCTACCGGCGCCTGCTCGGGATCGTGGGGGCGGGTGGCTATCTGTCGCCGGACTCGCCCGGCGCGGTGTTGGCGGGCCGACTCGAGCGCACCGCCCGCCACGCCCAGATCAACACCTTCGGCGGGAGGCGTGAACGAGATCCAGCGCGAGATCGTCGCCATGGCCGGCCTGGGCATGACCCGGGCGGCGCGGTGAGCCCGGTGGCACCCGACGGCGGCACCGTGGCACGGGCGACGCCGACGCGCTGCTGACGAAGCTGCGCGCCTTCGAGGGCATGCCCAGCGGACCGCCCATGGAGGCGCGCGACGAGGTCAACCAGGCCATGATCCGGCACTGGAT
The DNA here is from genome assembly GCA_963846125.1 of uncultured Acidimicrobiales bacterium. GTDB lineage: Bacteria > Actinomycetota > Acidimicrobiia > Acidimicrobiales > UBA8190 > Chersky-840. Next base: position 1,607,164 of record CAWJUR010000002.1, read on the forward strand.
CGACGCCATGGGCGACGAGAACCCCGTCTACGTCGACGACGAGGCGGCCCGGGCCAACGGCTTCCCGGGCGTGGTCTCCCCGCCCACCATGCTCCAGGCGTGGGTCATGCGCGGCCTACCTCTCCCAACCGGGCGGAGCCTGGAAGGGGCCGCGGGACGCGGCGGGCGAGGCGTCCGTCCAGGAGCAGATGTTCGAGATCTTCAACGAAGCCGGGTTCACGTCGGTGGTGGCCACGAACTGCGACCAGGAGTACGTCCGGCCCATCGTGCTCGGGGACCGGCTCACGGTGACCTCGGTCATCGACTCGGTGTCACCCGAGAAGCACACCGGGCTTGGGTGACGGGCACTTCGTGACGACCCGTCTGGAGTTCACCGACCAGCACGGCGAGCGCGTGGCCACCATGCGGTTCCGGATCCTGCGCTTCCGGCCCCAGTCGACGCGGCCGAAGGTCGACGCTCCGCTTCGCCCCCGTCCGGCCATCACCCACGACATCGCCTTCTTCTTCGAGGGTGCCCGGCACGGGGCAGCTGCTCATCCAGCGGTGCGCGCAGTGCGGTGTGCTGCGACACCCACCTCGCCCCGCCTGCGCGTCGTGCGGGTCCTTCGAATGGGACACCGTCACCTCGAGTGGGCAGCGGGACGGTCTACAGCTTCGTCGTCGTCCATCACCCCCAGGTGGGCGGGTTCGACTACCCGCTTCCCATCGCCGTGGTCGAGCTCGAGGAAGGGCACGCGACTGGTGGGCGACCTGATCGGCATCGATCCCGCCGACGTACGACATCGGCATGCCCGTGGTGGCGGAGATGGTGGCCGTCGACGACGAGCTCACCATCCCGATGTTCCGACCCCTCGCCCGTCGCCGCCGGTCGCCGGCGATGCGGTAAAGCCGGAGCGGCCTGATGGACTTCGACTTCACCGAGGAGCAGCTGGCGGTGTCCGAAGCCGCCGCCGCCGATCTTCCAGGGCATGGGCGACCGTCGATCGGGTGGCGGAGGTCGAGGAACCGGCGCCGACCGATTCGACGAGGCCCTGTGGTCCGAGCTCGCCAAGGCGAACCTGCTCGGCCTCGCCGTCCCCGAGGACCACGGTGGCTCGGGTCTCGGCCTGACCGAGCTGTGCCTCGTCCTCGAGCAACAGGGTCGCGCCGTGGCGCCGGTGCCGCTGTGGGCCACGGTCGTCCTCGGTGCCCTGCCCGTGGCGCATTTCGGCACCGCCGAGCAACAAGCACGCTGGCTCCCGGGGGTGAGCCGCGGGGGAGGTCCGCCTGTCCGCCGCGCTCAACGAGGTGGCCGCCAGCGCCCGCAACCACCCGACGGTGCGCGCCGAGCGCGACGGTGAGCGGCTGGCGCTTGCACGGCACCGCCTTCGCCGTCCCCCAGGCGCATCTCGCGGCGCGCATCCTCGTCCCCGCCGCCGTCGACGGCGCGCCGACGGACGGCACCATCGTGGCGCTGGTCGACCCGACCGGCCCCGGTGCCACCATCGAGCGGGCGACGACGACCGATCACCAGATCCATCCCCACCTCCATATGGACGGGGTGTCGGGTCGCGGCCGCCGACGTCCTGGCCGGTCCCGGCGACGGCGCCGGCGCGGTGGCGTGGATGCTCGACCGGGCCCGCACCGGGCTGTGCGCCATCCAGCTCGGCGTGACCGAGGAGGCGGTGCGACGCGCCGCCGCCTACCTCAACCAACGCCACCAATTCGGTCGTCCCTTGTCGTCGTTCCAGGGCACCATGCTGCGCGCCGCCGATGCCTACATCGACACCGAGGCCATCCGGGTCACCACGTGGCAGGCGGCGTGGCGCATCGACGAGGGCCTCCCGGCCACCGAAGCCGTGGCCGTCGCCCACTGGTGGGCGTCGGAGGCGGGCCAACGAGTGGTGCACGCCACCCAGCACCTCCACGGCGGCCTGGGCGCCGACATCTCCTACCCGATCCACCGCTATTTCCTGTGGGGCAAGCAGATCGAGCTCGATGTTGCAGGGCCCGAGCGCGGAGCTGGCCCGCCTGGGATCGTTGCTGGCCACGCGGCTGCGCAGCGGCGTCGACAGCCGGTCGGGCCGGCGGGTGGAAGGACCGTGAGCCCGATCCGCAGTGACACACTGCGCTTCGAAGACGATCAGCGTGGGCGACACGCTGCCCGAGCTCGCCATCCCACTCACGCGCACCCTCATCGTGGCCACGGCCATCGCTTCGCGCGACTATCAGGACGTCCATCACGACCCGGGCTTGGCGGTCGAGCGCGGCTCGCCCGACATCTTCATGAACATCCTCTCCACCAACGGTTTCGTGGGGCGCTTCGTAACCGACTGGGCCGGGCCCGGCGCACGCATCGAGTCGGTGTCGATCCGCCTGGGTGCGCCCAACCATCCCGGGGACACCATGACACTCACGGGCAAGGTCACCACCGCCGAGGGCCCGGGCAGCGCGCCGACGGCCGTGGGGTCGTAGAGGTGGCGCTGCGCGGGGCCAACAGCCGCGGTGACCATGTGACGGGGACGGTCCGCCTCTCGGTCCCCGGTGACGGTGCGGGCACATCATGAGGCCGGTGTCATGAGCGCGAGGTCCCCCCGTCATCACAGCTTCGCGGGCACCACCGCCATCAGCGGGATCGGTGCCACGGAATTCTCCAAGGACTCGGGCCGCAGCGAGCTCCGCCTCGCCGCCGAGGCGGTGCGAAGCGCACTCGACGACGCCGGTATCGCCGCTTCCGAGGTCGACGGGCTCGTCACGTTCGCGGCCGACTCCAACCCCGAGATCGAGGTGGCCCGCACCCTCGGCATGGGGGACCTCACCTTCTTCAGCCGGATCCACTACGGCGGAGGCGCGGCGTGTGCCACCGTGCACCAAGCGGCCATGGCGGTCGCCAGCGGCGTGGCCGATGTCGTGGTGTGCTACCGGGCTTTCAACGAGCGCTCGGGTCACCGCTTCGGGACCGGCGTCCAAGGCCGCGCTCCCGTCGCCAACGCCGAGAACGCCCATTTCTCGTGGTACGCGCCCCAGGGCCTGCTCACCCCGGCGTCGTGGGTGGCCATGTTCGCGCAGCGCTACCTGCACGTGACCGGTGCCACCACCGAGGACTTCGGGCGCGTGGCCGTCGCCGACCGGGCCTTCGCGGCCACGAACCCGGCGGCGTGGTTCTACGGGAAGCCCATCACCTTGGAGGATCACCAGGCGTCGCGCTGGATCGTCGAGCCGCTGCGCCTGCTCGACTGCTGTCAGGAGTCCGACGGCGGCCAAGCCATCGTGGTCACGAGCCTCGAGCGCGCCCGCGACAGCGCGTCTGCGCCGGCGGTCATCCAGGGAGCCGCCCAGGGATCGGGCGCCCAGCAGGACATGATGACGTCGTACTACCGCGACGACATGACGCATCTTCCCGAGATGGGGGTGGTGGCGCGCCAGCTGTGGGAGACGTCGGGCCTCGGCCCTGACGACATGCAGTGCGCCGTGCTCTACGACCACTTCACGCCGTTCGTGCTGTACCAGCTCGAGGAGCTCGGGTTCTGCGAGTGGGGTGAAGCCAAGGAGTTCCTGCGCGACGGCCACATCGGTCCGGGCGGGAAGCTGCCCACCAACACCCACGGCGGCCAGTTGGGCGAGGCCTACATCCACGGGATGAACGGCATCGCCGAGGGCGTGCGCCAGGTGCGGGGCACGGCCGTGAACCAGGTCGAGGGGACCGAACACGTCGTCGTCACCGCCGGCACCGGGGTGCCCACCAGTGGTCTCGTGCTCGGCGTCGATCGCCACTGACACGAGGGGTCTCTCCGCTCGCCTCGGCTCGACGTTGTCGGAGCCCCCGAGTGACGGTAGAAAGGCTCCGATGACCGACCGCATCGACTACGACGAGTTCGGGCTGTTCCACGAGAACGCGCAGGAGCACGGCCTGGCCTTCGACGGCCCTCCGTCGGTCCGACGTGTCGGTGTCGAGGTGGCGCCGGGGCGCACGTTGAGCGCGCTGGTGTGGGGAGACGACGAGCCCGAGCTGGTGTTGTTGCACGGGGGGGCGCAGAACGCGCACACCTGGGACACCGTGGCCCTCGCTCTCGGGCGTCCCCTGGTCGCCATCGACCTGCCCGGGCACGGCCACTCCGACGGCCCCGGGGCGCATCCCGAGGGTCATCTCAGTGCCGACGGCAACGCCGCCGACGTCGCTGTCGCCGTACGACAGCTCGCCCCCGCCGCGAAGGCCGTCATCGGCATGTCACTCGGGGGGCTCACGACCATCGCCTTGGCGGCGGTGGCACCCGACCTGGTGCGCGCCGTCGTCCTCGTCGACGTCCTGCCCGGCCTCAAAGGGGAGCGATCGCAGCACATCATCGACTTCGTGAACGGCCCCCCGACCTTCGCCAGCTTCGACGAGCTCTTGGACTTCACCGTGCAGTTCAATCCCACCCGGTCTCGTTCGTCATTGCGTCGCGGCATCCTGCACAACGCCGAACAACAAGACGACGGGACCTGGGTGTGGCGCTGGGCTCGCCACCGGGCCGAGGAAGCTCCGTTGACGGCGGGCTCTGGCTCGGGCGCAGGCGACGCCGGTGGTGACGCGGTTGGCCGACGCGCTGTTCGAAGGATTGTGGGAGGCGGTGACGGCGCTCACCGTGCCGCTCCTGTTGGTCCGGGGCATGCGGCCCGATTCGGTCCTCGGCGACGAGGACGAGGAGCAGCTACGGCGGCGCTTGCCCTCGGCACGCATCGCCCACGTGGAAGAGGCCGGTCACAGCGTGCAAGGCGACAGACCTCTCGAGCTCGCCGCGCTCATCGAGGACTTCGTCTTCGGGAGCTGACCTGGGGCATCCGGCGTCGCCTGCGACGCCGCGACCCGGGATCCGAAGCGGAGCAAAGGCCGTCCGCACTAGCCTCCGGGGTTTCGATCGGAAGAGGACGAGGAGGAAAACGCCATGCCCAAATTCCCGGCGCTCACGCATGTCGCCTTGACGGTCAGCAGTCTGGACCGCAGCGTTCCCTGGTACGAAGCGCTCTTCGATGCCAAGCCGGTGATCCATGAGGACACCGGTCCGTTCCGCCACGTGGTGTGGGCCCTCGGAGGAGGCACGCTGGTCGGCCTCCATCAGTTCCCGAGCCCGTCGAGCACCGATCCTTTCACCGAGTATCGACCCGGGCTCGACCACCTCGCGTTCGCGTGTGCCAATCGCACCGAGTTGGCCTCGTGGGAGGCCCGGCTCAACGAGCTCGGGATCAAGAACGGGGGGATCATCGATGCGCCCTACGGTTCCGGTCTGTCGTTTCGTGATCCCGACAACATCGCGCTCGAGTTCTTCGCACCTCCGGGCTAGCGGCGAGGTCCGGGCCCCGGTCCGAACGACCGGCGTCCTGACGGGTGCACCGAGGCGGCTGCCGCGGGGACCGGAATATGGTCCCGTGTCTGAGGGTTACCAGGACCGATGAATGCAGTCCCGTTGAAGAGTGCCGAGAGGCCGCGCCCGATCGGCGCGTTGTCGGTGCTCGATCTGGCCGTGGTGACCGAAGGGTCCGACATCGGCCGCGCCCTCGAGGAGTCGATCGAGCTCGCCCGGGCGGTGGAAACGCTCGGGTACCGTCGCTTCTGGGTGGCCGAGCATCACAACATGCCCGGCATCGCCAGCTCGGCGACGGCGGTGCTCATCGGCCACATTGCGGCGGCCACGAGCTCGATCCGGGTGGGGTCGGGGGGGATCATGCTGCCCAACCACGCCCCGCTGCTCGTGGCCGAGCAGTTCGGCACCCTCGAAGCGCTGCACCCGGGACGCATCGATCTCGGTATCGGACGGGCGCCGGGCACCGATCAGGTCACCGCCTTGGCGTTGCGACGCTCGTCGGAGGCTCTCAACGCAGACGACTTCCCCCAACAACTCGCCGAGCTCCGGGCGTTCTTCACGGGCGGATTCCCCGACACCCACCCGTTTCGCAGCATCACCGCCGTTCCCGGGTACGGGGACCAACCCGAGCTGTGGCTGCTCGGGTCGAGCGGCTTCAGCGCCCAGCTGGCGGGGATGCTCGGCCTTCCCTTTTCCTTCGCCCATCACTTCAGTGCCGGCAACACCCTGCCCGCGCTGGAGCTGTACCGATCCAACTTCCGTCCCTCGCCCACGTTGGCCGAGCCCCACGCCATGGTGGCGGTGTCGGTGATCTGCGCCGACACCGATGAGCAGGCGCAGTGGTTGGCCGGGCCCTCGAGGCTGGCCTTCGTCCGTCTGCGCTCAGGGCGCCCGGGTCGGCTGCCGACCCCCGAGGAGGCGGCGGACCACGACTACTCCCCGTCGGAGCGGCTCATTCTCGACTCGAGGACCCGAGGACAGATCGTCGGCGATCCCGAGAGCGTCCGCGCCGGGCTCGATGCCCTCCGACGCGAGACCCAAGCCGACGAACTGATGATCACGGCCATGATCTACGACTACCGGGACCGCGTGCGGTCCTACGAGCTCGTGGCCGACATCGGGGCCGAAGCGGCAGCCTGAGTCGCACACGACCAGCGGCGGGGGACGGAATCCTCGAGCAGATCACCAGAGGCTCGAGCTCGACAGAGATCAGCACGCCCGCCGGGTGGGGGGAATATGGGGGTATTCCCTGATTGTCGGTTTGCCGCCCATCCCGCAGCATTGATCTATGCACTTCATCTGGCACGCCTCCGTTGTCGAGACCGGGCTCGCCGCCGCGATGAGGGCAGGCTCGTGACGGCCGGAGTGACCAGCGATCTGTTGGATGTCACCGTTATGCCCGGGCGCAGGGATAGGTTCGAAGCAATCGGACGCCACATCACATGCCTCCCTGTCGGAAACGGGAGCACCCGATGAGCGCGCTGACCGTTCTCGACTCGCCCCCGCCCCTCCAGGCGGGAAGCCAGTGGGCCGTAGAGACCCACGGACTGACCAAGCGGTTCGGGGACAACATCGCGGTGAACGGTGTCGAACTGCTCATCCCTCGGGGGTGTGCCTTCGGCTACCTCGGCCCCAACGGCGCCGGCAAGACCACGCTCATCCGGGTGCTGCTGGGACTGACCCACGCCGATTCCGGCTCGATGTCGCTTCTCGGGTATCCCGTGCCCAAGCACCGGGCCGCCGCTCTGGCGCGGGTGGGGGCCATCGTCGACGAGCCCCGGTTCCACGGCCATCTCACGGGACGTCAGAACCTCCAGCTGCTCGCGGCGGCCCGCGAGCCCGCGGCGCGCGATCGCATCGGGCCGTCGCTCGAGCGGGTGGGCATCCTCCATCGCGCCGATGACCGCGTGTCGAAGTACTCGATGGGTATGCGCCAGCGCCTCGGCGTGGCCGCATGTCTGATCGGGAACCCCCAACTACTGATCCTCGACGAGCCCATGAACGGGCTCGATCCCGCCGGCATGCACGAGATGCGCGACATGATCCTGTCGCTGGTGGCCGAGGGCCGTACGGTCGTGCTGTCGTCCCACCTCCTCGACGAGGTCGAGCGGACCTGTGATGCCGTGGCCATCGTGGACCGGGGCAACATCATCAGACAGGGACCGATCTCCGAACTGCTGGCCGGGGCGTCCTTGGTCCTCCAAGTCGAGTGCTCGGAGCCCGATCGGGCCCGAGGCCTCCTCCAGGCCACCGCCATCGGGTCGGACGTCGAGGTGACGCCACAGGGACTGGGGATCACCTTGCCGGCCGGCACGCCGCGCGACGTCATCGCCGAGGTCAACCGCGTGCTCGTCGAAGGACGGATCTCGGTGTACCGGCTCCAGGAGATCCAAGCCTCGCTCGAAGCGTGGTTCTTGCAGGTCACGAGCCGACTGGGGGCTCCGGAATGACGACGCTGTCGAACCAGGCACCGGCTGTGGTCACCGAACCTCGAGGTTCGAGACGCGACAACCGAGGGTCGTGGGTCCCCACCGGCGGCATGATCACCACCCGCATCATGGAGCTGCGCAAACGACGGGGGCTCATGATCGCCCTCATGCTCGTGACCATCGGGATTCCCACGGTGTTCCTCGTCATCAGGCTGCTGCTGCACGCCTTCGCACCGCATTCCTACGGCCCCGCCGGCGGCTACGACGTCTTCACCGGCCTGGTGGCGGGAGTGCTCTATGTCTTCGGGTTCATCGTCGCCGCCACGTTGGGGGCGACGGCGGGATCGATCGACCTCACCGAGGGGATGTTCCGCCACCTGGTGGTGACGGGCCGCTCCCGGTTGTCGCTGTATCTGGCCCGCATCCCCGCCGGGTTGGCCATCATCGTCCCCCTGGTGGCGATCGGCTTCACCATCGTGTGCGCGGTGTGTGTGTTCGCGGCCCCGACGCAGCTCACCTACCAGGGGGTGCACGTTCCGAGCGGCCTGTCGCGTGCCGGCCTGCAGAGCTGGGCCGCGGAACACCCCGACGAGGTCATCTGCAACTTCGGCTTCGATTTCAACGGCCCCCCGCCTGCTCAGGTCGGGGCGGTGCTCAACGCCACCCCCTGCGGCAACGGCCCCGGCCCCGGCCAGGGCGCGGTCGTCATCAAAGGCCCCCCTGGGTCCCAGGCCCCGCCCCCAGTCTCCCAAGCCCAGGTCAGGGACGTGGTCCGCCTGATCGCGGCACGGGACTACTCGGCATACTCCAAGACGTTCCTGGCCCCGTCCACGTCGTTGATGATCAAGACCGGGTTGTGGATCGAGCTCGAGGCGATCGTGGGGTTCATCGTCGGCCTCGGGCTCGCGTCACTCCTGGGGCAGCGCACGGTGGCCGTCATCTTGATGATCGTGCTCGAGATCGTCCTGACACCGATCGTGTCACGGGCACACCTCGCCCATCTCATCAACCTGCAACGCTCCGTCGTCGGCCTGGCCGTCGCCCATCTGGAGCCGGCCGGCCTGGGGTTCGTGTTCGGTGGTGGCGGCGGCCCCGACGGGGGACAGGGGACATCACGACTCGTACCGGAATCGACGACGGTGGCGGTGTGCGTCATCGTCGCCTGGCTCGTGGTCTTCACCGTCCTGGGGGCGTGGCGCATGGTGAAGAGGGACGCCTGACCTCGGCGTGCAGCCGGCGTGCCTTCAGCGCCGGCTCACGGATCGCTCCATCTCGCTGACGTCGGTTGCCTGGAGAGGTTGGAACGGCCCCGCGGCGCCCCGGCCCGGTCGCCACCACACAGGGTCGACGCTGTTCCACCTGTCGGCTCGCAATGTGCGCACGAGCACCTTGGACGTGGCCGTGATGGGAAGCTCCGGGCACACGCGCACGAAGCGCGGCGCCCACTTCGTCCCCAGGTCGCTCTGGGCCCCGAGGAACCTCGCGAACTCTTGAGCGTCGAACTCGGCGCCGGGTCGCAGCTGCAACGCCGCCATCACCTGGTCGCCCACGACGACATCGGGAACGGCGTACACCACGGCGAGCACCACGTCGGGATGCCGCTCCAAGATGCGAGCCACGGGGGCGGCCGCGAAGTTCTCCCCGTCGACGCGCAACCAGTCGTCGGACCGACCCGCGAAGTAGAAGAAGCCGGCCTCGTCGCGATAGGCGAGGTCTCCGGTCCAGTACCACCCGTTGCGGAGGCGAGCCACCTCGGCGTCGTCGTTGCGCCAGTAGCCCTCGAAGCCACTGGCCCCGCCCATCGAGACGAGCTCGCCGACGGCCTCCTCGGAGTTGACGAGCACACCGTCGGCGTCGAAGCGCGCCCGGGGGCTCTCGGCTCCGGTCTCGGGATCGACGACCATCGTCCCCTCGGGGCCCCGGCCCAGCGCGCCGCGCGGCGTGTCGGGCGTGCGCTGCACGGTGGCGCCGCCCTCGGTGGACCCGTAGCTGTCGACCACCACGCATCCGAAGCGCTCGCCGAAGCGGACGATGTCGGCCTCGGCGCCTTCGTTCCCGAACACCCGCACCAGCGAGTTCTCGGCGTCGTCGGGTTGCTCGGGGGTGGCCAGGATGTACGACAAGGGCTTGCCCACGTAGTTGAAGTAGGTGACGCCGTGGCGACGGACGTCGGCGAGGAATCCCGACGCCGAGAATCGTCCCCCCGTGGGCAGCGCGATCGTCGCCCCCGCGGCGAGGGCGGGGGCGAGGCCGGCCATGAGGGCATTGGAGTGGAACAGCGGCATCGACACGTAACAGACGTCGTCGACGGTGAGCGAGAACATCTGGGCCACGATGATCCCGATGCGGGCCAATCGTCCGTGGGTGCATCGGCACGCCTTGGGGGCGCCCGAGGTGCCCGAGGTGAAGATCAGATAGCCGAGACTGTCCTCGTCGACGCCGACGGCCAGTCGGTCGGGGAGCGGGTCGCCGTCACGCCCGGCCAACTCGGCGCGCCATGCGTCGTCGTCGACCACCACCACCCGTGGGCTCGAGGCGCCGACCGTGCCGATGCCGGGCCCGAGGTCGAGCCCGTCCACGAGGGGAAGATGGGCCCGGTCGGTGACGAGGAACTGACACTGCGGTATGGGCGAGGTCGCGGGCGAGGTCCTCGCCGCGGTGCGTGGAGTTGCCGCCGACGACGACCGCCCCGGCCAGCGCGGCCCCGCCCAGCCACAGCACGTACTCGGGGACGTTGTCGAGGAGGGTGGCGACGTGGAAGGGGCCCGCGGCCCGTCGCTCGCTCAACAGAGCGGCCCGCGCCCCGGCGCCGGCCACGATCTCGGCCCAGGTCCAACGGTCGTCCCCGGCCACCATCCCGGGCCGACCGTCACCGGCCCGAGCGAGGAGCAATTCGGCGATGGTGTCCATGGTCCGGGCCGTCCTCGGTCGATCGCTGGGGTCTCGAGGCCCTGGTCAGGACCCCTGTGGCCGGGTGTCGCCGGCCCTCCCCCAATATTGGAACACGTTGCATTTTCGAGCGCAAGATGGTACGTTCCGAACCGAGCGAGAGGAGCGTTTCGCCATGGAGTTCGGGATCTTCAACGCCGTCAGCCTCCTACCCCAGTACCGCGAGGCGCACGGCGCGGCGGCTGAGCACGACCGCATCATGGACGAGCTCGCCTACATCCGGGCCGCCGACGCGGCGGGCTTCAAGTACTCCTGGTCCTCCGAGCACCACTTCCTCACCGACTACTCCCACCTGTCGGCCAACGAGTCCTTCATGGCCTTCTCGGCCGCCCAGACCAAGAACATCCACCTGGGCTCGGGCATCTTCAACCTCACCCCGCCGGCCAACCATCCCGCCCGCGTGGCCGAGCGCGTGGCGATGCTCGACCACCTGTCGGAGGGCCGCTTCGAGTTCGGCACGGGCCGGGGATCGTCCACGACCGAGCAGAAGGGCTTCGGCATCGAGGACCAGGAGCTCACCCGCGAGATGGTGGCGGAGACGCTCCCGCAGATCGTCCGCATGTGGAAGGAAGAGGACTACTCCTACGACGGCAAGTTCTTCTCCATGCCCACCCGCAACGTCCTCCCCAAGCCCTACACGAACCCCCACCCACCTCTGTGGGTGGCGGCGGGGAGCCCGGGCACCTTCGAGCTGGCCGCCCGCCAGGGGCTCGGCGTGCTGTGCTTCGCCTTCGGCAAGCCCGAGGGGTTTGCGCCGCTCATCGAGAAGTACAAGAAAGAGATCGAGAACGCCGATCCCGTCGGCGGCTACGTCAACAACAACGTCATGATCACCACCCAGATGCTGTGCCTCGAGGACGGCGGCCGGGCCCGGGAGGTGTTCGCCAACATCGACTCCCACGTCCACTTGAGCCTCGTCTTCCGCTACCTCGACACCTTCCCGCGGCCGCCGGGCCTCCCGGAGTGGCCCAACCTGCTGCCTCCCTCGACGCCCGATCAGATCGACAAGAACATCGAGAGCGGCCTCATCGCCGTGGGCGACCCCGACGAGGTGGCCCGTTCCATCCAGCGCTTCGCCGACACCGGGGCCGACCAGTTGAGCTTCGGCATGTTGTCGTCCTCCATGCCCATCGAGTTGTGCGAGGAGGCCGTGGCCACCTTCGGCAAGCACGTCCTGCCCCAGTTCGACAAGGACCCCATCCACAGCACGACCCGCCAGCGCATCGCGCAGGTCGGCGCCTGATCGATCGGCGCTCCTTCCCGCGCCTTTGCGCCCCTCGGGCCCCAGGTGGGACCGGGTTCAGGCCGTGAGACCCCCGGCGCCGAGGTCGACGGGGAAGAACATCTCGTAGGGGCCGTCGAAGTTCGGGAGAAAATTCGGCCGTAGCCCTTCGGGGTCGTCGTTGTGGGCGGCCATCTGCGACGGGTAGGCCGCGACCGCCTGGCGCTTGCGCTCCCGGTAGCCGTCGGTGCGCACCAACTCGGGGCGCCTCCCGGGCCGCAGATGCCGGACGAGGAGGGCGGGCCGGTCGAATTGCCAGATGGGATAGGTGAGCATGGTGACCCCGTGTCCCGGCGAGGGCTCGACGCGTGGCCTTTCCGAGCAAGGCATGGTCCTCGTGGGGGTCGTCCTCGCCGGTGACGAGGACCTCGGCCGGACGCTGGGCGGCGACGACCTCGGCGATGGCGGCGACAAGCGCCTCCTCGTTCTCGGCGAGCTCGGCGTCCACGAAGGGAAGACGGGTCACGTCGTCCTCCGACAGACCGAGCACGGCGCACGCGGCCTGCAGTTCGGCACTGCGCAGAGCGGTCACCTCGGCCGGGTCGCCGGGTGGAGACTTGCTCCCGTCGGTTGCCACCACCAGATGCACGGGAGTGCCGGCGTCGACCTTACGCATGATGGTCGCGCCGACACCGAGCGTCTCGTCGTCAGGATGAGGAGCTAGCACCAGGCACGGCCGGTGGGCCGCTTGGAGCGGTCACGTCCGCACCGGTGCGAAACAACGCACTGCGCACCAGCACCTTGAGCGCCGGGTTGAGTGGTTCGAGTGCGTCTTCGACGAACACACGCGCAGACCGCCTGAACACGGGGCGAGACATTATCGGGCGCGCCCCGGCCGGCCCGGAGTGTTCCGGATGTCGCGGCCACAGACGAACTAGCCTCGTTCCCGGTCACCTGTGCGTCAGTGCGGGGGGCTCAAGTGTCGTCGCCCTGAGGCGGGTCCTCGTTGGTGCCGGCGCTTGGTCGGGTCGCCGCTGCTGTGTCACCCTCGGCCCCCCCGGGGTCGGCACATGCGGCGGCGGTCCCGACGCACCGCACGACGGGAGCGACCCGGGCTCGACACGCCGCCGAGCCCGACAGACGGCGCCGCCCGCGGACCCGATGACGCGCACCGACGCGCACCGGCGCGCTCAGGAGATGGCCTCGACCACTTCGCCGGCAGTGGCCAGCAACGCCACCAGAGCGAGGGTATGGCGCGTCAACGCGTCGGCGTAGTCGCGAGGGACACCGCACACGGCGTCGGTGACCACCACCACCCGGTACCCGAGGTTGACCGCTTCGATGGCGAGACCCAGGATGCCGAGGTTCACCGACACGCCCGTGGCCACCACCGTGGAAACGCCGAGGGCGCGCAGGGTGGGGTCGAGCGTCGTGCCCGTGAAGGGCGACACACCGTGGGCGCGATGCGACACGAGGTCTGTGGGAGCGGACCCGAGCTCGGGGACGAGCTCGACGGCGGGGGTGCCATCGACGAGGTGCTCGGGTCGACGCAACATCGCCGACATGAGCGGCGCGTTGGCGGGGGACCCGCGCCGGTCGGGCCGGAAGCCCGCCGTGCAGTGGACAACCGGAACTGCCGCGGCGCGTGCCGCGGTGAGCAGGCGCGCCGTGTTGGCGATGAGCCCGATCTCCTGGGCGGCCGCGGCCAGCTCCGGGAAGCTCGAGAGATCCCCCACCACGCCGCGTTGGATCTCCATGGTGAGCACGGCGGCTTGTCCGTCTCCGACGAGATCGGCGAGCGTGACCGGCATCGTCAGCCCGTCACGGTGCGACGCGTATCGCGGCGGGGGTCAACCCACCGGGGACTGGGTCGTGACGATGGCGTTGGCCCACTGGTAGTCGGGCTTGCCGCTCGGCGAGCGTTCGATCTTGTCCACGACGTGGAGCTGGCGCGGCACCTTGTAGCCGGCGACGTGGTTCCGGCAGTGCTCCTGGACGGCTTCGAGGGAAGGAGCGGCGCGGCCGATCCGGGGCTCGACGATGGCCGCCACCCGCTGGCCGAAGCGCTCGTCGGGTGCGCCCACGACGATGGCGTCCATGACGTCGGGGTGGGATCGCACGACGGATTCGACCTCTTCGGGGAAGATCTTCTCGCCGCCCGAGTTGATGCAGATGGACCCCCGGCCCAACAGGGTCACGGACCCGTCGGCCTCCACGGTGGCGAAGTCGCCCGGCATGACGAACTGCTTGCCGTCGACGTTGATGAATACCTCGGCGCTCTTCACGGGGTCGTTGTAGTACCCGATGGGGATGTCGCCGGAGCGGGCGATCTTCCCGATCACGCCCGACCCGGGTTTCACGGCCTCGAGGTTCTCGTCGAACACGACGGTGCCACCGGTCGAGGACACGGTCGGACCGCTCTTCATGGCCGTTCCCCCAGGCTTGATCATCGAGATCCCGTTGTTGCCGGATTCCGACGACCCGATGGCATCGGTCATGATCAGGTTCGGGAACTGCGCGAAGAATGCGTCTTTGACCGACGGCGAGAAAAGGGCCGCCGTCGAGGTGATGCCGATCAGCGACGACAGGTCATAGGACGCACCGGGATCGCTCAGTGCCTCGATCAGCGGCTTGCCCATGGCGTCGCCGGTGATCATGACCATGTTGACCTTCTCGCGTTCGATGAGGGCCCACACTTCGTGGGGATCGAACTTGGGCACGAGACAGATCCGGTTCCCGACAAAGCTCTGACCCATCACCGCCCATTGCGTGGCGCCGTGCATGAGCGGCGCGATGGGAAGGAAGCTGAGTTGTCCTCCCGCGGCGACACCCTTCTCGACCATCTGCTGGGGACGGTCCATGCGCACGCCGGTCAGCGCGTCGATGCCCCCGCCGAGCGCGTAGAAGACGTTGCGCTGGGGCCACACCACCCCCTTGGGCATACCCGTGGTGCCGCCCGTGTAGAGGATGTAGAGGTCGTCCCCGGACCTGGGTGCGAAGTCGCGCTCAGGTGATCCACTGGCGATGGCGTCTTCGAAGTCCACGGCGTCGTGGCGCGGATCGGGCTCTGCGCTGTCGTCGTCGATGACGATCACGTGACGCAGGGCGGGGAGCTCGGGGAGCAACGTCGCCACGCGCGGCGAGAACTGCCGCTGATGCACGAGGGCCACCAGATCGGCGTTCGAGAACAGGTAGCGGAGCTCGTCCTCCACGTAGCGGAAGTTGATGTTGATCCACACCGCCCGCAGCTTGAACACGGCCCACGCCGTCTCCACCCACTCGACGCTGTTCAGCGCGTAGATGCCGACGTGGTCGCCCCGGCCCACACCGGCGGCGGCGAGGTGGTGGGCGAGGCGGTTGGCCCGCGCCTCCATCTCCGCATAGGTGAGCCGGCGACCGTCGGTGACGAGGTACTCCCTGTCGGGGAAGGCGTCGGCGGCCGCCTCGAAGAGGTCGGCGAGGTTGAAGTCCACGCCACCAAACTAGAACAAGTTCCCGTCGGGGGGACAACCAGGGCTGGCTCTGACGGCGCCGGGCCGGGCCGGGCCGCTACGACAACTGGATGCGGCCGCGCTCGGTGGCGAGCGCCTCGGTCACCGCCGTGGCGATGCCGGGCCCATCCAGTCCGAGCTCGGCCAGGATCCCGTCGGGCTTTCCTTGCGGGATGTAGCGGGGAGGCACCCCGAGCACGCACACCGGGGGCAGAGGATGGTCGATCTCGGTCAGGCCCCGCATGGCGTCGACGAGGAAGGTGCCCGCGCCACCCACCCTGATGCCGTCCTCCATCGTGACGACCAGGCCGTGGGCGGCGGCGTCGGCGAGCATGACGGGGTCCGGGGGCGAGATGACCCGGACGTCCCACACCGTGACGTCGACTCCTTCGGCGGCCAGCTTGCCGGCGGCCTCTTCGGCCGCTTCGACCAGCTTGCCCACGGCGAGAAGGCAGACCGTGCCGTCACCACGGTGGATCTGGCGGGCCGAGAGCCCGGTGCCGACGGCGCCGTCGCGGGCCTGGCGGGCGGGGGTCTTCGGGAATCGGATGGCCGACGGGCCCGCCAGGCTGAGGGCCTCGTCGAGCATGACGCCGACCTCCTGGGCCGAGGAAGGGGCGAAGACCGTCATCCCCGGGATCGACAAGGTGAGAGAAAGGTCGAGGACCCCGTGGTGACTGGGGCCGTCGTCACCGGTGATCCCGGCGCGGTCGAGAGCGAACACGACCGGAAGGCCGTGCAGCCCGACGTCGAGATTGGCCTGGTCGAAGGCGCGGCTCAAGAAGGTGGAGTAGATGGCCACCACCGGTCGGAGCCCGGCCATGGCCATGCCGGCGGCGGCGGTCACGGCGTGCTGCTCGGCAATGCCGACGTCGAGGAAGCGGTCGGGGAACTCCGCTTGGAAGGGGAGGAGCCCCGTCGGGCCGGGCATCGCCGCGGTGATGGCCACCACCTCGGGGCGCTGCCGGGCGGCTTCGAGAACCGCGCGCGTGAAGGCATCGGTGTACGTCGCCGGCGCGATCGTGGCCGACGGGGCGACCGAGCTGGGCTGGACCTTGAAGTCGTGCAGCCGCTGGACGTCGTCCTCCTCGGCGGGGGCATAGCCGCGCCCCTTCTGGGTGATGACGTGGACGACGATGGGCCCACCCCACTCCGTGGCGTGGGCGAGGGCCTGCTCCATGCCGGCGATGTCGTGGCCGTCGATGGGCCCGGCGTAGCGAACCCCGAGGGCCTCGAAGAACCGGTGCGGCGTCACGATCTCGCGCACCGCGCTGGTGAGGCCGTGCAGG
The DNA here is from genome assembly GCA_963846125.1 of uncultured Acidimicrobiales bacterium. Lineage (GTDB taxonomy): Bacteria > Actinomycetota > Acidimicrobiia > Acidimicrobiales > UBA8190 > Chersky-840. The sequence continues at coordinate 1,623,865 of CAWJUR010000002.1, forward strand.
CTGGAGTACGCGAGGCCACCCAGGCCGGGGATGGAGCGCAGGACGTGCCGGGCCCGTTCGCGGGCGTGCACATAGGAGGGGCTCAGGCGGAGCTGGGTCAGGCCCGCCGACAGCCGTGACACCGTCGGCGCATAGGACCGTCCGTTGTCGTTGAGCACGATGACCACACGCGTGCCGGCATGCCCGAGGTTGTTGAGTGCCTCGTACGCCATGCCACCGGTGAGCGACCCGTCGCCCAGGACCGCCACCACGTGCCGATCGGTCTCGCCCCGACGCTCCAGTCCCATGGCGATCCCGTGGGCGTAGCTGAGGGCCGTCGACGCGTGGCTGTTCTCGATCCAGTCATGCGGAGACTCGGCGCGCGACGGGTACCCCGACATGCCCCCTGGCTGGCGCAGCGTGGCGAAGCCCTCCTGGCGCCCCGTCACGAGCTTGTGCACGTAGGCCTGGTGGCCGGTGTCCCACAGAATGACGTCACGGGGAGAGTCGAAGACCCGATGGACGGCCAAGGTCAGCTCGACGGCTCCGAGGTTGGACCCGAGGTGCCCCCCGTTCTCCGTGACCCGATCGACGATGCGGGTTCGGATCTCCGCCGCCAACTCGGTCAACTGTGCTTGCGACAGTTTGCGGAGGTCGGCGGGCTCGTGGATGTCGTCGAGAAGCATGGGCACCCTGTTCGGGGGACGCCCGAGGCGGCGACCCTGCGTCACGCTACCGCGGCCCAGGTGCCATCGGCATTAGGCCCCCGGCGTGGGTGTCATCGCCGGCGGACGGCTCCTGGCCACCCCGGGCGGCGGCGGCGGCGTGTCCGAGGCCACGGCGCCGGGTGCGACATGACGGGCGTGTCACGAGTAGGAGAGGCAGACTCTGCGCGCAGGGCGACGTCCGCACCGGACGGCGCCGGTGGATCGAGAGGAGCGCGCGATGCAGGCCAACGTCAAGGGGACGACGATGCCGGTCCTGGAGATGGTGCTCGAGCCGGGCGAGGCCATCATCTCGACCCACGGCGACCTGTCGTGGATGTCGGCCAACATGCAGCTCTCCCAGACCACCAACACGGGCGGTGGTGGCGGGATCATGGCCGGCCTGAAGCGCATGGCCGGTGGAGGGGGGCTCTTCCTGACCCGGTACGAGGCCACGGGCGGCCCCGGGATGGTGAGCTTCGCCAGCAAGGTGCCCGGTCGGATCTTCCCCGTCGAGATCAACCCGGGCCACGGGTATGTCGTCCATCGCCATGGCTGGGTGTGTGGTACTCCCGGCATCACGCCTTCGGTCGCATTGCAGCAGTCCTTCCGTGGCGGCCTGTGGGGTGGCGAAGGCTTCGTCCTCCAGAAGCTCGAAGGCCAGGGGCAGGCGTGGATCGAGCTCGCCGGTGAGATGACGACCTACGAGCTGGCGGCGGGACAGTCGCTCCTCGTCCATCCCGGGCACGTCGGGATGTTCAACGACAGTGTGACGTTCTCGGTGATCCGGTTGCCGGGCATCGCCAACCGCTACATGGGCGGCGACGGACACCATCTCGTGTCGCTCACGGGACCCGGTTCCATCTGGTTGCAGTCGATGCCGCTACCGGTCCTGGCCCATGCTTTGTCGGAGTACCTCGGGGGTAACGAGTCGGGTCGAGACGCCGCGGCCGGAGGTGTGGTGGGAGGAGTCCTCGGCAACGTCCTCGGCCGCCAGGTCTGACGACGACGGCCTGTTCACGGGCCCGAACACCGGCCTTCGCGGCCGAAGCTGCGGCCGAGCCCGGGAACCCTTACCGGGACTTGGCCAGGAAGTCGCCCCGGTTGACGATGACTCGTGTCAGCTTCCCCGCCCCGGCGAGGCCAGCCGCGTCCGTCGCCGTCACGGTGAACACCAGACGGCGCCCCTCGACCTTTTCCAGCACGGCCTCGGCCACGATCTCCGAGCCGATGCGGACCGGGACCAGATGGTCGAACTGGACTCGCACCCCCACGCTGGTCTGGCGTTTGTCGAGCATCCCGTCCACGGCCAGGCAGGCGGCCTCCTCGCACAGAGCGATGACCCGGGGCGTGGCCAGGACGGGGACGTCTCCCGAGCGCAGCGCCAGCGCAGTGTCGCTCTCGTCGACGACCAGAGAGACGCGAGCGCTCAGGCCGGGTTGGACAGGCACGGCGGTACGATACGAAAGACAGGCGCCGCCGGCCACACGGCCGGCGGTCTGCGCGACCGCACCACGAGGCCGGTGGTTCGCGGGCGGGTTCCGAGGGCGAGGTCCGGTTGGACCGCCGGCCCGAAAGGAGAGGTGCGGGTGAGCGACGCAGGCTCGGCAACCGGACTACTGGTCGAGACTCCCGTCATCGAGCGCGTGCTCGGTGCCGCCCTCCAGCGCGGCGGCGAGTTCGCCGAGGTGTTCGTCGAGGACCGCCACTCCACTTCGGCCGTCCTCGACGACGGCCGGGTCGAGGAACTGTCGTCGGGCCGCGACCGCGGTGCCGGAGTCCGGGTGGTCGTGGGGGAGACCACCGGCTACGCCCATACCGCGGACCTCTCCGAGCGGGGCCTTCTGGCCGCCGCCGAGGCGGCCGCGGCCGTCGCCAGGCAAGGGGGCGGTGGGAGGGTGGTTGCGCTCGAGCATCGTGAGAGCGTGAAGAGAAACGAGGTCGAGCAGCTCCCCGAGGAAGTCTCGAAGGCCCGCAAGATCGAGCTCCTGGTCCAGGCCGACGAGGCCGCACGCGCCGGTGGGAACGCCATCTCGCAGGTGTCGGCTTCGTACGGAGATGGACGGCGCCGCATCCAGGTCGCCAACAGCGACGGCATCCTCGTTGCCGACGACCAGGTGCGCACCCGCTTCAGCGTCTCGTGCGTGGCGGTCGGAGACACCGGGATGCAGACCGGTTACGAGTCCAGTGCCTTCACCGTCGGCTTCGAGCTCTTCGACACCGTCGACGTGCGCGACATCGCCGCCGCCGCCGCCCGCCGGGCCATCGTCAAGTTGACGGCGCGGCCCGCACCGAGCGGAGAGGTGCCGCTCATCTTGGAATCGGGGAGCGGTGGCATCCTCTTCCACGAGGCGTGTGGACACGGACTCGAGGCCGACCACATCGCCAAGGACGCCTCGGTCTATGTGGGCCAGGTGGGCGAGCAGGTGGCGAGCCCTCTCGTCACCCTGGTCGACGACGGCACCATCGGGCCGGAATGGGGGAGTTTCGCCGTAGACGACGAAGGCAACTCCGCACGACGCAATGTGTTGATCGACGAAGGGGTCCTCACCGACTACATGTGGGACTACCTCCGTGGTCGCAAGGACAATCGGGGATCCTCGGGCAACGGACGGCGCCAGAACTACCGCCATCTGCCCATGGTCCGTATGACGAACACGTTCCTCCTCAACGGCGACGCCGAGCCCGACGAGATCCTCTCCCAGACCCCGAACGGCGTGTACGTGGCCAAGTTGGGGGGCGGCCAGGTGAACACCACGACCGGTGACTTCGTGTTCGGGACGGTCGAGGCGTACCTGATCGAAGACGGTCACCTCACCGAGCCTCTGCGCGACGCCAATCTGATCGGCAACGGGCCCGAGGTCCTGCGCCGCATCGACGCCGTCGCCAACGACTTCGCCATGGGCCCGGGCACGTGTGGCAAGGATGGCCAGAGTGTTCCCGTGGGGTGCGGGCAGCCGACCCTGCGCATCACCGGCGTGACGATCGGAGGGACCGCCGGTGACTGAGACGGTGAGCCAGGACACCTCGCCGCTGGCCGCCGAGGGTGAGCTCCTCGAGCTGGCGGTGCGCATCGCGGGCGCGGCCAAGAGCGGCGAGGAGATCGAGGTCTATGTGTCCCGAGGGACCGAGACCGACGTCAGGGCCTACGAAGGCGAGGTGGAGTCTCTGTCCTCGGCCGCATCCGCCGGCGTAGGCATCCGGGTGGTCATAGGAGGGCGTCAGGGATTCGCCTACGCGGGGACCCTCGAAGAGTCGGTGATCAAGCAGACACTGGCCGATGCCCGCGACAACGCCACCTTCGCCACCGCCGACGAGCACGTCGGCCTGGCCAGTCCCGACGGCGTGGCACCAGCGTCACTCGAGCTGTGGGACGACGAAGTGTTGCGCACCCCGAGTGCGGCCAAGGTCGAGATGGCACTCGAGCTCGAGCGCCGGGCCCGCAGCGCGGATGTCCGCGTCCGTCAGGTCGCCTTCGCCGACTACGGCGACATGGCGGCGGAAGCCGCCGTGGCCAGCTCCACCGGCATCACCGCCACGGCCCGGCGCACGGTGTCGAGCGTGGCGGTGGAGACCATCGCCGGTGTCGATACCGACAGCCAGACCGGTGTCGGGTTCTCGGCGGCACGCGGTCCGGGGGATCTGGACCTCGACAAGGCGGTGGCCGACGCCGTGGAACGCTCCACCCGGATGCTCGGCGCCACCAAGGCGCGTTCGGGCAAGTGCGCGGTGGTGCTCGATGCCCGCGTGACCTCGACCCTCCTGGCGGTGGTGTCGTCAGCTCTGTCCGGCGAAGCCGTCACCAAGGGCCGCTCGTTCTTCGCCGACCGTGTGGGCGAAGAGGTGGCGGTGCCGAGCCTGTTCCTCGTGGACGATCCGACCGATGCTCGGTCCTTCGGCGCTTCCACCCACGACGCGGAGGGCCTCGCCTGCCGACGCAACGTCCTCATCGAGAACGGGGTACTGCGCGGCTTCGTCTTCGACACGACGTCGGCCCGGCGAGCCGGCGTGAGCTCGACAGCGTCGGCGGTGCGGGGAGGCTACGCCACCACCCCGGTCGCCGGATGCCGCGCCCTGCTGTTGTCGCCGGGAACGCTCGGGGCGGCTCAAATCCTGTCGCAGGTCGGAGAGGCGCTGTTCGTGCAGTCGATCACCGGCGTGCACTCCGGAGTGAACCCCGTGAGTGGCGATTTCTCCGTGGGAGCCGAGGGCCTCATGGTGCGCGACGGCGTGCTGGCGGAACCGGTGCGCGAAGTCACGATCGCATCCACCTTGCAACGGATGTTGCAATCGGTGCTCCACATCGGCTCGGACGTCGAGTGGCTCCCCGGTGTCGCCGCCGGCCAGACGCTAGCCATCGACGGGATGGCATTGAGCGGCTCGTAGTCACGGGTGGTCCTGCCCACCGGTTGGGACCGGGCGAATCCCCGGCAAGAAGCAGCCCCGTCAAGAAGCAGCTGCGGCTGATCCCGTCTTGGTCGACTCCCCGGATTTTGGAGACGAGCTGGAGCCCGAGGAGTCCGAGGACTTCGATCCGGACGAGTCCGAGGAACCAGATCCAGCTTTGTCCGACGATGCCGATGCTTTCGTGGCGGACTTCTCCGACTTCTCCGACTTCTCCGACTTCTCGGCCTTGTCGGAGCGCTCGGACTTCTTGGCCGAGGTCCGGCTGTCGGTCTTGTAGAACCCGCTCCCCTTGAAGACCACGCCCACCGCCCCGAAAACCTTGCGGAGCGGGCCACCACACGACGGGCATTCGGTCAGGGGGTCGTCGCCGAACTTCTGGACGACGTCATGGTGCGTGCCACAGGACCGGCACTGGTACTCGTAGGTCGGCATCCGCGTCCTGGTTCCCTTCCGACGTCGTCGAGGCCCCTCTGGCACTCGTCACCCTCGAGTGCCAAGTCTACCGCCGTGGCGATCGCTGTCGCTCGTTCGCCGACAGTCAAGGTTCAGGAAGGTGCTGGTGACATAGACTTTGCGCCGTGGTCGACCGCAGCCTGACGCACCTCGATCCGCTGGGTAGTGCCCGCATGGTCGACGTGGCCCCCAAGGAGCCGACCCATCGTCGGGCGCTGGCCCGATGCAAGGTGATGATGGCGCCCGAGACGACGGCCAAGGTGGCGAGCAACGCCATCACCAAGGGCGATGTCCTCGGAGCGGCTCGGATCGCGGGCATCCAGGCCGCCAAGAAGACCCCCGACCTCATCCCGATGTGCCGACCGCTGCTGGTGGGGGGCATCCATGTCAACTTCACCATCGGCGACAATTTCGTAGAGGTCGAGGCACAGGTGGAGACGGTGGACCGAACCGGTGTCGAGATGGAAGCCCTCACCGCCTGCACGGTGGCAGCCCTCACGATCTACGACATGTGCAAGTCGTCGGATCGCTTCATGAGCATCGGGGAATTGGCGCTGTGGGAGAAGACCGGCGGAAGCGTCGGCACCTGGCGGCGCCCGGCGCTGTAGCCGAGCAAGGCCTGCCCGCCCGGCCTGGGTGAGCCGGGGCGGTGCTCAGTGGAGCCGGAACCTCTTCTTGCGCCCCCGGGCGATCAGCGTCACGTCCTTGCTGATGATCTCGGACTCGACGTCTTCGGGAATCCCCACGGTGGGGATGTCGGGCGACGCCGACAAGATCTCCGTGGCCATCGACGCTGCCGAATTGAGATGGTGCGACGTGTCGGTCGTGAAGAGCGCTTCGCCGTCGTCGATCGGCGAGAGCGACTCGCTCCCGTTTGCTTGGCTCGTCGGTATCTCGACGGGCGCCGACGCGGCCACCGGAGAAGATACGGAGAGACTGCCCGGGGGTGCCTCGTTCAGCGGTGAGGCAAAAAGACCGGCGTCCGTCACCGGCGTCGGAACTGGCGGCGCCGGAACAGGCGGCGGTGGAGGAGGCGGAGGAGGCGGAGGAGGTGGTGGCGCCGAGAACACGGGTGAAGGAACGGCGGCGAGCGGCTCCGGGGCCACGAACGTCGGCGACGCGGGAGGCGACGACGCTTCGGTGTGGAACGTCGGAACATCCGGCACCGGGGGCGGGCCGCTCAGCAGCGGCGACGGCGCATCGGTGTGGAACGTCGGGACATCGGGCACCGGGGGCGGGCCGATCAACAGCGGCGAGGGCGGTGCTTCTCGTGGTGGTGCTGCTTGCTCGGAGAAGACCGGTGTCGCGACCGGGGGAGGGGGAGGCGGGGGCGCAGGAGCGGGATGAGGAGGCGCCGACGCCATGACGATGGTGGACTGTGGCAAGGGCGCCACGTCGGTCGGCGACGGGGTGTTGGAAGCCGTCGAGCTCGACAGCACGCTCGCGTCGATGTGGGACGGCGCGTCGTGGGCGGTGCGCGGCGTGCCCAACAAGATGTCGAGAACCTTGTTGTGCTCCGAAGTGTGCTCGGGTGTCGGGGCGACGCGAGCGGACCCGTTCCCGGTGGCCACGTGTTCGAAGACTGGCTCGTGGTAATGCCGTGTGTCGGCGGCGGGGGCGGGGGTGGGGGTGGCCGCGGCGGGGGCCACAGGCTTCACGGGTCCCGCGTCGGCGGAGGTGATGGTGGGTGCGCCTGCCGTTCTGGAACCGAACTCGGCCATGAGGACGGCATCGAGGGCTCCCGAGGTGAGCTCCGCCACCGACGTGGCCGGAAGCACTTCCTCGTCGAAGGAAGGAACGTAGAAGACCGGTTCGGGTACGCCTGTCTCGACGCCTGGTTCTCGCACCTCTGCTGCTCCGCTCCATGCCCTTTGCGCCGAGGCCTCGACGCACGTAATTTCACTGTCGGCAGGACCGGCCAAGTCCTTGAATCCGAGAGGCACATCTTCGACGGATTCGGCTTCTAGGTCCGGCTGTCGTTCGGCTTCCTGTTGCGAGGCTAGGGCAACGCCCCAATCAGGTAAATGAGGAGGGGCTGAGGACAGCGCATCCTGAGCCGGAGGCTCCTCCGAGCGTGTGTCGCTGACAGGCACCCTGGTTGGTTCGTCGGCCCCGGCTTCGAGGGCGTCCTGCACCATCATCCCGAGGACCTCGACGGCGTCGGCCAGCTTGACCTGACTCTCTTGGACCTCCCGCAGTCGCTCCAGGATCTCGCGCCAGAGCTGGGGGGACGACACCGCCATGGACCGGGCGAGGCCAGCCGACCACGGCTCGGCTTCGAAGTGACCGCTCTCCAACGTCATGCCCGGACTTCCCCCCAGCCAACCCGGCTGACCTGCCGAATTGCAACAAGACCAGGAGTGAGAGCGTAGTCAGCGGACTTCGGCGCGGAAAATTGGACTGAGGCGCTCGGAACCGACGGGGTAGGAACGGAGAGGCGGTCTCCTGCAATCGGCCCGCCGGCGCCGGCCGACGGCGAATCTCAGGCTCGGGCTGCGCTCCGCAGGTCGTCGAGGGACAGTTCGCCAGTGGCTTCCCCGCCGCATTGCGCGCAATGCTCGACGTGGCGCCATGATCTGAGCAAGCGCGTGCCTTCGGGGTTCAAGAGGACCACGAAGGATTCAGACACCGGGTCGATGTCGAGCCCGAAGTACGGGCGCCATCCGGTGGACGCAGGGTGGCTGTCCAGATCGAGGCCCTTCAAGACGCGCCGGAAGCGCATCCGTTCAGTATCGAAGAGCCAGGTGCTGTGACAGGACTCCAGAACGAGCGGTTCCATGCCTGGATCATCGCCCAAATGCGCGACGATCAACCCTCAACCGTATTGCGATTGTGTGACGATCGATCGCGCGTGGCTGGTTTGCCACGCTTCGTCAGGTGATCCTGGACCTCAGAACTTCACCGTCCCAGTTCGCGATGAGGACACCCAGCGCGATTATGGCCAACGCCACGACAACGAGTGCTGCGGTCAGCACTCCGGATCGTGGCCGGGTGCCAGAGGAGGGTCCTGGTTGGGCCGTGACGACCGCGCTGGCGAGCTGCGTGACCTCGTACTCGAGCCCGTCGGGGTTCTCGCTGGGGACGACGAAACGGTGGGTGCGTGAGGCGGTTACCGCCTCGACGATGACGCCGGGGTGTCCTGCGGGGGTGCGTATGCGCTTACTGGCCACGAGCCCCGAAACGTCGGCCCATGCCACCACGGCACCGACAGCACCGTCGGGCTTGCGGATCGTCAATCCCGATCCGTCGAGCACAATCGTCAAGCCCGGCACCGCGACGTTCCCCCCGCTCTCGGCGGTGAGCAGATAGACGTCGGAGAGCACCAGAGGACCGGCATACAAAGTCGTGGGCGTCGCGCCCTGGGACTCCGGCTGGTTCATCGTCATGTGGGGTCCCTGGGTAGCCTCGTGTCCCCGCGCCGGTCAGCCCGGGTCCTGCTCATGACCTTGACGCGTGTGCCGGCCGAGGTCAACGACCACTGCGCCCGACGTCGGCGGGCTTAGGTCGAAAGTCCCATATCCCACGCCCGCACGAGCAATTTTCACCACGAAGAGCGCTGATTTCGCCACGAAAACAGTTGGAGTAGGCGAGGTTGTCGTTTATGCTGAGACCTTCATGAACCGCGACGACCTTGACCGACTCCTGCGCATCCTTGCCGATCTCGACGGCTCGGACATGCACATCAAGGCGGGCGCCCCGCCGCGTGTGCGCGTCGACGGGCTCCTCCGCACACTCGATGGCGAGGCGGCTTTCACTGAAGAGGACACCTTGGCGTTGGCACGCGCCATCATGCCGCCCAAGATCCTCGAGACCTTTGACGAGAGACGCGAAGCAGACTTCGCGTACGCCGTCCCGGGTCTCGGCCGGTTCCGTACCAACGCGTTCTTCCAACGCTCGTCGGTCGCACTGGCGATGCGCCGGGTTCAGACCAACGCCGCCACATTCGACGACTTGCGGTTGCCCGACGTCGTGCGCCGGCTCAGCGAGCATCATCGGGGTCTCGTTCTCGTGACCGGCCCGACCGGCTCGGGCAAGACGACGACGCTGGCGGCAATGGTCGATCACATCAACCACGTCCGGTCCTGCCACGTCATCACCATCGAAGATCCGATCGAGTACCTCCACAAAGACGACCTTGCTGCCATCGATCAACGCGAGGTCGGATTCGACACCGACAGTTTCAGCTCTGCCATGCGGACGATCCTTCGCCAGGACCCCGACGTGATCCTGGTGGGTGAGATGCGTGACCCCGAGACCGTGCACACCGCGCTCACCGCGGCCGAGACCGGGCACTTGGTGTTCTCGACGCTGCACACCACCACTGCAACCGAGACGGTGAACCGCATCGTCGACTTCTTCCCACCGCACCAGCAAGGACAGGTTCGCGTCAGCCTGGCCGGGGCTCTCACGGGAACGATCTGTCAGCGACTCATCCCTCGAGCCGACGGCAAGGGTCGAGTCCCGGCGCTCGAGATCATGGTCGTGAACGGACGGATCCAACAGGCGATCCTCGACCCGGTGCAGACCTCCGACATCAACGAGATCATGGCCGAGGGCGAGTACTACGGGATGCAGACCTTCGACCAGTCGCTGGCCGAATTGCTGCGCGACGAGGTGATCGACTTGCGCGAGGCCATGAACGCGGCGAGCAACCCGCACGACCTCAAGGTCAGGCTCGAGCGAATGGGGATCGTCTCCACGGGTCGTGGCTTCGTCGCCTCCGCCGCATCCTGATCGCTGACGCCTGACGCCCGGCTCCGGCGGTGGTGCCGGCTGCAGGTCTTACAAGCCGATCGAACCGCCTGCCACGAACGCGCCGATCACCGCCGCGCCCGCTCCGAGCAGACCCGCGCCTGCGATCCAGACGTTTCGTCTCGAGTCGCCCTGCCCTCCGCGCTCTCTGAGCACAACCCAGGAACCAACGAGAACGACGGCCGTGCCGGCCACTCCGACGGCGGCCCCAGTGGGGCCGACCCATCCCAGAACCGCGCCCGCGGGGAGCAAGGTCCAGCAGCGACACGGGGGTTGCGCTCCGACGCGCCGCCCACGACCCCGCCACACCCAGGCACCCTGCCACGCCGATCCCGATGAGCATGCCGCCCAGGTGCCACCAGCGCCTGTCGGCGATCGCCGCCGCGCTGAGCAGCGGCTGCGCCGATGCCCGTGCCGATGAGCGAGACCGCCGGCGGGGGCGCGAGCCCGTCGAGCTCGATGACGGCCAGGGCGAGCGCCGTCGCGCCGAGCGCGCACATTCCCGGCACCGCCCAGTGCGCTCCCAGCACCCACGCCAGGGCCCCGAACAGGGCTCCGGTGAGGAGCTCGACGGTGGGGTAGCGGGCTGAGATCGGCTCCCCGCAGTGACGACACTTGGCCCTCAGCACCAGCCACGAGAGGACGGGCACGTTGTCCGACGAGCCGATGGGAGTCCCGCACGCTGGGCAGAACGACCCCGGCTGGACGACCGACAGGCCTCGGGGGACCCGGTAGATGACGACGTTGAGGAAAGATCCGATCACGAGCCCGAAAAGGCCGGCCACGAATGTCACCGCCACTCGGGGACCGGCTCCAGCGGCCACCCCCAGGGTCCGGGCTAGCAACTGTGCCTCTGACCTGGGAAAAGGCCACGAGGTCCCGGCTCATTCACAAGGCGGTCACGCTAGCACGAGCGCTTCGGAGCCCACTTTGCTCTCAGCGGGCGTGTCGTAGCCACCCAGGGCGTTCAATCCGGGCTCGCGACCTGCCGATGCACTGAAGCATGAGCAACGTGGATGCCGTTCGGATGCTCGCGGACGAACACCACCTCGAGTTTGTGGACCTGGACCGGTTCAACCTGGACGCCAGCGCGTCCAATGTGATCCCCGTCGCCGTCGCCCGCAAGCATCACGTGGTTCCCATCGGACGCAAGTTCGGCGCGCCCGTCGTGGCGACGTCGAACCCGGCCGACGTCGTTGCCATGGACGATCTGCGGGCCGTCATCGGGCGCGAGTTCGTGGCCGTGGTGGCCAGCGGTGAACAGATCGACTCCTTTCTGGTGCGCATCTACGGGGAGCCGAACGGTGCCAACAAGCGCAAGTCCACGTCCGAGGGATCCAAGTCCTCGGCCCCCGCGACCTCATCGAGTGATTCGAGCTCGACCGCAACCCAGTCGCACGGTCAGTGGCAGGCGGCGGCAACTACCTCCGCGACGGCGCATCCCACCGAGACCGAGACGAGGTCTGTCGCCCCTACGCCTCCGCCCATGCCACCGCTGCCAACTCTTGGCCCGCTGACGCCGTCCACGCTTCCGCCGGGCGCCGACGAGGGAACCGGCACTCCGGTCACCTCGTCGTCGGTGTCCGCACCGACGGCACCGACACCGGTTTCGTCGTCTTCCGCGCCGGCAGTGCCGGACACGACCGCGACCGTCCAGAGGCCCGAGGACGTCCTCGCCGCCGCGCTCGAGGCGATCGACACGACGCTCGGGACCAGTCGCGTCGCCGAAGTGCCCCCGAGTTCGTCCGACGCCCCGCTCGTGTCCAGCGAGCTCGGGGTCGAAGCCCCGGCACACGCCGACCCGGCGGAGGCGGCCGCCGAGACCGTGGCCGATGTGGTGGCCGCGGCTGATCTGGTCGACGAAGTCGTCGGCGAATTCGAGCAGCAACAGCGAGGTTGTGGAAACCGAGGAGGTGCCCGAAGGACTGGCGGGCTTCCCACCTCTGGCGCGCGTCCTCGTCGAAGGCGAGCGGGTGTCACTCGAGGAGATGCAAGACGTCCTCGAAGAACGGGGTCGGTCCGGGCAGGCCATCGCACGGATCCTGACGCTGCGCGGTCTCGTGACCGAGGCCGACCTCATGTGGGGAATGGCCCAGGAGATGGGCCTCGAGTTCGTTGACCTCGAGATTCAAAGTGTCGACTTCGCGGCGGCCTACCACCTTCCCGAAGCGACGGCTCGGCACCACAACGTCCTTGTCATCGGCCTGCGCGATGGCGTCCCCGTGGTGGCGGCGTCCAACCCCACCGACGTGTTCGCCATGGACGACCTCCGCACGATCATCGGCCGCAACTTCGTCACCGTCGTTGCCACCCGGACACAGATCGGTTCCTACATCGACAAGGCCTACCGCCAAGGCGGGGATGCCAGCGAGGTCGCCACGGCCGCGGCGTCGGATTTCGAGGACTTCGCCGATGAGGGGCTCGGGAACATCCAGGCCGTTGTCGACGACGCGCCCATCGTCCGTTACGTGAACCTTCTCGTCCTCCAGGCCCTCAACGAGCGGGCCTCGGACATCCATGTCGAGCCGACCGGTGAGAACCTCCGCATCCGCTACCGGATCGACGGTGTCCTTCACGACATCTCGACGGCACCGAGGGCGATCGCATCGGCGGTGACGACGCGTCTCAAGGTCATGGCCGACCTGAACATCGCCGAGCACCGCCTCCCCCAGGACGGCCGCCTCTCCCTGTCGGTGGGGAACCGGCCCATCGACCTCCGCATGGCGACGCTCCCCACGATCTACGGCGAAAAGGTCGTCATGCGCGTCCTGGACAAGACCAATGTCGTGCTCGGCTTCGAGGACCTCGGTTTCGACGCCGATCTGATGGAGATCTACAAGGACGTCTTCAACCGGCCTTACGGGACCATCCTTGTCACGGGTCCGACCGGGTCGGGTAAGACCACGACGCTCTACGCCACGTTGTCCGCCCTGAACAACCCCGAGAAGAACATCATCACGGTCGAGGACCCCGTCGAGCTCCGCATCAAGGGCATCAGTCAGGTACAACTCAACGTCAAGGCGGGACTGACCTTCGCCGCCGCGTTGCGGTCGATCCTGCGATCCGACCCTGACATCGTGCTCGTGGGAGAGATCCGCGACCGGGAGACGGCGCTGATCTCGATCGAGGCTGCCCTCACCGGGCACATGGTGCTCGCCACCCTGCACACGAACAACGCGGCCAGCACGCCGATGCGGCTCGTCGAAATGGGAATCGAGCCCTTCCTCGTCACCTCTGCCATCACCGGTGCCCTGGCGCAACGACTGGCGCGTCGGCTGTGCGTCCACTGCCGAGAGCCCTACGAAGCCAGCGAGGCGGACATCGTGGCAGCGGGATGGAAGCCGGCCGAGGTGTATGGGGACAAATCTGTGCTCACGCTGCACCGCGCCGTGGGCTGCCCAGCTTGTTCGAACACCGGATACCGGGGGCGCAAAGCGCTTCTCGAGCTCCTCGTCGTCAACGAAGACGTTGAGCGGATGATCATCGAGGGAGGCACCGCTGATGACATCCATAAACTCGCAGTCGAACAGGGCATGGTGACCCTGCGGCAGAGCGGCGTTCGCAAGGCGCTCGAGGGTGAGACAACCCTCGAGGAAGTGCTCCGGGTGGTCGCATGAGCCCCTCTGCCAGCACTCGCGTCGAGTGGGCCCGGCGCCTTGCCCACTCCATCGTCACCGATGGCTACGCCACCGACGCCGAGGTCGCGCCCGTGCTCAACGAGGCCACCGATCGGGGATCGTCGTTCCCCGCCCTGCTCATCTCGCCGCGACATCACGTCCCAAGAGGTGGTGCTCGGTCTCCTCTCTCAACTCACCAGATTGCCCGTGGTCGATCTCGACCACGATCGTCCGAGCGACCAGGCCCTGGCGTCGACACCTGTGACGGTGGCCCGCGAGTACGGGGCGGTCGGATATCGACTCGACGGCGACCAGCTGACCACCGCCTTCGGGGACCCCCCCGACGAGGATGACGTGCGGGCGCTGTCGGTGCTGGTCGGACACGTGGTCGTGCCTGTGCTGGCCAACCCGATCGCCATCGAGCGCGTGCTCGTCCTCGATCGAGCCACCGCAGCCGGCTCCCGCCCCGCCCCCCCCGCCTGCGGCCAACGGCTCGCCCACGGCGGCCGGACCGGAGGCCGGGAACGGCAACGGCTCCGCCCATGTGACGGGCAATAGCGGTCGGAGCGGAGTGCTCCATGCGAGCCCGAATTCCGGGGAGACCGAGGCGCTGCACCTCGACGACCTTCTGCGGTACGCGGTGAGCGTCGGTGCCTCGGACCTCCACGTCACCACGGGCCTGCCGGCCTGCATCCGGCTCCACGGCGCCATCCGGCCCATCGAAGGATGTCCGGTGCTCAACAACGAGACGATCCGGGACATGGTCTTCGGGATCCTCCCTCAGACCATGCGGGAACGCTTCGAGGCGGAGAAAGAGCTCGACACCTCCCACTCGATCGTGGACGTCGGGCGCTTCCGGCTCAACGTCTTCCAGCAGCGGGGAACCGTGGCGGCGGCAATGCGCGCCATTCCTCACGAGATCCCGCCCTTCGAGGTCTTGGGCATCCCCGAGTCCATCCGGTCATTCACGGACATGCGCCACGGGCTCGTCCTCGTGACCGGGCCGACCGGGTCGGGGAAGTCCACCACCCTGGCCTCGCTCGTCGACATCATCAACCGGAACAAGCCGCTGCACATCGTCACGGTGGAGGACCCCATCGAGTTCCTCCACAAGCACAAGCGGGCGATGGTGAATCAGCGCGAGGTCGGGCAGGACACGATGTCGTTCTCCGAGGCCCTCCGGCGGGTGCTGCGCGAGGACCCCGACGTGATCCTCGTGGGTGAAATGCGTGACCTCGAGACGATCTCGATGGCGCTCACGGCGGCCGAGACGGGCCACTTGGTCTTCGGGACGCTGCACACCCAGGATGCGCCCCAGACCATCGACCGCATCATCGACGTGTTCCCGTCGAATCAGCAGGACCAGATCCGGACCATGCTGGCCGGGGCACTCGAAGGGGTGGTCACCCAGCAGCTGTTGCTCAACGCCGATGGGACCGGTCGACTGGCGGCCTGCGAGGTCATGATCTGCACCGCGGCGATCCGGAACCTCGTCCGGAGTGCAAAGACTCACCAGATCTATTCGTTGATGCAGACCGGTGGTCAATACGGCATGCAGACGATGGACCAGGGTCTGGCCAAATTGGTGAAGACCGGGAGGATCACTGAGGCCGTCGCGTTCGACCGGTGCCGCAGCGAGGAAGACCTCCGCAACCACCTGAACGCGTAGGAGCCTGACATGGCGTTGACATTCGACTACAAGGTCCGGGACCGCACCGGGAACTTGGTAGAGGGCCAGCTCGAGGGCGACAGCCTGGCACTGGTCGTCGGCAAACTCCGCGAGATGGGGTATCTCCCTCTCGCGGTCACGCCGAAGACCGGCGTGAACGTGCATCGCGAGATCTCGATCCCGGGGTTCACCAACCGCGTCAAGCTCAACGAGATCGCGGTCGTCACCCGCCAGCTCGCCACCATGATCGACTCCGGCCTGTCGGTCGTCCGGGCCCTCGGGATCCTGGCGGGCCAGGTCGAGAACAAGGAGCTGGGCCGGGTACTGGGCGAAGTGCGGATGGAGGTCGAGCGCGGCTCGTCGCTCTCGGCGCGCGTGCGCCAAGCACCCCAAGGTCTTCAACACGCTGTTCGTGACGATGGTCCAGGCCGGCGAGGCCGGCGGCCACCTCGACAGTGTCTTGCTGGAGCTTGCGGCCACGATCGAGAAGCAGGCCGTCCTGCGCCGCAAGGTCAGATCCGCCATGACCTATCCGATCATCGTGCTGAGCGTGATGGTCGTCATCTTCCTGGCGCTTCTCATCTTCATCGTCCCGGTGTTCCAGAAGCTCTTCCTGTCGCTGCACGCCAAGTTGCCGTTGCCCACGCAGGTCGTGATCGGGATCTCCAAGATCGTGCTGAGCGTGTGGGCGGTGCTCCTCGTCGCCATGCTCGTCGTGGGGATCGTCATGTTGCGACGCTGGATCAAGACGCCCAACGGACGACTGAAGTGGGACGGCTTCAAGCTCAAGCCGCCCATCTTCGGACAGCTGGTCCACAAGGTGTCGCTGGCCCGCTTGTCGCACACCCTGGGGTCGTTGATCCAGGCCGGTGTCCCCATCCTGGAGTCGCTCGACATCGTGTCGGAGACGGCCGGAAACCAGGTCGTCGGGAACGTCTTGATCGACGCCAAGAACGGGGTGCGCGAAGGACGGGCACTGGCGGACACGCTTGCGGGACCACGAGGAGGTCATCCCTCCCCTGGTCACGCAGATGGTCGAGGTCGGTGAGCAGACCGGTGCGCTCGATGCCATGTTGCACAAGGTGGGCGAATTCTACGACGGCGAGGTGGAGATCACGGTCAACAACCTCACGTCGATGCTCGAGCCGATCATGACGGTGTTCATGGGTGCCGGCGTCGGCATCATGGTCATCAGCATGTACCTGCCCATGTTCAGCTACATCAAAGCCGTCCCGACACACTGAGCCACGCCAAGTCCGCCGAGACCATGAGGTCCACCCTCACTGCTTCGGATCACAACGTCAGCGGACGCGGCTTCACCGGGCGCGTCCGGCGGCGCTCGTGGCCCATCGCCGTCACGGTGCTCTCCTTGGCGACGGGCATGGCGTACGGCTTGCTGTGGGCGCCGCTGGTCCGCCATACGCAAATGTGGTTGGCGCCGGCGGACATCTGGGGTGCGTTCCGCTCCGCCGCGTTCATCGGGTGGGGCGACCTCGGCAACGTCTACGGCGCCGGTACCGGATCTGGTGACGTTCCCAGGGATTCTTCTGCTTTTCGCCCCGGTGGCCATGCTCACCGGCGCATTCGGGATGACCGCAGAGCTTCCCCTTCAACCTTCCCCACCCCACCGCGTGGTTGGTGCTCGGCCCCTACGAGATCCTGATCAGTTGTGCCGCGCTCTTCGCATTTGACGCGTTGGCGGAGCGGCTGGGAGTCGGTCGAGGTCGGCGGGGCGTGTTGTGCGTGGCCGAGGGCGTGGTGTTGTGGAACGTCTCGGTGATGTGGGGACACCCCGAGGACGCCGTGGCGGTGGCGCTGGCCGTCTACGCGCTGGTGCTTGCGCTCGACGGGCGATGGAGCGGGACAGGATGGCTCTTCGGGGCCGCCGTTGCGACGCAACCTGTCGTGGTGCTCATGCTCCCGGTGATCCTCGCCGTCGCCGGGAAGCAACGGGCGCTTCCCTTGCTCGTGAGGGCGTCGCTCCCGTCGATGCTGTTGCTGGCCACGCCGTTGGTGGCGGAGTTCCACGTGACCGTTCATGCCCTTGTCGACCAGCCCAATTTCCCCAACTTGGATCACCGGACGCCATGGACCGTCGCTCGCCCCGCGCTTGGGTGGATCGGGGCAGAGGCTCATGGTGGCAGCAGGCCCCGGGCGCCTCGTCGCCGTCGATCCTCGCCTGCGCAGTGGGATGGTGGGCGCGGCGGTGGCGAGATCGCCCCGAGATGATCGTGTTGGCGGTGGCCTTCACCTTGGCCCTGCGCTGCTTCACCGAGTCGGTGATGGTCGCGTTCTACGTGTGGCCGGCCTTGGCGCTCGCGGCTCGTGGTGGTGATGCGCGGGACGTCGTGGCGCTGGATCATCGGCGTCCTCGCAGCCGTAGCCGTCACGGTATGTAGCAATTTTCGCCTCGGTGAGTGGGCTTGGTGGGGGTCTGTGAACGGGGGCATCGTCCTGGTCCTTGCTGGCCGGTATTCCGTCAAGGCTTCGGCGCCCCCTGCCGATAACTACAAACGTGGCGGAAGCGGCGCCCGTTCGTGACCATCCCCCTGCACTGGTGGGGGCGAGACCGTGACCAGGAGATCGTCGACATGGCACAGGTAGTAGGACTCGACATCGGCACCAGCGCGGTGCGCGCCGCCGAGCTCGAGTTCGGGTCCGGAACCCCGATGCTCGTTGCCTTCGGCCAGGTTGGCCTGCCGCCGGGCGCCATCGTCGACGGCGAGGTGCAGGACCTGTCCGCGGTGTCCGACGCCATCGCCCGCCTGTGGCAGAACGGGAAATTCCAATCGAAATCGGTCGTGGTCGGCATCGCCGGCCTACGCGCCATCACGCGCGAGGTCGACCTGCCGTGGGTTCCCGACGAAGACGTCGACAGCGCGGTGCGTTTCCAGTCCGAAGAGGTCATCCCCTTCCCGCCCGACAAGACGATCCTCTCCGCACAGGTCCTCTCCGACAACACCGCGTCGGACGGGACCAAGACGCGGCGCGTGCTGGTGGCCGCTGCCCACCGCGACCTGGTCGAAGGAGTGGTGAACGCGGCGGAGAAGGCGGGCCTCATCGTCGAAGGAGTCGATCTCGTTTCGTCAGCGTTGGTGCGAGCGCTCGGTGACCCGTCGGTTGCGGCCGAGCGGCCCGAGGCCATCGTCTCCATCGGAGCCGGCCTGACCGTCGTGGTCGTTCACCAGGGCGGGCGTCCCCAGTTCGTCCGGACCATCGGCACGGGCGGCAATGCCGCCACGGCCGCGGTGGCGTCCGCGCTCGACCTTCCTCTCGTCGACGCCGAAGGAATCAAACGGCGTCTGGGTGAGGCCTCTGCCCAGGTGGCTTCGGCGGAGAGCGCGGTACAGCCCGCCATCGCCGAGCTCGTCGGGGAGATCCGGAACTCCGTGCAGTACTTCGCCACCCTCCCGGGGCGCGCCCCGATCACCAGGGTGCTGCTCACCGGAGGCGGGGCCCGTCTGCGGGGTCTGGTCAAGGAATTGCGGGCCCAGGTGCGAATCCCGGTCGAGCACGTCTCGCCATTGGACCGGCTCGACCTGTCGCGCATCGACCTCGACCCGGAGCAGGCGGCGAGCATCGAGCCCGTGCTGGCCACACCCATCGGCCTGGCCCTTCCCGAGCCCAACCCGTCGGTGAAGAAGTTCAACCTGGTGCCGCCCGAGATCGTTCAGCGCGCCTTCGAGCGTCGGGTGGCCCGCAAGGCGTTCGTAGGGGCCGGCGCCGTCGTGCTCTTGCTGGTGGCGGCGAGCGCGGGCCGTTTTCTGCAGGTTCACAACGCCAAGAACGGCGTCAGCAACCTCCACACCGTCGTGGCGGGGCTCAATGCCCAGATCCCGAGATACGACAAGGTCGTCGCCATCAACAACGAGTTGCGGACCGCCAAGACCCAGGTCACGACGCTCGGAGCGACGGCGGTCGACTGGTCGGCCGTCGTGTCCCAACTCGGCACTCGCATCCCCGCCGGACTGAGCGTCAACACCTTCACGGGCAGCAGCCTGGCCGCGGGAGGAGCGACCGCCAGCACGACAGCGACGGCTACTCCCTCTTCCGCCGGGTCCACCCCGGTGCCCGGTTCGATCGGGTCGTTGACGGTCGGACTGTCGGGCAACTTCCCGAGCTCGGCGCACTTCGACCCCGTGGCCCAGTGGATCGACAACCTGACGGCGTCCCCGATGTTCAGCCCTCCGGGCGTGAGCTCGGTCGCCAACACGCCGGCGGCGGGGAACACCACCGTCACGTTCAGCTCGACGCTTTGGCTGTTGTCCTCATCCAACCTGATCAAGAACGCAGGCTTCTGATGGAACAGCTCACTCGATACCGAATCCCGATCCTGACCGGCGTCGGCGCCCTCGTCCTCGTCCTCATCGTCTTCGTGGCGTGGATCTCACCCGAGGGAACCAAGCTCTCTGGCCTCCACGCCCAGCAGAGCCAGCTCGAATCCCAGCAACTCCATCTCCAGACCGAGCTGACGACGCTCCGGGCGGCAAATGCCCATCTGGTGTCCAACTGCCAGGCGCTCTCCAAGGACCTGGACGAGATCCCCGGAACACCGAGCGTGGACAGCTTCTTCAATCAAGTGACGGCACTGGCGGTCGCCAGCGGTGACCCGAACACGCCCAGCATCAGTGTCACCCAAGCCACAGCCGCGGCGAAGGGTGGGCCCAATCCGGTAGCCGTGACGTTCACCCTCACGGGAACCTACGGCCAGATGAGCAACTTCTTGAAAGGCCTCGATACGTTCCCCCGACTGTTCACCGTCACCGCCATCACGATCAACGGTGGTGCCGTGGCAACCGGAGGAGCAGCGATCAATCCGGCCACGACCGGCTACACGCTCAACCTCACCGGGAACATCTACTACAGCTCGGGGCAACAGAACGTCTGCACCGCGGCAACGACATCTGCGACACCCTGAGGGCCCGAACACGGCCCCACCGTTGTGACGCCATTGGGGAATTCTGCTCAGCGGCCTAAAGGAACGCAGTGCCGCTGCCGATAGTTGTTGCGATAGCCATTGCACATTTAAGGGAGGAAGTCCATGCTCAAGTCCACGCTCACGCGCCTGCGTGAGACACGTATGCAGGAGTTCGAGGGAGACGGAGCGGCTGAAGCCGGCTTCACCCTGATCGAACTGATGGTGGTCCTGTTGATCATCGCCATCCTGCTCGCCATCGCCATCCCCACGTTCCTGGGGGTTGCCAACTCAGCCGGTGACCGCGCTGCGCAGTCGAACCTGACCAACGCGCTGACCGAGGTCAAGGCCCTGTACCAGAACTCGGCCAGCTACGCGGTCGGTACCCCCGCTGTTGCCATGACTGCCGCTAACGAGTTCACGGCCTCCGCTCCGGAGTTCGCCTGGCTCGACAACACGGCGTGCAACACGAGCCCCAGCAACTGCGTCAGCGTCAAGGTAGTCGACTCTTCGGCCGCCCTTGACTGCCAGGGCGTCGAGCTGGCGGTCTACAGCGCCAAGACCACGACATGCTGGTACGCGGTGGACCTCGAGTCCGCCCCGACGGTTAACTTGACTCCCGACGTTGGCGGAACTCCGTTCTCCGTCGACGGGCACGTGCCGGCCAATGCAACCACCGCCGGCGTGTTCTACGGCATGAAGACCGGTGCCGGCGCTCAGGCCGCATGCAGCGGCGGGTACCCGTCGCAGACGACCTGTCGCCTTCAAGTGGGGACAGAGCTACTCGTCCGCTCCTGCCGGTAACTGATCGGTACCACCAGCTGAAGCGCTCGGCCTGGTGCTGAGCCGCTGAGGACAAGTTCCAACAGACGATGGCCCTCGCTTCGGCGGGGGCCATCGTCGCGTCCCGACCGATGGTTTCGACGGGCTCGAGCATCATTCTTCGGCCGGCAACACGATCACACTCGTTGGCGATCTCGACGCAGGCCGCGACTGCGCGTGCACTCAGCGAAAACCCAGATAAAAGTCCAGATCGGCGCCCTATTTCTGGTCCGGATGGCTCAAGACGCCCCGCCGTTGGGTCGAAGTCCGACACATGAATACGCCCATGGCTCGACCAGTCCAATTTCTCGCCACGCGTGCGGAGCTTCGCACGGCGCGGCCGAGAAGCCGGCTTCACCCTGATCGAACTGATGGTGGTCCTGTTGATCATCGCCATCCTGCTCGCCATCGCCATCCCCACGTTCCTGGGGGTTGCCAACTCAGCCGGTGACCGCGCTGCGCAGTCGAACCTGACCAACGCGCTGACCGAGGTCAAGGCCCTGTACCAGAACTCGGCCAGTTACGCGGTCGGTACCCCCGCTGTTGCCATGACTGCCGCTAACGAGTTCACGGCCTCCGCTCCGGAGTTCGCCTGGCTCGACAACACGGCGTGCAACACGAGCCCCAGCAACTGCGTCAGCGTCAAGGTAGTCGACTCGTCGGCCGCCCTTGACTACCAGGGCGTCGAGCTGGCGGTCTACAGCGCCAAGACCACGACATGCTGGTACGCGGTGGACCTCGAGTCCGCCCCGACGGTTCACTTGACTCCCGACGTTGGCGGAACTCCGTTCTCCGTCAACGGTCACGCGCCGGCCAATGCAACCACCGCCGGCGTGTTCTACGGCAAGAAGACCGGTGCCGGCGCTCAGGCCGCATGCAGCGGCGGGTACCCGCGCAGACACCTGTCGCCTTCAAGTGGGGACAGAGCTACTCGTCGGCTCCTGCCGGTAACTGACCGGAACCACTATCTGAAGCGCTCGGCCTGGTGCTGAGACGCGGAGGACAGTTTCAAAACACACGATGGCCCCCGCTTCGGCGGGGGCCATCGTCGCGTTCTGGGGAGCCGAGAGAAGCCGGCGCTCGATGCGCTGGCTTCAGTTCGACCCCGTCGGCAAATCGCTCGTCATGGGCGCGGCCGATGCGATCACGTCCAGGATCTCGCTCCCGACGAGCTCGTCGCACTCGAGCAGCGAGTCGCGCAGAGCTTCGATCACGTTGCGGTTGGCTTCGAGCATGGTACGGACGTTGTCCTTGGCGCCCCGCAGCAGGCGCTCGACCTCGTCGCGACCGGAGTCGACGGCGGTCACCTTGGTGACGATGTTGCCGGGCATGTCGAGGGCCGCGGCGGAGATCAGCGTGCTCCCCATGCCGAGGCTCCCCACCATCTGGCAGGCGGCGACGGTGGCGGCTTGGAGGTCCGAAGCCACCCCCGAGCTCGTCTCTCCGAAGAACATCTCCTCGGCCACCATGCCCCCGAAGGCGATCTGGATGAGGGCCTCGATCTCGGTGCGGGTCTTGGTGAAGCGCTCCTCCTCCTCGGAGTGCGACAGGAGCCCGAGGGCGTCCTTGCGCTTCACGATGGAGAGGACCTCCATCTTGCGACCCTTGCCGACGAGCCATGCCACCGTGGCGTGGCCCGACTCGTGGGTGGCGATGGTGCGGCGTTCGGCCTCGACGTACTCGACGGGCTGGGCCAGGCCGATCTCCTCGGTCATCTTGGCCTGCTGGATGTCGTCCCATCCGAGCCCCGGGGCGTTGCGGCGCAGCGCCCACACCAGAGCCTCGTCGAGAAGGTGCTCGAGCATGACCGGTGAGTACCCGAAGGTCATCGCCGCCAGCGTGTCGCGCTTGGCCGGGTCGTCGAGCTCGGCGTCGTGGGCTTTCTTGGCCAGGTAGTAGTCGAGAATCTCGCGCCGGCCGGACTTCGACGGCAGGTCGAAGTAGATGGAGCGGTCGAAACGGCCCGGGCGCAACAGGGCGGGGTCGAGTGAGTCGGCCCGGTTGGTGGCGCCGATGACGAGGATGTTGGCCGGCGGGTTGGCGGGCTTGTCGAAGTGGTGGCGTGACGGAAGCCAGTTGTTGACGAAGTCGACCCACGCCCCCCGTAGCCGGATCGACATCGGGGGCTGGTCGAAGGACTGCAGCTGGATCAACAGCTCGTTGACCACGCCGGCCACGCCGTCGTGGTGGCGGCCGTTGCCCATGCCGCCCCGGGCGCCACCGATGGCGTCGATCTCCTCGATGAAGCCGATGGCACCGCCTTCACGCCGGGCGTACTTGCGAAGCTCCCGGAAGTAGGAGCGGATCTTGCGGTTGGTCTGTCCGTAGAACATGGACTGGAACGCGGAGGACGACACGAACAGGAACGGCACACCGGCTTCGGCGGCCATGGCCTTGGCCAGATACGTCTTGCCCGTTCCCGGCGGTCCTTCGAACAGGATCGCCCGGCGGGCCGACCCTCCCATGTGGTCGGCGAAGGTCTTGTGCGCCAGGAAGAGGTTGAGGGTCTTCACCACCTCGTCGACGACCACGGGCGCGCCCCGCACGTCGTCGAAGCGGACGTCGATCTCATTGGGCCGGTACAGGATGTGCGGCGAGCGCCCCGCCCCCAACAGGGGCAGGACCATGACCGCGCAGAGAATGATGATGAGGAGGAATCCCGGCAGGTACGGCGTGAGCCCCGAGGGGATGTGGGGGAACCCGAAGGGTCCACGGTGCAGCACCGTGGCGCGCACCACGAACCAGACCGCGAACGGGGTGAGGATCAGAGCCAGGCGCCGCAGCTTGCTCTGGCGCACCCGCTCGCGGTGCGTCCCGACGTCGGCGGTGGTGACGCCCATGACCCCGGCCTGGCCCAGGGAACGCAGGGCGGCGGCGTGGGTCTCGGCCACCCGGCTGTCCGACGCTCCGACGGGGGCGGCCCCGGCGGGGGCGGCCTCGGTGTCGGCCACCAGGGTGTCTGAACCCCCGGGGTCTATTTCGTCCGCGGGAGCGAGGTCTGTTGGCGCTGATGCCGCGTCGGTCTGGGCTCCGCCCTTCAACAACCGACGACGGTCTCCCCGGTTCCCGTGACTTTCCATGCCCTCAGCCCTCGCCCCCGGCGTCATGGCTGGTTCCCGCTTGAAGCGGGAGGCGCTGACGCAACGACACCACTCTCCGCGTCCGTTCTAACGCGCCCCCCAACGAGGGATCAACTCGTTCCCAATACCTGGGAGCCTGTGGCCTTGGAGCCTCTGGCCTGGGCCTCACGCCGATCCTGGCCGTCAGCCGAGGCCGTCTGGGTGGGTCACATGGGCCCGGTGTCGTGCTTTCGTTCGGGGAGCAGCTCTCGCCGGGAGGAGAGCAGGTCGAGGGCCCGGTGCAGGGCGGGGCGGGTCTCGGCCGGGTCGATGACCTCGTCGACGAATCCCCGCTCGGCCGCCACCCAGGGGGTGAGCAGCTCGGCGTCGTAGCGCGCCTCGAGCTCCCGTCGCTCGCGCCGCGTCGGCGTCGCGGTTGAGGATCTGGACTGCCCCTTGAGCGCCCATCACCGCGATCTCCGCCGAGGGCCAGGCCAGGCAGACGTCGTTGCCGATGCCCTTGGAGTCCATGACGATGTAGGCCCCGCCGTAGGCCTTGCGCAGCACGATGCAGACCCGAGGCACGCTGGCCTCGGCGTAGGCGAAGGCGAGCTCGGCCCCGTGGCGGATCATGCCCCGCCACTCGAGGTCCTTGCCGGGGAGGAACCCGGGCGTGTCGACGAGCGTAACGATCGGCAGGTTGAAGGCGTCGCAGAAGTGGACGAAGCGCGCCCCCTTCTGGGACGCGGGGATGTCGAGGGTCCCGGCCAGGACGCGGGGTTGGTTGGCCACCACGCCGACGGGCATGCCCCCCACGCTCGCCAACGCCGTGACGAGGTGCGACGCCCACCCGGCCCGCAGCTCCAGGATGTCGCCGTCGTCGACGATGGCCCGCACCACATCGCGCACGTCGTAGGACGCCGAGGCCGCCGCCGGCACGAGGTCTCGAAGTTCCGGTGTGACGCGCCCGGTGGGGTCTTCGGTGGTGATCGACGGCGGGGCCGGCGTCGGTGTGGTCGGGAAGATGATCGAGCACCGCCCCGAGGAGCCCGTCGACGGCGTCGGCGTCGGCGGCCAGCAGCGCGCACAGCCCGCTCGAGCGCGCGTGCATGGCGGCACCGCCCAGGTCGTGGAGGCCGACCCGCATCCCGGTGAACCCCTCCACGGCGTCGGGTCCCGACACGAAGGCGAAGGCGTCGGGTGTCATCACCGTCACATCGGCGAGGCCCAGCAACAGCGACGGCCCCGAGATTGCCGCGCCGGTCACCGCGGCCAGGACGGGCACCGACCCCGAGCAGGCCGCCATGGCCGCCGCGGCCCGGCCCCAGCCGTGCAGGGCGTCGATGCCCTCGGACACCTCGGATCCCGACGACGACAGCACCACCACCAACGGGAGCCGTTCGGCGAGCGCCACGCGGGCCGCCTCGGCGATGGTGTCCCCGTCGGCCTGGGTGAGCGCCCCGCGATGGTGCCCCGAGACCGAGCGGGCCTGCACGACCCTGCGCCCGCCGATGGTCTCGACCTCGGCCCGTACCGAGCCCCGGACGTGGGTGCGCAGGGCCACATGGGAATCGGAGTGAGAGCCGGAGCCGGGCCCCGAGCCCGACGCGGGGCCGGCTTGTTCCTGATCGAGAGATCCGGGAACCACAGACACGGTCGCCACCGCCGCTCATGTTAGGAGGGAGACCGCCGCGCAACGAGCCGGCCGACCCCACCCGAGGCGCTGTGTCACGATCTGTCTCACCGGGGACGAAGGGGTGGTGGCGATGCGGGCGTGTGTGATGCGACAGAGGCCGGCTCGTGGTCGACGACACCGACGACCCCCGTCCCGAGACCGGCCAGATGCTCGTGCGCATCCTGGCCTGTGGGATATGCGGGTCCGACCTCCACTTCGTCCGTCACGGCGAGACGATGGTGTCGATGACCGACGCCATGCTCCCGTCCATGGGGACCCAGGGCATGGGCATGGCGCCCATCGACCTGTCGCGCGACATCGTGATGGGCCACGAGTTCTGTGCCGAGGTGCTCGAGCTCGGTCCCGACACCTCTGGCCCCGCCCCCGGGGCCCGGGTGGTGTCGGTTCCGGTGCTGTTCTCCTCCACCGGCCTGCACCAGTTGGCCTACAACAACGCCTATCCGGGTGGGTATGCCCAGTACATGCTCCTGTCCGCACCGATCGCCCTCGAGGTTCCCAACGGGCTCGACTCGCGCCACGCCGCGCTCACCGAGCCCCTGGCGGTGGGCATCCACGGTGTGGCCCGCTCGGGTGCCACCGAAGGCGACAGTGCCGTGGTGGTGGGATGCGGGCCCGTCGGGCTCGCCGTCATCGCCGCGTTGCGGGCCATCGGCGTCGAGTCGATCGTGGCCGCGGACCTGTCTCCGAAGCGCCGGGCCCTGGCTCTCACCATGGGCGCCATCGAGGCCGTCGACCCCACCGAGGAAGGCGTGGTCGACGCGTGGCGTCGCATCGACGGGCGTCGACCCCTCGTCGCCTTCGAGGCGGTCGGGGTGCCCGGCATGCTCCAGCAACTCCTCAACGATCTGCCCCCCGGTACCCGGGTGGCGGTCGTGGGGGTGTGCATGGAGCCCGATCAGATCCTCCCGTTCTTCGCCATCGCCAAGGAGCTGTCGTTGCACTTCGCCCTGGCCTACGGCGTCGACGAGTTCGCCGGAGCGCTGCGCGCCCTGGCCGAGGGAGAGATCGACGTGTCGCCCATGATCACCGGCAGCGTCGATCTCGACGGCGTGCCCGGCGCCTTCGAGGCGCTGGCCCATCCCGACGAGCACGTCAAGATCCTCGTGGAGCCCGCGGCCACGTGACGGTCGCCCGCGTCGGGCCGTTCGTGGCTTCGGCGCGCCTGGCCGTGGTCGAAGTACGTCATCGGGCTGGCGCTGGCCGGGCTCGCGCTGTGGGCCCTCACCGGTCGGACGGGCGAGCTCTCGGGGGCGTCGCACTACCTCGGCCACCTCCGATGGTGGTGGCTGGCCCTGGCGGTGGTGGTCGAAGCCGGGTCACTGGTGGCCTTCGCACAGGTCCAGAAGCGACTGCTCGACGCGGGCCACGTGCACGTCTCGACGTCCCGGCTCACGGCCGTGACCGTGGCCGCCACGGCCATCGCCAACTCGATGCCCGCCGGCCCCTTCGTCTCGGCGGTGTTCGCGTTCGGCCAGTACCGCCGCCGGGGCGCCGACGAGGGGCTGGCGGGCTGGACCCTGGCCGCCGTCTTCGTGGCCGCCTCGGTGACCCTGGCCCTGGTGGCCGCGGTGGGCGTGACCGTGGCCGGCGCCGAAGGGGCCGGGCTCGACCTGGTCGGGGTCACGGTGGCGGTGTTCGTGGGCGCCATCGCCCTGGGGGCGGTCTTCCTGCAGAAGCGGGCCCTGGTGTGGTCGGTGTCGGGCCTGGTGCGCGTGGCCCGGCGCGTGCTCGGGGTGGCCGAGAGGTGAGCTCGCCTCGCACGTCGACCGCATCATCACTCGCCTCACCGTCGTCACCCTCGATCTTCGGCAGGTTGCTGGCCGTCGTCGCGTGGGGCGTGGCCAACTGGATCCTCGACTGCGGGTGCCTGGCGTCGTCGTTCCTCGCCATCGGAGCCGGGATCCCGTGGCGGGGTCTCCTTCTCGCCTACGGCGCCGGCCAGCTCGCCGCCAACCTGCCCATCACGCCGGGCGGTCTGGGCGTGGTCGAGGGCAGCCTCACCATCGCGCTCGTCCAATTCGGCGGGGCCGAGGCGTCCACTGTGGCGGCCGTCTTGCTGTATCGGATCCTGAGCTTCTGGGCCGAGCTCCCCCTCGGCTGGGCCACGTGGGGCGTCTTGGTGTGGTGGGGTCGTTCCGTCCCCACGCCCGAAGAACTTCCTGCCCAGGTCTTGAAGGAGGTGGCGTCGTGAAGACCTCGCGCCTGCGCCGGTTCCACTCGCTGCTGGTCGTCTCGGTGTTCGCGCTCGGCCTGTCGTGGTTGTCGGGATGCACCTCGGCGCGCGACACGTTGGGAACGAACTCGAGCCCGTGCTTCCACGCCTTGGCCCTGGCCGCGGACGCCGTGCACGATCGGGGGAAGTTCGCGGGAGTGCGCCTCGTGTCGGACTCCGGCCTCGGCAAGATGCGTCACGTGGAGCCGGTGGTCAAGGCGCGTTCCACCACCCGGCTGCACAACGTGTGCCTGGTGGCGTACCGGGGTGACTTCCGCCTCAGCCAGGTGATGCGGCCGGCGGGGAAGATGCCGAGCTCTGGGGTCGGTCACTTCGCCATCGTCGTGGTCTCGACGCCCCAGAACAAGCTGCTGGCGACGTTCGTACTCGCCAACGAGCCGGTGCGGTTCCGCCATCTCGCCCTCGGTCGCCCCGGCCACGTCGGGTCGTATCGTCCACCCGCAGACTTTGGGTGACGTCAGTCGTCGGGTGACGTCGGATCGCGGTCGTCGGCATCCGGGGGGTCGGCCCACGGCAGCGTGATGGGGCGGGGGCCCGCCCAGGCGTGGCGACGCCGCGCCTGGCGCGCCTGTTCCTTGCGTTCGGCGCGCGCGGCGCGCTCGAGTTGCCGCTCGACCTCCGCCCACGTGAGGGGCTCGCCGCTGTCGTCGTCGTCGCCGTCGGTGGCCGCGTCCTCGACCCGTTGGGCGCGCAGGAGTGAGACCCACGCCGCGCTCCACAGCACGGGAAGCGTGGCCACCTTCGCCACCACGCCGGCCAATTGTTGGTCGACGAGGGGGGAGATCCCGAACGCCACGCGTACGTGGTGGTACGCGGGGTACAGCGGGTGGCGGGAGAACACGTAGATGATGGCCGGGAACGTGGGGATGACCGACTGGATGAAGAGATAGGCCGTGATCGCCACGGGGGTGGTCCGGTGCGTGCCCGGGATGTGGCGCAGGACCGGGCCCCAAAGCACCGCCCCCGCCCCGAGCAGCACCACGTCGGTGAAGGCTCGCCACCAAGGCGACGATGCCTGGGCCGCCACGGCCGGCGTGACGAGGGTTCCCACCGCCACCACGGTGAACGTGGCCACGGCCACCACCGGACGGGTCAGTACCTCGAGACAGGCGTCGATGGGCGCGGGCCGGGTGAGCGCGGCCAGCAGTGGGGCGGGCATCGCCAGCAAAAGGAGGGGCGCGGCGGCCAGGGTGAGCAGGAGGCGCTGGACGACCAGGGCGGTCAGTGACCAGTGCGCGGCCAGGTCGGCGAGCGGCCACGTGAGGGCCAGCACCAGGGCGACGATGGCGCCCGTCAGGGCCCGGAGCTGGTGTCGGGTGGGAAGGGTGTGGTGACCCGATCGCCGCCCGAGTTCGCGCACGGCCAGGGCGTAGCCGAGCGCGAGCGCGGCGATGGCGAGCCAGGCCACTAGGTGGAGGTGCAGTGTCCACGGATCGCCGAGGTGCGCCTGAGCCGAGGCGGCCACGCCCACGCCCAGAGCCGACGGCGTCATGGTGTCGAGCCCGCGTGCCGGGCATGCGGCCGTCGGGCCTGCGGGTGGCGCCGCCTACGCTCTCGCCCATGGTTGACAGGCTCGAGCGGCTCACCGACCTGGTGTTGGTGCTGTTGCGCGACCAGCGGCCGAAATCGCTGCGGGAGATCGCGTCCGAGGTCCCCGGGTACCCGGTGCAGGAGGGTGAGGCGCGGCGCCAGGCCTTCGAGCGTGACAAGCGCACGTTGCGTGACGGCGGCATCGAGGTCACCGCCGTGCCCATCGACGGGCCCGAGCAGGTCGGGTACGTCATCCGTCCCGAGGACTACTACCTGCCCGACCTCGATCTGGCGCCGGACGAGCAAGCGGCCCTGAACCTCGCGGTCGCCGGGGTCCACCTCGGCGATCCTAGTGGTCGAGATGCGCTGTGGCGCCTGGGTCTTCCCGCCTCCGCCGGGGCGCGGCCGGTGGCCGAGCTCCCCGCGCTCCCGGCGCTTCCCGTCCTCCACGCCGCGCTCCGGGCGCGTGCCACGGTGAGCTTCGACTACCGCGGCGAACGACGCCACGTCGATCCCGCCCAACTCCGGTTCCACGGCGGGTGGTGGTACCTGGTGGGCCACGACTTGGGTCGCGCCGCCGCCCGCACGTTCCGGGTGGATCGCATGGACGGCGACGCGTCGGCGGGGGCGCCGGGCTCGGCTGTCCTGCCCGACGGGTTCGACCCCGACGCCGCGCTCCTCGACGCTCCGTGGCGCATCGGTGAGGGTGCGCTCGTCACCGTGGCGGTGCGCGTGGACGCCGCGCTGGCCGCCCTGGTGCTCGACGAGGTCGGCGAGTCGGCCCTGCAACGTCGAGACGCCGACGGGTCGGTGGTGCTGCATCTCGAGGTGACCAACATCGCCAACCTGCGGTCGTGGCTCTTCGAGCTCGGCGACCATGCCGAGGTCGTCGGCCCCGACGAGGTCCGCGCCGGAGTGGTGTCGTGGCTCGAGGCCGTGGCGGGGCCGCCATGACGACCCGTGCCGATGCCGGCTCGCGGCTGCTGCGCCTGCTGGCGGTGCTCACCTGGTTGGCGCGCCAGGGCCGGGCCACGGTGTCGGAGCTCTCCGAGCGCTTCGGGCTCGACGCCGATGAGCTCATCGCCGATCTCGAGCTCGCCGCGTGTTGCGGCCTGCCCCCGTACTCACCGGACCAGCTCATGGAGATCATCGTCGACGACCAGGAGGTGATCGCCGACCTCGGCACCGAGCTCGGGCGCCCCCGGCGCCTCACCGCGGCCGAGGGGTTCGGGCTCGCGGCATCGGCGCGCGCCATCTTGGCGGTGCCGGGCGCGGACCCCGACGGCGCGCTGGCACGGGCCGTCGGGAAACTCGAGGCCGTGCTCGGGGGTCGCGGCCTGCTTCGTGTGGACCTGCGCGAGCCGGCCCATCTGGCCGTGATCCGCGACGCCTCCGACGCCGGGAGACAACTCCAATTGCACTACTACTCGGCGTCGAGCGACCGCGAGTCGACGCGGGTCGTCGACCCGGTGTCGGTTCGGCTCATCGAGGGTCACTGGTATCTCGACGGCTACTGCCACAACGTGGCCGGCATGCGGCGCTTCCGCGTCGACCGGGTGTCCGAAGTGGAGTTGACGGGGGAGCCCGCCGCCGATCATGGAGACGCCCACACTCCCGGGCCGGGCGACGACGGCGCCCCGAGCTCCGAGGCGTTCGTCCCCGGGCCCGAGGCCACCTTGGCCCATCTCGCCGTCGACGACGACGCCGTGTGGATCACCGACGCGCTGCTCAATTCGTCGTCGGAGCCTTTGGCCGACGGACGAACGGGCGTCACCTTGCCGGTGGCGAGCACGGTGTGGTTCGGGCGCTTGTTGCTCAGACTGGGAACCCACGCCGAGGTGCTCGACCCACCCGAGCTGGCCGAGACGGGGCGCCAGGCGGCGCGCCAGCTGCTGGCCCGCTACCGAGGCGACGCCCCGACCTGAGTCGACGGCGGCGAGCGCACCGCGCCCACCGCACCCTGACGCCACGGGACGCGTCGTTTGCGGCGCGAGGTCGGGGTGAGGTTGGTGTCCAGGTCGTGGTCGAGGTGTGCCCTTCACCGTGACAACCGGGAATCGCGCGGCATCGTGCCGGGCGCGGTGCCTCGGAGGTCCGGGTGCTGCGGGTGGCCAAGGTGCGCAAGGGTGGGCACGCCTACTACCTCGAAGTGGCGGGCAACGGCTCCGGCACCGGCATCGAGGCCCCCGGTGTCTGGCTCGGCCAGGGGGCGGAGGCGCTGGGGTTGCGAGGGCGAGGTGGACGGCGACGCCCTGGGGGCGGTGCTCGGAGGCGATGACCCCCTGACCGGGCGGCGCCTGGGGCGGTCGCATGACCGGGTCACGGTGGCCGCCTTCGACCTCAGCTTCTGCGCGCCCAAGTCGGTGAGCATGCTGCACGCCTTGAGCGCAGCGGAGATAGCCGGCGATGTGCTCGGCGCGCACGAGGCTGCTGTCGACGCCGCCCTCGACTACGTGGAACGTCGCGCCGTGGCGGTTCGTCGCCCAGCGACGGGAAGACTCGTACCGGTGGAAGCCGACGCGGTGGCGTCGGCCGGGTTCGTGCACCGGGTCAGTCGAGCGCTCGACCCCCATCTGCACAGTCACGTGGTGATGGCCAATCTGGGGCGTGGCCCCGAAGGCACCTTCACCGCCCTCGACGGCCGGGGTCTGTATGCGCACCGGGCCGCCGCCGACGCGCTGTACCACGCGCAGCTCCGCCACGAGCTCACGTCGCGGCTGGGCGTGGCATGGGAACCGCTGCGCCACGGACGCGCCGACGTGGCCGGCATCGGCGTCGAGGCCCGCCTCGCCTTCTCCCAACGTGCCGCCGCCATCGCCGAGCACGTGGCGGCACGCGGCCTCGGAGGCCCCCGGGCTCGGGCCATCGCATCGCATGCCACGCGTCCCGAGCGCGACCCGAATCAGTCCGTCGACGAACTGCGCCCGGCGTGGGCGTCGCAGGCCGAGGCGTTGGGCCTCGGCCCCGATGATCTCGGAGCCGTGCTCGACCGCGTGCCGCGGCGCGCCGAGCCGGGGCTCGATCCCGCCCACGGTGAAGTGGTCGCCGGTGTCCTGGCCCGTCGGGGCGAGACGGCCACCCGACGAGACGTGGTGCAGGCGTGGTGCGGCTCACTCGCCCACGGGGGCCCCGCCGCCGCGGTGGAGGAGGCCGCGGACCGGCTTCTCGAGTCGATGCCACCCACCGAGGCGCACGTCGGCCGTGTCGAACGTGGTGGCGTCGGGGAGCGGCGTCATGTCGTCGGCGGCCGAGACATCACGCGCCATCGAAGCGAGCTCGAGCAGTTGCTGGCGGCCCGGGGCATGGAGATGGCACCCGGGTTGCGAGCGCGTTACAGGTCGCGTCCGGGCCCAGGACTACGGCCTCGGGCTGGGCTGATCAGGAGTGGGGCTGATCAGGAGTCGGGCTGATCAGGAATGAGGTTGGGCGATGGGCCCGGCGTCGCCGTATCCCTGGCGGATGCCCTGGCCGGCGCGCCGGGTGAGCTGGTCGGGCTCGTACAGCATCCAGTACGCGTTGCGGGCGTGCTTGCGGGCCCGGTCCACGCACACCGCGGCCAGGCGGGCCGGGTCTTCTTCCTCGTTCTCGTGGACGAAGACCTCGAGGACGTGGGTGCTCGTCAACAGCTGGGCGAGCATGATGCCCTGCGACGCCTCGTGTGCGCACACCTGGTCGATGGCGGCTTTGCCGGGCATGCCGAGGGCGACCACGATGGCGCAACCCTCTTCTTCGATGATCTTCTTGCACGCCACGCCGAGGTCCTTGAAACCCGGCACCGTCCGCCGCAGCACTTCGAAGCGCTCCCCGAAGCCGGGACACTGCTTGAGCTCGTCCACGGCCTCGGCCCCCATGTCGTAGCGGGCGAACATGGTGTCGACGACGCCGATGCGGTCCATGGCTCGATTCTCCCACGACGCCGGCCGGTGCTCAGCCAGCACCCTCCACGCCGTGGTCACGGCAGCGGGCGACGTACCCCGTGGGGGTGACCGCCACCGCCATGCGGCGCCCACAGGTGCGACAGAACCGGGGTGGGTCGAGCTCCCGGCCGCATCCGGCGCACTCCCCGGTGGGGCGGCCACAGCCGGGACAGAACCTGGGGTTGGCACCGACCTCCTTCGTCACTGGGTCGACGCTCCCGTCTGTGCTCGGGCCCGGCTCTCGGTAGACAAGACACTTACCATGCCGACGCCGGACATCGCAGCCGGACATCGCAGCCCGACATCGCGGCCGGACATCGAAACGGCCCGAGGTGGACGCGCCCGCGCCGGGCCGAGCAGGGTAGGCAGGTATCTGCCGGGAGGAGCCGCCATGGTCAGCGAGGGCAGCGAGGAAGTCGGCGAACCGGTCGCGCACCCTGACGATGCGGAGTGATGTCCCGGGCGCCACGGCTGACACCGGGCAACCAGAGGTCGAGCTTCCGCCCGGCGAGGACGAGATCGCATCGGCGCCGTTGTTGGCCATGGGGACACGCATGCATTCCCCTCGGCGCCTCGAGCCGGGGGAGGAGGGTCGCATCCGACGCCGGTGGGGAGACGACGACGACGCCGTCTACGTCATCGACGACGGGCCGGACCACTGCATGGTCGGCCGGTGGGTGGGGCAAGCGCCCGATTGCGCCTACTGCCTGGTGGCTCGCATCTCGTTGGAACAGTACGAGGACGTCGAGGTGGGAGAGCTCGACCTGGCGCGAGGCCTTCTCCGACGCCCGCGACATCTCGCTGTGCGGGGTCGTCGACGAGGACGAAGCGGCGTCGAACGTCTTTCTGGTGCAGCACTACCGCCGCCCCCGCGACGTGCCCGTCGACTATCTCCCGGGGAGCCCCGTCCTCGAGTTCACCGACGAGCCCGTACCGGAGAGCTGAGACGCCGCTACGCGGTGGCGCGGCGCGAGATGTCCCAGGCCGCTGCGATCGGCTCTCCTTCGGGGGGCCTGCGGACGGTGTCATATCCAGCCGCCTGGAGCCTGTGCTCGACATGGTTGACCACGGCGTCGGCGTCGGCCGGGTCGACCTGGTCGGCCCGCAGCAGGTCCGGGTCGATCTGACGGAATTCCAGGCCGACCGGCGCTGTCACCGACCAGGGACCGGTAGTAGACGCCCCAGCGACGGTTCCGGGTCAAGAGTCGTGCGGTCTCCGCCGCGGGTGGAACATTCAACTGGACGTGATTGCCCATGGCGTTCCCCCGGCGTGGTCGGCGTCTCGGACCTCCCTACATGTCGGCACCACGGCACGCCGACTGAAGGGGTCGACCGAAGGATCGCAGGGGCCCGCCCGGGGCTGGGAACGGCCCCGAGCCCCGCCCCCGCGTCCGAAAGGCCAGGCGGAGGGGGCGGGGCCGGCGCTCAGGTTCAGAGAATTGCGACGCTGTTGGACGTTGTCGAAGGTGGCCGAGGCCACCGTCTGGGCCCCCGAGCACGAGGCCCGCAAGATGGCCGAGTCCGCTTTGTCGATGAACACCGTGATCTGGTTGAGCGCCTTCTCGGCGTAGGAGCCGAACACCTCTTTGCCCGCCAGCGCGAAGCCCACCTCGGAGTCCGAGTTGGTGGCCGCCGTCGCCTTGGTGACGATGAAGTTCGACGTGCCCGCCGCACCCCGCGGTCCACGTCACGGGGAGCGTCAGGCCCTTGAAGGGCTTCAGGGACTTGGGTGGAGGACCCGTCGAAGGCCGGGCAGTACCCCGTGGCGTAGGACCTCGTCCCCAGTTTGGTGGCGGGGAATCTTGATCACCGTGGTGGGAAAGTCGCCGTGGCCGGGTGCTTCGCTCGGGGCGCCGGACAGGCACGCCGGCCAGGTGCCCGCACGAGATGGTGACCGTCGTCACCGCGGCCGGATTGGTGGTGTGGGTCCCGGCCTGGGTGAGCGCCGGAGAGAAGGTCACCGTGGCGGTGATCTTGCACGCCACCGGGAAGGCCGGTGCCGTCGCGCCGGCGAACATGGTCGGCGTCCCGAATATGGCAAACCCGGTGACCGGCAAGGCCAGGGCCACCACCCCGAAAAGGATCCTTCGACGAGTCTTCATGCTTCCCCCTGATTCGCTCGCCCCGGTTGCCCCGGGGGCGTGGCCCTCACCGTAGTCACCTAGCCGCCACGGTTCCCGGGAGACGAATTGCCCTGGCATGGACCTCACTCGGGCCGGAGGCTGCAACGTCGGCCCGCGGCCTGCCCGCCGCCGTCCTCCCCGCCCGCCCGGTGTCGGTCGTCGGGCCTAACGTGGCCAGGTATGCCGAGTCCCGCCGAACGCGTGACGGGACCCTCCTAAGGTGAGGCCGACATGGGTGACACCGACGACGCCTTCGACCTCGACATGGCGGCGGCCATGCTGCAGTCCAACGCCACCGACGTCCACATCATGTTGAAGGTCCTCGCCGGCCAGCTCTCCGAGGTCCTCGGGCCGAGGGTCGTCGTCGACCGCGCCGGGGGGCGCTTTCGCAAGTCCGACGAGGTGAAGGCCCTCGAGGTGACCCTGGGCGACGACGTCATGCGGGCCCAGGTCGACGGCGGCTCGGTGCGGTGCTCGGTGGCGCACTCCTCGGGAGGGATCCGGATCCGAAGTGAGGCTGTCGACCTCGACAGCTGGTTGAAGAGGCTTTTGAACGCGTTGCAGCAAGAAGCCGCCCACAGCGAAGGCGCCCGTCAGGCGCTCGAGCGAATCGTCATCGGAGGTTCGTCATGACCCAACCCCAGGACCTCCCCAAAGAGGCGGGCCACCGGCTCGAAGAGCTCGAGCACGGCCTGTTCACCTCCGATCTCTCCGTCAACGAATTCCTCCTCATCAAAGAGGCGGGCTTCCAC
Organism: uncultured Acidimicrobiales bacterium; assembly: GCA_963846125.1. GTDB lineage: Bacteria > Actinomycetota > Acidimicrobiia > Acidimicrobiales > UBA8190 > Chersky-840. The sequence goes on from CAWJUR010000002.1 coordinate 1,660,493, forward strand.
CCACTGGGCTTCGTCATGGGCTCGTCGATCTACCACACCGGGATCCAGGCCCGTCGTTGGAGCAAGAGCCAGGAGCTCACCAAGCTGACCGAGGCCATGTACAACGCCCGCGAGCTGGCCATGACCCGCATGGAGGAGGAGGCCGACCAGTTGGGCGCCGACGGCGTGGTGGGTGTGCGCCTCGACGTCAACTACTACGAGTGGGGTCGTGACGCGGCCGAGTTCATCGCCGTGGGGACGGCGGTGAAGGCCGAAGACGGCACGTCGCACCGCAACAAACTGGGCAAGCCCTTCACCTCGGACCTGTCGGGTCAGGACTTCTGGACCATCATGCAGACCGGGTACGTCCCCCAGGGGCTCGTGATGGGGACGTGTGTCTTTCACATCGCCCATCGCGGCATCGGCCAGACGCTCGGGACGGTGGGCCAGAACGTCGAGCTCCCCAATTTCACCCAGGCGCTCTACGAGGCGCGCGAGCTGGCCATGACGCGGATGCAGGACGAAGCCAACACGCTCGGGGCCACCGGGATCGTCGGTGTCCGGCTCGAGGAGAAATCGCACCAGTGGGGCTCGCACACCATCGAGTTCCTGTCGCTGGGCACCGCCGTGACGAAGTCCGGCGGGTGACGTGACGCTGCCGAAGCCCATCACCGTGATCTCCCTCGACAACTGATGGCCGCATCGGGGCCCCCCGACGACACCGGCGGCGACGCTCGCGACACGGGCGCGAGCGGGCCGGACGGCGATCTCCCCGAGGCCGCGGGACGGCGCCTGGCAGGCGGGTCGTTCTCCTCGGGCCTGACCGTCCCCGACTTCGCGGCGTGTCTGCAGATGGGCCTGCGACCGGTCGGACTGGTCCAGGGATTCTGCGTCATGCAGTGGGGATGGTACGGAGCCGGCTCGCCGTACACGCGCGGCATGACCCCGTTCAGCTTCGGTGGGGACGCCCCCCGGGGTGTGTACTCCGAGAGCTACCGCTGTCCGCACGGGGGGTACATGTACTCCAACGAGCATCGCATCTGGGGCCAGAACTACCAGCAGCCCTGGGTCGAAGCGGCGTGGGCACAGGGCTTCGGCTCCGCGTACTCGCGCATGGTCGAAGAGGCCGGCGAGGTCGGCGCCCACGGCGTCATCGGCGTGGTCGACACCACGCGCCACCTGGCGGACATGAACGTCACCGAATTCCACATCCTGGGCACGGCCGTGGTGGTCGAGGGTGGTGGCGCCCCGCCCGGCGGCTCCCCGTGGACGACGTATCTGGCCGGCCAGCGTTTGGCCAAGCTCGTCGAGGCGGGCTACATGCCGGTGTCGGTGGTGGCCGCCTTGGCCTCGGTGCGGGTGTGGGCGTACTGCGTCACCGAGATGCTGATGGAGGGCACGCTTTCCAGGTTCGGGGGTGGCTACCTGCCGGTGTCGGAGGTCGAGCAGCTGTCCCGGGCGCACATGGCGGCCCGCTCCCTGGCGCGCGAGCACGTCCGGGGCCAGCTCGGCCACGACACCCTGCAAGGGGCGCTGATCGTGGCCAACACCCAGAGCCTGGCCCAGGGGGACGAGGTCATCGAGTGTGCCCTGCGCGGCACCCGGGTGCGGCGGTTCAAGGACTTCGACCCCATGCCCGCCCCCCGTCCGACGGTGCGGTTGTCGTGAGCGAGCCCCTCGACCTGCGCGCCGAGATGCGGCGCGCCGCGGACTCGCTGGGCTCACCCGCCCACGACCCCCCGGCCCGGGCGGTGACGTCGGATCTCTCGGTCGACGAGGGCCTGCTCCTGCACAGCATCGGGTGGGAGGCCGTCGACGTCGTCTTCGGCGCATCGGTCGTGTCGATCCCGCCCATGGTGTGGACGTGGGGATCGGGTGAGATCGCCCCCGCCTCCGACGCCCACAATCAGGCCGTGCGCGCCGCGGCCAAGACGCTCGGGGAGCAGTGCTCGAATGTCCGCGGCCACGGGGTGGTGGGGGTGCGCGTCCAGGTCGACGTGCAGCGCCACCACGTCGACGTCGAGCTCACCGGGACGGCGGTGCGGCCCGTGCGGGGCAAGGACCGCAACTGGGCCTTCGTGTCGGACCTCTCGGCGCGCGACTTCACGCTCCTGCACAACGCGGGCTGGGCGCCCATCGGGCTCGCCTTCGGGGCGAGCTTCGTCTACGCGCCCCGGCGTTCGATGGGGACGACCATGCGCCAGTCCTCGCAGAACGTCGAGCTGACCAACTTCACCGAGGCCATGTACGCGGCGCGCGAGGCGGGCATGGAGCACATGCAGCGCTCCGCTCTCGACATGGGTGCCCAGGGCATCGTGGCCGTGCGCGTCTCGGAGGGCCCCATGTGGTTCGCCAACCATGCCATCGGCTTCACGGCGTGGGGGACGGCGGTCCGCCTCGAGGCGGAGTCGCATCAGTACCTCCGCCCCGAGGTGATCCTGCCCCTCGACGACGCCGTGGTCGAGTTCGAGGCCCAGTCGCTCCGGTAAGTGGGCGACGTGGACCGGTGTGCCCAGTGCGGGTTCGAGTACGACCTCGCCGATGCCGAGTCGGCCGGCCCGGCCATCGTCGTCGGTGTCTCGCACTTGGCGGAGCTCCTGGGAGGAACCGACCCCGATCTGCGGCGGCGAAGCGAACCCGACATGTGGTCGCCGCTCGAGTACGGCTGTCACGTCCGAGACGTCCTGCTCGTGCAGCGCGAGCGGGTGCTGGCGGCGCGGCGCACCGACACACCGGCTTTCGAGCCCATGGGACGCGACGAGCGGGTCGAGCACGACGGCTACCGCGGACAGGACCCTGACGCCGTCGCCCGGCAGCTGACCGACGCCGCCACCATGTTCACCAACGTGCTGTCGCGACTCGACGACGCGGACTGGGAACGCCGCGTCGTCTACGGCTATCCGTCGACTCGCGAGCGGTCGCTGCGCTGGGTGGCGGTCCACACCGTGCACGAGGTGCGCCACCATCTTCTCGACGTCCGTCGCCAACTCGCTACGAGCGCCGACGATGCCTGAACGACCCCACACCGAGGACCGCCGCCCCCGCACCCTGTCGGCGGCGGCGCGCCTGCTGGCCGAGCGCGACCGCGTCGTGGCCCGGCTGGTCGACGCCTACGGCCTGCCCCGTTTGTCGAAGCCCACCGACACCCTTTTCGCGGCCCTGGTGCGATCGATCGTGTACCAGCAGCTGGCGGGGGCGGCCGCCTCGACCATCCACCGCCGCCTGGTGGCGGCTCTGGGCGGGGACGTCACCCCCGAGGCCATGCTCGCCCTGGCCCCCGAGGAGCTGCGGGCCGCCGGCATGTCGGGCAACAAGGCGGCGTCGGTGGGTGACCTGGCCGCCAAGGTCCTCGACGGCACGGTGGTGCTCGACCCACGCGGCCTGGCCCGCGAGGGCGACGAGGAGGTGATCGCGCGTCTGACGACGGTGCGCGGCATCGGGCGCTGGACGGCGGAGATGTTCCTCATGTTCCAGCTGCGGCGCCTCGACGTCTGGCCCGTGGGTGATCTCGGGGTGCGCAAGGGCTTCGGCGTGGCGTGGGCCATCCCCATGCCGAGCGCCAAGGAGCTCGAGCCCCTCGGCGACGCCTTCCGGCCCTATCGTTCCGCTGTCGCCTGGTACTGCTGGCGGGCGGCCGAGCAGCCCGGCCAGGCCGCCACCCCGGTGACGGGCTGACACCGGACGACTCAAAACCACGACGCCGGGCGACTCGAGACCGGCGCCAACCGGAACCGGAGGATCACGTTGCCCGCAACCCGTCCCGGTGCACTGCCCCCCGACGACACCGACTGGTGGCGGCACGCCGTGCTCTACCAGGTCTACGTGCGCTCGTTCGCGGACAGCAACGACGACGGCGTGGGCGATCTCCGGGGCGTGCTCGGCCGTCTCGACCACCTGGCCTGGCTGGGCGTCGACGGCGTCTGGCTCAGCCCGGTCATGCCCTCGCCCAACGCCGACTGGGGCTATGACGTCGCCGACTACTGCGCCGTGCTCCCCGAGTACGGGACCCTGGACGATCTCGACGAACTGGTCGCGGCGGCGGGCGAGCTCGGCATCCGCGTGCTCCTCGACCTGGTCCCCAACCACACCAGCGACCACCACCAGTGGTTCGTCGAGGCGCGGGCCTCGGCCGACGCGCCACGACGCGACTGGTACGTGTGGGCCGACCCCAAGCCCGACGGGTCGCCCCCCAACAACTGGGTGGGCAGTTTCGGTGGCCCGGCGTGGAGCCTCGACGAGGCGTCGGGGCAGTACTACCTCCACAACTTCCTGCCCGAGCAGCCCGACCTCAACTGGTGGAACGACGGGGTCCGCGTCGCCTTCGACGACATCGTGCGCTTCTGGTGGGACCGGGGCGTGGCCGGCTTCCGGATCGACGTGTGCAACATGATGATCAAGGACGCCGCACTGCGGGACAACCCGCCCGCCACCGAGGACGACCCCTTCATCATGCAGATGTTCGGCCAGCGTCCCGTGTACAACGGCAACCGGCCCGAGGCCCACGACATCCTGCGCCGGTGGCGTAAGGTCGCGGCCGGCTACTCGCCGCCGCGGGTGCTGTTGGGTGAGACCAACGTCGACACCCTCGAGAACCTCGCCACCTACTACGGATCAGGTGACGACGAGCTGCACATGGGATTCAACTTCCCCTTCATCGAGGCCCCCTTCGAGGCGGCCGCGCTGTCCGACATCGTGGCTCGCACCGAGGCGCTCCTGCCGTCCTCGGCGTGGCCGGTGTGGACGGGCTCGAACCACGATGTGTCTCGTCTGGCCACCCGGTGGTGCGAGGGCGACCCCGCCAAGGTGCGCCTGGCGCTGCTCATGTTGTTGACCCTGCGGGGAACGCCCGTGCTCTACCAGGGCGACGAGATCGGGCTCACCGACCGCGTCTTCGAGGAAGCGGAGCTGCTCGACCCCGTGGGCGTGCGCTTCTGGCCGTATTACCCGGGACGCGACCCCGAACGCTCGCCCATGCACTGGGACGACGGGCCCAACGCCGGCTTCACCGAGGCGGGGGTGACCCCGTGGATCCCGATGGCCGACGCGCCCGTGCACGTGGCGGGCCAACGCGCCGAGCCCGATTCGGTGCTGCACTTCGCGCGCGACGCCATCGCGCTGCGCCGGCGCACCCCGGAGCTGTTCGGTGGCGACTACCAGGCGGCGCCGGCCCACGACGACCTGTGGGTGTACCGACGCGGCGGCGTCCTGGTGGCGCTCAACTTCTCGGCGACCCCCCGGCACATCACCGTGGGAGGGACCCCCACCAAGATCGTCGCCCTGTCCACCCACCGCGCCGCCGAGGGCCCGGTGGTGGGGGAGAACGTGGACCTCGACGCCTGGCAGGGCGTCGTAGTGGTCACCAGTCGGCGTTGAGCACGTCGCGCATGGCCTTCTCGAAGGCGGCGTCGTCGAGGCTGGCCCGGGCCCCGATGATCATCTCGGCGTCGGTGCCCACCGGGACCCGCCACGCCGAGCCCGGGGACTCGAGGGCGTCGGCGATGGCGCTGGCCACCACTTCGGGTCCCGGCGCCTCGGCCCGGCCCAACTCGTTGGTGAGCCTCCCCATGATCTCGGCGAGCTCGTCGTAGGGAGGGGCGTCGACACCGAAGTCGTGATGGGACTCCGAGATGTTGGTCTTGAAGAAACCGGGCTCGATGACGATGGTCCGGATCCCGAAGTGCCCGCCCTCGATGTGCAGGGCCTCGGACATGGCTTCGAGGGCGAACTTCGACGCCGCGTAGATGCCCGACAGTGGTGCCGAGACCCGCCCCGACACCGAGGACACGTTCACGATGGTGCCGGCGCCGCGCGCCCGCATCTGGGGAAGCACGGCCTGCATCATCCGGAACGGCCCGAAGGCGTTGGTCTCGAAGACCCGGCGCACCTCGGCCATGGGCACGAGCTCGATGGGCCCGCCCGTCCCGACCCCGGCGTTGTTGACGAGCACGTCGATGGTCCCCGCCGCGGCCACCGCCTTTTGCACCGAGGCGTCGTCGGTGACGTCGAGGGCGAGATGGGCATCGGCGTCGATGTCGGCGATCGTCTCGGGGCGACGCGCCGTGGCCACCACCTCGTAGCCGCGTTTCTTGAGCTCCACGGCGGTCGCCCGCCCGAATCCGGTGGAGCATCCCGTGATGAGGGCCCGAGCCATGTGCCGCCTCCTGCTGATGCGACGGAGCCCGTCTCCGCCGCGGCCCCGAGGATAGGGCCGATCGACTGCCGATCGACTAGAGCGCGGCGGTGAGCGCTCCGAGGGGCATGCGCAGGTCCTCGAGCATGCGGAGGTCCTCTTCGGGGGAGCGCCCCAACGTCGTGAGGTAGTTGCCGACGATGAGCGCGTTGATCCCCGCCGTCATCCCCATGGCCTGGAGGTCGCGCAACGTCACCTCGCGGCCGCCCGCGTAGCGCAGGATGACGTTGGGAAGCGCGAGGCGGAACAGGGCGATCCAGCGGATGGCGTCCCACGCTCCCACCACGGGACGATCCCCGAGGGGGGTGCCGGGACGCGGGTTCAAGAAGTTGACCGGCACCTCGGTCGGATCCAGCTCGCGCAGCTGCAGAAGCAGCTCGATGCGCTGGGCGTCGCTCTCGCCCATGCCCACCAAGGCCCCGCAGCACAGCTCCATGCCGTGGTCGCGCACCAGTCGACACGTCTCGGCGCGCTCGTCCCACCCGTGGGTGGTGACGACGGTGGGGAAGTACGACCGGGCCGTCTCGACGTTGTGGTTGTAGCGGTGCACGCCCCCCGCGGCCAGGCGCCGGGCCTGGTCGTCGGTGAGGATGCCCGCCGACACGGCCACGTTGAGCCCGGTCCGCTCCCGGACCAGCGGCACGAGCTCGAGCAGGCGCGCCATGATCCGCTCGTCGGGGCCGCGCACGGCCAGGACGATGCAGAACTCCGACGCCCCCAGGGCCGCGGTCTCGGCCGCGGCGCGCAGGACCTCGTCGGTGTCGAGGAACGGCGTGGCCTTCACGGGCGTGTCGAAGCGCGACGACTGCGCGCAGAAGTGGCAGTCCTCGGGACATCCTCCGGTCTTGGCGGAGAGGATCCCCTCCACCTCGACGGTGGGCCCGCACCAGGCGAGGCGGACCGCATGCGCCAATGACGCCAACCCCATCACCGACTCGTCGGGCACCATGGCGAGGCCCCCCAACTCCTCGGCCTCGAGAAGACGGTGCTCGTCGAGCAGGGCCACCCCGGCCGCGGCGATGTGCGCCCTCGCCTCGGCCGCGCTCAGCGGGGGCGGGAGCTGCACCGGACAGGGCTCGACGGGCGCCCGGAGAGAGACGGTGCTACGCGTGGGGGCAGCAGTGGCGTCGGCTGGCACCGGCACACGGTAGCGGCCGGCCACTGTGACTCGACAAACAGGGACTCGACAAACAGGGGACTCGACAAACAGGGCCCGACAACGGGGCCCGAACTCAGGAGGCGACTGCGGTGGCGTGGGACTTCGAGACCGAACCCGAGTACGAGGCCAAGCTGGCCTGGGCGCGCGCCTTCGTCGACGAGGAGATCTTGCCGCTCGAGACCCTCGAGCTCGACTACGACGACCTCCTCAAGGCCATCCGCCCCCTCCAAGACGACGTGAAGCGGGAAGGCCTGTGGGCCGCGCACCTGCCCCCCGAGCTCGGTGGCATGGGCTTCGGCCAGGTCCGCCTCGGCCTGCTCCACGAGATCCTGGGGCGCTGCGCCCTGGGGCCGGTGGTCTTCGGCAACAACGCGCCCGACTCGGGCAACGCCGAGCTCCTGGCGGTGGGGATCGAGGCCAACGGACGCGTGGAGCAGCGCACGCAATGGCTCGAGCCGCTGTTGGAGGGAAAGCTCCGCAGCGCCTTCTCCATGACCGAGCCCGGCGCCGGTGCGGACCCCACCCTCATCTCCACCACGGCGGTGCGCGACGGCGAGCAGTGGGTGATCAACGGGCACAAGTGGTTCACCTCCAACGGCTCGGTCGCCGACTTCCTCATCGTGATGTGCGTCACCAATCCCGACGTCCACCCCTATGCGGGGTGCTCGATGGTCGCTCGTCCCCACCGACACCCCCGGCGTCGACATCGTGCGCGACGTGCCCACCATGGAGCACCCCTTCCCCCACTTCGGGAAGTTCGGGGGCCACTCCGAGATCATCTACCGCGACGTGCGCGTTCCCGTCGAGAACCTCGTGGGCAACGAGGGCGACGGCTTCCGGCTGGCCCAGATGCGGCTGGGCCCGGGCCGCATCCATCACTGCATGCGCTGGCTGGGCCAGTCCCAGCGCGCCTTCGACATGCTGTGCGAGCGGGCCGTGTCGCGCCATGTCCACGGCTCGCTGCTCGCCGACAAGCAGATGGTCCAGAGCTGGGTGGCCGACTCGATGGCGGAGATGACCGCAGCGCGGCTCATGACTCTGCAGGCGGCATGGAAGATGGACCGCGAGGGCGCCCCTGCGGCGCGCGTCGAGATCGCCATGATCAAGTACTACGGCGCCGGCGTCCTCTACAACGTGATCGACCGCGCCATCCAGGCGCACGGGTCACTGGGCTTCTCCACCGACCTGCCCCTCGAGCACATGTACCGCGCCGGCGCGCGCGGCCCGCATCTACGACGGGCCCGACGAGGTCCACAAGGTCACCGTGGCCCGCCAGGTCCTGAAGCGCTACGCCCCGGCCGAGGTCCCCTCCGAGCACGTGCCCACCCGGCGCGAGTCCGCCAAGAAGAAGTTCGCCGACCTCCTGGCCGAAGTCAGCGCCAACGATTGAGAAGATGACGCCAGCATCCCCGACCACACACCAGGGGCCACCCTTGACCACGGCGGCCCCACGTGGCCAAATCACCTCATGACGTGCCGGGCGAGGTCGACGCGCGCTCGGCGCGCCATGGGTGCGCGGCGCGCTCGGCGCGCCATGGGTGCGCGGCGCGCCCGGCACGCCTGCCCCTCGGGGAGGCCGGCATGCGGGTGACCATCTGCGGGGCCCGGGGATCCACCGCAGCCCCCGGGCCCGCCCACGTCCGCTACGGCGGCCATACCTCGTGTGTGGCCCTGAGCCACGACGGGGAGCAGCCGAGCCTCGTTCTCGATGCCGGCACCGGAATCCGCCGCGTGACCGGGCTGCTCGGCGACCGTCCCTTCGCCGGTTCGATCGTCCTCGGGCACCTCCACTGGGACCACACCCAGGGACTGCCCTTCTTCGCCGGAGCGGACCGGCCCGACGGCCGGACCGACCTGTACATGCCGGCCCAGGGCGACGCCGAAGAAGTGCTGCGCCGCGTCATGTCGCCCCCGCACTTCCCGATCACGCCGGCGGAGCTGCGCGGCACCTGGCGCTTCCTCGGGCTCGAGCCCGACGTCCCGTGCCAGATGGAGGGCTTCACGGTGCTGGCCCGCGAGATCCCGCACAAGGGGGGGCGCACCTTCGGCTTCCGGGTCTCGGACGACAGCGCCTCGATCGCCTACTTCTCCGACCACTGCCCGACCGCACTCGGGCCCGGGCCCGACGGGCTGGGGGAGTACCACGAGGCGGCGCTGGCGCTCGCCGGTGACTGTGACCTGCTCATCCACGACGCCCAGTACCTCGACGAGGAACTGCCCACCCGCGCCAGCTTCGGGCACTCCTCGCCCGGCTACGTCGTGCACCTGGCCGAGCGCGCCGGGGCCCGACGCGTGCTCCTCTACCACCACGACCCACCCCGCACCGACGACGACATCGACGCCATCGTGGCCTCCCACGAGCAGGCCCCGGTCCCCGTCGCCGCAGCCGTCGAGGGCATGGTCATCGACCTCCGGACGGTGCCCGCACCCTGACCCCGCGGCGGTGTCGGGCCAGCCCACTGGCCTACAGTGCGGGGCCATGGCGGTGCGGATCGTGCTGGCGGAGGACAACTACCTGGTCCGCGAGGGCGTCCGGACCCTGGTGGAGACCGAGCCCGACCTCGAGGTGGTGGGGGTGTGCGAGGACTACGACGCCCTCATCGCCACGGTCGAGTCGGAGCGCCCCGACGTGGTCGTGACCGACATCCGCATGCCGCCCACGGGGACCGACGAGGGCATCCGGGCCGCCGAGGTGCTGCGCCAGAGCCACCCCGACATGGGTGTGGTGGTCCTGAGCCAGTACTCCGAGCCCGCCTACGCGCTGGCCTTCCTCGAAGGCGGGTCCAAGGGCCGTGCCTATCTCCTGAAGGAGCGGGTCTCCGACATCGGCCAGTTGGCTGGCGCCATCCGCGAGGTCGCCGGCGGGGGATCGGTGATCGACCCCGAAGTGGTCGACGCCCTGGTGGCGGCGAGGGCCAAGCCGGCGGACTCGCCGCTGCACCGCCTCACCTCCCGCGAGGGCGAGATCCTGTCGGAGATGGCCCAGGGCAAGAACAACGCCGCCGTGGCAGCGTCGCTCGTGCTGTCGGAGCGCGCCGTGGAGAAGCACATCAACTCGATCTTCTCGAAGCTCGCCCTCTCGCAGGAGCCCGACGTCCATCGCCGGGTGAAGGCGGTGCTCCTCTTTCTTTCCGTCCAAGAGGCGTGACCACTTTGCCCATGTCGCCCCGCCCGCCGGGGCTGCCCCGGGGGTGCTGCCACCACCTCCCGGGTCGTGCTGTCAGCCTGTGCCCGCTTCCCGCGGGCTGCGAGGATGGGCACGTGGCTGACCAGGCAACCACGGTGCTGATCGTGGACGACCAGATGCCGTTCCGCATGGCGGCGCGCTCGGTGGTCGGGGTCACGCCCGGGTTCGAGGTGGTGGGCGAGGCCAAGTCGGGCGAAGAGGCCGTCGAACAGGTCGCCGCGCTGCACCCCGATCTCGTCCTCATGGACATCAACATGGACGGCATCTCGGGGATCGAGGCCACCCGGCGCATCACCGCCGAGCACCCCCACACCAAGGTCATCCTCCTGTCGACCTACGACGAGGAGGACCTTCCCGCCGACGCCCGCACGTGCGGCGCGCTGGGATACGTCCACAAGGAGCAATTCGGGCCCGACGTCCTCATCGACATGTGGTCGGGGGAGCAGAAGGGCTGCTTCAACAGCTGAGCTTCAGCCGCTGAGCAGCGGTTCAGCCGCTGAGGGGGATGCGGCCCGCGATGGTGGTCCCCTCGCCGGGCGCGCTGGTGACGGTCACCGTGCCGCCGATGGCACCCACGCGGTCGCTCATGTTCACGAAGCCCGCACCGCTGCCGAGCGTGCCCTTGGAGTCGAACCCCGCCCCGGTGTCGCGCACCTCGAAGTTGAGGTGGGTGTCGTCCTGCCACACCCGGACGAAGGCGGCGGCGCCCTCCCCGGCGTGCTTGCCGGCGTTCTGCAACGCCTCGAGACAGCAGAAGTACACCGCCGACTCACGCTCCGGCGAGTAACGCTCGAGGCCCTCGGCGTCGACCTCGGTGGGCAGCGCGGCGCGCCCCGCCGCCGAGCGCAACGCCTCGGCGATGCCGCGGTCGATGAGCAAGGGCGGGTAGATGCCGTGCGCCAGGGCGCGCAGCTCCTGGACGGCCTCTTGGATGCCGACGCCGAGTTGGTCGAGGATCTTGCCCGAGGCCTCCGGGTCGCGGTCGGCGAGCTGGCGGGCCAGGCGGACGTTCACCGCCAACGCCACGAGGTGCTGCTGGGCGCCGTCGTGGAGGTTGCGCTCGATCTGGCGTCGGGCCGCGTCCGAGGCCGCCACGATGCGCGCCCGCGAGGCGCGCAGCTCGTCGGCCTGACGCCGGACCTCGTCGAGGGACTCCTGGAGGGCCGAGTCGAGCTCGACATTGTGCAGGGCCAGCCCCACCTGCCGGGCCAGCTCGGTCAGCATGGTGTCGTCGTCGGTGGTGAATTGATCGCTGTTGGGGGGACGCACGGCGACGATGAGGCCGAGGACCTGGCCCGAGTGCGTGGTGGGCGCCACCCGGACCAACGAGTCCTCCCGACCCTTGAGCAGGCTCGGCAGCCAGATCTCGACCCAGGCCGTGCCCGTCACGCCGGCCCTGGCCACGACGGTCTGCTCCTCGTCGTTGAGCGTCATGCGCTCCACCGGCACGTCGGGCACCGACACGGTGCGCTCGAGATGGCCTCCCGATCCCGTCCACACCTCGGCCGCGGCCAACCCCAGGGTCTTGCGCAGCGACTCCGCCACCTGCAGCAGCAACTCGTCCATGGGGATGGCGCGCGACAGCCGGCTCCCGAAGGTGCGCAACACGGTGTCGGGCGCCTCGCGCTCGCCGTAGACGATGCGGTTGGCGTACTGGGTGAGGCGCTGGCGCGCCGGCCCGTACAGCAGGGCGGCGATCGCGGCGGCGGCCATCGACAAGGCCAGCAGCGACCGTTGGTCGTGGGTCGGGGTGTGGCCGAGGCCGACCACGATCACGAGGTAGACGATGACGACGATGCCGGTCAGCCCGGCCAGCGACACGGTGTGGGCGAGGATGCGGTCGATGCGCCCGGCCAGCCGGCGCGAGCTGCCCATGGCCAGCGCCACTGCCAAGGGGACGCTGGCGACCAGGACCACGAGCCACGTGCGGGTGGGCCAACCCCACAACACCCGCAGGGCGAGGGCGACGACCAGCAGCTCGGCCCCGACGGCCAGGGCCCACCCGAACCACTGCATGCGCTGGCGCTCGACACCGCTCGAGCGCATGTAGCGCCGCTGCGATCCCACCAGGCCGATGCCCCCGAAGACCACCGCTTCGATGGCGATGGGCCACAACGGCAGGTCCGGACGCCGGCTCCAGATGCCGACACCGACGGCGGCGCCGACGACATAGCCACCGATGATGGCGGCCCGGCTCAACCGGCAGCTGCCGTCGGGGAGTCCCGAGCAACAGGTGCATGACCGCCACCGGCAACAGGGCCACGGTGAGGGGCTCGACGAAGCGCGCGATCGACACGGCCGTGGCGCTCACGCCGCCGCCGTGCGCGTGGGCCTGGAGCACCGCCGCGCTCAGGGCGGCGAAGGCGCCGAGTGCGGTCCCGCACAGGGCCAGCAGGCCCTGGCGTTCGAAGGGTCGACGGACGACCGACGAACGCGCCCGCCAGCGCGAAGGTGCCGATGACGCCGGCCCGGACCGCCTCGGTGGCCAGGTTGCCGTGGCGCCCGAGGATGGGGGCGTAGGCGGCGGCCCCCAGCGCACACAGCGCCACCACCGCGGCGGTGAACGACGTGGCGGGGCGGTGCTGGACCACGGGCTCGGGCGTCGACGCGGCCCGCGCCGGTCGGGTGGCCGGTGCCCGCTCCCGTCTCCGTCCCCGGAGCGACCTGAACGCTCACGCCGTGGAGGTCGGCGAGGACGTGCCGGCCGCGGCCGGGCTGCGCCCGCCCATTCCGTCGTCCTCGATCCGGCCGTCGCGCATGCGCACGATGCGGGTGGCCGCGGCGGCGACGTCGTCGTCGTGGGTGACCAGGAGGATGGCCTGGCCTCCGGTGTGCAGCCGGCGGAACAGCTCGAGCACCTCGAGGCCGCCGTCGGAGTCGAGCGCGCCGGTGGGCTCGTCGGCCAGCAGCAGCGTGGGCTTGTTGGCCAGGGCGCGGGCGATGGCCAGGCGCTGGCGCTGCCCACCGGACAGCACCCCCGGCGCGGCCGCCTGCTTGTCGGCGAGCCCCAACATGTCGAGGAGGTCACGGGCTCGGCTCTCGGCCTGACGCCGGCGAGCGCCGGCGATCACGGCCGGGAGCGTCACGTTCTCGAGCACGCTCATCCCCTCGAGCAGGTTGAAGAACTGGAAGACGATGCCGATATGCGCCCGGCGCATGCGGGCCAGCGCGTTCTCGTCCTTGTCGGCGAGCGACTCTCCGGCTACGACGATCTCGCCCTCGGTGGGGGTGTCGAGCCCGGCCACCAGGTTCAGCAAGGTCGACTTCCCGCATCCCGACGGGCCCATGACGGCCACGAACTCGGTGTCGTCCATGGTGACGTCGATGCCCCGCAGCGCGCGCACGGGCGCCCCGTCGGCCTCGTAGGTCTTGCGAACGCCTCGTGCCTCCATGACGTGCATCAACTGCTCCTTTTGTGTCGGTCTGTTTGTAGCTAGGTGTCGGAACTGGACTTGGGTGTCTTGCCGTCGTGCCCGCCGCGATCTTCCACGCCGAGACCGGCGCCTCCCGGCCCTTGACGAGGGCGGGAGGGATGGCCGTGGCGGGCGGGGGGTCCGAGAGCGCCTGATAGGTGGCTTCGCTCAGAACGGTCTCTCCCGGATCGGCCCACTGCTGGAGGCGCTGGGAGAGGTTGACGGTGTCGCCCACCAGTGTGTACTCCAGGCGCTCCTCGGAACCGAGCAGCGCGGCGGCGGCGGGCCCGGTGGTGACGCCGATGCCGAGCTCGAACGGCGCCAGGCCGGTATCCACCCACAACTTGTTGACCCGGGCCTGGGCGGCGTGCATCTCGAGCGCCGCCTCCACGGCGCGCCCGGCGTGGTCGGGAACGGCCACGGGCGCGCCGAACACGGCCATGACGGCGTCGCCGACGAACTGCATGACGGTGCCGCTGGCGTCGATGATGGCCCGGTTCATCTCGGCCCGGTGCACGTTCAGCTGTCCGGCCAGCGCGCTCGGATCGGCCCGCTCGGCGATGCTCGAGTACCCCCGGATGTCGGACATGAGCACGCTCACCACCACGGCCTCGGTCTCGCCGATGCCCCGACCCTGGCGGACGAGAAGGTCGGCGACGCCCCCCGGGAGCAACCGGCTCAGGGTCTCGCCCTGCTCCTCGCGGTTGACGATGGCCTCGTGCAGCATGCGAAGCCGCCGCAAGCGAGTTCTGCCCGCCCGCACTGGCCTCTTGGGCGATGCGCAGGAAGAGCTTCTCGACGGCGTCGCCGGCGGCGGCCGCGGTTATGCCCTGGGCGACGGCGATGGCCTTGATGGGCCGGCCTTCGGCCACGAGGTGCAGCAGCGCCTCCTCGGCTTCGCTCAGGTCCCCGGCGTCGGTGACGGGGTGCACCATCGACTCGACGATGGTGGGGTCGAGCACCGAGCCGCCGGTGGCGACGGCCCGCACCGCCCGGGCCAGCTGGTCGCCCTCGGCGATGTGGTCCTTCAGGAGATAGGCACACCCCGCCGCGCCCTCGTCGAGCAGCGAGATGGCGTACTCGGGGTCGTCGAACTGCGACAGGATGACGATGCCGGTCCCGGGGTGGCGCTTGCGGATCTCGTGCGCCGCCTCGATGCCCTCGTTCTGGAAGCTGGGGGGCATCCGGATGTCGGTGACGACCACCTGGGGGGCGAGCTTGCCGGCCCCGTTCACGAGCTCGTCGTAGTCGGCGGCGGTGCCCACGATCTCCACGTCAGGCTCGAGTGCGAGCAGGGCCTGCACGCCCGCTCGCACGATGAGGTTGTCGTCGGCGAGAAACACGCTGATGGTGCCCCCTGGCATGCCCCTATTTGGCCCGTTTCGGAGGCGAGGGTCAAGGGTGCGCCCCCCCGGCCACAAGGGGGTGCCAGCCGGTGTCTCGCCGGCTGTGTTGCTCGCTCAGTTGCCTGGTCAGATCCGGCGCCGGCGCCGGTCCGACAGCACCCGCCCGGCGCAGTTGTGCCCGGCCATGCCGTGGACGCCACCGCCGGGGTGCGTCGAGGCCGAGCACAGGTAGAGGCCCTTCACCGGCGTGCGGTAGCGGAACCACCCGGGAACGGGCCGGAACACCAGTTGCTGGTCGAGCGCGCGACGACCCCGACCCGAGGTCGCCGCCCACGAGATTGGGGTTCTCGCTCTCGAGGTCGTGAGGGGTGCGCACCGCGCTGCCCACCACCCGGGCCCCGAGGCCCGGGGCGTGGTCCTCGAGGCGCGCCATGACGACGTCGAGGAAGGCGTCTTTCGACGCCGCCCACGATCCCGTCTCGGCGCGGGACGGGAGGGACGTGGGTCTCGATCCACAAGGTGTGTCCCCCGGCCGGGGCCCGGCTCGGGTCGGCCACGGTGTGCTGGCCCACGATGAGCATGGGACGGGCCGGGACGATGCCCCGCCGGGCCTCGTGGACGGCGATGGCCATGGCGTCGAGGTCGCCGGTGAGGTGCACGACGCCGCGTCGCGCGAGCTCGGGCGCCGCCCACGGGGCGGGGCCGTCGAGGGCGAGGTCCACCTTGAACACGCCCGTGCCGTAACGGAACCGACGGAGCCCGTCGAGATATCTCGCCGGGAGTTGGTCCGAGCCCACGAGACCGTGGAACAGCGCGCGCGGGCCGGTGTCGGCGAGCACGGCGCGCCGGGCCCGCACGGGGGCGCCGTCGGCGGTCTCGACCGCCGGTGACCCGGTTGCGCTCCACCACCACCCGCGTGACCTCGGCGGAGGTCCGGATCACCGCGCCGGCGTCGGTGGCGGCGCCGGCCAGCGCGGCGGCGAGCCGACCGGCGCCCCCCACGGGCACGGGCATGCCGAGCGTGCTGGGCCGCCAGGGCGAGGATGATGGCGGCCGGGGCGCTGCCGGGATGGTCGACGGGCACATCGGCGTGCGACGCGCCGGCGGCCAGCAGGGCCCGGGCGGCCGGGTCCGACGAAGCGATCGGCACACAGCGCTTCGAGCGGGCCCAGCAGCATCTGGGTCGTGTCGAAGAGGCCCTCGCGCCGGGCCCGGCGGGCAAAGGCGAGCCCGGGCCCCGGCGCGCCGACGGGCCCGAGCATCTGGGCGAGGAAGTACGTGCCCGACGTCGCGCCACCACCGGTACAACTCGGTCCAGGCCGGCCCGTCCGGCGCGGCGCGCCGGGCCAGTCCGGCCGCGGTGCGCTCGGGGTCGCGGTGCACCACCGCCACCTGGTGCGGTGACACCGCCGCGGCCACGGGCGAGTCGAAATGGGCCCACGCCACGCCGGTGTCGAGTCCGAGCTCGGCCAAGCACGGGCGAACAGTGCAGCAGCCCGTAGAAAGCGGAGTAGGTGTCGTGCACGTACCCGGGCACGGTGAGCTCGGCGCTGTGCACGGCGCCGCCCGCCACCGCCGAACGCTCGAGCACGGTCACGCTCCACCCGGCGCGGGCCAGCAACGTTGCGGCCACGAGGCCGTTGGGCCCCGACCCGATGACCACTGCGTCGACGTCGTCCACCGCCGGCCTGCCTAGGCGCGCCGGCGGGGTGAGGGCAACTCGATGGTCAGCCTTGCTCCTCGCGCCGGTGGCCGCTGCTCAGCTCCGCCAGTGCGTCGCGGTCGACGTTTTCGGCTCCGGCCACGGCCAGCTTGCACGCCGTGACGGCGCGGATCGTCGACGTGCGGCGTCCGCCTTCGAGGACGGCGCGCTCGCCGTGCATGGACCCCGGCCCGTACTCGGCCAGCCGTTCGCCGTCGACCTCGATGCGCACCACGCCGTCGAGCACGAGATAGATGTCGTCCTCGGCCGCACCTTGCTCGGTGATGACCGCACCCGGCTTGACCGTGCGGATCTTGGGCTTGGCGCCGCCCTGCATGAGGGTGAGCGACAGCTGGCGCTCGAGGGCGGTCTCCACCTCGGTGGTGAGCGCCTGGGAGTCCCGGTCGCCCCAGGGACTGTGCTTGCCGAAGGCGCGGCGGTACCACTGCGAGAAGTCGATCATCCCCGACTTGAGCGCGAGCTTGTTGTCGCCGCCGTAGACCCAGTGCCGGGGGAAGCTGCTGCCCCCGGTCATGGCGAACGACGACGACCCGTCGGCGCGCAGGGTGAAGGCGAGGGTGGTCCAGGCCAGCGGGGCCGAGAACTGCACGTACGGCGCCCGCCGCACCCGGCGTGGCGCGGGCACCCCGGTACGGCCGCCCGCGGTCTGGAAGAAGGTCACCTCGGTGGCGCCGACCTCGGGCTCGGGGTGGAGGTCGGGGAGGGCGACGGCCTCGAAGGCGACCTGCTTCTTTCCCACCGACAGCAACGTGGAGCACAGCAGCCCGCCACCGTCCTGGCCGTGGCCCGTGATGCGCCCACCGTCGACCTCGATCCACGCCGTGAGCCGGTTGGCGAAACGGAACCGGCCCTCACGCTGCAGATCCTCGATGTCCTCGATGACATCGGGCGGGGGAACGTCGTAGTGGGCGACGCCCGTCTCGAACGGCATCTTGGTCAAGCCCCCGACGGCCTCGGAGGGGATCCAGGAGATGGACGTGACTGAGGACTCGATGCGCATGGCGCCTCCCCGTTTCGACTTGCTGTTCGCACCGTACAGAGCGCGGCTGCCGATCCCAAGGGTGAGGGCTGGTGTCACCGGGTGGGGTTGGCATCCCCCTCGGGTGCGGTGAAACGCAGCTCGGCCCGCCTGATGCCGGTGATGACCGACGACGGGCTGCGCTCGACGGCCCCGACCCGGCCGATCCCGGCGAAGCGCTCGAGCAGCTCGTCGAGAACGGCCCGGCCCTCGATGCGGGCCAGGGCCGCGCCCAGACAGAAGTGGTTCCCCTGGCCGAAGGCCAGATGGGGGTTCGGGTCGCGACCGACGTCGAAGGTCGACGCGCTCGGGCCGAAGACCCCTTCGTCACGGTTGGCCGAGGCGAACAGCATGAGCACGGGCTCGCCTTCGGCGACGGCCACGCCCCCCACGCTCGTGGCGCGGGTGGCGGTCCGCATGAACGACGCCACCGGCGAGGACCACCGGAGCATCTCCTCCACCGCCTTCGGGACCAGGGCACGATCGGCGCGCAACCGCTCCCACTGCCCGGGATGGTCGGCGAAGGCGAGCAGGCCCGAGCTGATGAGGTTGCGGGTGGTCTCGTTCCCGGCCACCAGCAGTTGGACGAGGAACATGCCGAGCTCGTCGTCGCTCAGCCGCTCGCCGTCGAGGTCCACCTGCGCGAGCTGGGTGAGCACGTCGTCGCGGGGACGGGCCCGCCGGTCCTTGGCCGCGCCTACGAGGTACTCGATCATCTCGGTCATCAACTGGTTGCGCCGCTCCTCGGGCCAGTCGGTGGCGCCGGGGATCACGGCCTCGGACCATTCGTAGCAACGCTCCCATTCGTCGTCGGGCACGCCCAGGATCTCGCTGATGACCTGGAGAGGTAGGGGCACACTCAGCACCGAGACGACATCGGTGGGCGCACCGCTCTCGATACGTCGCACCAGGGCGGCGGTGCGGGCCCGGACCATGGGTTCGAGGGCGCGCACGACCGGAGGCTTGAAGGCGGGCTGCACCAGCCGCCGGTACCGGGTGTGCACGGGCGGATCGGCGTGCATCATCGTCGGCGGCGTGGCGTAGCTGGTCCCGATCTCCTCGACGAGGATGCCGCGCCCCGCACAGAACGTGGCGTGGTCGCTCTCGATGGCGGAGACCTCGGGATGGGTGGCGACCGCCCAGAAGCCCCGCTCCTCGTTCCAAGCCACGGGCGCCTCGGCTCGCAAGCGTGCGTACAGCGGGTTCGGGTCGCTGCGGTAGAGCTCGGGGTCGGTGAGTCGCGCCGCCAGAGCCGTACCCGGTCGCTCCCGTCCTGACACGGTGCTCGCTGACACGGTGCTCACCCTACGGGGTCATCGAACCGAGGGGGCCGCCGAGCGGTGAGTGCGGCCACGCCTTCGGCGAAGTCGGAGCCCCTCATCATGGTCCGGAGCCGTTCGTCCGCATCGCGTGCCGAGGTGGCGGCGTCGCGGTGGAGGTCGGTGTAGAGCTGGAGCTTGGTGGCGGCCAGCGACGCGGGAGAGATCTCCGTCGCCAAGGTGCGGGCGTACTCGTCCACCGTGGGGGCGAGCTCGTCGGCGGCCGTCACCTTGTTGACGAGGCCGATGTCGGCGGCCTCTTCGGCGAGCACCACCCGGCTCGACAGCAGCAGATCGGCGGCGCGGGTGAGACCCACGAGCCGGGGCAGCAACCACGACAGGCCGAACTCGGCGGGAAGGCCGAGGCGGCCGTGCGCGGTCGTCAGCTTGGCGCCGGCCGCGGCGAAGCGAAGGTCGCAGTAGCACGCCAACGCGAACCCCACGCCGGCGGCGGGCCCGTTCACCGCCGCGATGATGGGTTTGGGGATGCCGAACTGATACGCGAACTCGGCGTCGAACTCGGGTCGCACCCCGTAGCCGGGTCGGTCGAGACCCGGCCCGGTCCCCGGGTCGTACCCGCCCCGTTCGACGTGGCCCTCGAGGGCTCGGGTGTCGGCTCCGGCGCAGAAGCCCCGTCCCGCTCCGGTCACGACGATGACCCGGACGTGGCGATCGGCGGCCGCCCGGGCCAGGAGGGCCCGGTACTCGGTGTTCATCCGGCCGGTCCAGGCGTTGAGCCGCTCGGGGCGGTCCAGGGTGATGGTGGCGACGGCGTCGGTGGTCTCGTAGCGGGTGACCTTCAGCTCGCCGAGCTCCATGGATTCTCCTCTCCGATACAAGCCTTGACCTGGGCGCCCACGACCCCGTCACTGTTGTTCGACCGTTGGCCGAAAAAGCGCTCAAGTTCTGCCCGCCGACGCCGATCATTCTTCACGGACACCTTCAGTTCCAACCCCACACTCCAGCATCCCCAATGTCGAGAACCCCCACCACCTTGGTGGGGGTTCTCGCGTCCGGGGACTTCGGCGCGGTGCCCGTTCGCCTCGATGACTGTCTGGTGCGGTCGCGTACCATCGCCCCATGACCGCCCCACTCCCCGTGCTGGGTGCGCTCGACCCCGACTTCCCGCTCCCGTTTGGGCGCAACAGCCTGGTCCGGGCAGCGGTGGCCGAGCCGGTCACGGCGTTGCTCGTCCAGCGTGTCCTGGTCATGGACGTGGCGAATCCCAAGGTCGCCGCCGCCGTCGCCCATCACAGTCATTTCCAGCGACGCCCGTTGAGCCGAGCCTGGGTCACCGTCGACGCCGCCCTGCGGCTCGTCTTCGGTGACGAGCACACAGCCCGGGAGGCGGCCCGCCAGATCTACGGGGTCCACGATCACATCTCCGGAAACCTCCACGGCGCGGCGGCCCTGCGCCCCGAAGCCGAAGAGGACGGTGGAGACGGCGAGTACAGCGCCCATGACGCCGCCCTCCTGGCGTGGGTGTGGGCCACCTTGGTCGACACCACCGAGACGGCGTTCACACGCTGGGTCCGCCCCTTCGACGCAGCAGAGGCAGCCGCCTTCTACGCCGAGATGCGGCTGTTCGCGCGCTTCCTCGGCATCCCCGACCATCTGCTCCCCGTCGACCGCGAGGCGTTCTCGTGCTACCTCGAGGACGCGATCTCGGGCGGCGAATTCGGCGCCACCGAGGACTGCCGGTCCATGGCGCGCCAAGTCCTGTGGTTCAACCACCGGATCGTCCCGGCACCGCTCGTCCGCGTGGAGAGGGTGCTCGCCCTCGCCACCCTCGATCCGCGCATCGTCGACCGGCTCGGCGTGCATCCCGACGCCGCCGACGAAGCGCTCGGCCACACGCTCGACGCATGGCTGCGTGCGTACTACCGGCGCCTACCGCGACCCCCGAGGATCGGGCCCGGGCTCTACGTCTTGCTGCGCCGGCCGAGCATCGGGCTCGCTCGACGCGCTCGTGACGTGCTCGGCTACGCGTGGCGGTGAGGCGCCGGTCTTTCCTCGACGGTCGTGCCCTCTCACCAGGACATTCTTCGCCCGCGCCGAACCGGCTCCACCATCCTGTTCCCAACCACTGCGGTTGTGCCGGGGTCCTCGGAGCAAATAACCACTATCCACGGTCATAGCATCGCTACAAGCGGTGAAATAGCCGAGACCTCTTGTATTGTTGTCTGGATGTGGTCAGTATTCTCACTAATGCCACATATGCGGGCACTCAGAGTGAAGCCCAGCGAGGCAGCTTCCGGAGGGGACGCAATGAAGGACCGGCCCGGCGCGATCGGCGCTCGCTCATGGCCGGCGTGGGCCTGGTTCCTGGCTGGGGAGTTGGCGCTGGTCGCCTTGGCGGTTTCGGGGCTGCTCGGTGCTCTGGAGCCCAGTGCCGTGTTCGTGGTCGGCATCACCACCCTGGTGGCGCTGGTGCTGGCGGTCCGTCACCATCGCCCCGCGCTGCGGTGGCCGTGGTGGGCCATCTCGGCGGCGCTGGCCTTCTTCCTCGCCGGCGGCGCCCTGCGCTTCGACTACCACACCCTGGGCAACATCACCGCCAGTCGCTCGCTCGTCCCGGACCTGTTGTCGCTCCCGGGCTATGGACTGGGTGCCGCGGGCTTGCTGGGGTTTTCGCGCGCACGCGACCGTGGCCGGCAACGACATTTCGGGGTGATCCTCGATGCCATCATCGCCGCTCTGGCCATCCTGGCCGTGGCGTGGGTCTATGCCCTCGACCCCGTGCTGTTCCACTCCCACACTCCGCTGGCGCTCCGGCTCGTGCTGACGTGCTACCCGGCGATGTCGATCTTCCTCGTGGTGGTGACGGTGCGCATCGCCTTCAGCGCCGAGCAGAACCGCGTCCCGTCGTACTGGTTCTTGTTGGCCGCCATGACGTGCATGTTCGTCGGCGACTCGTTCTACATGTTCGCCGACATCGATCTCATCAGCGTGCCGGGACGTCTCCTCGACCTTCCCTACGCGCTCGCCTTCGTGGCGACGGGCACGATGGCCCTGCACCCGTCGATGCGCGCCCTCACCGAGCCGGCGGGAAACCGGCCGCAGGCGTCGTCACCCGGTCGTATCGTGCTCGTGGCCATCGCCCTGCTCGTACCGGCCATCATCACGTTGCAACACCCGTCGAGCTCCCTGCAAGACCGCGTGGCGCTGTTTGTGATCATCATCATGCTGACGGTGGCGGCGGTTCTGCGGATCGTCCAGGCCCTCCACATCGCGGAACGGTCCGAAGCCAACCTGGCGTACCAGGCCATGCACGACAGCCTCACCGGATTGCCCAACCGTCGGATGATGCATCAGCACCTGACCACCGTGTTGCGCAACGCGTCGGTCGACGACACCCACGTCGCGCTGTTGTTCCTCGACCTCGACCGCTTCAAACTCGTGAACGACACCCTGGGCCATACCCACGGTGACGAGCTGCTCATCGCCGTGGCCCGGCGACTGAACGCGCACGTCCGACCGTCTGACCTCGTGACCCGCATCGGGGGCGACGAATTCATGGTCGTCCTCGGGCAGGTGGTCAGCGTGTCCCAGGCGCTGGACCTCGCCAACCGACTGCGCTTCAGCCTCCGGGCACCGTTCGCCGTCAACGAGATGGAGTTCTACGTGTCGGCCAGCATCGGCCTGGCCTTCGCGTCGGGGGACGATCCCGACACCGACGCCGAGGTCCTCGTCCG
The DNA here is from genome assembly GCA_963846125.1 of uncultured Acidimicrobiales bacterium. Taxonomy (GTDB): domain Bacteria; phylum Actinomycetota; class Acidimicrobiia; order Acidimicrobiales; family UBA8190; genus Chersky-840. The sequence goes on from CAWJUR010000002.1 coordinate 1,683,522, forward strand.
CGACGCCGACACCGCCATGTACCAGGCCAAGGACGCCGGCCGCGACGCGGTGGCGGTGTTCGACGAGTCCATGCGGACCAAGGTCTCCGAACGCGTGGAGCTCGAGCACGACCTGCGGCGAGCCGTCGAGCTGCGTCAGCTCCATCTCGTCTACCAGCCCATCGTGCGCATTCCCCACGGGCCCATCGAAGGGGTCGAGGCTCTGGTGCGTTGGGCGCACCCCACCTTGGGGGTCATCGCCCCCGCCAAGTTCATACCCCTGGCCGAGGAGAGCGGCTTGATCATCGGGATCGGGGAGTGGGTGCTCGAGGAGGCCCTGCGTCAACTCGCGGCGTGGCGTCACCAGACGACAGGGTTCGAGGACCTGTACGTGTCGGTCAACCTCTCGGGGGCCCAACTCCACGACGACCAACTCGTCGAGCTGGTGCGCGACGCATTGGCCCGACATGGGATCGAGGGAGGCTCGCTGTGCCTGGAGCTCACCGAATCGGTGGTGATGGACAAGCCCCTGGCCGCAGCGGCGGTGCTCGGTGCCCTTCGAGGCCTCGACGTGCGCCTGGCCATCGACGACTTCGGGACCGAGTACTCCTCGCTGGCCTATCTGAAGCGCTTCCCGGTGACGAGCCTCAAGATCGACCGCTCCTTCGTGGACACGCTCGAGGACGAGGACAGCTCCGACGCCACGCTGATCGCCGCGGTCGTCGCCATGGCGCACGCGCTGGGCATCACGACCATCGCCGAGGGCGTGGAGACGTCGAGCCAGGCCCATCGGCTGATGGATCTCGGCTGCGATGCCCTGCAGGGGTATCTCTACTCCCGGCCCGTGCGAGCCGAAGGGCTCCCTTACGTGGTCAACTCGCTCTGGAAGCAGAGTGAGAACGTCCTTGAAGCCTCGACCTCGTAGGCGGACGCCGCGTCGCCTCGAGTCCGATGGTGCTGCGAAGGTCGAGCGGTCGCAGCGCGGGCTCGAGCCCCACGCCGTGGAAGTACAGCGCGTGGAGGTCCGGGTCCGCAGCCTCGAGACGCCGCGCCGTGGCGTCCACGTTGCACCACACGGGCATGCTGGCCGGCGAGCCCAGGTAGGGCTGGGCCGTCACGCCCTTGAACCCCGCCATGGGCATGCGCAGCTTCCACCGGATCATGCGGAACACCGGGACGTCGAGGATGGCGAGCAACCATGCGATGCCGCACCGGGTCGTGGCCATGGCGAGGGCCTGATAGAGGGCCATGCTCACGAGTCCCATGGTGGCCTTGCCCCGGTACTCCGCCGCGACGGCCAGAGTGGCGATGTCCCATGTCGTGGCGAGGTCGATCTCGATGCCCGTCCGCGTCGCCATGGCGGAGACCGGCTCTCCCCACACCGGAGCGGCGTCGTCGAGGGTCTTGAACCCGGCCTGTGACGGGAGCACGATGCGCATGGTTCCGACCGGGACGAGCCGGAGGTGGTCGACCACACAGAGGAAGACGCTGGCCCCGTCGTAGGGCGCGTACTCCTTGTGCAACAGCTCGGGCGTGTTGCCGAATGTCTCCATGAACACGACCCGCTCGACGTGGCGCGCCAGTTCCGATGCCGGGTCGTCCCCTCGCAACAGGTAGACGCCCAGGGGCGCGGTCGTCCCCGTTGCGATCACCGAGCCCGCCATCCGACGCAACTCGGCGTCTCCCATGACCGTGGCGGTGCCCATGTTCAGAAGGCCTTGGCGACGATCCGAGGCGCGCTGAAGAACCGTTGGGTGTAGTCGACCGCCTGCTCGACGTCGAAGAGCTTGCACGTGTCGGAGATCGGTGTGTCGCAGGTTCCTTCGATCACCACACGCTGTCGGCAGAGGTCGGGCATCGCCTGTGCGAAGACCATGGCCGGGAGTCCCACGCACAAAGCGTAGGAACCCCATCGGCAGCAGAACAAGGGGCGTACGCCCTCTCACGGGTAGTGAGCGTGCATCGCCCAGTGTGGTTGGAAAAGCCAGTGTGGTTGGACAAGCCAGTGTGGCCGGACAAGCCAGGGTGGCCGGACGTCAGAGGTTGGTGAGAAAGTGCTCGACCTCTTCGCCGACGGCGATCCGAGTGGCGACGGGATCGTCGGCGTTGGCGACGAGCATGGCCGCCTCGTTCAGCGCGGCCAGGAGGATGTGCGCGAGCGGTTGGACGGGGCGCGCCGACAGGAGCCCGGCCTCCATGCAGTGTTCGAGAACCTCGGACACGAGGCCCAGCCCGTAGGTGGTGTCGATCTCGCGCCACGCCTGCCATCCCAGAACGGCGGGCGCGTCGAGCAGCACGATGCGCCGTACCGCCGGGTCCAACGCGGCATCGAGGAAAGCCAGACATCCGAGACGGAGGTGCGCCCGGGGGTCGTCGCCCTGCATGGCGGCGGTGGCGATGTGCTCGGTGAGCTCGATCTCGACCGATTCGACCACGGCACGGAACAGCCCCTTCTTGGTCGCAAAATGGTGCGCGAGCGCGCCGCGCGTCACCCCGGCGCGCTCGACGATGTCCTCCTGTCCGGCCCCGGCGAAACCCCGCTCGGCAAACAACTCTCGGCCCGCGTCGAGCAGCGCCCGACGTGTGGTCGATCTCCGTTGCGCCTGCGTCCGCCGCCCCACATCCTTCGGGGAATTCTCGTTGACACCCATCCTGTCCCACAGTATAAATGCGTGTAACCCGCATGTAAGTGATCTTCGAGGAGGATCGGATGACACTGCCCCGCACCGTCGTGATTCAGGGCCTGCTGAGCGAGCTCGAGGCGTTCGGTCAGCTGATCGGCCCTCTAGACGATTCGGCGTGGGGGAGTCCCACGCGCTGTGTGGGGTGGGCGGTGAGTGACGTGTCGGGACATGTCGTCGGATCGATCGCCGATGTGGTGTCGGGGCAGCTCGAGGGCCTCGGCTCGCCCGAGGCCACCGCACGAGAGGTGGCGGAACGCAAGGGCCGCAGCCCCGGCGAATTGGTGGAGGAGTTGTCGGCGGTCACGAAGCTCGCCGCGGACATCGCCGCGGTCTTCGACGACGACACCTGGGAAGGCCCCGGCCCCGGCGGGTACAACGGCACACTCGGCCAAGGGGTCGAGGCGCTGTGGTACGACACCTATCTCCACGCCGAAGACGTCCGCGCCGCGCTGGGTCGGCCTTCATTGCGGGGAGAGGGTCTGCGCGCCAGCGTGCACCACGTCGCCCACGAGCTCAACACCCGCGGTTGGGGCCCCGCCACGCTGGCGTTCGATGGCATCGAGGAGGTGCCGGTGGGCGAAGGCGGCCCGAAGCGCACCGGCGACGCTCTCGAATTCGTGTTGGTCGCCACCGGTCGCACCGATCCCGGTGCACTGGGACCTGACGGACCCATCAACATCTACGCGTAGGCGCGCCCAGCCCGTCCGGCGTCGACGGCCGGTCTCAATCCGTCGGGTCGTTCAACGGCGCCGTCGGGCGCGGCCTTGGCCCCGTGCGAAGGCGAAGCCGGCGATCCAGCACACAAAGGAGATGATCGCCAGGATCCACAGCAGGTGGATGGCGAAACCCACGCCGGCGAACACCACGGCCAGCAAGAGGAAGACGGCGACGAGGCATCCCATGGTGCTTTGGGGGGAGGCCGGTCAGGCCCCTGCGGGGCGGGACGCGACCTGATTGAAGTTCTCGCGGACGTCGCGCAGGTGCGACCGGATGCGGGTGATCGACGGTGTGGCGCCACCGTCGAGGGATTTGGCCAACTCCTCGACGGCTTCGGTGAGGTGCGCGACCGCCAGCTCGAGGCCGGCGAGACGTTTGGCGAGCTCTCCGTCTTCCATGGCGCGCAGTTTACGGCGTTGCCGGACTCCCGCCCTCGGAGTCCCTGTCACCACCAGGAATCCCTGGCGCTCGCGAAGGAACCCCTCTCGTCCCACGAATCCGTGCCTGGAGAATATTTCTCCCTCAAGTCGGTGGCCCGGCGTGCCGATAGCAATTTGGGCCAGTGACGGGCCGATGCCCGCATTCCCCGCTGGACCCGGCGTCGACGTAGGGACGCAGTGTGGCCTGGCCTTTGGGCTAATGAGGGCAACGACCGGTGCCGATGGTCTTGAGCATGGGGATACGCCGCCAAACCCGCGCCACCGAGGCGCCAGAGCAGGTCCTCGTCCTCGAGGGCCGGGGGCAGGTTCTCGCCCCTGAGGCTCCCGAACAGGTCCTCGCCCCAGAGGCGTCGGAGTCCGAGCCCGACTCACGGCCGACGCGCCGGGCGCCTCCCCGCAGATGGATGGCCCGGGTGCTGTTGTCGCTGTTCCTCGTAGTCGGTCTGGCTGCCGCGGTGGCCGCCACCTGGCAATGGAAGAACGTGCAGGCTCGACAAGCGCGTCAGTCCTTCGACCAGCGGGCGTCGGGCGTGGCCGCCAAGGTCGCGACGGCACTGCAACGTGACACCGACCTCACCACCACCAGCCGGGCCTTGATCGAGCAAAACCCGAACATCACCAATGCACAACTCGGGTCACTGTTCTCGTCGCTGGCGCCCACGGCCCCGGCCAATGCGTCGGGGATCACCTACATCGAGAAGGTGTCGTCGGCGCAGCTCTACTACTACCGGGTGGCGATCGCCGCTGACCCCACCAGCGCGCTGAGCGCCGGTGAGCCTTTCGCCATCACTCCCAGCACCGCGCAGGCCCCGTACTGCCTGACCCGACTCCTGGCGCTGCGCGCGTCGCTCAGCAGCGTCGGTGACGTCGCGCTGCCCCCCGGCCTCGACTGGTGCTCGACCTCGGCGAACGGCGCTCTCGTCTCGTCGCGCGACTTCGGGCCAGGTGGCGGTGACCAAGCTGCTCGGGACCGACGAGGGTCGGATGCTCGGGATCCAGTCTCAGCCCGGCACGGCGCCGGGAAACGCGGCCATCGAGTCCCTGAAGACCCTCGACCACGCGTTCAGCTCGACAATCGTGATGGTCGCACCGGTCTACGAAGGCCCCACGCCGACGACTGCGGCCGGCCGCGCCAACGCCCTCGAAGGATGGGTGGGAGGCATCTTCGATGCGGCGCCGATCCTCCGCGCCGCAGTGGGAACGCAGGGCAACCTGCAGGTGACGCTGACTCGGACCAACCTCGGGAGCACGCCTCTGGTCGTCGCCTCCAACGACAGTGCCAATGCCAACGGCGGGCTGGGTCGACACCATCTCGACCGGTTCCAACGGGCGCTGGGTCGTGACCGTCCGCCAACCACCCCAGGCCGGCGCCGCCACCGGGGGCACCAAGGGGCTGGTCATCGGGGGCGCCATCGTCCTCGCCACCCTGATCCTGTTCCTCGTGCTGCGATCTTTGGTCGTCACTCGCCGCCGCGCGCTCGACGAGGCGGCCGAGCAGACCGGTGAGCTGCAACACATGGCGCTGCACGACGCTCTGACGGGGCTGCCCAACCGGACGCTCGTCGTCGACCGCGCCGAGCAGATGCTCATCCGGGCCCGGCGCAGCCAGATGGCAACCGCGGTCGTTGACCATCGGAATCGACGGGTTCAAGGACTTCAACGACGCCAACGGGTTCGAGACCGGGGACGAGTTGCTCAAGGCGGTCGCCGATCGGCTGCGCACCGTGCTTGCGCGAGGCCGACACCATCGGGCGCATGCGCGGTGACGAATTCATCGTGCTCACCGACGGGGCCTCGCTGGCGGCGGGACCCGAGCTCGTGGCGGAGCGCATCCTCGACGTCGTTGCGTGAGCCGTTCTTCCTGGAGAGCCGCCCCGAGCCCTTCATCGTCTCGGCGTCGGTCGGTGTGGCGCTCGGGCCGCGCGTCGATGCCGAGCAACTGCTGCACGACGCCGACATCGCCCTTCACCAGGCCAAGGAGGCGGGCAAGGGCCGGTACGCCCTGTTCGGCCAGGACATGCCCCAGGCGATCGAAAGCCGCCTGGCGTTCGAGAACGAGCTGCGCAGTGCGGTGGCAACCGACCAGTTCTTCCTCCGCTACCAGCCCATCTTCGACATCGAGACCCGGACCACGACCGGGGTCGAGGCCCTCCTTCGCTGGCAGCACCCCACCCGTCGGGTGATGCCCCCCGACCATTTCCTGCCGCTTGCTCGAGGAGAGCGGCCTGATCGTTCCCCTCGGTCGGTGGGTGATCCAGGAGGCGTGCCGCCAGGGTGCCGCTCTGCACGGCAGGGGATACCTCATCACCATGTCGGTGAACATCGCTGCTCGCCAACTCGAGTCGGAGCACCTGGTGGCCGATGTTCGTGACGCGCTCGCCGAGTCGGGCTTCGAGCCCAACGCCTTGGTGCTCGAGATCACCGAGACGACGATCATGCGCGACACGGCACTCATGGTCGACCGGCTCATCGCCTTGAAGGGCCTCGGCGTCCGGATCGCCATCGACGACTTCGGCACGGGATACTCGTCGCTCGCCTACCTGCGTCAGTTCCCCATCGACATCCTCAAGATCGACCGTTCGTTCATCAGCTCCCTGGCCACGACGCGCGACTCGTCGATGCTGATCCACACCCTCGTCCAGTTCGGCAAGACCCTCGGCCTCGAGACCATCGCCGAGGGGATCGAGGAGGAGGGCCAGATGGACCCGCTCCTGGCCGAGCAGTGCGACACGGGCCAGGGCTTCCTCTACGGCCGCCCGCTGTCGCCGACCCAGCTCGACATCTTCCTGCGCACCCATCTCACCCAGGAGCCCCCGTTGTGGGTGGTCCCCCCCAAGGAGGCGGCTCCCCCAAGCAGGCGGCCCGGTAGACCTACGGCACTTCCGGCCGGGAAGCCGTGCCGGGCAGCTTGACCGGGCAGCTTGCCGGGCAGCCTGTGGCCAGGCACGGATGCCATGATGGACGTCGGGCCGCCGGCGTCGACACGGCGACGCCCGGGGCCACGCCCGGGGAGGGAACGCCGTGAGAAGGACAGCGCCGGTCAGCGAGTGGGGGAGCGACTTCGACGTGCTCGACGCCGGTTACGTCGCCGACCCGTTCGGGATCTGGGACCAGCTCCGCACGACGTGCCCGATCGCCCACACCGATCGGCGGGGGAGCACGTGGTTGCCCACCCGCTACGAGGACGTCACCGCCATCGCCCACGACATCGAGCACTTCAGCTCGCTCGAGGTCGCCGTCATCCCCTTCGAGGGTGAAGAGCCCGAGGAGCCCGTCCTCCCCTACGGGCTGCCGCCCATCTCGGCCGATCCGCCCCTGCACACCTGGACGCGGCGGTTGCTGTTGCCGTGGTTCTCGCACAACCGGGTGGAGACCTACGAGGCCATGACCCGCGGCACTGTGCTCGGGGCTCATCGACGGCTTCATCGCCGATGGTCGGGCCGACGCCGCCTCGGACTACGCCCAGCAGATCCCGGTGCGGGTGATCGCCCACATCCTCGGCGTCAGCCCCGACCTCTCCGACACCTTCACGGGGTGGGTGCGCGACGTCCTGGAGTTCGCCGACGACCACGATCGACGCGTCCACGGCGTCCAGGGCCTGCTGCAGTACTTCATCGACGAGGTCGCCAAGCGGCGCGCCGAGCCCGGTGACGACCTGTTGAGCGAGCTGTTGCAGACCGAGGTCGACGGGGCGCCCATCGAGGACAGCCTCGTGCTGGGCGCGGCCGCGCTCGTGCTCATCGCCGGCGTCGACACGACCTGGAGCGCCATCGGCTCATCGCTGTGGCACCTGGCCACGCATCCCGACGACCGCAAGCGCATGGTCGGAGGACCCCGACGTCATGGCGCTCGCCGTCGAGGAGCTGCTGCGCGCCTACTCGCCGGTGACCATGGCCCGCATCGTGACCACCGACGTCGAGTACGCGGGGTGTCCCATGAAGGCGGGCGACAAGATCCTCATGAATTTCCCGGCCGCCAACCGCGACCCCGAGGTCTTCGAGGATGCCGACGAGGTGATCCTCGACCGCGCCCACAACCGGCACGTGGCGTTCGGCTCGGGCATCCACCGCTGCGCCGGCTCCAACCTGGCCCGCATGGAATTGCGCATCGCCCTCGAGGAGTGGTTGCGCCGGATCCCCGAGTTCCGCCTGGCCGACGGCGAGGAGGTCACCTGGGCCGGTGGCCAGGTGCGGGGGCCGCGCCAGCTTCCCGTGGTGTTCTCGATGAAGATCCGGGTCGACCCCGACAAGTGCCAGGGCCATGCCCGTTGCTACGGGCTCGCCCCCGAGCTGTTCGAGGTCGACGACTACGGCCTTTCGACCGTGGTGGGTGACGGGTCGGTGCCGCCCGAGCTCGAGGACCGGGCCCGGCTGGCCATCGCCAACTGCCCCGAGTTCGCCATCGACGAGGTCTGAGGCCGGCTCAGTTCTGGTCGCTCAGTTCTGGTTGCCAGTCTTTCGACGTAGGCACGTCGCGGCACGGTTCTCCCCGCAGCGCCCCGCAGGCGGGCATGGCCGCGGTGGGGTTCACACCCGAGACGACGTTGACCGCGAGCGACGAAGCCATGGCGCCGCCGAGCGACAGCGTGTCGGTGACCGAGCCGTGGGTGGCCGGGGTGGCGAACGCCCACGCGGGCCGGTCACCGCCCGGGGCCGAGATCACGATGCGCAACCGGGTGCCGGCCCGGAAGGCGTGGGCGATGGGGTCGATCGGGATCCGGACCAGGGTGTACCTTGCCGGCCGGCAGGTTGTGGCGGTCCGACTTGAGGTAGGTGGGAACGGGGTCGAGGGCGGTCGACGACGCCGAGAGCGTGCGGTTGGAGCTGCGCAGGAAGCCCGAGGTGACGTACTCCTCCTGGGTCTCACCGGGTCGCACCTCGGTCACCGTGACCTGGAGGTCGGTGGTCGGCGCCGAGGAACGCAGCCACAGGTCCAAGCTGGCCGGGCCCACGATCGTGGTGGGCGAGGCGAAGGCCGGTGTCTCGAAGGCCACGCCGTTGGCGGCCGGAACCGTCGTCCAGTTCGTAGGGCGGCTGCGCGGCCCAGGCGTTGGCCGAGGCGGCGAGGTCGGTGGCGGGCCGGACCGACGGGTCGGGCCGGAACGACACGTGGGTGGCCGAGCCCTTGGCCGATGCCAAGCGTCCCCCCCGAGCCGAGGTAGTAGCGGGTGACGGTCCCGCGTCGGCGGCCATTGGGAGTAGTCGGCTTCGAAGGTGGGCTGCAGGGCCCCGGGCCCGAGGTCCCCGCCGCCGTTGTCGAAGAGCACCCTGACGCGCGGGTCCTGGGCGGCGAAATCGGACTTGGCCTGGGACACCGAGGTGTCCGTGGTGAAGCGCACCGGCGGTGGGGCCATGGACTTCGCCCCGCCGGTGGCCTGGGCGTAGACGGCGGGTGCCAGCAACGTCAGGTACGGGTTCTGCGTGGGTACCCGGCCCGCCACGTAGATGTCGAGGAACTCGAGCCAGCGCGACAAGGTGTCGGGGCCGAGCGAGTCGATGTGGGTGCCGTTGAGCATGGTGGCGTAGACGTTCTTGTCGTGGCTCAGGGCCGTGATCAACGCCGGCCACTGCGGGCCCGTCTGCTCGTCCTCGAGAGCGCCCACGAGGAACACCGGGACCTTGACGTGGGTGGCCCACACCGCCGGCGACCGTTGGTCGAACAGCGACGGGACACGGCTGAGGTCGGGGCCCACCAACGACTCGAGTTGCTGGGCCTCGGGGTGAAGGACCTGGTTGGCGAGGCAGGTCGTGTCCCCGGTGGCGATCTCGGCCGTCGCCCACGGTTGGCCGCCTTTCGGTGCCGCCTCGGCGTCGACCTTGCGCTGGGCGATCCAGCTCGCGGCGAAGCCGCTGTTGTAGATCCCACCCGGGTAGCCGGTGGAGAAGAGGTCGTCGGTGGAGCTGAGCGGGGCGATGGCGGCGAGGTCGGGCGGGTCGGTGCCGGCCACCTCGAACTGGGAGATGCCCGAGTAGGAGATGCCGACCATGCCCACCTTGTGGTGCAGGGCCCAGGGTTGGGCCCCGACCGTCTGGATCATGTCGTAGCCGTCGTAGTCAGAGGGCAGCCCGAAGAGGTCGAAGGCACCTCCCGAGCACCCCGTCCCGCGCATCTGGACGCTGACGGTCACAAATCCGAGCAGCGGGGCGATCACCGCTCCCACGATGGTGGCGGTGTCGGGGAGCAGCGGCGTCGCTCGACGGCGCCTTGCCCTCGAGCGAGTCGATCAGGCTGTGCGGAGCGGCGGTGGCGTAGCCCGAGTACTCGATGACGGTGGGGAAGGGGCCGTCCGCCAGGGTCTTGCCCGGTGGAAGGCGCACGGTGGCGGCGATGGAGATCCCGTCGCGCATCGTCACGTAGTTGAGCCCGGCATGGAGATGCTGCCCGCAGTACAGAGCCGCCGGTGGAGTCGAGCGTCGCCGACAGCACCGCGAACGACGCGGTCTTGCGGTGCTTGGCCGCCGGTCTCTTCGAAGCGGTAGCCGCGCCCCGCCTTGAGGTTGCGGATGATGATGCCGCCCAGGCTGTCGACGACCCCGGAGCCGACGTTCGAGCCCGATCCGTCGATCAGCGTGAGGTGTTCGCCGGGCGTGGCGCCGATGGCGTAGGCCTCGCCGATGGACCCGTGGCCCTGGAAGGGTGTCGATGCGAAGCTCGGCGTCGAGTCGTGCGCCACGAACAGCGCGGCGGTCGACGATGCCGGCCAGTACGGCGGCCGCGAGCCGTCTTGTCAGGATCCCCCGCACGAACCACTCCCATGGCGCCCGCCACCCACCGGGGCGGCACGAATCGCGTCGCCAGGGTAGTCGGCGCAGGGTGGACCGTGAGTGCCTACGCGGCCTCGACGATCACTCGCACGAGCTTGCCGTTGACACGCCGCAGCACCGAAGCGGGGCGATCGGACTGGGCCACCGCCGCCAGGGCCAGCACGTCCTGGCCCAGATCCTCGGCCAGGCAGGCCTGCTCGTACCCGTTCGATGCCGTCTCACTGGTTGCCATCGCTTTCGTCCCCCCGAACCCGATCCTGGGGCGCGGGGATCAACGTGTCTCCAAGCGACGGTCAACTTCTCGGCAACGGCGGGGGGGAGCCCGATGCCGAAGGGGCCGACGTCGAAGCCGGCGATCCCGTAGGTGAAGCGCAACGGCTCGGGCACGAGCAGGGGGCTCGACGTCCTCGGTGGGGTGACCTGGAGCCATTTGCCCTCGTAGCACGCGTTGGGGGTGGCGGTCGGGCCGGAGCCCGGCGTCAGGATGATGTCGCAGACGTCGGGGTACGAGAGCTCGAACCAGGCACGCGCCTCGGGTGCGACGACGACGCGGTTCGGGCGCGGCGGGCGCCGACCCGTGCTGACGCCCATGGTGGCGCACGTCCTGGGTGGCGGCGGGAAGCGCGGTCCCGTTGGCACTGTTCACGGCGAGGCCCGGGATAGCCGAGCAGCGTGCATGGCGACAGTGAGATGTTGGTGAGCGACACCGTCTCGTAGGTGGTCCCGCTGATGCCCTGCCAATTGGTCACGGTGCCGCTGAGCTGGCCACTCACGCAGGTGGGCGGACCCGACGCCGAGCGTGGTCGTCGGCGAGCTCGAGATGGGGTCGTCGTTGACCTTGGTGCATGGGGCGGGGACGCGTAGTACTTGCGCAGCGCCACCACCATCCGATCGATGCCGAAGGCGGCCCCACCCGCCACGACGATCGCCGTCAGCACGAGCACGCCGACGCGGGCGCGGCGCCACAGCCGGCGGCGCCGGACCCGGCGCTGCACCATCTGTTGGACCGACTCGGGGTTCGTCACTCGTGAGGGGACTCATTCTCGACCACCGCGTGCCCGGCCCGGACTCCGGATCGCCCGGGGCCGGTGGACAACGTGACCGGTATCTTCGGTCACCGAGCCGCCCGGCAGGTAGTCGGAGGCGCTCGCGATCACCCTGAGCGAGCACGATGCCCCCGCGGCCGGGATTGCGGTCGGTCACCGGGGCGAGCGATCCTGGACCCGGCACGGCGTACGCGACCACCTCGCGGACGGGGAGGGAGCAATGGGGGCACGTCGAGCACGGGATGACGAAGTAGCCCACTGGCGTGACCACGGGTGGGTCCTCCTCGAGGGTCTCGTCCCAACCCAAGAGATCGACGCCGCCGTGGACGATCTTTACCTGCAGTTTCCTCGAGCCGAGGAGTACCACGCCGATCCTGTCGGGGAGACGCAACGGCGCCTCGGGCGCCCGGCCCCGGTCGACGAATTCCCCTGGCCCCCCGAAGGCCCCGGATTCCGACACGACCAGCATCGCTGGCAAGGCGCCTTCCCGTTCCCGGGCAGCGGCGCCCTCAACCGGCTGGTCGTGCATCCGTCGATCGTCGACTTCGCCACCCGTGCCCTCGACAGCACCGACCTGCGTCTGTACCAGGCCCAGGTCTCGGCGAAGTATGCGGGCATCACCAATTACGAGCAGCCCATGCACACGGACCGGAACCACTCGTGGCTGCCGGCGGTGGGAGAGCCGCCGTGGTGGCATCTCGAAGGGTTCCTCTATCTCAGCGACGTCGGTGCCACCACGGCCCCCACCCATCTGGTCTCGGTCCGCGACTCCACGCACCGGCGAACCACGACACCACTCGTGATGCCCGACCGAGACCCCGAGCTCTACCGCGCCGAGCAAGGGGCGACCGGGGTGCGGGGTTCGTACCTCGCCTATCGACCCGACGTTTTTCATCGAGCCGTCGACCTCACCGAGCCCCACGGTGCCCGGTTCCTCTTGAACGCGAGCTACAAGGTCGCCGGGCAAGACTGGGTGGGTTACCACACCATGCAGTCGCGCTCGACCTCGCCTGACTGGGTGGCCTTCGTCGAAGGATCGACACCGGCCGAGCTGGCGCTCTTGGGGTTTCCTCTTCCGGGCCATCCCATCTGGAGCGCGGCGCTCCTCGATGCCACGCAGCGTCTGTATCCCAAGCTCGACACCACTCCGTGGCGGACGATGCTCAGCGGCTGACTCAGCTCAGCGGCTCATTCAGCTCAGTGGCTCATTCAGATGAACTTGATGAGCTCGACGGCGACGACGGTCCATCCTCCGGCCACGAGCACTCCCGGTACGGTCAATCGCTGACGTGACGACAGCAGCATGATGCAACAGAACAGGTAGAAGTCGTCGAGGCTCCGAAAACCGACGTCCCCCAGCCATATCCCCGGCGCCAGGGTCAAGGCCAAGACCCCGTAGGTGAGCCACGCCGCCCGTTCATAGAGGCGCGCGGTGGTCGTTCGGAGTGAAACGGCGGCCGCCACGGCCACGGTGGCGAGGATGAATAGCTCCCCGAACCATAGGATCGCCGCCCTGGAGGGCACGAGACCCAGGTAATGCCGGAAGCCCTGCTCGATGCCGACGAAGGGAGTGCCTAGGTTGCGCTGTCCGGAGGTGAGCAGTGGCCACGATCCGGTGGCCAGCCGGGCCACGAGTTGCCACCCGGCGAAAGCGAGGCAGGGCACGACCCACGAGACCGGCGGCGCTTTTGCTCCCGCCTTCCTAACCGATTCGGCGGGACGCGCCGGTGTGGTCCTCGTGGCCACGACCCGGTCGTACAGCCATGACAGGGGCCCTTCGACCGCGAGCAGACCGACGACGAGCAGTGCTGTCTCACGGGTCAGCACCCCCACGCTGAAGGCGAGCGCCGCCACTACGGGACGCTTGCGGCGCAACGCCACGACGCCGGCCACGACGAAGGTTGCCGTCACGATCTCGGCAAGATCGCGGGACAAGACCCACACGAACCCGAAGTAGCCCGGGAGCAGGAGCCCCCAGCACGAGTGTCGACCTGCGTCTCGGGCGATCACCGCGCCCAGCGCACCCAAACAGCCCAATCCGATCACGTTCACGATGACCAGGGACCACGGCACGAGCGCACTGCGCCCTCCGGCCACCAACCACGACGAATGCCGGATAGGCGATGCGTTCGAATCGGCTGAGGGTGTCCATCCGAATTCCGTACGCGGTGTGATGGAAGTTGAGGGGTCCGAGGGCCATCCGGTAGAAGAACTGGCCGTCGTAGCCCTGGCCCGATGTGACCGGGATGCCCGGGGGGACACGAGCCCGAACGTGCGCGGTGCCGACGACAATGAACGAAGCGATATTCCCGTGCCCCGCGACCAGGATCCTCGCACCGGCGACGAGCGCGCCGGCGAGGCCGGCTATGGCCGCGACCCACCGGGGTCGATCGACTCGCACGGCGACCGACGACCGTTCGGCGCGGGCCAGGGTGATCATTCGACGGGCCCGGCGCCGTGTCGACGCGCCAACCGCCTCACGACTGCGCGCATGCCTGTGGATCTCCTTGGACCTGTCCGTTTTCGAGGTGGCTCTCGGCCAGTATTCCTGTCGAGCAGTGTCGAGAGCGGCATGGGGCGCAACCTGCCGGGGTAGTGCCCCGCGGCGGGCCATCCTTCGATTTTCCTGGTCAGAACCACGTCGATGCGTCTCGAGGCATTTTCCAAGAGCCCCGGCCCACCGCTAGATTTCACTTTCACGTTGGGTCGCGGTTTGGCGATGCGGTCCTTCGATGTGGCAGGGGGGCAATGGCGTGGACGGTTGGCATCCCGACCCGTACGGGATCCATGAGGAGCGGCTGTTCGCGAACGGCGAGCCGACGCCACTGGTTCGGAATCATGGCATCGGATCCTTTGACGCACCTCCCGTTCCCGAGTCACGGCCCCCGCGGCAAAACAAGACGAGGGCCAGAGGTCCCGACGCCGGCCCGGGCCCGACGCGCCCCACCAAGCCCATGGTGGCGCTGGCAACGTTGCTGATCGCCGCCGGGTTGAGCGTCGGTGTCGTCGGGATCACCCGTATCGGCGGGAGTGGGGGGGGTGCCGCGACCACGACGACCGTAAGCCCGCTCGTGAGCGCGTTCCGTCACCTGCCCCCGCTGACGACGCTGATCCCGCCGGCCGCGCCGACCACCACGGGTGCCCCCGCAAGCGCGCTTCAAGCGTTACCCCCTTCGACGGCGCCCCCCGTCACGACGCCCCCCACCACGAGGCCACCAAGCATCAGCACAACGTCGCGGCCACCTGCACCCCGGGTGACACAACCACCCAAGCACGCACCGGCCGTGTCGTCGATCGTCGCCACGACGACATTGCCGTTGACGACCATGACCACTTCGGTGGGCCAGGCCGATCAAGCGTGGTACCTGGCATACGGCTCGGCCTTCAATACGTTGCAGACAGACATCGAAAAGCTGGATCGAGCTCTGGCGTCGACCGCCCCCAGTCTCTATGCCGACATCCATCCGTATTGGCAAGAGCTCTCCGTCGACGCCAATTACGCCCTGTCGCTTCCCCCGATCCCTGACGCCGGCACGCAGTCCCAATGGGCCACCGCACTTGCTGATCTCACCCAAGGGGCCGTGAAATGCGTGCTGGGATCGATCGGCTCTCCGGCCGAGCGCGGCATTCACGCCCACGATCTTCAATCAGGGTGCGGCGCTCATCACCACCGGGACGACGGAGTTCGACGGAGCCGTGACTTCAATCGAGAGCTTGGCCGCCGTGACCTCGGTTCCGGCTCGTAACCAAGTCGGAGCCTGGAACCAAGCCCATGGAGCGCTGGTGAGCACATTGCAGACAGACGTCACCAAACTGAACGCCGCCTTCGCAGCTTCGACCTCGTCCGACGATCCCGCGGTCGGAGCCTTGTGGCAGCAGCTCTTGAGCGACGCGCAGGCTGCCTCGAAGTCGACGCCAATCCCCGACGCTCTGATTCAGGCCTATTGGGCGGCCGCGCTGAACGATCTGATCGACGGTGCGACCGACTGCCTCGGATCGTCGGAGGCGCTACCCCCCAACCTCTTCGACCAGGGAGTGGCCTCGATCGCTTCCGGGGCCAATTACCTGAGCACGGCGGCGGGAGCGATCCAGAATCTGGTGGGCTGAGAAGACTCCCGGACCTGAGGCCGGGCGGGTTGTCAGCCGACCTTGTGACTGTGCTGGCCGCGCCGGAGAGGAAACTTGCTCACCAGAGCCGTCTTCGCCATCGTCCACCGGGACCCGGCACGAGGCCCTCCACCGGTCGACCGCTTCGGCGCCGGGTCGGGGTCCGGGGAGACCACCCACGGAGGGTCATTGAACAGGTCCACCCTCTGCGTGTCGGAGAAGACCTGCGACGAGTCGAACCACGAGACCGAACCACTCGGGGACATTCGCTGCCTGCTCATGCGGGAAAATGTAACGCCGCGCGGAATGCCGTTCGGGGATGGGCGCGGCCGGAGCCTGAGGCGGAAGGCGCCTGCCTCGAGACCGTCGGCCGCGGGCTCAGCGCCCGCGTGTCGAGTGGATCAGCTCGGGGGTGGAGCAGGGACGGTACTGCCGTCGGCCACCGTGAACCCGTCGTTCAGACCGTCCGCATTGGACGGTGTCGCCAGGACGGTCGTGTCGTTGGCCGCCATCATCACGATGTCCGCCAGGGTCGCCCCGCTCGTCGGCGCCAGGAGGGGGCGGTACGCGGGGGAGAGGCTCGGTGCGGCCGTCGAGAAGTAGGCAGGATCGAAGCTCTCGTTGTTGGTCGTGGTCAGGGTGGCGAGATGGGTGGAACAGGGTGAGCCGACGCACGGCCTCTCGTGGATCGCCTCGGCGCTCGTGCCGGTCGCCTTGTACCGAACGGTTCGGCCGGCGCTGGTCCCTTTCGTGGCATCGAAAACGGTCATGGACCACCGCTTGTTCCTCCCGCGCTTGGTGGCGATCTCCCTGACGATGACGGTGATCTTGTCACCGGGGGAGATGGCGAGAGACAGGGGGTTCTCGCTGGCCGGAAGGATTTCGGTCCAGGCCTGGTAGAAGGCGTGACCGCCGAGGTTGTCCTCCTCGATCCCGGCCTGCACGAGCTTGGAATCGCGGAACCCACCGATACCGACCCAGTCAGACGAATACTGAGTGCCGGGGACGCTCGTGTCGACCGTGGTCACGACAAAGTTGGCGGCCACTGCCGTAAAGGTGTTCTTCGGAGCGCTCTGGGCGTAGCCCGACCAGTTGAACGAAGAAAAGCCGACGCCGGTGTTTCGTCGATCGATACCCGGTCGGGTGGGTGCCAGGAGGTCTGGCCCCCCCTGCGACACGGAGCGCACCAGGGCGGCCTGTGGAACCACGGTGGCGCTGCCGCCCACCGACACTGTGGCGATGCATAGCGTGGCCACCCCCAGCGCACAGGACAGGAATCGTCGACTCACAGTGCCCCCGACCCTCTCAGCATCAGCACCCCACCGACGCCTGATCACGATGAGCCTATCCGGGGCCGGAATCGTGTGCCGTCCGACCCCTCGCTTCTCCGGTCCCTGGCGCCGTTCTCCGGGTCCCCGGCTCTTGATCGGAGCGCTGGGGGGTCGGACCAGCCCCGGAGATGACCCCTCTGAGTCTGTCCGAGTGGTCGAGTGGGCCTGCACCGGCCGCCCGCGACGGACCGCTGCTCCCGAGCCAGCGGCGACCGTCACCGGATCGCGGCGATCACGCCTTCCCACGCCGGGAGAGACAGCACGTCATCGAAACGCTCACCGTCACGGCCCCGGTCGGTGGCGATGCAGATCCGGCCCGAGGTCTGTCGGAGCGCGGCATCCTCGTCGCTGAGGTTGAGCGCCACCATGATGCGATCGCCGCGGCGCCAAGCCCACACTCCGGCGGGCGTCACCAACGTCTCGTAGCGCCCCGTGTGCAGCTCTGGGGTCCGCCGGCGAAGCGCGATCAGATCGCGAGCCAGACACAGCATCGAACCGGGGTCGGTCTGCTGCTGTTCGACGTTGCACTGCTCGGTCGGGCCCAGAGGCAGCCAGGGTCGCGTCCCCGGGTCGGTGAAGCCACCTCCGGGCCGATCGTTCCACGGCATGGGTGTGCGCATGGCGTCGCGACCCGCATAGGCGGGCCAGTAGGACCGGCCCAGCGGGTCGCGCATGTCCTCGTGTGCAACATCGACGTCTTCGAGGCCGATCTCGTCGCCTTGGTACAGCACCGGTGTGCCCCGCAGGCTCAACAACATGACGAGGGCGGCGCGGGCCTTGCGTAGGTCTCCGCCCGCCCAGCGCGTGGCGAACCGGGACATGTCGTGGTTCGAGCCCGTCCAGGCCGGCCATGCACCGTTCGGAAGCAGCGCCTCGGTGTCTTCGACGATGTGGCGCATGGACGGCGGCGTCGAAAGGTGCGGTGATGAACGGGAAGTTGAAGGCGAGATGGAGCTCGTCACTGCCATCCCCGTAGTACTTCGCCAGTTCCTCGATCTTCACCGGGGTCTCGCCGATGAGCGCTCGGGGCGTGTCGTAGGACTCGGCGAGGCGTCTCCACCGTCGGATGACCTCGTGGACCTCGGGCCTGTTGGCGTTGTAGACGGGTCGCTGCCCGAAGAGCTGCGCCTCGAAGTCGTCGTCCTGGGGTCGCCGGTGGGTTGTCCCGTAGTCGAGCGTCCTTGATGATGATGTTGCACACGTCAATCCGGAAACCGGCCACTCCTCGGTCGAACCAGAATCGGAGAATGGCGTCGAAAGCGTTTCGGACCTCCTCGTTCCACCAATTGAGGTCCGGTTGCTCGACGAGATGATTGTGGAGGTAGAACTGTCCGCTGGGCCCGTCCACCGTCCAGGCCGGGCCGCCGAAGCTGCTCACCCAATTGTTGGGGGCGGAGCCGTCGGCCCTCGGGATCCGCCCATACGTACCAATCCCGTTTGGGGGCCGTCCGTGAGGAGCGGGAGTCGACGAACCACGGATGCTGGTCGCTGGTGTGGTTGGGGACGATGTCCAGGAGCACCCGGATGCCGCGTTGGCGGGCGGCTGCCACCAAGCGGTCGAATGTCTCCATCGTTCCCAGATCGGGATGGACGGCGCAGTAGTCGGCGACGTCGTAGCCCCAGTCCGCGTCGGGCGAAACGGTGATCGGGCTCAGCCAGATCCCGTCGACTCCCAACCACTGGAGATGGTCGAGCCGGTCGATGACGCCCTGGAGATCCCCCACGCCGTCGCCGTTCGAATCAGCGAACGAACGCGGGTAGATCTGGTACAGGACACCGGATTGCCACCACGGTTTGGTGTTGCTGCTGCCTGCGCCCGTCGGTCATCTCACGGTCGGCAGCGGCTTGCCAGTCGTTGACGACGACCCAGCACACTCCCTGCGGTACGTGGTTCATGGGGAATTTGCACTGGCTCGACGGTGGGGAGTTGGTGTGCAGCCTCACCACGCGGTACTGGGTCGGGCCGTAGAACTTGTCGGGACCGTAGGAGAGGGTCGGGGAGTACCCGCCGGGGAAGTTGGAGATCTTCGCCATGGCGGCGTCGAACGTGCGTCGATCCAGATGCGGCCCGGCCGCCGTCGCCGCAGCTGCGAAGAGGCGGATCTCCTGGCACCAACCTTGGACCGGCCCCTGCTCTTCGAGGTAGTAGGTCTGGTTTCCCCTTGGAATCTGGGGATAGGCCTTGTGCCACGCCGTGAAGCAGCTGCGCACGCCGGGGTCATATCCTCCCTCGGCCTCCGGCCGCGTGTCGTCGATGCCGCCCAGAGTCTCGGTGGTCAGGCCTTCTTGGCCGTCGAGCGCCTTCTCGTAGGGGAAGGGAAGGAGGCCAAGGGCGGATTCGATGGACTCCTCGTAGTCCGACAACAAGAGCTTGGGGAAGTACTGCTGTTGCGTCTCGGCTGCCAGCACGGGAAAGAAGACGTTGAAAGGGATGAGTGGGATCACCGAGGTGACACCGTCGGAGCGCAGCTGCTGGACAACCAGCGGCGCCTGGGAATCGGTGGAGGCGGTATCGGAAGGGTTCGAGGCGATCGTCTTCACGATCGGCGTGACGCCAGCTCGCCGCAGGTCAGGGAGGAGGTACTGGTTGAGGGCCACCTCGTCGCTCGCCCGGTTGCCGGCGATCACCCCCACCTTGGCCTGAGTCCCGAGAAGACCGGCACTGAGACCCCAGTCCACCGTGGCCTGCAGGATCGCCGCGTCGTCGGGGCCCGTCCACCACAGGTACGGAGCGCCTTGCCGGGTCCAATTGGTTACGGTCGTCCATTGGCTGAGCAGGGGAGTGTGACCCTCCTGGGTGATGCACAGTTGGTTGTCGCCTGTCCACGTCCCGACCCCGTCGAGGACGGCAAAGGCAGGAGAGCCTCCATCGGTCCAGTCCTTGCACAGCCCCCGCATCTCGGACTCGTTGGTGGGATCGAAGTTGACGATGCTGGCGTCGATCTTCGCCCGTTGATGCCACCGGCGTCGTTGATGAGCTTCACAAAGAGCTTGATGGCCTTGTTCTGCTCGCTGTACTCGATGTCGCCGGCAAAGCCGAGGTTCGATGCCAGCGACGACAGGTTGGACACCGGGAAGACGACCCTGATGGTGTGGGCGGTGACTCCGGCGCTACTGGCGCTGGCCCGGACCGCGCTTCCGACGGTGTCGGTGGTCGAGCTGCCGGGCTTGGCCGGGGAGCCCGCCCCCACCGCGAAGACGATGGCGACGACGAGGATGACTACCAGAGCCACCGATGCGATCTGGACACCGGCGGAGCGCCGACGCAACCGTCGCCACGATCTCCCTAGTCGCCCTCCACCCGGGCCGGCCATCACCCCTCCTCGTCCGCCACTCCTCGGGACCCTTGTCGGGCGTCCCGATTCCGGCGGTCAACTTAGGCGCGGATCGTCGCTTCGCCCGTCTACCGCCGGTACCGAGGCCGGGACGACCCGATCAGGCCAAGTTGTGGAGAAATAGTGCGCGGGGACTCCTCAGGCCGGACAGGGGTCGGTCGATGATCCAGAGATGCACCCGGTCGCCTACTCGCACCGTCGGCCGCGGGGCCGGGCGCAGCTCCTCGCGGACGCGATGGTCGACTCTTCGGAAATCGCCATCGGGCCGAGGGCGACGGGCAATGTGGGGTCTCACTTCCGGGTTGTGTCGTCGGTTTCGAAACGCTCATGAGCCGCCTGCGAGTCGACACGGCCGGGTCGGCGGAGGATCCGGGAGCCGAGATCCAACGTGTCTTCTGGCTCCGCCACATGCGGACGGGTTTCGGCGTCTTCATCGGAGAGACGGTCCTCGTCATGGTGTATCTGGCCCTCACGCCCCATGGGCCTCATCGAGCCGTGCTCTGGCTGATCACCGCGTTCTGGCTCGTGTTCGGGCTGTCGAGCCTCTTCCTGGCGCCGAGTTTGGCCTCGAGGTCCTGGCGGGTCCGCTTCTCCGCCACCTGGACGATCGTGGCAGCTCTGGCCGTGGGTGGCGTTGCCTCTCTCGACGGTGGTCTCGCCAGCCCCGTGCTCTATCTGCTCTTCCTCCCCATCGCCTTCGCGGCTCTGGCGTTCTCGCCGATCGTCGCAGGTCTGTGCGGCCTGGCCACCCTCGCATCGGCCGTGTTGGTGGCCGCCACCGACCCAGATGTCAAGGTCGCGTCAGATGGAATTGTCGTTCTCTTCGCCGTTCTGGTCGGTGCCTCGGTCCTCGCCGTCGCGGCGTCGGTCAACCGCACGCATCGCGAGCACCACGAGCAGTTGCTTGCGGCTCGGATCGCCGTGCTCGCCGCCACCGATGGTCTGACCGGATGCTCCGTGCATCGAGTCTTTCATCAACGCTTCGAGGAGGAGATCGCCCGATCAATGCGTCATGGTCATCCCCTCAGCCTCTTGATCATCGACGTGGACCATTTCAAGTCTGTCAACGACACCTACGGCCACCTCGTCGGAGACCATGTCTTGGCGGCGATCGGTGCTGTCTTGCGCACCCATGCTCGTAGCTTCGACCTCGTGGGTCGGCTGGGAGGAGACGAGTTCGCGGTCCTCATGCCCGACACCCAGCCATCTGATGCCGGAGCCCTCGCGAAGCGTATCTGCCTCGAGGCCTCGTCGGTCCTCGAGGTGCCCGTGACACTCAGTATCGGCGTGAGTGGCCTGGACCGGTCCATGCCGACGGCCGAGCACATGCGCGACGAGGCCGACTTCGCCCTCTACGAAGTAAAAGGGGCGGGTCGTGACGGTGTGGCGGTGCGCGGTGCGCAAACCCCACTTCCGCGGAATCGGCCCGCGGCGGAGTGGGCGCCGACGCCGTAGGGGTCTCTGCAGTTGCTTCGGCGTGAACGGGTGCCACGAGGTCGGCGTCGCAGAAGCTCACGTCTTCGCGCTCGAGGGCTATGAGGGGAAGGCGTCATCGGGCCGAAGCTGAGGTGTAGTCTGAGTGCTTCCCCTCTTGGGAGTGACGCCTTGTTTGGGCAGGACGACCGTGTTGGTTGTCGCCTCGTACCGGCTCGACGCCTTCTGAGTGACCTCGGAAGGAGACCCGATGCCGGTGGCCCGCACTGAACAGCCCCATGCCGGCTGGGACCAAGGGAGTCGTCGTGTGCTTCTCCCCTGAGGGTGACCTGGTCGGCGGCATCGTCGTCACCGCCATCGGTGTCGATGCGGTGCGCCACCTCCGCAACCGCAACGACCACCTCGCCTTGGCCGCGCTCCCTCTGCTGCTGGGGTTTCACCAGATCGACGAGGCCTTCGTGTGGTGGGGCCTCCAAGGTGTCGTGCCCCACGGGCTCGGACGGGCCGCGATGTGGATCTACCTCCTCATCGCCTTCGTGGCGCTGCCGATCTTCGTGCCGCTTGTCATCATGCTGCTCGAACCCACTGCTCGCCGAAAATGGAGGATTGCGCCATTTCTGGCCATCGGAGCCGGGGTTTCGACCGTTCTGTTGATAACGATGCTGCGAAACCGCCCGAGCGTCACCCTGGGCTCGTATCACCTCGCCTACTCCATCGGGTTGCAGCACGGGATCCTCGTCATCGGGCTTTACGTCGTGGCAACCTGCGGGTCACTGCTGGCGTCGGGATTTCGCGACATCGTGGTGTTCGGCGTGGCAAACCTGGTAGCCGTTGTGATCTTGGCTCGGCTGAGCGCGGATGGGTTCGCCTCGTTGTGGTGCTTCTATGCCGCGGTCGCATGCGGAGCGATTTTGTTGCACATGCGTTATGCCAAGCCCCACAGGGCCATGCCGTACGCGATCAACTGAGATAGGCCATAGAAGAGCTCTTTGAGGACCGGGCTCACCGACACCGTCGGATCGGGATGTGGAATCCGCTATCTTGAACCTGTCAGGCCGCCCACCCAGGAGATAGCCATGGGAGTAGCCGAGAATGCCGAACGGATCGTTCGTGAAATGCTTGAAACGTTTCACAAGCACGACGCCGAGGCCCTGCGTCCGTTCTTCACTGACGACGTCGTCTACCACAACATTCCCATGGATCCCGCGGTAGGCATCGAAGCCACCATCGCCTTCATCGACGGCTTCTTCGGCATGTTCCCAAACACAGTGATCGAGACTATTCACCTGGCCGTACGTGACCCCGTCGTCCTTACCGAGCGGATCGATACGTTCACTGTCGGAGACGTGGTTGCTGCGCTGCCGGTCATGGGTGTATTCGAGATCCGTGATGGCAAGATCTGCGCGTGGCGCGACTATTTCGACCTGGCTCAGGTCACGAACATGCTGTCTGGCGACTCCAACACGGTTTGAGGCGCCGAACACCGCGTTTTTTGGACCACCCTGGGTAAGAATGGGTCTCGGGCGTCGTGCAAACGTCGTCAATCCAAGGAGACCCCCCACATGGACATCATTCGCAACGCCGATGGCACCCTCGTCGTTCCCCTGCAGCAAGAGAGGCACCGAGCCGACGATGGCTCGGATGCCTCCGGCGTCGCTCCTGACGGCGAGGCGGCGCCAACGGGTGAGGCGCCGACGACCCGTCTGCTCCATCCGGGTGAAGGTGGTTATGACGAGGCGCTCGCCGAGTGGGACCGTCAACAGAACCCCGACCGCGCCCCGGTTGTTTCGACCGCAACCGGCCGGCAGGAAGCCATGACTCTGGTGCACGCAGTGGCGACCTCACCCGATCATGCCGTGGCATCGGCGGTGAAGGCGATCGGCGACCCCCAGGCGAGCGGTGAAGCCTTGCGCCACGTCCTCGTCGGCGGTGTTCACTCGGTTGAAGACTTTGCTGCTCAAGTCGCAGAGGCTGAAGGCGGCGATCCTCTCTCGGCTCATCAGACGACGAAGATCATCGGCGAGGTGCTGACCGAGCTCGATAAATAGTCCGGTCACCGCCAGGGTGCTGACGCCGGCCCGGTCCGGCGCCCGGCACCCGGGCGCTTGCGCCCGACCACGTCTTGGCCCCGAAACCGGCTTGGTGACACCCCAGTGGACGCCGCAGCCGAGCGCGACCCAGCGAATGCGTCGGGGCGTGGCCCGCTGTAACGTCCAAGTCGACCTGGACGACACAACCTCCACGAGCTGCTGGCGAGCTGGTGATCGGCTGATCGAACGCTCGCAGAAGGGAGCCACCGATGGCCACGATCTCCGACTCGACACTGGCCGCCTTCCGAAACGGTGTCGCCGGCATCGTTCTCACTGTGAACGACGACGGTTACCACACGGCCCGCAGCGTCTGGAACGGTGAGATCGACCGCCGTCCTACCGTCATCGTTCAGTGCACGACGGCAGACGACGTGTCGACGGCGATCGCCTTCGCGCGACGCGAGGGGCTCGAGATCGCGGTGCGCGGCGGCGGCCACAACTACCCGGGCTACGCCGTCTGCGAGGGTGGACTCGTCGTGGATCTCACCAAGATGAGCGCCACCGCGGTTGACGCGACCGCGAAGCGGGTGCGGTGCGGTGGTGGCACGACGTGGGCCGACCTGGACGCCGCCACTCAGGAGCACGGCCTCGCCGTCACGGGCGGGTTCATCAGTCACACCGGCGTCGGCGGACTCTCGTTAGGCGGAGGGTTCGGCTGGCTGACCGGCAAGGCCGGGCTGACGTGCGACAACTTGGTGTCGGCGCAGGTCGTCACGGCAGACGGTCAGCACGTGACAGCGTCGACCGCTAGCCACCCTGATCTCTACTGGGCGCTGCGAGGGGGCGGCGGCAATTTCGGAGTCGTCACCGAGTTCGAGTTCGCGCTCCACGAAGTCGGCCCGATCGTCCAGCTCGGCCTGTTCTTCTGGCCCGTTGACCAGGGCGTCGACATGCTGACGTTCGCCCGTGACTACATCGAGACGACACCACTCGACACGGGGCTGTCTATCGTCGGCCTCAACGCACCGCCGGCGCCTTTCGTCCCCGAGCAACACCACTTTGCTCCGGGCTACATCCTCGCGGTGATCGGCTGGGGATCACCAGAGGCACACGCTGCCCTCGTGCAACCGATCCTCGACCAGCTTCCTCCGTTGTTCCATTTCATCACGCCGATCCCGTACTCCGAGCTCCAGAAGATGCTCAACGAGAGCGCGCCCTGGGGGGCCCTCGCCTACGAGAAGGCTATCTACCTGGACGAGCTGACCGATGGGGCGATTGCCGTCATCGCCGATCAGATGCCCCGCAAAGCCTCGCCGATGTCGATCATGCCGATCTTCACCATGCGGGGTGCGTACAGCAACGTTGCCGACGGCGCGACGGCTTTTGGAGGAAAGCGCGCCTCGAAATGGCTCGTGAACATCGACGCGACGTCACCCGGAGACTTGGAGCTGTTCGCCACCGACCGGACATGGGTCCGCGCTTTTTGGGAGGCGCTGCTTCCGCACGCTGGAGGTTCCGGCGGCTACGTCAACTTTATGGTCGAAGCCGACAACGACCGCCTGCGGGCGACCTACGGTCCCGACAAGTACGACCGGCTGGCGCAGATCAAGGCCCGCTACGACCCGGACAACGTGTTCCACCTCAA
Organism: uncultured Acidimicrobiales bacterium; assembly: GCA_963846125.1. Lineage (GTDB taxonomy): Bacteria > Actinomycetota > Acidimicrobiia > Acidimicrobiales > UBA8190 > Chersky-840. Next base: position 1,709,034 of record CAWJUR010000002.1, read on the forward strand.
CGCCAACATCGCGCCCGCTGTATCGGCACACTGAAGGGCGTCCTGCATTTTCGAGTGGAGGCGAAGGGACTCGAACCCTCGAACCTCTTGACTGCCAGTCAAGCGCTCTACCAACTGAGCTACGCCCCCGGGACGAGTGGCCACGTTACCAGCCCCGCTTGGCCCGACCACGAGGATCCGGAGCGCCGACCGGGATCGTGACGACCTTCGCGCCTCCAGCCGATACGCGGTCGGGCGCCGGGGCTGGTGGTGTCCGAGGCGGTGCGTCCCATTCCGTAGAATCCGGGGATGGGGCGGCCCTACGACGTGCAGGAAGTCGAGCTCAAGTGGCAGCAGCGCTGGGCTGACAGCCATCTCTACGAGGTCGACGCGAACGACCCGCGCCCCGTCCAGTACGTCTTGTGCATGTACCCCTATCCGAGCGGGCCCGCCCACCAGGGCCACATTCGGAACTACACCTTCGGCGACCTTTTCGTCCGGCACCGCACCATGCAGGGCTTCGCGGTGCTCTCACCCTTCGGCTTCGACTCCTTCGGTCTGCCCGCCGAGAATGCCGCCATACGGACCGGCGAGCATCCGCGCACTTTCACCGACGCCCGGATCGCCGAGCTCAAGGCCAGTGTGCAGCGCCTGGGTGCGGTCTATGACTGGCGGCGCGAGGTCCGCAGCCACGATCCCTCCTACATCCGCTGGAACCAGCTCATCTTCTTGAAGTTGCTCGAAGCCGGCCTGGCCTACCGGGCCCTGGCTCCTGTCAACTGGTGCCCGGGCTGTCAGACGGTGTTGGCGAACGAGCAGGTGTTGGCGGACGGCACCTGTGAGCGTTCGGGCGACGTGGTCATCCAGCGCGAGCTCGAGCAATGGTTCTTCCGCACCACGGCATACGTCGACGAGCTGCTCGACGCACTCGACGATCTCGACTGGCCCGAGCGGGTCAAGACCATGCAACGCAATTGGATCGGACGCTCAGAGGGCGTGGAGTTCGACCTTCCGGTCGTCGGGGGCGCAGCTGACGGTCACGTCCTGCGTGTCTTCACGACCCGGCCGGACACGAGCTTCGGGATGACCTATGCCGTCGTCGCTCCCGAGCACCCCCTCGTCGACGTGATCACCACGCCGGACCAACGGTCCGAGGTCGAGAGTCTGCGCGCGTCCACGGCGGGCAAGAGCGAGCTCGACCGAACCTCGGAGCACGGCGCCGACGTCCTCGCCAAACGAGGAGCCTTCACCGGCGGCTACGTCGTCAACCCCTTCAATCAGAAGGCCATCGCGGTCTTTGTGGCCGACTACGTCCTCATGCGCTACGGGACAGGCGCGATCATGGCCGTCCCGGCCGAGGACGAGCGGGACTGGGACTTCGCCAAAGCTCACGAACTTCCCATCGTCCGGACCACGCAACCCCCCGACGGATTCGACGAGGGTGCGTGGACCGGTGACGGCGTGAAGATCAACTCGGGCTTCCTCGACGGAATCGTCGTGGGCGCCGCCAAAGAACGCGCCATCACCTGGCTCGAGGAGCAGGGGATCGGCCGCCGCACGGTCAACTACCGCCTCCGAGATTGGCTGGTGTCACGCCAGCGCTACTGGGGATGCCCGATCCCCGTCGTCTTCTGCCCCGACGATGGGATCGTCGGGGTTCCCGAGGACCAACTGCCGGTCCTCGCCCCTGACGACGTCGAGTTCCTCCCGACCGGTGAGTCACCCCTCAAGCGCCACCCCGGCTTCCTCCATGTGACGTGTCCCAAATGCGGAGGCCCGGCCGAGCGCGAGACCGACACGATGGACACGTTCGTCGACTCATCGTGGTACTTCCTGCGTTTCTGCGATCCATGGTCCGACGACAAGCCCTTCGACCCCGAGAAGGCTCGGCATTTCATGCCCGTGGACCAGTACATCGGGGGCATCGAACACGCCATCCTGCACCTTCTCTATGCGCGCTTCTACACCAGGGCCCTGATCGACGTCGGGCTCGCCCCCGGTGTCCCGCCGCGAGCCCTTCAAGCGTCTGTTCACTCAGGGCATGATCCGGATGGACGGGAAGAAGATGTCGAAGTCGAGGGGGAACCTCATCACGCCGGCCCGCTACTTCGACACGGTGGGTGCGGACGCGCTGCGTCTCTTCCACCTCTTCGCGGGCCCTCCCGGCGACAACATGGACTGGACCGAGCAGACCGAGAACGTCATCGACGGATGCGGCCGATTCCTCGACCGCGTGTGGCGGCTCACGGTCGATCCGACCCTCCGAATACCGCGACGGGGACCCGTCGCCCGAGGATCTGGAGATCACACGGGCCACGCATCAGCTCATCGCCAAGGTGAGTGACGACCTCGAGCGGTGGTCGTTCAACACCTCGGTGGCGGCGTGCATGGAGTTCTCCCACCTGTTGCAGCGCTACCAGCGCGAGTCGACCCACGGGCCGCACCGGGCCACCTACGATGCGGCCTCGGACGCGCTGCTCCTGTTGCTCGCCCCGCTGGTGCCCCACGTCGCCGCCGAGGCCTGGGAGCAACGGCACGGGGAAGGGGCCATGGTGCACGCCGAGCCCTGGCCGTCGTTCGACGCCGCCCTGGCGCGCTCTGAACGCGTGACGATGGTGGTCCAGGTCAACGGCAAGGTGCGGGACCGGATCGAGGTGTCGCCCGACATCACCGAGGAGGCCGCCGTGGCGATCGCCGCCGCGTCGGAGCGCGTATCGGGTGCGCTGGGCGGAGCCGAGCCGGCCCGGGTTGTGGCCCGACCGCCCCGGCTCGTGAACTTCGTCACGTGATGCACTCCGGCGCCGGACGTCGGGCCGCGGCGTTAAGCGATTAGGACGCCCTGAACCCGGCCAACAGCTCCTGGATCTGCTCGCGCTCCATGCGGTACGGGGCGTAGAAGCTCACCCGGGTGACCATGTCGCCGTAGCGCTCGACGACCTTGGCCGGGACTCTCGCGATTTCGCCGGTGACGGCGAAGGCGTCGAGCATGTCGGCGGGGATGAGGTCCGCCATCTTCACCCATTCGCCTCTCTTGGACAACGTGTTGAGCTCGCTGAACAGATCGCCCCATCCGTGCAGGTCGAGCACCGGTCGGTAGGCGGGGGTCGACGCAGTAGAACGCCAGCTGCTGCTTGACGGCCTGGGTGGCGGTCTGCATCTCAGCCTCGTTGGTCCCCGTGACCATCATGGCGGGGTAGGAGATCTCGAAGCCCGCGCTGGTCCGGCCCGCCTTGGCGAGACCTCGATCCAGGGCTGGCAACGTCACCTCACGCATGTATCGCGCCGTGGTGAAGCCGTGGGCGAGGAGTCCGTCGGCGACCTCGCCGGCCACCTCGGTCATGAGCTGGCCGACCGCGGCCAGGAAGACCTTGGGAACGCCATACTGGTTGGGCCCCGGATTGAAGAACGGCGTCATCAGCGTGTGCTTGTAGAAGTCCCCGCGGAACGCGAGCTTGGTGCCGTTGTGCCACGCCGACCAGATCGCCCGCATGGCGGTGATGAACTCGCGCATGCGCGGCGCAGGGTGGGACCACGGCATCGAGTAGCGCTTCTCGATGTGAGGCTTGATCTGCGAACCCAGTCCCAGCATGAACCGGCCCTTGGAAAACGCCTGAAGGTCGTTCGCCAGCACCGCCGTGCTCATGGGGTTGCGGGCGAAGGCCACGGCGATCCCCGTCCCGAGCTCGAGGCGCTCGGTGTGCTCGGCGGCGAGCAGGAGGGGGAGGAACGGGTCGTGTCCCGTCTCGGCGCACCACAGCCCGTCGAAGCCGTCGTCCTCGGCTCGTTGCGCGGTCTTGACCGCGTCGCTCGGATCGAACCCGATACCCCCGTCGACTTGCATCGGCGCACCATATCCGAAGCCCACCGGACACACCCGGGGCGGTGACCTGGGCATCCGCAGGTCAAAAGGGGTGAAAAGCGTTGCAGTTCCCGTCCCCGGCGGCCGACAATTCCGAGATGGGCGACGAGGCCTCCTCGTTCAGGCAGCCGGTCTCGGGGCCCGACCCGACCCGGGGACGCCGATCCGGAACTCGAGATGCGCGAGCCGTATCTCCGGCGGGTACTCGCCGATTTCGAGGCGGGCCATCTCGAGGCCTACGACTACACGCGCCGCGTCCTCGCCATCAACGCCGGCGGGCTCGTCCGAAGAGATGGACGCCATCGTCAATGGTCTCCGAGACGGCGCTTCCCACGGCTCCGGCACCGCATCACCCCGAGGCCTCGATGCCGTCGACCTGGCCCGTCTCCACGCGACACGAGTGTCGGAGTCCCGCAATCCCAATGCGCGTTACATCACGCTCGCGGTGGTGTTCGTCTTGTTCGCCGTGCTCATCGGCATCGGGATGTGGCTCGCCACCCACGTCAACGGAGCGACCCTGTCCCCGCTTCTGCACGATCGCCTACCCACCCACCTGACCCCGTGGTGGGGTTGACGGCCTCGAGCACTCCCGACGATCAGACCCGCCTGGCAATTCGAGCCAGATTCCGGTCGAGGGCGGCCACCGACGGGCAGCCCATCAGGCTGAGCGTGCGCACCATCTCGGTGCCGAGGATCTCGAGGACTCGTCGCACCCCCGCCTCGCCGCACGTGGCCAAGCCGTACAGATACGGCACGCCCGATCATGACGGCGTCGGCTCCTACGGCCAGGGCCTTCACGACGTCGCTGCCTCTTCGGACACCGCTGTCGAGCACGACCGCGGCTGTACCACCGAGGGCGTCGACGATGTCGGGGAGCACCCGCAAGGTGGCCGGGGCCCCGTCGAGCTGGCGGCCCCCGTGGTTCGACACGATGACGGCATCGCAGCCGGCCCCGACGGCGCGACGGGCGTCGTCGGCACAGAGCACACCCTTCACGGCCAGGGGCCCGGTCCACTGCCCCCGGATGGTGGCGACGTCGTCCCACGAGAACGGCGACGCCCCCATGGCGACGAGCCGTGCCGACGGTGACGACGCGGGCGCCTCCGGCGTGCCGGTCGGATCGGCGGCGATGCGGCCCGGGCCCGGACGGCGGCCCGGACCATGCCCGTGAGCCATCGGGGCCGGAGCGCGAACTGCGCGACCAGTCGACTGGCGCTCGATGCCGTGAACCGGAACGGCTGGGTCACCCCGTGGCGCACGTCGCGCTCGCGATGTCCGAGGGCGGGGGTGTCGAGGGTGATGACCAGTCCTTCGTAGCCGGCCCGCTGGGCGCGCCCTACCAACTCTTCACTTTGCTCGGGCCCCTCCGGGGAGTACAGCTGGAACCATTTGGGCCCCGTCGCCGACGCGGCGAACTCCTCGGGTGACGACCCCGCGACCGTGCTGAGCACCGGCACCGTTCCCATGGCCGCCGCGGCGCGGGCCACCCGGGCGCGCCCTCGGGGTGCATGAAGCGCACCAAGCCACAGGGAGCGAGGAGAACGGGCAGGGACAGGGGAGTGCCCAGCAGGGTCGTCGAGATGTCCGGGTCGCCCGTGGCGGCGGCCATGCGGGGGCGGAACGTCACTTCTTGAAACGCCCGTTCGTTCTCCCCCATCGTGACCTCGTCGTCGGCGCCGCCGTCGACGTAGTCGAACAGTGCCCGGGGGATGGCCCGCGCCGCACGGCGCCGGGCATCTCCGACGCTGTAGATCCGTGAAGCGTCCATCCTCCACCCCCAGGCCCGCTCGGGCGCTCTCGCCTGCGCCCGTTGACTGGTGCCGCGATGAGTAGTCTGCCCGCCGTGCGCCGATTCCTCGTCCCCGTGGCGGTTGTGGCCGGTCTCGCCTTCTACGGCGTGCGGGTCGAGCACATCTGCCGTCCTCGTCCTCGTCGTCGTCGGGGAGCCCGACCCTCGTCCTCGTCGTCGTCCCCACCCTCGTCCTCGGCGCGGCGCCGCCAACCCACCCGCGGTGTCGGGCGCCACGGACCTGAAGACCGCAGCCGGTCATCGGACCCGGGACGACACCCCTTCCCACCGCCTGGAGACGAAGGACCTCGTGGTGGGAACCGGTGCGACGGCCAGAAGCGTCCGACACCGTCGAGGTGCAGTACGTGGGGGCCAACTACACCGACGGCAAGGACTTCGACTCGAGCTGGTCACGCGGACAACCGGCGTCGTTCCCCCTCAACGGTGTGGTGCCCGGCTTCGCCCAGGGCATCGTGGGCATGAAGGTGGGCGGGCGCCGCGAGATCGTGATCCCTCCGGCCCTGGGCTACGGCGCCATGGGCCAGGCCCCCGCAGTCGCACCCAACGAGACGCTCGTGTTCGTCGTGGACCTCCTGGCCATCCAGTAGCGGCCGAACATCAGGGAGCCGCCGCCGGGCCCGATCAGCAGCGCGCCGCCTCTGGCTCAGACGTCGTCGGGCGGAGCGCCGTCACTGCGTTCGTCGCGTAGGTAGCGCTCGAGCTCGGCGGCGAGCTCGTCACCGGTCGGCAACGTGCCTACGTCGAGGGGGTTGCCCTCGGCGGCATCGACGCTCCGCTCGAGCTGGCGCACCATCGACGTGTGCTCGGCGCTCTTGGCGATGAGGTCGTCGACCTGCTGGAGCGAGGCGTCGGCCGCGGTGTGCAGCTCGGTCGAGTCCACCGACAGGTCGCCGACCGAGGCCAGCCCGTCGATCAGGGCCGCGCTGGCGGCGGGGAAGGCCATTCCCGACACATAGTGCGGGACCCGGGCCCACAGACCCGACCGTGGGGAGGCCGGCGTCGCCGAAGGCGAGCTCGAGCGCGCCCCACACCCCCGAGGGCACGTCGATCTCCCCCTGGACGATGCCGACCCTCTCGACGAGCTCCGCGGATTCTCGCGGGGCGGTGGCCGCCAGCCGGACGGGCCGGGTGTGCGGCGCGGGGGCCGGGAACGCCCCCAACCCGACGACCAGTCGGACGCCCAGCTGGTTGGCCAGGGTGACGACCGAGGTGACGAACGAGGGCCAACGGAAGTCCGGCTCGGGCCCGACCAGGTAGCAGATGTCGGCACCCAGACGATCGGTTCCCGCCCGCAGCTGGATGACGGGCCACGTGAGACCTTCGTTGACCCCGTGGGAGATGTGCACCACCGGTCGCCGGGCTCGTTGATCGATGAGTGCTTCGCCGTCGAAGGTGGCGACGAGCTCGGTCGAGTCGGCGGACAGCAGCGAGGTGATGGCACCGTCGGCACCGAGTCCTGCGTCGACCCAACCGTCGAGCGCCACCACGAGCACGGGATGGTCGAGGAGTCGCTCCCCGTGCCGCTCGTAGAGGGTCACCGGCGGCGACCGTCGCTCACGAGGCGTCCAGCGCGGCGAGCGCCATCTCCGCCAGCCTGACCACGCTGTGGCCGAAGTCGTCCACGCTGGAGCGGTCACCGGCCGTGGCGCCACCCACGTAGCGCGCATAGACGCCCTGGATGATGCAGGCCAGCTTCCAGTAGCCGAAGGCGACGTAGAAGTCGAGGTTGTCGAAGGTCGCGTCCCGAAGACGCCGCGTAGCGCGCCCGCATCTCCGCCTCGGCTGGGGAATCCTGGCACCGTGGTGGGAGTGACACCCAGTAAGGCCGCCTCGTCACCGGGGTCGGTCCAGTACACCATGAGGAGCCCGACATCGGCGAGAGGATCACCGAGCGTGCAGATCTCCCAATCGAGCACGGCGCGGACGTCTCCGTCGGGGCCGAGCACGGTGTTGTCGAGCCGGTAGTCGCCGTGGACGATCGACGTCCCCACTTGGGCGGGGATCTGTGCCGACAGCCGGTCGTGGACAGCCCCGACGATGGTGGCGGTGTCGAGCCCTTCGACCCGTGAGTTGCGGAACTGCTCGTACCACCGACGCAGCTGACGCTCGATGTACCCGTCGCGCTTGGCGAAGTCCCCGAGCCCGACGGCGTCGACGTCCACCGCGTGCAGGGCCGCCAAGGTGTCGGCCAGAGACTCGCCGGCTCGGCGTCGCGCCTTGTCGTCGAGGTCGTGTTCGGCGGCTCGGGCGTCGCGGATGATGTGCCCGTCGACGAATTCCATGACGTAGAAGGGCTGTCCGTTCACGTCCGGGTCTTCGCACAGCCCGTAGGTCTCGGGGTACGGGGACGGCCGTCGGCCCCACCGCGGTGATGACGCGGTGTTCGCGGGCCATGTCGTGCGCGGTGGGCAGCACGTGGCTCAGCGGCGGACGGCGCAGGGCGTAGACGTGCCCCGAGGCGTCGGCGACCCGGTAGGTGAGGTTCGAGCGGCCCCCGGCGATGAGCTCGAACGACGAGCGGGGGCGTGCTGGCGGCCACGTGTGACGCGAACCATGTCGTCACCCGCTCGGCGTCGATGCCCTCGACGCCGCCGTCGACGAGGTCGGCAGTCGTCATGAGATGAACGCTACCTGCCGCGCCCACAGCGGCCTGAGCCGCGGGCTGTCGCCCGGTATCGTCTTCGTCGTGATCGACGTCACCGATGCCACCTTCGAGCAGGACGTTCTCGCGCGTTCCGAGCAGGTCCCGGTCGTGGTGGACCTGTGGGCGCCGTGGTGCGGGCCGTGCCGCACCCTGGGGCCGATCCTGGAGAAGGCCGTGGAGGCCAAGGACGGCTCCGTGGAGCTCGTGAAGGTCAACGTGGACGAGAACCCTCGGATATCGGCTTCTTTCCAGGTGCAGTCGATCCCGGCCGTCTATGCCCTCAAGGACCGCCAGGTCGTGGACGGGTTCATCGGCGCCGTTCCCGAGCCCCAGATCGCCGAGTTCGTCGAGCGTCTGGCGCCTGTGCCCTCGGAAGCCGACACGCTGGTGGCCGCCGGCGACGAAGCCTCGTTGCGGCGGGCCCTCGAGCTCGAGCCCGACCACCCTGGCGCCGTCGTCGCTCTGGCGCGACTGCTCGTCGCCGGCGGCGATCCGCCCGAGGCCCTGCGACTGCTCGCCCGCATCCCTGAGACACCCGAGGCGCGCCAGGTCGGGGCCGAAGCCAGGTTGGCGGCCCAGCAGGTCGAGGTGCCGGCCGACGGGGTGGACGTGCTGCTCGACGCGCTCCTACCCAAGGTGAAGGACGACGACGAGGCTCGACAGGAGTTCGTCGACCTGCTCGAGACGTTGGGCCCCGACGACCCTCGCACCGCCCAATACCGCAAGGCTCTTTCGGCCCGCCTCTTCTGACCAGCCGCTCGACGTCGCCCGTACGGTGGGCGTGTAGGTTCCACGCGGTGCACCTGCGCCTCGGTGACCGCACCTTCGATCTGGCCACGCGCAGCCTGGTCATGGGCATTTTGAACCGGACCCCGGACTCGTTCTACGACAAAGGCGCCACCTTCTCTCTCGATGCGCTCATGAGCCGCGCCGACCATTTGCTGTCCGACGGTGCCGACATCCTGGATGTGGGCGGTGTGAAGGCGGGCCCCGGCCCGGAGGTGACCGAGGCCGAGGAACTGGATCGCGTCGTCCCCGCCATCGAGGCCCTGCACGCCCGCATCGACGTACCGCTCTCGGTCGACACGTGGCGCGCCTCGGTGGCCCGGGCGGCATACGACGCCGGTGCCGTGGTGGGCAATGACATCAGCGGGTTCGCCGATCCCGACTACCTTCCCGCTGCCGCGGCGGCGGGAGCGACGGTCGTGGCGACTCACATCCGCATCGGTCCCCGCGTCCCGGACCCCGAGCCGGTGTACGACGACGTGGTGGCGGCGGTAGCGGGACTTTCTCGCCGAGCGCGCCACCCGGGCGCGTGGCGCCGGTATCGGCTCCGATCAGATCGTGCTCGACGCCGGGCTCGACCTGGGCAAGACGGCGGGGCAATCCCTGGAGTTGCTGCGCGCCTCGGACGTGCTCGCCGGCCTGGGGTACCCGCTGCTTGCTGTCCGCCTCGAACAAGCCCTTCCTCGGCGCGACCCTCGACCTCGACATCGACCACCGACACGACGCCTCGCTTGCCGCCGCCGCCCTCGGCGTCTCGCTGGGTTGCCGCATCGTGCGCGCCCACGATGTGGCCGGGACGCGGCGCGTCTGCGACGCCCTGGCCGCCGTGCTCGAGGCGGCGTGAGCCCGTCGCGCTCCACCGGCGCATCGACAGCGCCTGGGAGCGGAGCTCCCCAGGCCGCGTACCTCGTGCGGGGAGACGATGCTTCGCTCGTCGGCCAGCGCGTGCACGACCTGCTCGGTGACCTCGTCGGTGACAACGACGCCGCCATGGTGGTCGAGGAGCTCGGGGGAGGGTCAGCGGATGATCTCGACGTCGGCGTGGTCGTCGACGCGCTGACGACACCACCGTTTCTCACCGACCGCCGCATCGTGGTGCTGCGCGACGCCGGTCGGCTGGTCGCCGCCGACGCGGCGCGCCTGGTGGCATGTCTCGACGACCCGCTCCCCGGCGTCACCGTGGTCGTCGCGGCGGGAGGTGGCACCGATCCCCGCCTCCCTCGTGAAGGCCATCGAACGCCAGGGGTCGATCGTCGACACCTCGGTCGGGACGGGTCGGGCCCGTACCCAGTGGCTCGTCGATCAGTCTGCACGACGGGCCCGTCAAGCTCGACGCCCGGGCGGGCTCCCGTCTCGGGGACCACCTCGGGGGCGACATGAGTCGCCTCCGAGGCCTGCTCGACGCGCTGGCGGCCGCCTACGGCGAGGGCGCCTCCATCGACGTCGAGAAGCTCGAGCCCTTTCTGGGCGAAGCGGGCTCGGTCGCGCCCTGGGACCTCACCGATGCCATCGACAACGGTGACACCGCCGGTGCGCTGGGGGCGCTGCGGAGACTCTTCGGGGCGGGAGGGCTGCATCCCCTTCAGGTCCTGGCCATCCTGCACCGCCACTACCAGGCCATGCTCCGCCTCGACGGTTCTGGCGTCACCACTCCCGACGAGGCCGCGGCGCGTCTCGGCATGCGCAGCGCATTTCCGGCCCGCAAGGCGCTCGAGCAGGGTCGTCGACTGGGCCCCACCGGGATCAGCCGGGCCGTGACGCTGCTGGCCGAAGCGGACCTCGATATCCGGGGACGCAGCGCGCTGCCGTCGGAAACGGTGCTCGAGGTGCTCGTGGGCCGCCTCAGCCGGCTGGGTGCGGCGAGAGAGTCATCGACACGCCGGCCTGCCGCCGCCGGGTCGCGGCGACGATCCTGACGCTCAGGCCTCGCTCGCCGCGTTGGCCCGGCGCATGAGTCGGGACTTGCGGTTGGCTGCTTGATTCTTGTGGATGACGCCCTGCGCGGCGGCCTTGTCGATCCGCCTGACCGCGGCACGCGTGGCCTCGGCGGCGTTGTCGGCTCCCGCGTCGACAGCGGTCACCGCGGTCTTGGTGCGCGTGCGGATCTCCGAGCGCACCGACTTGTTGCTCAGTCGGCGCCGCTCGTTCTGGCGGTTGCGCTTGATCTGGCTTCGAATGTTGGCCATGAGGTTCTTCGCTGCTCCGAGACGTGCTCCGCTGTGGGCGGCCCGTCGACGATCGAGGTGGAAGGAAGGGTGCTCCTGGCCGGACCCGAGAGTCCGGGCCGAACCGGTGGAGCCACCAGGCACCACCAGGGGCGCGAGCCTAGCAGGACCGCGGTCGAGCGATCGCCTGGGACCAGGGGTCAACGCCTGCGCCGGTACGCTCCGTGTGCCGTGCTCAGCCCTGACCTCATCCGCAATTTCTCCATTATCAGCCATGTCGACCACGGGAAGTCGACCTTGTCGGACCGAATCTTGGAGCTGACCCACGCCGTCGACCCTCGCCTCATGCGCGAGCAGTACCTCGACTCCATGGACCTCGAGCGCGAGCGGGGCATCACCATCAAGGCCCAGAACGTGCGGGTCCGATTCAAGGACCATGTCCTGCACCTCATCGACACTCCCGGCCACGTCGACTTCGGCTACGAGGTGAGCCGGTCCCTGGCGGCGTGCGAAGGGGCCGTGCTGCTCGTCGACGCCTCCCAGGGCATTCAGGCCCAGACCCTCGCCACCTGTTACCAGGCCCTCGAGCACGACCTCGAGATCGTCGCCGCGCTCAACAAGATCGACCTTCCCGCCGCGGAGCCCGAGAAGTACGCGGCCGAGATCGAGCGGGTCCTCGGGATCCCGGCCGAGTCGATCCTGCGCATCTCGGCCAAGACGGGGGAGGGCGTCGAGCAGCTCCTCGACGCCGTCGTGGAGCGGGTGCCAGGCCCGGCGGGAGACCCGGGCGCGGCGCTGCGCGCCTTGATCTTCGACTCGTCCTACGACCAGTACCGGGGGGTGGTGAGCTCGATCCGGGTCATGGACGGCGTCCTGCGCAGCGCCACCAAGGTCCGCTACATGCAGGCGGGCTTCTCCGAGGAGGTCGAGGAGATCGGCGTGCGCATGCCGGTCCCGACCGCGGTCGGCGAGCTCGGGCCAGGCGAGGTCGGCTACCTCATCGCCGGCATCAAGGACGTGGGCCAGGCCCGATCGGGAGAGACGGTCACCGATGCCGTCCACCCCGCCCCCGAACCCCTGGCCGGGTACCGCGACCCCAAGCCGATGGTGTTCTGCGGGCTGTACCCCATCGACGGCGACGAGCTCACGGCGCTGCGCGAAGCGCTCGAGAAGCTCAGGCTCAACGACTCGAGCTTCACCTTCGAGCCCGAATCCTCCGGCGCCCTGGGGTTCGGCTTCCGCTGTGGATTTCTTGGCCTGCTTGCACATGGAGATCGTGCGCGAGCGGCTGGAGCGTGAGTTCGACCTCTCGCTCATCGCCACGGCCCCGTCGGTGGCCTACGTGGCACATCTGACCGACGGTGGCGACATGCGCTTCGAGAATCCCGAGCGAGATGCCCGAGGCCAGCCGGCTCGACCACATCGACGAGCCCATGCTCCGGGCCACGGTCATCGTGCCGTCGGAGTACATCGGGACCGTGATGGAGCTGTGCCAGTCACGCCGTGGTGACCTCGACCATATGGAGTACCTGTCGCCCGAGCGCCTCGAGCTCATCTATCGGATCCCGCTCGCCGAGGTCGTCGTCGACTTCTTCGACCAGTTGAAGAGCCGGACCAAGGGGTATGCCAGCCTCGACTACGAGGCCGACGGCTATCAGACCGCCAATCTGGTGAAGGTCGACCTGCTCATCAACCACGTGCCCGTGGACGCGTTCTCCACTGTCGTCCATCGTTCACAGGCCGATGTGTACGGCCGGCGCATGACCGACAAGCTGCGCGAGCTCATCCCGCGCCAACTCTTCGACGTGCCCATCCAGGCCGCGGTGGGCGGCCGGGTCATCGCGCGTGAGACGGTCAAGGCCAAGCGCAAGGACGTGCTCGCCAAGTGCTACGGCGGTGACATCAGCCGCAAGCGCAAGCTCCTGGAGCAGCAGAAGGAAGGCAAGAAGAAGATGAAGTCCATCGGGCGGGTCGAGGTCCCCCAGGAGGCCTTCATCTCGGCATTGCGCCTCGAGGACTGATCGAAGAGCCCTTCTGTGCGACCGAGGCCCAGGAAGACGGGGCCTTCGGTCCGGTCGTAGCACTCGGTAGACTCGACTGCTAAGGACCATGATGGCGAACCGGACCAAGCGCGCCGACCGTGACGAGGACGCCACGCGTGCCTCGAGGCAGGCGGCGAAGCCCGTGGGGCGCCAGGGCGCTCCTGGTGGCGACCACTCCGAAGCCGACGGCGACACCCAGCTCGATCACCGCAAGGCCGCCATCTTGAACGCGGTGGTCGCGGAGTACATCGAGACCGCCCAACCCGTCGGCTCGGCCCACATCACCGGCAATCCCGGCGTCGAGGTGTCTTCGGCGACGGTGCGCAGCGAGATGGCGGCCCTCGAACGTGACGGCTACCTCGCGCAGCCCCACACCAGTGCGGGACGGATCCCCACCGACAAGGGGTACCGCTTCTTCGTCGACCACCTCGGGCGGCCCGGGACCCTCGGCCCTCACGAGCGGCACGAGGTGCGCAAGTTCTTCGCGCACGTGCACGGCGAGGTGGAGGACCTGCTCGGTCGGACGAGCGGTCTTCTGGCCGGGCTCACCGACTATGCCGCGGTCGTCGTCGGTCCCCGTCACGAGTCGGCCACGATCCGGTCGGTGCAGCTCGTGGGGCTCTCGCCGCGCCTGGCTCTCCTCGTCGTCGTGCTTTCGGACGGGGCCGTGGAGAAGCGCACCCTCGACCTTCCTTCTGACACCTCTGACGACTTGCTCGCCGACGCCGCCACCCACCTGAACATCTTGCGTGAGGGGTGGGACCCTGGCGAACCCGGGTGCGGTCTCCGAGCTGCAGAACGCCCCCGCGCTCAACGCCGTGATGGGCTGCGGTGTCGCCGCGCTCGCCGAGCTGGGCACGGCCGGCGAGCCCGACCACGTCTTCGTCGGAGGCTCTTCGCGCATGGCCTCCGCGTTCGACGCGGTGGAGACGGTCAGGTCGGTGCTCTCGATCCTGGAGCAGCAGCTCGTGGTGGTGGAGCTCATCGAAGACATCCTCGACCGGGGGTTGTCGGTGGCCATCGGGGCCGAGCACGGATTCGAACCGCTTTCCGCATGCGCACTCGTATTGGCGCCTGTGGCCATCGAGGGCGAGGTGGCCGGCACCATCGGTGTGGTCGGTCCCACCCGGATGCACTACCCGCGCGCCCTGGCCGCGGTGGAGCTCGTCGGCGAGCAACTCGGCGAGCACCTCGGCGCCAGCCACGTCGACGGGACGTTCGGGCTCGGGTCGGTCGAAGAGCGCCCCTGGCTCGCCCAAGCGACGACGAGGAGGGGGCGGCGGTGGCGACTGACTACTACGAGCTGCTCGGGGTGACCCCGCAGGCCTCCGACGACGACATCAAGCGGGCCTATCGGCGCATGGCCCGGGAGCTGCACCCCGACAGCACGGGAGGCGACGCCGCCGCCGAGGCTCGCTTCAAAGAGGTGACGCGCGCCTACGAGGTGCTTGCGTGATCCCGAACGGCGGGCACGCTACGACCGGTTCGGTCCCGACGGCGTGGACGGCGCCATGCCCGGGGCGGGCGACCTGTTCGGTGGGGGTCTCGGAGACCTGTTCGACGCGTTCTTCAGTGGCTCGGCCGCCGGGACGCGGCGCCGGGGAGGCCCCGTGCGGGGTGACGACACCGAGATCGTCCTCGAGCTGGCGTTCAGAGAAGCAGTGTTCGGGACGTCGCGCGAGCTCAGCTTGGACACGCCCGTGGGTTGCGCGACGTGCCAGGGGACCGGGGCCCGGGCCGGCACGACCGCCATGCGATGCCCTGAATGCCAAGGTGCTGGAGAACTGCACCGGGTCCGCCAGTCGATCCTGGGCCAGGTGGTGACGGCGATGCCGTGCCGGCGCTGCGGCGGGAGCGGCGAGGTGATCTCGAGCCCGTGCTCGGATTGCCGCGGTGACGGGCGGGTCACCGAGACCGCGCACCTTCACCGTCGATGTTCCCGCCGGCGTCGACCACGCCTCCACCCTGCGCCTGTCGGGACGGGGACCGGCCGGGCCCCGCGGTGGCCCTCCCGGCGATCTGTACGTGCACCTGGCGGTGCCACCCGACGACGTCTTCGTGCGCTCGGGCGACGACGTGCAGGCTGACCTGCACGTGTCGATCGCCCAGGCGGCATTGGGAGCCACCCCGGAATTCGAGACCCTCGACGGCACCGAGACCCTGGCCGTGCATCCCGGCACCCAGACCGGTCACCTGATCCGCCTGCGCGGGCGGGGCGTGCCCCACGTCCGTGGCCGGGGGCGCGGCGATCTCGTCGTCCAGGTCGTGGTGGACACGCCGACGCAGTTGTCGAAGGCGCAGGAGGAACTCCTCCGCCAGTTCGCGGCCGAGAGCGGGGAGGACGTCGGCCCTCCCGACGAGGGCCTCATGTCTCGCCTGCGCTCCGCCTTCGGCTGATCGCTCGCGCCGTTGCGCACCACCGACGACGGCGCATACCTCGGTCGGGTGCCGACCCGGTGGACTCGGTGACTCGGTGACTCGGTGACACCCGGCCACGCTCGGCGCCGTGGCCCAGGTCTTCGTGGCCGACCTCGACGCGCTCGCAGTGTCGCCCGACGACGAGCACCACCTCGCGCAGGTGCTGCGGTTGCGTCCCGGCGAGATCGTGGTGGCGTCGGACGGCGCCGGTCGGTGGCGCCCCTGTCGGTTCACAGGCACCGGGGCTCGGGGTGCCCCTGGTTCGCCCCTTCTCGAGACGGACGGGCCCGTCGTGACGCGGCCCGAGCCGAGCCCGAGGTGACCGTGGCGTTCGTTCCGGTGAAGGGGGAGCGTCCCGAGTGGGTCGTGCAGAAGCTCACCGAGGCCGGCGTCGACCGCATCGTCGTGCTCGAGTCGCTACGTGCCGTCGTGCGTTGGGAGGGGGAGCGCCGTGCCCGGGCCGTCGAACGGCTACGCCGGGTGGCGCGCGAAGCCGCCGCCCAGAGCCGCCGCTGCTGGCTCCCCGATGTCGTCGGCGTGGGCCGGGCTCGACGAGCTGTCCGGCCGGGTCGCCCCGTGCCTCTGGCCCTGGCCCAGCTCGGGGGCGAACCGGTGAGCGTCTCGAGCCCGCCGTGGCGGTGCGGCCCGGAAGGGGGCTGGGAGCCCTCGGAGGTCGACGGGGCGGCCGCTGGTGGGTCTGGGCCCCCAGGTGTTGCGGGCCGAGACCGCGGCGTGGCCGCTGGCCTGCTCCTTTGTGCCCTGCGGGAAGGTCGCCGTGGGGCCTGCGCCCGGGCCGGAGCGCTGACGCCCCCGGCCCGGACACCGCGGCAGCGGTTCCCGCCGTCACGGGCCGGCACGGGCCGTGTTCCGGGCCCTCAGGAGAGCCTGCGCTCGAAATCCGGGGGCACCGGATGGGGGTTTCGGGCCCCGAAACGGGGAGGAGGCGGACGTCGATGCGTGGTGGGCCGATGCGCCCGTGGAGAACCGGTTCTTGCAATCACCACGCTGAGTGAGGGACACTGGAAGGGATTATCCGCGCATGTGCCCGACGGTGGGGATCAGGCACGGTTGTCAAGCTCTCGCGGGGTTCGCACGGGGGCCGTCGGCAGGTACGGGGACGAGCGCAGCGAGGATCTGGATTGTCATGGTGAACACGGTGTTGCCCGAAGAGGACGAGCAGGAAGAGTCCGCGCGGGCGGCATACGCCCGAGCGGTGGGTTCTCGCTTGCGCGCGGTGCGCAAGCAGATGCGGCTGTCGCTCCAGGCCGTCGAGGCCATGTCGGACCAGGAGTTCAAGGCGTCGGTGCTGGGCGCCTACGAACGAGGTGAACGCGCCATCTCGGTGCCCAGGTTGCAGCGCCTGGCCAAGCTCTACGACGTCCCCGTCGACCAGCTCCTGCCCCAGGACGACGACGCCACACGCTGGGGGCCCAACGGCGAGGGCAACGGCAACGGCGGCGAGAGCCCGGGTCGGGCCCGGCGCCAGCTCCGGCCCTGGGACGGGCACGACAAGGTCACGATCGACCTCACCAAGCTCAACTCGGTAAGCGGCCCCGAGCGCGACCTGCTGCGCCGGTTCCTGTCGATGATCCAGGTCCAGCGCCAGGACTTCAACGGGCGCATGATCACCATCCGCGCCGAGGATCTGCGGGCCATCGCCTGTCTCTTCGGGGTCACCCCCGACGCCATGAGCCGGCGCCTCGACGAGCTGGGCCTGCGCGTAATCGCCTGACGGTCGCGCCCCGGTCCGGTCCCGCCATCGGGCCCGCCGGCCCCGCGTCCGCCGGCATGTTGCACGGCGACACTCCTCCCTCGTTCCGACGCGCCGCCGCGGTCAGGTCGCGAAGAGCACCGGATAGCATGACGATGCACGGTGCGATACGGAGCGCCGGACTGTGGAGATGCGGTGAGCGAACAGATCCGGTGGATGAGCACCAAAGAGGCGGCCGAGCACCTCGGCGTGACCTTGCGCAGCCTCTATCGGTTCATCGACGAGGGAGGGCTGGCCGCCTTCAAGTTCGGACGGGTCATCCGCCTCAAGGCCGACGACGTGGACGCCTTCATCGAGAACTGTCGGATCCCCCCGGGCAGCCTCGAACACCTGTATCCCGAAGTGAAGGGCTCCAGCGCCGTGCGCGGGCCGCGCCGAGACCCTGTAGGAGACGGGCACCGGGTCGGTGATCGACACCGCTGACTGTCTCTTCTGCCGCATCGTCGCCGGCGAGATCCCCGCCGAGATCGTGCACCGCTCCGATCTCGCCGTGGCCTTTCGCGACCTCAACCCGCAGGCCCCCGTGCACGTGCTCGTGGTGCCCCGCCGCCACATCGACAACGCCGGCGTGCTCGAGCCCGGCGACGCCGAGGCGCTCGGCGGGCGTGTTCGTGGCCGCCCGTCAGGTGGCCGAGGCGGAAGGGATCGCCGAGCGCGGCTACCGGCTCGTGTTCAACGTGGGGGAGGACGCCTCGAATTCCGTGCCCCATCTCCATCTCCACGTGCTCGGCGGGCGGCGCCTGGCGTGGCCGCCGGGGTGAGCCGGTCGGCGGTCCGTCCCATCGCCGCGCCCCGCGCGTGACCCAGGCACCCGGCGGCGCTCTCCCGACCTGCTGGTAGCCTCGGGAGCGAGAGCCAGTGTCGTCGACCCAGGTCAAGATCCTCGTCCCCGGAAACCACCTCATGGTGGGTCTCCTCGGGACAGAGAGACGAACTGCTGCGACTGATCGAAGAGGCCTTCGACGGCTCGCGCATCGTCGTGCGGGGCAACGAGATCACCATCGACGGCGAGGAAGCCGAACGGGTGGGCCGCTTGTTCGAAGAGCTCGTCACGCTGCTCGAGCAGGGCCAGCGCCTCGACGCCGCCGACGTCGGCCGGACCATCACCATGGTCAAGGACGACGTGAGCCCGGCCGAGGTGCTCACCACCGAACTGCTGCGTTCGGCCCGGGGCCGCACCGTGCGACCCAAGACCGCCGGGCAGAAGCGCTACACCGACGCCATCGCCACCAACGTGGTGACCTTCGGCATCGGCCCGGCCGGAACGGGGAAGTCGTATCTGGCCGTGGCCTTGGCCGTTCAGGCCCTCCAGGCGCGCGACGCGGACCGCATCATCCTCACCCGGCCCGCCGTGGAGGCGGGCGAGCGCCTCGGGTTCCTGCCCGGCGACATCATGGCCAAGGTCGACCCCTATCTCCGCCCGCTCTACGACGCCCTCTACGACCTGCTCGGTCCCGAAGGCGCGCAGCGTCTCCTCGAGCGTGGGACCATCGAGGTCGCCCCGCTTGGCCTTCATGCGGGGCCGGACCCTCAACCGGAGCTTCATCATCCTCGACGAGGCGCAGAACACCACGCCGGAACAGATGAAGATGTTCCTCACCCGCATCGGGTTCGGCTCGAAGGTGGTCGTCACCGGCGACGTCACCCAGATCGACGTGCCCGGGGGGCGCTCGGGGCTTCCCGGCCTCGAGGCGGTGCTGGGGTCGGTGCCGGGCCTGGCGTTCGTGCACCTGACCCAGCGCGACGTGGTGCGGGCCCGCATCGTGGCCGACATCGTGTCCGCCTACGAGCGGGCCGACGAGGCCAACGGCTCGGGGCCCGGTGCGGTCAGTCGCACCGGTCGCGGCGGCAGCCGGCCGCGGCCCACGCCCGCGCGCGCCGAGAAGGGAAGGCCAGCCGGTGGCGGTTGACGTCTTCGCCGCCGACGAGCAGTCCGAAACGTGACATCGACATCGTGCGGTGGGTGCAGCTCGCCCGGGACGTGCTCGACGCGCAGGGGGTGAAGGAGGACGTCGAGGTGTCGCTCCTCTTCGTCGACGAGCCCACCATCGCCGAGCTCCACGAGCGGTTCCTGGGCGAGCCCGGGCCCACCGACGTGCTCGCCTTTCCCATCGACGAGGAGCCCGAGCTCGGCGGCCGTTCGCCCGACGAAGGTGGCACCGGGCCCGGGGGCGGCCTGCCGAGCGACGAGTTCGACGTGCCGACATTGCTCGGAGACGTGTTGGTGTGCCCGTCGGTGGCGGCGCGCAACGCCGTCGAGCACGGGGTGAGCCTCGAGGACGAGGTGGCCCTGTTGGTGGTGCACGGCTTGTTGCACCTGCTCGGCATGGACCACGGAGAAGACGAAGAGGCCGAGACCATGGAGCGCCGCGAGCGGGAGTTGCTGGCCCGTTTCCACCGGGCCTCGACGTAGCGAGCGACGTGGTGACCTCGGCTGTGTTCGCGACCGGGCACTTCGGGACGACCGACGTCATCCTCGTGGTGGTGGTGGTGGTGCTGCTCGTCGGCTCCGCGCTGCTGGCGTTGGCAGAGACCGCCCTGTCGCGTACCAGCAAGGCCAAGGCGCTGGCGTTGCGCGACGAGCGCCGACGGGGCTCGGGCCGGCTCGTGCGCCTGGTCGAGAACCCCCAGGCGTTCCTGAACCCGATCCTGCTCCTGGTGCTCGATCTGCCAACTGGTGACGGCCACGCTCGTGGGCATCCTGGCCGAGCGGTTCTTCGGCGCCCTGGGGGTGTTGGCGCCACCTTCTTCGAGGTCGTGGTGATCTTCGTCCTGGCCGAGGCGCTGCCCAAGAACTGGGCCGTCTACAACCCCGAGCGCTCGGCGCTCTTCGTGTCGCCCATCATCTCGGCCCTGGTCGGGCTTCCCCCCCGTGCGGATGCTCTCCATCGGGCCTCAACGGCCTGGCCAACCTCCTCATGCGTCCCCGCAACCGGGAGTCGCGGGGGATGCGCGAGTCGGAGCTGCTGGCCATGGCGGACGTCGCCATGGAAGAAGAGGTCATCGAGACCCAGGAGCGGGAGCTCATCCACTCCATCATCGGGTTCGGCGACACGATCGTGCGCGAGGTGATGGTGCCTCGCCCCGACATGCGGACGGTGGAGGCCGACGTGGCGGTGTCGCAGGCCCTCGACGTGGCCATCGAGGCGGGCTTCTCCCGCCTCCCGGTCCACGAGGGCAACCTCGACGACGTGGTGGGGATCGCCTTCGCCAAGGACCTGATCCGGGCCGAGCGCGAGGGAAACGGGGCGCGGCCCGTGCGCGAGTTCGTGCGCCCCGCGCAATTCGTGCCCGAGACCAAGCGGGTGTCACGGCTCATGCGCGAGATGCAGGAGCGCAAGTTCCACCTGACGATCGCCGTCGACGAGTACGGCGGCACGGCCGGACTGGTCACCCTCGAGGACCTCATCGAGGAGCTGGTGGGCGAGATCGTCGACGAGTACGACGTCGAGGAGCCGCCCGTGCAGACCCTGGCCGACGGCGAGGTGTCGGTGACGGCCCGGTTCCCCGTGGACGAGCTCAACGAGCTGATCGACGCCGAGCTCCCCGAAGGGGACTGGGACACGGTCGGGGGCCTGTTGTTCAACGTCCTGGGCCGTGTCCCGGTCGAGGGTGAGTCCGTCGAGGTCGACGGCGTCCGGCTCGTGGCCGAGACGCGTCGCAGGGACACCGCATCGGCCGCATCCGCATCTCGCCGCTGCACGGGCCCGGGACATCACGGCTCGGGACGCGCCGCGCCCCAGCACCGGGAGTGAGCGGCCCCGTGGCCGAGGGCGCCGCGTCCGGCCCGGCCCAGGACGGTCCCCGCCGAGCTCCGCTCCGGATTCGTCACCGTGGTGGGCCGGCCCAACGTCGGCAAGTCCACGCTCGTGAACCGCATCCTGGGGACGAAGGTCACGATCACCTCGCCCCGGCCCAACACCACACGCCGGGCCGTGCGCGGCGTGCTGCACCGCCCCGGGCTCCAGGCGGTGTTCGTGGACACGCCCGGACTGCACCGTCCTCGTACCGCCCTGGGGACGAGGCTCAACGAGCAGGTGGCCGAGGCGCTCGACGACATCGACGTGGTCGTGCCCGTCCTCGACGCCACCGGCCCCATCGGTCCCGGTGACCGGTTCGTCCTCGAGCGCGCCGCTACGTACGTGCCGGGGACAGGCCGCCTCCGGTGCGACGGGGTCGATGTCGCGCGTGCTCGTCGTGGTCAACAAGGTCGACCGTGCCACCAAGGCGCAGATCCTCGAAAGGCTCAACGGCGCGCATGCGCGTGCTCGAGGGCGAGGGAGCCGATGCCGGGGTGGAGTACTTCCCGGTCTCCGCCGTCTCGGGCCAGGGGATCGAGGCTCTCGTCGACGCCGTGCTGGCCCGGTTGCCCGTGGGGCCGCCGTACTTTCCCGAGGGCATGGTCACCGACGTGCCCGAGGCCTTCTGGGTGGCGGAGCTGGTCCGGGAGCAGCTCCTGGCACACGTCCGCGAGGAGCTCCCTCACTCGATCGCGTGCCGGGTGACGGAATGGGAATGGCCCCGCGTCCGCATCGAGATCATCGTCGAGCGCGAGTCGCAGAAGGGGATGGTCATCGGCAAGGGCGGCGCCATGCTCAAGGACGTGGGGACGGCCGTGCGCGCCCAGTTGCCTCCCGGGGCATTCGTCGAGCTGCGGGTGCGGGTCGAGAAGCACTGGCAGCAACGCCCCGACATGATCGAGCGCCTCGGGTACTGAGCCTCGCCCGGTACGTCGTTACCGATCGGGGGACGCGTCCGGGCCCGACGACTCACCCGGAGTGTCGTCGGCGCGTCGGGCGATGTCCTCGAGAAAGGCGACGACCTCGTCGTGGCTGACGGTGCGTTTCATCGGGGGCAGCCCCGCCAGGAGGTCGTGCCGGTAGTTGGCGGTGGCGAGGCGCGAGTCCAGCACCGCTACCACTCCGTTGTCGGTGGAGGAGCGGATGAGCCGTCCCGCGCCCTGGGCCAGCAAAGTGGCGGCGCGAGGGAGGTCGACAGTGCGGAAGGCGGCCGCGCCGGCGCGGTCACGGCGCGCCTGCAGGAGCGGGTCGTCCGGCCGGGAGAACGGGAGGCGGTCCAGGGTCACGAGCGAGAGCGTGGGCCCCGGCACGTCGACTCCCTGCCAGAACGACATGGTGGCGAACAGGCACGCGGCGTGGTCCGACGAGAAGGCGTCGAGGAGCTTCGCCTTGGGCTTGTCGCCTTGGGCGAGTACCTCGAAGGGAAGCGTGGGGCGCAGTGCGTCAGCGGCGTCGTGCATGGCGCGCCAACTCGTGAACAGCGCCAGGGTGCGCCCTCCCGCCGCGGCGATGAGCGAGCCCAGCTCGGCGTGCAGGGCCTCACGGGCCCCGGACCGTCGTGGGTCGGGGAGGTGCTTGGCGCAGTACAGCAGCGCGCAGGTCTCGAACGGGAACGGGCTGCCCACTTCCAGATGGTCGGTGTTCTTGGAGGGCAGTCCGAGGCGGCTCTCGAGTTGGGGCGGCACGGTCGCCGAGGTGAGCACGGCCGTCACGTTGGGCCACAGCCGCTGGGCGAGCATGGGGCCCACGTCGATGGGCGCCACCCGCAGGGTCGGGGTCCGGCCCGAGGGCCCGGCGGCCTCGACCCACGCCACCTGCCCGTCGCCGAGCCCGATGACCCGCGACAGCTCCTCGCCGAGGTGCCCGACGCTCAACAAGGCGCGGTTGCGACGCGCTCCTTCGTCCTCGCCGGCGCCCCCGCCTCCGGCACTGGCACCGCCACCGGTACCACCACCACCACCACCACCACTGCCGAGCCCGGCCTCGCCGCCGAGCCCTGCCGGCTCGGCCGCGGCCCGCCGCAGCGCACCGTTGAGCGCGCCGAGCCGTCCTCCCGCCAGCTCGAGCACGGCCGCGAGCTCCTGGGACTCCGGAGCGGGGTCGTTGGATCCTTCGTGGAGCACGCGCCGGCCCACCAGTGGGCTCAGCACGGCGTCGAGTCGGTCGGCCACCTCGGCCACCCCGTCGACGACGCGCCCGTCGTCGGCGCCGACGAGCCCGCGCGTCGCCTGGGCCACGCCGCGCAGACGTCCCGGGGTGATCTCGACGCCGAGTGCCGCGGTCATCACGTCCTCCACGGCGTGTGCCTCGTCGAGCACCACGATGTCGTGTTCGGGGAGCACGGCGCCGTCGCTGGCGACGTGGGTGGCGTACAGGTGGGTGTTGACCACGACGATGTCGGCCGCGGCAGCGCGTTCGCGCGCCTTCTCCGCGAAGCAGATCGTTCCGGACGGGCACTTGTAGGCCCCGGGACATTCGCGCGCCGACACTGACACCGCCGCCCAGGCGCGGGGGTTCGGCTCGAAGTCGAGCTCGGCGCGATCTCCGGTGGGCGAGGTCTCGGCCCAGGCGATCAGCCTGCGCAGCTGGCCGCCCAGCCGGCCGATGTCGATCGTCTCGGGGGCGCGGCGCGCCCCGGCGCCTCCCGCTGGATCGCCGGCGCCGTCGTCCTCGAACAGCGCCATGCCCGACAGCCCGGCCTCTTCGGCCCCGCCCACTTCGGTGGCGCGCTGGCGACACAGGTAGTTGGAGCGCCCCTTCAGGACCGCGAACTGCACGGTGCGGCGCGCCCGGAGCGCCTCGGCTACCAGCGGCAGGTCCTTGGTGGCGAGCTGGTCCTGGAGGGCCCGGGTGGCGGTGGCCACCACCACGGAGCGACCCGACAACACCGCCGGGACGAGGTAGGCCAGGGACTTCCCGGTCCCCGTGCCCGCCCCCACCACCAGGTGGCGCTGCTCCTCGATGGCCCGCCCCACGGCCTCGGCCATGGCCAGCTGCCCCGGCCGGTCCTCCCCGCCCCCGGGGAGCGCGGCGGTCACGGTGGCCAGTACCTGGGCGACGTCGGGGGGGCCGGGCACCGGGTCGACGGTAGCCGGGAGCGGGGGTGTGAAAAACGCGTGAACGACCCTCGAATTGGGCACGCGATCCCCGCGCCGCTCTGTACCATGGGCGCACCAGAGAAAGGAGGTGGTCCAACTGAGTGGATATCAACTAGGGACCCTGGAGGTGGCTGGCCGCTAAGGCGGCTCGCTGGACCACCTGGCGAATTCCAGCCAGTTACCCGCTGAGCACCCCGGTCGGGAAGTCGTCCCACCCGACGAGGTACGGGGCCTCGGTGCCTTTCCAGCAACAACTCGATCGAGGGGTGTCCGCAAGGGCGCCCCTCGATCATTTCCCCGAGCAATTTTTGCGCCGACCCCTGCCACCACGGCGCGCTCGAGGCTCCGGGGCCGGCCCAACAAGGGGATGGGGGCGGGCCCGCTGCCCTCCCATGGCGCCGCCCATACTCGACGTCGCCGGGGGGTCGGCTGCTACCATCTTTCGAGCGTTCGGTGGATCACGCAGGCCGTTCGTCGTTGTCGGTTGACGTTCGTGTCTCCCGCAAGTGTTCGTGCGTGGAGAAGCGAGGTACGGCAATGGCCGAGGGCACGGTGAAGTGGTTCAACGCAACGAAGGGGTACGGGTTCGTCACGCCTGACGACGGTTCGCCCGACGTCTTCGTCCACTTCTCGGCAATCGATGGCACCGGCTACCGCGAGCTCATCGAAGGTGAGCGCGTGGAATTCGAGCAGACCCAGGGCCAGAAGGGCCCGCAGGCCACCAAGGTCCGCAAGCTCTAGCAGCGCCGCAGCCAACGCGGGGCAGCCCACGGCTGCCCCGCGTTGTCGCGTCCGGGGTCATGCCGGCCTCCTTCGGGCCTCCCGGCTGCGGAGACAGCAGCCCCAGCCAGTAGGTTCGGGGCGTGGTGTTGCCTCCCAACGGACCTGTGCCGGAGGGCATCGACCCCTCCGACATCCCGGCCCACGTGGCGTGTGTCATGGACGGCAACGGTCGCTGGGCGAGCCAGCGGGGCCTGCCCCGTACCGAGGGTCACGCCGCAGGGGAAGAAGCACTCCTCGACACCGTCAACGGGGCCCTCGACCTCGGCATCCGGTGGCTCACGATGTTCGCCTTCTCGACCGAGAACTGGCGTCGTCCCGCCGACGAGGTCCGCTACTTGATGGGGTTCAACGAGTCGCTGCTCATGCGGCGGCGCGACGAGTTGCACGACAAGGGCGTGCAGATTCTCTTCGCCGGGCGCCGGGACTGGCGCGTCCCGCGCCGGGTCCTGCGACGCATGGACGAGTCGATCGCCCTCACCCGGGACAACCGCCGTATGACGCTCACCATGGCGTTCAACTACGGCGGGCGGGCCGAGATCGTGGACGCGGTGCGGGCGCTGGTGGCCGAAGGTGTGGTCGCCAACAAGATCGACGAGCGCGCCATCCGCTCCCATCTGTACTACCCCGACCAGCCCGACCCCGACCTCGTCATCCGCACGTCGGGGGAGTACCGGATCTCGAACTTCCTGTTGTGGCAGCTGGCCTATTCGGAGCTGGTGTTCACCGACGTGTTGTGGCCCGACTTCCGTCGGGAGCAGCTGTTCGAGGCCGTCACCGAGTACCAGGGCCGGGAACGACGCTTCGGCCGGGTCAAGACGTGAGGGTGGCCGCCGCGGTCCTCGGCGTCGTCCTGTTCGGTGGGCTCATCGTGCTGGCCATCGCCGGGGTTTCGGCCGCCACCGCCGTGATCATCACGGCCGCCGCCGTCGTCGTGATGATCGGCCTCGGCAACGCCGTGGGCGGGCGTCACACCCCGAACCGCTCCCCCTATCCAGTCGTGCCCGACCCCATCGATGCCGAGGGCGGAGCCGCAGGCGCCTCAGACGACGACGCCGACGCCGACGCCGAGGACGCCGAGCGGTGAGCCTGTATCGCGACGAGGGTGTGGTGCTGCGCACGATCCGCCTGGGAGAGGCCGATCGGATCGTCACCATGATCACCAAGGCCCACGGCAAGGTGCGGGCCGTGGCCAAGGGCGTCCGGCGCACCCGGTCGAAGTTCGGGGCCCGGCTCGAGCCGCTCAGTCATGTCTCGCTGCTGTGCTGGCAGGGGCGCGAGCTCGACATCGTGAACCAGGCCGAGGTAACCGACACCTTCCGGGCCGTGCGCGAGGACCTCGCCCGGGTGGCCAAGGCCTACACCGTGCTCGAGGTCACCGACCAGCTCTCCCAGGAGCGTCACGCCAACCCCCGCCTCTACGACATGGTGGTGGGTGCCCTGCGCGCCCTCGACGCCCGCGACGCTCCTCTGCTCGTGCCCGCCTTCTGCCTGAAGGTGCTGGCGCTCGAAGGGTCGTCACCTGTCGTCGACGAGTGCGTGTCGTGTGGTGCCGTCGACGGCCTCGTGGCCTTCGACATCGTCGAGGGCGGTGTGCTGTGCCGGTCGTGCCGGCGCGGTCGGTCCATCTCGCCGGCGGCACTGGAATTGGTGCGGCGCATCCTCGGGGGCGGCCTCGCCTCGGCACTTTCTGAGCCCGACGGCCCGCTCGCGGCGGAGGTCACCGATCTGGCTACCGAGGCCATGGAGGCCCATCTGGACCGGCGCCTGCGCAGCGTGCGTTCGAGCCCGACGGCGTAGGTGGGCCCGACGCCGTCCACCGAGGAGCCTTTCGGCGTCTACGTGCACGTGCCGTTCTGCGCGTCGCGCTGCGACTACTGCGCCTTCGCCACGTGGACCGACCGCGACGATCTCATGGCCGCCTACGCGCAGGCGTGTGTGTCCGAGCTCCGGCGCGCCACCACCGACGAGGCCTTGGCTCCGGCCACGAGCGTGTACGTCGGAGGGGGCACGCCGTCGCGGCTCCCCGCCGACCTGCTGGGACAGATCCTCGAGGCGGTGACGATGACCGCCGACGCCGAGGTCACCGTGGAGTGCAACCCCGAGGACGCCAGCGCGCCGCGCTTCGCCCGATGGCGCCGGGCCGGGGTGAACCGCGTGTCCTTCGGCGTGCAGTCAATGGTTCCGCACGTGCTCGAGAGCCTGGGACGGCGCCACGGCACGACCCAGGTGGCGCGCGCCGTGGCGCTCGCCGCCGAAGCCGGCTTCGCGTCGGTGAACGTCGACCTCATCCTGGGGGCGGTGGCCGAGTCCGATGCCGACGTAGACGCCACCCTCGAGGCGGTGCTCGGCCTCGAGCCCCGTCCCGCTCACGTGAGCGCCTACGCGCTCACCGTCGAGCCCGGCACGGCCCTGGCACGCGACCCCGCTCGGCATCCCGACGACGACGTCACCGCCGGGCGCTACGCGCGGGTCGACGCAGCGCTGTCGGCGGCGGGCTACCGGTGGTACGAGGTGTCGAACTGGGCCGTGCCCGGCCACGAGTGTCGCCACAACGCCTTGTACTGGGCCCAGGGCGACTACCGGGGCATCGGGTGCGCGGCCCATTCGCACCGGGGCCGGCGCCGGTGGTGGAACATCCACACCCCGGAGCGCTACATCGAGGCGGTGCGCGTCGGGCGGTCCACGACCGCTGCCGACGAGGTGCTCACCGACGAGCAGTCGACGTTCGAGGGCCTCGCCCTGGCGTTGCGCACGTCGGTGGGTGTGCCTGCATCGGTGGTGCCCGACGACCCCGATCTCGACGGGCTCCTCGAGCGGTGCGGCGACCGGGCTGTGCTCACGGTGCGGGGGCGGTTGCTCGCCAACGAGGTGACGGTTCGGCTGCGCACCGAGGTGCCCGGCGCGCCCGTGAGAACGGGGCGCCTGGGTGCGGCCGGTATCCTCGGCGCATGACCGAGCACTCCGGGGACGACGCCGCGCCCGATGTCCCCGCCCTCCCCGACCTGGTGGAACGGATCGTCAACCTGTCCAAGCGGAGGGGTTTCATCTTCCCGTCGGCCGAGATCTACGGGGGGTTCCGGTCCACCTACGACTACGGGCCGCTCGGCGTCCTCATGCTGCGCAACGTCAAGGACGCCTGGTGGCGCTCGATGGTGCAGCTGCGCGACGACGTGGTGGGCATCGACGCGGCGATCTTGTCGACACCCAAGATCTGGGAGGCCTCGGGCCACCTCGACAACTTCACCGACCCCCTCGTCGACTGCCGCAACTGCCACGAGCGCTGGCGTGCCGACAAGATCGCCGGGACGTGTCCCAACTGCGGGTCGGCCGACCTCACCGAGCCCCGGGCCTTCAACCTCATGTTCAAGACCTTCGCGGGGCCGGTGGAGGAAGACGCCACCGTCGCCTATCTGCGCCCCGAGACCGCCCAGGGGATGTTCGTCAACTTCTTGAACGTGGTGACCACGACGCGCAAGAAGCCACCCTTCGGCATCGCCCAGGTCGGCAAGTCGTTCCGCAACGAGATCACCCCGCAGAACTTCGTGTTCCGCACCCGCGAGTTCGAGCAGATGGAGATGGAGTACTTCGTCCCCCCCGACGAGGCCGACAAGTGGTTCCAGTACTGGCTCGACGAGCGCATGCGGTGGTACCTCGACCTGGGCATCCCCGAGACGAAGCTGCGCCTGCGCCACCACGATGCCGACGAGCTGTCGCACTACTCGACCGCCACCGCGGACGTCGAGTTCCTGTTCCCGTGGGGCTGGGACGAGCTCGAGGGCATCGCCAACCGCACCGACTTCGACCTCAAGGCCCACGCCGCGCACTCGGGGGAGAAGCTCGAGTACTTCGAGCAGTCCACCGGCGAGCGCTACGTGCCCTATGTGATCGAGCCCGCCGCCGGCGCCACGCGCACCATGATGGCCTTCCTTCTCGCCGCCTACGACGAGGACGAGATCGGGGGCGAGACCCGCACCGTGCTGCACCTCGACTCCCGTCTGGCGCCGTATCAGGTGGCCGTGCTGCCGTTGTCGAAGAAGGACGAGCTCATGCCGCTGGCGCGCCAGGTGCTGGGACTGCTCCAACCGGTGGCGGTGTGCGACTTCGACACCACCCAGTCCATCGGCCGGCGCTACCGCCGTCAGGACGAGGTCGGCACGCCGTACTGCGTCACCGTCGACTTCGACTCTCTCGAGGACGGTGCCGTCACGGTGCGCGACCGCGATACGACCGAACAGGTGCGGGTGCCGATCGACGGCCTCGCCGAGGAGATCGCCGGGCGTCTGCGCCGCTGAGGGGCCCCCGGACCGGCCGGTAGTCTTCGGGGGTCCCCTGAACCGCCACACGTGCCCGGCGCGGCACGGCCAGGAGCCCCCATGCCCCTCGTCTACGACTTCGACCAAACGCATCGCCGGCCCCCCATGGAGATGAAGGACCTCCTCGGCGGCAAGGGAGCCAACCTGGCCGAGATGACGTCGGTGTTGCGCCTGCCCGTGCCCCATGGCTTCACCATCACCACCGACGCGTGCCGTGCGTACATGAAAGGTGGATGGCCCGACGGGCTCTCCACTGAGGTCACGAGGGCCCGGCGTCGGCTCGAGCGCAAGATGGGCAAGCACCTCGGCGACAGCGTCGACCCGCTGCTCGTGAGCGTCCGGTCGGGGGCGAAGTTCTCCATGCCCGGGATGATGGACACGGTCCTCAACCTCGGGCTCAACGACCAGTCGGTGCAGGCGCTGGCCAAGCAGACCGACGACGAGCGCTTCGCCTACGACTCCTACCGGCGGTTCGTGGCGATGTACGGGCGCATCGTTCTGGGCATCCCGGGTGAGCCCTTCGACACGCTGCTGGATGAGGCCAAGGAGCGCTCGGGTGCCGCCACCGACGCCGATGTCCCGGTGTCGCAGCTCCATTCGCTCGTCTTCGCCTACAAGCAGATCATCCGCGACCACACCGGCATGGACTTCCCCCAGGATCCCGACGCGCAGCTGCGCGGCGCCATCGAGGCCGTGTTCGGATCCTGGAACGGGCCGCGCGCCATCGCCTATCGCGACCACGAGGGCATCGCCCACGACCTCGGCACGGCCGTGAACGTTCAAGCCATGGTGTTCGGCAATCGCGACGAGCGCTCAGGGACCGGCGTCGGCTTCACCCGCGACCCCGCCACCGGTGCGAAGGGCGAGTACGGAGACTTCCTCGTCAACGCCCAGGGCGAAGACGTGGTGGCCGGGATCCGCAACACCGAGCCCCTATCCGCGTTGAAGGACAAGTTCCCCAAGATCCACGCCGAGCTCCTGGCCATCTTCGTGCGCCTGGAGCGCCACTACCGCGACATGTGCGACACCGAGTTCACCATCGAGCAGGGCAAGCTGTGGATGTTGCAGACCCGCGTGGGCAAGCGCACGGGCCGGGCCGCACTGCGCATGGCGGTGGAGATGACCACCGACCCCGGCATCCGGCTGACGCGCGCCGAGGCGGTGCAGCGCGTGACCGCCGAACATCTCGACCAGGTCCTCCATCCCCAGTTCGCCGGCACCGGCCACACCGTGCTCACCACGGGCCTCGGGGCGTCGCCCGGCGCGGCGGTGGGCCGCGTCTATCTGACCGCCGACGACGCCGCCGCCGCCGCCGAGCGGGGTGAGCGGGTCATCCTGGTCCGTACCGAGACATCACCCGAGGACGTCCACGGCATGCTCGCCTCCGAGGGCATCCTCACCGCCCGGGGCGGACTCGTCTCGCATGCCGCGGTGGTGGCGCGAGGCTGGGGCAAGCCCGCCGTGGTGGGAGCGGAGAAGGTCCGCATCACCGGCCGGTCGTTCGTCGTCGGCACCACCCTCGTCAACGAGGGGGACTGGATCTCCCTCGACGGCGACGGCCGGGGAGGTCGTCCTCGGTCAGGTGGAGCTGGCCGAGGCCAAGGCCTCGGAGGAATTCGCCACCCTGCTCGGTTGGGCGGACATCATTCGCAAGGGACATCTCAAGGTGCGCGCCAATGCCGACAACGGCCCCGACGCCGCCAACGGCCGCCGCATGGGGGCCGAGGGCATCGGGCTGTGCCGGACCGAGCACATGTTCATCGCCGAGGACCGCCTTCCCATCGTGCGCCGCATGATCCTCGCCGAGGACGCCGCCGCCGAGGACGCCGCGCTCGAAGAGCTGCGCGTGGCGCAGCGCGCCGACTTCATCGAAATCCTCGAGGCGATGGACGGGCTCCCCGTGACGGTGCGCCTCCTCGACCCGCCCCTGCACGAGTTCCTCCCCGACACCGGTGAACTCGCCATCAAGGAGGCGACCGTCGGCCTCGACGCCGAGGAGCAGAAGCTGTTCGAAGCGGCCAAGCAGTGGCACGAGTACAACCCCATGCTCGGGCACGCGCGGGGTGCGCCTGGGGGTCATCAAGCCGGGCCTGTACTCGATGCAGGTGCGGGCGCTCATGGAGGCCGCTGTCCAACGCGTGGCCGACGGCGGCAAGCCGGTGATCGAGATCATGATCCCGCTCACGGTGACGCGCGAGGAGCTGGCGCTGGCGCGGGGCTGGGTGGAGGAGGCGGTCACCGCCACCCTGGCCGAAGCGGGGCGATCGACGCGGCGTCGACTCGAGGTCCTCATCGGCACGATGATCGAGACGCCCCGGGCCGCGCTGCGAGCCGGCGAGATCGCCGAGGAGGCCGACTTCTTCTCGTTCGGGACCAACGACCTCACGCAGATGACGTTCGGCTTCAGCCGTGACGACGTCGAGGGGCGGATGATGTCCGCGTACCTGGAGAAGGGACTACTCAAGCACAACCCGTTCGAGACGGTGGACGCCGACGGAGTGGGCGAGCTGGTGCGGCTCGGTGTGACGCGGGGTCGTGCCACACGGCCTTCGCTCAAGATCGGCGTGTGCGGTGAACACGGCGGGGATCCCGAGTCGATCACCGTCTTCGCCGAGGCAGGCTGTGACTACGTGAGCTGTTCCCCCTTCCGGGTTCCCATCGCCCGGCTCTCCGCCGCCCAGGTGGTGCTCAACGACGCGGCCGCGACGCGCCCCCGCCACGAAGAAACGCGCCCCGGCGCGCAAAGCGACCAAGCGCGCCCCGGCCCGCAAGGTGTCGGCCACGAAGAAGCGCGCCCCGGCCCGCAAGGTGTCGGCCACGACCAAGCGCGCCCCGGCCCGCAAGGTGTCGGCCACGAAGAAGCGCGCCCCGGCCCGCAAGGTGTCGGCCACGACCAAGCGCGCCCCGGCCCGCAAGGCAGCGGTGGCGAAGAAGCGCGCCCCGGCCCGCAAGGCGTCGGCCGCCAAGAAGCGCGCTCCGAAGCGGGCCGCCAAACGCCCGACGGCCCGGAAGCGGGCGACACCCTCGAGGCGAGCCGTGCGATCGAGGGCCAGGTAGCGCACCCCGTCGCGCACCCGGTCCCCGCCGATACGGCGGCGCGGTACCGTCCGGGCGTGGCCATCCTTGACGAGGACGTCGTCCGTGTGCGGGCCGCCACGGACATCGTGGCGCTCATCAGCGAACACGCCGCGCTCAAGAAGCAGGGCACACGCTGGGTCGGGCTGTGTCCCTTCCACCAGGAGAAGACCCCTTCGTTCAGCGTCAACGCCGAGATGGGCGTGTTCCACTGCTTCGGGTGCCAGCAATCGGGTGATGCCATCACCTTCGTGCGCGAGATCGACCACGTCGACTTCGTCGAGGCCGTGCGGCGCCTGGCCGAACGCAGCGGCATCACCATCACCGAGGACCCCACCGCCACCGCCGACCGCCAGCGACGGGCCCCGCTGCACGAGGCCATGGAGAAGGCGGTCGACTTCTACCACGAGCGGCTCCTGTCGGCCCCCGACGCCGGGCCGGCGCGCGACTATCTGCGCTCGCGTGGATACGACGGCGAGATCGTGCGGAAGTTCCGGCTGGGATGGGCGCCTGACGATTGGGACGTCCTGGCCAAGCACCTCAAGGTGTCGGACAAGGTGCTGACCGACTCCGGCCTCGGATTCGTCAACCGACGAGGCCGTGCACAAGATGCGTTCCGGGCACGCGTCGTCTTTCCCATCTTCGACACCTCGGGCAAGCCCATCGCCCTGGGAGGGCGCATCCTGCCCGCGCCGGTCGGCGACCAGGGCGGGGGCGGCGGGCCGGTCGGGCCCAAGTACAAGAACTCGCAGGATGGCCCGATCTACTCCAAGCGCCGCACCCTGTACGGGCTCAACTGGGCCAAGCACGATGTCATCGAGAACGGCGAAGTCATGGTGTGCGAGGGGTACACCGATGTCATCGCCTTCTTCGTGGCGGGGATGCCGCGTGCCGTGGCCACGTGCGGCACCGCCCTGGGCGAAGAGCACTTCCGACTGCTGCGGAACTTCGCCCGCCGCGTCGTGCTGGCCTACGACGCCGACGCCGCGGGCCAAGAGGGTGCGGGGCGCGTCTACGAATGGGAGCGCCATCACGAGGTCGACGTCGCCGTCGCCGCCCTGCCGCCCGGCGCCGACCCGGCTGACCTGGCCCGCAACAATCCCGAGGCCCTGCGGGCCGCCATCGCCGAGGCCCAGCCCTTCCTCGCCTTCCGGGTGGACCGGGTACTGCAGGCCGCCGATCTGCGTTCGGCCGAAGGGCGGGCCAAGGCCGCCGAAGCCGCGCTGGCGGTGATCGGCGAGCATCCCAACGAGCTCGTGCGCGACCAGTACCTCATGCTCGTCGCCGACCGGTGCCGTCTCGAGCCCGACGCCCTGCGCGCCCTGGCGAGCCGCGTGGCCGAGCGGGCCCGGAGCGCCCCGGGGGAGGCCAACGGCGCGCGACCCCGACATCCCGAGACCGAGGGCCCCGGGCGTGGCGCCGCCGACGGGCGGTCCCCGGCGACCGGTCCCGGGCGAGGTGGCGCCGACATCTCCCGACCGGGGCTCGAAGCGCTGCGCCTGGCCGTCCACCGGCCCGAGCGGGTCTCCGACAGGTTGGAAGCCGTTCTATTTCCCGACGAGCTGCAGCGTGCGGCCTTCGAAGCGCTCACCGGGTCCGACGACCTCCACGACGCCGTCGAGGCCGCCGAGGACCACGATCCTCGGGTGGCGAGCCTTCTCAGGCGTCTCGCAGTTGAGGAACCGGCCACCGATGCCGATGACGTGGTGGTGACCCTCGTGCGTAATGCCTCGCGGCGGGCCCTCGCCGTCGCCGAGGCTCAGACCCGCCTGTCCCCGAACACGGTGGGCGAGATTGCGCCCGTGATCGCGCGCGTACGCCATGACCTCGACGAACTCGACGACAGCGATCGGTGCCTCGCTGCCGCGGACCGGTTGCTAGCCTGGCTTGTCGGAAGGGACGACACGAATGAGTGAGGTTCACCAGCCGGCTGGATCGGTCCGTCCACCTCCCGAAGGTGTGGCGGTCGAGGGATTCGAGACGTTGCTCTCGGTCGGTCGTCGGCGTGGGTATCTCACTCAGGACGACCTCATCCTCGTGCTCCAAGCGGTCGAGCTCACCCACGATGTCATCGAAGACGTGGTGTTGCGCGTGCGCGAGGAAGGCATCGAGTACGTCGAGCAGACGCGCAACGGCGCCGCGCCGGTCGTACTCGAGGAGGCTGTGGCCGAAGCCGTCGCAGAAGTCGTGGCCGAGGAAGTCGTCGAGGGGCTTCCGACCACCCTCGCCGTCGTCGAGCCCGCCACCGAGCCCGCATCGGGAGGCGACGGCGGCGAGGACGGCGACGGCCCCCTGCAGCGGCTGAAACGACGTGCGTTCAAGCGCGAGCCCGTCGACGAGGTCATGGACCGCCAGACGCCGAGACCAGGGCGCGGTCGCATCGCCTCGTACACCTCGCCCGACCACGGGGGTGGCACCGCCGCGGACCCCGTCCACACCTATCTGAAGGAGATCGGCAAGGTCCCCTTGCTCACCGGCGAGCTCGAGGTGGAGCTGGCCAAGCGGATCGAGGCCGGGAACGAGGCGGCGGACGAGCTCGCCC
The DNA here is from genome assembly GCA_963846125.1 of uncultured Acidimicrobiales bacterium. GTDB lineage: Bacteria > Actinomycetota > Acidimicrobiia > Acidimicrobiales > UBA8190 > Chersky-840. The sequence continues at coordinate 1,744,119 of CAWJUR010000002.1, forward strand.
GGCGCGAGGCGGGCGGGACCCGCAAGATCGCCTCCGAGGAGCGCACCCGGCTGCGGATGCAGGTCCGGCGGGGCCAGCAGGCCAAGGAGGCGCTCATCGAAGCGAACCTCCGACTCGTGGTCTCGATCGCCAAGCGCTACCGGAACCGGGGCCTGGCGTTCCTCGACCTCATCCAGGAAGGGAACCTCGGCCTCATGCGGGCCGTGGAGAAGTTCGACTACACCAAGGGCTTCAAGTTCTCGACCTACGCCACGTGGTGGATCCGCCAGGCCATCACCCGCGCGCTCGCCGACCAGGGTCGCACCATCCGCATCCCCGTGCACATGGTCGAGACCATCAACAAGGTGGTGCGCGTCCAGCGTCAGCTCCTCCAAGAGCTCGGGCGCGAGCCCACCGTGGAGGAGATCGCCGGTCGGGTGGAGTTCCCGATCGAGCGCGTGCGCGAGATCCAGCGCATCAACCAGGACACGGTGTCGCTCGAGCAGCCCATGGGTGACGAAGAGGACTTCAGCCTGTCGGACCTCATCGAGGACCAAGGTGCCGAGGTTCCCGACGATGCCGCCACCCGTTCGATGCTGCACGAGGCGGTGCGTGACGCGCTGGCCACGTTGCCCAAACGCGAGCGCGAAGTCATGGAGCTGCGCTTCGGGTTGGAGGACGGTCGGGTGCGCACCCTCGAAGAGGTCGGCAAGGCGTTCGGAGTCACCCGCGAGCGAATCCGCCAGATCGAGGCGAAAACGCTCGCCAAGCTCCGCCACCCCAATGCGGCCCAGCCCTTGCGCGATTTCCTCGACGAGGTGTGAGAAACCCCGCTGCTATCGTTACCCGACCGGCGCCCGACCATGTGGAGCCATTCCGGGGTAGCTCAACTGGCAGAGCAAGCGGCTGTTAACCGCTAGGTTGAGAGTTCGAGTCTCTCCCCCGGAGCAAGATGCGCGTGAGCGCCTCTCAGATTGCTGTCGACCGATACGGGGCCGTAGCTCAGTGGTCAGAGCAGGGGACTCATAATCCCTGGGTCGGAGGTTCGATCCCTCCCGGCCCCACGCGCAAGCGTGTCGTTGCGGAGTCGGCACACCAACCAGAGCCGACAATGCGGGTGGCACCGACGGGAGGGTCATGAACATCGAGGAGTTCTACGAGGCCGACGAGCGTCGACGTCGTTCCGAGGAGATCGAGCTCGGCACGGAGTGGCACGACCGCGACGGGGTGCGTCACGAGGTGTCTTGGGTCGCCGACACCGGCGAGCTCTACGTCATGCGCGAGCCCGCGGCGCGCATCAGCGAGGACCCATTCGGAGATGCGTTTCAGGGGGCGCTCCCCGTCGACGCCGTCACCGTGGCGGTGGTGGGATGGATTCCCACCCGCGACCGCATGGAGGAAGTACTGGCGGGGTGGCCCGACGCCATGGAAGGCACCGAGAGCCTGGCGTGGTTGGCGGCCCGTCTGCGCGACGAGGCGGTGCCCAAAGCACCGCCCACGAGCTGAACGCGAAGCGCGGCCTCGTGCATAGCTCCACGCGGGCATTGCCGTTCGTCCTCGTCGGGGCGTTCGCCCTCCTTCTTCTCGGTGGCATCGCGCTGTCGTTGTGGAGCGCGCCGCCCTTCGCGCAGCAGCAGCTCGACGACGCGGCGCGCGCCACGATCTCGGCGTCGGGCTTCGCCCTCAAAGACACCAACTCGGTCACGGTCCTGCATCAGAGCCAGACCAAGCAACCCGCCGGGTCAGTGGTGTTCGAGGTGCTGTACCAGGCCCCCGCCTCGGTGCAGGAGACCGAGGTGGAGTCGAACGGGGCCACCGCCTCGGTCATCTTGATCGGCGACCGGCGCTTCCGGAAGTCGGGCTCGTCGTGGATCGAGCTTCCCCCCAGCAAAGGCCTCGGCGCCCGCGCCGTCAGCACCGTCATGGCTCCGGTGCGAGGTGCGGTGGACGCCACCCATGTCACCCGCCGGGGTGACGTCTACACCTTCGTGCCCAGGAACCTGGACACGCTTCTGACGACGGTGCTCGACGTCACCCCCTCCCGGTTGTCGTCTCCGCGCCTGACCGCGGTCGTGCGCGGCGGGGCGCTCACGGCGGAAACCATCACCGCCGTGGTCGCCAACCAGCGCCTCGAGGTGGACCTGATCTTCACCGCCATCGGCACGGCGCCCCCCGTGACCGCCCCCCGAAACTCGGCCCAGGCGACACCCCCGGCGAACGGCCCGACGCCGCACTGAGCCCGACTCCACCGGGCCCGGCGCCGGTGCGGCGCCCCAGGGGGCCCGGGCTGTCGGACCCCGGGGCGGGTGGATAGCATCGGGGGAAACAGGTTTCACTTTTGAGGAGGGGAACGTGAAGGCCTACGACCGGCTGTTCATCGGTGGTGAATGGGTGACCCCCGCGGGGACAGGCACCATCGACGTGATCAACCCGGCGACCGAAGAGGTCGTCGGCCGCGTTCCGGACGCCACCGAGGCGGACGTCGACAAAGCCGTGGCGCTGGCACGCGACGCGTTCGACAACGGCCCCTGGCCGCGCATGACCCCGACCGAGCGGGCCGAGATCCTCACCAAGGTGTCGCAGGCCATCCAGGCCGACATGCAGGGCTTCGCCGAGCTCATCACCATGGAGATGGGATCGCCGGTGGCGTGGGGCACCATGGCCCAGGTCTTCGCGCCCACGATGATCCTCGACTACTACGCAGGGTTGGCGTCGACGTTCCAGTTCGACGAGGTGCGCCAGGGCCTGATGGGCGAAGTGCTCGTCGCCAAGGAGCCCGTCGGTGTGGTGGGGGCGATCAGCCCCTGGAACGTGCCCATGTTCATCGCCGCGGCCAAGCTCGCGCCTGCGCTCGTCGCGGGGTGCACGGTCGTGTTCAAACCCGCTCCCGAGACCCCGCTCGACGCCTTCCGTCTGGCCGAGGTGTTCGAGTCGGTCGGACTGCCCAAGGGTGTCCTGAGCGTGCTCCCGGCCGGCCGCGAGGTGGGTGAGCACCTGGTGCGCCACCCCGGGGTCAACAAGGTCTCGTTCACGGGGTCGACCGTCGCCGGCAAGAAGATCGGGGGCATCTGTGGCGAGCAGCTCAAGCGCTTCAGCCTCGAGCTCGGCGGGAAGTCGGCGGCCGTGCTTCTCGACGACGTCAACCTCGCCGAGGCGCTGCCGATGCTCCTCCCCAACGCCCTCATGAACAACGGGGAGGCCTGCATCGCCCAGACGCGGATCCTGGCCCCGCGCGACCGCTACCAGGAAGTCGTCGACGCCCTCGTCGAGTCGGTGTCGGCCATGAAGGTCGGCGACCCCCTCGACCCCACCGTCGAGGTGGGACCGCTCGTCGCCGAACGCCAGCGCGACCGGGTGGAGGGCTACATCAAGCTGGGACAGGAAGAGGGTGCCAAGGTGGCCCTCGGTGGTGGTCGTCCCGCCGGGATGGACAAGGGTTGGTACGTCGAGCCCACCGTCTTTGTGAACGTGGACAACTCCATGCGCATCGCCCAGGAGGAGATCTTCGGCCCGGTGCTGGCCGTCATCCCCTACGACGGTGGTGACGCCGAGGCCACGGCCATCGCCAACGACTCGAGCTACGGCCTGTGCGGGTCGGTGTGGACCAACGACCCCGAGCGTGGTCTGAAGGTGGCTCGCGGCGTGCGCACGGGCACCTACATGCTCAACAGCCCCATCCCCATCGACTTCTCGACGCCCTTCGGCGGCTACAAGGATTCGGGCATGGGCCGGGAGTTCGGTCCCGACGGCCTCGAGCTGTTCCTCGAGAAGAAGTCCATCAACCTGCCGGCGGGCTTCAGCCCTGCGGTCTGAGCGTCCCGGGGCGGCGCTCCCGCCCCCTGAACGCAGGGACTTGTGATCGGATGCGCGTGCCGGGGCCTTCGGGCCCCGGTGCCGCGTGCGGGCGCGGCGTCAAGGCGCGTCAGCCGGCGCGGTCGGTGACCCAGGCGGCAAGGCGCGCCGCCACGTCGTCGCGTGCGCCGTCGGGCGACTGGAGGTAGTGGTCGCCGTCGACCCAGACGAGCGCTTTGTCCTTCGAGCCCAGGGCGTCGAAGATGGCACGCGCGTCCGAGGGGAACACGCTCACGTCCGCGGTGCTCTGGACGACGAGGGCGGGGACCGTGATGTGGGGCAGGTGTGGTGCGCCCCGGCACTGGGAGTCGCGCCAGCTCCACATCGACACCCAGGTCCGGAGCGAGCTGCTCGCCGCGATGCCGAACGGGCTGGCGTTGGCCCACGCCGGGTCCCCGGCCAGACAGCGCGCCGGGGCACGCTCCGAGGGGTCGAGGGCGGGGTCCATGAAACGTAGGTCGGCCCAGGTGCGGTGCACGTTGAAGTTGCGGTCATAGGCGCCGGCTCGCTCCAGTCGATCGAGCTCGGCGCGCACCCACTGCGTGATCCGGTCGTTGCGCTCGACCTGGGCGGCGCGGTAGCGGGCCACGAACGCGTCGCTGTAGGGCGGCCCGTTCCCGGGGTCGTACATGTCGAGCGTGCGGTGGCGCGACAGGGGATCGCTCTCGTCGGTCACCGACGGGTCGAGCCAGTTGGTGAGGACCTCGGGACGTCCCGGATGGGCTTGGAGTGACACATAGAGGTCGCCGGGAGCAAGTGCGGCGAGGGCGGCCCGCAGTCTGGCTCCGGCGCCGGCGGGCTCGAGTGTCGGGTCCGCGGCTTGCGACTGGTACGCGGCCATCAGCGACCCTCCACCGCAATTGCCGAGCAGCACCACGGTGTCGACGCCGATCTCCTCGCGCAACCAGCGGACGCCGGCGCCCAGGTCGACCAAGGCGTGTTCGAGGAGGAACCAACTCTCGTTGTTGCGATAGCGCGTGTTCCACCCGAGGAAGCCCAAGCCCCGGGCCGCCAGGAGCGGGGCCAGGTAGTGCTCGGAGAAGTCGACGCTGTAGTGGGCGGCGATGACCGCCGTCTTCGGCGTCTGGCCGCGGGGCGTGTGCCAGACGCCCTGGCAGGGATGGAAGCCCGCTCCGTTGACATGCCCGGTGGGGGAGTCCAAGGCCACGAATGTCCGGTCGACGGAGTCGGGCACGGCTTTCTCAGAGCCCGGTCGGGGGCGGGCGCGTGGCCGGTGTCTGGGCCGTGGGCGGTGGCGTGGGGGAGATGGTGGTGTCGGAGTCCGCCGCCGCGCACTGCTCGCCGAGCGAGTGGACGAGGTAGGACTCGGGGAGGTGTTCGCTCTCGGCGAGGGTGGCCATCAGGGCCTGGTACTGCCCGGCCTCTCCCGCCGCCGTCGAGGCGATGGGCAGGGCCTTACGCAGCTCCGTCACCGCCTGTGACTGCTGGGCCGCCGCCTTCGCCGGCGTGGGGGCGTGCAGCGAGGTTTGGTACAGGGCGATGGACCGCTCCACATGCCGGCAGGCCTGGCGGGCCAGATCGGCCCCGTTGTGGCTGGCGCAGCCGGCCAGGCCGCCGGCGGCCACGGCCACCGTGCACAGCGCCCAGGTGGCGTGGCCGACCCCGCTCCGAGGGTGCCGGTCCTTGCGGCGAGCGCCCCGCCGCGTGGAGCGGCGCCACGTCATCCGTCGAGCCACCCCGGGGCGGCGTCGAGCAGGTACCGGCTGACCGCCAGGCAGCGGTCGAAGACCTCGCACAGGAGCTCCTCGCCGCCGAGGACCCGGGCCAGTGACACGGGGTAGCGGGCCACGATCGACAGGCGGCGCTCGGGGGCGTCGGTGGCCGAGGCGAACGAGTCGATGGCCGACACCTCGAGGGGGAGGTCGATGCCGCCCACCCCGGCCAGGTCGATGGCCAGGCGCAGGAGGTCGGGGCCGTGGGGGAGGGGCGGGAGCCCCCACGTGAAGGTCAACGGGAAGTGGTACTCGTCGGGTGGCTCGGAGTCCTCGGGGAGGTCGACGACGGCGTCCTCGAACGACAGCAACGTCCTGGGGTCGACCTCGAGGGCCAGGTGGAGGTCGAGCGGCCCGCCGCATCCCTCTTCGGGGTGCAGGTCGACCTCCCAGGTCTGGCGCAACGAGTACGTCTCGACGAAATGGCGCTCGTCGTGCACGTGGAAGCCGTGGTGGTCCGAGTGGTCCTTCAGATCGGCGACATAGCCCGCGACGTCGATGACGGCCACAGTGACGAGAGCCTACCGGCTCGGCCGCAACGCCCGGTCGGGTCGACCGGTGCCGGTATGGTCCCGGAGGTGGACGACGACGTGCTCCTGGCGCTGTGTCACCGGGCCGTCGACGCCGTGCCCGTGGCCCTGGCGCCGGTCCAGGACTGGCGGCCGCGGGGGGAACGGCCCGGGCAGTACGCCATCGACATCACCGCCGACCGGGCCGTCCTCGAGGTGCTCGGGGAGGCGGGGATCGGCGTGGTCTCCGAGGAGAGCGGCGTGCACCGCCCGGACGCGCCGTTGGTGGCGGTCATCGATCCCGTCGACGGGTCCACCAACGCGTCGCGGGGGATCCCCTGGTACGCGTCGAGCATCTGTGTGCTCGACGACGCCGGGCCCCGGGTGGCGGTGGTGGCGAACCTCGCCAACGGGGCGCGCTACCACGCCGTGCGCGGTGGGGGTGCGTGGCGGGGGACGACGCGCATCGAGCCCTCGGGATGTGAGGCGTTGCGCGAGGCCATCGTGGCCATCTCGGGGATGCCCGGCCGCCATCTCGGGTGGGCCCAGTTCCGGGCCTTCGGCGCGGCGGCACTGGAGCTGTGTGCGGTGGCCGACGGCACGCTCGACGCCTTCGTGGTGGGGACCCACGCCGCGCTGGCGCCGTGGGACTACCTGGGGGCGCTGCTCGTGTGCCAGGAGGCCGGCGCGGTCATCGGGGAGCTCCAAGGTCGGGAGCTCGTGACCCGGGACCACGGCGCGCGTCGATCGGTGGTGGCGGCGGCGACGACGAGCCTGCTCGGCCAGCTCGAGCGCGCCGCCTCGTCAGGCGCGCCCGGCTCGGCCCCGTGATGGCGAGTCGACGTCGGATCCGCCGCCAAGGGTCGGCGCGTCCGGTCCGCCTGCCGCACTACCGGGCCGACGGCCAGCCCAAGACCCGCTTCGCGTCGGAGCAGGACGCCAATCGAGCCGCCTTCAGCAGCCGTCTCGACCACGGCGTCGACCTGAACGTGTACGCCTGCGACATCTGCGGCGGCTGGCACCTGGGCAACACGCCCGAAAGGTGAGCCTCGGCGGCTACGGCGTGCCCGTCGGGGCGCGCGCCACGAGCGCCCACACGCGGTGCGGGATGGCAAGCGGCTCGTCCGGGTAGTCCTCGTCGAGGAGCGCAGCGAGCTCGGTGTCGAAGTTGGCGACGGCGTCGGGAGGCAGAGAGGCGGCCACGCCGGCGCTGGCGCGGATGCGACCGCGCCACGCCTCGTGGCTGTAGGAGACGCCCACGTCGAAGGAGAACGTCTCGAGCCCGGTGAACCCGGCCTCGGCGACGTCGAGGGTCCACAGCGGGTACATGCCCAATCCTCCGGCGAGGGGCCACTCGGGATTGTGCTCCAGGATGAGGGCCTCGGTGGCGGCCACGACGTTCCCGGGGACCGGCAGCCAGTCGAAATAGCAGATGACGAGGGTCCCGCCGTCCACCAGCACCCGTCGGCACTCGGCGGCCGCGGCGGGACGATCGAACCAGTGCCAACACTGACCGGCGGTCACGACGTCGAAGGCATCGTCGGGTGAGTCGATGTCCTCGGCCCGCCCGACTCGAAAATCGACCTGGACGCCCTCGTGCGCGGCGAGCCGTCGAGCTTCGACGAGAAGGGGCTCGGCGGGGTCGACGCCGACGACCGAGGCACCTCGTCGCGCGAAGCCCCGCGCCAGGGTGCCCGTGCCGGTGCCCAGGTCGAGCAGGCGCTGTCCCGAGCGGCCGAGGCCCATCGTCGCCAACCGGACGAAGAGCTCGGTGGGAAAGCCGGCCCGGTGCGCGGCGTAGTCCTTCGCCGTTCTTCCGAAGTCGACCCCCACGTCCCGAGTCTCGCGTGGATCGACTCGGTGCCGTGCCGACGTGCTGTTCCCACGTTGGGGTCCGAGGGTGACAACGACGCCATAGTGTGATCGACCGAATCGAGACCGGCCGAAAGGAAGGTGTCCGATGGCAGAACCCGAAGCCAGTCGTCCGCACATGCCCGGCTACGGCATCGTCGGTCCCCTCGAGGGTCGTGGCCTGTTGCCTTGGATGTGGGCCGAGGAGCGCCTCGTGAGCTCACACGACTACTGGTTGGCCACCGTTCACCCACATGGCGCACCCCATGTCATGCCCGTGTGGGGTGTTTGGGAGCACGATGCCGCCTGGTTCAGCTCCAGTCCGCAGGCGCGGAAGGCCAGGAACATCTCGGCCGATCCGCGTGCGGTGATCACAACGGACAACCCTCGCCAGCCCGTGGTGGTGGAAGGCATGGTGAAGCGCGTGCGGAACGATCACGATATCGAGCGGTTTACCGCATGGGTGAACTCGAAGTACCGCACGGAGATCTCGGTCACCTTCTTTTCCGAGAACGCCTGCTTCCGGCTCGAGCCGCGCCGGGTCTTCGGTCTTGACGACGATGACTTCACCGACTCTCCCACGAGGTGGCTGTTCGAGGAGGGCGTTCCGTCCCGAGGAACAGCTTCCGACTGACCTCTCAGGTCGTCTTGGCGATGATGACGTGACAAGGTGCGCGATGCGCCACGCTGTTGGGGACCGACCCAATCAGGCGCCGGGCGCCCTTCATGCCTTTGGATCCCACCACGATCAGGTCGGCGTCCACGGATTCCGCCACGCTGATCAAGACGTCGGCAGGAGCGCCCGGAACAGCGTGTGTCGTTACCGGAATCGGCGCCAACCGGTTGGCGAGGTGGGAGAGCAACTCTTCGCAGGCACTTTGCACGTCGAAGGCGGCGAAGCTGGTGTCGGGTACGACGACGACACCGGTATGGGCCACCGCAACCGACGTGGCGGGGTCCTTGTAGGCCGAAACCAAGTGGAGGCTCGCTCCGCAGCGCTGGGCGAGGTCGACCGCCAGCGTCACGGCCTCGGCCGCAGTCTCAGAGCCGTCGGTCCCCACAACTATCTCGGTAAACATCACAACTCCTCTGAAGGTCGAGTCGGCCGCGCCAATCATGGCATCAGTGAGTGGACGCGTGCCCGCAGGACTGCTTTGGCCGCAAGCGCTATGTATTTGGAAGACGAGACGGCCCGGGTAGATTGGATCGGACGGGCGCTTAGCTCAGCTGGTTAGAGCAGCTGGCTTACAACCAGCAGGTCGGGGGTTCGAGTCCCTCAGCGCCCACTCGTTGTAAAAGGCACAACGTTTCGGCTGGTCAGACGCTGCTTCTCGTGTCCCTTCGCTCAGGTAGGTTCGTTTCCTTATTCAAACCCTTTGAGGGTTTTGTGTAGATCCGGCATCACCCCGGCAGTTACTTGGCCGGTGGGGCGGTGTCGGCGCCATTAGCCGACACCGCCCCCGAATCCTTCCCACACTTTACGCGGCCTCGCTCGCCCGAGCGATCACACTGGCGACGACCCAAGGTTGCGTGATCATCGAAAGATGGCCGGCGTTGACATAGGTGATCCGGGCGTGTGCCCTTTGTGCCATGAAGGTCAGCTCTGCCGGCGGAATGGCCTGATCATCGGTGCCGATGACAGCCCAGGAGGGAATGGTCTGCCATGCCGGAGTCCCGGAAGGAGTCGTGAAAGCTCCCAGTGCGAGGGGTCGTTGCACGACACCCAGAACGGCTGCTTCCTGAGCTGGCACATCGGTGGCAAAGCAGGCATCGAATCCCGCGTAATCCGCGCCCGAAGGAACCTTCAAGTACAGGTCAGAGTCACCTGCGGGCTGGGACGGATCGACGCCGAAGTTGAAGACGTTGCTGAGGTTGCCCCCACCCGCCAGACATGATCCCGGCTTGGCGAACGTCAGCTGCTCGAGCGTCTCACCCGCGGCAGGCGCAAAGGCATCGACGTACACGAGAGCCTGTACGTTCGGGTTGCCGGTGGCTGCGTTGGTGATAACGCCTCCACCGTAGGAGTGTCCAACGAGGACAATAGGTCCGGAGATGGTCTTCAGATAGCTGGCGAGGTATGCCGAGTCCGAGGTCAGACCGCGTAGCGGGTTCGGTGGCGCATCCACCGTGTAACCCTCCCTTTGGAGGATGGGGATGATCTGATCCCAACTTGATGAATCCGCCCACGCGCCATGGACGAGCACGATCGTGGGTTTTGGTGCGTTATCCCACTCGGCACCACCGACTCGGCCAGCATGCGTGTTTGCACTTGCGAATGATGGTATCAGCAGCAGAGCCACAACCACTGCCGACAGGAGAGCCGTCAACAGAGCTAGCACTCTTGACGCAGATATTCTCTTCATAATCAATCCTTTCTCACGCACGCCCGTCGAGTAGGGGACGTTCGCCCTTGCGCCGCGATGCACCGACATCATGTGTGGAAGGCTTGCTCTCGTCATCGCCCATTTGGGCCATTTCGATGCCCCGGTGACAATCCGCCTCAAGACCTTCCATGTCTTGCTTCTCGAGACCCGCCATGTCTCGGTCATCGTGAGGCAGCCTTCGGGTCAAGCGTCGCCTGGGTTGTCGGATGACAGTTGGGCGATTTGGGCCCGAGCCGCCTGCACCAGCTCGGCGTTGGTGTGAGCATGACCCCACAGGCCCCACCCGCCCTCTGGCGCCTCGGTCAGTAGCACCCAAGTGCGCTCGGTCAGAGACGGGTCGTCGGCGGCCGCGGCAATGAGCTCGTTGAGCTTACGAACCACGGCAATCTGCTTCTCGCGGTCGAGAGCGCCGGCATTGGTCAGGACCTGCACGCGGACATACGTGCTGTCCCCGTCCACGTTTGCGAGTGCTGTCGCTGGCAGGTCGTGCACGAAGGCAGCGGTGTTCTTGCGGAACATCGGAATGTTCGGGACTCCTTCGAGCGCCATCACTGCGGCCGCCAGGTCCCGGGCGAGGTCGTGTGGCCGAGCAAAGGTGCCTTCGGTGGCGTAAACATCAATCATCGGCACGGTCTGTCCCTCCCGCGGTCGGTGTTAAGGACGGGGGCGAGACGCCCCGGCGTGAAGTTGTTACCCATCGGGCGAGCCACGCGGTGGTCGCGGTCCGGTTCCGTTTGACACATGTCTAGCGGCGGTGGCGGCATCGGTAATCGCCGCCGCGCTGAGGGTGTTGACTCACTGCCACGTTGGCAGCCTTGGTCCGCCGGGGCGAGCGGTCGGATGGTCTGTCCGCGGCGAAGCCCCCCGATCGCTGCGGTTCATGCCCGACGAGCGACTTCGGCTCGGGCCGAGATCCATAGGGTGTGCGGCTGGTCGCGCTCGCCATGCAACTCGAGCATGCCGTGGACCAAGTCCTCCACTGTGCCGTCCTTCTTCGCGACGGTCGTGAAGTCACGCAGGTACAGCTGGCTGGCCGCGAGGTTCTCCGGCAGGTCCGCCGCCCCCACACTCTTGTGACCGGCGACGACGATCTTCGGATTCAGCGCGGCGACCACCTCGATGCTGGCGATCCAGGCCTCCCGCTTCGCCTCATCGGCCTCGTACATCATCATGTGCACGTTGTTGTAGACGACATCACCGCAGATAACTGCGTCGGCAGACGGCACGTGGAAGATGGTCGAACCCTCAACGTCACCCTGGCCAACGTGGATCAGGTTGACGACCTGACCCTCCACGAGGATCTCGTCACTGTCCAGCACCCCGGCACCACGGGCGGTTCGGGGAGCTCGCCCGGGAAGCGAGAGGTCCAATACTTGGTCGTCTTGTTGAACTCCGCCTCCCAAGCGGCGCGTCCTACAACCTCAGGAGCCGCGTACCCGCGAGCCTCGGGGAAGTGCTCGAGAAGCCCGCGAGGCCAAGCCAGTGGTCCGAGTGGCCGTGGGTGATGTAGACACCCGTGATCGTCTTGCCGAAGGTCTGCGCCCAGGCGGCGATCTTGTCCGCGTTCTCGAAGGTCAGTAGGGCGTCGATGAGGATTCCTTCGGTCGACCCCGAGATCAGCGTGCAGCTGGACGGCGCCCAGGTCGCGACTTCACCCTCCCCGAGCTGATCGGGACAGTTGTACGGCCTCATCGGGGCTACGTAGACGTCAATGGAAAGCGGAGTGGTGCCCATGTCCCGGCGATTCTTGGCCGGCGTCCCGTCTCGGAGCATCGCCCGAACGAGTGATTTCTTCTCAACTCCAGGCATTGGCGGAACTCACGCTGGTAAAGGGGCGTCGAGGCCGCGGCTATCACAAGCAAGCTCGGCCTACACTCCCAGCGTGAGGATCCGATGGTAGGACCCGCTGGAGCGCCTTCTCTGCGAGGGCGAGCCGAAGAGCTCGCAGCCATCGAAGCTCGATTGGACGAGGTCCAATCTGGGGTCGGCGCGGTCATCCTCGTGGAGGGAAGGGCAGGACTCGGCAAGACCCGACTCTTAGGACGCGTGCGCCTCGCTGGCGATTGAGCGCTCATTCAGAGTAGGGCAAGGAGGAGTGGAGCCCGGTCTCGGGCCAGTCGACAACGTCGGACTCAGTGCGCTTTATGGCGCGCTCTTCGACGGTGAGAGGCCTCTCGTCGCACGGGACGCACTCAGTGATCTCCACGCGTCTCCCGAGCAACGGTTCTGGCTTCTTCAGGACATCCAGGCATTGATCGAAGAGGCAGCATTCAAAGGCCCTCTTCTCCTCTGCCTTGATGATCTCCAATGGGGTGGAGATAGCTGCGCCGAGGCCATACGGGTGCTTCCGAAGCGCCTGGCTTCCGTGCCTGTCGGCTGGGTGATCGCGTCCCGCCCGAAGCAAGGCATTCCCCAAGTGCAAGATGCTAAGGATCGGTTGGAACACGCGGGGGCCCAGATGATCCGTCTCGGTCCGCTCACGCGTGAGGCGGTTGCGGAAATCGCCCTAGATCTTCTTGGCGCAGAACCCGATGACGAACTCCTCGATAAGGCCGAGCAAGTCCATGGAAACCCGTTCCTTCTGATCGAGTTCTTTCACGGACTACAAGACGACGGCATCGTGACGATTGAGTCTGGGAAAGCCAAGCTCCTAGAAGATCGACTACCTCAGCGCTGTCAGTGACAACATGCGAGGCCGGCTCCTGCGCATGTCTCCGACGGCCGACCGCCTGGCGACGCTCGCTTCAGCGCTGGGTAGACGATTCTCCGTGGCCGATCTGGCTGAGATGACGCGGATGCCGATCGCAGACCTGTTAGAGCCCATTAAAGAGCTTATTCAGGCCGACATCCTTGTCGACAGTGACGACCGTCTCGCCTTTGGCCACGACTTGATCCGCGAGGCTGTACGGGCAAGTTCCCCCGCGCCGGTCCGCCGGGCCCTCGATCGCCAAGCGGCTGACGTCCTCCTGGGCCGCGGCGCCCTTCCCGTCGAGGTCGCTCAACAACTCGCGGAGAGCGCGGAGCCAGGGGACGAGGTCGCTATCGTCACGCTTCTCCAAGCCGCCGACGCACTCGGCGCATCCGACCCGACCGGCTCCTCCGAGCTCGCAAGGCAGGCCCTCGAACTCGCACCCACACGGCACACGCTTCGCGGGCCCCTCGTTGCGCGGCGCGCTGTGTCGCTATTCGCGGCGGGTCTTGTTGATGACGCGAGGCGATTCGCAGGAACGGCCCTGCGCCAGGTGTTGCCTCCGGAGGAGGAGGCCAGAGTTCGTCTTGCGGTGGCTGGCATGTTCGACGTGTCGCCCGACGTGCGGGCAGACAACGTCCGCGCCGCCTTGGCATTACCCGATCTGTCAGCTGACGCGCGGCACTCCTCTGGGCATCTCTATTCCACAACGTGGTGGTGGCGGTGCGAACTGATGAGGCGACTGCTCTGCTTCCAAAGGCACGCGATGCCGTGCACGCGAGTGCTGACAAGGTCGGGTGGTTCGCCCTGGAACTCGCCCGGTCCGGCCTTCAGTACCAGTTGTCATCCTTCCAAGAGGCCCTCGACATTCTGGTTGCCGCCGAGCGCCGGACCCTGCATATCCAAGAGGACGCCAGACGACGCTTGGCTGACAACTTCAAAGCTTCGTTCCTGGTCGCACTCGACCGAGCCCAGGAGGCGTTTCAGGTTGCGGACGACGCCGTCGCCGCTGCGCAGCGAGATCGCCAGAACTGGGCGCTTCGGATGTTCGAGACCTGGAGTGGCCGCCAGCTGCTGCAATCGGGGAGAATCGCTGAGGCCGCAGTGGCGCTCGAGGGCCGATACAGCCTGGACGAAGCCCACCGTGTCGTCGGGATGCTGGAGGCACCCAACGTGGTCGCGCTAGGGAAAGTGCGGATACACACCGGCGACGACAACGGGGCCCGTGAGGTCGCGGAGATTGCAAAGGTCATGCTGAAAGCCAGCGCTCCAGGGGTCCAGAGTCACGCTGCATGGTACCTGGCATTGCATGCGATGTCGCTCGACAGAGCCACCGACGCCCACGACTGGCTCTGCGCCGCCGGACATGACAACCGTCTCAAACTCTTCCCCCTCTTTCCGTTCGAGATCGCCGACGACCCACAACTCGTGCGGATCGCGGTCGCCGTGGGGGACGATGACCTCGCCGAGGCTGTTATCGAGCAAGCCGAGCGTCGTTGTAAACTTAACCCCGTCATTGTCTCGTTCAGGGCAGCGGTAGCGCACGCCCGAGGGCTGTGGCGGGGATCGACATCCGAGTTGGAGGCTGCGGCGTCACTCTTCGGAGACGGGAGCCGCCCGCTGGCGACGGCGTCAGCATTCGAAGACCTCGGGCGGCTGCTGGCAAAGGAAGGTGCAACGGACCACGCAATCACCTCTCTCGATGAAGCCCTTGCGACCTATGCGGAGTTCGGTGCGGTCTGGGATGCAGCGCGAGTGCGTGGTCGGCTTCGGAAACTTGGTGTACGACGACGCCTCGTCGTATCGGCACGCCCAACCACGGGATGGGAGGCTCTGACCAACGCGGAAGCAGGGGTCGCACGGCTCGTCGCGGAGGGCAAGACCAACCGCGCAATTGCAGACACATTATTCATATCCCCTCACACGGTGAACACTCACCTGCGACACATCTTTGAGAAACTCGGGGTGAATTCGCGGGTCACTCTGACCAGAATGACAGAGATGCAGCGACCCCGATCTACCGAATGAGCGTCCGAGAGTGATTCGTTAACTCGCCGGTCTGTAGTCGCTCGCCCGAAAGCATCCGTGGATGTGGTCGTTGACGGCGCCAACGTTTTGCATAAAGGCATAAACACTCGTCGGCCCGATAAACCGGTAACCCTGGGATTTCAGCTGCGCGGCCAACTCCTTCGCCTGCGGCGTTGACGTCGGGATGTCGGCGACGGCTCTTGGAGATCGGGGGCGGTGGGCCGTATGAGCAGCGACGAGAGCCGCGAGGCTCGGAGAGCTCGACCCTAAAGCCCGAGCGTTGGCGATAGTGGCCTCGATTTTGGCGCGGTTGCGCACAATCGACGGGTCCTGGACCAGGCGATTGACGTCCTTCTCCTTCATCGCCGAAACCTTGCTGACGTCAAAGCCATGAAACGCCCGACGGAAGGCGTCCCGCTTGGTGAACACGATCGACCAGCTCAGTCCCACCTCGAACACGCCCAAGGTCAGCGCCTCAAACAGTGCCGACTCGTCCTCGGTGCGCCTGCCCCAGACCTCGTCGTGGTAGCCGGCAAGGGCCGTCGCGCTCGGTCCAGCCCAGGGACATCGAGGCTTGCCGTCCTCGCCCACGACCGCGTCGCTGATGGTGCGACGTGTCAACCCGCCATCCCGCTGTCGATCCAGCGACCGAAGAGCTCGATGTCCTCGGATCTCCACGGCCCATCGCACGGCATCGTCCCAGTCTGTAGCACCGCGAGAATGGCCGACGCGTGTTCTCGGACGTCATCGAGTGACCACAGGTCGAATCGACTGAGCATAGAGCCGCGGTCCTTCTCGCGGAAGAGCGCCCTGATATCGGTCCCGAAAGCCGGCTCGCCCATGCGAAGCTCCTCTTAGGTGTTAACCCCACGCAACATAGAGCGACCGCGGGCACAGCGCATCGCTCATTCGTACGATCTCTAGGGAGAACGGCTGGGTTCGCCCATTTCTCCAGATTCGGACGAAGTGGACGAACAGCTGCTTGGCCGGACTTCGCCACCAAGTACGCCGGCACCCTCCCCGCTCCATGGGGTCAGCGCAGCGAGGAATGTCAAGATAGATATGGCCCGATCGAGTGATGCCCTCGGAGGGCGGGTTGCGATCACACTGGTGAGACGACGACTTTCTAGGAGCAACGATGGCATCTCCCCCAACCGTTGTGCTCGTGCATGGCGCCTTCGCTGACGCTTCCGGGTATGCCGGAGTGATCCGTGAGCTTCAGTCCCGGGGTGTGCAGGTACGAGCACCGATGAACCCGCTGCGCAGCCTGGCCTTTGACGCCGATGCCATCGCTCGATACACCACCACCATCGAGGGACCAGTGATCCTGGTCGGACACTCCTATGGCGGCGCCGTGATCTCCCAAGCCGCTCCCGATGTCAATGACGTGATCGCGCTCGTGTTTCTTTCTGCATTTGCGCCCGATGAGGGTGAGAGCTGCGCGAGCGTCCAAGAACCGTTTCCTCCGTCGCTCCTCGCATCAACGAATATCGCCAGCCCGTATGACGCTCCGGGTGCCCCGGGCGGGCCTGACCTGTTCATCAAGATTTCTGAGTTCCACAAGACGTTCTGCGCGGATCTCCCCGAAGAGCTCGCAGCTCCCATGGCAGTGAGCCAGCGACCACTCAGCGCTGCGGCGTTGACGGAGAAAGCCACAAAGGCTGGGTGGAAGGACCTGTCGACGTGGTACATGGTCTCCGAGAAGGACAACGCAATCCCGCCTGACTGCGAGCGGTTCATGGCTAAACGGATGAACGCTGTCGTCGAGGTGGCGAGCGGAGGGTCTCACGCCGCGTTCATTACTCAACCCGACATCGCAGCCAGTCTGATCCTTCAAGCTATCGGCACGACCTGGGGTCCGATCTAGTTACTCATCGGTGCGAGCGTCGAGACGGGGCCGCGCCAAATCCGGCAGAGCTCAAATGACGCAAAAGAAACATGCCCCTTCGCAGGCCACTGCCGACAATGGCCGGGCGATGATTTCCAAGTCACCGACTCTCGCCCGCTCGTGAGGCTCACTCGACGGTCCGCTGTCGCTCGCTGCGAGGGGTGGCTGACGAGTCAGCGACGACACCGGAGGCGAGAGGGTTAGCGACGCAGCTCAATCCCAGGGACGCTGATTCGTTGGACCGACGAGCGTGTTCGCCCTTCATGCAGACGTCGGCGGTCGATGACGACATTCGCGGGTGCTTCCGGACGATTGACTTACCAGTCCACAGAGAGCACGAATCACTCGATCAAGTGATGACGCACCGCCCGGTCTGGGGGGATAGTTCACTCGTTCTCGGAGAGAAGGGAGCAAGACGATGGACTTCTGGACAACTGACAGGCGGGGGTCGGTCGCGATTGCGACGTACTCGAACCCGCCGCACAACTATTTGGGACAACCGGTCATCGACGAACTCGGGCAGCTCGTCACGGACTGGCAAGACCCCGACATTCGGGCCATCGTCATCCAGTCCAAGCCGCAGGGCACTGCTGGCTTCGCGGAGTACAGCGTCGAAGAACTGTACGGAATGGCACGCGATCCCGCATTGTCTCGCTATGCCGGCGCTGTCGTCCGTGGGTACAAGGCAATCTTCGATCGCATGATGGCCTCGCCGAAGGTAATCATCGCGGCCATGAACGGTGACGCAATGGGTGGCAGCTTTGAACTGACTCTTGCTTGCGATCTTCGGATCGGCCAACGAGGCGACTTCCGTTACGGCAACCCCGAGATACGTGTCGGAGTCATACCGGGTGCGGGTGGAACGCAACGGATATCCCGGCTCGTCGGGTTGGCTCGTGCCCTTGACTGGGTACTTCGGGGCCGTATCGTCACCCCCGAAGTTGCGCTGGAACTCGGTCTCGTCCACGAGGTCGTGACCGACGCACCCACACGAGCGCTGGAGTTGGCCGAGGAAATCGCCCTGCTCCCGCCCATGGCGGTGGCGAACGCCAAACGGGCCCTCTACCAAGGCGCCGACACCAGCCTGCAGGCCGCGTACGAGATCGAAAACATGAACTGGACTGAGGTCATGCAGTCAGACGACGCAAAACTCGCCCTTCAGTCCTTCCTCGCCGTAGATCCCGCCTCGCGTCGCGAATGGTTCGAGACCGCGAGCACCAAGACCTACCCGATCTACTCCGGAAGCTGAGGCTGCAGATGCCGCTCGTTACCTTCCAACAATCCGATCAACTGGGCGAGATCGTCATCGACAACCCTCCGCAGAACCTCTTCAGCGGAGATGTATTGGCCGACCTCGGCGTCGCCATCAAGGACGCCGCCACCAGCAATGTCCGTGCGGTGCTGTTACGGGCCGAGGGCGACGACTACTCCGCCGGGGCGGACGCCTCCGTCTTCTCCGGTATCGGACAGGCCGAAGCATCGGAGCTGGCAGCTGCTGTCATCGGATTCATCCACGCTATCGAAGGACTGGCGGTCCCAACCGTCGTGCTGATTCAAGGTCAATGCTACGCCGGAGCGGTTGAGACCTGCATGGCCTGCGACCTGATCTGGGCTGCCGAGGGCAGTCAGATAGGACAGATCGAGGCCGCGGCCGGTGGCATTCCCTACGCGGGCGGAACCCAACGCCTTGCTTCGCGGATCGGCCTTGCCCGCGCCGCCGAAATGATCTTCACGGCAGCCGTCCTGCCGCCGGAGACCCTCCTGTCGTGGGGCGCCATCAACCGGGTGCTTCCAGCCGACCGACTCCTTGAGGAGGGACGGGCCTTCGGGCAACACCTAGCGAACGGTCCAACCCTTGCCCACAAGGCAATCAAGCAAATTCTTCACGCCTGGCGCTCCGGCGGCGTCGCCGCAGCCGACCGCGTGAACCTCGCACAAGGACCGGCCGTAATGATGAGCGAGGACCTCAAGGACGGGATCGCAAGTCTGGTGCGACACGGGTTGGGCCACGCCACCTTCCACGGCCGCTGACCACCCCGAGCCATGTGCCATCGCGAGTGATCGACGTCGGCATTCCTGAGCGAGCACGCCACGGAGACGCAAACGAATTCTGAATGCCAGACTGTGACGGCTGTCCCTCAGGTCGCCCCTTGAGTCGCTCGTTCGACATACATCGCGATGAAGGGACACAACCGATGAAGGCAATACAAGCCTTTGAACACGGCAGCTATGAGGCCTTGCGCCTCGTCGATATCCCCCGACCCCAGCCGAGAAGCGGTCAAGCTCTGGTTCGCATAACTTCCGCAGGGGTAACCCCGCTCGACCGCTACGTTCTCGTCGGAGCGCTGCCCACGGCCAAACCGCCGCCGATGGTGTTGGGTAACGAGGGCGCCGGAGTCGTCGTCGAGGATCCGACCAACCGGTTCGTCGCAGGGGACAGAGTGCTGTTCTTCGCCGGCCCCGGCGGCGTCACTCAGGACGGAACGTGGGCGGAGTATGCGCTAGTACCGGCAGGCAATCTCGCGCATTTGCCCGAGGATGTCTCCGACGAGGTGGCGGGGGGTCTTCCGATCGCCTATCTGAGCGCGTTCCTCGCCTTGCGCCAGGCAGGCTTCGCCGAAGGGCAATCGATTCTGGCGCCCGGAGTCGGCGGAAGCGTCGGCAACGCGACTCTCAAAGTGGCGGATGCGCTGGGAGCCTCACGCCTTTTGTCAACCGCCGGAAGCGCAGGCAAGGAGCGAGCCGCGGCAGACGATCTCCACCTGGAACGGCTCGACATCGTAAACCTCGAACAAGAGAGCCTGGCCGAGGGGCTCGCCCGGTTAGCCCCAGGTGGCGTCGACGTGGTCATTGACGCCGTCGGCGGGCCCCTGACGGGCGAGGCCGTGGGCGGGTTGGCGCCCAGCGGACGGGTCGTGGTGATGGGCTACGCCGCCGGAACAGAAACGAACCTCCGTGTCACTGACCTTGTGTGGAAGCGGGCCGTCATGAGTGGCTTCTCTCTCTTCGCAGCAACGCCTGAACAGCAAGGCGAAGCCTACGAAACGGTTATGCCCCTCATCGCTAGTGGAGACATCGAGCCCGCCCACGACAGCACCTTCCCTCTCGACGAGGCTCCAGAGGCGATGCGTCACCTCATCGAGGACAGGCCCTACGGAAAAGTGACCCTTGCTCCCGCGGAGCCGCCGGAAGGGACTGGCGATGTCGATTTTGATCGTGACTGACGGGTTACCGCGAATCTGACCAACGTAACGTCAGCGGTTCGACTTCGGCCCCGACGACTTCGAGTTCTCTTGTCACGAGGCAGAAAGGCCGACGGTATGAGCAAGGATCGACCCAGCGGGGCCATGGTTTCCGAATCCTGGCGTGTGGCACACGCCTTCCTTACCGTGAGGCATTTGACACACTGGCCAGCGGCCCCTAGGGCCTCGTTCAAATTCGAAGATCAGCTCTCAGTCTCCAAGATCACGGATGTCCTTCGGATCTTCGCCTGCGGCAAAAGAACCGCACTCCTCACCGTTCCAGCGTGTCCCTGAACCTTGCTGAGCGAATCCAGCGAGGCCTCGTCAGAGGCCTGGCTCGGGCGCGAGCATCCGCGACGTCGGTGCTACTCGCCGCGTTGGCCGCTGCTTTCGCCTGGTTCATCGCTCATCGCGTCCTTGGCCACCAGCAGCCCTTCTTCGCTCCGATCGCCGCCGCGATCACCTTGGGCACGAACCCCATCGGGAGGGCCCTTCGGATCGAGCAACTGGTCGGAGGCGTCCTTCTCGGTATCGGATCGGCTGATGGTCTCAGCGCGGTCATGGGCACTTCGACGGTCGCGCTTGGCGCCGTCGTGCTCGTGACATTTGCCGTCGCGGTCATCAGCGAAGTGGGACTCTTCGGTGAAAGCGTCCTCTTCACGACCCAGGCCGCAGTATCCGCCATCCTCGTTGTCACCCTTCATGAGCACCGAACCGGGCCCGAACGCGTCCTCGACGCCGTCCTCGGTGGTGGAGTGGCCTTCACCTTCGGAGTGCTGCTCTTCCCACCTGAGCCGGTCGGAATGATCAGGCAGGCCGAGCGAGCCGTGCTCCTATCCTTGGCCGACACTCTCCAAGAGACTGCTCAGATCGTCGACTCCAGCACCAGACCTGAGGCAGGCTGGCTTAGGAACCGAGGTATGCACGCCCGGCAGCGTCTCGAGGCGCTCACCAGCAGTTGCGCGTCAGCTCGCCGAATCGTGTGGGTCGCGCCGTGGCGCTGGCCGCGCCGAGCTCTTGTGACCTCGGAGATCGATCGGCTGCCTCAGTTGGACGCACTGGTAGATTGTGTGCTCGGCCTCGCTTGTGCTGCCATCACTACCGTCGCCGACGACGAATTCCTTCCCACGAAGCATGGGCGCGACCCAGCCCTTCTAGGAACGGCCGTGGCAGGGTTGGTGCCCAGGGGCTCGACTCGGCCCGACGGAGAACTGGAAGACGCCCTCGACGCTGCGGGCCAAGCCCTCGCAAACAAGGCCGTCGCGCCTGCCGAGCATCTGAGAACCATACGGACCATGCTCCACGTCACGACGGTACTGCTTGACTCGCTGCTAGACGGCCGACCGAACGCAGTGGAGACATGACCGGTCCGGGGCTCCCGGTCCCAGTCGCCGATCGGCTGGCCGAGATCGTCCGAACATGCCGGAAGGAGGGCGGGTAGGGGAGTGCGTCCTGCGGCCCGAAGCCGTCACTGGTATCGCCAATCGAGGTGGCTCAAGACTCCCTTTTGGCCGATAGGCGCCCGGGCCTGCGCATGGCCACGCCGGTCTTCAACAGGGCCTGGCGGACCGTTTCGGGATTGACATGGAGCTTCTTGGCGATCGAGGCACATGAACGTCCCGAGGCGTAAAGAGAGACAGCTCGTTTGATGTGCTCGGAGGTCAGCACCCGCCCTCGTCTGGCCACCTGGTGGCGCTCGAGAAGGGCCAAGACGGTGTTCCGGTGAATCGAGTGCTTGCCGGCTAAGGCGATCGCCGTCGCTCCGGCCACGTAACCATCGACCAGCTCCTCGATTTCCTCGGGTGGGAGCCGGCGCTGGACCTGCTTCGAGCTGTCAGGTGGAACGCGACGGCACCTGATCGTTGCACTGTCTTGGGAGTCACCGAAGACATAGTCGTAGAGCTCGCCGATGGCTGTACGGACCCACGGATTGATCAAATCAGGCCATGTGACACCGCTCTGATTCGCCATTCCCCCTGGTGAAGGGGGGTTTGAATAGTGTCCTCTAGGTGTAGTGCCCTGAGAGCTTGCGGACACGGCTCGCCGGTGGGCCTCCGATGGCGGTGTGATGCCGGTGATGGTTGTAGACGTGGAGCCAGTGGGCAAGTCGTCGGTTGCGTTGACCCTCAGATGTCCAGGTCTGGACGTAGGCCCACTCCGCCAGGAGGGTCCGGTTGAACCGCTCGGCTTTGCCATTGGTCTGGGGCCGATAGGGCCGGGTGAAGCTGTGTCGGGCCACTATGAAGAGCGTGGCCGAACTCATTCGACCGGTAGCACGCGCCATTGTCCGTGAGGATCCTTTCGACCTGAATGCCGTTGTTGGCGAAGAACCGTCGTGCTCGTCGCCAGAAGTCGGCGGCGGTTGCCCCGAGCTCGTTGTCGAGCACCTCGGAGTAGGCGAGCCGGGAGTAGCCGTCGATCGCCGAGTGCACATAGGCGTAGCCGACCATGTTCTGCCTGTGGTCGGTGACCGGCCCCCGGCCGTGCGCTCGCCAGCCGCCACCCTTCGGGATCCTGCCCAGCTTCTTGATGTCGACGTGGACGAGCTCGCCGGGCCGGGTCATCTCGTAGCGGCGAATCGGCTCCCTGGTCGTCCGGTCGAGATCGCACAGACGGTTGACTCCGTGACGAACGAGCACCCGGTGCACGGTCGAGGGGTGCATCTTCACGATGCCGGCGATGCGGGCGGGGCCGAGTCCCCGGCGTTGCCGCAATGTCACGATCCGGCGCTCGATGCTCGCTTTGGTCTGGCGGGGACAGCGATGCGGCCGACACGGGCGGTCCTCCAGTCCGGCCACGCCTTCTTCCTGGTAGCGGCGCCACCAGACATAGGCCCGGTCCCTCGAGATACCCATCGACTCAGCCGCATGGGCCACGGGCCATCCACCCTCGATGCGCTCGCAGAGCCGGAGTCGACCTTCAGGAGTGAGCGGAGCGTTACGGTGCACCTGAAGCCTCCTTGGAGAGCGTGGGCTGTGGTAGCTACACACTCGCCTCGGAGGCTTCAGCTATTGGTGGACCCTGTCAGCAAGGCCTGTGGGCACTACATCTAGGGTCCACTGGGTTCTAGTAACGGTTGCCTGGGTCTTCCCTGAAGCCTGTAGTCGAACCAGGTTCCGCCATGAATCCTCTTTTCGACTCCGTCAGGCTCGACCGACCATCAGTTGCTGTAGATCCGATCCGGCCGGATGAGCACGGCGGCCCTGCGTTCTTCGGCCATTACCCGGTCGTACTCGTCCCAGTTGTCATGCTCGCCGCCGGCAGCGACGAAGATCTCGCGACGGAGCTGCCGTAGACCTTCAGCATCAAGCCACGGCTGGGGGTCATCGGGCCCGATGAGCTCAGCGTGCCCCTCGACCGCTGCCCACTGCCAACCGTCGCGGAAGGTTGCCGTCACCTGGGGACGGGCGCGGAGGTTGGCTCTTTTAATCCGGCCAGCGGTGACCAGTCCCAGGACGGTCTCGCCCGTGGCGGGGTGAGCGATCACACCGGCATTGACAACGGACGCTTGGATCGTCCCGTTGGATCGCAACGTCGAAATTACAACCAATCCGCGGTCATGAAGGGCGAGGGCTGCCGCTTCCTCAAGTGTCGTCATCGGACCTCCTCGCTGTCCAGAGTCCCCTCGATAGGAGCAAAGCGCCGTCCATCGCTCTCGGACATGACGAACCGATCTTTACCTCTCCGAAACTTCCGACCGTCTGTCGAGCCCATCAGTTCCTCCTGCGGTTCCTGGCTCAGTTGCCATGCGCGGGTTCGGCGCCAGCCAAGGCAGTTGCGATCCGGTCAAGGTGACGCGCCCAGAGTTGCGGATAGAAGGCGGCATCCTCCGCACTTAGGCCGGAGAATTGCACCCTCACATTTGTGCCTTCACCCGTCGGGGTGAGCGTGATTTCAATGAATGTAGGTGTCGGCGTTGCTGTGTCGGTTCCTTGACGGTCCCATCTCAGCAGCATGCGGTGCGGGGGATCTACTTCGACGTAGCGGCCGGCGACTGCCGTCCCGTCGAGATCGAGGAGGAACGTCTCCCCCACGCGAGGAGCTGTCACGAATTTCCGTTCATCTTGAAGAACCGGTCCACATCGAAGAGGCACGAGCAGTCGGGGTCGGCTGAATGAGCTCACGGAAAGCTAGACCTGAGCAACCCACTGGGCGCGACGAGATGTCCCGCATCACGAACGGCAGCGGGTCCGCAAGCGCATCGTGCTGACGCAACTGCTTTATCCAAGAGCCGTGAGCCGACCTCGGCGATGGTTGTGAACGAACTCGGCCTGGGCTCATCTGCCGATGGCAAGGGCGAGGAGGGTATCGACCGCAGTTTCGATCGGGCGGGAACTCCGAAGTACCTGACCGAGTAGAAGCCCTCCTTGGAGCGCGGCGAGCAGAGTAGTGGCGAGGTCGTCCGGATCGATGTCGGACCGGAGTTTGCCGTCGGCATGAAGGGATCTGAGTCCATCCCCGATGGCAGCTGCCCACTGCTCGAACCCTGCCGCGATGAGCGTTCGGGCCTCGGGGTCACTCTCGGCGAGTTGACCAACGAGCGAGCCAAGCTGGCAGCCCCCCTTTGCTTTGGTGCGCTTCGCTGCGGTGATCACCATGTTCCGCCAGGCTTCGACTCCGTTCGCGCTGCTGAGCGTGTGCCGCTGGCGATTGACGATGGTCTCGGCCTGGTAGTCGATGATCGCCTGCACGAGTTCGTTCTTGTCGGGAAAGTAGTGGTACATCTGAGAGCCGCTGACTTCCGCCGCCACCCTGACGTCTTCCAAGGTGGTGCCCGCCACCCCGCGCTCATGGATCAGGGCGGCGGCCTCCTCCACTATTCGTGCCCGGGTGCGTGCTCCCTTGGGGGTGAGCCTCGGCCGGTCACTCGTTTCGTTGACCATGCACCAATGTTAGCAAGGATTCTGGGTTTGATAACCCAGTCTCATGTGTCATACTGGGTCGTGCAACCCATTTTCTGGGAGACGGATAGAGGAACGTATGACTGACTTAAAAGGGAAGACAGCTCTGGTAACGGGGTCGACGAGCGGGATCGGCCAGGCGACGGCCATCGGCTTGGCCGCCCGCGGCGCTCACGTACTGATCGTCGGGCGCAATGAACAACGAGCCAAAGACGTGGTCGCCGAGATCGAGGGCAGCGGAGGCAGCGCGACGTTCCGTCTCACTACGTTGAGCGACCTCGAATCGGCCCGGGATCTGGTCGAGTGGGCCACTGAGGCAGGCGACGGTCACGTCGACATCCTCATCAACAACGCTGGCGTCGCCGTACTCGGACCAAGCAACGCAGCCACCGAAGCAGATTTCGACGAGTCCTTTGGAGTGAACGTCAAGATTCCGTTCTTCCTCGTCGCGTCACTGGCGCCAGCCATGGCCGAACGCGGATGGGGCTCGATCGTCAACGTCTCGACGATGGTCGCGAGCTTCGGACAGCCCGGCATGGCTCTGTACGGCGCCAGCCGAGCGGCTCTCGAACTGTTGACGAAGGCCTGGGCTGCCGAATATGGCCCGCTTGGTGTTCGGGTCAACGCCGTTGCGCCCGGCCCGACACGCACCCGCATGATGGAAGCAGTCCCCGAGGAGATGGTGAATCAGCTCGCAGCACAAGCACCAGCAGGTCGCGTAGCTCAACCCGAGGAACTGGCTGCGGCGATCATCTTCCTCGCAAGTGATGATGCCAGCTTCGTCCACGGCGTCACTCTTGCGGTTGACGGAGGCCGGGTAGCGACGTAACGCCTGTCGGCGGTGACGTTTAAGAGTGAAGACATAGAACACAGATCACACCTAACAACTGAGGAGTATCCACATGAGCGCATACGTAATTGTCGAATTCACAATCAAGGACCCGGATGTCTATCGTGAGAAATACAGCCGCGATGCTGGACAGACGGCCAAAGAGCACGGAGGCGAGGTTCTCGCCGGCGGTAATTGGGAGATCCTGCATGGCGATTCCATGCTCTCCTCAGGGGCGATCGTGCGGTTTCCGGACCATGAGGCGGCCGTCAATTGGTACAACTCGCCTGAATATCAGCGGTTGATCGATGTCCGAAGTGTCGCGATGGATGCCCGTTTCAGCTTGCTCGATGGCCTCCCAAGCTGATCGAGGTGGCTCCAGATCTCACCCGGCGTCCAAGTGCTAGTCGACCGCTACGGGTCTATAGCAACCCGAGAGCACCGGTGGACACAACCCGGCAAGAGCTGTCCTGCCTGACCAGGCCCACAGAAATCAAGAGGAAATACCAATGAGCACACTCCCCGGAACGACGGTACTCATTACTGGCGCCAACGCCGGGATCGGGAAGGATGTGGCCCGGCAGCTGGCGTTACGTCCCGAGTTCGGCCGCATCTACCTGGCGTGCCGGGACCGAGATCGGGCGACAAGTGCGAAGGCCGAACTCGAAGCAGCGACCGGCCGGCGCATCTTCGACATCGTTCTCATGGACGTCGCCGATCTGGGTTCGGTGCGCGCTGGCCTTGCGGCCATCAACGGATCCGTCGACGCGCTGGTCATGAACGCTGGTGTCATTGGCCCGCAGTCGATGGGCTTGACCGCGGACGGGGTCACCACCGTGTTCGCGACGAGCGTCCTTGGCCACGTCGTCCTCCTCGAAGGGCTCCTGGCCGAGGATCGGCTTGGCGAGCTTGCAGTCTTGGCCGGAAGTGAAGCAGTCAGGGGGGTCCCGAAGTTGCGGATGAAGGGGCCAACGTTCGTCTCACACTCCGCCGACGAGCTCGCCACTGTCATCGACGGCAGCTATTTCGCCGGCAAAAAAGCTGACTTCAACCTAGCTTTCGGGCAGGCCAAGTACATTGGCGCCCTATGGATGGCCTACCTGGCCCGCCAACACCCCGACCGCCGCTTCATCACCGTGAGCCCCGGCAACACCACCGGCACCCAAGCAGCCAGCGACCTTCCCCTACCGATGCGGGTAGCCGCCAAGTACGTCATGCCCGCCCTAGGTCTTGCCCACAAACTCGACGTGGGAGCGAAGCGGCTCGTCGACGGCGTCACCGACCCGACCCTGTCCAGCGGCGTGTTCTACGCCAGCGCGGCCAACACGCTTAAGGGTCCCATGGTCGATCAAACCGACTTCTTGCCCGATCTGGCCAACCCGTCGTTTCAGGACCACGCCAACGAGGCCATCCACCGCTTCATCTCCTAATGATGTTTGCGCGATAACGCGCCGGCCGTGTCCCTGTTCGATTTGGCGAAGACACGAAGAATTCGTGGATAGTCAAGGTCTTCAGAGAGGTGGTTCCGTCTGGGGCCACCCCCGTCGTGGCCGCAACGTGACCCCACTTCTCCGTAGGGCACGGGCGACGGTGTCGGTGGCTACGCCAAAGTGCTTCGCAGCTTGGCTAGAGACTGACCCGAGAGATAGAGCCGGGCAGCCGCTTCGGTCTGATGTGGCCCAAGCCGAGGGGACCCTCGGGGTAGGCCGTGCCGCCGAGCGTGCTTCTGGACGGTGCTCTGGTCAACCTGAAATCTGCCAGTCAGTTCGTCGACGGGAATGCCGTCGGAGTAACCCTGGATCAGGTCCTCCACCTTGGATTGCTCGAGGCGTCGGCAGACCCGTCTCTGGGTTCGAGTTTTGGCTGTTTTGGGCCCAGATGGGACCGTTTCGAGGAGGTTCCGGAGACATTCTCCCTGGTCAGACTGGTTCAAGTAACGTCCCATTACCTCCACTGGTTAGCGCTGACCCCATTTGACGGACCACTAGGCCTTGACCCCATTTGGTGGACCGCGCTTATGACAATGCGGCCTGGTGGATATGGGTTGAGTGTAGGTCTGTGGAATTCGATCGGGTCAGGTAGTTCAGGGCGCTGTGGCGCCGGCCCACGTAGTAGAAGTTCTCGATGTAATCGGCAATGCCGACGGTAGCTGCAGGTTGGTTCGCCAATGTTGTCGATTAAGAAGCTCGATTTGCATCGAGCCCCAGAACGACTCCATTGGGGCAATGTCGAAGCAGTCCCCGACGGTGCCCATGGAGCTGATGAGGCCTTGGCATCGGACGTTCTCGGTGAAGGATCGTGGGTTGCCTAGGAGGTGGCCGGGATGCGCCACAAATCGATGTCGCTGTCGACGGCATAGCGATCGATGGCGGTGAGATCATCGGCAGTGAACTCCAAGTGGTCGAGGGCGGTGACGTTTTGCTCGAGCTGGGCCACGCTGCTGGCACCGATCAAAACGGAGGTGACTCGCGGGTCACGCAAGGCCCAGGCGATGGCCATCTGCGCGAGCGACTGGTTTCGACCGAGGGCGATGTCGTTGAGGGCCCGGATGCGGGCGAGGTTGTCGTCGTTGAGCATGTCGCGAGTCAGTGAGCCGTCCTGAGAAGCTCTCGAGCCTGGGGGGATGCCGTTGAGGTATCGGTCGGTGAGCAGACCCTGGGCCAAGACGGAGAAAGCGATGCAACCGACACCTTCCGTGCCCAGAACGTCGAGGAGGCGGTCTTCGATCCATCGATTGAGCATCGAGTACGAAGGTTGGTGAATAAGCAGAGGGGTGCCGAGCTCACGGAGGTTAGTGACGGCCTCGGCGGTGCGTTGGTCGGAGTACGAGGAGATCCCGACATAAAGGGCTTTGCCTGAGGTCACGGCGGTGTGGAGGGCACCGAGGGTCTCCTCGAGCGGCGTCTGGGGGTCGTAGTGATGGTGATAGAAGATGTCGACATAGTCGAGGCCAAGGCGGTGAAGGCTCTGGTCGAGGCTGGCCAGGAGGTACTTGCGGGAGCCGAGATCGCCATAGGGCCCCGGCCACATATCCCAGCCGGCCTTGGTGGAGATGACCAGTTCGTCGCGGTGGTGGTGGAAATCCTCGCTGAGGATCCGGGCGAAGTTGGTCTCAGCGCTGCCGTACGGGGGCCCATAGTTGTTGGCCAAGTCGAAATGGGTGATGCCCACGTCGAAAGCTCGGCGCAAGATGGCGCGTTGGGTGTCGATGGGCCGATCATCCCCGAAGTTCTGCCAAAGTCCTAGCGACAAGGCAGGCAGGAGGAGGCCGCTTCGCCCACATCGGCGATAGGTCATGGACCCGTAGCGGTCCTCGGCGGGAAGGTAGCTGGTCATGTCGTCGACTGCTCCATCTCGATCCCGTAGACGAATCTATTCTCAGGACGCCGCGATCAAGACACCGAGCTTGAACTGGACTTTGATGGCGAGTCGAAGCAGGGCCATGTCGGCGAGGGTGACGTTTGCCCCCAACGCTTCCGGCTCGCCTGCTCGCGTGCCATCGTATTCAATCGGGGTCATCGTCCCGTCCACGCCTGTTCGAGAATGCGCGTCACCACGGTCACGTCTTGGTGGCCCAAGCCGAGATCGACTGCCTGCTGCCATTCATCAGCCAAGCGCGCAAGAGTCCCGAGCTTGTCGTCTCCAGCCTGCTGGGCGAGGCGCACATCCTTCAGAGCGAGTGATAATGCGAACTGAGCCGAGAAATCACCCTTGGCGATCCTATGCAGCTTTGCTTCCTGCCAAGAAGACATGAGCGGGTTGCCTTCGAGGGCGTCCATCACCTTTTCGGTCTCGAGCCCTAGGCCGTGAGCGAGTGCCACGGAGGCGGCCACCGCTTCCGCTGCAAAGGCGAGCCATGTGTTGGCTACAAGCTTGAGTCGAGTGCCGGTCCCGGCATTGCCGGCCCAGATCGTGCGCCGGCCCAGGGCGTCGAAAAGAGGGGTAACTCGAGGTCTGGCCTCGTCGGGCCCTGAGGCGAAGATGGTCAGTTGGCCGTGTTCGGCCGGGTCCTTACTTCCCGACACCGGCGCGTCTAGCAAGGTCACGTCGGGACGCTCCGCCGCGACCATCGCTGCCACGCGCTCGATCCCTGCCACACCGATGGTGCTCATCTGCACCAGAATCGCACCGGGAGCAAGCGCAGTGAGCACACCCTCGTCGCGGGTAATGGAGATGACGGCGTCGGCGTCGGTTACCATCGTGATGACGATCGCCGCCGACCTCGCTGCGTCCGCAGCGGATTGGGCTACTCCCGCGCCCAGCTCGGCGAGGTCTCGGGTGGCCTCTTGATTGCGGTTCCACACAGTCGTCGGGATCCCGGCGCGCAGAGCAGAGGCTGCCATCCCATGGCCCATGGTTCCGATGCCGAGAACCGCAACAGGCTCGTGCTTTTCTTGCGTCATTGCTCTTCTTTAGCCGATTTGAGTCACGGGTTCCATCAGCGTCGCGCCACTTGGCCTCTGGCGCCCCAGTTCCTTCAGCCGGGCAGCGATCGAGAGGCAATGGTGAGCCGATCCCGGCGTTCGCTCCCGCTGATCGGGCACCCCCAAAAGTCGGCAGCGCCGCACCAGGGAGCGCAAGAGCAGGGGGTGCCTTAGCCTGAGGCGGCAGGGTGCAGGCCATGATCTGAGGGCTCGGGCGCGATGACTGAGAGACAGGCAACTTCGTCGACGTGGGCACCCCTGCGCATCACCGTATTCCGCTGGCTCTGGCTCGCCTCGCTGGTAAGCAACCTCGGCACGTGGATGCAGACCGTCGGTGCCCAGTGGTTTCTCGTCCACGCCGCTCATGCCGCGATCCTGGTCTCGCTTGTGCAGACCGCCGACATGCTCCCTGACGTGATGTTCGGGATCGTGGGTGGTGTGCTTGCGGATACCCTCGATCGGCGCCGACTGCTGATGGCGGTGCAAGGTGGTCTTGTCGTCGCCACCTCGGCACTCGCCGCGCTCACCCTCGCCGGTCGTATGTCGCCGGCGCTTCTTCTCCTCTTCACGTTCGTGATCGGCACCGGTTCGGTATTGACTACCCCCGCCTACCAGTCACTCGTGCCCGAGCTTGTCCCGCGCGATCGTCTCCCTGCGGCCGCGCAGCTCAGCTCCATCAATGTCAACCTCGCACGGGCGATCGGGCCCGCGATCGCCGGCATCCTGATCGAATACATCGGGGTAGGTGCGGTCTTTGTCCTCGATGCCGCAACGTTCCTTGTCTACGGGCTTGCGGTCGCTCTCTGGCGGCCGAGTCCTGAAACCACTCCGCAGATCCCGGAGCGATTCGTGTCGGCACTTCGGGCCGGCGGTCGATACGTCCGCTACGCGCCGGTCGTCCGCCGAATCTTGCTTCGGGCTGGGCTCTTCCTTGTCCCGGCGAGCGCGCTTTGGGCTCTGCTGCCGCTCATCGCCAGCCGCCGCCTCGGACTCGGCTCAGGTGGGTACGGCCTGCTCCTCGCCGCCCTGGGAGGAGGGGCCGTCGTAGGGGCCACCTTGCTTTCGAAGGTGCGCGCCCGGCTTTCACCTAGTGCACTCATCCAACTTGTCGGAGCGGTGTTCGGCGCTGCACTGGTCGCGATCTTGGTGCGCTCGACCGTCGTGGTTGTCATCGTGCTGATCCCCGCCGGGATGGCCTGGGTAGGGATGCTGGCGACGGTGAACACGCTGCTGCAGCTGTTCCTTCCGCGCTGGGTACGAGCACGAGGCCTGTCGGTCTACCAGATGGTGTTGTTTGGGGCGCAAGGTCTCGGAGCGGTCGCCTGGGGAGCGGTCGACGACGCCTTCGGACTTACGTTCACCTTCCTCGTCGCCGCTGGGCTGATGGTCCTGGGCGCGGCGTCGGTCCGCTTTTGGCCGTTCGTGGACACGTCGGACATGGACCGAAGCACCGTGGTTCGCCCCGATCCGGATGTGACACTTGAAACAGACGAAGACGCCGGTCCGGTCGTGGTACGAACGACCTACTCGATCCCGACCGAACGTGTGCCCGACTTCATGCGCGCCATGCTTCGTGTGCGTGAGTCGCGCCTGCGGACCGGCGCCACTCAGTGGGGACTATTCCGTAACGGTGAACGGTTGGGTGAATTCGAGGAGATCTTTGTGGTCGCCTCATGGGACGAACATCTGCGCCAGCACAGAGAGCGAATGACCGCTACCGATCTCGCCTACGAGGATCAGGCGAGGGCACTTTCAGATTCGACCCCTCACACGTGGCACCTCCTCCCTACGGACCTCGA
Source organism: uncultured Acidimicrobiales bacterium (assembly GCA_963846125.1). GTDB lineage: Bacteria > Actinomycetota > Acidimicrobiia > Acidimicrobiales > UBA8190 > Chersky-840. The sequence continues at coordinate 1,776,227 of CAWJUR010000002.1, forward strand.
CGAGAAGTGGAGTCATGAAGCAATCGTTGCGGTCGGGGAGTCGTCACTGGGCCGCACTACCCCGAAGCGCTGGTGGCGAAGCAAATATTGAGGCGGTCGCGTGAGCTCCGGTGTCATCGAACGAACCGCTCGCCACTGTTGCACTCTCCGTGTACCGTGACGCCGTGACCGGTGGATGTATGACCCCGGGCCCTCAGGCCACCCAGGATCGCGTGACTCGACTCGGTCGGGCTTGTGCTGGGGAGCAGATATCCCCGGGGGCGGCAACCGAAATCGGTATGTCGAGACAAGGTCGTCGTCACGCCCATACAGGCCGCACTGATTGGTTACGCGACGTCATCCTGGGTGGCCAAGACGGACTGGTCAACATCCTCGGGATTATCTTGGGGGTTATCTCCGGTGGTGGAGATCGGACGGTGTTGCTGGCGGCTGGCTTTGCGGCGGCTATTACCGAATCGATCTCGATGGGAGCCGTTGGATTCACCTCAACCACAGCAGATCGTGATTTCTTCGAGTCCCAACGCGCGGTCGAGGAAGCGTCTGTTCGTGACGACAAGGACCTTGAGTGCAGTGAGATAACCGAGCTCTATCGAAGTAAAGGCTTCTCTGGCCCATTGCTTGACGAAGTGGTTGCCACGATTACGGCGAACCGAGACAAATGGGTCCAGACGATCCTTGAAGAGGAGCGGCACCTCCGGCCTGTGGCCAACCAAGACATCATGCGCAGCTCAGTGATAATCACCTTGGCCACGTTGATTGGCCATCTCATCCCTCTTCTTCCGTTTGTCTTTCTCGAGCGCTCGGCGGCCTTAGTCCTCGCAGTGATCTTGAGTGGGGTGGTGCTCTTTGGGGTCGGTGCCTACCAAGCGCTCACCAGGGTTGGCTCCTGGTGGAAGCAGGGAGCTCGCATGGTTCTCATCGGCCTCGGCGCCGCGGCACTGGGATTCGCAATCGGCCACCTCTTCCATGCATCAGGGGGCTGACTTAGCGCCAGCCACCTAACGATTCCAAACATCATTAATTGCACTCAGGTAAGCACACACGTCAGTCTTGGCTGCTCGCGAATCCCGCGAGACCAGCTCGCACTGGAGTCGAATCGAGCCCGACGGGACGGTGACACCCTGATCGCCTGAACCGCCGGCAGTGCCTGCGAGGAGTGCGGTCAGGGTAACCTGCGGGTTTCGCCGCTCGAGGTGCCTCAGGACTCTTTCATCGCTCGTGGTCTACGGGGCCTGCGCATGGCCACGTCAGCCTTCAGGAGGACCTGGCGGACCGTTTCGGGATTGACCTGGAGTTCCTCGCCGATCGAGACACAAGAGCGTCCGACGGCGCAAAGAGAGACGGCTCGTTCGACGTGGTCAGGGGTCACCACGCGTCCTCGTCTGGACACCTGCTCGCGTTCGAGAAGGGCCAAGACGGTGGTCCGGTGAATCGAGTGTTTGGCAGCCGATGCGACTGCCGTCGCTCCGCCAGGTAGGCGGCGACGAGCGCTTCGATTTCCTCGGGTGGGAGCCGGCGTTGGAGCTGTCGTGACAGCTGTGGCCGAACACGACGGGACCCGATCCTTTGTCCTGCTTCGGGACCCAGCGAAGACGGGGTCCTAGAGCTCGCCGATAGCTGTTCGAGTCCGGGGATCGATCAAATCAGACCATGTGACAGCGTTCTGATTTGCCATTTCCCCTGGTAAAGGGGGGTTTGAATAGTGTCCTCCAGGGTCCACTGGTGAGCCGTACCGCGGTTATCGAGTCGCTCGACGCTGGCGGTTGATGGCGCCGACCACCGCTCGGAGTGATGCGGTAAGGATGCTCGGGTTCATCCCGACGCCCCAAAGCACCACTCCACCCGACATCTGCGACTCAACGAACGCCACAGCAGTAGCGTCTGAGCCGCTTGTCACGGCGTGCTCGCTGTAGTCGAGGATGTCGATGTCGATACCGAGATCGCGACGCAGGCCGTCGACGAACGCGGCCAGCGGGCCGCTGCCCTTGCCCATGACAGTGCGGTGCTCGCCGTCAACAAGAAGTTGAGCGGTCAGTGTGCCGTGATTATCGGTGGTGGTCACCTCATGGCTCAAGAGCTCTATGCGGGCTTCATCGGGCAAGTATTCGATGGCGAAGCGTTCCCACATCTCCGCGGGCGAAATCTCCGTGCCGCTCTCCTCGGTGACCAGCTGGATCGTCTTGGAGAATTCGATTTGCAGCCGCCGGGGTAGGTCGAGCCCGTGCTCGGCCTTCATCACGTAGGCGACGCCACCCTTGCCAGACTGGCTATTGACCCGGATTACCGCCTCGTAGGTGCGGCCGACGTGCTTCGGGTCGATCGGGAGGTAGGGGACCTCCCAGAGATCGACGTCAGTCGGTAGCGCCGCGATGCCCTTCTTGATGGCGTCCTGGTGGGAGCCCGAGAACGCCGTGTAGACGAGGTCGCCAACGTAGGGGTGGCGAGGATGGACGGGTAGCCGGTTGCAGTATTCGGCGGCCCGCCGGATGGCGTCGATGTCGCTCAGGTCGAGGCTGGGGTCCACCCCCTGGGTGAACAGGTTCATGGCGAGAGTGACGACGTCGACGTTTCCGGTGCGCTCCCCGTTGCCGAACAGGGTTCCCTCGATTCGGTCGGCGCCTGCCATCAGGCCCAGCTCGGCGGCCGCGACGGCCGATCCCCGGTCATTGTGCGGGTGGAGGCTCAGCACGACTCTCTCCCGGTTGCGGATCTTGCGGTGGAACATCTCGATCACGTCGGCATAGACATTGGGCATGTACATCTCGACGGTGGCCGGCAGGTTCAGAATGATGGGCCTCGAGACGGTCGGCTCGATCACCTCCATCACCGCCTCGCAGATCTCGATCGCGTAGTCGACCTCGGTCCCGGTGAAGCTCTCGGGCGAGTACTCGTACGCGATTTCCGTGTCGGGCACAGTGCGCTGGAGTTCGCGGCACAACTGCGCAGCCTGGACGGCAATGTCGGTGATCCCCGCCTTGTCGAGGCCGAACACCACACGGCGTTGCAGTACCGAGGTGGAGTTGTAGAAGTGGACGATCGCCGTGCGAGCCCCCCGGATCGACTCGAACGTTTTCTCGATCAGGTCCGCCCGACATTGGACGAGGACCTGGATGGTCACATCCGACGGGATTAGGTCATTTTCGATGACCTGACGGATGAAGTCGTGGTCAGGCTGAGATGCTGACGGGAACCCCACCTCGATCTCCTTGAAGCCCATGCCCACGAGCGTCTCGAACATCTTGAGCTTGCGAGCCGGGTCCATCGGGTCGATGAGCGCCTGGTTGCCGTCACGCAGGTCGACGCTGCACCAGCGGGGTGCCTTTGTGATCCGCGCAGACGGCCAGGTCCGGTCCTCAAGGGGGGCAGGGAGCAACGGCCGGTACTTTTCGAATGGCATCTTGGTCGGGGTTACGGGGCGCCGGGGCATCGTGGTTCCTCTCGGGATAGGGGGGAGACGGCGAGAACGAAAGAACCTCCCGGCCCGGAGGCGCAGGAGGTTCTCGCGAGCACCAAAAAGGTGCTCGCCTAGGTCAGACGGAGGATGGCGCAGATCAATGCCACTCCGTCAATCTGCCTCCTTCGCTTTTCAATGTCAACAGGATTGACGGACTGGTCATGGGCTGAAAGTCTCCTGCGCATCTCATTTTCCCTGGTCGAGTTGGGTGAGGAGGGCGCCGTCGGGGTTCGAAAGCATTCCCGCTAGCTCCACTGATTCGACACCTTGGCGGGTCTTACTAGAAAAAGTGTCTATGAACGCGGGCGGATACCGCAGTTCGGATAGGCCGCCTGTCAGCGCTCGTCGAGGGAGTCCAACGCCGCGAGCGCGGCTCCGCGGGCACCCGCCATGTCCAGATCGGGGATGAGGGCGAACGTCGTGACGTCGAATTGCTCCTCTCGGAGCGAAGTGAACTCGCGGACCCGTTCCATGAACCAGTTGCGGAACTTCGGAGACGCCTCGACGACGCCCCCTCCGACGAAGTACACGCTCGGATCGATGAAGTTGCTCGCGATCGTGAAGAGCCGCCCGAGCGCCATCGCCTGCTGATCGAAGATCCTGAGCGCCAGCGGGTCTTCGGCCTCTCCCAAACCTCGGACCAGCCTGGCGGCCTCGCTGATCGATCCCACTTTCGTGAGCTCGTGGTCGGGAAAGCGCGTCAGCCAGTAGGGCAACAGGTTTCTCTCGATGCCCGTAAGCGATGCGACGCTCTCGGCATCGGCGACGAAGCCGCACTGGCATTCCGGGACTGGCTGGCCCTCGGCGAGCAGTCCTTGCATCGGTATCTGGACGTGACCGAGCTCGCCCGCCATCCCCGCAGCGCCCCGGATCACGCGCCCAGCCTCTATCACTCCACCCCCTAGACCCGTGCCGACGATCGCTGAGACCGACGAGCGCAGCGATGCTTCCAACCCGAAGTGTTCATGATGGGCCCAGAGCGCGGCGGCGTTGCCATCGTTGTTGTAGATGACCGGAACCCCGAGCCGATACTCGAGCGCACTGCGAAACTCGAAGCCGTGCCATGCGGGATCGGAGAAGTTCGTCGAGCCTCTCGAGGAGATCACTCCATCCGCGCTTGCCGGGCCAGGCGTTCCGAGGCCGACTGCACGCACCGACTCCCTCGCCACGCTCGAAAGGCTAAGCACTTGATCGACAGCCTCGATAAGAGCTCTGAGTGCCACATCCGGACCCTCTCGGACGCGGCTAGGACTCTCGACCAGCCTGTCTGTCAAGAAGCGCCCCGAGTCATCGAGCAGGGTCGCGCTGTTGGAGGTGCCACCGTTGTCGAGACCCACAACGACCCATGAGCGGGAGGTCATACGGCGATCATGCCACTGCAGCCTTAGCGCTGCGGGATGGGGGGCGTTCAGCAGTCTGGTTTCCCAAACCTCCTAGGCTCAGACGCGCAAGAGGGTGGGCCCAGGCCCACCCTCTTGCGATCCGGCTGACAACTCCCCGCATACCGTGCGGAGAGCGCTTGCGGTTGTTCTACAGCGTGCCTGAGCTGTTCGCCCGGTCAATCGAAAGCGACGAAATGCTCCCACTGCACGTCGCGATTGCGCTCGAGCTGGCAGGGGTCAGGAAGACCCCGAGGTGCCCCGATCCGGCGTAGGAGCCGGCGATCGGGAAGCTACCCGTGAAGCCCACTTCGCCGGAACCGTTGATGGACGGGTGCAGACCAACGACGGTGAACTTCGACGGCTTCTCACCGGTCCAGTTGATCTTGACCTTCACCTTGGCCGACCCCGCCGAGGACGTAAAGCTGGAGCACGTTGCGCCGTTCTGTCCCTTAGGCGTCTTCGTCTTGATGGCCTTGACGGCGACGGACGATGCCGGCGGCGCCGGGTTCCCGCCCGTGCACGAACCGAGGGAGGCGGTCACCGTTGTGACTTCCTTCTTCACTCCGGGGGTCCCGGCCGAGGTCAGAGGCGGGTTGAAGTTGATGGTGCCACCGAAGCTACAGGTGGGATTCCCGGTCCCTGTCACCTTCTTGGCGAACGCGGTGCCTTCGAGCAATGCGATGCTGGCAACTGGCAGCATCACCGCAGTCAAAATCAACAGGCTTTTCCTCATTCTCATGATCCCCTCCGTATGGTCGTTGGCGAGTAGCCAGTGCCGGGCTGCTCCCGGCCATCCGAGGGTCATCTTGACAACGGTGGCTCAACGGCGAACCCGAGAAACCACCTAAACCACGTAGGTGATCCTTCTTGAAAAGAAGTGACTCATAATGCGAACCCGAGAAACCACCTAGACGACGCAGGTGATATTTCGCTGTGCAGAGCTCACGGCATCCGCGAGCATTCGCACCAGCAGTACCCTCGGTAGGTCAAACGAGTACCAAGTTGTCGGAGGGTATGGGCGTATCGCATGTGCGCCCACACCCTCCCAACTCTGCATGACGCACCCCGAGTGGCAGTCTTCGGTGCCCAGCCGACTACGGGCTTTTGGGTGGCTCACTTCGCGATGATCGGCCACGGCTATCCCCCTGGCGCAAACTCATAACCGGAAGGGCATGCCTGGTAGCCGTCCGCCCAATGTCACCGCCGTGCGACAGAATTTCGTAGAAGTCCACCAGGACCCATTGAGCCTCTTCACGCAAGCATCGCCCGTTATGTCCGTAGGCCGCTTTGCCGCAGGCTTGAAATAGAGCGCGATGCGGGTCCTGGTGTTCTCAAAGACGAGGCTTTCCAGCGAGCCCCGCCAAATGTACGCGCAGCCGCTGTAGGGCGTGGGCAGCGGCAGGTCATTCTTTGAGAAACCGCGGCAGTACATCCGAAGTCCAGCTCCGCTCTCGGGACTCCTCTTGGCGCCAGAGACAAGGACCTGCTCGTCTCTCTGCAGAGCTGGCGTCGAGGAGACGCGATCCGGCAAGGAGCTCCCGCAACCGGCAAGGACGAACCCAGCCACCAAGGCAAGCAATCCGGCGACGTGGGCAACCCCTCGTCGCTTCATGAGTTCAGTCTGGCACTCGTTTCACCGGCGGTCCGCCAAGTACTAGGAGACGCTGACAAACGACCCCACATCCCGAAGGGCCCTCGAGGGAGTCCGCATGTGCCTCTGGAGGGCGGCCTGGTGCCTTGGGATTGCAGTGATCCAGGGGAACGCCCGCCGACGAATGATGTGTATACCAACCCGAAAAGGAGCTCACTTCCCGTGATTGCCGTCTACATCGTCACCAAGAACATGACTCGTGAGCAGCACACCAAGGGGCGCGACCGTCTCCGTGAGGCGGGGGCGCCTGAGGGCGCCATGAAGCTCCACTCGTGCTTCGGTGAAGATGGCCAGCTTCACGTCTTCGATGTCTGGGAGAGCCAGAAGGCGTTTGACGAGTTCCTGACGTACCTCGGACCGGTCATGGAGGAGCTGGGAATCGAGCTGGCGCAGCCGCCGGCCATCATGCCGATTGTCGACCTCGTCCAGCAGTAGCGCTTAGCGCACGAGAGACCCTGGCGTGCGGTCCCTGCTGGGAGGGTTGCCGACCTTCCAAAGGAACAAACCACGTTCCACGATCCACGATGTACCGCGTGAGAGCGTTCTCGTTCGAAAGCGAATCCCGTCGGGATCGACGGTGCCGACCTATGCGTCGCGTCCCGATCGTCACCAAGCGGCTGTCGGGAGACAGTAGGGGTCCAACTGCGCAATCGTCTCGTTGAGGGCAATGCCCAAGTCAGCCGAGCGGGCACGATTGTAGAGGGGACCCGTGCCATCGATGAGAAGCTGAATCGACATCGCCGTGCCACACGCTGAAGCGAGCGGGGCTACCAGAGCCCTGAGCATCTCCGCTATATCGGATTCGAAGGCGATGATGCATTCCCGGTTGAGCCGCACCCGCGGATCTCGCACAAAAGGTGGCCGCCGAGCCTGCACCAAGAGGTTCTCCCAGTTCTGAACCAATTCGCGCCGCATGACCGGCGAGACGAGCCTCTGAGCTCTGACCGCCAAGAACCGGTTTGACTCGGGCGAGCGTCCCTGGGCGAGTTGACGATCGAGGGAGGAACCGAGCAACCGAGCAATGAGGCTGGCCCATCTCGTATTGAAACGAGCCGTCAGCTGCTGAGGGTGGTCAGGGTCGACGAGGAGGAGCGTCGTCCTGCCTTGGCTTGACTCTTCCGCCTCGAGGTCCATCAACCGTCGCAACCGCCGTGTACTCACGACTCCATCGTGAGCGAAGACGCCCGGCAGCGAAAGTGGCATGATTGACACAGTGCGCGACAAAGCTGCCAAATCATCGACAGGGCGGAAGGCAGGACGGTCCACGGCAAGCCGCCCCGGCGCGCCGAAGCGCTCCTCTCACGATGTTGCCATCGTCGTCTACAACGGGTTCACCCCTTTTGAGCTCGGCGTCGCATGTGAGGTCTTCGGCGACGACCGTTGGGTGACTCCGGGTGACCCGTGGTACCAGCTGTTCATCTGTGGCGATAACTCGGCGCCCGTGACAGCGGACGGGGGCTTCCAGATCCTGGTGCCTCACGGGCTCGAGACGCTCACCAGGGTGGACACGGTGATCGTGCCACCGACGTATCGCCTTGAAGAGGTACCGGAGAGCGTGTTCGAGGCATTGCGGAAAGCGCACGCCCGAGGGTGCCGCATCCTGTCGCTATGTACTGGAGCGTTTGTTCTGGCCGAAGCAGGACTGCTCGACGGGCGACGCGCCGCCACGCACTGGACCGAATCCGACGAACTGGCCCGCCGCCATCCTCGCTTGTCGGTCGATGCCGGGGTGCTCTTTGTCGACGAGGGCGACATCCTCACCGGGGCCGGCAGCGCGGCCAGTATTGATCTCTGTCTGCACATTGTTCGGCAGGACTTTGGAAGCGAGATCGCTACCCAACTCGCCCGGCAACTGGTCGTTCCGCCCCAACACGACGGGGGCCAAGCCCAATTCATAGATAGGCCATTGCCGGTACTCGATAGCTCCAACTTGTTCGCGGACACGGTGGCATGGGTCCAGGAACATCTCGACGAACCGGTGACAGTCGAGGATCTTGCCGCCCGATCTGCCATGAGTTCGAGAACATTTGCGCGCCAATTCTTGCTCGCTACGGGAACCTCCCCTTACCAGTGGCTACTCCGCCAGCGTGTCCAGCTCGCTCAGAGGCTCCTCGAAGTCAGTGACATTTCAATCGAGGCAGTAGCGCAGCAGAGTGGGTTCTCTACGCCCGGCAATCTCCGCAAGCATTTCAGCCGCATCGTGCACACCAGTCCTCAGGCCTATCGCCACACCTTTCGGGACCGGAGCGCCGCTACGGCCCACCCAAAGTGAAACGCTGGCTCCTGCCTTCGCCTGCCCGCCCGCCAGCGCGCACCACAGCCGCGTCATAGAGTCGGGCCGGTGGACAAAGCGGTGGCTCTCGCCCTCCGCTCGAGCACGCGGAGGATCGATGCGGGTCACTGGGATTGTTGCGAACCTTCCGGTCGCCGACGTCACGGCGGCCCAGGACTTCTACACTGACTACCTGGGATTGAGTGTCGAGGGATTCAACCTCGGCTGGGTTGCCCAATTCCGATCACCTGACGGCGGGGTTTCTGTCCAGCTTGTCGCCGGAGACGCCACAGCACCTCATGACTCGATTATCTCGGTTCACGTTGGCGCTGGTGTTGACGAGGCGTACTCGGAAGCCCAACGACGCGGATACGAGATCGTTCACCCACTCACGCAAGAGGCGTGGGGCGTACGGAGGTTCTTCGTCCGTGCCCCCGATGGCAATGTGATCAACTTGGTAAGCCACAGCGACGAGTAGGTTTCCGAGTGGCGTCCGCTGGCAACAAGCACGAGGAGGACCGATGCCGGTCACTTTCGATTTGGTCGTAGAGCAGATCAACGAAGCTGCGCGTCACGTGGAGGGCGACAAGGGCGCCTCACCTGTGCTGGTGGCCGTCGTCCGCGAGTTTGAGGCGAAAAGAGCGAAGGCGCAGAAACACGCGACCAATGGCGTACCCGGTCGCGACTACATACTGGAGCTTGAACAGGCCGGCGATTGCGCCAAGGCGGCAGCTGAAGCCGACGCGGGTCTGTCGAGTGAAGCTCGGGAGTCGGTACTGTCCGCCCACTTGGCGATCTGCAAACTGAAGGCGATCACCTGACCTCCGGCGCTCGACGCCCCTCGGGACGTGTTGTGCTCGTACGCCCGGGAGCGCCGGCTCAGGGCCATATCGTATGATGGCGCCCATGGGATCCTTCAACGTCATGATGCTCCGTGGCCGGGCAACCTCGGCCACTGTGGGGATGGCACCGACTCGATAGGCGTTGGGCCGCTTCGTCGCCGACGCCAGGATCCAGCCCGGCGACCTTGTTCTCGACATTGGTGCTGGATCAGCACCCGCATTGGTGGCAGCCGGGGCGAACGTCATCGCCGTGGAACTTCACGCCGCCCGGGCCTCGCACCTCCGGGAGCGGTTCAGAGGTTGCCTCGTGACAGTTGTTCAGGTCGACGCGAGCGACCTCCGTCTACCGAAGCGACCCTTTCGGGTAGTGGCCAATCCGCCCTTCGCAGTCACAGTGGCGATCGTGCGTCGCCTCCTGAGTCCTGGAAGTCGCCTTGTCTCGGCTCATCTCGTCGTGCCTCGGTATGTAGCTCGGCGATGGGTCAGTCAGAATGCGCCTGGGCGGGAGCGATGGTCCAAGACCTTTACCATCTCGGTCGGGAGGGCGATTCCCCGGCAGGCATTCAAACCGTCCGCGCCCCGTGATGCCGTCACCGTCGTCGTCCTTCGCAGGCCGGGCCATTGAGCAAGCAGGCACGGCGTATGCGATTGCCGCCTCGGAATTGGGCGCCGGACCGCCAACGCCGAGGCGTCAACCCAGCGATCTATCCCCGACGTTCTCGGGCCTCCATTCCCCCATCCGGGTGAAATCGGTCACCATGGCATAAACACTCATTGGATCGGTATCGATGGTGATGCTGTTTTGGACGGAATTCACGACGAGGATCATCCCGTGTGCTTGTCATCGCCGCAACAAGCTGGCCATATCCGGATGTTGCGTACCGGAGGTATCAGCCACATCGACGCAGCGGGCGATCGGGTCAAGTCTCCGGGGTGCCCCGACCCTCGTGAGCTGCGCGAGGCTGGCAGGGTGTCGGACTCGCCCGGGGAGCCTCGTGTCGGCAGCCTGGGCCCGCTCGTTGCAGTGGACGACTCTGACGACCCTCGGCTCGACTATTACCGGGCCCTCAACGACCCGGCAGGCCGGATCCAGCTGATTGCCGACCAGTCGGTCTTCGTGGTCGAAGGGAGGCTTGCCGTCGACCGGCTCCTCTCCTCCGAGTACAAGGTTCGTTCGCTGCTCGTCGACGATCACCAGGTGACAGCGGCCGGAGACCTGGTGGCGGCCACACAGGCCCGGGGCGCGCCGGTGTTCGTGGGGTCTCGCACTTTGGTGGCGACCACAGTCGGCTTCGCGCTGCACCGCGGTGTGGTCGCGGTCGCAACCCGCCCGCCGCCCGTCGATACAGGACGCCTGTTGGCAGACGTCGCGGGGGCATCTGCTCCCGAGGGAGCCCCTCGGCTCGTCGCCGTCCTCGAGGGCCTCAATGACCACGAAAACATCGGGGCCCTTTTCCGCAACGCGGCCGCCTTCGGGGTGGCGGGTGTCCTCCTTGACCCGACGTGCGCCGACCCCCTCTACCGCCGGTCGGTCCGGGTGTCGGTCGGGCACGTGCTGCATGTGCCCTTCGCCCGGTTGGTGCCGTGGCCGACCGGACTCCATCGGGTGCGCGAAGCCGGCTTCGTCATCGCCGCGTTGGCGCCACGACCGAATCCCGGCAGTCGAGACCCTGCGATCAGTCTCTCCGAGCTCAAGGCCCGGATGTCCGGCGCAGATCACCCCGTGGGTGTGGCCCTGCTCCTCGGTGCCGAGGGGTCCGGTCTTACCAATGCGGCCCTGGCAACCGCCGACATGGTGGTCCCCATCCCCATGGCGGACGGGGTCGACTCGCTGAACGTAGCAACGTCCGCCGCGGTCGCCTTCCACACGCTTGCCGGTCTCTGATCCCTGAGACTCCGGCTTGGCGGTTGGTCCTGGGTGCCATTTTGTGCGGAGAGACGGCTCTCCACGTCGGGTACCGGATCAATTGCACCGGTTACACAGGAATGGACCATGACCGGATCTATGGCAGGATCACCTAGGTTGCCGGCTCATTGTCAGGTCGGATCACCCACAGTGATCCGCCGAGGTGGGCGCAAGAGCTGCGATGGGGGAGAGATGGAACTCAAGGTCGTTGGTGCTGGAGTCGGCCGGACCGGAACGCACTCGCTCAAGATCGCACTGGAGCAACTCCTCGGTGCACCTTGCCACCACATGCTCGAGATACTCGGAGATCCGGGCCAGGCTCCGGCTTGGATCGACGCGGTCGAAGGACGCCCAGTCGATTGGGCAGCCATGCTCACCCGATATGAGGCGATCGTCGACTGGCCCGGCGCTTCATTCTGGCGCGAACTATCGCAAGCAAACCCCGACGCGCTCGTCCTGCTGTCGGTGCGCGATCCCGCAGACTGGTATCGGAGTGCCTCGAATACCATCCTTTTGTCGTTCGACCTTGTGCCTCCGGAGCTCGCGCCTTGGATGGTCGCGATGCGCAAACTCCTGCGAGACCGTTTTAGCGATCGGTTCGACGATCCGACCGCGATGATTGACGCGTATGTCCGCCACAACGACAGCGTACGGAGCGAGATCCCGGCGAGCCGGTTGCTCGAATGGAACCTGGGTGACGGATGGGAACCGATCTGCGAGCGGCTCAAATTACCGGTTCCCGCGACGCCCTTTCCTGTTACCAACTCGACCGACGAGTTCCGGGAGATGGTCGGCATACCGCCGCTTGTTTGATTGCTTCGGGCTCGAATCGGTACTCGACGCAGATCCGAGCGATCGCAGGTTGCGTCTCCGATGAGTGGGGCCGCATTCACCGCGACGGGCACGGGCTGATCAGCGTCGCGGGTGTCCCTTGGACTACTCGGTCACGTCGAATATCCGGGCGCGTTCGGCTGGAGTGGCGCGCGAACGCGAACTCGTCGATCCTGGTCAAGGCGGGAAACAACGCTGTGATAAATCGGCTCTGGAGATCTCTCACCGCCTCCTTGTCGGGGTGCTCATCGAGACCCCTCACGAGATTGAGGCGCGAAGCCTCCACCCAGGCCAGGACGTCGGGAGCACCTTGCCACTCCATTTCGGACCTCATCCCGGCCAAGATGTGCCGAATCCAGTCGAACGGCGTGTGGGGCCACGGGTTGGGTCGGCAGAGCCGATTCTTCTCTTCCGTGGATCGCTCCGACGCTTCGACGAAGGCGATCAGTCCTGCCGAGAGGCTGTGACTGACGCGTGTGATTGGTTGAAGCAGGATGGTGTTGTCGTCGGCGAAGATCGCTCTCGGAATATTGTCGCTCAGTCCCCCCGAGGCGCAGTGGATGTGCAGGTGACTGGGACTCGTCGGGATCGATCCCTTTTCGAGCCTGATCGAATCGACGTCGATCCGCTCGACATGTCCCAGTCTGATTACGTTCTCGATGCGTCGCAGCTCGTCGAGCTCTCCGAGACTCGCCGTGGCTCCCTTGAGCATGGACGGCTCGATGGATCTGTCGATGCGCATCATTACCTGGTGGTCTTCCAGGCGCTCGAAGACTTGCTCGATCGAGTCGGAGTCGGCAACCGCTTCGAGTTCGACGACGACTCCCTCGAACGTAGAGAGGACTCCCTCGCCGGGTTGGAAGAAGGCGCGGTTCAAGATCCATGAGTCGCGGGGCCGGATCCAGGTGATGTCGTGGGGGGAAGTGGCGTGATCGAGCAACCAGCACGCGGCGTCCATAGCCGTCTTGCCGGCGCCGATGATCACGTAGCCGGCGGGGGCTTCCGTGATCCTCGTGAGCGCACCGATGGGGATGCATGTCGCGCCGCCGGATACTTCGAACGGTGGTGGATCAGTGGCCGGCACGCGTGACGCCAAGTAGGTAGCGTCGACGACACTGCGCGAGACCGACACACTGGTCTCCACACCGGTCAATTTCGACCGGAACCTCCGGCCGCCGAGGTAGTCGCACATTGGGAAGTAGCGCACCCGGCCTGATGCCAGCAATCGGTCACGCATGATCTGGTCGTAGTAGCCGAGAATCTCGGTTCCGGTGGCTCGTTCGTAGAAGCCTTTGTCTCTTCCCTCGGACTCAATTCGGTCTTTTCCGAGCGGCGTCGAGTTCACTCCGTAGTTCATGGACGGTTGGTGAAGTTGGACAAAGGGGTAGGAATCGAGCCAGTGACCGCCGGGCCGGTGCCCTCGATCGATGATGACAACGTCGGCGGCGGAGTGCTGGATCAGCGTGTCGACGAATCCCAGTCCGAGTGCCCCCGCCCCGACGACGAGATATTCGGTCTGAAGCTCCGAACTGGCCCTCATGATGCCGGAACCTTAACCCCAGGCTGCGCCGAGAGTTCGGGACGTCCCAAGTCTCGATCCAACCCTCGAGATCGCCCGCAGCCGGAGCTAGGTTGGCCGCTCTCCGCGACCCAGGGGAGCACGGTGCTATTCGACGTGAGGAAAGGAGATCCCACCCCACTCCTCGGGAGCCACGTCGGCGATTGTCTCGGAGAAGGTCCACTGGTGGCCGGCGGGATCTTCAGCGGTGTACTGCCGCTCGCCGTATTCAAAGTCCGTCAACTCCATGAGAATGCGGGCGTCGTGTGCTCGGGCTTGGGCGCAGTGTGCGGTGGCGTCCTCGACTCGCACCATGACTGAATGCGTCACTTCCCCCCGGCGAGGTGGCCGGCGATCGTGTCGCACATCGCCAATGATCACCGCACCGTCGCCAAATTGAAGTTGCGAGCGATGGTTCTCTCCGATCTGCACACGCTCAACGAATCCGAACACAGTGCAGAGCCAACTGACTGCCTCCCGCACATCGGGGTATATGAGGACGGGAATGACCGCCGCTTGCGGGATTGAATGGTTGGGTTTCATATTCGGAGAAGAGCTTAGTTTGACCCTTCGGTGAGTCGAACTCCCACGATTCCGGCGTGGTGTTCTCCTCCATATGAGAACCGTTGCGATGGGATTGCATTGGAAAGGCTTGACGCCGTGGTCGACCGATATGACTCCCTCGATCATCGAATATCCGGCTACCGTACCGTCGTGCCGCGTGAGCCTATGAGCGCTGATGACGTCTCGAGCCTCCATGCGCAACTCTCCAACTGGGGGCGATGGGGAGTAGACGACCAGCTGGGTACCCTCAATTTCATCACACCGGAGGTCACCGCCGCGGCGGCGTCAACGGTGCGTTCGGGGCAGACCGTGTCGTGTGCCCGGCCCCTTCCGACGCAACCCAGCCCCGACAACTTGAACCCCGTTGTCCACCACATGACCGGGACTGGCACCGAAGGCTATGGAGCGGACTACTTTGCCCTCGCATCACACGGCTATGCGACGAGCCATATCGATGCTCTCTGCCACATCTTCCACGAGGGCCGGATGTACAACGGATACTCGTCTGAGGCCGTCACGGCGCACGGGGCGAGAAAGCTCGGCATCCATCACCTCCGGTCCGGCGTCATCACCCGGGGAGTTCTCGTGGACATCCCCATCCTGCGGGGTGTGGAAGCACTGCAGCCGGGCGAACCAATCTTCCCCGAGGACTTGGAAGCCGCGGAGAAGGCGACCGGTGTCAAGGTGCAGCGCGGGGATGCACTGGTTGTGCGCACGGGACGTTGGCGGTGGCGAGAGTTGCACGGCCCGTGGAACCCGACCGACGGCATGGCTGGTCTCGATGCTTCGTGTCTGGCGTGGCTGCACGAGCGCGAAATCGCGGTGTTGGGCAGCGATGGTATTTCCGATGTCTGGCCGTCGCGCATTAAGAATGCCCCCATGCCGATCCACACCATCGCCATCGTGGCTATGGGGATTCACCTGTTGGACAATCTCGCTCTCGACGAGCTCTCGAGTGCTTGCACCGGTGCGAACCGTTGGAGCTTCCTCTTTGTCGTTGCACCGCTGGTGCTGAATCAGGGCACTGCCTCGCCAGTGAACCCGATCGCCGTCTTGTAGTTGTCGCACGGTAAAAGGTGATGCCTACCTCACCCCCGTTACGGGAAAGCACCCGTAGTGAGTCTCCGCAGACTCAACGGACATCCACGCAGAGTCAGGCGCAGGGCGCCCTTTTCAATCAACGTCCCCGCGACCTGTTGCGGCGCTCACGCCGGACTCTCAGGATCGCGAGGAACTTTCGAAAGATAAAGCCCACGAATGGAGCTTACTTCCCTCCATTCCAACGGTGAGTGCAGCACTGAGGGACGGAACGAGCGCTGATCCTGACTCCGACTGCACCGGCTGCGTCGAGAGCGTGCTGTCAGCGACGTCGGGGAACGGACCGATTGCTCACAGAGTGAAGTGCCGTCCTGATCACTCCCGGTTGGTCGAGCCATGGAAAATGGCCGCAACCGTCGAGAATGTCGGACTCAGCTCCGGGGATGAGTGCGGCGGATGCGACACCGTGTCGAGGTGGGATGGGACTGCCTGCACCTAATACAAAGACCGCGGGACCTCGAAACCGTCCGAGACGGGTCACCAGGGTCTGAGCGGCGAGCTCAGCCTGAATCGATGCCCACGTCTCTGAGTAGCAGGCGAGGGAGAGTTCCAAGGCCGGCATGGGTGGTGCTTGCTCAAGGGTGGCGAAGTAGGTCGGCCAGACGATCGACAGCGCCTCCATGGCGTCCGCGGCTGTCCCTTCGCCTCGCATCGCTCGTTCGTCCAGTGCGTTGGCTCGCGCCGCCGCTTCGGGCGGTATCCGTTGCTCCATGATCCGCCCCATGTCGGATTCGCCGCCGTCGCCGACCGCGCCGAGAGGATCGACGACGACAAGACCTAGGAGGCGCTCAGGATGGGCAGCAGCGACATGCATGGCGAGGTGTCCGCCCCATGAGTGACCGACCAGAAACACCTGCCGAGCTCCGATTGCATCAAGCACCGCGAGTACGTCAGACACATGGGATTCGACCGTGAACGGACCATTCGTCGTGGAAGGTGCCAGGCCTCGCTGTTGATATCGATGGACCGTGAACTCCTCGACGAGCTCGTCGGCGAGCGACGACGTGTAATCCGACAGTCCGGGTCCACCATGCAGGATCAATACTGGCGGCCCCAAGCCCGCCCGCCAACCCTTGAGGACACCCCCCGGCACCGTGACGGCGAACTCGGACTCCAGCTGCGGCATCGCAAAATGGTAGCCCACGCTGCAGTTTTGATCGCTCCGGTGATGAATGGAATGTCGGTCCGCGAGTACGGTCGCTGTCGTGAGGTCAGGCACGGTAAGGAGCACCGGGCTCGCGTTGGATCGGCGAAGTTTTCTCAGAGGCGCGTTGGCCGGTGTTGCTGCTCTCGGCCTGGATGGGTGGCGGCGAGTCCGATGCGCGTCGTACCGCAAATAGTTGCGGGGGCGGGGACGATCCCACCGCCCTCCGCGCTCACGCCATGACCGGACCGATCTGAGGGTTCGGCTCTGATCACCTGAGCGAGGCCATAGTGCTCAGGCCGGCCCAGGCGCCTCGCTCGTCCACGTGCGATCGAACCAGCGCCGGATGCGGGTGGTACCGAAATCGATCTTGTCGGCGGCGATGGCACGAGAGGGCCCTTCCAGAGCACCAACGGGTGCCGTCCCGCTCAAGAAGGTGACGTCTACCCGGGCAACGAGGTCATGGCCGAACTCGAGATAGCACGTCCCATGGCCGTCGTACGTCCTGCTTGTGGATCCGCCTCGCACGCGAGAGATGATGTGTTCGGCCACCACCGACGCTTGGCCTTCGGCGAAGACCCCTGCCTTGGGTGTTCCCACGCTCGTCACATCGCCAATGGCGTAGACATCGGCGAACGCAGTCTCGAGGGTCGACGGGTTCACGGGGATCCACCCATCAACTGCCATCCCCGAATTCACCACGACGGCGGGAGCCTTGTGGACGGGAACGCCGAGGAAAAGGTCAAAGGGCATCTCGGACCCGTCGTTCAGCACGACGACCTTCTCGCTGGGGTCCAGCGTGCGCACGATGCGCTCCGGGAACCAATCGATGTCACGGACGGCAAAGGCCTCGAGCAACGCCTTTGATGCGGCCGGTGACGGTGGGATCGGCACGCCCATTGGCATGACGAGCGAGATCCGCGAGGCGTCACGGATCCCCCGATCGGTGAGGAAGTCATGCATCAACAAGGCTGTCTCACTCGGTGCGGGCGGGCACTTGAACGGCGTCGAAGTCACACCGACGATGACATTGCCGCCCTCGAACCTCGACAACACCTCACGTAAGGCGAAGGCCCCGGACTCCGTGTAGAACTCGTGGCCGGCCTCGACGAGCCCGGGGGTGGCGGAGGGTACCAGATCGGCTCCAAGGGCGACGACGACCATGTCTGCTTCGAAGGGCCCCGAGGTGGTCTCGATGCGTTTGGTGGTCGGATCGATCGAGATGATGGTCGTCTGGACAAAGCGGATCCCTGGCTTCGCCAAATCGCGGTAGGGATGGATCACCGATGCTGGCAGGGTTCGTCCGAACATCACGTCAAGTTTCGAAAAGCCGAAGATGAATGCGTCACTCTGGTCGATCAGTACGAGATCGAGTTCGTCACCGAGCTCCTCTGAGAGCTTGGCCGACAACTCCAGGCCCCCGAAACCCGCACCTAGCACCAAGATCCGCATTCGGTGAAGATATCCGATCGAGGTCGCCACAATGGACGGACCGTGAACCCGATGCGAGAAGGGAGATGGTCGACATGATCACTGTTGCGGAACTCGCGGCCGAAGTCGCATTGCTTCGATTGCGCGTCGAGGCGAGCGAGAGCGTGCTCGCGATCCAGGCCCTCAAGGCCACGTACGGCGAGCTTGTCGACCGGCGGTTCTCCGCCGGGGCGGTGGTGGACCCCGCCACGCTGGCCCAAGTCGCAGACAGGGTGGCTGCCTTGTTCACCTCTGACGGGACATGGGACGGAGGCCTTGGTCTTGGGAGTGCCACGGGGCGCGAAGCCATTGCCTCACGCTTGTGCCAGACGACGCTCACGTTCTCGCGCCACTTCTTCGTCAACCCACGCATCGACGTCGATGGTGAGGCGGCAACGGCCAGGTGGGACGTGTTGAGCCCGTGTCGTCGCCCCGATGGAACGTCCTATTGGATGTCGGGATACGAGGACGATGTGTATGCCCGCACCGACGGGATCTGGTTCCACCGCTCCATGAAGCTCACAACGGTCTTCATGACTCCCGTTGGCGAAGGGTGGACAAAGGTGTTGGTTTGATGTCGAGAGCCACTCCGTTCACCAACGTCGGCCACGCGGTCTTCGAGGTGTCACGAGCTGCTCTGTGTCAGCCTTCGAATTGACCACGCAGGGCGCGGGCTGTCGCCGATGAGTACTGCACAACGAAGGCGGCGTACGGAACGAGGCGGAGAATAGGTGTCGTCCAGAATGTGGCGTCGTTCTTGGGAAGGGTGAATCTCACTGCGTTGTCGGGTGGGCTCACTCCGAAGCCCAGAAAAGGATGCTTTTCCATGACCTTGCGTTTTCCCGTTCTCTCTACGTATCTGCTCACAATGGCGTCAAAGGCATTGAGTTGAGTCATGCTGTATCGCTCGTTGACGAGGCTGATGGCCCCCCTGCGTCCCATGTGGATGCGACTCTTCGCGAACTGTCGATCAACGCCTCTTAGATGAACGACGCCGACGTACAAGACGCCATGTCGTCCGTCGTTGACGATCCACGCCCCCGCGTAGCGCTTGCCCAAATACCTTTGCATCGTCGATTGGGATGCCGGAAGGTCGAGTGCCCCTTGGACCGCGAGTGCCGCTTGGATCGCGGGGGAGTTCTCAGCGCCAGTGGCCTCGCGGTGGGAGTTGGATCGCCAGACGCGGTGAATCGGTGGTTCCGCCGCAGCTGGCGGCGACGAGAAGGACCAGGATCGATGCAGCGATGCAGCTGAAGCGTCGCCTCATCTACCCACGATAAGTCGATGCTCAGCGACGGTGCTCGCCAAGCTCACGCCCCTGATCTGCGGGCA
The DNA here is from genome assembly GCA_963846125.1 of uncultured Acidimicrobiales bacterium. Classification (GTDB taxonomy): domain Bacteria; phylum Actinomycetota; class Acidimicrobiia; order Acidimicrobiales; family UBA8190; genus Chersky-840. The sequence goes on from CAWJUR010000002.1 coordinate 1,795,731, forward strand.
GCGACCAAACGAATCGCCCGGCCTGCGTGACTCCTGCCTGGAGTCAGATCGAACCTGGCGGGCGAGTCATCGCCCGAGGAACCACCGCCCGCTCCGCTTGGCCAAGCGCACACCGCTTAGCAGGACATGGCGGTCTGTCACCGGTGATCCTTCAGTGGTGCCGCCGGGTCGCGCCCGGCGTCGTGTGGCTGGGTTGAGGATGGCGAATTGCGCCATGGCCCGCCGGGGCGCGTCCACGAGGACGAGGAGGGCGAAGCCCAGCAGGATCAGGGCACCACCGATCACGCCCAGCATGCCGACGCCCGGCCCGGACCCGGTGAAGGCCAGGGACTTCGAGGCGGCGGTGACCACCTTGGAGCCGCCCCCGCTCGTGGTGGGGGTGGAGCCGGGCTTGGTGGTGGGCGTGGGCGGAGCTGTGGTGTTGGTCGACCCGCCTCCCGCCACGGCGATGATCGGGGCGAGGGGGCTGCCTGTCGGTGCGGTCATCGCCACGCCCGAGGGCGTCACCGAGTTATTGGCATAGGCCGTGCAGGTAAGGGCCAGGGCGTTGCCGGCCACGGTGAGGCTGAGGGCGGCGTTGGAGTCCTCCTGGATGGTGACTTTCCCATTGGGGTCGGTGACGGTGAACCCCGAGATCGTCGCCGGTGTGGAGGGGAGCGACAAGCTCACCCCGGCGGCGGGGACGGGGTTCGGGATGGGCACGCTGAAGCTGAGCGGGCCCTCCGGGGTCGTGGCCGGGGTGGCGCCACTGGCGTCGAGCTGGGCCGTGGCCGAGCCGGCCAGGGGTTGCCCGGGCGACACCTCCGAGGCGGCCGTCGCCAGGGCGTTGGGGATGTTCACCACCGTCTGGTACCCGGTGACGCTGAAGGTCTGGCCCTTCGTCGGTGCCGCCGGCGACAGCGTGGCCGAGGTCACGGCGTCGTTGAGGACGATGTTCCCGACGGGAGTCCCCGGGCAGTACAGCTCATAAGGCCCTGTGATCGCGGTGGTGCTGCCCGTCGTGGTGGTGGTCGTCGGGGCCTCGGAGGTGGTTGTCGTTGACTCCTCTGAGGTCGTCGTGGTCGGAGCCTCGGAGGTCGTCGTCGTTGCGCCCGTGGTCGTCGTCGTTGCGCCCGTGGTCGTCGTCGTTGCGCCCGTCGTGGTCGTGGTGGCACCCGTCGTCGTGGTGGTGCCGCCGGTGGTGGTTGTGGTCGTGGCGCCTGTAGTCGTGGTTGTGGCACCCGTCGTCGTAGTGGCACCGCCGGTGGTGGTAGTGGCCCCGGCTGTGGTCGTCGTCGAAGAGGTGGGCAGGGTCTCGGTGCCGAAGAGAATGGTGGCTACACCGCTGTCGTTCGCTTCGTCGCCATACGTCAGGGTGCACACGTCACCGATCGCCTGTTGCGCGGCCGTGGGCGGACACGGATACAACGCGGCGTCAGCGGCCGGGGTCTTCCCGGCGGTGTCCTTGGCGGGACAAGTCCCGGCGGCCGGAGAGGGACCACATGGCGGCCCGACGGTTCCTTGCACCACCTTGAAAACGGTCGACACCGTCCCCGTCCCCGAGGTGGTCACGAGGGCGCTCAACGACGGCGCCGTGCAGCTCACCGAGATCAAGCTGTTGACGAGGCCGCCCACCATGACATTGGGCTGGTTGGCGTCGCTGTTGCACTCCAGGACGTTCCCGAGCGAGCTCTTGGCAAAGCCCGCACCCGTGATCGTCACCGACGTGCCGTTGGCCAGACCGGTGCTGGGGGTTACCGAGAAGGTGGTCGCGGCAAATGCGGACAACGTCGTGCCGAGCAGGACCGACCCTGCCACCACGAGAGCCGAGGCGAGCAGCATGAGGACTTTGGCTCGGGCATCGCGCAGCCCCGACAGCACTGCGGTGACCCTTAACCGACCGGACCTAATCACGACCCACCCCCCGCGTTGACCGCCTCCGACGAGTGCTGATGTGCACGCGCGTAGCGGTCAAGATCCACACTTGCGTACCTACCCGAAGATTATGTGAGGGGAGACGTTCAGGAATCCTCATTTTTGATGAGGTTGCGACGATCGACACGAGAGACTGACCGAGTCGCACCGTGACCGGTTGGTTGACATCAAAACTCCCCACGAACCACATACCACTCTTGCATCGCGGGCTGGTTGTCACCCCGAACCTGACGTCATCAATAGTGATGATGTACGTGGACTGACGCTCAAATATCCTGGCTATCAGGAATTTGAGGAGGGTTCGTCCCCTCCGTGGGGGTGACTCTTGTCTGATCATGTCTTGACTGTCGGTCCGCACGCTCGCCCACGCGGACATCGACGCGGAGTCTCCCGGTTCCTTGTCGTCGGGGCCACCTCGTTCTTGGTTGCCGGGCTCACGATGGTGGCCGGCCAGGTGTCGGCGTTTGCGGCGGGGAACCCCAACGTTCCGATCACGATTACGCCGGATACTGGCCTCAGCGACGGGTCCACCGTCACGATCGCGGGTACCGGCTTCACGCCCAAGTCGCTCGGGAACGTCCTGGAGTGCAACAGCGACGCCAAGCAGCCCAATGTCATGGTCGGCGGCCTCGTCAACAGCATGATCTCCGTGAGTTGCAACGCGCCGTCGTTGTCGGCACTGGTGACGGTGAGCGACTCGGGTTCGATCTCGGCGACCTTCAAGGTCGTGCAAGGAACCGTAGGGCCTCCGTGTGGTCCGGCTCCCGCCGCGGGGACCTGTGCTGCCACCGACACCGCGGGGAACAGCCCGACCGCCGACGCCGCGCTATACCCGTGCCCGCCCACGGCCGCGCAACAGGCGATCGGTGACGTGTGCACGTTGGCCTACGGGGACGAAGCCAACGACGGCTCCATGGGCACCATTCTCTTCGGGTCCGAGGTTGCTCCCGCCTCGACGACTACGACGGCTGCCACCACTGCTACCACGGCCACGACCAAGCCCGCCGCCACGACGGCGACGACCACCGCCCCAGCCACTGGCGCCGGGTCGGGCAAGACGCCCCCAGCCGCGACCCCGGCCGCTGCCGGCACGGGAACGCTCGCAGCCACCGGCCCGGGACGGGGTATTGGATGGCTCGGTGCGATCGGGGGAGTGCTGCTTCTCTTTGGACTGCTTCTTCTGCTCGTGTTTCTGAACATTCCGCAACGTGCGTTCGCGGGCATCTACGACCGGGGCGGGATACGAAGGGTCGAAACGCGGGTGGAAGGTGACTCGGGCGGATCGCCGTCGAGACACTCCTTCCAACGGGTGTCGAACTGGGTGGGGCAGGTCGACCATGTCGGGCGACGCCTCGGGCAGGGGTTCGGCGGTTCGTCCGGCGCAGCACGGTCGGCGGCCCATCGGGTGGTATCTGCCTCCGCCCGGACCGCCGCTTGGTTCTTGGGGCGGTAGCCCGAAGGGTCGGGCAACAACGACCCGAACGGAGCATCACTGACACGCCGGAGCAACCGGTCGAGTTCGGCATGAGTCGGCTCCCCTGGTGCGCGGAGCTCTGACCTACAGGGGGTCTTCACAAACGCGACCCGAAGGAGCTTTTGTGGCTCTCAGGGACCTCTCGACACCAGTATCTCCATAAAGCCGATTGACTAAGTCAGGTTTAGCGCCTACAGTTCCGGACATGGCGATCGCCCTGGCCTCTCTTGTCGCAGCCTCCCGGCGCGATAGGGGAATGAGGCCTCGGAGGGTCGCCATTTCCTTACGGCACCGCCCGTCCCGCCCGACAACCGGTTCGAGCCAGGACGTGGGTTTCGGACCCGATGTGCTGCGGGCCATGGCGCTGCGATTGGCGGTGCGAGCGCCTTCGTGGCCAGGCATGACCCGACCTACCTGCCGCCAATGGGACCTCATGGCGTCGTCGGACGCATTCGAGGCATGGGTGATCGCCTGGCCACCCGGGGGCGCCATCGAGCTCCACGATCACGGAGGCTCGGCCGGTGCCGTCGTGGTGGCCGCCGGCGAGCTGATAGAGACCAGTGTCGTGTCACGGCCTTCCGGAGACGTTGCGCTCGAGACGAAAACCATCGCAATGGGCGGGTCCATCGGTTTCGGTGGGCACCACATCCACGACGTCGTGAACTCGGGCGACGCTCCCGCGATCAGTGTCCATGTCTATGCTCCCCGCTTGACATCGATGACGTATTACCGCATGACCGAAGGTGTTCTGGAGGCAGGAGCGACCCGGCGCTACCGGTTCGGCCAAGCCGTCGCATGAGTATCTCGGTCGACGACCTCGTTGAGCGGGCCCGGCGACGTATAAGTCGCGTCGGCCCGCACGAGCTCGAAGGACTGGTGGCAGAGGGCGGGCTTGTCATCGACATCAGGCCCGCCGCACAGAGACAGGCGGAAGGAGCCCTCCCCGGTGCCTTGGTCGTGGAGCGAAATGTGCTCGAGTGGCGCATGGATCCAACCTCTGACCACCGCCTGCCCGGCGTCAGGGATCTCCACCAGCCAGTAGTCGTGGTGTGCTCGGCGGGGTATGCGTCGAGCCTCGCGGCAGCATCGCTCTCGGACCTCGGCTACGAGCGGTCCGCCGACCTGGTGGGCGGCTACCAGGCGTGGCGCACCTGGTTCAGTAGGCGGCATGGGTCCGAGGAACCGTCGGAACGGATCGGCGCCGACGAGACGCACTCGGGTCCGACGGGATTGCAGGAGATCGTGCGAAGAGCACCTGCATAGACTTCGCTCTGGCGCCGCCATGGGGCGCGACGCGATAGAGGAGATCACCATGTCGCAATGGGGATTTGAGACTCAACAGATCCATGCCGGTGCGGTCCCAGATCCAACGACCGGCGCACGGGCCGTACCCATCTACCAGACAACGAGCTACACGTTCCGCGACACCGCCCACGCCGCTGCGCTCTTCGGACTCGAGGAGCTTGGCAACATCTACACACGGATCATGAATCCGACCCAAGCGGTGTTCGAAGAGCGCGTCGCCGCTCTCGAAGGGGGAGTAGCCGCTCTGGCAGTGGCCAGCGGCCAGGCCGCGGAGACCGTCAGCCTCTTGAACCTGGCCGAGAACGGGGGACACATCGTCTCCTCCGCCTCGTTGTACGGAGGTACCTACAACCTCCTTCATTACACGCTGCCGAAGCTCGGCATCGAGGTGACGTTCGTCGACGACCCCGACGACCTCGAGGCCTGGCAGCGTGCGGTGCGGGACAACACCAAGGCATTCTTCGCCGAGACCATCGGCAACCCCAAAGGTGACGTGCTCGATTTCGAGGGTGTGTCGAACGTCGCCCACGGTCACGGCATCCCGCTCGTGGTGGACAACACCGTGGCGACGCCGTATCTGGCCCAGCCCTTGCGTCATGGCGCCGACATCGTGGTTCACTCGGCCACCAAGTTCATCGGTGGCCATGGGACGTCCATCGGCGGGATCATCGTGGACGGCGGGACGTTCGATTACGAGGGGAGCGGTCGCTTCCCGGGCTTCACCGAGCCTGATCCCAGCTACCACGGCCTGGTGTTCGCGCAGCTCCCCGAGCCGCTCTTCCCGGCCCGCTACGTGTTGAAGGCCCGTCTCCAGTATCTCCGGGATATGGGCCCGTCCATCGCCCCGTTGAATTCGTTCCTCTTCTTGCAGGGGCTCGAAACCTTGAGTCTGCGCATGGAACGCCACGTTGCCAATGCCCAGGTCGTGGCGGAGTGGCTCGAGAACCGAGACGAGGTTTCCTGGGTGTCGTACCCTGGCCTCGCGTCGAGTCCCTGGCACGAGCGCCAGAAGCGGTATCTGCCCAACGGCGCCGGGGCGATCTTGGGATTCGGAATCGCCGGAGGCGCCGAGGCCGGCCGTCGATTCATCGAGGGTTTGGAGTTGTTCAGCCACCTCGCCAATGTCGGGGACGTGCGTAGCTTGGCAATCCACCCGGCATCCACTACGCATTCACAGCTCACCGAGGCCGAGCAGGTCTCCACCGGCGTTTCCCCGGATCTCGTGCGCCTGTGTGTTGGACTGGAGACGATCGACGACATCTTGGCCGACCTCGACGCCGGTTTCCGTGCCGCCAAGGTCGGTTGAGCCGATCACCTCGAGCGGAGTCTGGAGCGTCGGCGACGACATCGGGAACCGGCGCTTCGCGCGCTTGACCGGTGTTCAGGAGTTCGGGCTCGAGGCTGGTGGTCGCCTGGGCCCCGTCGACGTGGCATACGAAACGTGGGGGGAGCTCGACGCAACGAGGAGCAACGCCGTCCTCGTCCTTCACGCGCTTACTGGTGACTCACATGCCTCGGGACCGGCCGGGCCGGGTCACCCGAGCCCGGGGTGGTGGCCGGGCATCATCGGGCCCGGAGCCCCCATCGACACGGACCGCTTCTTCGTCGTGTGTCCGAATGTGCTGGGTGGGTGCCAAGGGACGACCGGGCCCGCTTCGCTCGCTCCTGACGGGAAGCGATACGGGTCACGCTTCCCCATCATCACTATCAGGGACCAGGTTCGGGTCGAAGCGTTGTTGGCGGATCATCTCGGCATCGGGCGGTGGGCCGCGGTGGTGGGAGGTTCGATGGGCGGCATGCGTGTCCTCGAGTGGTGCGTGGGATCACCCGACCGTGTCGAACGCGCTGTCGTGGTCGCCGTCGGCGCAGCCGCAACGGCGGAACAGATCGGATTGTGTTCTCTGCAGGTTCGCGCCATTCGGGCCGACCCGGCGTTCGCCGGGGGTGACTACTACGACAACGACGAAGGGCCTGTGCACGGGATGGCCATCGCTCGTGGCATGGGGCAGATCAGCTATCGGACCGCGTCTGAGCTCGACCAGCGGTTCGGCCGGGAAGCCCAAGGTGTCGAACAGCCGCTGAAGGGTGGGCGCTACCGAGTCGAGTCGTATCTCGAGCATCAGGGCGACACCCTGCAACGACGCTTCGACGCCAATTCGTACATCGTGCTCAGCGAGGCCATGAACCACCACGACATCGGCCGAGGTCGAGGTGGGATCGCGGCGGCATTGTCCACCCTCGAGTGCCCGACATGCATCGTCGGGATCTCCTCGGACCGGCTTTATCCCGTGGAACTCCAGTACGAGCTCGCCCGCCTGATTCCGAGTGTGTCGAGGATCGGGATCGTGGAGTCGAGAGTTGGTCACGATGGGTTCCTCGTCGAGAAGGCTGCCATCGGGGCCTGGATCGCCGAAGCGTTGGCCTGATCTCGTCCTGCGCCTGCCCGTGCGCCTGCGCCCGAGTCCGCCGAGGCCGGAAGGGCTAAACCCCGAGGCGCCCGGGTGCCGATGAGATGAAGGTGGGTGAGATCGCTCGGACACCTCGGTCATCGAAGGGCGAAGCGGGCTTTGGCCTCACGGGCATGGTGATCTCGCTTCTGATCGTCGCTTTGCTCAGTGTCGGAGCCCTCAAGGCATTTGGGGGCGGGGCCGCAACAGGCTCTGGCGCCAAGGCACTGCGCTCCACTGTGAACCAGGCCTACGACGTCCAAGCGCAGTCGACGTTGTCGACGGCAATGCAGAACGTGCGCGACGGCGCCATCAGCAACGGCGCGTTGTCGGTCTCGGCCCTGGCCCAGTACGGGGTGACGCCGGGACCGTCGGGCTCACCCTCGGTCGTGAGCGGCGCGGTGGCAGACTCGACCGCGTCGAGTGGTGGGACCGATGGTCCGCTCGGCTTCGGGAGTGTGACCCTGGCGGCCGACTCACAATCGGGCACATGCTGGTTCGTCTGGTTCTCGTCGTCGGCTACCTGGTACGGATTCGAACCGGACGCCACTTCGTGTGTGGCGCCCCCCTTGGTCGAAGCTCCGACGGCGGGGGCAGGGTCGCCGGGAATGGTCGGTTGGCAGCAGGGATCGTTCCCGATCACCGGGTGACGACCAACGCCCCGGTCGACCGAGCCGCCCGAATGGTTTGCTGCCGGGTGCCGTTAGCATAGAAACCGTCAAATCCCGCTCGGCGGCGGCCGTCAGGAGCCACCTCCCCGGTTCGATCGCCTCTCGGACGCTTACGGAGCCAGACATGAGCCAACCGACGTGTACCCACATCGACCAGATCGCAGACCCGACCCCCTCCTCGACAGGATGCGAGGACTGCATCGCAGCAGGTCGGCACGATTGGGTGCATCTCCGGGTGTGCCAGACGTGTGGTCACGTGGGTTGCTGCGACAGCTCCCCGGGACTTCACGCCACCGCGCATTCTCGTGCCGCCTCTCATCCGGTCGTGCGGTCGTACGAACCCGGTGAGGACTGGTACTGGTGTTACGTGGACGATGTGGCGTTTGAGCTCGACGGCAAGCCCCCGGCACCTTCGCATCCCTGACCGTGACGACGGATCTCCGCCCGCACGCTGGGTCCAAGGCCCTGTGATCGGGCTGGGATGAGTCCGGAGTCCGCCACCGGCGCGTCGCTCCACACGATCGCGGCCCACATCCTCGGCCGGCGGCGCTTCGTCGTGAGCGGTTGGTTCGGTCTGCGCGCCGCTCCCGGTGGCATCACGACGCCGGCGTTCGGTGACGATCCCGAGACCGTGAGGATCTCCGGGACCACTCTCGTTCGCGAGGTCGGCGCCTCGACCACTCGGGCGCCTATCAACGGTTCGACCCTGCGCCAACTGGCCGGCTTCGTCGACGTTGACGTGGAGCGCCCGTTCAGCTGCGGCGACGACACCCCGCCCGTTGGTCCGCTCGACACGCCCTTCGATCTCGCACCCGGGATCGTCACCGAGATCGCCGACTGGTTCGCCTTGGCTTGGCGCGTCCTCGACGACGTGCTTGCCGCCCTACCGAGCCAATCAGAGGTGGCGACCATCCAGCTCTGGCCCGAACACTTCGACGCCGCCACGACGGTGACCCTGCCCTCAAAGGGCCCGGTGAACCTGGGCTTCTCGCCAGGTGACAAATTCGAGAGCGAGCCCTACCTCTACGTCGGGCCCTGGGGTACCGAACGGCCCGGTGACCCGGCCTTCTGGAACGTCCCGTTCGGTGCCATGCGTCGCCGCTCCGAGATCCGCGCCGTGGCCGATCCCACCGAATCGTGTCGCCAGTTCCTCGCCGAAGGTCTCCGCCTGGCGGCATCGTCGTAGCGATACCGCGCGAGTCCGTGCCGTCGGCGGGCTCCCGGGGTCACGGCTCTGAGGCTCCGATGAGGGGGGAGCGGGCGAGGGCGAAGACTCCCACCGTCACGAGGACGAGCCCGGCGATCTCGGCGACGGGCGCCAACCCCCGGGAGTCCACGTGTTCTCCGAAGAAGCCGAGGCCGATGGCCACGGCCACCAGGGGCTGTGCGACGGTCAGGGTTGGGAGTGACAGGCGCAGCGCCCCGGCGTGAAATGCGCTCTGGGTGAGGAGCAGGGCTCCGACCCCGCCCACCAACAAGGCGTAGGGCGTCCACGTCGTCAGGGTGTGCACGACGCCCCGGTCCAAAATGTGTCCGGTGCGTTCAGTGACGGCCGCCACGTAGCCGAACGTCGTGCCCGATGCCGCGGCGAGGAGTACCGCGGCGCGGCGCGGGCTCCCACCACGAGACCCCAGGACCATGATGGTGCAACATGCGGCGATGGCGGCACTCAACAGCGCCCAGGCGGCATTGGACGCGTGGGGATGGCCGATGCCGGGGCGCGCCACGCCGAGGAAGAGGGCCAGCCCTGCCGCGATGACGATGGTCGACCAAACGTCTGCGGCCGATGCTCGACGGTGCTCGAGCCATGCGCCCATCGGGAGCGCGAATACCAGGCTCAAGACGAGAAGAGGTTCCACTAGCGCCAGCGAGCCTCTTCGCAGGGCCAGGAATTGGAAGAGGTAGCCGAAGCCGTCCAGGGCGTTCCCGACGAGCCAGCGGGGGCGGTGCGCCAGACTCACGAGGAGCCCGGCCCGCAAGGAGAGCTCAGGCGGCTCTCTGATGGCCGCCTGGTGCTGGAGCACCGCCGCCATTCCGTAGGACGCCGCGCTCGCCAGCGAGAGTAAGACGATGGAGACGAGCCCGCGCCCCACGTGGTGGTGGAAGACCCCCAAGCTCGAGCGCGCCACGAGCGACATCACCGCAGCCTCCCGCGCCGAGACCCGAGCCCCCGACACTATGTCCTCATGGCGAGGTGCCCTCTGCCGTCGGATCGTCCTCGGGCCCCTGACCTGGTCGCTTCGCTTCGGCCGCCATATCGACCAACGCCTGCCGCTGGGCTCGCAGGCCGGCTCCCCGGGGGACCCTGAGCGAGATGTAGGCCACGCCCCCGATCGGGATGGGAAGCCAGAAGTTCACGAGGCGCCAGCCAAGTACGGCCAGCGTGGCGATGTAGCGGGTCACGCCGAAGGAGACGAGCAAGGTGGCCGCCGAAGCTTCGATGACACCGAGACCCCCGGGGTGATGGGGATGGCGCCGAGGACGTTGGCGATGCCATAGGCCGCGAAGAGCTCGACCGGATCGACGAAGTGGCCGAAGGCAGTGACAAAGGACCACAGCGAGGCCGCGTCGAAGAGCCAGTTGAGCCCTGCCCACAGCACCGCCCGCTTGAGCACTGCACGGTCTTGGGACAAATGGATCACGGAGTCGCCGACCTGGCGCACCAGACGCTCCAGGCGATCGGCGCCGACGCGAGGAATCCGGCGACCCACCGACCGCACCACCCGCACCGCGACGTCGCCACCTCGGGTGAGCGCATACGCAAGTGAGGCGGCACCGAACAAGGCGAGGAGTCCCACCAGCGAGGCCACGACGTAGATGGGATGCAGCCCCGCCAGAGGAATGGAGATCAGGAGCGCGAGCCAGAGCATACACGTTGAGCACGAGCGCGGAACCGATGGCCTCTGTCGCCATGGCGAATCCGGCGTCGGCTCCCTCGACTCCGTTCGAAGTGAGCAGGCGGTACCCGACCCCGGCCCCCCCGGCGGCGCCACCGGGGATCACGTGGGCTACAGCGGTCGTGGCCAAGACGATCCGGACCATCTTGAAGAGCCCCGGTCTTCCACGGGGTAGCAGCGTCCGGGTGAGCTGGGCATAACACACGATGGCGCAAGCCTCGAGGACGATCCCGGCGACGAGCCACGCGATATTGAGCCTGCTGAGGAGGTGGAGGTTCTTGCTCGCGCCCACGAGCTCGGGGATCACCAGGTATTCGATGACGAGCAGGACGAGGAAGATCAGTAAGCCGTGGCGCAGCCACCTCGGGACGATCGACCGCCAGGTGCGGGGCGAGGCCGGCTTGGGCCCGTCGTCGAGGTGCACCCACCCATGCTTTCAGCCCGAGCGCTCCTCACGAGACCTCTTGGCGATTCGGCTGCGTCGACCCGGGGCCGCTCAGCCTCGATGGCCAGGAACTGTACGGACGTGTCCGAGCGGCGGCGCGGCGCAGCGCGGCGCGACGCGACGCGGCGGGAGTCGCCCTCGCCTTGGAGGCGACCCTCAGAGGCGGCCGTCGACGAGTGAAGAGCTTTCGGCCCGCGTCGGCGACGCTCAGAGCCAACGGCGTCATCGGGCATGATGGGCAGGTGCCCGATCCCGCCGAGTACCGCCACGACACCGCCACGCTCGTCCCCACAGAGCGCACCACGCTCCGTCGGAAGAAGGAGCGTGGAACGTATGATCACGGCGTGGTGAACGAGATCCTCGATGAAGGGCTTCTGTGCCACGTCGGCTTCAGCGTCGATGGTTCGCCTTTCGTGCTCCCGATGGTGTATGCCCGAATCGAGGACACCCTCTTCCTCCATGGCGCCACCGCCAATCGCATGCTGCGTACCCTTGCGGACGGAGCCGAGGTCTGCGTCACGGTGACGTTGGTCGACGCGGTGGTTCTGGCTCGATCGGCCTTCCATCACTCCATGAACTACCGATCCGTCATGGTGTTCGGCACTGCGACCCGGGTCATCGACGATGACGAGAAGCACCAGGCGATGATGGCGTTGCTCGACCACATCACGCCGGGACGAAGCGTTGACGCACGCCCTCCGAGTCGCAGAGGAGCTTCGTGCCACGCTCATGGTCCGTGTTCCCGATCGTCGAGGGATCGGCAAAGGTCCGAACAGGGGGACCGATCGACGAAACCCCGACATGGATGCGCCGTTCTGGGCCGGCCAAATCCCTCTGTCGATCGTGCCGGGTTCGGCGGTGGCCGATGGCGCACTGCCTCCGGAAGTGGAGGTGCCGTCCTATGTGCGTTTCTACCCGGTCCGAGGCGCGGGGCGAACGGGCGAGGGGTCGACTCCGTCCTACGGGGGTACCGCACCCGGTCGATAGCGGTCGCCGCGGGGTTTGATGCGGACTCGTGCAGTCGTCGAGAGATGCCCTGGGCGGCTCCGAAGGTGCCACGTCGCGCTGTTCGTCCTGGTCACGGCGATGATCTGCTAGTCTGATGACACGAGGTCGGCATTCTGTCGACCGATCGTCGCCAATGGCGGCGGGGCGGATTCGATCCAGTTCGAGTTGGCCTATCTCACTCGTCTGGAGTCACGTGACTGTCTCGTTTGCTGATCTCGGGGTGCGCCCCGAACTGGTTGCCCGTCTGCACGCCCGCGGCCTGACCAGCCCGTTCCCCATCCAAGAGGCGACCCTTCCCGATGCGCTTGCCGGGCGCGACGTGTGTGGGCGCGCCCCGACCGGATCGGGAAAGACCTTGGCCTTCGGGTTGGCGGTCGTGAGTCGGACCAGCGGATCGAAGCCAGGGCGCCCCGGAGCGCTCATCCTCGTTCCCACCCGCGAACTGGCCGCCCAGGTGCAGCGCGAGCTCGCCTTGATTGTCCGGGACAAGGACGCGGGCGCGTGATCGCCGTGTACGGCGGGACCGGGTACGGAGCCACCCGTCACGCTCTGGCACGGGGTGTCGACACGGTCGTCGCCTGCCCCGGCCGTCTCGAGGATCTCGTGGCCCAAGGTGCCATCGACCTGGGTGCGGTCCGCACCGTCGTCGTCGACGAAGCCGACCGTATGGCCGACATGGGCTTCCTTCCCTCGGTGCGCCGCCTCCTCGATCTCACCGCGCCCGATCGCCAGGTGATGCTGTTCTCGGCCACGCTGGGGCCCGAGATCGAATCCTCTGGTCGAGTCGGTATCAGACCAATCCCGCCCGTCACCACGTGGCCAACGACGAATCAGGCGACTCCGACATCTCGCACCTGTTTTGGAGCGTCCCCCGACAAGAGACGAGTCCCGGTGACGGTCGGGCTCGTCGGTGAACACGGCCGAGCACTCGTCTTCTGCCGCACCCGGCGTGGTGCGGACCGGGTCACGGTGCAGCTCAACACCGGTGGTGTCAAGGCTCTCGCCATCCACGGCGGCAAGACCCAAGCCCAGCGCGAACGGGCTCTGTCCGCCTTCGCGGACGGCCGGGCCGGGGCACTGGTGGCCACCGACGTGGCGGCTCGAGGCATTCACGTCGAGGATCTGCCCTGCGTCGTGCACTTCGACCCGCCCGCCGACCACACCGACTACCTGCACCGGTCGGGGCGGACGGGCCGGGCCGGGAAGACCGGCATCGTGGTGTCGCTCGTCGCCGAGGAGCAGCGGTCGGCCAACCGCCTCCTGCAGCGCGTCCCTCGGCTTCGAGACGTCGCTCCACCCCCGGGAGGCCTTCCGGGGCCTGGCGCGCAGAGTCACGGCCAAGAAGGCGGCCCCCGTCGACACTTCGAGCCAGGCGCAGCCGGTGAAAGCCGGTAGGGCGGAGCGCCACGCGAAGCCGAGCATCAAGCCACGGGCCAACGGTTCGCCGGCGCGCCGGGTGTCTCGGGCCCAGGGCTCCGCCGTCGGCCCGCTTCTCACGAGGGCGGGCCGGCGGCCCAAGGGCGGCACCCGTCGGCACGGTGCGGTTCTTCGACGCCAAGAAGGGCTACGGGTTCCTGTCCCGGCCCGACGGTGCGGAGACGTATTCGTCCACGCCAGCAGCATCCAGGGCCTGGGCCCCGCCGTCCTGCGGCCCGGTCAGCAGGTCCGCTTCGAGATGACCACCGGCCGCAAGGGCGACGAGGCCTGCAACGTCATGGTCATCTGAGCGCCGGGACGGCGGGCTCAGACGACGCTCAGGAGAGCGAGCTGCGGAGCTTCTCGAGTGCGCCGAGGCGACGGTCGAGGCGTGTGGGGTCGTCCTTGTCCCGATCGCGGATCCGAACCTCCAGCAGGTCCAGACGTGCCCTCTCCCGACCGATCAACTCGGCTCTTTCGGCATCCGGGCGCTGATGCAGGGCCCGGAGGAACGCGGCCAGGGCATCGTTGGAGCGCTTGAGGTTCAGCGAGCGGGCGACGGCCGCGTAAGAGCGGCCTTCTTCACGAAGTCGAAGCGCATCTTCGTCGCTGCTTCCACGGCGCGGGCCACGGGAATCCTTGCGATCGCGATCGCTGTCTCGGTCGTGGTCGCGATCCTGGTCCCGTGATCGGGGTTCTCGGCCTCTAGGCACGAACGCACCGACCTTGCCCCGTCGGTACGCGACAGAACCGAGGTCGCAGGACAGTGTCGTACCGCTGGGTCATACCAGTGGCCATTGTCTCTCCATTCACGAGCTGAAACGCATCGCTCGGGAACGGCCGTGTGGCTGTTGGGACCGGGTCGACTCACCTCCATGCTACCGGTTGACGGGCCCTGGTGCGGTCGTTTGCTCGACACGGCACCCTCGATGGTGAATTGACGATTCGCCCACGTCACGCTCGACGGACCGTCGATCGCTCAAAGATGCCGCGAGGCATCGTCCAGTGCCAGTCGGAAAGCGACCTGGTACTGTAGGAGCACGGGATTCAGTGACGGCGGATGTGAGTTCGGCACCCCGACAGAGCCCGTCGCTTATCGCCCAGTCTCGCGGCACTGAATAGTGGGTTCGATCGCGCCGTGCCGAGGAGGCCGTTGGTGATTGCGGGACACCGTGTCGAGCGCGACGATTCTGACATCGTCAAGCTCTACCTGAGGGGCATCGGCAAGTACGCGCTGTTGACCAAGCTCGAGGAGACTCAGCTGGCCAAGATGATCGACGCCGGCCGCGAGGCGTCTGCTTGACCGAGACCTCTTCCACTCGAGCTCACCGCTAGCCAAGAGGCGCGAGCTCCGGCGTGTCGTGGCCGCAAGGCGAACAGGCCCATCAGACCTTCGTCCAGGCGAACCTGCGTCTGGTCGTCTCGATCGCCAAGCGGTACCAGGCGTCAGGCCTCCCGCTGCTCGATCTGGTCCAGGAGGGAAACCTGGGGCTGATCCACGCCGTGGGCAAGTTCGACTGGAACAAGGGCTTCAAGTTCTCGACGTATGCCACCTGGTGGATCCGACAGGCGATCAGTCGGGGAATCGCCAACACCGGCCGGACGATCCGCTTGCCGGCACATGCCGGGGACCTGCTCACGCGGATCCACTGGTCTCGGACCTCTCTCGAGCTGAAGCTCGGTCGCGGACCGACATTGGACGAGTTGGCCGATCCGAGACCGACCTGACGCGAGAGAAGCTCGTCGAGGCTCTGCGGTGGAGGTCCGAGCCCCTTTCTCTGTCTGAGCCGCTCGGTGACGAGCGTGACAGTGATTTCGGTGACCTGGTGCCGGACGCCAACGCGGTGTCGCCTTTCGACTATGCCGCAGACTCGCTCCTCGGCGACGAGATCACCCGCCTCCTGGCGCCGCTCGACGACGCGAAGCCGACGATCATCCGACTTGCGTTTCGGGCTCGACCAAGCGTGCGCCGCGCACCCTCGAGGAGATCGGGAAGCACTTCAATCTGACGCGGGAGCGGATCCGCCAGATCGAGGCCAAAGCCATGTCGAAGCTCCGGCATCCCTGCGTCAACAACGGCGCCCACGACCTCCTCGACGGGTAGGTCGATACAGTCAGGACGTGGATGCTCGGACCGCCCGACGTCGATTGACCTCGGCGAGGGTCGGGCACCTGGCCACGGTGACAGCGTCGCACCGGCCTCATCTTGTCCCGTGTTGTTTCGTGCTCGACGTCGAATCCGTCTACTCGGCGATCGACGCCAAGCCCAAGTCCACACTTGATCTCCGGCGACTCGCAGAACATCAGAGCCAACCAGCTCGGCATCACTCCTCGTGGATCACTACGACGAGGACTGGACCACGTTGTGGTGGGTGCGAGTGGACGGGGCCGGACGGACGGTCGACGATCCCGACGAGCGTCAGCGGGCGATCGACCTCCTCGCCGCCAAGTACGAGCAGTATCGCTCCGTGCCTCCGCCCGGCCCCGTCCTCGCCATCGACATCGGTGGCTGGCGCATGTGGCCCTGAGCGAACGCTGACCGCCTCCTAGAGGCGGTTCACGTTTTGTTTACGCCCGCGGGCGGCTGTTCACGGTTTGTTTATGGCGTCCGGGAGCACCATGGCGTCATGGCAGATTTTCTCGTGGTACTGGGCATCATCGCCTTCGCGCTGGCGATGCTCGGGTTGATCTGGGGCCTCGAGCACGTATGACCGCCGTCCAGGGCATCCTCCTCGCCGTCTCCATCATCGTGTTCATCTACCTGTGTGTGGCGCTGTTCAAGCCTGAGTGGTTCTAGGTGGGCTATTTCTGGACCATCGCCACGCTCGTTATCGCCCTGGGCTTGACCTGGCGGTACCTGGGTTCGTACATGGCGGCGGTCTTCGACGGCCGCGTGCACTTCCTGGGTTGGGCCGAGCGTCCGATCTACCGCTTGCTCGGGACCGGCCCCGAGCACGAGCAGACGTGGAAGCGCTACGCGGGTTCGATGGTGATCTTCTCTGCCATCGCAATGGGGATCACCTACCTGTTCATCCGGATCCAGGGCTCGCTGCCACTCAATCCGCAACACCTCGGGGCTGTGCCTCCTGCGCTCAGCTTCAACACCGCGGCGTCGTTCATGACCAACACCAACTGGCAGAACTACGGCGGCGAGACCACCATGTCGTACTTCTCCCAGATCGGCGCCTTGACGCTGGAACAAATGCTGAGTCCGGTCATCGGTATCGCCGTCGCCATCGCCCTGGTTCGAGGGTTCTCACGGCGCGGCTCCTCGACGATCGGGAACTTCTGGGTCGACATGACACGCGGCCTGCTTTACATCGTGATCCCAATCGCTTTTGTGGCCGGGTTCATCTTCGTGGGACAGGGTGCGGTACAGACCTTGGCGGGCACGGTTAGTTTCCATGACTCTCTGAACGGGGTCAGCCAGACCATTGCCCGGGGCCCGATTGGCTTCATGGAGTCGATCAAGCAACTGGGCAACAACGGCGGCGGGTTCCTGAACGCCAACTCGGCCACGACGTTCGAGAATCCGACGGGGTTGACCAATTGGCTGTCGATCTACCTACTGCTGGCGATCCCATTCGCTCTCACCTACACCTTCGGGAAGATGGTGGGAAGCGTGCGTCACGGTGCCGCCCTGCTGGCCGCCATGGTGCTCATCTTCGGATGCTGGGTGACTTTCACCAGCTACGCCGAGCACCAGAACAACCCCGCGGTCGTCGCCGCCGGCGTGCATTCCACGGTCGGGAACACCGAAGGCCACGAGGTCCGTTTCGGAGACGAGACCACCGCATTGTTCGGTGTGTCGTCGACAAGTACCTCCACCGGATCTGCCGACGCCTCCTACGACTCCTTCACGCCAATGGGCGGCTTCGGCCTTCTCAGCGGCATGATGCTCGGTGAGGTGACGCCCGGTGGCGCGGGAAGCGGGCTCTACACGATCCTCATCTACGCCATCATCGCCGTCTTCATCGGCGGCCTCATGATCGGGCGAACGCCGGAGTACTTGGGGAAGAAGATCCAGGCCAAGGAGGTGAAGCTCGCCGGGCTCGGGGCATTGGTCATGCCGATCATCGTGCTCGTCTTCACCGCCATCGCCGTGTCGATCCACGCCGGGCGAGCGGGCCCGCTCAATGCCGGGCCGCACGGGTTTACCGAAATCCTCTACGGGTTGACCTCGCAGGGCAACAACAACGGCTCTGCCTTCGGGGGCCTCACCGGCAACTCCGCCTTCTACAACGTCATCGGGGGGATCGACATGCTCCTCGGCCGAGTCGGCATCATGATCCCTGCTCTGGCCTTGGCAGGTGCGCTTGCCGCCAAGAACGTGGTCCCGGAATCGCTCGGGACCTTCCGGACCGACAACGGCATGTTCGTGGGGTTGACCATCGGGGTGATCGTCATCATCGGGGGGCTGACATTCTTCCCCGCCGTTTCGCTCGGACCCATCGTCGAACAACTGAGCCACGGAAAGTTCTTCTGATGACGACCTTGACAACGCAACCGCAACCGCAACCGCGGCCGCTACCAGGCTCAGCCCCACATGGCGTGGCCGAGGCGCGCAGCCTTTTTGATCGCGACATCCTCGCTCAGGCCGGCATCGACTCACTCAAGAAGCTCGATCCCAGGGTGCAGATCAAGAACCCGGTGATGTTCGTGGTCCTGGTCGGGACCGTCATCACCTTCATCGAGGCGATCGCGCATCCCGGGATCTTCACCTGGTCCATCACGATCTGGCTCTTTTTGACGGTCATCTTCGCCAACTTTGCCGAAGGCATGGCCGAAGGACGAGGCAAAGCACAGGCCGACACATTGCGAAAGATGCGTTCCGAGACCGAAGCCCGTCGTCTTGGTCCTGACGGCACCGAGCATCGGGTGGCCGCCGCGGAGCTGGCCAAGGGGGACCTCATCGTGTGCGAAGCCGGTGACCTCATCCCCTCTGACGGTGAGATCATCGAGGGTATCGCCTCGGTCGACGAGTCGGCGATCACCGGAGAGTCCGCTCCTGTGATCCGCGAGTCGGGGGGCGACCGCTCGGCTGTCACGGGCGGGACCAAAGTGCTCTCCGACCGCATTGTGGTGCGGATCACCGCCGAGCGGGGCCACACGTTCCTCGATCGCATGATCACCTTGGTGGAAGGGGCCAACCGACAGAAGACGCCCAACGAGATCGCGCTGACCATCCTTCTTGCAGTGCTCACCATCGTGTTCCTGCCGGTGGTCGTGGCTCTCCAGCCCTTTGCTCACTTCTCGGGAACCACGGTGTCGGTGGTGGTCTTGGTTTCTCTGCTGGTGTGCCTGATACCGACGACAATCGGGGCGCTGTTGTCGGCCATCGGCATCGCCGGCATGGACCGCCTCGTGCAGCGCAACGTGCTCGCCATGAGCGGCCGGGCCGTGGAGGCAGCTGGGGACGTGCAGACACTGCTGCTCGACAAGACCGGCACCATCACCCTCGGGAACCGGATGGCCACAGCGTTCTTCCCGGCCGGTGGCATTGGTGAAGAGGAGCTCGCCGACGCCGCACAATTGGCGTCGCTGGCCGATGAGACGCCCGAAGGGCGGTCGATCGTTGTGTTGGCCAAGGAACGTTTCGCCATACGCGAGCGTGACCTCGGCTCCGAGCACCGCTTCGTGCCGTTCTCGGCGACGACCCGGATGTCGGGAATCGATCTGGATGGCCGCTCCATCCGCAAGGGGGCGGCCGAGTCGGTGCGGAAATGGGTCGAGGAGCATGGTGGTACCACTCCGGAAGGCCTGAGTCAGATCGTCGAGCGCCTCTCTCGAGCCGGCTCGACACCACTGGTCGTCGCGGACGGGACACGCATTCTCGGCGTGATCGAGCTCAAGGACGTTGTGAAGCAAGGCATCAAGGAGAAGTTCGACGAGATGCGTCGGATGGGCATCCGCACCGTGATGATCACGGGTGACAACCCCCTCACGGCTGCCGCCATTGCGCAGGAGGCCGGCGTCGATGATTTCCTGGCCGAGGCCACCCCCGAGGCCAAGATGGCGCTGATCCGAACCGAGCAGGAAGGCGGGAAGCTCGTTGCCATGACCGGCGACGGGACCAACGACGCCCCCGCTCTCGCCCAGGCCGACGTCGGGGTGGCTATGAACACCGGGACGACGGCCGCCAAAGAGGCTGGGAACATGGTCGACCTCGACTCCAACCCCACCAAGCTGATCGACGTCGTCGAGATCGGCAAGCAGCTGCTCATCACACGAGGGTCGCTCACGACATTCTCGATCGCCAACGACGTGGCCAAGTATTTCGCCATCATTCCCGCTCTATTCGCCACCCTCTATGAAACGCGCCGCGGCGTGCCCGGGCCCCTCAACACGCTTAACATCATGAAGTTGCACAGTCCGGAGAGCGCTGTGCTCTCGGCTGTGATCTTCAACGCCCTGGTCATCGTGGCGTTGATTCCCTTGGCGCTACGCGGCGTCAAGTTCCGAGCCGCGTCATCAGCCGCCATCCTGCGCCGCAACGTCTTCATCTACGGAGTGGGCGGGATCATCGTGCCCTTCATCTTCATCAAGCTCATCGACCTCATCCTCGTGGCCCTCCACGCTTACTGATGGAGATCTTGTGATACTCGCCCACCTCCGCCGGTCAATCGTCCTCGGCGCCATCGCCATCATCTTGACTTTTGCGTATGCATTTGTAGGTACCGGGGTTTCCCAGGTCCTGTTCAAGCACCAAGCCAACGGGTCGATTACCCCGAACGGGTCGACGCTTATCGGCCAGAGCTGGTCGAACACGAATTGCCCCGGCAACCCACCAGGCAGTTGTGTCTTCCAGGGCCGGCCCGACGCCCTCGGTCCCTACAGCGGAGACAATCCCCTCGTGGCGAACGGCAAAAGTGGCGAGTCGGGAGCGACCAACCTGGGCCCGCGCTCGAAGGTCTTGTTGGCGAACACCAAGGAGTTGGTCGCCTATTGGCACAAGCGCGGCGTCGAGCCCACCCCGGACCTGGTCACCACCTCGGGCAGCGGGTACGACCCCGATATCACTCCCCAAGACGCCCTGGTGCAGGTGCCCATGGTCTCCAAGGCCACCGGCATCGCCCCCGCCGCTTTGCGGAGGCTCATCGCCAAGGAGACCAACAGTGCCGAGCTTGGCTTCATGGGCAGCAGCTACATCGACGTCCTGCAGTTGAACGAGGCCCTCGTCGGACTCCGGTGAGCCGCTGGGAGCCTTCGTCCGGTGATCGGTGGGGTGAACGGCCCGTCGCCCGTCGTATCGCCGACGCCAGACCACGGCACAGAGTCGTGGTGACGGGCAAGGTCGTCGATGCCCGATCGGCCATTTGGCGGGGTTCTGCTGCCCGGGTCTACGACATCGACGACGGCACCGGCCGTCTGTCTCTTGTGTTCGGCGGGGCGCGGTCGATTCCGGGCCTGGTCGAAGGGACCCAGATGACAGTGGAAGGCACCGCGCTGGCCGACGAACGCGGGATCGTGCTCTGGAGCCCCTTCTACCGATTCGAGCTCTGAGGACTCTTCCGGGCCTCAGGAAGCGCTATCGGGCGCCGTCTGCAGCGGCGCGTTCGGTCTTTCCAGCACATGGCGCGGAGGTGCCGAAGACCTCGAGCGAATGCCACACGTCGGAGAAGCCGTTGGCTTCACCGACCTTCACCGCCCACCGCTCCATGGGCGCGGACTCCACCTCGACGGCGGTGCCGCACGACACGCACACCAGGTGGTGATGGTGCGATGTCCCGCAGCGGCGGTAGAGCTGTTCGCCGGCGTCGTCGCGCACCACGTCGATCTCACCGGCGTCGCTGAGCATCTTGAGGGCGCGGTACACGGTGGCGAGGCCGACCTTCTCGCCTGTCTGGCGGATCGAGCCGTGGATGGCCTGGGCGCTGCGGAAGCTCCCGGTCTGTCCGAGTGCGGCGAGCACGGCCCGCCGCTGGCGGGTGTGGCGCGGCGCCCCCCCGAAGCTCACCCGCTCCGGCTTCTCGTCGGTCGCCATCGGATCACTATGCCATCGGGCCATGACGGGTCCTCTTCGTGTCGTGCTCGACTCATCCTATCTTGTATTGAGAATCACTCTCGTTTAGAGTGGCGAGATGTCCGAGATCAAGAAGCTGATGGGGCTGGTCGCAGTGCCGGTGGCGATGGCGGCGTGCCTGGGCGGATGCGGCACCGGATCCGGGGTGGCGAAGGCGGGGCAGGGCGGGAGGATCTCGGTGGTGGCGGCCGAGAATTTCCGGGGGAGCATCGCCACCCAGCTGGGGGGCGACCGGGTCACGGTAACGAGCATCGTCACCAATCCCGACACCGATCCCCACTCCTACGAGGCGACGGCACGGGACGGAAGGACATTCGCCGCTGCGCAATTCGTGATCGTCAACGGCGTGGGATATGACCCGTGGGCCCAGGACCTGCTCGCCGCCGGCGCCTCGAGAGGGCGGACGGTGCTCGACGTGGGCAAGCTCGTCGGCGTCGCGGCGGGGGGAACCCCCATCGTTGGTACGACCCCCAGAACGTGGACCAGGTGATCCAGAAGATCACCGCCGACTACACACGGATCGACCCCAAGGACGCGGCGTACTTCGAGCGCCGCAAGGTCTCGTTCTCGACCCACGCTCTGGCGCAGTACCGCAGCCTGATCACCTCCATCAGGGCCAGGTACACCGGCACCCCCATCGGCGCGTCGGAGAGCATCGTGAGCCCGCTCGCCTCCGCCCTCGGGCTCCGGATGCTCACGCCGTCGTCGTTCCTCGACGCCATCAGCGAGGGCAACGACCCCACCGCGGCCGACAAGGCCACCATCGACGCCCAGATCCAGCAGAAACAGATTGCGATCTACGTGTACAACAGTCAGAACGCCACCCCCGATGTCGCCGCCCAGGTCCAGGCGGCCAGGGCGCGGGGCATCCCTGTCGTGACCGTCACCGAGACGCTCGCTCCCGCCGCCGTCACCTTCGAGGCCTGGCAGGTGCGCGAGCTGCGGGGGATCCAGACTGCGCTGGCGCGTGCCACCGGACATTGACACCGGACATTGACACCGGACATTGACACCGGACATTGAGACCACGGGCCATTGACACCACGGGACAGTGACATGGCATCGCCATCGAGTGACGTCCTCAGGCTGACGGGTGCTGCGGTCCGGGTCGGTGGCCGGACGCTGTGGTCCGGCGTCGACCTCGCGGTCGGAGTGGGAGAGTTCGTCGCCGTCCTGGGGCCCAACGGTGTGGGCAAGTCGACGCTCGTGAAGGTCGTCCTGGGCCTGCTCCCGGTGTCGGCCGGCACCGTGACGGTGTTCGACGACCGGCCCGGTCAGCACAACGAACGCATCGGGTACCTGCCGCAGCGCCGGAGCTTCGAGCCGTCGCTTCGGGTCCGGGGGATCGACATCGTGCGCCTCGGGATCAGCGGCGACCGGTTCGGCATTCCGCTCCCGATCTCGCGACGCTCTCGCGAGCGTCGCCGCGCCGAGGAGGAGCGCATCCGCGAGGTGATCGACCTCGTCGATGCCGCCGCGCTCGTCGAGCGCCCCATCGGGGAGCTGTCGGGGGGCGAGCAGCAACGCATCCTCATCGCGCAGGCGCTGGTGCGGCGCCCGCGCCTGCTCCTCCTCGACGAGCCGCTCGACAGCCTCGACCTCCCCAACCAGAGCGCGGTGGCCGCCTTGGTGAGCACCATCTGCCGACAGGCCGAGGTGAGCGTCGTGATGGTGGCGCACGACGTCAACCCGATCCTGTCGTACCTCGATCGCGTCGTCTACATCGCCGAGGGTGGGGTGGCGGCGGGCACGCCGCAGGAAGTGATCACCAACGCGACGTTGAGCCGCCTCTACCGGACACCCATCGAGGTGCTCACCACCACCGACGGGAGGCTCGTCGTGGTGGGCCATCCCGAGGCCCCCGCCCATCACGCCGATCGCCATGGAGGAGCCGGCCATGGTCCTCACTGACGTCGGCGCCGGGCTGTCCTGGAATGTCGTCGACGACGTCCGGCAACTCTTCCAGTTCGGGTTCATGGTCAACGCCCTGCAGGCCGGGACGATCGTGGCCGTCATGGCGGCGGTCATCGGGTGGTTCATGGTCGTCCGCCGCCAGAGCTTCGCCGGCCACACCATCGCGGTGGTGGGGTTCCCCGGCGCGGCCGGTGCGACGTTGATCGGCGTCAGCGCCCTCGACGGCTACTTCGTCTTCTGCGTGGCGGCGGCGGTGTTGATCTCGGCCGTGCCGCACTCGCGGGGAAGGGCCTTCAGTCAGGAGAATGCCGTCACCGGGACGGTGCAGACGTTCCTCCTGGCGCTGGGCTTCCTGTTCGTGAGCCTGTACCGCGGGAACCTGAACGGCATCAATGCGCTGCTCTTCGGGAATTTCCTGGGGATCACCACCACCCAGGTCCTCACCCTGCTGGTGGTGGCGCTCGTCGCGATGGCCGTCCTCGGGGTGATCAGCCGGCCGCTGCTGTTCGCGTCCATCGATCCCGATGTGGCCGCGGCCCGGGGTGTGCCGGTCCGGCGGGTGTCCCTGCTGTTTCTCGTCCTGCTCGGATTGGCGGCCGCCGAGGCCAGTCAGATCACCGGCGCGCTGCTCGTGTTCGCTCTTCTCGTCATGCCCGCCGCCACCGCCCAGCGGCTCACCCCCCGCCCCCTGCTCGGAGGTGTCATCGCCGTCGTCCTGGCCCTGGCTGTCACCTGGATCGGGTTGGCGGTCGCCTACTACTCGCCCTATCCGATCGGTTTCTGGGTCACCTCCCTGGCCTTTGCCGCCTATGTGGGCGCGGCGCTGCTCACCCGACTCCGGCCGGGGTCGCGACGAGCCCTCGGGGCGCCGGCGTGATCGGCATTCCCGGGTTCGCCGTGATGGCGTCGTCCTCGGGTGTCGGGGGGCTCCTCGGCCAGTCGTTTCTGCGCAACGCCTTTCTGGCCGGGACCGCCATCGCCGCGGCCTGCGGCCTCGTCGGCTACTTCCTCGTCCTGCGCAGCCAGGTCTTCACCGGCGACGCCCTCAGCCACGTGGCCTTCACCGGCGCCCTGGCGGCGTTGTCCTTCGGCGTCGACCCCCGCCTCGGGCTCTTCGTCGCCACCATCGCCGTCGGGATCCTGATGGGCACACTGGGCCCGCGCGGCCAGGCCGACGACGTCGTGGTGGGCAGCGTGTTCGCCTGGATCCTCGGCCTCGGCGTGCTCTTGCTCACCATCTACACGACGTCGAAGAGCACCGCCGACAGCACGGCCGGAGTGAGCGTGCTGTTCGGTTCGATCTTCGGGATCTCGCATGCGCAGGCCCTGGTCGCCACCGCCGTCGCCGTCGTGATCGTCCTCGCCGTGGTGCTCGTGGCGCGACCGCTGCTGTTCGCCAGTCTCGATCCCGCCGTCGCTTCGGCCCGTCGCGTCCCGGTGGTGGCGCTCGGCCTGGGCTTCCTCGCTCTGGTCGGGGCGTGCGCGGCCGAGGCGACCCAGGCCGTCGGTGCGCTGTTGCTCCTGGGCCTGCTGGCCGCGCCGGCCGGGACCGCCCACCAACTCACCCCGCGCCCCTATCGCGCCCTGGCGCTGTCGGGTGCCGTGGCCGTCGGCGACATGTGGGTGGGGCTCGTCCTGAGCTACGCCTTCCCGCACCTCCCGCCGAGTTTCTGCGTCATCGCCGTGGCGGCCGCGGTCTACCTCGTGGTGATGGCGGTGACGCGCCTCCGGCGGCGCCTTCCCGCCCCGGCCTAGAACAGGGACGGATCAGGGTCGAGACCGAGCGCCGTCTCGAGCTCGACGCGATGGTTGTCGGCATGGAGGGCGGCGATCTGGGCGAACCTGGTGACGGTGACGCCATCGTCACCCTTCGTCAATTGTTGCTCGTCCAGGGGCTCGATGAGCGCCACGAAGGCATCGCCGCTGCGCTCCAGGTGCGCCAGAGCGGACTCCCGGCTCGGTGCCGGCGCCGCCGCGTGTCGCGCGTTGAGATCGTCCACGATGGCAGGCGACACTTCGACGGCTTCGTGGCGTGTGATCTTGGTCACGAACGAGGCGAGGTACTCGTAGGCGTCGGCGACGTGGTCGATGATGACCCCCACCGGGCGCGGGTCGTCGGGTCCCAGAGGACACGACGCCCATTGCTCCTCGGGACAGCGACCGACGAAGTCGATCAACCGGGAGCGCGCCGCCACCACCGCCTGCGCCAGCTCGGCCGCCTCGGTCACGACGACACCCGATCCACTTCCGACACGACCGGGACGTTATCCTCACCTCCGGTGTCGGTGTGCTAGCCATGCCTTGTGTCGCAAGGGGCCCGGCGGCCGGTCGGACAAGGCAACCGGTCCAAGGCGCGGGTGGCGAGGGTCCGGCTCGCACTCGATGGGCATGCACCGGGCGACGAGCGCGAGGCCCGTGCCCGGGCGCGCATCGTGGCCGACCTCGACACCCTGCCCAGCCCGTTGGACCAACAGGCCGGACCCGAGCACGTCACCGGGTCGGCAGTGGTGGTGGGGCGTCGCGGCACCGTGTTGCACCTGCACAAGCGCTTGCACCGGTGGTTGCAACCCGGTGGACACCTCGAGCGGGGAGAGATGCCGTGGGATGCGGCCCTGCGTGAGTCCCAAGAGGAGACGGGGTTGGTGCTCACCCACCCGCCCGGGGGCCCCCGCCTCATCCACGTGGACGTGCACGACGCCGCCCAGGGGCACACCCACCTGGACCTCCGATACCTGCTGCTCGCGCCCGACTGCGACCCGCGCCTCCGCCCGGCGAGAGCCCCGAAGCACGCTGGTTCGGCTGGGAAGAGGCCACCGCCGTGGCCGACGAGGCCCTTGTGGGTGCGCTGCGCGCCGCCCGGCACCAGCCCGAAGCCGCCGTCGGGACCGGGTCGGGGCCGCCGGAACCCGCCTCCTCGCCCGGCGCGGTCGGCGGAGGCCTTCGTCCCCGGCACAATGGTGGAGACGACATGCCACGACACGACCCCACCAGCGCGCCATGACGGGTACACGATGACCACGGGAGACGGTGCCCAAGAGCCGGCAGCGGTGCCCGAAGCACCGGTGCGGCCCCTGGCGCGGCTGCTCGAGGTGCAGGATCACGACACCGTGATCGACCAGATCCGTCACCGCCGGGCGACGCTTCCCGAACGTGCCGAGCTGGCCGCTGTCGATCGGCAGCTGGCTGCACTCGACGTTCGCACCAAGGAGCTTCGCCAGCAGCGCGACGAGCTCGGTGACCGCCAGGCCGCCCTCGAGCACCAGATCGAGGCGTCGCGGACCCGGCGCGAGTCACTCGAAAAGCGACTCTTCGGTGGCCAGATCGTTGCCTCGCGCGAGCTCCAGGCCATGAACGAGGAGGTGTCGCACCTCGCCCGCCACATCAGCGAGCTCGAGGATCGCGAGATCGAGGTCATGGAAGGGCTCGAGCCGCTCGACCGCGAGCTCCAGGCCGGCGACGTGACGCGTGACGCCTTCGACAGTGACGCCGAGCGTCTGCGCGACGCCATCGCCGCCACCGAGGTGGCGCTCGAAGCCGAGCTCGCCGACGAGAGCCGGGCGCGTGCCGCCGCCGCGTCGGGGGTGCGAGACGATCTGCTGGCGCGTTACGAGCAATTGCGTTCGAAGCTGGGCGGGACCGGAGCGGCCCGCCTCGTGGGCGGCTCGTGCGCCGGATGCCATCTCACGTTGTCATCGATGGAGCTCGACCGCGTGCGCAAGGCTCCCCCCGACGCGGTGTCCACCTGCGAGCAGTGCGGCCGGATCCTGGTTCCCTGAAGTCGCTGTGCTCGTCCTCGTCCGACACGGCGAATCGGTGGGGAACGCCGCCGGGCAGCTCCTCGGTCAGGCCGAGTCACCCCTCACCCCCAAAGGTCGATCCGACGCCGCCGCGCTCGAGTGGGGCGCTCGGGCCCGTGAGCAGGCTCGTGTCCAGTCCGCTCGGGCGGGCGCGTGACACCGCCGAGGCACTCGGGCTAGCCATCTCCGTCGAGGTCGACGAACGGTGGATCGAGGTGGACTACGGCGAGCTCGAAGGACGTGCACTCCGGGACGTTCCGGGCGAGCTGTGGGCGCGATGGAGGGCCGACCCGGCGTTCCGACCTCCCGGGGGTGAGTCGCTGGCCGCAGTCGGCGAGCGGGTCCGGAGCGCCTGCGACGAGCTCTTCGCCCGTCCCGACGAGGGGGCGCGCGCCGATGACGACGTCGTGGTGGTGAGCCACGTCTCACCCATCAAGGCCGCGGTGGCGTGGGCCCTCGGCGCCGGCGACGCCGTGGTGTGGCGGCTCTACCTCGCCACCGCGTCCATCACCCGGATCGGATGGGGGAGCGATGGCCCCGTGCTGCACCGATACAACGAGACGGTCTCTCTCCCGCGCCCTCGGTGAGCCGAGGCGTCGGGGTCACACCGGGGCTTCGACGGCGAGCTTGGTGGCGCGCTCGGGGGGCAGGTTGTCGTACAGGTCGGTGACCAGCTCGTCGCGGCGGGCCCGGTAAGCGGGGTCGTCCCACAGGTTGCGCCATTGCAGGGGGTCCTCGGCGAGCTCGTAGAGCTCGCCCTCGGTCCCGTCGTACAGGGGACCCGGCTCGTAGGCGGTGCACAGCCACCCGTCGCGGAAGATCGAGCGCAGATGCATGCCGATATGGGAGAACTGGCTGTCCCACTCGGTGATGGCCCATTGGCGGTCCGAGCCCGGTGCGGTGGGCAGGGCCCGGCCTTGCGCCCAGTCGGGGACGGCCGCGCCGGCGATCTCGCAGAAGGTGGGGACCAGATCGACGTGGCCGACGGGCTCGGCGACGTCGGCCGGTGCGACGCCGGCACTGGGAGCCGGCCGCCACACCAGGGGCACCCGCATCAGGGCGTCCACGTGATAGGGGCCCTTGAACAACAGGCCGAAGTCTCCTTGGAGCTCGCCGTGGTCCGTCGTGAACACGACGTCGGTGTCGGCACCCCAGCCCCGCTCGTCGATGCGGGCCATGACCCGGCCGAGAGCTTCGTCGATGAGCTCGTTCTCCACGTGGATGAGCGCGCTCACCTCGCGCACCTGGTCATGAGACATGTTCCCCGGCACGAATTTCATCGGGCCACCCTCCATGTTCTGGAAGCGTCCCTCGTACCAGTCGAGCCAGTGGTGGGGCTTCTGGGCCAGGATCTCGACGGCCTTGTCCGTCGAGCCGGGGTGGCCCGGGGGCAGGTCGAGGTCGTGCCAGTCGACGCGACGCCGCACTTCGTCGACGGGGGGATCCCAGGGATGATGGGGATCGGGGAAGCTCATCCAGCAGAACCAGTCCTCGGCGGGGTCCAGTGAGTCGAGCCACGCGATGGTGCGGTCGGCGACCCAGTCCGTGTGGTACATCCCGCGCGGCATGGGATTGTGCTTGACCTCGGGGGCGTCGGTGTCGCCGCCGCCCTCGTCGTTGAGCCCCATGCTGGCGAAGTTGATGAGCGGGTAGAACGCATCGAGCCACTGCGGGCCGTTGGCCTCGAGCCATTTGTCGTAGTGCCAGCGGCGGAGATACCCGTGCATGGCCAGCTCGACGTGGTCGAAGCCGCGGTACGGCCCGGTCGATCCCTCCTTGGCCAGGCAGTTCTCGATCCACTTGCCCTCGGGGTCGAAGCCGGGCTGGAAATGCGCCTTGCCCACGAGGGCGGTGCGGTATCCCACGGTGTCGTGCAGGTGCTCGGCGACCGACGGCGCGTCGACCGGGAGCGGGACGCCGTTGGAGGTGACGCCGTGGGTGCGGACGTACTGCCCCGTGATCATGGTGGAGCGGGCCGGCGTGCACACCGTGTTCTGGTTGTGGGCACGGTGGTAGAGGATGCCGTCGGCGGCGAGCGCGTCCACCACCGGGGTGCGGGCGATGGTGTTGCCCGTGCATCCGAGGGCGTCGTAGCGCTGTTGGTCGGTGGTGACGAAGAGGATCTTGCGGCCCATGGTGATCCGATCGGTCGGTGGGATAGGGGGAGCTCGAGGTTCCGGAGCCCTGCTCAGCGGTTCAGTTCAGCGGTTCGGTTCAGCAGTGCAGTTTCAGGGGCCGGTGTTGAGATGGACGAAGTCGATGACCACCGCCGCGAGGTCTTCCCCTTTGTCCTCCTGCAGGAAATGGCCCGCGTCGGTGATGGTGGTGTGGTTCTGGCCCCGGGTGCCGGGCACGAGATCACAGAAGATCCGATCCGCGCCGCTGGTGATGGGGTCGCGGTCGCTGAACGCGCACAGAAACGGCTTGTCGAACTCGCGCAGGACCTCCCAGGCCCGGCGGTTGGCGTCGGCGGCGGGGTCGTCGGGGCGCGACGGCACCAGGATGGGGAACTGGCGCGCCCCTTCTTTGTACGACTCGTCGGGGAACGGGGCGTTGTAGGCGGCGATGACTTCGGCAGGGGGATCGGACACGCATCCACCGCCCACGATGGCGCCCACCGGCAACGACGGCACCTCCTGGGAGAATTTCTGCCAGGCCAGGAAGGCCTCGCCCATGTCCAGGTCGCCGGTCGGCAGGCCGGTGTTGGCGGCGACCACCCGGCGGAAGCGATCGGGGTGCTCGGCCACCAGGCGCAGGCCGATGAGGCCACCCCAGTCCTGGCCGACCAGGGTGACGTCGGACAGTTCGAGCTCGTCGAACAGCGCGGCGCGCATCCACTCGACGTGGCGGGCGTAGGTGTAGTCGTCCCGGGCCGCGGGTTTGTCCGAACGACCAAAGCCCACCAGGTCCGGCGCGATGACCCGGAAGCCGGCACCCGTGAGCGGCCCGATCATCTTGCGGTAGAGGTAGCACCACGACGGCTCGCCGTGCATGAGGAGGATCTTCTCCGCACCTGACGCGGGGCCCTCGTCGAGGTAGTGCACCCGCAGGGTTCCGGTCCCGTCACCGCACGGCACCTCCACGTAGTGGGGAGCGAAGTCGAACCCGGCCAGCGATTCGAAGCGCTCGTCGGGGGTTCGAAGGACGTTCATGGTTTTCCTCCTGTTGGCGATATGCACAGCACGGCACGGGTGAGGGCCTCCATGGTCCGTCGGCAGTTCGACGGGTGTCCGACCGAGCCGCTGGAGCTGCTCCCACGTCTCCCACGACGTGGCCACCTCGAGCGCGTCGAGCAAGGAGTCGGGCATCTACCGGGCGCCGGTGCTCGAGCTCGGGGGCGAAGGTGGCCTGGAGCTGGGCCCGGAGCCATTCGCGTCCGCGCCTGAGCTCGGCTTCCACGGTGGGGGAGCTGCGAACGATCAGATCTCGAGCGACCGCCGCACCGGTGCGATGGCTTGGAACACGAGTGCGCGCTGGCGGACGACGCGTGCCACCCGTTCGTCAACCGGGAGCGTCGACCGCGACTGGTCGGATGTGGTGCCAGTGGCGTTGTTCCTGGATCCGCACCGCGTCGTGGAAGATCGATTCGAGGTCGTCGAAGTGGTGGAACACGAGCCGCAGCGAGACTCCGGCCCGCTCCGCGATGCGGCGGGCCGTGGGTTGGGCGTCGCCTTCCTCGAGGAGGGCTGATCAGCGCCTCGGCCAGGGCCCGTCGGGTGCGCTCCCCCCGAGCTACCCGCCCGTCGCCGGTCTTGTGCTCGACGATCGACGCCACCGCGGCAATCCTAAGAAACTTGCACTCTAGATGCAAGAACTTTCGGGCCCGGAGAGCGGGGGCCTTGGCTGCGGTCTGGGCGGGGACCCGGTGTCCTAGTGTCCCGAACCGTGCGCGTGGTGGTGTGCCGGGAGCTGGGCCCGCTCGACAACGTCGTGGTCGAGGAACGCGCCACGCCGGTCCCCGGACCGGGACAGGCGGTCGTGGACGTGCGCGCCGCCGGGGTGAATTACGTGGACGGGCTCATCTGCCAAGGCCGGTACCAGATGAAGCCCGCCGTCCCCTACGTGCCGGGCGGGGAGATCGCCGGTGTCGTGAGTGCGGTGGGAGACGGTGTCACCCGGGTCGCTGTCGGGGACCGGGTGATGGCCATGACGGGGTTCGGGGCCTTCGCCGAGCAGGTCGTCGTGGCGGCGTCGTCGCTCGACTCGGTGCCCGACGCGCTCGGGTTCAGCCAGGCGGCCGCGTTCATCCAGAGCTACTGCACGGCCTGGTTCGCCTTGGCGCGGCGCACCACCGTCAGCGAAGGGGAGTGGGTGCTCGTGCTGGGGGCGGGGGGCGGTATCGGATTGGCCGCCGTCGATGTCGCCCTGGAGCTCGGGGCGCGGGTGGTGGCGGCCGCCTCGAGTGCGCGAGAAGCTCGAAGCGGCGCGTCGCATGGGCGCGCACGCCACGGTCGAGTACGAGGGCGAGGACCTGAAGTCCCGTGTGCGCGAGCTCACCGACGGCGGGGTCGACGTGGTCGTCGACCCGGTGGGCGGGCGCCACAGTGAGCCCGCCCTGCGCGCCACCAAGTCATTCGGGCGGTTCTGCGTCATCGGGTTCGCCTCGGGCCCGATCGCCTCGGTCCCGCTCAATCACGTGCTGCTCAACAACCGCACCGTGGTGGGGGTCGACTGGGGAGCCTGGGCCATGCGCGACCCCGAGGGACATCGCGCCATGCTCGACGAGCTCATCGAGATGGTCCAGAGCGGACGCCTGCACCCCATCGACCCCACCGAGCGCCCGCTCGATCAAGCTGCCGAGGTGATGGAGTTCCTTGCTCGACCGGACGGTCACGGGGAAGGTCGTCCTCGTTCCCTGAGCCAACGGATCAGAACGGATCAGAAGGTCGTGGTCTGTCCGCCGGCCCGGATCGATCGCACCGCACCGCTTGAGTAGCGGATGTGCTCCTCGTAGATGCGTTCGTAGCCCGTGTGCGAGATCTTCCACGATCCGTCGACCTTCGTGTACCGGTCCTCGTACAGCGCCGTGCCGTGGAGCTCGAAGTCGTGGGCGGGGACGATGACGCGGTCCTCGAGGTACCACCGTCCGGTGGCGGTGTCGTCGTCGCCCAACTCGATCTCGGGATGGTGCCCGTTGTGCATGGTGACGATGCCGGGATCCCCGAGCGACTCCTGGAGGAACGTCACGATGGCGTCGCGGCCGCTCTGGCGCAGCTCGCCGGACTGGTACGCGGTGGTGGCGTCGTCGGTGAGCAGGGCTCCGAGCTCGGTGAAGCGCTTCAGGTCAAGCAGCCGGAAGTAGGCGTACTTGAGCTGGCAGATGGAGTCGATCTCGGAGGGGTCCACAGGGCTCCTGACACTGACCGATAGGGCTCGACGACGTGCATCCCGCCGTCGTCGGCGCCAGTGTATCGATGGGCTTCGCACCGGCCCCACCGGCCACCACGTGGGGTCTTTTACAGCAGCGACAGGTGCTTGCTCGCCTCGGTCAGTACGGTGCGCAGGTCGCCTCGATCTCGTCGAGCTCGTCGTCACCGCATGCCAGGACGGGCGACAGCTGGACGACGGGGTCGACCCGGTCGTCGGCCCTGCACACGAGGCCCTCTTCGAACAGCCTCGGCGCCACCAGCCTGCGCATCAGGCTCGAGCGCTCCTCGGGACTGAAACGCACCTCGGGGTGGTCGGGGTCCTTCACCAATTCGACGGCCCAGAAGAATCCGTCTCCTCGCACGTCTCCGACGACGGGAACGTCGCGCAGAGACTCGAGGCGGGCTCCGAACGCCGGCCCCAGTCGCGGCCACGTGGTCGATGACGCCCTCGCTCTTCGAGCACGGCCAGGTTGGCGAGGGCCACTGCGCACGACACGGGATGCCCGCCGAAGGTGATGCCGTGGGAGAAGCTGGCGTCTCCCTGCGAGGAACGGCTCGGCCAGGAAGTCACGGCACAGCACCCCGGCCAGCGGCGCGTAGCCCGACGTCACTCCTTTGGCGAAGGTCAGCATGTCGGGCTGGTAGCCGTAGCGCTGCGGCATCCGAACCACGTGCCCAGGCGGCCGAAGGCGCAGATCACCTCGTCCGAGACGAGCAGGACGCCGTAGCGGTCACAGATCTCGCGCACCCGGGCGAAGTAGCCAGGGGGCGGGACGAAGCAGCCACCCGTGTTCTGCAGAGGCTCGAGGAACACCGCCGCCACGGTCTCGGGGCCCTCGGCCAGGATGGCGCTCTCGATGGCGTCCGCGCAGGCGTGCGGCGAACCGGTCGTCGTCGGCGGCGACGTCTGCGTCGAACGGCGGCGCGGAAGCGGTTGGTGTTGGCGACGTGCACGGCGCCGGGCATGATCGGCTCGAACTGGTCGCGTAGGGCGGGTAGCCCGGTGATGGCGAGAGCGCCCATGGTGGTGCCGTGATAGGCGAGGTGGCGCGCGATCACCTTGGTGCGCTGTGGTTGTCCGATCGCCTTGAAATAGGCACGGGCCAGCTTCCACGCCGACTCGACGGCCTCGGAGCCGCCTGTGGTGAAGAACACCCGGTTGAGGTCGCCCGGAGCGAGCTCGGCCAGGCGGGTCGCCAACTCGATGGCCGCGGGATGGGCCGCCGACCAGATGGGGTAGTAGGCGAGCTCCTGCGCCTGGCGCTGCCCCGCGTCGGCGAGGTCGGCCCGGCCGTGGCCCACCTGCACCACGAACAGGCTGGCCAGACCGTCGAGGAACGAGCGGCCGTGGACGTCGTAGAGCCGTGTCCCCGATCCCCGGGTGAAGATCGGGATCTCGTTGTGCTCGTATCCCCCGAGGCGTGAGAAGTGCATCCACAGATGACGTCGGGCGTCGGCCTGGAGCCGGTCGGGGTCGCTCACGGCGCGCCCCATGCGTAGGTCTCCTTGTGGATGCGCAGGTACATGAAGGTCTCGGTGTCCCGCACGCCGTCGATGGAGCGGATCTTGTTGTTGAGCAGCTCCAGGAGGTGTTCGTCGTCCTCGACCACGACCTCGACGAGCACGTCGAGCGACCCCGCCGTGAGGACCACGTAGACGACCTCGTCCAGCGCCGCCACGGCGTCGGCGATCTTGCGGGTGTCGCCCTCGACGGTCAGCCCGATCATGGCTTGGCGGCCGAAGCCGACCATCTTCGGGTCCGTGACCCCCACGATCTGCATGACGCCCGAGTCGATGAGACGCTGCACGCGTTGGCGCACCGCCGCCTCCGACAGCCCCACCGCCGGCCCGATCTGGGTGTAGGGCCGTCTCCCGTCCTGCTGGAGCTGCTCGATGATCCGCTTGTCGAGCTCGTCGAGCGCGACCTTGCCTTCGGGTCTCATGGCCGAGCTCCGCGTGTTGTCGAGCGTCGATGCCCGATGCGAACCTTGCGCCATGGACCGAATCGCCCCCCTGACCCCGGACTACGAGGCGCGGCCCTATTGGTGGGACGAGGTCGACCTGCCCCAGCCGGCGCCTGCGCCCGTTGCCGGCGACGGTCGACGTGGCCGTGGTGGGAGGCGGGTACACCGGCCTGGCCGCCGCGTTGGAGCTGTCGCGAGCGGGTCGCCACGTCATCGTCCTCGATCGGGACGACATCGGGGCCGGGGCGAGCAGTCGCAACGGCGGCATGGCGCACCCGGGTGGCAAGCGCGACGTCTCGGAGTTCCTCGCCCAGCCCTCGGGGCGACGGCTCTGGGACGAGACCGTGGCCGCCTTCGAAGGCGTCGGTGCGCTCGGGACCGAGCTCGGCATCGAATTCGACTGGCAGCGCCGGGGCACATCTGGAGCTGGCCCACCATCCCCGCGTCGGCGCTGCATCAGCGCGCCCTCGCCGCCACCTACTCGTCGATCGGCGAGGAGGGCCGCTTCCTCGACGCCGTCGGAGCTCGGGGACGAGATCGGGTCGGGCCGGTTCTTCGGCGGACTGCTCGTCGAGCGCAGCGCCGGGCTCCACCCCGCCAAGCTGGCGGCCGGTCTGGCCCGCGCCGTCGACGCGTCGGGTGCCGTGCTCCAGGGGGCCACCACCGTGCTCGACGATGCGAGCGACGAGGCCAGGGATACGAGCTCGAGACGTCGCGGGGCGCACTGCGGTGCGCGGAGGTGGTGGTGGCCACCAACGGCGCGACCGATCGCCGGCTCGTGCCGTGGCTGGGCCGGCGCGATCCTTCCCATCGGGAGCTACATGATCGCCACCGAACCCGCTCGATGCCGGACGCTCGCCGCCTCGGTCAACCCCCACGGGCGCATGTTCTTCGACACCAGGAACCTGCTCCACTACTGGCGCCTGTCGCCCGACGGCGGCGCGCGTCCTCTTCGGAGGACGGACGTCGCTCTCGCCCACCACCGTCGAGCGGTCCCGGGACCTGCTGTACGGGGCCATGGTCGCGGATCCACCCGCAGCTGCGAGGGCGTCCGGGTCGACCGAGCCTGGGGAGGACAGGTGGCGCTCACCGCCGATCGCTTTCCCCACGTGGGCCGTCATCCCGACTCCGGCATCGTGTACGCCATGGGGTACTGCGGCAGCGGGGTGGCCATGTCGGTGCACTTCGGCCGTGCCGTCGGGCCGATGGCTGTGCGGGCACGGCGACCTGCCGCGTGTTCGCGGACGCGGCCGTGGCCGCCGGTGCCGTGGCCCGCCCATGTCCCGTGGCTACTGGCGGTGGGCGGGCGTGGGGTTCAAGGTGCGCGACGCGCTGGGGGCGCTGAGCGGACCGGGCCCCGGACACGATCGGCGACGCTCATCCGGCCACGGCGGCGCAGAACTCGCCGAAGACGTCGACGAACCGGTCGATGTGGACCGCCTCGTGCTGCACCGACAGCGTCCACTGCTCCTCGTTGCCCGGGGTCATGAAGATCCCTCGGTTCACGAGCCACGCCCACGAGGCGTCGAACAGGTCGGCGTCGGTCTCGAGGAAGCTCCGGTAGTCCACGAGGGGCTGGCGCCGGTACGACACACAGCCCTTGCAGCCGAGGTCGATGACATGGGCGGGGATGTCGTGGGCGGCGATGGCCTGGGTGCATCCCTCGGCCAGGCGATTGCCCATCTGCTT
The DNA here is from genome assembly GCA_963846125.1 of uncultured Acidimicrobiales bacterium. Taxonomy (GTDB): domain Bacteria; phylum Actinomycetota; class Acidimicrobiia; order Acidimicrobiales; family UBA8190; genus Chersky-840. Next base: position 1,832,064 of record CAWJUR010000002.1, read on the forward strand.
GAAGTGCTCATAGGCGTCGGGGGTGAGGACCTCGGTGAGCGACGCCAGTCCGGCCGCCGCCGCCAGGGGGTTCCCGTTGAAGGTGCCCTGCTGGGCGATGCCGTTGCCGATCTCGTCCATGAGGTCGGCCCGTCCGCCGAAGGCGCCGGCCGGGACGCCGCCGGCGATCGACTTGGCGAAGCACGCCAGGTCGGGCTGGACGCCGAAGCGCTCGATGGCGCCTCCGGCCGCGATGGTGGCGCCGCACTTCACCTCGTCGAAGATGAGCACCACGCCGTGGCGTGTGCACAGCTCGCGCACTCCCTCGAGATAGCCCGGCTGGGGAAGCACGATGCCGATGTTCATCATGACGGGCTCGAGGATGAAGCAGGCGATGTCGTCACCGCGCTCGGTGAAGAGGCGCTCCAGGGCACCGAGGTCGTTGTAGGGGACGACGAGGGTCCACTTCTCCATCTCCACCGGGATGCCCTTGGATGCCGGCGGGTGCAGAGCCCGTCTGCTCGGTGGCCTCGATGAGGTTCAAGCTGGGCGCGACGGAGAACATCACCGTGTCGTGATGGCCGTGGTACGCGCCCTCGATCTTGCAGATGACGTCGCGGCCCGTCACGCCGCGGGCCAGCCGGATGGCGTCCATGGTCGACTCGGTCCCGGAGTTCGTGAACCGGACACGCTCGAGCCGGAACCGCCGGCACAGCTCCTCGGCCAGCGCCACGGCCGGCTCCGTGGTGACCGCGAACTGCGTGCCCGACCGGGCCGCGCCCTTCGATGGCGGCGACGATGCGAGGGTGGGCGTGGCCGGCCGCGGTCGATCCGAAGCCGTTGTGGAAGTCGAAGTAGTCCCGGCCGTCGACGTCCCACACCTCGGCCCCGAGGCCACGGGCCAGGTAGATGGGATAGGGGTCGGCGGCCTGGAACGACGAGGTCACGCCGAGGGGCAGTGACTTCGCGTGGCGCGCTCGAAGAGCCGGCGCGACTGCGGCGTCGCCTCGAGCAGGGCGGCATGCTCCTTGGCGAAGAGCTCCCGGGCCCGGGCCCCCAGTCGTTCGTCGTCGGCGCCGCCGTCGTCGTGCGCCTGTGGTGCCGTCATTGGTGTCGGTCCATGTCGCTCGGGTCCTCCCCACCGCCCGTCGGCGTCGTCTCCGCTCGGACCATCGGAGCTGCCATGCGAATCTGCGGCCGTATGCACGCCATTATGCAACGAGATTGCTTGTCAGCGGGCATTTCGTCTGCGAATATGCTCGCAGCACGACGGGGGAGGGGTCAATTGACGACGACGACCGCGGACTCCGGGGAGCTGGGATCCTCGCCCATTGGCGAGCCGCCAGGGCGGCAAAGGCCTGAAGACCGGCGCGTTGGGCCTTGTCTCGAGTCTCGTCATCGGGGTGGCGTCCACGGCCCCGGCCTACAGCCTGGCGGCGACCCTCGGCTTCGTCACCTTCTATGTCGGACTGCAATCGCCGGCGGTCATGCTGCTCGCCTTCGTCCCCATGCTGTTCATCGCGGCGGCGTACTACTACCTGAACCGCGCCGACCCGGACTGCGGCACCACCTTCACCTGGGTCACCCGCGCCATCGGCCCCAAGACGGGTTGGCTGGCGGGATGGGGGATCCTGGTCACCGACCTGGTCGTCATGCCCAACCTGGCGTCAGTCGCCGGCGTCTACACGTTCAACCTGTTCGGCGCCCACGGGATCGCCGCCAACAGCTCGGGATTCTGGGTCACCTTCGTCGGGGTGGCCTGGATCATCGTCATGACCGCCATCTGTTACATCGGCATCGAGCTGTCGGCCTTCACCCAGGTCGCTGCTGCTGGGGGCAGAGATCGTCATCCTGGTGGTCTTCTCCGTGGTGGCGCTGGCCAAGGTGTACGGCGGCCACATCGCCCACAGCATCCACCCTTCGGCTGAGTGGCTCAATCCGTTCAGGATCTCGTCGGTGGGCGCGCTGTCGGCCGGGATGCTGCTGGCCGTCTTCATCTACTGGGGCTGGGACACCGCCGTCACCGTGAACGAAGAGGCGAAGGACTCGAGGCGCACCCCCGGCGTCGCCGCGCTCTTGTCGACCATCGTGCTGGTGCTGATCTACGTGGTCGTGTCCATTGCCGCGCAGGCGTTCCACGGCCCCGGCTTCCTCACCAACAACTCCAATGACGTCCTCGGTGCCTTGGGCAACGGTGTCCTCGGTTCGCCGTGGGACAAGCTGCTCATCATCTGCGTGCTCACCTCGGCGTCGTCCTCGACCCAAACCACGATCCTGCCCGCGGCACGGTCCTCGCTCTCGATGGCTGTGCACAAGGCATTTCCCAAACGCTTCGCCGACATCCACCCCACAGCATCTGTCACCCGGGTTCTCGACCCTGGTGTTCGGGGCGGTGGCCATCGTGTGGTACGTGGCCCTCACCCTCATCAGCCCTGGCGACGTGCTCGCCAACTCCATCCTCGCCCTGGGATTCGGCATCGCCTTCTACTACGGCCTGACCGGGTTCGCCTGCGTGTTCTACTACCGACGCCATATCTTCCGGAGCTTCAAGAACTTCATCTTCATCGGGCTGGCCCCGCTGCTCGGGGCGCTGATCCTCACGATCCTCTTCGTCGTCGCCATCTTCTATTACTCGGACCCTGCGAACTCCAACTCCGGGAATCAAGCGTGGCTCCCCTTCATCCATTTCAACTTCACATTCCTCCACCAGCACTTCTACGTGAAGAAGGGGCTTGGGTCCACCGCTGGTGCTCGGGATCGGGCTGTTGCTCATCGGCGTCCCGCTCATGCTGATCTGGATGGTCCGGAACAAGGACTTCTTCAAGCGGGAACGTGAAGTGGCCGAGTCTGTCGAACGCCCCGGCACCGCCGCTCACGCCCGGCGTGACCCCGGTGACCGACTGATGGCCGGCGACATCATCCTCGGCTACGACGGCTCCGACGGGTCCAAGGCGGCCCTGCGGGTGGCGGTCGCCGTCGCCAAGGCCTTCGACGCGCCGCTCACGGTCGTGTTCGGCTACGAGCCGAACCCCATGGGCGGGGAGACCGCCGACTACAAGAACCAACTCGAGAAGATCGGGAACGGACCATCTCGCCGGCGCGGTCGCAGCGAGGCGAAGGCCATCGACCCGTCGGTGACGGTGGAGCCCATCGTGGCGGCGCTGCGCCCCGTCGAGTCGCTCCTCGAGGCCTCGATCGAGCGCGAGGCGCGGGTCATCGTGGTGGGTGGGAGCGGCGAGCGGCCCATCGTGGGTGCGATCCTCGGCTCGGTGCCGCACAAGCTCCTGCACCGCTCGACGGTGCCCGTGCTCGTGGTGCCCGCCCCCGAGGACTGACGCCCGGGGTCGAGCGGCCCGGGCCGAAGGTCGTCGATCCGCAGTACGCTGGAGGTTGATGGGGGTGGGGGGGTGACCACGGCCCTGGCGTTCGCGCTGGCCGCAGAAGCACTGCTGCTTGGTTGCGCCGCGGCCGCAGGGATCTTGCACTGGACCCGTCGGCGCCGTCGGCTCGAGGAGCAGTTCGCCGCCGCCGAGGCCGATGCCCGCCGGGTGGCGCTCAACACCCGGATCCTCGATGCCAGCGCGGCGGAATTGTCCGAGCTCGTCCTCGAGCACGCCCTGCGGGAGCTCGACCTCGGTGACCCGCCCCTGGACTGGCTGCCGCCCTGGCCCGACGAGCCCGCCCGCCCCTGACCGGACGGGCTCAGCGCCGCCCGGGCGTGCGTTCGTCGAGCGCCCACGGCGCGCCGTGCTCGACGAGCAGCTCGAGGAAGGGGTCGGCGGGGAAGGCCTCGGGGCCGAGCACGCCCGCCCCCGACCACGCGCCGAGGCCACGAGCTCGAGCGCCACGACGGGGTTCACCGCCGTCTGCCACACCACGGCCTGCGAGCCGTACTCGGCCATCGTCCAGGCGTTGTCGACGACGTGGTGCAGGTAGACCTCGCGGGGCTGCCGTCGACGCCCGGTCCCGGTCACCCACGTGCCGGCACAGGTGACCCCGTGCATCGGTCGCCGAGCTCGGCCGGGTCGGGCAGGCAGGCCGCCACCACGTCGCGCGGCGAGACCTCGGCGTGCCGACCGTGACCGGGCTGGTGGAATCGAGGCCGAGCTTGTGCAGGGTCTTGAGCACCCAGATGAACTCCTCGCCCAGGCCGTACTTGAACGTGACCCGTTCGGCGTCCACCCAACGCGGCACGAGCAGGACCTCCTCGTGCTCGACGTTCACGCACTCGACGGTCCGATGCCCGGCGGGGAAGTCGAACACCTCGAGCTCGCTGAACGGCTCGGTCGTGAACCAACCCTGGTCGCGCTCCCAGATCACGGGGGGTTCAGGCACTCCTCGATCGTCGTCCAGATCGAGAACGTGGGCGCGAAGTCGTAGCCCTCGACCACGAGGTTGGCACCGTCGCGTACGCCGATCTCGTCGACCTGCGAGAACAGGTTGTCGGCCGCGTACCGGGCGAAGACGTCGGACAGGCCCGGCTCGACGCCCATGCCCACCAGAGCGAGCTGCCCCCGCGCCTCCCACGCCGCGGCCAGGGCGAACTGCTCGTCACCGAGCTTGACGCCGGTCTCGGAGTAGGGGTGCTCGGGGTGGGGGTGCGACAGCGACATGGCCATGTCGAGGTAGTTGACCCCGGCGTGCAGCGCCCCATTGAACAGGGGCATGACGAAGCGAGGGTCGACGGCGTTGACGAGGACGTCGCAGCGCTTGGCGCGCAGCAGTTCCTCGACGGCGGTCTCGTCCGAAGCGTCGAGCGCCACCGCCTCGAACCGGTCGTCGGCGGCATGGGCCGCTCGCTGGGCGCGGTCGAGCGTGTAGTCGGCCACCACGATGTGCTCGAACACGTCCCGGCGGGCGGCGGTCCGGGCGAATGCCGTCCCGACCCCACCGGCCCCTACCAGCAGCACGCGCATCGTCGGTCTCCTCCTGTCGCTGGGACAGTACCGCGCCACCCTGGGCCCGAGCCAGACCGTGCCTCGGTGCCTCCTGTCGCGGCGGCCGCGAGTGCGATTGTGGGCCGTCGGGGACGATGCCGTCCGACGACGGGGGAGAGTGAGCTTCGATGACTGGCGACCGGCGCGTGCTGAGGAACTTCGTGGGCGGGGAGTACGCCGACACCAAGGACGGGGCGAGCTCGGATCTCGTGAACCCCTCCACGGGCGAGGTCTTCGCCACCATGCCCGACTCGGGGCCCGCCGACGTCGACGCTGCGTTCGCAGTGGCCGCACGGGCCTTCGAGGGGTGGCGCGACGCAACGCCCTCGGAGCGCAGCCTGGCCCTCTTCCGCATCGCCGATGCCGTCGAGGCGCGCGCCGAGGAGCTCGTCGACGCCGAGTGCGAGAACACCGGCAAGCCCAAAGCCCTGACCATGTCGGAGGAGATCCCCCCCATGGTCGACCAGATCCGATTCTACGCCGGAGCGGCCCGGCTCCTGGAGGGCCGCTCGGCCGGCGAGTACATGACCGGGTTCACGTCGTTCGTCCGGCGCGAGCCCATCGGGGTGTGCGCGCAGGTCACGCCGTGGAACTACCCGATGATGATGGCGGTGTGGAAGTTCGCCCCCGCCATCGCGGCGGGGAACACCGTCGTCCTCAAGCCCGCTCCCACCACGCCGGTCTCGACCTTGCTCCTGGCCGAGATCGCTGCCGAGTTCGTGCCGCCCGGCGTCTTCAACGTGGTGTGCGGCGGTCGCGACACCGGCCGGGCCCTGGTGTCGCATCCCGTGCCCCAGATGGTGTCGATCACCGGCAGCGTGCGTGCCGGGCGCGAGGTGGCCATCGCCGCCGCGCAGGACATCAAGCGCGTGCACCTCGAGCTCGGGGGCAAGGCACCGGTGGTGGTCTTCGACGACGCCGATGTCGAGAAGGCGGCCGAGGCCATCGCCATCGCCGGCTACTTCAACGCCGGCCAGGACTGCACCGCCGCCACCCGGGTGCTGGCCGGGCCGGGCGTCCACGACGACTTCACGTCCGCCCTGGTCGAGCAGGCCCAGGGCCAGACCGTGGCGGGCCCCGACGTCGAAGGAGCCGACTTCGGTCCGCTCAACAACACCGACCAGCTGGCCCGGGTGCGGGGCTTCATCGACACGCTGCCCTCCCACGCCGCCCTGCGCACCGGGGGCCATCAGATCGGTGAGCGGGGGTACTTCTACGAGCCCACCGTCGTGAGCGACGTGCTCCAGTCCGACGACATCGTCCAGCAAGAGGTGTTCGGGCCGGTCATCACGGTGCAGCGCTTCAGCGACGAGGACCAGGCCGTGGCGTGGGCCAACGGGGTGGAGTACGGGTTGGCGTCGTCGGTGTGGACGCGCGACCACGGGCGCGCCATGCGCATGGCCAAGCGTCTCGACTTCGGGTGTGTGTGGATCAACACCCACATCCCTCTCGTGGCCGAGATGCCGCACGGGGGATTCCGGCACTCGGGATACGGCAAGGACCTGTCGATGTACGGGTTCGAGGACTACACCCGCATCAAGCACGTCATGTCGTCGCTCGACAGCTGACGAGCACCGGCGGTACCGGCTTCAGGCGCTCGACAACGCCGCCTCGAGGACGTCGAGCCCCTCGTCGAGCAGGTCGTCGGGGATGACGAGCGGGGGCAGCAGGCGCAGCACGTTGCCGTAGGTGCCGGCGCTCAGGACGAGCACACCCTGGGCGTGACAAGCAGCCGCCACTCGGGCCGTGGCCGCCTTGTCGGGGGTGATGCCGTCGGGGCCCACGAGCTCGATGGCAACCATGGCCCCGCGTCCGCGGGCGTCGCCGACGGCAGGGGTCGAGGCAGCCATGGCCCGGAGCCGGTCGAGCATGACCGTCCCGATGCGCCGGGCCCGCTCCAACAGCCCATCGTGCTCCATGGTGTCGATGGCGGCCAGGGCAGCCGCACACGCCAGGGGGTTCCCGCCGAAGGTGCCCCCGAGCCCGCCAGGGTGCACGGCGTCCATGAGGTCGGCCCGCCCCGTCACCGCTGAGATGGGCAGCCCGCCGCCGAGGCTCTTGGCGGTGGTCACGATGTCGGGTACGACGCCCTCGTGCTCGCACGCGAACCACGCCCCGGTGCGGCCGAACCCCGATTGGATCTCGTCGGCCACGAAAACCACGCCGTTGGCCCGGCACCATTCCGCCAGCCCCGCCAGCCAACCGGGCTCGGGGATCACGAACCCGCCTTCGCCGGCGATGGGCTCGACCACCACGCACGCGATCGACGCTGCGCCGACCATGGTCTCGAGGACGTCGATGGTCTGCGCCAACGAGCCCGTGCCCCGGAAAGGATCGGAGTACGGAGCCCGGTAGACCTCGGGTGCGAAGGGTCCGAACCCTTTTTTGTAGGGCATGGCCTTGCCCGTGATGCTCAATCCCAGCAGCGTCCGCCCATGGAATCCGTGGTCGAAGGCGACGACACCGCTGCGACCGGTCGCGTAGCGGGCCACCTTCACGGCGTTCTCGACGGCCTCGGCCCCGGAGTTCATGAGGAAGGTGCGCTTCTCGTGGACGCCCGGTGTCAGCTCGTTGAGGCGCTCGCACACCTCGACGTACCCGAGGTACGGCGTCACCTGGAAGCACGTATGGGTGAAGTGCTCGACCTGTTCGTGCACGGCGGCGACGACGCGCCGGCGCGCTGTTGCCGACGTTGGTCACCGAGATTCCCGACGCCAGGTCGATCAGGCGATTGCCGTCCACGTCCTCGATGATCCCGCCCGCGGCCCGAGCCACGAAGACGCCGAGGGTCGTGCCCACCCCGGCCGGGATCGCGGCGCTGCGGCGATCCATGAGCCGGCGCGACGCAGGGCCGGGGATCTCTGTCCGCACCAGCCGTGCTCTGGGGGACTTGATCGGTCGTCGTCTCCATGCGGGCCCCTCGCACTCGGGTCGTCGCGGCCGAGCTTACGAGGCGTGGACCTCGTAGGCGCACACATGCGCACCGTCCATCAGATGGGCCACGCGTTCCACGCGAGCACCGGGAAGGGCGTCGCGGATGAAGGCGATCTCACTGGAACACGCCTGGCGAAAGCCCGTGGCCACCGACAGGATGGCGCAATTGTGCTCGGTGATGCGCCACCCGCCGTCTTCGAGCTGCTCGACGTCGGCCAGGTAACCGTCCTCGTCGAAGATGCGGGTCAGCTCGGCCACCTGCTCATCGAGGGGCATGGTCTCGAGCCGGGCCTGGGCGCCGGCGAGGCGGCGCTTGCGACGCTGCTCGAAGAGCTCGGTCACCTCGTCGCTGTCGGGGCCGCCCAGATAGCCGAGCAGCTCGGTGGTGAGATCGCCGTAGCGCTTGGGGAACAGCATCTCGGCCATCGGCGTGAGCTCGTAGACATGCGACGGCCGGCCCCGGCCCTCGGGGTCGGGTCGGTGCGTCACAAGCTCGTCTTCGCCCAACCGCACCAGTTGCTGGCGGACGGCGGCGACGGTGATGCCCAACTGACCGGCAAGATCCTGGGTGCGCATCGAACCGTTGCGTTTCAATGCCAGCAGGATGGCCCGCCGCGTGGTCGGCATCGCGGCCAGGGGCGGCTCGACCGGCATCGCGGCCAGGGGCGGCTCGACCGGCATCGCGGCGAGGGGCGACTCGATCGGGACCGCCGGGGGGCAGGCTCGACGGAAGGGGGCCGGTTGCTCACGGCAGGATCAGATGGACGTCGCCGAATTCGTGCCACAGATAGCCCTCGGCGATCGCAGCGGCATACGAGCGCTCGAGCAGGGGCCGACCCGCGATCGCCTCCAGCATGGCGAGGTGTGACGCTTCGGGCTCGTGCCAGCCGGTGAGCATTCCGTCGACAGACGTTACCGGGTGTTGCGGCGTCACCACCGTGTCGGTCCATCCGCTGCCGGCGTGCACCTCGCTCTCTGGTCCACCACCGTCTCGCAGGGCGCGCACGACCGTGGTGCCGATGGCGATGACCCGCCCACCCCCGCGGCGTGTGTCGTTGACGCGATGCGCCGTGGCACGCGTCACCCGGTAGTACTCGGGGTAGGGCGGTTCGGACGCCTCGAGCGAGGCCACGCCGGTGTGCAGCACGATGGGTGCCACACCCACCCCGCGCGCCACGAGACGGGTGAGGACCTCGGGGGTGAAGGGACGCCCTGCGCTGGGCATCTCGGCGGAGCCGGGCTCGGTGGCGTACACGTTCTGGTAGGTCGAGATGGGCCAGCTGCCGCGCACGTACCCGTAGCGGATGGGATGGCCGTGCACGGCCAGGTAGGTGTGCAATGGCTCGAGCGTCGTCACCGCCGTGACCCACAGGCGGACCCCCCGGGCGTGCGTCGCGTACGGCGTCAGCAGCTCGACCCGACCACCACCGTCGAGCTCGATGACCTCGCCGGGCTCGGCCCCGAACCACGGCTCGTCACCGCGACGCAACTCGACGGTCCACAGATCGGCGGGCAGGCGCGTGGAGAAATGCACCTCGAGGTGCCGACCGGCCCGGTCGATCCCGGGGACCGCCGCGGCGAGTGTTCCCGAAGTGTTGATCACGATGAGGTCGCCCTCGTCGAGAAAGCGCGGCAGCTCGGAGAAGTGCGAGTGCACGAGCGTGCCGTCACCGCGGTATGCGACGAGCATGCGCACGGCGTCGCGGGTCATCCCCCGGGCTTCGGGGGGCGAGCTCGCCTCGAGCTCAGGCGGCAGCACGAAGGTGGGCAGGCCTCCGAGGGCGCGACTCTCGACGGAGTCGCGCTCGGCGCGGGGGGCCGGTGGTGGGGGCGAGGGTGGTCACGACGGCCCCGTGTCCGACGCAAGCTCAGGTGCTGTTCGCAGGTCGGACAGTCGGTACCGTGCGCTGGGCGGGCCGGCCTCGACGAGGCCGACGAGATCGGCCACGACCTCTTCGGGCAGCGGGCGGTCGGAGATGTCCTCGCCGGGGAAAGCGTCCTGGTGCATCTGGGTCCGCATGTCTCCGGGATCGACGGCCCATACGAGCACCGACGGCTCCTCGACGGCCATGACCGCGCTCATGTGGTCGAGTGCGGCCTTGGAGAGCCCGTAGCCTCCCCACCCTTCGTAGGGCTCGACCGACGCGTCCGAAGTGATGTTGAGGACGGCGGGTCGCGTCGATCGGCGCAACAGCGGCCATCGCCTCTTGGACGAGTGCGAGCGGTGCCACCACGTTGACCTCCAGCACCCGCGTCGAGCTCGTCGAGGGGATAGGACGACGAGGCTCGGGAGCGGGGTGACGCCGAGCGTGCTGGCGTTGTTGACGAGGAGGTCGAGACCACCGAGCGCCTGCGCCGCGCCCATCAGGGCCCGCCGGTGTCCGGCGTCGGCGACGTCGCCGGCGACGGTGACGAGCGAGGCGTCCGGCTGCCACCGAGGGGGCGATGGCCCGCTCCGCCTCGGCGAGGGCGTCTCCGTCGCGGGCGTCGAGCACGAGGGACCAGCCCCGCTGCGGCCAGCTCCTGCGCCAGGGCCCGCCCCAGTCCCCTCGAGGCGCCTGTCACCAGTGCGATGCCCATGGGTGCAACCTCCTCCGAGCCGGCTCCCGGCCCACCTATATAAAGATAGTTTTATCTATCTTTATTCCGGAGGCAAGGAGAACTCTCCTCGAAGGAGAGCGCAGGCCGGCGAGGGGAGTGTGGCTCAGTGCCGGGTGCGGAAGGGGAGCCGGTGTCGAGCGTGGGCTCGAGCATGGCCCGGAGGTGGTCGAGCGAGGTCCCCGACGGTGGCGGGGTCGAGCACCAGCTGCCGCCGCGACCCGATGCGGACATCGGTGACGAGCCCGGCGTCGCGCAGCAGCTTGACGTGGTTCGACGCCGTGGGTTGGGCGATCCCGAAGTGCCGGGCCAGCTCGGACACCGTGCTCGGGCCCTGCACCAGATGGTCGACCATGCCCAGGCGGGTGGGATCGGCGAGGGTCTTGAGCCGGCGCGCCAGGGACTCGGTCCGGGCGCGGCTCTCGGCTCCCGACGGATCGGCGCGCACGCCCACCACGACGAGGCCGGGCAGATCGAAGAGCAGGCTCTTGTGGGTGAAGTAGGCGGGGATGACCGCCAGCTCCCGTCGTGCGTCGAGCCCGGCCACCAGCCGCGACAACAGGTCACCGATCTCGCATTCGATGCGGGTGATCTCGGGCCACTGCGCGCCGCGGGCGAGCTGGTCGCGCTTGTCGGCGCACACCGTCTCGACGGCGCGCCGCCCCCACTGTTGCCACGTGGGACCGATCGCGCTCCACACCGCCTGGAGCAGATCGGCGTAGCTCGACCGCGAGCCGGCGCGACCGGCGGAGCCGGGCCAACCGGTCGATCACGATGTGGCGGTCGCTTGGTGCTCTCCGATGCCAACGACAGGTGCGGATGCGCTTGGGAGCGCGAGTGCATCGAGCTTGGCGAACAGGCCCTCGAGCTCGACGGCGAAGAGCTCGTCGCCTTGGTGGGCGAGCACGAGGAGCTCCAAGAAACCGAGGCCCGGGGAGGCGTCGTCGTCCCAGAACGTGGCGGCCAGTTCGAGCAACTCGGGATGCTCGTCGTACAGGGCGGTGAGGGCGCGATGGGCGTCGCGGAACTCTTTCTTCTGCCGCGGCGTGCAGGGCCCAGCACAGCTCGACGGGGGCCGAGGCGCGCACCGTGACGCGGGGCCCGGGCCCGGTGAGGTCGTCGTCCAGAGAGGGCATAGTGATTTGACTATATACATATATCTAAGTACGATGCAAGGGCACAGGGGTCGAGTCGGGGACCCGGCCCCACCCCCAAGAGCCTTTGCTGTACAGGAGACCGTGATGCACCCGTGGACGATGCAGCGACTAGCCGAGGAGCGGTGCCACGAGGTCTTGCGGGCCGCGGCCCGGGAGCGGGCTCTCCACGAGGCCCGACGCGTGGGGTCGGCGGGCTCGTCGGTGACCACGCGCCGCAGCGACGCGCTATCTCGGGGAGCTGCTCATCAGGACCGGATGGCGCCTGGTGGGGCCCGACACCCCGTCGAGCGGCGTCCGGACCCGCCTGGCGCTGCGGGGCTCGGTGGGCGCCACGATCGACCCCTGCTGAGCAGGCGAGACCGGTGCCCTCCCCGCCGAGCAAATAGCATGGCGGGTGGGGGGTAGGCACGGGAAGGTCAATGGCACAGGGACAGCGGCTCATGGTGAAGGCGGTGATGCTGGCGCTCGCCGCGAGCTTCTGCACGGCCACCTCGTCGGTGTGCCAACGCCTGGGTGCCGCCACCGCCCCCGGCGGTGAGCGTCTGAGCCCCAAGCTTCTGCTCTACCTGGTTCGCCAGCCCATCTGGGTGGCCGGCATCGCCAGCATGATCCTGGGATTCGTCTTCCAGATCGCGGCGCTGCACTACGGCGACCTCGCCTTGGTCCAACCCATCCTCGCCACCGAGCTGCTCTTCGTCTTCGCCTACATGGCCGTCATCGGGACGCGCCGGGTGGCGCGCCACGACTGGTTGGCCGCGGCCGCCATGGCGGCGGGGCTCGGGCGTCTTTCTCTTCACCGCCAGCCCGTCGGGTGGCCATCTCCATGCCCAGGCCGCGTCGTGGTGGTTCGCGGGTGTCTCGGCACTCGGGCTCGCGGTGGTGGCCACGGTCATCGCCTTCACCCCCATGCGTCGCGGGCAGCGCGCCGTCGCCGGCCCGCAAGGCGGCCACCCTCGGCGTGGCGACGGGGATCTCGTGGGGGTTCGTGGCCGCGGTGATCAAGGAGCTCAGCTCGCACACCGACCAGGGTTGGGCATCTTCGCCACGTGGTCGCCCTATGCGCTCGTCGGGGTGGGTGCCGCGTCGATGCTGCTGTCGGCGCACGCCTTCCAGGCCGGGCCCTTGGCGGCATCGCAACCGGGATTCACGATCGTCGACCCTCTCGTCGCCAGCCTGCTGGGCGTGTTCATCTTCGAGGAACACCTCCAGCTGGCTCCGCTCGCCGTCCTCGTCGAAGCGGCCGCACTGGGTGCATTGGTTGCCGGCGTCGTCGCCATCAGCCGCAGCCAACTCGTTCAGGGCCAGACCCACGAGGACGAGGCCGGCCTGCGCCCCATGCCCGCCGCCCTCGACGTGCGGGACGCCGCGGGCTAACGCTTCCTCGGCGCGGGCTGGCATCTCCTCGGCCCGCCGGCGCAGGACTCAGATCGGGTCCGATCCCGGCGTGATCCGCGGTCGGTGGCCACCATTGGGGCCCGGTGTGACGTGGATGAGGTAACTGGGCTCGACCGGTTCGAGCCGGTGCCAGAGACCGCGCGGTACGACGTACGCGTCGCCCGACCGAAGCAGAATCGTCGTTTCGACGCCCACCCCCTGCTCATCACCGTTGTCCAGAATCAATTCCATCGTTCCGCTTACGACGTACAGGAACTCGTCGCCGTCGGGGTGAACCTCACCACCATGCGGTCCGGGCCCATCCATGTGGGGGATCGCTCCGATCGTGTATCCATCGATACGCCGTGGCGGCCCCGGCGATGTGGATCTCATGGTCATCGATCCGTCGCGAGCGATGTCGGCAACGTTCCCTTCGAAGCGGACCGGCGATGGGTTCGGGGCAGCAGTCATGCGAACAGATTGCCCGATGCGGAAGCGAGCGGGTGGCCAGAGAGTTCACCTTTTTCTGCCATCACGCCGTATCGAGAGTTATTTGAAGCCAGTCCGGGTGGTCAGCGAGGCCGGCTCGAGGAGCTCGGACAGCAGCGACCCCGGTTGACGAAGGTGCTCACGTCGGGGTGTAGACGAGTATCACCACACCGTTGCTGAACCGTGTGACATCGACCAGATTCAGGGCAGGGGATGTGTCGATGCACTCAAAAAGGTGTTGGCCCCGGCCAATGCCGACCGGCGTAATCAAGAGGTGGAATTCGTCGATCAGGCCGTTCTCCATCAACGTCACGTCGAGTGGGCCGTTCCCGTACTTGATGATGTTGCCACCGGTCTGCTGCTTTAGATCGGCGACAAACGTGGCCACGTCCCCGTTGATAATGGCGGCATTCCAAGTTGCCTCTTGAAGAGTGGTTGATGCCACGTATTTCGGGATGCTGTTCATGCGTTCGATGAAGTCGTTGGGAACGCCAGAATCGCCGCCAGTCATCGCAGGGTATGCCGCTGACAGCCCTTCGTACGTCAACCGCCCAAGCAGCAGAGCGTCCGCGGCGAATAGCAATCGTTCGGCGTAGTCATTGTGTTCTTCATTGAGGTACGGGTGCGCCCAATCGGGCGACCCGATCTCTCCACCTAGCGAAACGTGGGTCGACTCAATGAGCTTTCTCATAGCCCTCCTCAGCGCTCCCCGTAACGATCGCGCAGGCGCGCCCCGAGATGGGCGAGGTGGTCGCGCACGGCCTCGGGCGCGGTCACCTCGAGGTGATCGGCGAACCCGGCGAGCTCGGCGGCGACGATGTGGGGGGAGTGGCCCCGCACCTCGACGGCGACCCGACCGTCGTCGACGGGGTCGCCCACGGTCAGGCGCGTCCCCAGCTCGCCGCGCAGGACGCCCACGATGTCGGCATCGGCGAGCGCGGTGGCCTTGCACGGGCCGCGCCGTTCGTCGAGGGTCGCCAACACCGTCTGCCATGTCTCGGCCAGATCGAATCCCTCGGGTCGCCGCACCGGTTGATCGGTGAGCACGACGGCCCGCACCCGGCTCACCCGGAACGTGCGCAACCCCGCATCGGTGTCCGCGATCAGGTACCACGTCTGGCGCTTGGCCACGAGGCCGAGGGGGTGGACGGTGCGCTCGCCGGGCTCACGGTCGCGGCCCGCGTAGTGCAGCCGGATCTGGACCCCGTCCACGACGGCCTGCTGCAAGGCGCCCAGATGCTCGGGCGTCTGGACGGGAAGGCGGTCCCAGTCCGACGCGTCGATGATCACGGCGCCGCCGGCCGACTCGGCGCTGGCCCGGAAGGTCTCGGGCAGGGCGCGCACCAGCTTCCGCAGCGCCGCCTTCACGTCGGGGGTGGCCGCGCCGGGACCGGCCACGAGGAACAGGGCCCGGGCCTCGGCCGCGGTCAACCCGCTGAGGTCGGTACGGGCCCCGCCCACGAGCGACCAGCCGCCGCCGCGCCCGGACTGCGAGTACACCGGGACGCCGGCGATGGCGAGCGCCTCGAGGTCGCGCCGCGCCGTGCGGGTCGAGATCTCGAGCTCCTGCGCGACCTCGGCCACCGTGGCCCGGCCACGCGACTGCAGGAACAGGAGGGTGGCCACCAGGCGATCGGCCCGCACGGCCCCAGCATGGCACCGAATATGGACACCTTGTGGCCATATTTGCTGGCCCCAGTGCCTGCGCCAGTGCTGGCCCCAGGGCGGGAAGATGCCGGAACGGGGCCCCCGGTGCTACGCATGGCAGACCCACCGACCGAGAGGTGAACCCGTGTCCGAATCGCCGCGTGACGTCGTCACGAGATTCTGTGCCGCCTGGTCGAAGCTCGACATCGACGAGATGATGGAGTACTTCCATCCCGACGCCGTGTACCACAACATCCCCGTCGACCCCCTCGTCGGGCACGACGCCATCCGCGAATTGATCGTCAGCTTCACCGCCGGGTGGGACCGGGTCGACTTCGAAGTGCGCCACATCGTGGCCGACGGCGACGTCGTGCTCACCGAGAGGGTGGACCACTTCGTCTCCCCGGAGCGCACGATCAGCCTTCCCGTGATGGGGACCTTCGAGCTCGAGGGCGGACTCATCAAGGCGTGGCGCGACTACTTCGACCTCAACCAGTTCATGAACCAGATGACGGACTGATTCGTCGGCGGGTGCGGGGGCGGCTGACGCGGCGACGCGTGATGCAAAGTCGACGCTTGCGCCCTTTATCCGAGCCGCAGCGTCTCGAGGGGCTCGAGACGAGCCGCCTTGATCGAGGGGTACAGCCCCGCTACCACTGAGACCAACAGGGCGAGGCCCATCCAGATGGGGATGCGGCTGTAGGCGATCTCGACGATCCAATGGGCGAAGGTCGAGACCAGATAGACGACGCCAACGCCGAGCGCCGCACCCAGCAGTCCACCGAGGAGTCCGACGAACAACGACTCCAACACGAACTGGCCGCCGATCTTGGAGCGGCTGTGGCCGACGGCCCGCCGGATGCCGATCTCCGACGACCGTTGGATGACAGAGATCGACATGACGTTGGCGATTCCAAGGCCGCCCACCGCGAGCGCCAGCAGGCCGGCGAACAGGGCGACCTGCTGCAGGGTCTTGTCGGCCTGGGACGCCGCCTGCAGAACGTCGGTCGGGACGTTGGTCGAGGCCTGCTGGGGCCCCCCCAGGCTGATGGCCTTGGGGATGGCGTCGGCCGTCTCCTGGGTGGTGCCGGGGTCGGCCCGGACGTAGAGCTGGTTGGGCTTGCCGTCGGTGCCGAACACGTTCTTCGCCGCCCACTGCGTCACGAAGGCGGCATTGTCGAGCTGCGGGTCGAGCGCGACGGGCCCGAGCTCGCCCACCACGCCGAAGTTGGTGCTGTTGAGCCGGATCGTGCGGGTCTCGCCCGGGAGGTACGCGTACTTCGTGGCGAGGCCCGAACCGATGACGACCGAGAGCAGGTGCTGGTCGTTGTCGGCCCGGTCCAGCCATCGCCCGTCCAGCAGCGGCACCTTGAGCACCGAGGGGAGGTTGAGATCCGCGGCGCGCACCGGGACGGGGAACGCCTGATAATAGGTACTGCCCCCTTGCGTCGGGGTGGCGATGACGCCAGAAAGGTTTGTGGTGGCGGCCGCGTCCAGCACCGTCGGGATGGCGTGCACCCGCTGCACGGCGTCTCCGGGGAAGGTGGGGTTCTGCGACCCGAACGTCCCGCCCGCCTGGGCGATGATCAGGTTGGTGCCGAGCTGTGCAAGCTGTTGCTTGAGGGCTCCCTTGGCGCTCTCCGTCAACCCGACGGCGCCCACCATGGCGGCCACCCCGATGATGGGTCCGAGCATGATGAGCAAGGTCCGCACCTTGCGGGCCGTCAGCCCGGTCCAGGCCACGCCGAGGAGGTCACGGGCGCTGCTCACGCCGTCACGCCCACGGTGGCCTCATCCGCCACGATGGCGCCGTCACGCATGGAAACCCGCCGGCGGGCCCGCCCGGCCACGGCCGGGTCGTGGGTCACCATGACGACGGCGCGCTCGGGAGACTCGAGCCCCTCGAAGATCTCGAGCACGTGCGCGGCGTTGGCCGAGTCGAGCGCGCCCGTGGGCTCGTCGGCCAGGATCATGAGCGGGTCGGTCACGATGGCCCGTGCGAGGGCCACGCGCTGCTGCTCGCCCCCCGACATCTGCACCGGCCGGTGATCGGCGCGCGGCCCGAGGCCGAGCTGTTCAAGGGCGGCGTACGCCTTCTCACGCCGATCGCGGGGCCGCAGGTCCCGATAGAGCAGAGCCGTCTCCACATTTCCGAGCGCGGTGAGGTGCGGGATGAGGTGGAACTGCTGAAAGACGAAGCCGATCGAATCGCCCCGCAGCCGCGAGCGGGTGGCGTCGTCGAGGGTGCTCACGTCCTGCCCCGCGATCCGGATGGTTCCCGTGGTCGGCAGGTCGAGCACGCCGAGCAGACCCAGCATCGTCGACTTGCCCGATCCCGACGGTCCCACGATGGACATGAAGTCGCCCGGAAAGATGTGCAGCGAGACGTCTCGCAATGCGAACACCTGGACCTGCTCGCCGTAGACCCGCGACACGTGGTCGAGCTCGAGGAGCGGCTGCCGGGCGCGGGGGACCTCCAGCGTCGGGGTCTCGGCGGACAGCGGACCGGTCACTGGCTCTGGTTGACGTCCACGATGACCTTCTCGTTCCCGGTCAGGCCTTTGGTGATCTCGACGTACGACCCTTCGGTCAGGCCCGTGCTCACCGGGACCTCGGTGACCTTCGCGCCTTGGGCGACGTCGATTACCCGGACCACGTCCTGTCCCACCCCGTTCTGCTTCACCGCCGCGATGGGCACCGTCAGGACATTGGTCTCCTGCTTGTCGATGACATCGATGGTCACGGCCGCGCCGTCGGCCGCTCCCAGATCGGGCACTTGGATCTGGCCCTCGTACACCTGCTGTTGGGATGCGCCCGCCGCCGCCCCGCCCCCGGCGCCGGTGTTCCCCGCGCCCGAGCTGATCAGGGTCTGGTCGGCGTCGAGCTCGGAGATCGAGCCCGAGACCTGGTTGGTCCCGCCCACGAGCTGCACCGTGCAGTGCTGGCCCAACTGGAGCTTGGTCCGGTCCGAGGCCGATGCCTGCAGCGTGACGGTGAACGAGGGCTGGGTGAGCGACAGGATGGGCGAGCCCGGTGCCACCGTGTCGCCCGCCTTCACGTAGATCTGCCCGACGCGGATCGGCCACGCCGCGACGATCATGTCCGTCGGCTCGAACACGACGTCCTTCTCGATCGATTGCAGGACCACCGTGACCGACGTCTGGCCCGCCTTCAGCAACGCCGTCCCCACCAGGGGCTCGAAGTCCTGGCCGGGCTGGGCCGTGCCGACGGCGGAGTAGCTGATCGAGGTGTCCTTCACCGGCGCCTGGTCGGCGGTGATGACGAAGACGGCCGATCCCCCCTGGGCCACCGTCGGGGTCTTGACAGTGATGTTCAGCGTCGGGAGCACCGACGACGTGATGGTGACCGACACGGTCGCCGGCGAGCCGGTCTGGTAGCCGGGACTCGAACCGAGCGACACGTTGAGGACCCGGTCCGCCTCGACGCTGTTATCGGTAATTGTCGGAATCGTTACCTGCGCGCTCGTCTGCCCAGGCGGCACCACGATGCTCCCCCCCGGCACGGTGTAGTCGGTGCCCGCCACGGCGGTGCCGCCGTAGGTGAGGGCGATCGTGAGGGGCGAGCTGTCGGCCTGGCTCAGTCCCACCGTGACCGTGAAGGGCTGGCCCTTGGTGAGCGTGGACGCGGCTGATCGCAGGGTGACGACGGGGAGAGCGGCGCTCCCGGTGGCGCCCTTGATGGTGATTGAGGTGACGCCGGGCGAGCCCACCGAGTAGGACCCCGGCGCCGGGCTGATCGACACCACGAGGTGGCGGTCCGGCTGGATGGCCGGGTTGACGAGTGTGGTGATGGTGAGGCCGGTCGACGTGGTGCCACTGCTCAGCGTCACCACGGGGTTGATGGTCTGGTAGTCGGTGCCGGCGGCAGCGTCACCGGAGAAGGCCAGGGTCACCGGCGTGTCCTGCAGGGGGGCCTGGTCGGCTGTGACCGTGAGCGAGACCTGGCCACCGGGGGACACCGTGGCGCCACCGGTGATCGTCAGCTTGGGCACGTTGGTGTTGGTGATCGTGGCCTCGGCAGAGTTGGGTGAGTCGACGTTGTACCCCGAGCCCGAGGTGATCGTCATGGTCAGGGTCTTGCTCGGCTTCACCACGTTGTCCAACCGAGTCGGCACCGACACTGTGACCGAGGTGCTGGCGGCGGGCAGGACGACCGACGTCGGAGGCGTGACGATGTCATTGCTGTCGGCTGTCCCCCCAGAATCGAGGTTGACCGTGAGGTCGGCGCCGGGCGCGGCCGACGCCGTGATCACGAAGGAAGCGGGCGTGCCCTCGGGCACGACGGCGCCGACGGACTGGATCGTGAGGTCCGGCGTAGTGATGTGGGGGCGTACCGACATCAGGGTGGCCCGCGGCCCCGTCCCGGTGATGGCGGCGGACGTCTGGGCCGGGGGAGGGCCGATGATCAGCCCGGCCGCGCTCTGGTCGCCAAGCTTGTAGCCCGACCCCTGGGTGAGGGCCACCGTCACCGACTCCGGGCCCGCCGTCTTGCCGCTGGGGTACTGGTGCTGCTCCTGCCACTTGCCCAGCGCGTTCTGGGTCTGCTGGGTGAACTCGGTGTCCATGGTTCCCGGGTTGTCGCCGGCGGCGGCAAGGATCTTCTTCAGCTGCAGCACGTCGTCGCCTCGGTCGCCGGGGCCCAGGGGCCTGAAGAAACTCACGGTGCCGGGCTCGGCGATGGCGTCGCGGCCATCGAGGGCGAAGAGCTTGTCGCCGGCCTGAGCGGTGGCGCCGGTGGTGGTGTAGATGGAGCTGACGCGCCCCTCAGCGACCGGCGTCACCCTGGTGATCTCCTTCCGGGCCAGCGTCCCGGTGAGAGTGATGGTGTCCTGCAACGTGCGGCGCTGCACGTTGGCCAGGATGACGAGGTCCTTGTTGGTCGAGGAGCTCGCACCCCCGGTCTGGCCCAGGCCAATGCCTGCGCCCGCGCCCACCAGAACCAACGCCGCCACGCTGAGGAGGACCTTGCGCTGTGTCGCGAAGGACTTCAGCGCGGCGAGCCGTGACCGGCCGTCCATCAACCGAGCGACGCCGAGCCGGGGACCGCCTTCTCCGCCACAGACGCACAGCCCTCGAGGTCATGGCTCGACAGGAGACTCTGGCCCGGCGGAGGGACGAAGTTCGCTCCGGTGGTGGCACCTCCGAACGAGAACAGCCGGCCCTTCGAGTCGGGCACCGGTTGCGGGATGCTCCAGCCGCGCCCGATCATGCACGTGCGCCACTTCAAATAGGCCTTGTTCTCGATGGCGATCTGCGCCGTCGTGAGGTTGTCCTGGGCGGTCTGGGCGTTCTTGAGGGCCTGGAGGATGTTGCTCTGGGCCGCGCAGGTCGTCAGGTTCTTGATGTAGGTCGGATCGTTGGCGGGTGAGTTGGGGTTGCTCGGATCGGGTGCCCCCACGAACGTCACGCCGAGGCCGTGCAGGCATGACTGGAATGACGAGATCGCCGTGAAGAATTGCGTGAGCGAGCTCTGCTTGGCGAGAGGCACCGTGGTCCCCGAGCCTCCGGAACCACCTGAGCCGCCGGGCAGCTGGATGTTCACCTGGCCGTTGCTGATCGTCGACGCCGTCGAGGCCTTCCCGCTGCTCCCACACGCGGTCAGTGTGAGCGCTATTGCAGCTACCGGACCCAGCACGCGCGCCAGACGCGCTCCCCCCTTGATCGGAGTCACCCCGCCACCCTCCCCCTGGACCCCCCGCAGGCGAGACAAACCTACGAAATTGCGTCCGAACCTCGAACGATAAGCGATGAGAGGGGGGATGTGCGAGCCCGTCGTAGTGCGAGTCTCCCTTCCCCTTCCCAGCAGCCTCAGTCTGAAGTGCGACCGAGCAAGTCCCTCACCCGCCCGGCTAGCAGTCGGGCTCGTGGAAAGGGTCGGCGTCACCTTGTCGGTCACACTCTCGACGGCGCCCAGTCGGCGCCGGAGCGACGCGCGCGCCAAGCCTCCACGGGAACCACACCGTCCATCCCGGCCCCGTCGCGGGGTGGATGCTCAACGTCGACCCTCGGTCAGCAGCCCTAGAGGAAGTCGTGGCTGAAGGCGGCCTCGGAGTTGGGGAACTGGGTGATGTCGGAGTTGATGACTCCGTCATACGAGAAGTACGAGCTGTAGCCGATGTCGTTGGCTGTATTGGTGATGAAGCCCCACATGTCGTTGATGAAGGCGGCGTCGTCGGCACCGTTGAGGCCCCATTCCGGGACACTGGCGAACTTCCCGTGCGCCTTGGCGAAGTCGACCGTGTAGGCCAGCCCGCCCACGGTATTGAGCGTGTCGGTCCAGCTCGACCCGGGGTTGTCGTACTGGTCGGTGCCGATATAGTCGACGAACTGGTCGCCGGGGTACGACGCCGCGTAGGAGCCGTTGCTGGGGGTGGTGTCGGCGGCGGCACACCAGTCGAAGTAGAAGTGCTGACCCGGGACGCTGCGCATGGTCGTGACGATGTCGTCGAAAGCGGTCACGTACTGGGCAGGCGTGGTGTTCTGCACCCCCCACGAGAAGTACGTCGTGGACCACTCCCATCCGATGCGCAGGATGGCGTAGGGCTGGCCACCGGCGACGAGGTTCTGACCCAGCTGTTGGTACACGCCGAGGTTGCCGGGCGTCTGGGCCGGGCTCGAGTTGCTCGGGGACATGGCCACGGAGAGGTAGAGGCGCAGCCCCGTGGCGGGCGGCTGGTAGGTGCCGATGGCACCCCACGACGACTGACTGGTGTAGCCGGAGATCCCCTCCACCGGCACCCGGAGCTGGTTGGCCAGGGCGTCGACGTCATCCGGGTTCTGCGAGGACACGAAGAAGCCCAGCGCGTTGGCGGAGCCGACAGGCAGTGAGCACCCCGTGACCGTGGACAGGGCGAGCACCACCAGCGCCACCCCGATCGCCCCCCTACGCATGAAGCATCTCCCCCGAGAAGCCGCCATCTCCCCGTGGTGACGGCCTGCCTCCAGCCTAACGCCTACCGGCCGCGTTCTCGAGGCCGCGCCCGGTGGCTATTGGTCAGGTCCGTGCTCGGGGCTCGGCACGGGGTCGCACTCGGGGGCCTGGGAGGATGGGGAGGTGTTGGAGGTGCGGCCGGCCCTGCATGAGGACGCCGCCGCGGTAGCGGGCGTGCACGCCCGCTCCTGGCAGGTGGGGTACCGAGGACTCCTGGACGACGACTACCTCGACGGACTTCGTCCCGAGGATCGCATGCGTCACTACCGCTTCGATTCGACCAACCCGGCCGAGCCGTCCACCATCGTGGCTCTCGAGGACGGGGTGGTGCGTGGGTTCGCCACCACGGGCCCGAGCCGTGATGCGGACGCGTCCGAAAGGGGAGAGGTGCTCGCCCTCTACGTCGATCCCGACGCATGGGGGCACGGCGTAGGACGACGTTTGATGGTCGAAGCCCGGGACACACTGGGCCGACGTGGCTTCACCCACGCCGTGCTGTGGGTCTTGGTCGGAAACGACCGTGCCCAACGCTTCTACGACGCCGACGGCTGGATGCCCGACGGGTATCGCCGCACAGTCGAGATCTGGAATCTCACCGTCGACGAGATTCGGTACCGGCGTCGTCTTTCCTGATCACGACGACGGTGACGCGGCTGTGACCTTGTCGTGAGCGAGGGCGGCGTTGCACCGGCTCCGTATGTGGACCACGGCGACGATGCCTACATCTTGGATGCAGCGTCATGGGGCCAGAGGTGCTTGACGGGGGGATCGCCGGCCGAGGACATCGTTCTACTCAAGGGCTGAGCGGAGGGGCCGACGTCGGCGGGGCAGGGATGGCGCCCGGTGGGGGAGGTGCAGGGTGAGGAGGCTGGTTAGCGGTTTGTCCCGCCAGTGTGACGAGATGCAAGGCCTGCTCCTTGTGGAGCGCCGTCGCCACCCCGCACAACGTGCAGGTGGAGAAGTACTTGCTCCCGAGGGGGATGACGGGGATGAAGAAGAGCGAGAACCACGTGCTCCGACGTGCCACGACCTGTGCGGCGGGCGCGCCACACCGGCCGCACATGGCGAACACCGTGGCCAGCCGGTGCACCATTCGCTTGATCCCGAAGATGATGAACATGGCCCACACCTCGCTCGGGGAACGAGCCCGTCTTATCACGACCGTGCGGTCGAGGGGCGTTCGCCCGGAACATCCCCGGGTTTGTGTGTTTGTTGGAGGGTGGGTTCGTGCCAGGATGTCTGAATGGCGATCGAACGGTTGGAGGTGCAGCGGCCGATCGCGGCCGAGCCGGCCCGCATCTTCGAGGTCTTGTGCGACCCCCAGGGTCACGTGGCCATCGACAGCTCGGGGATGCTCATGGAGGCCTCGGGCGAGCCGGTGACCACCGTCGGCGACAGCTTCGTCGTGCATATGGATCGTGAGTCGCTCAACGACTACCCGATGGGCCGCTACGACGTGACCGTCACGATCACCGCGCTTGTTCCTGACCGCGAGATCGCGTGGACGATCCTCGGTGTGGTGCGCCCCGCGCTGGGCCATGTCTACGGCTACCAGCTGGCGCCCATCGACGGCGGCACCCTGGTCACGTCCTACTACGACTGGTCGTCGGTCGACCCGGCCATCAAGGACGCAGGGATCTTTCCCGTCATCCCCGAAGGCGCGCTCCGGGCCTCGCTCGGGATCCTGGCCCGGACAGTGGCGCCGGGGGGTTTCGAACCGTCAGCCTGATACTCAGCTCGCGGTCAGCTGACGACGGTGATGGCGAGCGGCGGCGTCCGGCGGGGCCCATCGCCCGCCAGGGGAAGCGTCGCCTCGATGGCCCAGTCCCCGGGCGGGACCGCGTACCCGAGTCGAGGCACCGTCGACGCCGTGCCACCGAGCAGCGGGATCGTCTCGCTTCCACCGGGCACGATCCGGAAGAGGTAGAGCGGAAGCCTCTGCGCCCCGGCAAAGCCGCCGACGATCTCGTCGGTGCTCGGGTCGATCACCGCTGCGGTCACCTGCCCGTTCGTCCGAACCACGACATCGTCGGCACCGAGGTTCCGCACGACGAGCCCGGATCGGAAGTCGTACCCGGACCGGGCCTGGAGCTCATCGTCCAGTGAGACCGAGATCTCGTCGGGGTCGAGGAGCGGGGCACGGCCCTCGGGACGGGCGCGGCGAGGCTGTCCGGAATGATCGAGCCATTGGCGATCGGGAAAGTGGAGGTAGCCCACCGTGAGGTCCACGTCCGGGCCGAAGCGGCGGTGGAGCCCAGCGGCGACATCGACCGCCCACGGGGCCAGCTCGATCTGAAACGGAGGTGCTCTTTCGTCGTCGCCCCTCGGATTGGGATAGCCCCGAAGCGGCTGCGACGCGTCGTCTTCGAGTCGTGTCAGTTCGACCTTCAACTCGTCCCACGTACCCACCGGCCCAGGCTACGGCGAGGTCACGTCAGCGACCGCGGTCCTTGTCCATCGGTCCTACCGACACGGCTTGCGGACACCGGTGAGGCTGAGGTTGAACTTGGCGCCGTTGAACCCACGGGCGTCGTCTTTGGGACAGAACGACGCCGGAGTGGCACGGTATTCCGCATTGAAGACGGCCTTGTGCCCGACATAGGCGGACAGTGATCCGCAGGTGGAGAATTGGTTGCACTGCTCGGTCAACACGGCGTCGGCCAGCGGGTACATGTCGGTCGCGTAACTGTCACCGGTGTCGTCAGGGTTCTTGATCCACCAGGCCAGCCCGAGGCCGTGCATGTCGTTGGCCAACGTCGTCATGTAGGTCTCCTCGACGGCCTTGGTCAGCGGGAAGCCACTGACGGCGGTGTATTCCTCGTCGATGTCGGTCTCCACCGCGTCGAATCCCTTGGCCGCGCACTGCTTGTCGATCATCGACTCGATGATCGAGACCGTGGCCGGAGACTGGATGTTCAGGTAGTACTCGGGGTAGCCGGGTACCTTGTCTCCGAACACTCCGGCGGCATGGAGCTGCTGGTAGTACGACGTCGCCGTCCCCTCTTGGGCGGTGGAGTAGTAGTTCCCGGCCGCCCCCACCTCGACGTAACAGACGACATGCTTGCCCTGTGCGTGCAATGCGGACACTGTCGACCGCGGGTTGATGATGCCGTCGATGTCGAAGATGACGGGACTCGGTGCATGCCTGGCGTTGGGGAGCTTGTCGTTGGCGCCCATGTCCCGCGCGTTGGTCAGCCTCAACGGGTGGCTGAGCTCCCATTGCCAGGGCTGGTTTCCGAGCGGGGGACTCCACCACGACGATGCCCCGGCACGAGGGATCGACTGGAAGCCGAGACCTGCTGCCACGAGAAAGAGGCCGATGAGCAGTCTCGACAACAAACGCATGGTGACGCTCCCCGTCAGCGAGGACGACCGATCTCGACGTCCGTGGCGCCGAGCCGAGCATATCGTGCGTCGGCTGGGCCCTCGGGCCCTGAGCGCCACCGTCGATTCGGCTTCCGATTCTCGGGCACCGGTGAACCGGCGGCGGGAGCGGCGTCGAAACGTCGCGGAACCTCAAGAAACCTCGAGTATTGACGAAGGAGACAGCGATGCCCATCGCGGCGGTGTTCGAGTTCCCCAACGACTCGGTGGAGAAGTACGAGCAGATCATTGCGCTGGGGGGTGCCATCGTCAATCAACCCAAGCGAATCTCCCACGTGTGCTACCGCTTCGCCGACGGGTTCACCGTCGTGGACGTGTGGGAGGACGAGGCATCGTTCGCGGCCTTTGGAGAGGTGATCGGCCCGGCGATGCAAGGCGCCGGACTCGACGGCAAGCCGGCCATTCACCCGGTGCAGGCCATCATCAGCCCGGAAGGCCGCATGGGCCGCTGAACTCAACGGGTGTCGCGCCCCAGGGATCACCCGCGGTCGCGCCGGGATCGCCACACACCCCATCCCGCCAGTCCGAGACACAGCCCCGCACCGCCCGAGAGGGCGAATGTCGCCCATGCCTGGGGCACGAGCACGGCGGCGGCGATCATCGCGGCCGCGAGGCACAGGGCCCCGAGGTCGCGAAGGTGCACAGGCGAAGTCTAAGTCCGTGTCCCCCGAGGCGCGAGGCCGAAGGGCCACGCCGTGAGGCCGTTCAATGGGCCGCTCAATTGGAGAGGTCGGGCCCCATGGGCGGTTGGTACGCCTCGTCTCGAGGGCTATCCACCTTCGATGGCACCGGACGCAGCTGGTTCATCTCGGCCTCGGCCGTCTCGGCAGCTTCTCGGAGATCCTGCACGCGCTGGGCCCACTGCTCGGGCGATTCGTCGGGCGGCAGCTTCTTGCTCTTCGCCTCTTGGTACTCCCGGCGCGCGTGCTGCTGTTTTCTCAGTGCTTGACGCAGCGTTTCGGCCGGGTCCACGTCGAAATCCTACGCCTCATGTCTCTCCCGGGGTAGGGCTGCCCGGATCGCGTCTCGCTCCACTTCGCCCCGTGACGTCCGCAGCGCGTCCTCATAGACTCGGGGTTTTCCGGACCGAAGAGTGGGAGGTCACAGGTGGCATTCATCCAGATCATCGAATTTCAGACCAGCCGCATCGACGACTTCGACGCCCTCCTCGATCAATGGCTCGCACAGTCCAAGGACTGGCGGACCGCCACCCGGTCGGTGCGTACCAAGGACCGAGACCGGCCCAACACGTACGTGCAGATCGTGGAGTTCCCAAGCTTCGAGAAGGCTCAGGAGAACTCGAAGAGACCGGAGACGGGGGAGTTTGCATCGAGTCTGGCCAAGCTCTGTGACGCCCCCCCGGCGTTCCGCAATCTGGATGTGACCAGAGAAGAGGCCATGTGACCGGGGCTGCCCTCCGCTGAGGTCGATGGCACGGAGGCCAACGCCTGGGTTCAGCGGCGTTCGTCGGGCACGGCCATCTCGGCTAGCTCGGACCACTCGGTCCCCGGGATCTCGACGTTGACCACATCGGGCGTCTTGGCCAGCATCGGCGGCAGCTGCTTCTGGGCAGTCGTGAAATGCGCGGTCTTGACATGCGCTGCGCCTGCCTCACCGTCGCGGAAGGCCTCGACCAATACGAACTCATCGGGGTCGTCTGCCGTGCGCGACCACTCGAACCAGAGGTTCCCGGGCTCCGCCCGGGTGGCCTCGGTGAATGCGCTGACGCGCTCGAGCCACGTGTCGCGGTACTCGGCACGAACTTTGAATTTGGCCACGATGAAGATCATGACAACGTCCTTATGTTCTGGTGCACCGTGAGGCAGGAGGATCGCGGCGCGGTGATGTCGCCCCACCGTATCGGCTGTTCCGCCCGCGATCGGGGTCGACGTTCGAGGCGCGTCTCGGACTCCCGGTGCTCGGCGCACGGCACGCGCGTCCGCGCTACCCTGCGACTCATGGCAGACCAAGTGAGTGTGACCCAGGACATCAACGCTCCATCGGACAAGGTGTGGGCGATGGTGTCGGACCTGACCCGCATGGGGGAGTGGTCGCCCGAGAACGATGGAGCGACATGGTTGGGCGGAGCCACGGGCCCGACGGTCGGGGCCTCATTTCGCGGCGTGAACAGCAACGGCAAGAAGAAGTGGAACACGATGGGAACGATCATCGAGGCCGAGCCCGGTCGAGTGCTTGCCTTTCGCATCAGCGCAGCGGGCTTCAAGGTCGCCGAATGGCACTATGCATTCGAGACGACCGCGACCGGTTGCCGAGTGACCGAGACCTGGACCGACCGACGCGGCGCCATCGCCAAGACTCTGGGCAAGCCGGTGAGCGGCGTCGCGGATCGTGCCGCGCACAACCAGGGCACCATGGAAAAGACTCTCGAGCGGCTGAAGTCAGCAGCGGAGACCCTTTCCCCCTGAACCGGAGACCCCACCCGAACCCGAGAAGCCGCTCCCGACCTGCATCGTGGATCGTGCACTGTGGCCCGTGTACCTGAGCTGTGGAGGTGAGTCGTGCTCCGTTGGGAGAGCGGTGAGGGCTTGCGAAGAGAGGCGCGGGGGAGCGAGATGTGGTTCAAAGCGACCGCCGCCAGCACGCAGGGTCGTCTCTCGTTGATGGAAAGGACGTTGCCGCCGGGGGGGAGGATGCCACCGGCTCATCGTCACATCGGGAACGAAGAGGCGTACTTCGTCTTGGAAGGGACCGTCGAGTTTCGCGTCGCCGACGACGTGTTCCCAGGGACGAACGGAACCTTCGTGCTGGTGCCGGCGGGCGAGACACACACCTTCGGGAACACCGGCGAGGAGCCGGCTCGACTGTTGGTCATCCACGCTCCCGCCTTGGACGGGTACTTCGCTGACCTGGAGCAGCTGTGGGCCGCGCCCCAGCCGCCGGACCGAGACGCCGAGCTGGCTCTCATGCGGCGACACGGCATGGAGCCTGCCTGACGCCTCAGAGATGGACGAGTGGCTCGTAGTGCTCGACCGTCGGGAACGGGTCGTAGAAGTGGTGCAAGAGACGACGCCATTCCTGGTATTCCGTCGATCCCCGAAAGCCCTCGGTGTGGTCCGCAAGCTTTTCCCATTCCACCAAGAGCAGGTATCGAGACGGGATCTCCAAGCATCGCTCGAGACGCAGGGACCCGAATCCCGGCATTGAGGCAATGATGCCCTGCGCCTGTGCGAACGCCTCCTCGAAATGGTGTTCTTCACCGTGGACGACATCGAGGCAGGCATGTTCAAGGATCATGCATGCAACCTACCTGAAGGACCACGTTCTCCCTGAGTCGGATCACTGTCTATGACGCCACGATTTCCCCGAACGCTTCGCACTCTGCGTTGTCGCAGACGAATGCCGAATCGACGACATTGGCCGTGTCTGCCGGCAGTGCCGTCACGCCACAGTAAGGACAGATCGGTGCCCGCCCTACGTCGACCTCTCCTCCATCGGTCACACCGCATCATCTCTCAGGTTCGGTACCCGTAGTTCAACGGTGCATTCGTTGCCAGTGTGTCGATAGTCATCGTTCATCTTTTGGAACCGAATGACAGGGCGCGGTCAAAATGGCCTTGGACCTTGGGGTTTGGCCGGTGCGGCCCTACGTGCGATGGTGAGCGGGATGAAGGGCACGAGGGGTCGGCATGCCCGGCAACGCCGCGCTCCCCGCCGGAAACCTTCCCACCTCGCGGTCGGACCGCGTCATGCGCGTCGCTCGCGCCCCAGGCCTACGCCTCTCGGAGTCTCTGTGCTCCTCCTACTCGCCGTCGTCCTGGGGTCGTTGTACGTGGCCAGGTCGAATGGTGAAACGAGGCGAACTGTCGGCAGCCTCGATGCTCCGCTCTCGAAGCCGGCTCCTGTGGCACCGACGTCACCTCCGTCCAGCGTGGGAGCGCCCCCAACCACGGCGAGCTCGGCACCACCCCCGCCGACCTCGACTCCTCCCCGAACCATTCCCCCGACGCGGGTGGTCGCACCGCACCGAGTCAGCGCGCCCCACAGCCGCCCTCCAGCTCCGGGGCCCACTCCGGTGGTCAAGCCTCACGTGATGGTGATCATGATGGAGAACGAGACGTACGGCAGCGTGATCGGCAATAGTTCACTCCCATTCCTGAACGGAACGCTGGCGAACCACTACCTCCTACTCCAACAGGACTTCGCCGTCGGCCACCCCAGCCTCCCCAACTACCTCGAGTTGTTGTCCGGTTCGACCTGGGGCGTGAGCGGTGACTGCTCTGCGGGCCCCGGGTGCCAAGGTGAGACGAGCCTTCCCAACCTTCTCGACCAGGCCAAGATCAGCTGGGCGGGCTACATGGAGAGCATGCCGGTAGCGGGCTACGCGGGGGGTGACGCCGGAGGTGACGACGGATACGGCGACGACTTCTACGTGCAGCACCACAACCCGTTTGTGTACTTCCCCAGCTTGGCGGGAGAGCTCAGCACCCATGTGAAACCTCTGACGAGTATGGCCGCCGACCTGAACAGTTTGGACCCACCGGCGTTCGTGTGGGTGACGCCGAACATGATCGACGACATGCACGACGGGCCACTCAGTGCCGGAGACACGTGGTTGTCACAGGAGATCCCGACGATCCAGGCCTCCCGCTGGTATCGCCAGGGCGGCGCCATCATTCTCTCGTGGGACGAAGGCCAGGACTCCGATACGGCGGGCATCGCCGGTGGAGACGGTGGACACATCGCAGCGATCGTGATCAGCCAAGCGCTCTCGGGAAGCCCACCGAACACCACGCCGGTCGATGACGCCGGCATCTTGCGGTCGATCGAGACGGTCTACGGCGTCGCGTACCTCAACGACTCTGCCGACCCCGCCCACGGGAGCATCTCGGGCCTCTAGGACAGCGGGTTTCCCGGGTGTCGTGCAGGGCTTGCGACTGTTGAGCCTGGGCCGACACGACCAGTCCGATCGTTACCGTCCCAGCAGCCACGTGGCGGTCGCCGCACCGCGCCGCCATCCGGTCACCGCCAGACGATGCGTTTTGCCGACCCACCGCGAGGACGCGGCGAGCCAGCGGTGGTCGGACGACGCAAAGCGGGAGTACCAGAAGGTTCGACGGTCGGCGGCCGGCGGAGCGGCGCCTCCGGGATTGAGGAACAGCGCGAGGGCGATCATGACAAAAATGAGGAGGATTCCGATCAGCGTGACCGGGAGCGCGATGTTCGAGCTCGAAGCGTTGGTCACCGACACCAGCGGACCGGAGGCGGATTGCGATGTGCTGCCCCCCGATTCTGTTGCGGGTGCGGTGCTCGGTAGCGCGTCGTTCCCCGTACTCGGCACCAACGGCGTCACGCTGGCGGGAACGGTCGTACTCGGTGCCAGGGCGTTCAGTTGTCCGACCCCTGCGGTCTCGGCGATCCCACCCGCGGATTGGAGAGTCGAAGTCTGACCGGTGGCGGCCACAGCCGGTGCCGATGTGGCTCGGAGACCGTGGGCTCGTCGACTGTGCTTGCCCGCCACCGTCTTTTTAGTCGCGACAATCGACCGAGATGCAAGGGCCGTCGAGCTCGGGGCGGTGGTTACGGGAGACGCCGGGGCCGCCGTCGGTGCACTCTCAGAAGGGGAAGCGACAGGAGCGGACGGGGAAGCGACAGGAGCGGACGGGGAAGCGACAGGAGCGGACGGGGAAGCGACAGGAGCAGGTACTGATGGAGAAGAAATCGGAGCCGACGCCACCGGTGCCGATGTTGGTGTGGTCGACGTCTGGGTTGGTGGGATCGGCGATGTGACCGCGGTCGCCCCTAGGTTCGTGGTGCCGGACACGACCTGGCCGGACGTGGGCGCACCCCCCGAGGGAGAGGAGACGGGGGACGACCCCACCGGTGCCGACGTCGGTGTGGTCGACGTCTGGGTGGGTTGCACTGGGGACGAGACGGGAGTCGAAGGTCCGGTGGGCGGCGCCGAAGTGACCTGCGGCGGGGAAGGGGGCGTTGGTGTGGGAGTCGGTGGCGGTGCTGTCGCAGCCGCCGGGACAGCGTTAAAGACAAACGCGTTCCCGTCACTGTCGACGGCCACACAGGGCGAACCGGAGAAGCACGAGACCGCGTTCAGATTGCCCAGGAGGTCGATCAGCGTCGGTGCCGACCATGTAGCGCCGTTGTAGGTCAAGTAGTTGCCGAAGTGGTCCACCGCGGTACAAGAGGCCGCAGAACACGCAACATCGATCAACCCACCGAGGGGATCGATATTGGTCAACGTGGTCCACGCAGACCCGTTGTAAATGATTCCGTCTCCGTAGGAGTTCACGGCGACACAAAAGCCGCTCGGTGAGCAGGAGATCGAAGAGAAGAGGATGCCCAACGGGTCCATCGCTTGCGGGGGGGACCAGGTGTTCCCGTCAAATGTCACCGCTTGGCCGGCGTAGTCGACGGCCTCACAGAACGTGCTTGTGGCGCACGACACGGAACTGAGCAGACCCGAGGCATCGACGAGCGCTGGCGCTGACCAGTTTGTGCCGTCAAACGTGACCGCTCGGCCCGCGAAGTCGACGGCCACACAGAACGTGCTTGTTGCACACGAGATCGAACTGAGGAAACGTGAGGGGTCGACGAGCTTTGGAGCTGACCAGGTGGTCCCGTCAAATGTCACCGCTTGGCCCGCGTAGTCGACGGCCACGCAGAACGAAGGGCTGATGCACGAGACCGAACTCAAGGTCCCAGAGGAGTCGACCGGCGTGGCTGATGACCAGCCCGAGCCGTTATAGGACCACCCCGTCCGCCCGCGCCCAGGGCGATGCAGGTGGACATCGATGTGCAGGAAACCGAAGTCAAAAGGTTTGAGCCGGAGAACCCGGCGGTGGCGCTCGCCTTCGTGGGCGCTGTCAACGTCCACGCCGTGATCAGACCGGCGATCAGGACTATTCCTGCCAGGGTTCGAGAGATACGCGCCCGTGCCCCAAGGAGCTGACGGCGGTCCGATCTCCCCCCCTGTTCCGCATCCCCGACTCCAATTGGCAGCCCTGTGACCGTTCGCGGCACGGTCCAGGGAGTAATGCCCACTCCTGATTCTTCAAGACCTGGCGCCAGTGTCAAGCTGTATCACCCTGAGTCCAGAGCTAACCTCTCTGAGCGCGCAATCCGAGACTTCCGTGGTAACCGTCTGATCTGCCGAATACCGAGCGGATCGGAGCCGGGCGTTTCTCAAACGTCCCTGGTCGCCATTCTCCACGCGCCCAAGAACGTCCACACCACCAGCCAGGCCGCGATCACTGCGATCGCGATGGCAGTCGACTCCGGCACCAGGTACGACGAGTCTCGAAGCCCACCGGGTCCGTTGACGATGTCGTAGTTGATACCGATCCCGGCCGGTTCGAAATGGGCCACAGCCAGTTCGATGACCAATGGTCGCTGAAGGTTGATCAGGTGGAGGCCCTTCGTCGACAAGAGGAACGGTCGGAAGATGATCCCGTACACGATCATCAGGATGATCGGAACCATTCGCTGTCCCAGGAGCGAGGCGAACCCGAGGCCGAAGACGTAGGCGATGATCACCTCGAGCTCGAGCCACAGTCCCGCTCTGATCATCACGCCATAGGACGGCGAGTTGAAGGTCACGGCGTAGGTCGGGTAGTTCTGCTCGGCCTGTCGCTCGGCCAGCGCCCTGGACAACGGGGTGTTCGGCTCTGGTTCGTTCGCCGGGCATGGCCCGTTGTAGGGGAAGTCGCAGATGATCAGATTCGGATGATCGGCGGTCCAGGTTTCGTATCCGTGGACGGACAGGCCGAGGGGCACGGTGGTGCCCTGGAAGTCGAAACGGGACGGCGCCGAGAAGACGCAGACCGCGCAGATGATGGTGAATGCGACGGCCACCATGGGGATGATGATGGCCAAGCCGGCCGGGATGCGGGCCAGGTACAGCGCCACTCTCGAGCGCCCGGTCACCACCTGTTGGGTGAACATCCCGTCGGCGAGGTCGGAGGAACCTGCGGTGGCTCCCAAGGTCATGGCGGCGATGAAGCCGAAGATGTAGAGCACGCCGGCGACGAGGGAGCTGAACACCTCGAACCCACCCGCCGGCCCGTGCGACTGTGGCACGAAGGCGTGCAGCAACAGCCTGATGACGAGGAAGAGTGTCGGGAGCCCGATCGTCAATGCGATCAGGGTGATCATGAGTCCTCGACGCTTGCGCAGCTCCGTGACCCTGGTTGCGATCATTGCGCCGGTGGGGATCCAGGATCCTCGACCGTCGCCACCCGCATCAACGGTTGCCGGGCCCGGTGTGCCGATGTCGGGCGCGGTCACCACACCCCTTCGCTTAGCCGCGTGGTCACCGGGCCGAATCGCGGCTGAGCGTCTGCGTCCGAATCCGACGTCTGACCGGGCACCTCCCCAGACTTCCATAGCGGCGGCCGATCCCGGCGGTTCTGTCACATTCGGAGGGCCGGCGGTGTCTATAGGTCGATCACATCGACAGGAGGATCTACCATGTCCAGCACGCCACGGATTCCCAAGGCGGAGATCACCGGCTTGTACGGGTACGCACTGAAGCGATTCAGCCGCAAGATGCTCGGTGACGTCCCCGAGCCGGCCGAGGTGATGTGGCACAACCGGGCGGTGCTCGCCACCTTCAGCGGGTTCGGTCGTAAGGCCCAGAAGTGGGACCAGCTCGACGCCAACCTGAAGTCCTTCGCCCACATGGCGGTGGCCGCGCTGGTCGGCTGCTCGTGGTGCCTCGACTTCGGCTACTTCCACGCTCACAACCAAGGACTCGACGAGGCCAAGGCCAGCGAGGTGCCCCGGTGGCGGGAGTCGCTCGTGTTCACGTCGCTCGAGCGTGACGTCATGGAATACGCCGAGGCGATGAGCGAGACGCCCCCGCAGGTCACCGACGAGCTGTCCGACAGGCTGCTGAAGCAGCTCGGCGCACCCGCCATGGTGGAGCTCACGGCCTCGGTCGGGTTTGCAAACCTGACCACGAGGAGCAACACCGCCATGGGGATCGAGGCCCAGGGGTTCTCGAAGGCGTGCAAGCTCCCGCTGGCGCACCCCTCGGCCCGGTACGCGACCTCGGCATGAGCGAGGAAGCGTTCGCCGCGCCACCGCAGCCTCCTGTTCACCGTCGCCTACGAGATGCTCGGCTCTGCGTCCGACGCCGAGGACGTCGTCCAGGAGACGTGGCTGCGGTGGGCCGACGTCGACCATGCGGAGGTGCGCGAGCCGCGCGCCTACCTGGTCCGCATCGTCACCCGTCAGGCGCTGAACCGGTTGCGGTCGTTGGCGCGCCGGCGAGAGGACTACGTCGGCGAGTGGTTACCGGAGCCGCTGTTGACGACCTCCGATGTCGGCGCCGACGTCGAGCTCGCCGAGAGCGTGTCGATCGCGATGCTCACGGTGCTCGAGACCCTTGGTCCGGCCGAGCGAGCCGTGTTCGTTCTCCACGAGGTGTTCGAGATTCCCTTCGATGAGATCGCCGAGGCGATCGGCAAGTCTCCCGCGGCGGTCCGGCAGATCGCCCACCGGGCTCGAAACCACGTCGCTGCCCGGCGCCCGCGCATACCGGTCAGCACTACGGAGCAGCAGCAGGCCGTGGACCAGTTCCTCGCCGCCATTCGAGAGGGCGACTTGCAAGGCCTTCTCGACGTGCTCGCCCCCGACGTCGTCGTCGTCGCCGACGGGGGTGGCTTGGTAGCCGCTGCTCGTGCTCCGATCCAGGGTGCGGAACGGGTGGCAGCCTTCCTGATCGGCGCAGGCCGGTCGGTGGGCTTCGAAGCAAGGGCCGTCTGGCTCAACGGGTCACCCGCCGGTCGGATCGACATCGGTGGTGAGGTCAACACCGCGGTGAGCCTGGCCGTTGAGAACGGTCGCATCACCCGCATCTACGCAATCCGCAATCCGCAAAAACTGGCCCGGTTGGACGGAGTCACCGCACTCTCGCGGACCTGACCGCAGGTGACCTCGTCGCCTGAGTGGGCCTGTCGGCAGTGAAAATGGCGCGCACGAAACTCACGTCCGTGGCGCCGCGAAAACCCTAAGCAACTTCACCCGATTTTGCAGTCTGAGGCATTGGCACTGGCGTCTTCAGGTTAGCTTCGTTCTCGGTCGCCTAGAACCGGCGTGACCTATCTCGGTGCCACTCTCGCCCAAGGCGTGTACGACCCCCATCACATCAGTTTCGCTAACTTGGCGCGGAGGAAAGCGACCGATCACTTCGGACCGGTCGAAGTTTATTCCGTCAACGTCATCTCGGGGATGACGTGTTCGGCTTGCGAGAGCGCGCGCGTAGAAAAGGACGAGTAGGAGAATCACAAGGAAGAAGAGCACGGCAGAAATCACGAATCCCCCTGTCACGATGCTGCGCCCGGTCTGAATCACGGCCGCGAGTTCCGCCGACGTCTGTTGCATGGTCCTTCCTGCGCGTCGGGTTGGCAATGATCCGTCCAATGGGCTGATCCGTAATACTTATCGAGCCTTTGTTCCGAAATGGTCGGGATTCGTCCGCCTCGCCCAAAAGCGATGCGCGGGGACCTTCTCACCATTTCTCTACTCCATGGAAGAACAACGTCAGTCCCATCCACCCAGCACCCGTCCTGGGGAACCATCTTGAGTCTGCGGGTGATCAAGCCAGTTTCGATTACGATCCACGCGCGTTGCGAGGTGCTAGATCCCTCGCGAAGAGGTCCCACCACCTTCCCTACCAGTCGTCCACTGACGTCGACCGCGAAACCGGAAAGGTCGTACGGGCATGGTGACTTCCCGTTGGCCGACTCGGTCAAAGAGACTGCGGTGACAGTGTCCGTCACAACGACCATGACGATCCCCTCCCCAATGCCCAAGGAAGCCAGGCGACTTCTTAGGAGAGATCTACCTCATATTCCGCAGGTCGAAACCGTCCAAGACATTCAGAGCTTGCGGAGCGTTAACAGTGTTTTCTTGATCTCATATCCGGGTAAGACACAGCAAACAGGACGTTGTCGGAAAGGCTGGTTCATACATGTACGTCGGACTGGGTACTCTCGTAGCCATCCTTGTGGTCTTAGGGATCATCTTTCTAGTCCGTCGGGCTTAACCAAGCTTGAAGCGCGGCTCCGAGCAATCTCCGAACGGAGATGACGTCTTCGGCTTCAAAGGTGTGCGAGGCGACTAATGCAGGTCACCCGATTCTTTGCGAACGATCCGCGTTCGGCGCGTCTCGTCCGGGGGTTCATTCGCGGCACGCTCGGCGCCACACCGCGCACCGATGCAGCTGTCCTCCTGGCATCCGAACTGGCAGCGAACGCGATCCAACACAGCCAAGGAGATTTTGAGGTGGGTATTCGCAGTGGCTGCGATGGAACTGTTCGCGTCTCCGTGAGTGATACGTCGGAGCAAGCTCCCAGGCTGGAGGAGCCGCCTGCGCCCTATGCAGGGCGGGGCCGAGGCCTCCAAATCGTTGAGGCCATGGCACAAGAATGGGGAGTCGAGTCCACGAGCCGAGGAAAGACTGTTTGGTTCGAAGTCTCGCGTTAGCATGAGATTCAGAAGCGCTATGCAGGTTTACACTCCACCAAGAGCATCGCAACGTCGTCTCGGAGTGGTCCTGCTCGTTCCTCCACCCTGCCCAGGAGCCCACCCAACGCATCTTCGAGAGGGTCCAAACCGGGGGTCCCGAGAAGTGCCCGGTCCAGCTCGATCCAAGCTCCCGTTGAGTCGCGACACTCGATGAGGCCGTCGGTGAAGAAGAGCAGCCGATCACCGGGAGCGAGCTGAAGCAGCGAGAATGTGGGATTGGGAGCCAAACCTAACGGCGTGGTGCGGTGTTCGGGGATGACTCCCCCGAACGGTCGCCCGCCTCTGAAATGGATGGGCGAGGGGTGCCCGCAGTTAGCGATCTCGATCTCGCAGTCCTCGGAGAGCGTGGCCACCACGGCTGTGACAAAGTCCCACTTGGTGCCTTTGTCTACGACTCGAGCATCGAGCCGCGCCACTAGATGTTTGAGAGACGTCGTCTCAGGTGCCCACTCACGAAAGCACCCCAAGACGGCGGAGACCAGGGCGATCGCTTCTAATCCCTTTCCCCGCACGTCTCCGATAATGAGCCGGACCCCGAAGTCGGTGGGGGTGACTTTGTAGAAGTCCCCGCCGATAAGTGATTCGCTGGCTGCTGAGCGGTACAGGCATGAAAACCGGTAAGACCCAATGGATGAAGGAACCCGAGGCAGGATGGCATCCTGAGCGGCCTCGGTGGCGGCGCGACTTAGACTCAGTACCGTCTGATGGTGCTCACGATAAGAGGCAACGTAGGTGCCTATGCCAACGCCGACCGCCACCCCGACCGAGCGGATGATGAGCGATGTTGTCGTGGTGTGATTGACTCCGAAGATGTCGGTGGTGGCGAGAAGTAACAACGGGGCCGAACCCAGCGCCACGACGATGGGACCCCACTCCAAAGCGAGCAGAACGGGAATGATCGCAAAAAGGCCCGTATAGCTCTGCTGACGCGGGGTGAGTACGTTCGTCAGGAGGACGCCCACAAAGTACAGGCAGGCAATCAGGGTCCAGCGGTGCCGGAGTATCACTCCAAGCTCCCCCAAGATCGAGGCAACGCCAGTCCAACTCTGGGCCACGCCAAGTCTGACTGACGACATAAAAGCGAGCAAGTGCGGTCCCTCACGTCACCGGCGACCCGTTGGCCCATGAATGGCAGGGCGCTGTCTAGGAGGAAGCCCGGACGGCCACGTTCACCACGCTCTTTTTTCATCCAAGAGTGGCAAGCTCGATGAGTGCCAGATGGACGCCACGTGATGCGGCTACAAGGTGCAGATGATCTACGCCGCCGGATGACGACGATCTCTCCAAGGCCGTCAGGTCATCTGCGGCACGTCGAAGCAATCTGATGACCTGCCCCGTGGTGGCGGGGACGAGAAACGTCGCTGAGGATGGGGAGTCCGTCTCGAAGGGTCGTTTCATGGCAGTGGTCACAAAGATCCTCGGGCCAAATCGCTCGGTGAAGGTAGAGCTGAGCACCTATCGCGGTTCAGCACGTCTCAGGACTTCTTAGCGGTGGCTCGCCCGCCCTTTCGGCCCGCCTCCTTCTTCTGAGCAGTTGTCCCGCCCTGGCGCGGACTCGACCCCGAGCCTGACTTCTTTCCGCCTCGGCTCGATGCTCCCGGAGAGTTGGCAATCCGTGCAGCACGAGACTTCGACATGCCCTTCTCCTTCAGAGCCTCGTATTGCTTCTCGTTCTTGACACTGGCCAGCGTTCCTGGCATCGGTCCTCCCTGTTTCTTGCCGTTTCCAGCTATCGCCATACCCGGGCACCGCCTCTAAGCACACCTTGTTTCGTCGGCCCCGCCTAATCCGTATCCCGAGAGCAACAGAGCCGGTAACCGCACGAATCGCGATTACCGGCTCTGTCCATTCAATCGACTCAGTTACTGCGACACGTCCTCTCGACGCATGATGTTGCCTTGCCCATCGTCGATGGTGGTCCGGTGCCGATGCGTTCCAAACCAACCGTCGTTGCCGAAGCCGGTGACCATGAGTGAAGCCACGAACCCAATTGCACCGACGATCATGAGGATCACACCGACGGTGCGAATGTTGAAGCCGTGCTGATTAGAGCTGACTGTCACAGCGAAATCGAGGATGGCTCCAACTGCGAACAGCAAAATGCTGATTCCGATGCCAGGCATTTGTTTTCCTTTCGTTGAGTGATTTAGAAGTGCGCTCGTTGCCGTGAACGAACTACCAGCGATACCAGCGAGCACCACTGCCGCCGCGCAGAGCAAATCCAAGGGCCCAAGCTACGAACAGAACCACCGCCACGATCCACAGGGCGTGGATAGCGAACCCAAGTCCGCCGAGCAGTAGGGCTAAGAGCAAGACGACAAGAATGATTCCCATAAAAGTTTCCCTCCCCTCCTGGACAGCGTTATTCCCGGATCTTCAATGGCTAAACGCAAAGGGGAAGTTCGGATACTGCGATCATCGTGCGGGGAGGGAGCGACCGATGAGTTCTGGTTAGGGCTGAGTGGATGTGTGATCGGCACTCGATCTATGTCCGCAAGGCCTCAGGTCAGTTCTCTTCCTCTAGAAGCCTCCTCCTTACGGTTACCTCGATCCAAGTGTGGGTAGATGGTGAGCTTGTCCGCACGAGACCCGAGGAGGGATTTACGATGAAAAAGTCAGGTCCACGCGAGGGTGTTGAAGGCGTCGTCGAAGATCTCAAAGGCAAAGCTAAAGAGACGGTCGGCGCCATCAAGGGAGACGAGAACCTGAAGCAAGAAGGGCAAGCCCAGCAGGACAAGGCGGAAGCGCAGCGTGAAGCGGCCCGAAAAGAAGCGGAGGCCGACAAAGCACGTGTCGCGGCTCGCACTCATGAGGCCGAAGAGGCTGCCCATCAGCACCGATGAGAGCAGGCAATGAGTAGCCGTGGGGGGCGATCAGTTTCTTCACGCTCCCAAAACGCAGAGACGAGGGACCCCACTGACAATGTGGGGTCCCTCGTCCTCTGGCGTTGAAAGAGGCTCCGCCACGGCCAACACCAGAGTGCTACGCGCATCGAGGACGTTTCGTGGCAAATGACCTGGGGTAATGCGGGGACATGGCGACTCAGCCGCTCCCCAAGGAAGACGAGTCGCCAAGGTCGAAACGGCCCCGCTTTGATCACACGCCCTCCAAGGTGGGACCAGCGTGGCGGCAATACCTCAGGGCCATTGGACCGGGACTGGTTACCGGGGCATCTGACGATGACCCATCCGGCATTGCCACCTACTCCCAAGCAGGCGCTCAGTATGGGCTGAGTTTGCTTTGGGCAGCGCTGATCACCTTGCCGCTCATGGCGGCAGTTCAAGAAATCTGTGACCGCACCGCCATGGCCACTGGGTTGGGGCTCGGAGAGCTTGCGGTCAAACGCTTCGAGCGCGTGGGTCGCGGAGTCGTAGGGGTGCTTCTCTTGGCGCTGCTCGTGGCCAACGCCATCAACATCGCCGCCGACCTCGTGGCCATCGGCAGTGGCATGACCCTGCTCAAGCTCGGTCCGACCTGGGCATGGGCCTTGGCAGCGGGAGTCGCCATTACTGCCCTCCTGATCATGGGTTCATTTGATCGCATCGCGCTCGTGTTCAAGATCCTGTGCGCCGCCTTGCTGTCCTATTTTGTGGTGGCCATCATGGTGACCCACGCCTGGGGCTCAGTCCTGAGCCACACCCTTGTGCCGCGCATACATTTCAGTAGTGCGTATCTGGCTCTATTGGTGGCGGTGTTAGGGACCACCATCTCGCCGTATCTGTTCTTCTGGCAAGGAGCCCATCGCCTAGAAGAAATGCGAGATGAGCCCGAAGGGGGAGCCAACGTTCTCTCACTCAACAGGCAGACCAGCACGGCCAAGGTGAAGCGCAAGCAACGCACAAGTCGCCTCGACGTTTTCACAGGTATGACGTTTTCCAATCTCGTCATGTTCGCCATCATCATGGCCACCGCCGCCACTTTGCACACCCACGGAAAGACCAACGTCGATAGTGCGGCCCAGGCCGCTCAGGCGTTGAGGCCCTTCGCCGGTCATTTCGCGAGCCTCCTCTTCGCCATCGGGTTCATTGGCAGTGGTCTTCTTGCCATTCCCGTGCTGGCCGGATCGGGATCTGTTGGCATGGCCGGACTCCTCGGCAAACGGTGGGGATTCTCCCGGTCGGTCCGTAAGGCACCGATCTTCTATGGCCTCGTGGCTCTGGGGACAATCGGCGGCATGGCGCTCAGTCTCGTCCACGTCAATCCCATCAAACTCCTCGTCCTGGTCGCTGTCATCAACGGCATCGCGGCTGGTCCCTTCCTGATCTTGGTCATGGTCGTGTCAGGAAATAAGGAGATCATGGGTCATGATTTCGTGAACGGGAGGCTTGCCAAGACTCTCGGCTGGACCACGACTGCTCTCATGATTGTTGCTGCCGTCGCGTTGTTCGCTACGGGTGGGGTAAGCCTATGAGCGTCGACTCCGAACACGCCGATGGACCACGGGCAGTCCCCTGCTACGCAAGCATCGCCCGTAGGTCGCTGGGCGAAGCTTCAAAGGGCCTTCTTGCCGCGAATCTTCATCAAGCTCTTGAGGTGCAACGAGCAAAACTCGCTCTCGTTGTAGACGGACAGCCGCGTGGAGCAACGGGGGTCGGCGCACAACCGTCCCGATGGAAACCTACGCGGAGGGCGTTGGTGCCCACTCGGTGCGTCGATGCCTGAGAAAACGATGCCCTCTGTCCGCTCCTGCACGATAAACGCCCCAGGCCTCCACGCCGTTGCACGCCGCGTTCCCACATGTACCTACCCCGGAAGCCGCACCCTTATGCCCATTTACACAAGAAGAGAACGCGTTCCGGTGCGGTGAGTTAACACCGTGCTGGAGCAAATGAGAGTGGGCTGAACGCGCGTTTGTCCCACGCTTGGACGAATGTCGCGTCGTGCGCGCCATGAACGCGTGACCACAAGGCGAGCCTTGCGACCTGTATCACTTCCAGAGTGTTTGGCGGACCGTGGTGGTACTGGGCACCCCTCGGGGTTGCACAGTGCGGCACCAAAGCCCCTCGGGCCCGCCGTGTTAGTCCCGCTCGACTCTTCGAAGCCCGCGATCAGGTGTCCACGATTCAACAACGAGCTTGGTGGCCTCGGCATTCAGCGCCGTGATGACGACCTCGGTGATGTCGGCAATGAACGTCACGCCGTCAGTCTCCTCGTTTGCCTCATCCGCGGTCACCGAGGCGAAGCGAACGGCACGTCCGGCGACCTTCGCTTCACCCGGCCAATCACCTTCCTTGCCCTCCTCGGGGTGGAAGGTGGGGCCGTGCAGTGCGAACCGGGGATCCCGCTCCAGGTCAGCCCCTTTGCGTGCACCGGACATCGAACCAAAGCGGAGGTCGGTGTCGGTGAACTCGCACTCGATTCCTGAAATCCGTGGTGATCCGTCGGCGCGGAGCGTGGCGATCGTCTTGTGGCGGCCCGCATCCATCAGCCTCCGTACCCGCACGGCGAATTCTGGTTCTGCCTGTTCAACCTCGCTCCATGACGGCACGGGTGAAGAGCATATTCGGATGGAGAAACGAGAAGACGAACCGACAGTCACTCTTCATTTGAGGGTCAGGCCCATGCCTTCGACTCCGGCAGTCGCCGGTGCGTGGCCGGCATCATCACCTCAAGTAGGACGCTTGTAGGTGAGTCCGAATCGGGGCAGACTGCTGAGCAGGTCACGACACGGTGAGGAGGCCCCTATGCACCGTCGATGGCGGACCGGTTTGTTGATAGGTCTAGCCACAGCGATCACCTCGCTCGGCATGACCTCGGCCGGGGCGGCGCTGCGTTCACCACACATCAAGGCGCAGCCGAACAACGCAATGGTGAATACCTCGATAGCTCTAACCGGAACCACGTTCCACGCTCACAGCACGTTCACCATCAAAGAATGTTCGATGACCGCGTGGATCGCCCCCCAGAACCCGTGCTCTGCCAGCAATGCAGTATCGGTCACCACCAATAAGCACGGTCGTTTCAAGGCTTCGATTAAGGCGGAGGTCTGCGCAGGAGGCCAGAGGGGTAAGGAACCGACGTCGGTGATTTGTTACCTCGGTCACCCGCAGCCAACGGGCGTCGATACCATTGGTCTCGTCGGAGCAACGCAGATTACGGTGACCTATCCCTAACAGCCCTCACGTCTGGGGTGCGACCGGCAGTACCCGTATTCGCTCCTCTTAGGGCGACGCGATGGCTCGCTTTCAGTGGTGACGGTCGAGGTACGATCCGGTGATTCCCCGCAGCGGTTGTTGGCGTCGCTCCAGACGCACATCCTCGAATCCGAATACGTCGGGGAAGACGCAATCGTCTAAGAGCCGTCGAATGCGGTAGCCGTCACCGAGCACCTCTGCCACCTTGAAGCCGGTGATCCAATCCCCGAGGAACCGGTTCCGCACGCATACCTCCGTGCCCACAGCCAATGTCGGAATCGGATTGCCGTCTTGGACGGACACCTTCCTGAGTTCCCCGGCCTTGTCCTGATCCACCCTGCCACCTTCCGGCCCTCACGGGCCTTCGATCACGGAGAGACTGACTCCCGCTTGGCGCTCACGGAGGCGTCGGTCTTGGAGCTGCTGTCCCCGGTGAGCGCATCGGTCGCCCCGATCTGCGCGCGAGCCGTCGTCCAGAACTCTGACCAGTAACCGCGCCAGTCCGAGGAGCCGAGCGCCCACGCCAGGGCAGCGATTCCGATCCCACCTGCGACCATTCGGCGCATCGAGAAAGAATCGACACTCTGAGGGTGGTCCTTTAGGTGTCCCGAATACCGAGATGGGCCTCGGGGGCGTCAGGGCGCAGTGACGGCGGCGAAATGGAACCACGCATGACCACCACCAGCGTTGCGTTGCCCCTGGGCCGAGTCTTACTCCTGCTAGAGCCGACTTTCTGCCGGTAGGCGACTCGGTGTGACGGTGAGTCGGCCTGTAGGCGGGGTTCTGTTCGTCCTCTCGGACGCGGTGGCCATCCATCTCAGCGGCCTACCTGGGGACTGCCCACAAGGAGCGGGCGGGCTACCCATGTCCCACGTTCGGCCTTGCTCCGGGTGGGGTTTACCGAGCCGGCCGAGTCACCCCGGCCGCTGGTGCGCTCTTACCGCACCGTTTCACCCTTGCCTGTGTGGGCTTGCGCCCACCATCGGCGGTCTGCTCTCTGTTGCACTTTCCTTCGGGTCACCCCGACTGGCCGTTAGCCAGCACCCTGCCCTCTGGAGCCCCGACCTTCCTCGACACGGTCCCCGTCCGAGGACGAGCCCGTGGCGCGACCACC
This sequence comes from uncultured Acidimicrobiales bacterium, assembly GCA_963846125.1. GTDB lineage: Bacteria > Actinomycetota > Acidimicrobiia > Acidimicrobiales > UBA8190 > Chersky-840. Next base: position 1,876,267 of record CAWJUR010000002.1, read on the forward strand.
CGGCCGACTCACCGTCCCGATCAGTTTGCCAGGTCGGGCGTCATATCGACACGGTCCGCACCGGCCTCGAGGAACCGTCGCCGACCACCCCCCTCGCTAGGGTGGCGCCATGGACCCGCAGCCCGAGCGGCTCGCCCTCGTGGAGCAGCCCGAGCCGCTCTCCATCGCGGCTCTGTACCGGCAGGTGCAGGCCGCGATCACGGCGTCGTTTCCGCGCGGCCATCTGCAATGGGTCCGGGGTGAGATCCAGAGCATCTCCGACCGCACCGGGCACTGCTACATGGATCTCGTCGACCCCGACACCGCCCGAGGCCGAGATACGCCCGTGCTCAAAGTCAATTGTTGGGGGAGGACCTGGAATCCCCTGAAACAGACCCTCGCCCGCCAGGGCATCATCCTCGAGCCGGGTGCGGTGGTGTCGTTGCGGGGACGCGTGGAGTTCTATCCCCCCAAGGGCCAGATCAACTTCATCGCCACCGAGGTCGACGTCACCGCGCTGCTCGGACGCGTGGCCGCTCGTCGAGCTGCGCTGCTCAACACCCTCGAGACCGAAGGACTCCTCGGTCGCAACCGGGCGTTGGCAATGCCCGATGTTCCCCTGCGCGTCGGCCTCGTCGCCAGTCCCGGATCCGAGGGGTACAACGACTTCGTGGGCCAGCTCCACGCCTCGGATCTCGCCTTCGCCGTGACGCTGTTCAAAGCCAATGTGCAAGGGTCCGGCGCGCCGGCTTCGGTAGCCAGGGCTCTCAGGGCCGTCTCGGTATCGGATTGCGACGTCGCCGTCCTGGTGCGAGGAGGTGGATCTCGAGGAGATCTGGCTGCCTTCGACGCCGAGCCGGTGGCACGCGCCATCACGTCGCTCCCGATTCCGTTGTGGACGGGAATCGGACACACCGGGGACCAGTCCGTGGCCGATATCGTCGCCAACCAAGCATTCGTCACTCCAACCGCGTGCGCTCAGGAGCTCGTGCGCCGAGTGGGGGAGTGGTGGGGATCGGTCGCCCACGCCGGCGCACGTGTCGCTCTGGGCGCGATCGAGGCGCTCGAGCTAGCCGCCCAGCGCGACGAGGCGGCCCGCAGGCGGCTGGGCACCGCCACGCGTAACCAGTTGTCCCGGCACTCCGAACGACTGGAGACGAGGAAGACGCGGATCGCGACAAACGCTCGCCGCCAGCTCGACTTCGCAGGAGAAGCAGTGGAGCGCCGGGTGGCACGCGTCGGCCCTCGTGCCCTGGTTGCCCTCGACCGTCATCAGGACCGAGCCGACTCGTGGCGGCGATTGCTGGGCGCCTACGACATCGAGCGTCAGCTCGAACGGGGTTACACCATCACCCTCGGGCCTGACGGTGCCGTGGTGCGTTCGGTCTCCGAGCTGGCGGCGGGGTCCCGGCTGGTCACGAGGTTCGCCGACGGACGGGCGCGCTCCACCGTGGATGGCACAGAGTCTCGATCGACGACCGAGGAGCCGAGATGAACGCGGAACGACGCGACGACAAGGTCTCGCCGACCGAGCAGCCCGTGGGCGAGCTCAGCTACATGGATGCCAGTCGCGAGCTCGACGGCATCGTCGAATTCTTCGAGAGGAGCGAGGTCGACGTCGACCAGCTCGTGGCGCGACTCGAACGGGCGACGGCCATCGTCGACGAGCTCGACCGACGGATCCGGCGCACGCGCGCCCAGGTCGAGGAGCTCGTGCCGAAGCTCGAGGCGGCGGCACGCACCGCCGCAACGGAGGACATGGCGGACACGGGGGACGAGGTGGACGGGCTCGACGAGAGGTCCGGGGCAGCGAGTGTCGACGCCGGGGCGTCGGACGGAGAGTCGCTCCCGTTCTGACAGCGGGTAGGGCTTCAGGCGGGTGTGAGCTCCACAGGCAGACGAACGAGGCCTCGAAGCGTGATGGTGTCGCGGTGCGCGATTCCGGCCTCGCCCAGCTGTATGTCTTTGAAGCGCGTGAGCAGACGACCGAAACACACCTGTCCCTCGAGCCGGGCCAGGGCCGCCCCCAGGCAGTAGTGGATCCCACTGCCGAAGCTCATCGGCGGCCCCTCGTCGCGTCCCAGGTCGAGGGACTCGGGTTCAGAGAACCGGCGCGGGTCTCGATTGGCGGCTCCCAGCAGCGTCATGACCTGGTCTCCGGGTGCGAGGGTCTGCCCCGCGACTTCGGTGGCCCGCAATACCATCCGCCCGTCGAGCTGGACCGGGCTGTCCCATCGCAGCAATTCCTCTACCGCACGTTGGACCGCATCGGGATCTTCGACCGAGGCGCGCAGGCGCGCCTGCTCTTCGGGATGGCTCAACAACGCCGACAGACCGTTGCCGATGAGGTTCGTCGTGGTCTCGAAGCCGGCCGCGAAGAGCAAGATGGCCGTGGAGATGACCTCGTCCTGGGAGAGCCGGTCCGAACCGTCCGACACGGCGATGAGCTGCGAGAGCAGATCGTCAGCGGGTCGTTGGCGCCGCTCGGCGATGAGAGTTTCGAAGTACTGCTCCATCGACATGCGAGCGGCGCGAGCCCCGCGCAGGTCCTCGACCTCCGACGTCGGCTCGAGGATCCGGGTGGCGGCACGGACGAGCGCCTGGAACTGCGCCCGGTCCGCCATCGGAACTCCGAGCAGCTCCCCGATGACGGCGACGGGAAGGGGGAACGCGAGCTCGTTCATGATGTCGACGCTGTCGCCATTGCCGGCCACGTCGGCCATGGCGTCGAGAAGCCCGTCGCACAGGGAAACGACGTGTGGGCGGAGCTCTTCGACCGTGCTCGGGGTGAAGGCTCGGGCGACCAGGCCCCGAAGGCGGGTGTGGTCGGGGGGATTGAGCGTGAGCATTGACTGTCGGCGTTCGAAGAACTCGCAGAAGTCGGCGACCTCCTCGGCCGGGATTCCCCACCGGCCGATCCGCATCCGGAGGGTGGCGTCCTGATCGGATCCCTTGCCGAAATGCGGCGCCCGCAACACCCGTTGGCAGTCGTCGAAGCGGGTCACGATCCAGCTGCCCATCGAGGAACGGAACAACGGCGTGCGCTCCCGGATGCGGGCGTAGTGGGGATAGGGGTCGGCGCGTCCTTCGGGGGTGGTCAGGAGCGTGTGCAACTCGGCGTCGAGGTCGATCGTCTCTGGGATCGGCACCGACGGACCCGGTAGCGCGAATTCGGTCACGGTCAGTGGATCCGGCGCTCACGGTTTCGCCAGTAGGGCTCGCGCAGCTCGCGCTTGAGCACCTTCCCCGAGGGATTCCGGGGGAGAACGGCGACGAAGTCGACTGAGGTGGGGCACTTGTAGTGCGCCAGCCGCTCCCGGCAGAAGGCGATGATCGAGCCCTCGTCCATGGGGGCGTCGGAGCCCGTCACGACCACGGCCTTCACCGTTTCACCCCATTTGTCGTCGGGGACGCCGATGACCGCGGCGTCGGCGACTCCGGGGATGGCGAGCAGCACGTTCTCCACCTCGGCGGGATAGATGTTCTCCCCGCCCGAGACGACCATGTCCTTGATCCGGTCGTGGAGGAACAGGTACCCGTCCGCGTCGAGGTACCCGGCGTCCCCGGTGCGCAGCCACCCGTCATCGACGATGGTGCGGGCCGTGTCGTCGGGCTTGTCCCAGTAGCCCAGCATGTTGAACCCCGAGCGCGTGTAGATCTCTCCCACCGACCCGGCTGCGACCGCGCCCCCGGTGTCGGGATCGACGATGCGCAGCTCGACTCCGGCGATGGGCTTGCCGGCGGCGCGCAACAGGTGTTGGCGGGGGCCTCCGGGGTCGTGGTCCTCGTGAGCGAGACGCACGATGGCGCCGGTCGTCTCGGTCATCCCGTAGACCTGGGCGAAGCGGCACCCGAACACCTCGAGGCACCGGACGAGGACCTCCTCGGCGATGGGCGAGGCCCCGTAGAAGATGGTGTCGAGACTCGACAGGTCCGTCTGCGCGGTGCCCGGAGTCGCCAACAGCAGCATCAACACGGCCGGCACGAGAAAGGCGTGCGTGATCCGCTCGGCCGCGACCAGACGAAGGAGTTCGACCGGATCCATGTCGCGCAGGATCACCGAGGTGCCGCCGCGCGACATGCCGCTCAGCGCCCAGCCCGAGCCGCCGATGTGGAACAAGGGCATGGCCACCAGGCTCACGGTGTCCTCGCTGATGTCGAAGGCGTCCCCGGCGGCCTGCTCCAGCATGAACTCGATATTGCGGTTGGCGAGCATTACCCCCTTGGGCAGCCCGGTCGTGCCCGAGGTGTAGAGCTGCATCGAGACGTCGTCGGGGGCGCCCTCGTGGCCAGGGTCGGTGGCGGGCTGATCGGCCAGCCAGTCCTCGTAGCCGACCCGACGGGCGAGGTCCGAGGCGCCCCCGAGATCCGCATCGACCTTCGGGTCACCCAGGACCACCACCCGCGAGACCCAGGGCAGGCCACTCTCCATGGCGGCGAGACACGGGACGAACTCGGGATGGACGACGAGGATGCGGGCTCGCGAGTCGTCGATCACCGCTGCCATCTCGGACGGGGCGAGGCGCCAATTGACCGCCACGTTGACCGCACCGCACAGGGCGCCTCCGAAGAGCACCTCGAAGTACTCGAGCCCGTTGCGATCCAGGAACGCGACTCGGTCGCCGGTGCCGACATCTTCGGCGGCGAGCGCGTTGGCCACTCGGCAGGCGCGTTGGTGGTGTTGCGCCCAGGTCACCGTCGTCCCCTGGAACCGGAACATCGGTTTGTCGCCGTGGTCGGCGACATTGGCCCGGAACATGCCGGCCACGCTCGAACGCCGCATCGTCCCCCTCCTGCCGGCCCGCGGGTGGCGCCCGAGGCCCGGCCCACTGTAGATCGCTCCCGAGTTGGCGGGGTGTGCCCACGGGCCCGTACGACCCTTACGATCAGGGCATGCCGGACGACCGCTTGTACTTCCGCCAGCTCCTCTCGGGTCGAGACTTCGCCACTGACGATCCCGTGGCGGGCCAGATGGTGAACTTCTGCTACCTGATCGGCGACCGCCACACGGGCGAGGCGGTCATCGTGGACCCCGCCTACGACGTCGGAGGGCTCCTGGGCATCCTTGCCGCCGACGACATGCGGTGCGTGGGCGTGCTCGCCACCCACTTCCATCCCGACCACGTCGGCGGAGACTTGATGGGGTACCGGATCGAAGGGGTCACCAACCTCCTCGAACAGTGTCCGGTCCCCATCCACGTCCAGGCGGCGGAAGCTCCCTGGGTGGTCCGTGCCACCGGGGTCTCGACAGGCGAGCTCGTCGAACATGCCAGCGGCGATGTCGTGATGGTCGGCGGCGTCGACATCGAGCTGGTGCACACACCGGGCCACACCCCGGGCAGCCAGTGCTTCTCTGTCGACGGCCGTCTGGTGGCCGGGGACACGTTGTTTCTCGACGGCTGCGGGCGCACCGATCTCCCCGGCGGTGACCCCGAGCAGATGTACGAGTCCCTGACGACACGCCTGGCACGGTTCGACGACGACACGATCCTGTACCCCGGCCATCTCTACTCCCCCGAGCCGTCGGCCACCATGGGCGAGACGCGCCAACGCAACTACGTCTTCCGGCTGCGCACCCCCGACCAGTGGATGACGATGTTCGGGTCTTAGCCCGGTGACCAGGCGGTCACCGAGGCGCCGCTAGGGTCTCGTCCGCCCATGGCCCTCGACCCGAGCTCCACCATCGTCGTCGTCGGCGCGTCCCTGGCCGGGCTGCGCGCCGCCGAGACGCTGCGCGCCGAAGGCCACGCCGGGCCCGTCGTCGTCATCGGCGCCGAGCACCACCTGCCCTATGACCGTCCGCCGCTGTCCAAGCAATTCCTGGCCGGCACGTGGGGGCTCGATCGCGTTCTGCTGCGACCACCGGAGAAGATCACGGCGCTGGAGCTCGACCTGCGGCTCGGTCACAGCGCCGGTTCGCTCGATGTCGAGGGACACACGCTCGAGCTCGACGACGGGAGCACGGTGCACTTCGACGGACTGGTGCTCGCCACCGGGGCTCACCCGCGTCCTCTCCCGCACACGACGCCACGCCCCGGCATGCACATGCTTCGCACCCTGGAGGACTCCATCGCCCTCGGGGACGCCACTCGTGTGCCCGAGGCCCGGGTCGTCGTGGTGGGAGCGGGCTTCATCGGATCCGAAGTGGCTGCCACCTGCCGGGGACTCGGGGCGCACGTCACGGTGGTCGAGGCCTTGGCACAACCCCTGGCTCGTGTGCTCGGAACGGCGATGGGCGCAGCGTGCGGCGCGTTGCACCGCGCCCATGAGGTCGAGCTCCTCACCGGCGTCGGCGTGGGCGCACTGCGGTCGGGGCGCGACGGCGCCACGGTGGACGGGGTCGAGCTCGACGACGGCACCGTGCTCGACGCCGATGTCGTGGTGATCGGCATCGGCGTGGTGCCCACGACGCAGTGGCTGGAGGGCTCGGGGCTCGAGATCTCGGACGGGGTCGTCGCCGATGCCACGCTGCACGTCGCCGACGACGTCGTGGTGGCGGGGGACATGGCCCGCTGGTTCGACCAGGGCATCGGCGCCACCGTCAGGATCGAGCACTGGACCAACGCCGCGGAGCAAGGTGTCGCCGCGGCGCGCAACCTGTTGGCGGGACGGGCCGACGCCGATGCGTATGTTCCGGTTCCGTACTTCTGGTCGGATCAATACGACGTGAAGATCCAGGTGATCGGACACCCTGGTCCCGACGACGACGTCGTGGTGGTCGACGGGTCGGTGGACGAGCGCCGTTTCGTGGCGCTCTACGGGCGCGCCGGCCGCCTCACCGCCGCGCTGGGCTTCAGTCGTCCCCGTCAGCTGATGGGGTACCGCCCGCTGCTCGAGGCGGGGGCGAGCTTCGACGACGCTCTGGCGCATTCCGTCTGAGCGACGCCGCCCCGACGAGCACGCCGGCGCGCGGCAGCTCACCGCGCAGGGCCCGCATCGACGCCAGGATCTGCCGGTCATCCTCCGGCGAGGGATGCCGGCCGCCGTATGCGCTCGCCTCGACGATCCCGGCCAGCGCCTGCCACGTCCCGGACCGGTCCCCGGCCAACCGGTCGATCTCCGACGCGTACTCGGTGAGGGTCTCGTCGAGACGCCGCCGCCGCCCCGCCCGCCGCCCCGCCGACTCGATGCGGCGCGCCGCCTTCTCGGCCCAGGTGCGGGGCCGGCGCCGACGCATCATCACGATCAGTGTCACGACCGCGCTCATGACGAGGACCACGGCGATGGGCACCCAGGGGAGCCGCCGCAATGCCGCGGTGGCCTCGTGGAGGAGGGTCGATCCCGGCGAGGGGTTGGCCAGCGGCACGACCGCGGTGGGATCGAAGCTCTGCCACCCGTAACCCGGGAACCACACCTGCACCCAGGCGTGGGCGTCTTGGGCCTGGACGTCGTAAAGGTCGGTGATGGGGTTGTAGGGCCCGGGGACATAGCCGACCGCTTCTCGCGCCGGGATGCCGATGGAGCGGAGCATCACCGCCAACGAGGTCGAGATCTGCTCGCAGAACCCGGTGCGGTTGCCGAAGAGGAACTCGTCGACGGTGTCCTGCCCCGGTGCGAGAGGAGGGATGTCGGTCGAGTAGCGCGTGTGCTTGCCGATCCAAGCGATGAGGCTCTGGACCTTGTCGTAGGTGGTGGTCTGGTGCGCGGACACCTGCTCGGCGAGGGCCTTCACCCGCGGGTACGGGCGCCCGACCGCGGTGTTCGGGCCGAGGATCGAGGCGGGGACCGCGTTCGGCCCTGGCGCGGCCCGGAGCTCGCCGGCCGAAGGTGCGTTCACATAGGACTGCACCGTGTAGATGGCTCCGGGGCCGAGAGCGATGGGCGACACGATGGAGTCGTGGCCCGAGAGGAAGAGGTTGTGGGTCGGGAACCACACTTCATGGGCCGTGTCGGCATGGAACACCAGGTTGGGTGACGACTGCACGACATAGAACGTCTGCAGGTCGGTCGACGCCGTCGTGGGGGGGCCAGGGGGCCCGGACACGATGAACGGTGAGTCCTCGCTCAGCCGTTGCGGACCTTTTGGGTCCGGTGATGCGATCCAGTTGGCGCCGTCCCAGGTGTCGAAGGTCTCACCGATCCAGTACGACGGCCGGTCGGCGCGCACCCGCATGACCACGGCGTCGCCGAGTGCGCCGCGCAAGGCCGTGTCGAGGTGGTTGGAGAAGCCCAAGAAGCCGCCCACACGCGTGGGACCGGCCGGCGTCCCCGGCTTGGCCAGCTGCGCCACTTTGGTGTCCCCGGCCAGTCCTCCCGGCACGGGCAGGGGAGCGCCGGGGCCAGCCGCCGAGGGGAAGTCGATCCGCCCCGCTACATGGGGGGCGGGCAGGACGGCGAGGACCACGGTGCCGACGACGGCGACCGATCCCAAGGTGGCGAGCACGCCACCGAGGCGCAGTCGTCCACCGTCACTGGCCGAGCTCCACATGGCGATCAGGCCGGCCAGTCCGCACGCCAACCACACGAGCACGTACACGCCGAAGCCGAGATCGATGGCCTGGGCTGCGGCCACGGCCATCAGGCTGGCCGAACCGGCCAGGGAGAACGCCAGGTCGCGTCGCGCCGGGACGTCGAAGGCGTGGGCCACCTGCACCCAAACGAACAGGACGGCGAGGGGGTTCTCCACCGTGCTCACGTCGTAGATGGTCTGGCCCGTCAACTGCCGGAAGAACCAGATGAACGCCGCCACCGCGCTCATGGCGAGGATGACCTTGATCCACGGCAAGGGCCGCCGGCGGGTCCGGTAGGCCAGGACCATGCCGACGACGACGAGCGCCATCGAGCCACCCGCCACCGTCCATGACAACTCGCCCTCGGCCCGGCACGCGGCGATGCCGGTGACAACGGCGCCGGCGCACGCCACGCGCAGCGTGACAGAGTGCTCGGGAGGCCCGGGCCGGTTGGCGCGCTTCACCGCGTCGAAGAGGCTCATGGCGTCGTCACCCCGTCACCGACGGCCCGCGGCGGCGCGGGGGAGCGCGTCGGGCTCGGCCACGGCGCGCGCCAGACGACGGCCGGCACTGCGACGGTCACCGACGGACCCGGTCTTCGGGCCCGACGCCTCGGTCGTGACGAGAAGCACCGATGCGCCTCTGTCGACGAGCCCCACCACCGTCGCCATGGCCCGTTCCGCCATGCGCTCGGCCGCGTCGGTGTCGGTGGGCAGGCGGATCTCCAAGGTGACGGGCTCGGCGGTGGGCCCTTCCATCTCGCGCACCATCAATTCCCCGCTGTGGGCGGTGGCGGGCCAGTGCACCCACCGGCGATGGTCCCCAGGGCGGTAGGGCCGCACCCCGCGGGGCTCGCCGATCTGGACCGACGAGTCGACGACGCCGCCCCCGCTCGTGTCGTCGTTGCCACCGGGCAGCGGCAGGGGACGGCCCAGGCGCGGCCCGACGTGCAGCGTGCGGGGCAGCGCGACGACGACGGTCTTGCGCCACCACAACAACCCGAAGGGAGCAGCCGTGGCGATCTCGAGCACGACGCGGTCATGCACGCCGCGGCTGTCGGGGAGCAGCGTGATGGGCTGGTGAAGCGTGGGCGACGGGCCCGGCCGGGCGCGCGTCGGCGTGATGGCCGGGCCCACGAAGGACTCGGGCCCGGGCGGATCGAGAGGCCTGACCCGTAGCCGGGTGTTGGCCCTCGACTGCAGCTCCACGGGCAGGCCCGCGGTCCCGTCGCTCGGGACCTCGACGATGCGCAGCTGAGCCCGCGCCCCCACGAAGGCCGGGGCGATGAGGCCCACCCCGAGGATGCCGGCCAGCACGTCGCCGACGGCCTGGACCCACCCGGCCCCGCTGTTGTGGGCGACGAGCCCCCACGCCACGAGCACGCCGGCACAACTCACGAGCGGGATCACGGGACGGACGGGACGGATGAAGCGGCGCCTGCGGGCGCTGGTGCCGACCGGGCGATCCCGATCGGCGCGACCGGTCACGGCCGGGGAGCAGGCGTGGTGTCGAGCAGACCCCGGACCGCCGCGACGCCTTGCTCGACACCTTCGTCGGTGAGGAGCCGGTGCGCCAGACACGCCACCGCGACGGCTTTGACGTCGTCGGGCGTGACGAACGATCTCGTGGAGAGGACCGCGTGCGCCTGCGAAGCCCGGATGAGCCAGATGGCGGCGCGGGGGCTGGCCCCCAGCCGCACCCCCGGGGCGTGGCGACTGGCCCGGCACAGGGCCACGGCGTACTCGGCCACGCTGGTGGCCACCTCCACGGACTCGGTGGCGCGCTGGGCCCCGAGCCATTCCTGGGTGTTGCACACGGGACGGAGCTCGCCGAGGGCGAACTTCCCGCCGCCGTGCTGGACGAGCCGTGCCTCGGTGTCGGAGTCCGGATAGCCGATGGCGGTGGCCAGCGCGAACCGGTCGAGCTGGCTCTCGACGAGCGGATACGTCCCGAGTTGGGAAAAGGGGTTCTGCGTGGCGATGACGAGGTGCGGACGCGGCAGCGGCCACGACTCCCCGTCCACGCTCACCTGCTGCTCCTCCATCGTCTCGAGCAGCGCGGCCTGGGTGCGCGGCGGTGTCCGGTTGAGCTCGTCGACGAGCACCACGTGCGCGAAGACGGGGCCGGGTCGGAACTCCCAGGTGCCGGTGTCGGGCGCGAACACCGACACGCCGGTGACATCGGAGGGCAGGAGGTCGGGATGTCCCTGGACGCGCGACAACTCCGCGCCCAGTGACGCGGCGAGGGCGCGTGCGAGGACCGTCTTTCCCACGCCCGGCACGTCCTCGATGAGGAGATGCCCGCCGGACAGCGCCGCCATGGCCGCGGCGGTGAGCGCTCCCGGCGTGCCCAGCAGGACCTTGCTCAGGTTGTCGACGAGGGCCCGACCCAGGGCGATGGCGGCGTCGATGTGGACCGGCGCGTCGAGGCCCGCTGGTTCTCCGAGGCCCTCGAGGACCCCGATGTCGGCGACCCCTTCCGCGCGCCGGCTCCCGGCCACGCTCACGACGCGGTCCGTGGTCGCCTCGCGCTCCCCGAAGTGGGCGGGCTCCATCAGGTCCACGTTATCGGCACGTTCCGGGCCGAACTGAACGCGTTACCAGGGATGATGTGCCCGATTCAGAACTCCAGGGCGGACAGCTCAGGCACGGTGGCGACGGCCCGCTGGCGCGCCGCCAACCACCGGGACCGGGTCGACTCCCGCTTGGCCTCGGTGCCCCGGGGCTCGACCACGGCCGAGGGCCGCCACGCCGCGGCCACGTCGTCCTCGTCGGCCCACACCCCGAGCGAGATGCCGGCGAGGTAGGCGGCGCCGAGGGTGGTGGCCTCGGTGACCGGCGAGATCTCGACCGGCCTCCCCACGGCCTCGGCCAGGGCGGTCACGAAAGTGGGGTTGGCCGACATCCCTCCGTCCACGCGCAACGTCTCGATGGTCATGGCGGTGTCCGCTTCGGCGGACTCGAGCAGATCGGCGCCGCGATGGGCCACGCCCTCGAGCACGGCCCGCACCATCTCGGGACGCCCCGTACCGCGCGTGATCCCCACGTAAGTGCCGCGCGCGCCGAAGTCCCACACCGGCGCGCCCAGACCGAGCAGGGCGGGGACGAACCACACGTCGCCGGTGTCCGCACAGGCCGACGCCACGCGGTGCGAGTCCGCCGAGTCGTCGATGATGCCGAGGTCGTCGCGCAGCCACTCCACGCACATGCCCGCCGACAGCATGACGGCTTCGACGCCCCAGGTCTTGTGGCCCGCCCGCTGCCACGCCACGATCGGGAACGTGCCGGCGCCACCGCGGCGGGCGAAGCCGGGGCGGATGTCCCCGACGCACAGATCGAGCATCCCCCCGGTGCCGAACGTCGCCTTGGCCAGGCCCGCCCTCGTGCACCCCTGGCCCACGAGCGACGCCTGCTGGTCGCCGGCCATGCCACAGATCACCGGCGCACCGGGCAGCGCGCTCGCCTCTCCGACCGCGCCCGAGGAGTCGACGATGGCGGGGAGCACACCGCGCGGGATGCGCAGCGCCTCGAGCATGGTGTCGTCCCAGTCCGCCCCGGTGGAGGTGAGCAGCCCGGTGATCGCCGCGTTGGTGGCGTCGGTGACGTGCAGCGCCCCCCCCGACAAGGTCCAGGCGACCCAGGTGTCGACGGTGCCGAAGCACAGGTCGCGCACTCGCTCGGGGTCGGCCATGTCGAGGAGCATGGCGACCTTGGTGGCCGACTCGTTGGGGGCCACTCGGATGCCTTGGTCGCGCAACACCAGACACGTCCCCACGGTGCGCAGGTCCTGCCAGCCGATGCCCGGGCCCACGGGCTCGCCGCTGTGGCGGTCCCACACGATGGTCGAGCCCCGTTGGTTGGCGATCCCCACCCCGCCGACCGGCCCTCCCGCCGCCAGTGCGGCCCCGGCCACCTCGAGCACGGCCGTCGCCATGGCGGGCGCGTCGAACTCCACGAAGCCCGGCGCCGGCGACGACGGCAGCACCTGCACGTAGTGGACGTGGTCGATGGCCCCGTCGGGCCCGACCACGGCGGCGCGCACGCCCGAGGTCCCTACGTCGATGACGAGGACCGCGGTCACGGCCACCGGGCCTCGCCGAAAGGAGAGGGCAGCCCGAGCTTCCCCGGATTGAGGATGCCGCGCGGATCGAGGGTGTCCTTGAGCCCCACGAGCACGTCGAAGGCTCCGCCCAGGGCGTCGGCCAGGAAGCGTCCCCGGTTGATGCCCACGCCGTGGTGGTGGCTGATCGCACCGCCGTGGGCCCGCACCGCGTCCATGACGACGGCCCACGCCGAGGTGTAGTAGCGCTCGGCCCACACGTCGGCGGCGGCGTCGGCGGCGGCATCGGCGTCGGCATCGGTGTCTGGGGACGGGCTCGACGGTGCGTCGGGCATGCGCCCGGCGAAGGTGAAGTACAGACAGGCGCCGTCGACATAGGCGTGGCTCTGATGGGCGGAGGTGGCCAGCGTGCCCTCGATGCCGGTCAGCGCCGACACGCAGGTGTCGTAGAGGGCGGGCAACGTCGACCACCGGGCCGCGATCTCGATGGTGTCGACGACGATCCCGGCGCGATACAGCGGGGCCAGGGCCGACACGTCGTTCTTGTGGCCCACCCAACGCTCGACGACAGCCTCGTCGAGGGGGCGCGCCCCGGCGGCGGCGCACTCGGCGTCGACCACGGCGAGCGTGGCACCCAACAGGCCCTCGTCCGCCTCGTCGAGGACGACCAGCGCGCTCTGGTCGGCGAGCTCGAAGTTCCGGGCCGACTCGGTGTGGTCATAGAGACGCAGCACCGCCGGGGTGGCGCCGCGCCGCAGGATGCGCCGGCACACCTCGAGCCCTGCCGCGAACCCGTCGAAGGAATAGGCGCGCCGTCCCTCGGCGGGGGCGACGGGGTGCAGGCGCAGTTGCGCCTCGGTGATCACACCCAGGGTGCCCTCGGACCCGACGAACAACTGCGAGAGGTCGGGGCCGAGCGCGGCGCGCGGCCCCGAGCCGCCCGTGCGGATCACGCGCCCGTCGGCCAGGGCCACCTCGAGCCCGGTGACCATGTCCTCGATCTTGCCGTAGCGGGTGGAGTACTGCCCCGCACCGCGACATGCCACCCAGCCGCCCACCGTGGACAGGTCCATCGACTGGGGCCAGTGCCCCAGGGTGACGTCGTGGGTGCGCAGCTCGGCCTCGAGGTCGGGCCCGAAGGTCCCGGGGAGCACGTTGGCCAACAGGGACGTGGTGTCGACGTCGACGATGCCGGCCAACCCGCACAGATCGAGTGACACGCCACCGAACAACGGAATGCTCGAACCGCACACCCCGGAGCGACCGGCCACGGCGGTCACCGGGACGCGGGCGTCGTGGCACGCGGCCAGCACCGCCGCGACCTGGGTGGCATCGGTGGGGCGGGCCACGACGGCGGGTCGCGCCGGGACCGTGCCCCGCGTGGCCCACCGGATGGCGAGTGGCCACCAGTCTCGTCCCGCCTCGGCACGGGCCTCGTCGTCGAGCGTCACCTGCGCGCACCCGTCGCGCAGTCGCGCCAGCAAGGCGTCACCGACGGGCACGCGTGGCCCGAGGATGCGCTCGGTGACCTCGGCGGCGGGCGCGTCGATGGGTGTGACCGGTGTGGGCATGCCCGTCACTTCGTGCTCACGGGGTCGAGCCCGGCGCGGGCCAGGTCACCGCGCGCCTGATCGGCGAAGGCGGCCGCGTCACGCGCCGCGTCGGCGGGGTCCCGTCCCCATTCGGGAGCGAGCATCTCGGCCAGGGCGGGAGCCGCCTCCGCCGCGGCCCGGGCCCGTCGCAACACGCTGCGGGTGCGACGCGACAGGACGTCGTCGACGGTCATGGCCATCTCGTGGCGCACCGCCCACAACGCCTCGGCCCGCAGATGCGGGAGCCCGGGGACCATCGGCTCGAGCAGCTCGGGGCGACCCACCGCCAGCGCCAGCACGGCCGGGGTGTCGCTGCCGTAGCGGCCGAGCAGTGCCGCCAGGACGTCGTCGTCGACGCCCAACGCCGCGGCCGCGCCCGGCCGGCGCAACTCCTCGAGCCCGGCCGCGCCGTGCAGCGCCAGACGCTTGGTCCGGCACCGGCGTGATCCCGCCGGGGCGCCCGAGCCCAGGGCTTTCACCACGGCGTCCACGGTGTCCTCGGCCATCCTCCGGTAGGTGGTGAGCTTGCCGCCGGTCACGGTGATCATGCCGTGGGCCGACACAGCCACGGTGTGACGCCGCGACAGATCGGCGGTGCGATCGCTCACGTGGTGACCCTCGGCGGGAGCGAGCAAAGGGCGCAGCCCCGCCCACACGGCGGTGACGTCGGCGCGGCCGATGGGCTCGGTGACCACGCCGTTGGCGGCGTCCAGGACGTAGTCGACGTCGCCGGGCAGACAGGCGGGGTCGTCGAGGGGCCCGTCCCAGGCGGTGTCGGTGGTGCCCAGGTAGACGTCGTCGCCGTCGGGCCACGGCACCACGAAGATCGACCGCCTGTCCTTGGGTACGGGGATGACCGCGGCGATGTCGGCGGGCAGCTTCGATCGCGACACGGTGATGTGGATGCCCTTGGCGGGCCGGATCGAGTGCGGGTGCGACGACTCGTCGAGGGCCCGCACGTCGTCGGCCCACACCCCCGTGGCGTTCACCACGACGCGCGCCCGCACCTCGAGCTCACCGTCGAGGGTGGCGCCGTCGGTGCCGGTCCCGGGCACCGACGGGCGCACCCGGGCGCCCTTCACCGCCCCCGAGGCGTTCGTCACGAGGCCCACCACCTCCGTGTAATTGGCGAGCACGGCGCCGTGGTCGAGCGCGGCGGTGCGGGCGATGGTGAGGGTGAGCCGGGCATCGTCGGCGCGGGCGTCGTAGTAGATGAAGCCCGCCACCAACCGGTCGGTGCGCAGCGTGGGGAGATGGGCGAGCGTCTCGGCCTGGTTGATGCGCCGGTGGCGCTTGCCGATGCGGAGCCCCCCCGTGAGGTCGTAAAGGGTGAGGGCGGTGGCGTAGGTGCGCGCCACGCCCTTGCTCACGATGCCGTCCCGGCCGAACAGGGGGATGAGGAACGGCAGTGGCGCCACCAGATGGGGCGCGTTCCCGAGCAGGCGCTGGCGCTCGTGCAGGGCCTCGTAGACGAGCCGGAAGTCGCGTTGCTGGAGATAGCGCAGGCCCCCGTGCACCATCTTCGAGGACTTCGACGACGTCCCCGAGGCGAAGTCGTGGCGCTCTACCAGCGCGGTGCGCAGCCCCCGCGAGGCGGCGTCGAGGGCGACGCCGGCGCCGGTGATCCCGCCGCCGATCACGAGGACGTCGAAGGTCTCCTCGCCGAGCCGGCGCAGGGCCTCGGACCGGTCGAAACTGCCGCGCGCCGGGGGCACGGAGGCGCGGGACGACGGCACCTGGCCAGCCTGCCACAGCCGGGAACGCTTCCCGGGTGCCCGACTGCCCACCACGCGCGGTGCCGGGACGTCATAGGGCGAGATTTCAACAACGGTTGTCAAGAAACAATCGTTGGTGATACAGTGCACGCGTTATGCGAACCCCCGAAGAGCTCGAGCGCGCTGTTCCGCGCCCAGGGACGCAAGATCACCGCCCAACGCCAGTGCATCTTCCGCGTGCTCCACGGCGACGAGAGCCATCCCACCGCCGAGTCCATCCATGCCGCCGCCAAGGCACACATGGAGACCATCTCGCTCAAGACCGTCTACCAGACGCTGCACGAGCTCGCCGCCATAGGAGAGATTGCCGCGCTCGATCTCGGGACGGGCATGACCCGTTTCGACCCCAACGTGGAAGGCGTCCATCACCATCTCGTGTGCCGCGGCTGCGGCAAGGTGCGCGACCTCCATGCCGACTTCAGCACCGTCACCGTGCCCACCGGTGCCGACGAGGGTTTCGACGTGGGCGATGCCGAGGTGGTCTTCCGGGGGCGCTGTCGCGACTGCCGGCGGGCCCGCGGCGCTACACCACGGCGGATGAAGGCGACCGCCAAGGCCTGAGCGCTGCCCATGCTGCACTTCTGAACGACAATCCGCATTACTGATTCGCATTACTGATCGACAATCCGAGACAACCGAAGAAGAAGAAAGGGAACACCGTGCCCAAACTGAAGGGATCCCAGACCGAGACGAACCTGAAGGAGGCGTTCGCGGGCGAGAGCCAGGCCAATCGCCGCTACCTCTACTTCGCCCAGAAGGCCGACGTGGAGGGCTACCCCGACGTCGCGGCGCTGTTCCGTTCCGTCGCCGAAGGTGAGACGGGCCACGCCTTCGGGCACTTCGACTTCCTGCGCGAGGTCGGAGACCCGGTGACGGGCGTCCCCGTGGGCCCCACCGCCGACAACCTCAAGTCCGCCGTCGAGGGCGAGACCTACGAGTACACCGAGATGTACCCGGGCTTCGCCCGCACGGCGCGCGACGAGGGCTTCGAGGAAATCGCCGACTGGCTCGAGACGCTGGCGCGCGCCGAGAAGAGCCACGCCGGGCGCTTCACCGAGGGTCTCAAGTCCCTGACCTGAGCCACGTCACGACGCGTGTGGGCGCGGGCCGGTCCGGTTCTCTGCGGGCCGGCCCGCGCCAGGGCGCGGCCGCCCGATCTCCCGACCAGGAGCACGACACACCGTGAATGCCCGTAACGGCACAGACTCCGGCCACCGCAGCCGGTCGCTCACGCTCGACGACATCGCCGACCTGCGCGCCTACGAACGCGAGCGCGAGGACTATCGGCGCCGCGTCATCGAGCTCAAGCGGCGCCGGCGCGTGCCCGTGGGATCGATCGTGTCGGTCGTGTTCGAGAACCGCGAGACCATGCGCTCGCAGATCCAGGAGATGGCCCGGGCCGAGAAGATGGTCTCCGACGAGCAGATCCAGAAGGAGCTCGACGTCTACAACGCGCTCATCCCCGAGCCCGGGGAGCTATCGGCCACGCTCTTCATCGAGCTGACCGGTGAGGACGCCCTCCGGGACTGGCTGCCCCGGCTGGTGGGGATCGAGCACTCGGTGGTCCTCGGGCTCCCCGACGGGGCGGTGGTACGGGCCGTGCCCGAGGCCGCCCACGCCGACGCCCTCACCCGGCCCGAAATCACGGCGTCGGTGCACTACATCCGCTTCGCCCTCGACCCCGGCCAGGTGGAGCGGTTCGCGGCCGGCCCCGTGACCCTGGCCGTCGACCATCCCGAGTACCGGGCCGAGTCGATTTTGTCCGACGAGGTCCGGGCCGAGCTCCTCACCGACCTCCGACCCTGACCTCCGACCCTGAAGCCCTCGCCCACCAGCCCTTTTACCGCCGCCGGGCCTTCTGGCGGACGGATCGGTGGGGGATGCTCATCCCCCGGTGCGAGGCATGGCGACCTGGGCCTTCTTTACAGAGTCTCGAGCTTGCGCCATACTTGTTGCTCCGCTGCTGCACCTTTGAGGGGACCATTGTCCCTGGTCACTGGGCTGTTGGCGTAAAACCCCACAATAAGAGAAAATACAACCACACAGAGTGCTTGAGGAAGTGACTCCAATGACCGCCCCCTCCGTCGCCAGTTGGCGCAAGAGAGCCGCCTGCCAGGGAATCGACCCTGAGACCTTTTACCCAGTGTCCGATGAGGACGCCGAGGAGGCCAAGGTGATCTGCGCCGTATGCCCGGTCCGCCAGGCGTGCCTCGAGCACGCGTTGGCCAACCGCGAGCGCGAGGGCGTCTGGGGTGGAGCCACCGAGCGCGAACGTCGTCGGATCCTGAGGCAGCGTCGCAAGTCGGCCTGAGCACCGGCCTCTACGCTGCCGGCGTGAGTGAACGCATCGCGGCGCGACTGGCCACACTGGGATTGACGCTGCACGGTCCGCATCCCCCGCACGACCCGCTCGACGCCGTGGTCGTGCACGGGGACGTGGCCCGGACCTCGGGTCAGCTCCCGCGCATCGACGGCGAGCTCACGTGTGTGGGCACGCTCGGCGACGACGTCACCGTGGAGCAAGGGGCCGAGGCGGCCGAGGTGTGCGCGCTCAACGCCCTGGCGGTACTCGAGCACGAGCTCGGCAGCCTCGACCGTGTGGCCCGCGTCCTCACCGTCACGGGCTTCGTCGCCTCGACCCCGGACTTCCACGAGCAACCCGCCGTGGTCGACGGGGCGAGCCGGCTGCTGCATCGCGTCTTCGGTGACGACGGCCGCCACACCCGGTCCGCCATCGGCGTGGCCGCCCTGCCCCGGGGCGGGGCGGTGGAGATCGAGGTAACCGTGGCGCTACGCGCCGGGGCGTAGCGTCGCGTCGATGGACTTCGACCTCTCCCCCGAATTGTCGGACCTCCAAGCCACGGTCCGGCGCCTGGCGCGCGACAAGGTCAAGCCCCGGGCCCGGGAGATCGACCGCAGCGGCTCGTACCCGACCGACATCTTCGAGGCGTTTCGCGACGCGGGGCTGCTCGGGCTGTGCATCCCCGAGGAGTACGGGGGCTCGGGGGCCGGGATCCTCGGGCTCACCATCGCCATCGAGGAGGTGGCCAAGTACTCCAACACCTGCGCGCTCATGCTCCTGCTCACCCGGCTCCCCACCGGGCCGGTGATGATCGCCGGCACCGAGGAGCAGAAGCACCGCTACCTGCCCGCCATCGCGGCCGGCTCGGCGCGCGCCGCCTTCGGCTTGTCCGAGCCCCAGGCGGGGAGCGACGTCATGGGCATGCGCACGCGCGCCACGCCCGACCCCGAGCGCACCGACGGCTGGGTGCTCAACGGCACCAAGTGCTGGATGTCCGGCGTGCGCGAGGCGGACTGGTACACGGTGTTCGCCAAGACGGCCGATCCCACCAGCCGCGCCCATGACTCGGTGACCGCCTTCATCGTGGAACGGACCTGGCCCGGAGTAGACGTGGGTCGCACCGACCACAAGATGGGGGTGCGCGGCGTCGACACGGGGGAGCTGTTGCTCACCGACGTCCGGGTGCCGGCGACCAACGTCATCGGCGAGGTGGGGGGATTCCGCCTCGCCATGCTGGGGCTCAATTCGATGCGCCCCGTGGTGGCGGCCCGAGGCATCGGCCTGGCCGAGGGCGCGCTCATGTACGCCACGGAATACGTCCAGCAGAGAGAGGCGTTCGGAAAGACGATCGCCGACTTCCAGGGCGTGCAGTGGGAGATCGCCAAGTGCGCGGTGGACCTCGAGGCGGCCCGGCTGCTCACCTACCGCGCCGCGTGGCTGGCCGACCAAGGCAAGTTCACCAAGGAGTGGGTGCCGTATCTCTCCGCGGCGAAGTACCACGCCACCGAGCTCGCCGTGCGGGCCTCGGGCCTCGCCGTGCAGTTGCTCGGCGCGGCGGGGTACATGGAGGACCACCCCACCGAGCAGTGGTACCGCGACGCCAAACAGCTCACCATCGTGGAGGGCACGAGCCAGGTCCAGCTCGGGCTGGTGGCGAAGGGCGTCCTCGATCACGACCTGTGGTGGGACTGACGGCGCGGGGGTGACAGCGATCATGGGTGAGCGCGCCGGTCGGTGACAGCGACCGTGGGTGAGAGCGATCGGGACGCCGAGGGCGAGACCGCCGGTGCCTTCGCGGCGTTGGGCGGGTGGCCGGGCGTGCTCGGCCGGCTCTTCGCCAGAGACGACCTGAGTGCGGACGAGGCCGGGGTAGTGCTGGGTGAGGTGCTCTCGGGCACCGCCACCTCGGCTCAGATCGCGGCGTTCATCACGGCGTTGCGGATCAAGGGCGAGACCGTCGAGGAGATGACCGGCCTGGTGCGGGCCATGTTGACCCACGCCGAGCCGCTTCCGGTGCCACGACCCGAGGACATCGTCGACACCTGTGGCACCGGGGGGGACCGCAGCCGGTCCATCAACGTGTCGACCATCGCCGCCCTGGTGGTGGCGGGCGCGGGGGCGAGGGTGTGCAAGCACGGGGGCCGCGCCGCCTCGTCGGCGGCGGGCTCGGCCGACGTCCTCGAGGCCCTCGGTGTGGTCATCGACCTCGGGCCTGTGGGTGTGGCCCGCTGCATCGAAGAGGTGGGCATGGGGTTCTGCTTCGCGCCGCGCTTTCATCCCGCCATGCGCTTCGCCATCCCGGTGCGGCGCGAGCTCGGCGTCGCCACCGTCTTCAACTTCCTGGGGCCGCTGGCCAACCCGGCCCGGGCCCAGCTCCAGGTCGTGGGGGTGAGCGATCCCGCCATGGCCGACAAGATGCTCGGCGTCCTCGTGGCCAACGGGTGCCAGCGGGCCATGGTGGTACACGGGGCCGACGGTCTCGACGAGCTCTCGACCACGGGGCCTTCCACCGTGCTCGACGTCGGTGCGGACGCCGAGGTCCGTCGCTACACCGTCGACCCGAGCGACCTCGGTTTGCCCGTGGCGTCACTCGACGCCCTCCGCGGGGGCGACGCGGCCGAGAACGCGGAGGTGGTACGTCGCGTCCTGGCCGGCAAGAAGGGCCCGCACCGCGACATCGCCGTCCTCAACGCCGCCGCCGGCCTCGTAGTGGCCGGGATCAGCGTCGACCTGGCGGCGGGAGTCGAGCTGGCCGGTGCGGTCATCGACGGCGGTGCTGCGCACGACGTGCTCGAGAAGCTGGTGCGCGTCTCGGGTGAAGCCGCTCGAGCCGCCGCCGAGTCCTCCTGAAGCTTCAGGCGGGACCGAGGTCCCAGATGGCCTCGAGGTCGTGGCGGCTGTAGGCCTTGAAGGCCACGAGCGTCGTCGTCGACTCGATGCCCGGCAGCGTGGCGATGCGCCCCGTGACCACGTCGACGAGGTCGTCGTGGTGACGCACTCGCACGATGGCGATCAGATCCGCTACACCCCCGGCCACGGAGAAGACCTCGGTGATGCCGTCGGTGCCCGACAGCTCTTCGCACAAGGCCGCGATGCGCGACGGCTCGGCGTCGATGAGCACGAAGGCGTGGAGCACGGGCGTGATCCTACCTGTCAGGGTCTGAAGACGAACCCCGGGAACGAGAGGTACGCCACGGCGACGAGCACCATCACGGCGCCACTGATGACCGCCACGAGGCGAAACCATTTCTCGTCGAGGACCACGGCCGCGGCGGCCACCAGCGCGAACGCGCTCGAGGAGCAGGCGCGGCGTCAGCCACAACGGGCCGTCGAACATGACCGAGGCCAGGAACGGCACCGTGAAGACCCACCACGTGGCGGGGACCCGCGCCCCACGCATCGCCGCCAGGCCTGCCAATGCGGCCGCGATGCAGAGCGTTTCGACAAGGGTGACGCCCGACCACGTCGTGAACCACTGGACCGGGGCCACAAGATCGAGGTGATGGCCCCACCCGAGCCGCTCGGCATCGAACCACGCGAAGGGCGTGCCGGTGTGGGCCCAGAGATAGAGACAGTAGGACCCGAAACCCGTGGCGGCGAGGGCGGGGCCGATCCAGGCGCGGCGCTCGTGCGCGCGCCAGGCCGCCCATGCCGCGGCCACCACGATGGGAAGGGCCAGAGGTGACGCGGCCGTGGCCAGAGCACCGATGAGGCCAAAGGTCCACCAACGACGCCGGTCCAACATGATCAAGGCGAGGGCGCAGAGCGAGATGGCCAGTCCTTCGGAATAGGCGGGACTCAAGAAGGCGGCTTCGGGTGCGAGCGCCAAGAGACAACCGGCCCGCATCCCCACTCTGTCGCCCCCCATGCTGCGTGCCAGCTGTCCGACGGCCAGGCATGCCGTCGCGCCCGCGACCAAGGACACGACGATTGCCGCCACGGCCACGTTGCCGGCGAACAAAGGCGCGACAATCCTGACGAGCATGGGGTAGAGGGGAAAGAAGGCGATCACCGAAGACCCGTGGTGCGTAACGCTCGACGGATAGCCGTGGGCGGCAATCTGCAAGTAGAACTTCCCGTCCCAGATCCCCGCGAGTCGAACGATGGACGGATGGAGGCCGAAGATGTCGAGCACGACTCCGAGCAGGATCAGGCGGGTGGCGAGGTAGACGCCGAGAATCGAGACGACGAAGGAGGCCCTTCGCACTCCCGAGCGGCGCGCACCCGGTTCGGCGTCGATGAGAACCTGATCTCGCACTGGAACCCCCTGCGCTGCCATGGTGGCCTAAAGGTGATCACGCAGGGTGTGAATTAGGACTCCGGACCTATGCCGAGTCTGGCTATGACGGTCGACGCAGCCGCTCGACCTTGTCAACGGCGACGTCACCGGCTCCCAGTCCGGCAATGACATCGGCGAATTGCTCGGCGGCGCGGCGTGGCGCGGGGTCGGCCAGCAGGTCCTGAAGAGCGCTCGCAATGGCCGAGGCGGGCGCGTCGGCGGCGACGGCCCTCCCCACACCGGTTGCCTCGACGCGTCGCGCATTGTCCGCTTGATCCCGGCCCTGGGGGATGCAGACGAGCGGCACGCCCGCCGTCAAGGCCGCGGTGACGGTGCTGAGCCCGCCATGCGAGACGACGGCCGCCATACGCGCGAGGACCAGGTCGTGAGGAATGTAGTCACGCACCGTCACGTTCGGGGGTGCCTCGACGGCGCCGGCCGGCACCGCTCCTCCCAGGGTGAGCAGCACGCGGACCGGCAGCGTGGACAGCGCCTCGAGCATGCGCGGCAGGGCGTGCATCTGCCCCTGCAACGTCGTGCTCAGGCTGAGCAGCACCCACGGGTCACCCGGCTCGGCCAACAATGCGGCGTCGTGGGGATCGAGCTGCGTCCCCGACGGCGGGGCATTGATCGGCCCGACGTAGTCGGTGTTTTTCGCCACGGCGCAGGGCGCATCGAACCCGGGCGGCACCAGCGCCAGTACCAGATCCGTCTCTTCGAAGACGCGCCACCGCTCGGCCAATGTGGGCGGGTCGCCCCACACGTGCATGTACAAGGAGTACAGGATGTGGAAGAGGACGGCGGTGGGCAGGCCAAGGGTGCGCGCCGCATCGAGCCCGGCGTCGATCATGCAGTCCACGACCACGACATCGGGGGCGAAGTCCAACGCCGCGTCGAGGACGTCCTGCTTCGTCGCCTCTCCCGCCAGGGCCGGCATCACGCGCTCGACGAAGACGTCGTCGAGATCCACGTCGGGCGCGAACGGTGGCACCGAGGCGTAAGGCGCGAACTCGACCCCGGCCACCGCGGCGCGCCCCGCCATCGCCGGCCAACCGAGGAGCCGAACCGCATGACCTCGCCGGACCAGGTGCGCGCCGAGGTTGAACGCCGGCGGCGTGTTGCCACCTCCGTCCCAGCTCAGGATCAGGAACCGGCGCGCATCGCTCATCGGGCGGTCCTGCTCTTCTGGTGGCCCGCAAACACGTCATCGATGGGGCGGAGGTTGCGCACGACGCAATTGTGCCGACGGAGTCGCGAGACCAAGCCGGGTCGCTAGCCCACCTCCGAGACCCGGGCCGTGCGAGGTGCAGGCGTCGCCACCAAGTCGACGAGATCGCCCAGCACGAAGCAGTCGTATCCGGTGGCGTGCTCGATCAATCGATGCAGAAGATCGGCGGTGGCCCGCACGTCGTCCAGAGCACGGTGCGACGGCACATGCTCGAGGCGCAACGCCGTGGCGAGGGTGCGCAGTCTGCAGTTGGGAACATCGGGCCGCACCAGTCGGCGTGCCAGTGCGAGGGTGTCGATGGTGGTGTTCCCGAGCGGTGCGTAGCCGTTGTCACCGAGGGCGGCGTCGAGGAACGACAGGTCGAACGAGACGTTGTGGCCGACGATCACCGACCCGCGCACGAACTCGAGGAACGAGGGCAGGACGCTCGACACCGACGGAGCGCCCCGCACCATGTCGTCGGTGATGCCGGTGAGCAACGAGATGAGGGGAGGGACACCGCACCCGGGGTCCACGAGCGACTGGAACTCGCCCACGCACTCACCGCCCTGGTACTTGGCCGCCGCGATCTCGGTCAGCGCGGAGGTGGCGGGGGAGCCGCCCGTGGTCTCCACGTCGACGACCGCGAAGCACACCTCGAACAGCGCCGCCCCCAGCTCACCGTCGGGCTCGAGGTGCTGTCCGGGATGGATCGCGACCTCAGGACCGGGGTCAGCGGCCATCGAGACGGCGGGCCCGGGCCGGGATGGGTCCGGGTGCCGTCCCGCGCGCCGACCGGTGAGTCCGACCCACCGAGCCCAACGCGAGGGGGCGCTGATCGCCACGGGCGCATCGTAAGCACGAGGGTGTTCGCTGACGCGGACGGTGCAGGCCACGACCTCGTGCTGGCACGAGGCCAGCACACCGGCTGACCACCTTGGTCGGGGTCGACAGGGTGGTCAGACTGAGCAATGCCGGTGCCGCGGCTGGGACGGTGAGAGGGAGGGCCGGATGTCCGTAGGGTCGCCGGGATGAACGCCGGGGTGCTGCGCGCCACCGGGTACCTCCTGCGGACCACGTTCCGCCGGCGCCGCGGTGGCTATCTCACCATCGCCGTCCTGGTGGGGTTGTTGGGCGGCCTCGCCATGGGGTCGGTCGCCGCCGCCCGACGGACGCAGTCGTCTTTCCCCGTCTATCTGGCCAGCACTCACCCGTCGGACTTGAGCCTTCCTACGGCAAGTTGGCAGCCCGGGATGGCGGACAGCGCCGGGGCCGACCCGAGCATCGCCAGGAGCCTGGCCCGCCTGCCCCACGTCAAGCACGTGGACAACGAGCTCAACATCAACGCCCAGCCCCTGGGCCCCGACGGCTTTCCGGCGCCCCCTCCTCCCGGAGCGCAGTCGCTCGGCATCAGCATCCTCAACAACGACGGGAGCATCGACGGGGAGCTCTCCGATCAGGACCGCCTCACCGCCATCCGCGGACGGCTGGCCGATCCGAGTCGCGCCGACGAGATCGTCGTGTCTGCGGTGTTGGCTCAGGCGCTGCGGTTCCACGTCGGTGAGACCGTGCCGTTCGGCTTCTACACCAATGCCCAGACGACGCTGCCCGGCTACGGCACGGGCGCGGGCGGGAGCTTCAAGACCAAGGCGCACCTGACGATGGACATGAAGCTCGTCGGGATCGTGGCCTTCAACAACCAGGTGGTGCTCGACTCACTCGGCGCCGTCGGAACGGCGCAGATCGTCTACACACCGGCCCTCTCGCGCCGCATCGTCTCGTGTTGCGTCACCAGCACGACAAGCTCCCTCACTCTCGATCATGGCAGCCGGGACGTGGGTTTGGTGGAGAGGGAGATCGCCACCTTCGCCGGGCCCAATGGGCCTCCCTTCTTCGAGCTCGGCCCCAACACGGCTGTGGCCGAGCGGGCCATCAAGCCCGAGTCGATCGCCCTCGGGGTCTTCGGGGGCATCGCCGCGCTGGCGGCACTGCTGATCGCCGGGCTCGCCATCGGACGGCAGTTGCGCTTCGGCGTACCCGAAGGACGCACCCTGCGAGCCCTCGGCGGTGGGCCGCCGATGATCATGGGAGACGGCCTCGCCGGCGCGGTCCTCGCCGTGGTCATCGGCGCCGTGCTGGCGGTGGTTGTCGCCATCGGTCTGTCCCCACTGGCGCCCATTGGCGTCGTGCGCCCCGTCTATCCCAGTCGCGGCGTTGCCTTCGACTGGACGGTGCTGGGCCTCGGTTTCGCGGTGCTCGTCGTGGTCCTGACCGGCGCGGGGTTGGTGATGGCGTACCGACTCACGCCTCACCGCATCGGATCGGAGCGCGAGCGAGGGCGAGTGCAGCAATCGAACGTGATCCGGGTCGCCGGTGCCGCCGGCCTTCCCCCACCCGCCATCGAAGGGGTCCGATTCGCCCTTGATCCCCGGGTGGGGGGCACGACGGTGCCGGTGCGCTCCGCCATCGTCGGGGCCGCACTGGCCCTGGTGGTCGTGATCGCCACCGTGACATTCGGAGCCAGCCTCGACACCCTCGTCTCGCACCCGCCGCTCTATGGATGGAATTGGAATTACGAATTGACCGGCGGCGGGGGTATCGCGCCCGTCCCGGGGCAACAGGGCGCGGTGTTGCTCGACCACGACACCTCCGTGGCGGCGTGGTCGGGAGTGGACTTCGGGGGCTCCATGGCGGTGAAGGGCCAGGAAGTCCCCGTCTTCGGGGAGCGGCCCGGGGCGGCGGTGAGTCCTCCCCTCCTCTCTGGGCACGGACTGGCCGCTTCGAACCAGATAGTGGTCGGGGGAGCGACGCTCTCCTCGCTGCACGCGCACCTGGGTCAGACCCTCAGTGTGCGGATCGCGGGCACGCAGCCGAGGTCCGTGCGGATCGTCGGGACGGCGACGATGCCCACCATCGGCATCCAGATCGGGGCGCAGCACCCCACCATGGGAACCGGCGCCCTCGTGTCCTCGACATTGATCCCCGCCTCGGTGTCGAATCACAACGACGTGGCGCCACCGGGTCCCGATGCCATCCTGGTCCGTTTGCGCCGCAGGCGCCGCTCCGGGCGCGTCGCTGCGATCGTTGCAACGGATCGCCGAGAAATTGACCCTGCCCATGAACTACGGCGTGAACGTACTGGCCGTGCAGCGGCCGGCCGAGATCATCAACTACCGCTCCATGGGGACGATCCCGGCCTTCCTGGGCGCCGGCCTCGGCCTCGGGGCGGTGGTCGCCCTCGGCCTCACGCTGGTGGCGTCGGTCCGCCGTCGACGCCACGAACTGGCGTTGTTGAAGACCTTCGGCTTCACGCGTGGCCAACTGGCCGCCACCGTGGCGTGGCAGGCGAGCGTGGCTGTCGGCATCGGGGTTGTCGTCGGGGTTCCTCTGGGGATCGTCCTCGGACGTTTCCTCTGGGACCTCTTCGCCCACGAGATCAACGCTGTGCCACTCCCGACGGTCCCGGGAGTGACGGTCGCCCTCATCTCGGTGGGCGCGCTCGTCCTCGCTAACGTCGTGGCCGCCATCCCCGGGCGGATCGCGGCTCGGACGGCGACCGCGTCACTGCTCCGCACCGAGTGACCGGGTGAAAAAGAGTGACCGGGTGACCGGGTGACCGGCCCGGCGTGCTGGAATGTGATCACATGCGCCTCAACCAGGTCACCGTGGGCTCCACCGACCTCGACCGCTCCGAGGCGTTCTACCGCACCTTGGGCCTGACGCTCATCGTGAAGGACACGCACTACCTGCGCTTCGAGTGCCCGGACGGCGACAGCACGTTCTCGGTGGAGCACGTCGATGACGTCGCCGACACCGAACACGTCACCGTGTACTTCGAGTCCGATCGGGTTGACGACGAGTACGAGCGGTTGCGGTCCGCCGGCGTCGCGTTCGAGCATGCCCCGGCCGACATGTCCTGGCTGTGGCGTGAGGCCCGTCTGCGCGATCCCGACGGGCACCGGCTGTGCATCTTCGACGCCGGCGAGAACCGGAGGGACCCTCCCTGGCGCCTCGGCCGTAGTTGACGGCGACGTCGCCGCGCTGGCCCGACGATAGCGTGGGCCCGTGAGCCAGAGCCCGGACCGGTACCGCTGCACGGCGTGTGGCAACCTCACGCGCTTCGACGTCGTCACCGACCGGCGCGCCCGGGCCTTTCACCACTACAGCGTGGGTGGCGAGCTGACCGTGGAGGAGGTGGAGGTGCTCTCGGAGTCGGTCGTGGAGATCAGCTGCCGGTGGTGCGGCCACGGCCGGTCGATCGAGGTCCTCGACGACGCCGAGCCCCCGGTCACGACCGACCGGTAGGCCCAGGTGTTACACCCCGGCGCGACGCTGTCCCCGATGACACCGACGGGCGGGCCGGACCGAAAGGGCCTCACGTGACCGATGGCGGCACCATCAGCATCAGCTGCGACGACTGCGAGCTCCAGCACTCCAGCGCCTGCGAAGACTGCCTGGTGAGCTTCGTGCTGGGGCGCGAGCCCGACGACGCCGTGGTCGTGGACGTCCAAGAGGCCCGGGCCATGCGCATGCTGTCGCGTGCCGGGCTCGTGCCCGAGCTGCGCCATTCGGGCGTCGACCGGGACTGGGCCACCGCCTGAACCACGCGGCCCCCGCCTTCCCCGGCGGGGGCGAAGGCGATGGCATGCCAGCATGGGCCCGTGCACAGGCCCGGGATCGCACGCCGAGGATGACCCACCTTCTCGTCACCAACGACTTTCCTCCCAAGGTCGGAGGCATCCAGGCCTACTTGTGGGAGCTGTGGCGTCGGATGGACCCCTCCACCTTCGCGGTGCTGACGGCGTCGTCACACCCGGGGGCCGCCGCCTTCGACGCCGAGCAGAAGGGCCTCGGGTTCCGCATCGAGCGGGTGCCCAACCGGGTGTTGCTGCCCACGCCGGCCACGGTGCGCCGCATCCGGGCCATGGCCACAGACGTCGGCGCGTCGCTCGTCGTCCTCGACCCCGCCCTGCCGCTGGGCCTCGCCGGGCCGTCGCTCGGTGACCTTCCTTACGCGGTGGTCCTCCATGGTGCCGAGGTGACGGTGCCGGGCCGCCTGCCCGGGTCGCGCCAGGCGCTGGCGCATGTGCTCTCGCACTCGGTGCTGGCGGTGTGTGCCGGGGGATACCCCGCCGCCGAGGCGCGGCGGGTGGCGGGCGACGCCATGCCGCCGGTGGTCGAGGTCCCGCCCGGTGTCGACGTCGACAAGCTTCGGCCTCTGAACGCGGCTGCCCGGCGCAAGGCACGCGCCGCGCTGCACCTTCCCCTCGACGGTCCCCTCGTGGTGAGCCTGAGCCGTCTCGTGCCCCGCAAGGGGATGGACGTCCTCATCGACGCCGCCGCCGCCTTGGTGCCGTCGTTTCCCGACCTGACCGTGGTCATCGCCGGGTCGGGGCGCGACCGGGCCCGCCTCGACGCCCGGGTCCGCAGCAGCGGCGCGCCGGTGCGGATGCTCGGGGCCGTCCCCGACGACGACCTCCCCCTCCTCTACGGCGTGGCCGACGTCTTCGTGATGGCCTGTCGCGACCGGTGGCTGGGCCTCGAGCAGGAAGGCTTCGGCATCGTCTTCCTGGAGGCCGCCGCGTGTGGTGTGGCCCAGGTGGCCGGGCGCAGCGGCGGTGCCGACGAGGCCGTCGTCCACGGCAAGACCGGGCTCGTGGTCGACGATCCCGGCGACCCCGGTCGGGTGGCTGGTGCTCTGCGCCGGCTGCTCACCGACGACGAGCTCCGGCGCGCCATGGGACGGGCCGCCCGCCGCCGGGCCCGGACAGGCTTCGCCTGGGACCTTCTCGCACATAGGCTGGCCGCGGCGTTGCAGGACGTGGAAGGCTGAGCGCCGCCCACCCCGCCCGAGACGTGGTCCACACGTACACAACTAAAGGAGTGTCTGTGGCGGAACTGGCCACCGAGCGTATGGTCGTCACCGCCACCCCGGAGCAGTGCTTCGGTGTGGTGAGCGACATCGAGCGGTACCCGGAGTGGGCGGCTGACATCAAGCAGGTCGTGGTCGAGCGCCGTGACGACGAGGGGCGGCCCGCCGAGGCCACCTTCCGGGCCGGTGCCTTCGGCCGCTCCACCAGCTACACCCTCTCCTACGACTACTCGGGGGCTCCCCGGGCCCTGGCCTGGAAGCAGACCGCCGGCGACCTGACTTCCAAGCTCGACGGCAGCTACCGCTTCGACGGCGCCGGGGACGGCTCCACCGAGGTCACCTACAGCCTCGAGGTCGAGTTGCGGGTGCCGCTCCCCGGATTCATCAAGCGCCGGGCGCAGAGCCGCATCATGCACACCGCGCTCGAGGAGCTCAAGGCACGCGTCGAGTCCTCGCTCACGACGTGAGCGGGGGACCACCGCTGACCGCAGCCCACCTGCACAGGAGGTCGGCGTGGCCAGGCAGGTGACGATCGGGATCGACATGGGGGGCACCAAGGTGCTCGGCCTCGCCGTCGACGACGAGGGCGTCGTGTTGTCCGAGGTGCGGGTGGCCACGCCCGGACGCCGCAGCGCGCCCGAGCACGAGCCCGACGACGAGGGGTTCGAGCTCGTGATCGAGGCCCTGGCCTCGGTGACCGAACAGCTGCGCGACACCGTCGACGCCGAGATCGCATCGGTCGGGGTGGGTGCACCGGGCCTCGTCGACAACACCGGCGTGCTGCGCTACGCGCCCAACCTGCCGCGCGGCACCGGGCTCGACATCGTGGGTCGCCTCTCGGCCCGTCTCGGCGGGATGCGGACCGTCGTCGACAACGACGCCACCTGCGCCACGGTGGCGGAGTGGGCCTTCGGTGCCGCCACCGGGGTCACCGACGCCGTCATGGTGACGCTCGGCACCGGCATCGGGGGCGGGATCATCGCCGGCGGCCACGTCGTGCGGGGGGCGTCGGGCTTCGGGGGCGAGATCGGCCACATGGTGGTCGACCCCACGGGCCCCGTGTGCCCGTGTGGCAAGCGGGGGTGTTGGGAGCGCTTCGCCTCGGGGAGCGGTCTCGGGCGCCTGGCCCGGGACGCCGCCCATGCCGGACGTCTGGACGAAGTGGTGGGCCTCGCCGGTGGGGATGCGGAGTCGGTGAGGGGGGAGCACGTGACGATGGCGGCCAAGGCGGGCGACGCCGGTGCGCTGGCCGTGCTCGGGGAGCTCGGGTGGTGGCTGGCGCTGGGGCTCTCCAACCTCGCCCTCGTCCTCGATCCGGTCGTCATGGTGTACGGCGGCGGGCTCGTCGAGACCGTGACGCTGGTGCTCGACAAGGTGCAGTCCGCCTTCGACGACCTGCTCGAGGGCCATGCGTGCCGGCCCGAGGTGAAGATCGTGCCCGCCCTGCTCGGCGAGCGGGCCGGGGCCATCGGCGCCGCGCTGGTGGCGCGTGCCGGTGACCGCTACCGGGTCGACGTGGCCTGAACGCCGTCAGGAGCCGACCCTGATCGCTGCCCAGCAGACAAAACAGACAAAGCAGACGAAGCAGACATAGTGCGGGTCGGGGTCACGCTTCCGACATTTCGCGACGACACGCTCGCCCTCGACGCGGCGCGGCGCGCCGAGGAGCTCGGCCTCGACGGGGTGTTCGTGTTCGACCATCTGTGGCCGATGGGCGCGCCGGAGCGCCCGGCGCTGTCGGCCTTCCCCATGCTCGGGGCGATCGCGGCGTCGACGGAGCGCGTCTGCTTCGGCCCGCTCGTGGCGCGCATCGGGCTCGTGCCCGACGAGATCCTGGTGGCCGAGCTTCAGTCGCTGGAGGTGATGGCGCCCGGGCGGCTCATCGCCGGGCTCGGGACCGGCGACAGCAAGAGCGCGGCCGAGAACCGCGCCTTCGGGATCCCCTTCGACCCGCCCGACGAGCGCCGGATGGCGCTGCGCCGCTGCGCGCGGCACGTGCTCGACGCCGGGGTGCCAGTGTGGGTGGGGGGAGGCGCCCCGTCCACGGTCGAGTTGGCGGTGGACCTCGGGTGTGCGGTCAATCTGTGGGAAGGCCAGCCCGCGGCGGTGGCCGGGATGGTACCGCGCTGCGAGGTGACGTGGGCCGGTCCCGTGGCCGGTGACGTCCCCGAGATCGCGCAGTGGCTGGAAGAGGTGGCCGGCGCCGGGGCGACGTGGGCGGTGTGCGCGTGGCCCGAGTCGATCGAGGCCGTGGCCGAAGCGGCCGCCTTCGTGCGCTGATCCCGAGCCAAGCGTCGACGCGCCCGAGCGCGCCGTCGGCGCCGTGGCCGTGAGCCGCGTGCAGGACGAGGACTAACCTCTCGCGATGGAGTTCCGACGGATCAACGGCCTGCCCCCGTATGTCTTCGCGCACATCGAGGCGCTGAAGCTCGAGGGCCGTCGAGCCGGTCGTGACGTCGTCGACCTCGGCTTCGGGAACCCCGACCTGCCCTCGCCCGATGCTGCGGTCGAGAAGCTCGCCGAGGCCGTCCACAATCCGAAGAACCACCGGTACTCGTCGAGCAAGGGCATCCCCAAGCTCCGCCAGGCCATCTCGTCGCTCTACCTGCGCAAGTTCGGCGTCGAGCTCGATCCCGAGACCGAGGTGGTGACCACCATCGGCGCCAAGGAAGGGCTGTCGCACCTCATGTGGGTGTTGCTCGGGCCCGGTGACAGCGCCCTGGTGCCGTCGCCGTCGTACCCGATCCACATCTATGCGCCGCTCTTCGCCGGGGCCGAGGTGCGCCAGGTGCGCATGGAGCAGA
The DNA here is from genome assembly GCA_963846125.1 of uncultured Acidimicrobiales bacterium. Lineage (GTDB taxonomy): Bacteria > Actinomycetota > Acidimicrobiia > Acidimicrobiales > UBA8190 > Chersky-840. The sequence goes on from CAWJUR010000002.1 coordinate 1,908,586, forward strand.
CCACCGACACCGAGGGCCCGCCCGCGTCCGAGGCGTTCTTCGACAACCTCATGGAGTCGTGGGGCTCGGCGTGGCCCAAGCCGCGCGTCATCGTGCTGTCGTTCCCCCACAACCCGACCACGGCGTGCGTCGACCTGGCCTGGATGCAACGCATCGTCGACTTCGCCCGCGAGCACGACATCGTGCTCGTCCACGACTTCGCCTACGCCGACATCTCCTTCGACGGCTACCGGCCGCCCTCGATCCTGCAGGTGCCCGGGGCCAAGGACGTGGCGGTCGAGCTGTATTCACTGACCAAGTCGTTCTCGATGGCAGGGTGGCGCGTGGCGTTCCTGGTCGGGAACGCCGAGATCGTCGCCGCGCTGACCAAGCTCAAGAGCTACCTCGACTACGGCACCTTCCAGCCCATCCAGATCGCCGCCATCGTGGCCATGAACGAGGTGCCCGACTACCCGAAGTGGGTCAACGAGACCTACCAGGCCCGGCGCGACGCCCTGTGCGACGGGCTCAACCGGATCGGGTGGAACCTGACGCCGCCCAAGGGGACCATGTTCGTGTGGGCGCCCATCCCCGAGCCCTACCGCGAGATGGGCTCACTGGAGTTCTCGTCCTTCTTGGTGTCCGAGGCCGAGGTGGCCACCTCACCCGGCGTCGGGTTCGGGCCCGGCGGCGACGGTCACGTGCGGTTCGCGCTCATCGAGAACGAGCAGCGCATCGGCCAGGCCGTCCGCAACCTGCGCAAGGCCCTCACCAAGCTCCACTGATTCACAGATCCACTGATTCACAGCTGCACTGATTCACAGCTGCACTGATTCACAGCTGCACTGAATCACGGCTGTTCGGATTCACGGCGCGCCTTTCACGGCGCCTGCGGGATCTCGTCAGCGACCGAGAGCGACCGACAACGCTTCGGGGTCTTCGAGGCTCAGCGTGAGCTCCCGGAGATGGACAGGAACGCCCGTGGCCCACGCCCGCACCGCCGGATCGATGGTGATCGCCAGGAGCCCGGTGGTGGCACCGTTCACGAGCCAGTGTCCCCTCCATCCGTGCACCCCGATGCCGCCCACGAGCCCGGCGCGTGGGCGGACACCGGTGATGTGACGCACCGGGATGGCGGCGCGAAACGCCCACCCCATGTGCACGTGCAAAATGTCGTCGACGAGCTCGACGCGACTGAGCCCCGGGCCCATGCCGAGGGCCGACAACAAGGGCCGGAACACGCCGTAGCGGAACGTGAACGAGGTGGTGCCGGTCATGGCCCGCTCACAGTGTCACCGCTGACCCAGTCGGCGCTGGGCGGCGGCGGGGGAGAGGATGCCCTCCAGGCAGAAGGCCACTGCCGCGTCGCTGGCTTCGTCGGCGGGCCGGCCCTGTTCCAACACGAGCACACGCGCCAAGCGATCGGTCACACCCAGGATGGCGTGCGCTAGCACCAGGGGGTCGTCGCGGCGGATCATGCTCGCCGCGATTCCTGCCTTCACATGGGGGAGGGCGTCGGCCACGGCCTGCTCCTCGCCCTGGCGGATGAGCGGTGCGAAGCGCTCCTCGGTCCGGGCGAACTCCAAGAGGACGAAGAGGTGTCGGTTGGCGTCGAGCCACGCCACCGACGCCCTGATTCCGGCTTCGATGCGACGCACGGGGTCGGGCTCATCGGCGATGGCCTGGCGTTGCATGCGGCGCAGATCCCGCTGCGCGTCGGTCAGGATCTGGCGGAGCAGTTCCTCCTTGGAGGCGAAGTACCAGTAGAAGACGCCCTTGCCGACTCCGAGGCCGTCGACGATGTCGGTCACCGACGTGGGGTGGTACCCCTGGGAGGCGAACTGCCGGGCCGAGTAGTCGAGGAGTTCGATTCGGCGCCGCTGTCCCCGTGCGGTCAACCGGCGTGCCATCGGCCAGACGCTACATGTGGTGTAGGTGGGATCACGGCGTACACATGTTGTGCATTTCCACGCGCCACACGGCGCGCTACCGTGTGGGCGTGGCCTACTGGATGATGAAGGTCCTGCTCAGCCCCTTCTTCTACCTGACGTGGCGCATCAAGGTCGAGGGTCGGGAGCACATCCCGGCGACGGGCCCCGTGATCCTGGCCCCGAACCACGTGACGTTCCTGGACTCGATGTTCCTCCCCCTGGTGTTGCGCCGACGCGTGACCTTCGTGGCCAAGGCGGAGTACTTCGACACGTGGAAGACGGCGTGGTTCTTCCGTGCCGCCGGGCAGATCCCGATGCGCCGCGAGGGGAGCGCGTCGGAGCGGGCGCTGGCCGCGGCTCGAGGCGTGCTCAAGTCGGGCAAGGTGCTCGGGATCTATCCCGAGGGCACGCGTTCGCCTGACGGCCGGTTGTACCGGGGCCACACCGGTGCGGCGCGCCTCGCCCTCGGCTGCGGTGCGCCCATCGTCCCGGTAGGATTGGTGGGGACGTCCGAGGTCCAGCCGCCGGGATCGAACCGCCCGCGGCCGTTCAAGAAGGTGACCGTGCGCTTCGGCGCTCCCCTCGACCTGTCGCGCTTCGAGGGCCACGCAGCCGGAGACCCGTTGACGCTGCGCGCCGCCACCGACGAGCTGATGTTCGAGATCAGGAACCTTTCGGGACAGAAGTACGTCGATCGGTACGCCAAGCGGCACAACGTCGTGGGTGGCGCCGACGTGGCCCATGTGCGCACGTCGAGCAACGGCGACGGCTATGACCCCGCCCCAGCCCCGACTCGGACCCCCGAGCACGCCGGAGCGACCTCGGAGCCTGCCGCCTGATTCACCGGGGCCGCGTCGTCATTCCCCGTTGCGCTCGTCGTCTGTAGCCCCGCTTCCCGCTACTCGCTTCCCGCTTTGGTTTCCCACTTACCTCTTCCGCCTTCGATCCTTTCTCCGTCTCTTCGGTGACCGATCGGATCGTGCCTTCATGCCACCTGTTGCTGACACGGGCGTGGCGCCTTCGGCCCCGTGGCCAGAATTCGTTGATATATGTCCATATCGGTATATGATCTTCCCATGGCCCGGGCCGCGACGACGACAGATGCCTTCAATGCGGTGGCCGAGCCTCGGCGCCGGCAGATCCTGGACGTCCTCTCGGGCGGCGAGCGGCCGGTGAACGACCTGGTGGAAGTGCTGGGGCTGGCCCAGCCACTGGTGTCCAAACACCTGCGGGTGCTGCGGCAGGTGGGACTCGTCGACGTGCGCGGGGCGGGCCGGCAACGGATGTACTGCGTCAACAGTCGCCCCCTCAAGCCCATCCACGACTGGGTGAAGACCTACGAGCAGTCGTGGTCGGAGCGCTTCGATCGCCTCGATGTCGTGTTGGAGGAGCTCAAGAAAACGGAGGACGAAAAATGACCAGTAAGGGCACCGCCGTGGTGACGCTCCCGAGCGAGACGCAGATCCTCATCACGCGGGAGTTCGACGCACCCCGGCATCTGGTCTACAAGGCGTGGACGACACCCGAGCTCATCAAACGCTGGTGGGGCGGGGACCGGGGTGAGGTCACGCTCGCCGAGGTGGACCTCCGGGTCGGTGGCATGTGGCGCTACGTCGAGATCGCGCACGGGGAATTCGAGGTGGCGTTCCACGGCGAGTACCAGGAGATCGTCACCAACGAGCGCATCGTCTCGACCGAGGTTTTCGAGGCCATGCCCGAAGAGGAGGCGGTCAACACCTGCACCTTCACCGAGGAAGCCGGCAGCACCACCCTTACCATCCTCGTGCAGCATTCGAGCCAGGCCATCCGTGACGCCCACATCGCCTCGGGTATGGAGGCCGGCATGCAAGAGTCGATGAACCATCTCGAGCAGGTGGCGGTCTCACTGCGCTGAGGCGACGGCGAGTCGACCCACACTGAGGACCGCGGCAGTTGATTCTTTGAACCGGTTATCTGGGGAGGGTGTAGGTGTTTTCGAGTTCGTCTTGAACCACAGTCGCGATCGTCGCAGAAGTATCGACTACGAGCTCCTCTTCGAGGATCCGCGTGCGATAGCTCCAGCCCTCGGGCAAAACCAGCCGCCCCCTAAGGGAGGCGAGACTCTCTTCTGTGAGGCTGGGATCGACCCCAACGCAGTAGGCCTGCATGACGTAGGTCAACCCATCGGGGTTCACGAGTTCGTAGGCCGGGGCACCGGCATTGAAGAAGAAGACTGCACCACGGTTGACATACCGCTCGACGTATGGCTGGGTCGAAGGATTGTCGCCGAGATCTACTGTGGCGAGCCGACGCATGCTCAAGCCATTGAATTCCCGCATAACCGGATCCACCACGGGTGCTTTCTGGCCGAGGCCATCGAGCGTCCAGTAGCGGGGCCCGTTGAGCTTGACCACGAGCGCCCCCAACTCTTCGGCGATGGCCGCAGCGTCGAGGGTCACCCAGAGTTCTTGCGGACAGTCGTTGAGCATCTGGGTTCCGTACACCTCAGCCTGGAGACGACCGTTGGAATTGAACACAGCGAGGACCTCGCCGTAGCGGACTCCGCGCATGTCGGAGATCAAACGAGGTGGGGATTCGCTGGCGCGGCGCTGTGTGACCATTGGACCATTCTGCCTAGTGTGGCGGGCGTTTGCCACGTCAGCGGCGTCTGCACGATTCGTCGTAGATGATCGCGTTGCCTATGTCGTTGTTGATCATTCCCGGGTGGTTTCAGCCCCGCTTGCAAGCGGCAGCGCCGAACCTTCATCCGACGGTGGGTGATGACCACCGAACGGGCGTTGGGGACATTCTGGGTGACGGTGACGCTTCTACTCAGGTTGACGTGGAGCCTGGGGGTGGATCGTTTCACCTCGGGCCAACATCTCGACAAACTGGTCGATGCGCCTGGAGCGGGTTTCGGGTTTTTTTGCGTTTCCGATCCTGTGGAGAATGGAGTACCGATTCGCACTTGTGAGTATCTCAAACATCGCCTTGGCACGGGGATTGGCACTCAGCGCAGTCACAAGATCGCTGGGCACCTCCATGCTGGCTTGCCCGGCGTAGGCGGTCTCCCATCGACCATCCTCTTTCGCCTCCCGCACCTCGTCTTCGCCGGATTGATGCATTCGGCCGGAGGCGATCAACCTTTTAGCGATGGCGGCGTTCCGTTGAGACCATGGGCTGCGAACTCTTCGGGGCGTGAAACGCCGTCGAAACGTTGCGGTGTCACGACGCCCTAGCTGACCATCAATCCAGCCAAAGCAGATCGCCTCGTCTAGCGCCTCGTCGTACGAGAGCGTTGTCGGATCAGCCGTTCCCTTTCTGGCCAGGACCAGCCAGACGCCTTGTGCATCGGCGTAATGCACACTCAACCATCTTCGCCATTCGTCAGCGTCCGCGACCAGTAGCTCTGGAAGATCCACGGCTTTCACGGTATCCCCGAAGTGACGGTCGGGGAGCTCGCGACCGCAAGCACGACCCGCGATCTCGGAGGCGTTGGCCGTAGACGAGGGTATGCGCAACGTGCCGGTACCGGGCGGTGTCCTGACCCACGCCGGGGGGGTCGGAGGGGATCCGGTACTCGGGGCTATGTGCGGCCGTGTCTCCATGTGTGGCAAGAGGGTTTGCGTCGAAGTCGGGTAGCCGGGTCGGACGCTGACCCGTCCAGGACCACCACCCGTTGAACATTCCCGTGCGCGTCAGGTCGGAGTGGAGTCCGTCACCTTCGGCCTGATCGGCTGTGGCAGGACGGGAGCGTCACCCGCGCGAGTCCGGGTGATCTCGACTGGCCTAAGGTCGTCCGGCTGGCCCCGGCAGAGCGCACAGAACCGGCATGATCGGACAGCGTACGGCTCGTTGAAAGGGGCACGGGATCACGAGACGTAATGCGGCTTGGCGCGATCACTCAGTAGTTCTTCGTCGGCCGATAGGCATCCCGCAGCGAGCGAACCAGGTCCGTCTCTGGGCTCGAAGCTGCACCCAGGAGCAACATATGTACCTGGGCCTACAGGTGTCACTATTGCGTGACATGCGCCTGCGCCGAGGGTTGACAGAACTCTCTTACTCCCTGAGACTCTCCCGGTTGTAGGAGGCGGAGCGGACCCCGTCGGCGGGTTCCGACGTTTGGGGAGCCTTGATTGCACGCGAAACGGTTGCTAACTGGTAACGGAAACCTGCGCCAATTCGGAGTCGCATTTGTGACGGCATTGGCGGGGCTGGCGACGGTCGCTGGAACCGCCGTTGACTCGACCCCGTCTGCCTCTGCCGCACCCTTACCCGCGAAGCGGATCGGGTCAGCACCGCTTATCGACCATTCGTCCGCGCACGTCGGGGCACTTTTAGGGAGAACCCCGCTTAGTGTCGACGTCGCGCTTGCGCCGCGCGATCCAGAAGCACTGGCGGCGTTCGCCACGGCCGTATCGACGCCAGGCAACGTGCTCTATCGCCACTATCTTCCGCGTGGACAATTCGCAAACAGGTTCGGCCCAACCGCGGCCGCGATCGGCGCCGTCAAGGAAGAACTCCGCGCCGACGGTCTGAGGCTTGGCAAGGTTTCACGGAACCACCTGGTGATACCCGTCCGCGGGACCGCCGCCCGCTTCGCCAAGGCGTTTTCGACCAGCTTCGATTCCTACCGATTGGCAACGGGACGCATCGCGTATGCGAACACGAACGCACCGCTCCTCTCTGGTAGCGCCGCCCGCTACGTACAGGCTGTGATCGGACTCGACAATCTCCACCTGCTGCAGCCCCAAAGCCTGCAACGCCCGGCCCTCCCCGAACACAGAACCACACGCCTAGTGGCACAGACCGGCGGTCCGCAGCCCTGTTCGGCAGCAGTGGCCGCTGCACCTGGACAGCAGGCATACACCGCGGATCAGTTGGCATCCATGTACAACTTCTCGAGCCTCTATGGGGCAGGCGACGAGGGTGCGGGGATCACGGTTGGCCTCTTTGAAACCGAGCCGAACTCGGCGAGTGACATCGCGGCCTACCAGGCCTGCTACGGAACGAACACCACGGTCAATTACATCCAGATCGACGGGGGGCCTGGTGCCGGTCCAGGCGTGGGCGAAGCCGCCCTCGACATCGAGACCGTAATCGGCCTCGCTCCGAAGGCGACGATCGATGTCTACCAGGCTTCCCCGACCAACTCCGGTGCTTTCGATGACTACAGCACCATCGTCGAGGACGACCGGGCCCAAGTCGTATCGATCTCTTACGGCGGATGCGAGCTTGCAACGATTGCCCCGGTTGCCCAGGCCGAAGAAACGATCTTCGAGCAGGCGGCTGGCCAAGGACAGTCGGTCTTCGCGGCGTCCGGCGACGCGGGTTCGTCTGACTGTAAGCCTCAAGGGCTGGGCGCGCAGGTGGCAGTCAACGACCCGGCCAGCGACCCGTACGTGACGAGCGTTGGAGGCACGTCAACAAAAAATGCGACGGCGCCACCCAATCAATCCGCCTGGAACGACAACGTCTCCTTTTTTGGGGACGCAAGCGGTGGCGGGATCTCCAGCTTTTTCCCGATGCCGAGCTATCAGTCGAATGCACCGTCGTTGCTCAAGGTGGTCAACACCAACTCCTCAGGTAAGCCCTGTGGTGCCGCCCGCGGCTTGTACTGCCGGGAGGTGCCGGACGTCTCGGCGGACGCCGATATATATACGGGATATCTGATCTACTTCGGGGGACCGTCGAATGGCCGCTGGCTGGGTTTTGGTGGCACCAGTGCGGCGACACCGCTTTGGGCGGCTCTCACCGCGCTTACCGACGCGTCAAGCAATTGTGGCCAACAATCGATCGGCTTTGCGACACCTGCGCTCTACGGCGCCGCCTCCTCCGGGTACGCGTCGAATTTCTTTGACGTCACCGCGGGGAGCAACGCCGTACCCGCCTTGGGATACCCGGGCCACCTTTATCCGGCCGGTCCCGGCTACGACATGGCGACAGGCCTCGGTACCCCGAACGCCGCCAATCTGCCGGCGGCGCTGTGCCGGGAGCTATCCCCAGTAGCGGTGACTCGTCCCGGCAACCAGACCTCGAGCGTCGGCAGCCCGGTCAGCGTGCAGATCCACGCGACTGACACCAACCCGAGCACCCTCACGTTCTCGGCCACCGATCTTCCCGCGGGTTTGTCAATCACCCACTCCGGGCTCATCAGCGGAACACCGACGACGACAGAGGCGTCATTCGTCACGGTGACGGCACGGGACTCGGCAGGGGCGAGCGGTTCAACCGGCTTCACCTGGACGATCACTTCCGTGCCCTCCGGTGCGCTGGCGTGGGGCGCGGGACCAGATGGCGAGCTGGGCAACGGCACCACGACGTCAGCCCAGCTGACTCCGGTTCCCGTGTCGCTGCCGGCAGGGGTCACCGCCACTGCCCTTACTGGCGGGGAGCAGAACGGATACGCCCTCGGATCGGATGGCAACGTGTACGCCTGGGGAAACGGCCAGTATGGCCAGCTCGGAAACGGAACCTCACCATCGGTTCAAAGCACCCCAGTCGCCGTGTCGCTGCCGGCCGGGGTCACCGCCGTTTCCATCGCCGCCGGAGATTTCACCGGATACGCCATTGGATCGGATGGCAACGTCTATACCTGGGGCTTCGGCGCAGACGGCGAGCTCGGCAATGGCGCAGCTATGAGCGAGGCGATTCCGGTCCGCGTGTCGCTGCCGGCCGGGGTCACCGCCTCTGTGGTGGCCGCGGGGCACGGCAGCGCGTACGCCATCGACTCGGACGGGAGCACCCTTTACGCCTGGGGCGACGGCGTCGACGGCCAGCTCGGTAACGGCACGGCGACCGGAGTCCAATCCACACCCGTCGCCGTGTCGCTGCCGGCAAAGAGCACCGTCAGCGCTGTCGCATCCGGGGGCTTCACTGGGTATGCGATCGTCTCGACTAATGCGGGCTACACGATCACCCTCTATGCATGGGGCTTGGGCGTAGACGGCGAACTCGGCAACGGCACCACGACCGCGATCCAGACGACACCCGTCCCTGTTTCGTTGCCAACTGGGGTGAGCCCGGTATCCGTCGCCGGAGGGGACTCAGCCGGCTACACCATCGGGGGTAACGGCACCCTCTACGCGTGGGGAGCGGGCGATCACGGCCAACTCGGAAACGGCACCACGCCTGCAGCCCAAGCGACTCCGGTTGCGGTGTCGCTGTCGCTGCCCCTCGGGGACGCCGCCGCCTCTGTCGCCGGCAGCTCGCGAGGCGGATACGCGGTGGACGATTTTGGCAACATCTACGCGTGGGGACTCGGCCTCTCCGGTGAACTCGGAAACGGCACCACGACTGTGACCCAGCGCACCCCGGTCGTCGTGTCCCTTCCAACGGGGATGAACCCGTCGGTCCTCGGCCCAGAGCCAATGTCGCAGACCGGCTATGCGCTCGTGAGCCCGAGCGAGAATGTCCCACTCACGCTCACGCCGTTTTATGTCCCACTCACATCCTTACCAAGCGCCACGCCCGGTCAGTCCTTTGGTCCCGTGGCGCTCCACGTGATGGGGACCAGCCCCGGCGCCACCCTGAAGTGGAAGAAGGCCGGCCCCCTACCCAAGGGATTGAAGCTCAGCTCTAAGGGCGTCATGTCTGGGAAACCAAGCGTGAGGTTGACCGTCGGCTCCAACCTCCAGATCCCCGTCCAAGTCACCGAGACGGTAATCACAATCACGCACCAGGGCACCAAGAAGATCAAGACGAAGACCAAGACCACTGCATCCGCGACCTTGTTGCTGCACATCGTCTGAGGTTGGTGGGAGATTGGAAGCGCACCTGACTGTCGACCTGATGTACTGCTAGCGGCGGTCCTTGTTTCTAATTGAGATCGACCGGAAAGGCGGTCTCTACCCTCTCCCCCTAGTATCGGTATTGGCGGGTCCAGCCTCTGGGGTTTCGCGTCGATACCCTGCGTGGCATCGGCTGATGAGCGCCGACTGTTCTCGCTGTTCCCACCTTCGGACCGAATGCAACGCTCTGCGATTTATGGAGACGTTGTGTTCATCGAGTCCGAATGCACCAGCGAACTGGGAGGAAGGTCATCCATTTCTCGGTCTGTGACCGATTCGTGATCAATGAAGGCAGGATCCTGGAGCGGCTTCGCCGATCCGATGCCTGTGCTCCTTGCCGTTCTCGGCCACCCACAATGTGGCGCGGCCCTCCGCAGTCAATTCCCCTAAACTGTTCTGTCACGCGGAGCGTCGGAGGCCACATTGGGGTGGCCGCAAAGTGCGGAGTCGCATGGGGTCCGACCCCTTGGCAGGGGGGTCTGACGGTACCCGGTAATCGGGGACACCGGACCGGGGCATTGTGTGAGGGTGACTCCATGGCCGCCGCCTGGGGGCGCCTGAAGGGCTACCAGCCGACGTTGCCCTCGACCATCTCCCCGGATGAGATCGGCGTGGCCGTTGTGTCGGGCGTACTTCGTCGCCACCGCGGCCTCTCCCGATTGGACTTTACAAAACCGCGTCGTGGACCGCGGGTGAAGTGCGTGGCTCCACGACCCGGACGACCTCGCCAACCGGGGCTGAGGTCTGCTCGATCACGAGCGCAAAACTTTGATCCTCCCCGGACACCTCTTCGAGGTTGCGGCGCGCAGGCTCGGGGAGCACCAAAGTGATCAGATAGCCCGCAACCGCCGATCCACCCGCCACCAACAACATTCCTCGCAGTCCGATGCTCTTCTGGAGCTGTGGAACAAGGAACACACCGATGAACGCACCGAGCTTGCCGATCCCGGCGGCGATGCCGTGACCTGTGGTTCGCATGCTCACGGGGAAGAGTTCAGACGGCAGGACGAACGTCGTGGTGTTTGGTCCGAACTCAATGAAGAAGTAGCTCAATCCGAAGATCAGGAGGAAGGGCGCAACGACGGTCGTGAGGATAGGAATAGCACCCAGGGCCACAAATGCCACAGCCATGACACCGAATCCGATGAGCTGGAGACGACGGTGACCGATCCTGTCCATCTTGGTGAAGGCAAGCAGGTATCCCGGCACCGCGAATACCATGAAGATGCCAAGAGTCCACGCAAGCTTGGTAACCAACGTCGCGCCAGGAGCAACTTCCTTCAAGATGGCCGGCAGAGAGAGCGTGTTGCCGTAATACGCGTAGTCGAAGAGAAACCACGCCCCTGCCGTGCCCAGGAGCAGCCGGAGTGTTCGCCGATCGGTCAGGAAATGGGCGAGTCCGATCCGGTGAAGGCCCTCGTGAGAGCCAGACGTGGGCGCGCTGACAACTCCCTCTGAGAACAGAGCCAGTTGGCTGGCAGCGCGATCGGCCTCCCCCTGCACTCGCGCTTGGAAGCGAGGTGACTCTGGCATTTTCGCCCGTAGATAGACCACGGCGGCGGCAGGGACAGCGCCGAGGCCGAGCATCAGGCGCCATGTGAGGTCGTGGTTGACCCCAGACGAAAGCAATAGCAATCCGACGAGCGGTCCTACAATGAGCCCCAAGGCTTGCATCGAGAACACCAGCCCAACCAGGCGACCCCGGTCGTCACGGTTGGCGTACTCGCTCATCAGGACGGCCGAGACCGGATAGTCGCCGCCGATGCCCAGTCCGAGCACGAAGCGAGCGATCACCAGCCACCAGAAGCCCGTGGCGAACGCAGAGGTCACGGCTCCCACGATCATGATGACGGCGACCAACGCATAGACGCTCTTGCGTCCGAGAACATCGGCGATCCGGCCAAACACAACCGCTCCAATGAACGCCGCGAGGATGGTGGAGCCTGCGACCCAACTGGTCTGGGTAGTCGATAGATGCCACTGGGCCTTCACCAAGACGGCGACAGTGCTGATCACGAACAAGTCGTAGGCATCGGTGAAGAAACCCATTCCCGAGATCACCACGGCCCGCCGATGGAACCTGCTCCGGGGAGCATCGTTCAGAAGGTCGCTTACCGTCGCAGCCGCTAGGCCGGTGGGAGGCACCTCCGTGCCTGCTGGGCTGATCCCGCCGACGGAAGTTCCTCTCGCTCCTGTCACCTGACCGATGTCCACGATCCCCCTTGGGTTGGGTGTCTCCGGCGTTCTGTCCGAATCGTGGCAGGACCAGGTAATTCGCAGACCATCCGTGGGTAATCGGAACGTGAACGAATGGTGAACGTTTGGTAAACAGGGGGCGTGCGGCGGGCTGCGGAGGAACGGCTGAAGACGCCTAACGGCCTGTGATCCCGGGGGCTGATGATCCCACCCATTCCCCTTGGTCGATTGGGGACAAGGTGGCCGAGATGGAAGCGGCCCTAATCGCGGGGCAAATGTCGATAGGTACCGGTCTCGCTGACGGACTAGTTGCGCTGACGACCGAGCTGCTCGACGAGATTGACCTCTTTCCGAGTCCCGACCTCGAGAGGGAGGCTGAGCTAATTTCCACTTTGCGCGTCTACCGCAACGCCGCGTTCGTATTCCGACGGCTGGCAGATTCCGACGGGGAGCCCGATCCAGCCTTGAGTGCTCTTTGCAACAACCTGATCGAGCAGGGTCACTACCACTGGCGTGCGTTTATGGGTCAGACACCTGAGGAGAGAAAGTCGAACGAGTAGATCGCCCGGCGACGAGTGATCTTTCGCTTATCGGCAACGACTGGCACCATTACCCGGTGAGCTTCCGAGCCGTCCTGCTCGATGTTGGAGGGGTCTTCTTGGTGCCTCATGGAGAGACGGTCACCGCGGCTCTTGGCGAAATCGGAGTCGCTGTCGAAGTTGCAGATTTTCTGTGCGCGCACGCGAAAGGCGTCGCCTCCGTGGACAACCGGCTGGACGGGCGCGATGAGGAGCATTGGTATCTTCAGGGTTACGTCGAGGCCTTGGGCATTCGAGAGACCGACCGACGCCGCGCGCTTGAAGTCTTGCGTGATCTTTGGAACGATCCGTCGGCTGACCTGTGGCGTCAGGTCATCGCTGAGTCTGTTCGAGGCCTGCGGTCGCTTGCTGAGCTGGACCTCCCTTTGGGGATCGTCAGCAACTCGGACGGCACTGTGGAGGAGAGACTCCAGAGGCTGGAGATCTGCCAGGTAGGGCCAGGATCGGCGACCGAGGTTGTCGCTGTTGTCGATTCCACTGTCATCGGCGTTGCGAAGCCTGATCCGCGAGCATTCGCACCTGCGATCGCGGCCCTGGGGCTCCCTGCGAACGAGGTCGCCTTCGTGGGCGACAGCGTCTGCTTCGATGTTCTCGGGTCCGAGAGGGCCGGGCTGCAACCGATTCATCTCGACCCTTACCACGCCTGCGAGAGTCCCCATCAGCACCGCCATATTCGGGCACTCGGGGAACTCCAGATCATCTTGTAAATGCCAGTAGCGATTGGGTTGTTGATCCGGAAGCCCTGGTTGAGAGCCGCCCATAATTGACGCTATGAGTACGGGCCTCCCTCCGTGCTCACTGGAGTAAGACTCCTTACGAGCTGGACCTGGCGGTCCGCTCAAGGTCCTCTTGAGGACCGTTGACGAGCTCGGGAAGGAGGCCCATCGCGATGTTCGTCGGAATGGACGTGCATCGCAACCGCACCCAGGTCTGCGTCTTGGACCGCAAAGGAAACGAGGTCCGCAACAGAAACGTCACCAACGACCGGCAGGCGCTCCGAAAGGAGTTGGCCGGGCTCCGACGGGGCACGCCCGTCGCCTTTGAAGCCGCCTACGGCACCGGATGGATCGCCGAGCTGCTGGGCGACCTCGGCTTCGAGGCCCACCTGGCCCATCCGTCCGGATGTCGAGCCATCGCCGACGCCAAACTGAAGAACGATCGGGTCGACGCCCGGACACTGGCCAATCTGCTGCGCACCGGTTATCTGGCCGAGGCTTGGCTGGCGCCGAAGGAGGTACGTGAGCAGCGCCTGTTGCTGCGAGAACGGGCGAGGCTCGTGCGCATCCGCACCACGGCCAAGAACCGGATCCGGGCTCAGATCGCCGATGAGGGTGTGCCGGCTCCGAGCCACGGCCTGTGGACCAAAGAGGGTGCCACCTGGCTCGACTCCTTGGACCTCTCGCCCATGCACCGCTGGGTGGTGACCGACTGCCAGGCGCTCATTGATGTCCTCCAATCACGGATCTCGCTGCTCGAGGTCGAGATCCGCCGCCAGGCGAAGCCCGACAAGCGCATCGATGCTCTCACCGCTATCCACGGCATCGGGCTTCTGAGCGCCATGACGCTTGTTTCTGAGATCGGGGACATCTCCCGCTTCGCCACCGCCCGGAAACTCTGTGCGTGGGCCGGGATCATCCCCTCCATGCGCAACTCCGACCGGACTGTTCACCACGGCCACATCACCAGGGCCGGTCCGTCCGCCGTGCGCCACGTGCTCGCGGAGGCCGCACAAGTAGCCATCCGCAAGGAGCCCTACCACTCCGACTACCTCGCCACCAAGCAACGTCGGGGGACGGGTATCGCCCTGGTGCGGGTGTCACGCAAGCTCCTCACCGAGGCCTTCTACATGCTGAAGGCCCTCGAAGACGAGCAGCGCCAATGTTCGTGAGATTGGTTAGATCGGCCGGGCGAGTCCGAGGTATCCCCGTGTGCGCCTGAGGCGCCGAATAATTGAGTGAGACAGCCCGGCTTCCGCATTCGACGTCGTGCGTCCCGATTGGGACCGAATGGGTGGTTGCGAGACCAACTCCGTCGAGACTTTGCTCCTCCAAAATGATGCGCCGGTCCTCGCCAGCGTCAAGGTCGTTCGTCCTCGCGCGCTACCGCGCGCTCCGGGCGCTCCACCTTGACCCCGCCTGCGGTCGACGCGAGTCGCTGACCAGGAGCTCCGTCCGACAGCACTCTCTCTTGACACCGGACCTTCTCATGGGCGGGGATCCCGGTATCACCTTTTTAACCATCTGCGGCATGAGCACTGCGTCGGGGTCGAGTAACCGGGCCGGAGGCAACCCGCGCAGTACTCGCGGTGCTGAGCGATTACGCGTGGATCAGATCGGAAGCGAGTCCGTCACCTTCGGACCGACTCGGCTCTGGCAGGCGAGCAACACCCGCACTGGTCCGGGTGTTCTGCGCTCCCACGGCTCGACCCGTGGATGGCCCTCAGGATGCCCCTCAGGATGCCCTGTACCCGGCAATCCTGAGCAGTAGTTGCGACTATCTTCGATCGGGTCTCGATCGGAGGCATTACATGGCCAAGCTCATCTACGTGGCGAACACGTCACTTGACGGTTACAACGAGGACCTGGACGGTGGCATCGACTTCGGCGCCCCTGATGAGGAGTACTTCAGCTTCATCAACGACGTTGAGCGCTCGGTCGGCACCTATCTTTACGGACGCCGCATGTACGAGGCAATGGTCTTCTGGGAGACCGCACCCATCGCTGACCAGCTGCCCTGGATCGTGGATTTCACCAACATCTGGCAAGCGGCCGACAAGGTCGTGTTCTCGAAAACGCTGTCATCGGTGTCAAGCGATAGAACCACCCTTGAGTGGGAGTTCAACGTCGAGGCGATTCTGAGAATGAAGGCTGACGCAACGCACGATCTCACGGTAGGTGGAGCTGATCTCGCTGCCCAAGCGTTTGCGGGGGCCTTGGTGGATGAGTGCCACCTGTTCTTCTGGCCAGTCGTGCTGGGCGGCGGCAAAAACGCCCTCCCTGGACATGCCCGGCTCGACCTTCAACTGCTCAATGAGCGGCGGACCCGGAGTGGAGTCGTCCACCTTCATTACCGCGTGGCCCATTGAGGCCCTCTGGGACGACCCTCTATGTGCCGGGATCTGATGGGGTCCGACCCATCGAAATGGCGGCCTACGGCGCACGGTAGTCGGGGATGCCGACCCGGGGTGTTGTGCGAGGGTGACCCCGCTGCCCGCAGCCTGGGGGGCGCCGGACGGACTACCAGCCGACGTTGCCGTCGACCATCTCCCGGATGAGATCGGCGTGGCCGTTGTGTCGGGCGTACTCCTCGATACAACTCTCGCTTTCGTCACGTTTTGCCTCGTCGGCTGGTTAGCGGCGGTCTTCAACTTGGCTCCCTTTGATTGCGATGAGCGCATCGGCGTCGATGCGCCTGTCTAGCGCTTCGCCACGGCCCGGCGGGAAGCCCGTAGGGCGGAGCCGGCGGACCCCTGCGGGGTAGAGCGGAGGGGATCGGGGCCCACCAGCCAGGGTGCAGGAGGGCGTCCGGCGCCTGTGCGGCGATCTCGGGCGGGTAGCCGGGTTTGGCTCGGCCTGCTGCGAGGTGACCTACTCCCGGCAATTTCGAGTGGTCTAAACGTCTTCCAAGCCCACGCTGGAGCGGGCTTGAGTTCAACCAGTCGACGCAGATCGTGGTTGGGTTGGCTCCGCAGCGGCGTGCGGAACCAAACCGCTTCTCATGTCGCACGGGCGTGCGGTGTCTTCGTCTCGTTAGGGACTTCTACGGCGTGGAGTCCCTAGCTCCGCCTGACGCATCGAAGCGCACTCGTCGAGCGACTACGTCTCGTGCGAGGTCAGCGACACGGAGGTTGTTGGCAAAGGCGTGTGCCCGCAGGCGCACGAGCGCTTCGTCGACGCTCACTCCAAGCTGAACCGAAACCATTCCGGCGGCTTGATACACGAAGCTTTGGCCGTATTCGCTCGTAAGTTCGGCATGAAGTGTTCCCGACGCTGCTTGTGCCTGCATCGTCACTACAGATTGAGCTACGACCTCGGCCATGATGACCGCATCGGCATGTTCATCGTAACTAAGCTCGCCAGCTTGATCACGGTAGAGATCGAGTGCGCCAACGCAGACGGCGCCCACCCGAAGTGGAAACGAGAAGATAGCTCTCACGCCTGCTTCGAGTGCGGGCGGAGTGAAACCGGGCCAACGACTACTCGGCGCACCTAGATTCGGTTCTGCGATCGGTACTTCAAGGTCATAAGCATCGATACAAGGCCCCTCGCCAAGCATGAACTGAAGTTCTTCAATGACCGCACTTACTGCATCAGTCATGCCGACTGATCCAAAGGACGCTTGGTCGGACATGAGCATGACTCCTGCGCCGCTCACCGAGGCAACTTCGATGCACGCGTTGCAAAGCCGCACCGTGGACAATGCGTCGCTCTCCGCCAACAGGCTGAAGATGCGCTCATGACGGGCGTCCATCGGTGCGACCGCCCTCATCCCTCACGACGATCACCGAAGGCGTTCGCTCTCATCTGGAGACGCTCCTACTTCCACGTACCGCTACCAGGCTTATCGGAGAATCTTTCTCCCCGCAACCCCCCGTTGCGGCCACAATGTGCGGTAGGGTGCTTCCAGTTGCCCCTTCACTCGTCAGGAGGTAGCCGTCTTTCCATCCGGCGAGCTACGAAGGGTGTGACCTCTTGCCGACCGACGCTGTAGTCGATGCGATCGACGACGTCTCCAGTGCTGTTGAGGAGAATGTCCATGACGAGACGGATCTACTTGCAGAGTTAGCGCAGGTACGCCGTGACCGGGTGGCGGGAGTACCACTGCAAGATGCTCTAGGCGGAACGAGTCGACCTCGCGTCCTCTTATTGATGAACGGCGTTGTTGACCGCATCACACTGGCGAGTGCACGGTTGCGACACGCTGTTATTACCGCGCTCGGTGAAAGACGGAGAGAGCGTCACCTCGGTTGCGAAGCGGTTAGGGGTTACGCATCAGCGCATCTCTTCGATTCTTCGACGGGGTAAGGACTGAACTACGCCGCTGCCAGGGCGCCCTAGACACGCTCTGCATACGGACATAGCGTTATTTGTGGGCGGTTCCAAACGGGACTCCGGCCCCGATCAGTGCGGGTCGCCTTGTAAGCGGCGGAAGCGTGGGAGTCGTCACCGAATATCCATTCGGAATCCCGCGCCCCGCCGCCCATACACGCAGACTCGATGAACTCGCATCGAGGTCAGAGTGGGACTTTCGACCATTGGTAGACACGCCCCATAGCCAGGCGTACGGTTGTCCTCAGGTGGATCGGGAGGGGCGTCGCCCCGTCGAGCTGGGGGGCCTGCCTTGGGAAGTAGTGACGGGGTGCAGGCAACGTATCGCGGGCATTCGACAGCGGTTCTGCACCCCGTCGCCCTTCCAGCCCGAGTGTCGATTTCTAGACGGGATGTACCGGTCCCGATCGGGGGTTGGGTTCACCGGTCGAGAGGTCGAGGCCGCCTGGTACTCGGGGTTATCGACCGGTCGAGGGGCCCGGCGGGGCTGACCTGTATCGGAGGATCGCACTTGACCTCTGCCCGGAGCGCCAGCGGTCCGCAGTTCAATCGAGCACGGCTGCGGCCCGGTCGTTGATCTTTCTATCTATCGGCTCCAAGTAGCTCCGCATCGTGGTTGCCGGATCGGCGTGGCCGAGCACCCGCTGGATGTCGAGCAGGTCGAAGCGGTGCCCTCCGTCGTCCGTGGTTGCGTTGTGGAGAATGGCAGCGGCGCTTCGCCTCAGGTCATGTGGAGCGACGTGGCCGAGCCCTGCTATGCGTGCTCGGGCGGTCACGGCGTGCCAGAGGGTCGACTTGGTCAGCGGTCGGGTGCTTTTCCAGTCGATCGCCTTCCGCCTGCGATAGCCGCCTTGGTGGGCGCTTACAGCCACGCACGGCAGAAGAAGGGCGGCGTTTGGCTGAAGGGAACCGGCGTTTTGCTTTCGACTGGTGAGCCAGGTGCCGATGGCTTCACACAGGGCCTGTCCGGCGACGAGCTGGCGGGAACCGGTGGCCCTTGCCGATCCATTGGATGCGAGGGAGCTGCGTCACGTCGTCGAGGGTCAGGGCGGCGATTTCTGACACTCGCATGCCGCTGAGCCCGAGTCGGATGATGATCTCGTCTCGCAGGCCGGTGTCGGTGCCGTCCTGGCAGGCTCCGACCAGCATCACGAACGCTTCATGATGAGTCAGGAATCGGGCGGGATTCTTCTGTTGAACTTTGCCGTAGGTGGTCGGGTACTGCTTGGTGAGGTCGGGCAGGCCGTCGGCGGGTGAGGCGTCCGTTATGCCGCTTTGGACGCACCACCGGAGAAAGGTCCGGGACGTGGATAGGCGAGCCCTCACCGTGTTGTTGGCGGGGTCTCCGTGGGTGATCCACGCCAAAAGTGTCCTCGTCGTGATCTGCGAGGGGTGCGAGCTGCGGGTAGTGGCGAACATATCGTCCAGGCGGCTCTTAACGGAGAGCTGACCGTTGCGACTGGAGAAGCGCTCTAGGTACTCGGCCAGGATGTTTGCCAAGTCCTGATCTGGACCGCTACCAGCCGACTGCCCCGTCGACCATCTCCCGGATGAGGTCGGCGTGCCCGTTGTGCCGGGCATATTCCTCAATCATGTGGACATAGACCCACCGCAAGGAATATGTGTCACCTTGTTTGAGGCCGGTGTCGTCGAGCGAGCGCGCCGCCGCGGCCACCCGACTGCGCTCGCATTCCTCGAACCAGGTGGTGAGGTCGCTCTCCCAGTCGGCGTCGTCGAGGGGGACCAGCTCGCTGTCCTCGATGTCCGGGTCGTACCAGATCGGCGGTGCGTCGGGCTCACGCAGAAGACACCGTCCGAACCAGCCCCGTTCCACCTCCGCCATGTGCCTCAGCAGA
Organism: uncultured Acidimicrobiales bacterium; assembly: GCA_963846125.1. Classification (GTDB taxonomy): domain Bacteria; phylum Actinomycetota; class Acidimicrobiia; order Acidimicrobiales; family UBA8190; genus Chersky-840. The sequence continues at coordinate 1,927,964 of CAWJUR010000002.1, forward strand.
CCGTGCAGTGACAATTTCGACGTCGCCACGGGCCTGGCTTTGCGGCCCGCGTCGGAGACCCCTTCACACTTGAGCATGAGCGTGGCGCGGTGGAACTCGAGCCATCCTTCGAGCATGGCTCGTTCCGGCGCCACGAACGAGGGCTCGGCGCGTCGAGGATCGGTCAGGTCTTCCACCATCAGACAACTCCCTCACTGGACGGCCCGACTATCAAAGCAGACGGGTGTCCCGCCGCGATCAGCCGAAGGTGAAGTCGTAGGCGTCGACGCCGGGGGAGAAGTTGATCACGAGCGTGGCGGACTCGATGTTGGGTGACGACACCAGCGTGTAGAGCCGGGGAATGCCCGACACAGCGACGGTCTGGGAGTGCGAGCCCACGGTGGTCTTGATGGTGCCCGTGCCCCCGAGGACCAGATACACGTGGCTGGCGGTGAAGGCGAGCTCGAGACGGGCACCCGATCCCGCCGAGATCTTCTCGGCGCCGACGGTCCAGGTCCCGGCGAAGGCCAGGGCGTCGGGAGGGAGCGAGCTCGGGAACTTGTACAGCGCCGATTGGTTCTCGGAGATGCTGGTGCCATCGAAGTTGGGCAACCCGTACTGGTAGCCGAGGTAGGACTCCGGGGTCAGGGCGACGGTGGGCGTCTTGTCGGGGACGTCGGTGCGGGGCGGGAGCTTCGCCTTGGGGTTGGCGTCGACCAGGAGCGTGCGGATGAGCGACTCGGTGCCGCCGTAGTTACCCTCGCCGAACTCTTCGTGGCGGACCTGGCCGGTGGCGTCGATGAGGTACTCGGCGGGCCAGGCGTTGTTCTGGTACGCGTCCCAGGTCTTGTAGCCGTTGTCCACGGCGACGGGGTAGTGCACGCCCAACTGTTGGGCGGCCAGGGTGATGTTCGACGCCACGCGCTCGAAGGCGAACTCCGGGGTGTGCACGCCCACCACCACGAACCCGTCGTTGTGGTACCTCGAATACCAGGACTCGACGTGGGGCAGCGACCGCTGGCAATTGATGCACGAGTAGGTCCAGAAGTCGACCAGGACGACCTTGCCCTTCAGCGACGCCAGCGACAGCGGACGCCCGCCCGGGGTGTTCAGCCACGACGAGATGCCGGTGAAGTTGGGGGCGCTGCCACATTCCTCGAGTGTGGACAGTCCCGGCGCGCAGGCGCCGAGCTTCCCCGACTTCTTGGCGCCGGTCAGCGCGGCCAGTTGCTGCTTGGCGTAGGAACCACCCTCGATGTGGTTCTGGAGCACCGTCGTGTACCCGGGCAGGACCCGCTGGAGGCCATCGGTGACGTTGAAGGCGATCAACAGCGTCATGGTGAGCAGCACCACCCCGCCGATCTGCCGGGCGAGCACGGCGTGTGAGCGGAAGGCCGAGACCCGCTCGGCCACGCGCTGGCCGGCCAGCGCGAACACGAGCAGGGGGACGGCGGCACCCAAGGCAAAGTCGACGGTGAGCACCACCGCCCCCAGGCCGACTCGGTGGTGCGCGCTCACCACGGAGATGGCGGTCAAGACCGGGCCCGCGCAGGGAACGAACAGCGCGCCCAGTCCCAGGCCGAGCACGAACCCTCCCGTGTTCCCTTTGGGCTGGCGCTGGGCGATGCGGGCGAAGGGCCGCTCGAGGAGGTGTCCGAGGGGCGGGGCGATGAGCCCCGCGGCCACGATGCCGAGGACGACGAGCCCGGCGTCGGTGAGGAAGTCCTGGGGCAGCCCGATGGCGCTCAGCAGCGAGGACCCCACCAGGGTGACGATGCTGAAGCTGACGACGAGGCCGCCCACCACCGCGTAGGCGCGGTAACTGCGGGAGCGGCGCGGAGCGGTCGAGTGGGCCGGTGTCGAACTCGAGCTGCGGACGGCCACGCGCAGGCTGTCGCCCGACCCTCGTGTGCCGGCCGGCTGCCGGGTTCGAGTGCGGGTTATGTCCGACGCGCCCGGCGCGTCCTCGACCCCGTCGTCGGTTGTGTCGTCGGGGGTGGGCACGGTGGCGCCGGCCACGAGGACGACGGGGAGGACGGGGAGGATGCAGGGCGAGATTCCGCAGATCATCCCGGCCACGAACCCGATGACATACAGCAGGAGCACTACCCGGCGAACCTCCCTCCGGGGCCTCCACGGCGTCCGGGTGAAGCCATCGTACGAAGGCACGCCCTGAAAAAGACGTCACGCCGGTTGTGCTCGCGAATCTTCGGCGCCGGCAAGCGGAGCAAGAGCAAAACGGTTCAGCTACCGGGGACGGCCCACCCGAGTGAACGCTCGACGGCGTGACGCCAGTCGCCGTAGGCACGGTCGGCGGCTGTCACCGAGGCCCGAGCCTCGAACTGTGCCTCGAGGGACCAGATCGACTCGAGGTCCTCGACCGACGGCCACACACCTTCGGCCACTCCCGCCAACGTGGCCGCCCCCAGCGCGGTGGTCTCGGTCGTGGTGGGCCGCGACACGGGCACCCGCAACTGGTCGGCCTGGATCTGGAGCAACAGGTCGAGGACGGCCGCCCCCCCGTCCACGCGCAACGCGGCGAGCTCGGTGCCCACGTCCTTCATGGCATCCACCACGTCGCGCACCTGGTACGCCATGGCTTCGACGACGGCGCGGGCGATGTGGGCCGCACCCAGACCGCGGGTGAGGCCGGTGATGGTGCCGCGCGCGTAGGGGTCCCACCACGGGCTCCCCAGTCCCGTGAAGGCGGGCACCACGAAGACGCCCTCGCTGTCGTCGACCTGCTCGGCGAGCGGCCCGATGCCGGCCGCCTCGTCGATGAGCCCGAGCCCGTCGCGCAGCCACTGGATGGCCGCCCCGGTGACGAAGACCGCCCCCTCGAGCGCGTACGCCACCGGTTGCGAGCCGCCGTGCTTACCGAGATTCCACGCCACCGTGGTGAGCAGCCCCTCCCGAGGCGGCGGGCACACCTCACCGACGTTCATCAAGACAAAGCTCCCCGTCCCATAGGTCACCTTCGCCATCCCCGGCGACACGCACGCCTGGCCGAAGAGCGCTGCCTGCTGGTCGCCGGCCACTCCGCTCACCGGGACACCGGCCACCGTCGGCGCCGCCTCGGCGAGCGCGCCCGGACCACGCCGAAGCGACCGCACGAGGGCCGTACGTCGGGGAGCGCGGCGCGGGGGACGCCGAAGATGTCGCACAGCTCGTCGGACCACGACAGCTCGCGTATGTCGTAGAGCAACGTGCGAGAGGCGTTGGTGGCATCGGTGGCGAGGACTCCACCGTCGGGGCCGCCGGTCAGGTTCCAGATCAACCAGGCATCCACCGTGGCCAGCACCAGGTCGTCGCTGACCGGGACCCCGCCCGGGCCGAGCAGCCACTCCATCTTCGTGCCCGAGAAGTAGGGGTCGAGGACGAGGCCGGTGCGTTCGCGCACCACGGGGAGACGGCCCTCGGCGCGCAACTCGTCACATCGTTCGGCGGTGCGCCGGTCCTGCCACACGATGGCGTGGTGCAGGGGGCGGCCGCTGGCACGGTCCCAGGCGATCACCGTTTCGCGCTGGTTGGTGATGCCGATGGCGGCGACCGTGCTGCCGGCGTCGCGCCGGCGGCCGGCCACCTCGGTGACCGTGGCCACGACCGTGTCCCAGATCTCGACGGGGTCGTGCTCCACCCATCCCGGGCGGGGGTAGTGCTGGGTCAGCTCGCGGTACGAGACGTCGATCACGGCCCCCGACCCGTCCACGGCGAGAGCTCGGACACCGGTCGTGCCCGCATCGATGGCGATCACGCAGGCCACGGCCGCCGACCCTATCCGGGGCCCCAGGCACGGCCCCGTGAGGGCAACCCACCGCCCCTGTGGACCCCGGGTGCAAACCTTCGCGAACGGGTCGCGACCAGGGCGGACGCCGGGACAAACCCATTGACACTCTCGTAACTACAGTGCTGTAATGGCCACTGCATCTGGGGGCCACTTCAGGGGGGACCACAACATCTTGTGGTCTGAGGGAGGGTTTGGGCTGAGGAGCCCGGCCGTCTCCCGAGGGTGGGCACCTACGCTGGGAACCAAGGAAAGGGTGGAACAACGATCATGGCAATCGCTCCGCAGAGGACCGCTCTCGGCATTCGGCGGCACTTCACCACCGAAGGGGTCCACCCCTACGACGAGCTCGCATGGGACCGGCGCGATTCACGCATCACCGACTACCGCGACGGAAGCGTCGCCTTCGAGCAGCTCGAGGTCGAGGTGCCCGTCACGTGGAGCCTGAACGCCACCAACATCCTCGCCCAGAAGTACTTCCGCGGCACCCCGGGTACCGCCGAGCGCGAGACCTCTCTGAAGCAGGTCGCCGACCGCGTGGTGGACACCATCACCGCCTGGGGGATCAAGGACGGCTACTTCGAGGACGACGCCGAAGCGCAGATCTTCAGCGACGAGCTCAAGCACATCATCGTGAACCAGCGGGCCGCCTTCAACTCACCGGTGTGGTTCAACATCGGGGTGGAGGGAGTGCCGCAGCAAGGCTCAGCTTGCTTCATCCTTGCCGTCGAGGACTCGATGGACTCGATCCTCAACTGGTACAGAGAAGAAGGCATCATCTTCAAGGGCGGCTCGGGGGCCGGCGTCAACCTGTCCAACATCCGGGCCTCGGTCGAGCGCCTGCAGGGAGGCGGGACGGCATCGGGCCCCGTGTCGTTCATGCGTGGCGCCGACGCCTCGGCAGGGACGATCAAGTCGGGCGGCAAGACCCGTCGTGCCGCCAAGATGGTCATCCTCAACGACGACCACCCCGACATCGAGGACTTCATCTGGTGTAAGGCACTCGAGGAGCGCAAGGCTCGCGTCCTTCGCGACGGCGGGTTCGACATGGACCTCGACGGGTCCGACTCCTTCTCCATCCAGTACCAGAACGCGAACAACTCGGTGCGCGTCACCGACGAGTTCATGCAGGCCGTCCTCGATGACGCCGAGTGGGCGCTGACCGCCCGCAACGACGGCTCGGCGGTCCGCATCATCAAGGCGCGTGATCTCTTCCGGCAGATCGCTCACGCTGCCTGGGAGTGCGCAGACCCGGGCATGCAGTTCGACACGACCATCAACCGCTGGCACACGGCCCCCAATGCCGGTCGGATCAACGGAAGTAATCCTTGTTGCTTCGTCGGAGAGACGGAAGTCGTGACGGAGGAAGGACGGCTTTCCATCGCCGAGCTAGCTCTTCGTTGCGAACTGGGTGAGGAGTTGCCGAACATCGTCGCCTTCGATCTCGACCGGCGCGGCTGGTCATGCCCGGGATGGTCAAGGCGTGGGTGGCGGGTTACACGTCTGAACTGGTCGAAGTCGCAACCGAGCAAGGTCGGTTGCGCTGCACACCAGAACACCGGTTCCTGACGGATAGTGGCGAGTTTGTCGAGGCGCGTTGGCTTGTGCCCGGAACGATGCTCCACGGTCTAGACAGGGACCGAGCGGGTGGTTTCTGTCGGTCCGATTCGGTTGGAGCGGGAGGTTCCCGTGTACGACCTCGAGGTGGCAGGAGTTCACAACTTCGCGGTCGCGACCAGTGACTCCACTGGAGTCATCGTCCACAACAGTGAGTACATGCACATCGACAACAGCGCCTGCAACCTGGCCTCGATCAACCTCCTCAAGTACCTGCGCGACGACGACACCTTCGACGCCGAGAGCTTCAACGCCACCATCGACGTCGTGTTCACGGCCCAGGAGATCCTGGTCGGCAACGCGGATTACCCCACCGAGAAGATCGCCGAGAACTCGCGGCGCTACCGTGAGCTCGGCCTCGGTTACTGCAATCTGGGTGCGCTCCTCATGGCACAGGGCGTGCCCTACGACTCCGACGAGGGTCGTGCCTGGGCGGCGTCGATCACCGCCCTCATGACCGGCCACGCCTACGCCGTCTCCGCCCGCACCGCGTCACGGATGGGCCCGTTCGCCGGCTTCCACGCCGATCGCGAGGCCATGCTCAACGTGCTGCAGATGCACCGCGCCGAGGTCGCCAAGATCGACGAAGAGCTCGTCTCCATGGAACTGCTCTCTGCTGCCCAAGAGGCGTGGGACGATGCCGTCGAGCTCGGTGAGCAGTTCGGCGTGCGCAACTCGCAGGCCAGCGTCCTCGCCCCGACGGGCACGATCGCCCTCATGCTCGACTGCGACACGACCGGCGTCGAGCCCGACCTCGGTCTGGTGAAGACCAAGAAGCTCGTCGGCGGCGGGACGATGTCCATCGTCAACCAGACGGTGCCCCGTGCACTGGCGAGGCTCGGCTACATGCCCGAGCAGGTCGACGACATCATCTCCTACATCGACGAGCACAAGTCGATCGTGGGCGCCCCCCACCTCGTCGCGGACCACATGGCCGTCTTCGCCTGCTCCATGGGAGACAACACGATCCATTACACCGGGCACGTCCGGATGATGGGCGCGGTGCAGCCCTTCATCAGCGGGGCCATCAGCAAGTGCGTGGTGGGGGAGACCCTTCTCGCCACTGCCGACGGCCTCATCCGCATCGGCGGTCTGCACGACGGGGAGAGCCCGGACAGCTTCCGTGACGAGATCCTCGCCGTGGCCTCCATCGGTGGCATCCACAAGACCGACGCCTTCTATTACGGCGGTACCCGCCCGGTACGTCGGGTCGTGCTCCGCTCGGGCCACACCGTCACCGGAACGCCGAACCACCGTGTCCTGACGGCAGGCACGTCGGGCCTGGACTGGAAGCGACTCGACCAGATCGAGCCCGGGGACTACGTGGCCACCAAGTACGGCGACGAGCTGTGGTCTGAGCTCCCGGCCCGCTTTGACGACTTCACCCCGACGCCGGCATACGGCTCGCAGAAGATGGTGCGGATCCCCGACGAGATGACGGACTCGCTGGCGTTCTTTCTCGGTGCCTACGCGTCGGAGGGCCACACCTCGCGTTCGACGTGGACGGTGATCATCACGAACTCCGAGGACGCTGTCCTGGAGGAGGTCGCCGAAGCTGCCCGGGTGTGCTTCGACGTCGACGCCAAGATCCGTCGGCCAGTCGGACCGTTGCCCGAGCGTCGAGCTTTCCTCCAAGACGATCGTCGAGTTCCTCGAGTACCTGGGGTGCGGCGAGCGGGCCTCGACCAAGCGGATCCCCGATGCCGTGCTCCGTTCCCCGAGGGAGCTCGTGATTTCGTTCCTCCAGGGCCTGGCGCTCGATGCGTACACCCACACCACCGACGCCAACCTGGGCAAGTGGGCGATCTGCCTCGATGCGCCCGAGCTCCTCGACGACCTGCAGGCCGTCCTGACGAACCTCGGTGTCGTGCACGGCCGGATCAGCAAGTTCAACCCGACCTACGGCAAGAGCTACGACGAGGTGTACGCCGTCGGGGTCCACGCCAAGAGGATGGTGGCGCTGGCGCCGTTCATCGAGACGCACAAGTCGGCGGCGGCAGCCCGATTGGCCGCCGCGGTCACGACGACGACCCACAACACGGCCGACCTCGTGCCGGGGATCACGCCCGCCGAGCTCTATGCGCTGGTCCCCTACCGGCGCCACAACGACTTCGGGGTGCTGCTCCGCACGGAGTTCAACTTCCTGGCCGATCGCCGGACGACAGCACGTGAGCCGGGAGTCGGTCGAGCGGGTGGCACGCATCGACGGGGTCACGCTCCCCGAGTGGCTGCAGCAGGTGCTCGATGACGGACTGCACTTCAGCCCCGTGGCTTCGGTGGACGACGCCGGTGAGCGCGAGGTGTTCGACGTCTCGGTGCCGATCACGCACGCCTTCGTCGCCAACGGGATCGTCAATCACAACACCGTGAACCTGCCCGAGGACGTGACCGTCGAGGACATCGAGCAGCTCCACCTCGACGCATGGCGGATGGGCATCAAGGCCGTCGCCATCTACCGCGACAACTGCAAAGTGGCCCAGCCCCTGTCCACCACCAAGAAAGCAGCCGTAGTGGGGGAGGGTGGCGACTTCGCTCCGCCCGGGTCCGAGGCCGAAGCCCGCGACCGTGCCGCGGCGGCGAGGATCGCCGAGCTCGAGGCGGCGCTGTCGCAGTCGCAGAGCCGGTCACGCGACACCGTGGTCGTGGGAGCGGTGCGGGAGCGTCTGCCCCGGCGACGCAAGTCGAGCACCTTCGCCTTCCGGGTGGCCGACTGCGAGGGGTACGTGACGGTCGGTGAGTACGACGACGGACGCCCGGGTGAGGTGTTCATGAAGGTCTCCAAGCAGGGCTCGACCCTGGCGGGGATCATGGACGCCTTCTCGATCTCGGTCAGCTTGGGGCTGCAGCACGGTGTCCCGCTGGCCACCTACGTCCGCAAGTACACGAGCATGCGCTTCGAGCCGGCGGGGATCACCGACGACCCGGACCTGCGCATCGCCACCAGTCTCGTGGACTACATCTTCCGCCGGCTGGCGGTCGACTACCTGCCGGTGAGCGAGCGCGAGGAGCTCGGTGTGCTCTCCACGGCAGAGCGCATGCAGCCGACGCTGCCCGGTGTGGAGGAAGCCGCCACGCCCGAGCAGGACCTCATCGAAGACTCCGGCATCAGCTCTGTGCCGCCCTCGGGGCTCGACACCAGGCCCACGACGACGACCCGACCGGCGTCACCGTCGAGCTTTGGTGCGGCCACGGCGCGGGCGGAGCAGAGCAACGCGCCGCTCTGTTACCAGTGCGGCATGGTCATGCAGCGAGCAGGGTCCTGCTACCTGTGCACCAGCTGTGGGACCACGAGCGGCTGTTCGTAGGGGTTCAAATTCGGTGGCGCGGGGGTTTGCAAAAGTGAGCACCCCAGTGTTCAGCCGGGTGCTTCCCAGCAGTACGTGAAGTCGCCCCGGTACGAGGAGTCGTAGCCCGCTAAGCGCCGTACCTGGAAATTCGGATTCCCCTCCCCGACGGGGCGGTAGGTGATGCCGAGCGGGCCCGCGGCCTCGAAACCGAAGCGCCCGTAGTAGCCGGGGTCGCCCAGCAGGACCACCAAGGGGAGCCCCGCGGTCTCGGCACGCCGAAGGAGCTCGGTCATCAGGGCGCGGCCCATCCCAGTCCCTTGGTGCGAGGGCGCCACCGCCAGGGGAGCGATGCCAACGGCCTCCCGTTCTCCGAGGACGCCGCGGCCCGCCATGACATGCCCCACGACGACGGCGCCCACCACGGCGACCAACTCGAGCTCGGGCACCACTGCCCCGCACGCCCAGGTGGAGACGACGATCTCGATCTCCTCGCTCGCATCGCGATCCGCGCTCGTGAACGCCTCTCGCACCACTTCGAGGATGGCGTCGTGGTCCCCTGGCGCGGCAGTGCGAATGGTCAGCGCGGCGTGGGTGTTCACGAAGGTTCAATCCGATCCACGCGGATGAGCCGAGTCTCGCACCGTGATCGCCACCGGGGGCAGCAGATCGGGGAAACCACCGCCGTGCCCCACGAAATGGCCGATGCGGTAGACATGGCGGCTGTGGTCGACCGCTTGTTCTCCGAGCTGCGTCTCGCTGCGTTGTATGACGCGTTCTGCGAGGGCAGACCGGACTTCGACTTCTACCTGCCGCTGGCGATGTCTGCCGACGCGGTGCTCGATGCCGGTTGCGGGACAGGTGAGCTGCTACGACTGGCTCGCCAGTCCGGTCACACCGGCCGCCTGTGCGGAATTGATCCCGCCCCGGCCATGCTCGACCAGGCCCGTGTGTGCTCGGAAGTGGAGTGGATTCTCGGAGACCTCTCCTCGCCCCGTTGGGATCGAGAGTTCGACTTGGTCGTCATGACCGGGCATGCATTCCAGGTGCTCATCTCCGACGAGGAGATCCGGGCTGCGCTGTCCACGATCCGGTCGTCGCTCACCGACGATGGGACCTTCGTGTTCGAAACTCGCAACCCGTTGGCCCGGGAGTGGGAGAAGTGGACTCCGGACGACACCGTCGAGGTGACGGGTCCTGACGGCGTCGTCGTCAGGATGGCGCACGAGGTCGAGACACCGGTCGAAGATGATCTGGTCCGCTTCGCCACGATCTACACGAGCCCCAGTTGGGAAGGGCCGGAGCTGAGTCGGAGCACCTTGCGTTTCCTCGACCCGGCTTCCCTCTCGGTATTCCTGTCCGATGCCAGCCTGATCATCGAAGAGCAGTTCGGGGACTGGGACAGGAGCTCACTGACCGACGAGAGCCCCGAGATCATCACCGCCGCTAGGGCGGGCCTAGTTTCCTTCGCCGGAGCCGGGGCGGTCGGCCATGGAGGAAGATGGACCTATGGCCGACAAGAACGTCTACGACAAAGCGCTCCTCCGGCTCCAAGAGGAGCTGGTGAAGATGCAGCAGTGGGTCCGTGCCGAGGGTAAGCGGGTGGTGATCGTCGTGGAGGGTCGAGATGCGGCGGGGAAGGGGGGCGTGATCAAGCGCATCACGGAGTATCTCAACCCCCGATGGTGCCGTATCGCCGCGCTCCCGGTGCCGAGCGACCGCGAGAAGACCGAGTGGTACTTCCAGCGCTACATCGCGCATCTCCCTGCCGGCGGGGAGATCGTTCTGTTCGACCGGAGTTGGTACAACCGGGCCGGGGTCGAGCGGGTCATGGGCCTGTGCACCGACGAGGAGTACCACCGTTTTCTCCGTCAGTGCCCGGCTTTCGAGCGGATGCTCATCGACGACGGCATCATCCTGATCAAGTACTGGTTCTCGGTGAGTGACGAGGAGCAGGAGCGGAGGTTCAAGGAGCGACTCAACGTGCCGCTGAAGCGGTGGAAGCTGAGTGAGATGGATATCGAGGGGCGCAACCGGTGGGTCGAGTACTCCAAGGCCAAGGACGAGATGTTCGCCCACTGCGACGTCCCGGACTCCCCGTGGTACGAAGTCGAGGCCGACGACAAGAAGAAGGCCCGTCTCAACTGCATCGCCCATCTGCTGTCGGTGATCCCGTACCGGAGTCGAAAGCAGCCGAAGATCAAGCTTCCGCCGCGAGCCCCGGCCGGAAATTACAAGCGCCCGTCTCGTGATCTCTACCGCCACGTCCCCGACTACGCGGCGACGCTCTCCTGACGCGAGCGACCGATCCGGTCGTTACGATCCAGTCGGTGGACCTGGGGAGAGTGGGTGTGTGGTGGAGCGGCTCGTGGCGTCGGGAAGACGACGCCACAGTGGACACCGCCGCGGAGCTGGAAGGGCTCGGCTACAGCGCCTTGTGGTCATCGGGTGGCTTCGACCCCGGCCTCGCCACCCGCTTCGGCCGCCTCCTGGCTGCGACCGACCACCTGGCGGTGGCAAGCGGCATCGTCAGTATCTGGCCGACTCGTCCTAAGGAGGTGGCCGGCGCGGTCGCAGACCTCGACGCCAAATACCCGGGACGCTTCCTCCTCGGTCTGGGGGCGAGCCACGCCCCGGTGGTCGAAAACTACGCCCGCCCCTACGCCCACATGGTCGAGTATCTCGACGTCCTCGATACCCACGGCTCTGCGGTCGCCAAGGATCGCCGAGTGTTGGCGGCACTGGGGCCACGGATGCTGGCGCTGGCCGGAGAGCGCGCCGCTGGGGCCCATCCGTACTTCGTGCCCGTCGAGCACACCGCCCGGGCTCGAGAAGTGCTGGGCCAAGGTCCGCTCCTGGCCCCGGAGGTGACGGTGGTGCTCGAGCGCGATCCGGCTGCAGCTCGCGACGTCGCGAGGACCTTCACGGAGGGTTATCTGACCCTCCCGAACTACACCAACAATCTCCGCACCCTGGGCTTCGACGAGGATGATCTGGCCGGCGGTGGGAGTGACCGTCTCGTCGATGCCGTCGTGTTCTGGGGTGACGTCGACACCATCTCCGCCCGCATCGCCGAGCACTTCGAAGCCGGCGCGGACCACGTGTGCGTGCAGGTCCTCTCGACGACCCGGACGTCATTCCCCATGGCCGAGTACCGGGAGCTTGCGCCCGCGCTGTTGGCCATCTGAAACGAGCCGCCTGGAGCAGGGCACGGTACGGTCTGGCGTGCCACGCGCCCAGCTGATCACGCGCCGGAGCCTGCTCGGGGCGGCCGCCACCGGCGCCGGTGCCGTCTTGGCGGCGTGCGCCGGTGGGAAATCAGGGACGGGAGGCACCCGGCCCGACAGTGGCACGCCACGGCGTGTGGTCGTGGTCGGAGCCGGGCTCGCCGGGTTGACCGCCGCGGTCGACCTGCACGGCGCCGGTTGGGATGTCAAGGTCCTCGAGGCGCGTGAGCGAGTGGGCGGGCGCGTCCTCACCCTCCACGAGCCGTTCAGCGGTGACCAGTACGCGGAGGCGGGTGGGGAGTCGATCGACGACAACCACACCGCCATTCAGGCGCTCGCCCGGCACTACGGCTTGCCTCTGGCGCACCGGCCTGCAGACAAGCTCGTGCGGGCCGCCGTCTTCGACAAGGGCGCACGCTCCTCGCTCGGCGCCCTGCTCGAGCAGAACGGAAGCGCCACCACCATCGGCTACGTCGGGTTCGACCAGGCCCTCATCGACGTGGCCGGGGACATGGACCCCGAGCACCCCGAACGCGCCGCCCATGCGGCCGAGCTGGACTCGAGGTCTTTGGAGGACTTCCTCGCCGACCAGCATCTGACCGACGCGGCCGCCTTCCTGGTGCGAACCGACTACCGGGGCAACTACAACTCCGAGCTTTCGGGTGTGTCCCTGCTTTTCGCAGCCCAGCAGGCGGTGGTCGACGAGAACCTTCCCGAGTCCGGGGTGGAGACGATGCGCATCGCCGGGGGCAATCAACGCCTCCCGCAAGCCATGGCGAAGGTCCTGGGACATCGGGTCGTCCTGGGCGCGGCGGTCACCCGGATCTCCCAGCAGTCGTGGGGGGTGCGGGTATCGGCCGGGGCCAGAAGCTACGACGCCGCCCACCTCGTGCTGGCCGTGCCCCCACCCCCGTTGCGCCGGATCACGTTCGATCCCGCCTTGCCCGCCGCCGTGTCCGACATGGTCGCCCATCTCCGCTTGGGCTCCGCGCTCAAGGTGTCGCGGCAGTACTCGAGCCGGTTCTGGGTGCCCGAAGGGTTGTCGGGGTTCACGGTGACGGATCTGCCCTTCGCCGTGGGGTGGGAGGCCACCGACTCGCAGCCCGTGACGGCCTCGGGCCCGGGGATCCTCACCCAATTCGTCACCGGTGATGCCGCCGCGGCGGGCGCCAAACTCCGGGACCGAACGAGGATCGCCTCGTTCGGGGCACAACTGGACCGCGTCTATCCCGAGGGTGTGGCGTCGAGCACTTCTCGGCGCTCGACCATGGCCTGGGCCAACGAGCCCTTCACCGGCGGGGGCTATGCGGTGTTCGCTCCCGGTCAGTTCGCACCGTTCTGGCCGGTGTTGCGTGCTCCGCACGGCCGCTTGTGGTTCGCAGGCGAGCACACCGAGACGCTGGCCGGCTACATGGAGAGCGCGGTGCGCTCCGGCCACCGCGTGGCAGGGTCGATCGGACGCCCACCTCCGACCTAGCCGACACACTTCGCCAGGCCCGGCGGTGACGCAGCGGTCAGTGCTCAGCGGTTGGCCGAGATGGGCAGATATTCGAATCGGCGGGTGAACGCTCCCGGGGCATACCGGCCGGCCGAGCCGTCGACGACGTACTCCGGCATGGCCCGGAGCAGTTCCTCGATCACCACCCGGCCTTCGAGCCGGGCCGCGGCCGCCCCCAGGCAGTGATGGGGGCCCGAGCTGAATGCGAGGGAACGCGCCGTGGTGCGGGTGACGTCGAGCTGACCCGCGCTCGGGCCGAACTCAGCCTCGTCACGGTTGGCCGAGGCGAACAGCAGATGCACCTTGGCCGCGGCCGGGATGGTGACACGGCGGTCGGAGGGGCCCACCGTCACCTCGGCCAATGTCGTGCGCGACAGCCCCTGGACGGGCGAGAGGAAGCGCAGGAGCTCCTCGACGGCCTTGGGTATCCGAGTGGGATCGGCGGCCAGGAACCGGCGCTGGTCGGGGTGGTCGCTCAGCAGGGCGGCCGTGCCTCCGATGAGGCCCGAGGTGGTGTCGTTGCCGCCGGCGATCATGACGAAGCAGAACCCCAGGATCTCCTCGTTGCTCACGGGACGGCCGTCGACCTCGGACTGCAGCAGCACCGAGACCATGTCGCTGCCGGGACGTTTCTTCTTGGCCGCGGCCAGCCCGGTGAAGTAGCCGTAGAGCTCGCCCACGGCCTGGCCCGCGGAGAGGACGTTTCCCGCCGCGTTGGCCTGAACGATGGCGCTGCTCCAGGTTCCGAAGCTGGCACGGTCGCTCTCCGGGACACCCAGGTAGTCGGCCACGACGAACGATGGCAGTGGGGACGCCACCTCGGCGACGAAATCGGCATCACCGATGCTCGCAATGTGTTCGACGCGACCCCGGGTGAACCCACGCACGGCGCGCTCGCGCTCGGCCACCGCCCGGGGGGTGAACATGGCGTTGACCAAGCGCCGGTAGAGCGTGTGGCGAGGCCTGTCCATCATGACCAAGGTGGGCATGAGCCCCAGCTTCGTGATCTCGTCCTCCTCGAAGGTGAGCCCATGGGCAGAGGAGAAGACCTCGGTGTCACACGTGGCGCTCATGACATCGGCGAATCGAGACAGGACCCAGAAGCCGCGCCCGGCGACGAAGTGGACGGGGTCCTCGTGGCGGAGGCGCTCGTAGGTGGGGTACGGGTCGCGCCACATCTCGGGATCGAGTGGGTCGTACGTGACGGGTACCGCCGCCGTCATCGGATCACCGTTCCTCGCCCTCGGGGCACTTCTCTAGCGAAGGCGTCGCACCGTACCCGGTGCGCTCTCGGGGACTGCGTCGGGATGCAATGCGGACGCCAGGATCTCCACCCCGTCGACGAGGCGGGGTCCCGGGCGCGAGAAGTACGAGCTGGCGTCGACGGCGAAGAACGCCACCCCGGCCAACTCGGGTCGATGGAGGAGTGGGGTCGCCTCGGCCACGGCACCCTCGAGGTCGTAGCCGCACGGCATGAAGACCACGGCCTCAGGCGCGGCCGACTCGATCTGCTCCCAGGTGACGCGCACCGAGGGCGTCCCGCGGCTGGTGAGGACCGCCTCGCCCCCGGCGAGCTCGATCATCTCTGGTACCCAGTGGCCGCCGTTGAAGGGCGGGTCCGACCACTCGAGGGCGAACGTCCGGGCCCTTTTCTTCCCGGCCACCGCGTCGGACACGACTTGGAGCCGGTGGCGAAGGCCCTCGACGAGGGCGGTGGCGGCCTTTTCGGTCCCGGTCACGACACCGACGCGCAGGACGCAGTCCAGGACTTCGCTGAGGGAGCTCGGATCCATGGAGAGGACCTCGGCGCGACACCCGAGCAATTCGAGCGCATCGTTGACGTGTCCCGAAGGCACCGCGCACACCGCACAGAGGTCCTGGGTCAGCACGAGATCAGGACGAAGCTCTCGAACCGCCTCGTTGTCGAGCCGGTAGATCGGCTCACCACCGCTGATGCTGGCACTCACCAACCGGTCCACCTCGGCCGGCTCTGCGGCGGAGGGCAGGGAGGAGAAGGACACGGCCCGCTTGGCGCGGGCGTCCGGTGGCCAGTCGCACTCGTGGGTCACTCCCACGAGGTCGTCTTCGAGGCCCAGGGCGTAGACGATCTCTGTGGCGGACGGCAAGAGGGACAGGATGCGCATGGCGAGATGGTGGCCTACTTCACGCCGCGGCGCTAGTGGGCTGCTCCGGTCGGGCCCTGACCCTCGGCGGGTCGGTGGCCGAGGACGACGACGAGGCCGACGGGCAGATCCTCGCTCCCGAACGCAGACGCGACGGACGCCTCCACGCCATGATCGTGCAGGAGCCCCGGCACCCGCGCGGTGTCCATCAGGACGTTGTCGTGTCGCTCGTCGTCGCGTCGCCACGACCCGTCGGGATTCTCCAGGAAGGTCGTCATGTCCCGGACGAACCGGTTCGGCGAAGATAGCGAGTAGTCGGTGATGATCATCCACTGGTCGCCCCGCCTGACCTGAGGCGGCGCGTGCTCACGGGCACGACCCCACGCCAGGTCACACAGGTCGATGGCGAGCACGCCACCGGGGCGCAGTGCGTCGGCCAGCGCGGCCAGGGCACGGTCGACGGACGCTTCGTCATCGAGATAGCTCAGGACGTGACCGACGGAAACGATTGCATCGGCGGGCGGGATGTCATCGTCGGGAAGCCGCAGCCGACGAATGTCGTGGGCCCCAGGCGCGTGCTGGCGCGCCAGGTCGAGCATCGCATCGGAGGCGTCGGTGGCGATCACCCGGTGTCCGGCCTCGAGCAGGTGGGCGGTGAGCAGGCCGCTCCCACAACCGATTTCGACCACGAGACCGTCCCGGGCGCGCACCGGGGCCAGGAGGTCGATGATCCCCGGCGCACAGGCGTCGGCATGGAAGCCGAACCCGAGGTGATGGATCAGGGCGAGGTCAGGGCGGTAGTAGGGCTCACGCGGCGAGGAACCGGCCATGCACCCCAGTATTCCTGGCGGCGTCGGACACCTGGATCCTCGGGTCTAGTCCTTCGGACGGTCTTCGAGGGCGACGACCTCGGCGACGTGGCGTCGCAGCCGCTCACGACCCATGTCGAGCAGCGCCGTGGGGCGGCCCCTGCGCCCCGGTGCCGGTGCCACCTGGGCGGCCTCGCCCAAAGCGTCGGCGAGGGTCTGAATGAGGGCCGGCGCCTGTTCGACGGGCAACCGGAACGTGGCCCGGCACATCGAACCGTGCCACAGGCTCACGATCACGATCCCCTCGTCGGCGTGCCACGACACCTCCATGCGCCGTCCGTTGTCGCGCGCGTCGTTGAACCATTGACGGCGCACCGGGTGTGTACGACGAGCCAGCACCTTCCTCATCATGGCCCTCGGATCGTCCGGGAACCAGAGGCAGGGCCTTTGCAAACGCGTTACAAAACGCTTGGAAGGTTCCGTCCAGACCGACCACGCTGTCCACGCCGGCCACGCCGACCAGATCATGGCGGTCCCGTCGGGCACCGATGCGGCGCCGTGGCCCGCGGACGATCAGGCCAGCCGAATCCCGCGGGGCAGGGTGTGGCGCGGGGTGCGCAAACGCCGGGTGGCGACACCGAACATGAACGCTCCCAGGAGCACGTCGAACCCGAGCCCGTACGGCCACACCAGATCCCCGCGACCTGGCGTCTGGGCGCTGTTCGACTGCAGCCCCGGAGGGGCGCGCAGTGACCGCACGCTCCGGCTGATGTCACCGAGAGGATCGACACCGCTCTGGTCCTGCTGCGTGCACAGGGTGCGGTTGATTCCGCCCGTGCGGAAGGTGCGACAGATCGGCGGACGCTCGGCGACCACGGGTGCGGCGTCGGCAAGCACCACGAACGGGTTCGGGGCGAGGATCCACCATGTCAGGTCGGTCCGTGCCACGGTCTGTTCGGAGGTACAGCACCCCGGGGGAGCGGAAGGGTCTCCGTTGGAGAAGTTCACGGGGCGGGTCTGGGTCGTGGCCACGGTGGCCAGGCCGAAGACGATGAGAGTTCCCAGGGTGAGGGCAAAGACAGAGAGGTAGGAGAGGACGCTCGAGGTAGTGCCTCGCGCCAGCAGAGCCGAAAACCCCAATGAGACCGCACAGATCACGCCCAGCAGCAGCGCCACCACGAGGGTGACGATGAGGACCCGCAGCGCCGGCACGCCCTTCTCGACCATCGACCAGACGACCAGGGGCGCCGAGGCGAGCAGGAAGATGCACGCCGTGCCCCAGGCCGCGACGAGCTTTCCTCCCGCGATGTCGAAGGCAGACAGTCTTGTCACCTGCAACACCCCGAGGGTTCCCCGCTCACGGTCCCCGTTCACCGACTGGGCCGTGAGCGCCGGCATCACGAGCAATGCCAGTGCCAGGAGGAAGAGTTGCAACCCTCCGTACATCACGGTTCCTACGTTGCCGTCGAGGTTGTGCGCGCGCGAGAGCGCCAGACGAAGGAGCACGGTGAATCCGACCAGGATCACGAACCATCCGGCCAGGAGCCAACGCCAGCGCCCGGCGCGGACCCGCACCTTCAGCTCGAGCCGAGCGACCGTGAGGACCCCGTTCATCCTTGCTCCCCGGTGAGTGCGAGATAGGTCGCCTCCAGCGAAGTAGTGAGTGGTGCACAGGACACGACGTGTACCCCGTCACGCACCAAACCGGCGATGAGGCCGGCGGCGGCCTCGTCGGAGAGGAGCTCGACATCCACCCCGGATGGTGTCGGGGCCGAGTGGGGGTAGTGGTTCCGGTCGAGCGCGACCACCAACTCGGATGGGTTCAGAGCGCGAAGTCGCCACACGCGTGGGCCTGACGCCCGGGCCAGGTCGTCGATGCGACGTTCACCGACGGTGACACCCCTGTCCACGAAGACGACCCGGTCGGCCATCTGTTCGAGGTCGGCCAGCACGTGACTGGAGACGACGACGGCTGCTCCGACCGACGCCAGCTGACGCAGCAGGTCGCGTAGCTCCACCCGGCTGTACGGGTCCAGCCCCGCCGCGGGCTCGTCGAGGAGAAGGACTCTGGGCCCGTGGACGAGCGACCGCACGAATCCCAGCCTCTGTTTCTGCCCCCGCGACAGCACGTGGACAGGGCGATCCGCGTATTCCTGGAGTCGACTGAGCACGAGGAGTTCCTCGGCTCGGGCCGCGGACCGTTTCCCCAGGCCGTAGGCGAGGCCGGCGAATCTCAGGTACTCGCGTGTCGTGAGGTTGTCGTAGACCCCGAACACGTCGGGCACCCATCCCAACATGGACCGCACCGCGCCTGTCTCGGTCGTCGGATCGTGACCGGCGATCCTCACCGTTCCTGCGTCGGGAAGCAGGAGCGTGGCGAGAATGAGCAGCAAGGTGGTCTTGCCGGCACCGTTGGGCCCCACCAGCCCCGTGACCTCTCCGTACCGAGCCGTGAAATCGACTCCCCGAAGTGCTTGGACCGAGCCAAACTGTCGCCTAATGCCGATTGCGACGACTCCGTCATCTGACCCCGGAGATGACATGAACACTTCTTCGGCGACCGGGTTCACGACCACTGGCTCTCCCTCGGCGCTGGCGTCGGAGCCGGAGCTCACACGGCCCTGGGTCAGCCCCACAACTGTAGGCATCTCCCGCGGGTGCTCGCATGATCTGCCGAATCGGAATGCCTTCTCAAGGGCAGCCGAAGTCGTATTCTCGGAGAAGGGCGCCTCTTCGCTGAGCCCACTCGCTGCACCGCCGATCGTCCTGGGAGGCAGAGCAATGAACCGGAAACCCGATCCCGCCGACCCCTCTGGCCGTCGCCGCGTCACCCGTAGTGTTGCCGTCGCAATGGTGTTGGGAAGTCTTGGGCTCACCAGCTGCGGGGTCGTCACCGCCGTGCGGAAGGTCGAGAACGCCGTGAAAGGGAACAAGGCCACCATCAATTCGTTCACGAACAAGATCAAGTCGAGCGAGGGTACGACGTTCGAAGCGATCTACGTGACCACGGGGAGCGCGCCGGCAACAATCGTGTACGCAGTGCAACCGCCCCAAGGCCTCACCTTCGAGGACACACCGTCAGGTGCAAGTTCCAGCACCGCCCACATCATCGTGAATCCGTCGGGTGAGTACTCCTGCTCGGCGGCATCTGCATCCGGGACGAGCAGTGGGTCGTCGGTGTCGTGCCAGAAGCTGGGAGCCGCTGACGCCGCGGCGCAGAACCAGATCTTCGACTTGTACACCCCGTCGCACTGGACCACGTTCCTCAAGGACTTCTCGCTCGCCGCCGGGCTCGCCGGCGACAAGGTCACCTCGTCCACCATGACCGTCAACGGGTTCTCCATGCAGTGCGTCGATTTCAACGCCTCGGGCGTCCCGGGCACCAGCACGATCTGCTCCACCGCGCAGGGCATCCTCGGCTACGTCAAGGTCGCGACGGACTCGACGAGCTTCGAGATCAAGAGCTACTCGGCCACTCCGCCGGCGTCGCTGTTCCAGTTGCCACCCGGCGCCACCATCACGACGACGCCGACGACGACCTCGTAGCCAAGACCACCGCGTCTATCCTGGCCCTGTGCCCGAAGTCGAGGTGTTCGTCGATCCGAGTTGCCCGTGGGCGTGGATCACCGCCTTGTGGGTCAAGGAGATCGCGCCGCACCGGGACTTGGCTGTGACCTGGCGCTCGTACTGCCTCGAGATCCGCGACGACTACGGCGTGGCCCCCACCGTCCCCGAGAACCTGCGCGACGCGGCGTTGGCGGGCCACGCCCTGTCGCACCGCATGCTCCGGATATTCGAAGCGGCCCGGGCGCGGTCCGGCGAAGAAGCCGTCGACGGGCTCTACAGCGAATGGAGCCGTCGGTTCTTCGGCCAACCTCCGGTTCGCGACGAGTCCCTGTTGTCGGCGTGTGTGGCGGCGCGTGATCTCGCCCCCGAGCTCGTCGGTGCTGCTGACGATGATGCCTGGGACGCCCCGATCGCCCAGGCCATGGAAGTCGCCTACGCGTTCGGCGGGCCCAAGACCCAGACGCCGACGATCGTGGTGCGGGTCGACCCACCGTACGGGTTCAAGGGGCCGGTGATGGCGCCCGCCCCGACGGGTCCGGCCGCGGTCGCACTGTGGGACGCCGTGCAGGTCATTGCCGCTGAGCCGGGGTTCTTTGAAATCACCCGCCCCCGCGCCAACCGACCGAGGCCGCCGCTCACCTGAACGCCGTGCCGACGGTCGGCACGCGCCTGCCGTCGGTGGGTGTGTGCAAAGCGGCGGTGGGGCAACGGCCTAGCGCTGCACCTCGGACCAGGGGGGATCCGAAGCTCCGAGCACCCGGGTGACGCCACTCACGGTCGCGGCGACGACGAAGGCGACGGCGAGCGGGACCACGGTCTGGGAATGCACGATCAACAGTGCACCCACGACAGCACCGAGGAACATCGCCACCACGGTGAGGCCGCGTCGTCCTGCCTTGGCCCCGGTTCGGCCTGCGATGGGGCCGTCGGCGGAGATCCCGGTGATGGTCAACGTGAGCACCGTCGTGGTGAGGTCGGGCACCGCCAGCTTCCGGGCGGCCGCGTTCTGTATCCCCATGGAGATGCTGAGGACGACGATCAAGCCGTAGCGAAAACCGGCCGTCACCGGAGTGCCACTCAACACCGCCAATACGACCGATACAGCCATGAAGAGCGCCTGGATCATCGTGCAGCTGCTCAACAGGCGGGCGCGGTGTTTCGCCAACGTCGAGCCCACGCGACCTCCGATCACCGCGCCGAGGCCGAACGAGCCCAACGCCACCAAGGAGGCGGGGATCGAGAATCCCGGCGCGCCCACGAGGGCGAACGCCAGGAACACGACGTTGCCGGTCATGTTGGCCACAAAGACGTGTCCGAGGACCAGATAGCTGAACGCATCAACCAGGCCCGTCACCACCGTCAGGCCGAGCAGTAACGGGGGGAGGGGACCAAAGGCGCTGTTGCGATCCGCGAATATCGTCTCCCTGACCTCGGAAAGAAACGTGTTCACGTGGTCATCCCCTGCGGTCGTGCCGAGATCTGTCCCGGCGGTACTCCGCGATGCTATTTCCCCCGCGCCAGGCACGACGGAGGAAAATCGGGGGGCAGAGCGGGCGGGTAACGTGGCCGTCACAACGCGTCGGGCCCGGTGCCCCCAGAGTCATCCGTGCGTCGTCCCGAGATGTGAGAAACGCCAGATTGGAGATCGCGTGGCGTCAGTGTCCGTGGAGCATCTCAACAAGCGTTACGGCGATAGAGACGCCGTCAACGACGTCGCCTTCGAAGTGCAGCAGGGCGAGGTCTTCGCCTTGCTGGGGCCGAACGGTGCCGGCAAGACGACGACCATCGAGATCCTCGAGGGGTTCCGGAGGCGCGACAGCGGCCGGGTGGACGTGCTCGGCTTCGACCCCGCCGATCCTGCCACCAGCCGGCAGCTGCGTGAGCATCTCGGCGTGGTCCTGCAAGAGCTCGCCGTCGAGCCGTTCTTATCGGTCCGTCAGGCGCTCACCCGCAACGCCGGGTATTTCCCTGCCCCGCGTCCCGTGGACGAGGTGCTCGAGCTCGTCGGCCTCGAGGCCAAGTCGGAGGCGCGCATCAAGACACTTTCGGGTGGCCAACAGCGACGTCTCGACCTGGGCCTCGGGATCATCGGGAACCCGGACCTGCTGGTGTTGGACGAACCGACCACCGGATTCGACCCGACCGCCCGCCGCGAGGCCTGGGATCTCATCCGGGCCATGACGGGCGGGGGGACGACGGTGATTCTCACCACCCATTACATGGACGAGGCCGAGGCCCTCGCCGATCGCGTGGCCGTGATCAATTCCGGCCGGATCATCGCTGAGGGGACTCCGGAATCACTTGGTGGGCGCGACATCGGCGACGCCACCATCCGCTTCCGGCTTCCCCCCACCACCGCCGTCTCTGATCTCCCTGTCGCGGCCACGGTTACCGAGACCGGAGCGGTGGAGATCAAGACGGACAGGGAGGTCCAAGTGCTCGCCACGCTCACGGCCTGGGCCCTCCGCGACGGCGTCGACCTGATCGGTCTCACCGTGGAACGGCTCACCCTCGAGGACATCTACCTGCGCCTGACCGGGTACGAGTCCGACGACGCCCCGGCGGAGACCGCGCCATGAGCACGGGGACCGGCACCGGAACCTTCCGGGGTCGGGCCGACCTGCGTCTGGTCGTTCGACAGATCGGGTACGAACAGCTGAGCTTCTGGCTGAACCCGGTGGCGGCGGTGTTCACGGTCGGGTTCTCCGTGGTGTTCCTCGTCCTTCTCGGCGCGGCCGCCGGCAACGCTCGCATCCCGATGTTGCACAACATTCGCCAGATCCAGTACTACGTACCCGGATTCGCCGCCTACGGGGTCATGTCAGCGTGCTTCAACATGTTGTCGGTGACCTTGGTGGTGCGGCGCGAGATGGGCTTGCTCAAACGCATGCGCCTTTCACCCCTTCCGACGTGGGTGATGCTGGCGGCGATCTTCGGCAACGCGTTGATCATCTCGTTCGTCCAGGTCGTCCTGCTCCTCGCCATCGGGAAGTTCGGATACCACGTGATACTCCCGCAGAACTTTGCCGCCGTGGCCGTCGTCCTGCTGGTCGGGGCGATCTGCTTCACGTCCCTCGGCATCGCCACCAGCACCCTGATCCCCAATCAAGAGGCGGGGGGCCCGGTCATCGGCATCGTGTTCTTCGCCTTGTTGTTCTTGTCGGGACTCTGGTATCCGCTGAACAAGGGTTCGGGCCTGGCCCAGTTCTCGTCGTACTTTCCGGTGCGTCACATGATCACCGGTGTCTTCACGCCCTTCAACGGGCAACGAGGTGTGTCGGAGTGGCCCTGGAGCGACATGCTCACCATGGCGATCTGGGCCGTGGCGGGAGTGCTCGTGTCGCTGCGTCGTTGGAGTTGGGCCCCCCGGCGCAGTGAAGCCGGTGGGCGGCGTGGCGCATCGGGCCGGACGCCGATGGCCCGGCGCGCCGTTACACCGAGTGGCTGAGGGTGACGGTGACCGTCTTGACGCCGGGCGCAAGTGTGACGGTCCCGGCGCGGTTGTCGACGGTGCCGGCGCCGGCACTGGCGATGTTGTCCACGAAGGCGGGGAGCTCGAACAACACCGGGCCCGAGGGCGCGGCACCGTCGAGGGCGAGGGTCACGAAGTCATCTCGGACCGAGATGGTCAGACCCAGTCGCTGTCCGTCGGTGGTGGGGAAATTCGACACGCTCAGGCTCTGACCGGGTCGCACCCATGCGTTGGGTACGCCGCGGCCGATGATCAGCGAACCGTCCGAACGCTGCGCGGCCAGGGAGTCGAGGAGCACCTTGTTGGCGTTGGCGATCCCCCAACTGTGGGGAGCCGACCCCTGGCCCCCGGCGGGATGGCTCCCGATCCACGGTGAGCCCCGTTCGGGAGCGCTCGAGCTCTCCCACCACGAGTAGGGCCCGCTCTGGGTGTGGGCGATCATGAACTCGTAGTTGAGGATGCCCTGGTCCCGGTATTTCTGACCCGCCAGGCCCCAGCTGCCGTACCCGGCGTTGTAGCCCGAGGAGTAGTAGTAGTGGGTGGGATAGCCGCCGATGGTGTTGGCCGGGAGCTTGCCGGCGAGGCGGGCGAAGCCGTACGAGTAGGTGGCGTCGATCAGAGAGATGCCGGGGCCCGAGAGCGGTGCGCCGAACAGCGCGCCGTCCCAGGCCCATCGGCCGAAGAGCAGGGGCGCGGCCCAGTTGGCGTCCTCGGGATTGCGGCACCGGTTCGCCGAGTTCGGTTGGACCATGGAGCACGGCAGGTAGTCGAGGTGGTACCGGTTGATGGTGGCGTCGAGGGTGTCGTTGGTCGCCGTCAACAAGCTGGTGTACTGCTGGGCCGCCCACGTCACCTCGGTGCTGTTCCCCACGCGCTCGGCCAGATACCTGTAGGCGGCGAGGCCCATGAGCGCCTCGAAGTCGTCGATGGTCCACAGGCCGTTCGAGTCGATGTCGTCGGTCTCGTGCATGATCCCGCCCGGGCCGGTGCGATGCGCCGCGATGGCATGGGCGCTGTCTTCGATGCTCGGCTCGGTGGCACCGGTCGGGCCCTCGGTCGAGAAGTTGGCGCGCACGAAGGCGAGGTCGCCCGTCTTCAACAGGTAGATGGCCCACGGCCAGGCGTAGGTCCACAGGCCGTCTTCGTACTGGACCTGTGACCCGACCACGCTGCGGGCGTCGGTCAGCAATGCCTGGGCACCTTCGAATTCCCCCTGCGTGAACAAGTTGGCCAGGATTCCCACCACATCATGGCTGTACTCGGACTGGTAGCCGTTGACGCCGGTGTTGAGGTGGACGCTGCTCCTGGCGATCTGGGTGGTGATGAAGCCGCTGCGATAGGCGTCGACGAGCTGATGGTCGGGCAGCTGCAGCTGGGTGATGGCGGCCAACTGGGTGTCCCAGAAACTCCGCATGTGCGTCAGGTGTTGGTCGAAGCCGCCCGCGGCCGTCAACACGGCCGGCGATGGCCACGGATAGAGCTGGCCGAAGCGGTCGACGGCGACGACATAGTCGTGGTGGACGGTGGTGTGGGCCCCGACCACGACCGGTGCCGAGGCGAGACGGACGAGCCCCCTCGAGGCCTCGGGGTCGACGCGGACGGGGTGGCCGGTCGGGTTGCGGACCGCGACGCGGCTGTAGATGGCCACGAAGGCGTTGCCGCCGAGGGTCAGTTCGTCTCCGAAGTTCGTGATGGAGATGTCGGTCCCGAAGCGGTGGAAGGACGTCACCAACGCGGGGAGGTAGCCGTCGAGGTCCGTCCACGTGGTCTTGGAGTCGTCGTAGACACCGAATCCGTAGGTCTGGTGCAACCAGCCTTGGGCGTAGAAGCTGCCGCCCAGACAGGCCACCACGCCCGCGTCGTTCCCGGCCCAGCCGATGGCGGCGGCATCGCCGTAGGTGCCCTGGATGGCGTCGTTGACACCGGGTGCACACGTGTAGGGCTTGCCGGCCGCCGCCAGCGGTCCGGCCGTCTTCACTGTGCTCCGGTGGTTGGCCGTAGCGGAGGTGCCACCCGCACACGCCGAGGCCAAGACCGCCGCCGCCACCATCGCCGCTACCGAGGTGCTTCGTCGGACCCGCCCGGCCATTCGCACGACGAGGCTCTCAGGCCAGGACGCGGCGGCGGAAGTTGCGCAGGCCGATCGCCAGGAACACCGTGCAGAAACCGATGAGCACCGGATAGATGACGTAGAGGTGCATGTGCTGCGCGTTCGTGAAAGCGGCGCGCATGCCCTCGTTCACGTAGATGAGCGGGTTCACCAGCACGATCGTCTGCAACCAGTGCCACGCCCCCACTTTGACCGGGACCAGGCGCGTCCACTGGTAGTAGGTACCCCCCAGGAAGGTGATCGGGAGCACCACGAAGCCGAACATGAGACCGATGTTGCGCGGTTCGAAGCTCGTCCCGAGCACCAGGCCGAGTGAGGCCATGGTCACACAGGCGATGGGGAGCAGCGTGAGGATGATCCACCAGTGCAGGTTGATGTGGGCCTCGACGCCCGAGGCATGCACCACCGACGCGATGGGCAGCACGATGACGGCCGAAATCACTCCCTGCACCGATCCCGACAGGACCTTGGCCCCCGCCACCAACCAGATCGGGCACGGCGCCTGCACGCGGTCCTCGATCTCCCGGGTGAACCCGAATTCCTGGGCCATCTGCAAGGCCACGGACTGCACACCCTGGAACATGATGGAGATGCCCACCACGCCGGGAACGAGCACGGTGGCGAACGCCGACGATGCCGCCGCGCTGCCCCGCGCCGCACCGCCACCACTTCCTCCCACCGCCTGGCCGATCTTGGGGAAGACGTAGAGGAAGACGAAACAGAGCAGGAAGGGCTGCACCACCGTGCGGGAGACGAACTCGATGAGGTGCTTGCGCAGCACCACCAGGTCGCGCAGCATCAGCGCCCCGAGGGCGATGCGGCTGGCCGACGCGGCGGAACGGATTGGCTTCGTGGCGATGGGGGAGTGGCTGGGGGGGCTCGGCACCGTCGTCGTCATCAGTCGCGTAGCTCCCGGCCCGTGAGGTTGATGAACACGGTCTCGAGGCTGGGCTCGGAGACCGACAGGTCCGCGACCTCGAACCCGTCGCCCTCGGCCGCGGCCACGAGCCGGGGGAGGAGTCGGTTCCTGCCCCGGACGTGGAGCTCGAGCCCGGCTTCTGTGGGTCGGACCCGGCTCACCTCCGCGACTTCGCGCTGGAACACTTCGGCGAGGCGTTGCTGGTCACCGGCCGCCTTGACCGTCACGATGGTGTCGGCCCCGACTCCCTGCTTGAGGCGGGCCGGGGTGTCGAGGGCCAGGATCTTGCCGTGGTCCATGATCGCCACCCGCCCGCACAGCTGGTCCGCTTCCTCCATGTAGTGCGTGGTGAGGAGGATCGTCTGCCCTTCGGCGTTGAGCTCGCGCAGGATGTCCCACAGGACCAGGCGGCTCTGGGGGTCGAGGCCCGCCGTCGGCTCGTCCATGAACAAGACGGCAGGTTTGTGGAAGATCGAGCGGGCCACCATGAGGCGCTGGGCCATGCCCCCTGACAGCGCGTACACCGATGCCTTGGCCCATTTCGAGAGTTGGAACTTCTCGAGGAGCTCGTCGGAGATCTGACGAGACTCGGCCGCGCCGATGCCGAAGAGCCGGCCGTGGAAGTACAGGTTCTCCCACACGTTGAGCTGCCGGTCGAGCGTGTTGGTCTGCGAGACCACACCGACCAGCTGCTTGGCGAGGGCGGGATGGGCGACGACGTCGATGTCGGCGATGAACGCCTGGCCCGATGTCGGGATGACCCGCGTGGTGAGGATTCCCGCCGTCGTGGTCTTCCCCGCGCCGTTGGGGCCGAGGAGCCCGAAGATCTCTCCCATGCCCACAGAAAGATTGAGCGCGTCGACGGCGCGGAAGTCGGTACCGGCGTAGACCTTCGTGAGGTCGACGGTGCGGACGATTCCCGGGGAGCCGTTCACGTCGGGCGCGGTCTCGAGGGTGGTCGAAGTCATGGTCGCTCGATGGGCCAGGCTATCGGTGCGGTGTCAACGTGGAGTGCCCCTCGCGCCGCCGGAAATGGTGCTGTCGAGCTCCGCGGCCCGGGCGCGCAGGCGCTTGGCCTTGGTCACGCGCTCGTCGCGGAAGACCTTGACGCGTGCCAGGGTGTCGTCGAGGCGGGCCACGAGCTTGTCGTTGGCGTCGATGGCGGTGGCGAGGAGCCGTCGTTGGAGCTCGGGCCGGGCGTTCTCCTTGTAGGCGTGGCGGAGCTCGTCGAGGACGTCCTCGGTCTCGAGAACGACGCCGATCTCGGCCAGGGAGAACCCCATGAGCGTCTGGAGCTCCCGGATGCGTTGGGCCCGTTCGACCTGGGCGCCGGCGTAGACACGCTCGCTCCCGTGGCGTTGCTCGCTCGGAGCCAACAGCCCGATCTCCTCCCAGTAACGCAAGGTTCGGGTGGTGACACCGCACATCTTGGCGACCTCCCCGATGCGCAGCGTGGGCTCGGTCATGGCGCGCTCTTTCCTTCGAGGACCGCCATCGACGGCGCTCGCCGCGGTTCGTCGCGTCCGTCGACGAAGGCTCGGGTCGAGCTCGACACGGGCTCGACGTAGACGTACTTCCCGCCCCGCATCCACGACGCCCACGCCGCCACCAGGCACGCCACGATGGCGAAGTCGAAGGCGGCGTGCAGCCCTTGGCGGAACGGGACCGAGATGAGGTTGGGGAAGAACCTTCGGCCCGTGAGCACGGCTCGGTGCCCGGCCGGGAGATGCGCCAGCACCGCGTTGCCGAGGAGATGCTGCATCGGGTTGTACCCCAGGAACGCGGCGAACAACGTCGACACCGGGGGCAGGTGGGCCACGCGGTCGGCGACGCGGGTGGGAACGCCTTGGGCTACGAGCCCGTGGTACATGGCGCCGGGGAGTGAGGACGACAGTCCGACGATCATCAGGGTGAAGAAGATGCCGATGGACAGGACCTGGGCGGAGTTCTGGAAGGTGGAGTTCATCCCCGAGCCCGCCCCGCGGTGCTGTGGGGGCAGGCTGTTCATGACCCCGGCCCGGTTGGGCGAGCCGAAGGCACCCATGGTGAGACCGAGCAGCAGCAGGATCGTGCCGAAGATCCAGTACGAGAAGTTGACGGGAAGGAGTTCCAGCGCCACGAACGAAGCGGCCGAGCCCAGCATGCCGCCGGTGGCGAAGGGCCGAGCCCCGTAGCGGTCCGACAGGACCCCCGACACCGGCCCCGCGATGAGGAAGCCCGTCGTGAGCGGCAACATGGCGATTCCCGCCCACAACGGCGTCCGGGCGAAGTCGTAGCCGTGCAGGGGCAGCCAGATTCCCTGCAACCAGATGATCAGCATGAACATGAGGCCACCGCGTCCCACCGCGGCCAGGAAGCTGGCCAGCACTCCCGCCGTGAAGGCGCGGATGCGGAAGAGCGGCAAGCGGAACATGGGGTCGTCCACGCGCGTCTCGATGACGGCGAAGGCGATCAGGAGGACGACCCCGGCGCCGAGCTCGCTCAGCACGACCGGGGACGTCCACCCCATGGTGTGGTTCCCGTGCGGTTCGATGCCGTAGGTGATGCCGATCATGAGCGAGATCAAGCCGAAGGCGAAGGTGAGGTTGCCGGGCCAGTCGATATGGGCTCGCGTCGGACGCTCGACCTCGCGCAGTTGCAGGTAGCCCCACACCGTTCCGAACAGCCCGATGGGCACCGACACCAGGAAGATGAGTCGCCAATTGATCGGCGCCAGCACCCCGCCCAGGACGAGCCCGATGAATGTTCCGCTGATGGCCGCGGCCTGGTTGATCCCGAGCGCCATGCCCCGCTGGTCCTCGGGGAAGGCGTCGGTGAGGATCGCCGACGAGTTGGCCACGAGGAACGCGGCCCCGATCCCCTGGAACACGCGCACCACGATCAGCCACAACCCCGCCGCCGGGCCCGTCAACCACGTGATGGTGAGCAGCAGCGAGAAGAAGGTGAAGAGGGCGAAGCCCAGGTTGTACATACGGACGCGCCCGTAGATGTCGCCGAGGCGGCCGAGGTTGACGACGAGCACACTCGTCACGACCAGAAAGCTCAGGATCATCCACAGCAGGTAGAAGCTGTTGCCGGGTTGCAGGGGATCGAGGCGGATGCCGCGGAAGACGTTGGGCAGCGAGATGAGCAAGATCGAGCCGTCGATCGAGGCCATCAACATGCCGAGGGTGGTGTTGATGAGCGCCACCCACTTGTAGCGGTCGCTCGAGCCTCGTGTCTGGGGGGTCCGTTGCTTGACGTTCACGTCAACGGCCACCCTAGTAAAGACCCAGGACCCGGTCCGGCGCAGTCGGGCTGCTTCGCACGCGGCGGGTGAGCGGGACACGGGTTGGGGGATGTAGCGCCCGCGCCCGCCGCCCCACCGAGTCACCCACCCGGGTTGGGGTAAGGAAGGAGGGTGCCCCGTCCACGCTACGGCCGCCTCCATGAAGGTTTCGTGAAGGGCCCGAGCCCGGAGGAACCGGCGTCCGGGTCCCGGGTCGGTGACCCGCCTATGCTGCCGACATCGTCACGAGGAAGTCAGGCGCCTCGGACGGATTGGTCTACGAGCGGGGGTGGGTGTTGTGACACGCCGGGTGAAGTGGCTGGCATCGTTGGGTCTGGTCGCCACATTGGGAGTCGGGTCTGCAACTGCGCTCGCACCGAGCGCCTCGGCCAAGGCGAGACACCACGTCCATGTCCATACCGCCCCTGTCACGTCGGCGGGCCCGGTCACCACCGCCTCTTTCACCTTCACCGTGGGAGTCAGTGGGATCGGCAAGAGCCTGGGAACGATCAACCTGAGCGGGTCCGGTCAGGCCGACTTCGTCAATGACGCCGTGTCCGCGTCGGTGACGCTGCCCGCGTCGGTGGCCAAGCTGATCCCCGGCGGCTCGGGCGGGCCCGAGACGATCAACGTCGTGCTGTCGGGCGGCACCGTCTACGTGCAGATCCCGTCGCTGGCCACCCTGCTGGGCGAACCGTGGATCTCCGTGGCCCTGCCGTCGAGCGCCACCACGGCCATCCCCGGGATCTTCACCACCGTCGGCGGTGCCCTGGGCGACGTCAACGAGATCCTCACCTTCGCGCAGTCGCATCACGCGTCGGTCCACTCTCTGGGGACCTCGACCGTCGACGGCACGTCGGTGACGGGGAGTCGGGTCACGGCGCATGTCAAGGGCCTGAGGATCGCCGCCTTCCTGTACGCGAAATCGTCGGACCAGCTGGTGCAGGCCAAGGTCAACGCAGGCGTGCGCCACATCGGCATCTCGGCTGTCGTGGACCTCACCGGCTACGGCGCCCCGGTCACCATCACCGCCCCGCCCTCCTCGCAGGTGCGGGCCATCCCCCTCTCGGTCATCACCAGTGTCCTGGGTGGGCTCCTGCACAGCGCCCACCTCGGTGGGCTCGGCGCCAAGAAGCTCTGAGGCTAGAAAGCACTGAGGCCGAGTCCGGGTTCACGCCCGGGCCGTCGAGCCGAACCAGCCACTCCTGGTCACGCCTGGCGACGCCTGGTGAGCCACCGTGGTGCCCTTCCCAAGCGCGCCCCTGAGGAGTAGGACTGGGGAGCGGGAGATCCCGCTCACCCCCGAGGCGGGAGCCCCCTCACGGAAGGAGGGCCCGATGGACCGATCGGTCGATCAGGCCGGTGGAGCAGTCGCCGCCGATGACGGCAGCGACCTGCCCGACGACAGCGCCGCCGTCGACGAGGACGAGTCCGAGGACATCGAGTCCGAGCTGCTGACCTCGACGCGTGAGATGGGGATCTCCGCCGTCGGCGTCGTTCCCGAAGACGACTAGTCCGGGACCCGCTCCAGCCGGCTCTCGAGGCCGGCCCGCACGCGCGGCCAGTCTTCGGCCAGGATCGAGAACAACACGGTGTCGCGCACCGTGCCGTCGGAGCGACGCTGGTACCGGCCCAGGGTGGCTTCGTAGCGCGCCCCCAGTCGGGCGATGGCGCGCTGTGAGCGCGTGTTGCGGACATCGGTCTTGAGTTGCACGCGACCGACGTGCAACTCGTCGAAGGCGTAGCCGAGCAGCAGCAGTTTGGTGTCGGGGTTGACCGCCGTTCCCCACACCGACGGTCGGTAGGCGGTGGCGCCGATCTCGAGCCGGGCGTCGTGTACCGACACGTCGAGGTAGCTCGACATACCCACCACGGCTCCGACGGGCAGCGCTGCGTAGGGCACCCGCAGGCGCATCACCCACGGGAACATGCCCGAGGTCAAGCGGCCCCGCAGGAGGTCGATCAGGGCGTCGGGGTACGGCGGCTGGAACGGAAGGTGCTCCCATACCGCCTCGGCATCGAGAGCACGGAACAGCTCCTCCCCGTCCTCCTCGAGTCGCGCCGGGGCGACTTCCACGACGCGTCCCCGCAGCACGGTGTCGGGGGGAGGTGGCCACGGCATGTGCGGCCACACCACGTCGGTGGGCCGGGCATCGAGCACCGGGACGAAGTCGCCACCGGGAGCGCGCGGGCCGGGTTCGGTCATGGCGCCATTTTGGCCGACGGCGCCGCCCCGCCCCGGCCCGCCGCCGCCCCGACCGACCGACTCCAACAACTAGGTGGCTCGGGACGCGAAGAGCTGGCGCAGGTGGACGCGACCCCCGGTCCGGAGGATGGCGCGTCGGTACACGGCCGATGCCAGGCGG
Organism: uncultured Acidimicrobiales bacterium; assembly: GCA_963846125.1. Taxonomy (GTDB): domain Bacteria; phylum Actinomycetota; class Acidimicrobiia; order Acidimicrobiales; family UBA8190; genus Chersky-840. Next base: position 1,959,987 of record CAWJUR010000002.1, read on the forward strand.
GCCACGCCGACGATGGCGACGAGCATGAGGACCACCGACACCGTGAACCCCCACCACGACACCGCACCCAGGGCCACCAGGACCGGCATGGCGAAGGGGGCCGTGGGCGGGAGGTATGCCAGGACCTTCACGAGCTCGGACGGCTGCCCCGAGCCCAGGGCGGTGAACGAGGTGATGTAGCCGAACAGGATCGGCAGCTGGAGCGGGAAGGCCAGGCTCTGGACCTGCTCCTGGCGGTCGGCCAACGAGCCACCGGCGGCATAGACCCAGCAGTAGAAGGCGTAGCCGAGCACCACCCACAACAGCGAGCTCAGGATCCCGAGCGACGCCGTCCCGTGGATCAGGGTCGAGCCTTCGGCGGCGCCGAGCCCGAGCGCCACGCCCACGATGAGCCCGGCCTGGAGCAACGCCACCACGCCGATGCCGATGACCTTCCCGGCGAGCAGCTGTTGGGGGCGCAGCGTCGAGAGCAGGACCTCGATGACGCGCGACGACTTCTCCTCCACGACACCCATGAGGAGCCACGTGCCGAACTGGGCGAGCAGGACATAGGTGAGGATGTTGCCGTAGACCGCGGTGGTCCGGCCCGTCTCGTTGTGCCGGGGCCGTTGCAGGCTCTGGACCGGCAGGGGTGCGGGATTGGCCAGTCGCAGGGCCTGGTCGGGGGAGATGCCGGCGCGCTCGAGGCCTCCCTGCAAGCTGACCGAGGCCGCGATGGTGCGCGCCAGCAGCGCCGTGGTGGAGGTGTCGCCGGGGTCGAGCGACTGGTTCACGACGATCCGGCTGGTGCCGACGAGCACGAGGTCGACGCGTCCCGCCACCAGGGCGCGCCGGGCCGCGGCGAGGGACTCCTCGGGGACGAGGCTCACCGCCGTGCCCACGGCCGGCCCCGCCGCCAGAAGCGTGGCGTGCAGGGGGGCGGACAACGTGCCGACGATGCCGACGTGCTGACGGCTCTTGGCGTTCTTGTGCAGCATCGGGATCGTGACCGCGGCGGCCACCGCCAGAAGGATGATCGCCGTCCCGATGCGGAACGTGCGGCCTCGCAGGCGCTCGCGCACCTCGCGCCGGGCCACGAGGCCGATGTCCCCGCCGAGGCTGTCCAAGGCCGCGCTCAGCCGCCGGGGCGCGCCGTGTTGTCGGGCCCCGACGAGTCGGTGAGGAGGCGGCGCACGCGGACGCGCCGCCACAGGCGCAGAGCCAGGAGCGCCACCACCACGCCGATGATGGCGTACTTCATGCCACCGCCTCTCGGAAGACCTCCGAGAGACGCCGTCTCTCGAACCCGAACTGCTCCACCGGACCGGCCGCCATGGCCGACGCCAGCACCGCCTGAGGGTCGGTGTGCTCGTCGAGGACCAGGCGCGCCGCGCCACCGTCGATGCGCGAGATGCTCACCCCGGGGATGGCGCGGGCCCACTCCCCGGCGAAGTCACCGCCCACTTTGACCACCAGTCGGCGCCGGCCGCTGGTGGCGAGCTCCTGCACCGTGCCGTGGGCGACCAGGCGGCCGTGGTCGATGATGGCCACCGACTGGCACAGGTCTTCCACGAGGTCGATCTGGTGGCTCGAGAACAAAACCCCCCGTCCGTTGGCCGCCTCCTCCACCAACACGGCGCTGATGGCGTCGACACCCACGGGGTCGAGACCCGAGAGGGGTTCGTCGAGCACGAGGAGCTCGGGCTCGTGGACGAGGGCGGCGGCCAGCTGGACCCGTTGCTGGTTGCCGAGTGACAACGTTTCGAGCTTGCTCGTGGCACGGTCGGCCACGCCCAGTTTCTCGAGCCAGTGCAGGGCCGCCCCCCGGGCGTCGTCCGCGCCCATGCCGTGCAGGCGAGCCAGGTACTGGATCTGGTCGATAATCACCATGCCCGGATAGAGGCCGCGCTCTTCGGGCATGTAGCCGAAGCGCCGACGGGCGTCTGACGTCACCGGGACGCCGTTCCACCGCACCACGCCGGCGTCGAGCCCGATCAGCTCGAACACGGCGCGCATGGCCGTGGTCTTGCCCGCGCCGTTGGGTCCGAGAAAGCCGAAGACCTGTCCGGACGGCACGTCGAAGGTCAGGTCGTCGAGCGCGACGACGTCACCGAAGCGGCGGGTGAGGCCATCGAACTCGAGCATCTTCCCTGACTACCACAACCACCCACCCGCTCTGACGTCCCCCGCCGGCTCCGTCGCCCGCCTTCACCACCCTCGCCACCGCCCGCCAGCGCGGTCCGCGCCAGGTCGTAGCCTCGAGTCGTGCGGACCGATCGCCGTTGGGGGCCTCTTGCGTCGCGCGACTTCCGCCTCTTCCTGGTGGGCCGGCTGACGTCGTTCATCGGGACGGGCATGCTGCCCGTGGCGCTGGCCTTCGCCGTCCTGGCACGACACGGGTCCACCTCCGACGTGGGGTACGTGCTCGGAGCCGACACCCTCCCGCTGGTGTTGTTCCTCCTGGTGGGTGGGGCCGCCGCCGACCGGCTCAACCGGCGGGTGGTGATGCTCAGCGCCGACGTGCTGCGCGCCCTCGCCCAGAGCGTCATGGCGGCGTGGATCCTCGTGGGCCATCCCCCCTTATGGGGGTTCCTCGCCACCCAGGCGTTGGTGGGGACGGGGAACGCCTTCTTCACGCCCGCCATGACGGGGTTGATCCCCGAGGTGGCCCCGGCCGCGTCGTTGCAACAGGCCAACGTGCTCAACTCCATGGCGGAGTGGTCGGGTCGCCTGTTCGGTCCCGCCCTGGCGGGAGTGATCGTGGCCACGGCGGGACCGGGTTGGGCCGTCGGGGCCGACGCCTTCACCTATCTGGTCGAGCGCGCTGTGTCTGGCCGGCTTGCGCGTCGGTTGGTCGGGGAGCGCGGCGACCGAGCCGTTCCTGGCCCAGATGCGGACCGGTTGGCGGGCGTTTCGCTCCCGCACCTGGTTGTGGTCGATCGTGACGCAGTTCTCGTCCTACGGGTTCTTCGTGTTCGCGCCCTTCTTCGTGCTCGGAGCCGTGGTGGCCAAGCAGTCCCTCGGTGGTGCCGCGGCGTGGGGCACGGTGCTCGCGCTGCAGGGTCTGGGCTCGGTGCTCGGGAGCATGGTGATGTTGCGCGTCCACCCGCGCCGGCCCCTGCTCGTGGCCGAGGTGGGGCTGGTCGGCTTCGCCCTCCCCATGGTGGCGTTGGCCGCCGGCGCGCCTCTCGCCGTGGTGGCGTCGACGGCGTTCGTGTCGGGCGCGTCGATCGGGGTCTTCGGACCGCTGTGGGACACGACCATGCAGAGCCAGCTGCCTCCCGAGGTCCTGTCGCGCGCCAGCGCCTATGACTGGTTCGGGTCCATGGTGTTCCTCCCCCTGGGGTTCGCCTTGGCGGGCACGCTCGCCCGGCTGTTGGGGATCGACGGGGCCCTCTACCTCGGCGCGGGGTGGCTCGTCCTCACCGTCGCGGTGGTGGTGGCACTCCCGGGCGTCACGTCCCTCGTCTCGGTCGAGCCGTCCTCGTCGGCCGCTGACCTACCTGACGAGCCGGGACCTACCCTGACGAGCCGGGGCCTACCCTGACGGGCCGGGCCAGCGATCGACCGCGGCGCGCACGTGACGCAGGGCCACGAGCCCTTTCACCAGTCCGACCACGAAGTTCCCGGCGGTGTCGGCCACGAGCCGCACGATCACGAGACGGTGGCCCGAGAGCGCACGCGCCACCCACGCCGATTCCATGTCGACCGCCAGCGCGCCGCTGCGGGCGAGCTCGGCCCGGCGTTCGCCGTGCACGAGGGTCTTCGACGACACGATCGGCCCGAGGTGGACGCTGCGTCCCGCCTCGCGCAACTCCGCCGCCACCGCGACGGCGTCGGTCGGCGACAGGTGCAGCTCGTCACCGTCGGGGCCGCGCACCGACGTGGCCACCACGATCTCGCCCGGTGCCAGCTCCGGGGCGAGACCCCCCGAGATGCCGGCCAGCACGATGGCGGCACCGGGCTTTACCTTCGACGCCAGACGCTGCGCCGCGGCGTGGGCGTGCGCATGGCCCATGCCGGTCCGCACCACCGGTCCGCCGATGGCGAGGGCTTCGAGGCGCATGGCGGCCACGAAAGTGGCCGGCCCGGGGGAGTCGACGGGGGAGTGGGCCGGGCCCGGCTGCCCGTCGGCGCTCACGCCGGGGTCGATGTCGACCAGGCCGCGGTTGACCCCTCGAGCGGCGTCGCCGCGTCTAGGTCGGAGACGGGCAGGCCGTCGCGGTAGGTGATCGAGTTCGTGCGCACCGCCGTGACGCGCGCCCCGGGCAGGATGATCCCCACCAGGTTGAGCGGATCGGCCCCGTTGAGCCGCACGGTCTGGCCGCTGCGCTCCGAGCGGCGCACCCGGCGGAGCTCCTCGACCGCCTCGGGGAGCGCGTACTGCTCACCGGCCGGCCCGGTCACGAACCGGCCCCCGCGCACGATGCCGCGGGCCTCGAGCCTGCGCAGCGCCCACACCACCTCGCGCCAGGGCAGGGCGAGGGTCTCGCGTGCCATGAGGTCCCAGAACACCACGCCCCAGCGCGCCAGCAGCTGCCCGGCGACCTGCTCGGCCAGGGTCTCGCTGTCCATCTCCTCGTCGGGCCCGGCCGTGGGCAGCAGTGCCCAGCGTCCCTCGCCGCCCTCGCGCCACGTGGCGGAGCGGCGTGCCCCGGACCGGAGGCGTTGCTCGTGGCGTTGGCGTCGCTTCCATGCTTGGCGCGCCGAGAGCAGCGAACGCACGGCCTGGAATCCGTCGGCGGTGACGATGCCCCGCGCCACCAGGTCCCACAGCCCTTCCTCCACCTCGACCGGAAGGCGTCCCGTAGCGGTGCGCAACTCGGAGTGGAACATGGCCCCCCGGGTCCGCAGCGCGTCGAGTACGTCGCGCGCCGCCCCGTGGACGGGCTCGGACGGCGCCACGTCACCGCGCACGGCGCGCAGCAGCCAGGGCAGGTCCTCGCGCAGTGCAAAGGTGACCGGCGTGGCGCGCGACGGCGTGGCCGAGCCGCGCCGGACGGTGCCTTCGGCGTCCGCGGCCCGCGGCGACAGGCGTCCCCACACCAATTCCCCGGAGTGACAGAGGTCCTCGAGCCAGCGGTGCTGGTACCCCTCGACGCGCGCCGGGAGGATGGCCTCCTCCCACGCGCCGGCGGGGATCTCGAATCCCTGAAGCTGGTCGACGACGGCCAGCACGCCGGCGCGGCCCTGGCGTTGGGCCCCGGGGGCGACGTGCTGCCATTGCAGCAGGAATCGCACGAGCTCCTGGGTGGTGACGGGCTCGATCTCGCGCCGCAGACGGTGCTGGGTATAGGCGTGGATGCGCGCCAACAAACGTCGAGAGCACCACTGCTCCTCTTCGACCCCGGTGTCGAAGGCGCCGCGCATGGCGAAGCCCTCGGCCTCGAGCCGTCCCAGCCCCACCTTGACCCGGGTGGCGGCCAAGCCGGTGCGCGCCGCCAGTGCCGTCACCGTGACGGGCCCGGTCACCTCGAGATGGCCGCGCACCGCTTCGGCCGCCACCACATCGGGGTCGGGCACCTCGGCCGCGGGTACATCCGCGTCAGAGACGTTCGGGCCGCGGACGTCGGGGTCGAACACCGCGGCGGGGAAGGCGGCTTCCACCCACCGGCGGCGCTCGGTGGCGCACCACAGCTCAGGATCACCGTCACCGGCGTCGACGGTCACGCGCGCCGCGCGTCCTGACTTGACCAGAGGCGCGAACCACGCCGCGTAGTCCGCCTGGGCGCGCCACACGACGGTCGACAACAGAAGGTCGTGGAGTTCCTCGGGCCCGCGCACGTCAGGTGCGGCCTCGGCGCGCACCCGATCGAGTGCAGCGGCGTCGAGGCGGCCGAGCGCCTCGGCGTGCAGCGGCAGGCCACGGCGCAGCTGAACGGCGCGCGTGCGCCGTTCTTCGAGGGGCGCGTCGTCGAGGAACGTGAAGGGCTTGCCGTTGAGGATCTCGTGCGACAGCACCGAGGGCTCGGTCGACTCCACGAAGTGCATCCGAACCGCGCCGGACTCCATGCGGCCCAACAGGGCGACGAGACCGTCGACGTCCATGGCCTCGTGCAGGCAGTCGAGGAGCGTCTGGCGCACGATCACGTGGTCGGGGATCACCACCGGCCCGCCCGGGGTGTTCTCCTGGCAGGCCGCCAGCGCGGGGAAGACCGCGGCCATGAGGTCATCGGCCTCCATGCGCTGGATGGGAAGGGGGTTCTTCTTCCCGCCCCGGAAGCGCAGCACCGCTAGGGAGCGGTTGAGGTTCCAGCGCCACCGGGCCGCGAACATGGGCGACGCCAGGACCGCCTGGCGCAGGACCCCCTCGGCCGTCTCCGATCGCAGCAGCCGGGGGGCGCTCTCGAGCGGAAAGCTGTGTTGGGGTCCGAGGGACAACACCACCGAGTCGTCGCTGGCGGCGGCCTGGAGCTCGAAGTCGAAGGTGGCGCAGAAACGCTTGCGCAGCGCCAGGCCCAGGCCTCGGTTGATGCGCCCGCCCAGCGGCGCGTGCACGACCATCTGCATGCCACCGGCCTCGTCGAAGAACCGTTCGAACACGATGTCGTCGCCGGTGGGGAGCGTGCCCAACTCGCCGAGCGCGGCGGCCAGGTACTGCACCAGCTGCTCGGCCGCGTCGGGCTCGAGCCCGCACGCCTCTTCGACGTAGGCGCGCGCCGCGTCGGGGCCATGGGGGGCTCCGCTCTCGTCGCCGGAATCGGTGAGGAGCTCACCCACGGTGTGTCGCAGGACCGAGACCTCCTCGGACAGCTCTTCGGTCCGGCTCGGCGCCTCGCCGACCCAGAACGGGATGGTGGGCTGCGCGCCCTCGGCGTCGGTCACCCGGACCTCGCCCTGGGTCACGCGCCGGATGCGCCACGAGTGGGTCCCGAGGAGAAAGACGTCGCCCACCATCGACTCGATGGCGAAGTCCTCGTTCACCGTGCCCACCGGAGTGTCGTCGGGATCGGCGATGACGCGGTAGTCGCCCACCTCGGGGATGGCACCGCCGCTCGTGAGCGCGGCCAGCCGGGCCCCGCGCCGGGGGCGCAGAACGTGATTGACGCCGTCGCGGTGCACATAGGCCATCCGCTTCCCCCGGCCGGTGGTGATGCCTTCGGACACGAGCTCGACTACGGCGTCGAAGTCGGCTCGTTCGAGCGCCGCGTACGGTGCCGAACGACGCACCAACTCGAAGAGCCCGTCCTCGGTCCACTCCTCGGCCGCAGCCACCTCGGCCACGATCTGTTGGGCGAGGATGTCGAGCGGGGCCACCGGCGACACGGTGGCGTCGAGCCGGCCGGCGCGCACCGCGGCCAGAAGGCCCGCACACTCCACGAGCTCGTCTCGGGTCATGGGATAGAGGATCCCCTCGGGCGTGCCGCCCCGGGAGTGGTTCGAGCGTCCCACCCGCTGCAAGAACGTGGCGATGGCGCGCGGCGAGCCCACCTGGCACACGAGCTCGACCGGCCCGATGTCGATGCCGAGCTCGAGCGACGCCGTAGCCACCAGGGCGCGCAGGTCCCCGGCCCGCAGGCGGTCCTCCACGCGCAGGCGCCGGTCCTTGGACAGGCTGCCGTGGTGGGCGGCGACCTGCTCGGGGCCGAGGCGCTCGCCGAGGAGATGGGCCAGGCGCTCGGACATGCGCCGCGTGTTGACGAACACGAGGGTGGTGCGGTGCTCGAGCACATGGGCGGCGATGCGGTCGATGACCTCGCCGAACTGCTCGGTCGACGACACCGCCGAGAGCTCGGTCTCGGGGAGCTCGATACTGACCGCCAGCCGGCGGGCGTGGCCGCAGTCCACGATGGCGGTCGGCCGGGTGTCCCCGGTCCCGCTCAGCAGGCGCGCCGTGTTCTCGATGGGGCGCTGCGTGGCGGACAGGCCGATGCGCTGGGGGCGCCGGCCCAGCTGGAGGTGCTCGAGCCGCTCGAGCGTGATGGCCAGGTGCGAGCCGCGCTTGTCGCGCGCCAGGGCGTGGATCTCGTCGACGATGATCGTGGCCACGCTGCCGAGCACGGCCCGGCTGCGCTGCGCCGTGACCATGAGGTAGAGGCTCTCGGGCGTCGTCACCAGGAACGTCGGCGGGGTCTTGACCATGGCGGTCCGGGCCCCGGCCGTGGTGTCGCCGGTGCGGACGGCCACGGTCACAGAAGGAACGGCCAGGCCCAGTTCGCCGCGCCACCTCCGCGATCTCGGCCAGAGGGCGCTCGAGGTTCTGGTGGATGTCGACGGCCAGGGCCTTCAGGGGCGAGACGTAGACGACGCGGACGCCGCCCCCCAGGTCCTCGCCGCGCTGCGCGGCGCGGTAGGCGGCGTCGATGGCGACGAGAAATCCGGCCAGGGTCTTGCCCGACCCGGTCGGCGCCGCGATGAGGGTGTCGGTGCCCTGGGCGATGAGCGGCCAGCCCTGCTCCTGGGGCAGGGAGGGGCCGTCCGGGAAGCGGCGGGCGAACCAGGTGGCCACGGCGGGATGGAACCCGTCGAGCCCCCCGGAGCCGGCCGGGTCCGTCGAGGATTGGGTCGAGCTTTGCGTCGAGGGCATCAGACCCCATTTCATCATCTCCGTGTGACGACCATCTCTGTGTGACGGCGTGGTCGGTCGGGCCAACGGGTAGACAGAGGGCTATGCGATTCGGTGTCGTGTTCCCCCAGACCGAGATCGGAGCCGACGCGGGTGCGGTGCGCGCCTACGCCGAGCAGGTGGAGGGCCTCGGGTTCACCCACGTCCTGGCCTACGACCACGTGCTCGGGGCCGACCCCGAGGCCCATCCGGGGTGGTCAGGCCCCTACAACCTGAATTCCACCTTCCACGAGCCCTTCGTGCTGTTCGGCTACCTGGCCGGGTTCACCGCACTCGAGCTCGTGACCGGGATCATCATCCTGCCCCAGCGCCAGACGGCGTTGGTGGCCAAGCAGGCCGCCGCCGTCGACGTCCTGTCCGGCGGCCGCCTGCGCCTGGGCATTGGGCTGGGGTGGAACGCGGTCGAGTACGAGGCCCTGGGCAAGACCTTCTCGGATCGGGGCAAGCGGGTCGACGAGCAGGTGGAGCTGCTCCGACGGCTGTGGACCGAGTCGTCGGTCACATTCCACGGCAGCTACGAGCACGTGACCGGCGCCGGCCTGGCGCCGCTGCCGGTGCAGCGCCCCATCCCGGTGTGGTTCGGCGCCCAGTCCCCTCCGGCCTACCGGCGGGCGGGCCGCCTCGGAGATGGTTGGTTCCCTCAGGTGCCGCCGGGCCCGAAGCTCGACGAAGCGCGGGCCATCGTCGACCAGGCCGCTCGCGAGGCGGGGCGCGACCCCGCCACCGTGGGCATGGAGGGCCGGGTCAGCTGGGGCGACAAGACCGTGGCGAAGCTGGCCGAGCAGGTCGGTCGTTGGCGGGCCGCGGGCGCATCGCACGTGTCGGTCAACACCATGGGATCGGGACTCGACACCGTCGACGACCATGTACGGGTCCTCGGGGAGATCGCCCGGGCCCTCGAGCTGTCCACCGGGTAAGCGGGTCGGCGCGCCGTGATGGAGCGGGCCACGTTGCGGCCGGTGGACTCGGTCGAGGTCACCATCGTCGTGGACGGGTACGTCGACGTGTTGATGACCGGCGACGACGTAGTGCGTCGAGCCCCGCTCGCCCCCGACCTCTTCGAGCGCGAGCAGTTGCGCGCCGAGCACGGTTACGCCCTCCTGCTCACCGTGACCGATGGTGATCGACGTCGGTCGGTGCTCTATGACGCCGGGCTAGGACGCGACACCGCGCTGCACAACTTGGACGTTCTCGGCGTGGGGGCCGGAGATCTTCGGGCCGTCGTGTTGTCGCACGGTCACGCCGATCACCACGCCGGGCTCGAGGGGATCGTCCGCCGGCTGGGCCGGCCCGGGCTTCCCCTGGTGCTGCACCCCGATGCCTGGCGCCAGCGCCGGGTGGTGTTCCCGACCGGCGGTGAGCTCCGCCTGCCTCCTCCGAGCCGGGCCGACCTCGAGGCCGAAGGCGTCGAGGTGGTGGAAGAGCGCGGTCCGTCGTTGCTCCTCGACGAGACGGTGCTCGTGAGCGGACAGACCGAGCGCACCACGTCGTTCGACCGCGGCTTCCCCATCCAGGAGGCCTTGTCCGAGACCGGAGCCTGGGAGCCCGATCCGTGGGTGTGGGACGACCAGTCGGTGATCGTGGACGTGCGTGGGCTGGGCCTGGTCGTGTTGTCGAGCTGCAGCCATGCCGGCGCCGTCAATGTCCTTCGCAACGCCGTGCAGGTCACGACGCAGCCGAAGGTGCACGCCTTCGTCGGGGGGCTGCACCTTTCGGGACCGCTCTTCGAGCCGATCATCCCCGACACGATCGGGGCCCTGGCCGCCATCGCTCCCGATGTGGTCGTGCCCGGTCAGCGCACCGGGTGGCGGGCGACCCACGAACTGGCGCGCGCCATGCCCGGGGCCTACGTGCAAAGTGGCGTCGGCACGACCCTGCACTTCGCCACGGCTTGACGCGGCTGTGTGTCGCGGTGTCACAGGTGTCTGCCATGGCACCGGCACGTGGACGTGGACGTTTACGAGAGCCGAGGCGAGGCCAGGACGCGCATGACGCATCGAGCCGGGGCGGTTACCATCGGCGCCGGGGATGGGCCACGGTTACACATCGAAGGCTCGGGGGTAGCAGGTGGCAGTGGCGGTACAGCTCGACTTCAAGGGTTCCACACTCGATCAATACGACCAAGCGATCGAGGCTCTGGGACTGCTGCCGGGCGGGCCCGCCACGCCCGCGGAGTTGTTCCACTGGGTGACCGCGACGGACGAGGGCTTCCGCGTCATCGACGTATGGGAGTCACGGGAGGCATTCGAGGAGTTCTTGCAGACGAAGATTCTCGTCGTCTCATCCGAAGTCGGTGTCGCCAATCCACCGGAGATCCAATACTTCGACGTCCACAACTATTTCACCGGAGCGCGCTGGAGGGGCTGACCACCCGTCGTGGACTGGCGTTGGTCCCGATGACGTGCATGCCGAACAACATTCCTTCCGGGCGGGTCTTTGCCGAGCGTCCGGGGGTGCAAACGAGGGCATCTGTGAACGAGCCACCGGGGCAACCTCCGTCGTTGATAGGAGAACAGCAGCTGCTGACGCGGAGCCGTATCGCGCAGGCTGCCATGGAGGTGGTCGCCCTCAGAGGATTCGACGCCACCGTCGAAGAGATCGCCGAATTGTCGGGCGTCAGCCCCCGCACCATCTTCCGTCACTACGTCAGCCACGACCGGTTGATCGCCGCCACGGTCAAGGACATGTTCGAGGCCTGTGGCAGCTATCCCATCGAGGGACTGCCCCGGCTCGTCGACGACCTCGACGGTTGGCTCGAGGGACTGCCCCGGCTCGTCGACGACCTCGACGGTTGGCTCGAGCTCCTGGCGGTGACCATCCACACCAGGACGGCCCGCATCTTCGGGCGAGCCTTCTGGGACATCCACGCTCCGAGCGACAAGGCGACCGAGGCTATGGCCGAGGTGGCCGAGCTGCGCCGCAAGTACCGGCTCCAAGGGGTCGGCTACCTCGCCTCCCTAGCGTGGAATTCGGCGGGAGGAACCGGGGACCCGCCCGATGAGGTGGTGTTGGCCTTCGCCCTCAACCTCTCGGCGTTCACCACGCAGGCGCTCATGATCGACTTCGACCGCACACCGGCCGAAGTCGGGGTGCTGACCGCCGACATTCTGAAGGCGGTTGTCCATCGCGGCGTCGACGCGCAGATCTCGCCCCCCGGCGATGCCGGCGGGTGAAGAAGGGGTCGATGGGCGAGCGGTCAGAACCCCGAAGCTCGTTTGCCTGAGGGCTCTGACCGCTCGTGGCTCTCTACTGCCGCTCGTCGACGACCTCGAGGTTGTGAAAGGCCGGAACGCCTTCGACGAGACCCCTGAGCTCGTTCGACAGCGCATCGGTCTCTGGCAACGCCGAGTTCTCCATGGCTGCTTCATAGGAGTCGAAGAACACGAGGTTGAAGTAGTGCTTGGGGTCGTCCCGGTCCTGACACAGCACCCGTCGCTGCACCGTCTGCTTGCCCTCGGTGGCCTTCTCCCATTCGTCGGCGGCGGCCTCGATCTCCGCCACTCGAGAGGTCCTGAATTCCATGACCTGTATGAATGCCATTACTGCTCCTTTCCCTTGGCGTAATCGGCGAAGCCCTGCCAGTCGATGACGACACAGGCTTCCTCACCGATGGTCCACGCGTCGTGTCCGGGCGGGATGACGGCAAAGTCACCCGGTCCGTACTCGATCTCCTCTCCGTCGTCCATGCGCACGAGCATCTGACCCGACACGTAGTACCCCATGTGCGCGGCCTGGCAACTGTCGGTCCCGGCGATGGGCTTGACGTGCAGGGACCACTTCCATCCGGGCTCGAATGTCGCCCGGCCCACCGGGCCCGTCTCGAGGTTGACGAGATCGAGCTTGCCCTTGCCCTGCGTGAACGGTCGGGTCTCCTCGGGGGCATTGAGGCTCTTGCGGATCAATCCAGACATAGATGTTTCCTCCAAGATCATCCAGACGCGCGGGCGCCGGCTCGACGTACTGACGAGGGCACCACATGGTCCGGTCCGTTGTGAGATGGGTCGATCGAGCGATCAGGCCTTCGGAAAGACCGCCCTCGTCGACGGCGCTGACATCGGCGCCGCGGTCGAGCGGCGTCGCAGACCGACTGGTCAGACGCGGCAGGTTCAGGGCCCGCGGATGGGCCGGACACCCGCCATCCACCGGTGCCGGCCCTCCCCGAACCACCGGCTCACGGCGCGAGCGAACCAGGTGGATGGGCCGGCGCGCATGGCGCCATCGGGCGCAGGCGGGCTGGGACGAGCGTCGTCCTCGGCCGCCACCGGCGCTTCGCCGCTCAGGACGACGGTGGCGACGTTGGTCGTGGTGGGATCTCCGTCGACGTCGACGACCGACACCGCCATCAACCCGGCCACGACGAAGACGAGGCCGACTACGCGCACGATCCAGCCGGCACCGCCGATCCATCGACGGTCGGTCATCGGCCCCACCGGGCCTGGGGTCGTCGTTCTCCCTGGACAACCGTGGTCGGCATCACGCCGTGTTGCCTATCTCGGCCTGCGATCAGTGTCAATCGCCCCGACGCCCGGCGGGGCACGGCGCGCCCCCGGTTACGGTTGGGCGTGGACGACGTGCGCCGAGCGGACCGAGATGACCGGACCGAAGTGGTCGACGCCGTGGCCGCCGCCTTTGCGCATGATCCGGCGTGGACGTTTCTGCTCGGCACCGACTACGACCGGCTGGCACCGCTATTCGCAGGCGTGCTGTTCGACACCCGGGTCGGGTCGGGGGGTGTGTGGGTCACGAGCGACCGCACCGCGGTGGCGATGTGGGAGGAGCTCGGCGAGCCCGGTGAGGAGAATGTTCCCTCCGTCGATGTGCCCACCGTCGATGTGGATGGCGCTGATCACCGGGAGCTGTGGCTGGCGTACCGGGCCGCGGCCGGCGCGCCGGCGTGGGAGCGGCTGTGCGAATACGAGCGAGCCATCGACGTCGCCCGACCCGCCACGCCGTACCGGTATCTGGGGGTGTTGGCCACCGTTCCCGAACGTCAGGGTGAAGGGCTCGCCACCGCGGTGCTGGCGCCGGAGATCGAGCGCGCCGATCGTGACGGGGTCGACTGCTGTCTCGAGACGTCGACCATGGCGAACCGGCGGTTCTACGAGAAGCGCGGCTTCACCGCGGCCGTGGAGCTCCACATCGCGTCGGGGCCTCCGACGTGGTGGCTGCGGCGCCCCGCCCAATCGTGACCAACCCAGCCGTGACCGGCAAGGATCTGCCATCACGAGAGGTGTCCGAGAAACTCCGCCCCACCGCTATGAGTGGGATTCCCGAAGGCGTGTCAGGCGCGGGGCTGCAGCCGACCGATGGAGCGGAGGTAGCCGACGGTGTCGGTGAAGGTCTCGACGAGGGGCCGGTAGCGACAACCGAGATCGTCGAGCGTGGCCCGGTCGTCGGTGGGGACCCCACTGGTCATGATGATGGCGGCCTCCTCCGACAACGGCGTCGAGCCCCGGCCTTCGGCGCGCAGCCGGTCGAAGTGCCGCCCCAGGTCAATCATCTCGGCCGCGCTGACCTCCTGGTGCGCCACGTCCACGCCCGCCGCTTCGCCCAGGGTGCGGGTCCACTGCGCCCACGTGACGTAGGGGCCGCCGGCGAGGTAGCGCCGAGGCCCGCGTCCGGGCTCCAGCGCGCTGGCCACCATGGTGGCCAGGTCGCGCACGTCGACGACGCCGAGCCCACCGGGCGGTACCAACATGAAGGTCTCGAGGGCGGCGAGCACGGCGCCGAAACTGCCGTCGAGGTGCGGAGACGTCGGCCCGTACACCCCACCGATGGTGAAGCTCGTCACCGGCGCGCCCTCGCCCTGCCACTTCCGCACGAGCAGTTCCGCGTCGCGCTTGGAGGTGCCGTACGCCGAGAGCGGCTGCGCCAACGGGCTGTCGGGGGTGATCACCGACTCCTCGGTGGGGAGATGCACGGTGACCGTCGACGTGTAGAGAACCGGGTCGGCGCCTGCGTCGAGCGCGGCCGAGATGACGGTGCGGACGCCGTCCACGTTGGCGGTGGTCTTGGGGCCGGTCCCGCTTTCCACCCCCACCTCACCGGCGGCGTGGACGACGGCGTCACACCCCTTCACGGCGGCGGCCACGGCGACGGGATCGGTCATGTCCCCCTGCACGACGGTGGCGTGCACGCCATGGGGATCGAGGGCGGCCGGGATTCGACGGGGATCGCGGACCAGGATCCGCACGTCGTGACCGTCGCGCCGCAGCGCGGCCACCGCATGCGACCCGACGAATCCCGTCGCCCCGGTCACGAGAACCAACATGCCTCACCCTAACGTGAAGGACCGCCAGGAGCCCGGCGCCGCCAGCGGCTCGGAAACCGTGATGCCGAGCCGGATCGAGGCGTTTCAGAGCCATGATGGTGATCATGGCCGACACACCGGTTTCGAAGCCCCAGTCGACCCGCGGCCCGCTGGATGCGGGACAACCGGCTGGCCGCGTCGATCGCCCTCGGTGTCAGCATCGGACTCGTGTGGGGGATCACCGCGGGCGTGGTCTTCGCCGTTCTGGTGGGCTACGGCGTGGCCGGAACCTTTGAAGTGTCCGTCCCCGGGGGCGTGGTCATCGGTGCGGTGGTGGGCATTGCCGTCTCCCGAGGGGCCGGGTCCTTCACCCGCTCGGGGTCACAGACGCAGACGCCGTAGGCAACTGGTGACGTCCACGACTCATCTGATCGGCGGCAGATGTGCGCCGGGCGATGCTGCAACGAGCGCAGCACCCGCTCTCAAGGCACTCCTAGGTCTTACGTTCACGACACGGTGACTGTTGTATGGGCGACCGTCGGAGGCACGCCCGTGTAGGCCGGACCCACCGTTACCGTTACCGCGTAGGTACCCGGCGCCGGGTACGTATGTGACCCGTGAACGCTAAAGACGCCATTTCCGCCAACCACGGTGTCAAATGAAGCTGGACTTCCATCACCCCAGTCAATGGTGCCTGTTAGGTCAGCGGGAATATCCGATAGGTCGCTATCTGTGACCGTGGCAAGAACCTGTCCGATATCGAGATTCGGCCCGCTCCTCACCCTGCGGCCAGAAGAGCTAATTGTCGGGTGCAACCTGGGAGCACACGCGGCCCAGCTATTCAAGGCAGCTTTTATCGGCTGATACAAAAGTTGCCCATTCGCGGCAGCGAATGCTTGACTCGCAGTCGTTTGACTCAGATCAGAATCATATGGACCGACAGCGTCATCGATGAAGTAGCCCCATGTATAAGTGGTCGTCGTCAGCCTCCTTCCGGCGCAACTAGGAATCTGCGCTATCCCGGCGAAGGACCACCATGTCGCCTCACAGCTGCTACCGGTTGTACATGTGTATTGGAAGTAGTTTCCCCCCTTTACGCTGACAGTCATGTGGTCGATAAATGTCTGTAGCTTGGTTCCGAGATAGCTCGGCGCAACATTTTCCGCGATCGAGACCAGGCTTGGCCACACTGTTGAGTAATCGGAACCCTGCGTGTTAGCCATCTCACGGCCGGCGGTCAACTGGAAGTATTCGTCCGAGTAAGGGTGCGGAAGCTCGTTGGCCGCACTCCAAACCTTGGACAGATCGGCCAGCGAGGCGGTGTTACCATCCACCGTCGGACTCAAGAGCGGATAACTGGGGCACCCAAGAATGTTGAACCCTGGGTACACGGCTGATGTTTGGAAATTGGTATGGGTCAGACCCAGTGATGTCGCGAACCCATTGAGGTTGTCGACACCAAAATACAACATGAGTTCTAGCGCTCGGTTGTTGTCCGATACCTGCATCATCTGCTGGATTGCGTTGTCCAGGGTCTCCGTGCCAGAAGTGCTTGGTGTCGGACAATCATCGGGCGATGTTCCTGGAACTACGGGAACGAGATCAGTGAGGTGGGCGGTTCCGTTTACAACTCTCGTCATCGCGTAAAGAGCGATCACCGATTTGATGCTGCTTGCCGGCTCGAATGGATAGTCCGCATTGGCACTCGCTAACACCGGTCCACCCAACTGCTGGAGAAAGACGCCGTGGACTCCGCCGGCCGGTGCCAGGATTCCGAGGACCTGTTGGGTGATCGACGCCGCCGGGGTTGTGTAGCTGTATTGGTCAGCAGAGCTCTCTGCGCTTGTGCCGCCGGAAGTGCTCACGGTCACATCGACTGTCCCCTGCGGAGCTGCTGGGGCCTCCGCGGTGATGGATGTGGAGTTGCTGACGGTGAATGAAGTGGCAACGGTAGGGCCAAACGCAACGCCGGTGACACTTGTGAAATCCGTACCGGCAATGGTGACAGAGTTCCCTCCTGTGATCGGGCCTGAGGCCGGTGTGACCGACGTCACGGTTGGGGGCCCGGCATACGTGAATTGGTCGGCGCTACTCGTCGCACTTGTTCCACCAGGTCCATTGACAGTGACATCCACGGTGCCGACTGAGCCGGCCGGGTCATAGACGGAGAGGGCAGTGTCCGAATTGATTGTGAAATTAGTGGTCGCGGTGGAGCCGAAGCTGACGAGAGTCGTTCCGGTGAACCCTGTACCCGTGAGCTGGACCACCATGTTCCCGGTTGTCGGTCCGCTGTTGGGAGATACCGAAGACACTTTCGGCGCTCCTGATGAAGAGCCCGACGAAGCTGTAATGAGCACCGCTACCGCCCCTGAGAAGCCCGCAGGACTCTGCTTGGCGGTGGGCTGTACGGTGCTCGATACGTTGGAGTTGAAGGCGGTGACATCGGCGTCGGACGTCGTGGCGTAGCTGAAGCCGGGAGTCGCTCCGTCCGCCCCGGTATTGGCCACCGCGGCGTAACCAAAGTAGAGCTCGCTTGCTTGGTTGGGCGTGAGCCTGGGGAACGCAACCGTGGTCGATGAAGCGTTGGACGTCCCCGAAGCAGAGTCGATTCCCCACAACGTCGCCGGTCCGGATGACGCCGAAAACTCATGAACAGCCAGCCCCGTGTAAACCGACCTCACGCTACCTGAGAAGGTCACCACGATGGTCGAGGTGCCGCTGGTGCTGACCGTGCCCGACCAAACCTGCAACCCATTGCTGCCTTCGCTGACGCTGGCAGATCGCGTCCACGAGCTGACTCCACCGCCGGAGACAGACGATGGCGTGATACTTGTCGAAGTCGTCTTTACCGCGAGAGCCAGGAGGTCGCCAGCATGTTGAGGGGAAACCGCTAGGGTCGTCACGCCGATCCCGCTCTTGTTTGCCAGAGATCCGATAGGAGTGATGGTCGAACCGGTAGCTTCCGCACTGGTGTTTCCCAACGCCACACTACCGAGCATCCCAGCGGCGATCGTGCAGCATAAGATGAGCGCTAACGCCCTATCCGGTCGCCGATTTCCGGAGGATTGGCATATGCGCCCATTCGTTGAGCTGTCTGTTGGTTTGATCTGCACCGCACGGGCTCGCCATGCAAATAAGGACTGCCGAATTGATCCCATCGCCCCCGCCTTTGTGAAGTGCAGGTAGTAAACTTGGTCCTTGGCTCCCACGCAAGCGGCCCGGATGAGCCTGCGGAGCAAGACGTTTGTGAAGCGAAAACGTCGCTTATCTCAGCTGAGTGGGAGTGATGCCTGCCCTCGCACGAGCGAGCAATGCGAACCAGAGACTGCGCGCCATGTTGCCGTGTCATACCCCTGTGACAATCCGTCACCCGTGTATGACACGCGTCCCAAAGTCCTCACACTCGATCCACGCGGGCTGAAGGTATCCACAGATACAAGGTACCGCCGGGACATGGTGTCACGGCGCCTCCCACGGGTGACTCACGCGTGCTGCCAGCCCGGTCAATTGTCAATTTCGACGATGGATGAGCTCGCCGGAGATCCCCTACCATGTCGAGCCGGAGCGATCGCTCGTCTCACGCGACTATCAAAGGACAATTGTGTCTCGAAACCTGCGGACGGCTACTTCGATTGCGATATTTGTCTCCGGAATATTGATTGTTGTGGGCATATCAGTTGCGTCGAGCATCGTGGGATCACGAACCCAAGCGGGAGCGGCGACAACAACGGTCGTTGATCCTCCTGCAATCTTGCCGGTGCATACTCCTGCCAAGTCGTCGCCAACCCCGCAAACTCCTCAGGTTCTTCCATCGGCCCCGGGCGTCGTGGAGTCCTTTGATGGCCTGGGTAGCTGTGGGACCACGTACTGCTGGAGCCCAGGCGAGCCGGACGTGGCCGTCGGCCCTACAGACATCGTCGAGACGGTCAACACGCAAGCAGCGATCTATGACAAAGCCACCGGATCTCAACTCGCAGTGATCCACTTCGAGAATTTCTGGCCCGGTGGAGGGACCACAGACGAGTGCGTGGACCCTCGGGCTCTCTACCTGCCTGGTGATGATCGCTTTGCCATCAGCTGCACTGAAGAGGTGAATGGGACGACGGGATCCGGTGGACCGGTGCGCTTTGCGATCTCCGCGACGAGTGACCCGACCGGGGCGTGGTACCAATACGCAACACCGAATACCTCGTTCTTCGACCGGGACAATATCGAGGCGACATCCGACAAGTTCATTGTTTCAGGAAGAAACCTGAGTCCCGACCAAACGGAGATATACGTCTACAACAAGAGCGATCTGTTGGCGGGCACGGCGAATCCGGCCTCTGTCCACCTTGTTGCCGCGGAATCAGTTGTCTATGCAGGAGTCGAGGAGCAAACGTACTCGAGCAATGGCTACCTGGTGTCAACCTTTCAAGGGACAGACACCTGGATAGCCACAATCAGCGGCACTCCTGCGGCGAACGACGTCGCCCTGTCCGAGACCGACCTCGGGGCGCTGGGCAACTCTGCTCCCGTCGCCCCGGCGATCCCGAATGGATTCCTCGGTGGAGGCCAACTGGACGGGCGGGTCTACAGCGCGGTCTTCGAAGTCGAGTCCTCGGACAACAAACCGATCATCGAGTATTCAACTGGCGACCAGTGCAATTCTCCCCAAAGTGACTGCATCGTTGACGCTCGAATCGACCTTTCGGGCCCTACCCCCGTCCAGGTGAACAACTTCACGTCGGGACAGTCAGGATGGGACTACACATACGGTGCCGTCGGTTTGAATGCCGCCGGACAAGTCTTCCAGGCCTACAGCCGATCGAATGCCTCCACACCTCCCGAGTCTGCAGTACTCGGCCCTGGGTTTGATTCCGTCATTCAAACGGCGACGCCGGGGTCGTCGGCATGCGGGACAACTGATGTTGCGCCATGCACAGAACGGTGGGGGGACTATCTCGGCACGGCGATCGACCCCTCGGACCCATCCTCTGTGTGGGTGACCGGTCTCTACCAGACGACAAACGGACCTTTCGGAAGTGGTGGCTACGGGTGGGGCACCGTGATGGCCAAGGTCGCTGCGCTCCCGACGGTGACCAATGTCAACCCGGCCTCGGGTCCGACGGCGGGGGGAACCTCGGTGACGATCTCCGGGGCCAATTTCACCGGCGCATCGGCCGTCACCTTCGGAGCGAACTCGGCGACGAGCTTCACCGTGAACAACTCCAGCCAGATCACCGCCACGGCCCCGCCCGGGTCGGCGGGCACGGTGGATGTGACGGTGATGACCCCGGCCGGGACGAGCGCGACCAGCAGCGCTGATCACTACACCTACTCCACCTCGTCACCGGCCACGATCTCGGCGGTGGGCGCCTTGGCCAACAAGAGCGGGAACAACACAAAGACCCTGTCGGTCTCCCCCCAGCATGCGGGGGACCTGGAAGTCCTCGCCGTCAAGGTCTCCTCGTCGAGCGTCTCGGCAACGTCGGTAACCGGTGGAGGCGTGAGCACCTGGACCCAGGCGGCCCACGTGACCGAGGGGGGCAATCAGCTCCAGATCTTCACCGGGCCCGTGACGTCGACGGGGTCCTCGACGCTCACCGTGAACTACTCCGCCTCGGTGACCTCGATCTATACGGGGCTCGCAGCACGGGAGTTCTCGTCCTCGGCGGGGGCGTCGACGACGTGGGCCACCGACGCCGCGGCGGGGATCGCCAACGCCTCGTCGACCACCGTCACGTTCCCCAAGCTCAGCCCAGCCGCATCAGGTGAGCTCTACTTCGGCTACGCGGCGGTCGCCAATTCCGGATCGGCCGGCACTACCTCGGGCTTCACCTACGCCACCACATCCGATGCCGACGTCACCGCCTATGACACCAGCGTCTCTTCCGCCGTCCAACCCACGGCCAAGCAGAGCCCAGCGGGTGCATCCGGTGGCGTGGCGGTGTTGGTCAAGGCTTCGGGCTCAGGCACAGTCCCGCCACCTCCGACGGTGACCAATGTCAACCCGGCCTCCGGTCCGACGGCCGGGGGGACGTCGGTCATGATCTCTGGTTCCAATCTCACCGGGGCATCGACCGTCAAGTTCGGAGCGACGGCAGCGACGAGCTTCACGGTGAACAGCTCGAACCAAATCACCGCGACGGCCCCACCTGGGTCCGTGGGCACGGTGGACGTGACTGTCACGACTCCTGGTGGAACCAGCGCGACCGGGACTGCTGATCACTACACCTACACCACCACTTCGTCGCCGCCGACGATCTCGGCGGTGGGCACCTTGGCCAACAAGAGCGGGAACAACACGAAGACCCTGTCGGTCTCCCCCCAGCATGCCGGGGACCTGGAAGTCCTCGCCGTCAAGGTTTCATCGTCGAGCGTCTCGGCGACGTCGGTAACCGGTGGAGGCGTCAGCACCTGGACCCAGGCGGCCCACGTGACCGAGGGGGCCAATCAGCTCCAGATCTTCACTGGGCCGGTGACGTCGACGGGCGCCTCGACGCTCACCGTGAACTACTCCGCCGCTGTGACCTCGATCTATACGGGGTTGGCGGCACGGGAGTTCTCGTCCTCGGCCGGGTCGTCGACGACGTGGGGAACCGACGCCGCCACCGGTATCGCCAACCCCTCATCGACGACGGTCACGTTCCCGAAGCTCAGCCCGACCGGATCCGGTGAGCTCTACTTCGGCTATGCGGCGGTCGACAATTCCGGATCGGCCGGAACCACCACGGGCTTCACCTACGCCACCACATCCGATGCCGACGTCACCGCCTATGACACCAGCGTCTCTTCCACCGTCCAACCGACAGCCAAGCAGAGCCCCGCGGGTGCATCAGGTGGCGTGGCGGTATTGATTAAGGCTTCGGGTTGAACGGGCGGATCAAGTGGTGCCGTAGGCGGCTTTGGCCGGGGAGAGATCGAAGTATTCGCGCCACGCCTTGATGCGCCCGCCTTCGATCTCGAACACGCCACAGATGGGCAGGACGACCGGCGACCCGTTGAGCGTGATGTAGTCGGTCCGTTCGTTCATCACGACGTCGGCCGACGCGATCTGATGGCGGATCTCCAGACGTCCGGGCGGCACGTCACCGAATTTCGTCACGAAGGCCCGGATCGCCTCTTTGCCGACGATCGGCGTGAGCGGAATGCTGTAATACACGGCGTCGTCGGTGAAGCAGTCGAGGATGAAGGGCGTGTCGCGCCGTTCCCAGGCGGCCAAAAATGCCCGGACCATGGCGTCGTTGGTCGCCTCGGGTGTGACCTCGGTCATGACCGCCTCCCTGTGCCCGACTGCGTCCGCCTGCGCCCGTGGCGATGCCGATCCGCCGCGTTGCCGATCGGACAGATCCCTGCCCCAGCCGCTCCCGGGGGAACCTATCGGTTACCGACGCGACGGCCCGGGTACGCTCACCGGCAGTTCGGCGCCCCCGATCGTGCCCCCTCGCATCGGAACTTCCCCTTCGCATCGGAACTGACCACAAGGAGTCCAAGTCCGTGAGCTCTCCCGAGATGCCCAGCCTCGAGATCCCCGACGAAGTGCTCGCCGCGGTCCCCGAGTATGGGTCCGATCAGGGGGCGGTAGTCATCGTGGACTTCCAAGGGGTGGTGCTCGGGTTGAACAAGCCCGCCGAGGAGCTCTTCAAGATGGAGAGCGCGGACATCGCCGGTGAGTTCGTGGAGATGCTGGTGCCGACCAAGAAGCGCTGGGGCCACCAGGCCTACCGGCGGGGGTACCTGGTCGAGCCGAGGGACCGGGAGATGGACCCGGGCCTCTACCCCGAGGCCGAGACCTCGGAGGGCGAGGTCGTCCCCATCACCGGACGCCTCCAGCCCGTGACCGTGAACGGGAAGCTCTTCGTGGCTGCCCACATGGCGCGCGACGACTCGCCCCGCCCCCAGGACTGACCGCCCGCGGCGGGTCGACGTGGGCCTGACACGGGTCCCGGCACGGGCCTGACACCCGGTCTGACCAGCGGGTTCGGCCGGCGGGGAATCCCGGTAGCCTCCGTTGTTGTTGCTAAGGCAACGATCTCCGGACGGGCTCGCACGGAGCGGTCCGGGGCGGGAGAGGGACAAGAAGATGACCGAGCTGCACCAGACATTGCCATTGCTACCCCTGAGCTCCGGGGTCGTGCTCCCGGGCATGGTCTTCACCATGGCCCTGGAGACCGAAGA
This sequence comes from uncultured Acidimicrobiales bacterium, assembly GCA_963846125.1. Lineage (GTDB taxonomy): Bacteria > Actinomycetota > Acidimicrobiia > Acidimicrobiales > UBA8190 > Chersky-840. The sequence continues at coordinate 1,982,942 of CAWJUR010000002.1, forward strand.
GGCCAAGACCGCCGTGGACGCGGCCGGGTCGGTGGGCGGCGAGCTCGTTCTCGTCCCCCACATCGACGGTCGTTACGCCTCGGTGGGCGTCATTTCCAAGATCCTCGAGACCGGCGAGCTCCCCGGGGGCCCGGTGGCGGTGGTCGTGAGCGGCCTGCGCCGGGCCACCATCGGCACGGCCGTTCCCGGGACCGGACAGGCCCTGTGGGTCCAGGTCGACCCCGTGGTCGAGGACCCCGAGACGCCGCGCGCCCTGGAGCTCGCACGCGAGTACCGCGCCGTGCTCGAGAACATCCTCCTCACCCGAGGAGCACGCCGCATGGCCGAGCGCCTGCGCGACATCACCGACGCTTCGCAAATCGCGGACCTGTCGGGATACTCGCCCGACCTGAGCCTGGCTCAGAAGGTCGAAGTGCTCGAGACGATCGAACTCGAGGCGCGCCTGCGTCTCGTGTTGGGCTGGGCGCGTGAAACTCTCGCCGACCTGACGCTGCGCGAGCAGATCAAGACCAATGTCGAAGAGGGCATGGAGAAGACACAGCGCGAATTCTTGCTGCGCCGGCAACTCGAGGCGATCCGCAAGGAGCTCAACGAGCTGGACGGCACCGCCGATGAAGGATCGGTCGACGACTACCGCGCCAAGTTGGAAGGGCGCGACCTGCCCGAGGCGGTGCGGACCGCGGTGCTGCGCGAGGTCGACAAGCTCGAGCGCACCAGTGAGCAGAGCCCAGAGCACGGGTGGATCAGGACATGGCTCGACACCGTCTTCGAGGTGCCGTGGGGCGTGCAGTCCGACGACAACCTCGAGGTGAGCGCGGCCGCGGAGATCCTCGACGAGGACCACGACGGGCTCAAGGACGTCAAGGAGCGGATCCTCGAGCACCTGGCCGTGCGCAAGCTGCGCAACGATCGCGGGCTCGTCTCCACGGGTCGACGCGGCTCGGGCGCCATCCTGGCGCTGGTCGGGCCTCCGGGTGTGGGCAAGACCTCGCTCGGCGAGTCGGTGGCGCGCGCCCTGGGCCGCAAGTTCGTGCGGGTCGCCCTGGGTGGCGTCCGTGACGAGGCCGAGATCCGGGGACACCGCCGCACCTATGTCGGCGCCCAACCCGGACGCCTGGTGCGGGCCCTGCGTGAGGCGGGGACCATGAACCCCGTCATCGTGCTGGACGAGGTCGACAAGCTGGGCGCGGACTACCGGGGCGACCCGTCGTCGGCCCTGCTAGAGGTCCTCGACCCGGCCCAGAACCACACCTTCCGGGACCACTACCTCGAGGTGGAGCTCGACCTGTCCAAGGTCCTGTTCCTGGCGACCGCGAACGTGGCCGAGACCATTCCCGGCCCGCTGCTGGACCGCATGGAGGTCATCAGGCTCGACGGCTACACCGAGGACGAGAAGGTGACCATCGCGCGCCATCACCTGTTGCGCCGCCAACTAGAGCGCACCGGGTTGCGGGCCGACGAAGTGCTCGTGTCCGACGACGCGCTGCGCTCGATCTCCGCCGACTACACGCGCGAAGCCGGGGTCCGGAACCTCGAGCGCGAGATCGGCCGGTTGTTGCGCAAGGTCGCCACCAAATTGGCGTCGGGCGTGGTGACCGCACCGGTGACGGTGGAGGCGGGCGACGTTCGGAGCTGGCTGGGTCGGGCGCGCTTCTTCTTCGAAGCAGCGGATCGCACCAGCGTCCCCGGCGTGGCCACAGGATTGGCTGTCACCGGGACCGGCGGCGACGTGTTGTTCGTCGAAGCCACGGTCATGGACGGCACCGAGGGACTGACCCTCACCGGACAGCTCGGTGACGTCATGAAGGAGTCCGCCGAGATCGCGCTCTCCTACGTGCGCTCGCACGCGGGCGAGCTCGGGATCGACCCGGGCGCCTTCACCGGCAAGCGCTTCCATCTCCACGTCCCCGCAGGGGCAGTGCCCAAGGACGGGCCCTCGGCCGGCGTCACCATGACGACGGCACTCGTGAGCCTGCTCCTCGACCGGGCGGTGCGACCTATCGTCGGCATGACCGGCGAGGTCACGCTGCAGGGTCGCGTCCTGCCCATCGGCGGCGTGAAGCAGAAGGTGCTCGCCGCGCACCGTGCCGGGCTCAGGGAAGTGGTCCTGCCCGCCCGCAACGGGCCCGATCTCGAGGACGTGCCCGAGAGCGTGCGCGAGGAGATGACGTTCACTCTCGCCGAGACGGTGGCCGACGTGCTGACCGCGGCGTTGGAGGGCGTGGCGCTCGACGGCGCTGCGTTCGACGACGCCATGGCCGGCGCGGCCATGTCGAGCCCGGTGGCGGCGTAAGCCGTCGCTGGGGGCTGCGTTCGCAGTCGCACAAGCGCGGTTGTCACACCGGGTCGGCTCGTCACCCGGGGTCTGTCCGTCACGCAATGTTCAGCGTGATTTCACCTCTGGGCACGAGCCGTCCCGAATTGTTCACGCACCCCATCCACAGCTCTGTGGATGGGGTGCGGATATCTCGGGAGCTCCTCGCCGGGGCTGGCCTTCGGCGCTTGCCGTTCTGCTCGCCGTACCGGTCCTTTTGGTGGGCGTCTTCTTGGTGGGCGACTCTTGGTGGCGCGGGCGGAACTGATCAGCGGAAGTCGAATGCCACCTTGATGGCGCCGCTGCGCTCTTGTTCGGCGAGGACGGTGAAGGCTTCGCGCCACTGCTCGAGTCGGAACGTGTGAGTGAGCATGCCGTCGAGGTCGACCTTGCCCTGATCGGCCAGTTCCAAGAAATGCGCGATGCCGTGCTTGCGCACGCCGTCGATCTCCTCGACACCGAAGGCATTGGAGCCCACCCACGTGATCTCTTTGAAGTAGAGCGGCGAGTACTCCCAACGTCCCGGTCCGTGTACTCCGCTCTTCACGAGCGTGCCCCGTGCCTTCAAGAGGCGTACCCCGACCTCGAAGGTCTCGGGCTTCCCGATGGTGTCGTACACGACGTCGATCCCGCCCGGATGTGCCATGGGCAGCGAGTCACCGACGCGCTGCAGGACGCCACCGGACCACGCCGCGGCCTGCTCGATGAGCGCGGCGCGCGGCTCGGGTGCCACCACGGTGGCACCGAGGCGACGGGCCATGTCGGCCTGGGCCGGAAAGCGCGCCACCACCATGACCTCCACATCGGGGTACAAGGCGCGCAGGATGGCCGTGGCCGTCGTGCCCAGCGCACCCCCGCCGTACACCAGCGCCCGTCCGCCGGGGGGTGGTGGATGGCGCGTGACGGAGTGCAGCGACACCGCGAACGGATCGGCGAACACGGCCAACTCGTCGGGAACGCTGTCGGGCACCGGAAAGAGCATGGTGTGATGGGCGGGGAAGTAGTCGGCGAAACCGCCCGGCGCGTCCTTGCACGTGCCGGTGTGGATGCCGGCGGCCAGAGGCCCTTCGGTGAAGTGCCAGCACAGGCTGTAGTCACCGGCCTCACACGACGGGCACACGGGGTCGATGCCGCGCGGCGCACACGACAGCCACGGATTGAGCACCACGCGCTGGCCCACCTCGAGGCCCGGGACACCCGGGCCCACGTCGGCCACATTGGCAACCACCTCATGGCCCAGAATGGTGGGGAACGTGAAGAGATTTGCCAGGGGGCTGTCGGAGTTCGCCTCGCCGAAGTCCATGAACACCTGCTTGGCCTCTGACCCGCAGATTCCCGTCATCCGGGTCTTGGCCATGACCCACCCCGGCCTCGTGGGGCGCGGCTCGTCGAGGTCGACGAGCTTCATGGGGGTGCGGGCCAGACCCGCCAGCAACGGGTTCGACGCATCGGGTGCGTCCCACTTCTCGGGCCGGACCCCGTAGAGCAGTCCCTTCATCGACCAACCCCTCCTTGAATTCTTTAGATGGTGTCCGCGAGCGCTTCCCACCCGTGGGGGGGAGGCTCGAGGCGCCAGTACTGCTCGGGAACATTCGCGTCTAGGCGTTCGTCGAGAACGTGATCGCGTTGCAGCGGCGCGAGCTGGCTCTTGTAGAACTCGATGGCGGCCCGCTTGCGCACCATGTCGGGATCGACGGGCACGACGGCGGGGGTGGGCCACAGTCCGCTCTTCAACAGCTTGGCCACTCTCCACGCCAGGATGCCGGGGATGTGCTTGTAGCCGTGGTCCTCGTAGCAGAACCACGCCGGCGGGTTGTCGGTCTCCGCCAAGGCGGCGCGCGCCAACAGCCCGGCGTCATGCGTGAGAGCGTGATCGGGGTTGGCAAGGCCCATGGGAAGGAACACCGCCGTCGGCGACGCGTCGGTGATGGCCTTTTCGAGCACGGGTGCCACCTGGTTCGGACGGGGGCGGTCGGACTTGGCGAGGTACTGGTGGTCCGGGAACTCCAGCCACACCGGCGTGGCGTCGAGAAACGCCATGGCCGATCGGTCCTCCTCGCGCCGCAGCGCCACCACGTCGTCACCGGCGCGAAATCCCCCACACGCGTCCCACGACGTGGGCTCATCGGGGTACTTGGGAGGCCGTCCTCCGAGCACAGTGATCACGGTCGTGCCGGGGTGGCCGGCGATGAGATGGGTGGCACCGAGCACGGCGTCGTCAAAGTGGGGAGAGACCACCACCACCTGCGCCAGTGTGGCGGGGTCGACGAGGCCCCACGTGACTTCGACCGTGGCCCCCGTGTCTGCCCCCACAGACCGGACCGTATCGCGTCGAGCTGGGTCTACGCCCGCCCGGGGCGCGCCCGGCGCGGCACCACGACGCGTCGCTCGATGCGCCAACCCTCGGGCGTGTGCACCACGTCGTCGTGGTACTCACCGGTACGGGCCTTGCCATCGTCGGAGACGACGAGGTACTTGCAACGGACGCGGGCCCGCTGCTCACCTTCGGGCTCGATGATCACGTTGGTGGTGTGGTGGGCGAGGGGGTGGTCGAGTCCGGCGAAACATACCCGTAGCTCCTCCATGCCCTGGGCGCGCCCTCGGCCGATGGCCTCGAGATCGAACTCCCCGTCGTCGCAGAACACATCGGACAGGCGTTGCCAGTCGGCGTCGTCCACGACATGGCCGTACCGGGCCAGCAGATCGTGGATAGCGAGGAGATCCGTACTCTGCATCGACGGTTCGTCAACCTTCGGAACAGCACAAGCAGAACTCGTTGCCATCGGGGTCTGCCATCACGATCCAGCAGCAGCTGTGCTCTTCGTGGACGATCTCCTCGAGGCGCGTGGCCCCGAGTGCGATGAGCTTCGACGCCGTTTCCTCGAGGTCGGCGACTTCGATGTCGATGTGCATCCGGTTCTTGTGCGTCTTGTCCTCGGGCACCCGCTGGATCAGGAGCTTGGGGCCCGCACGTCCGTCGGGCAGCAGCATCACGTAGTTCTCCACCCCGCCGCTGACGACGTAGCCGAGGGCAGCGGCCCAGAACGGGGCCAGCGCCTCGGGATCGCGGCTGTCGAGCACAAGGCCGAGCGACACGACACCATCATGCCCCCGTCGGGAGCACCGGGTCAGGCGACGCGGTCCGTTTCTCGGGTCAGGCGACCCGGTCCGTTTCTCGGGTCAAGCGACCCGGTCCGTTTCTCGGGTCAGGCGACCCGGTCATGGGCCCGGGCTCGCGCTCGGGGTGACGCGAAGGGGCGGAACAGCGGCCTGCACCTTGAGGGGCAGCAACGCCGGTGGCGTGAGCGGCGCGGTGTAGTTGAACGCGGAACGAGCCAGGTCGACGAGATCCCACAAGAAGGAGTAGCCACGGTGATGGAGGCGCAGCGTGGTCATGGCCGGCCCTCGAGTTGCGGCAGGGCCAAGAGCTGCTCGAACGAGGAACCGATCAGCGGGGGAGTGGGGTGGGCACCACGCTCGGCGTTCAAAGCGGCGTCGAGTACTTCGTCGATCATCCTGATTATTTCGTCACAGCGCTGGGCTGGAGTCATGTGTCGCTCATCTGTCGTCCGTTCTCGTAACGATGCTCTTTTGTATAGACCTACTCCTAGGGCCGTTGGTGGACACTGATCAGGGCCTTTGGTCACTCGCGACGGGCGTTGGTCCTTTGTGGCACGGTGTTGGCATGTGCCGAAGCATCGTGACCCTACGGAGCCCCGAAGTCGTTCCCGACGAGGACGTGCGGGCTGCCGCCTTGCAGTTCGTCCGGAAGGTGAGTGGCTACCGCGCTCCTTCTGAAGCCAATCGTGCCACCTTCGAGCGTGCCGTCGACGACATCGCCCGTTCGACGCGTGTCCTGCTCGACGGGCTCGTGTCGGGGCGGGCTTCGAAAGTCAGCCGCTAGCGGGACGCAGTCCCCGCACCAGGGCGCGCACCTGCTCCTCGATGGAGCGCTGTCCGAGCGTGCCCGTGGCGGCGATGATGTCGAACCCGTGGCAGGCGCCGGCCACGGTGTGAAGTTCCGTCGGCACGCCGGCTTCCATCAGCCGACGCGCGTAGTCGATGCCCTCGTCGCGCAAGGGGTCGAGCTCGGCGGTCAGCACATAGGCAGGAGGAAGACCTGAGAGGTCGGTGGCTCGCCCCGGAGCCGCGTAGGCGGACACCGTGCCGCGCTTGTCGAGGTCACCGAGATAGTGCTGCCACATGTCGCCGTTGGACCCACTCGTCCACATCGGCGTGGCATCGAAGTTTCGCATCGACGGCGACTGCATGCGGTCGTCGATCACGGGGTAGTTCAGGATCTGGACCGTGAGTGCCGGACCGTTGCGGTCGCGCGCCATCAGGGCGACGGCCGCCGCCAGCGCCCCCCCGGCACTGCTCCCACCCACGCCGACCCGGCCCGGGTCGATGTCCAGCTCCGCAGCGTGCGACACCGTCCACTCGAGCCCGGCATAGCAGTCGTCGACGCCGGCGGGGAAGGGGTGTTCGGGGGCAAGGCGGTAGTCCACCGACACCACCACACATGCGGCCTCGGCCGCGTACCGAAGGCAACGCAGCTCCTCGGTGTACCGGTCGCCCAGCACGAACGCACCGCCGTGGAAGAACACCAGGGCAGGAGCGAGGCCACCAGCGCGAGTCACCGGTGCGTAGATGCGGAGAGGAATCTCGGTGCCCGTCTCGACACCGGGCATGGACCGGTCCGCGACCGCCACGCGCGCGTCAGTGGGCAGACTCCCGCCCAGGGCGCCGAGCAGCTCGAGCGTCGAGCGCAGCATGCGGACGACGTTCATGTCCCGGAGATTCCCACCGGGATCGAAGCCATTGGGCATCGCCGCCAGTACCTGGGCGAGCTCGGGGTCCAAAGGCGGAAGCGTCGAGGTCATCGCGTGGATCAGTGACGGAAGTGGGGGATGACCTCTGTCCCCATGAGCTCGATGGTCTGCATGACGGCTTCATGGGGGATCTTGTACGGGTTCACCAGGCACAGGAGGAGGTCGATGCCGGCTTCTTCGTACAGCTTGACGGTCTTGATGCAGTCCTCGGGCGTCCCGAGCACACAGGCGTTCGCCTCCACCAGGTACTCGAGTGTGAGCAGGTCCAGGGCGCCCTCGTCGTCGATCCTCTTCATGTCCGCCGCGTACGCGTAGGAGCCCAGGTCCTGGTTGCGCTCGATCATCCAGTCGGTCATCGACCCGATGTGCCGGGCCCCCGCCTTCGGGTACCACTCGAAGGACTCCCGTGCCACGTCTTCGGCGGCGGCCCGGTCGGGACCACACAGGGCCATGGTGAAGGTAGCGGCCTGGTTGTTGACGAACGCACCGATGGGCTTGGTGCAATTCCCCACCGCCTCGCGGTAGATGTCGACCTTGGCCTTCACCTCCTGGGGTGAGACCCCGACTGCGAACGAGCACAGTCCGAGGCCCAGCGCGCCGACCTGCCGGTGGCCGTCCTCACTACTGGTCGCGCCCCAGATGGGTGGGTGCGGGCTCTGGCGCGGCTTGGGATGCACGCGCCGCTTGGGCATCTGCCAGTGCTCGCCGGCGAACTCGTACTCGTCATTGGTCCAGCACCCCACCACGTGGCCGATGGCCTCTTGCCACATGGCACGGGTCTCGGCCGGATCGACCCCGAACCCCTCGAGCTCCGCTCTCGTAGAGGACCGGCCCGTGCCGAGGTCCACCCGGCCGTCGGACAACAGGTCCAGCACGGCCACGGATTCGGCCGTCCGCACCGGGTGGTTGTAGGGCCCGGGCATGAGCCGCACCCCGTAGCCGATGCGGATGCGCTCAGTGAGCGCGGCGATGGCCCCGTACAGGACTTCGGGATTCGAGCAGTGCGAGAACTCCGACAGGAAGTGGTGCTCGACGGTCCAAAAGGCGTCCCACCCGTAGCGCTCGCCCGCCACGGCCTGGGTGAGGACGTTCTTGTACGCGCTGTGCTCACTGTCGGGGCCCCACGGCTGGGGGACGGGGATCTCGTAGAACAAGGCGAACTGCACGGTGCAGGGTCCTATCATCCTCCTCTGCCGACGACAAACCGCCGGCAGAGGAACGACACCGAGGGGGTCCCATGCGCGGCCTGGCCGGCAAGAACGTGATCGTCACCGGAGCGGCCTCGGGCATCGGTCGGGCGTGCGCGGCGCGTCTTCTCGAAGAGGGGGCCAGCGTCATGGGCGCGGACCTCGCTCCCGGAGTAGAGCCAGGGGCGGTTCCAGCCGGCACGGGCGAGTGGGCCTTCACCACGGTCGACGTCACCGACGAGGCCTCGGTCATCGCTCTCGTGGACGAAGCGGCTCGTGCCTTCGGGCGCGTCGACGGTCTCGTGAACGCGGCGGGTGTGGCCGGGGGCGGTGCGGTCCACATGGTCGACACGGCCGAGTGGAACCGCGTGTTGGGGGTGAACCTCTTTGGCACCTTCCTCACCGCCAAGCACGCCATCGCCCGCATGCTCGAGCAGCCTCTCGTGGAAGGGTCCCGGGGCGCGGTCGTGACGATCGCCAGCATCGAGGGGATCGAAGGCACGGCCGGAGGCAGCGCCTACAGCGCGTCCAAGGGGGGTGTGGTCATCCTCACCAAGAACATGGCCATCGACTATGCGGGGCGTGGTATCCGGGTGAACACGGTGTGCCCGGGCTTCATCGACACGCCGATGACCAAGGCAATCTTCGGAGAAGGCATGGAGCGCGCCCGCCGCGAGATCATCCAGGAGCACAAACTGGGACGCTTCGGCCAGCCCGAGGAGATCGCGGCTGCCGCTGCTTTCCTACTCTCATCCGACGCGTCGTTCGTCACAGGCCACGCTCTGGTCGTCGACGGCGGGTACACCGCCGGGCGCGACCACGGGGTGACCGAGATGCTCGGTCTCTCTCCCGACGCGCCATAGGCGCCAAGACTCTCCGGGACCGTCAGGACTGGACCCGGCCAGGAGCCGCTTTAGCCCCTCCTCAGCGCCCACAGATGCCGCTCGACCTCCCGTAGCTCGGACAGCAGCATCATGGCTTCCTCCCGGTCCAGGGCCGGGGAGCGGGGGTTGGCCATGGCGATGGAGAGCCTCAGCGATTCAAGTTCCGACAGCCGGTCCACACACCGCGCCTGGCATCCGGGTGTGATGGGGTTGGCTGCGCCATCACCATCCGTGGCACTCACACTGCGCGGGGAGACCGTCACAGGCTCTTGATAGGTCGTGGGATCATTGGTGTGCGAGATCAAGTAACAAGGGGGTGACCAGGGCGATGAGGCTGGTCAAGGTCAAGGTCGAGAACTACCGCAGCGTCGAGGACTCGGGTTGGGTCGACATCGAGTCCGCCATCAGCGCGTTCGTCGGGAAGAACGAGTCCGGCAAGACGGCGTTCCTGCAGGCGCTCTTCAAGCTGAATCCGATCGAGGCTGACGCGGTCTACGACGAAGTGCTCGACTTCCCGAGTCGGCTCACGCGTCAGCGCAAGGACACCGAGTCCCCGATCCCGGTGTGCACAGCGGAGTTCGAACTGACCGATGCGGAGCTTGACACCATCGAGGCTGATCTCGGTGTGGGCGCCCTGACCAGCCGCACATTTCAGGTGTGGAGGGGATACCGCTCGGCAGCACTCACCTACTCGGGCCTCAAGCTCGATGAGGCAATCGTTGTACATCACCTCACGACCGGACTCGACCTGCCGTCGGAGGCGGGTGCCGATGTAGTTGCTGCGTCCTCGCTGCACCAGCTGATCGAGGCGCTCACTGCGCTTCCCGAACCAACGACCAAGGCATCAGAACTCCTTGCTCGCGTAAACGCGTGGCGAAGTCAGCGCGCAGACCTCCGCCTCATCGATGCACACCTGAAACCGATGATGCCGAAGTTCGTGTACTTCGATGACTACAGCACCATGCCGGGTAAGGTCTCCATCCCCAGCCTGATCGAGGGTCGGGACGGGGGCGTGATCGATCGTGGGAAGCGTGCCTTGCTTGCGCTGCTCTCTCTCATCAGGGGTCGTCCCGAGGACTTCAACGATGAGAGCAACCACGAACGCCTCATCCGGGAATTGGAGAACGCCGCTAATAGCATCAGCGACGAGGTCTTTCAGTACTGGTCGCAAAACAAGGATCTGTCAGTAGATCTGAAAGTGACGGGGGTGGAGCCGGGGGCGACACCACCACTGGACCGCGGCCCTATCTTCCACGTGCGTGTCTACAACCGCCGACACCGGGTCACGGTTCCATTCGATGAGCGGTCACGGGGCTTCGTGTGGTTCTTCTCGTTTCTGGCTTACTTCTCGGAACTTGAAGCGGGCAAGACGAGCGATCTCATCCTCCTGCTCGATGAGCCCGGTCTCGCCCTCCACGCCACAGCACAGGGTGACCTCCTTCGCTTCATGGAGGACCGTCTGGCTCCTAGCTATCAGGTGCTCTACACGACCCACTCACCCTTCATGATCGATCCCGAGCATCTCGAACGTGTCCGGACTGTGGTGGATATCGATGATGAGGGCACGAAGGTCTCTGACGAGGTCTTCCGTGTCGACGAAGAGACCGTATTCCCACTTCAAGCGGCGTTGGGCTACACCCTCGCGCAGACCCTGTTCATCGGTCCGAAGAACCTGCTCCTCGAAGGGCCGAGTGACCTCATCTACACCGACGTCTTGGACGACGACCTGCGCGAGCACGGCCTCACCACCATCGATGACGACTGGGTGCGTGTTCCTGTCGGAGGAGCCGGGAAGCTCTCCACGTTCGTGTCATTGATCGGCTCGAATCAGTTGACCCTCGCGGTCCTCGTTGACGCGAGCACCACAGACGCCGACGCCGTCACGCGTCTTCGGGATGCGGGTCGGCTGAAAACGGGGTCTCTGATTCTCATGTCGGAGATCACGGGGACACCGGACGCCGACATCGAGGACCTGTTCGATCCCGACTTCTACGTGGAACTCGTCAATCGCGCCTATGCCACCGAACTTGCTGGAACGCCTATCACCGCTACTGACCTACTGACGAACTCGACTCGGATCACGAGGCGTATCAGTGCGGAGTTCGCCAAGCGTGGAATAGCGAACGGCAAGCTCAACCACCTACGCCCGGCTCTCGTCTTGCTTCGCCGCCAGAGCGAACTCGTGCCGCTGATTGACGACGCCACCCGCTCCCGGTTTGAGGCGTTGGCCAAACGAATCAACAAGGTCTGACACGGTGGAGGAGATCGACCTCTGCCGCGTCCTCAAAGCAGTGTCAGTGGCAGGTGGTGCAACCGAGTTCCTTCCAGATGTGCCGAATGTAGAGCCTGCTGTTGCCGCCGAGGCTGCGGTCGAACTCGAACACCGCCGCTGGATTGCTGTGGATTCGCCACGCCGCGCCGACGGGAAGGTCCCAACGATCGTCCGACCGCGCATCACCCCACAGGGTACGGAAGCTCTGAACAATTACAGGGCTCAGCACATCGGTGTACCAGAGACGTCGGGGACGACGGTTCTCGAAGACACGATCGAGTCCAAGGATCGTCGCCGCGCACAATTCATGCAGCAGCTGTACGACGCGACCAATGGCTCTCAACAACGATTCGTTAAGGCCTCCGACATCGGCGACGAGTTCGGCTGGCCATCTTCTGAATCGGTGAAGGTAGCGGACTACCTCGATGGCAAGCGCCTCGTCAAATACATAGCCTCTGACTATTTGATGGCTATCACGCAACGCGGGATCGAAGAGGTCGAGCAATCAAGGCGTAAGCCGGAAGAACCAACTGCCAATCTGCCCGCGCTGAATACTTACAACACAACCGTCGTCATCCATGGATCGGTATCGGGAAGCCAGATCGCTGCCGGAAGTCCGGGTGCCTCGCAAATCCTCACCACGATAACCCAAGAGGAATCGACCACGATTCATAACGTGGTTGAGGCGTATCGGAGCGCGCTCAACGCGAACCCATTCCCGGATCCCGCGGACGTCGAGGTGGCCACAACTACGCTCGACGCGATCGACGCTCAGTTGAGCCATCCCAAGCCGAATCGCAACTTGATCTCCGCTGGACTACACGTGCTCGGCGAATTGACAACAGGTGTCGCCGCAAGTGCAGCATGGAGCGGCGTGCTGGCCGTCCTGCCACATATTCATCTTTGACACCCCTGGCGGGAGCGTGACAGCGGGGTTCAGGGGGAGGGGTACGGGGAGCGCAGTCACTCCTCCGGCGTCCATTTCCCGATCCCTGGGTACCGACGAGTGTGATCGAAGAACGTCCGGCTATGTACGTAAGGGACGGCTGTCAGCACTGTGATCGCAATCCCAGCTACCGCGAGCGGCACACCGATTGACGCCTTCCTCTTCACCACCGCTGTGATCGGTAGTGCGAGAGGGGCCTTGTAGCGCATGAACTCCTTGACCTGGAAGCTTTCAAAGTCGCCCGTGGCACACCAGATCGCAATTGACTCACAATTGCGATAACCGAGGTGATATGGCGGTGGCCGATTGTGCAGAAGCCACTCGGCACGATCCACCACCTGTTCGGGCGGTAGCAGCGGTGAGTAGGTGAGTCCGCTCCACCTAATTGGGTGCGATACCTCTTCGACCGATCCACCCTGAGCGAAACTGGTAAGTGACACACGCCTGATCTGCGTCTCACCCTTATTCAACAGATCGCCACCGCCGAACTCGATGACCTGGGAGTCACCAAAGGAAATGCCGTGATGCCAATAATGCAGCCCTACCAATCGAACCACACGGTTGACTCGAACGTAACTGCCGGACAAGATCATTTGCTGATTCAGGGTTCACTAACTCCGAGTTCCGCACGCAGCATTGCGCTCAACGTTGCTGCGGTCGCTGTTATGGTATCCCGTTCGGCGGTTACAACGTTGAGCGAAACCGAACCCGGTGGCAACGATTGCTCGTAACGTAGCGCAGCCTGGCTAAACGCGAACAGCTGATTGATCAGGATGCTGAGAGTCTTCCCGACGGGCTCACTGGCCATCAACACGGCGAGGGAACGGACGCTGTCGTCAATCTTCGGGTAATCGGCCTTTGCTGATGTGTCTACCTTCACCTGCAACTGTACCCACCTTGCTTGTACAAACTCTGTCACCCAGATCACATATGACATTAGGTGTACGTAGGCGTCCTGCTTGCGCTGCTGCTCTCGCTCTTCCCTGGCGAGGGCGAGTTCGTGTGCGCGATCAGCGGCGCGCTCCGTTGCGGTTGCAGTTCGCTGCCGCTCACCCTCGGTCTCCATCGCTGTGACCTGCCTGCGGGTTGCCATGTAGGCGACGAAGCCGCCGACGAGTGCACCGACTGCTGCGCCGCCCGCAGTCAACAAGGTGGTGTCTCCGGCGCTCAGCACAGATGGAGATTAGGTCCTGGACCAGTGATGGCGTCGAAAATGACGGCGAGCCCAACTCCACGGACGGGACGGGACGGGACGGACTCTCCGCATCCGCCGCCTGGCGACACGAGCGGCGCCCGCGATGTCCGACTCCCGAGGTGGGTGTACCCCATCCGGTGTAACGTCTGCCGTGGGGTATTGGGGAGGGGCTGGCGATGAGATTCCGACTTTGGAGTCAGGGACGCTTGACGTCCATTCGTCGCTCGGCATTGGGAGCAGCCGCATTGGTGGTTTCGACTATCGCAGGAACGGCCCTGATTAACCCAAGTCCGGCCTCGGCAGCCACGGACACGGTCACAAACTGCAATAACACAGGGGCTGGATCGCTTCGACAGACCGTCGCCAATGCCACCTCGGGTGACACGATCGATTTTGCCCTTCCCCGCGCATGTTCGACCATCACGCTCAGCAGCACCATCGACGTCAGCACGACGCTGACAATCGACGGTCCCGGAGCGAGCCGACTCGCGGTGAGCGGGGGTCACGCGGTGGAGGTGTGTGACATCGCCTCGGGCGTGACCGTCAGCATCTCGGGGCTTACCGTCAAGGGTGGGTTCTCGGGAAGTGTCGGTGTCAACGGCCTCATTGGAGGCGGTATCTACAACAGTGGCACGTTGAACCTCACCAACTCGACAATCACTGGAAACTCGACTGGCGCCGGTCGCAGTTACAGCGTTGGTACCGGATCTGCAGGTGGCGACGGCGGTGACGGAGGCGGTATCTACAACGTTGGCACGTTGAATCTCACCAACTCGACGATTTCTAAGAACACCGCTGGCGCCGCCGCCGACTGCCTGCAGATTTGCGGTCGGGGGGGCAATGGAGGTGGCATCTACAACGGTGGCATGTTGAATGTCACCAACTCGACGATTTCTGGGAACTCTGCGGGCGCTGCCCCCATGTTTGCCACTCCCGGCAACGGGGGCGGTATCTTCACGAGCGACTCCACGAACGTGGCCGACTCGACGCTTTCTGGGGACTCCGCTGGCAACGGGGGCGGCATATACGGGAGTGCCCTCATGATCATCACCAACTCGACGATTTCTGGGGACTCCGCTGGCAACGGGGGCGGTATCTTCACCAGCGGCTCCACGAACGTGGCCGACTCGACGCTTTCTGGGAACTCGGCCCCCGAGGGTGGCGGTGGCATCGACAATGGCGGCACCCTGACCATCAACAACAGCACGCTGGCGAGCAACAGTGCCATAAACGGGGATTGCGCCTTGCCTCAGGCGCTCGTCGGCGGTGGCGGTGGCATCGACAATGGCGGCACCTTGACCATCAACAACAGCACGCTGGCGAGCAACAGTGCCGCTCAGTTGTGCGGCGGCATGAACTTTACCGGGGGCGGTATCTACGGGCCAGCCACGCTTGAAACGACCATCTTGGCCGACGGTTCAGGAGGGAACTGCAAGGTCGGTTCAGTTAGCGACAATGGTTACAACATCGACACCGATGGGTCCTGCGGATTCATGTCTCCGAGTATCAGCGACTACGCGACCGTCAGCGCGACGCTCGGCTCGCTCGCCAACAACGGTGGTCCAACGCAGACCATCGCCCTACCGCCAGGCAAGCCTGGCATCGACTACGTCCCCTCAGTCGATTGTCCTCTTGCCGACCAGCGGGGATTCACAAGGACCGCACCATGTGACGTGGGTGCGTACGACACCGATCATGCTCCGGTGGTTTCCGCGTCTGGTGTGCAGATCACAACCACCTCCTTGTTAGAAGGATTCGTCGGCGCCGACTACTCGCAACCTTTGACTGCCACTGGTGGGAACCATCCCTACACTTGGAAGTTGGCCAGGGGTTCAGCGAAGCTGCCCAAGGGGCTGAAACTGAACAAGCGTTCTGGAATCATCTCAGGCATGCCCAAGGCGACTGCGCATTCTTCAACCTTCACCGTGGAGGTGCTCGACAAGAAGATCAAACTCAAGCACCAACACGCCACGCAGCACACCGCAACAAAGGTGTTCTCAATCACGATTTCTTGACGTTGACCTCAGGAGAGATGATGAGAGTTACTGGTAAGGCTCAGGGCGACAAGCAGAGCAGCGTATGACGCGCACTTCTTGGAAGACTCCGTTGGGGTCGGTCCTGGTCGCCTGTATCGTCGGCGCAACTACAACATCTGCCGTGTCTGACGCTGGGGCATCCACTCATATTGCGAGAGCGCATTTGGCGAAGCATGTCACGGAACCCTCACCAAACTGCCACGCAAGCCCGAAGCCGCGGATCAATCTGTCCGGCTGCGATTTGGAGGGAGCCATACTTTCCGGCGCAAACCTGTCGCACGCGAATCTGTCCCACGCCGACCTCAGTCCCGTGGTTTCCGTGGGTGTTGGTTGCTATGTCCTTTCGACTTCCCCGTGCGTTGTCACATTTAGGGATACAAACCTGTCAGGTGCCAATCTCTCACGCGCCAACCTGTCTGGCGCCAACCTGACTGGTACCACGCTAAAGAGGGCGAACCTTTCCCACGCGAAGCTTGGCGGAGCTTTCAACAATAGCCAAACACCAGTAATCGTTGGGTGCAATCTTCCCATCGTTTTCCATTGTGACTTTAGTGAAGACGGTACGAGCCTCAACAATGCCAATATGTCCCATGCCAGGTTGAAAGGTGCGTTCCTCGGTGGTGCCAACCTTTCGGGCACCATATGGAAAGACACGACCTGCCCGGATGGAACAAACAGCAAGAAAGATCAGGGCACCTGCGCGAACAACTTGTAAAGAGGATCTTTGATCGCGTCAGAGCGGCCAACGGGTACGCGGTGATGTCCAAGGCACCACGCACCCGCCTACCGTTCGCTCCGACGTCGGCGAAGGTGGGCGCCAAGTTGGAGCAGCTGCGACCCGGTCAGAAGGAGTGACCAAGCAGGGTCGCAGGATGCGAGCCAGCCGAGCGGTTATCCCTGCCCGTGGCTGGTGCGATCAGTTACGACGCAGCGATGAATGCTTCCCGCAGTGAGTGACACGCGTCGGCCACGAGTAGCAATGCCAATACGAGTGCCTGCTGGGTTTCGATGGGATGCGCCGGGTTCGCCACGAGGTGCAGTGCCGCTCCTCGCACGTCTGAAACCTCATGGAGGGCCGTCATCGACACAGCCCTGTCGTCTTCGCCAGACTCTCCCCGGTCGTCCAATGAACCTGCGGTGTGATTACCTCAGGCGGTGCGCCAAGGCGAGTCTCCTCAGCGGTCGCGGCGCTGGCAGCCGCCCCCTCGGAAGGGAAGGTCCCAAGAACTGACCATGGCCAGTTTTGGGATCGGTGACGCTGGCGACATACCAATCGACTTTGCCCCGCTTTCATCGCCGCGACGGTCACGACGCCACCGGCTCGGAATCAAGATCGGCAAGAGCCCGGGGGGCCGGCCGCCGGGCGCCTCCACGCCATCGCGGCGTGATAGGCACGGGCGCTCCGGATCAGAGCCGATCAACGGCGCCCTGCCGCACTGAGCAAATGCCACGGCTGGGCGCCGCACCCCCGGGTCTGCGACGATTCAGGTGGCGCGTTCAGCTCTGGGACGGCCCGGAAATTGCAACCCAAGGAGGCGACCGTGGACGGCGACATCGTGATCCGTGGAGGCTCGCTGATCGACGGGAGTGGCGCCCCGGCCCGACCGGCCGATGTGGCGGTGTCCGAAGGGCGCATCGTGGGCGTCGGGGAGGGCCTCCGAGGGGAACGCGAACTCGACGCTTCGGGCCAGGTCGTCGCCCCGGGGTTCATCGACATCCACACCCACTACGACGCCCAGGTCTTCTGGGACCCCTGGCTCACGCCGTCGTCGTTCCACGGGGTGACGAGTGTCGTCGCCGGTAACTGCGGCTTCTCCATCGCACCGATCCGACCCGACCTGGTGTCGCTGCTCGCTCGAACGCTCCAGCACGTCGAGGACATGAGCTTCGACACGCTGTCGGTGGGCGTTCCCTGGGACGAGTTCGAGACCTTCCCACAGTATCTCGACGCGGTCGAGCGTCGCGGCACCGCGCTCAACTACGGCTGTTACGTGGGTCACACTGCAGTGCGGATGTACGTCATGGGTGAGGAGTCCTACGAGCGCGCCGCCACGCCCCAGGAACTGGCGCGCATGCAGGCGGTGGTGGCCGAGTCCATGGAGGCGGGCGCCATGGGGTTCGCGTCGAGCGCGTCACCGACCCACAACGGCGACGGTGGGCGTCCCGTCCCGTCGCGCGTGGCGGACCTCGACGAGCTCCGAGCCCTACTCGTGCCGGTGCACGACGCCAAGAAGGGTGTGGTGGCGCTGCTTCCCGGTGGGGTGATCCCCAACCGTCAGCTCTTCGACCTTCAGCGCGATGTGGGCAGGCCCATCACATGGACCGCACTGCTCACGGTGAAGGGCTACCCGTACCACGAGAAGGTCGTCGCCGACAACGACGCGGCACGGGAGGACGGAGTCGAGGTGTGGCCCCAGGTGTCGTGTCGACCACTGGTGTTCCAGATGAACCTGGCCGAGCCCTTCACCTTGAACATCCGGGCCAGCTTCTCCAAGCTCATGGGCCTGGATCTCGAGGAGCGCAAGGCCGCCTATCGCGACCCGGCGTGGCGCGCCGCGACCTGGGAGGAGCTCTCGGTCGGCACCGGCGGTGGCGGTGGGCTTCCCTTCAACTGGCCCTCGATCTCGGTGGCGGAGTCGGCGTCGCATCCCGAGCTCATAGACCGCAGCCTGGTGGACATCGCCGAGGAGCGGGGATGCACGCCCCTCGACGTCATCCTCGACATCTCGCTGGACGACGACTTGAAAGCACGCTTCTGGTCCGTGCTCGCCAACAACGACCCGGACGCCATCGCCTGGCTGTTGCCACGGGACAACGTCCTGCTCGGCCTGGCCGACTCGGGCGCGCACGTCTCACAGTTGTGTGACGCCTGCTTCGCCACGGACTTGCTCGGCAACTGGGTGCGCGACCGCGGCGTCATGTCGCTCGAGCGCGCCGTGCACAAACTCACCGCTGAGCCGGCCGGTGTCTACGGGCTCACCGACCGCGGCAGCGTCGAGGTCGGCAAGGCCGCGGACCTGTGTGTGTTCGACCCTGCAGTCGTCGCGCCCGGCCCGTTGCGTCGCGTCTACGACTTCCCCGCCAATGGCGAGCGACTCACCGCCGACCAACCGGTGGGGATGACCCATGTGCTCGTGAACGGGGTGCCGATCCGCATCGACGGCGAGGCCGCGCCCGACGGACTGGACTCCCGGCCGGGAAAGCTCCTGCGCAGCTGAACCACCCGGCCCGGCGGATCAACCTGACCCGCGGGCCTCGCCGCAACCGAACTCGTCAGTCGGCCACAGCGCCGATCCGACGCCCGTCCTCGAGGTACACCGTGTTCGTCGCACCGACACAGGCTCGGACACGCCGGCGCAAAGGACCGCTCAGAAGCTCGAGCGCCGGCTCCATGTCCTCGAGGCGGTACTCCGAGATCTCGTCCTCCTGGAGCATGATGCCGGTGAGCGCCTCGTCGTCGAGGGGCCCGCAGTCGAAGAGAAAGCGCATTCCTCCCGGCCTCTGCGGCCGTGGGCGCAGGAAGTCGACACACACCAGTCGGCCTCGGTCGATGACCAGTCCGCTCTCCTCGTGGACCTCGCGTCGGCATGCCTCCCAGGGGGTCTCGCCGTTGTCCTCCATCTGACCACCGGGGACGGTCCACCCGCTCTTGTAGGTCGGCTTGAGCACGAGGAGGCGCCCGGCGCCATCGAAGACCAGTGCACCCGCCGACGCCGGAATCCTCGGGATCTCGAAGACGACGTCGTCGTCGATCGCACCCGGTGGTGTCATGACGCGAGGTTCCCGTCTGGTTGCGTCTGAGTCAAGGATCTGACCGTGGATACCCGAGCGGTCAAGTTGGAGCGACGGCGGTACAGGCGACCGGCGCGGGTTACCGCACGGGTGATCAGCGCAGCTGAATGAATGGAGGGCGGTGACCGTGGACCAGGAGGCGGATGTGGAGGTGACGTTCTCTCATGTGGGGATCTGCGTGAGCGACCTCGAGCAAGCGCTTCGCTTCTACTGCGAGGGACTCGGCTTCGAGCTCGTGCAGTCCCATACCGTGGGCCCGGAATTCGGACGGCTCATGGAGATCGACGACGTCGCCCTCCAGTCGCGCTTCGTCCGTCGTGACGGCGTCTCGATCGAGCTGCTTCACTTCGACGCTCCCGGGCACGTGGGCGAGGCGACGCGCCGCCCCATAAACCAGCTGGGTCTCACCCACCTGTCGCTTCGGGTGAGCGACGTCGACGCCGTGGCCGAGCGCATCGAGTCCTTGGGGGGCACCGTCGTTCGGAGCACCCGGACCACCTTCGGCTCGGCGG
This sequence comes from uncultured Acidimicrobiales bacterium, assembly GCA_963846125.1. GTDB lineage: Bacteria > Actinomycetota > Acidimicrobiia > Acidimicrobiales > UBA8190 > Chersky-840. The sequence goes on from CAWJUR010000002.1 coordinate 2,002,912, forward strand.
GGTCGGCGGTCTCGGCCGGCGTCCTCGACTTCCTCTACTGCACCGACCCCGACGGGACCCGCCTCGAGCTCATGCACCTCCCGGGATGAGGGCACGGCTACGGTCACGACCGTGGCGGCACCGGCTCCCCAGCATGAGCGGCACGAGCGGCGAGAGCGCAGCGACCGGGCCATCGAGAACCTGATCGCCAGGTACGCCGAGCTCGTCGACGCCGGCGACTTCAGCGGCCTGGGAGCGCTGTTCGCCGAGGGTGTGTTCGGCGGCGAAGGCGATGCGGTGGTGCGCGGTCAGAAGGCTGTCGAGAACATCTTCCGGGCCATGGTTCGGGTGTACGAGGACGGCACGCCGCGCACCAAGCACGTCACGACCAACATCCGCATTGACGTCGACGAGGACGCCGGGACCGCACATTCACACTCGTATGTGACGGTGTTCCAGGCGCTGCCCGACATGGCGATGCAACCGATCGTTGCCGGCCGATACCGCGACGTGTTCGAGTGTCGCGACGGTTTGTGGCGATTTGCAGAGCGACGATTCACCACCGACCTCGTGGGTGATGTCAGTCGTCATTTGCTCGTGGGACCCGAGGTTTTGGCGCCGTAGAACACGTCGGCGCGCAGCATCCCCCACCGCTCCGGGGACCTTCTGATAGAACCCATTCGACGATGCGTGAGGTGACGATTACGGGTCGTGGTTGGATTTCCATGATCCGCGTTGAACTCTTAGCATCGGAGACCGTGGAGGGCGATGGCGCGGTGACGGTACGAGAATTGCACTTAGCGTGAAGCTGGTAAACGTTTGGGTGGTCGAAGGCGGATGGGGTAACGGAAGCGCGAGTTTCGCGGCATTCGACCTCTTAGTGGAGCCCACGGGTTGGACGCTCGTCGACGCGGAGGAGCCCAGCGTCGAGCGGCAGTGGTCCTGGCAGGCGATGGGTGGCCTCGAGGTCGTGCGCGGGGCGGGCAAAACACCCGACGGTCGACCCGCCTCCGCGCTGGACGTGATCGTCAACGGCTGGCCCGTCCGGGTCCTCGTGCCCACCCAGGACCTGACCAACGAGACCATCGAAATGCTGGGCGCCTTTGCGCCGGTGGGCCACCCCTTGCGAGCCAGTCCCAGGGTGAAACGGGAGTCCTCTCTCCGACGCTTCGCCGACGCCGGTCGCCAGTTCGCCGGGGCGCGGTTGCGCGCTCGGCCCGTCTTCCTCCTGAGTGCCGCCTCCACCCGGGTGCGCTCGGCGCTGGTCGTGGGGGTGGTCCTCGTCGTCACGGTCGTGGTTGCTTCGATCGCCGGCGTGGCCACGAGCGCCCAGACGACCACGACCACCCCGCCCGAAGCCGCCTCCGGGCACGGCACGACGGCTCCGCACGACACGGACTCCGTGCCCGATCCGACGGGGGCCAACCCCTCTGGCCAGGTGCCGGGCTCGTCATCGGCTCCGACCTCGGTCCCCCCGGCGGTGGCGGCCTCAACGAGTGGGCGCACGGCCGGCGTCAATACGTCGCTGACGACCGGATCGACGACCGGGCGTCCGGCGGGGGGGTCCTCGACGACCGCCACCACCAGGCCCACCACCGCCACCACCAGGGGGACCACGACCACCAAGCCCGCCACCACCACGACCGCGGTGAAGGCCACGACCACCACCACGAGGGCCCCGACGACGACCACCACCAGGGCGCCCAGGCCGACGACCACCACCACGAGGGCACCGAGGCCGACGACCACCACCACGAGGGCACCCAGGCCGACGACCACAACGACTGCCCCTCCCCCCAGCACCACGGTGCCGCCGACGACAGTGCCGCCGACGACAGTGCCGCCGACGACGCAGCCTCCGCCCGTCACCACGACTTCGCTTCTGAAGCTGGTCCTCCCGATCCTGTAGGGCCCGGCGTTTCGTCCTTTTCTCCTCTCCTGGCCCTGGGATTGAACTGCAACGTGTTCTAGTCTTGGGAGGCGGGGGACCGGGCCCTCCGAAAGCCCGGCGGGGAGGTGGCGAGCACGGTGGTCGGAACGGCGCCCATCTACGACGGGATCGGTCGGGCCTACGCCCGTCACCGGCGACCGGATCCGCGCATCGCCGCCCAGATCGAACGCGCCCTGGGAGACGTCTCGACCATCGTCGACGTCGGTGCGGGGACCGGCTCCTACGAGCCCGCGGGACAAGGCGGTGGTCGCCGTCGAGCCGTCGGTCGTCATGGCCGCGCAACGTGACCCCGGCGCGGCACCGGTGGTGCGGGCGGTGGCCGAGAGCCTGCCCTTCGCAGACCACTCCTTCGACGCCGCGCTGGCCGTGTTCACCATCCATCACTGGCGTGACGTCGTCGGCGGGCTGCCGCGAGATGGCGCGCGTGGCACGAGCCGTCGTCGTTCTCACGTTCGACCCGTAGTCCACTCGGACTTCTGGTTCTTTCGCGACTACGTGCCCGAGGTGATCACGCTGGCATCGAACCAGGTACTGGCGCCCGATGCGGTGGCCGAGGTCCTCGGGGCGCAACGCGTCGAGCCCGTCCTGGTTCCCTGCGGACTGCATCGACGGGTTCAACTGGGCATTCTGGCGACGTCCCGAGGAGTACCTCGACCCCGAGGTGCGGGCGTGCATGTCGGGCCTCGCCCTCCTGCCCGACGATCTCGTGGTCGGAGCGCATGGACCGCCTGCGCACCGACATCGCCGACGGCACCTGGCACGCGCGCCACGGACACCTCCTCCACGAAGATGCCATCGACGGAGGACTTCGGCTCGTGATCCGCCAGTGACGCGTCCCCGTGGCGCGTCGAGCCGGTGCGAGCGAGGTGAGTGTGGTCGAATGTCGGGACCCACCTCGAAGGGAGCCGGTGCGTGGGCCTCGACGACATCGACCTGACCGACCTGGCGCTGTTCGACGACGGCTTCCCCCACGACGTCGTTCACCCGATTGCGCCGCCAGGCGCCGGTGTGGTGGCACGATCCCACGAGCCACACGCCCGACGGGACCGGATTCTGGGTGGTGAGCCGCCACGCCGAGATGCAGTTGATCGGGTCCGACGCCGATGCCTTCTCCTCGTCCCGTGCGCCCGACGCACCCGGCGGTGGCACCCTCATCGAGGACCTCCCGTACGGGTTCGCGGCCGGGGTGCTGCTCAACATGATGGACGACCCCCGGCACCACCGGATCCGCCGACTGGTCACGCCCGCGGTGGCGCCGCGCGCCTTGGCCCTGCTCGAGGGGGAGCTCCGGGCCCGCACCGCGGCCATCCTCGACGCCGTGGCGGCGCGGGGTCGGTGCGACTTCCTGGTCGACGTGGCGGTCGAACTGCCCTTGCAGGCCATCGCCATGCTGATGGGCATCCCCGACGAGGACCGACACGACTTGATGGCATGGACCAACGCCACGCTCACCTATGACGACCGCGAGCTCGGGACCCGCAGCACCCGCTCCGAGCAGGCCGCCGCCGCCATGGCCGCCTACGGCTCGGCCCTGATCGAGCGCAAGCGCGCCGAGGGGGGTGACGACATCGTGGCCACCGTGGCCCGTGCCACCATCGAGGGCGAGGACGGCGAGCTCGAGCCGCTGTCGGACCTCGAGCTGCTCATGTTCTTCAACCTCCTCATCGCGGCAGGCAGCGAGACGACGCGCAACGCCATCGCTCTGGGCATGGCCGCGCTCATCGACAATCCCGGGCAATGGGACCTCCTCCGTCACGACCCGTCGGTGTGGCCTGGCGCGGTCGAGGAGATCCTGCGGTGGTCGAGCCCGACGCTCTACAACCGTCGCACCGCCACGCGCGACGTGGAGGTGGCGGGAGAGAAGATCCGAGCGGGGGACAAGGTGACGCTGTGGTGGGCGTCGGCCAACCGCGACGAGGAGGTGTTCGGCGATCCCTTCACCTTCGATGTCCGGCGGAGCCCGAACCCCCATCTGGCCTTCGGGTATCGCAGCCACTTCTGCCTGGGGGCGAACCTGGCCCGTCTCGAGATCCGCATCATGCTCGAGGAGCTCCAGGCCCGTTTCGAACGGCTGTCTCTCGACGCGCCCATCGAGCGGTTCCGCACCAACAAGCACGCCGGGGTGAAGCACATGTTCGTGACGTTCCATTGATGCGTATCGTCGTGAGGACGGTGCTGCGACAGGAGGCGACATGGTGAACGACGCGGATGGCACAACCGACACGACCAACGCTGCCGCTGTCGTCGAGCGATACCTCGACCGGCTGGTGGCGCACGACTGGGGGGCGATGGCCGCGTGCCTGGCGGACGACGTCGTGCGCGTGGGCCCCTTCGGAGACACCTACACACCCCGAGACCGGTACGTGGCCTTCCTGACCGACCTCATGCCCGCGCTCCCGGGCTACTCCATGCGGATGGACCGTGTGCTGAGCACGGGCCGCACCGTGCTCGTGGAGCTCACCGAGGTCGTCGACATCGGAGGCTCGCCACTGGAGACGCCCGAGGCCCTCGTCTTCGACCTCGACGAGGACAACCGGATCGCGCACATCTCCATCTACATCCAGCGCCTCGGGGAGGTCCCCGCCCTGCCGTGAGGCTGCAGGGCGCGGGGCTTGCCCGCAAGGGGTCTGCCTGCGAGGGGCCTGTGGGATGTGGGCCTTACTGCTCGACGACCTGGACGGTCTTGCCGTTGAGCCATTGGCGCAGCACCAGGTAGCGGCCTTTCAAGGCGCCGTGGTCGTAGTGCCCGAAACCCATTGTGGTGCCGTCCATGCCACTCGAGGCCGGGAGCTGCTTGACGCGTTCGAGGCCGTCTTTGATGCCGACCCGAGTGAGGTGGGCGGCCCGGGCCACGGCCTCGGCCACGAGCCGGCCCATGTCGTAGGCGGCGACGCCGATGGGCCCGGCCGAGCTACGCGGCGAGCGCTCGCGAAGCGCGGCGCGGATGCGGTTGTCATTGGACACGGTGTCGACGTACACCCAACCGTCCCACCCTGCCCTCCAGTCGTGACGGCCGTAGGCGAACATCAGGGCGGAGTTGGCCACCACCGGCACGTCCCACTTCTCCGACGCGACGGCCAGGGCCACGGCGCGCGCCGCTACGCCCAGCCCGAGGTAGACGAGGCCTTCGGGATTGCCTGATCGCAGACGGGCCACGACGGGGGAGACGTCCTCGGCGAGGGGCGGGACGGCCGCCATGCCGGTGATGTCGATGCCGAGCGCACCGCACGCCTCGGAGAAGAACTCCGCGTAGCGCCGGCCCACCGGGGAGGCGTCGTGTGCCACCGCCACGGTGTTGCGCCCCTGGCGAGCCACGTACGCGGCGAGCACGGCTGGCTCCTCCTCGAGCGAGCCGACCTGGTAGTGGAACATGAATTCGCCGCGCGTCCGCTCACCGCCGGTGTAGTTGATGCACGGCACCCCCGCCGCGTCGGCGAGTGGCCCCACGATGAGCCCGTTGTCGCTGATGGTGGGGCCCAGGATGATGAGCGCGCCCGCATCCACGAGCTCGGCGAAGCTCTTCTCGACGTCGAAGGCGGTGCCCCCCGGAAGGCCGTGGGTGTGGCGGGGCAACAACTCGAAGGAGCGGTCGAGGCGTCCCGTGGCGGCCACCTCGTCGATGCCGATGCGCACGGCGTCTTCGAACAGGGCTCCGTTGTCGGCCTGTGGGAAGTCGTAGAGCACACCGACCAGGATCGGTGCCGTGGTACTGGGCGAGTCGGACATGGGCCCCCTTCGAAGGTTCGTCAGCGGGTGAGGACGACGACACTGGCGTTGGCGCCACGGCCTACGGTGTGGGCGAGCGCCACGCGCGCCCCCTCGACCTGATTGTGACCGGCGTCGCCCCGCAGCTGGTGGACGAGCGTGACCACCTGCCCGAGCGCCGAGGCGCCGAGCGGCTCGCCCTTGGACAGAAGCCCGCCACTGGGGTTGACCGGGAGGCGTCCGCCCAGGGCGGTGGCACCCTCGTCGGAAAACGCCGCCGCTCCCCCCGGTGCGCACAGACCGAGCTCCTCGTAGGAAAGCAGCTCGCGCGCCGCATCGGTGTCCTGGCATTCCACGACGTCGAGGTCCTCGGGGCCGATCCCGGCTTCCTCGTAGGCGGCGGTGGCAGCCAGGGTGCTCGGCGCGGGGACCGATTCGTCGGCGAGCCCCGACATGGGCGTCGACTCGTTGAGGACCGATCCCGGCAGGTGCGAGCGCAACACCGCCGCGCCGAGGCGGACTCGCGCCGCCGAGTCACCCCGGCGCGGGTCAGGACCACCGCGGCGGCTCCTTCGTTGGGCGTGCACAACATCCACAGGTGCAGTGGCTCGCACACCACCCGCGAGGCGAGCACCGCTGCGGCGTCCACCTCGGACCGGAACATGGCGTCGGGGTTGTGCACACCGTGGCGACGGTTCTTCACCACCACCCGGGCCAGATGGTCCTTGGTCACTCCCGAGTCCTGCATGAGGCGCTGAGCCCGCAGTGCGAAGTAGGCGGGGGTGGCGGCCAGGCCCGACTCCTCCTGCCACGGCTCGAAGAACGACGACCGGATCATGCCCTTGGGCATCTTCTCCACGCCGAACACGAGCACGGTGTCATAGGCCCCGGACCGGATGGCACTGGCGCCCAACATGAGCGCCGCTCCGCCACTGGCGCATCCCGCTTCGACGTCGACGATGGGCATCCCCGTCATGCCGAGGCGCGACAGCACCTTGTGCCCCGACGCCACGCCCCCGTAGGCGGTGGCGCAGAACGCGGCTTGGAACCCCCCTGCGGCCGGCCCCGCTTCGGCCAGCCCCGCCTCGGCCAGCCCCGCCTCGGCCAGCCCCGCCTCGGCCAGCCCCGCCTCGGCCAGCGCGGCGCGGACGGCGGTGACCCCCATGTCGGTGATGGTCCGGTCCTCGAAGCGGCCGAACGGGTGGATCCCGACCCCGGCGATGTCGACGTCGGTCATCGGGGGTCCTGCGGCGCGAAGGCGTAGGTCACGACCCGGTGCCCATCGTCGTCGACGCGCACCGGAACGAGCACCAGGGCCATGGGCTCGCCGGCGGACAGGCGTGCCGGGTCGGTCTGGGTCAACCGCGTCACCACGCGTATGCCTTCGGGGAGCTCGACCACGCCGAACCCGTACGGGACCTCGCCGGAGTAGCCCGGCGGTGCGGTGGTGACCGTTGTCCAGCTCCATAGCCGCCCCGTGCCCGACAGCTCCACGGGCAGGGCGCCGTCGGCGCGTGCAATACGGACACGTGTCGTGGCGCGGGAAGTGGTGGCGCCTGCACACATGGCACCGGCTCCCGAGGAGTCGCGGCGGGTCGGTGTCGGTGAAGAGCCCTTCTCGGACAGAGACGGCGACCCCGCTCACGCCCACGCCGGGCGCCGTCTCTCCGAGGGCCACGCGAGTTGTGGGCTCAGGAGGCCTTGGTCGGCATGCTCTGCGCGCACACGATCTGGCGGAGCTCCTCGACGGCACGGCACAACGCGTCCACCTTGTCGTTGAGAGCGGCCAGCTCGCTCGACGCACCTGTCGCCCCGGCCCCGGTGGTGGAGACGAAGGTGGGGTCCGGCGTCTCGCCCTGGCGGGCCTTGAGCTGCTCGTAGCAACAGCGCAGCAGCCGGGCCGTGTCGAACTCCTCGGCGACGTAGCGCCCCAGGAGCTCACCGGTCTGGATGTCGATGGAGTGGTCCGAGAAGATCGTGTCGAAGGCGCCCAGCACCTCGTCGAGTCGGTCCTGGCCGAAGTACTCCATCTTCTCGAGGTCGGTGCGGTCCGAGCCGGCGACCTCGAGGCGGTCGGCGAGGTTGAGGTCGTCGCGGTCGCGCAGCTGGTAGCCCAGCTCGTTGACCCGCTTGGCGAAGCTCATGCCGTGTTCGCCCTCGCGCCATGCCACGGTGCGCAGGACCGCTTCCACCTCTGGATCGGTGGTCTTGTCGATCCAGACCTGGAGGTACTGATGGGCGCGGGCCTCGTTGACGGCGATGGCGTTCAGCAGTCCGAGGTAGCTGGGCTTGTCCGGCATGGTGACTCCTCTCCCGGGTGGCGCAGCGCACACCCCGCGTGGCCTTCTCACGGCGGAGGGGCCATCCCGAACGATCCCATGGACTCGACCGGTGGGCAAGCCGGTCGGCAAGCCGGCCGGGAAGCCGGTTGGCAAGCCGGTGAAGAGGCGGTCACCCGAACACGCTGGGCCCGGCCTCGAGCGGTGCGAGTGCCGGTGGCTGAGTCGGTGCCTCAGTCGCTGCCCGGAACGGGGGAGAAGAGCGCGATCCCCGCCTCGTCGGACACCGCCTCGAACTGGGCCTGGACCGCCATCCCGATGCGCACGTCGTCGGGCTCACATCCCACGATGTTCGTCATGACCCGGGGGCCTTCTTGGAGATCGACGAGCGCCACCACGTAGGGGATCCAGTCCCGGAAGGGACGGGAATAGTTCTGGCGGATCACGGTGAAGCTGTAGACGGTGCCCCGCCCGCTCGCCTCGACCCATTCGACGGGGCCTCGGCACACGAGGCACCGGTCACGGGGATACAGCTGTCGGGCGCCGCAGTTCGTGCAGTGCTGGACCACGAGTCGTCCGTCGTGCGCGGCGGTCCAGTAGGGGGCGGAGTCGGCGTCCGGTGTCGGCGCCGGGCGGGGCTTGGGCGGCCGCTCGTCACTGGCGCTGGGGGTGCGATCGGTCATGGGGCCTCCCGTCCGAGCACGAGGGTGGCGCCTGTCGACAACATGCCGCCGGTGCCGTGCGCCACGGCGATGCGCGCCCCGGGGACCTGGGTGGCACCTCCTTCGCCGCGCAGCTGTCGCACTGCCTCGACGATCAGGAACATGCCCCGCATCCCGGGGTGACACGCCGAGAGGCCGCCGCCGTCGGTGTTGGTGGGGAGCCGGCCACCGACCTCGAGCCCGCCGTCCTCGACGAAGGCGCCCCCCTCACCCTTGGCGCAGAAGCCGAGGTCCTCCACGGTGAGGACCACCGTGATGGTGAACGAGTCGTAGAGCTGCGCCACATCCACATCGGCCGGGGTGATGCCGGCCCGGGCGAAGGCGACCGGCCCGCATTGCGCGGCGGGGGTGACGGTCAGGCTCGGCATGGCGGACAGATTCAGGTGATGGGTGGTGGCGTGGGCGGCGCCGAGGATGTAGATCGGGTCGCCAGGCAGATCGGCGGCGCGCTCCTCGGTGGTGACGACGCACGCCCCTCCGCCGTCGGAGATGACGCAGCAGTCGAGCTTGTGCAGCGGGTCGGCCACCAGTCGCGACGACACGACGTCGTCGACGGTGATCGGTTCTCGCTCCTGCGCCTGGGGATTGGTGGCGGCGTGGCGCCGCATCGACACCGCCACCGCCGCCAGTTGCTCGGGGGTGGTGCCGAATTCGTGCATGTGCCGCCGGGCCGCCATGGCGTAGTTGCCCACCAAGGTGTTGCCCCACAGGGCGTCGTAGATGGCGGGCCCCGGGGCGAACCCGCCACCGCCGCCGCCACCGGTGCCGAGGCGCCGCCCCATCTGCGAGAGCTGGACACTGCCGTAGGTGACGAGCACCACGTCGACGGCCCCGGACTCCACCGCGTAGGCGGCGTGCTCCACGAGCACCTCGAACGACGACCCCCCCGAGTTGGTCTCGTCGAAGTAGATGGGGTGCAGCCCCAGGTACTCGGCCACACCGGTGGCGTACATGGGGAAGAAGCCGGTGGTGGCGAAGCCGTCGACGTCGGCGAAGGTCAAGCCGGCGTCGGCCAGGGCGCGATCGGCGGCCTGGCCGTGCACGGCGTGCTCGGACAGATTCGGGAGATGGGGGTAGTCCGACGTCGCCACCCCGGCGATCACGGCCCGGCGGCCGCGCTGCGGCGTCACGAGCGCGCCCTAGAACCGGCACCGAAGCCGGCGTCGGCGCCGGACGCAGACCCCGCCGCGCCGGCCTCAGACCGCGCTGCGGCGGCGCGAAGCGCGGGACCGCGAGCTCGGGTCCCATGTCCTCCCACGCCACCTCGACCGGCATGCCCACCGTGACCTCCTCGGGTTCGACTTCGACCAGGTTCGACACCATGCGGGCCCCCTGGGCGCCGTCGAGCTCCACCGCGATCACGACGTAGGGGAGCTTGTCGGCCAGCGACGGGATGAAGGCCTGGCGCACGATCGTGAAGGTGTACACCGTCCCGGTGCCCGGGAGCGAGAACCACTCCGACGCCGAGCTCCGACAGCGCGGGCACACCGGCCCCGGGGGATGGCGCGTCTGTCCGCACGCCGTGCAGCGCTGCACCACGAGGCGATGATCGGCGGCCGCCTCCCACCAACCGACGGTCTCGGCGTTGGCGGCGGGCATCGGCATCTCGTCGGGGAACCAGCGCTCGGTCATGGCCGACCCAGCACGAGGGCACTGGTGGGCACGCCCGCCGCACTCGTCACCAGGCAGGTCTCGGCTGCCTCGACCTGGCAGGTGGACTCGTCCCGGAGCTGGCGCACTCCTTCGACGACGTGGTTGAGGCCGTGGATGTAGGCCTCCGACAGGCTGCCGCCGTGGGTGTTGGTGGGGAGGGCACCGTGGGGCCACGCCAGCGCGCCCGACGCCGCGAATGGTCCGCCCTCGCCGCGCGCGCAGAACCCGAAGTCTTCCAGGCTGAGCAGGACGAGCCCGGTGAAGTGGTCGTAGATCTGGGCCACGTCGATGTCGCTCGGTCCCAACCCGGCCCGGGCCCACATCCGGGCCGCCACCCCACGGGCCCCGGCACTGGCGTAGTCGTCGTCGGGCATGCCGACATTGGAGTACTGCCCGTGACCGAATCCCGCCGGCGCGCCCTGGGCCGCGCCCAGGATCGCCACCGGCCCTTTGGCGGTGTCGGCGGCGCGCTCGGCGGTGGTGACCACGCACCGCGCAGGCGCCGTCGTTCTCGAGGCAGCAGTCGAAGAGGCGGAACGGCTCCGACACCAGCCGCGACGCCAGGTAGTCGTCCATCGTCATGGGGCGGTCTCCCATCACGGCGCGCGGGTTTCTCGCCGCGTGGGCCCGCGTCGTCACGGCCACGTGTCCCATGTGCTCGACGGTGGTGCCGAAGCGGTGCATGTGACGCTGCAGGACCATGGCGTAGGCGATGGGCGGGCTGAACATGCCGAAGGGCATGGTGAAGGCGATATGCGCCTCCAACAGGCTGGTGGCGCGCCGCACGTGCGGCACGCGCGGCGGGCCGACAGCGCGCCGGCATGTTGCCCGGTCCCTGGCCGAAGCGACGGAACTGGCCCTGGCACAACGACCGGTACACGACGACGGCCTCGGCCGTCCCGCTCTCCACCGCCATGGCCGCGTTGGCGACCGCCGCGCACGCTCCGCCCCCACCGGGGAGCCACGACAAGCTGGCGTAGCGCAGCTCGGGCAGTCCCAGATCGGCGGCCATGAAGGTCGCTTCGTTGCGGTCCTCGGCGAACGACGCCAGGCCGTCGACGTCGTCGGGGCTCATGCCGGCGTCGGCGATGGCGGCGAGGACCGCCTCCACCGCCAATTGGTACTCGCTCCTGTCGGTGATGCCGCCCCATTTGGCGTAGCGGGTCTCACCCACGCCGACCACACAGGCAGCGCGCCCCTTGGCCGTCACCGCGCCGACTGTCCCCGGGCCGACTGTCCCCGGGCCGACTGTCCCTTCGCCGGCTGTCCCTTCGCCGGCTGTCCCTCCCGTCGCGGCGCGGACCACTCGGCGCGCACCTCCTGGGTGTGCTCTCCGAGCAGCGGCGGGCGGCGGTCCATAACCCACGGCGAAGCGTGGGCCAGGAAGGGCGCCCCCGCATAGGTGACGGTCCGTTCGATCTCGGGGTGGTCGAGCTCGACGAAGTGGCCCCGGGCGCGCAGGTGCCGGTCGTCGAGGACCTCGTCGGGTGAACGGATCACGCCCCAGGGCAGCCCCGCCCCCTGGCCCAGTTGGTAGAGCGTCTCGCCGTCGTTCTTCTCGGCCAGCCTCTTGAGCGCCCGCCACACCTCGCGGTAGTTGCCGGCGCGGTGCACGGGGTCGGCGAAGGCGGGGTCCGACAACGGGCCGGCCACGCCTTGGGCCTCGAGCATCTCGAGCATGCCGGCGAAGACATGGGGGCCGAGGAAGTCGGGGTTGAGCGCGGCCACCTGGCGGCCGTCGGATGCCGTGAGGGTGGGGTGCGGCCCCCGTCGGTGCACGCCCCCCGAGCACAGGTAGGTCATGAGGTGCCACTCGGTCATCGACGCCGAGCACTCGTGCGCCGAGACGTCGATGAGCTGTCCGGCGCCGGACTCGGTGCGCCACGCCAACGCGCCCAGCACCGCGATGGCCGCGTAGGTCGACGCCGTGCGCCACGCCTGGTCGCCGTGGCTGGCCAGGGGGGGAGTGTCGTAGACCCCGTCGGCCCCCGGCCCGTAGCCGCACGCCGCCATCGAACCGCCCAGCGCCATGAGCACGAGGTCGTCGGCGAGGTAGTCGGCCCACGGCCCGTCCGACCCGAACGGCGTCACGGCGCACACCACCAGGCCCGGCACGCGAGCGGAAAGAGTGGGGAAGTCGAGGCCGCGGGCCGCGGCCTGGGCGGGTCGCAACGTGTGGACGAGAACGTCGGCGGCGTCACACAGCTCGAGCAGCGCGGCGTCGCCTTCGATCACGACCGAGCGCTTGCCGACGTTGTCGGCCCAGAAGGCGAGGCTGCGGTCGGGACCGGGCTCGTCGTCGAGGAAGGGGCCGATGGCGCGCGACGGCGAGCCGTCACCGGGCTCCACCTTCACCACGTCCGCACCGAGCCCGGCCAGGAGCCTCCCGCAGTATTCGGCGGACTCGTCGGTGAGCTCGAGCACGCGCACCGACTCGAGAGGGGCGCTCACGACAAGGCCCCTTCGGCGGCCAGGGCGGCCACGTCGGACGCGCTCATCCCGAGCACCTCACCCAGCACGGACTCGTTGTCCTCGCCGAGGCGGGGGGGACCCCGGTGCAGCGCGCCGCCGGTGTGCGGGGGCGTGGCCGACATGCGGAAGGGGACGCCCTCGAGCGGGAGCGGCTCCACCTCGGCGTTGCCGAGCATGGTGTAGTGCCCGCGCGCCGCCAGTTGCGGGTCGCGCTCGAGGCGGTCCGCGGCGTCCTGGACCGCGCCGGCGGGGACGCCGGCTTGTTGGAGCAGGTCCATGAGCTCGTAGCGGTCGCGCTCCGAGGTCCACGCTCCGATATGGGCGTCGAGGTCGTCGGCGTGCTCGACGCGTCCCGCCAGGGTGGTGAAACGCGGGTCGTGCGCCCACGGCGGGCGGCCCATCGCCTCGACCAGATTGTCCCAGTGCTCCTCGGTGCGACACGACACCACCACCCATTTGTCGTCACCCTGGGCGCGGTACGCGCCCGAGGGCGCGCCGGGGGGGTGGGCGCGTCGGTTGCCGGTGGGGAAACCCGCCCGGCGGCTGGGGCGGTTGTTGAGCATGGCGTCGAGCAGGAGCGCACCCGACAACGCCGTGGCCGGCTCGAGCTGCGAGACGTCGATGTGCTGTCCCTGGCCGGTGCGGCCGCGGTGGATGGCGCCGGCCAGTATGGCGATGGCGCCGAGGTAGCCGCCCACGTGGTCGAGGTACGAGAACGACCACCCTGCCGGGGGCCGGTCGGGAAGGCCCACCATGAACGTGAGCCCGGTGAGGGCCTGCGCCGTCGGGCCCATCGTGACGTGGGAGGTGTCGGGGCCTTCGTGGCCGAACCCGCACATCGACACGTAGATGAGGTCGGGCTTGATCTCGCGCATGACGTCGTAAGAGAGGCCCCACCGGTCGAGGGTGCCCGCCGCGAAGCTCTCGGTGACGACGTCGGAGTGCGCCACGAGGTCCTTGAGCAGTGCCAGGCCCTTGGGATGGCGGGCGTTGACGGTGATGCTCTTCTTTCCGCCGGTGTTGTACTTGTAGAAGATCCCGCCCCGGTTGGGGCTCGCCGCCCCGGTGGCGTTGGCGAGCGTGGCGGCGCCGAAGGCCTCTCCTCGTTCGCCGGGCTCGGGGACGAAGGGCGGCATGACCCGGATGGCGTCGGGAAAGCGGGTGCTCTCCACCCGGATGACCTCCGCGCCCAGGCATCCGCAGATCAAGGTGGCCTGGGCCCCGAAGCCCAGGCGGGTGAAGTCGAGGATGCGCAGCCCCTCGAGCGCCATGGAGGGCGCGCTGGACGCGCCCTCTCCCCCCCGAGCCTGTGGCGTCACGGCGCCGACGATAGTGTGATCTCCGACACGCGTGTCAGGGAACGTCGCGCCGGCCCGACGCCGGGCGCGGCGTCACCGGCGGGGACGGGAGGGCCCATGCAGCTCGAGGACCTGGTGCTCGTCAGCGTGGATGACCACGTCGTCGAGCCTCCGGACATGTTCGAGGGGCGGGTGCCGGCGCGCTTCGCCGATCAGGCCCCGCGGGTCGACGTGCGCGACGACGGCACCGAGATCTGGCGCTTCGACGGCAAGGAGGCCACCAACATCGGGCTCAACGCCGTGGCAGGGCGCCCCGTCGAGGAGTACGGCATCGAGCCCACCTCCTTCGCCGAGATCCGGTCGGGTTGCTACGACATCCACGACCGCGTGCGAGACATGGACGCCAACGGCGTCATCGCCTCGATGTGCTTCCCGTCGTTCCCCCAGCTGTGTGGCCAGCTCTTCGCCAAGGCGTCGGACCCCGAGCTGGGCCTGGCCGTGCTCCGGGCCTACAACGACTGGCACATCGACACCTGGTGCGGCACGTACCCGGGCCGGTTCATCCCGCTGTCGCTGCCGCCCATCTGGGACCCGGCCGCCATGGCCGACGAGGTGCGCCGGGTGGCGGCCAAGGGATGTCACGCCGTGTCGTTCTCGGAGAACCCCTCGAAGCTCAAGCTGCCCAGCTTCCACAGCGACCACTGGGACCCGTTCTGGTCGGCGTGCAGCGACGAGGGCACCCTCGTGTGCCTCCACATCGGCTCGTCGTCGTCACTGGTGGTCACCGCGCCCGACGCTCCCATCGACGTGCTGATCGGGCTGCAACCCGTCAACATCGTGCAGGCCGCCGCCGACCTGTTGTGGTCGCCGGTGCTGCGCAAGTTCCCCGACCTGCGCGTGGCGCTGTCGGAGGGCGGGATCGGCTGGATCCCGTATTTCCTCGATCGCATGGACTGGATCTACACGCGCCACCACGGCTGGACCGGACAGGACTTTGGCAACAAGCTGCCCAGCCAGGTCTTCGCGGAGCAGATCATCACCTGTTTCATCGACGACCCTGCCGGCATGGAGTTGCGCCATCGTGTCGGCATCGATTCGATGTGCTGGGAGTCGGACTACCCCCATTCGGACTCGACCTGGCCCCAGTCACCGGAGATGCTCATGAAGTCCCTCGACGGGGTCCCCGACGAGGACATCGAGAAGTTCACGCACCGCAACGCCATGCGGCACTACCGGTTCGACCCCTTCGTGCACCGTCCCAAGGAGCAGTGCACGGTGGGGGCGTTGCGCGCCCAGGCGCTCGACGTAGACGTGACGCCCCGGGCCGGGAACCGGCCGGCGGGGCCGAAGATGACCAAGGCCACCGACCTGACGCGCCACCCCGGGACGAACAAGTAGGACGAACAAGTAGGACGAACAATCGCCGGACTCAGCGCATCCACACCTCGCGGATGCTCCCGGTCTCCATGTCCGAGGGACCGCGCCGGCGCTGCTCCCACATCTCGGCACAGCTCTCGGCGCAGAACAGCAGTTCCCGCCCGTCGGCGTCGGTCCGTCGGGTCACGGCGGTGGCGTAGGTGAGCGGGATGCGGCACACCGGGTCGGGCTGGGTGTCGGGCCCGGCCTTGGGCAGGCCGATGCGGACCACGTCGATGGGTTGTCCGAGGCCCCGCACCGAGAGCTGGTCGGCCGCCTCGACCGTCGCCCACGGCGGGAGCTCGGACACCACCGACGACACCGCCAGCACCTCCTGGCCCACCGCCAGGTCGCACAGCCGGGCCGCCACGTTCACGGCGTGGCCGATGTAGTCGTCTCCCTCGAGCAGGATGACCGTCCCGGTCGTGACCCCGCACTTGATGGTGACCGGCTCGGGGGCCACGTCGATGGCCGACTTCATCTCCAAGGTGGCGGCCACGAGCGGCATGGTGTCGATGCTCACGAGCATGGCGCCGTCACCGAGCCACTTGGCGATGCGCACGGCCCGGCGCGAGCAGATGTCGCGCAGCGCGGCGCGGAACACCCCGAGCACGGCTACGGCGCGTTCGTCACCCTCGGACTCGGTGAGCGCGGTGAATCCCGACAGGTCGAGAAAGGCGAATGTCCGCCGGACGCGCATGTGCCGATGATCCCACCGCCACCGACGGCGGAGCGAGCCCAGGCACGCCCCGCCCCCTCGCCGGCGGCCGAAGCTCAGGGGCGCTCGCGCTCCTCGGTCTCGATGTCGGCCACCTCGGCCAGGCGGGCCACGTGGCGGCCACCCTCGAAGTCGGTGGAGAAGAAGACGTCGACGATGGCCAGCGCCAGGTCGGTCCCCAGGATGCGTGCCCCCAGGGAGAGCACGTTGGCGTCGTTGTGGAGGCGGGCCAGGCGGGCCGTGGTCTCGTCGTGGCAGAGCGCAGCCCGCGCCCCGCGCACCTTGTTGGCGGTGATGTTCTCGCCCTGGCCGCTGCCGCCGAGGACGATGCCGCGATCGGCGGATCCGCTCACCACGGCACGCGCCGCGGTGGCGCAGAACCACGGGTAGTCCACGGGGTCGTCGGAGAAGGTGCCGATGTCGTCGACCTCGAACCCCTTGTCGCGGAGGTGGGCGGCCACCACCTGCTTGAGGTGGAAGCCGGCATGGTCACACCCGAGGACGACGCGCATGGAGCGACAGCCAAACACCGACGAGGGACGATGGCAACCGGGGAGCCCCCCGACCGCTCGTGCACTAGACCAGTCCCATGACCCCCGCCTCCCCCGACGACCCCGACGGCCGGTGCTCCTGGGCGATGAGCAGCCCCGAGGTGCGGGCCTACCACGACCTCGAGTGGGGGGTGCCGGTGCGCGACGACACGGCGCTGTTCGAGCGCCTCACCCTCGAGGGTGCCCAGGCCGGGCTGTCGTGGTCCCTGATCCTCGCCAAGCGCGAGGGGTATCGCAACGCCTTCGCCGGGTTCGCGCCCGAAGTCGTGGCCGGGTTCGGCGAGGCCGACGTGGCGCGGCTCATGTCCGACGCTTCGATCGTCCGCAACCGCCTCAAGATCGAGTCGGCCGTGTCCAACGCCCGGGTCATCGACGCCATGCACCGCGCCGGCGACACCTTCGCCGAGTTGGTGTGGTCGTTCGTCTCCGACGTGACCGTCCACAATGCGTGGACCGAGCTCGGTGAGCTCCCCTCGTCGACGGCTGTGTCCAAGGCCATGAGCGCCGAGATGCGCCGCCGCGGCTTTCGCTTCGTGGGGCCCGTCACGTGTTACTCGACCATGCAGTCGGCCGGGCTCGTGAACGACCACGTGGTGTCGTGCCTCCGGTGGGCGGAGCTGGGCGGGGCGGTAGGGTCGAAGACGTGAGCCCCCCTCCCGCCGAGCCTCCCGAGAACCCCGACGACGAGGCCGACGCGACCGACGACACGGCCCGCGCCGACCCCGAGCCGGCACCGCCCGGCCGTCGTGAGCACGGTAGCGAGGAGGAGATCGACGAGGCCGCGGACGAGTCGTTCCCCGCCAGCGACGCGCCGCAGTGGTGGTCGGGCGAGCCCGACGACAACGACAAGTAGCGCGACGAGACCACAGTGCGCGTCGGCGTCACCGCGTTCCTGACCGACCGGTCGATGCCGGTCGACGACTTCGCCCGTGCCGTGGAAGCGCGCGGGTACGACTCGCTGTACCTGCCTGAGCACACGCACCTGCCGGTGGCCCTCGCCTCTCCGCCCGCACTGGTGCAGGGCGTGCATCTCGATGACTACAAGCACAGCCTCGACCCCTTCGTGTCGTTGGCGGCCGCCGCCGCGGTCACCGACCGGATCCTGCTCGGCACCGGGGTGGCGCTCGTCGCCCAGCACGACCCCATCGTCCTCGCCAAGCAGATCGCCACGCTGGACCGGTTGTCGGGCGGGCGCTTCGTGCTCGGCATGGGATACGGGTGGAACCGCGACGAGGCGGCCGACCACGGCGTCGACTTCGCGCAGCGTCGCGCCGTGGCCCGGGAGAAGGTCCTGTGCATGCAGGCACTGTGGTCCGAGGACGAGGCCGAGTTCCACGGCGTGCACGTGTCACTGCCGCCGTCGTTCTCGTGGCCCAAGCCGGTCCAGCAACCGCGCGTGCGGACACTCGTGGGCGGCGGGGCGGGGCCGGTGCTGTTCGCGGCCATCGCCGAGTACGCGGACGGGTGGATGCCCATCGGGGGGGCGGGCATCACCGACGCCCTCGATTCCCTGCGGGGCGCGTTCGTGGCGGTGGGGCGTGACCCCGCCACGCTCGAGGTGGTCCCCTTCGGCACCGTTCCCGACGAGGGCAAGCTGGCCCACTATGCGTCGATCGGCTGTTCCGAGGTCGTGCTGCGCATCCCCTCGGGCCCCGAGCCCGACATGGTGCGCGTGCTCGACGACTACGCGCGCTTCGTTCCCGGTTGATCGTGGTGTCGACACTCCCGGGGTAGTCGATGGCGCCGCTCCCCAGTGGTCCGCTTCGGATTCACAATGGGAGGATTTGTTTCCAGGCAACCGGGTCCTCGGGATACAGCCACCGCTCGACCTGCCTTCCCTCTCGGAAGTGGAAGACACTGACGACTCGAGTCTGCACATCCGTCTCGCCGCGTGTCGCACCCATAACGCTGAGAGCACATAAGTGCTCATCGTTCCCGAACACATCGTGTTCAGTGAGCCAGAATCCCCCTGTGACAAGTTCGGCCAGCCACTCGATGAGATGATCGCGACCACGGACGTCGCCAAGCATCGGAACGTGCCAAATGATGTCGGGATCGATGAGAGCGGCCAACGTTTCTCGTTCGCCCGAGCGGAATGCGGCGGCTGTCGCTCTATACGCGAGGGCGTTGGGATGGTCTGGAAACACTATTGGCGAAGAATAGCGAGTCCGCGCTCGACGTCTTCCAGGTGGTGGAGCGAGTCATGCAGCGCGTGCTCCAGCAATCGTCGTACGTCACTCCGAGTGCCGCCAACAGTCAGCCCCCGTATCCAGGCGTCGCAGCCCGCATCATGGGCTACCTCGGCAAGTCGTAGTGCCTGAGACGTCAGGTCTGCCGCCACCACGTCCACGTCGGCATCCCCGTAGGTCGCCACGGCCGACTCAACCAGGTCACCGCCGATCGGGGGAAATGCTGGTTCGTCAACCGTCAGCGCTTGTTCGACCCCATAGACGTGCAAAGCAATGACGTCACGGGTGTGGGCCGCGTACTCGATTGCGGACCACACGTTGGGTTGGGGCCGGATCCGGAGCTCAGAACCGGACGTCGCCAACAATGCTCGCCAGTACCCACCCTGCGCTCGCAAGGCATCAAGCAGCGACCCATCGTCGTACTGAGCGCCATCGAAGCCACACGCATCGCAATGCTCACTTGCCACAGCATCCACCTCTGAGCGCGGCATTCGGGACCGATTGCCGGTCCGGGAAAAGGCCTAGCGATCGCCCAGCATCGCTCCGGCGCGCCGCACGGCGTCGACACCCGACGTGGGCATGTTGAAGATGGCGTACTGGACACCCGCGGCGGCGAGCTCCTCCACCCGGGCCAGGATCTCGTCCTCCTGTCCCACCGTGAACCCGTCGGCGTCCTCACCGGCCGCGCCGTGGAGCAGCTCCCACGTCAGCTTGGTCTCCTCGGCCGAGTCGGTGATGACGAGCGTGCTGAGCACGCTGACGGTGACCGCCGCCGGGTCGCGCCCCACCGCCTCGCAGTGGTCGTGGAGCACCTTCACCTTGTGGGCGATCGCGGCGGGGTTCCCGGTGACGTTGCAGAAGTCGGCGTACTTGGCCACCAACCGCAGCGTCCGCTTCTCGCCGCCTCCGCCGATCAGGATGGGCGGGCCCCCGGGCTGCACGGGACGGGGCAGGTTCCTCGCCTCGTGCACCGAGTAGTACTTGCCCGCGAAGGTGGCGACGTCGTCGCGGAACATCGACCGGCAGATCTGTACCGCCTCCTCGAGCCGGTCCATCCGCTCGCCCACGGCGGGGAAGTCCACCCCCAGCCCGTCGTGCTCGACGTCGTACCAGGCCGCCCCGATGCCGAGCATGGCCCGGCCCGCGCTGATGATGTCGAGGGTGGTGACGATCTTGGCCAGCAGGGCGGGGTTGCGGTAGGTGACGCCCGTCACCATGGTCCCCAACCGGATCCGGCTGGTGCGCGCCGCCAGGCCGCCGAGCAGCGTGTAGGACTCGAGCATGGGCTGGGTGGGGCCGCCCAAGGCCGGCAGTTGGTAGAAGTGGTCCATCACCCACAGCGACTCGAAACCCGAGTCCTCGGCGGTCACCGCCAATTGAGCGACCGCTTCGAAGAGCTGGTCGTCGGGCACGCCGAGGGTGAAGTTGGGGATCTGGAGTCCGATTCGCATGGCCCTGATCATGGTCCACGCCACGACGGCGCGCCGAGCGGGCGCGCCGGCGCGGCGTCAGACCGCTGACAACCCGGGTGGACCGGCCCGGTTCAGCTCCCCATCGGGTTCATCTTGATGACGGCGAAGGTGGCCCCGTCGGGGTCGGCGAGCACGGCGAAGCGCCCGGGCGGGATGTCGGTCGGGGGCATCAGCGTCGTCGCCCCCGCCTTGGCCGCCGTGGCGACAGCCGCGTCGGTGTCGTCCACCGCGAAGTAGACGAGCCAGTGGTCCGGGACCTCGGCCGGCACCATGTCGGGCATGGGCAGCATGCCCGCCACCGTCGTGTCCCCCCGTCGCCATTCGGTGTAGGTCATGCCGGGCATGTCCATGTCGTTGGCGTTCCACCCGAACACCTCGGGGTAGAAGGCCTTGGCGGCGGCGACGTCGCGGGTGTTGAGCTCGTTCCAGGTGAGCGAGCCCGGCTCGTTGGCCAGCTCCGCGCCTTTGAATGTCTTCGGTTGCCAGATGCCGATGGCCGCGCCGCTGGTGTCGGCGAAGATGGCCATCCGCCCGATGTCGGCGACGTCCATGGGCTCGACGAACACGGTGGCACCGGCCTTTTTGGCGAGGTCGGTGGTGGCGTCGGCATCGTCGACAGAGACGTAGCTCACCCACGCACTGGGCTGGCCCTCCATGGCGGTCATGTTGCCGGCCACCGTCTTACCGCCCTTGCTGAGGATGGTGTAGTGCCCCATCTCTTCGCCCTGGTCCTCGGCGTCCCAGCCGAAGAGCGTGCTGTAGAAGGAGTTGGAGCCGGCCACGTCCTTGGCGGCGTGGTCGACCCATGACGGGGTTCCGGCGGGATACGAGGTGAACTCGGGCATGCGCGCTCCTCCTGTTCGTCGTGTTCGTCGTGTTCGTCGTTCGCTGGTTCCCCCGTGTCGCAGCGTAGCCACCGCGCCGCCGTCGGGCTAGGGCGGAGTTCTCTGGTTATGCCCGCTCGGGCGGCGCGAAAACCACCACGGCGGCGAAGTCCTCGCTGACGTCGACGATGGTGTGGGGCTCACCGGCGGGGACGAACACGGCGTGCCCGGTTTCGAGCGCGATCGAACCTGACGCGGTCGTCAGCCGGGCCCGCCCCGCGGTGACGACGTACACCTCGTCCTCGGTGTGGGGGACCTGGTCGTCGTTCCCTCCTGTCGCCACGGAGTAGGTGCCAACACTGAGGTGGTCGCTGCGCAGATGCTCCACCCAATGGGTTGTGCTGTGGCCCGATGCGGTGAACGCGCCCGCGCCCTCGAGTCGCCTGGCCCCGCCGTGCTGTGTCACGCGCCGTCCCCGTGCCCTCAGTGGCCCCGGGCGATCCACTCGTCGAGATGCGGGGCTTCGGCGCCGATGGTGGTGTTGGCACCGTGCCCTGGGTGCACCGTGGTGGTACCGGGAAGGCCCAGCAGTCGCGTCCGGATCGAGTCGATGATGGTGGGGAAGCTCGAGAACGAACGGCCGGTGGCGCCGGGCCCCCCTTGGAACAGCGTGTCCCCCGAGAACAACACCCCGGCCCCGTCGCCGGACCGGCCCGAGTCGTAGAGACAGACGCCGCCCGGCGAGTGTCCCGGCGTGTGGATGACGGTCAGGCGGTGCTCGCCCACCAGAAGCTGCTCGCCATGGGAGAGAGGCCGGTCGGGGCGGCGATGGGGATAGACCGAGTGCCACAACTCCGTGTCGTCGGGGTGCAGCGCCACGGGCGCGCCGGTGCGCTGTGACAGCTCCTGCGCCGCATTGATGTGGTCGTTGTGCCCGTGCGTCGACACGATGAGGACCAGGGCGCGGTCCCCGAGGGCGTCGATGATGGGAGCGGCGTCATGGGCGGCGTCGACCACGAGGACCTGGTCGTCGTCGCCCACCAGCCACACGTTGTTCTCGACCTCGAAGTCCTGGCCGTCGAGCGAGAAGATCCCGTTGGTGCGCACGAGGTCGACGCGCAACCGCGCTCCCACGTCGCTCAGCCGCCGATCACCACGACCGAGCGCAGCACCTCGCCGCGCTCCATGCGGTGGAAGGCGTCCTCCACACCTTCGAGTGCGATGGTCTCGGACACGAAGCCGTCGAGGTCGAGACGGCCCTGCAGGTACAGGTCGATCAGCATCGGGAAGTCGCGCGATGGCAGGCAGTCCCCGTACCAGCTGGGCTTGAGCCGCCCGCCCCGCCCGAAGAACTCGATCATGGGCAGGTCGATGCGCATGTCGGGGGTGGGCACGCCCACCTGCACCAGGGTCCCGGCCAGGTCGCGGGCGAAGAAGGCCTGTTCCATCACCTTGGGGTTCCCCACCGCCTCGATGCACACGTCGGCCCCGTTGCCACCGGTGAGGGCGCGCACCTGCTCCACGGGGTCGCCCTCGGACGCGTTCACCCCGTGGGTGGCGCCGAAGCCCATGGCCAACTCCACCTTGTGGGGGTCGAGGTCGATGGCGATGACCTTCGACGCGCCGGCCAGGACCGAGCCGGCCACCGCCGCGCACCCCACCCCGCCGCAGCCGAAGACCGCCACGCAGTCGCCGAGGCCGACCTCACCGGTGAACAGGGCCGCGCCCAGACCGGCCATCACGCCACAGCCGAGGAGCCCGGCCGCCTCGGGCCGGGCGCGCGCGTCGACCTTGGTGCACTGGCCCGCCGCCACCAACGTCTTCTCGGCGAAGGCGCCGATCCCGAGGGCGGGGGAGAGCGCGGTGCCGTCGGCCAGGGTCATCTTCTGGGTGGCGTTGTGGGTGGAGAAGCAGTACCAGGGCCGTCCCCGGCGACACGACCGGCACTCGCCGCACACCGCCCGCCAGTTGAGGATGACGAAGTCCCCCGGTGCCACCGACGTGACATCGGGGCCGACCGACTCCACCACGCCGGCCGCCTCGTGGCCGAGCAGGAAGGGGAAGTCGTCGTTGATGCCCCCCTCGCGGTAGTGGAGGTCGGTGTGACACACCCCGCAGGCCTGCACATTGACGAGCGCCTCGCCGGGCCCGGGATCGGGGACGAGCACGGTCTCGAGCGAGACCGCCTCGCCCTTGGACCGGGCCACGACGCCGCGCACTTCGTGTGCCATCAGTCTCTCCTTCTCGTCCCACCAGGGAGCCCGTCCGGAGCCCGTCCGGAGCCCGCCTGGAGCCCGCCTGGCAAGGTACCGGACCGCGGCGCCGTTCGGTTTCGGGGTGAGGCGCCGTCAGGCGCCAGGAAGTGCGCCTGCCATCACCGTCGAGCCCCGGTAGGCCCGCGCCACCATGGTCACGAACTGATACACGCCGTCCTCGTCGGGCGCGAGCTGCCCCGGGGCCCAGTGTTCGGAGCCGAGGCCGCGCTGGACCGACTCGCACGCCGAGAAGTCCTGGCGATTGGTGATGCCCCAGAAGTCCGAGGCGTAGGAAGCGTCGAACCCGGGCCGCTCGAGGTCCTCGGGGGAGAAGGCCCAGCTGCACCGGACGCGGGTGCGGCCGGGCCCGAGCGGTGTGAGCACGTGGGTCATGACGTAGTCGGGGTGCAGGCTCAGGAGCACGTTCGGGAACAGCACGAGATAGATCACCTCGCGCCGAGCTCGGCCCTCGAGGCCGCGCAACACGGTGCCGTTGCTCCTGCCGCTGAGCGACATCGTCTCGGCGCCGTCGCGCAGCGCCATCCACCCGCCGACCCATGCGCCGGTTCCCCTGTGGGTCTCGGCGTCGGTCGTGGCGTCCGTCGTGGCGTCGGGGACCGGGTAGTTCTCCCCGCTGCGGGGCGGGCTCACCGCGGACAGCTCGGGATGGATCATGGGGCAGTGGTAGCACTCCTGGTAATTCTCGATGACGACCTTCCAGTTGGCCTCGACCACGTAGTCGTGATCGGCCGCCACCCGCAGGCGCCCGGGCTCGTAGGGGGCGACGAGGGCGTCGAGCCCGGCCAGGTGCTGGTGCAGAGGTGGCGGGGACAACGTGTGTCCGGAAGCCACCACGAAGACCAGGCCGTGCCACTCCTCCGTCGGCAACTCGACGAGGCCGTTCTCCTCGGGCGCGAACGTGCTCCACTCGTCGAAGCGCGGGGCGTTGCGCAACGACCCGTCGAGGCGATACGACCACGAGTGGTACGGGCACACGACGACGTGCAGGTTGCGGGACTCGCCGCACGGAAGCAACTCGTGGCCCCGGTGCCGGCAGGTGTTGGCAAAGGCGCGCAGTCGCCCGGCCTCGCCCCGCACCAGGAAGACCCCGGCGCCTCCCACCGACTCCGCCCGTTGATCGCCGACACGGGCGACGTCCTCGCTGCGCCCCACGCACATCCACCCGCCCCGGAAGAAGTGGCGCTGCTCCCAGTCGAACACGGCGTCGTCGACATAGGCGACGCGAGGCAGCAGTCGGCTCTCCCCGAAGGGTCGCAGGGCGGCGGCCAGCTCCTCGGCGGGGATCGGAGCCACATCCCCACGACCGGCCATGGGTCGAGACTAGATCCCCGGCGCGGGGTCAGCCCGCCTGGACGAAGATGGCGTTGTAGTTGAAGATTCCGGCGACGTAGTTGGCGGTCGTCGGGAGCATTCCTCTCGCCTGCACCGATTTCAACCCCTGGTAGTAGGCGGCCACCGCGGTGCGGACGTTGCCGCCGTCGCGCACCATCAGGTCGTGGATGTACGCCGCGGCCATGGCGATGTTGTCGGACGCGACGTGGGGGTCGAGGTTGGGGTTGTGCAAGAGCACCGTCTGTGCGTAGGTCACAGTGGACGGCTCGAGCTGACACAAGCCGATGGCGCCCGTGGTCGAGGTGGCGTTGGGCTGCCATCCCGACTCCCACCAACACAACGCTTCTAGGAGGCTCGGTGCCACCGCGGAGGCCGTGGCCGCGCTCAAAAAGGCGGGGCGTAGCGCCAGGCGATCGGGGTGGGCCAGGAGCGCGGCGGGAAGCGGCCCGCCCGGACCCCAACCCGGGGGCAAGGCCGGGCCCGGCAACGTGAGATGGGCTCCCGCGAAGACGAGATTGGGGTTGGTGATCTTGTTGACCGAGACGAGAGCCGCCACCGTGGTGTGATAGCGCGCCGCGATGGAGATGAGCGTGTCGCCTCGGCGCACCACGACAATCGTGTTCGTGAGGGCCGGGGCCGCGGTGGGGGCGGGCGCGGCGGTGGGGCGGGCGCGGCGGCGGGGCTGGGGGTCGGGCCCGGGATCTCGATGGTGGCGCCGGCGTAGATCTGGTTCGGGTTGGCGATCCCGTTGGCGGCCGCGATGGCCGCCACGGTGGTGCCGTAGCGCTTGGCGATGGCGCTCAAGGTGTCCCCGGGCCGCACCGTGGTCGTAGCCGCGAGAGCCGCGTCGGCGTTTCCCGCGCCGGCCAACCCCATCGTGAGGAGCAGTGGCCCGACGACGACA
The DNA here is from genome assembly GCA_963846125.1 of uncultured Acidimicrobiales bacterium. GTDB lineage: Bacteria > Actinomycetota > Acidimicrobiia > Acidimicrobiales > UBA8190 > Chersky-840. The sequence continues at coordinate 2,028,653 of CAWJUR010000002.1, forward strand.
CCGATGAGGAGAGCGCCCACTTTCCTTCCCGTCCTTACCTGCGAACGGGAGCGGGCGTGAAGAGGACGACGCTGCTTCGCTGTCGAAGCGTGACGACCGGGGACCGTGGCGGGAATTGACTGACTGCGACGCATCAGGAGTTCATCGGCGTTCGGGGAGGACCAGTGAAGCCCCCGTTTCGCCCGCCAGGCACGCGCCGTCGACGCATCGCGAACGCGCCGAGCGCGGTCACGCCATGGTCACAACAATCACAAAGCGAGGACCCAATTCTTTACGATCGCTGCCACCTGGGAGTCCTTGCCTCGGAGTCCGTGATCTCCACCCTCGATCCAGACATGGGTGACCGACCCCGGGATGGCGGCGGTGGCCGCCTCGAGCTCTTGCGGTGAGCCGAAGGCGTCGCGGGTTCCCGACACGAAGAGACACGGCACTTCGAGTGTGGGGAAATGCTCGGTCCGCATCCGGTCGAGCCTTCCCGGTGGATGCAGCGGATAGCTCACGAGCACGAGGGCAGCAGCGGAAAGCCCGTCGGCGACCGCCATCGAGCACATCCGCCCACCCATCGACCTTCCTCCCAGCGCGATCCGACGCGAGGCGACGTGCAGTGTGGTGGCCAGTGTCTGCGCGGCGTCGACCACGGCGGCGATGAGCACGGGAGCCTTGTCTGGCGCCCGCCGGCCCGCCAAGCGGTAGGGGAAGTCGATCCGCTCCACGCGCACGCCCTCCACCGACACGGCGTCGTCGATGGCGACGAGCGCCGGTTGCTCGCGTCCCGCGCTGGCGCCGGGGGTGAGCACGAGGACCGCCACGCCGCGCCTGCGCGTCTTCGGGGCGCTCGGTGCCGGTTTCTTCGGGGCGCTCGGCGCCGGTTTCTTCGGGGCGCTCGGTGCCGGTTTCCTCGCGTCAGCCATCGGTGTGTCGCCCATCCTGGCGCACCCGCGTGGCGACCCGCGCCCGCGCCGGTCCGTCTGCGGGCGGGTCGGTCAGGTGGCCGGTCCGGGGGCCAGCTCCACGGTGGTGCTCTGCTTCTGGCCCGACGTGTCGATCCACCCCAGCTGCACCCTCTGTCCCGGGTGGTGGCGCTGCATCACATTGGTCAGGGAGGTAGCACTCTGCACGCTTTGTCCGCCGAGCGAATCGATCACGTCCCCAGGAATGAGGCCGGCATTGTCCGCCGGGGTTCCCGTCTCGACGGTCACCACGTGGGCGCCGGCGCTGAGCGGTGCGTCGTCGACCAATACACCGATGAGCGCGGCGGCTCCGATGTGCACGGTGTCGGAGCCGTGCCCCGCCATGATCTGCCTGGCGATGGACATGGCCTGGTTGATGGGAATGGCGAATCCCTCGGTACCCGCCTGGAACTGGAACCCGCTCGATGCAGCGGTGTCGATGCCCAACACGATCCCAGCGACGTTCACGAGCGGGCCACCCGAGTCGCCCGGTTTCAACGACGCGTCAGTCTGGATGAGCCCGAGCAGTTGCTCGGTGCTGTTGTCCGACGCATCGCTGGCGGTGATGGCCTGGTCGAGATTGGTGACGTGCCCGTTGGCCACACTGGGCGTGCCGCCGACACCCCCGGCGTTCCCGATGGCGGTCACCGAGTTCCCCACGGCCAAGCTCGACGAGTTCCCGATGTTCACGGTCTTCAACCCCGAGGCACCGACGAGTTTCAAGACGGCGATGTCCTGTGTCTTGTCGGTGCCGACCACGTTGGCGGTGTAGCTCTGACCGTTCCCGACGTCGGTCACGGTGATGCCTGTGGCGCCGTCGATGACGTGGTTGTTGGTGAGCACGTACCCCGAGGACTTGAGGACCATGCCGGTGCCGGCCGCCTCTCCACCCGAGAACCCGAGCCGGGAGGTGATGTCGACGACGCCCGGATCCACCTTCGACGCCACGATGCCGGTCTCCGACGCGCCCGACGGCGGCAGCGAGACCACGGGCGACCCGCTCCCGAGCTGGTTCTGGATCGTCTTGCGACCCACCACCACCCCGAGCAGCGCCACGATGGCAACGAGGGCGGCGACGGCGATGATGTGCAGCGGCCGGTTGCGGACAGGCTGAATGGGCGGCAACCAAATGGGTGGCCCACCCCATTGCCCCGGCGCCCAATGGCCAGCGCCATCCCACGGTCGCGGTGGCCCCGGTGGCCCCGGCGGCCCCGGTGGCCCCGGCGGCCCCGGCCCGGGCGGGACGTAGCCGACTCCGGAAGGCTCCGGCGGTGGCGCGATGGAGTCCGCCGGGGGAGTGGTGGGCGCGGCTGGTTCCGGGGAGGAGTCGGGCCCAGGCAGATGGTCCGGCGATTCGGGTGTCGAATCGGGGTCGAAGGTGTCGCTCAACGCCCCTCCTCAAGGGGGCTCGGGGCAGCGGTGGCGTTGCCCTGTCTACGGCCGAGTAGACAGCTGCTCCCATGAGCGTTTGTCGTGGCAGCTTGAGACCCGGATTGTCCCCCCTATTGTGCCCGCGCCCGGGGCACTAACCGACCGGAGCGCCCGACACCGGCGACTGCCTGGGGACCGTCGCCTCTGTGACCGTTGCTGCTACGACCTCGACGGCGAGATCGAACGACTCCGGCCCCCCGCCCTTGAGGCGCACGTCGTAGGGGCCTGACGCCAGGGATCCGAAGACCCCGGCGTACAGCACGCGGCCACCCACATGTCGCTCGCGCACCGCCGTGTGCTTCCCGAGCCACATTCCCGCACCGGGGCGGATCTCGATCTCCGCCCCGGCCAGGTCGACGTCGGTGTACAGCACCAAGGCACCGGCGTGCGGCCCGATGTCGAGCACCACACTCGCCTCGCCACTCGGGCCCAGGGGCCCCTCGGGCCCCGGACCGTCGTGGTCGTGCTGGTGACCGTGGTCGTGCTGGTGACTGTGTTCTTGGTGACCCTGGTGTTGGTGGCCCGAGCCCACCGTCAACTCGCCGGGACCAAGAAGCCGCTGTGGGGCACCCCGAGGTACGGGAACGAGGACAGGTACTTCTCGGTTGTGTCGGCGGCGAGGTCCGCGGCATTGGCCGTGAGCCCCTCGTTGATGGCGCCGGCGGCAGCGTCGGGTGAGAAGCTCGGGTCGACCAGCTTCAACACCGCGCCGGCGATGCACTGCAGCTCGATGGTGACCACGTCGTCGAACACGCGGCGCCCGTTGGGGAAGCCGGCGATGTCGTTGCCGAGCAGGCCGGTGTTGGCAGGGCTGGTCGACGGCGGGATGGCCATGTTGAGGCGCAGCATGTCGGCCTGGGTCGTCCCCGTGAAGTTCTGGAACCCGGTGATGAGACCCGGCGGGATGCCCGTGAGGAGGATGGCCACGAGGTCGGCGCGGTTCGGTGCCGGGGGCCCCGCGTTGTAGGCAGCCAGGTTGGGGAACACGCCCGGGTACAGCCCCGGTAGCAGCTGGGCCAGCTGCGGGTTGGCGTACAGGGACGCGAACTGGCTGTCGCCCCCGGGGGCCTGGGAGTTCCAGTAGTCCTTCTGGCCCATGGGGATGATCACCTCGTTGATGAGGGGGTTCCCCAGCCGCGACACCTGCACGTAAGGGCCGGTGCAGAAGTGCTGGCCGTGGTCGTCGCGGACCTTTACCTTCTGGCGGTAGGCGGAGGTCCACACGCCGATGACCGAGTTCGGCGACGACGAGTGGCGCGACCTCCAGCTGCTGCCGCCGCTGCTCAACTCGCTCATGGGCACCTGGATGGCGATGCTGTGGACGTTGGCGCCCTTCAGCGAGTTGACGCCGGCCGCCATCTGGCCGAGCCCGGTGTTCTGGAGCCCGAAGGTGGCGTGGTCCTGCTGGAAGGGCCGCAGGATGGCGAGGTCGAAGGTGGCGCCGAGGTCGACGTAGAAGCCGTCGGCGCGCTGTCCCGCGAACACGGTGACGTCGTTGGCCAGGTTGTGCACGGCCGCGCCGGCCAGCGAGTCGTAGTCCGGGGTCGACAGTGGCCCGATGTTGCACGGTGGGCAGGGGAGGTCGGTCCCGAGGACGGTGCGCCGCGCCCAGCCGTGCTCGTTGTCCACCCGGGTCACCGAGTAGGTCTGGCGCCGATTCCAGTTGGCGTCAGTGAGCGACTGGATGGGCCCGGTGTTGTAGAGGAAGGTGCCGGGGTCGGTGACCTGGGTGTCGAAACGGAACTCGAAGACGATGTCCGCGTCGCCGTCGTTGTCGTTGTCGATGCTGATGGCGTAGAGCACGTCGTTGCCGAACTCGTAGAAGTTGGGCCCGCCGTCAGGTCCCTCGAGCGGGACGTAGTTGGCGATGATCGTCACCGTGTCGGGCTCATCGGGGCTCACGAAGGCGTACAGGTCGGTGCTGTCTGCGACCGGGTCCTTGGAGATCTCGGGCGCTTCACGGTGCGATGACATGGCTCACTCCAGTTGTTCGTAGGGGCAGTGATTGACGTGTTGTGACGTGTTTGACGTGTTGTGACGTGATTGGCGTGTTTGGCGTGTGTGGGGACTCAGATCAGGGGCTCAGCGGGCAGCGCGGCGCCAATTGGCTGGCGAGCTGCGGATTGCGGACGATCACCTCTCGGGTGCCGTTGAAGAGACTGATCTCGCCGGTCGAGAGGTCGCGGACATGGGCCACCAACGGCTCGGAGAGATCGGCGGCACCGACGTCGGCCCCGGCGATGGCACCGTCGGCGGCGGGAGCTTCGGACTCCCCGGCGCTGAGCAGCGTGGAAAGGCCCGGGACCGACGACAAGACGCCTGCCGCGGCTACCGCCATCGAGCCTCTACCGAGAAACGTGCGCCTGGATACTCCCGCCATTCTCGAACCTCCATTCCGGTGTGGCTGCCGTTTCGACGCCGCCAGGGCGCGAACTTCCAGCACTCGGAATTGATCGGCATTTCCCCGGCTCACGGCTCGTGTTCCGGGGTGTCGCCATCTCTTCGGTGCCCGTGGGTCATCTGGATGACGCACACCCGGAGTTCGTCATTGTTGACGACTCGCTGCGCCGCCACGGCGCCCACCAGCGGGCACGGGGAAGGCCACCCCCGTCGCCACCGAGCAGGTACGATCCCCGCATGCTCCGTACCGAGATCGACACCATCCTCGTCGAGGTGCTCCGGGATCGCCGGCTCCTCGCCCACCCCTTCTACCGCCGCTGGGAGGCGGGAACACTCGAACGCTCCGAGCTGGCTGCGTACGCCGCGCAGTACCGGCACTTCGAGACTGTTCTTCCCGACGTTCTCGAGCGCGTCGTGCCGCGCGTCGAAGACCCGAAGGCGCGTGGCCTCGTCCAGGCCAACCTCGACGACGAACGCGGCAACCCGGCCCCCCATCTCGAGCTGTTCGAGGGTTTCGCCGACGCGGTGGGCGCACCTGCCTCCGCTGAAGCGACACCCGCCACCGCGGCCTTGGTGAGTATGTACATGTCCGTGGCAGACGAGTCACCTGTGGCAGCGCTCGCCGCGTTGGCGGCGTACGAAGTCCAGGCCGCCGAGATCGCCGGCTCCAAAGCGGAGGGACTGCGCCTGCGCTACGGCGTGACCGACGACGGGGCCCGTTTCTGGGACGTCCACTCCGGGGCCGACGAGCTCCACGGCGCATGGACCTGTGACGCGCTGGCCGGCATCGCCATCGACCCGGACGAGGTCCGCGACGCCGCATCGGCGGCGGCGGCGGCATGGTGGGCGTTCCTCGACGAGCGCGAGGCGCACGCTGCCGGTCGCCCTCACCTGCTGAGGAGCACCGGCACGCCGGCGACGTCTCGAGTCGTCGACATCGGCCCGGGCCCCACGCAGCGCGAGGGTGCCCGGTGACTCCATCCCGGCCCGCCCGGCCCGCCCGGCCCGCCCGGCCCGCCCGGCCTGCCCGGTCAGCGGGCCCGCCGAAGACCGGCGCCAACCCCAGAGCCAAGGCGGCCCGCAAGGCCAACGCCGCCTCCACGACCGACGCGGCCCCGAAACCCAAAAGGCCTTCCGCGTCCAAGAAAGCTGTGCCTGCCAAGAAGGCTGTGCCTGCCAAGAAAGCTGTGCCTGCCAAGAAAGCTGTGCCTGCCAAGAAGGCGGCGGCGGCCAAGAAAGCGGCGGCGGGGGACAAGGACAAGCTCGCTGACTACCGGCGGCGACGAGATCCCTCCATCACGCCCGAGCCGGTCCCGTCGGCTCGAAAGCGGTCGGGCGCACGAGGCGGTCGCCCGGCGGCGGGGCCGGCGCGGATCTTCGTGATCCAGGAGCACCACGCCCGCGCCCTGCACTGGGACTTCCGGCTCGAGCGCGACGGCGTCCTGGTGAGCTGGGCCGTCCCCAAAGGGCTGCCGGTGGACAAGAAGACCAACCACCTCGCCGTGCACACCGAGGACCACCCCATGGAGTACGCGTCGTTCGCGGGGCAGATCCCACGGGGTGAATACGGCGGTGGTGACGTGATCGTGTGGGATCACGGCACCTACGACGAGCTGAAGTGGTCCGATCGTGAGGTCATGGTCGTGCTCCACGGCGAGCGGACGCAGGGAACGTACGTGCTGTTCGCCACGGACGGCAAGGGACAGAGCAAGAGCGGCGGTAGGGGCGGTGGGGGCGGTGGCCGGTCGTGGATGGTGCACCGCATGGACGACGACCCCGAAGGCTACGAGCCCCTGCCGCGCGACCTCCGGCCCATGCTCGCCACGTTGGGGGAATTGCCCAAGCCCAAGGACGACGACGCCTGGGCCTACGAGTTCAAGTGGGACGGCATCCGCGCCATGTCGACTGTCGACGGCGGCCGCATCCGCATCGAGTCCCGCAACGGCAACGACCTCACCCATTCCTTCCCCGAGCTGCGCGCCCTGGGCGAGCAACTGGGCTCGCGGCGCGTCGTCCTCGACGGGGAGATCGTGGCGTTCGACGACGCCGGGCGGCCGAGCTTTCAACTGCTCCAGCCGCGCATCCACGCGTCGGACGACCACAAGGCGGCCGCGCTGGCCGCGGAGCAGCCCATCGTCTACGTCCTTTTCGATGTCCTCTACCTCGACGGCACCTCACTACTCGCCCTTCCCTATGTCGAGCGGCGCCGGCGACTCGAGGAACTCGGGCTCCTCGCCACCAAGCCCGCCCACTGGACGTTGAGCCCTCGATTCGCCGGCCCCGGTGCCGACGTCCTGCAAGCCAGCAAGGTCCAGGGGCTCGAGGGCGTCCTGGCCAAGCGCCTCGACTCGCCCTACCTGCCGGGCAAGCGCTCCCCGACCTGGACGAAGGTGAAGAACCTGCGCACCCAGGAGGTGATCGTGGGGGGCTGGACCCCCGGCGAAGGCAATCGGACGGGTCGGCTGGGATCGCTTCTGCTCGGCATCCCCGCCGAGGGGGGCCTGCAGTACATCGGCCAGGTCGGCACCGGTTTCAGTGTCTCGATCCTCGACGACCTGGCCCAGAGGCTGGGTCCCCGACGAACAGCGCGCAGTCCCTTCGTCACCCCGGTTCCCCGTCGCTACGAGAACGTCGCCACCTGGGTCGAGCCCACCCTCGTGGGCGAGGTGAGCTTCGGCGAGTGGACCAACGACGGCCGCCTGCGTCACCCCGCGTGGCGTGGCCTGCGCGACGACAAGTCCCCCCAGGAGGTCCGCCGTGAGTCCTGACAACCAACGCGTGACCGTCAGTGTCGGGGACCACGAGCTCCAGCTCTCCAACCTGGACAAGCCGCTCTTCCCGACGGGGTTCACCAAGGGCGACATGCTCGACTACTACGCCAAGGTGGCGCCGGTCATGCTCCCCCACCTGACCCGACGGCCGGTGACGGTGAAGCGGTTCCCCCAGGGCGTCGAGCACAAGGGCTTCATCGAGAAGAACGTTCCCAAACACGCGCCCGACTGGATCAAGACCGTGACCATGCCCCGCAAGGGCACCGATCGTTGGGGAAAAGCGTCGGCCAAGGCCAACGAACGCGACACCACGCAATTCGTGATCGTGGACGGCCTCGCCACGTTGATGTGGTTGGTGAACCTGGCCTCGGTCGAGTTCCACACGCCCATGTGGCGCACGGGACCGAAGGACCAGCCTCGTTCGCCCGATCTGCTCGTCTTCGATCTCGACCCGGGACTGCCCGCCACCATCTCGGAGTGCTGTCGGATCGCCCTGCTGCTGCGGGACCGCGCCAGCCAGGACAACATCGAGCTCGTTCCGAAGACCAGCGGGTCCAAGGGCATGCAGCTCTACGCCAGTGTGGCGTCCAAACGCTGGGCCGAGGAGCGCACGAGCACCTACGCGCACGAGCTGGCCGAGGAGCTCGAGCAATCCGACCCCGACCTCGCCGTCTCCCGCATGGCGAAGTCGCTGCGGGAGGGCCGGGTGTTCATCGACTGGAGTCAGAACAGCGGCGCCAAGACGACCGTGTCGCCCTATTCGCTGCGGGCCCTCGACCATCCGTCGGTGTCGACCCCACTCACGTGGAGCGAAGTCGAAGAGGGGGCCGAGCGAGGTGGGGAAAAGCTCCTGGCGTTCACCCCGCACGACGTGCTGGCCCGGGTCGAGGCCATGGGGGACCTGTTCGGTTCGCTCGGCACCTGATCCGGCTTGTCCGGGGCCGATTGGCGCGGGATTAGCCTCGACCGGGTCATGTCCGAGACCCGCACTGCGATCCCCGAGGACCAGACCGGTGGAGGGCTCACACATCGCCAGGTCCTGATCGTCCTGAGCGGTCTCATGTTGGGCATGCTCCTGGCCGCGCTCGACCAGACCATCGTGGCGACCGCACTCCCCACGATCGTGGGCGATCTGCACGGGCTCAACCATCTGTCGTGGGTGGTGACGGCGTACCTGCTCACCACCACCTTGTCGACACCGCTGTACGGCAAGATCTCCGACCTCCACGGGCGCAAGAAGATCTTCCAGATCGCCATCGTCATCTTCCTGATCGGCTCGGCGCTGTCGGGCCTCAGCCGCAACATGGACCAGCTCATCGCGTTCCGGGCCCTCCAGGGCCTGGGCGGGGCGGGCTCATGGCTCTGGCCATGGCGATCGTGGGCGACATCGTGAGCCCGAGAGAACGCGGCCGGTACCAGGGCTACTTCGGCGGCGTCTTCGCCCTGGCCAGCATCGGTGGCCCCCTGGCGGGCGGGTTCCTCACCGACCACCTCACGTGGCGCTGGATCTTCTACATCAACATTCCGGTCGGGATCCTGGCCCTGTTCATCACCAGCGCGGTGCTGCGCCTGCCGCTGCCCACCCGCACGGTGCAGTCCATCGACTACACCGGTACCGGGCTGATGGTGGCCGCGGTGACTCCTTTGATCCTCGTGACGGTGTGGGGGGGAAGAACCTACGTGTGGGCATCGCCGGTGGTTGTCGGTCTCGTCGTCTTGTCGTTGGCGATGATCGCGGCGGTGGTGTGGTGGGAGCGCAGAGCCCGCGAGCCGATCTTCCCGCCCCGGGTGTTCGCCAACTCGATCGTTCGGTCCGGGCTGGGGATGACGTTCTTCGTGACGGCCACGATGTTCGCGGCCATCATTTACATCCCCGTCTATCTCCAGCTCGTCGACGGCGAGTCGGCCACGCGCTCGGGTGTGCTTCTCCTACCGCTCATGGGCGGGATGCTCACGACGTCGATCATCTCCGGACAGCTGGTGACGCGCTTCGGCCGTTACAAGGTCTATCCCGTGATCGGGACCGCGCTCATGACCGTGGGGATGTGGCTCTTCACCCATCTCGGGAACCACACCTCGTTGGGTGTGGCCAGCCTCTACATGGTGGTCTTCGGCGTCGGCATGGGAATGACCCTGCAGATCGTCGTCGTGGCGGTGCAGAACGCCGTGGAGCGCCGCGACCTGGGTAGCTCCACCTCGGCGGTGAGCTTCTTCCGCAACATCGGCGCCGCCTGCGGCACCGCGCTGCTCGGGACGGTGCTCGTGAGCCGCCTCGGCTTCTGGCTGCCCCGCCTGGTCCCGGCCCACAGTGGGCTGAACCTCTCGCAGTCCTTTACGATCACGCCCGACCAGTTGCGGGCCCTGCACCCGGCGGTGCGTGCCGGCGTCGTCGACTCCTTCGTGCGCTCGCTGCATGTCGTGTTCATGGTGGGGGTCCCCCTCGCCGCGCTGGCCTTTGTTTGTGCCCTTTTGTTGAAAGACGCTCCTCTGCGCGGCACCGCCGCTGGGCACCGGGAGACGACCGAGCCCAACCTCGAGGCGCCGGCTCCGCAGGTCGCGGTGGGCGGCGGATGAGCGGCGGGTGAATTTCTTCTCGTTCCATCTCATGCCGTGGCCCCACCTGGCGCCGCCCCGGGAGTTCCTGGCGGCCCACGAGGCGGCGTGGGTGACGCTGTCGAACGCCAACTACGACCCGGCCCGGGGCAAGGAGCTCTACGACCGCTATATCTCCGAGCTCGTGGTGGCCGAAGAGCTCGGCCTCGACGGTGTCGTCGTCAACGAGCACCACCAGAACGCCTACGGGCTGATGCCGTCACCGAACCTGGTGGCGGCCGCGCTAACCCGGGAGACCTCCAGGGTCAAAATCTGCGTCCTCGGCAACGCGCTGCCCCTCTACAACCCGCCCACGCGGGTGGCCGAGGAGATGGCCATGCTCGACGTGATGAGCGGTGGGCGCCTCATCGCCGGCCTCGTGGTGGGGGGAGGGCCGGAGTACTACTCGACCAACGTGAACCCGACCGACGCGCTGGCCGCGCTTTCGAGAAGCCGTGGACCTCGTCATCCAGGCCTGGACGCGGCCCGGCCCCTTCGCCTTCGACGGGGAGTTCTACCAATTGCCCTATGTGAACCCCTGGCCCCGCCCTTTGCAGCAGCCCCACCCGCCGGTGTGGATCCCGGGGCTGGGCTCGCCGAGCACCATCACGTACTGCGTCGAGCGCGGCTTCGGTTACATGGGCGTGGCGTACTACGCGCCGCCCGAGACCTTCGCCCGCCAGGCCGTCGCCTATCACGACGCCGTCGCCGCGTCGGGACGCAGCTTCGATCCCGAGCTGCTGGGCTGGCTCACCACGGTGTACGTGGCCGAGACCGACGAGCAGGCCGTCGAGGAGGCCGCCCCCCATCTCGCCTACTTCCAGGGCACCCTGGCCGCCGGCTTCGTCGGGCCGGGCAAGGTGTGGATGCCGCCCGGGTACATCGACCCGCCCGCCCTCGTGCAGTTCCTGGCCGATCTGCGGGGGATGGTCCAGGGCCCGCGCCCCACCGATGCCGCCGCCGCGGTCTGGAAGCGCTCGCCGTTGATCGGCAGCCCGGCCACGGTTCGGGAGCGCCTGCTCACCTACGTGAACGAGCTCGGGCTCGGCACCGTCCTGGCGCTGTTGCAATTCGGGTCGCTCCCCGCCGACCTCACGGCGCGCTCGACGCACCTCTACGCCACCGAGGTCGTGCCCTACGTGCGCGAGCACGCCGACAAGCACTTCGCTGCCAAGGGGTGCGTGTGACGGCCCTCGACGGGCGTGCCGACGCCGGCGTCGCGCGGGGCACCGAGCGGGCCACTGGCCGGGCCATCGACCCCACTCGCACCACGCTGACCGTCTCGGGGCGCGACGTCGCGCTGCTGCGCGGCGGTGCCGGGCCTGTCGTGGTGTACCTCCACGGGTTGTGCGACGTCCACGCTGCGTATGCGGGCGAGCAGTGGACGCCGTTCCTGGCCCGGCTGGCGGCGAGCTTCGATGTCATCGCCCCCGCCCTGCCGGGGTACAGCGCCAGCGCGGGGCTCGAGGACTTCGACGACGTCGAGGACTACGTGTGGCACCTCGCCGATCTGTGCGACGCCCTCGGGCTATCCAACGTCGACGTCGTCGCGCACAGCCTGGGGGGATGGTTCGCTGCTGAGCTGGCGCTGCGCCGACCAGAGCTGATCCGGCGCCTGGTGCTGATCGGCCCGCTCGGTGTCCACGTGCGCGGCATCGAGGTCCCCCCGTTCTTCGGGGCCGTGGCGCCCCGCGGCATCGGTGGCGCGGGGGAGGCCCGGCACCTTCTCTTCGCGGATCCGGAGGGGCCCGTGGCCTTGGACGTGCTTCCCGACGTCATGACCACCGAGCAGCAGTTGCTGTGGTTCGGAGGCCTGGCCGGGGCAGCGCGGTTGGGTTGGAAAGCCCCGCACTTCCAGAGCCGCAAGCTCACCGAGCGTCTGGGGCGCGTCCAGGTGCCCATTCTCGTCCTGCGCGGCGAGCACGACTTGCTCGTCCCCCCCGAGGCCGCCCGGACGTGGGTCGGCTCGGTACCCGGGGCGCGATTGCTCGAAGTACCCGGTGCCGGCCACTGCCTTCCCCTCGAGCGACCCGAGGTCGCCGCCGAGGTGGAAGGCTTCCTCGTCGGACCTGTCGGACCGGACTGAAGACCGAGGGAGGGGTAGTGGAGCTCGCAGGCGCGTCGGCCATCGTCACCGGTGGGGCGAGCGGGATCGGCGCGGCCACGGTGGAGCTGCTGCGCGCCGCGGGGGCCCGCGTGGCTGTGCTCGACATCCAGCAGGGCTCAGGGACGGCCGAGCTGTTCATGCGCTGTGACATCTCGGTCGAAGACGAGGTCGTCGGCGCCGTGGGGCAGGTGCACGACGCCTTCGGCGGGATCGACGTGGCCGTGCTCAACGCCGGCGTGGGAGGTTTCGGGGCGCTCGTCGACCTGTCGAGCGCCGAGTGGGACCGGGTGCTCGGCATCAACCTGCGGGGCACTTTCTTTTGTCTGCGCGAAGTGGGCAAGGCCATGGTGAGCGGAGGCCGGGGTGGGGCCATCGTCGCGGTGAGCTCGATCTCGGGATTCCTGGCCGATCGCATGATGGGCCACTACAGCGTGTCCAAGGCCGGCGTGGCCGAGCTCGTCCGGGTGGCGGCTCGTGAGCTCGGGCCCTTCGGGATCCGGGTCAACGCGGTGGCCCCGGGGACGACCGACACCCCGATGTTCGCCTCGACCAAGCGCCTGCGCGGCTATCGCGAACGGGTGGCCGAGCGCGCCGCTCTGGGGGACGTCGGGACCCCCGACGGGGTGGCCCGTGCCATCAGGGCTCTGCTCGAATTGGACTGGGTGACCGGACAGGTGCTCGCCGCCGACGGCGGGGTGTCGTTGTGGAGCCCGATCGACCCGGCCGAGAGCATGGGCAAGTGACGGCGGGGCGCGTCCACCACAGCGCCATTCATGTCCGCGACATGGACGCCAGCCTCTGCTTCTACCGCGACGGCATCGGCCTCGAGGTCCTCATGGACCACGTCTTCGAGGGCGACTGGCCGACGCTCTTCGACGCTCCGTCCTCCACGTTGCGCTCCATCTTCCTCGGTGACCCGGCCCATGCCGACGCCGGTGTCGTCGAGCTCGTGACCTTCGAAGGGGCCGCCGCTCCTGTGACCGCCCCTGACACGGCCCCGGTGACGACCGCCCCTCCCTCAGCCGCGGCCGGGCCGTTGCCGGCGGGCCCCGGCTTCTTCCTGTTGTCGTTCTACGTCGACGTCGACGAGGTCCTCACCCGCCTCGCCGGGCTCGGCTTCGGCCCCGGGCGCCGGATCGAGCAGCCCGCGCCGACGGGGTCGGTGTCCATGGCCTGTGTGTACGACCCCGACGGCATCCGCATCGAGCTCGTCGGCATCCCGGCCAGATAACCAGCCAACCGGACAACGAGACACCGAGTTACCGAGAAGAGCGAGAAAGGTCGACCGTTGCTCCGCAGTGAGAATCGAATCCTCACCACCCACGCCGGGAGCCTGCCCCGGCCCCGCGCCCTCGCCGAGCTCCACGGGAAAAGGAGCCGGGGCGAGGACGTCGACATCGTCGAGCTGCAACGAGAAGTCGCCGCCGCCACCGCCGCGGTCGTCGCCGCGCAGGTCCAAGCCGGGATCGACATCGGCAACGACGGCGAGCAGGCGCGCGAGAGCTTCGTGACCTACGTCCAACACCGCATGACCGGGTTCGGCGGTACGAGCCAGCGCGCCCTCATGCGCGACCTGCTCGACCATCCGGACTTCTTGGACCTCGTCGTGCCCCGCCATCTGCGCCGTCAGGTGAACCTCATGGCCGCCCCCGCTGCGGTGGCGGCGGTCACCTACCGCGACACCAGCGAGGTCGACGCCGAGTGCGCGCTCGTCGCCGGGGCGCCCTTCGCCGAGACCTTCATGACGGCGGCGTCGCCGGGCATCGTGGCCTCGGCCATGGAGAACCGGCACTACCCCTCGATGGAGCACTACGTGCTGGCCGTAGCCGAGGCGCTGCGGTCCGAATACCACGCCATCGTCGAGCGGGGCCTTTTGCTCCAGATCGACGCCCCGGATCTCGCCCTCGAGCGCCACACGCTGTTCGCGGCGCGGCCCCTGGCCGATTTCCTCGAGTGGGTGGAGCTGGTCATCGGCGCCATCAACGGCGCGCTGCGCGGGATCGATCCGGGCCGCGTGCGCCTGCACGTGTGCTGGGGCAACTACGAGGGCCCACACACCCTCGACGTCGCTCTGGAGGAGATCCTCCCTCGGCTCTACGAGGCCAAGGTGGGTGCGTTGGTGGTGTCGATGGCCAACCCGCGCCACGCCCACGAGTACCGGTGCTTCGAACGCCAGCGGCTGCCCGAGGGCATGCTTCTGGTAGCCGGTGTCATCGACACCACCAGCAACTACGTCGAGCATCCCGACGTCGTCGCCGACCGCGTGGTGCGGGTGGCCGAGGCCGTGGGCGACCCCCGACGGGTCATCGCCGGCACCGACTGTGGCTTCGACACCTCGGCGGGTATCGGCGACATCGCCCCGTCGGTGGTGTGGGAGAAGCTCCGGGCTCTGAGCGCGGGCGCGGAGCTAGCCACGACACGGCTGTGGTCCGCATAGCCTTTGGGCCGATGGTGGACCTCGAGACCGCGGTGCGGCGGGGGCGTCGGTTCAAGCGCCGGCATGTCCGGGAGCGACGAAGGGCGTTGCGCCACCGGCGGCGACGCAGCCATCCGGTCGTCTGCGCCCTGCGCCGCCACCCCCTGCAGCGTTCGGGGGGGACGACCTTTGTCCTTGGGCAGGCGCCATCCGAATTCCGCATCGCCCCTGACGAACGCCACTGGCGCAGTTGCATGTGTGGTCGGCGTCGGATCGAGGTGGAGAGGCGCGACCTGCGAGCGAACTGACCCACGGCCCGCTTCTGACTGGCTCGGCCATCCGCGTAAGGTGTTGTCTCCGACCGTATCGACCCCGATGGCCGGCCGCAGAACGGTGAGAACGGCAGAGCGGTGAGCACGGGCAGAACGGTGAGCACGGGCAGAACGGTGCGATACAGAACTGTGAGGGATCCATGGAGTACGTGAACCTGGGCAAGACCGGCTTGCGGGTGTCTCGCATCTGTCTCGGGATGATGAGCTTCGGCAACGACAGCGAACGAGAATGGGTGCTCGACGAGGACAGCGCCGAGCCGATCGTGCGCGCTGCCGTCGAGGGAGGCGTCACCTTCTTCGACACCGCCGACACGTACTCCGGGGGGGCCAGTGAGGTGGCCACGGGGCGGCTGGTGGGCAAGATGCTCACCCGGGACGAGATGGTCATCGCCACCAAGGTGTTCATGCCCGTGACACCGGGGGAGAACGGGGGAGGGTTGTCGCGCAAGCACATCCTGTCCGGCATCGACGCGTCGCTGCGCCGGCTCGGGATGGATTACGTCGACCTCTACCAGATCCACCGCTGGGACCCCCGCACGCCCATCGAGGAGACCATGGGCGCGCTGCACGACGTCGTGCGGGCCGGCAAGGCGCGCTACATCGGGGCCAGCAGCATGTTCTCGTGGCAGTTCGCCCAGGCCCAGCACGTGGCCGAGCGCAACGGCTGGACCCGCTTCGTGTCCATGCAGCCGCACTACAACCTGATCTACCGCGAGGAGGAGCGCGAGATGATCCCGCTGTGCATCGACCAGGGCATCGGGGTCATCCCATGGAGCCCGTTGGCGCGCGGCGTGCTCACCGGCAACCGCGGCCGCGGCGACGAGCGGCGCACGACGCGGTCGGGCACCGACCCCTTCACCGACTACCTCTACGGCCAGCCGTCGGACTTCGACGTCGTCGAGCGCGTCGCCGAGGTGGCGGCCAAGCGCGACGTGCCCCCGGCCCAGGTCGCCCTGGCGTGGTTGCTGCACCGTCCCGGGGTGACGGCGCCCATCGTGGGATCGACCAAGCCGGGCCATCTCACCGACGCCCTGGCGGCGGAGAAGCTGGAGCTCAGCTCCGACGAGATGAAATCGCTCGAGGAGCCGTACCGGCCCCACCCCGTGCTCGGGCACTTCTGACCCACTCCATCGGGCTACATCGGGCCCAACGGGGGCCCGGCGGAACGGGCCTACGGAACGGGCCCAAGGAGCCGGGGTCCCGCGGGACGGCCCGCCAGGCTCAGACCAGGATGCGCTCGTCGGGGGCGCGCACCCCGAGCACGGCCAGGGTCCGCCCCAGGCCGAGCATCATCCCGCAGCACATCGTGAGGTCGGCGAGCTCCTCGTCGGAGAACGCAGCCCGCAGGCGCGCCCACAGCTCGTCGCCCATGTTCAGGTGGTCGAGCGCGAAGTGCTGGGCGAACTCCGCGGCCAGGCGCTCTCTGTCGCTGAGCGCCTCGCTCGTGCGCCAGTTGGCGACCTCGCCGTAGAAACCCTCGTCGACCCCGGCGGCCTGGCCGTCGCGGGCCCGGGTGTCCTGGCACACCGCACAGTCGTTGATCAGGGCGATCGTCCAGCGGGCCGACTCGCGCTCTCGGACGGGCAATGTGCTGTTGGTGTAGACGGCCTCGGACAGCGCCCCCATGCCCGCTGCCATCTTGGGGCGCATCAGCGCCCAGTCCACGTGCTCGCCGTAGCCCCGCTCGGGAAATTCGATCCTTGCCATGGCGCAACGCTAGCCCTGGCCGCCCCCAACGGCAGGCCCGGCGCGCCAGCCCCGAAACGCTTGGGCTTCGATAGGATTCCCGGGGTCGGGTCGGCGCCGCCTCCGGGCGAGGTGCGTGGTGCGTGGTGCCGTCCGAGGTAGGGGGCGAGGATGCGCTGGGGAGTGACACGGTCGGTGTGGTTCGTGGCCGCCCTTCTCGTGGTGCTGGTCGGGTCGTCGGTGGGGGCGTCCGCCCTGTCGGCGCGCTCGATTCCGCTCGGGGACTACTCCGGTGCCGACAATCCCGGCGGCGTCGCCGACTTCGCTTCCACCACCGGCACCCACATGAGCTTGGCGTCGGACTTCCTCAACGGGTCCTCGACGTGGTCGGTCTTGGACAGTGCCTCGGGGGTCGGGGCGTGGAGCTCGTCGGGCTACCAGCTCGTGCTGGGGGTGCCCATGCTCCCCAAGCACGCCCGGAGCTCGTTGTCCAAAGGCGCTCGCGGCTTCTACAACTCGTACTTCGTCACGCTGGCCCACAATCTCGTCAACGCCGGAGAGGGTGGTGCCTACCTGCGGCTCGGGTGGGAGTTCAACGGCACGTGGTTCAAGTGGAGCGTCCACAACGCCCGGGGCGCGGTCCAGTACGAGCTCTACTTCCAGAACATCGTGCACGCCATGCGCTCGGTGCCGGGCCAGTCGTTCAAGTTCGTGTGGAACCCCAACGGCGGGAACTCGCACGGCCGGGCCTACAACGCCAGCCTCGCCTATCCGGGCAACTCCTATGTGGACTTCATCGGCACCGATCTCTACGACGAGTCGTGGGTGCAGCCCCTGACCCCGGCGAATGCCTGGGCGGGGCAGCTGTCGGCGACGTGGGGGCTCAATTGGCTGGCCTCGTTCGCGGCCGCGCACGGCAAGCCCATCGTCTTTCCCGAGTGGGGGGTGGCCATCCGCAACGACGGCCACGGCCTGGGGGACGACCCCTACTTCGTGAACCAGTTCGCGTCGTGGATCTCGTCGCACGACGTGGCGTGGACCAACATCTTCACGGTCGATGACGGCCAGCAGGACGACATCACCGATGGCAGTTTCCCGAATGCCCTGGCGGCGTTCGAAGCCGACTTCGGCTGATCCGCCCCCCCCGATGGCGGGCGACTGAAGCCACCGGCAGCCACCGGCTCAGGTGACCGCCGTGAGCTCCTCGATGCGGGCCAGGGTCTTCTCCATGTTCTTCCGGGTCGCCTCGGGCAACCCGCCCATTTTCAAGAACCAGCGCTGCATGTCCTTGGACACGTCCCAGGACTCCTTGACGAGCGTCCCGCCCTCGACGGGCTCGAGCTCGTAGCGCCAGATCCGTCCGGCCGCTACGAGGCCGATCGGTCCGGGCGGTCTCGTCTGCCACGCGATGCGGCGGTTGTCCTCGAACTCGATGACGGTGCTCACCATCAGATACGGGATCCCCATCCGCATCGACATGCCGAACTTCGAATCCAGCGCCAGCCGGCCCGGCGCGCCCGCCCGGGCGCGCCGGACGGCGCCCGAGCCGTCGATGTCGCGGTGGCGGCCGGGGTCGGCCACGAGGGCGAAGATCGCCTCCGCCGGCGCGTGGACGAGCCTCTCCACCCTTACGACGTCCCCGTTCACGCGGTCCGTTTCATGGGGCCCCTTTCATGGGGTCCCTTTCATGGGGTCCCGTTCAATGGGTCTCCTTGGTCGGCTCCAACCGGTCGACTGCGTCGGAGAACCTGGACCATACGAGAGCGGCGGTGTGCGCCGCGTCCAGTTGCCCGTTGTCGACGACGTGGCGTTCGAGAGCGCCGAGGTCCGAGAACTGCTCCCACATCTGCGCGGCGGGCGCCTCGTCGATGAAGGCGGCGGCGAGCTGCCCTGAGCGGTGTTCGTGGCGGGTCCTCGACCTGACCCGCGCCAGAGTGACCTCGAGCTCGGGCCGCAGGACCACGTAGTGGGTCTCGATGCCGCGGCGTGCCAGCGGCCCGGCGACGAGACCGAGGTGCCAGGGCCCGATCACGCCGTCGACCACCACGATGTAACCCGCCACGGCCAGCACGGCCGCCGACTGGGCCACCGCATCCAACACCGCGCCGTTCTGGGCATCGGCCTCGGGCTTCCAGGGCGGCACGAAACCCTTGACGATCGTCGTGTAGAACCAATCAGTCTCGAGGCAGCAGGCGCGGTCGAAGCGCTGCGCCAGGAGACGGGCCGCGGTGGATTTTCCCGAGCCCGGAGGGCCCGTGACGATGACGACCACGGGGGGGACGACCGGACCGACCACGGGAGGAACTATCTGATCCACCACAAGGGGGACGATCGGATCGACCACGGGAACGACGGACACCCGCCCGGCTTCGGCTACTTGAGCGCCGGGTGCTGGCGGGCCAGGAAGGCGGCCAGGACCTGTTGGGGTGCGCTGCGGGCGAAGCCGGCACCCACGCGGTTGGCGAAGCCGGGGATCACCACACCCTTGCCCTGCTCCATGCCCAGGACGGCGAGGCGGGCCACCTCGGCGGCGGCCAGCCACATGATCTTCGGGAGTGAATTCTCGGATTCCTCCTCGGTGAAGCCCGCCGACTCCGCGAACTCGGTCTTCACCGGTCCCGGGCACAGCGCGGTGAGCGTGACGCCCGTACCGCGCAGTTCGGCGCGCACGGCCCGGCTGTAGGAGAGGACGAAGGCCTTCGACGCGCCGTAGCCGGCCTGGCCGGGGAGGGGTTGGAAGGCGGCCGTGGACGCCACGTTCAACACGGCCCCGCGGCCGCGCTCCACCATCCCGGGCACGAAGATGGAGCACAGGTCGACGACGGCTTCGACGTCGGTGCGGATCATGGCCAGCTCGCGCAGCCGGTCGCTGCGGTGCACGGGGCCCGTGGTGCTGAACCCGGCGTTGTTCACGAGCACGTCGACGGTCAGTCCCCGCTCCGCCAGGGTGCGCGGCAACCCGGCGCGCGCCTCGGCGTCGGTGAGGTCGAGCGCCACCACTTCGCTGCGGACGCCATAGGCCTTGTGGAGCTCGGCGGCGAGGTCGGCGAGACGCGCCTCGCGCCGGGCCACGAGGGTGACGCCGTGGCCGCGCCGGGCCAATTCCCGGGCCAGATCGGCGCCGATGCCCGACGATGCGCCGGTGACGAGCGCGGTGGACGTGGGTGACGGGGGAGGCAGTGCCATGGCCCGATCGTAGGAGGCCGCCCCAGCCGGCGATACCCGACAGCGCCCCGACGGTGCCCCGACAGCGCCCCGACGGTGCCACGACACCGTCGTAGCCGGGAGTGGGGACGTACCCTGGGCCCGTGCCCGACACCGAATCGGTCGTCGTCGTGGGGTCCGGGGCGGCCGGTTTGGCCGCCGCCCTGGCCGCGTCCGGTGCCGGCGCGGACGTCGTCGTCCTGGAAGGGGCGCCCCGGGTCGGCGGCACCACGGCCATGTCCGGTGGCGTGGTGTGGATGCCGGGGCACGGCCGCCACGGCCGCCACGGCCGCCACGGCCGCCACGGCCGCAGCAACGCCATACAGGACAGCGCCGAGGACGCCCTCGCCTACGTGGGTGCGGCCGGCGGTGGTGAAGTCGACCTCGATCTGGTCGCAGCCTTCGTGTCCGACACGGCCCGCGTGGCCGACGCCATCGAGCAGCGCACGCCCATCGAGTGGGAGATCCTCGAGCACTGGCCCGACTACCGCGGCGAGCTCCCCGGGGCCGTGACGGGGGGCCGGTCGATGTGGCCCCGGCCGCTGTGCCTGGGCGCCGATGTCGAGGGGCGCGTCCAGGCCGCCTTCGACCAGCCGTCACCCGCCACCGCGCCGACGGGCGCGCATGGCACCGCTCCGACGGGCGCGCATGTCACCGAACAGGCCGGTACGCCCGCCAACGACGGGGTGGTCCTGCGCGGCCACGTCCGGGGACGGGCCCTGGTGGGCGGGCTGCTCACCGGGCTCGTCGGCGCCGGGGTTCTCATCCGCACCTCGGCGCGCGCCACCGCCCTCGAGGTCATCGACGACCGGGTCGTCGGCGTCGTGGTCGACGGGGAGCTCGTGCCCGGTCGCGTCGTGCTCGCCACAGGCGGCTTCCAACACGACGCCGCGCTGGCGAAGCGCTTCCTGCCGGGACCTCCCATCGCCCCTATGGGGCCGGGGGGGTGCCGTGGCGACGGCCTGCGCATGGTGATGGCAGTCGACTCGGTGGTGGCGAACACGTCGGAGGGTTGGTGGATGCCCGCCCTGCACGTGCCCGGCGAAGCGATCGACGGCGTGGCGCACTACCGCCCCCTCCACGGCGAGCGCGCCCAACCGGGGGCGATCATGGTGGACGGCACGGGCCGGCGTTTCGTCGACGAGGCCCAGAACTACGGCGACGTGGGCCGGGCCATGCGAGCCACCCGCTCTGACGCGAACACAGGTGCCGGCCCGTTCTGGTTGCTGTTCGACGCCGCCTACCGGCGGCGGTACGCGGTGGGCCCCCTCGAGCCCGGGACGCCCGACCCGGCCGTGGTTGGCGCGCGCCGAAGACCTCGACGCGCTGGGCGAGACGATCGGCACGACGCCGGGCGCATTGCCGGAGACGGTGACGCGGTTCAACGCCGGTGCCGCGGCGGGCTCGGACCCCGACTTCGGGCGGGGCTCCTTTCCTTATGACCGTTGGATCGGAGACCGCAACGCCTCACACCCGACGTTGGCACCGTTGTGCGAGGCCCCCTTCTACGCCCTCGAGGTCCATCTCGGCTGCATGGGGACCAAGGGTGGGCCGCGCACCGACGCCTTTGGCCGGGTGGTGTCGTCGGGTGGTGTCCCCGTGCCCGGTCTGTACGCGGCGGGCAACGCCGCGGCGAGCCCGTTCGGCACGGCCACGGCCGCGGGCGGCGCCACCCTCGGGCCCGCGCTCGTGTTCGGCTTCCGCGCCGGCGAGGCCGCGGCGGGGGACCGGTGACCACGGCCGAGCCCCGCCACGGGGCGCGCCTCATGCAGGAACTGCTCGACCACGACACCCGCCCCGTCCCCGCCGTGCTGCGGGCCGTGGGCGACGCTGCTCCGGGCACGTCGTCGGTGCCGCGCACCCGCTACACGAGCCGCGCCGTGCACGAGCTCGAGGTCGACAAGGTGTGGGGGCGCGTGTGGCAGATGGCGTGTCGCCAGGAGCAGATCCCCGCCGTCGGTGACAGCATCGTCTACGACGCGCCCGGGATGTCGCTCGTGGTGGTGCGCAGCGCCCCCGATCTGGTCCGTGCCTTTCACAATTCCTGTCTGCACCGGGGCACGCGTCTGCGCACCCAGCCCGGTTCCGTCACCGAGCTGCGCTGTCCCTTCCACGGCTTCACCTGGAACCTCGACGGCACCTTCGCGGGCATGCCGTGCCCGTGGGACTTCCCCCACGTCGACGCCTCGTCGTTTTGCCTGCCCGAGGCGCGCGTCGGGACCTGGGGCGGCTTCGTGTTCGTCAATGCCGGCTCCGGCTCCAGCTCCAGCTCCGGCGCTGGCGCTGGCGCTGGCGCGTCGAGCCTGGAGGAATACCTCGAGATCCTTCCCGAGCACTTCGCGTCTTGGGACCTCGGCGACCGCTACCTCAGCGCGCACGTCGTGCGCGTGGTCCCCTGCAACTGGAAGGTGGCCCTCGAGGCGTTCATCGAGAGCTACCACACCGTGGCCGTGCACCCCCAGCTCCTCAAGACCAGTGGCGACACCCAGACCCAGTACGACGTCTACGCCGGGGTGCGCCACGTGAACCGCATGATCACGCCTGTCGGGATCGCCAGCGAGCACGTCGAGGCGGGGGTGGGGGAGCAGGACATCCTCGACGCCATGTTCCTCACCCAGGACGACGACGCCGTGGTGCCCGACGGGGGCAGTGCCCGCCAGGTGCTGGCCGAGCGCACCCGTCGGCAGCTGGCCGAGCGCACCGGGGGTGACTACTCGTCCATCACCGATTGCGAGGCGCTCGACGCCATCGAGTACTTCGTGTTCCCCAACTTCGTGCCGTGGGCGGGGTACACCACGCCTCTCGTCTATCGGTTCCGGCCCCATGGTGACGACCACACCGCCGCGGTGATGGACGTCATGTTGCTCGAGCCGATGCCGGTGTCGGGCCCCCGGCCGCCGGCCGCGCCCACGCGTCATCTCGCGCCGGGTGAGCGGTGGGCGGACGCGCCCGAGCTCGGGTACCTGGGCCGCATCCTCGACCAGGACACGGCCACGTTGGCGCGTGTCCAGCGCGGCCTCGAGTCCGCCGCGGGACCCGACGTCACCCTGGCGCGCTATCAGGAAAGCCGCATCCGCCACTTCCACGCCACCCTCGGCGAGTACCTGGAGTCTTGACCGTGTCCGGCCCGGCCGTGCCGCCGACCTCGTCCGTGGAGGCGGGGTCAGCCGAGTCGGTGTGGGAGGCCGACGACACCGAGCCCGTGCTCGACACCACGGTGGCATCCATCCTGCGCGACGCGGCGCGTCGCAGCCCGGACACCATCGCCCTCGTGGCCGGAGCCGCCGCCGCCGACCCCGACCTCGATCCGGCCGGCGTTGGACCTACGCCGAGCTCCTCGCCGACGCCGAGCGTGCCGCGGCGGCATTGGCGGCGCGCTTCGAGCCCGGCGAGCGTGTGGCCGTGATCGCCACCAGCATCCCCGAGTCGCTCATCCTCACCTACGCGGCGGCGCTGGCCGGCGTGGTGCTCGTGCCCGTGAACCCCGCCCTGCCGGCCGGCGAGCTCCGCCACGTGCTCGGGCAGTCGGGCGCGGCGGGCGCCTTCGTCGTCCCCGAGTACCGGGGCCACGATCTGGTGGCGACGCTCGCCGAGCTGCGTGGCGACCTGCCGGGGTTGCGCCACGTCGTGGTCTTCGACCAGTGGGACGAGTTCTGTTCCTCCGCGTCCCCGCGTGCGTCCCCGCGTCGAGTCCTGCGTCGATTGCGGCGAGCGGTGGTGGCGGGTCGGAGCGGACGGTGGCGCCCGACGACGTGGCCCAGCTGGTCTACACGTCGGGGACGACAGGGTCGCCGAAGGGTGCTTTGCTCACCCACCGGGGCATGACCAACGCGGCGCGCTTCGGGGCCATGCGCTTCGGGATGCGACCCGGCGACGTCTATGTCCAGACCATGCCGCTGTTCCACGTCGGCGGCCAGGTGGTGTCGTTCCAGCTATGCCAGCTGTCGGCCACAGCGGTGCTGGTGCCCGCCTTCGACCCGGGGCTCGTCCTCGAGCTGATCGAGACCGAGAAGGCCACGCTCACCTGCGGCGTGCCCACCATGCTGCTCGCCCTCGTCGGGCACGACGACTTCGGCCGCCGCGACCTGTCGTCGTTGCGGGCGGTGAGCGGGGAGGCGCGGTGGTGCCGGCCGAGCTCGTCCGGCACATCGAGGACGCGCTGGGGGTGCAGTTCGCGGTGGTGTTCGGCCAGACCGAGGCGTCGGGGTTCATCTCCCAGACCCGTCTCGACGACACCGCTCAGGACAAGGGCGCCACTCTGGGGGTCCCGCTTCCCGGCGTGGGGGCGCGCGTCGTCGACCCCGACACCGGCGAGCCCCGCCGGCGCGGCGAGGTCGGCGAGCTCGAGGTGCGCGGCCCGAACGTCATGGCCGGATACCACGAGATGCCCGAGGAGACCGCC
Organism: uncultured Acidimicrobiales bacterium; assembly: GCA_963846125.1. Classification (GTDB taxonomy): domain Bacteria; phylum Actinomycetota; class Acidimicrobiia; order Acidimicrobiales; family UBA8190; genus Chersky-840. Next base: position 2,052,944 of record CAWJUR010000002.1, read on the forward strand.
GCGGCCACCGCGCCCGGCGGCTGGCTGCGCACCGGCGACCTCGTGACCATGGACGAGCGCGGCTACCTGCGCATGACGGGGCGTCTCAAGGAGATGATCGTCTCGGGGGGCGAGAACATCTTCCCCGTCGAGATCGAGAACGCACTGCTCGAGCATCCCGACGTCGCCCAGGCCGCGGTGCTGGGCGTGCCCGACGACCGGTGGGGGGAGGCGGCGGTGGCCGTGGTCGTTCCCGTCATCGGTCGGGTCCCGGACGCGGCCGACCTCGAGGCGTTCCTGCGCCGTCACATCGCCGCCTTCAAGGTGCCCCGGCGTTTCGTGTTCGCGGAGGACCTGCCCCGCACCGCGTCGGGCAAGGTCCAGAAGCACGTGGTCCGGGACCAGCTGTCCGACACCAATTGACAGGGCGTCAGTAAGGTCCGGTCGTGGACCGCGCCCGCATGTCCGGCGGTGACGCCGACGCCCGGTACAGCCGCGTGTGCTGCGGGGCGGCGGGCTCGTGGCGGCGAGTGCGGCGTCGGCCCTGGCGTCGGCCGCGCTGGCCGGTTGCACGGGCTCCCCTCAGAGCACCAAGGCCACCGGGCGCGGTCGCGGTCGTCGACGACCTCGTCGTCGTCGGCGACGACGTCCACCACCGCGGCATTGGACGCGGCGGCGTGGTCGACGCTGGCGTCGTCGCTGTCGGGACGCCTGGTGCTGCCCTCGAGCCCGAACTACGCCACGGCGCGCCTGCTCTACGACCCCCGCTTCGACACCCTCGCCCCCGACGCGGTCGCCTATTGCGCGTCGCCCGCCGACGTCCAGCGCTGCATCGGCTTCGCCCGGGCGCACGGCATCTCGCCCATACCCCGGTGCGGGGGACACAGCTACGCCGGCTATTCGTCGGGACCGGGTCTCGTCGTCGACGTCACGCCCATGAACACCGTGACCGTCGCCAGGGCCGCGGGCGCACCTATCTCCCAGGCCGTGGTGGGGGCGGGGACGCTCCTCGTCGACCTCTACGACCAATTGTCACAGTCGGGCGTGCTCGTCCCCGGCGGGTCGTGCCCCACGGTGGGGATCTCGGGGCTGGCCCTCGGCGGCGGGGTCGGGGTGGTGGGGCGCAAGTACGGGCTCACCTGCGACACCATCGAGTCGGTGCAGATCGTGACCGCCGACGGGCGCATCCTCAGCTGTGACGCGTCGACCAACGCGGACCTTTACTGGGCGTGCCGGGGCGGGGGCGGAGGGAACTTCGGCGTCGTGACCTCCTTCACGTTCCGCGCCGCACCGATCCCGCCGTTGGCCTTGTTCACCCTCGACTGGCCGTCGTCGGCCGCGGCCGACGTGCTCGGTGCCTGGTTCGCCTGGCAGCACGCCGCTCCCGACGAGCTGTGGACCAACTGCCAGCTCCTGTCGGGCGGCAACGGGGCGCTCGAGGTCCGCACGGCGGGGATGTTCGTCGGCTCGACCGCGTCGCTGGGCGCGTTGGTCGACACCCTCGTCACCGCGGTGGGGGCCCAACCCTCGTCGCGGTTCATCGGCCCCGAGCAGTACCTCCACGCCATGCTCGTCGAGGCCGGCTGCGAGAGCCTCGACGTGGCGCAGTGCCACCTCACCACCCAGAACCCCGCCGGGGCGCTGGCCCGCTCGGGATCGGTGGCGTCGTCCGCGTACGTGTCGACGCTCCCGTCCTCGGCGGGCACCGCCACCTTCGTCCAGACCGTGCACGACCTCATCCAGACACTTCCCCATCTTGGAGGTGGCGTCGCCTTTGATGCCATGGGCGGCGCCATCAACGCCGTGAAGCCGGGTGACACCGCTTTCGTGCACCGGAACGCCATCGCCGGCATCCAGGCCAGTGTGGCGACGGGTGCGAGCGCGACCGCGGCGCAGCAGGGCCGGTCGTGGTTGGCGCACTTCGCCTCGTCGGTGTCGGGATCGGTCGACGGCCAGGCGTACCAGAACTACATCGACCCCACCCTCGTCGACTGGCAACAGGCCTACTACGGGGCGAACCTCGGGCGGCTGGTGTCGGTGAAAGCCAAATACGACCCCGACGACGTCTTTCACTTCGCCCAGTCCGTCCCCACCCGTCTTGGTGCAGCGGGCTGAGTTCGGGGCGGTGGCCGGGGAGCCGCTCGCCGGGGCAGCCGGTCGCCGGGGTAGTCCGGCAGCCGGGTAGTCAGGCAGCCGGGCATGAAGCTTGTGCGGCTGATCGGGCCGATGCCACCATGAAGGCCTGACAAGGGGGTAGCCCGTGCACGACCTGGTGGTTCGAGCGGGATCCGTCGTTGACGGCACAGGGGCACCCGCACGCCGCGCCGACATCGCCGTCGACGACGGACGCATCACCGCGGTGGGGGCGCTCAACGGTGCCTCGGCGCGCCACACCATCGACGCCGACGGTGCCCTCGTCACCCCCGGTTGGGTCGACATCCACACCCACTACGACGGTCAGGCCACCTGGGACGAGGTCCTCGCCCCCAGCGCCTGGCACGGTGTGACCACCCTCGTCACCGGCAATTGCGGGGTCGGCTTCGCGCCGGCCCGTCCCGACCAACACGACTGGCTCATCGGCCTCATGGAAGGCGTCGAGGACATCCCCGGCACCGCCCTCGCCGAGGGGATGACGTGGGACTGGGAGAGCTTCCCCGAATATCTCGACGCGCTCGGCCGCCGTCGCTTCACCGTCGACGTGGGCACACAGATCGCCCACGGCGCGGTGCGGGCCTACGTCATGGGCGAGCGCGGGGCGCGCAACGAGCCCGCCGATGCCGCCGACATCGAAGCCATGCGCGTCATCGTGCGAGAGGCGGTGGCGGCGGGCGCGCTCGGGTTCTCGACGTCGCGCACCATCGCCCATCGCGCCATCGACGGCGAGCCCGTCCCCGGGACCTACGCGGCCGAGGACGAATGTTCGGGATCGGCGCCGCCCTCGGCGATCTCGGCACTGGGATCTTCGAGCTGGCACCGGCCGGCGTGGCGGGGGAGGACGTGATCGCCCCGGCCAAGGAAGTGGACTGGATGCGCCGCCTGTCGATCGCCATCGGCCGCCCCGTCACCTTCGCCCTCTTGCAGATCGGCGACGCGCCCGACCTGTGGCGCGAGCTCATGGACGAGTCGCTGCGCGCCGCGTAGGAGGGAGCGCAG